>NZ_CP045418.1:230000-3231996 GCF_009363775.1 Pseudoalteromonas sp. THAF3 | reverse complement strand
AGTGTACTCCCGAAATTAGGTTTGTATTATTGATACCCGTACATCACGGGTGAAGGTTGTCGTTGCTTGTCTTCCCTGAATCTGCGCCTTGGTGCGATCCGGCTGTCCATTATGACGCCTATTTATCCACAACTTCAATATTGATTTTTTTAGAAATTATGCTCCCTGCGCAAAATTTACATAAGGTATTGTTTTTATTTAATATAAATTTTAAAAATAGAAGTTAGGCAGACCATTAATTAGGGTTTGATCGGATTCAATTTTTAAGATCAATTAAGGTTATTAAGTGGATTTATGCACTTTTTAAACAGAGCCTGTGGAAAACTTCAATAAATCACCGATCTTTTTAGGATCGCTCGCCGATCTGAGCACACTTTTTTCGCACCCCTTCTCCTATAGCACTGTTATTTTCATTGACTTTGACCAAGACTATCTATAGAATTCCGCGCTCGCTAAGGCACCGCTTATTGTCCGGTGTAAATCACTTGGCTTTGTGCAGTGTCTGCGTCTGTGTGAGGATCGCGACCCACACAGTTAATTTAAACCTTAACCGATCGGATGGAATTGTTATGAAAAGAACTTTTCAACCTAGCGTACTTAAGCGCAAGCGTACTCACGGTTTCCGTGCTCGCATGGCGTCAGCAAATGGCCGTAAAGTACTAGCACGTCGTCGTGCTAAAGGCCGCAAAGTACTTTCTGCTTAATTAGTGGAAGACTTTCGCTTTGGCAGGGAGTTACGACTGTTAACTCCCTCGCATTATTCCCGCATTTTTAACGAGCCCGCTCGGGCAGCAACCGCCCTATTCACATTACTAGCTAAACCAAACGACTTAGATAATCCTCGCATTGGTTTAACCGTAGCTAAAAAAAATGTGAAGCAAGCCAACCAACGCAACCGCATTAAGCGTATCGCCCGTGAGAGTTTTCGTCTCAATCAACATCAGTTAGATAACATTGATATTGTGCTTATGGTTAAGCGCGGTATTGATGAGCGTTCTAATGCCGAGATTCGTGCTGAACTTGATAAGTTATGGCGAAAAATCAATGAGCGTTGTAAACCCGGATACAAGCCACCACCCAGACGTCATGGCAAAAAGCGTCCTAATGGGCAGCAAAAGCGCCAGCAATCATAGAATTTAGCGTCTTTTTCAGGTATCTTTAGCTCACCTTTTAATCGACACTCACTGAGTATTCACAATCACTCTGCTCAGTACTGAGGCTTACCTATGATCGCCCATATTTTGGCCATACCAAAACACAGCCTCATTATTGTAATTAGAGGTTATCAAAAGTGGATAAGCCCCCTACTTGGGCCCAGTTGTCGCTTTAATCCGAGCTGCTCTTCGTATGCTCTGCAAGCTATAAAAATGCACGGAGCAATAAAAGGCAGTTGGTTGGCAACGAAACGAATAGTAAAATGCCATCCTTTACATGCTGGTGGGGATGACCCCGTACCCAGCAAACGTAACCATCATTAATCTAAACGACGAGAAATAAGAGCTGTTATGGAATCGCAACGCACGTTTTTAATAATCGGCCTGTTGTTGGTGTCGTTTTTATTATTCCAAGAGTGGAATAATGACTACAACCAACCGCAGCAGCCTAGTGCCCAAACGCAACAAAAGACGCAAAGCCAGCAGGCCGGTCAGTCAGATGTACCGCAATCAGACGTTGATAATTCCCTTACTGCCACTGCTGTGGACCGTAAAATTATCGAAGTGACTACCGATGTATTTGCCGTAAAAATTGATACCTTGGGCGGTGACATCATCGAAACTAAGTTGCTTAAGCACGCTGAAACCCATGGCAGCGATACTCCTTACCTATTATTAGGGGAGTTTGATGGCAATCAGTACTTCTCACAAAGTGGCTTAATTGGTTTAAATGGTCCTGATGCGCAGGCCGAACGCCCAGTGTATGACTCTGAGAAGCTACAATATACTCTCAATGGCGATACCTTAACGGTGCCACTGACTTTCGTTGATGAGCAAGGCGTTCGCTTTACTAAAACTTACACCTTTAAACAGGGTCAGTACGATGTAGCGATGGACTACAACGTAGAAAATACCACCGCTGCGCCACTGCAAGTGCAGTTGTTTGCACAAGTTAAACGTACAGTGCAAGAAAAAGGCAGCTTAATTGACCAAAGCTACCTTGGTGGAGCTTACGGTACAGACGAGATAAATTATGAAAAATACTCGTTCTCTGATATTGAAGACAAACAATTAAATAAAACCACCCAAGGCGGCTATATCGCTTTTCTTCAGCACTACTTTGTCAGTGCCTGGGTACCAAACCAAGAGCAACAAAACACCGTCTATATGCGCCTTATCACGCCTTCAGTTGCGCAAATTGGTGTAAAGTCAGAGCCAATTACGGTGGCAGCCAATAGCACAGCGGACATCAGCGCCACTTACTATATGGGCCCTAAAGACACTGATGTCCTTGAAGCCATTCACCCTAACCTTGATTTGGCTGTTGACTATGGCTGGCTGTGGTTTATTTCGCAACCATTGCTCACCCTACTTAAGTTCCTTTACAGCTTCTTAGGTAACTGGGGTCTGGCTATTATTGCCATCACTATTGTGGTGAAGTCATTACTCTTCCCATTAACGAAAGCACAGTACACCTCTATGGCGAAGATGCGTGCCCTGCAACCGAAAATGCAAGCACTGAAAGAGCGCTACGGTGATGACCGCCAGAAGTTCGGTCAGGCCATGATGGATATGTACAAGAAGGAAAAAGTAAACCCGATGGGTGGCTGTTTCCCGCTGTTACTGCAAATGCCAATCTTCTTGGCGCTGTTCTATGTCTTCCTAGAGTCGCCAGAATTACGTCATGCTGAGTTCGGCCTATGGCTAACTGACCTGTCATCAAAAGACCCTTACTACGTACTGCCTATCTTGTTCGGTGCGAGTATGTTCTTGATGCAGAAACTACAGCCAATGACGGTTACCGACCCGATGCAACAAAAGATGATGACCTGGATGCCAGTAATCTTCTCGGTTTTCTTCTTATGGTTCCCATCAGGTCTCGTTCTATACTGGCTCGTGTCTAACCTTATCTCCATTGCGCAAATGCTGATTATTTATCGCGGTATGGAGAAAAAAGGCATGAAAGTGCGCGGTTAACAACCCGCTATTGAAGCTAAAAAAAGCGGCCTAAGAGCCGCTTTTTTATTGTTTATAACAACATTAGGTTACAATACATCCATTCAGGCTTTATCGAGTAATTCTATGCTTTCACAAGATACAATCGTTGCTCAAGCCACCGCGCCAGGTCGTGGTGGTGTGGGTATTATTCGTGTTTCTGGCAGCCATGCAAAGCTGGTCGCAGAGCGCATTTTAGGACGCTGCCCACGTACCCGCTACGCCGAATACCTGCCTTTTAATGACCTGCAGCGACAACAATTAGACCAGGGCATAGCGCTGTTCTTTCAAGGCCCACATTCTTTCACCGGCGAAGACGTGCTAGAACTACAAGGCCATGGCGGCCCTGTGATTCTCGACATGTTGTTAAAAGAGATTAGCCAACTTGAAGGCGTACGCTTGGCCAAGCCTGGTGAGTTCTCGGAGCGGGCTTTTCTCAATGATAAGCTTGATTTAACCCAAGCCGAAGCAATTGCCGATTTAATTAATGCAACCTCAGAACAAGCGGCTAAAAGTGCCCTGCACTCACTACAAGGCGAGTTTTCAAAACATATTGAAGAGCTGGTGGAGCAAGTTATTCACTTGCGCATGTATGTGGAAGCGGCCATTGACTTCCCTGATGAAGAAATCGATTTTCTTAGTGATGGTAAGGTTGGCAACGACTTGCAAGCTATTCTCGATAAGGTCGCGGCAGTAAGCAAACAAGCGAAGCAAGGCAGCATTATTCGTGATGGTATGCGCGTGGTCATTGCTGGTCGCCCTAATGCCGGTAAATCAAGCTTGCTTAACACCCTTGCTGGGCGTGATGCCGCCATTGTCACTGATATCGCAGGCACCACTCGTGATGTACTAAAAGAACATATCCATATTGATGGGATGCCTTTGCATATTATTGATACTGCAGGACTACGTGAAAGCCCAGATAAGGTCGAGCAAATAGGAATAGAACGCGCTTGGGAAGAAATCAACCAAGCCGATCGCGTGCTGTTTATGGTTGATGCCACGGAGACGGATGCCACCACTCCAGAGCAAATTTGGCCAGAGTTTACCGCTAAGCTGCCCGCCAATATGGGCATTACCGTGATCAGGAATAAGGTCGATCTCAGTGGCGAGCAACCAGGGTTTGATGACCACCCTACTCATCCGGTTATTCGCCTCAGCGCCAAACAAGCACAAGGCATTGACCATGTGCGAGAGCACCTTAAATCATGCATTGGCTTTGAGGGCACCCAAGAAGGCAGCTTTATGGCTCGCCGCCGTCATTTAGATGCATTAGAGCGAGCGCAGCAGCACTTGTATACCGGTCAAGAGCAACTTGAAGCCCATGTTGCCGGGGAGATCTTGGCAGAAGAGCTGCGTTTAACCCAGCAGTATTTAAGCGAGATCACCGGCGAATTCACCTCTGACGATCTACTCGGCAAGATCTTCAGCTCCTTTTGTATCGGTAAATAGATTAATAAAGTCTAGCGAGCCCACCTTTGTGTGGGCTTTTTTCAGCTCCCTCTCAGTAACCCAACACTCCAAAAAAACGCTTATCATCAGAAAAGCAAAGCTCGGAGCACCTAATAGTCAACAACTCAATCCTAAGATGACAGCTATCAGGGCAAAACGAACACATAAGTGAGCTCGTCGCTCCCTAATTTATTGGCAAAAAACAACGCTAAACTAGCGTTAAATAAGATCCCAGCGATGCTAGGTGCCCACAGCAACAACATAGTGATTATGCATATTTGCGACAAATATCGGCACTATTTTGTGTGAATATTGGCTACCAGCGACTCGTTACTGAGCAATTTTTATAGCGATCAATTAAAAACTGACATGCCTATCTGCATCAAAAAGTGTGATTAACAGTGAAAAGATCAGTCACACATAGCTAGTTTGGGTAGCAGTCATTCATGCGTTTTAACATTAACAAAGCATTTGAGGCTGGAGACTTGGCACATTAAGGGCATCAGATCCAAAAATACGGGCACTCACAAAAGAAATGAAGCCAATAAATAGAAAATTTATAGAAGTATTGGATCTATTAAATGAGTTTTATAGATCCAAAAATACGCCGAGATAATCTCTATTGATCATTATCCACAAGCAAAGCATACACACCCATGCAATTTTTCTTTATCAGTAGAAAATAGTGTGAAATTACCCAGTTATGATGAACGGGTATGGCTTTTTAACCTAAGCTTATCGACTTTTTATCAACAGCTTTAAAAATTAAAAACTCTATATTTATCATGAATATATATTCATTTTAAACAGCTATTGATGTTCAGAACTACACACAGGGATTAAGATCAATTGAGCCTAACCACAGATCAGGTATCATGGGCGCAACAACATTTAGGCGTAGTAACAATGAGCCAGCTCGAAATTATTATTGGTAGTCAAATGGGCGGCACTGAATATGTGGCCGAACAGTTAAGTGACTTAATGGAAGATCAAGGCATAAGCTGTACTTTACATGAGCAACCTGATCTTAAGGATATGAAAATGGAGGCTGCGTGGTTGATTTGCACATCAACCCATGGCGCTGGGGACTATCCTGATAATTTGCAGCCTTTTGTTGAAGATCTCAATGCCCTCACTAATCTCGACAATATTCGCTTTGCGATCATTGGTATAGGAGATTCTAGTTACGATACCTATAACTATGCGGCCAAAAACATCGAGCAATTGTTGCTGTCAAAACAAGCTCAGCCACTCTTACCTCGCTTGGAGATAGATGTTCTTGGCGAAGATCTACCTGAAGATACGGCTGAAAGGTGGTTACCAGAACTATTAAAACACTTGTAAGAAAACGATCTTACTAAAAAGTTATGCACATATTTATTGTTTTTTCGATCGGTATGTGGATAAAAGCTTGATATCTTGCGATCTTAACCATGATTATACACTTGATAAGATCGAAGCGAATCTTGCCTGTGTATAAAAGGGCCTTTTGATCAGATGTTCTCCCCTACTAGATCCGATCATACTCACAATAACTTAGATCGCTTAATTTATTGTTAATCATACGTTTTATAGGGTTATCAACAGAAAGGTAGGATCCTAGTAGTAAGATCAATAAAAGATCTCTTTAAAAGATCCTTTTATATATAAGATCTCTTTACCTTGAGTGAACATTATTTAACCATTTCCCTTAAGCTAATTTCTAGGTAGAATACGCCTCCTCTTAATATTTCACTGGTTGTAGGAAGCATTAAATGATTTTTCATGAGCACTTTGATGTCATTGTCGTTGGCGGCGGTCACGCTGGTACAGAAGCCGCTCTGGCCTCTGCACGAATGGGCATGAATACGCTATTGCTAACGCATAATATGGACACCTTAGGGCAAATGTCATGCAACCCTGCAATTGGTGGGATCGGCAAAGGTCATTTGGTGAAAGAGATCGATGCTCTTGGCGGTGCCATGGCAAAAGCGATCGACAAAGGCGGGATCCAATTTCGAACATTAAACTCATCGAAGGGCCCTGCTGTACGTGCAACTCGTGCCCAAGCTGATAGAGCGTTGTACAAAGCGGAAATACAAGCGATTCTGCAGCGCCAAGAAAACTTAAAGATCTTCCAGCAATCCTGTGATGATCTGATTGTAGAGGGTGATAAAGTTACAGGTGTTGTCACCCAGATGGGATTGAAGTTCAGTGCGCCATCCGTGGTACTTACCGTAGGAACCTTCTTAGGTGGCCAAATCCATATTGGCTTAGAAAACTTTAAAGGTGGCCGCGCTGGGGATCCGCCTTCAATTGCGTTAGCACAGCGCTTACGTGAATTACCTTTTCGCGTTGATCGTCTGAAAACAGGCACGCCTCCACGAATAGATGCTCGCACCGTCGACTTCAGCAAAATGCAAACACAACCTGGTGATACGCCCACACCTGTGTTTTCGTTTATGGGTAAGGTGGAAGATCATCCGCAGCAGATCCCTTGTTATATCACCTACACAAACGACAAAACGCACGAGATTATCAATGAGAATCTGCACCGATCGCCTATGTATTCAGGCGTGATTGAGGGGATCGGTCCGCGTTACTGCCCATCGATTGAAGATAAAATAGTTCGTTTTGCCGATAAAGATAAGCACCAAATCTTTGTTGAACCAGAAGGGTTAACCTCTTATGAGCTATACCCAAATGGTATTTCCACGAGTTTGCCATTTGACGTACAGATGCAAATAGTCAACAGCATCGCTGGATTTGAGCAAGCCCACATCTGTCGTCCTGGTTATGCCATTGAGTATGACTTTTTCGACCCTCGGGATCTTAAGCCGTCATTAGAAACTAAGTTTATTCAAGGGCTTTTCTTTGCTGGACAAATAAACGGCACCACTGGCTATGAAGAGGCCGGAGCACAAGGGCTTATTGCTGGTATGAATGCCGCGTTGCAAGTGCAAGGCAAAGAAGCTTGGACTCCACGCCGTGATGAAGCATACACAGGGGTATTAATTGATGACTTAGCCACGCTAGGTACCAAAGAGCCCTATCGCATGTTTACTTCACGTGCCGAATACCGATTGCTACTTCGCGAAGATAATGCTGACTTGCGCCTTACCGAGAAAGGCCGAGAACTGGGCTTGGTCGATGACCAGCGTTGGGCTGCATTTAATGAAAAATTAGAAGTGATGGAACAAGAAACACAGCGTATTCGTTCCACTTGGATCCATAAAGATCACCCAGCACAGGAAGCCGTGAACGCGTTATTAAAATCACCGATGACTCGTGAAGCCAGTTTAGAAGAGTTGATCCGTCGCCCTGAGATCAATTATCGCGATCTTACCGCTATCGAAGGTTTAGCGAGTGAGTCAGACAACCAGCAAGCACTTGAGCAGGTAGCGATTCAAACAAAGTATGCTGGTTACATTGCTCGTCAACAAGACGAGATCGCAAAGCAGTTGCGCCATGAGCAAACTATTTTGCCAGCGGAGTTTGATTACAGCCAAGTATCTGGCTTATCAAATGAGGTTGTTGCCAAGCTTAGCGAAGCTCGCCCGGACACCATTGGCCAAGCGTCGCGTATTTCTGGTATTACTCCAGCGGCGGTTTCGCTATTATTGGTGTATCTGAAAAAGCAGGGCATGTTACGCAAATCAGCGTAACCACATAACACATCCATGTTAGAAAAAAAATTTACGCAGTTATTGGCCGCAGCCAATATCTCTCTAAGCGAGCAACAAATTAATCAGTTGCTCGCTTATGTTGCTTTATTAAACAAGTGGAACAAAGCATACAATTTAACGTCTGTTCGCGACCCTAATGAGATGCTGGTTAAGCATATTATGGATAGTTTGGTGGTAGCTGAACATTTAGAGGGTAAACACTACATTGATGTTGGCACCGGCCCAGGTTTACCGGGTATGGTGTTAGCCATTGCCCTACCCGACACCGAATTTGTACTACTGGATAGCCTTGGCAAGCGTGTGACTTTTCTTAAGCAAGTAAAACATGAGCTTGGCCTAAAAAATGTAACCGCCGTACAGAGTCGAGTTGAAGATTATCAGCCAAGTGTTAAATTAGATGGAGTGCTTTCTCGTGCCTTTGCCTCTATTGATGATATGTTGCATTGGTGCGCGCATTTAATTGATCAAGATGGACGTTTTATAGCTTTGAAAGGCCAATATCCTGAGCAGGAACTTGCCAACCTCCCTGCTGGATTTTCGTTTACCCAGGACATTGAGTTATCAGTTCCAGAGCTTCAGGGCGAACGTCATCTTATAATTCTAAAAAAAGCTTAATTGGCAGAGGATCACCGTGGCTAAAGTCATTGCAATTGCAAACCAAAAAGGAGGCGTGGGTAAAACCACCACAGCCGTGAATTTGGCGGCCTCTATGGCTGCGACCAAGCGTAAAGTTTTACTTATCGATCTCGATCCTCAAGGCAATGCGACCATGGGTAGCGGCGTTGATAAGTACGATGATGTCGCCACTATTTATGACTTACTCATTGAAGAACAACCTTTTGATGATGTTGTCATCCAGCAAACCTCGGGTGAGTATCATTTAATTGCTGCCAATGGCGATGTGACTGCCGCTGAAGTTAAGCTTATGGAATTGTTCGCGCGCGAAGTGCGCCTGCGCAACGCGTTGGAGAAAATTCTTGAGCAATATGATTATATCTTCATCGATTGCCCACCCTCACTGAACATGCTGACCGTCAATGCCATGGCCGCCGCTGATTCGGTACTCGTGCCTATGCAGTGTGAGTACTATGCCCTTGAGGGAATTACAGCGCTGATGGGAACCATCGAGCAATTGGCGCAGTTAGTGAACCCTAAATTACAGATTGAAGGCATCTTGCGAACCATGTACGATCCGCGCAACCGCCTTGCCAATGATGTTTCTGAGCAATTGAAACAGCACTTTGGCGATAAGGTCTACCGAACCGTTATTCCGCGCAATGTTCGTCTCGCAGAAGCCCCTAGCTTTGGTGCGCCGGCCATGTATTATGACCGAGCCTCTGCAGGCGCCAAAGCCTACCTTGCCTTGGCCGGTGAAATACTGCGCAGAAAAGAAAAACAAACACCTGCAGTCGCCTAAACGTAGAGGTAAGCCAACCAATGTCTGCTAAAAAACGTGGATTAGGACGGGGTCTAGATGCCCTACTGACGTCATCTAAGCCTGCACCTGGCCCAGCGCCAAGCGCAGATGCACCTGTTGAAGAACACTCACAAGCGCAAGCGAACGCGCAAAGTGGTGAGTTGCAAAAGTTAGCGATCGAATTTTTACGTCCTGGAAAGTATCAGCCGCGAAAAGATATGTCAGAGGAAGCGTTAGAAGAACTTGCTTCCTCCATTCGTGCACAAGGTATTATTCAGCCCATCGTCGTGCGCCAAGTTGCACCTGACAGCTATGAAATCATCGCTGGTGAGCGCCGTTGGCGCGCCGCCCAGTTAGCTAAACTTGATGTGGTGCCTTGCCTTATCAAGGCAGTTCCGGATGAAGCAGCAGTTGCTATTGCGTTGATTGAAAACATTCAACGTGAAGATTTAAATGCGATGGAAGAAGCCATCGCTTTAGGTCGACTGATTGATGAATTTGAGTTAACGCACCAGCAAGTGGCTGATGCCGTTGGCAAATCGCGCACCACTGTCACTAACTTATTACGGCTCAATAATCTTAACGATGATGTTAAAATCATGTTAGAGCATGGCGATATTGAAATGGGTCATGCTCGGTGTTTATTAGCGTTAAGTGGTGAGTTGCAGTCTGAAGCGGCACGCACTGCCGTAGCTAAAGCGCTAACCGTGCGTGAAACCGAAAAACTCGTGCGTTCTATTCTGGAGCCCGTAGAAAAGCCGCAGAAGAAAGAAAAAGATCCAGATGTCATACAGTTAGAGCAAAAGCTCGAAGATAATCTCGGCGCGAAGGTAGAAATTAACTACAACCAAAAAGGAAAAGGTAAGTTGGTGATTTCTTACACAAACCTTGAGGAGTTAGACGGAATTCTTCACCGTATTGACCCACAGTTTAAAGATTAGTCGCTAAGGCGCTCTCACCCCTGTTTTACGGGGGTGAAATTCCCCCAAATCGCACTGACTCAAGTTGCAAATCAGCCAAAAACAAGTATAATTTCGCCAGTTTTCACACCCTAATAAAATTTAACGTTATTAAGGTTAATAAAAAGTGACGCAAAGGTTAGCAGGTCCGTATCGCCGCGCCGCATTTAAGGGCGTTCTTTTTCAGGGTGTCGTAGCAACAATCGCTGCAGTAATAGTTTTAGTAGGTTGGGGAGTAGAAGCCGGTCTCTCAGCATGGCTTGGAGGCTTGACTGTTGTACTCCCTAATTTTGTATTTGCCGCTTATGCATTTAGATATATGGGCGCAAGCAAATCAGAACAAGTCCTAAGCTCGTTGAAACGAGGAAAGGCGTTAAAGTTTTTGCTCACTGTGTGTATGTTCGTACTGGCTTTTAAACATTTTTTATTGCTTCCAGTACCCTTTTTCAGCGCTTATGTGCTGATATTTGCCACACAGTGGATAGCACCGATTTTTTTTAATCATTAACTTTTGGGATAAAACATGGCTGCAGAAGAAGTGACTCTATCGAGCCATATTCAGCACCACTTGACCAATGCAAAGATGTGCTCAACCGATGCCGGTATTGAGTTCAACAAAGCATGTGCGGACAGTGGCTTCTGGACATGGCATGTAGATACCCTCGCATGGTCAATCGGATTAGGTCTTATATTCTTATGGATCTTCCGTGGCGCCGCTAAAAAAGCACACACAGGTGTACCTGGTAAGTTTCAATGTTTCATTGAGATGATTGTTGAGTTTGTTGGTGACAACGTACGCGACACTTACCACGGTAAAAGTAAGTTAATTGCCCCCCTTGCCTTAACGATTTTCGTTTGGGTATTCCTAATGAACCTTATGGATTTGATCCCGGTTGATTTCCTTCCTGCATTTGCAGGCTGGGTGGGCGAAACAGCATTTGGTATGGACTCTCATGACGTATACATGAAAATCGTACCAACCACTGACTTGAACATGACTGCAGGTCTTGCCATTGGCGTATTCTTGCTAATGATTGGTTACTCAATTCGCATTAAAGGCATCGGTGGTTTCCTTGCTGAGTTAACGCTGCACCCGTTTAGCACTAAGAACAAGCTAGCAATGGTGTTCTTAATTCCATGTAACTTGCTGTTAGAGCTAATTTCATTGATTGCTAAGCCGTTTTCATTGGCACTGCGTTTATTCGGTAACCTGTATGCAGGTGAGATGATCTTCATCCTTATCGGCGCTGTGGGTTTAATGCAGTTACCACTGCACTTTGTATGGGCGGTATTCCATATCTTGGTTATCGTACTACAGGCATTCGTATTTATGATGCTGACCATTGTTTATCTAAGCATGGCTAGCTCAGACAACCACTAATAAACTGATTTATTAACTTTTATTTTTTAATTTACTTTAAAAACTTTGGAGAAAAAAATGGAACTAGTATTAGGTCTTAAGTATATCGCTGTTGCTCTACTTATCGGCTTCGGTGCAATCGGTACTGCAGTTGGTTTCGGTAACATGGGTGGTAAATTCCTAGAAGCGTGTGCGCGTCAGCCTGAGCTTGCACCTTCACTACAGGTTAAAATGTTCATCCTTGCTGGTCTTATCGATGCCGTAGCTATGATCGGTGTTGGTATCTCTATGTACATGTTGTTCGCACTTTAATTCACTAGTAGCTCTTAGAACAACTGTCAATAAGGAGGAGCGGTCGTGAATATTAACGCCACTCTTATCGGTGAATTAATCGCATTTACGGTGTTCGTGCTGTTCTGTATGAAGTACGTATGGCCACCGCTAAATAGTGCGATTGAAGCTCGCCAAAAGAAAATTGAAGATGGTTTAGCTGCTTCTGATAAAGCTGAGAAAGACTTGGAACTGGCTCGTCAAAAAGCCACGGAACAGTTAAAAGAAGCGAAAGCTCAAGCTGCTGAAATCATCGAGCAAGCTAAAAAGCGTGCCTCGCTTATTGTTGACGAAGAGACAACTCGTGGTCAGCAAGAGCGTGAAAACATCATAGCTCAAGGTCACTCTGAGATTGAAGCAGAGCGTAACCGCGTGAAAGAAGATTTACGTAAGCAAGTTGCTACTCTAGCAGTAGTCGGTGCTGAGCGTATTCTTGAGCGCGAGATCGACCAAGCCGCACACAGCGACATCGTTGAAAAACTTGTCGCAGAGCTGTAACTAGGAGGGTATGAGCATGTCTGAATTGACTACCATCGCTCGCCCATACGCTAAAGCGGCTTTTGAGCTTGCCGTTGAGAAAAACGCGGTTGCCCAATGGCATGAAATGCTGCACTTCGCTGGCCAAGTGGCCAGCGATGAGCAGGTTAATGCAGTCATTGGCAGCCTGCCGTCTGTGTCTGACCAAGCCGATGTAATCATCAAGGTTTGTGCTGACCAACTCAACGAACAGGGTCAAAATCTTATCAAGCTAATGGCCGAAAATGAACGTTTAGCCGCCCTGCCTGACGTTGCCGAACTATTTGCCGAGTTTAAGGCTGAGTTCGACAAAGAAATCGAAGTCACAGTGATTTCTGCAACGGAGCTTGCTGCAGCGCAGCAAGAGAAACTAGGCGCGGCACTCGAACAACGTTTCGCACGCAAAGTTAAGCTGAATTGTAGTGTTGATGCCTCCGTCGTTGGCGGGTTGGTAATTCGTGCCGGTGACACCGTAATCGACGGGTCTATACGCGGCCAAGTTGACCGCTTAGCGGCCACACTACAATCGTAATTGGGAAAAAGAGCATGCAACTTAATTCCACAGAAATTTCTGCGCTGATCAAGCAACGCATTGAGCAGTTTGAAGTTGTAAGTGAAGCACGTAACGAAGGTACTATCGTATCTGTTACTGACGGTATCATCCGCATCCACGGTCTAGCTGACTGTATGCAAGGTGAGATGATCGAGCTTCCTGGCAACCGTTATGCTATCGCATTGAACCTTGAGCGTGACTCAGTAGGTGCAGTAGTAATGGGTCCTTACGCTGACCTTAAAGAAGGCGTAAAAGTTAAATCAACAGGTCGTATTCTTGAAGTACCAGTCGGTAATGGTCTTCTAGGTCGTGTAGTAAACACCCTAGGTCAGCCTATCGATGGTAAAGGTGCACTGGACAGCGAAGGTTTCGAGCCAATCGAAAAAATCGCCCCAGGTGTAATCGACCGTCAATCAGTAGATGAGCCAGTTCAAACTGGTTATAAGTCTATCGATGCCATGATTCCAGTTGGTCGCGGCCAGCGTGAATTGGTTATCGGTGACCGTCAAACTGGTAAAACTGCATTAGCAATCGACGCTATCATCAACCAAAAAGACACAGGCATTAAGTGTGTGTATGTAGCGGTTGGTCAAAAAGCATCGACTATTGCTAACGTAGTACGTAAATTAGAAGAGCACGGTGCCCTAGAAAACACGATTGTTGTTGTAGCATCTGCTTCTGAATCTGCAGCCCTACAGTACCTAGCACCGTTTGCTGGTTGTACTATGGGTGAATTCTTCCGTGACCGTGGTGAAGACGCGCTTATCGTATACGATGACCTGTCTAAGCAAGCGGTAGCGTATCGTCAGATTTCACTTCTACTTAAGCGTCCACCGGGCCGTGAAGCATACCCAGGTGACGTTTTCTACCTTCACTCACGTCTTCTAGAGCGTGCAGCACGTGTAAATGCTGACTACGTTGAGAAGTTCACCAATGGTGAAGTGAAAGGTCAAACAGGTTCATTGACGGCATTGCCAATCATTGAAACTCAAGGTGGTGACGTTTCTGCCTTCGTACCAACCAACGTGATTTCAATCACCGATGGTCAGATCTTCTTGGAAACTGACTTGTTTAACTCAGGTATTCGTCCTGCTGTTAACGCCGGTATTTCTGTATCGCGTGTAGGTGGTGCTGCGCAAACTAAGATCGTTAAGAAACTAGGTGGTGGTATCCGTCTAGCGCTTGCTCAGTATCGTGAACTTGCGGCGTTCTCGCAGTTCGCTTCTGACCTTGACGAAGCAACACGTGCTCAACTTGAGCATGGTGAGCGCGTAACCGAGCTAATGAAGCAGAAACAGTACACGCCAATGTCTGTTGCGGAAATGTCTCTATCACTTTTCGCTGCTGAAAAAGGCTTCCTTGCTGACATCGAAGTAAGCAAAATCATGGACTTCGAAGCAAGTCTAATCGGCTTCGCTAAAAGCGAGTACGCAGAGCTAATGGCGCAAATCAATGAAACTGGTAACTACAACGCCGAGATTGAAGCACAGTTGAAAGAACTTCTTGAGAAGTTCAAGTCAACGCAAACTTGGTAATTTAGTTATCTAAGGTGAGTGCATTGCGCTCACCGAGATTCGGAGAGAGAGTCATGGCCAGCGGAAAAGAGATTAAAAGCAAGATCGGGAGTATTAAAAATACTCAGAAGATCACCAGCGCAATGGAAATGGTTGCCGCTTCAAAAATGAAGCGCGCACAGGAGCGTGTTGCTTCTAGCCGTCCATACGCTGAGAACTTACGCAAAGTGATCGGTCGTATTGCTCAAGCGAATCTTGACTTTAGTCACGCTTATTTAGAAGAGCGTGATGTAAAGCGAGTTGGTTATATTGTTATCTCTACAGACCGTGGTCTGTGTGGCGGCTTGAACACTAATGAGTTCAAGAAAGTCTCACAAGACGTAAAGGCTTGGAAAGAAAAGGGCGTTGACGCTACTTACGCGACCCTAGGCAGCAAAGCTGCTGGGTTCTTCCAAAGCTTTGGTGGTCAGCTTGCCGCGAAAAAGGCAGGCCTTGGAGATGCCCCTTCAGTTCAGGACGTAATTGGTCCTGTGAAAGTGATGCTCGATGAGTTCGCTGAAGGCAAAATTGACCGTTTGTTCGTGGTATATAACCATTTCGTTAATACCATGAAGCAAGAGCCAGTAATCGATCAGTTATTACCTTTGCCAAAAGCTGAAGAAGAAGTATCAGCCCACGCTTGGGACTACTTGTACGAGCCAACACCAGAGGCCATTTTGGAAACTCTGTTGGTGCGTTTCATTGAGTCACAAGTTTATCAAGGTGTGGTTGAGAATGCTGCCTCTGAGCAGGCTGCCCGTATGGTTGCAATGAAAGCTGCAACTGATAATGCCGGCGACCTGATGGATCAGTTGCAATTGCAGTACAACAAAGCGCGTCAAGCAGCAATCACACAAGAGATCAGTGAGATTGTGAGCGGTTCGGCAGCGGTTTAACGCTTCGGCAAAGTTTAACGAGAGGAATTGACATGAGTTTAGGTAAGGTCGTCCAAATTATCGGCGCCGTTGTGGACATCGAGTTTCCACAAGACAACGTGCCAGCCGTATATGACGCACTAAAAATTACAGAAGGCGACCTAGCAGGTTTGACACTAGAAGTGCAACAGCAGCTAGGTGGCGGTGTGGTACGTGCTATCGCACTAGGTACTACTGACGGTCTACGTCGTAGTACAGCAGTAGAGAATACTGGCGAGCCAATCATGGTTCCAGTTGGTACTAAGACCCTAGGTCGTATCATGGACGTATTGGGTAACCCAA
The DNA here is from genome assembly GCF_009363775.1 of Pseudoalteromonas sp. THAF3. Classification (NCBI taxonomy): domain Bacteria; kingdom Pseudomonadati; phylum Pseudomonadota; class Gammaproteobacteria; order Alteromonadales; family Pseudoalteromonadaceae; genus Pseudoalteromonas; species Pseudoalteromonas sp. THAF3. Next base: position 3,215,825 of record NZ_CP045418.1, on the reverse strand, counting down.
TTGATGAAGCTGGCCCAATCGGTGAAGAAGACCGTATGTCTATCCACCGAGCTGCACCTTCATACGAAGAGCAGAGCAACTCAGTTGAACTTTTAGAGACTGGTATCAAGGTAATCGACCTTGTATGTCCATTCGCTAAAGGTGGTAAAGTTGGTCTATTCGGTGGTGCCGGTGTAGGTAAAACCGTAAACATGATGGAGCTTATCCGTAACATCGCAATCGAGCACAGCGGCTTCTCAGTATTCGCTGGTGTTGGTGAGCGTACGCGTGAGGGTAATGACTTCTATCACGAAATGAACGACTCAAACGTACTCGATAAAGTATCGCTAGTATATGGTCAGATGAACGAGCCACCAGGTAACCGTCTACGTGTTGCATTGACTGGTCTAACTATGGCTGAGAAGTTCCGTGACGAAGGTCGTGACGTACTATTCTTCGTAGATAACATCTATCGTTATACCCTAGCCGGTACTGAAGTATCAGCACTACTAGGTCGTATGCCATCAGCAGTAGGTTATCAGCCTACACTTGCTGAAGAGATGGGTGTACTACAGGAGCGTATCGCGTCAACTAAAACCGGTTCAATCACTTCAATCCAAGCGGTATACGTACCAGCGGATGACTTGACTGACCCGTCACCAGCAACGACGTTCGCGCACTTGGATGCAACAGTTGTACTATCTCGTGATATCGCATCACTAGGTATCTATCCAGCGGTTGACCCACTTGACTCATCTTCACGTCAGCTAGATCCGCTTGTTATCGGTCAAGAGCACTACGACATCGCGCGTGGCGTTCAAACCGTACTACAGCGCTATAAAGAGCTGAAAGACATCATCGCCATCCTAGGTATGGACGAGCTGTCTGATGAAGATAAGCAAGTAGTATCACGTGCACGTAAGATCCAGCGTTTCCTATCTCAGCCGTTCTTCGTTGCTGAGGTATTTACAGGTGCGCCAGGTAAATACGTTTCATTGAAAGACACTATCGCAGGCTTTAAAGGCATTCTTGACGGCGAATACGATGAGCTACCAGAGCAAGCGTTCTACATGGTAGGTTCAATCGAAGAAGCCGTTGAAAAAGCGAAAAGCATGTAACTAGGAGGGGAGTATGGCAGCTATGACCGTACATCTTGATGTTGTAAGCGCTGAAGAGATGATTTTCTCTGGCCGCGTAGAATCACTTCAAGTGACAGGTAGTGAAGGTGAGCTTGGTATTATGCCTGGCCACGCACCGCTACTAACTGCCCTCAAACCTGGAATGGTCCGTTTAGTAAAGCAACTAGGTGGTGAAGAAATCATCTATGTTGCTGGCGGTACATTAGAGGTACAACCTCATAATGTAACTGTCCTTGCAGATACCGCTGTACGAGCTGAAGAGCTTGACGAACAAGCGGCAGAGCAGGCTAAGCGTGAAGCGCAAGAGCAAATGGATAAAGCTGGCAGTGGCGAGCTTGATTACCATAAAGCAGCGATCCAACTCGAAGAGGCGCTTGCGCAGCTTCGTGTTATTCGTCAATTGCGTAACAGCTAAACGCTTCCAACCTCATAGGTTTGCAAAAACCCGCGCTTTAAGCGCGGGTTTTTTTATGTCTGTTCTTTCTATGTTCACACTGTTGCAGATACAATAGTCGGTATTGTCGATAGCCATACCAGAACATCGCTGGCGGCTTTTTAGCCAGCTGTGTTCGGACACAGGATGTGCCAACTTAAAGCGTGAGCTGAGTGTGCGCTGTCACGTCGCGAAAAAAGGATATTAGAATGAATTTAACGACTGTAATTTTAGCTGCGGGTAAAGGTACACGCATGCGTTCTAAGTTGCCTAAGGTGCTGCATCTGGTTGCCGGCAAGCCGATGGTTCAACACGTCATTGATAATGCCAAGGCCTTAGGGGCCACCAGCACTAACCTAGTTTATGGCCATGGTGGCGAGTTGCTTAAACAACAACTCGGTCATAATGAGGTCAATTGGGTGCTACAAGAGCAGCAGCTAGGCACGGGCCATGCTGTCGCTGTAGCCAAAGAACATATTGGTGATGACGATAGAGTACTAATCTTATATGGCGACGTACCACTGACCAAGCAAGAAACCTTAGAAGGGTTATTAAAAGCCACTCCTGAGCGTGGCCTAGCGGTGCTTACCGTGGATTTGGCCAATCCTAATGGCTATGGACGTATGCTGCGCGATAATGGCAAACTGGTGGGCATTGTCGAGCAAAAAGATGCCAATGAAGAGCAACTGAAAATTACCGAAATTAATACCGGTATCATGGCCTGTCATGGCGGGTTGTTGAAAAAGTGGTTGGGTAATCTATCGAACAGTAATGCTCAAGGCGAATACTACCTTACCGATATTGTCGCTATGGCCCACTCAGAAGGCGTTGAAATCAGTTCAAGCCAACCATCGCACCCTATGGAAGTTGAAGGCGCTAACAATCGCGTACAGCTCGCTCAGTTGGAGCGTGCCTATCAAGGTTGGCAAGCAGAGCAGTTGATGATCAACGGTGCGAGTCTAGCCGACCCGGCCCGCATCGATGTACGTGGCACAGTGACCACAGGTCAGGATGTACACATTGATGTTAATGTCATCTTTGAAGGTCAGGTAGAACTCGGCGACGATGTTGTTATCGGCCCGAACTGCGTATTAAAAGACTGCAAAATTGGTGATGGTGTGGTGATTAAGGCTAATACCTTGATTGAAGATGCCAGTGTCGCGGCGAAGTGCACCTTAGGCCCATATGCGCGCCTACGCCCCGGGGCAGTTATGGAAGAAGACTCTCATATCGGCAATTTTGTGGAAATGAAAAAGTCCCGTCTAGGAAAAGGCTCAAAAGCCAATCACCTGACTTACTTGGGCGATGCACAGATAGGCGAAAAGGTGAATATAGGCGCCGGCACAATCACCTGTAATTATGATGGCGTTAATAAGTCGCAAACTATTATCGGCGATCATGCCTTTATTGGCTCTAACTCCTCGCTGGTGGCTCCGGTAGAAATTGGCGCCACTGCCACAGTGGGTGCCGGCTCAGTCGTGACCACCAATGTGGGCGATAAGCAGCTGGCGGTAGCGCGGGGCAAGCAGCGTAATTTAGACGGCTGGCAACGGCCTACAAAAAAGAGCTAAGCTGTTAAGCACTCGCCAAGTGATAATAAAACAAGCCGCGCCATGCGGCTTGTTCTTTATAAAAACTATTTTAAAGACGGTTGCAGAGCCTGCTATAATTACTAGTACGACATATATTTAATTTATGTTTCAAAGTTGATAACATTGCCGAAAAGGCTCCAGGATTGAGTCTAAACTTTTACATTAGCAAGGAGTGCAAAATGCCAGGCCCATTTTTACATCAAAAACCCCATCAACACCCAAGTATCACTCGCGGCCGTAATCAGGCTGCTCTCAGAAGAGATCTAAACAAAGAGCAACACGATATTTATGCACTGACAAAAGAAGAGTTTGTCAGGCTGTGGATTGAGTTTCATAAACGTAGAAATAAAACCATAGAAGAAGTTAAAGACTATTTCTCCAGAGTTACAGCACTTTCTGCAATCGAGAGCGCGGCTTGGTTTGGTGCAAACTTAGGTGCAGCGGTCAAGGACACTCCCTCATTTCTAAAATTAGCCAATGACTTTAGAAGGTCTGGGAATATTCTTGGTAGGCACACCTTTGTAACTAAGAATGGTAAAGAATATATAATTTTCAAAGGTAATCATAGACTTAGAAGTATTATTACGGGAACGCGTTATGTGGCTAATAACCCAAAGCTTTTGACAGTAGGAGTCGGACGAAAAGCATTAAATGCTGGAGCGAAACAAGGCTTTCTAATTTCGATTTTCTTTTCTATTACTCTAAATACAATTGACTGGATATTTCAGGATGAATATCGATGGACTAATTGGCTTGCCACAACAGCTACTGATATTGTGAAAATTGTCATTGCTTCAGTTTTAGCTTTAGGAACGGCAATTGCTGTAGGAAGTGTAACTGTTGTTGCTTTGGGTCTAGGTATAGTTGTAGGAGTTATAGCAGGTTTTGCACTTTCTTGGGGTGATGATCAAGTGGGAGTTACGGATGCTTTAATTGAGGTCCTAAATAAGTTTGAAGAGCGTTTAAAGCGCGAAGAGCAGCTAATTAAATATAAGATCGATGAATATATACAAAAAGTTTATTACGTTACCTCTAAAGTCATTGTTAAAACAGTCGAAATAGCAATTTCAGAGCGGTTACGGCGCTTGCTAGCCAGTTACCCTTACTCTTATAGGAGATACTATTAAATGCGGCGGGAAGTTGACTCTGTATATTTATATTCTGTAGCAATTGTTTTCTTGGGGATGGTTGGGCTGACATGGTTTATGTTTGCAGCTGGATTTGAGCTCACTGTAATACACTTTACCTACCCAACCAGTGGCTTAGCCTTGGTTTTATTTGAGCCCATTGTATCTTGTTTAGTTCTCGGCTGGATGATTAGTGTATTTGTTTTTATATTCAGTGTATTAAATTGTATAAATGAATTTTGGTTGGAAAGTAAAAATATAAATCTAGCTTTAAATTGGCTGGGAAAGGTTTTATTGACCTTGCTGCTCTTGACTATTTTAATGGTGGTAGCAAATTACTTTTTTTGGCCACTATGGGCGTCGCACAATGGCTATCAGCCCTGCCCAAGTTATACTCTATTTTGGGGAGAGCCCTTCGTCACCGCATGGGTGACGGATATTGAAATCTGTCACAACGACAAGGTCGATGCCGTATTGGAAAACAGCTTGCATGAGACCGTTCTGCGTGCCAATAAGCTCATTGAAAACCTGAAGTAGTTAGTTTTTAACGCAAGTTAAACAAGCCGCGCTATGCGGCTTGTTCTATTTTTACGCAGCCCCATGAACTAAATCGTCGTATCTGCAGTCCTTATAAGGTGATGTTATTTATGTAGCATAGGGATATGTTTTTACGCGCCTTACTCATTTCAATTACTTGCCATATGCTAATTCTTGGGTATGTGTTGAGCACCGCCACTCCGGCGATAATGCGAGCGCATCAGGAAGAGTCACCGGCCACCATGCAGGTGGTGATGATGAGCTTGCCACCGCCAGAAAATAAGATAGAGCAGCCCGTGCATGCGCCAGAGCCGATTAAGCCGCAGCGCTCAGTGAATAATGACTCTCACTCAGCCACGCCCGTTCAAAAAGAGGAAGGTGAAGGAAAAGCTAATCAGCACAGTGAAGCTCTAAAAAGCCGAGCGGCTACTGCTGAAAAAGCAGACAAAACCCCGGTGAGAATAAACCCTTATGCGCACTTTGAGCAACGCGTCACTCGTGCGTTTGCAAAAACTCAGTCATCAGCTAGGGTGGGCAAGGTACAGCTTGATGAGCTTCCTCGTTACTCCGGTCCAGATATCACTTCAATGCAGCAATCAACAGGCGTGATGCAGGTGCTCGCCGGTGACAAGGTGACGGGTAACTACCTGTTACGCCAAGATGGCCGCTGTTTTGTCATGGATGCTTCTTCACCGATGGCGCAAGCGGATATGCCCGCAGGTGAAGTCATTTGCCCGCATCTCAAACAAAGAAAGCAGGCCGCCTTTGATGCGGCCATGAGTAAATGGTTGCAGGATTAACTGCGTGATAGAAACACGGTGAGGGTGTCGCCAACCTGTAATATATTGCTTGAAAGGTTGTTCCACTGTTTTAATTTGGCAATGCTCACTTGGTAATGGCGGGCAATTTTCCATAAGCTCTCCCCCGAGCTGACCTTATGTTCGATTTGCTCATCGGCTAATACCGGTAAAATCAGCTTATCACCAATGCGAATGCGATCGGAGCTAAGGTTATTGAACGTCTTTAGTTGCTTAACACTAAGAGCATAACGCTCGGCAATAACACTTAAACTATCTCCCTTGGCAATGGTGTAATGCTGCCATTGGCTGTAATCACTACTTTGTTGTTTGGCAATGGCTTGCTGCCAGTGTTGCTGTTTAGCCTTGGGTACGACCAAATGCGGAGCATCGATGATCGCAGGAAAGCGGATTACGCCGTGATTGAGGTCTTGCACATCTTGCCATTGCGACTTATCGGCTAAAATAACTGCGCCTTTGATGGGGAGAGGCGAAATGGCTGGGCTGTTATCAATTGCTGGGAAGTCCATTTTTTCATGTTTTAGCAAATGCACTGCAGCAAGCAGTTTGGGCACATATTTGCGTGTTTGTTTGGGCAGTTTGAGTGCGAAAAAGTCCGTGCTTTTCCCAGCTTTTTTATTGGCCGCAATAGCATTGCGCACTCGACCTTCGCCAACATTGTATGCAGCAATAGTATGATACCAGTTGCCATCAAAACGCTTATACAGGTACTCAATAAAGTCCAGCGCCGCCGCTGTGCTGTCGAATACATCTTGGCGGCCATCGTACCAAGGCGTGATTTTAACGCCAAAGTATTGAGCAAGCGAAGGCGTTAACTGCCATAGGCCGCTAGCATGCTTGTGAGAGTAGGCGCTGGCATCAAAGTCACTCTCAATCAGCGGCATTAGCGCTAATTCTATCGGCAGGTTTCGCGCTTCTACCTCTGTCACTATATGATACAAGTAAGGCTCGGCACGACGGCTTATTTCATCCATATAATTAGGATGTGATAAATACCAGTCAACGCGCTTCATCACATCCGGGTGAGTCGAGTCTGAAAAGCTCAATTGCATACGGATACGCTGCCATACATCGTCCACTTGTTGCGGTGTGTGTTGCGGCTGTTTCGGTTGCACTGACGGCGGTACCGCCTTTTCACTTGCACTTGGGGACTGAGCCTCGGTTTTTATGGTGTCATTGTTTACAGGGGGCTGGGGCTTCGAGCTCATGCTCTGGCAACCCGCGAGGAACAAAAAAACTAATAGCGCTGAAATTCGATACATAAATGCTACTTAAATAATAAACTGAATTCGGTCATTTCGGCGAATCAGCTTAGCGTTGGCACCTTAACATAAGGTGAGCTAAATCTGAGCGGCCGCTGAAGCGAGGGCTTGCTAAATGCGCCCTCAGAGCCCATTGGCGTTAGCCAAATACGCAGCGTAAACATGCCCCTTGGGGTTGCTCATGGTAGGTTAGGTCGCCACCATGGCTAACCATAATTTGTTTGCTTAGCGCTAAACCTATCCCTGAACCTTGCTGTTTAGTGGTGAAAAAAGGCACAAACATCATTTCTTGAGCTTGTTTACTGATGCCACCACCGGTATCACACACGGCAATGTATAACTGCCCTTGGTTATTTTTATCAACAACCATAGACAAGGTTTTGTCTGCACAGTTCACACTCATCGCTTCTATGGCATTTTTGATCAGGTTAATTAATACCTGCTCAATTTGCTGGGCATCACACATCACTAAAGTATCGCTGTGGGTTTGTAGCTTTAGAGCAATATGCTGCTGCTCCAAGTCTGTTTTGAATAGGGCACAACAACGAGTTACCACATCTGCAAGAGATTGCGCCTTGAGATCTGGCTTGGGCAGATTACTGATGGATCGAAAACGTGCGATAAAGGCGCTTAACCCTTCAGTGCGGCTATGCAGGGTTTGTAAGGCGAGTGCTAAGTCTTCTTTATCTTCGCTATCGGTAAAACTCAGTCCTTGTGGCAACAGACCGGTGCAGGTGTGTGCCAATGATGACAGTGGGGTAATCGAGTTGGCAATTTCGTGCGTGAGAACGCGCGTTAAGCGCTTATAGGCTTGTTGTTCTTTTAGTAGTAACTGCTCATGAATCGACTGCAAAGTCACAATTTTTAGCTCTTGCCCTTGGATGGTGGCCAAGCTTATTTGTATAGACAAGGTGTCCTGCTGTTCTCCTCGCTGCCATAGAGCGGTTGATTGACACTGACTTTGTGCTTCACTAATAAACTCACCGAGCTGCGCTAACGATTGCAGGTCTTTCACGGGAGCCCCGAGCAGCCTTGCGACAGCCGGGTTTTGCTCAATAATATTGCCCTGCGCATCGAACACTAACACCGCCATATCGATATGGATTAGCAGGGTTTGCATAAACTGGGCTTGTTGCTCCGCAGCCAACCGGGCTTGCAATATTTGCTCTTTAACTTCGTTATACTGTACCCGCATAGGATGGTTGCGAGGCAACCCTAGGCTACTATCCCCGTTAGCCAGGGCTTTAAGTGCTAATTGCGCTTGCCGGCTTTGGCGTTTAAATAGCACTAAAATACTGCAAATGCAGGCTAGTGCGACCAATACCATGCCTGTGGTTAGCGCCGGTAATTGTAAGCTGTACCAACTATATTGGGCGCCTAATGCCGTGAGTATAACGCCAGCTAACAATAACGACAGTTTTGTATTTGCAGACATCAGTGTTAAAGCCCGTATTTTTCTAAGCGTCGATACATGGCACCACGAGTCAGCCCTAATGCTTTAGCGGCGTGGCTCACATTACCTTGGAAGTGAGTGAGTGCAGCGCGAATTGCGCGATGTTCAAGCTCTTCTAGGTTGAAGGTATCGTACTGCTCACCTTGCTGTGGTGCTGCGCTACCGGTGGTCGCCGGTGTGCTAATAACTGAGCCAATATCTAGCTCAGTGCCGGTAGAGAGGATCACCGCTCGTTCTATTGCATGCGCTAATTCGCGTACATTGCCTGGCCATTGATAGCTACTTAACGCCTGCATGCTGGAGTTGCTAACGCTAAGTTCGCGTTTGTATTTTTGGCCAAAATGGTTGAGGTAGTAGTCAACCAGTAAAGGAATGTCCTGATGACGCTCGCGCAGCGGCGGCAGGGCAATTTCTACGGTATTGATTCGATACAGTAAATCTTGACGAAAACGGCCTTCGCCGACTGCCTCATGTAAATTATCATTGGTGGCGCTGATTAAACGAATGTCGACATCGATGGTTTTGCTGCCACCAATGGGCGTGATTTGCCGATTTTGCAATGCGGCCAACAGCTTCACTTGTTGCTCCAGCGGCAAATTGCCCAGTTCATCCAAGAATAAACTGCCACCGCCAGCGAGTTCGAAGCGGCCAACGCGGTCTTCTTTGGCATCAGTGAAAGCGCCTTTTTTATGGCCAAATAATTCGCTCTCCATCAGTGATGCGCTCATGGCTCCCATATCAACGCTAATAAAAGGGCCGCTATGACGTAGGCTTTGCTGGTGGATAGCGTGGGCAGTGAGCTCTTTACCGGTACCACTTTCACCGGTGATAAGAATATTGGCGTCGGTTTGGGCTGCTCGTTCGATGGTATCGAATACTTTTAACATCGCATCGCTTTGCCCTAAAAAGGCAAACTTATTGCTATTTAATGCATCGTTTAAGCCTTGGGTTTGGCGCTTGAGCTGACCCACTTGGCGCTTATCTTTGGCGTGGCTAAAAGCAGCAGCGACACTGGCTAACAGCTGGTCGTTTTGCCATGGCTTGGCGATAAAATCTGCGGCACCAGCCTTTATTGCATCTACAGCCAGTTGAATATCGCTGTACGCGGTCATAAGCAGCACCACAATCGTGGGGTCTTGCGCGGCGATTTTTTTTAGCCAGTAGAATCCCTCTTGGCCACTGATGGAGTCTTGGGTAAAGTTCATATCCAATAAAATCACATCAATGGGCTGGTCAGCCTGTTGTTGCTCGTTAACAATACCTTCTATATCAAAAGGGTTGTCCGTGGTTTTAACGCTTTGATAATGCTGTTTAAGTAATAAACGCGCGGCGATAAGAATATCGGGGTTGTCATCAACCACTAGTATAGAGCCTGCCTGTTTCATATCCCTGCCTTGGCTTTTTCTTTTTAGCCTACCCCAGTTATTCATTCCCTGTCCACAAATGGGCACTGTAAAGAATTGAGGTGTTCTATAAGCGGACACCTCATTGATCAGAATAATCCCGTATTAATATTAAGCCTATGAAATTTATGGAAATTAAATCTTGGCACGGAGCTTGATAGTTACCCCTTATATAGCGAACACATATATTGGGTGACTGAGATGGATAGAAAAATAGAATCATCAGGCTTAAAAAAGCACGCGAAGAAAGTCGCAATGTCGGTTATTGCTCTCAGTGTTGCGGCCGCTGCTTACGGGTTTAGTCAAAGCTCTTCACAAGGTCGGAGCCAAACGGTTAATGCCAGTAATTTAACGGTAAGCACGGTAAACCAAGGCGAATTCGTTGATGCACTAAGTTTACGCGGACAAGTAGTACCAAAAACCACCATCTACCTCGACACCATTGCCGGTGGGCAGGTGGAAGAGCGTCTTGTAGAGCAGGGTGAGTTTGTCAAAAAAGGTCAGCCTTTGGTGCGTTTAAGTAACACCAATTTGCAACTTGATGTAATGAGCCGGGAAGCACAAGTTACTGAGCAACTTAACTTTCTGCGTAACACCCAGATGAATATGGAGACCAGCCGCTTAAACTTACGTCGAGATTTATTAGAAATTGAACTGAAAATCACTCATCTAACTCGCCGCCTTAAGCAAACTGCGCCCTTGGTAGAAAAAGGCATGCTTTCTCAAGAGCAGCTCTCTGAGATAAAAGAAGACTTAGCTTATTATCAAGCGCGTAAAGAGCTCACCATTGAGCGTCAACAGCAAGAGAAAAGCATTCGCGAAGTGCAGCTGGCACAGCTACAAGATAGTGCTGAAATGCTCGAGAAAAACCTTCAGTTTGCGCGCCGCAACCTCGATAACTTGCTGATCACTGCCCCAGTGGACGGGTATTTGAGTGAGTTGGATGTTGAAATTGGCGCATCAAAGAGCCGTGGCGCGCGTTTAGGTCAGATTGATATACCCAACGAGTACAAGCTAGTGATCCGCTTAGACGAGTTTTATCTCAGCCAAGTACGCTCTGGTATGGAGGTCATTATTGAACTTGAACAAGGGGATGTCAGCGCCACAGTCACCAAAATAGACAGTCGCGTGCAGCAATCACAATTTCAAATTGAAGTCGAACTGCCAGAGCAAGCGAGCAACATCAAGCGGGGACAGAGCTTGGATGTCGAGCTGATGCTTGGCGGTAGTCAAGATAATGCGCTGTTGTTGTCACGAGGCGCATTCTTTAGCAGCTCAGGCGGTAACTGGGTGTATGTCATGAATGATGATAACAGTGGCGCCGTTCGCCGCGACATCCGCCTAGGTCGAAAAAACCAAGATTATTACGAAGTGCTCAGCGGTCTTGAGCCCGGTGACAAAGTGATCACCTCAAGCTACGCCAACTTCGATAAAGCACAACAATTACAATTTTAAAGGAACAATGATGATCAAGCTAACTAACTTATCGCGCGTATTTCGTACTCAAGACGTTGAAACAACTGCACTTAACGATATAAACCTCAGCGTTAAAGAGGGTGATTTCTTGGCCATTATGGGCCCTTCAGGGTGTGGTAAATCTACCTTGTTATCTACCCTTGGCATGCTTGATTCGCCAACTAGCGGACAGTTTGAGTTTCTGGGTGAGGACATTGCTGGCTACAACGAAAAGCAATTAGCGCAGCTGAGAAAAGCCAGCATTGGCTTTGTGTTCCAAAGCTTTAACCTTATCGATGAGCTCACCGTGTATGAAAACGTTGAGCTGCCGCTGCAATATCAAAAAATAGATAAAGCTGAGCGCAAGCAACGTGTTGAAGCTATTTTAAAGCGCGTAGGCATCGATCACCGTGGCGACCACTTACCGCAACAGCTTTCCGGTGGTCAGCAGCAGCGCGTCGCCGTCGCGCGAGCACTGGTAATTAATCCTAAGCTGATCCTCGCCGATGAGCCCACCGGTAATTTGGACTCTAAAAACGGGGATGAAGTCATGACCATGCTGCGTGAACTTAATCGCGAGGGCACCACAGTGATCATGGTGACGCACTCAGAGAAAGAAGGGAACTATGCCGACCGCCTAGTTCGCCTGCTTGATGGCCAAATCATGGTGGATAAAGCCAATGCCGCTAATCCTGCGGTTAATACAGAGGTGGCATAGCCATGATCTTAAGTTACATAATTACAGCGCTGCGTGCTTTTAAGCTACAAAAGCAGCACTTCGCGCTCAACGTGTTTGGTTTGAGCGTGGGCTTAGCCGCAGCTATTTTGGTAGCGCTTTTTGCCGTCAATGAGCTTTCCTATGACGCGCAGCAGCCTGACGCTGAGCGGGTTTATCGCGTGGGCCAAGACTTTAGCAAACTTGGCTTGGCGGTGATCCCTATCTCTAACTACACGCAGGCAAAAAATGCGCAAAGTTACAGTCAAATCGAGGATGTGTTTGCCCTAACTTTGTCAGAGCAAACTCAGGCCACCCCTGCCAATGTGACCTATCGCTCGCAAGGTTATAAGTTGGATGGCTTGTTTGGCGCCACCGCTAATATTGAGCGTTTTATTGCCTTGCGCACCTTAGATGGTTCATTAAGTCAGGCGTTGAGTACGCCAAATGGCTTGGCATTGAGCGAATCCGAGGCACAGCGTATCTTCGGGAAGGTGAATGCAGTGGGTGAAACCTTGGTGCACGAGCATGGCCAGTACACCGTGCGAGCCGTGTTCGCCGATTTGGCCGACAACACCCATTTTGCCTTTAAGTCCCTGGCCTATTTTGAACATAACCCGGAAAACCTGCGTGCCAACCACAGCTATGTATATTTAAAGCTGGCTCCTAACACCGACACCCAGGCTCTGGCGAAAACGCTCACAGAGCAGTACTTCGCTAATGATGAAAGCTATCAGGTGAGCATTGAGTTACACCCACTGCGTGATCTGCATTTAACTGCCAAATCACCGTTTGAAATGAAAACGGGGGGTGCCAAACAGGTGGTAGTGATTTGTGCAGGGCTGAGTGTATTACTGATTCTTATCGCTGGCTTTAACTTCATTAACATGACCGTGGCGCAATCGGCTAAACGCGCCAAAGAAGTGGGTGTGCGCAAGGCCCTAGGTGCAAGTAAAGCTCAGCTTGTGACGCAGTTCTTATCAGAGTCGGTGTTGGTATCGTTGCTGTCTATGGTACTCGCATGCATTGCCGTTGAGCTTATTCTCCCTAGTTTTAATACCTTGGTAGATAGAGAACTGGTGGTTAACTACGCCTCTATGTTTAGCGTTGTGGTGCTTGCGGTGGCCGTAGCGGTGGGCTTACTTGCAGGGCTGTATCCTGCCTTCTTTATTTCGTCATTTAGCGCGAAACGGGTGTTAAGTGGCGATTTACAGCGAGGTAATACAGCAATATTTGTTCGTAAGAGCTTACTTACCTTACAGGCCTCGTTATCTATAGCTTTAATTATCGCCACTGTGACTTTGCAGCAGCAATTAGCCTACTTACAAAGCTTACCTTTGGGGTATGAAACGCAACAGCGCTTAGTTATCTCTGAGTTACCGCGCAAAATGGTGCTGACCAAAGAGCCCAGTGCCTTAGTTAAAAATCTCGCTGCAATTGAAGGCGTAAACAATGTCAGTGTGGTGGATACTCAGCTCACTGTCTCAATCAACAATACCGTGGCACCGGTGTGGCCTAATGGTGAAAGTACCGAAGGCTTAACGCCAATTATAGGTACCGATTTTAATGTTGTGGAAACCTTAGGTCTTAAGCTCGTTGCCGGCCGTGGCTTTAGCGTCGAGTATGCTGGTGATTGGGCGCAGCGAATTAACGGTACCACTCAGGTTGGCACCTTGGTAACCGAATCTATTGCTAAGCAAGCGGGGTATTCACAGCCGAGTGAGATGGTGGGTAAAACCATCACCACTCAAGGGCAAGGGATGGCAATGCGAGTGGTCGGTGTGGTAGCCGATGTAAAAGTGGGCAATGCCCAAGATGCAAACTCGAACATCATGTTCCTATGTGGGCTGAGTTATGGCCCTGTGGCTGAGGTCATAATGAACATCGATCAGCAAAACTTGCCATACATTCAGCAGCAAGTAACAACGGTATTAGCCAATCATGCCAAGATTTATGAGCCTAAAATCAGTTTACTCTCAGAGGACTATAAAAACTTACTGCGTGGCGATGAGCGCGTGTCGCAAGTGGTGTTTGTATTCACTGCGTTGGCTGTGTTCTTAACCTGCTTAGGCACCTTTGGTTTGGCGTCATTCGCGACCATTCGCCGACAAAAGGAAATTGCTGTACGCAAAGTTCTTGGTGCCTCTCGAACCAGTATTATCAACATTTTAGCTAAAGAATTCTTACTACTAGTGGCGCTGAGCATTGCTATAGCCTATCCAGTGACCTACTGGCTGGTGGGTGATTGGTTAGCAAACTTCAACGACCGTATTGAGCAGGCTATCTGGGTGTATGGCATCGCCGCTCTCGCTGTTGCCGGTATTACCTGGCTGACGGTTGCGGGGCTAGCCTTTAAAGCGGCCAGTACCCGCCCTTCGTTAACACTGAGATACGAATAAGGTGTAGGCGGCGCCATTAGGGCGTCGCCGCAAAAAATCACAATGATAAAAAACATATGCAATATGTCGGCGAACAACAATAACGACTTCGAAGTGGCGAACAATAGCGCGCGAAGCAGACAGATATTGGCATTACTCAGCTTGTATATACATCAGCAGGAGTGCACCTATGCTCACTAGTTACTTATCGGCTGCGCTACGCGCATTCGTAACCCATAAACAACATTTTCTATTAAACGTATTTGGCTTGGCGGTGGGCTTGGCTGCGGCTATTTTAATGGCACTGTTTGCCCGTTTTGAGGCCAGTGTAGACGCGCATCAGCCCCACTTTGAGCACACCTATCGGTTATCGCAACACTTTCGTGAAATGGGAGTGAATGCGCCGATTACTAATTACTACGCAGCGCAAGAAGTGGCAAAAAATGGTGCGGTAGAGGATATCTTTGCCTTGAAAATGCACCCTCGGCTATCTGGAGATTTTAGTGCCCATGGCAACTATTACAAAATGAAAGATTTATTTGCTACAGGCACCAATATCACCGACTTTGTTGCGCTCGATGTGCTGTTTGGTGATTTGCAGCGCACGCTGAGCGCACCGAACAGAATCGCGTTGAGCGAACATGAAGCCATACGTATTTTTGGCCAGGCTAATGCCATTGGTGAGACCTTAAGCAAAGGGCAAACGACCTATACAGTTACCGCCGTATTCGCCGATTTGCAAGATAATACCCACTTTGCTTTTTCCGGGTTAGTGGCAATGCAGAACGAAAATCCTAATTACCAGCTCAATAACTTTTATGTGTATGTACGCTTTGCTGCCGACGCTGATATCAAAGCCGAGCAAGCACGTTTTGCCGAGGCTTACCCTGAACTTGTTTACCCAGATCAGCCGCTCGGTTTCGTGACCTTATCCTTTGAGCACCTACCTGGCATTCACCTGCATTCCAATAGCCGTTATGAGCTTAAAGAAAATGGCTCGTACACCGTGGTGTTGATCAGCTTTTCGCTGAGTATTCTATTAATCGTGTTGGCGTCTTTTAATTTCATTAATATGAGCATCGCGCAGTCGGCTAAACGAGCCAAAGAAGTAGGTGTACGTAAGGCTCTGGGGGCGAGCAAGGCGCAAATTATTAATCAATTCCTAGTGGAATCCTTATTGGTAACCAGTGTGGCTGCAGTGCTTGCGTGCGCGTTATTGGAATTAGCATTACCAGCGTTTAACCAATTGGTAGGACGCACCTTGGTGATCAACTATTTTTCAGAGTTTGGCATTATTTTAGTCGCGGTCGTGGTATCGGTGGGCGTGTTAGCTGGCGCGTACCCCGCATTTTTTATGTCAGCGTTTAGTGCGAAACGCGTGCTCAGCGGTGATATTCAGCGTGGCCGTACTGCTATTTTGGTGCGCAAGTTGTTGCTGACTTTGCAAGCCTCTTTATCTATTGCCCTGATCATCGGCGCATTCTCCTTGCATCAGCAACTTAGTCACTTGCAATCGCTGGCGGTTGGTTATGAAAAACAATACCGTTTAGAAGTGGATGATATCCCGGCTAGGCAATTGTACTTCAAGCACAACAATGTCTTGAGTCAGCGCATCAAT
This sequence comes from Pseudoalteromonas sp. THAF3, assembly GCF_009363775.1. Taxonomy (NCBI): domain Bacteria; kingdom Pseudomonadati; phylum Pseudomonadota; class Gammaproteobacteria; order Alteromonadales; family Pseudoalteromonadaceae; genus Pseudoalteromonas; species Pseudoalteromonas sp. THAF3. The sequence goes on along the minus strand of NZ_CP045418.1, from coordinate 3,199,916 downwards.
GCTGTACCTGGCGTGATCTCTAGCAGCATTACCGATGCCTCTTTTACCTCGTCATTCAACACCAGCTTTACTGTGACTTCGGATAACGGTGAGTTAAATGATGCTGTGATCCCTTTTATTGGCGTGGGCTTTAATATTGCTAAAACCGCTGGGCTAGAGGTTATCGCTGGGCGCGACCTGAGCGCCGACTACGGCAGTGATTGGCATAGCTTAGGCGACGATGGCAACGGCCGGGCTGGGGTGCTGGTATCGCAATCATTCGTTAAAGTGGCCGGTTATGACAGTGCTGAGCAAGCCATTGGCAAAGAGCTTTACAGCAGCTCCGGAGACAACCAGGAAGTGCTCAAAATTGTGGGCGTGATCAATGATGTCACCATTGGTTCAGCACGTGAGGCTTCGGCATCGCCTTTAATCTTGGTGTGCGGCTTTAGCTGGGCCAACGAGGGCAAGTTGATTATTAACTTTGAGCCGAGCCAGCTTAACGCAGTAAAAACGCAGGTGCAGCAGATCGTCAGTGACCAGTTAAATGTGCACAATGCTGATATTGAGCTGGTAGCAGATAACTACCGCGCGTTATATAAAAACGATGAACGTGTTTCTACCTTAGTTGCCATCTTCTGTATTTTGGCAATCTTATTAACCTGCCTAGGTACCTTTGGATTAGCTGCATTCTCTACCTTACGCCGTCAAAAAGAAGTAGCTGTGCGCAAAGTGCTCGGTGCGTCTAGGTTAAGTATCGTTAACTTGCTCGCCAAAGAGTTCCTACTGCTGGTGGCCATAAGTACTGCCATTGCCTTTCCGTTAACCTACTGGCTAGTGGGTGACTGGCTGGCAAACTTTAACGAGCGTATTGATCAGGCTATGTGGTTTTACGTTGTCGCCGCCGCTTTGGTAGCCATGATCACCTGGTTAACTGTGGCTAGCCTCGCCTTTAGAGCGGCTAGCACCCGGCCTTCGTTAACGCTGCGCTATGAATAATTAACCCAACCCTACTCAAAGCGCACGAAAGTGCGCTTTTTTTAATCCATTCCCGTTGTTGCTGCGTTTAACAGTTAATAGAGTGAGGAGTGCAACCCATGCAAGCAAATCAACTTAAAGCCGCGTTAGCCGATAGCCAATATCGCGCCATCATCCTTAGTTACGCCGATGCTAATCATTATTTAGCCGGAGCCCTTGATACCGACGGTAATTATCATATTCTGAGTGATAACAACGACGCATTGAAACCCTTTAATTCTTTGCGTGAAGCCGAGTGTGCGCTGGTTGAACTCGGCGCGACTCAAGCATTATTGAAAATGCAGTCTGCGTATGAAGAAATAGGACCCAGTGATTTTTGTGGTGATGGCATCAGCAATATGGAAATTCGTCAGCTCAAGCGAGCCGGCTCAACGGTGTAGCGCTGCTACACACGGCAGTAGCAGCCAGATACCTTGCTTACTAGCATCGAGCTGTGGAAGCCATTTTCGTAGTTACTTATAACAGTATCAATAATGCCATCTTCGATGGCACATCCGAGCCCCACAGAGAGGGGGCCAGCGTAAAGCACGCTGCCCTGCGCTAACATAATGGCGGCGGGCACAGCAGGTAGCAGGCCTGTGGGCAGTGACGATGCATCGACCTGGCGAACCTTTATTCCTGCTCGGCGAGCATCAGCTATGACCTTACTTTGGTGAGGCGCAGCGACTCGTTGGCAACGACATTGCTCATTGCCCACCAATAGCAAGGTGGTGCTGTGCTTTTCACTATCAATATCCGCCAATACCGGCAGTAACGAGCGTTGCCACTGTGGCTGCTGCAACATGTTGTTTGGATCAAATACAGTGGCCCGTTTGTCGGCCACAAACCATAAGGCGACTGCACTACACAACAGCCACAGGCCGCTGATAACCAACTTCAATATTTGTTTGTTAGCGCTGGACAAAACGAGATACCTGAGCCTTCAAACCATCTAAAGCATTGAGCATATTGGCCACCTGCTCATCAAGCTGATGGATGTTGATGCTGTCTTTTTCTGATAGTTCGCGTACATGAACACTTTGCTGGGCTATTTGCTGAGTATTACTGGCTTGCTGCAAAACAATTCCTTTAACATTATCAGAATCATCCTTAATCACTATCATGGTTTGTTCCACCGCTGAGATAGCCTCTAGGACTGAGGAACTCAGTTGCTCGACAATATTCACTTTATCAATGCAGTGCCCCATGGAGGTGGTCGACTTATCGCTGTTAGCGACCAGCTCTTTAAGCGTATGCGCTATTTTGTCGGTGGCTTGCTTTGAGGTATTGGCAAGCGATCTTACTTCATCGGCGACTACCGCGAAGCCTCGGCCTTGCTCGCCCGCCCGGGCTGCCTCTATAGCGGCATTCAATGCTAATAGATTGGTTTGCTCGGCAATGGCATTTATGTCATTGAGCAGGTTAGAGATAAGTGCACAGCTAGACTCCAAATCCTTTAACTGCTGCTGCGTGGTGTCGAGCATTTGCGCTAAAGCATGGCTTTGTGCATCGGTCTCATGGACTTCTTTCATGGCACCTTGCAGTTGCGTTGAAATCATCGCGTATTGGTCGGCCACGTGCTCGCTTTGGCTTTGAACTTGGCTAAAGCCATCACTCACTTGCTCTCCTGCTTGAGAAATCAGGTTATTTTGCGTTTGCTTATGTTCGGCGTTTTGGGTGAGTAATTGTTGTAGCTCAGCCACCTTGGTGGCGCCTTGAATAAGCGCTTGCTGCTCTTTATGGACCGAATCAACAACGCTACTGAGTTGATCGAGTAGGGTATTGAATTGTGCCAGTGCATTGCTATCTTTCGCATCAACACGCACAGAAAGGTCTAACTTCATTGGGTCGCGGGCTATCTTCTCTATGGCAGACTCCAGCGCTTTTCCACCTTGATATTCCTGATACAACATGTGTGCGATGTAAGCAGCAATGAGTGCTTCTGCTGTGGCGTATACAGCGTGGATAAGCACGGTACTAAAGGCGAGTCTTTGTGGATCGAATACGTAAACGCCCACGTCGCCCGTTTGCATAAAGTAAAAACTGATGTGATGCGCAGCGACTAATAAAAGTGCGGTGATAAAAATGCGCCAGTTTTTAAAAATGACCAAAATCGCCATAAAGATAAAAATCTCAAAATGCACTTCAATTAGGCCGTAGGCTTGATGAATATGCAAAAATGAGAACATCATCAATGCTGCAGCACTCACATGGTGTGTCAGCCGACTTTGCGGGGCGCTTTTAAGCAGGTATATGGGTAAAGAAGCGATAATAAAGCTGATGACTAAGCCTTGCCCGATATTGTCGTAATACAGACCCAGTGCCAGCGACTCAACGGTGAGAATAACAAACAGCGATATGAACAATGATGAGGATTTAACCAAGTTGAACTTCCTTTATTAAACACTCCGTTGTTTTAGGCTAGGCGCTGGCAAGAGTAAGCGCAAATTAAGTAATAAATTTATTACGTTGCTCGTATCAGTGTTGATCACTCACTGATTGTGCTTAAGCCGTAATTAAGCTTTTTGCGACTATTTTTGCGTGCATACCATTTGTGCATTGAGCTTGACATAAAGTTTCGACTATAATGGTTTATCTTTCGAATCGAAACTTAAGTGTAACTGAATGACTAAGCGCAATACCCAGCAACGCCGCCACACTATTCTTAGCCAAGTTAATGAAGTGGGTGAAGTCTCAGTAGAGGCGCTAGCGGAGCAGCTGCAAACATCAGAAGTTACGATTCGAAAGGACTTAGCAACACTTGAAAAAAACGGCCTCTTGCTACGCCGATACGGTGGCGCGATTGCTTTACCCAATGAAATCGTTGCCAGTGAAGAGCCGCAAGACTCAGCCCGTAAACGCGCCATTGCCAAGGCAGCCGCTCAGCTTATTAAAGATCATCATCGCATTATCATCGATAGCGGGCGCACTACCGCCGCCTTGATCCCTGAACTGGCGAGCAAACGAGGCCTAGTGGTGATGACCAATGCCATTAATGTTGCAAATCGCTTGCTGGCGTTAGAGAACGAGCCGACCTTATTGATGACCGGTGGCACCTGGGACCCACATTCAGAGTCTTTTCAAGGGCAAGTAGCAGAGCAGGTATTGCGCTCATATGATTTCGATACTTTATTTATCGGTGCTGATGGCATCGATGTTTCCCGTGGAACCACTACTTTCAACGAACTTATTGGCCTAAGCCAAGTGATGGCTGAAGCGGCCCGTGAAGTGGTGGTGATGGTGGAGTCTGACAAGATAGGCCGCCGTATCCCAAATTTAGAACTGCCTTGGCACAAGGTCAGCACTCTGATCACCGACAACACACTGGCTGCAGACTTGCGCCAAGAGATCAGCGCGCATGGCGTACATTTAATTTGTGCCAAGGTATAAACACATAACCCGACCGACAACATCGGGCTTTTTAACAACACATACTGTGCAAATGGAGAATCTATGTGTGGAATAGTAGGGGCTGTTGCCGAACGCCCCGTGAACCGAATTTTAATTGAGGGCCTTAAGCGTCTTGAATACCGAGGCTACGACTCAGCAGGCGTAGCGCTATCGCAACAAAGCACCTTAAATTGCGTTAAAGCTGTGGGTAAGGTGGCGGCGTTGGAAAGTGCGCTCAATGAAGCCAATGTTTCCGGCACAACGGGCATCGCCCACACTCGCTGGGCGACCCATGGTGGCGTTACCGAAGCTAATGCCCACCCGCATGTCTCTAACAGTGAATTAGCATTGGTTCATAACGGTATTATCGAAAACCATGCCAGTTTGCGCGAAGCGCTACAAGGCGATGGCTACGAGTTTGTATCGCAAACGGATACCGAAGTTATGGTGCACCTTATCCATCAATTGCGCCAACAGCACAACTCCTTGCTCAGTGCCGTACAAGCGGCGGTGAAACAACTAGAAGGTGCCTACGGCACGGTGGTATTTGATAAAGCCAACGATAATGAAGTGATTGTTGCGCGCTCAGGAAGCCCGCTGGTTATCGGCTTAGGACTCGGCGAGAACTTTATTGCCTCTGATCAGCTTGCACTATTACCTGTAACTCGCAGCTTTATCTTCCTAGAAGAGGGCGATGTGGCACGTATTACCCGCGATAGCGTGGAAATATTCGATAGCAACGGTCACAGTGTTGAGCGTGAAGTGGTGGAGTCTAACATTACCCAAGATGCCTCTGGCAAGGGCGACTACCGCCATTACATGTTGAAGGAAATTTACGAGCAGCCATTGGCAGTGCGTAATACCTTGGATGGTCGTTTACACGATGAGCGCGTTAGTGTTGATGCCTTTGGTGAGGGCGCAACGCAAATTTTTAAAGACGTAAAACACGTGCAAATTATCGCCTGTGGTACCTCGTATCACTCGGGAATGGTCGCGCGTTACTGGCTCGAGCAGTTTGCCGGCGTTAGCTGTAATGTCGAAATTGCCTCAGAATTCCGCTATCGCGAATCGTTCGTGCACGAAAATAGCCTATTAGTAACGATTTCCCAGTCGGGTGAAACGGCTGATACCTTAGCTGCCTTGCGTTTGGCTAAAGAGCAGGGGTACATGGCGTCGATGACCATTTGTAACGTACCGGGCTCATCGCTGGTACGCGAGTCTGATCTAGCCTTTATGACCAAAGCAGGGGCTGAAATTGGCGTGGCTTCAACAAAAGCCTTTACTACTCAGTTAGTTGGCTTATTGATGCTAACGGCGTCTATCGCCCAAGAAAAAGGCCTTAATCAACGTGCTATTGTAAGTGCAATTAAGACCTTACCTAACAAGCTTGAAGAAGCGTTGACCTTGGCCGAGGGCATTGAGGAGTTAGCGGAAGAGTTCGCCGATAAACACCACTCGTTATTCCTAGGTCGTGGCTCACAGTACCCTATTGCTATGGAAGGGGCATTGAAACTCAAAGAAATTTCCTACATTCACGCCGAAGCCTATGCTGCGGGTGAGCTCAAACATGGCCCATTAGCCTTGATTGATGCCGATATGCCGATCATCGTCGTGGCGCCGAATAACGAGTTGCTCGAAAAGCTGAAATCGAATGTAGAGGAAGTGCGTGCCCGTGGCGGTATCATTTACGTGTTTGCTGATAAGGACTCACACTTTGCATCGGATGAGACCATGCGCGTAATCAATGTAAACCATGTGGAAAACATCATTGCCCCAGTGGTTTATACCATCCCACTGCAATTGCTTTCGTACTACGTTGCGGTTATTAAAGGCACCGACGTTGACCAACCCCGAAACCTAGCCAAATCGGTAACGGTGGAATAAGAATAAATTGAAAAAGGCGCGCAAGCGCCTTTTTTGTTGCAATGGCATAAAGTGTTAGACCGAACGGTTATTAGTCGTTAGCCCAACGGTCAGCGCAGTGCTATTAACCGCCATTCAACCATTAGTCACCCATGCTTTATGTTATGAGAAAGAAACTGGTAAAGGTCAGCGGATTGAGTCGGTATAGCCTTTGTCTTTAAGGGGTGTAGGGACGAGTTAGTGACAAGCTTTGGTAGCCAGTCAAGCCTCGGTCCAAAGGTCATCATCAGACTCGGGAAGTTGTTTAGGTTTGTAATCGACCTCGCTATTCTCCGGCCATGAAATGTCTAATGCCTCTTTTAAGGTGTTTGCAGAAACATGCGCAATGATCTTGCCTTTTTGATCCGTTTCCTAGTTGCTGCCACTCCAAAGCAGAAAATCGTAAACACCGAGGTCCGGGCCTAGTTTAATAGCAACAAAGTAAATTCCGGGCTCTTTTGGGTGGTCAAATTCCCAAGGTAATTCTGCTGTCATTATTAACTCCTAGAAGCTGCGGTTGCTGAAGGAAACAGTGAACATCCACTTAAGGTGCAGTTCCACTTGGGCTAAAATCCGAGCGAAGCGGCTTAAAGTATATTTGTTATGTTTTGTTGATAAAAACAACATACCGAAAGATAAATGCTTGAATTGAAGAAATTAAGCCAAGAACCCAAGGGCCATTAGTCATGCTACTGACTAATAAAAAAGTAACTGGTATAGCCATGTAAAAAAAATAGTTTGTGCATCCGAACTTGCAAGCCAGCCAGTGGACCGGGAACCCTACTAATAACCAACCAATTATTGATACTAGAAGAAAAACTGCAATATAGAGCAAGAAAGTTACAATCACTCCTGGTATTTCGGAAGCCTGTAAATTTCCTGCCTCGACAAGCAAGAAGATCGGCAGTAGTAAACTGGACAATAGCAAACTTATGATTATCGCTTTATCCCAATCACCGAAGGTCAAATGGTCTCCTGAAAAGCATAACGCCTTGTTATGTTTATTTTTTCTGTAGTGCTGACAAAGTATCGTCGATGGCTTCTTTAAGAGTTTTATAAACCGCTGGATCTTCTCCGTGTTTCCAACGCTCTCTAAGCTGTCCCAGTAAGTTCTGGCTTAGTTCCGAGTATTCTTTAAAGTTGCGTAACTCATATATATAGTCAACTTGACTAACTAACTTCAGCACACCATCTTCATCTGAGCCTTTGCTAACTGCTTTTACAATGCCATGGTATGTCTTGAACCTTTCACTCGCCAATTCTTGATTTCGAATTGATATATATCTTCTGGCAGAAAACAAAATACTGATTAAAGTTACGAAAAATGCGATAACAGTAGTGATCGCAGCCAAATCTGACACTAACATCAATTTTTACTCCATAAACATAACGCTAAGCGCCGCTGCGTTACTGTCCCAGTGAACGAAGTGAACGTGTTTAGTGCTTTGTTAGTCGTCATTGCCTGTTACATCCATTAGGCCGAATTTTTGTTTAATTTTAAAGGCATTGCTAACAATGATGCTTTTTGAGGTTTTTGACCATTCATTGCAATGGACTTCAAGCTTAATCAGATGACCTCCTTCGCTGAACTCTTCCTCGGGTATAAAAAATTCAAACCAAAGAGTGTTTCCTTCTTTGTCTTCGAATGAACCAGTTGCTACGGTGAAGTTAAGATATTGAACCCGCTGTTTTTCGTACAGCGGGGTGAAGATATCATAAATTTCAGTAATGACATCCATGTTCAGTTGATCTAGTTTCCAACCATTTTCAGGGCTTAAAATTATCTGTTTCATACCTGACGCCTAACGCCCTGTTAAGGTGTGAGCAACGCAATACCGAAGATCCTGCATACCACCTTAAACACCAAACGCAACGCATAGTGAAAATGCCACGCGTTGCGAATCACTCTTAAACAGTTTGTTATGTTGGTTTGATTGATGGCAACGAATTTTCTAAAACCGATTGACAACGTTTATTTTTTTTAACGATTATATTCATTTCATTTTCAGAAATACCGATTAACTCCATAAATAGAAACTGAAATAGTAGCCTGGTAGTTTTTCGTAAATCAGTCATCGATTGACCTTTCAAGCATTGCTTCACACCATTTCCACCTAGATGAGTTAACAAATTTCTACACTTAAAAATATTTTCAGACATATATTTTCTTTGTTTCGAGTTACCAAAGTGGTTTGGGTATCTGTTGATTAACTCTTTAACTCTTTTACTAAATGGCGGTACATTAGCAAACTCAAGTTTACTGTTTATCCAATCATGGTAAGTCGATGGACTTACTTTTAATATGTTTTCCAGTAATTCTTCATATTCATTTTCTGGCATAAAGGATCCGACTTGATATTTATTTCTATGTAGAGATTCTAACCCTTGCGCATAATGAAGAAATTCCATTTCCTCATCGAGTGCTTTTCCTGATTGAACGGAAAAGTACAACTCCATTACGTCAATGTTTTCATCATAAATTTTCAGCCAATTATTTATTATCTTTGAAAAATCCTCCTTTATAAATTGGTAGCCAAACAACATACTGTCTTGTCTTATTTTTGATGGGGTCAATTTGAAATTCCCATCTTTTTGAAAAACCCTATATCTCTTATATGGAAAACAGTCTTGGGTTTGAGGAGAGTGTAAAATAACATTAGATAGGAAAGCGCTATGATCTACTCCAAGAGTAATAAAATCACGAATTGAATATGCTCTTGAATACAACTCATTTATCGTCAACAACGTTTGAGATGAATAACGAATATATGCCGTCTGAGTTATTTCTAAAACACTTGAAACTGGTTGAGATGGTCCCTCAGTACCAAAATGGATAGTAACAATATCCCCATTTTCCAATTGATGCTCTATCGGTTCAAAGGTACTTACAGTAACTATAGAGTAATCTCTATTGACTTTAATTGCAGACAAGCCTAGCCATTCTATTAGGCAATCAGTAGAAAACGAGATTTCATCAAATAAAGGGTCTTGATCTTTTAAAAAGTGTACACCTAAAATCGCTCTTTCCGAATTTATAGAAGCAGTGGGAACTCCTTCATTAAACAATGTTCTTCTGACATAGTGACAATTTTTTAAAGTAATCCCATGATTATTTTCTAAAAAACCCAAAATATCAAAATATTTATCAACATTTAAACCTTCATGGAAAATACCAAAAAGATTTAAACTAATAGAACCACCATCTTCAATCGTAACTTCTCCAGATACTTTTTCTGACTCTTTTCCCCGAAGCCAGAAATGCCCTTTTTTGATAATCGTTTTTGTTCTCATCTATTTATTCCAATACTACCGATACAAACTCTCTAGCAACATAACAATTTAATATCGAGCGATTGGGTCGTTTTTCTGCCGCAACCTGTCTCGTTTTAGTCTTTAGACCATTGATAGCAAATTTAGGAAATACTTACTAGCGTTGAAGTTACGCGACATAGCTTTAACCGTAGACTCGACAAAAACGACCCAGAGGGTCGTTTTCCTGACTATGGGAGAAACTCAACGATTATGGGTGTATCACTGTGGTTTTGGTGGGAGTGGCCGTCTGACGCTCGCTTTAAGCTACCGTAGACTACGGTCTAGAGGTGCGAGCTAATTCAGCATGATTTTTTAACTTTTTCACGCAACGTATAAATACTGATATTGCTGTGATCCCCCCACAAATAATGCCGATTTGCAGAATTGATAGCTCAACCGTTGCGGTGATAAATAGACTGCCAATAAGCGAACCAATTATATATGTTGCAGCAATAAATACAGCGAATGAAATCACTAACATTAACCATGTTGTAACCTTTTCCCGTTGAGACATATGACCTCCGTGACTTTCAAAACTGCGCACAAAACCTCCACTGACTAAAATGATGATAAGTTTACTTTGGTCGCTGATTTATTAATATCAAATAATGTAAGTTATTGCCATTATGGGTTTTTATTGCGCTTAATTATCATAGTGAACCTTTGATTCTTTTATCTGGCGCTGCACGTTATTTGTGCTTTTTTACTGTTGCAGTTGCCTACTAATGTGTGTATTTTCGAAAAGAATCATATATCTATCGTCTATGCGCTTTTGCGCAATGTAACAGGGAGGTGATCATGTCGATAAAACCTTTAGCGATATCCTTCATAGCCTTTATAGGGCTAAACCTAACGGCCTGTGGCTCTGGCACAAAAAATGATGAGCCGAAGCAACTGACACCAACACCGACAGGTAACATCGTTGATAATAGTGCTGTTGCTGACTATCGATTGGTTATTTATGGTAACAGTCATAGCTCACAATTAGGTTCAATCATTGAAACACTGATCAGTGACCAACTTCCAAATAAGACGATTGAAACGGTAACAATTAGTGGGCGGTTTTTAGATGAAATTGCTGCGGTTACTGCAAACGTAGAGCAATTAGAAAAAAGCACTTGGAGCCACGCCATATTTCAAGGGCAAAAGTACTCTCAGTCCGGCGCAACCGACTATCCAACGCACGCAACTGAGCGTTTAATTGCAAAGGCTAAATCAAACAACATCACACCGATATTATTTCCAGAGCACCCACAACGTGGTGACCCATCTGAGGCAGAGCGGGTGTATAATTTACATCAATCAATTAGCCAACAAGAGCTTAGCTGTGTCGCGCCCGTAGGCTTGGTTTGGAATCGTTTATTAGACGTTATGCCAACGGTTGAGCTACATCATGCAGATGGTAATCATGCATCCTATGCAGGGAAGGTGCTCACGGCAATGACCTTTTATGAGGTCATTACTGGCGAATTGGCGGACGCCATTCCTTATAATCCGGCGCTTCAGCTAGACCAGCAGCAGCAAGCGTTGTTTGGGCAAATTGTCACGCAAGTGCTTTTAGAACACCCTGCGTGCCCACAGAGTTAACAGTCATTGCCCTAGTTACCTAGGGCGACGTTAAAGCCAGAGAGTACCTGCTGGTAAGAATGGCTGTGGTGTAGCGGGCAGAGGCATCGGCTTGTTGCGCCTGCATCACAAGGCCAGTACTTGATTACAGCGCACACCATATTAAAGGGTAACAGTTATGTGTTTATCGTACAGATTAAGGTGCGTATTCTGGCGTTCGCAAGAAAAATAGAATGATTAACTCGGCGAGGCTAATGGAGGCCAATTGCGCCGTTACGCCTAGCATAACGCCGATACCTGACTGTGGGTCTGATTGAATCCCAAACACTAATCCCAGCATGATGAAAAAGCTGAATATCGCCGGCGTGGCTCGCATCACGGTTAATTTTGTATTGCGATAGCTGTGACTGTTGGCCAAAAAATACAAGATAGCATAGGGCGATAGCAGCAATAACAGAGCTAGACCGGCTCCCCAATATGTAAAAGCAATGGCAGCAAAAGATAAAACAGCGAGTGCCTTAATTGCATAATATGTTTTCTTATATTGCATAGGTTGTCCTTAACTAAGGTGTTCAATGATTAGAGAGTAGGTTTGCTCGCATTCGCGATTTACACTAAGTTCCACAGCAAGTAGCCGTTGTAGGCGAGATAACCGCTGAGCAATAGCCCACCTTCTGCCCGGTTGATACGGCCTTGACGGCCGATGCCATAGGCCATGATCAGCAAAGCAAGCGTTAACACCAGCATCACTCCCCAATCACGATAAAAAATATCTGCGCCAAGGCCGAAGGGTTCAATCGCTCCAGCAATACCAATAACGGCAAGAATATTAAACATGTTCGAGCCCACCACGTTGCCAATGGCAATATCATGCTCGCCTTTTTTCGCCGCAATAATAGACGCAGCTAACTCTGGTAGTGAAGTGCCCAAAGCGACTATGGTAAGGCCAATGACTAAATCACTGACTCCCAATGCTGAGGCGACTTGCACTGCACCCCACACTAATATGCGTGAACTTAACACCAGTACCACTAAGCCACAAACTAACCAAAACAATGCGCTTTTTAACCCCATGCTTTGACTGGTAACACCCTGCTCGGTGTCGTTTGCCAGTGGGTCGTTGTGGTGGCGTAGGCCTGAATATATTGACCATGCCACCACGCTAACAAAGCCACCAAGCAGCAAGGTGGCGTCGAATGTGGTCAATTGACCATCGTAGAGCAAATAGCCACACAGCAACACCACAGCCAAAAGCAGTGGTAGCTCTTTGCGAACAATATTCGAGTGCACTGTGATGGGAGCAATCAGTGCAGTGACCCCTAAAATTAGGCCAATATTGACAATGTTTGAGCCAAGAGCGTTGCCTAGTGCTAGCGCCGGATTGCCATCACTCGCAGCCATCGCCGAGACAACCATTTCCGGTGCTGATGTGCCAAACCCGACAATAAGCATACCGATCAAAATAGTGGGTAACCCTGCGTGTGCCGCTGTGGCCGCAGCGCCGTCTACAAAGCGTCCGGCACTGTAAACCAGTAGTATAAAACCAGCTACAATCGCAGTTATTGCAAGCAACATTGTTCCTCCGCCATCTTGGCTTTTATGGCCTTAATATGGGCGCATTAGTTGCCCTTGTAAAGCATTTACTTTCATCTACTTAGCAAGAAATAAAGTACTTTAAAAAAGCGGCATAAATTTGATCTTCAACTAGCATTAAAGTGATAGCAACAACAATTATAAGGAATCACCGTGCGCATAAATAAAACCATGATTGATGAAATGGAGCTGTTGGCAAAGTTTCCACGTGCTAGCCACATGCAGGGCATAAAGGTACACAGTGATGCTGATGCAACGTTGCGTGATGCCGCGCAGCGGTTGTTCGATAAAGGCATTACAGATAGTCCCGATGGGGGGTATTTAACCGATTTAGGTCTCGACTTAGTGAAACATTTAGACACTCTTTATGCGGCATTAAGCTCAAAAGCCGGGTAATGGTCTGTAATAGCAAGCGTGAGTGTCGCCGCTGTAAGCTGCAAGTAGCACAACAGCTGACGAGGTGATCATGGTGCACACTCACTTGCCTGCTATTTTGCAGTTCTTCGATGATATCGAGCTGCCTTATCGCTTTGCTCCAGTGACTGAAGAGAGCTTTCTTCCGGGTATCAATATTCATCAAGGGATATTAGTGATTGATAAAAAGCGCTTAGCCCATGAAGGGGATTTACTCCATGAGGCTGGGCACTTAGCGGTTACAGACCGACATCACCGAGCCTCACTCAGCGGTGATGTTAAACAATGGGGTCACCAAGGCGGCGAAGAAATGGCGGCAATGGCGTGGTCGTGGGCAGCACTTCAAGCGATAGGTCTGCCGCCTAGTGTCGTGTTTCACGAACACGGCTATCGCGGCGCTGCCGCTAACTTAATTACTGCCTTTAGCACTAACCCAGGCCCGGGTGTGCCGCTACTTTATCGTTGGTTTATGTGTCTTGCACCCGAGCAACCACAGGGGTTTCCCGTTATGCAACAGTGGTTTCGTGATGACGCTTATACCCACAGGCAATTAGCACTGTTATAAACTTGGTGAGTAAGCCAGGCGTTACTTTGGCAGTCGATCACCACATTGATGCGGTCTTCAGTACTGCGGTTGTGCACGCTATGTGTCATGTTGGCATTGAGATACCAAAGCTCTCCGCACTGCATCGGCACACGATGATCAGCTACGTTGAATATAAGGTGCTCGTCGCTACGCAATGGCAAGTGTAATCTGGCCTCGCCGAATTCCAGTACGAGCCCTGGGTCTTGATGGGGTTTTATTTCCGCGCCAGCTCGTAAGCGCATGAGTCGCACAGCTTTTACCGGACAAGGCAGACTCGCCAACACCTCAACAAGCGCATGACTGTTTTGTAATAACGCTAAGTTGGTCCAATGTTCGCCTTGGTCAATACTAAAGCTTTGTAAGATCTCATGGGCGCTTTTATGGTGGGCTTGGCAACGTAACGGAACAACATCCCACTGGCCCTGATAATGTTGGGTATTTACATGAGGAACCCAAGGCAGAGTTGTTAACTCAGGCAATGAATTGAGAATATCCAACGGCGAAAAACAGAGCGAGAGCTGCGCAAATGCGGCTACTTGGCTGCTGAGTTGATGATTCTGACACATAGTAAAAAAAGCCGAAAAAGCATGCCATTAGTACAACACCCTCAAAATTATTAACCATTACGGGTCATTACAGCGCCTTACTAGCCGAGCGCTGATATTTTCGCTAAGTTACTGGCTGATATCAGCCATTTATTATCGTGATGACCCCAGTTTTAGTGAGTGCCTGCCTGTTGGGCAGTAAAGTGCGTTATAACGCCACCTGCGTAAGTGCAGAGTGCGAACATATGCAATGGCTGCGTAGCCATTGTCATATCATGCCATTGTGCCCAGAGGTTGCTGCGGGCTTGCCGATTCCCAGAGCGGCAGCAGAAATTGTAGGGGGTGATGGCGATGATGTGCTCGCAGGGCGGGCTAAAATAGTGACCGCAGATGGTGAAGATGTCACAGCGGTATTTTTGCAAGGCGCTCGCCAGGCACTAGCATTGTGCAAACAGCACGACATTCGCTATGCGGTGTTAACAGAATCGAGCCCTTCCTGTGGTAGCAATACCATTTACAATGGCGAGTTTGGTGCTCGTAAGGTGCCGGGGCAAGGGGTCGTGAGTGCACTGCTACGAGCAAATCACGTGAGTGTGTTTAGTCAACATACCTTAAAACAATTGCGAGTTCAGCTCAGCGATTAAGAAGTCACCATTTAATGCTTGCCTTGGAGCTAACTCTAAGTAGTATGCTAGGTGAAAGTTTGTTCACTTTTAAGAGCGTCCATGACCTTTAGTCAAGCCATTCGGTTTAGTGTGTTACGTGAGTTGGTGTATGCACGCCAAGCCCAGCATGCCAACGACCCCAATAAACAGTTTTTTCATTTGCAAAATGCCCATGTATTGGGTCAAGAGTCCACCTATTGGCATACTTATGTGCATATGTTGATGTTACGTTGGGCGTGGTGTAACCGCGTTTTACCAGAGTTTACGGGGCAACTTTTGCGGATTCTCGGAGCCGCCAGCAAAACCGCATTGGGCTGGGTACCTAGGGGCAACACCGGTGGTGCTAATGTCAGCCCGTTTAAAGTGATGCCCATCCCTGCAAATTACGCTCAAACCATTGCTAACGCTAAAAAGAGGGTCGCAACATGGGAGCAATAAGTTTGTCGTTGCGCGCGATTACTAAAGGCAACTATGAGGCCGTATGTGATCTTGATGTAAGTGAGCAGCAACAAGATTATGTGGCCTGTAATATGTGGTCCTTAGTTGAAGCGCAGTTTAATAGCGGCTATAGCACCCGGGCAATTTACTTGGGTGAGCAGCCCATCGGATTCTTTATGTGGGTACAGGAAAGTGCGCACAAAGTATCAATCTGGCGGTTTATGATTGACGAGCGCTATCAGCGCCAAGGGTATGGCCGTTATGCTTTAACGTTGGCCATTGCCGAAATTAAAGAACAGCCACAGATCACAGAAATTGAAATTTGCTATAACCCTTCCAACCCTGTTGCGAAGCAGTTTTACAGCCAATTTGGATTCATTGAACAGGGCATGGATGACGATGAGGAAGACATGTTGGCCTTGTTGTATATAGAAAACCAAACTCCCTGGCACTAGCTATCTGATGGGTAGCGTAGAGCCGTTTTAACCTATCCATAAGAATTAGCCCATCACTGCATCGGTTGGTCGCGATAAGTCATATTTATCATACAAGCATTTTGTTACTTTATATCATTTGCTATGATATAACAAATTCTACTTGGGTGATGTTATGAAGTATCCACTTTCGCTTTTAGTGCTGGCTTTGCCGAGTTGGGCATTTGCACAGCAAAACAATGATATAGAAATGATTACCGTTGAGCACAAGCAAGCTTTTCGCGGTGATATTCCCGCACAAGAGTTGCCACAATCAATTACCACACTGGGCAAAGACTTAATTTCCGATAATGGCATTACACGTTTTCGTGATGCTCTTGATTTCTCTGCTAGTATCTCGCGCAAAAATAATGGTGGCGCGCTGTGGGATAGCTATTCGATTCGTGGCCTGTCGGGCAACGAAAATATGCCCTCGGGCTATCTTATCAATGGTTTCAGCGGTGGCCGTGGCTTTGCTGGGCCGCGAGATGTATCAAATATTGAATATATTGAGGTACTTAAAGGGCCAGGCTCGGCATTATATGGGCGCTCAGAGCCGGGCGGTACAGTTAATATTATTACTAAAAAGCCACAGTTTTATCAGCAAGGACAGTTACAGGCTGAAATAGGCAGTGACAATCACACGCGTGTGCAAGGAGATTACACGAACGCAGTTAACGACGATGTTGCTTTTCGCATCAACGGGGCTTGGCAAGACAGTGATAGTTACCGGGATTATGTGCACCATGATAAGTTCGCAATTACGCCGTCTCTGTACTATCAAGTGGGGGATGACTCTTCACTGACCTATGAGTTTGAGTATGTTGATCAGCAGCAAATGTACGACCGTGGTATTGTGATTTTAAATGGTGATATTGAAACCTTGCCCGAGTCGCGATTTTTAGGAAACCCCAACGATACGCCTACCAAGGTACATTCGCGCGGCCACCAGCTGCAATATCATAATGACTTAAATAGCGATTGGTCACTGCTTGTCGGTGCCAGTTATCGAACGGGCACGTTAACGGGTTATTCTTCTGATGCGGAATTGTCGCCGTCAAGACAGTCTGTATACGATGATGGTCGTACCCTCACGCGCCAGCATCGTTATCGCGACTATAAGTCTGATGACCTATCGGCACGTATCGAGCTAAGCGGCCACTTTGAGGTTGCCGGCATTACTAACCATGTGCTGATCGGTGTGGATGGTTATGACTATGAGTTGCGCACGGGCCTATATCGGTATCGGGGTGGCTACGCCACCTATACCCTAGATATATTCGAGCCTGATTATAACTCTATGCCGGGCCCTGATGTGAGCATGCAATATGAGAACAATGAACAGCAAGATGCCTATGGTATCTATGTACAAGATCAGCTCGACCTAGGTGATTCGCTCAAAGTGATGCTCGGGCTCAGATTTGATGAAATAGCCCAAGATATTTTCGAAACCAAGTCTGGGGTGGCTTCAAAAAGCACTAAAAACCGTATAAGCCCGCGCTTTGGTGTGGTTTACGACGTTAATAGCGCTATTAATTTATATGCCAGCTATTCAGAAGGCTTTTTACCGCTTAGTGGCACCGATGCCAACGGCAAGCCGTTTGGCTTTGAGGAAAGTGACTCGTTTGAGGTCGGAATAAAATTTAGTATCGAACACCTTAGCGGTACGTTGGCGTGGTTTGATGCGACCAAGAGTAACATGCTGGTGTCTGATCCAATCAATGTCGGTTACTCAGCGCCGGTAGGTGAGGCGAATAGCCGAGGCATTGAGCTTGATTTATCCGGCTCGCTCGGTAGTAACACCGATTACACCTTGTCTTATGCCTATGTTGATGCAAAAACGGCCAACGATGTAATTAACGCTGACTGGTTAGTACCGATACCCAAAGGCAGCCCGCTGGTAAACGTACCCAAGCATAATGCTGCTGTGGCTATAAACCATGCCCTGACACTGTGGCAGCAAGACATAAAAGTAGGGGCTCATTACAAGTATAACTCCGACCGCCTGGGCGACCCCGCCAATCTTAGCTTTCGTATTCCCAGCTACCAACTTGTTGGTCTATACGCAAAATGGTTTGCATCACAGCAGCTATCGGTGGCGCTGAATGTCGATAACATTTTTAATGAGCACTATATTGCCAGTAGTTACAATGCTATGTGGGCATATCCGGGTGCGCCAACACAGTTTAAGCTGAGTGTCGGTTATGACTTCTGAGCAGCTAAAGAAGCGTATTCATAGCATTGATATTATGCGCGGTGTGGTGATTTTGCTGATGCTGGTGGATCACGTGCGTGAGCGTTTCTTTTTACACATGCAAGTGAGCGACCCTATGGTCATAGAAACGACTTCGCCGGGGTTATTTTGGAGTCGTTTCGCCGCTCATTTTTGCGCGCCTGCATTTATCTTTTTAACTGGCATGTCGGCGTGGTTATATCAGCACGCCAGGCAAGGCCAACCACGCAGTGCCACCGGGTTTTTGCTCAAACGTGGGCTTTTTATTATAGCCCTTGAAGTAACCCTGATTAGCTACTCGTGGATGGGCAGTTACCATACCCTATGGCTACAGGTTATGTGGGCGATTGGGCTGTGTATGCTGGTGCTGGCGATATTGCACAAGCTACCTATGCCGGTGTTGCTGACCTTAGGTTTAACCATTGTATTTACTCATAACATGCTCACCCCTATCGAGTTTAATGAGAATGAGTGGGGGTATACGCTGTGGCGTATTCTGCATAATCGCGGATACATCTTGGAAACAAGTTGGCTCAATGTGAAGGTCAGCTATCCAGTGCTACCATGGATTGGCGTAATCTTGCTTGGTTATTGTGCTGGACCGCTGTATGGCAAAGGTATCGCGATGCCACGACGTCAGGCTTGGCTATTAGGGCTTGCGTTAATCTGTGTATTGCTCTTTGCTTTGTTACGCGGTGGCAATATTTATGGTGAAACATTGCCTTGGCACTCTTTCGACTCGGTGATGCAAACGACCATGTCGATTTTCAATATCACTAAGTATCCCCCCTCTTTGAGCTTTTTACTCATTACTCTGGCGGGTATGTTTGTCGGCCTCTATGTCTTTGAAAAGCCGCTGGGAAGCGTCACCAACATGTTGCGTACCTTTGGTTCGGTACCCATGTTCTTTTACGTCGTCCATTTGTATGTGTTACTGGCATTATACCAAGCTGCTTATTGGCTGGTGGGAAATAACCAGGGCGATTATGTGGGGGTTAATCACATTGCTTGGATATGGCTTATCGCTGTGGTGCTTGCCGTGGCTCTTTACTTGCCTGTGAAGTGGTTTAGCGATTACAAGCGCACTCATCATCAGTGGTGGCTAAAATATCTATAACATTAGGCCACAGCATTGCTGTGGCTTGGTTAACTGAGCATGAGCTTGATAAATAACACGGCGGCCAGTAACAGCAGTAACCCATTCATCACCCGCACAAAACGCTGGGCGTCGAACCTTTGCTGAATTTTGACCCCCAGCCAATTACCTACTAGCGCCAAAGGGGAGAAAGCCAGGGCGAGCAGCAGGATATCGAGGGTTAACAACCCTTGGCTGCTAAAGGTAATCAGTTTTACGCCATTCATCAGTGCAAACAGGGCGGCGGCGGTGGCAACATAGTGGTGGGGCGGCAGTGCTTTAGCATTAAAGTACATAATCAGTGGTGGGCCGCCGGCATGAACCAAGGTGCTGGCTAAACCACAGAGCAGGCCCATCGCTTTCGCTCCCCAATGACTGGCCAACAACGCATAACGAGTATTAGCAAAAAATAGGCTGCGAATGGCAAAACCTGCACTAAAAGTGGCGATGGCCGCGCTTAACCAGCGTCCATCGATCGCAGTAATGAGCCACTGCGCGACAATCACACCCACTATCACCGCAGGTAATAGCTGGGTGATTAAATCTCCCCGCCACTGACGCCAGTAGCTTTTTAAGCTCAATACATCAGCAACAATTAAAATTGGCAGCATCAGGGCGATAGCGTCTACCGCCGGCATTACCAGCAGTAACAGAGGCACAGCAAACACCCCGAGGGCGCCAGCAAATCCGGATTTGGAAATGCCGGTCAGCACCACGACCAAAGCGATAACAGCAAGAGCGGGTAAGGTCATTAAGGCAGCTCGAAATACAATGCTTCTAGCGCGCTTTCAGCCTGTAGCTCTATACTTTGCTCGCGCTCCAAGGCAAATCCATCGCCGCTGGAAAAATGCGCGCCATCGGCTGTTAATGCACCTTTGACAATATGCACATAGCCAAGGTTAGTACCGCTTTGTAAGCGAAACTTTTGCTGCGCGGTGAGCATCAGCCGCGATAAGCGCGTTTGCTGGTTAATGCTTAGGGTGTTGCCTTCACCTTGCGGTGTCACTAGCGGGGTCATCGCCCCCTGCTGTGGTATGCGCCGTTGCTCATAACTGGGGGTGATCCCTTTAAACTTTGGCAGAATCCAAATTTGTAGGAAATGCGCATGTTCGCTTTGCGAGGCGTTATATTCGCTGTGCATAATGCCGCTGCCGGCACTCATTCGTTGTACTTCGCCGGCAGTGAGGGTAAAAGTGTTGCCCTGGCTATCTTGATGGGTTAAAGCGCCCTCAATGACATAGGAAATGATTTCCATATCGCGGTGGCCATGGGTGGCAAAGCCTTGGCCCGGTTCCACCTTATCCTCGTTAATAACGCGTAAGGTGGACAGGCCCATATGCTGAGGGTCATAGTAATGACCGAATGAAAAGCTATGCTGGCTTTGCAACCAACCTAGATTAACCTGACCTCGCTGCTCAGCGCGACGAATATAGTTCATAGTAGACTCCAAAAGTATGTTGATAGAGCCAGTTTAAGAGCATACAAAAGTGAATAAAATGAGTAAAAAAAGCACTTAGCGTTCGTTTTTAACGAATGTGTTTGCTTTAGAGCTCGGGCTTATTCGTCTGCCATCAGTCGGTAGCGCAGCTCACCAATAAATGTACGCGCGGCGGGGCCGAGATTATCGCCATCTTTAAAGAGCAGATATAACAACGCCGTACGGGTGTCTGCGCCGGCAATATTAAGCGCCTTAAGGGTGCCCTGCTCAAGCTGCTCGGTAATAGCGATGCGGGGCAGCCAGGCAAAGCCCAATCCCTTGCTGATCATATTGATAGAGGTGTGTAAATGGCTGACCGTCCAGCGCTGCTCAGCGCCGAGCCAACCGGAACTTTGCTGCGCATTTAGCGCTGAATCGCGCACCACGATTTGCCGATGTGCTTTGAGGTCTTCAAAGGTGAGGGCGCGGGGGATTTGCTGCAATGCGTGCTGCGGATGCGCAACCGCGATAAACTCAAAGTGGCCAAGCTCCTCACAAAAATCATCATTGGCCAATGGCGAGATGGCGATATCCACTTTATTGTCTTGCAGTAGTTCGTTGGCACCGGCTAGTACCGATTCAAACAGTTCAATGCGCAGCAGCGGGAACTGGCTGCTGGTGGCTTCAAGCACACTGAAGAGCAGCTCTTTGGGGAGTAACTCGTCAACGGCAATACGCAATTGTGATTCAATGCCTTCACCTAGAGTATGGCCCATGGCTTCGACCTTCGCGGCCTCATCAAGCAGGTACTGAGCGCGGCGCAGCATCATATTACCGGCCTCGGTCAGGGTGGTTTTACGGCCATGTACGGTAAATAGCTTCACGCCTAAAGCGGCCTCTATTTTTGCCACGGCATTATGGATACTGGACTGGCTTTTATGCACGCCTGCGGCGGCTTGGTTGAAGCCGCCATATTCCACCACGGCGCGAAACATGCGCCACTGTTCTAACGTTATTCTTAACACTTAACAATCACCATTATCACAGGTATTGAGTTTCTGCTGTGCTTGCTTATCTTGCGCTAACACATGTTTTAAATCGTCCATACGCTGGCGTACCGCGACACCATAACTGTGATCATCGCCCCATAACTCAGCCAGTTGCAATAGCGATTCCCGATCATGGTTGCGAAACAGCTCACCGGCGCGTTGTGCATCGGGCGTGCTATTTCCTAGTAGTTGCAGTGACTCAACGGCAAGGTTAATGGCGGAGTCGACTGTTTCACGATTAAAGGCATCAATATCGGCACCAATAAGTTGGTAAGCATGGCGTCTATCACGTGCGCGAGCGACCAATTTCAGGTGCGGATAATGTTTTTTCGCCAGCTCGATAATGGCCAAGGTTTTATCGGCATCATCAATGGCAATAACGAGCATTTGCGCATGTTCAGCACCCGCAGCATCGAGTAGTTCTTTGCGGCCGGCATCGCCGTAGAAAACTTGCGTACCAAAGCGTCGCAACAACTCGATTTGGCTAGGGCTATGGTCTAGCACGGTGATATCGTAGCCTTGAGCGCTTAGTAAGCGTCCTATGACCTGGCCAAAGCGACCATAGCCAGCGATGATCACATTTTTGCTGGCCGCGATGTGCTCGGGTTTATCATAGGCCGGTGTATTACTGCTATTGCTGCGACGTTGTAAGCGTTCATAAAGGATCAGTAAAAGAGGGGCCATCAACATCGAAATAGCCACCACTAAGGTCACTAGATTGACTTGCTCGGTGGTTAAAATTTGCAGTGATGAAGAAGTGGTCAGCAACACAAAAGCAAATTCGCCCCCTTGAGCGAGCGCCAGGGTAAATAGCAGCTTGTGACCACTTGCAAGCTTAAATATATGGGCAAGGGCAAATAGAATCACTGTCTTAACGGTGATGAGTATCAACACCATTAGCAACACGTCGGCGAAGTTGTCGGCCAACAAGGCAAAGTCGATATTGGCGCCAACAGCAACAAAAAATAGCCCCAATAATAACCCCTTAAAGGGTTCGATATCGGCTTCTAACTCATGACGAAAGTCACTCTCTGCCAGTACCACGCCTGCGAGAAAGGTGCCTAACGCCGGGGACAGCCCCACCAGCTGCATAAGCAAAGCGATCGCCACCACTAAGAACAGCGCAAACACAGTGAAGATTTCGCGCATACGGGTTTCCGCTATAAACCTAAACAGCGGTGCGGATACATATTTGCCGGCGAGAATAATTGCGGCAATAAGAGTGGTGGAAATACCTACTTGCGCCAGCACCGGCAAGTCTTCAATAAGGTTACTGTGGGCCGTTGGCGCGGACGTGGGCGCAAACGCCAACAGTGGCAGCAGAGCGAGCATGGGTATAACGGCGATATCCTGAAATAACAGCACCGAAAATGCGTTTTGTCCCGCTTCAATACGCAACCAGCCTTTTTCTTCGAGCGATTGTAAGACGATGGCGGTGGATGACAGCGCCAGCATTAAGCCAATGGCTAATGCACTTTGCCAAGGTAATGGCAACAGCCAGTAACACAGGGCAAATAGTACTGCCGCCGTTAAAGTGACTTGCAAGCCACCCAGGCCAAGGATGGCATGACGCATGCGCCAAAGCCGTGCCGGATGCAGTTCTAGACCGACGAGAAAGAGCATCATCACTACGCCAAATTCGGCAAAGTGCATCACCTCGGTTTGATCGCCGACCAAGCCCAAAGCATAGGGGCCAATCAGGATACCGGCGAGCAGATAACCTAATACCGAGCCCAAACCAAGGCGTTTAGCAAGCGGCACAGCAATAATCGCTGCTCCCAAATAAATAAGGGCCATCAATAACATAGATTATCCTACTCAATCAGGGTTAGGCCACTTAGAGTGGCGGAACTACAAACTAATTACAACGGCATAAACTCGTTATCGTCTCCGGGAATATCGGCAAAGAGGCGTTGTTGCCAATCCGATTTAGCTTGCTCGATGCGCTCGCGACTGTAAGCAACAAAATTCCAGTGTAAATAAGGCGCTTTGTTAAAGGCATTGCCACCGAGCAGAATAAAGCGACAGTCACTTTGGCATATGAGTTCGGTATCCCCCTCTTGTAGAAGCACAAACTGATGAGCTGTTGCAGTGATCTCGCCTACTTCGACAGCGCCAAAAATAACGTAGATGGCCGCTTCTTGCAGCGGGTTAGGGTGCGCAATATGGCTATGAGCCGTGGCGATAATATCGAGGTAAAACAGCGGTGAGTAGGTTTTTACCGGGGAACTCATGGCAAAGGCATCGCCAGCAATAAGGCGCATGGTGACCCCATCAACGATACGCTGTGGCAAGGCGGCCTTATTGATATGTGTAAAACTAGGCGCAATTTCACATAAAGTTGGCGGTAGCGCGACCCAGCATTGTAAGCCATTTATATCGTGGTGACTGGCCCGGACTTCTATCGACTCGCGTTCAGAATGGACGATACCGCGCCCTGCGGTCATCCAATTCACATCGCCAGGGCTTACCTCAACGTGATTTCCTAGCGAGTCGCGATGTAACAAGCTGCCAGTAAATAAGTAGGTGAGGGTAGAGAGACCTATGTGTGGGTGCGGGCGAACATTCACACCTTGTCCCGGTGCAAAGGTGGTGGGGCCCATATGGTCAAAGAAGATAAAGGGGCCAACCATTTTCTTTTCTAGGTGCGGCAGTATCCGCTTGACCGTGAGGCCGCCAATATCGTGCTGCGTTGCTTCTAGTATTTTTGCCATAGTATATGGGGTGAGCCAGCGCTTTGGCACTGGCTCTGTGCTCTTAACTGCGGTCTTTAAGTAATAGTTGATCTAGGCTGTATTTTCCTGCGCCACTAGCTGCGAGAGCTAAAAAGCCGCCGGCAATGGCGATATTTTTATAAAACATCAAAAACTGTGTTTGCTCACCCAAGTCAAAGTGGAATAGCAGGGCGCTGACGATACTAAAAATGGCGAAGGCCAGTGCGGTTAAGCGGGTAAGTAGACCTAGTACCACCATTGCGCCGCCAATCACCTCAAGAGCAATAACTAAAGGCAGTAAGATGCCGGGTACACCCATTGTTGCCATGTACTGGGCGGTAGCATCGTAAAACTCAACCTTACTGAGTCCTGTAAGTATGAACAGCGCTGCTAAAGCAAAACGAGCAAGTAGCTTGGTAATGTTGTTAAAGGCTTCGGTGTGGGTGATGTTAATGATATTCATGGTTCTCTCCTCGATAAAAGTGTGCCACCTCAGTGGCGATGTAATCACTATAGGTTTAACCCGAGAGAATGAAAATTAGTTAAATTGCGCTATTTCGTTCGTTTTAAAAGAATGAAATGACGTAAACGTTCAAGTGTTCCATTGTGGCGCGCTGTAAGCTGATAGTGATTATTCATAGGAGGAACTAACCATGCTATCTCAGCAGCAGCTTTATCAACTATTACCACAACTCCCTGAAGCATTGATGGCGATGACCGAATCCGCAGAGCATCAACTTGAGCCAGAGTTAATACATATGGTGCGTTTGCGCGTATCGGCTATTAATGGCTGCCGCTTTTGTATTGCCATGCATACTTGTGAAGCCCAGCAAAGCAATATTACTGAGGCGACGATAGCTGCATTGCTAAACTCGCCAGCGGCATCAACTTTTACAGCGGCTCAATGGGCGGCGCTGCAATGGGCTGAGGCATTAACCTCACTTACGAGGCATGAATCGATGGAGGCTGATATACAAAGACTGCAGGCGCACTACAATACTGAGCAAATAGTGGCTTTATGCGCGGTTATTATTCAAATTAACGGCTGGAATCGAGTGGCCATCGGCTTTGACTTTTAGTGAGGGCAAGCAGCTTAGCTAAAACTGGCTGCTACAGTCATACTCAGGCAGCGGCGCGTCTTGATGGCGTAGCTGTGGGTGACGAGTGTGCAACTGCTGGTATAGTGTTGGGTTTTTGCGGGCGATGAGTGCCAACATACTACGGTGCCAGGGTGTAAGCGAAGGCTGATAGGTCATCACCTCATCGAGTACCTGCAAGCTCGGTGCTTGGCCCGCGAATAGCTCAATGCCCTGTAGGCTCAGGGCAAGCGGATCCATCGCGGTTATGCCTTGATGGTAGGGGACGCCAGCGGCCACTAATTGCGTTAGTAGCTCGGTATCGTAGTGGCTAATCGCATAATACAGTAGCGAATGTCCGTGACTATCGAATCGCGGCAAATACTCCCGTAGTTGCGGGAGCGTCAAACCTGCGGGCAAGCGCACGTAGTCCAGCTGGGATTGACCCAGTTGTGAGCTCTGCAGTCGTGTGAATGACTGTGCCCCGACGCGGCTCAGTGAGGCGTAAAATAGATCTCGGCGTAACGCTTCGGTGAGAGGTTGCTGATATAACGATGCTAAGGCGGCCTCTAACCCCTCTCTGCGCAGCACCTTTAAATAAGCTTTTGCAGCTTGACTGTGATGAACGGTACGCTCGGCGTTGCGCGCTTGGTTGCGGGTGTAACACTCGTAAAGTTGCACGGAGCGAGCATTCAACGCGGCCAAATCAACGTCGTCTTCGTAACTCACCTGAGCCAGAACATGCGCTAACCCGAGCGGTTGCCAGTCAGTACGAAACTCTCTCAGTAAACTAGGGCATTGGCTTAAACGGCTTTTCAATTGTTGGCTTATAACCAGTTGCTGGTCGGCGCGCTGCTGCAGTTGCTGAATCAGCGGCTGAGCAAGGTCCAAGTGCAAAGCATCTCTTTGCCATAGGCTGTCAAAATCGAGTTGGTGGTGAGTATATATTTGCTGTATGCGCTCAGCGGTCAACTTAAAGAGACGCCCCTGCGCTTCAATAATGTCGCCCTTTTCGTTGTAGATAAATGCTGCTCTAGCCCCCTGGCTGGTCAATAACTCAATCACCTCGACATAATCCGGCCAACGAGACTGTGGAGCGTTACTCAACCCCCATATTGCCCACTCTAATGTGGAAGGCAGATAATTGTCGTCACTCAGCGCGGCCCCTTTGTTTAATAGGGCTTTAACCACCTCCGTTCGTCCTGCTCTGGCGGCTAAATCAATTAACCGCAAGGCATCAGCATAATCTTGTGATACGACGAGGTTAATGTCATCAAAGTGCTTAATAACGGTGACAATCTGCGCATCTAAAATGTCAATATTACTAATTAGCCAGGCTATATCGTCGACATATAACTGTTGCCCTGGCGCGAGGGAGAATGAAGGATGAGCTAACTTTTCCAGTAGCCAAGGTTGTGGAGAGTGCGGCTGAACGAGTAGCTCCGTTGCGGTATCTTCACTGAACTGTTGGCTGGCAGTCGCGATTCGCTGCGCCATTTGTGTATTGGCTTTTAATTGTTGATAGCGCCATGTTGTTGCATGGCTTGGCCCGAGAAAGTGCGCGATAGCGAGAGTGACTTGATCTAAGGAGTACCCTTGGCGTAATAGGGCCTGGTAATTCAAAGTGGTGAAATACCTGAGTCGTTGATTTTCATACTGGGCCAATTCGTTGGTGCATTGATGGATGCTGGGCTTTGCTAGTGAAGTGGACGCATCACTGAGTGATAGCACTGGCTCTTTATCAACCGTAAAGCTCGTTGAGCTTGTAACCCTTGGTGTGCTGGTTTCGTGTGTTTGTTGCTCGATTGGTAATAATTTCTGCCAAGCAAGCCACATCGCCGTAACAGTAATAAGCACAATAACGATGGGCTTGTGGCGCATAATTGATCGTGGCTAAGCGCAGGGTTTGGTAATCGCCTTAGCGCATAAAGCCTGGGCTTGTTCGTCATTTTTACCGCCAATGCAATAATCGAAGCGTAAAGCCATAGGCAGATCCTCGCTACTTTCTCTGGATGGCAATTGCCAATTGCGAATGTACTCGCGTGTTGCTTTACGAAGCTCCCGAGCATGACGCTGTGGCTGGCGAGCAATGACCTCGATATTTTTAGGCTTGCCTTCAGGGCTAATATCAAAGCCTACAACTGCACAGCCAGCAATTCCATCCCGTGCTAGTTCAATAGGGTAGCGGGGGGTATTTATGGTATCAAGTGGCTGCCAAAGCTGCTCCCCGTCTTGGCTTACTAGGTAGTGCACTTTCACATCGGCGTGAATCACCTCTTTGGCTTCTGAAGCACTGGCTGCCAGCGCCAGTACCAGTGGTATGGTTTTAAGCATAATACATCCTTGTTTACAGTAATAAAAAATGTCGGTGCGAAACACCTTCCTTAGCTAGCTTAAAGTTTAAGCGAGAACATGTGAAGAGGGTGACTAAAATTTATTCATTAGCCAGGCCATAAGACAACACCCACCTAGGAATAGCACAGCGCTTACAACGGCAATGATGGCGCGAGCGCGGTGCGCAGGTTGTTGAGGATAGCTTGGGCAATAAGCTAAATAGGCCAATACCAAGGCTTCAATTGCCGCAACTATCGCAACAGCCCACGTCGGGGCAGAGGAATGCATCATAAAATATAGGCCTATGCTCATTCCTATCGCGGCGAGCCACTTGGCTTTATGTGGCACTACTTTATGGCTCTGCCAGTTGTGTAAAATTGGCCCGAAGCGCGCGTGATTGAGTAGCCATTCTTCCAGGCGTTGTGAGGAATGAGTGAAACATGCCAAGGCAAGAATAAAGAAAATGGTGGTGGGCATCACTGGCAGCGCAATACCAATGACACCGAGGCCAACAAAACCAAGCCCTAGGCCTTGTAAGCAGTAGTTTTTATAGCGAATAAGCATATTCGTTGATTTATTTTTATTGCTCACTTCAAGCCTAAGTCAATCAGGTCGATGGTTTACTGATTCTGTCAACCAGCCGGGCGGACGTCGTCTAAGGTACATAAATAGTCGTTAATTGTATATTTCAAAATACTGAATTAAAGCACTAGCACCTGACAAACAGGCGCTTTCTTCTACACTGTGGGGACAGCTGTTCTGCTTTTGGAGGGAGTATGTACAACGTTAATATCGAACGCTTAAAAGAGACTTTATTTACTTTGTCGCGGATCGGGTATAACGAGGAAGATAAGGGAATTTATCGTCCTGGCTTTAGCGCCGCCGATTTTGAGGCGCGCAATTGGCTCATGGATTTGGCCCAAAGCGAAGGCTTTCGCACCCACATGGATGGTGCAGGCAATGTACACATTGAGTATGGACCAGAAAATGCCAGTGCGGTTGTAGTCGGCTCACACCTTGACTCCGTGCCTGCGGGGGGCATGTTTGATGGCACTTTGGGGGTGATTGCTGGGCTCGAATGTTTACGGGTATTGAAACACCATGACGTTGTCTTGAAGCACCCTGTGCGGGTAGTTGCTACTGCAGAAGAAGAAGGGCGCTTTGGCGGGATGTTTGGTGCGCAGGCACTGACCGGTAAATTAACCCCGCACGATATCCTCACTATGCATGATGCAGACGGCTACCTACTTAGTGACGCTATGAAAAGTTGCGGCCTTGATCCTATGCAAGCGCTGAGCGCAGCGTTTAGCCCAGAGGATTTAAAATGCTTTATTGAACTGCATATCGAACAAGGCCCTGTGCTTGACCAAACCGGTATACAAATAGGCGTTGTTGATGGCATTTCTGGTGTATTTAAGTGGATTGTGAAGCTGGTGGGTAAGGCCGACCATGCGGGTACCGCGCCGATGGAAATGCGTTCTGATGCGTTTATGGGGCTGGCAGATTTTGCCCATGAAATAAACCGTATTATTGATGAAGATGGCACTGAGTACAGCCGTATTACCGTAGGCAAAGCTGAGTTAAAGCCCGGGTTTGCTCATACTATTGCCGGTGAGGTGGATTTCACCTTAGTGGTTCGTGATATGGACCAACATATCATGGAGGCGTTGAGCCAAGCCTGCCGTAAAGCCCTTTCTGCTATCGCTCGACGCCATCAATTAATGTTTGAATACGAGCAGGTAAGTTGGTTAGCACCGCAGCATTGCAGCCCTGTGTTAACAGACTTTATTGCCGAGCAAGCGCAGCAGCTGGGGCTGAACTATCAACGTATGCCCAGTGGTGCAGGCCATGATTGTCAGTTTTTTACCAGTCTCACAGAAACTGGGCTGATATTTATCCCTTCGGTCAATGGTATAAGCCATGCCCCTGATGAGTGGTCGCATTGGCATGACGTAGAGGCCGGAGCCAACTTGTTGCTGGCCTGCGTTGCCACCCAAGCAACCAGTTCTGGGTTAGTCAAAGCGACGCGTAAAGGCGATAAAAAAGTCACAAAGATTGCTAATAACTCAAATAAAAAAGTGGGCTAGCAGCAATTGCATAAAGATGTACTAGGCTTATTTCACTAAACTTTTTTAATTAAATGCTTAGTTTGAATTCAAAAAATTTGAGTGTTAGGGTTAATTTTTACGCATTAGGGACGCCTGCGGCAGTATGAAATTACTAAGTCAGTGTGTATTGGTAAGCTTCACCATCTTTGCGCTTGCAATGGGATGGGGTGTGGCTGCCGCGCAGAGTCAGCGTCCTATTGTTATTGAACCCGCAGAGCAAAACGTCAGCGCTGGCTATTTTGATGTAAAGTTGCGTGCTGCACCGTCCTTGGCCCTTAGTGAGCAAGAACTCACCTCAATATTAGCCAATGCGCACTTGCATATTGAATCTGATTCCCACCTGTTTCCCATAGAAGCTGCAGTCAATGGCCAGCAAGCCGTTACTATTAGTGGTTTGGCAGAGGGTCATTACACCGTCAATTTAGTTGCAGAGGGTCAAGCACTCAGCGACAGCGCCACTGTTGTTGTGCAGCACCACAGTATGACTTTGGTTTGGCCACTATTTACGCTTGGCTTGGTGCTTTTCATCGCTTTGTTCGTGGTACTAATGCGGGGCTATGTAGCCGATAACCGAGCGCCGGATTCTTAGGAAGTAGCATGTTAGATACGCAAACTGCGCTCATTATCACCGCTATTTTTGCTATCGTTTGGGTTGTTTTCGGCTGGTGGCTTGGACGTCATATTAAATCCCATGAAGACTTTGCTTTGGCAGGACGTAATGTTGGCTTTGCCTTTGCGACCGCCACCGCGATGGCAACCTGGGTCACCAGTAATACCACCTTGGTGGCACCACAATTGACGTACCAATTTGGTATTTGGGGGATGGTAGGTTACTCCTTTGCCGCGTTAGGGCTGCTGTTATTTGCTCCGCTTAGTCAACGCATTAAGCGGCTGTTGCCCACAGGGTTTACCAGTGGCGACTTTATTCGCTTACGCTTTGGTCGCTTTAGTTGGCGCATATTTCTCATTATTTCCTTGGTTTACGCTTTTAGCTGGCTAGTCAGTTTAGGCATGGCAGGGGGGGTTTTACTGGAATCACTCAGTGGCCTAGATTATCACTTGGGGATGACTGTAATCCTCACCATGTGCGTGCTATACACCTTATTCGGTGGGATGCGCGCGGTGATCGCTACCGATTTTATTCAAGCGCTGATTATCGTGATTGGCGTGATCATTGTGGCTGGTGTGGTGATCGATAACTACAGCTTGGAAACGGTGCATCAGAACCTCGCCGCAGAGCATCCCATGCTGTTGGATTTATTGTTTCCTGCGGCATTACTGTTTTTGTTTAACAACATCTTTTTTGGCTTAGGAGAGATCTTTCACTCTAACGTATGGTGGTCACGGGCTTTCGCCTTTCGTGTTGATACCGCTAAAAAAGCGTACTTCACCGCCGGATTATTATGGTTGCCGATACCCATAGTGACAGGGTTTATTGCCCTTGCCGCGCCAACCTTAGGTATTTTCCCTCCCAGTGCGGATATGGTCGGCCCCATGGTGGCGGCAAATGTGCTTGGTTATGGGGGCGCTATTTTACTGTTTATCATTGTTTTCTCGGCGCTTGCCTCGAGTCTTGATTCACTTTTAGCAGCCACCTCTGACCTTATTACTCAGGATATTTATAACAAGCATATTAATCCTGATGCTGACTCTGAAACGTTAATGCGTATCGGTAAGCGAGTTATCGTCATTCTAGGGGTCGCTACATGGGTGTTGTGCCTGCCCAAACTAGCGACTCTGGGTGCCTTACTTAATTTTGCCGGTGCGTTCGTTGCGAGCACCATTTGGCCCATCGTACTTGGCTTATATTACCGCCGCTTAATTGGCAAAAGTGCTGGTTTGGCCATGCTTTTGGGCACAACAAGTGGGTTGATTGGTTACTTTGCAATTGGTTTTTACGTCGCGGCATTAATTTCCTGTGCCGTGTCCTTGGTGGTTTGCATCATTGCATGCAAGCTGAATAACACGCCCTTTAATTGGCAGCAACTAAAGACACCAACGGAGGACAACCATGATCTCTAGCAGTTTGTTTTCTCTGTTGATATACGCCGCTCTGGTGCTGGCGTTGTTGTGTCCTATTTTACTCGTGACCTTATTTGTTCGCGATCATATTAAGGGAAAATTATGGTAAGTGCCCTCGCCATTGAAAAAGCCGCTTTTGATAGAGCTCGCCCTGATGTTTACGGTGATGCTCACCCGAAGGCGTTATTACGAGCAATTGAAGAGGATGGAGACTTACTCCATCAAGTCGAAAATCAGCATATCATCAGTGCTGATCAGTTGAACCGCGATATTTTGGTGCAGCTATTTCGTCTGGCTGCGAAATATGAAAGTAACCCTGCACGCTATCGCTCGCCGCTGCAAGGGAAGATTCTCATCAGTGCTTTTTATGAACCAAGTACGCGTACGCGGTTATCATTCGAAAGTGCCTGGCATCGCCTAGGTGGCGATATCATGTCAATTACCGATCGCTCCTCTACAGGGATTGCCAAAGGGGAGTCTCTTGCCGATGTCGCAGAGATGTTTAATAACTACGGCGACTGTGTGGTATTGCGAGATAATGCCAATGAGTCTATAGCGGAGATGGTTGGGCCGCTGCGTATTCCTATTATTAATGCCGGTAACGGTATTGATGAACACCCAACACAAGCAATGTCCGACCTATACACTATTTTCAAATGGTGCCCAGCGCTACTTAATCCAGAGCATGAGGATTTTCGCCAGCTAAAAATCGGCATTGTTGGCGTTCCGAATCAAATGCGCACGGTGCGTAGTCTGCTTAAAATGTTTGTGCATTTCCCCGAGATTGTCGATGAAATAGTATTACTCAACGACCAAGATGAAGACACCATATTCGACTCTGGCCAAAAACAGCAACTCATTGATGCCGGTATCCATATTCGTACCAGCAAGGAGATGGATGAGGTTCTGCCTCAGCTAGATGTGGTGTACATCAATGCCATTGCTTGGGTAGGCGATAGTTTTGAAACCTATGGCAAAAAATACGGCCTCAATTGCAAATCTCAGCTGAAAAAAGACGCCATCATCTTACACCCTTTAGCTCGAGGTGAAGAGCTCTCCACTTGTTTAGATGATACGCCTCATAATTGGTATTTCTCCCAAGCGCGTGGCGCAGTATTTTTACGTATGGCACTTCTCACTTGTATGGTGCAGCGAGCCGATACAGTGATGGATGTCATTTAGCTAGCAGTTTAATTTAGTAAGGATTTTACATGTGCGGTATAGCGGGAGTATTTAATCTCGATCCAACTCAATCCATTGATCCACAGCTGCTTGTCAATATGGCGGCTATCCAACACCATCGCGGCCCCGATGGTTTCGGCTATCGTCGTATCGAGGGTAAAGGCATCGGCTTTAGTCATGCCCGCCTTTCTATTATTGACCTGAATGAGCAACGAGCACGACAGCCTTTTATGAACAGTGATGAGCAACTGATGCTTACACACAACGGCGAGTTCTATGATTATGCCCGAATTCGTGCCGACTTAGTGGCTCAAGGCGCTCGTTTTCAATCGAAAAGTGACTCAGAAATTGTGCTCCATCTTTATCAGCGCCAAGGGATGCAAGCGATGCTGGAGCAACTGCGTGGGGAGTTTGCTTTTGCACTGTATGACAACAAAGAAGACACACTGCATTTAGTGCGTGACCGCTTCGGGATAAAGCCCCTGTATTACACGCAAACACAAGACGAAGTGGTGTTTGGCTCAGAGCTAAAAGTGCTGTTTGCGCACCCCAAGGTTAAACGACAGTTTTCCAGTGCTGGGCTCTATCATCAGCTTATTCAAGTGATGGTGCCGGGGAGCACGGCATTCGCTGACGTACACCAAGTCAAGCCGGGTCATGTTGTCAGTTTTAAACGGCAAAATGGGCAGTGGCAAATCACGGATAACCGCTATTGGGACGTTAACTTTCCCCGCGCTGAGGAGCACCAAAATGACGCCGATGAACAGTTGTATATACAAGGAGTCCGCGAAAAGTTACTAGAAGCGGTGCAGCTGCGTTTAACAGCAGATGTGCCAGTTGGCTGTTACCTGTCGGGTGGCATTGATTCTTGCGCGATTCTCGGACTCTCTTCGGCGGCGAGTCAGCAACCTATCAAGGCATTCACCATTGGCTTTGATAGCGACGATTATGATGAAACCCCCATAGCAAAAGAAATGGCCGAAGCCACGCAGGCTGATCATCACATTATGTCACTAAGCGGTGATGAGCTTTACAGTCATTTTGAGCGCACCTTATGGCATACCGAGCGCACCATTTACAACACCTTAGGTGTGGCAAAATACCTCATGAGCCAGCAGGTGAACGACGTAAACTATAAAGTGGTGATGACTGGAGAAGGGTCCGATGAGCTCTTTGCTGGCTACCCTTCGTTCCGTAACGACTTGTTCCTTTATGGTATGGATGAAGTGGATGCCGATGAGCGCGCAAAGTGGCAGAGCATGTTACAAAAAACCAATAAGCTCTTTAAGGGCGCGATGCTCTCGCGCAATGAGTGTCGTAATGAGGCCTTGGAAAGCCTAGTTGGTTTTACCCCCAGTTGTTTACAACCTTGGCTGGCTTGTGGTGAGTTCGCCGATGGGTTGGTGGCTGAGCAACATAAAACAGCCTTAGCTGATTATGATGCTGGCAAAGCCATTGCGGACACCTTTGACAACGATATGTTAGCAGGGCGTCATCCCCTCGATAAGGCGCAGTATGTATGGATTAAAACCATGCTCGAAGGGCAGATTCTCACTTGGGGTGGTGACAGAGTCGATATGGCTAACTCGATGGAGGCGCGGCCAGCGTTCTTAGATCATCACCTTGCTGAGTTTGCTTTTAACATCCCTCCTCATCTGCGTATTAAAGACAACAAAGAAAAATACGTGTTACGTGAGGCAATGAAAGGGTTGCTGCCGGAGACCTTATATAAACGGGAAAAGTTTGCTTTTATGGCGCCGCCCGCTCACACCGATGAGAAAAAGTGGCAAGCGATGAAGCAGTTAGCTGACAAGTACCTAAGCGACGAGGCATTAGCACAATCAGGCCTGTTAGACCCGCAAGCTGTGGCGGATTTATTTGCCCTTCACGATGCCCCTGACACTGATGATGCATTGAAGGTGCAGTTGGATGCGGTGATTAATCACATGATTGGCGTTCAGGTATTGCATCAGCAGTTTGTAGCAACCGATGTGCCTCAACAGGCTGCACAATTGGCGCAACATTATGGTTGGCGTGCTGACGACGCGCACCAAGGTGCGCAAATATAAAAACTGAATAGGGCTGCAAGCGCAGCCCTTTTTATGGTGTTAGGCAAAAGGTTTAAAGGCATCGTCCAGTGGTGTGTCGGCGAGGTGATTTACGTAGTTACTCATCACTTTTTGGCTGAGAGCAAGAATAATATCCAATAAATTCTGCTGACTATAGCCGGCAGCGAAAAAGGTCTTACTTTGTTCATCGCTCAAGTGACCACGCTGACGCACAATTTCGAGCGTGGTATCACGCAGTACTTCTAGCTTGTCGTCACCTAATGGCGCCTGGTCACGCAAAGCCTGATTAAGGTCGTCATCTACCTTCATTGATTTGGCAATAGCTGAGTGCGCAGGGACACAGTAATGGCATTCGTGTTCAACGTTAATACTCTGCCATACCACTGTTTTTTCGGCATTATTGAATGAGCTGTTTAAAAAGGCTTCATGCAATACTTGGTATCCGTGTAAAAGCTGTGGCGATTCGGCCATGACTGCGTGCAAATTAGGAATACTACCAAAAGCTTGTTGTGACTTCTCTAGTAAGGGTTTGCTGCTTTCTGGCGCGGTCTCTGGGGTATGTAAAGTAAATTCTTTCATCGCTATCTCCTTTTGGTGTGTAGGAAGTAGACTAGGCTTATTTGAACGCTTATTCAAATAAGCTTTAGTTATATCTGACTTCACACCCATCTAAGGTGCGGTGAAATAAAATAACGGTACATCGGGTCGCACAGGGCAATAAAAAAGGGCCATCAGGCCCTTTTTCAAATAACTCACTACTTAGAAGTAATAACCAATATTGATATTGAAACGGCGTTCTGTTTC
The DNA here is from genome assembly GCF_009363775.1 of Pseudoalteromonas sp. THAF3. Taxonomy (NCBI): domain Bacteria; kingdom Pseudomonadati; phylum Pseudomonadota; class Gammaproteobacteria; order Alteromonadales; family Pseudoalteromonadaceae; genus Pseudoalteromonas; species Pseudoalteromonas sp. THAF3. The sequence continues at coordinate 3,163,893 of NZ_CP045418.1, read as the reverse complement.
GTCACTGTCACCAGCAATAGAACCCCCTACAAATGGCTGATTCTTAGCATGTACTAAGTCAAAGTAGGTGAATAACCCGCCTGCGGCAACAGAAACGCCGGTTACGTTCATCCATGTGTCTTCGCTGTTGTCAGACTTATCGTAGATGATGCCGTAGTCATTGTAAAACTGCAGATTGGTGACCGGACCCCACTCAACAGGAAGGCTGTAGGCAATGTTGGCGTTGGTCATTGTGGCTTCTGCGGCAATACTGTCATAGAAGGAGTAAGCACCTACCGCCATGCGATCGACGTTGTCGATATCGTAGTTGTAGTCACCATGTTGCAACTGGAAGTTCCAGGGGCCGATGTTGCTATTTACGTGTACAGCCCACGCTTGGTAATCTCCGGCACGGTCATTACCATCATGCAGGCCACCGGCTAAGCCAGAAACACCAATCTCAGTTTTGCCACCTTCATGCTCTAAGTGGTAAGCGTAACGACCTGAAAAAGTGTTGTATTCACCAATCGGGTTGGTTGGCTCTGCGTAGATACCATCACCTACATTTCTAAAGCCAACAACATCATAAGAGTAACGATCACTGCGATTATCGACGTAACCATCAACGCCACCTAGCTCATCATTTTTGAAAAAGCCAAGATCGAGTTGCCAGTTATCGGCTACTTTACGCTTAAATAGCACACCCATGTCATGGTCATCTTCTAAACCAATGTAGTAAGTGGTGCCGAAGAACCAGTTGTGTGAGTTGTACGGCCAATTACCAAAAGGCACTTTGGTAATACCGGCCTGCACTTGCCAGTCTTCCGCGAAATCGTAGCCAACATAGGCATATTTCACGGCCGTCATGTAGTCGAAGAAGCGAATCTCAGCGTTGAGCTCGACATCACCAATATCGCCAGAGAAATTTAACCGGAAGATATCGAAGTCAAAGTCGCCGCCACGATTTTTATTATCATCATCGTAAGAGGTATGGCTGAAGTTAGTACGTACTGCACCACCTACATGAATGCCATCTTCTTTCTCGGCGCTCTTTTCCATCGCCACTGTTTGCTCAAGCTGCTGCTCTTGTTGAGCAATACGGGTATTAATCTCTTCTTGCTGCTGTGCTTGTTGCTCTGCACTTTGCTCAGCGGCATCAAGCTTTTTCTGCAACTGCTGCATTTGCTTTTGCAACTGTGCCAGTTGCTCCTTCATTGCCTCCATTTCTGGGTTCGCCATTGCGGTGCCAGAAACACAGGTAATGGCAAGAGCCAATGCGGTCTTCTTGAACGTAGTCATAATTGCCCTATGTTGTTGCCATAATCACTTAGCCTAGACTAAGTATTTGAATTTTTCGAAGTTGATTAACCAGATTAAATACTGGCCAGTGGCGTTAAGGGATCATCCTAGATACGACCCCTCTATGCCAAACCGTGCTTTAGTGTAGCAAGAGGAACCGTTTTGGGGAAATGTGTAAGTGTTTACTAATATTAGAGTTATTCTGATTTTCCAGGGTCAACCTGACGGGTAATTGCACCCACTTCCAGTAGCGGAGAGGCATCTATGTTATCTGCGTCCATCATTGCGGCGATGCGCTGCATCGACGAAAGTAGCAGAGTTTGCTCCCATTCAGAGAGGCTGCTGAACTTCTCGATAAAGTGATCTTGAAGTGGTTGTGGTGCCTGATCAAGCAGCGCTTTGCCTTGTTCGGTTAAATATAAGCTCACTCGGCGTTTATCAAGTTGGCTGCGCACGCGGCTTACCAGGGCTCGACTCTCTAGCCTATCTAAAATATTGGTGACTGTTGCCGGGCTAAGATTCACATTTTGGGCAATGCGGCTGGCCGTGATGCCGTCGGTTTGTGCCACTTCATGCATAATTAGCAGCTGGGGGCCAGTGAGGCCGGACGTTTTGTTCAGTTGTTTGGAGTGCAGATCAATGGCGCGGATGACCTTACGCAGGGCAATTAATAACTCGTCATACTTTTGCATTTCCAACCTCCAACTGACTAAAGCAGCCATTATACCTTTAAATACCAAGCGGACTACACCCCCTTGATAAAAACCGTTACGTTTAAGGTTTATAAAAACGTGGCGAGTTTAGGCTATTGAAACTAAAGTTAATCATTATTACCTAGCGCAATACAACTATGAGTATTAGAAGCAAGTTATTACTGGCCTTTGTCAGTGCAATTATTCTACCTCTGGGTATCATTGCTGTAATTGTTATTAATCAAGCGCGTGACCAAGCGCTGAGTAACTTTCAAGACTTAACTAATCGCGAAGTCATCCAGATTGATAGAGGCCTCAGTTCGTTTTTTGCCGAGATAGTGAAAGATGTGGACTTTCTCGCCTCACATCCCAAAGTGTTGGCAGCAACCACGGATGTCACTCTGTATAAAAACAGTGACACCAGCAGCGAACTCGATGCGCTAGCTGGCTCGCAAATTGAGCGGCAGGCGTTTACGTTGTTTAGTCATTTTGGCGAAACCCATCCGGGCCTTGCCTATGTGTATATGGGCAACCAAGAGGGCGGCTATATTCAGTGGCCACAATCAGCAGTTGGCCCTCGCTACGACCCGACCCAACGTCCGTGGTATCAACATGGTGCAAATGCAAATGGCGAGACGGTGCGCACCAATGCTTATTATTGGGCTGCTGATGATACGGTAATCGTGTCCACCGTAAAAGCGGTGAAAGAAGGCGGGCAAGTCGTGGGTGTGCAGGGGATGGATGTGTCGTTAAAGGCACTCACCGATATGGTTAAAAAAATCACTTTAGGTGAGTCGGGTTACCTCATGCTGGTAGAAGATAGCGGCACGGTATTAGTTAACCCTAAGGATCCGGAGCATAATTTTAAACAATTCTCCCAAGTCAGCAACGGCGCTTTTAGTGAATTGGCGCAAAGCCGTAATGGCGACTTTGAAGTGACGTTGGCCGGTGAGGATTACTATGCCCACCTCTATACCTCGCCACAGCTAGGTTGGAAGTTCATTGGTTTAGTGCCGCAAAGCGAGGTGATGGCGGCGGCCAACGCCATGACGTGGACGATTATAATTGTTTGCCTGGTACTTGCTGGGATATTTGCGTTGTTAGGTAATACCATAGCGGGGCTTATCAGCGGCCCAATTATTACTGTTAGCAAAGGCTTAGAGGATATCTCCGAAGGGGATGGCGATCTTACCCAGCGGCTGCAAGTAAGCTCGAAAGATGAGACGGGTGCTTTGGCAGCGAACTTCAATGTGTTCTTAACTTCTATTGCCAAGTTGGTGGCACAAATAAATGACACCGCGAAAGAAGTGAATGAGGCAGCAACACATTCGCTGTCACTTTCGAGTAGCTTAAATGGTTATACTGACCAGCAGCAGCAGGCACTTGCAATGGCTGCTACGGCCATTAACGAAATGGCGGCAACCGCAAATGAAGTGGCGCAAAGTTGTGCCAATGCCGCCGATTTAGCGCAGCAAACACGCGATGCCTCCGAGCAAGGGCAAGAAGTCATTACCGAAGCCGTGGCCAGTGTCACTGAGTTGTCGCAGGCGATTACCTCGGCGGCAAGTGACATTACCCAGCTCGCACAAGAGAGCGAAAGTATTACCTCCATTTTGGATGTTATTCGCGCCATTGCTGAGCAAACTAACTTATTAGCACTCAATGCCGCAATTGAGGCGGCCCGTGCCGGTGAGCATGGACGCGGCTTTTCCGTTGTTGCCGATGAGGTGCGGGCGCTGTCGCAACGAACCTCACAATCGACAGAAGAAATCGCCACGCAACTGGATAAGCTCAGAGCGATGAGCGAGAGGGTTGCGGGGGAGATGAATCAAAGCTTGGCTCGCAGCACCCAAACTGTTGAGCAAACCAATGCGGCGCAACAGCAGTTTGTGGAAATTAATCGCTCAGTGATGGATATTAGTGATCTCAATACGCAGATAGCGACGGCTGCAGAGGAACAGCAGCACGTGGCGGAAGATATTAATCGTAATGTCGTAGAGATTAAAACCGCCGCTGATGAAGTCAGTGAGGTGGCGACTAAAACAGACAGCAGTGGCCAGCGTTTAGATGCGCTTGCGAAACAATTGGCCGCTCTAGTTGGGCGCTTTAAAACCTAAATGCAAAGTAAAAACATGACCGCGAGATGAATTATTTTCGCGATATATTTACTTAATTATGATTATTTGGGTATGGTGAAGCTGCATTGGCTTTTTTAAGAAGGAACGAAGTATGCAGCTTTCACCTAGTGTTACTATTGCTCGATGTGAGTCGGGTTTAGAATACTTACAGGTTAATTCACCCTTGTGCCAAGCCCGTATTTTTCTTCAAGGCGCACAACTGACCGAATACACTCCAGCTAACCAAAAGCCACTTATTTGGGTATCGAGCGAGGAGGATTACCAAGAGGGCAAAAGTATTCGTGGCGGGATCCCCATCTGTTGGCCTTGGTTTGGGGTGCATCAAAATCCCGAATGGCCCATTCATGGTGTGGCTCGAGTATCGTTATGGCGTGCAGAAGAAGTAAAAGAAGAACAAGACGCCATTCGCATCAGCTTGTCTTTGCCGATGGCGCAGGTGGATAAAACCTATTGGCCTCACAACACCAAGTTAGAGGTTGAATATGTACTGAGCGATAAACAGCTCGAGGTACGGTTGACTAACACCAACTTAGGTGACGGCCCAGTGCAACTAACACAAGCACTGCATAGCTACTTACCGACCCCAGATATTACGCAAACATCCGTAGACGGCCTGCAGGGGGCACAGTATATCGAGTTTGGTGAAGGGCCCTTTGAGCAACAAGAAGTGGTTCACTTTGGCCGTGAAACCGATATGGTTTACAGTGATGCACAGCCATTGCAGCGTATTCGCACCCCTGACGGCACCATTGAGGTTGCCCGGGAAAACTCGCGTTCGTGTGTTTTATGGAATCCCTGGGTAGATAAGTCTCAGCGGTTATCGAACTTTGCAGACGACGAATACCATAAAATGCTGTGCTTAGAGGCCGCAAATGTGCTTGACGATAAAGTTGAACTTGCGGCGCAGCAAAGCCATACACTAGCAACCATTGTTCGCTGGGGCTAGTAACGGTCTATGGACTCGTCATTTGGTAATGAGCAGATTGAGCACCTGCCACAGCACCAAACCGTGCAATTACAACCTTTGCCGGGAGCGGCGTTAGGTTATCGGCTAACGCGGGCCTTGTTGTGGTTAGTGGGGTTGCTCGTTGCTACAGCCGCTGTTGCCTATTTGCGACCGCTTGATTTTGCCGCTTTGCGGCCTTGGTTGCCCTACGTTCTCCCAGCTTATGCATGTCTACACATACTCTGGCAGTACCTTACTTATCGCCATAGCGGTTATGCGATTCGCGAGCATGATGTGATGTATCAACGGGGGGTTATTTGGCGAACAACCACCCTACTTCCTTTTGCTCGTATTCAGCACAGCGAAATTCATCATGGGCCACTTGAGCGGCTCTGGTCTGTAAGTACCTTGCAGTTATTTAGTGCCGGTGGTTTTGCTGCCGACCTAACCATGAGTGGACTGCATCATCAACAAAACCAAGCCCTGCGCGACGTTATACAGCAGTACCACAACGATGAGCAATAATAGCAGTAATACGGCTGAACCAGCGCAGCAGTGGCAGCGCTTGAGCCCATGGGCGATTCTTTATTTCATTGTGAATACCGGTTACCGACTTATCGCTGATGGCTTCTTAAATATGTTGCCGGTCTTGGTGCTCTTTGTTGTAAATGTTGAACGTAAGATATTTTGGGCAGCATGGGGTGGAGGAATCGCGCTGCTGGCATTAGTTGCGTATGGCTGTGCTTATTACGCAACATTTCGTTTTCGGGTGCAAGGCGATGCTCAAGTGTTGCTTCATAAAGGTGTGTTTACTAAAGAGCGTCTGGCGTTACGTTTTACACGGGTGCAAAATATTAACCTTGCCACGCCTTTTTACTTTGCTCCTCTGGGAAGAACAAACTGCCAGTTTGACGCTGCTGGTAGCAGTGACAAAGAGATAGTCTTACCCGCCTTGAGTAATGCCTATGCGCAGCAACTACGTCGCTTTATTTTAGCGTCGAAGCAGCGCAGTGATGAAGTGGAGGGCGATACAGAGCAAGAGGCTCAAGTAGCAACCTCGGCTGATTTAGCCTTGCCGAACCATGAAGTGGCCAAATATGGGTTAATGTCGAATATGGCATTGCTGGCGCTAGCGGCCCTCATGCCTATTGTGAATATGGTCGATGGACTATTTGAGCAACTGGTGATCGCTAACTTAGATGCCTTTTTCAATGCTCACGACCTCTTGGCTGCATACGCTGAAGAGTTAACCCTGATCACTTTGCTTATCGCCGCAGTGATACTTACTGTCGGTGGTTCAGTGATCATGGCGTTATTACGGTTTTATAATTTTGAACTTTTTATCGAGCAGGCCCGTTTTCGTCGAGTTGCTGGGTTGTTAGAGCGCCAGCAACTCAGTATGCGTTTTACCAAGGTGCAAAGCGCGACCATTAAGCAAAACTGGGTCGCGGTATTATTGCGCCGTTATACCCTGAGTTTTGCGCAAGTGGCTACCTTCGGCCCGAAACACCAGCAGGATAAGCAATCGCTGTTATTGCCGGTGTTAACGCATGCGCAGATGACCCAGATGATGGCAACGATGTTTCCTTGGTTTGCTAACTATGACAGTGATTTGCAGCCGGTATCTCGGCGCTACTTTTGGCATCGCGTCGGTTTATTTGCCGCATTGCCGTTAGCTACAGTGAGTTGTTCATTGGCGGCTTTTATGCATTGGGCGTTCATTGCGTTGGCGCTGTTAATACTGCCTTTAGCGCTTTACCATTATTGTATATACAAGCGTCTTGGCTGGCAGTTAGTCAGTCATCAAGGGCAGGAGTTTTTAATCCATCGCAGTGGCCTAATTGGCAGTGTGCTCACGGTGTGTGAGCTCTTTAAAGCGCAGCAGGTCAGCGTGGTGCAAACAGCATTAATGGCCAAAGCACAGGTCGCAACCATTAGTATTCAGTTTGCGTCAAAGCGCCTCACCTTGCCATTTATGCCTGAGCAGCAAGCACGGATGCTGGCCGATCGACTGTTATTTCATATCGAAACCGACCAGCGCGCTTGGTTCTAATGGCTTTTTAGCCTAGCTATAAGCCCGCTTGTGGTGTGTTTGTGTACGACGGTTACGCTTAGAAGCCTTCTTACGGCGGCTTCGCACATACCACAAGTAAAACCCTGTGCCCGCCAACCAAACTGGGCTTAAACCGATCACCGCCCAGATGATTTTGCTAACAAGACCGGCAAAATAGCCAAAGTGTAACTTGCGAAAGCTATCGATTAATTGCCAACCAAATGCTACCTCACGGATATCCCAGTTGCTCATATGGGCACCCGTGTCACGGTTATAAGTCACCATATTACCGTATTCACTGAAAAGCGGATTGCTGCTGTCGACTTCTCCCCAAAAGGTAATATGGTCATCTCCCTCATGAGGTAACGTGATAAAAGTTGGCTTAAAGCTGGCAATTTGTGTGCGACTGTCGTCCATTAATGACTGCAGTGATAAGTTTGCCGAATGTTGTTTGTTCATCACCACAGGGTGCTCTTCATCGGCATGTTCAATTACTTCGTGATACCACACAGCGTAGTTAAAGTAGCCCCCGGTGATCGCCAAAATAATGAGAATGGGAGAGCCAAAAACCCCCGTCATTTTATGAATGTCACTGAGCACAATTTGCAGCGTTGCTCGCCAGCGTAAAGTGAACAAACGACGCCAAAATTTGCGATAAATGATAAGTCCCGTAACCCCTAACACCAGTAAGAACAGTGCGAAGAAAAACCCCAGTACTGTTCCTGTTTGTCCTGGTAAGGAGTCCAAGTCATTGAGCATAAAGGTGTAATGCAGCTCTACCAAGAAATCGGTAATGTAATGTGTGGTGCTAACAGGTTCAGAAAGTGTCTCGCCAGTGTATTGATTGACGTGGAACTTGTACCAATCCTCGGTGCCTTTTTTGATTGTGTACACTCTATCTGCAGTGTCATTATCAAACACTTCCCACGCAGCAATAACGTGTTCTGGATAACGTTGTTCGATGTGCTCGGTGAGCGTATCAAGCGACAACCGCTGTTCAGTATTGGCGACGGCAAAGTGTTTTTGCGGCATTAGCCAGCCATCTATTTCGCTTTTAAACACCAAAATAGCACCAGTGATACTGATCAACAGTAATGGCAGCATGGCAGCAAGAGCTAACCAGCTATGAATTTTAAATAGGGTTTTACGCATGGGACTAAGCGAGCTTTCTGACGGTTATGCAAATAATAACGATTATCAAAAATAATACAACCATACTCGTTAAGCGTAAACATAAGCTGAAACTGTAATTATATCTTTACGTTTGCATGATGCGTTGAGTGCCGTATTGCTATTGCTTAGTAGGCTAGCATCTATACAATGCGCGCCTTCAAAAAGTTGTTAATAATCATGTGTTTACATTAATTTTTTGTTTATTAACGGCTTGTTTTCTATTTTAACGATTAGTTTAACAAAAGAGGTTGCTTTGACTGAGTATTTGCCCATTATTTCGTCTTTTATCTTAGCTTTTAGCTTTATGCCGATGCTAAATAAAGTTCGCAAAAACCGCAGCGTTTCTGGGCTTTCTTTGCTTATGATGAGTTTTGGCGTAGCACAAAGTATTTACTTTATTGCCTTCAACCTATTTTTTGAGCGTTACTACATGGTTTTACCTTTTGTGGTGACCGGTATGCTCAGTAGCCTTATTTTGTACTATTTTCTTCGTTACGATGCCGCAGCCAAGCAACGTAAGCAATTATTGTACATGCTACTATTCAGCGTGGCGCCGTTCTCTTTATTGGCTAGCCCTTACGTTGATGCCGATAGTCTGCTTATCGCTCTGACGTATGTTGGTCTGGTTATGAGCTCAATTCGCGTTATGCCACAAACCTATAAAACTTTGCGCAGTGGTGATGTTAGTAACTTGAGTGCGCGCTATTTTATGTTGCAGCTTTTGGCAGGGTGCTTTGGTCTGACGGCTGAACTTTATATGGCGGCGCCCAGCGTGTCGCATATTCTTAACTTTGTGATGATCTTATTGACCAATGCAGCGCAATTAGCCTGTATTCAATATTACCGTCATCGTCCTGCTATGGCATAAGTTCGAAGTAAAAAAGGCTGCCCGTATGCAGCCTTTTTCATCGTTTAATTACCCCACTTTATGCCCTCTATTGTCGCCCATTCAAGTCGCCTAATCTCTCCATCTCGTTGATACGTATTCTCGGTCATGGCTACAGGTGGTGCCGTGGTGTAAAGAAACTGCAAAGTAGTAATACTTCCTTACAAATGTCACCTTACTTATACACGGCAACTTGTTAATATAACGTGAGGATAGATTTATCAAGGTAAGTGGGTATGCACAAGGTACTGAAAAAGTTGTTGGTGGCGCTGGGAGTCGTGTTAGTAACGGGGCTTGCTGGAGCCGCTGTTATGGTGTCGGCAAAGAAGCCAGATGAGACCAAGCAAGTTGATACACGCCCAGTCGTTGAGGTAGAGCAGCTTGCGGCCAACGATCATCAAGTGTTGCTATCCACATATGGTGAGGTACGGCCTCTTGAAAGCACTCAGCTTGCCGCGCAGGTTACCGGCGAGGTGGTAAGCTGGAACGAACGCTTTGTTGCAGGCGGTATTGTTGAGCGCGGTGAGCTGCTGTTCACTATTGAAAAAGATAACTATGAAGCTGCGGTATTACAAGCCGAATCAGAGCTTGCTCGGGCCCAAGCGGCATTAATTGAAGAACAAGCACAACAAGACGTCGCCAAAGACGAAGCTGCCCGTACGCCGGGTGTAAAGCGTTCAGCATTATTCCTGCGTGAACCTCAGGTGCTCAGCGCCAAAGCTGCTGTGAAATCAGCAGAAGCAGCGTTAAAGCGTGCTCAGCGTGATTTAGACAACTGCGAAGTCCGCGCCCCCTACGATGCCTTAGTGATCAGCCGAAACGTAGGCCAAGGACAGTTCGTTTCTGTTGGTAGCCAAGTAGCTGAACTTAACAATATCGAAACGGCGGAAGTGATTGTCCCCGTGGCTGGTTTTGACAGTGCCTTTTTACCACAGCGTGTTGCCGGCACACCAGCCACCATTATCCGGGAGGGGTTAAACGGCTTCACTCGCAGTGCCGTGATCGATCGCGATTTAGGCGTGGTCGACAGCGCTACGCGTATGAGTAACTTGGTGGTGCGTGTTAACGATCCCTACGCTATGCACGGGCAATTGCCTAAGCTGAAGTTTGGCAGCTATGTGCAAGTGCAGTTCGCCGGACAAACTTTGAAAGAGATTTTCCGCCTGCCGCAAGAGCTGGTGAATAACCAGACGGTGTGGGTGGTGAATAAAGACAACCTGCTGCAACCTCGACAAGTGAAAGTGGTACGTGAAGAAGATGAGTTTTTTCTGATCAGTGGTGGCCTTGATGCTGACGACCGTGTGGTTGTCACTTTGCCTGAGTACCCGCAAGAAGGCATGGAAGTGCGTATTGCCGGAGCTGTAAATAGCTCTGAAAATAGCCCCAAGACAACGGATCAACTGTAGGAGCCGATAATGCAACAGCAAAAACAAACCGGTATTATCGCTTACTTTGCCAATAACCCTGTGGCTGCCAACTTGATGATGTTATTCATCATCATCATGGGTATTGTGAGTTACATCACCATCCAGCGGCAGATGTTTCCCAATGTTGAAGTCAACTATATCACCGTTCAGGCTAATTACCCGGGAGCCTCACCACAAGAGATTGAAGAAAGCATCCTGATCAAAATTGAAGAGTCACTTAAGGATGTCACTGAAATCGAAAAAGGGGTGTATCGTGCCTTTCGCAACACAGGAAGCGCGCAGTTAGAGATAGACCCAGATGTTGAGCTCACCGATGTTTTAGATAAAGTTAAGCTGCGTGTTGATGGCATCGCGACCTTTCCTGCGGGAATGGAGCCTGTCACCATTAGCCAAGTAGAGTTCCGCCAAGATGTCATAGGCATGTCTTTGGTGGCTGATTTACCTCTGACAGAACTTAAGCCTATAGCCAATAACATTGAGGATGAGTTACTACAGCTAAGCAATGTGTCGTTGGTGCAAAACGATGTGCCACTCGATGAGATTGCTATTGAAATCAAGCCTGATACTTTGCGCCGTTATAGCCTCACACTCAATGATGTGGCTAGTGCGGTAAGACGTTATTCGGCTAACTTCTCCGCTGGTCAATTACGTACCGATGCCGGCATTATCTCTGTGCGTGTAGAGGCGCAGTCATACTCTGGTGAGGAGTTCCGCTCTATTCCAGTGAAAGTCGGTGCTAATGGCGCTAAGGTCTTACTGCAAGATGTGGCGGTAATAAAAGACGGTTTCACCGAGGGTGAACGTTATTTCAAGTTCAATGGTAAAAACGCCATTTACCTCAGTGTGAAAGCAACCAAAGAACAAAATATGATTCCCGTGGCCGAATCAGTTAAAGCCTATATCGACAGTAAGAATGAGTCGCTCCCCTCTGGAGTGCGTCTTGTACCCTTGATGGATATGACTTACTACCTCAATGCGCGCTTGGACATGATGCTGAAAAACTTGTTCCAAGGGGCCATTTTGGTAGCCATTATGTTGAGCTTGTTTTTACGTTTTAAATTGGCTCTGTGGGTGATGGTGGGCTTACCAGTCTGCTTCTTGGGTGCCCTGATGACCATGCCGTTATTTGGCATTAGCATCAATATCGTATCGTTATTCGCCTTTATCATGGTACTTGGAATCGTGGTGGATGATGCCATTGTCATAGGCGAAAGTGCCTATACCGAGATTGAGAGAAAAGGCGGTGGCGTTGAAAATGTGGTGCGCGGCGCTAAACGTGTCGCCACGCCGGCGACCTTCGGGGTGCTTACCACGATGGCGGTATTCGCGCCGTTTACATTATCAAGTGGTCCTGAACGAGCCTTCTTCTTCGGTATCGCCGTGGTAGTGATGGCGTGTTTGGCGTTTAGCTTGATTGAATCAAAACTGATTTTACCTGCGCACATCGCTCATACTAAGTTCCCACCTATTAAAAAAGATGGGTTCAGAACACGCTTTAATACTCGGTTCTTTGCTTTCGTTAATGGCCCTTACCGACGCACGGTAGAAAAGTGCATCGAGTGGCGTTGGGTGGTGCTATTAGGTTTCATCGGTATGTTAGTGCTCAGTTATACACTTATAGCCAGCAACCATGTGCGCATGGTTCCTACACCAAAAGTGCCGCATGACTTCCCGCAAATTAATATCGAGATGAACGATAACGCCTCGGACATGCAAACTATCCGAGCGGTGCAAAAAATTGAAGCCATGGTGCGTGAAGTTGATCGCGAAACCGAACAACAAGCTGGGCAAAAAATGGTGCGTGATTTGTTGGTGTTTAACCAAGGCCGCACGGAAGCCACAGTATTGGCGCCACTCGTTGAAGAAGAAATTCGCCCTTATAACGCCTTTGAATTGTCGCGCCGTTGGCGCGAAGCTATGCCAGAAATAGCCGGCATTAAATCACTGACTATCCAAGATGATGTCAACGGTAATCCAGGAGGAGACGGCGAATTCGGTTACCTACTATTTGGTTCCGATATCGATACGCTTAATGCCGCTGGGCGTCAGTTTATCTCCATGCTGCAACAGCAAAAGGGGTTGTTTGATATTAGTTCAACCATCGACCCAGCAAGCAAGGAAGTGCAGCTTAGTCTTAAGCCAGTGGCCTATGACTTGGGTCTAGATTTGCAAGATATTGCTAATCAAGTTGGGGCAAGTTTCTATGGTGGTGAAGCGCAACGGGTGATCCGCAATGGTGAAGAAGTAAGGGTGATGGTGCGTTACCCTAAACTCACGCGCGAGGCGTTCTCATCGTTAAAACACACCGTAGTGATGACTCCTAGCGGTCAAGAAGTGATGTTAGGTGATGTGGTTGAACTTCAAGAGCGCCCGGGCGTGAGCTATATTCGCCGCGAGGGGGGTTACCGCACCGTCTATGTGTATGGCAGCATCGATGAAGAAATGGTGGAGCCAACAGCCGTTGTTAAACGCATTAAAGAAGACCTACTGCCACAGCTAAAAGAGGACTTTCCCTCGGTTAAAACTGAGCTTGGCGGCTCCATTGAAGAGCAGCAAGCACAGGCAAATGAGCAAGTGCTGTTTTTCATTGCGGGAATGATCATTGTTTATATTCTTTTGGCTGTGCCGCTGAAGAGTTATAGCCAGCCATTCATTGTGATGTCGGTGATCCCGTTCAGCTTAACAGGGGCATTGTGGGGGCATTTTTGGTTCGGCCTTGACCTCAGTACCATGTCTTTCTTCGGCCTAATCGCCGCCGCCGGTGTGGTTATCAATGACTCATTGGTGATGACTGACTTTGTCAACCAAGCGCGCCGTGAAGGACACAGCACGGCCAGGGCAGTGGTTGAGGGTGGCTGCGCCCGTTTTCGTGCTATTACCCTGACGTCGATTACTACCTTTGCCGGTGTCTTACCCATTATGTTCGAAACCAGCCTACAAGCTAAATTCGTCATCCCTATGGCCGTAGCATTAGGCTTTGCGGTAATGTACGCAACGTTACTGACACTCATTTTAGTACCTTGCTTATATATGATACTCGCTGACGTGCGCCGAGCATTTGTTAAGTTCTGGCAGTTATTCAGTCGCAGGCCAAAAGCGGCAAAGGCGTAAGCAACTAATAGAAGGGAAGGAGACTTCCCTTTTTTAGTATCAAAGTATTATATTGCTTCAATAAACCAATACTTTATTGCGCTATGGCAAAGGGTGAAAGTAGAATATTAATCTTTCAGCTGGTTAAAAATTAAGTTACCTTTAAGTTTTAATTAAGCTTTATTGAGTTGCTACCTGGTTTGTTTAGGAAAGCCAAATTGTGAGGTTTGCAATGGTGAAGTCTTTACCCGAAAGTGAATGGATCAGCGTGGGCACGCTCAGTAGTCATACCCAGTTGTTTCGTGGCGACGTGGTTGAAGTAGAAGTATACGACACCCAAGGGCTAGTCAAAGATCTCAGTTTTGTCATCAATATTGAATCGGACCAGCAAGGGGAACCTCAGAATTGGTCCCGTGAAGTGGCGCAATACATTAACACTCATATTCCTTTAATGCAGGCTGGGCGCATGACCGAGCAAGGATTGATTGTTGGCTATCGTGGTAATGAAATTTATGCCAGTAGTCGCTGTGGCATTACTGAAGTAGTCATTAATTATAACTGTGTAGCTAAAAGCCAAGATCAGGTAGGGGAAATGGCTTCCGGCTATGATCACATTTTTCCTGTTAACCACGAGTCCTATCGCGCTGGTGACCGAGTACTGCATTTAGCGACTGGTAAGGTGTACCGTTGCAAGCCTTGGCCGTATACCGAACTGTGTCGTTTGGGTGGTAAAAACCACGATCAATACGAACCAGGCGTTGGCTTAAATTGGCAAACAGCTTGGCAAGAAGTAGAGGAATAGTCGCCTTGTTGAGCAAATGATACACTGACGGCTCAGTTTCAGTGTATTGAGGTCATTTGTGCAAGCACCCATCGCCAAAAAGGTTCCCCACTTACTTTCCCACCATGGTCAGCAGCGCCAAGATGATTACTATTGGATGCGTGACGATAAGCGTGAAAACCCCGAAGTTCTCGCGCACTTAGAGGCGGAAAATCATTATTGTCAGCAAATGCTTTCGTCAACTGCGCAGCGCCAGCAACAGCTGTTCGCCGAGCTCAAAGGGCGCATAAAGAAAGACGACAATACCGTGCCGGTCAAAGATGGCGCTTATTGGTATCACAGCGAAGTCAGTGGTGATGAAGAGTATGGCCGACATTTTCGTGCCACCAGTTTTAGTGGTGATAATAAAGCCCTACTGTTGGATGTTAATCAGCTTGCACAAGGCCATGACTTCTATGATTTAGGTGAGGTGGCAGTGAGCCCCAATGAGCAGCTTCTTGCCTATGCCGAAGATACCTCGGGAAGACGTATCTACACCGTGGCGTTTAAGGATCTCGCCACCGGTGAGCTGCTTAGCGACACCCTCACTAACACCGAGGGCCAGGTAGTCTGGGCCAACGACAACCGCACGGTTTTTTATGTGCGTAAAGATGAACAAACACTGCTGGGTTATCAGGTGTTTCGTCATCGCTTAGGTACGGCGCAAGAGCAAGACGTGCTGGTATACGAAGAGAGTGACCGCAGCTTTTACATGGGGCTGGGCAAAAGCCGTGACGAGAGCCTGATCTTTATCGATTTAGAAGCCACAGAAACCAGCCATACCTTTGCTATTGATGCCGATAACCCGTGTGCTCCAGTAACGGAGCTGCTGCCGCGCACCCAAGGACACCTGTATGATATTGATAAGCTAGGTGAACACTTTTATATCGTCAGCAATTGGCAGGCGAAGAACTTCCGCTTTATGCAAGCCACTGCCGCGCAATTAGCCGACTTACAGCAATGGCAAGAGCTCGTTGCCCACCGCGAGGATGTGCTGTTAGAGAGTGTCGAGCTGTTTGAGCACTATTGGTTGCTCACCGAGCGCCAGCAAGGGCAGATAGGCTTTGTGGTGTACCAGCACCGCCAAGGCAAGGTGGCGGGAACGCCCATGCCACTGCAATTTGCCGACCCCTGTTACTTTGCCGGTGTGGCCATGAATCCCGAGCCGAATGTGAGTAAGGCGCGGGTGTTTTATTCGAGCTTAACAACGCCGGGTAGCTTGTTTGAGTTTGATTTGGCCACGGGTGAGAAAACCTTGTTGAAGCAGCAGCAGGTGGTGGGTGAGTTTAATGCCGATGACTACGCCAGCGAACGCTTGTTTATCACTGCGCGTGACGGTGAGCAAGTGCCTGTTTCTCTGGTATACCGTCGTGATTTATTTAAAGGCGATGGCAGCAACCCGTTGTTACAGTACGGTTATGGTGCCTATGGCATTACCATCGATCCAAGCTTTTCCAGCACCATCCTGAGTTTACTCGATCGTGGCTTCGTCTACGCTATTGCGCATATTCGTGGCTCAGAGATGCTGGGCCGGCAATGGTATGAAGCAGGCAAGCTCAAACATAAGCAAAATAGCTTCAATGACTTTATTGATGTTACCGAGGCGCTGGTTGCCAAGGGTTATGGTGCCGAGGATAAAGTGTTCGCCAGCGGCGGCAGTGCCGGTGGCCTACTGATGGGGGCGGTCATTAACCAAGCTCCGCATTTGTATCGTGCGATTGGCTGTCATGTGCCCTTCCTTGATGTGCTGACCACCATGCTGGATGAGAGCATTCCGCTGACCACCAACGAGTATGATGAATGGGGTAACCCCAACGATGAGGGCGATTATCAAACCATCGCGGCTTATTCCCCGTACGATAATATCAAGGCGCAAGATTACCCCCATATTTTGGTAACCACTGGGCTGCATGATTCACAAGTGCAGTACTGGGAACCGATGAAATGGGTTGCGAAAATGCGCGAGTACAAAACCGATAATCATCTATTGTTATTTAAAACCGACATGGAGTCGGGTCATGGTGGGGCTTCTGGGCGATTCAAAAGCCTGCAAGAGAAAGCTCTTGAGTTTAACTTCTTCCTACATACTTTGGCTGAAGATGAGCATCAATAAACCTTTTTCACAGGCGTGTGAAAACAATAAAGCGCCAATATTGGCGCAATTACAGCGTATTTTTAAAAATACTGAGCAGGTGCTTGAGATTGGCTCGGGCACCGGTCAGCATGCTGCTTATTTCGCTCCTCGATTGCCGCACTTATTGTGGCAAACCAGCGACTTACCTGCTAACCATGATGGCATCGAGCTATGGCTGCAAGAGGTACAGTGTGACACCTTGTTACCGCCATTGTCTCTCGATATTGGCGAGCCTTGGCCGGTATCGCAACCAGATGGTATGTTCACTGCCAATACCCTTCATATTGTCAGCGAAGCGCTGGTTGAGGCGTTCTTTGCAGGGGTTAGTGAGCATTTGCCATTACATGGCCAGTTATGTATTTACGGGCCTTTTAAGTATCAAGGTCAGTTCACCAGTGCCAGCAATGCACAGTTTGATGCCATGCTCAAACAACGCGATCCACGCAGTGGTATTAGGGAGCAACAATGGCTGGTCGCCTTAGCCAAGCAAGCGGGGTTGACCTTGATTGATGATGTAGCGATGCCTGCGAATAATCAGTTACTGCACTTTGAACGGACTAAGCGCTAAGCATTGTTGTCTATACAAGTCCAGCTGCGCACTTTCGCGAGCCACAAAGTCCGTTAATGCGGCAGTGAATGGGCTGTCACAAAAGCGATGGCAGGAGTGGGTGAAAATCGGCGCAAAGCCACGGGCGATTTTATGTTCCCCTTGAGCGCCGCTGTTAAAAGTTGCTAGCCCCTCGTTTATACACAATTCAATGCCTTGGTAATAGCATAGTTCGAAGTGCAAATGCTGGAATTGCTCATCGCAACCCCAATATCGACCGTATAAGGTTTGCTGGTCGCGCAGATAAAGGCTTGCGGCGACGATGGTGCCTTGGTGCCAAGCGCTGATAATGACCAAATGGTCAGCCATCAGCGTGAGTAGCCGGGTGAAAAAGTCTGCAGTTAAATAGCCCAGATGGCCTGAGCGCTTGAGGTAAGTTTGCTGGTAAAAGCGGATCATTGCATGCATTAACTCGGGGCTAATTTCCCGGCCTTGATGCACTTGTACCTGCAACTGCTGCGCCGCAATCTGTGCTCGTTCTTTTAATACTTGCTTGCGCTTACGAGACTTCAGTGCGCTACAGAAGTGTTCAAAGTTGTTATAGCCGTTATTGCGCCACTGAAACTGTACGGTTTGACGCTTCAGTAAAGGGGGATGTGCCAAGTGTTGGCTGACGTCGTCATTGTAAAAGTTGATATGCCATCCCGACCATTGCTGTTGTTCGGCTTCGTGATCTAGGGCGTTGGCGAGGGCGACAGCCGCTTGCTGTGGGTCAATATCATGGTAAGCGATACGCGGGCCGGTGATGGGCGTAAAGGGGATGGCGCTAAGCCATTTAGGGTAATAGTCAAAGCCGTATTGCTGGTAGGCCTCGGCAATACTCCAATCAAATACATACTCGCCATAAGAGTGAGATTTTATATAGCCTATACATAGGGCGACCAGCTCCTCACCTCGGTATAAACCTAGGTGGTAGGGCTGCCAGCCGGATTGTGCGCAGGCGCTCCCGGATTGCTCTAGGGCGTAAATAAACGAATATTGGCTAAAAGGGTGAGCGCTGAAAAACCGTTGCCAAGTGGGTTGTCCAACCTCAGTGACCGACGTAAAGAAGCGATGCGTCAGTGCCCCCATGTTACTGCATGACCCGAGCCAAAAACACGCTCATATCTTGCTCTAGCTGCGCATAAAACGGGTTATAGGTCAGGCGCTTGAGCGGCCGCTGCTGCGAGAGGTTAGCGGCGGTGCGCTCACCGACGATCACCTCACCCACTTTGCATTGGCGGTAGCGGGCATCATCCTCTAAATAGCTGCCGCAGTTACGATAAAGCCCTTGCCGACCATAGTACGGGTGCTGTGGCGCGTTGACCACTCCAATATGAGAGATATCAATAACGTCCTCACAAGGAGGCTGTCCACGCTGACATGAATAACTCCGAATATCGAACGCGGCCCCTAACAATGCTCTGGCAGCTTGTTGTTGACCATAAAACACCAACATATCGTGCCGAGTTTGCGGACGTTTTTGTGGCTCATGCCATACCTTGAGCATATTTAAGGTCGCGCGTGCATCAATGGTGGTATCGACCTCGCTTTGAACAACAAATAACGGAATATTGGGCAGCTCGGCTTCAGTCAGCGCATCTTGACTAATACGCGACATGGCTTGATGGGCTAGGGCTGCGGCAGCGAAAGGAAAGCTTTCATATTTGGCGAAATCTATGTCGGCGTCTTTATCGATCCAGTTTACGAATGGAACCCGATCAATCCACTTTGCTAGCCAGCCATTTTTATTATGTGGTTCACTGGCGGGAGACCAAAGCATAAGGGCTCGGATATTGGCTCTATCAGGCTCGGCTACAAGCTCGGCCATGGCTAACGCCGCACCGGTTGAGTAGCCGCCAATCACCACCTGTTCGAACTCGTTAGCGGCACGGTTTATGGCATAGCGAGCAAGTTGCTGCCACTGCGAAAACTCGGCGTCCTGAAGCTGAGCTGCGGCACTGCCATGGCCTGGTAACAGTACTGTCCGCACGGTGAAACCTTGGCGATAGAAATAGGCCGCGAGGCTATGATAGCTAAAAGGGGAGTCGGTAAGGCCGTGAAACAGCAACGCGATCTTGTCATTATTATGCTGACGCAGCTCAAACGGACTGAGTAAATGATGCACTTGAGTATTGGCAGGAAGCTGTTGTTGCTGCTGCAGCAGTTGCACTGTGGCTGTGTTTACGGGGCAAGGAGTGTGGGCGCGGGGGTTGTGTGTCTTTAGCCACTGATTGGCACGGCGTAAATAGGTAGCAAAGCTGGGGTTGTCGCTGATATCAACCGCAGCTTGGCCATCACCAATGGCGTAGCGGTAGCGGCCTTGTTCTTTCGCCGCCATTATGGTGTCGACATCGCTGATTATATCGAGGCAAGTTTCGCTGCTGTGGCCTACACCGCTGATCAACATCAGCATAAAAATAACGATACGCATGGGAGTACTCCATCAATCCAAGTTAGCAGCATACCAAAGCACTGCACTGACAGCTAGCTGATAGCGAGCAACCCTGTATATACAACTACAGCGGCAGCTGCCAGCGAGAGAAGCGTTGTTTTAAAACCACGGTGGAGTCAATGGCGGCAATCTCCGCAAGGCCTCCGAGAGTATGTTTGACGAAGTGTTCGTAGTCACCGAGATCTTTGGCAATAATTTTTAGCAAATAATCATACTCACCGGTGATCACCGCACATTCCTGTACCGCTAAAAAGCCATCCACTTGGCTTTCGAAGTTATCGGCAGCCTGAGCGGAGTTTTGCTGCAATTTAATAAGCGCATAGACGGTAACATGAAACCCCAGTTGTTGGGCATTTAAACGGGCATGGTAACCACGAATATAGCCGGCTTGCTGCAGCTTAGTGATGCGGCGAATACAAGGAGTATCTGACAGATTAACGCGCTGCGCTAACTCGCTGACACTCATCCGGCCATTGTCTTGCAGCAGCGCAAGCAACTGCAGGTCCTTGGCATCTATTTTGATTTTTGAGTGGTTATCGCTATTTATCATTTATTAAATGGTGATTTTTATTATTTTTATGCGTTTATGTTAGTGGAGGTTAATAAAAAGCACCACCGGCTTTATGCTATTTTTACCTTATGTAAGGCAATATTTTTGTAGCTCCTATGACACCGCACGCACAGCAATTTGATGACTGGATCCGCAGTCGCTTTGTCGAAATTAATAATCAATTAGAACAGCGCTACCAAGTACAGGCCGATCGTGCCAATGTCCATGGTGTCGGCGATGCACTGAAGCAGCAACTCACAGACGAAGGAGACGCGTTAATAGCTAATTTAGTTGATGAGGGCAATACCGATGAGGGCTTCGATAGTGCCTTTGATTTGCTCGGCAATGTTGGCTTATATATGGCGGCGTGTCGGCGTCATGAAATCACCGAGCCGTCACGAGAAACGCATTCTCCGCTGCAACAAGCGTCGACTCTGGCCATGCACATTGGCGCGTCAATAGGCGTTACCCCTCGTTTTGCAACGGCGCATTTAACCACCCATAATCGCGCTATCAATGGCCAATATAAACGCTTTACCGATCTGCCCGATGAACGCTTGTTTGTAGACTACAACACTAAGGGTATAGTGGCCTTCAAGCGGGCCGCCGATGCGTTGTTGCGTATCCAGCCCTTGGGCATTTCTCACCCTGTGGTTCCTGATTTATTGTTAGTGGCCGAACAAGCGCTAAAAGATGTACTGGAAAGTAACCGCTATTTATTTCAACACCTTGATGCACAGCAGTTCTTTTATGCCGTGCGCCCTTATTACAAGCCTTACCGGGTTGGCAAAGAGGTCTATCGGGGCGCCAATGCCGGTGATTTTGCTGGTATTAACGTGATCGATATGTTGTTGGGGTTATGTTGTGCCAATGAACCGGCTTATTCACAAATGCTGGTAGAGAAGTTTTTATACATGATGCCAGAGGATCAGCGCGTACTGCGCAATTGCATGCGTTTGCCATCGATTATGGATGAGTTTTTAGCGGTGGCACCGCAGCAGCATAGCAGTTCCTGGTTTCAGCAAAACCTCAGAGCATTTTTGAGGGTGTGTAAATTGCATGGGCAAACGGCAATTCAGCACCATAACCAGCTGGTTGATAAGTATATTCGTATTCCTAATGAAAATCTTGGTAGCCAGCATCAAACTAAGGTAACGGCCAGTGGACCGCCCTTACCTGTGCTGTTAGCCGAACTCGCTAATCTGCGCGATAAGCGCGCCGCGCGCGAGCGCGATGATATTCACACCCGTTATCACGATATCGCCACATTAACGGCGTTGGTGGACAACTAATGAAAGATACCTTTGCCTTGCCTCAAGGGCCCTACTTACTCAGCCACTCGGTGGGTCGGCCATTAACAACCGCACAGCACGCCTTCAATGAGGCGTTCTTTGCGCCTTGGCAACAGGGCCAACAAGAGCCTTGGTCACAATGGCTGCAGGCTATTGAACAGTTTACTCAAGCACTCGCGAGGTTGTTTAATAGCTCTGCTGGGCAATTTTGCCCGCAGGTTAATTTATCCAGTGCATTGACCAAGCTGCTGATGGCCCACCCACGGCTAACGAGAGGTGGGTGCAAAGTGCTGCTCAGTGAGCAAGACTTCCCGAGCATGGGCTTTGTGCTGCAAAAAGCCTTACCTGAGGATTGTCAGCTGCGATTTATACCGGCTCACGAAGATGTCAGTGATGCTCAGGTATGGCAGCATTACTTAGACACTGAGGTTGATTTGGTGTTTGTTAGTCAGGTGTATTCCAACTCTGGGCAGCAAGCCCCGGTTGCTCATATCTGTGAGTACGCGAAAAAGCGGGGAGTGTTGTCGCTAATCGATGTAGCTCAGGGAGCGGGGGTGATCCCTTTGGATTTAACCGCAGTGGAACCCGGCTTTATGATCGGCTCGAGCGTAAAATGGCTCTGTGGTGGGCCAGGCGCCGCTTACTTATGGGTTAGTGAGCAGCAATTAGCGCACTGTCAGCCCAAAGACGTGGGCTGGTTTTCCCATAGTAATCCTTTTGAATTTGATATTCATCATTTTGACTACCATCCCAGTGCCTTACGTTTTTGGGGCGGCACCCCCAATATTGCACCTTATGTTTTGGCCGCGCACAGTATTAGCTGGTTCAATGAGTACGGCATCGATAAGGTGCGCAACCATAACCTGGCCATGCAACAACTGCTGTGGTCGCACCTGCAGCAGTGGATTGTCTCGCCTAAGGAGCCTGAGAAGCGCAGTGGTACCCTGATTGTCCATGGCGGACGTCACCAACGGGCCCTGCTAGCGGAACTAAGCAAAGCCTGTATCAGCGTCGATGAACGCCGCTTGGGTATTCGTATCTCACCGCACATCTACAATGATGAGCAAGATATTGCGGCGTTACTCAGCGTTGCTAGTCGAGTACTGGGCGACTAAGCACGCTTTGACGGGTGGTATGCGCGTAGGCATCGCCACCTAGCTTACCTATAGTAGGCAAGCGGTCCGGTGCGATGCGACCATCGACCAACAGAGCATCATCAATGTCGATGGTTTTAACGTCGAGTAACATCACTTGCCCGCTTCCCGGCTCTGAGCCAAGTTCAATCACCTCTCGCAGCGTGCACTCGTAACGTACTGGCGCAGCAGCAACGCCTGGCACCGATACACTGTGGCTAGTATGTTTATCAATACCCACGGCCGTGAATTCACTGATATCACTCGGGTAGTTGGCGCAGCTTTGATTCATCGCCGTGAGCAAGTCTTCGGTGACGATATTGACGACACATTCTTTGGTCGCCAGCAAGTTTTTCAATGTGTCTTTCGGCTCTCCTGTGCGAGGTGTCACATGAGTAACTGATAACACCGGCGGTTGGCAGCTGGCCACGCTAAAAAATGAGTAAGGAGCTACATTATCGACGCCAGTGGCGCTGCGGGTGCTGACCCAAGCAATAGGACGAGGGGTGATGGCACCGACAAGGTGCTGATAAAGTTGTTGGCTAGACTCTGCGTCTTGGGTATGTAATAGCATAGTGAATATTCATCGCTGTTGATAATGGGGCGCTATGGTGGCAAACGTGGTGAAAAAGTAAAGGCCAGGTTCTGATAACGGTTGTCGGGATAAGCGCGCGTACATCCTGTACTCGCCCCTACGGGGGCCTTCGCAGTTCTGAGACGCCGAAGGCTGGACGCTTGCGACTGGACGCCGAAAAGCAAAAAACCGCAACAATGTGCGGTTTTTTAACTTAACTAATGGCTTCGACTCGGGATGAGCATTCGTGTATCCATACACTCGCCCCTGCGGGCGCCTTCGCGGCTCAAAATGCTCCCGACATTTTGTCGAACAAAGGGTCCTCACCAAGTCCGCCTTCTCGAAATTTAGTTATAAAAAAACCCGCAGCTAGTGCGGGTTCTTTTATAACTAATGGCGGAGAAGGGTCGAAGAAATCGAAGTATTGCTTCGCAGTTCTGAGGCGCCGAAGGCTGGACGCTTGCGACTGGACGCCGAAAAGCAAAAAACCGCAACAATGTGCGGTTTTTTAACTTAACTAATGGCGGAGAAGGAGGGATTCGAACCCTCGATAGGGCTACAAACCCTATACTCCCTTAGCAGGGGAGCGCCTTCAGCCACTCGGCCACCTCTCCGGCGCGAATCAGTTTGTAAAATGTGGCGGAGAGATAGGGATTCGAACCCTAGATGGGCTATTAACCCATGCCGGTTTTCAAGACCGGTGCATTCAACCGCTCTGCCATCTCTCCATGGGCTAGGATAATACTGAGGCAAAACGCAGGTGTAAATAGAAAAACGGTCGTTTGCTTGATTTTTGTGCTAATTCAGTGAAATAGAGGGTATTTTAGACTGCTATGGGGGGAAGGTTGAGGGTGTAAAGCTGGTTGGTGCCTTACACCCCAAGTAACATTAATCTAACTTATTACTTGTAACGAACGACGCCACTAAGAGCGAGTTCCTTACCGAAGCGGTTTAACTTTGCCAGCATTTTTGCTTTACGCTTGCTGGGCTTAACTGCGACTTGGCTTGCTGCCGTTTGGTTTAATGTGTTTACTGGGTTCATCTTGGTTGCTCCGCGCTATGTCTGTGTCTGAAAACATGGCTATTGTGAGGCTGAAGTGGTTAAAAATAAAACGATAAATTTTGGCCCTTTCGCATAAGTTTTTTTTATGCATTTTGCTTTTGTTAAGTTTCAGTTTAGCGTGTTCTATGCATGATTATATTTGTATGCTTTTACCTTGAACCATATTATATTAGGGGTTTAAAGCTTGATAAGCTTTCTGTATTAAAATAGGCTGCATATTTATTCAGATAAAACATATTTGTTTTAAGGTGTCCATTTGCCGACTTGTTCATCTTGGTTGGTGGTCTATCACCCCAGTTACCAAAAAAAGTTGCTCGACCAACTCGAAAAATGTTTGCAGCAAGCGTCTATTGGTTACTCCTGCTTGGCTACGTCTGGGGATTTTGCGCGTGACTTAAAACGTTTGAAAGCGTGCAGCAATGGTTTAACAAGGGTTGTGGTGCTCGGTGGCGATGGCACCTTACACTTGGTTGTCAATGCGTTTGCCTACACCGCTGTTGAGGTGGCGTTGATCCCTTGTGGCAGTGGCAACGACTTTGCTCGGCAGTGGCGTGTTAGCCAAGCGCATTGGTTAGCTACAGCGTTGCGGGCGCCGGCGCAGCGTATCGACTTGGGGCGAATTAACGATCGTTACTTTGTTAATGTGGCTGGAGTTGGTTATGACGCTGAGGTGGTGCGCGCAACGCAGAACAAAAAAGGCCGACTAGCCCGTTGGCGATATAGCTGGGAGGGGCTTAGGCACTTGTATACCTACTCTAACCCACAGGTCAGGGTAGAAATTGATGGCAAGGTGACTAACCAGCGCCAGCTGATGTGCTGCTTTGCCAATGGTCAGTTTTTTGGTGGTGGCATGAAGGTCGCGCCGGATGCTAATGTGACAAGCGGCGCTCTAAATTACCTCAGCGTTGCTCAAGGCGCGCCACTGCGCCAAGGCGTGGCGCTATTACTCAGTTACTTTGGCGCGCATACGCGCCTTGCACAGATCACCACAGCGGTTATAAAGCGCTGTGAGGTGACAACTGTAGGGTTGGGTATTGAAGCCGATGGCGAATACCTTGGCACCACGCCTGCCGTGATTAGCTGCCAAGCGGACGCACTGCTTTTGGTGGTACCTCGGTAACACGGGGCTTACGAAAGCGAGCCGTTATTTTGTGTACTGGCGTGAGCACAATGGCATTGCCAAGCAGTACACAGGCGAAGCCATACAAGGTGTTCGCTTGCCATACGAAGCCTTCGAATAGGGTGCTCAGTACCACCGCTACGAGCGGGAATAAGACGATCACATAGCTGGCTTTCTCAGGGCCAATATTTTTTAATAGCACGAAGTAGCAGGCAAAGGCGATGACCGTACCAAAGGTACTTAAGTAAAGCAGCGATAGCCAGTAACTCATTGTGGTTGCTGCGAAATCGACACTGGCGCCAGTGAGTATCACATACAAGCTTAAACCTAGGGTGGCATACAACATGCCCCAGGCATTGCCTTGTAAAATTCCGACCTCGGCTTGTGAGTTACGAACACTGACCATATTCCCTAACGATGCCACTAAGGTGCCCGATAACGCCAGCAGCAGACCAATTAATACGCCATTGTTTAAATCCAACGACGAAATTGCCGGCCAAAACAGTACGGCAATCCCTACCACGCCCAGTAGGGCGCCAAAATAAATGCGTTTGGCGATGGGGCGAGAGAAAAACAGCTTGGTATTAATGATATTCATCAACAACAGCATACTGAACGCAATCGAGGCTAGTGCCGAGGTTAGATAGGCTTGTGCCCAGTAGAGAATAAGATAATTAGCGCCAAAATTGCACAATGCCAATAAGGCAAAAAAGACATGATCGCGGCGATTAAAACGCATAGGGAGGCGCTTGATGAGCACATATCCCCACATCAATAGCGCTGCTATGGCAAAGCGCAGCAACAGTGATACCTCCACGGGGACGCTACCTAGTTGAAACTCAATCGCCAGCCAAGTTGAGCCCCAAATGAGCACAGTGACCACATAAAGCAGGATGTTGTTCATGATGAATTCTCGTGATCGTAAAAGGTGGTATTTTAAAGTGATTCTGTATACTGTACATACACAGAAAAGTGATTTTGATACCTATACAGATTATGTCGCGGACGATTAATAAGCAGCGCGCTGTTTATCTTTATCAGCAAGTTGTCGACCTGATTAAAGATATGCAGCAACACGGCACCTTAAATGCAGGGGAAAAACTTCCCTCGCTGCGGGCCATGGCGCAGAAGCTCTCGGTTAGCATTCCTACGGTACAGCAAGCGTATCAGGAGTTAGAACGTCAAGGGGTGGTTAGCGCCCGGGAAAAGTCTGGGTTTTACTTAAATGCGGCGGTGCTCCCGTGCAGCCAGCCAAAGCGCTCGCGATTGGCGCGCTCGCCCGTGGCAGTTAACAAGCAGGCATTAATTGAACAGGTTTTCGATGGTTTACATCAGCCCGGTGTGATCCCGCTGGGGATCGCCAACCCGGTGGCGGTGAGTGCCACCGATAAAGTACTGAGCCGAACTATGCGCAAGGTAATGAACGCAGCCGGCGACCAAGCGATTAACTATGGCCCACTGGACGGCTTTGCACCGCTAAAAAAAGAGATCATCGGTCGATATTTAGATTTTGCCATCGGTGTGAATAGTGACGAGCTCGTTATTACCAATGGCGCGCAAGAAGCATTAAACATTGCGCTGCAATGCGTTACGCAAATGGGTGATATTGTCGCTATCGAATCGCCCTGTTACTTCGGCATCATTGAGATGATTGAAAGCTTGGGGCTGAAAGCCATAGAGATCCCAATGTGCCCGGAAGAAGGTGTCTGTGCAGATGATTTGGCGCGTGCCTTCGCAGAGCACGACATCAAAGCCTGTATTTTCTCTACTACAATTAGCAACCCCTTGGGCTCGCAAATGTCCGATGAGCGCCGCCAGCAACTGGTGCGCATGATTGAGGAACGAGGGGCGGTGCTTATTGAGGATGATGTGTATGGTGAATTGGCGTATGAACATAGTCATGCTAAACCGGCGCAATACTTTTCTCGCAAAGGGCAAGTGATCACCTGCTCGTCGCTTTCCAAAACAGCGGCGCCGAGTTATCGCGTAGGATGGATGATTGCTGGTAAGTATGCAGCGCAAGCGCGACGCTTAAAACGGGCGATTAGCTGTTCATCATCATTGATGAATCAGTGGACCCTGTACGAGTTTATGAGTAGTGGCGATTACGACAAAAACTTACGTACACTACGCCAGCGCCTAGCCTTGAACAAGGAGCGCATGCGGGCGCTGGTGTTACAGCATTTTCCGGAAAAAACGCGGATGACTAATCCCAAGGGCGGCTGTGTCTTGTGGCTGCAGTTACCAAGCCAATACGATGTGATTGAACTTTTTCATTTGGCGTTGGACGCGGGGATCAGCATTACACCGGGCTCAATATTTAGCGCTACCGATAAATACCGTCAATGTGTGCGCCTGAGTTATGGTATTCCTTGGAGCGATAAAGTGGAAGTGGCAGTAGCGCGGTTGGGAGCGCTCTGCCAGCAAGTGCGAAAGGGGTGATTATTCCGACTATTTAGTAATTAAAAGCTGGAAGTCACTTAGTTCAGGGACCATGCTCACCAGTTGGGCCTCTTGCTCTGCCAACTCTGAGAATGAATGGCACAGGGCGTCTGCGCGCTGCTCGATATTGGCAGCTTGAAGCTCAACACGCTGTTCAATTTGCTCACCCATGCGTTCCATGCGCTGCTCGAACTCATCCATGTCGCCACCTGAGCTAACCATTTGTGAGCCCAGCGCCATCAGCACACTGCCCATGGATTGCACCATCGCCTGTTCAACGGCTTGCTCAAAGTTTTCATCGAATTGTTGCTCAATATCTTCACCTAGCTCATCAAAGCTTTGTTTGCCCATCACAAACTCGCCATTTTGATAAAAGCTATGCTCGATATTATTGCCAATATTATCCACGACCTGCTGTAACGCGTCATTATGCTCAATGCCAAATGCTGCACTCACTTCCTCAATGGCCACACCGGCTATTTTCACGCCATCAAGGGCAATCTGAGCAACTTCAGGGACGTAACTACGTAGTTGCTGAGAGTAATTATCCAGTGCTTGCTGCTGAGCTGCAGTCAGAGGCATAACTTCACCATCAACGAGCAGCTGCTGACCATCGTATACCATGTGTTGATTATCGACATTGGTGATTTGTATGCGTTCAGGGTTGATACGAATATCACTTTTAAACTCAATATCGCACTGTTGTGAACCAAATGAGAGGTTATCTGGCTTTTGCTCGTGTGCCAGTGCGCTTGTGGTTACCGTCATGGATGCAAAAAGAAGGGCTGCTGTCGTTTTCATTGTCATTATTCCCGTTGATTGTTGTTACGAGAGATACATTACAAATTCGGTGCCAAAATTATTACTCCATAATAAACAATAGGTTATTAATTTATAGTGAGCTGGCTTTTGCTAGAGATTTAAAAAAAAGCTAACTTTTAGTTGTTTTCAACAAGGTGTTAGTGAAAGTCGCACATTGATGATCATCGTCAATAAAAGATATTTGTTGAAACGATAAAAAAATCTCACTTTCCAGTTTTGCCATTTGCAGCTATTTATTCATTTTAAGGGCGTAGGCTCTTGGTCGTGGTGAAGCTAAGCTTGAGCCGCGCACAATGATTGTAATTAACTGGAGTGTATTGTGGGTAAAACATATTCCTATGATGCGTTAGATGACGAATTTGTTGAAGATGAATACGAAGCGATGGGGCGTAACCAACATGACCGTCGTAAGCGCAAGGTCAAAAAGAAGCTTGATGATTATCTAGAGCAGCGTAAGCTGCGGAAAAATCTCGGCTACGATGATTTTGACGATTACCTCAACGAGTAAAGTTAGGAAGGGGCGAAAGCCCCTTTTTTGTTTTCAGCGCAGCAGAAAATAAGCAGCCATCCCTACTAAAGTGGTGAGATAGATACTTTTACTGCGATAAGCAACAATAATGGCCAGTACGGCGGCCAGTAAATAAGGATTGCGATAACTAATATGCCACTGCCCCTCAGGAAGGAGGACAATGGGCACCCAAATAGCGGTCAGTACCGCCGGCGCACTGAAGCTTAAAAAGCGCTGTAATTTGGGCCCGACCCGAAAGGGTAAGGCGCGATGTAAAAACAGGTAACGGCTGGCAAAGGTGATACATGCCATAAGCACTATGGTCGTCAGTATCATTGGTTACCCTTACTGACCATGTAGCCCACCGTCATACCACTTAGGGCGCTAAGTACCAACCAGAGTTCCAGCCCCCAAGCTTTGAAAGTGGCGGCGCAAATCCCGGTGATCACCACGCAGGCTAAGGTTGCTTTGTTTTTTATGGTGGGCACAACCAAGGCAATAAAAGTAGTGGCGATGGCAAAGTCTAAGCCTAAATTGGTTAAATCGGGTAATAGTTGGCCTGCCAAGATGCCCAATAGAGTCCATATATTCCAGGCCACATAAAAGCTAAAGCCAGCGCTGAGCGCATAAATAAGGCGTGTTTTCGTTTGATATGCCTTGCGGTGGTGGGAAAAGGCGAATAGCTCGTCGGTTAACACGAAGCTGACGGGCAAGCGCCAGCGCAGCGGTTGGCTAATCACTTTTTGGCGTACTGCCAGACCATAGAGAAAGTGGCGAGAGCTAATAATGAAGGTCGTAAACAGCAGTGTCAGCAGTGGCGTATGATCAGCGATAAGCTCGATGGCCACCAGTTGCGCCGAGCCGGCAAAGACCAACAACGACATCAATTGCGTTTCCCAGGCGCTGAAGCCGTTTTGCATCGCCAACGAGCCACATAATAGCCCCCAAGGTAAAACCGCTAAGTTTAACGGCAACATATCGAGCTGACCTTTGATAAGGGCCAGTCGATGTAAGCGGGTTCGGTTTTTAGCGTTTGTAACAGCAGACATAAGCAAAGTTTTTTACGATCAAGCACGCAGCATGACACAGAGTTTGGCATAATCGCAATATTGCCAAGTTAAGGAGTCAAAAATGAAAGTTTGGGATGGGTTTATACGCTTTTTTCATTGGAGTTTAGTGCTGTGTATCGCTGGCCTCTATTTCTCTGCGGAGGAGGGCGCGATGGAGTTACACTTTGTGCTCGCCTACATTACCTTAGCATTGCTTGCAACTCGCTTGTTATGGGGGCTTTTTGGTAGCGAAAGTGCCCGTTTGCGCAAGTTATTACACTCACCCAAAGCCGTGTTTAGGGCGCTCAAACAAAGCGAACAAGTGGCCGGGCATAATGCGGCGGGCAGCTATATGGTGTTGCTATTTTTTGCACTGTTATTGGTGCAACTGCTCAGCGGATTGATGACCACAGACGACATTCTTACCGATGGTCCTTTAGTCCAATATGTATCTTACGATTGGGTTGAGTGGGCCTCGTCCGTGCACCATCAAAACTTTGACTTTATCCTAGCCGCCATTGCTTTGCATATTGCTGCTATTGTGATTTATGCATTGAAAGGTAAAAGGCTGGTGCCAGCGATGGTCACCGGTCGCAATAATGCAATGCAAGAAACAGCGGTAGTCAAGCCTGCTTGGCCTGCGTTCGTGGTTTTTGCAGCTATACTGGCTGCGCTGTTATGTACTTGGGGTTACGAGCCGCTCGTAAGTCTTATTTAAAACATACTTTGTTACATATTCATGAGGTCCATTGAAAGTCCATTGAGCGGGCATAGCCCGCTTTCCAACTTACTTATAATAATTTTACATTAATTTAATCTTGCCCCTCTTTTTGTTTTCATTATAGTTGCAATTGAACAACAACAATAATGATGTCTTTCAGAGGAAAATTATGGCTTCAAATAAACTCAAATTGAGTGCATTAGCACTGGGCGTGTCGTCTGCCCTGCTTGGCACTCAAGTCGCAGCTTCAGAGCTAGAACCACAGAATAAAATTTTTACACCGCAGCATCAAAGCAAAATTGAGCGCCAACTTGGCGACATTAAAAAACAGAACAAACGTGCTGTATCTTGGCTTATTGAGCTTAACAGTGAGCCGATGTTTTCAGTAAGCAAAGATCAGCAAGCCACGCAAAGTGCGCATATCTCGCAAGCGCAAGAGCGCGTATTAAGTAATATTCAAAGCGCCGATTTAAACCTCAATGTGATCACACGCACCACTAAGCTGGTTAATGCGCTTGTTGTTAACGGCGATGAGTCTGAAGTGAGAAAAGTGCTGGCGCACGAGGATGTGAAAGAAATCTACCCGGTTTACGACTATGAGCTTAATGTTGCTGATAGTGCTGATTACATCAAAGCAACGCCCTTAGTTGAGAGCCAAATCGCGACTGGTGAAGGAGTTCGAGTGGCCGTGCTTGATACCGGCATTGATTATACCCACGCAGTATTTGGTGGTGAGGGTACGCAAGCGGCTTATGACGCAGCCACTGCTGATCCCACGACGGTAACTTGGCCGCAAGGTATTGTTAAAGGCGGTTATGACTACTTTAATGATGATGCCGATCCGATTGACTTCGGCACGAGCCACGGTACACATGTTTCACACTCGGTAACGGGGATTGCACCTAATGTAGAATTGTTTGTGTATTCGGTGTGTGGCGGTGGTTGTCCAGGGCTTGCACAATTACTGGCGCTAGAATCAGCGATGGACCCCAATGGCGACATGGATATTGAAGACCGTGTTGATGTAGTTAACATGTCTTTAGGTGGCGACTACGGTGACCTTGCGGAAGATGCGGTAGGCTTATTTATTAATCGCGCCGCCAAGTTAGGTACAAGTGTGGTTATCTCTGCCGGCAACGATGGTGCATATCCATTTATCGTTGGTGGCCCAAGCACCACTGAAAATGCACTTTCTGTGGGAGCCATGACTCACCCAACGGATGAGACTCGTGTGGCTGAAGGCACAGTGGCAGGCGAAGAAGCTGTTATTCAGGGCGCCAATTTTGGCCCAGGTGCGTTCAGCTTTAGCAGCGATGACATTGAGCTGGTTTATCCAGATGCCAACCAAACCGCTTGTGAGCCTTTTGCTGAAGGTGTTGATTTTACAGGCAAGGCTGTAGTGGTGGACCGTGGTGGCTGTAATTTCACTGATAAAGTACTGGCTGCCCAAACTAAGGGTGCTGCTTTTGTTATTATCGCCAATAACGTTGATGATGGCACGCCTGCGCCTATGGGCGGATTTGACGAAGCAGTGAGTATTCCATCAGTGGGGGTTACTTTTGCCACTGGGGCGCAATTAAAAGGCGGCGCTAGCTTCAATATTTCCTCTGAGTTAGTGGCAACACCTGGTGCAATGGCCGATTTCACCTCTCGTGGACCTTCGGTCAGCGGCCTATTAAAACCTGAGATCACTGCCCCCGGTGTTAATATCATGACCGCCGAGCCTGGCACAGGCACAGGGCTTTCTGGAGCAACAGGCACGTCATTCTCAGGCCCAATTACTGCTGGTACTATCAGTATGCTTAAAGAGGCTTTACCAGAGCGCAATGCGATGGAACTTAAAGCAACCTTGATGAACGCAGCAAACCTTGATGTTACCGTCACCCCACGTGCGCTTGATGAGAACGCAGCAATGGCACCGATTAGCGCCATTGGCTCTGGTTTGGTTGACGTAGAAAAGGCTGCGAACCTACCGGTAGCGGCGTGGGCAAAAGACACGCATCAAGCTGCGCTGTCATTCGGGCTGCAAAGCTTAAGTGAAACAACCACGATGACTAAAACCGTGGTAGTTAAAAACTTCTCAAGCAGTGCTAAGACATATGAGCTCAGTTTAGAGCAGCGTTTTGCAGACGATGTTGAACGCGGCAGCTTAATGGCTGAGTATCCCACTTCAGTGACTATTCCGGCGGGCCAATCCGTCGAGTTTGAAGTGGCAATGACTATTGACCCCACAACATTACCAGAGTGGCAGCTAAGTGGCAGCAATATTGACACCTTAGCAGCGACTGAGTTGCTGACAGACTCAGAGCTAGATGGTGCGTTGGTCTTTAGTGAAGGCGGTGAACAGGCCTTGCACTTGGTTTATCATGTACTTCCACGTGCAGCGGCAAAACCTGTGATCAGCGCCGAAAAAGGTGAGCAAGGTGTTGTTTATACACTGCACAACCAAGGTGCTGCGGAGCTCACACCGGTGATTGTTGAAAATACAGTAACAGACACAGTGGGTGATGGTGGTCGTTTAGATATTGTAGCTGGTAGTGTCGAGACATTGGCTGTGCCAGCCTCGTTCTGTGAATCAGGTTATGGCGTATTTACAACTTTAGTTGTTGACCAGCCTGTAGCCCACGCTGATATGGGTGGCTTCGCCGCAGATTTTGATATGGATGGTGATGGCCGCTGGGATGTCACAGCCCACTCGCTAAACTACTCACTGTTTAATGGCCCGACACCTACACCTATTACCTTTACAACGCCTTATGGTCAACTAAGCGGTAATCTGAGTAACTTGTACTTCGACAGTGCGACTAACTATGTAACACTGCAAAATTGTATTGGTGATTATGGTCTGACTGCGGCGGACTTGGGCAATGTCAATGCTACGGTACGTTTCAGAACCGCGCCTGATAACTTCCCAACAGGTGGCAGTAACGCCGTTGATACTGCTCAAGGTAACTATAACTTCGCACCTGCACAAATTGTGGCAATGGCAGTAGATGCTCAAGGTGATGAAGTACAGAGTATTGCGCCTGGTGAAAGTGCACAGTTCTTATTTGCTGATGCTAACTTCACTATTCTATCTACCAATGGCGCTAAAGCCGTTGTCACCTCACCGCGCAATGATATGCAAGTGGCGCCTAGTTTGGCTGACGCGCAGTTCTCGGTAGACGAAAACACCGAACAAGGTACGGTTATTGGTACACTTACCGCTGAGCGTAATGCGACCTTTGCTGGCGCTATTTCAGAGTTTATTGTTGTGAGCTCAAGCTCGACCGCCGTTGATATTAACAGCGATGGTGAGGTCATTGTGGCCAATGCCGAACAGCTTGATTATGACAGTGGTCTTGAACAGGTGATGTTTGAAGTTGTTGCCACAGATACCAGCGGCAATATTTCTAACACGGCAACGGTGATGGTCAATGTCACTAACCTAGCTGATGAAGCATCTGAGCAACCAGAACCACAGCCTCAAGTTCCTGTGAAGAAGAGCACTAGCTCGGGCTCATTAGGGTGGCTAGCGCTACTGATGGCACCACTAATGTGGTTGCGTCGTCGTCGCAGCTAATTCGTTGAGCTATGGACATAAAAACGGCGCCTGAAGGCGCCGTTTTTTATAGGTGTTCCAACATGGTAATCAGCTTGAGCTTCATACTGGTTGATACCGCCATGAGCGGGTTTGTTTAGTCTTTAAATGACTTGTGGCAATCTTTACAGCCTTTCGCCCAGTTTTTAAAAGCAGGAGCGATTTGCTTTTTATCACCACTTTTAGCAGCAACAGCAAGTTCTTGGGCATATTGCGCAAAGGAGTTGGCTTTTTTATCAAAGGTGGCCTTGTCTTCCCAGATGGCTGCTAAGGCATCGGTATTACCCTGATCTGAGCCCGCAGTGAACGCTTCCCAAGGCATTTGTGATAGCGCTGCAGCGTTATCTGCGCGTTGTTGAAAGCGTGCCGCGTCAAAAGGAACCTTACCCTTAAGCATGTCGCCCATGTCACCAATTTGCACCCGGATCAATGAAAAGACCGACTGCCGATACTCAATCGCATCTTCCGGCTTCTCGAACACGGAGTTTGCTAGTGCTGAACCCGATGTGGCGATCAGAGTCGCCGCCAATAATGTTTTTAGTTTCATTCCATTTGCCCCTTTTCGTAAAACAACCTTCTTTTTACCTAAGCAGGGCAGTGAACACAAGAGCAAGTGTGCTAATAATCGCTGCAATGACTAATAAGTCCTACTAAACGCTGAAGGTATGGGCAATTGTGGTTATTCTCCGAGATCAATGTCTGCGAATATCATGCCCCTGCGCATACTTCTAGTCGCTAAAAAGACTTCTCCTAATAACGCGATAAATGCCAATATAAGCAGCAGCATCGCGACCATAAAACACCCAGCAATAGCAGTACCAAGGTTAATGGCTTGGATATTTGCCATAAACAACAGCATAACGACAGCACTCACTAAGGTAGCGCTGAGTACACTGAAACTAAAAGCGATATGAATACAACGCGCACGCTTTAACAGGGCGCGCAGCTCAGTTGCTAGTGAGCGATTAAACTCTTCATCGCTGCTGATTTTTAGTTTTCTCTCCAAGGCACGAGCACGGTCGGTGATCCGCGCCAAGCGGTTTGATAGTACCCCAAGGGTGGCCGCAATCCCTGTGATTAGAAATACCGGAGCGACGGCTGTTTGAATGACCTTTGCCATGGTTAAAATATTAACAACTTCAGTACCCACGTTAACTCCGACGATGATATTACAAGAGCCCTAGTCTAGCGCTAATACGCCGTAATACCAATGCTTAGGCTGTCCTCACAGAGCCAACCTATACGCACCTGGTTTGTTATTAATACTGAGCGGGTATCTAGACACAAGCAAGAAAACCTGCGAATCTGAATACCAAACCCATAAAGCAGGAGAGAATATGGAACCCGTATTACCAGAGAAGAATGACACCCCGCCACCGGCAAACAATAACAACAAGCAAAGCAATGATGAGAAAACCATGGCGATGCTGTGTCACTTAGCCGCACTCGCGGGTTTTATAGTGCCATTTGGATCTATCATTGGCCCGTTGATTGTCTGGTTGGTGAAAAAAGATGAGATGGAAGTGGTTGACCGTCATGGCCGCGCGTCATTGAACTTTCAGCTAACTATGCTTATTGCTTTCATCGTCTGCTTCTTACTTATTTTTGTTGCTATTGGGGTTGTGCTACTGCCTTTAGTCGCCATTTTCTCATTCGTAATGGTGATTATTGCTAGCATCAAAGCCTACGAAGGCAAAGAGTTTAAGTATCCGCTGTGTATTAAGTTTTTATAAGCATTAGACATACAAAAATAGCAATACAGGAGCGTTTTGCTGGCCTATTTTAGTTTATTTTTAACCGCCTTTGTGTCGGCAACGCTCCTACCTAGCTCATCGGAATTGGTACTTACTGCGATGGTGACGCAAGGGGGCTATCACCTAGTGTTGTTATGGTTGTTTGCAACGCTCGGGAATGTTCTTGGTAGCTGTGTCAATTATGCCTTGGGGACCCAAGTTACACGCTTTCAGCACAAAAAGTGGTTTCCGGTCTCAGCCGCAGCGATGGAAAAAGCGACACGCCGTTTTCATCGTTACGGTGTGTATAGCCTATTTTTCGCATGGCTGCCGGTGATTGGCGATCCACTCACCGTGATAGGTGGTATCTTTCGGGTCCGGTTTTGGCTGTTTGTTGCTATTGTCAGTATCGGTAAAGGCGTGCGGTATTGGGTGGTTATATTGATGGCTCTTGGCATACAGTCATTGTATGGCGGGGGGGAAGCACTCGCCAATTAATGCGAGTGCTTAATCATAGCTAGACAGCTAAGCGTGCCAATCCAAGGTCAACGATACAGAGTCGGCAAATCGCAACGCATGTGGCTTGTCCACCCGTACTTTAGCGTAATGCACACTAGGGTGCTGGTGGCAGAGCGCTAAGATATCCGCGACTAGCTTTTCTAAAAGTAAAAACTGTCCTTGCTCTACCAGTGCGATCACTTCCTTGGTGACAGTCTTATAGTTGAGTGCCTCTTGCACCTCATCACTGGTACACGCCTTATCTGCCGGATAGTGGATCTCGATATTAATCACAACATCTTGCTTTTTTTCCCGTTCTTCGGGGTTGAACCCAATATAGGTTCTTAGCCGGAGATTAGTAACATTGATAATGGCGTTGGTCATGGTGTGTCCTAATTCTTCACTAGCTGCAGAAATTCATTGCGCGTTTTCGGATCAGTGCGGAAATTACCAAGCATAACTGACGTACGCATTTTAGAGTTTTGCTTTTCGACCCCACGCATCATCATACACATGTGCTTAGCTTCAACGATCACGCCAACGCCTTTGGCGCCAGTGACTTCTTCAACTGCTTGAGCGATTTGATGAGTCAATTGCTCTTGGATCTGGAAGCGACGGGCAAACATGTCAACGATACGGGCAAACTTCGAAAGCCCTAAGACCTTACCGTCGGGAATGTAAGCAATATGTGCTTTGCCGACAAAGGGTAACAGGTGATGCTCACACATTGAGTAAAGCTCTATATCTTGGATCAGAACCATGTCATCAGCATCAGAGGTAAACACCGCATTATTGGTGATTTCTGCTAATGTCTGACGGTAGCCTTGAGTAAGGTACTCCATGGCTTTGGCTGCACGCTTGGGGGTATCTAGTAGGCCTTCGCGTTGTGGGTCTTCGCCAACGGCGGAGATTAATTGTTGGTAACTTTGTTTTAATTCGTCGTGCATAATGTTCTCAATTACTTTAGATGACGGCCGCCATCAACGGCTAAGCTGCGTCCGGTTATATAGTCGCTGGTTAGCAGAAGCTCGACAGCATTAATAATTTCTCGACATCCAGGTTCAATGCCCATGAGGGATTTTTGTAATGTCTTGTGTTTATACTGTTCACTGTCGCCCTCGTTAAAAATAATCAGCGAAGGGGCAACAGCGTTCACTTTTATATGTGGTGCGTACTTGGCCGCAAATGACTTAGTTAAATTATCCAATGCCGCTTTGCTGGCTGCGTAGGCAAGGTGTTTGGCACTGCCTGTCTCGACCACAAAGTCGGTTAAATGAATAATGTCGCTATAGCCATCGCTGTGCTCGAGCATGTCTTGGCAATGTTGATTGATAAGGTAAGGTACCTTGGCATGAATACGCATCATATTATCGAACAAGGCTGCGTAGTCGTCGTTTTTACTCTCACTATCCCAACTTGATGCGTTATGAATAATAGCGCGTAACTTTGGCGTATGGACTCGTAACTCATTGATAAAATGCACAATGCTTTCATCGTCACTAAAATCTGCTTGAATACAAGTAACACCTTGCGCCGCTAACTCATCTACTGCATTGTGCCGAGTACGGTAGGTAATAATGACATCGTGCTGCTCAGCTACAAAATGCTGGGCAAGGGCAAGACCTATACGTTGTCCGGCCCCGGTTATTAAAATTGGAAAGGACATAACTTCTTCAGTTTAAGCGTGAACTGCTCTTACTATAAACAAATGACAAAAGGATTGCAGTGTTTACGCATGGGCGAGAGCGGTCGATCATTTACGCCTGAGGTTAGTTTTGTTGTAGTCATAGCCCATGTACTGACATGGGCTATGTGCACTAATCGTAAATGGTCGGAATCGGTTGACGCTTATGCTGAGTGCGCTGATATATGGCGATTATGCGTTGCTCTATTTCTGCACTTAAGGGTTTCGCCTCAAGGAAGTCGTCGATTTGGTCATAACTTAAGCCCAGTGCTTCTTCGTCTGTGAGGCCGGGGCGATCGCACTCTAAGTCGGCGGTCGGTGCCTTGGTAACTAAGGCGTCAGGCGCTCCGAGGTGTTGAGCAAGTGCACGTACTTGGCGTTTAGATAAGCCAAACAGCGGCGCTAGATCGCACGCACCATCCCCAAACTTAGTATAAAACCCGGTAATGTTCTCCGCGCTATGATCGGTGCCAACGACTAAACCTTGATGTAGACCCGCTAGCTCATACTGGGCAATCATGCGTTGGCGCGCTTTGACATTGCCCTTAACGAAATCAATATGGCTTTGTGCGGGTAAACTTAAATCACTGCCAGCGAGGCTGCTTAGCACCTGTTCATGCATATGGTCGGTAGCGGGTTTGATGTTCACGGTAACACGCTGACTGGGTTGAATAAAATCGAGCGCCAGCTGCGCCTCATCCTCGTCGGCTTGTACACCATAAGGTAAGCGCACGGCAATGAACTGATATTGTTCAGTATCGTGATCGGCGTTGAGCTCTTCAATGGCAAGCTGGCAAAGACGGCCGCAAGTAGAGGAATCAACACCGCCACTGATGCCAAGCACCAAGGTGCGACAGTGGGCTTGTTGAAGCTTGTGTTTTAAAAATGACACCCGACGAGTAACTTCTTGTTGGACATCAATGCTAGGTTGCACTTTCATTTCGGCAACGATTTCGGCTCGCATAATTCCCCCGCTTGAGCAAGATGGTAAGCAGCTATTATGTAAGCATTTACAAAAAAATTAAAGCGCCGACCTCGGGGTTGCTATTTTGCTTCGCGCTATTCACACGGCGGTGCCATATGTGCCCAGATGGTCAGCTTCTCGTAGAGCGCGTCTGGCTTAAGGGGCTTACTCAAATAATCGTTCATACCCGATTGCAAACATTTTTCCTTGTCGCCCTCCATTGCATTGGCGGTCAGGGCAATAATCGCAATGTTTTGATGTTGCTCTCCGGCCTTGCCTTGGCGGATTTGAGTGGCTGCTTGGTAGCCATCAAGAATGGGCATTTGGCAATCCATCAGCACCACATCAAAATACCCCGAAGGACACTGTTGCAAGCGTGTTATCGCTTGTTGTCCATCATTGGCAATTTCGTAGTTGCAACCGTGCTTGTCCAATAAGGATGAGGTAACAATTTGATTGACCTGATTATCTTCTACAAGCAAACAGTTAATAGTCCCTGAGAGCTGCTGCGCACCAGTCTCTTCTGAGCGCGTATAACCGCTGAAAATATCAAAGCTAGTTAATGGATGAAACGCCAATCGGAAGTGTTCAAATTCCAATTGCTCGCTGACTTCATTAGTTTGCTCCATATTCGCTAAGACCAACAGCTGACATTGTTCGCTAAGCGTGCTTTTCAGTCGATGCTGTAACTCATGGGTATTTTTTAATAGCGGTTCGGCATCGATAATGAGGCGCTCGACGCTTTGGTTAGCCAAATGCTCAAGCAAGTCATTGCCATCCGTAAAGCAGGTGACCTTTGCTCCCATCAACTCACAGTGTTGCCGAGCGAGGGTACTCTCTTGGCGGTCATGACAGAAAATAGCCACGTGCTCACCCACCAGGTGTTGAGTGATGGTAGATTGCTCATCGGCTTCCAGTTGAATGAAGAACGTAAATGTACTGCCTTGATCCACAGTGCTTTTCACACTGACATCGCCATGCATGAGCTGACATAGCTGACGGACAATGGCAAGACCTAAACCGGTGCCGCCAAAGCGCCGGGTGGTGGAGCTGTCAGCCTGGGTAAAGGCATCAAATAATTGCGCTTGAGCTTGCTTAGAGATACCAATACCGGTGTCTTGGACACTGCAGGTAAATACCCCATGCTCATCGAGTGTTGCGGTAATCGTTATCTCACCGTCTTCGGTAAATTTAATCGCATTCGATAACAAGTTGGCCAGCACTTGTCGCAAGCGGTTGGGATCACCCTCAACTATTTGCTGTGGTAGCTGATGCGCATCCAGATATAAACGGTTGTTTTGTTGCTGTGCTTTCAAGGCTAGCGACTCAACAACCTGTGACAACACTTGGTGAATATCAAAACTTATGTGTTCAATTTCTACCTTGCCCGCTTCAATTTTAGAAAAATCCAATATGTCGTTGATAATACTTAACAAGGTGTTGGCAGAAGAGCGGGCTAGTTGCAGGTGATGATGCTGCGAGTCATTTAATGTGCTGTGATCCAGTAGCTCTAACATGCCCAATACGCCATTCATCGGCGTACGTATTTCATGACTCATACTGGCAAGAAACTCACTTTTTACGAGCGCCGCATGCTCAGCTTTATTTTTCGCGTTGCGAAGGGCAATTTCCGTTAGTTGTCTTTCGTGGTTGGCATAGACACCACCGATGATATTAGCGATAGCAATAAGAAAGTTTTCATCATTCTCACTCCATACACGCGGTTCATGAAGCTGTTCTGCGCACACCACACCGACCATGCCATGGCGCCCCGGAATGGCACAGTCGAGAAGCGCATGAATATTGAGCGGCTGCAAATAGTCCTGTAAAAATTCCCTGGTCAGCGGATCGTTGTGAGCATCACTGATGCTTAATACCGCTCGCTTTTGTATCGCGTTAAAGTAAGTTGGGTATTGCTCCCCGACTAATACACCGCTCTCGCTATGGCTGTTTTTCTCTTGCTCGTACAGTGACAGTAAATGCATTTTTTGATGGGCATCGTCAAACAACCAGATACTGACCCTATGGGTGTTTAAGGTGCGGCTGACCATGCGGGTGATAATGTGTTTAGCCGCGTCTAAATCACCATTGAGAATCGCGTCATCGACCGTGAGCCCTGCTAAAGCGCTATTCCGTTGTGCTAATTGCTGTTGTGCGAGCTGGCCGCGCTTTTCGCCATCTATATCTTGGGTAGAGCCAAAGATGCGAATACAGCGTTGCTGGTCAAACTCCGCCTCACCGCGTACGCGTACCCATTTCTTATCGCCTTGAGCGGTGACTATTTGTAGCTCAGTACAAAATGGCTGACGGTTATTGATAGTGCGACTAATGAGCGTATTTAGCTGGGATTGGGAACTGGGTGTGAAAAAGTGAAAAAGATTATCTGCGGTGATCAGGTAGCTATCATCGACGCCATGAATCTCGCGGTTCACTTTGGACCAGAACGCGTGGTTAGTATCGTTATTCAGCTCCCATGCGCCAATGCGCGCCTGGGTACTCATTGCTTCGAGCATTTGTTTATGCGTCAACAGCTGCTTGCTGATTCGTTGCTGCTCAGTGATGTCGCTAGCAACCATATAAATTTTGCTATTCTCTTGATCCAGAGCCAAGTTAATACGGCACAGCAGCTGTTTATGTGAGTGGGTACGCAAGTAGCAATCAAATTGAGTTTCATTGTCTTGCTGGCTCAACTTATTAAATTGTTGTTGTACGCGCTCTTTATCATCACAGGCGACAAAGTCGAGCAGCGGCTTGGCAAGTATTTCACTGGCTGTAAAGCCCAAGCCCCGGTATATGCGTGAGTTGGCGCGTTCGAAAAAGCCATGTACGTTGAGAATAGCCATAAAGTTAGCACTGAGCTCAAAGAAGCGCTCGATCTCTTGCTTAGCATGGCGTAGTGCCGCCTCAGTCGACTTTTGTGAGCTAATATCTAAGTGCGTGCCAATCATACGTTTTGGTCGACCATCGTCGCACCATTCAATGACTCGGCCGGTATCCAGAACCCACACCCAATGGCCTAATTTATGACGCATTCGGGCTTCACATACATACTGTTCACTGTGTCCCTGCCAGTGTTGCTCCAAACGTAGTCCTGATTCTTTTAAGTCATCAGGGTGGGTGTGATTGAGCCAAGTATCAATATTAATGGGGGTGAGCTCTTCGAGATCATAACCAATGATTTGCGCCCAACGCTCGTTAAACGTCACTTCGCCGCTTTGTACTTGCCAATCCCAGGTTCCAACACCGATATTTTCAACGATCAATGCTAGGCGCTGACTCTTTTCAAGTATTTCTGCTTGTGTCGCCTTCTTTTCGCGCAAATCTTCAATGAGTAGCCACACAAAAGGTTCACCCTGAGCATTGGTAAATTGCACCCCATTCACATTCACCGGGAAGGTATCGTTGTTTTGCCACAGAGCTTCTCCAGCAACAATATGTTGACCATGGCGCAATTGATCTAAGGCCGGTACTGTGCGCTCGTTGAAGCGCAGAGTGTTGGCGAAGTGTTGTTGTTTTAGCTGTTGTAAGTGGGTATCGAGCGAGTTTAGTAAGGCTTTATTAGCATTGATATAGCGGCCCGTTTTGGCATCACATAACGCGATACCTAGCGGAAAAAGGTCAAATAACGCTTGAAGGCGCTGCTCATTGACCATGAGTTTTAAGAATAAGGCTCGAAGCCAAGCTAAAAACAGTACCACTAACAAAGTGGTTAAAATAATCGCGATGCGCGCATAGCCAAAGTTCTCCCACGGAGGCTGCCAGCCCGCTTGCGGTTGAACTGCCAAATACCAAGTATCATTAGGTAGACTAATCGATAGTTCAATGGGGTCGCTATAGCGAATAGCGGTATCGCCAAACATGTGTTTATCTGGATTACGCTTATATAAGGCGACATTGAATTGCTCTTGTAACTGTACGAGCCCGCCATTGCTATAGACCTTGTTGGCGTCGAGCACGACCGATATCAGCCCCCAAAACTCTTGTTTCGGCTGCTGCATATAAATGGGCAGTCGAGCAATAATACCAACGCCGCCTTGCACTAAATTAACAGGGGCGGCGATCACTATTTCTCCTCCTTCCTTAGCTGCCAAAGCCGCATCACGTTGACTGGGGGTGGCCATATAGTCGAGGCCAATGGCTCCCTCATTACCCTTGAGAGGGTAGGTCATTCGAATAACCATATCCGGTGCAGCACCTATAGTGCGCAGTTCTTTAGAACTGGTAAATAGGCTTTGCGCAATAACACTGAATTGTTGTTGGTTGAGGTTAGGCTGGGCAGCGATGGCCGGTATTAATCCGCGTACAAGTTGAATATTGGCGGTCATCAGTGCCTGTAATTGGCTGCGATAACTTTGTGCTACTTCCCGCACATCTTGGCGATATTGTTGCTCAGCTTTTTGATAATTGAGGTGATCGAGAAATACAGCCACAGCCAAGGTTAGGGCTATTAGGCCGTAAAAGGCAATGGCATAAAAGCGGCTTTTCGAAGCTGGTGGCATGGCTGCAGATAGTCGGTGGTTGAACAACACCTTAAACTATAGTGCAGTAGCGGGGCTTGTCTAATTAATATATCAGCTAAGGTGCTGATTTTTAGAGTATAGGAACAATGCGCCCAGGCTTTGGGCGCATCATCAAAAGAGTTTAGCTATCGCTTACTTGGCGATCCCAAAACTGCGCTTTTGCTCTGTGTAGTTTACGGTAGCCATCGAGTAGTGCGTGGTGCTTTTTAAAGCCTTCAAGTGCTAAGCCTGGGAAGCTAAGCCCGTGGAATTGTATCCGCGCTTCTGCTATTTCAATCGCGAGTTCAACATTGTCAGCACCAAACATCAGCGCCAATGAGCTTTGATAAGTGCTGTAAGCTCGTTGTTCGTCATATTTGATTTCCAAGACCGCTTTTAAGCAGCGGAAGAAGCGAATACGCTCGGGGCTAATTTGATCGGTATGCAGAATCCACTCGACCCAATCAATGGCTTCCTCGCTTTGTGCTGC
This sequence comes from Pseudoalteromonas sp. THAF3, assembly GCF_009363775.1. NCBI lineage: Bacteria > Pseudomonadati > Pseudomonadota > Gammaproteobacteria > Alteromonadales > Pseudoalteromonadaceae > Pseudoalteromonas > Pseudoalteromonas sp. THAF3. Next base: position 3,119,493 of record NZ_CP045418.1, on the reverse strand, counting down.
AAGGCATAGATGCGCTTTTAGCTCGCCGATGCGCAGCGTATGCCAAGGCGTGTCGGCATCAGTCACCACACCGATAAATTCGGCAGCGCGGATAATATCGCTATGTCCTGCTTCTTCTAAGCGGTCGTAGATTTCCAGCCATTGTTCGGCGTCGTATTGATCTAGTGACAGGAAGTCCTGGCGGAATTTAGCGCCTTCATTATTGTTGCGCCAGATGAGCTCATCCACAGGGTAAATATCGGATAAACCGGGTACCAAGATACGACAGGCGTACACGTTTAAGTGCGTGTAATCCATGATGTAGATGTCATAGCCCATGTCGTGGATCAGATCCGTGCAGAATTGGTACTCTTGTTCGGTGTTGCCGCTGAAATCCCAGTGCACAAAGTCAAAATCGGCTTGGTCACGGAAGAAGTCATAGGAGATCAGGCCGCTGGAGTCGATAAAATGTAATTCGATATTTTCTGCTGACGCTACTTCGTCGTTATCGAAAGTGGCGCATTGGAATACGTCAAGTTGGTCAAGGCGACGGCCTTGAAGAAGCTCAGTAACGGTACGCTCTAACGCCACTTCAAATGACGGGTGAGCACCGAATGAAGCGAACACCGAGCCATCAACTGGATTGATTAGGGTCACACTCATAACCGGGTATTTACCGCCCAACGACGCATCGGCGATGCGCAAATGAAACCCATGGCTGCGTAGCTCTTCACAGGCTTGGTGAATCTTCGGATATTGCTTCACCACCTCTTCAGGTACTTCGGGTAGGCAAATTCCTTCGGCGATAATTTGGTTTTTAATGGCGCGCTCAAACACTTCTGAAAGGCCTTGCACGCGAGCTTCATATTTGGTGTTACCGGCACTCATGCCGTTAGATACAAAGATGTTGCCGATGACATTGACGGGGATGTAGGCAATTTCTTCATCGCGCACACGTGTATATGGCAGCGCACAAATACCGCGCTCGGTATTGCCGGAGTTAAAGTCATAAAGGTGAGATGGGGTGAGTTCGCGCTCAGGGTCAAAATAGTCCCATAGCTGCTCATTCATCAAACCTTCTGGCACTTGTTCGCCGTCAACGGCAAACCACTTTTCACTGGGGTAGTGGGTGAATTCGGCGTTCGCGAACTCTTCGCCTAAGTAAAAATCGGCGAAGAAGTAGTTGCAGCTTAAACGCTCAAAATACTCCCCTAGTGCCGACGCTAAACACGCTTTATCGGTAGCCCCTTTACCATTAGTGAACATCACCCCACAGTCTTTATCACGGATGTGGACCGAGTAGCAGTTAGCCACTGGATTCAGCCACAAAGCCTCCTCCACATTGATATCTAATGCCACGAGTTTGTTTTGCATGGTAGAGATAGACGATTCTAAGTCTCGGTCTTTACCTTTGATAAAAGTCTGTTCAGTCATAATGTTCTCAATAAAGCGACACGCAGTTGATTGCGAAGAAATCTTACTATGGCCGTTATTATATCGGTAACTTGCCTTTAACACGAACAAAGCTTAAAAAATGTCATACACTAGCTGTGGGCAGAATAACAATAAACTCGATATGGACAGGTTATGTTGATGTGGATTAAGCGCTTAGCGATAGCAGTCATTGTTTTGCTACTTCTGGTAACGGCACTCCTTTATGCCATTTTATATCTCAGTTTGCCAAGCCTAGATGGTCGCGGTCAAAGTCAGAGTATTGATAAAGTGGTGACCATAAAGCGCGATGCGCTAGGGCAAGCCATTGTCGATGCTCACTCAATGGCCGATGCCGCATATGGGCTGGGTTTTGCCCATTCGCAAGACCGTTTCTTTCAAATGGATTTACTGCGGCGTAATGCGGCGGGCGAACTCAGTGCGCTTTTTGGTGAGGCCGCTTTGCCATTGGATAAGAAAATGCGTTTCCATCAACTGCGTCAACGCTCAAAGCGCATTTATGCTCAGCTTAAACCGGCACAACAGCAATTGCTTCAGCGTTATAGCCAAGGCGTGAATGATGCCCAGCAGGCGCAGAGTTTAAAAACCTTTGAATACTTGTTAGTGGGCGCCGATATTGAGCCTTGGCAGCCAGTCGACAGCTTATTAGTGATTTACAGCATGTACCTCGATTTACAAGCCGGTACTTTTGCCCGTGACATGGTGCTAGAGCGTATCGAGCAGCAGTTTGGTTCGCCAATGCGGCAGTTTTTAACTCAGCCTTCATCTTATCAATCTGCACTCGATAACAGCGAACTCTTGGCACCACAGATGACGATTCCATTGCTGCCGGCTTCAGCTCAGCATGCTCAGATACGGGAAATCATTCCTAGTTTGGAAGTGGGGAGCAACAATTGGGCTGTGTCGGGGGAGTTAACCACAAGCGGCCAGCCTATGGTCGCCGATGACATGCATTTAGGCTTAGCGGTGCCCATTATTTGGTATCGTGCGCAGCTGAATATTGCCGATACCCAAGTAACAGGCGTGTCGTTACCGGGTGCGCCCACCATTGTTGTTGGCAGTAATAACCACATTGCGTGGGGATTCACCAATGCCTACGTCGACACATCTGATTGGATTCGCCTTAGCGACGACGCTGATTTAGTCGAGGTACAAGAGAGCATCGCCCTTGATGATGGCAGTGTGCATCAATATCGCTTACTCATGAGCGATTATGGCCCGGTGCGCGAAGTCGGTGGTCAGCGCTACGCGCTTAGTTGGGTGGGCCATTACGATTATGCCTTGAACCTTGATTTAGCTGAACTCGCCACCACCAAAACGGTCACCGAAGCCTTTCAGTTAGCGAATACAGCCGGTATGCCGGTGCAAAATCTAGTGGTTGTTGATGCCCAAGGCCAGCTAGGCTGGCAGCCCATGGGTGCTATTGCAGCACGCACTCAACCTAGTGATACCGCTATCACCGAGCAGCAATTTGAACAAGCTTGGTTTAGTAATGAGCCGCAGCGACCACGCGTGATGAACCCTAAACAGGGGCGCATTTGGACCGCCAATGCGCGTGTTATGTCAGCACAGCAGCATCAGCGCTTTGGTGATGGAGGCTATGCGCTAGGAGCGCGCCAGCAACAAATCCGCGACCGTCTCGCTGCACGTGAACAGTTTGATGAGCAGGCATTCCTTAACCTGCAACTTGATAATGAAGCGCGCTTTTTAGGCAAATGGCAGGCGCTATTGGTGACGACTTTGCAGAGCGAACCTAAGTCCTCATACTTAGAGGCGGTTCGCAATTGGCAGGGCTGTGCATGCACTGATTCCATTGGCTATACCTTAGTTCGCTACTTCCGCAGCGCAGTGATGGACACCGTGTTTGCCGATATTGAGTCGGCGCTAGCACAAGAGTCTTTGTCTCTAGGGCCTATCAAACGCAATCTTGAGCCCGCCACCTGGCAGCTTTTGGCGCAGCCTCAGCGCTGGCAGTTGGGTGATAAACAGAGCTTACTGATACGCAGCTTCGCGCTCGCGACTCAGCGTTTGCGTGACAAATTTGGCGATGATATGCAGCAATGGCAATGGGGCAATGTGAATGCGTTAGCGCTCAAGCATCCGTTTAGCAAACAGGTACCGTTGCTGAGCTCATGGCTGAATATGCCAATTACCCCCGGGTTTGGTGATAGCTTTATGCCCGCAGTGCAGCGCCCAGAATTTGGCGCTTCACAGCGATTTATTGCGCAACCGGGGCGTTTGGAACACGCTATTTTAGCCATTCCTGGTGGTCAATCGGCACATCCGTTGTCTTCGTTTTATCGGGCGGGTTATCAGCAGTTTGCTGAGCATCAAGCGACGTCTTTATTACCTGGCGAGCCCTTGCATCGCATTGAATTTCGGGCTGCTGATTAGGTGACTTGTGTCAGTGTCACTGGCGCTGACGCCGCTAAGGTCGTTTGGTCACGACCGTTGGATTTACTGCGATACAGAGCGTCATCAGCGACGTTGATAACGTCCTCCACGCTCTGCTGTGGTTGCCACTGGCTAAGACCAAAGCTCATAGTCAATGACAATTCGGGGCTTACCTGCCGTGCGTCCATGGTTTTGATGGCACTGCGGATAGATTCTATCCTTGCCGAGGCGGTATCAATATCAATATTGGGCAGGGCAATAATAAATTCTTCCCCTCCCCAGCGCGCGACAACATCGCTGGCGCGAGTGTGTTCAAGTAATGTTTGCGACAGTGCTACCAGCACTTTGTCACCGACTTCGTGGCCATATTGGTCGTTAATCTGCTTAAAATAATCGATATCGCCGATAGCGACACACATGGGTTGCTCTGCTGTGCTGCAGCGATTGTGTAACTTCAACATAAGTTCTTTGGCAAAGCGTCGATTATATAATCCGGTAAGAAAATCTTTGGCTGCCATATCTGCGAGCGTAGAGCGTTGTTCTAAAGTGATACGGCGGATCAGTGCAAGGGTATAAATCATCGGCACTCCGGCGACAAGAATATTAGCGACCTCGATATAGCGTAAAAACTCACCATACGCATAGGGATAGGCAACACCGGAGAACAAAATGTATATGGCAGCAAATATAGCGATCAAGGTCAGGCTGAAGCCCACTGCACTACCCATTCGCATTTTATAATCAACCATTAAAATACATGAGACACTCCATAGATAAAACTGAAAGCCCGTTTCCGTGCCCATAAAGGCACAGGCGGCAATTGAATGTACCACTACCTCAACGCTGACCACCCTTAACCCCCAACTTTGTCGGTTATTTTTAATTAACCAAATCCCGAGTAGCCAGCTTAAGGTACTAAATATGTTCAAAATCGCTAAAGGAGTCGCGCCGATGACATAAAAGCCGGGGATCAGAGCAGCGTGAATCGCGGCAGCGAAGATAGCAACGCGTACAATAATCTTAAACTTGAGCTCTTCAACCTGCTCAAAAATGCCTTCAGCTGAGTGTGTATTGCTGGGTAGCTTCTGCAATGGACGACCTACTGCCGATGAAAAATCGTATGACTATTGAGTATAGTGCATAAGGGTAATTTTGTTAGGCTGGCAACTATATGATTTATATGGCTATTGATAGTTGTTAACAAGTCATTGGGTACTGTTACCGCCACAAAGTGACGCCGCCAAAAGCGCGAATATGAACTAAACTGCAGACAATTGCGTTCTCTACAGTAATAACAACACCATCAACAGGAAAAACAATGAAATTACCCTCGTTATTTACAGCGGCAGTGGTGGCGACTACCATGAGCGTCTCACTTCAAGCTGAAGAAGTAGAAATAAAAACTCAGCAATTGAGCGAACACATTCATGTTCTTTTCGGTCAAGGAGGCAACATAGCCGCGCACCTAGGTAAAGATGGCACCTACATCATTGATGACCAATTTGCCAAGTTAGCCCCAAAAATAAAAGCAGTGCTGAAAAATCTCAACCCGAATGCGCCAGAGTTTGTGATCAATACCCATCACCATGGTGACCATACCGGCGGCAACGAAGTGTTTGCCCAATCTGGTGCCCATGTTATTGCCCATCACAATGTTCATAAGCGTTTGCAGCAAAAGCATGGTGAGGGTTCACAGTACTTACCCAAGCTAAGCTTTGGCCAAGACTTAACATTACATTTTAACGGCGAGCATGCTAGAGCGGTACACTTTGCCCATGCGCATACCGATGGCGATGCGGTGATTTTTTTCGATACCGCCAATGTCGTGCATATGGGCGATATCTACTTTAATTTAGGTAGCTTGCCTTTTGTTGATGTGGATAGCGGAGGCAGTGTGGACGGCATCTTAGCAGCGGTTGAGCAAGTGATGGCACAAATAGATGACTCCACTCAGGTGATCCCAGGGCACGGGCCGATGAGCAATAAAGCAGGGCTGCAGAGATATTATCAGTTGCTCAGCAAAGCGAAATCACTGATGGTGGCTGCGATTGATGAGCATCAAGACCTCGAGTCAGTATTGGCGGCAGACCCACTCGGGGCGCTTGAGCTTGAATACGCCAACTGGTTACCCAAAGAGCGAGTAACCACCCTATTTTACCGTAGTTTAACCATTGAGAATCATGGGCATTAATATGAATGCTTAGTTAACAAATGTGAATGGTTAATTTATACTCGTTGTTCCTACAGTGAAGTAATTAAGGAACAACGAGGATGAACGATAATAACCTACCTGATTTAACCGCCTCGGTAGGCAAGAAAAAAGGACTTATCATTTCTGTCATTGCCATGGTGTTAGCCGTATTTTTGGTAATGAGTGCGATGTACACCGTTGATGAAGGCCATGTTGGCATCATTAAACGCTTTGGCGAAGCCACCGAACAAGTGAATCCCGGGCTGCACACCAAAATACCTTTCGTCGACAGTGTCGAGATGTTAGAAATCCGCACACGCAAAAACGTAGAAAAGCTGCGTGCGGCTACTCACGAGCAAATGCCCTTAACCGCTGAAGTGAGTATCAACTGGACAGTGATCCGCACCGAAGCTTTTGACCTTTTTAAAAGCTATGGCGGGTTGACCCAGTTCGAAAATCGCATTTTGGACCCGAAGCTTCGCTCGGCAACAAAAGATGCGCTGGCGCGTTACAAAGCAGAAGAGCTGATTCAAAACCGCTCGCAAGTTATCGCCCGTATCGAGGAGCTGTTACTTGATGAAATGAAAGCTTATCCGGTGAAGTTAGACTCGGCGCAAATCGAAGACTTGGTATTGCCGCAAAAATACATCCAATCTATCGAGACCAAGCAAACAGAAAAGAACCTTGCGGCGGCTGAAAAGCACCGTCTAGAGCGCCAGAAGCTTGAGGCTCAGCGTGAAGTAAATACCGCAATGGCTCAACGTGATGCCGCAAAAGCAAAAGCAGACGGTAAAGCCTATTCGATTAAAATCGAGGCGCAGGCCGAAGCGGAAGCAATTAAACTAAAAGGTTTAGCGGAAGCTGAAGCGATGCAGAAGAAAGCTGAAGCCATTAAGAATAATGCCACCCTAGTTGAGTACATGCGTGCACAGCAATGGAATGGTCAGATGCCGACTACGGTTATGGGCTCAGACCAAGGTATTCTTTGGAATATGAAAGAAAAATAAGAGAAGCGGCGTTAGCCGCTTTTTTTGTGCAGTTAAGTTATGAATAAACATACCGTACTGGTCACCGGCGCAAGTCGAGGCATTGGCGCAGCAACAGCCTGGTTGTTGGCCGAGCAAGGTTATCAAGTCGTCATTAACTACCTGAATAATCATCGCGCCGCGCATGCACTCGTAGCAGAGATTGAACAAGGTGGTGGCGTAGCGCTCGCCGTGGCTGGCGACGTCAGCCAAGAATCAGAGGTAGAGCGTCTCTTTGCGACCATTGATGAGCATTACGGCGGCCTTACTCATTTGGTGAATAATGTTGGCATCTTGGCAGCGCAAACCTCGCTGGCAGGGCTCAATGCTCAGCGCATCAATCGCATTTTGAGCGTGAACGTAACCAGCGCCTTCTTATGTGCTCAAGCAGCATTACTACGTATGCCTGATAACGGCGCTATCGTTAATGTGTCTTCAGCTGCAGCGCGCACGGGTGCGCCCTTTGAATACCTCGATTACGCAGCATCAAAAGGGGCCATGGATAGCTTCACTATCGGCTTGGCAAAAGAGGTTGCCGCGCGAGGGATCCGCGTCAATGGCGTGCGCCCAGGCGTGATTGCCACTGATATTCATGGCGACGGCGGGGAACCAGAGCGTGTGCATCGCCTTGGGCCGCAGTTACCCTTAGGCCGTTGTGGGCATGCTCACGAAGTAGCACAAGCCATTGCCTGGCTACTCGGAGAACAAGCAAGTTTCACCACTGGCACTTTTATTGAGGTCAGTGGTGGCGCTTGAGGCTGTTATTGCCGGTCAGGCTTGCCTAAGCTCAAGGCGATAACTATCCCTGCTAATAAGGCACTAGCAATGAAAGTGAAAGCGCCGCCGATAACGCCGTAGACATAAACAAACCCCCAGGCTGCTGAGCCATAACCAAGCACCGAGCTCAGCACAGTGAGTGGGGTTTTAGGGTGTTTACGCACTAACCCGGTGGCGGCCAACAGTAGCATCGAGACACACACGAGTATTATTAGCTTCATACTTGTTGCTCCTGATTAACAAGCTGCGACCGAGTTGCGGCGCCTTTATAGAGGCGCCTAAGGGCGTAGTAGCAACCTAAGCCAATAGCAAAAAAGCCGATATCAACACTACTTACCAATAAGCTGCCAGCATTAAACACGTGGTTTTCAGAGAGTAAAACGTTAAGCGGTAGCACCAACAACGCTAAGCTGCCTATGCATGCTAATGTCGCTTGGAAATAGCGATGATAATGCCAAGGTAATGCGCCCAGCAGTAACCAGAGCAACCATGAATAGAAAAACAGCGGGCCGATAACGGCATTGTGCGCGGTGGGTGGAACATAGGCATTGATGAGCACTTGCGCCGGAAACAGTAACATACAGGCCAGTACTAAGCCGCCACAGCTGCCAATGATAAAACGATTCCAGCGCTGATAAGCTTTGTGGCTTAAGCTCGGGTTGTTGCCTCGAGCGCGTTTACTTAACCACATCATGATCCCTGACAGTGGCAATAGTGCTGTGGTTAAGCCCAGCGCAGTCCACACGAGCTTGATAAAAATCCCACCGAAATTACCAAAGTGCAAGGGAAACAATAGCTCTAACACTTTGATGGACACGCCGGGGATATCGCCAAAGCTACTCATTGATTTTATGTACTCGCCATCGCCGTGATAATGCAGTAACTGCGAGGCCACCGACTCCCCGCCAAGCAAACGCAGATAGACTTCGCTGTTGGCATCGTTATGCGCCATAATCGTGGCATCAAGAATATGGGCATCGGCGAAGCGCTGCTCGGCATCAGCAAGAATGTCGGCCAGTTGGGTCGGTTGATACTGATGGCTAATGACTGGCTCAGGAATGGCGGTAAATGTTTCCACCAGCTTATCTTGATCGCCGCCAAAGCTAACCAAAGCGGCGGCTGGCAATAAAATAACCGTGGCTAGGCCAAGGAATGCCCCAGTAAAACCAATCACGCCATGAAAGAGACTTCCCCAAATCCCCATGATTTTGTGCCCGTCACTTACCCACAGAGTGGTCCCTTTGTGGCGGCGAAAGGTAAACAGTTGCCGCAAAAACTGACGGTGGATAAACAGCCCGGTGAGCGTCGACACCAACAGCGTCAAACCTAGCACCCCTGTGAGTATTAGCCCAATCGGTCGGCCGAGATGTAAGTCGGCATGAAAGTGGCCAATAAAGCTGGCAGCATCTGTTTTGCGCTTAGCATAGAAGGTTTGGCTCGGACCATAGTAAGTCGATTGCAACGCCAAGGTGTTGGGGTGAAATTGAAAAACGTGCGCCACAGCTTGGTCGTAATTGTCATCACCATGATGCGACTCAAATAACAAGGTCAGTAAATGAGTGTTATGGCCGCTAGGCAGATACACATGAATATTTTCACCGAATGGTGCGGGTACTTGCTCATGGTATTGGTTCACAAGCTCAGTGATTGCTTGCGCTGGTATTTTTGGAGCCTGTTGAATTTCGGGGTTCGCCCATATTTTCAGCTCAGGGCGACTCAATACCGCAATAGCACCACTAAAGGCGACAATAAATAGCAATACAGCGGTAATAACTCCCACCCAACTATGGATATTAAAGAGCTTCTTGATGGTTAATGATTTCATCCTGTTGCTCCTGTTAGGGCGATAAAACTTAATACGCCATGAATAACTATCAGCAGTACCATTACTGCCAACGGATGCCATGCCTTTTCCGCCATATATGCGTACATAAATAGCGCCGTCCAAATAAGCGGAAACAGCATAATTGGCATGAGAATTTGCTCGCTCATGGCAAAAGGTAAATAGGTTGTCATGCCCGGAATAATCACTACCGAGGTGAGCAGTGCCAACACGCAGGCAAGAAAGTGCCGACGCTTGGTGGCACTGAAGGTGCGTTTTTTTGTCATATTATTGCCCCTTGAGCGCGGCGCTGGGCCGCGCGATGAATGCCTAACTAAAATTGCGCTTCAAAGCGCACACTGAAGGTGCGCGGAGCGCCTAAGGTTTGGTTGCCAAGCCCCGCTGGGGCTAACACAACATATTGCTCATCAAGCGCATTTTGCACTAAGGCGTACACACCATAATGCTGCCATTGGTAGCCGACACGGGCATTGACCAGCCAGTGGGCGTCATTGCGTGGGTCTAACCCCTGCTCTAAGGGTGTGGATAGGCGTTGGGAGCTGCCGGTGTAGCTGGCATTCACATTGGCGACCCAACCTTGATGAGAGAAATAATCAACTCCCATTAGCGCAGTCCATTGCGGCGCACCGGCGAATTCGCGTCCGCTGTAATTGGTCTCAACGCCATTAAAGAGTTGCACGAAGTCGTCAAACTCTGTTTGCGAATAACCAATACCGCCATAGAAGCGAGTGCTTGGGTTGAGCGAGTAACTTAATTCGGTTTCAAAACCTTGGACATGGGACGCGCCAACGTTGCGAACCTCACGATCATATTGGTTACTGGATAGATAGACATCAACTTGCTGGTCTTCCCAGTCCAAATAAAAGAGGTTGGCATTAAGTACTAATGCGTCGTCAAGCCACACGGAACGCATTGCTAACTCGTAGTTCCAAGTGTATTCAGGGTCGAACGTAAAGGGCGTCGACTGGGCGATATTAGTGCCCACACCACCTGAGCGATAACCGCGTTGCACTGTAAAACTAGATGATACGTCATCATTGAAGCGATACGTAGCGCCCACTTTGGGCAGCCAAGCATCAAAGTCAGCGTCTTCAACGGGCTCGTCGCCTGAGGCGTCGGCGGCCATCGCGTATAATTGCTGATTAATACCGCCAATCAGTTGTGCCAGCATGGGATCAAACGCATAGTCACTGGGTTGTGGTAGCGCTTGTTCGGTGCGTGCACTGATACTGATATCGGTGGTGTTGCCGTTTTCCTGTTGTTCGCGGTCATAGCGTAGGCCAGCGAATACGTCCCAGTGGTTGTTTAGCTCATAGGTAAAATCAGCGAACAAGGCGGTGGTGGTGATCCCTTGCACATAATGGGCAGACTGGCTAATAAACAAGGGGTCAGCGCCACGGTATAATTGCAGAACTTGTTCGGCTAACACAGCGGGTAGTCCCAGCCCGCCAAACTCTGGGGGGGCTGTCAGTAACGTGCGTACACCCAGCTGCTCAAAGGTGACACCACGCTCGCCACTGCTGATGTCATTAACATCAACATCGGAATAGTAAAGCCCGATTAACCCACTGAGGCGTTCACCATCATAGGTTAAGCGCAGTTCTTGAGAAGTGGTTTTGTCTTCGCGGCGATCGGTGAGTGTTGATTGCGGTCCAACCATCGACGCATCGCCATCCCATTCATAGCCATACTTTGAGTTAGAGTAAGTGGTGATTGCAGTGAGGCGCCAAAAATCAGTAAGGTCGTACTGCATATTGAGCGCGTACATGTCGGTATTGGTAAACTCAAAGGTTGGTGAGTCGAGATAAACGTAACGATCAGCGAAGATATCGTTAATCGGATAAGCCGTATTACCGCTTTGTGTCGCTACCCATTCGATGCCTTTTTCGTTTTCGCTGTGCATCAAGCTCAGTTGTGCTTCAAACTGGGGTAAGGCTGTCGGCGTATAGCGTAGCTTAGCGCGATAGAATTCATTGTCGTCAAAGTCCGACTCTTCACCGGTAGCCACATTGGTGTTGTAACCATCGCTATCACGTTTTTCAGCACTGAGACGAAATGCCAGTTCATCCTCAACCAGGCCACCTCCAAGAGCAATAGCGGCTTCTTGAGCACCGTATTCGCCCATGCCCAGGCGAGCTTTCAAACTGTATTCTTGCTCTGCATCGCGGGTATTCATGACCACCGCGCCTGCCAGTGCATTACGGCCTTGCAGGGTCGATTGCGGGCCTCGAAGAACCTCCACCTGGCTGATATCCCAAGTAGAAAAGCCGCCTTGTTGCATCATTCTGTACGGCACAGGCGCGCCATCGATATACACACTGGCTAAACCGCCAGAGCCGCCGCCGGTAACATTAAACGCATCAATGCCACGAATATTAAAGCCTGCACCGTCAGTTCCAGATACGTTGGGGGTCCGAGCAAGGACATCATAGAAGGTATTGAGGTTCTCACGCTCTACCGTTTGCTCTGTTATTACGGCAACGCTGGTGGGGGTTTCTTGTAGACCGCGATCAATTTTTTGACCACTGACAATAATCTTTTCGATATCCTGAACATCGGCGTGAACGGTTAAGCTGTTTGCTGCACATAACGCCAAAGTAATAGCACTGGCTAAGGGAGCGAGAGCGGGAGAGGACTTCATAATAATTCCCTGTATGAAAAATGAAAATCGTTCTCATTATAGATCTGTTATGTAAGTACAAACAATAATCATTTGTTCATTTTTTGCTAATAAAGCTGATTAATCGCTAATTTTCTACTTTCAACTCAATAGTTAAGGGATTAATTGTTATTTTTAGAGTGGTAGCACTATTGCAACACCCTCTTACTTCTCAACGCCGAGCACTGGCGAAAATAACTGCGCCGGAACGTTGCGCACACTAAATGACATACTCGTGGCAACCACCGAGGCGAGCACTAAGGCAATAGCGATAATGCCGGATAGCCCCAGCCAGCGAATAGCAGAGGTTTTGCGTCGCACTCGTAACCAGCCCATCACCACACCGGCACCGCTTACAAAGGTCATCAGCGCGCCAAAGAACGCCCAAATGAGCTTAGTGCCGAGGCCGGCAAAGTTACCAAAGTGCAATGGATCGGCGGTGTCTTTTAGGCGCGGTACTAAGGGCAGCTGCTCGCCTTTTTGAATACCTAATACGGCACCTGTTGCCGGGTGCAAATAGACCTTATTGGCGCGTAGACGCAGCAGTATATCGTCGTTGTAACCGCGAATTTGGATAGCCTGATGACTGTGTTGTGGGTAGCTGATATAGCGAATATCCAAGCTTGGGAAGGCCTGCTTTGCTGCCTGATAAGCGGCGCTCAAAGTGAGCGGCGGGCGTGTGCTCTTTTCATTTTGATTGGCCAATTGGGTCACTGCTGGCGGCGGTGCAACATAATGATCTATCTTCGCCGTTTGTAGGCCGTGTTCAAGTAAATACCATAACCCCGTTAGTGCCATCACCAAGATAAACCAGTAACTCCACAGGCCGAGGAGTTTATGCCAATCGGACCAGCTATTGCGCTTGCTAAGTGTGAGAGCAGCGGGGCGCTTCAAAAAATGACGCCACCACTGACGATATACGTAAAGGCTGGACACCAACAACACCACTAACAGTAAGCTTAAGCTGGTGATGATCAGCTTCCCCGTCCAACCCATGGATAGGGTCATATGCCAGTTACGTAAGAATCGTGAGATACGTGCCCACGGCCCCTCTCCGAGTAATGCACCGGTGGCACCATCCACATACACGAAGCGAAAAGACCCTTGTATTTTTAACTGAACTTCAGTGGCGAGATAGTCTTGTTTATGGCGAGTTAGATACATCACCTGAGCACCGGGGTAATGCGTATTCAAGGTGCGTTCAATGGCGGCAAAATCGGTGTCGCCACTGTCACTGATAGCGCGAAACTGACGATCACTCAGGTACTCAAGCTCGTGACTGAGCGTTGCCAAAGTACCCGATAAACAAGTCACAAAAAGCAGGGCGCCAACAAACAGCCCTGCCCATGAGTGCACATTAAACCACTGCCTAGCGCTCACTGGTATTCCTTAAAAACGATACTTGGCGCTCACATAAATGCGACGAGGCTCGCCAGGGAAGTGCCCTGTACGGGTAATAAAGCCGCTGGATGCATACTCTTTGTCGAAGAGGTTTTTAACCGAGAGCTGCCATTGCCAGTTTTGATACTGGGTTTGCCATGCCATATTGTAAATGGTGTAAGGCTTCACCGGCAATCCACCTAGGCTCATTTGCTCGTCGACATAGTCTAAACCTGCGGAAATTGAAGAATTAAGCTGTGGCAACTCATAGCGGGTCCAGACTCCCAGCGTGTTTTGTGGCGCATTAGCAAACTTGTCGCTGTCGGGAATTTGGTTGCGAATGCTATCACTGGATTCGGTGATTCGCGTGTCGTTGTATGCATAGCTTGCGGTGATCACCCAACGCTCGGTAATATCTCCCACCACTTCCAGCTCGATACCCTTACTTTGCACTTCTCCCAAGGCCACCAAATCATCGGTGCCATCATTGCCACTATCACCGAGCAAGCTAGGCTGTAAGATATTCTCGCGAACAATATCGTAGGTGGCCATGTTCACTGCGAGGCTGTCATCGAAAAGCTTAGTTCTTAGCCCTAACTCATTGATACGGCTGTGTTCTGGGTCAAACGGGCCACCAGCAGCAGGGTCTTGATTGCTCGCGCTTTGCGGCACAAATCCGGTACCGTGCAAGGCATAAGGGAAGAACATGTCATTGATGTTATAGCTGGTGCCGAGACGATAAGTTATATCGCTGTCCGAGAATTTGGTGTGATTGAGCTCATCACGGTCTTCAAAGTGATCGTAACGTAGCCCTGCGATCACACTCCATTGGTCGGTTAAATCGATTTGGTCTTGTGCATAGACCCCCCAACGTGTCAGCGTAGTCGCGCTCAAGCGAGAGGCAATGGCGTCCATGTTATAGTCGGCACGTGAAGTCAGACCATACTCAGGGTTGTGTAGGTCGAGCCCGGGCACGGGGCCGCCTTTACTCTGTTGCCGTGCAGTACGGTAATCGCCAGCAAAGTCATGTTTATACCAATCACTACCAAGCAGTATTTGATGCTGCGTATCGCCAAGTTGCAACTCAGCAATAGCGTTGGCTGTTAGACTAAGACCTTCATTTTCGCGTATTTGGTCACGAAATTCGCGATGGCTCCAGTCAGCCACGCCGTCGTTGTCAGTATCAACTAGGCCGCGAGGCTCATGGTAATTCTGCAGTTCCTCGTTGTCGAAGTAACGTGCGGTGATATCCATTCGCCAAGTATCATTCAGGTCATGTTTTATAATGGCTTGATAAACATGGGCCTCAACGTTCTGAAAGTCAGTCGCTTCGTTGTGATTCCAACTAATGTCGGTGATGAAGTTACCTTGTTCGTCTACAGGAACGCCACGCAAGCGTGCGCCACCTAGCTCTTGTTCTATATAGGTATACTGTAGCGTCAGCTCGGTATCGTGAGTAGCCAGCCAGGTATAGCCTAGATCGACAATGGTGTTGTCGGTGGTGGTGTTGGCGCGAAAAGGCTCTTCACTATCGCGGTATAGACCAACGCGATAGGCATGAGCGTCGGAGTCACTGATGGCGCCGGTGCTTTCAAACGCTCCGCTAAGATAATCATCATTACCAATCTCTAGCTCTACCGTGGTTTGCTCACTAAACTGCGGCTTTTTAGTCACATAGTTGATAATGCCGCCTGGGTTACCACTGCCATACACTGCGCCAGCTGGTCCTTTGAGCACGGCGACTTGTTCAATATTAAATAGCTGGGGAACGGCAAAACCATTAAATGGGTCGCCCTTTACACCATCATAGAGAATTTCGTCTTGGCGAAAGCCGCGAAAGGTCACCCCTGAATAACTAAACGCATTAACGCCGGCGATATTGCTGTATAAATCGGTGATCTGCCTTGCAGCTTGATCGCTTATTAATGCTTGTGGCAGTACCTGAATCGACTGTGGAATTTTTTCCAAAGGCGTATTGGTGCGGGTACCGAAACTTGACTCTGTTGGCCGATAAAGAGAAAACGCGCGACCAACTACCTCAATTTTCTCTATGGTATCGTTATTCGCTTGATCTTGCTCGGTGGCCGTATTGGCAAGAGTAAGAGCCGGTAAAGAGCTAATTACAGCTAAGAAAATAGAACAGTAGCGCATAGTTATTGTAGTAAGTAAAACTGAAAACAGAACTTAAGTATAATGAAAATAATTATCACTTACAATGTGGTTGTATAAGGCTTATATAAAATTGAGCAATAGTTAGGAGCACTCTCGGTGCTTTATCTTTGCTCTGGAAGTGATAAAAATATCAATTTATTTAGATAGTTACTATGTGGTTGTGATAGAGAGAATCACCGTTGTTTGTTGATGAGGCAGGCACAGCTTGTATAAATAAAGTAACACTTTATTGATCTTTTATTATCGTTACCGACGTAGTTGAGTTTGCTGTCTCACTCAAAAAAAAGGAAGCAAACGTGAAAGACTATCTGAAATTAACGCTTATAGCAGGTTTGTTGGCGCTTACTACTGCTTGTAGCGATGATGATGACAACGATACTGCTGTCGTCGAACCGCCCGAAGCGCCCATTACTACAGTGGTTGATGTTGCCGCTGCGTCTGAGGATTTTGAAACCTTGACCGCTGCACTTCAGGCCACCGGGCTAGATGCCACTCTCAGCGATACCGACAGTCAATTTACAGTGTTCGTACCCACTGATGACGCTTTTGCCTTGCTTGGGCAAGAAACCATTGATGCCTTGCTTGAGGACCCTGATACCCTCTCGGCAATCCTCACTTATCATGTTTTGGACTCTCGGGTCAGCTCAAGTGCCGCAATTGACGCCTCAGGCTCAACTATTGCGACAGTCAATGGTGCAGCATTGGGCTTGTCTTTATCTGGTGACGAGTTATTGGTCAACACGGCCACCGTGACCACCACGGATATTAGCGCCAACAACGGCGTGATCCATGTGATTGATGCGGTATTGACGCCGCCACAATCGCAACCGCAGCAGCCAACGATGAATATTATTGAAACAGCGGTTGCCAGCGACGACTTCACCACCTTAGCGGCGGCTCTTGAAGCGACTAATTTGGTCGCAACCTTGAGTGACGAATCGCAGGAGTTCACTGTTTTTGCTCCGACTGATGCGGCTTTTGCGGCATTGGGGCAAGCCACTATCGACACGTTACTGGCCAACCCAGAAGTGCTCAAAGAGATATTGTTGCAGCATGTTGTCAGTGGCTCGGTAGACTCAATCACGGCATTTTCTTTGAATGGCCAACAAGCACAGACGGTATCAGGCAATCAGATAGATATAACCATTGATGGTGAAAACGACACGCTAAAATTTGGTGATGCCACAGTGATCATGACAGACATCCAAACTACTAACGGTATTATCCATGTGCTCGATACTGTTGTTGTTGGTGAAGTTCAAGTCCCGGCACCAGCACAATCTGTGGTCGATGTCGCCGTCGGTAATGGCAACTTCAGCACTTTGGTGGCGGCTTTGCAAACCACAGGGCTGGATACCACTTTAGCCGATTTAGAGCGTGAATTTACCGTTTTTGCCCCGACCGATGCGGCCTTTGAGCAGCTTGACCAAGCTACTGTCGATGCGCTATTTGCCGACGCTGAAGCGCTATCAGATTTGTTGCTTTATCACGTACTTCCTGATGCCACAGTGCAATCAGACGCGGCCATTGCTGTGGCTAACTCAGAACAGCCGATGATCACCATGGCCAATGGCGATACAGCGACGTTATCGCTGCAAAATGACATGTTGTACATTGGCAATGCTCAGGTAACCACCGCCAATGTGGCTGCTGACAACGGTGTTATTCATGTGATTGATAGCGTGCTAATGCCGCCTAATGAGCAGTCAATCGTGGATGTTGCCGTAGCCGATGGTAATTTCACAACCCTAGTTAGTGCGTTGCAAGAGGCTGGGCTTGAGCAAACCTTGGCAGACTTAGAGCGCGAGTTTACGGTGTTTGCCCCCACCGATGCGGCGTTTGATAAGCTTGACCAAGCGACCTTAGATGCGCTGTTAGCCGATCCTGAAGCGCTTACAAATGTACTTTTATATCATGTAGTTGCTGATGCTACGGTGAGCTCTGATGCGGCCATTGATATCGCTAATTCAGACAACCCAATGGTCACCATGGCCAATGGTGATATGAGCACTTTGTCACTGCAAGATGGAGCGCTGTATATCGACGAGTCGGTGGTGAGCTCGGCGGATGTGGCAAGTGACAATGGCGTCATCCACGTCATCGACACCGTTTTGATGCCCATGCAATAAGTACAACTCAGTGTAGACAGCCGGCCCGCTTATTTAAGCGGGCTTTTGTGCTTGTTGTGGTACAGAGTTAAAAGGTGTCTTTAAGCATAGCCATCATCTCGCTGACACTGAGCTGTGCAGTGCTATCAAAATCACTGAGTAAGGTGTCGGCTAATTCGCGCTTGTGCTGATGCAGGGCGAGAATCCTTTCTTCAATGGTGCCTTTGGCAATGAGTCGGTAGATGGTTACTGGTCGTGTTTGCCCCATACGGTGAACGCGATCAGAAGCCTGTTGCTCCACCGCTGGGTTCCACCAAGGATCCATATGAATAACATAGTCGGCCGCCGTGAGGTTCAAGCCTGAGCCACCGGCTTTAAGGCTAATTAAGAACACTTCCCCTTGGCCTTGCTGGAAGGCCTCAATACGTGCTTTGCGCGCAGCGGCTGGGGTGCTGCCGTCTAGATATTGATAGGCGATGCCACGGCGCTTAATATGCGCTTCCAATAACCGCAAATGACCGACAAATTGGCTAAAAATAAGTGCTTTATGATTATTCTCAAGTAGCTCCTGTAGTAGTTCATCAAGGGCTTCGAGTTTACTACTGGTTAAGGTGCTTTGTGGCATTGCTAATTGTGGGTGACAACTGGCCTGACGCAACTTAGTCAACTGCGCCAACATTTGGATGCGTTGTTCACCGGGATTATCGAGTTGCTCTAGTTGTTGCAGTTGCTCAAGGGCCTGCTGGCGCAGCGCTTCATAAAAATGCTGTTCTTCGTCGCTCAATGGGACTAACTGGTTAATTTCAGTCTTTTGCGGCAGCTCCTGCAAAACTTGCGACTTTAAGCGGCGTAGCATAAAAGGTTTGATCAGTTCCTTGAGCGCCCGGCGTGCCTTTAAGGCCTTGGCCGGCTCCTGCTCGGCATTCTCAATGACGTGGGTAAAGCGGCGACTAAAGCGTTTTAAGTTGCCCAGCAAACCAGGATTAATAAAGCGAAACAAACTCCACAGTTCGGTGAGGTTGTTCTCAATGGGGGTGCCTGTGGTGATCAGTTTAAATTCGCCTTTTAGGGCGTACGCAGCGCGAGTGCGTTTAGCCAGCGGGTTTTTTAACGCCTGAGCTTCGTCGGCAATAATGCTATGCCAGCGGATGGGCTCAAGTAACTCAATATGACGCTGTAGTTGCTGGTAGCTGATCACTAAACCATCGCCGGCGCCAAGCGCCTGCACTTTCTGCGCTCTTCTCTGGTGATCTTTTAGTTCTGAGAATTGTGTTAGCGTTAAGGTCGGAGCGAAGTGCTGCGCCTCTTGCTGCCAATTAAAGCACACCGAGGTAGGGGCAATGATCAACGCTGGGCCATCCCCGGCGCGGGCAACTAATACCGCCAAAGCCTGCACCGTTTTGCCTAAGCCCATATCATCGGCTAAACATCCTCCCGCACCCCAGTGGGCGAGACGCATGGCCCAGTCAAAACCTTGCAATTGATAATCGCGTAAATGTGCTTGAAAGGTGCTGGGGAGTGGCGGCTGTAACGTATTGGCTTCACGCATGCGGCGATCTAATTGCTCCCAGCCAGGCACAGTTTGCATGCGCATACCCGTGGTATGGTCGCGAATTAAGCGGCTGGTTAGCGGGTGATATAAGCCCTGATCTGCCGCCCCGCTGAGCACTTCGAGCTGCTGTTTGAGCTGCTCGCTGAGCGCCACAATACGATTATCTTCCAAGGTAATAAAGCGCCCCCCACTGGTGGCGAAAGCGGTGATCAAAGCTTGCCACTCCAGCACCTTGCCATCGTCCAATGTGGCGCTGCCGGTAATATCAAACCACTCATTTTTTTGGCTGATACTGAGTTGTAAATGCTCACTTTTTAGTGGCTGTGTTAGGGTAATAGCTTTTCCTCGCGGCCAACGCAGCTTGAGCGGTAAATCAGGGTGTTGGTTGGCTAACGCCAATTGCAATTGCTCTAAAGTGACCAGCGCAGGTTGCCAATCGGGTTGTGACAAGCTGGTGTCGCTCATGGCCTGGAAATCACTGCAATGCTCATCGAGTTGCTCGAGCAAACGTTGTTCGTAGGCGAGATCGCGCTGTAGAGCAATACGCTTGCCGTGAATATGAGCACTGACATTGCGGCTGCCCACCCCCGGCTTCATGGTCGGGCCATGCTCGCCAAAAGGCATCACTACGCAGTCGAACTTTAACCCCGACGCCAAAGGGGTAATATTGATCACTAATTCAGCAGCGGGTGCTGTTTGTATGAGTGCTTCGCCGATGCCATCGATGTCTGACTCGATGTTTATCAATGGCGCAATAGCGCGGATGCTTTGCAGTGCTTTTGCTTTCGCGTGACTGGGTATGGTGAGCCCCGCTTCGCCAACGATATTAACCACTTGCAGATGCTGTTGCTGAAAAATAGTGAACTCACACACCCCAGGGCGAGGCATACGTACCGAGGTAAGTGGCGGCTCTGCCTGATAAATCTGGGTGGGCAACTGGGCGATACTGAGGCTAAGCTCATCGCCATGGGTGACGATGCGGAGGCTAGGCTCGCGCTGCACCAGCTCCAAAGCATGGCCTTGCTCATCAACAATATTGTCGGCGCCAACGGCACAGGGTAGGGCGCTGGCAAGGGGTAAATGGTATTCTTTGCTGCGGTAGAAGTCATGGCCGGTGCGCACGTCGATTTGGGCGCAGATAGCCTGGTCTTGGTGGCTCAGGTTAAAGCTCTGAGGCTCTTTATGCAGGCGCTGTAACGACACGGCTTTGCCTTTACTCCAACCATGTTTACTGCGTTTTTGTTGTTTTGGTTTGAGCGTTGCTGCAAAACGCTCAGAGGTTAATTGCCATACTAACCGAGTGTCTTCATCGCGTGTGTTGTCAGTTTGAGTATCAAGCGCAAGCAGCTGTTCAAGGGCAATATCCCAGCTTTCTTGGCTTCGGAGTAAATGCGCAATGTTGATGGGAACGTCGGTAGATAAGCCGTCAAACTGCTGTAAAAATGCGCCAAATAGCTGGCATTGGCTATGTTCGAAGAAGCGTTGAGCTGGGTCTTTGAGCGCTAATAACCACGGCTCCGGTGATTGCGAACTCCAGCGGTACGCTGCCAGCGCAAACACCACATAAAGCTGATAATTCAACTCCCCTTTGCGACAGAACCCCAAGTAATCGGCGCGAAATCGGTAACTATCACGGCCTTTGAGATGATGCATAAAGCGCCTTAAAACCAACTCGATAGTCAGTGCAAATTCGCTGCGTTGCTTGTCTTGTTGTTGGTGATCCAGTTGCTGCTCTAGGGTCTGCAAGGGGCTGCGGTCTTGGCCACTGCCTAGAGTGAGCAAGGTGAGCTGGTAAAAAAGGCCGTAGATCCCTTCCAGGTATTGCTTTTTTCGCCGTTGATATCGACTTTTGGCCTGTAGTGCCTGTTCAAATAACTGCTTCGCTGCTGCGAATTGTTGTTGTAAAAAAGCAGCACTGCCTTGCAGTAATAAACTATATAACTCGGTATCTTGCGGATTAATATGGGCCGCCAGTTGAGTGATATCGCCACGCCATAGATATTGCTCCGCCTTTAGATTGTGTAGCCAGGTGTTGTCCGGCACTGCGACACAAGCTTGATGCAAGTACTGCACTAGTACTGCCGTGCTTTGGCCTTGTTGCCGATGTGTTGCCATTAGGGTGGCGAAGGCTTGATACTGTAAACGTGCATCCAGGGTCTTGAACTCATCAAGGTTAAAGGGATAGAACACCAAGCCGCACAGCGCCGGACTTTGTTGCCAATCAAGTTGTAGTGGATTTTTAGGCAGTGCCAACAGCTCCATTACCCGCTTGTGTTCACCAAGGAAATACATATCTCGAATAAGGCGACGCTGATCGGCGGTTTGCTCTTGCCACTGGTAACTACTCAACACCGGAACCACGGTCTCGGCAGCGGTCAGCATCGCCAAGTAATGATTTTTAGCTATGGCGCTGCGTACCAGTGAATTGGCGACTAAACGGTTAATGACCACGCCGTGGCGACTTTGCTGCACCAGTTCTAAGGCTTTTAACTCGGTAATGGCATGTTTCAAGGTTTTGTCGCTGAAGTGCGCGATTGCAGCCATGTCCGGATGCTGCACAATGCGTGTCAGGGCATGCAACTCAATCGGTTTATAAATGGCGGCTAACACTCGGGCAAGGTGTTGTTGCTCTTGGCTAA
The DNA here is from genome assembly GCF_009363775.1 of Pseudoalteromonas sp. THAF3. NCBI lineage: Bacteria > Pseudomonadati > Pseudomonadota > Gammaproteobacteria > Alteromonadales > Pseudoalteromonadaceae > Pseudoalteromonas > Pseudoalteromonas sp. THAF3. Next base: position 3,097,322 of record NZ_CP045418.1, on the reverse strand, counting down.
GCTCATTAAAGCGGTGCAATAGCTCAGCAATGGTGTCGTTCAATTCAGCGGTTAGGGCGATAAAATGCATGGTTATGGCAGTGCAATGGTGGTTGCGACACGCTAGCAAAGCCAAGGTTTTTGCACAAGTGGGTTGTTTTTGCCTGTAACCCCCCAAGGTCTATAAGGTCAGTTTAATTAAAAGGAGAGTGTATGAGCGAGAAAATTGTGTTGATCACTGGCGCTTCCAGCGGCATTGGTGAAGCCACGGCACGTAAACTTGTGGCTGAGGGGCATAAGGTGGCATTGACCGCCCGCAGTGAGGATAAGCTTACTCAGTTGGTACAAGAGCTTGGCGAAGACTTTGCCGTAGCGTTTGCCTGTGATGCCACCGATTATGATGCACTTAAAGATGTTGTTGAGCGTACGGTGATGCATTATGGGCGCTTGGATGTGGCTTTTGCTAATGCCGGTACTGGAGTGAGCAAAGCGGGCACAGAAAAGGGCGACCCACAGCAATGGCAGAAGATGATAGACATTAATATTAATGCCTTGCTATATACCGCTCATGCCAGCTTGCCACATTTGCGGAAAACCCAAGGGCAATTCATTCTTACTAGCTCGGTTGCTGGGCGCATGCCATTGAAGGGGTCTATTTATGGCGCGAGTAAGTGGTTTGCCTATGGCTTTGGTCAAAACCTGGCGCTAGAAATGGCTCAGTGGCAGGGGCGTTGCACCACTATCACCCCGGGCATGGTGGACACGCCATTTTTCGACGAACCGAAACCGGATAAGCTTGCCGCTGACGATATTGCCGACGCGGTTTACTATGCTATCAGCGCTGATGCTAGGGCGAATGTGCGTGAGGTGCATGTCATGCCGACACAGATGGACAGCTAGCAAGATTGATAAGTAAGGGCCGCTTGGCGGCCCTATCACCTTAGTGTGCCAGTTCGAGAATGGACTGGGCAACTTGAGGGGTAATATCACCGTGTTCGCCGAGTTCATGCAAATCATTGCGACGCAGGTTCTCAGCTGCTTCGCTAGCCGCTTGGCTATCTAATCCGTAATCACTGAGGCGGGTTTTCACCCCCATCTGCTCGAAGAAATCTTGCACCGCTTTGATGGTGGCATCGATGAGTGCCTCTTCATCGGCGTTCTCTAAAGCGAAGACTCGCCGTCCTAGCTGCATGATTTTCTCACGCTTTTGCTCTTTTTTCACAAACATCAGCGCCGGTAGCACAATGGCCAAAGTTTGCGCGTGGTCGAGGTTATAAAGCGCTGTCAGCTCATGGCCTATCATGTGCGTGGCCCAATCTTGCGGCACGCCTTTACCAATTAAACCATTAAGTGCCATGGTCGCTGACCACATGATATTAGCCCGTACAGCGTAATCATGCGGTGTACTTAGCGCTTGCGGGCCCTGCTCAATAAGAGTCGACAAAATGCCTTCGGCAAAACGGTCCTGCAGCGGCGCGTTCACCGGGTAGGTTAAGTACTGTTCAATCACATGGACAAAGGCATCAACCACACCATTAGCCACTTGTCGAGTGGGCAGCGAATAGGTGTAAGTTGGGTCTAACACCGCAAATTGGGGTTGCACTAAAGGCGAGCCAAATGCGCGCTTTTGCTGTGTGGCCTTTTTGGTAACCACCGAATTACCGTTACTTTCCGACCCCGTGGCCGGCAGCGTAAGCACGGCGCCAATAGGCAGCGCGCTTGTTACCTCAGCCCCTTCAACGAGAATATCCCAACCGTCGCCAGGATAGTGCGCTGCTGCGGCAATATATTTCGCTCCATCGATCACGCTGCCACCGCCGACGGCAAGAATAAAGTTGATATCTTGCTCTTTGACCACTTGCAGAGCCTCACTGAGAGTTTCATAGGTGGGGTTAGGTTCCACTCCGGCGAACTCAACAAATTCGAACCCGGCAAGGGCGGCGACGACATCGTCATAAACGCCGTTTTTCTTAATCGAGCCGCCACCGTATAGCAATAAGATTTTGTCATTGCTATTAAGGCGCTCGGCGATAAGCTTGCTTTGGCCTTCGCCAAAGAGGATCTCTGTGGTGTTTTTAAATTCAAAGTTTAACATGGTGTTACTACCCTACTGGCTACGTTGACGCAATGCGGAAATAAGTGCATCGGCAAGTTTGTTATCGGAAAAAGGGTTTTGCGCGGTGATCAGCTCTCTATCAACCACTACATTAGGTTGCCATTTGTCGGCAAAGCTCATATCGCCACCGGCTTGGGCCATGGCTTTGGCTGGATAATAACGTAGTTTTTTACCTGCCAACGAGGCTTCAAAGCTGGCTTCCTCGGGATTTGAGAAAATAGTCATACGGTAACCATCATAGAGCCAGTCTGTGGCTGACGCGTTTTGCCCAGAGGCAATCTTTTGCTCGTAAGCGCTGGGGTTTTGCTGTGCTGATAACAGCGCGATAGGCCCGTGGCAAATAGCCGCCGTAGGTTTCTGCTGACGATGAAAGTGCGCCAAAATGGTGCCTACTTCTGGGTTATTGGCCAAATCTATCAAAGGTGCGTGGCCACCAGGAATGAATACACCGCTGTACTGGTCTAGGCCGTTGTCGATCACTTGCGTGAGGCTCAAGGTGTCGTTAATGCCATCTAAGTTCGCTACGACCTGTTTAATACGTGCCATTTCTTGTTCATTACCCCCAAAGTACATGGCTTTGACCGAGTTTTCGTCTACTTGTGGGGCGTTCCCTTTCGGTGTTGCAAGCACTAACTCATAGCCCGCTTTTTGCAACTTATCAGCGGGTACGCCAAATTCATTGAGGTAATACCCTGTTTCATAGGTACTGCCATCGGCGAGGGTCATGTGCGTTTCACTAGAGAGCAGCACCAGCACTTGCTCTGCATTGCTATTGGCGCTAACGGTCGCCGTGGTTAGTAAGGTCGCCACGGTGGCGATTAGGGTGGTAATTGATCTGATACGCATACTTGCTCCAATCAAGTTTAGGATGAGACAAGTATAGCGGAGGGCTATAATAAGCAGAATTCAGTTTAATTTGGGTTAGGTATAAAATATCTGATATCAGTTTATGTCTTACTTTGTGCAATTACGAACCTTCGTTGAAGTCTATCGCTGTTTGAATATCTCTCGAGCGGCGAAAAATCTGGGGCTATCACAGCCGGCGGCGACAGCGCATATTCAAACGGTGGAGTCGGCCGTGGGAAAATCGCTCTTTACGCGCCGTCATCGCGGGGTTGAGCCGACCAACATAGCGCATGAGTTGGCGGCCCAGTTGGGCAGCCATTTCGATGCCATAGAACAAAAAATGGCGTCAACGCGCAGTCGCTCTACCGATGTGCAAGGAACCATTACCCTCGCCGGGCCCGCCGAATACATTAGTTACGTGGCCTCCGCGCAGCTAGCAAATCTATTGCAGGGGGGCAATGTGACGGTCACCATCTTGCCCGGTAACCGCGAGCAAATTTATTCGGCATTGGACAGCGGCAATGCCGATTTAGCGATCACCGCCTCATTACCCGATAGCAAGGTTTATGACTATCAGGTGCTCGATAGTGAGAGGCTGATGCTGGTTGCACACCGCTTGCTTGCCGATGCGCTTGCCCAAGCACCAATCGATGCCAGCGTTTTGAACACTTTGCCAGTGGTGAGCTACGATGCTCAGCTACCGCTTATTCGAGAATATTTTGATGTGATTTTCAAAGCTCATTGTCGCTCGCCAATCGTAGCGACCTGCCCTGATATTCGTGCCCTGGCGGGGATTGTGCGCACCGGCGTGGGTTATTCGGTGTTGCCGGACTACTTGTGTCATGACGATATTCGCAGCGGACGTTTGGTGCAGTTGGGCCCCGAAGGACCGGAAAACAATATTTATTTGGCCTGGCGCAAAGGCGCGTTGGCACATCCTAGAGTTAACTATGCACGAGATATTATGATGGCGTTTTCCAACATTAATCGCTACGCATTTCATCGCGAATAAGTGTATTGGCTCTTTTGTTTTGCCTGCACTAACACCACAATAGAGTTTTACAGTGCCCATGGGAGGGAATGATGTCGGTAGAAAAAACCCGCTTAGCCATTTGTAATCTGACCAAAGAGCAATACCCACAGATTAAAACACTAATGGACGAAGCTTACCCCGATTTAGGTGGTGCTTGGCCTAGCCACACGATTTTCCGTTTGATTGACCAGTTTCCCGAAGGGCAAATTGGCATTGTTGATGATGAGCAGTTAGTAGGCATCGCCCTCAGTGTGCAGGTTGACTATGCGCGCTTCTCTAACCCTCATACTTATGATGATATCGTCGATGGCCATGACCGAGTGTTTAGCGACCCTAATGGCGATGCATTGTACGGCTTAGATGTGGCGATTGCCGCGAGTCACCGAGGCATGCGTTTAGGAAGACGTTTGTATGATGCGCGTAAAGAGCTATGCCGGCAGTATAATTTAAGGGCTATTTTAGCCGGAGGTCGTATACCGCTCTATCACAACTATCGCGCCCAGATGTCGCCTATGGAATACATCGAAAAAGTGGATAGGAAAGAGGTGTATGACCCAATCCTCAGCTTTCAGCTTGCCAACGACTTTCAGGTCAAGCGGCTGTTAAAAAAGTACCTGCCAGAGGATGAAGAGTCGGTGGGTTATGCCACCTTATTGGAGTGGAATAATATTCTCTTTGAGCCTACGGATACGGTTATTGAAAGCACCAAGTCGATTGTTCGTGTGGGTGCGGTGCAATGGCAGATGCGCAGTGTTGAAAGTGTCGATGAGCTGCTTAAGCAAGTGGAGTATTTTGTCGATACTGTTTCCGATTACCAAAGTGATTTCATCCTCTTCCCTGAGTTTTTCAATATGCCGTTGATGGGCATACAAGAACATCGCAGCCAGACCGAGGCGATTCGCTTTTTAGCTGAGTATACCAGCACGCTCGTTGATGCGATGTCGCGTATGGCGGTGGAGTACAACGCCAATATTATCACCGGCTCAATGCCGGTTGCTGAGAATGACACTATTTATAATGTCAGTTACCTGTGCCATCGCAGTGGTAAAGTGGATGAACAACGCAAAATCCATATAACACCTCATGAGGCCAATGACTGGGTGATCCAAGGTGGTGATAAAATAGCGGTATTTGACACTGATGCCGGACGAGTAGGAATTCAGATTTGCTACGACGTAGAGTTTCCCGAACTGGCGCGTATTCTTGCCGAGCAGGGATTGGATATTCTCTTTGTACCCTTTTGGACTGATACCAAAAACAGCTACTTACGCGTGCGCCATTGTGCCCAAGCGCGCGCCATTGAAAATGAATGCTATGTAGTCATCGCAGGCAGTGTGGGTAATTTACCGGAAGTGGAAAGCTTAGATGTGCAGTACTCGCAAGCTGCGGTATTAACGCCATCGGATTTTTCTTTTCCTCATGATGCTTGCTTGAACGAAGCCACGCCTAACACTGAGATGTTGTTGTTCTCTGATCTTGATATGGATAAGTTGAAAATCCTCCACAGTGAAGGCACAGTGCGCAACCTTAAGGATCGTCGCGATGATCTGTACCAAGTAAAGTTAGTTAAAGGAGCCTCTTAATGGCGTGGTTGTATTTGATTTGCGCAGGGTTATTTGAAATTGGTTGGCCAGTGGGGTTAAAGCTGGCTCAGGAGCCACAAACGCGCTGGTTAGGGATAGCCATGGCAATTGTATTTATGGGTGTTAGTGGCTTTTTACTTTGGCTGGCGCAAAAGACCATTCCCATTGGCACAGCCTATGCGGTTTGGACAGGCATAGGCGCCGCAGGCACCTTCTTGGTTGGGGTGTTCTTCTACGGCGATAGCTCATCATTAATGCGCTATTTCGGCGTGTTATTGATTATCGCTGGAGTGATTACCTTAAAGGTGGCGAACTAAGGGTAGGTGACGGTGATTAAATCACCGTCGACCACACACTTAAAAATTTTATCATTTATCCATTTTTGGCTTACCATATAAGTGCTTGCGCCCACCTCCTCTCGAGTGGCGACGACATCCTTATCGATATGCAGTAACTCGCCACTACTAGGTAATAGCATTGACATCCAACCATATTCCTCTGGGGTACCTAGGTGTAAAACCCAAATCAGCCTTGCTTCTTGCCAAAACATATAAGTGTATTCGCTGCCTTCGCGGTAGTGAGCAACATAAAAGTGGTGCTGCCCCGATAGTTCAGGTCTTCTTTGCTCGATAACTTGTAATAAGGTGGATTTAAAGTATTTAAAACCTGGGTTATCCGTTATGGAAGTTAGCTCTTTTTCTTCAGAATGAGCCTGTGCAGTGAACATTGTTAAGAGGATAACGATAAGGGTAATATAAGTGAGCTGCTTAGTTCCTTGCATGGGGGGTTCCTTTTCTATCCGTGCCCAAAAATACTACTACATACAATGGCTATTAAATAAATGAGATAAGCAATTTTGAGCCTAAAAGCGGTGCCTATACAACAGAGGCTTTCTCAATTAATCGCTGAGCTTCAATAGCGTAACTAAGCGAATGCAGAAAAGGCGGGCAGCGACAACAAGTAAGGGAAGATGCTTGCTCTCACCTTTAAAGTTAAACCAGGAGATTTAAACAATGAAGAGCTATCGCTTTTTCGCTTCGATTATTTTTCTTTTATTAAGCCAATTCGTTAGTGCTTCTGATTGCCTCGCTATCAAAGTTACTAAGCCTATTGAGGTTGTTAATAACAAAGCCGATGTGGATTTTACTCAGGTAAAGCTTCTCCATAAAGATAAATCAGGAATTTGCTTGCCGACCCAAGACACTTATATTCTCAGTTACGATGAGAATAAGGTGCCATTTTTGGCTGCCAGGATACAAGGGCACACGCCGAGTATCACTTTCGTCAACAAAGACGGTGTTGATTATGCGCTCGTGAAGTATCACTCGGGGAATAAGCTACTGGTTTTGAAAGGGTTTGTGTATAAACATTCTAGCCTGGAAGCGATCGGCGACTTTACACTGACGAGTAATATCAGCCGCATAGAAGTGAGTGATACCGATATCACCGTCTATAATTCAGAGCGTCATGAAGACGATGTCACAATAACGTCGACTACCTTTGGCTTCGATACATCGGGTACGTTTATTAAGTAGTCGACATAGATGTTTTGGCTCGGCATTCACCTACATGCGTCTTGAGCCATAAATATTGTGTTATTTCACCCTATCGCCTTGTCCGTTACCCACCACAGTTAAAAAGATGTACTTGAAGTATTTTTTTAAGCTCATGGATTCAATCATTTTCTTGTCAGTCGTAGCTAGTAGTTTGGGAGTTGACATATCTATCTCGCTAACTTGGGCTAACCCAGTTATACCAGGTCTAACGGAGTAAATATCTAATTTTTCCCTTTCTTCCGTCAATTCAATTTGACTAAATAACCCTGGTCTTGGTCCTACAATGCTCATTTCTCCTCTCAGAACATTCCATAGCTGAGGAAGCTCATCGAGCTTTGATTTCCGAAGAAACTTCCCCAGTTTTGTTATGGAATTAGAACTAGCTAGGTGGGTGGCTACAGACTTCGTGTCGACTGTCATTGTTCTGAACTTTACTAGTACAAACTCTTTTTTATCCTTTCCAACTCTGACCTGCGAGAAAAGTGGCGAGCCGGTATCAAATAAACCAATGACATATATGACAAGTAGGATAGGTGAAAATAACATAAGCCCAAATAAGGCGAATAAGAAATCTAAAGTTCGAATCAATTTTATACTCTCTGTTTGTTTTGTGTTTTTTTAAACTTTTGATACTAGTGATCAAATTTTATTTGATTCATGAAAAGCAGACTTTTCAAGAGATTCCTCAATAGTGAGAGGCGGTTTCCAGTCTAATAAAGATATGGATTTATTCATTTCTATCGTAACGTTTGATGTTATTTTTTCTAAAGCCTTTTCTTTTCCAATAAGCTTTAAAGCAGGGCGTAAAATAGACCACGGCAAAGATATTAGTAAAGTGCGTTGCTTATAGGACGATATAATCTTATTTACGAAGTCTGATGTGCTAATGTCCTGTTCGTCACTCACTAAAAATACTTCATTTGCCGCATTAGGGTGTTCTATAGTAGCTTCGATAAAGCTAACTAGATTATAAATGGATACAAAGCTTCTCTGGTTATCAATTCCTCCCATAGGAATAATAGGAGTTTTCTTGACTAATCTTACTAGCTTTTGAAAGTTTCCTGGAGCAAAAGGCCCATAAATTAACGGCGGGCGAATTATAACGTATTCCATATCAGATGAAGCACAAATAGCTTGTATCTCTTGCTCGGCTAAATATTTTGATCTTGAGTAGCTTTCTTTTGGGGCAGGTATATCGCTGGCTGTAAAAGGGGTGCTAGATGATGAGCCATTAACACCTATAGAGCTAAGCTGAATAAAGCGTTTACACCCAAGCATTGCAGCTTTTCTTGCCAAATATTTTGTTAGCTCTACATTGACCTTTAAATAATCACTCTCTGTAAGCTCGGGTTTATGAGCCGCTCCTGCGAGGTGAATGAAAACATCGCATGAAGAGTTTTTTAGCGCATCTTCTAAGGCAATAGCGAAGTCATCGGCGTAATAATGAGATACACTTTTATGTTGAAATGAGACTAAACTTTTCTTTCTGTTAAGGGTAGATATTTTATAGCCTGACTCGCATAGTTTCATTAGCAGGTTGTTTCCTACAAAGCCGGAACAGCCTGTCATTATTATATGGGGCTTTTTAGAAACGCTCATTTTAGAAAATAGTTATTGTAAATGGAGGGGCTAAATTTTTTTACGCACACTATACTTAAATAACATAAAAGATTGTAAGAGCTTTTAGCAACTGAGCATTTTCCAACATCTCTCAATATCTGCCAATAAAATTTGATGGCATCAACTTTGCTCTTTGATAAAGAGCCACCTCTGATTCTATATTGAGCAAGAGATGATTGCAGTCCATATGCCTGTCCAGTTAATTTAAGCAACTTAAGCCACAGAGCATAGTCTTGCCTCTTCCTATACAGAGGCATACTCTGTTTGCCTAGCCTAGCTGTGTCATACATCACTGTTAAACACCCTATATAGTTAGACTTAAGAAGATCACTAAAGCTAACTTTTTTAGGGCATTCAACTTCGTTTAAGTACTTACCAGTCTCACTGATATTTGAATATCCAGTGAAGCAAAATTGATATCCATTTGAAAGCATGAAATCAACTTGTTGTTCTAGCTTTTCTGGACTCCATAAATCATCTGAGTCTAAAAAGGCGATAAACCTTCCTGAAGCCATATCAATCCCTCGATTACGAGTCCCCGCTCCACCCAAATTGCATTCATTTACGAGCAGCTTTATCCTATTGTCGGCTAAAAAAGGCTCCACTTTACTAATGGTCTGGTCTGTTGAGCGATCATCGATGATGATTAGCTCCCAGTTACTATATGTTTGTTCTATAACTGACCTAATAGACTCTTCAATATAGTCTTCGACGTTGTAGGCAGGCATTATGATAGATACTGATTCCATTTAACTCTCATAAGCTTTAGTAGATAAAGCAAAACTGATTCCGGCAAAGGTCTGCAAGATTTGTAAACGGCTATTATAACCTGACTTCTCTAAGTTTATTAAGTAATCCCTTGTTACCTGCCTTAAGTTTTTGTTTCTCTATTGCACCTACTATGCATAAGCGTGAGCAAGACTAAAGTAAATATTTAAACACATATAACCCGCTGTTATCCCCACATCACTGCAATTGCTGCTATAGCAATCAGCAGCAGGCCTAGGCTGTCACGGCGTTTTACTGGCTGTTTGAGCCATAGATAGGAGATTAGCATGGTGAAAAATACCTCCACTTGGCCCAAGGTTTTTACATAGGCGACGTGCTCTAAACTCATCGCACTAAACCAGCCAATAGAGCCAATGCAGCTGGTTAAGCTGATCCAAGCCGTTAGCCGCCGATATCGCCATAAGCTTAATAATGCGGGCCGATCTTTATAGCCGAGATAGGCCAGTAAAATGAGGGTTTGCAGGGTAATTACAAACAATAAAACCCAAGCAGCACTATGCGGAAAGGTCAGTCCTGAACTGAGACTCGCTTGGCGCACCCATAAAGAGGTGAGGGCGAAACTACCGCCACAGGCCAGCCCCAGCAACACCGTTGGCCCATTGAGAGCGCGCAAGCTTGGGCCCGACAACAGCATGACCGCAATGGCGCCGAGAATAACCCCAAACCAGCCCAGTAACGAGAGCGTTGAGCCAAAAAATAACATACCTAAAATAGCCGCGACCAAGGCTTCGCTCTTTGCCAGCCCTGCGCCCACAGCGTAGTTGTTCATTTTGAATAACCGTACAATCAAGGCGGTGGCGAGTATTTGCATAAGCGCTGCGCCAACGACGTAGTAGAGTAAGGTCGGTGATGGGGTGATCAGCTGGGTTGGTTGAACTTGGTAAAGCACAACAAGATAAACACCAGCGAGTGGGCCGGCAACGATAAACCGTGCAAGGGTGACCGCAAGGCTGGAGGTATGGCAGCTCAGCTGGCTCTGCAGAGCGTTGCGCCAGCTTTGCGAAAAGGCCGCTAACAATGTCAACAACACCCAAGCCATGAATTCAACCAACAAGAAAAACTTTAAGTTATCATGGTGTTGTAGCGTTGGCGAATGAGGAAATTAGATACTCATTATTAACCAAGGTAATAACTACCCCAAGGTACTTGTAGGCGTAGGTAGGATAAACCCAATACCAAGCCAAGCCTGATATTGGGTGCATATCATCGTGCGCTTAAAACCCGGCTACCGGGCCTTTAACAAACTTCTGGGTGGGGGTGAATTTCAGCATCCGAGTGTGGTCACTTAACTCAACATCCACCAACTTGAATGGCCCCGTTGCCGCTGTGGCAACATCGAAAGGCAGGGTAAAGGTATCAACACCTTTTATCGCTTTCGCGACCTCGACAGTAGCCAGCTTGGTTGCCTTACCTGCTACCATTCCTTGCAGCGTAGCGCGAATAGCGTAACGGCCTTCATCACTCACATTCACCGGTACGCTGGCTTGGAAACGGTTATTACCGAGCGCACTTACTTTTGCGGTTTTCATGGTAATAGTGTCTTTACTATACACAAAAGGCAGTTTTATGGTGCGTTTAACCTGTTGGCCGTTAATGTTTACTGTGGTGTCGGCTTCTATTTCATAAAATCCTTGCGCCGCTCCTACATGCTGTAACGGCTGGCTGAAAATCACTTTACCATTGGCGTACCGAGCAGAGAGTTGTTCATCCACCGGGCTGTGAACGCGCAGCGAAACATTGTTGGCAGCCTTGCTAGCGTTGCCCTGCTGCGCCATAGATAAATCCATAGCAAGAGAACGCTGTTGTTCATCGACCCTGAAATCGGCGTGGGCTTTCAGTGCATAGGGCGAACCTTTCTCTACCACATGCACTAAGTATTGGTCATCGTCACCCAGTGGCTGAGTACTTTGTAGCATCGGTTTGCCCTGCGCACTGACATTTTTGAGTTGAATGGCAACACTGCCATCTTTAAAGCCCGCTTGGTGCATTTGTTGCTGTGCAGCTATACTTTTTAGCGCCAGTGTGGCGTTAGTTTTTGCATCTCGCAGTTGCAGTTTATCCATTTTCAACTGCTGCGGTTTAATCACAGTGCCGCTGTCAAAACGTGCTTTTGGCGCAACGCGGATGAGGTGGTCGGCTTGGGTTACGTGCACAGCCACACCTTGTTTAAGCTCTCGACCACTGACCGTTTGCCAGTATTCATGGCTGCTTTTTGTTAACTGTTGCAAGCTGGTGTTGTCGCCTTGATATACATTAGGCCACTGATATATGGTTTGTTCATTGGCCATTGCGGCGCTGGTCATCATCGCCAGAGCACTCAGGGTTAGTGTGTATTTCATGTCTGGCTCCTATATTCTGTTTTTCAGCATATCGCCCAGGCCAAAGCAGTCGCGACGACTTTGCTGGTGGCTTAGTGGCTCACTGCCACGGGTGCGTGATTTATCGGTAAACCATACCGAGCCCGCTAGAGCTTGAGAACTGCACTCCAGAAAGCCGTCGGAGCAGTTATCAAGCCAGTTTTGCGTGACCTCTAGGCCAACTTGATTTTGATAACCACCGCAATAACTATCCGAATCCCATACCGCAGATTCAACGTCGCTGCCGATCACGGTTTCAAAACGTGAGGGGAGGGTTGGGCGATTCGGCGTACCTTTTAACCACTCGGCATTATAAGCAGCCATCCAAGACACTTGTTGTTGTTTTACTGCGTCATTGCCGTAGCCGAGGATCCAACCTAACCCTTGTTCAAAGGTGTTACCGGCAATCACCGCATCGGCCAAAGGGGTGCCGCCACTGGAAGGGGCCAAGGCGATGGTGTGATTGACTTTATTGATGATACTTGGGTAACGGCTATCCCACGTGGGGTTGGAAAGGATCCAACGCACGACATTGCCGCCGTTTGAATGAGTGATCAGCGTTAAGTCAGTAATATTTTTGTTAGCAATAAAGCTGTTTAATGAGTCGGCTAGGCAACCTGCGGCGCCTTCGGCCCACATAAACTGCTCAAAGTCACAATTAATCACCGTAAAGTTATTGGGGTTGGCAATGCCTTGACGAACCTTATCAACAAAACCACTGGTCCAGTAGTCGTTATAGGCATCGCTTTGCTGGCCTGTGCCGTGAATGAAGGCAACGCCCTCAGTTGCAAAAACGCCTTGGCTCATTCCGAGCGTAAGCGCGAGAGAGATTAGTTTTATTTTCATGTGTGTTCCTGTTGATTGTTATTTCCATCAGGGTAGAGGTGTGACCTCCGATCAGAAAATAGACTAAAGAGGTACAATTGCAAGCTGAAATTTACAATTATTTAACCTTGGTGTCTGTTTTAGGGGCTAAAATAGGAGCTGTGATGCGTAAAAAACAATAACCTAGCACCGGGCTTATCATTGGATTAGGGTAGTACCAAGCCTGTGGCCTTTAAAAAGGAACGATTATGAGTGTAATAGTTGTGTGTGCGTTGATCGCCTGTGTGTTACCTATACTTGCCAAAGCGCCGCTCGCTTGGGCGCAGAACCAGCAAGGGGGGTACGATAATCGCCATCCTAGAGCGCAACAACACGCGCTTACCGGCTTTGGCGCAAGAGCATTAGCAGCGCACCAAAATAGCTTCGAGTCCCTGATTATTTTTGCTGTGGCATTAGCTGTGGTGATTGGCGCCAATAAACAAGCCGCAGTTATGGATACCTTAGCTATCAGCTATATTGTTGCGCGGGTGTTGTACTGTCTTTGCTATTGGTTTGATTTACACTTGTTGCGCTCATTAATTTGGGCGGTTTCCTATGCCTGTCCCATTGCTATGATCGCACTGAGTATTTAGCACTTTTCTGGTGTTAACGAAAAACACAAAGCAAGCACCTAATTTAAGGGGCTTGCTTTGTGTTTTTGTTGGTCGCGAATTAGTGCGAAGTGACGTTAATGCGCTCGGTTAAATCAGGCAATTGCACGTCGTTGCTGAGTTTGAAATCAAGTTGCACTAGGTGCTCATGCTCAGGATCCGAATAAGGCTGGTACTGCCATTGTTCAAGCGCACGCACCGCCTCTTTGTCAAACACTTGGGCCGGCTGTGATTTCACCACCGTGACATTGTTCACCGAACCATCTTGCGCAATTTGGAATCGCAAAACCACAGAACCGGAAATGTTTTGTTCCGCAGCCTCAATTGGGTACTTTGGTTCTATGCGCATCACTGCTTGCGGTTGGTCGGTTTTGTCTTGATTGTGCCCTTCACCTGCTTGTGTTGTGGCAATCAGCGTTAGGCTCGCGAATGCGAGTAAAATACTCAGCACTTTAGCGACGATATGACCCCGATTCGCCGATTGCATATTATGTAAGCGTTGTAACATCATGTTTTTATCTCCGTAGTATGAATAAGCCAAGCTGTGCAGTTGCGAACGACTCGCACACTCGACCATGGATTTGCCATACAGCAAGCGCTGTGTGGCTGATTTGTTTGCCAATACCAGTTCATCGCAGGCCAGCTCTTGGGTGCGTCTTAAGCTGAAGTATCCTAGCCATATTAGTGGGTTGAACCACATTAAAATCACACAACCTAACGCAGCGGCATTAATGATGTTGTCATGGCGTCTTAGGTGCACATGCTCATGTTCAATCATCAAAGCCAAGGTGTCGGGGTTATGCTGTGTTACCAAATAGCTAGGTAGCACAATACGTGGCCTTATAAAGCCGATAAGCATGGGGGAGCTTATTTTTGTGCTCTCGTAAATAGGCAGTGATGCATTACTTACGCTGGCAGTGCTGGTCAGTTTAGCGCCTATGCGGCGTTGGAACTGTGCATGCTGCAAGAAAACACCTAGCAATAACACTGTGACCACAAACCAATAAGCGATTTCCCAATTCATGCTAACCTGCGTACTCGCTTGCTGCAGAGGCGTCACGATGTAACTGTTTAGCACTGTCGGTGATGCCACTGATTGGCTGAGCTCAACATGGTGCGCTATGAGCGCTGCAGGAACCACAAGCCACAGGCCATATATAAAACGGGCGGTCAATGATTTAAGGGCATAGCGCTCGACAATAACAAGTGTTATTAACAACGCAGAGAGCCAAGCTTGTTGGGCGATGATCCAGGCAAACATATTACTTTCCTTGTTGGTCTTCCCACTCTTTTATAACGGCTTTGAGTTCGTTGATATCTTGCTGTGACAGTTGCTCTGTTTTCGCAAAACCGCTGACTAATGGCGCAATACGGCCACTGAAAAATCGTTGTATTAGGCTTTTACTTTGCTTGAGGGTATATTCTTCGCGGCCAATTGTGGGTGTGTAACTGTATAAACGGCCCTGTTTTTCAAAGCTGACCGCCTGTTTTTTTACTAGTCGGCCTAACAGCGTTTTTATGGTTTTTTCATGCCACTGGGTGTCGTCGCTCAGGCGTGCAACCACCTCGCTGGCTTTCGCTGGGTGGCCTTGCCAAAGGGCTTCCATAACGGCAAATTCGGCTTTCGACAACTCGATCATAGTATTGCTCACAAATGTAATTCTTAAACTAAAGATTACACTTGTAGTCAATGTCGTCAAGTTATTTTTGTAATCCGTACACCTGCTCCGGTGTCAGTGCTTGAAAATGGTGTTCGTTGATCAGCTCGGGTTGCAGTACATAGTCTCCTATACGCACACGCATAAGGTCGGTAACCCGATAGCCGCAGTGCTTCGCCATTTTACGGATTTGCCGATTAAGCCCTTGGGTCAGGATGATTTTAAAGCGAGTTGTTGACAGAGGTTCGCAAACACAGGGACGCGTCGTGTGTTCGCCCAGAGTAATGCCACTGCGCATTTGCACAAAAAACTCGGGGTTTAATGGTTTATCAACTTCAACCCAATACTCTTTTTGATGCGCAAAGTCGGGGTGTGAGAGGCGTTGGCACAGCGCACCATCATTGGTCAGTATCAGTAACCCGCGTGAGTCTTTATCAAGGCGACCAACCGGGTAAACACGGGGTCCTGCTGGGAGGTGATGAATAAGACTATGAGGGTTGTGTGATTGCAGCTTGCAATCAATGCCCACCGGTTTGTGATAAGCAAAATAACGTTTCGGCGCCAGTCCCAGCACTTCCTCGCCATCCACGGTGACATGGTCATGGGGACTGACATGGGTAATGTGTTGCGCCAAGGCACCGTTGACTCTCACTCGCTCGGCGGTAATCAGTCTTGAGGCTTGTCGGCGTGAGCAAACGCCAGCATGAGATAAAAACTTAGCGACACGAATAGGCGGTGACATGATTATTACTGTAACTAACGGACAAGGCCATCATAGCATGCTTTAATCGCCATGGCCTTTGCTTACGTATAGCTTTAAACCTTAATGTTTGGAGCAAATCATGGGTATCGACTTTACTAACCTGCAGCATCATCAACCGATTCAAAAAGTAGTGATCCACTCATTGGATATGGCGTTGTATCAAGTATCGGTAGTAATCAACAATATTGAATACTATGTCAAAGACCCTCGAGGCGAGATCCTCAAAGCCATTAGCCCATTGCATATTCAAAAGCTGTTCGATGATATTGCCTATCACGCCATGGTACTGCGCCATAGCAGTGCTTACGATGAAATGTGCGGTCAGCCGACTCGCCAACAAGATAACACTTTAGAAGTGCCCTACGGCAAAAACGGTTATTACTAATGGTGCTGCGTACTTTTGTTTCAATCGCTGTACTCTGGGTAGAGATAAAATAACCCTGTTAACAGTCTGGTCAATTGCCTCACTATATGTAAATCTGCATAGCATTAGGGACAACAAGGGGTTAGCTGATGAGCGACTTTTTCATTTACGCCATCGACTTTTTGACCAGTCTGTTTTTACTGGCGTTGGGCATCATCGTACTGGTGGTGATTTATTTTTATATTGTTGATGTTAATCAGAACAAGCATGCAATTCGTCGAAACTATCCAGTTATTGGTCGGTTTCGTTATTTTTTCGAGCGCCAAGGCGAGTTTTTTCGGCAATATTTCTTCGCCATGGACCGCGAGGAAATGCCGTTCAACCGTGCCGAGCGCAGCTGGGTATACAAGGCAGCGAAAAATGTTGATCGCACCTCCGCATTTGGCTCCACACAAAGCTTAGACCCAGCCGGCACTATTATGTTTATGAATTGTGCCTTTCCCACCTTAGAAGAAGACGCCATCGACCCAGAGCCCATTGTACTCGGTGAGCAATCTCGCCACCCCTATACCGCGAAGGCGGTGTTTAATATCTCTGGCATGAGTTATGGCGCTTTATCTAAACGCGCCGTGTTGGCGCTATCGCGCGGAGCCCGTCAAGCGGGGTGCTGGATGAATACCGGTGAGGGGGGATTGAGCCCCTATCACCTTGAGGGTGGCGCCGATATTGTCTTTCAAATTGGCACCGCCAAATATGGGGTGCGTGATGAGCATGGCCAGCTCAGTGATCATAAACTCAAGGAAGTGGCGGCCCATGAGCAAGTGAAAATGTTCGAGATCAAAATGAGTCAAGGTGCAAAGCCCGGTAAAGGCGGGATGTTACCTGGGGTTAAGGTCAACGCTGAAATCGCCAAAATTCGTGGTATTCCTGAGGGCAAAGACTCCATTAGCCCGAATGGACATCCGGAAATTAAAAGCGTTAGTGATTTGCTGGATATGATAAACCACGTGCGTGAGGTGACCGGGAAGCCAACGGGATTTAAAGCGGTATTAGGGGAAACTCAGTGGCTTGAGCAACTGGTGGCCCTGATTAAAAAACGTGGCGAGCACAGTGCGCCAGATTTTATCACTATTGATAGCGCCGATGGTGGCACTGGCGCCGCCCCTCAACCGCTGCTGGACTCGGTTGGTTTGCCATTGAAAGAGAGCCTGCCTTGGGTGGTCGACTTGCTAGAGCGTAATGGATTACGTGGTCGTATTCGTGTCATTGTTTCTGGCAAGTTGATTGTGCCTTCCAAAGTGGCCTGGGCGGTTGCCTTGGGCGCTGACTTTGTGGTCTCGGCTCGTGGCCACATGTTTTCCTTGGGGTGTATTCAGGCGCTGCAATGCAACAAAGACACTTGTCCCACAGGGATCACCACCCATAACCCGAAACTGATGAAAGGGCTTGATGTGGTTGATAAAACTCAGCGCGTTGCGAACTACAATAAATATATTCACTATGGCATCGGTCTGATTGCTCACTCCTGTGGGGTGAATAACATACGTGGCCTGAATCGTCAGCATGTGCGCGTGGTGCAAGAAGACGGTTTGTCGCAAACCTTGGATGAGATGTACGCGCATTATAAGTAACGCCTAAAAGGGTGAGCTGCTGACTTTAACTTCTTTTTAACATTCCTTCGGTAGACTGTTTCTTTTAAAGGAACTTTACAACTTACCGAGGATATAATGAAAAAAACATTAAGTGTTATGGTGGCACTGTTCAGTAGCGCAGCCTTGGCTGAGCCCGAAGTGCACTATGAAGCGTGTAAAAAGCGCTTCAGCTATATGGGCACTGATTATCAAGGCACAACCGACAGAAATAATAGCGGTTCGCAATGGTGTTATTTACAAGAAGCCATAGACGGTGCGACATGGGGGCATGTTCGTAATGAAACTATCCCTCAATTTATGACCGTGCAGGGAGAGCGCTGCCAGGCCCCTTCGCAGTATCAAGGCGAATCTTTTTATGGATGTAGCACACGTAATCACAGTGCACCTTGGTGTTATGTTGCTGATGGCAGTTGGCAAGAGTGCGCGCCAGTGCCGCCACCTGAGCTACTTAAACATACGCAGCCGCAGCAAAGTAAACGTTTAGATCGCATTGCTTTGGGTTCGTGCTTCAAAACCAAGGGCGACATGCCAGAGGCCTTGGCGCGACTGATCTCTCATCAACCCGATTTATTTTTATGGCTGGGGGATAATATTTATGCCGACACCCAAGATATGAAGGTTATGCGGCAAAAATACGACGATAAGAAGCAAAACCCACATTATCGACAATTTTTGGCTGCACAAATCCCTGTTATGGCGACTTGGGACGATCATGACTTTGGCCGCAACAACGACGGTAAGCATTACCCCAAGCGCGAGCAAGCGCAGCAGGAGTATCTACGTCACTTCGATATCCCCGAAACTGACCCACGTCATCAGCAACAACAGGGCATATATGAAGCCAAAATGCTTGGCCCCAGCGGTGAGCGTACTCATGTGATCACCCTAGATGCACGCTACTTCCGTTCGCCCACATTTAGCCAATATGGCCAATGCGAGGGTGAGCAAAGTACCATTCTTGGTGAGCAGCAATGGCAGTGGCTAGAGCACCAGCTGCAACAACCAGCTCAAGTCACCTTAATAGCCAGTGGCATTCAAGTGCTGCCACCGTTACACCAACAACGTAGCCGCAGCAGCTATTGTGCTTATGGTGATGGCCAGGCCTTTGAGGACGCGCTCAGCAGTATGCAAGAGCAAACAATGTCAGGAACGAGTTATGAGTCTTGGGCAGAGATGCCAGCTCAACGCGCGCGATTGTTACGCTTAGTTCAGCAAGCCGTGAATGAAGGACGTACCCAAGCTGTTATTTTCTTATCGGGCGACCAACATTGGGGCGAACTTCTACAGAAAAAAATTCCCGCCAGTGCTGAGTATGGCAAAGCGGTCACAGTTTATGAGGTAACGGCCTCTGGGTTTGGGCAAAACTGGCCGTATCATATAGAAAACCCATTGCGTATGCCTATCTATGCAGATCATCAAGGCGACGGTGTTTATCGGCATCAGTGTCAACTGCCGTTTACTTACGCGGGAGTAACTTATCAAGGTTGTATTACTCGAGATCATGATAAGCCGTGGTGTTATACCGAAACCGACACAAACGGCCAAGGCGTTGCTCAGCAATGGGGAAACTGTGCTGGCAGTGGTACTCAGATCCCGGGTGGTGAAGTGGGCACGGTGAGCAATAATATTGGCCGCCTCAGCACAGGTAATCGCCATTTGATCAATAAATCGGGCAGCAACTATGGCATGGTTGATATTGACTGGCAGCAACGAACAATTACCTTATCCATTGAAACGGCTGACGAACAAGCGGTTTCTACCATAATAAACTTTTAGATTGAGACTAAATGATGCACAGCGGCAGTTTTCAGTCGCTGTGCATTGCGTGGTATTCTTAGCGTTATGAGGCCAATCGCGCCCTATTTAAAAGGCTAAGTACAATGGATAATCAACCCAATAACCCCCTGCATGGCGTTAAGCTGGAACAAATAGTGACTCGTCTAGTCGAGCATTATGGCTGGCAGGTGCTAGCGCAGCATATCAATATTAACAGCTTTAAGAATGACCCCTCGGTGAAATCATCGCTGAAGTTCTTACGTCGTACTCCTTGGGCGAGAGAGGAAGTAGAGCAGCTTTATATTAAAACCTTCCACACGTGGCCATACAACGTCCAACAATAATGTTATTCGTGTCCCGATAAGGATTTTGCGCAACGCGCTAAAAATAGCGTATGGTGAGTATGAACGACTAAGGATAGGAACATACTCATGACCCAGAAACAGCACTTTATTTTACGATGGCTAGTGCCTCAGGCTTTGCTGCAAAGTGCCTTGCTGGTGTGGCTGTACTTAGCCGTTGATAATGGCAACTGGCCAGCGCAATCGCCCACCTGGTTGGTGGGTTTAGTTACCCTGACTATCGTCTTTCCTGGATTATGCTACCTGCGATTAGAACGCGCAGGTTGGCGGCGCTTTTTAACTTTAGCCGTGCCCTACTCGCTGTTGTTGAGTGTGTTGGGGATGTATATCGGTGCGCAGCAGCCACAACAAGAGCTCTTTAATAACGACGCGTTGATTGTCACCTTTGTATTATGTGCCTTAATCACCACGTTAAAGCTACTTAATGTAGCCACTTTGTATAGCAGAGGCGAGCCGATCACCTATCGGCAGTTGTACGAGCTATCTTGGCAGCATTTTATTCAGTTCAGTTTATGTTGCTTCTTTGCTTTAGCTTTATGGCTTATTTTGCTTCTTGGTGGCGAGCTATTCAGCACCATCGGCATTGAAATTTTAGCTGATCTGCTCGATGAACCTTGGGTTAGTATTCCAGTGCTTACCTGTGCGTTTGCTGGGGCTGCTATTGCTCTTAGAAGCATGCTTTCGGCCGTCGAAAATATTGAAAAGCTACTGAAAATTTTAGCCAAATTTTTACTGCCCGTGCTTGCTGTGCTGGCCATTACCTTTATCGCCAGCTTGCCATTTACCGGATTAGAGTCGCTCTGGCGGCTGGAGAACAGCACCTTAATGCTGCTGTGGATGCAAGCGAGTTTGTTGTTCTTCTTTAATACCGTGTACAGCCGAACCGATGCTCTGTCTTACTATCACTGGTGGCGTGGGGTGATGCTATTGGCGCTGCTGACTTTACCGCTATACGCAATGTTAGCACATTACGGCCTGTGGCTGCGCATTGAACAGTATGGCCTGACAGTGAGCCGGGGGTGGGGAGTGCTGATCAGCGCCACCTTGGCATACTTTGCCTTCAGTTACTGCGGGGCTATCATCATCAAGCGCCAGCAGTGGCTCATTTGGGTGCACAAAATCAACGTTATCGGCTGCGCCGCATTATTTATGGCGTTGTTGGCGGTCAATTCACCGCTTGCTAATTTGCAACAGCTCAGTGCCCAAAGCCAAGTACACCGGTTGCAATCGGGGCAAGTCAGTGCCGATGAGTTTGATGTGTATTACTTTTACAGGGAACTTGGCAAGGCTGGCTTTGAGGCGCTGCAGCAAATACAACAGCATACTGATAATGACTCTCTTAAAGCGCGTATAGTTCGCTTATATGCTAATCGTGATGAACCCAGCGACTTTGAAAAATGGCAGTCACAATGGCTGCAAGGGGTGCGCATTGCCGGTGCGGCTAATCAACCTCCTTCCAGCTTGTTACAGTTTATCCATAGCAGTAACTTCTACAAATATTATGGCCAGGGGGCTTCTTTGTACCTCATCGCTGCCGATGTGAACCAAGATCAGCAGTTAGAATGGCTATTGCTGCACCAGCAACACAATTATCTGCAAGGGGTGATGTTCACCGAAAACCAGCAACAGCAGTGGCAGAGTTATCACTTGCAGGTGGCCAACGCCACTGACGATGAAGAGCAAATTAAGCAGGCTTTGGCTGCAGGGGAGTTTACTTTAACAACGCCGCAATGGCAGCATATCGATATAGGTGGGGCGCGTTTATCGGTGCCAGTAAATATCTATGAGCAACAGGAGTAACGATGTCGAAACTAACCGTCGCTTTGCTACAGCATGACATTCACTGGTTGGACGTAGAGGCAAACCTCGCACATTTAGCGACGCAGCTACAATCGCTACCAGAGGTTGATTTAATCTTGCTGAGTGAGACCTTTGCCACTGGATTCGCTGTCGCCGAACCAAATGTTGAGCGTCATAGCGAGCGCATTATTGCTTGGCTTAAAGACCAGGCCCAGCGCCGCCAAGCGGTTTTGTGCGCCAGTGTTATTAGTGCCGACGAGACAGGCAAGTTTAACCGACTATATTGGGTGCAGCCCAGTGGCGAGCTGGATTATTACGATAAACGCCATCTATTTTGCTTAGGCAAAGAGGGTGAGCACATGGACGCCGGCACAGCGCGCAAGGTGTTCACCGTAAAAGGGGTCAGAGTCCTTCCTCAAGTATGTTATGACCTGCGTTTTGGCGTATTCCAACGTAACCGTAATGATTATGATGTGATGGTTAATATTGCTAATTGGCCAGCTGCTCGGCGCGATGCCTGGGATACGTTATTAAAAGCCCGGGCCATAGAAAATCAGTGTTACGTGTTAGCGGTCAACCGGGTTGGTGAAGATGGTCAAGGTGTTGAGCACAATGGCGGCACCGCAGCTTATCGCTTCGATGGCAAGCTGCTCGCTTATGGCGAGGATAATAAGGCCCAGACGATTACGGTCACCTTGGATTTAGCGCAGCTAGAGGACTATAAGGAATCCTTTCCCGCATGGCAGGATGCGGATGACTTTGAGCTCAACTTGTAAACCTCTGGCCTCGGCATAATCACTTTTAAGCTGCTAGGCTAAGAGGATTAGCAATAACAAGGAGGTGTGCGGTGACTCAGATTACTCTTTTCACCTACGACTGGGTGCCAGAACTACCGCGTGGCTATGTGCGTGATTTGCGCGTACGTTGGGCATTAAAAGAAGCCGGTCTTGATTACCGCGTTGCCACTGTGGCGTATAAAAATAGAAGCGCTGAGCATTTTGCCCGGCAGCCGTTTGGGCAAATTCCCTGGCTCGAAGATGGCGAGCTGTCGGTGTTTGAAAGCGGCGCTATCTTGTTACATCTCGGCGAGAAAAGTACCGCACTGATGCCCAGTGTCGCCAGCGAACGGAGCAAGGTGATTGAATGGGTTTTTGCGGCGTTAAACTCGGTTGAAGCCGCTAGTTTACCCTGGTCTATTTACCAGTTCTGTGGTGATAGCAATGACACCCCAGCCCGACAACAGTTAGATGCCTTTTTACGCGCTCGACTGATGCACATGGAGCAAGTGTTGACGCAGCGGCAGTGGTTGGCCGCCGACTTTTCTATCGCCGATATTTTAATGGCCGATGTACTGCGGTTAGTGGCGCGCTTTGACGCCTTGGCCGAATTAAAAGCCTGTAATGCGTACCTTCAGCGGGCCTGTGCTCGGCCTGCATTTGAGGCGGCACTGCAAGAGCAACTAGCTCAGTATGGAGAGCCTTCTGCAGATCAACCCAAGGCTTAATCAACGCCATGAAGAACTGGTATAATTGTTATTCGATTATTAGTTCTGAGCTGGTATGTTGATTTTACCTGTGCTTTTAGCGGGCGGCAGCGGTACGCGTTTATGGCCGTTATCGCGCCAAGACCGTCCAAAACAATTCTTATGCCTAGATGGCGAGCATTCACTGTTACAGCAGGCTGCACTGCGAGTACAGTATCACTGCTTGCTGCCACCGCTGGTGGTGTGCAACGCCGAACATCGATTTATGGTCGCGCAGCAACTACTGGAGGTAGGCATTGATCCCTGCGCCATTATTCTCGAGCCACAGAGCAAAAATACTGCCGCAGCGGTGGCTATTGCCGCGCTGTGGGCACAGCAACATTATCCCGATGCCAGCTTATTTGTGACCCCGGCGGATCATGCGATTGCTAATCCCGCGTGTTTAATTGAGCGTTTACCGGCGTTAGCGCAGCACAGTGAGCAGGCGCTACTTACGTTCGCCATTGAACCCACGCGCGCCGCCACAGAATATGGCTACATTTTAAAAGGTAAAGCCGCAGAACAGGCGACCAATCTATTTCATGTACAGCACTTTAAGGAAAAGCCCTCATACGCGCTAGCGCAGCAGTATATCGAACACGGGAATTACTACTGGAATTCCGGTATGTTTATGTTTACCAGTGGCTGTTTTGTGCGAGAGCTAGAGCAACACCAACCACAGATGATGGCTGCGCTGCGCAAAGCGGCGCACTTTCACCGCGATCTTGATTTTGTTCGTATTGATGCCGATGCCTGGCAACACGTGCCCAGTGACTCTATTGATTATGCTTTGTTGGAACATAGCGAACAGGTGCTCACTTGCCCGCTGCCACTGCAATGGGCCGACCTAGGCAGCTTTGCGCAAGTATGGCAACACACAGAGCAAGATCATCATGGCAATGCGGTGATTGGTGAGGCGGTGCTGCAAGATAGTCATAACAACTTAGTGGTGACTGACGAGCATCAGGTGGTGGCGACCTTAGGAGTGCATGATTTGGCAGTAGTGCAAAGCGGTGATACCACCTTAGTGGCAGCCAAATCGCAGCTGCACACTATGCCAGCTCTGCTGAGCCAAGTCAGTGAGCAATACCCACAGCGACGTTTGCGTCACCGCCAAGTATTTCGACCTTGGGGCAGCTACGAGGTGCTCAATGAGGGGCCCGATTTTAAAGTAAAGCACATTATGCTTCATGCCAAGACGCGACTATCTTTGCAGCTACATCAACATCGCGCTGAACACTGGGTGGTTGTTAGCGGCACTGTGCTGGTGGAGATTGATGGCCAGCAAAGCCAGCTCAGCGCTGGACAATCAACCTTTATCGCTGCGGGACAAAAACACCGCCTGAGCAACGCCTCAAACACTGTCGCGCGGGTGATTGAGGTGCAAAGCGGTGCATACCTTGAAGAAGATGATATCGTCCGTTTTGATGATGATTATGGCCGCTAGACTTGGGCGCGCATTGATTTAAGGTACAGCTCTAAGCTTTGTTGCCATAACTCAAGGCAATCGCTTAGGTGAGTATCTAGCGGCTTATCCTCAAGCAATCGCCGTTCAATTTTCTTTAACGCCATGCCGTAGCGATTAAACCCGAGTTGCAAAGCTGTGCTGGCTTGGCGGTGTAACACTTTGATGCACTGCTCTTTATCACTGGCCATGAGTTGCTGGCAACGTAGCAGTTTGTTACGGGCTGAAAGCACGAACTCATTATAAATAGAGGTCAGCTCTTGCTCTTCAAAGGTATTGGCCATTTGCTCTGCGGCGGTTTCATCGTAGAGTACATCCTTAAGCTCAACGCTCAAATTAGGTGCTTGACTGGACTGCGAGTCACTTAATGCTTGGCGCAGCTTTTCTTGTTTTATAGGTTTGCCGACAATGTCTTTGATCCCTAAGGCCAGGTATTCTTTCACTTCATCGGGGCTGAGGCTGGCAGTGAAGGCTAAAAACGGCGTGCGATGATTGCGATGGTCGATATTCTTCAAGCGTCGGATTACCTCTTGGCCGCTTAAGTCGGGTAAATTCATGTCCAATAACACCACATCAAAATGATACTGCTGCATCAGTTCAATGGCGCTATGGCCATCGGTAGCGAGCTTCACTCGATGCTCGTCCTCGGCCATAAACTCTATGGCAATCTTTTGGTTAAGGTCGAGATCTTCTACTAACAACACATCAAGGCCGGTGAGGTAATGGGTCGTTTGCGGACGTTTCTCAACGAGGCTAAGCTCGCCCACAGTTAAGCGCATATCAAAGCTAAAGGTACTGCCTTTGCCAACTTCACTATCAATAATAAGCTGGCTGCCTAAGTGTTCCAGCAGCCGGCTGGTGATTGCTAAGCCCAAGCCAGAGCCGCCCTTGAGTTTACCGGCGCTACTTTGTACATAGGGTTCGGTTAAATACTGAATTTCTTCTTGTTCTATGCCGGGGCCTGAATCAATAACACTAAAGCGTAGGGTGTGCTCTTCTTGGCCTTCACGCAATAAATCTACCTGTAGAATCACTTCACCTCGGTCGGTAAATTTGATGGCATTACCTACTAGGTTAATCAGTACCTGTCGTATCTTTTGGTGGTCGCAGTAATAACAGGCTTGTCGCGGCAAGTTAAAGTTCAACTCAAACTTGACCCCTTTTTGCTCTGCCAGCGGGCTTAGCAACAAACACAGGTTATTAATCCAAGTGCGTAACTCTACGTCTTCTTCAAAGAGGGCTTCATCACTTTGGTCCAAGCTCGCATACTCAAGGACTTTATCAATGAGTAGGTTAAGCGACTCGGCTGAGTTGATAATGGCTTCACAATAGGGCTTGTTTTTGGGGTTATTGGATTGGTTCATGATCAATTGCGCACTGCCTAATATGCCATTGAGTGGGGTGCGGATCTCATGACTGACGGTAGATAAAAACAGGCCGCGAATTTCTAAATCTTTCTGCGCCTTGGCTGTGAGTTGATTAAGGTTAAGCTCGCGACGCTCGTTACAGAATAACGCCAAACCAGCAGCGTAGAGCATCGGCGCTAGCACGCCATTAATCAGCAGCGTCATACTAAACCAATCGTTACGGATCAGGCTGAAGCGGTCGATATCGCCAATCCAAATTGTGCGGGCGCTGAATATGCCTAAACACATCACCAAGGCAATTAAATACACCAAACTGGCACTGGGGTATTTATGTCGTCCGTAGCGAATAACAATGTAGGTTAGACACAGTGCTTCAGCAATATGTTGTAAGTCAGACAATAACACCCTAGTACGTAAGTTACTGTCGAAGAACATAAAGTAGGTAAAGCCAAGGAGTAAAAAGGCGCTAACGAAAATAAATAAGGTGGTAACAAAACCTTTGTAATCTAAAAAATGGCTGATTGCTAACACATGAATAATGGAGCCGAGCATAAAGCTAATGTTAGCCAGCACCACTAACGCCTGTGAGCCCACATCAACGGTGCTCTTCAACGCGAACAGTAAAATCGCTAATAACAAGCACACGGGATAAAACACGTACAAGCCAATACCGACAAAATTACGGTTGGCCCGCCAAGTAATAAAGTTCAACAGCGCCATAACAAATACGGCAGCGGCACTGGTGTAAAAAAGGGCTTTTGCGTCGAGCATCAACAAGTTAAAAGTTTACGTTAGATAGCCACTACTATACGCAAAATTCACTCGATGGCCATGCGAAAAGTCACAACTCATCCGTGATTATGGTGCTAGTCGTACTGCTTTTGTAGATAGCCCATGGTTTTAAGTTTGTGACCGACCTTCACGATTTCGTCTAATGCTGGAATAAGTTCTTGGCCAAGCTCGGTAAGCTCATACTCCACCGAGGGCGGAGAGGTATCACGTACATGGCGAACAATAACGCCGCGCTCTAATAGCTCAGTTAGGCGAGTTGAAAGTACCTTTGCCGAAATCGGCGGGATATCAATTCGCAGCTCATTAAAGCGGCGCGGTCCAGCGCGTAAACACCAAATTACATTGGGCGCCCAGGCACCGGAAATGACCGCCATACATTCTGTAAGCATGCAGGGTTGGGGTGGTTTAGGGCTTTTATTCAGCCTAACTTTCAATGACATAAGAGTGACTAAGTTTCTGTGCGGTAACCCAATTCTAGCACCAAATGCGTGGTTACTTCTAGTAATCTAATTTCCATTAGATATTATCTAAAGCTCCACAAGGACAACAACAGGAATACCGTGAAATGAAGCTTTACTACAAACCTGGCGCCTGCTCTATGGCCTCGCATATTATCCTCAATGAGCTTGAGGTCGACTTTAAACTTGAGCGTGTTGACACCGATAAAGGTCAAACCGAGACGGGGGGTAACTACAGCGAAATTAATAGCAAAGGCTATGTGCCTGCGCTGGCCGTTGATAACCAAAAAATACTGACAGAGAACCCAGCCATTCTTGAGTATTTAGCCGATCTAAAACCACAACTAGCGCTTGCCCCAAGCATTGGCACATGGCAGCGCTATCAGCTTCGTGAGCAGCTTGCTTACCTAAGCTCTGAGCTGCATAAGAGCTTTAGCCCCTTTTTCTCAGGAGCTGAATTAACAGCCACACAGCGCCAGGCGGCACAGGCGAAAATTGGCAAACGTCTCGCACCGATTGAAGCTCAGTTAAGTACTGGCAGCTTATATTTGCAAGGCGATACCTTTACCGTGGCTGATGCCTATGCCTTTGTCATTATTAACTGGTCACAGTTTATTGGCTTTTCACTGACGCCATGGCCTGCCATTAATGCCTTCTGGCAGCGAGTTAATGCTCGTCCAAGTGTGCGCAAAGCGATGCACACCGAAGGGCTGGTGTCTGAGCAGGTCACCTCATGAAGCAGTTGCCAGAAATTACTGCGTTGTTGCAACGCTACTTCGATACCTTGTACCACTGCGACTTGCAGAAGTTCGATAGCGTTTTTCATCCCCAAGCTATTTATGTGAGCGCAGATAAGCAACCTTTGCTGTATCGCGATATGCCCACCTATCGTGAGGTGATCGCTCAGCGTACATCGCCCGCTTCTTGCGGTGAGCAGCGTCAAGACAGCATAGATGCAATAGAGCTGCTTGGCGATAACACTGCACAGGCTAGGGTGCGTTGCTCTATCGGTGCTCAGGACTATGTTGATTTATTGTCATTGGTACGCAGTGCTGGGCAGTGGCGCATTATTGCAAAAGTATTTCATATTATTGATAAGTAAGGAGAAGGATATGCCCTATGTGAATATTAAAGTAACGCAAGAGGGAGTCACCCAAGCGCAAAAATCAGCCTTAATAAAAGGGGTTACCGAGTTACTGGTTGAGGTATTAAATAAGTCCCCAGCGACCACTATGGTGGTGATTGATGAAGTCGAACTCGACAGCTGGGGCATCGGTGGCCTGCCGGTCGAGCAATACCGACGTACAGCGCTTGAATAGCCCCGCCCGGCACATTTATACAGAGCTCTCGCGCTAGTAATGGTGCATCTTACCCTTACAAGGTATGCTACCTTGTAAGGTCTTACTAATATGTTGTTAGGGCTACAAGGAGAGTTTGTGCATGAGTTCTAATCTGATGTGGGATGCACGGAAATTTCAAGAAAACTTAGGTTCTCTAATTTCAAAATTCAATACATTATTTTTAAGCGACATAGCACCGATCATTTCTAACCCTAGTGGTGATAGAAAAGCATCTTTGAAAGCCATAATTGCTCTAAACGTTCCCCAAATACAAACAGATCTTCATAAAGTTCTTAGTGAGATTGAGCATGAATTAAGGGATAACGCTCATTTTTTATTAATACAATCTGGTTTCTCTGAAATTGAATCCCAAACATATTTATCAAGTAATTTTCATTCTGGCTGTATTAAGTCAAGTGTAATTAATGAGCTCAATTCAACTGTTGGCTTACTTAACGAATTAACTACTTTAGCAATAGCCCATCTAAATGTGTTAGAAACAAATTCAGGGTTTGGAGGTATGCTAAGAGGGCTATTCAAGGGATACTCTAATCCAGTTGATGGCATTTCCCATGCATTTGGGCAAGGAAGTATGCAAATTGAAGTAAGTTCAAGTCTACAGGGTTTTAATTCGGCTGCGCTTTTAGTCGGTCAATCTATCGATTCCGTTTCTACTTCATTACATACAGTTGTTTTGGAAAAATGGAATAGTTTTGGGGCTATGCTGGAAAATTTGTAGCCCTAACAAACAACTTATGTGGGACTGCTAAGGCTTGGCTCGGTTCTGCTTCGCTTCACAATTTAGCAAGCAATTATCAGCCCCTGGTTGGGGTGTTATACATAGAAAGGGTTCGGCTTGGTAAACATTGAAAGTACATCAGTAATTATCGCAACAGTAATATTACTAATACTGTTTATGTTCTTTGCTGCCAATCTGGGAATGCTTGTTTTAGAAAGAAAAATGTCCACTGCCAGCTTACATGCATTTGCTTCAGGCTTGGCGCAGATGATAAACAAAAAAGACAATCCTAGTAGTTACAAGCAAGCTAGGATTTACATGGCTGGGAGTGTTTTATCACTTTTTGCATTTATGACTCTTTTTGAGTTTGGGTATGCATCATAAACCGTTGTAAACGCGCGCGGGGTGTTGGGACGAAAACAAGTGGGCTGTCCTTGCGCTTCGCTCGTTATTATAGCCTGCTCCTAAGAGGAGTGTTATGAGTATGAATGGCGAAGAACTAAGAGAATTTAATCGGAGGCAAGCATCGAAGCTAAGAATTGTTGGGTATTCCTTCGTCGTGTTTATTCCGATAATTTTAGTAATAGTGTTTTTCACTAAGAATATGGAAAAGGACATTACCTCCCCGCTGATTTTTGCGATAAATTCGCACGAGGCTAATGCTGTCCTTTGCTCGGAAATAGCGTTAGATGTCGAAGAGTTAAAAAATCCTTCGAGGGAGTCTTTACTTCAAAAGTTAGCGGCTCGCATCCCACCGAGCGAGTTTCGATTAGTTTAAACGGAGTTGAACGTATTGTTGGCCGAGACTCCAGAGAGGTAGATTTGATTTGGGTTATGCCTAGAGAAAAAAGTGGAGAATTACAGATTTTGGTGGGTGGGTATGTTCGCTCTGTCTACCTTTCTGAACACATTGGTGAGTGTGTAAACAAAAGTCTAATATCACCCATTAGTGCGAAGCGCTGAGACAACACCTTACAGGTTCTCACAAAAGCTCTCCATGCGTGTCTATCTCCGCTAAAGCCGCCATTGGGTAAATAAATTTTACCGACAAAAAAGCCGGCAATAGGCGGCTTTTTTGATATCAGCGATTAGCGTAATTCATTGGGCATGTTAGTTTGAGCCCAAGATAATAGCTCCACA
The DNA here is from genome assembly GCF_009363775.1 of Pseudoalteromonas sp. THAF3. NCBI lineage: Bacteria > Pseudomonadati > Pseudomonadota > Gammaproteobacteria > Alteromonadales > Pseudoalteromonadaceae > Pseudoalteromonas > Pseudoalteromonas sp. THAF3. The sequence goes on along the minus strand of NZ_CP045418.1, from coordinate 3,066,770 downwards.
CGGTTACGACACTTGGTCTTACGAAATGCACTGTATAAGTGAGTTTTAACCGTATGCGGGCTGATATTTAAATCTTCGGCAATTTCTTTGTTCTTAGCGCCTTTACTCATTAACGCGACGATGGCTTTCTCGCGCTTGGTCAGCTTCACCGGCTCAATATCACCTTCAGTGAGTTTGTGCAGCGAATCTTTATTAAATTGCAGCATGCGGTTCAGCACGTTACACATAACATCACGGCGATACCACAACTGGTTCTCTTGAAGTAAGCGAATGCCTTTCATCATCACATCGGCATTATCTGTGGTGTAAAACACGCCACGAATACCACTTAGTAGCGCCCGATTAGCGAGCTCTGGATTCTCATCTAGATTGAACAGCACAATGTCACATTCCACTTTTAAATTGACTAAGTGCTCTTTTAAACGACTCCACGCATCGTCTGATGATGTTTCGATAAATAAGTAAGTGGTGCCAGGCTTAACCTGAGCAACGTCGGTGCCTTTATGGACTTCGAGTCCCTGTGTACGCAGAAGTGGCTCAAGGACATTGACGCCTATTTGGTTGATGGGGTCTTGTTCAAGTAATAGAAAGACAGTCTTACTCATTGTGGTTAGCGGCTCTTTTACATTATTGCCACTATCGTATCATGGAGCTCACTTCTTTTGTATTAGGTGGCTCAGAATTATTAGTGAAAAAAGATTAATAATCTTCAACTTCTGGGTATATACAGGCAGAATGCGAGGTACAGGGCAGCGGAGCCAATGATAACACCTTCTTTACCTCTGCCCATATTTGTTAACCTTATAAAAGATAAGCGAAAGTTATACTTTTTTCTTATCCTGATAAGGAGGCCAACCCATTTCTTTGCCGGCCAGCATGTGCAAATGAATGTGGTAAACAGTTTGTCCGCCATGATCATTGCAATTCATTACCACGCGATAACCTTCATCTGCAAAGCCTTGTTCTTTAGCTAGTTTTGCAGCAACAACATACAAATGCCCGACTGTGGCGGCATGTTCGTCGGTAATATCGTTAATGGTAGCTATCGGGGTTTTTGGGATAATAAGCACATGGAACGGCGCTTGGGGATTAATATCTTTAAATGCTAAAGCATGTTCATCTTCGTACACGATATCTGCTGGAATTTCGCGGTTAATAATCTTACTGAAAATGGTTTCTTCACTCACGATGTGATCCTTATCTTTTCATGGATGAGCCAGTAATGACAAAGAAAAGCAGAAGTGTCAAACTGAAGCTTAATCCATTTGCTAACAAGGAAATGACTATGTGGAAGAAAACGATAATGACCAGCCTAATAACACTGGCTTTGGCCCCTCAGGTGCAGGCCGAGATGGTGTACTTCCCGGAGGAAATCATTCCGTTACAGGTGGATGATAAAGAGATAGAGCAGTCATTTTTCTCAACGGTCGATGAATTGGAGCTAGCTCCAGGGCAATACCGTTTGAAGCTGCAATACAGCGATTTGTATGAAAGTGGGTTTGATGATCATCAAGTGGTGGAGTCAGAACCATTTTGGGTAAATTTAGAGGTAAAAGCGGGCGAGGATTACGATGTGATCTTTGAACGTGCCAGTAATGCCGCAGCGGCCGAGCTTTATGCCGAAGCACCGACAGTGCGTTTACAGGCGCGGGGGCAAAAATTAGCAGCGCCGATGGCTTCTGTTGCGCCAGCTGAGGCACCACAGGCGAAGACGGTAGTCAGCGCCAATAACCCTGATAAAGAGAGCCTTGAAGCGGCCCAAGTCGTGGTTAATAACAACGTCAGTGCTGCGGCTATGCTGGACTTTTGGTGGCAGCGAGCCAGTGCGCAAGAGCGCCAAGCTTTCTTGGAGAAAGTAAATGCAAACCAACAATAGTAAAACTAGCATCGTTGTTACAAGTACAAAAAAGGGCGAGATTTCTCGCCCTTTTTGCAACGTTTAAACTGGCAAAGCCCAGTTACTTGAATAAGGCGTCGATCGTACCTTGTGCTAAGGGGTGGTAGCCTGGGCGTGCGCCCTGATAAACGTCATACGCCCAGTCGCGCTTACCGTTTGCGATAAGTGCTTTGTATAAGGGCACAATGAGTTTACGGCGGCCAATGCTGCTCAAGTGTTGGTCTAATGCAGGGTAAATCGCTTCATAACCATTGCCTACCGCTAACATAAACCATGCAAACGCCACTTCTTTATTTGTCGATGCCGTGAGGTTGAACTGCGCGTCTAGCTCTGCCATTTTATCATTGTTTAAATCACGCGGCAGATTGTTCAAAAAGTGCAACCACTCGTGCACAGTCCAGTCAGCCGTTGGCAAGTCGCTGAGCTGCTTATCGCCTGCTAGCCAAGCTTGAGTGTGTGCATCTACTTTATCAAACACGTCAGAGGTGGGGTTAGGCGCATCGGCGGGTAACCCTGGCTGGTAAATCCACTCTTTTGCTTTTTCTAAGCTGACCACGCCCGGGTGGGCCTTTAATAAATGCTTGTCTAAGTAGGCCACAAACTCGTCGGTAGTCACAGATTGGAAAGCGTGATCGCTGAAGTATTGCTTCACAAAGGTATCGAAGGTGTCACGACCAAATTGCTGCTCCAAGTAGATAAGGAACAATTGACCTTTGGTGTATGGCACTGAGCTAAAGGCATCGTCTGGGTCACGGCCGTTTAGCTTTAAGTTTAGGCGCGTATCGGGAGCGTCAATGGTTTTGAGTTGAGCGCGTAACCCGGCGCTGTCCAGAGCTTGCTCCATCACTGCGCGCTCGCGGCCAAATACCTCTTCCATGATGCGGTTTTCCACATACGAAGTAAAACCTTCGTTAAGCCATAAATCTTCCCAAGTTGCGTTCGTCACCAGGTTACCAGACCAAGAGTGGGCCAGCTCATGAGCGATAAGGTTCACTAAACTCTTATCACCGGCGACAACGGTTGGGGTGATAAAGGATAGGCGCGGGTTTTCCATACCGCCAAACGGAAAGCTTGGCGGCAGCATGAGTAAGTCGTAGCGGCCCCATGCGTATTCACCGTACATACCTTCGGTTTTATCAATCATCGCCTGAGTGTCATTAAACTCGGCAACTGACGCATCAAGAATTTGAGGCTCAGCAAAAATAGCGGTTTGATGCGACATTTCCTTGTATTCCAAGTTACCGGCACCAATAGCGATCAGGTAAGGAGGAATGGCCTGCGGCATATCAAAGAAGTAATCGCCGTCTTTAATGAAAGCCCCGGTGTTGTCGGCACTCATTACCGCACGCACGTTTTCTGGTGTTTCAATGCGGGCGCTATAGGTTACGCGCATCGCTGGTGTATCTTGAACTGGGATCCAGCTACGGGCATGGATAGCTTGCGATTGGCTATACATGAACGGCTGGGTTTTGCTGGCAGTTTGCTCTGGCGTAAGCCACTGCAAGCCAGAAGCTTGTGGCAAGCTGTTGTAGTAAATTCGTACTTTAGGAGCCTGCTGGGCGAAGCGAATGGTCAGTTTGGCGCCTTTAACATCGTTGCGCGGGGCTAAGGTAAAGTCAGCTTTATGCCATTTGCCTTGATTGTCTTCGTAAATAACGCGATCAATTTCCAAATCGCGAGTATCAAGCACCAAGGTGCGCGCACTTTTATCTTTCCACTCTAGGCTATGTTCCACAAAGCCTTCAAGTTGTTTGTCGGCGAAATCAACATCTAAGTCTAAAAAAAGGTGAGTTGAGACAACTTCATCCAAGTTGGCATAGGTGTGTTCATCTTGGGCAGCTAACGCATGCTGGCTTAAGCCTGCCATGGCCAATGCCAAAGCGAGTGGTTTTAATTTCATAGTATCCTCAGAACGAGCGAAATAAGAAGAACTCGTTATACCAGATCTCAACCAGCACTGACAGCTATGTCAGACGAGCTCCTTGGGTTACACTAGCTTTGCCTTAAGTAATAAATTAATGACAAGAGAGTGCCTTTTGCCTGCATTACAAAGCCTTCATACTTTTGCCCTTGCGGCTCAGTGCCAACAACTGTTGATTGTCGAAGATCCTGAGCAGCTGCATGATATTGATTTTACGCAGCCGTTTTGCGTGCTGGGTGAGGGCAGCAATACTATTTTTACGGCCCCGTATCAGGGGAGCGTGGTGTTAATTGCCAACAAAGGCTTGGTAATAGAAGAGCATAGCGACGCGTGGCTACTGCATTGTGAAGCAGGTGAAAACTGGCATCAGCTGGTGCAGCAAAGTTTAGCCTTGGCAATGCCAGGGTTAGAAAACTTAGCACTGATCCCCGGGACCGTGGGCGCAGCACCTGTGCAGAATATTGGGGCCTATGGTGTTGAATTGGCAAAGTTTGTAGATTACGTGCAAGGTTACGATATTACTAAGGGTTGCTTTCACACTTTGCGTGCTGAGGAGTGTGAGTTTGGCTATCGCGATTCGATATTTAAGCATGCCTTAAAAGAGCGTTTTATTATTACTCGGGTGGGTTTGCGGTTACCGAAAGCGTGGCAGGCAAACACCAGTTATGGGCCACTGCAAGAGCTGCATCAACCCGCAGCGCAACAAATTTTTGAGCAGGTGGTCGCTGTACGCCAAAGTAAACTCCCTGACCCATATCAACTAGCTAATTCAGGCAGCTTTTTTAAAAACCCAATTTTGCCGCGCCAACAAGTGGCTAGTCTTCGACAACGCGACCCCCATATGCCCTGTTACGATGTGGACAACGAGTTCCAAAAAGTAGCGGCGGGTTGGCTCATTGAACAAGCAGGGTTAAAGGGTTACTGCATTGGTGATATTGCTGTACACGATAAGCAAGCTTTGGTTTTGGTGAATCGTGGCACGGGCACCGCAGAGCAACTTATGGCAATGATTAAGCATATTCAGCGTACTATCTTGGCGCAATTTGGTATTGCTTTGGAGCATGAAGTGCGATTGCTGGGCGCGCAAGGTGAAATCCATGTGGAGGCTTACAATGAAAGCGCCTGATGGCAATAAACTGGCTATATTGGAGCGTCTCAATCAAGGACGCTTTTTGTCTGGTCAAGTGCTGGGGGACGAACTGGGCATTAGCCGCGCAGCGGTTGCCAAACATATTCACTCGCTGCAAAAAATGGGCATCGACATTTATAAGGTCAATGGTAAGGGTTACCGTATTAGCCGACCATTAAGCTTACTATCTCAACCAGCAATTACCGAGGTGTATGAGCAATTACAAGGGCAGGCGGGGCGCTTCGAAGTACAACCGATTATCGATTCCACCAACAGTGAGCTTATGCGCCGTATCCAGGCGAATAACCTTGAGCCTGATACGGTGTTAGTGGCGGAAATGCAGCGCCAAGGCAAAGGGCGTCGCGGTAGAGTGTGGCAATCGCCCTTTGCGGCGAATTTATATTACAGTTACTACTGGCGCTTAGACGATGGCATGCACGCTGCAATGGGGCTGTCTATTGCCGTTGGTTTAGCCATTTATGACTGTTTAAAAGCGCTTTATGGCTTAGAAGTACAGTTAAAGTGGCCGAATGACGTGTTGGTCGCTGGGCGAAAATTAGCCGGGGTATTGGTGGAGCTTGACGGCACCGCCGAGGGGCCCTGTCACTTGGTGATTGGCATCGGCTTGAATGTCAGTATGCCCGACAATGCGGCTCAGCATATCGACCAACCTTGGTGTGACCTTAACGAATTTACGACCGAATTAGACAAAAACCAACTAGTGGCGGCGTTGACTTGCTTCTTACAAAAGCGCTTATATCAGTATCAGCGTCAGGGGTTAACGCATATGCATCAGCAATGGAATGATGTGCATGCGTTTGCCGGTCAATGTGTGGAGTTGAGTTCTGGCAACAACCATTGGCGCGGAATATGTGAGGGCATTGATGAACAGGGCGCGGTGGTGATCCGTGTTGATGGCCAGAGTAAGCGCTATTTTGGTGGCGAAATCAGTTTGCGAGCGACGACATGAAACTACTAGTAGATGCTGGTAATTCGGCAGTAAAGCTAATGTTGGCCACAGAGCAAAGTGAGCTCAGTGCTGTGGGGCTGCAAGAAGTACCTTGGTCACACGTGGAGGAGGTGTTGGTATCGGCTGTTGCTGAATCCAGTGCGCTCACTCAGGTGCTGGCATTAGCGGCAGCGCAAGGTAAGCAAGTGCACTATGCTCGCGTGAGTGGCCATTGGCAGCAGTTGCAGTGCGCTTATGAAAACCCCAATACCTTGGGAATTGACCGCTGGTTGGCGGTGATTGCTGGCTACAGTGAAAACCCACAAGGCGAGACCGTGATTGTGGATGCGGGCACAGCACTGACGATTGATGTGGTAAACAGTGAACACCAACATTTAGGTGGCTATATCTTGCCTGGCCTCGATCTTACCGAGCACAGTATTGTTAGTCGCGCACAGAAGGTGTTCAGTGTTGATGGCTTACGTCGCCATATCAGTCCTGGGCGCTCGACACCCAGCGCAGTAAAAAATGGTGCCTTGCTCAGTGCTTTGGGAGCAGTGGAGTATGTTCTTTCACATTATTGTCATGGCGACCAGGCGCAGTTATATATAACCGGCGGTGATGGTTTAGCGTTACATAACCACCTGAGGGCAAGTGTGTATCGGCCGCATTTTGTTTTTGAAGGCTTACTTAAGTGGCGAATTGGTGCGCAAACTGTTTAAAAACCCGCAGTTCTGCGCGAATATTGAACGTTTAAGCACGAAACCGTAACTTTTTTTGATTTTATAGTTGCATCACTCAAAACCATGCCTTAGAATCTCGCCCCGTACTAAAGCAGTGCCGACTTAGCTCAGTTGGTAGAGCAACTGACTTGTAATCAGTAGGTCATCCGTTCGACTCGGATAGTCGGCACCATTTTCCTCAACTTGGAAAGGCTTTAGAAAGAATTTTAGCGTGGAGGGGTTCCCGAGCGGCCAAAGGGATCAGACTGTAAATCTGACGGCATTGCCTTCGCTGGTTCGAATCCAGCTCCCTCCACCACTTTTATTCTTGACGGTTAGAGGTAGTTAAGAACAGGTTCCTAAAAGCGGGCATCGTATAATGGCTATTACCTCAGCCTTCCAAGCTGATGATGCGGGTTCGATTCCCGCTGCCCGCTCCAGTTTTTCTGGTGTGCTGATATAGCTCAGTTGGTAGAGCGCACCCTTGGTAAGGGTGAGGTCGGCAGTTCAAATCTGCCTATCAGCACCAGTCCCTGACTTTTCCTGAATTACTCCCTTTGATTTGTCTAAAAAATATTCAATAATTGAAGAATTGAATTGACCGGCGCTTGCGTCGATCGTTTGATATGTAATCTAGATACACAAAAACTTATAGGTTCCGTCATGGCAAAAGAAAAGTTTGAACGTTCGAAACCGCACGTAAACGTAGGTACAATCGGCCACGTTGACCACGGTAAAACAACTCTAACTGCAGCGATCACTAACGTACTAGCAAAAGTATACGGTGGTGTAGCACGTGATTTCGCACAAATCGATAACGCTCCAGAAGAGCGTGAGCGTGGTATCACAATCGCAACTTCACACGTAGAGTACGATACTCCGACACGTCACTATGCACACGTTGACTGTCCAGGACACGCTGACTACGTTAAAAACATGATCACAGGTGCTGCACAGATGGACGGCGCGATCCTAGTAGTTGCGGCTACTGACGGTCCTATGCCACAGACACGTGAGCACATCCTACTATCTCGTCAGGTTGGCGTACCTTACATCATCGTATTCATGAACAAATGTGACATGGTTGATGACGAAGAGCTACTAGAGCTAGTAGAAATGGAAGTACGTGAACTACTTTCAGAGTACGACTTCCCAGGTGACGACCTACCACTAATCCAAGGTTCAGCTCTTAAAGCGCTAGAAGGCGAGAAAGAGTGGGAAGACAAGATTGTAGAGCTTGCAGAAGCACTAGATTCTTACATCCCAGAGCCAGAGCGTGACATCGATAAGCCATTCATCATGCCTATCGAAGACGTATTCTCAATTCAGGGTCGTGGTACAGTAGTAACTGGTCGTGTAGAAGCGGGTATCATCAACGTAAACGACGAAGTTGAAATCGTAGGTATCAAAGAAACTACGAAGACAACGTGTACAGGTGTTGAGATGTTCCGTAAGCTTCTAGACGAAGGCCGTGCAGGTGAGAACATTGGTGCCCTACTACGTGGTACTAAGCGTGACGAAGTAGAGCGTGGTCAAGTACTAGCAGCTCCAGGCACAATCACTCCGCACACGAAGTTCGAAGCAGAAGTATACGTACTGTCTAAAGATGAAGGTGGTCGTCACACGCCATTCTTCAAAGGCTACCGTCCACAGTTCTACTTCCGTACAACTGACGTAACTGGTGACATCCAGCTACCAGAAGGCGTAGAAATGGTAATGCCAGGTGACAACATCAAGATGGTAGTAGAGCTAATCTGCCCAATCGCGATGGATGAAGGTCTACGTTTCGCAATCCGTGAAGGTGGCCGTACAGTTGGTGCTGGTGTTGTAGCATCAATCGTAGAGTAATAGCTACTCTCGAGAAAAAGGTCGCTTAGGCGACCTTTTTTTATGCCTGAAATTTGGGTGTTGTTGTAGGTTAGGCTAAAGCCCAACCCACAGAAACAAGTGTTGTAGGCAAGGCTTTAGCCTTGCAACCGGCAAAGGTGGTCATATTCCAGAGGCCAGAGCCTAGCCAAAACCGTGTTCCTTACCTGTCTATCTTACATAGTTAGGCTAAAGCCCAACCTACAGGGGGTGTTGTTGTAGGCAAGGCTTTAGCCTTGCAACCGCCAAAGACGGTCACATCCCAGAGATCGGGGCTTAGTACACGGTCAATAATTCCCCAAAATGGTTAGGCTAAAGCCTAACCTACAAGGGAGCATTAACAGAAAAGTTGACTAAACAGTCGTTGAGCATCAGTCTAAGATTATAACTAGACTGTTATTCCTTGCTATGAATGAAATAAATATCCCCGCATGCATTCCTCGTACCCACAGTCGCTTTGGTCAATGGCTTGGCTCCAAGGTGTTGAATTGGTTTGGTTGGCAGGTTATAGGCGCGTTTCCAGAGCACAGTAAGTTTGTGGCGGCGGTTGCACCGCACACATCGAATTGGGATTTTATTATAGCGATTGCAGTGAAAATGCACTTGCAAGTGCGTATTCGCTTCTTGGGTAAGCACAGCATCTTTATTTGGCCACTAAGTATACTGCTACGTAAGTGGGGTGGGATAGCGGTTGATAGGCGAGCAGCCAATGGTGTTGTGGGGCAAGTGAAGGCGTTGTTTGATGAGACCGATGCATTGATTTTAGGACTCGCTCCTGAGGGCACACGTAAGCACATGCCGAATTGGAAAACCGGTTTTATTCATATCGCCAATGCTGCGCAAGTCCCTGTGGTGCCAATGGCTTTGGACTACAGCAAGAAGCAGTTTGTTATAATGCCGGCTATCTATGTGAGTGATGATATTGAACACACACTTGTGCAAGTACAGCAGCAGTTTTCAACGGCTATGGGCAAGTACCCGCAACAAGTGTCTGGTGCAGTCAGAAAGACGCGTTATTGAGCCAAAGGTTGTCGCCAACGGGTTTGTAGCGCTTGAACAAACTTATTGTCTCCTTTTTCTTCGCTAGAGAGTATTAACCGAAAGCTACTGCCATCAGCGCGCTCTATATCAATAGTGGTGTAGCCGTCATCTTGGTTAGCAAACTCGGTATGCACATTAACAATATCACCAAAGTCCGCACGTTCTACTTGCAGCTGCCCTTGATCACGGTAATAACTGAATACGCCTTGCTCGGTAATGCCATTACCATCATCACGGATATTCCAAGCGGCATCTGAGTAAAAATAAAGCAGTTGCTCATTTTGATTGAGAACTTCATGACGCAGCATAAAGCGCTTATCGTGCTGCCATACTTTATCTCCTGAAACTACCGCCACATTGGCGGTGAGACCAATATCTTGCGCCAGACCTAAGGTGAGTATGGGCAGCAGTACCACAGCAAGTAAAACTTGACGCACCCGCCAGCGACTATAGTAAGGCAATGAATCGTCATGCTGATTTATGTGCGCCGTGTAATTTACCAAGGGTAACCACAGCAGCGGCCACACTAAATAGAACACCGTGCCGTAAAAATCTAACGATGTCGCGATATGCAGTACCACCACTAATATCGCAAAGAGTGCCGCCAGCCACTTTGGTGGGAGGTATTGCTGCGTCCCCAGCTCTTTACCCTCTTGATAAAAACGTAAATACAGAGGGTAGTACCAAAGCCAAGCGAAGAACCCTCGGGCTATTGGCATCATCGCTTCATTATGCTGCTGCTTAATGTATTGCCAGTTTTTGTAACACCAGTAAAAAGGAAAGATATTAAAAGTGAGCAGCGAGTAAAGGCAAAATTTCACAGTCGAAACAGGGTAGTAACGTTGTTCGGAGAATGTCGGTCGCTTACCTGCTTCAACGCGCCACAGGGTTACAAAGGCGGTGATAACAACTAAAGCAAGAATGCAATAGCCTATAACGGCGTAGCCGAGTAATAGGAAATTATCCTGCTCGGCTTCATTTACATGGCTGTAAGCTTGGCGGATACCATATTGGGTGGCATCGAGAAGTTGCTCTCGTGCGTCAAGGTAGGCCGGCATTTCTGCAACTGGCACATGGTCTGTTTTGCTGCGGAACTGGTATGTAAGAGTCAGTGTATTTGAGCTAAAGCGCACTTGCGATGCCAATGAAAAATAAGGGTTATCAATAGAGCTCTTACTATTATTAAAGTACCAGTCACGCTCATTTAACTTCACCTCTATGGTGTAATTAACGTTATAAGGGTGCTGCAGATAGAGCGGGCTGATACGGGTTTTAGTATCGGGTTGATAGATTGCATTTTGAATATCATCAGCGTAAAAGTAAGCTGTCTGGCCATTCTCCTCATCACTCCAAAAGTCGTCAATTTGATAAAATTCAGTGACTTCGATTGCTCCCTTTTGCGGGTGCTCGCGAACTTGCGGTAGCCGGGTGTGCTGGGTGCCAGCAAAGTAGTCTTGGTAGTAATTGGTATAGTTTTCTTGGAGTGTTTGCAATGCCGTAGTTGCCAGCTCTTGGCGTTTACTGATGGCATCGGCGTCGCTGAATATGCTTTGTACACTGAATAGTGCCAATGGTTCGTTGGCATTAGGAAGCTCGTAGCGCTCGGTGATGTCACGGTGAATACGCTCTACCGGTTTGTGCATGCTGGTGAGAGTATTTTGCGAGGGTTTGACGATTAACGCATAACCAAAGTCGGGCTCACTCAATGCTAGCAGTGGACCAGTTTGATAACTAGTGGTCGGGTCAAGCCAGTAGCGCTCGTCATCGTGCTCCAGCGTAACCAAAACGTGATTGAAGCGTGCCGATGAGGGGGATGTCTCGGCTAAGCCTTTATCTAATTGCGTGTTTACAAGCGCAGGGTGAGACTCCACTCCCAGTGCGCGCAGTATGCTTATTAATAGTACGGTTTTGTCTTTGCAATCGCCATAGCGGTTTTGCAGAGTTTCTTGGGCGGGGGTTGGCAGGTGAGAGTTGCTGCCCATTTCCAAGCCTAAATAGCGAATTTCATCTTGTGTATACTTTAATGCTGCACCAATCTGCGTTGGCAAAGTAGGGTGCTGTTGGCGTATTTGTTCAGAAATGGCAGTGATATCATCGCCTGTGGAGAGCGCCTGCTGATACATTGGCAACGCCCAGTCTACGACCTCTTGCCAACGATTAAACTCGCTAAAAAATACCATATGATAAGGGTCGTGCCATAACGGTGTTTGCGAGTCATAGCGCTGCATGTCTGGGGAAGCGATATACAGACTATACTCTTTGCCGTTCGCCGTATCTGTTACGTTTATCTGAGCATCGCCATTGTTTTGTTGAATATGTAATGGTTGCGGTTTTTGCCAATCGATACGGATATATTGCTCGGCGACCGGCACACTCCAGTCTAATTGCGCTGAATAGCTAAAGCGGCCTTGGTAGATAGGATTACGACCAATGCGCGTGAAAGCATAATCCAAAGAGTCACCTGGGCGCACATCATCAACAATAATATTCAGTGTTTGCGTACCATCATAAATTAGTTGCTCCGCTTCAGTTTCTCGCTGCAACACTTTTAATTGAGCTGTAGGGATTTTATCTATTACTTGCCCATCGCGTATCACTCGAAGGTGGTTGAGCTCAATACGCTGGTAGCTGGGATCATAATCTAAGTTCAGCTGGGAGATGTTCTCGACACCGCTTTGGTTGGTGGCGTGCATAACATAGCGGATGTAGTGGCTGACGGCATTGGGGTTATCGCCTGGGACCTGAATCTGATCTTCCAACAGGCGATAGTAAGTACCATCAGAGAGTTGTTCTGTGGGAATTGTTTCTGCAACCAAAGGGGGCAGTTTAGCTGGGGCAACCCAATCAGCTGCAGGCGTTATCTGATAGTTGGCTAAGGCCGTATTAGGGGTAAGAGTGCAGGCTAGTAGCCAGCATAAAAGCAGTATTCTTATCATTATAATTTCTCAGTTGCATACATCCATGATGCTAGGTGGGTAGCCTGCAGGGGTAGCACTAAAGTCAGTGATGTTTTTATAAGCAGATATCGTTATGCTATCAGAAAATAATAAAAAATGATCTCTGATGTTTTCGATTGGTGTTATTAGCCTGATTGCTTTGGCTTACCTAGGCGTGCTTTTTGCCGTTGCTTGGTATGCCGATAAGCACACAAAGAATCACTCGAGTGGTTGGATTTATGGCCTTTCGTTGGGGGTGTATTGTACCTCTTGGGCTTTTTATGGCACCACTGCTCAGGCCGCTAACAATGGTTGGTGGTTAGCACCGACCTACGCCGGCACCATTTTGTTGTTCACCTTTGGTTGGGCCATCTACCGCCGTATTGCTCATGTTTGTCGGCAGCAACAGCTGACTTCCTTGGCCGATTTTCTTGCCACCCGTTATGGTCAGTCGTCGCAGCTCTCCGGGTTAGTGTCATTGATCTCGGTAATAGCCATCGTGCCTTATATTGCGCTGCAACTTAACGCAACCAGTGCCAGTATCGCTATGCTCACCGATAGGCCGGTACAAGGCGGTTATTTTTGGCAAGATAGCACCTTCTTTATTACCGCCTTGTTGGCGCTTTTTGCCATCTTATTCGGTGCTCGCCGGGTACGCCCCAGTGAGCATAACCCCGGGTTGATGGCTTCTATTGCTTTTGAGTCGGTGGTGAAACTGTTGGCTTTTTTAGGAGTGGGGCTGTTTATTTGTTTTGAGATTTTCGATTCTCCACACGCCCTGTACTCGGCCGCTCAGCAGCAAGATATTTCAGCCCAGGTTGCGGCGACAGCAAGCCCCACCTACGTGTATTGGGTACATGTAGGTCTGGGTTTTTTAGCGACCCTGTGCTTACCTCGTCAGTTTCATACCGCCTTTATTGAGCACGACAACGAACATCAACTCGTTACTGCTCGCTGGTTATTTCCGATTTATTTGTTGTTGATTAATCTGTTTATTCTGCCCATCGCCTACGCTGGCTTAGTTTATTTTCAAGACCAGAGTGTGGGCTATGACACCTTTGTGTTAGCACTGCCTATTGCAGTGCAGTCGCCAAGTTTCTCATTGCTGGCCTTTCTAGGTGGGTTTTCTGCTGCGACCAGTATGGTGATTGTCTCTACCATTGTTTTGTCAATTATGATCACCAATGACTTCATCAACCAATTCTTATTACGGCGCTCACAACTAAGTTCATCTCATCGCGGTCTCTCGAAGTTTAAGCTACTGCAAGCACGGCGGGCCGTGATTGTCGCGGTGTTATTACTAAGCTACGCCAGTCACCGAGTATTGGCGGAGGGCAATACTCTAGCCAATATGGGCCTGATGTCATTCACGCTCGTTGCGCAGTTTGCGCCAGCGATGATTATCGGCTTGTGGTGGTCTAAAGCGTCATGTCGTGGAGCGCAGTGGGGGATTATCGCGGGTTTTGCAATTTGGTTTTACACCTTGCTGTTACCCAATTTGTACGCCGCATTGTTTGGCGAGGCGTTGTGGCTATCAACTGGGCCCTGGGGCATGGAGTGGTTGGCTCCGCGAGATTTATTTGCATTGGGGCTCGATGAGCTTAGCCAGGCGGTATTGTTATCTCTAGGGGTGAATACGCTGGTATACATTAGTGTGCCTTTACTGAGTTCAGCGCAGCTTGCCGAGCGTTTACAAAGTAATAAATTTATCATCACAGCAAGCCCACAGCGTAGCGGGCATATTGCCCTAAGTTATCAAGACTTGGCGCTGCTGTTGCAGCGCTTTAGTGAGCCAGAACGAGCTAAAGCACTGGTGAGTCATTATTTTCCTGCAAGCTCCAGTCGCTGGAAAGAACAAGCCCCAGAACACATTGAGCAACGAGTTGAACGCGAAATGTCGGCGTTAGTTGGAGGCGCATCAGCACGGCTTATACTCGATGTGGCCAAGGATGAGAAACGTCAGCCTTTTGAGCAAGTCGCCGATTTCGTTGACGAAGCTTCCCAAGTATTGCGATTTAACCGTGATTTACTGCAAGCGACTATCGAAAACATCGAGCAGGGGATCAGTGTGGTTGATAGTGACCTTAAGTTGGTTGCATGGAACCAAGGTTATCAAAGTATGTTTTCGTATCCTGACGACTCGCTGGTCGTTGGTCGCCCGGTTGCCGAGTTGATCCGTTTTAATGCCGAGCGTGGACTATTCGCCTATCAAGATATTGATACTGAGGTTGAGAAGCGCATAGCCCACTTGCGTCGCGGCAGCGCCTACAAATATCGACGTCAGCACAATGATGGACGAGTATTTGAAATGCAAGGTAACCCATTACCCGGTGGCGGCTTTGTGACCACGTACACCGATATTACCGATTTTATAAACCAGCAGCGTGAGCTTGAGCAAGCCAACTTAAATCTAGAAGAAAAAATTGCAGCGCGCACCCAGCAACTGGTGGCGACTAATCATGCCCTAGCAGAGGCAAAACGCGAGGCCGAGCAAGCTACCGAGAGCAAAACGCGCTTCTTTGCTGCCGCCAGCCATGATTTGCTGCAACCGTTTAATGCCGCAAGTTTGTTCTGCTCGTTGATGAGTGAAAAAGCCAGCAATACAGAGCTGAGCGAGCTGGCCAATAATATACGCAGCTCATTGGCAAGTGCGGAAGACTTGTTATCAAGCATATTGCAGCTAACCAAGCTCGAGTCCGGCTCTTTTAAGGTTAATAGTAGTGATTTCTCTCTTTCGAGCTTGCTGCAACCTTTGGCCAATGAATACGGTGCCCTAGCCCGAGACAAAGGGCTCGCCTTTCAAGTGCAAGGCGCTGAAGTAATGCTAAAGACCGATAAAGCCTTGCTTAAACGGGTATTGGGTAATTTGCTTAGCAATGCCATTCGTTACACTGAACAGGGTGAAATACGGTTACTGTGCGAAAGTCATCAAGGCCAGCTGTCGATTATGGTGGAAGATACTGGCTCCGGTATTGCTCAGCAAGATCAAGAACTTATTTTTGAGGAATTTAAACAACTGCAAGGCAAAGAGCAGGCGCAGGGGCTAGGCTTGGGCCTTGCTATTAGTAAGCGCATTTGCTCGGTATTAGCCATTAACCTCACGCTCGGCTCGCAACTTGGTAAGGGCACGCAATTTACCCTTACTTTGCCTTGTTTTGCGTCAACAAGCGAAGAGACCTCCTCCCCATTAGAGACGCGGCATGTCGATAACCAGCTTGAAGGGCTGCGTATCTGGTTGTTAGATAATGATGACAATGTACTCAGTGCGCTCTCACAAGTGCTAGAGAACTGGGGCTGCAAAGTACAAGTGGCGCGTAATCAAGCGCAGCTGCGTGATGTGCAAGCTCATAGCGAAGCCGATATTTTAATTGCTGACTATCAACTTGATGATGGTGTCACCGGCTTAGAGGTGATCAGTGCGCTGAATTTAACGACTATGGCTATTGTGATTAACACCGCTAATCACGATGAGAATATTCGTGAGCAAGTGAGCGACTGCGGTTATCCACTGCTTTACAAACCACTGAAAACGCCCGCGCTTAAACGGATGCTGAAACGCTTAAAGCCGAAATAGCTCTGCTTGAAAAGTATTATACCTTTAACCAACTTGCTATACCTTACATAGGGTTAAGGTTGTATTGGAAGAGGAGGCTTAATGGATTTTGATATGGCTACAGAGGATAATTTCGCGTCATTTTTTTACGCTTTATTAGCTCGCATTTAGATTATGACTAAAGAAACGGTGCGTCAGCTTAAAGAGTATGGAAGCTGACGACTACGCTATGATTAGTTCTCCATATTATCTGCCACAGTGGCCATTTGCTTAAATAAGATACCCGCTTGAGTGCGATTGTACACATTAAGTTTTTTTAGGATTGCTGAGACATGTTGCTTGATGGTGGTTTCTTGAATCGACATCGCATAGGCGATTTGTTTATTCAGCATGCCATCGGCAATCATACTCAATACTCGATACTGTTGCGGGGTTAGCTTCTCTAAGTTACGAGCAAACTGGGCTTGTTCGGTATTACTGTCGGTGCAAATGTCGGCTTGTGGTGGCAGCCAGTTTTCACCCTCAATTACTTGGGCAATAGCTTCACTGATCACATCCAAAGACGATGACTTGGGAATATAAGCACTGGCACCAATTGCCATGGCTTGTTCAATAATCTGTGCTTGTTCGTTGGCAGAAACCATAATCACCAAAATATCTGGGTATTGATTACGCAGCCGGGCAAGACCCTCCAGGCCTTGGGCTCCGGGAATAGTTAAATCCAGAAACACCAGTTCTATTTCTGGGTGCTCTGCTAAAGCGCTAAACAGTGCATCAAGGTCGCTGGCCTCTAAAATGGGCTCATCAGCCATGGCTTGCGCTGCGGCTTGCTTTAAAGCGCTGCGAAATAACGGGTGGTCATCGGCAATAATTGCTTGCACACTGGACATCCTATATAAACTCCGTGTTCCTCGTTATAGGGGATTTTTCCTTCCGCAGCAAGAGCATACGGTGAGTGACTAAGAATAAAAAGGTGGCCACATGACCGGGGGAAGGCCGGCCACCTGTACTAGCTGAACATTAGAAGCGATAGCCAACGGTTAACGATACAGTGCGAGGGTCACCATAGTAACCGATCAGTGTATTATCACCGCCTAAGCCTGGCGTGTATTTGCTCACATCACTGGGGTCAGTGGGATCAGGCGTAACAAACTGATAGCCGCCAATCATGTACTCTTCGTCAGTTAAGTTCTTAGCATGCAGACCCACTCGCCACTGGCCGTCTGGGCTATACCAATTAACGCTTAGGTTGAGCAAGCCATAGCTGTCTTGGCTTAGCAGGCTGTCCTCTTCGAACAGTACGTAGTCACCACGATGGTAATAGTTACCGTTTATGACCCAGTCGCCATGCTCGCTGTAAAGGCGGTAAGTCGCGCCTAAATTAAAGGTTAAGTCTGGGGTGTTAGAAATACTAAAGCGGTCTGACTTATCAAACACTTCACCGGTCTCTGGGTCCGTGTCGAGTACTTCTTCAAAGTCAGCATCAATATAGCCCAGTGAGGCATCAAAACTCAGTGCATCGGTGGCTACATAGTTAAGCTCTAGCTCCACACCGTTTGCAGACGATTTACCAATATTTCCCAAGCGCTGATTTAAATCGGCAGAGGTGTCTCCTGGGAGTACCGAAATGTATTGGCGATCTTCATGATCTAAGGTGAATAAGGTGACATTGGCACGCAGGTTATTGTTCCATTCGCTTTTCATACCGAGCTCAAAGGAGTCAACAATCTCCGGGTTGGCGGCTGGCTCGGCGGTGCTGGCACGCGGGTTAAAGGTGCCCGATTTAAAGCCCTGCGCATAGCTGGCAAAGAACATAATATCGTTATTGTATTGATACTCTACACCTACCCGAGGAGTAAACCGTGACCAATCTTTGTCATCATCGAGCACTGTCGGCACCAACTGACCTTCTGGGCGCACATAGCCGGGGATCCAGCCAGACTCAGGGTACACAGTGTCAAACACCAGGCCGTTGTTAACAATGGCTTCTTTACTGTCGCGGGTATAGCGCGCTCCGAGGGTCATTGACCACTGTTCACTTAAATCCACACTGCCTTGAATATAAGCTGCTTTGCTAGTGGAGTTGTTGCAACCACTCACCTCACGAGTGAGCCCCGGTGCTCCTAAGCTTTGTCCGAGTACTTCCAAAATGGCCTGGAATTGCCCGCAAGACTCACCATCGAAGTAATAGAGACCGGAAACAAGCTTGTAATTGTCGCCCTCGTGATTGAGCTGCAATTCGTGGGTAGTTTGCTCGTCATCATAGATGGCCGGCACGTCAAAAATGCGCACTGAGGTATTATCAAAGTCGATATTGGTCGGCGAGTAGCTATCGCGCTGCGCGCCAATATACTTTAATGAAGTGTTGTTATTGAGATACCAGCGCGCGGTAAGGCTGTAACCTTCTAACTCAACCTTATTCCATGTTGGTAAGCTGGTGTAAGAATCATAAACGCTATCTGGCACGGGAGCATCGGTGAGCAAGCTTGGCAGTAAGCGGTAACCCCCTTTGGAGTTCGACTCATCGTCGGTTTTATCCCAAGCGAGGCGGAAAAACAAATCGTCGCTAGGGCGATACTCTAAGGTCACCCGAGCTGCGGTTAGGTCTTTATTGTAGTTCTCACGGTCTTGGTCGGGCTGCGCTGAGGTTAAGAACTCCCCGAAACCATCGCGGTTTAAGGTGGCAAAGCCATAGCCGAGATAAAGCGTGTCATCCACTAAAGGCAGTTGCCCGGTGATCTTCAAGTCGCGCTGATTATAGCTGCCTACCGTACCTTCAACATCAAAGGTCATGTCGCCAGTCATTTCTTTGGTAACGTATTTTATCGCTCCGCCAATGGTATTTTTACCGTAAAGTGTGCCTTGGGGGCCGCGTAATACTTCAATTTGTTGTACATCAAGGAGATCTAAAACGGCGCCTTGTGGGCGGGCCACGTACACGTCATCGATATAAATACCGACCCCAGGTTCATAACCCCACAGCGGGTCTTGCTGGCCGACGCCACGAATAAATGCGGTAATCGTAGAGTTAGTGCCGCGACTCGCTTGTAAGGTGGTATTGGGTGAGAATTGTTGCACTTCTGTCATTACCGAAATGCCGTTTTCTAGTAACTCGGTCTCACCGATGGAGGTAACCGCCACTGGCACCTCTTGTAAGTTTTCCACCGATTTACGCGCAGTCACCTCAATGCGTTCCAACTCCGCTTTTTCGCCACCACCGCCAGCCAGTGCTGCGGTGCTCGTGAGTGCGGTACTAATGGCTAAGGCGATGCTTGAATGCCTTAAAGTTAGTGTGTTCATCCTGTGTCCCCTGTTGTTGTCGTTATGGGTGGCTGTGCTCACCCTATGGGTTGTTGGCAAAATGTCAATTAACTGTGAATGTAGGGGAAAAACATCTCCTTGGGGTTAGTACCTTAGTACTAATGCGCTTCTAGCCCTTATAGAGCAAGGCCTGGCGTCTTTCTATAACCTTAGTACTATGTATTTTATGGCACACTCTAGCCAGACTGGGACTAGCTTTGTTAACACATCTAGGTGCTATGCTGGATGCAGTTAATAGAAAAATAATAACGAAGGAGCGCATTTATGCTCAGTATGGTTGGCCTAATCGGTGGCTTAGTTTTACTTATAATTCTGACTTTGCGTGGCATGAACTTGTTTATCGCCGCGCCTCTGTGTGCGCTGCTTGTTGCTCTAAGTGGCAATATGGCGTTGTTTCCTAGCAGTGGTGTTGAGCTGGATTTTGTCAGCACCTACATGGGTGGCTTCGCAGGGTTTTTAAGCGCCTGGTTTTTCATGTTCTTACTGGGCTCGTTATTCGGTAAGTTTATGGAAGACAGCGGTGCAGCCGACAGCGTTGCCCGTGCCATAGTGAATAAACTGGGTATGAAGCACGCGGTCTTGGCCGTGGTTATTGCCTGTGCGGTGTTAACCTATGGTGGTGTCAGTGTATTTATCGTCGCCTTTTCGGTTTATCCAATGGCCCTTAGCTTGTTTAAAGATGCCGACTTACCACGACGCTTTATTCCCGCTACGCTCGCGTTTGGCTCGGTGACCTTTACCATGACCTCGGCGGGTTCACCAGAGATCCAAAACTGGATCCCCATTAAGTACCTCGGCACCTCACCCTACGCCGCATGGGAAGTCAGTTTAGTGATTGCCGTGTTTATGGCCATCACTGGCTACTGGTGGCTGAAACGGATGATCACCAAAGCGGTAAATAATGGCGAGCGCTTTGAAAGTCGTGATGATGACCCGGAAATACCAGAGCGTGACTATCCGCACCCCATTACCGGTGTTATTCCCTTGCTAGTGGTGCTCGCGCTGTCTTTTAGCTTACACGATGTCCTACAGCAGAGTGCCTTGATAGTGGCATTACTCGGCGGTGTACTCGCACTGCTGGTTATCAACTTTAAACACTTTCACAATCTCAGCGGTGCTATCAATCTAGGCACGACCGGCGCGCTGGTGGCTATCGGTAATACCAGTGCCGTGGTTGGTTTTGGTGCGGTGGCGAAAAACACCGAGGCCTTCCAATTGGCGGTCGAAGTCATGACTAATATGCCAGGTAATGAGTTACTAGGTGCAGCTGTGGCAGTGAGCGTTATTGCTGGGCTCACCGGTTCCGCCTCCGGTGGGCAGGCCATCGCCTTACCTTTAGTCGCTCCTCATTATCTTGATGCTGGGGTCAATCCTGAACAATTACACCGGGTGGTGGCAATCAGTTCAGGGGCGCTCGATACCCTGCCGCATAATGGCTATGTGGTCACCACCATCCGCGCAATTTGTAAAGAAACCCATCAACGCGCGTACTGGTCAATGGCGGCACTGACAGCGGTGATCCCATTAATTGGCGTGGCGCTAGCGCTGGCCTTATTTATCTTGTTTTAAGGAGTGAACACCATGTCTATACTAAAAGTCATTGGCGTTGTTTTAATTATTGCGAGCCATTGGGCGAGTGCGCAAAGCGACCCTATGCTAGTGGAAAAGCAGCGCTTTGCCTTTACAAACTACACCACTGAATCGGGCGAGACCCTGCCCAAGGTGCAGGTCGGTTGGGAAAGCTACGGCACCCTTAACGAAGCCAAAGACAACGTTATTCTCATCACCCACTTTTTCTCCGGGACGTCTCATGCTGCGGGTAAATACAGTGTTGATGATGCCCAGCCCGGGTATTGGGATGCGATTATTGGCCCAGGCAAGGCCATTGATACCAACAAATATTATGTGATCAGCTCTGACACCTTGGTAAACGCCAATTGGCATAACGAACAGGTGATCACCACCGGTCCTGCGTCTATCAACCCTAAAACCGGAAAACCCTATGGTTTAGACTTCCCGGTGGTAACCATTGGCGATTTTGTGGAAGTACAAAAGCGTCTGCTGGATAGCTTGGGAATCGACAAATTACACGCCGTTATAGGTGCATCAATGGGCTCATTTCAAGCCTTAGAGTGGTCGGTGCGCTACCCCGATATGGTCGAGCGGTTGGTGCATGTCATTGGCGCTGCGAAAATGGATGCTTGGACGGTCCCTGCATTAGAGAAGTGGGCATTGCCTATTCGCCTTGATGCCAATTGGAACAACGGCAATTACTACGACGGAGAACGCCCACTCGCTGGGGTGACCGCCACCATGTTGAATATCACCCAAGATGCCATGCATCCAAAAATTTACCAAGCGAGCTTCCCTAATTTTAAAGTGCAGGATGAAGGTGCTAAGCAAGATATTCGTACTTTACCGGCCATTAGCCAAACCTTATATCAACGTGCCGCTGCCCGCGCTCAGACCCAAGATGCTAACCATATTTTGTACTTGGTTCGCGCCTCTCAGCTCTACAGTGCCGGTATGCAAGAAGACTTAAGCGCCGCTGCACAGAAAATCAAAGCAGATATCTTATTGATGCCGGCGAGCAATGACTTACTGCTGCGCCCCGGCCCAGTACGAGCGTTTGCGCAATTGCTAAAAGCACAAGGAAAGAACGTAAAAATAGAAGAAATAGACGGTATTTGGGGGCACCTTGACGGTATTTTCTCGATTCAAACAAAAGCGCCTGTCATTGCCGAGTTTTTAGCGGAGTAACCATGAATAAGCGAATTTTAATTACCGGCGCGGCCAGTGGCATTGGTCGCTACGTAGCCGAACACCTCGGCAATCAAGGGCATGAAATATTACTTACCGACCTGGACGGTGAACGCGCAAAGACTGAGGCTAATCGACTCAAAGAGCAGGGCATTCGAGCCCAAGGACTTGCTTTGAATGTTGCAGACTTGCCAGCGTTAGAGCACTTTATCGCCAGTCAGCCAACAATTGATGTGCTAATTAATAATGCGGGCATTCAGCATGTGGAGCGCTTAGAGGATTACCCTTTAGATAAATGGCAGCTCCTGCAAGATGTGCTGCTTAATGGCCCTGCGATGCTCACCAAAGCGGTGTTGCCGGCAATGCGCGAACAAAATTTTGGCCGCATCATTAATATTGGCTCTATTCACGCTCAAGTGGCGTCCAAGTATAAGTCGGCGTATGTCGCTGCCAAGCATGGTTTGATTGGCCTCGGCAAAGTGCTGGCGTTGGAAACAGGAGATGTGGATATTACCGTAAACACCATTTGTCCTGCCTATGTAAAAACACCGCTGGTGGAGGCGCAGATCGCTAGCCAAGCTAAGCAACATGGCATTTCCGAGCAGCAAGTGATCGATACCATTATGCTCGCGCCGATGCCGAAAAAGGCCTTTATTGGTTTAGATGAAATAGCCCATACCGTTGATTTTTTAATGGCCGACGCGGCGCGCAATATCACCGCTCAAGCCATCGCCCTTGATGGCGGTTGGACCGCGCAATAGGAGAGCACATGGCAGGTTTTAATAAAGTTGTAAGCAGCTACCAAGAAGCAATGGCAGGGTTAGAAAATGACATGACCGTGATTGCCGGTGGTTTTGGTTTATGTGGGATTCCCGAGGGCCTGATAAAAGCAATTAAAGAAAGAGGCACAACTGGACTCACTGTGGTTTCCAATAACTGTGGCATTGATGGTTTTGGCTTGGGTATTTTGCT
This sequence comes from Pseudoalteromonas sp. THAF3, assembly GCF_009363775.1. Taxonomy (NCBI): domain Bacteria; kingdom Pseudomonadati; phylum Pseudomonadota; class Gammaproteobacteria; order Alteromonadales; family Pseudoalteromonadaceae; genus Pseudoalteromonas; species Pseudoalteromonas sp. THAF3. The sequence goes on along the minus strand of NZ_CP045418.1, from coordinate 3,043,703 downwards.
AGAAGACCGACAAATTAAAAAAATGGTGGCCTCCTATGTGGGGGAGAATTCACTGTTCGAGCAGCAATTGCTCAGCGGTGAATTGGCTGTGGAATTAACGCCGCAGGGCACCCTAGCGGAGAAGATGCGCGCCGGTGGCGCCGGCATTCCCGCCTTTTTCACCGCCACTGGGGTGGGCACTGTAGTGGCCGAAGGGAAAGAGATTAAGCAATTTAATGGCCGTGACTATGTGCTTGAACCGAGTATTGTCGGTGATTTTGCCATTGTTAAAGCATGGAAGGCAGACCGCTATGGCAATTGTGTGTACCGCCATACGGCGATGAACTTCAACCCTATGGCGGCAACGGCAGGTAAAATCACTGTGGTTGAAGCGGAAGAAATTGTTGAGCCGGGTGAGCTGCAGCCCAGTGAGATTCACACTCCAGGTATTTATGTGCAGCGGGTGATCAAAGGGCAATTTGAAAAGCGCATTGAAAAACGCACGGTAAGAGGATAACAGCATGGCATTAACGCGAGAACAAATGGCGCAGCGTGTGGCTCAGGAATTACGCGATGGCTACTATGTAAACTTAGGCATAGGTATTCCTACCTTGGTTGCCAACTTTGTGCCACAAGGCATTGATGTGATGCTGCAATCGGAAAATGGCTTACTGGGAATGGGTGAGTACCCAACAGAAGAGACGGTCGATGCCGATATGATAAACGCGGGTAAAGAAACGGTGACTGCGCGCATCGGCGCGGCTATTTTTAATTCCGCTGAAAGTTTTGCCATGATCCGAGGTGGCCATGTCGATTTAACCGTGCTCGGAGCCTTTGAAGTGGACCAAAATGGCAATATTGCTAGCTGGATGATCCCCAAGAAGTTGGTTAAGGGCATGGGTGGTGCCATGGACTTAGTTGCCGGTGCTAAAAACATTATTTGTACCATGACTCATGCCAGCAAGCATGGTGAATCGAAATTGCTAAAGCAATGCGCACTTCCCCTGACCGGTGTAGGTTGTATAAACAAGGTGATCACCGATTTAGCGTTATTAGAAATAAAAGATGGAGCTTTTCATCTGCTAGAGCGCGCACCGGGTGTGAGCGTGGAAGAAATCAAAGCCAAAACTCAAGGTCAGTTAGTCTGTCCCGATGAAGTGCCAGAGATGGCCTTGGCGTAAAACTTACTTACATTTTCATGGCTGCATAAGGCGGTATTTTGCGGCATGCTAAAGCAGTTAATGCAAAGGAGAAAGTGCAATGCAATGTCATGAAATTGATTACGAAATTATCGGCGAATCGATGCAAATGGTGGAGGTCGAACTGGATCCCAGTGAAACCGTTATTGCCGAAGCGGGCGCCATGAACTACCTCGAAGAAGGGATCAGCTACGAGGCGAAAATGGGCGATGGCTCGCAGGTAAACCAGGGCTTTATGAGTAAGCTGTTCAGTGCGGGTAAGCGCATGATCAGTGGTGAGTCCTTGTTTATGACCCACTTTACCAACCAAGGAGAGGGCAAAAAGCGTGTGGCTTTCGCGGCGCCTTTCCCTGGCTCGATTATCCCTTTAAATATGGCCGAACTAGGCGAGCAAGTGTACTTGCAAAAGGATTCGTTCCTGTGTGCGGCGATGGGCACCGAGGTGAATATCGCCTTTCAGCGCCGCCTAGGAGCAGGCTTTTTTGGTGGTGAAGGGTTTATCTTACAGCACCTCAAAGGTGATGGTATGGCCTTTGCCCATGCCGGGGGCACGGTAGTTGAGAAGCGTCTAAATGGCGAAACCCTGCGCTTAGACACCGGTTGTGTAGTCGGCTTTAGCGGCGATATCGACTTTGATATTGAGCGCGTGAAAGGACTTAGGTCAATGTTCTTCGGCGGCGAGGGGCTATTTTTAGCCACGTTGCGAGGCCATGGCACGGTGTGGGTGCAAAGCTTACCATTCTCCCGACTTGCCGACCGCGTGCTAGAGCATGCCCCGAGAGCGGGCGGTTCGCGCCAAGGTGAAGGCTCTATCTTAGGTGGCCTTGGCGATCTTATTGACGGTGACTAAGGGCTCAGCTGGATTACGGTTTGGCAATGCCGCATAGGTGTTGCCATTCTTGTTCGCTCACCGGCATGACCGATAAACGCCCTGACTTTTTTAAAGCCAGCTCGGCGATAGCGGGGTCTGCCTTAATTGCTTTTAAGGTTATCGGCTGCTTAAAGCTTTGTCGGTATTGCACATCGACACTAAACCAGCGTGGTGACTCTGGTGTGGCCTTAGGGTCATAATAATCACTACTGGCATCAAACTGCGTGGGATCGGCATAAGGGCCTCGCGTTACTTCACCGATGCCGACAATCGCGGGCACCTTGCAACTAGAGTGATAGATAAAGACCTTGTCACCCACTTGCATGCCATCGCGGATAAAATTACGGGCTTGGTAATTGCGTACCCCATCCCATACTGTAGTGCCGTTTTCGGCGGCTTGTAAGTCTGCCAACGAAAACGCGTCGGGCTCTGTTTTTAATAACCAGTAAGCCATGTTCTATCCTGTGCTGAACTAGGTAATCAGGTTCATTGTATAGTATTATCATTGTATTAGCTGCAATGTGGTAATGAGGACGCAATGAGCCAAGCATTAGATAAATTACTTTCCTTACTCAAGTTAGAAGAAATCGAACTCGGTCTTTATCGTGGTGCCAGCCAAGACCTTGGCTTTAAAGCGGTATTTGGTGGTCAAGTAATGGGCCAAGCGCTGTCGGCTGCGAAGGAAACTTTGCCAGAAGGGCGCGTTGTTCACTCATTGCACTCGTACTTCCTGCGCCCTGGCGATGCCTCTCGCCCCATTGTTTACGATGTCGAAAATATTCGCGATGGTCGAAGTCTAAGTACGCGGCGCGTCAGCGCTATTCAGTATGGTAAGCCCATTTTCTACATGACGGCGTCATTCTCTGGTGAATCTCAAGGGCTTGAACACCAAAGCGCCATGCCGGATGTGCCAGCACCTGAGGGGCTGCGCCCAGCACTTGAATTTTATCAGGAGCACGCTCATCAGATCCCCGAGCCAATCCGCAATAAATTTATCAGTGAAAAGCCTATTGAAATGCGCCCGGTGAACTTCCAAAACCCCTTTAAGCCAGAAGTTTCTGAGCCAGTGAAGCACATTTGGTTTAAAGCCAATGGCGAGATGCCAGATGACCAGCGTATTCACAATTATCTGCTAGCCTACGCTTCTGACTTCGAGTTTCTACCTACGGCGCTCCAGCCCCACGGTAAATCATTTATGCACCCCAGCATGCAAGTGGCGACCATCGATCACGCCATGTGGTTCCACCGCCCATTCCGTATGGATGAGTGGATGCTGTATAGCGTTGACAGCCCCAGTGCTAGTGGTGGTCGTGGCTTAGTGCGCGGACAGTTCTTTAATCGTGCCGGCGAACTCGTAGCCTCGACCATTCAAGAAGGGGTGATGCGCGAGCGCTAGGCATATAACTGCTGCGCTCATCAGCACGGCGCTATAAATCGCTTCAAAGCCCACGGCGCGACTGTAAGTCAGGTTTCAACCTGACAATGATTGTTGGGTCGTCGACATTGATGGCCTCTTGTAGGAGGCACTCGTTGTAGGTCAGGCTTTAGCCTGACAATCTATTCGAACAGGTTACCCATAGGTCGGCCTTCGCGCCAAGGACGGCGGTACTCGGGTAACGCAGGAGCAGTTACCTAGGCGCGAATCAAAACGGGAAAGATCACATCTCTTCTAACATGCCACGCGTGTAAGAAACCCATTGGTAAGCGGGAATACTTGAATCAAGATAGAAATCAGGTTGAATGCCTTTACCATCAATTGTCATTTCTGGAATTCGCAGGCTTTTACTAAGGCTGTAGTGCAGCGTTAGATTCTTACTTGGGGAATCGACTTGGTGCATATTAGAGATATCCAAAACACCACGCGTTGGAGCGCCTAATAGCTTCACTTTATAGCTTTGTTTTGCGGCAAGTAAAAACTGCTCTGCTGTGCTGCCATTACTCTCATCGATTAAAATACCCACCTTCTTTGGTAAAGGGTTAACGTTTTCTAACTTCTTTACGCTAACTGATTGTGCATCCAAATTAACAAATTGGCCTAGGCGTTGTTGCAGCGTTTTGTAACCCTCTTTGGCCCATTTTTTATCGTCATCACTGAAATTCTCATCGTCGATGAACTTTAGCATTCTTGAATTATTCAGCGGTGTTGATAAGAACTCAACTCCTACATTGCGTATAGGGTTGGTGTAGATGATAGGCAATATTTCTTCATAACTGATATCACTACCACCGCCGTTGCCGCGTATATCTATGATAAGATTTTCAGTACTTAGAATGGTTTCTAGGTTGTCTCGAATGACGGTATCAATGTGTTTTTTATCGGTATATGAAAATGATGGAATTCTAAGTAAGGCTGTTTCCTTACTTAATTGTTGAACCAATGGTGTTTTAGACTCCATAAGTTGAACATATTGAAGAACTTCAGCTTTGCTCTCTTCTTTGGGGTTCTGTCTTGATAAGGTTAGCCAATTATTTCCCAAGCTAAGATGGTTTTGATCTATAAAGCCTACTGAGTCTACATGGCGTATAGAATGGTCAGCCATATAATAGGTGGCTTTATAAGTACCATCATTCTCCTCATTGAGGATGAGTTTCAGTTGGCCTGGTTGCCACTTTGAATTTGTCGACTCAATCACATAGCCATTATAATTACTGCCTTCTTTTTTTAGTCCAACTGTATAGCTCGGCAAGCGCCATATTCCTTCTATATCCTCTTTGGTTTTATTATTTAAATGCTGTTGGAATTCTGTTTTATTAAAGTTGTGCACAGAAGCGTTATTCTCTTTTTTTACATTGAGGGTGAGTCCTATATGGCCTTCACGGAAAAATAACAACCATTGTTGAAGTCTTTGGTGGCAGTCACTTATGTCGTCAGCATTTTTTATAGCCTTAAGAGATGCTTTATTATGTTCGAGGTAGTTTCTTTCGCCTCTTTGAGATAGCGCATACTGAAAGCCCGCATCGTTGTTCTCAAAAGTTTTCTTTAGCCAATTAAATTCCTGTTCACAGCTATAGTCACTGGCGGTAGATATTAATGGAAAAAATGACAGTAAAAATGCTAACTTTTTCATAGGTGGCGAAGTCCTTTTATATATAAGTAGGGGAGTATGTCAGTACTATACCCTAAGAAATATTAAACCTAGAGCTATCTTTTATATCTATTTGCGTTGGTAGCACGGCTATTTCCCGGCGGATTAAGTGCTATATGTACAATCAGCAGCTTTAGGGCGTTATTTTTATGCGGGAGTTTAGATTATTATAAGTGAAGCTCTACGCTGGTACCTTTTGATACTGCGATGTCTATGATTGCAGTTATTCTTTATAGGGCAGGGCACGTCCATATAGGATGCGAAGAGTTGTAGGCCAGGCTTTAGCCTGACAACTGTGTAAGTTAATCTCGAGATTGTCAGGTCGCCAACAGTATCTAAACTATTTCACTGAGTTGTCAGGTTAAAACCTGACCCACAGATAACAAGCTCGGGGCAGGTTACTAGGTAACTGCTCCTGCGTTACCCTGGTTGGCGGCAAAGCCTGACCTACAGGTATCACCTAACCCGTTGTCGGCGGACCGACAAGATCTAAACTGTGTCACTGAGTTGTCAGGCTAAAGCCTGACCTACAGGTATCACCTAACCCGTTGTCGGCGGACCGACAAGATCTAAACTGTGTCACTGAGTTGTCAGGCTAAAGCCTGACCTACAACGCTTGGCTAATGCGGCAAAGCCAGAGCTAAAAATAGTACCTTTGTCGGCGCAGAGCACCGACCTACAAGTATTCATTCAAGCAAGGCAGTCAGGTACTTCCCCTTTAATAACAAAGGCTTGCACCTGACTCTTCGTTAGCGTGTTGCTGCCACCGTATCACTAATCGATTGCCAAATCCGTGCGGGTAACAGCTGATGTAAATCCTCATTGAGAATAAGCAGGGCATCACTGTGTATTAGTTTATTGTCATCTTGTTTGCTGATTAATTGTTGCTCGCTGAGGTTTGCAATAAAGCTGGAAAGCACTTTTTTGTCAAAGAACTCGGGGCTCTTAATGCCATGCAAAGTGCCTAAACGCTGCGCCACGGCGGTGCTTTCTTTTTCCAGTTCTGCTGGACTTAAGCTTTTGTCTTCGCTGAGTAAGCCAATGACTAAGGCGTAGCGCATCAAGGTGTGATGTACCACTTTACCCAGCATTTCAAGCGTTGCTGGGTTATCGCCGTCTTTAAGTACTTCAAGCTGGTCGCCCTGTTCGCGGATCAGCCCTTGGTCAACAAAGCTACTAAGAATATTGTCGATATACTCATCCTTTAGCTCCAGCAAGAACCATTCTTTGGCGAACAGCGGGTATAGGCGTTTAACCTGGGCTTTGCATTCACTGCGGGTAATTCGGTGGTTGTTAAACAGTTGTTGTGCAATAACGCTAGGCACGGCAAATAAGTGCAGCACATTATTACGGTAGTAATTAAATAAGGTGCGCTCTTTTTCGGTTATGGCAATGATGTCGCCGAATTGATCTTTAAGCACATCAAACTTGTTGAGTGTCAGTGCATGTTCCAGTAATTGCTCGGCGTTTTGTTCGGGCAAGGTTATTTGTTCGCTTAATGGCGCATCGCTGAGCATGCGCAGATAGAAGTTCATTTGCTCAATTAGCTGCACTTTACTGAGCGCAAACTGGTCGTTAGTCAGTAAAATGGTGGCTAATAGGTTGACCGAGTTGATGGCGGCAGCACTATTAATATTGACCATAATTTCATCGGCTAGCTTGCTTACCTGAGAGCCTAGCCATGCTGGTTTTTGTACATCGGTAGGGTGAATGGCGTCGCGCCAATCAGGCTGTTGCTCATTAAGGAATTGATTAACGTTAATGGGGGCGCCAAAATTCACATTACCTCGTCCATAGTTCTTCAGGTTTTTGATGGCTTTAAACACCCCAAAGACCGATTCGTTCTTTTTATTATTACCTGCCAATTCTTTTAGGTAGGTATTAATTTCCATGACGTGCTCGTAACCAATGTACACCGGTACAATAGAAATTGGGCGGTCAATCCCCCTTAGCATCGCTTGCAATGTCATTGCCAGCATTCCGGTTTTTGGCGGAAGTAAACGGCCAGTACGGCTGCGTCCACCCTCGGTATAAAACTTCACCGAGTAGCCTTTAATAAAGAGTTGACTGAGGTACTCTTTGAATACCGCTGAGTAGAGTTTATTACCGCTAAACGAGCGACGAATAAAGAACGCACCACTGCGACGGAATATCGGCCCTGCAGGGAAAAAATCCAGATTAATGCCGGCGGCAATATGCGGCGGTACTAAGCCTTGGTGATAAATTACATACGTGAGCAGTAGATAATCCATATGGCTGCGATGACAGGGGACATAAATGACTTCGTGGCCTTTGTCGGTGAGCTCACGCACTTGTTCGGCGTAACGTACATCAATACCGTTATACAGCTTGTTCCAAAGCCAAGTTAAGATTCTATCGGCAACACGAACCATGGCATCAGAATAATTGGCAGCGACTTCATCGAGTAAACGTAAGGCGTTTTGTCGTGCTTCTTCATGACTTAAGCCTTTCGCTTTGGCTTCATCAGCAATGGCCTTTTTGATCGTCGGTGAGGCCAACAGTGAGTTAAAAAGCTGTTCTCTCGAGGGGAGTTTAGGCCCGGTGGCGGCTAACTTTTGACGGCGAAAGTGCACTCGAGCGACGCGAATAAGTTTGTGAGGTAGCTCGTCTTTATCCCCTTTTTCATGCACTAATTGAGTTAAATCTAGGGGCTGGCTAAAGCGAATAAAGTTGTCTCGCCCGGAAAAAAGCACCACAAATATTTTGCGAAACCAGCTCGGTGTGAGCGAGTGGGAAATTAACGTTCCTAAACCAGGCTTTTCTTTTCCTGGATTACGGCCCCATAAAATGGTCACCGGTATTATTTGGATTTTCTGCTCTGGAGCTTGTTCTAACGCGGCGAAAATACGCTTGCCTTGTTCGGTGGCGTCACTGGGCTTGCTCGTTGAGCCGAACAATGGCGGCGGGTTTTGGATACCAATAAAGCGTGGTAACGACTTTGAAGCCAACAATTGTTCTTTGGTTGGATCTGGGAGGTTTAGGCGTCGACATACCTTGGCTAAGGCGGCGATATCGGTGCGCGAATTGAGTCGACCAATATAAAAGGTCGGTACGTTCACATCAAGCTCGTACTCTGTCACAGGCTCCTTGGGGAGCACCTTGGAGTTCACGCTCAAGGCGTTGAGGATGCGCGCTAAGAAATCTATACCACGGCTTAACACTTTCATGGAATGGGTCACTCACTAAAGCACTTTATCACTTTGCCACCATTGGCAATGGATAAGAAAACACAAAATAGTGCGATAGGATACCAAGTTATCACTGGACTGACCATTTTTGGGCAAGAAGCTGAAGGCTATTCATATTAGAAATCTTCACGTTAGCTTTTCTAATAAGGGGTTACTAATACGTTGGTTATAAAATAACCTGGCTTTAAGCTTGTTGTCAGTTCCCAAAACGGATAATACGAACAATGGCGCTTACATCAAGCATCAGGCTAGGTAATAAGTCGTATCCCTGGGACTGATTACCTCGTTACGAAGGACATGAAGAGGGCGCTTGCATAGCAGCAGCACCCTTGCTCTGTAGGCGTACTTCTTCTTGTCTAACGTACTTCTTTTATTATGCAAATAGTTGTTGCATTTATCACCAATCTCTCTATAATACGCAGACTTTCTTTGCCATAGGCTCGCCTAGGTAGAAGGAAGTTAAATATAGGCTTGGATTTCAAGCAATAAACAGGAGTTCCGATTTGGAACTCAACGTAGATATAAGAGAACAACCGACTCCTTAAAATATTAGGGATGCTTCGGCGGTTTTTTTATGCTCTTTTTAAATGCTCTTTTAATTGAGGTTTTAGAATGTCAAATCAACGCATTCGCATTCGCCTAAAAGCTTTTGACCACCGTTTGATTGACCAATCAACGGCGGAAATTGTGGAAACTGCGAAACGCACAGGTGCTCAGGTACGTGGTCCAATCCCACTTCCTACACGCAAAGAACGTTTCACTGTATTGATCTCTCCGCACGTTAACAAAGACGCGCGTGATCAGTACGAGATCCGCACCCACAAACGTCTGATCGACATCGTAGAGCCAACTGACAAGACTGTAGACGCACTTATGCGCCTAGACCTTGCTGCTGGTGTTGATGTTCAAATCAGCCTGGGTTAATCGGAAGATTAGAGAGGTTTTAGGAAAATGGCATTAGGTCTAGTCGGTCGTAAAGTGGGTATGACTCGCATCTTCACTGAAGATGGCGTATCTATCCCTGTGACAGTTATCGAAGCGACTCCTAACCGTGTTACGCAGATTAAATCTGACGAAACAGACGGTTATAACGCGCTTCAAGTAACCGCAGGCGAGAAAAAAGCTAGCCGTGTAAACAAACCAGCAGCGGGTCACTTCGCTAAAGCTGGTGTTGAAGCGGGTCGCGGTCTGTGGGAATTCCGTCTTAATGGCGGTGAAGGCGACTTTGAAGTAGGTAGCGAAATCACTGTTGATGTATTCAACGAAGTGAAAAAAGTAGACGTTACTGGTACTTCAAAAGGTAAAGGTTTCCAAGGTGGTGTTAAGCGCTGGAACTTCTCCATGCAAGACGCGACTCACGGTAACTCAATTTCTCACCGTGCTCCTGGTTCAATCGGTCAAAACCAATCACCTGGTAAGGTGTTTAAAGGTAAGAAAATGGCTGGTCAAATGGGTAATGTGCAATCCACAACTCAGAACCTTGAGCTAGTACGTGTTGACGCTGAGCGTAATCTGCTTCTAGTTAAAGGTGCAGTACCTGGCGCTATCGGCGGTGACGTTATCGTTAAACCTGCTGTTAAAGCATAAGTCCTGGAGATTTAGTGATGGAATTAGCAATTAAAGACGCGTCAGGCGCTCTTGAAGTTTCCGAAGCTACTTTTGGACGTGAGTTTAACGAAGCCTTAGTACACCAAGTAGTTGTTGCTTATGCAGCAGGTGCTCGTCAAGGTACTAAAGCTCAGAAGACACGTTCTGAAGTAAGCGGTGGCGGTAAGAAGCCATGGCGTCAAAAAGGTACTGGCCGTGCTCGTGCTGGTACAATCCGCAGCCCAATCTGGCGCAGCGGTGGTGTGACTTTTGCAGCTAAGCCGCAAGATCACAGCCAAAAAGTTAACCGTAAGATGTATCGCGGTGCGATTAAGAGCATCTTGTCTGAGCTTGTTCGTCAAGAGCGTTTAGTTGTCGTTGAGAACTTCGCTGTTGAAGCTCCTAAGACAAAAGAGCTTGTAGCTAAGCTTAAAGAGCTTGAGCTTAAAGACGTGCTTATCGTGACTGAGGAAGTAGAAGAAAATCTATTCCTTGCTGCACGTAACCTTTATAAGGTTGACGTCCGTGATGTAGCTGGCATTGACCCTGTAAGCCTAATCGCATTCGATAAGGTTCTTATTACTAAGGGTGCTGTTAAGCAACTTGAGGAGGCGCTAGCATGATCCGTGAAGAACGTCTTTTAAAAGTAATCCTTGCTCCACACATCTCTGAGAAGAGCACTGTATCTGCTGAAGAGAACAACACGATTGTTTTCAAAGTAGCAAAAGATGCAACTAAAGCTGAAGTTAAAGCAGCTGTAGAGAAGCTTTTCGAAGTAGAAGTAACTGGTGTTCGCACACTGAATGTTAAGGGTAAATCAAAGCGTACTGGTATGCGTTTCGGCCGCCGCAGCGACTGGAAGAAAGCCTACGTTACTCTTAAAGAAGGTAGCGAGCTAGACTTTGTCGGCGGCGCCGAGTAATAAGGGGAGTTAGAATTATGGCACTTCAAAAGTGTAAACCAACTTCTGCGGGTCGTCGTCACGTCGTTAAAGTGGTAAACCCTGATCTACATAAGGGTAAGCCATACGCTCCGCTTCTAGAGAAAAACTCTAAATCTGGTGGTCGTAACAACAAAGGTCGTATCACGGTTCGTCATATCGGTGGTGGTCACAAGCATCACTATCGTGTAATTGACTTTAAACGCACTAAAGATGGCATCCCAGCTAAAGTAGAGCGTCTAGAGTATGATCCAAACCGTAGCGCGAACATCGCGTTGGTTTGTTATGCAGACGGTGAGCGTCGTTACATCATCGCTCCAAAAGGTCTTAAGGCCGGTGATTCAATCCAATCTGGTGTAGATGCACCAATCAAGGTTGGTAATACATTGCCTATGCGCAATATGCCGGTTGGTTCGACTGTACACAACGTAGAGCTTAAGCCTGGTAAAGGTGCCCAGATGGCACGTTCAGCAGGTGCATACGTACAAATCCTAGCACGTGAAGGTCAATACGTGACTCTACGTCTTCGTTCAGGCGAAGTTCGTAAAGTTGAGTCAGACTGTCGCGCTACACTAGGTGAAGTAGGTAATGCTGAGCACATGCTACGTTCACTAGGTAAAGCTGGTGCTAACCGCTGGCGCGGTGTTCGTCCGACCGTTCGTGGTGTTGCCATGAACCCGGTAGATCACCCACACGGTGGTGGTGAAGGTCGTACTTCTGGTGGTCGTCACCCTGTATCTCCATGGGGCACGCCTACTAAAGGTTACAAGACCCGTAAGAACAAGCGTACTGATAAGTTCATCGTACGTCGTCGTACTAAATAATAGTTGAGGAATAGCCATGCCACGTTCTCTCAAGAAAGGTCCTTTTATTGACCTGCACTTGCTGAAGAAGGTAGAGAAAGCGTTGGAAAGCGGTGACAAGAAGCCAATTAAAACTTGGAGCCGTCGTTCAATGATCATACCTAACATGATCGGATTGACCATCGCTGTCCATAATGGTCGTCAGCACGTTCCTGTGTTTGTCACAGACGAAATGATCGGTCACAAACTAGGTGAGTTTGCACCTACACGTACTTATCGCGGCCATGCTGCTGATAAGAAAGCGAAGAAACGTTAAGGGGTTGAAGATGGAAGCATTAGCTAAACACAAATTCGCCTCTGGTTCGGCGCAAAAAGCACGTCTAGTTGCTGATCAGATCCGTGGACTACCGGTCGATCGCGCGCTAGAAATCCTGGCGTACAGCCCTAAAAAAGCGGCTGTGTTAGTTAAAAAAGTACTTGAGTCTGCTATCGCGAACGCGGAGCACAACGAAGGTGCTGACATTGATGAGCTTGTAGTAGCGAAAGTATTTGTAGACGAAGGTCCTACAATGAAACGCATTATGCCTCGTGCTAAAGGACGCGCAGACCGCATCCTTAAGCGTACAAGCCACATCACTGTTGTGGTTTCGGATAGCTAGGAGATATAAGTAATGGGACAAAAAGTTCATCCTACTGGTATTCGCCTAGGTATCTCTAAACCTTGGGTTTCTACCTGGTACGCGAATACAAAAGATTTCTCTGAACAGCTTTTTGGCGATCACAAAGTACGTTCTTTCCTTACTAAGGAACTTAAGAACGCTTCTGTGGCTAAAATCGTTATCGAGCGTCCAGCTAAATCAATCCGTGTAACAATTCACACAGCTCGTCCTGGTGTTGTTATCGGTAAAAAAGGCGAAGACGTTGAAAAGCTACGTCAAGCTGTAACTAAAATCGCTGGTGTACCTGCGCAAATCAATATTGCGGAAGTACGTAAACCAGAACTTGATGCACAACTAGTTGCTGACGGCATTGCCTCACAGCTAGAGCGTCGTGTTATGTTCCGTCGCGCAATGAAGCGTTCGGTACAAAATGCAATGCGCTTAGGTGCAAAAGGTATCAAAGTTGAAGTAAGCGGTCGTCTAGGCGGCGCAGAAATCGCACGTGCTGAGTGGTACCGTGAAGGTCGTGTACCTCTACACACTCTACGTGCTGATATCGATTACGCAACTTCTGAAGCTTCAACCACTTACGGCATCATCGGTGTTAAAGTATGGATCTTCAAAGGCGAAGTAATTGGTGGTCTTCCACTAAACGCTGAGCAAGAGAAGCCTGCTAAACGCGGACCGAAGAAAGCCAAGAAAAGTGCTAAGTAGGAGTAGCGAGTAATGTTACAGCCAAAACGTACAAAATTCCGTAAGGTGCATAAAGGCCGCAACCGTGGTCTTGCACAAAACGGTAACAAAGTAAGCTTCGGTACTTTCGGTCTTAAAGCCACTGGCCGTGGTCGTATGACTGCACGTCAAATCGAAGCAGCTCGTCGAGCTATGACACGTCACATCAAGCGTCAAGGTAAAATCTGGATCCGTGTATTCCCAGACAAGCCAATCACTGAAAAGCCGCTTGAAGTTCGTATGGGTAAAGGTAAAGGTTCTGTTGAATACTGGGTTGCTGAAATTCAGCCTGGTAAAGTACTTTACGAGATGGAAGGTGTTTCAGAAGAGCTTGCTCGCGAAGCATTTAACCTAGCTGCTCGTAAATTACCTTTCAAAACCACTTTTGTAACTCGGACGGTGATGTAATGAAAGCTAGCGAACTTAAAGACAAAAGCGTAGAAGAGCTTAACGCTGAACTTATCGAGCTTCTTCGTGAGCAGTTCAACCTGCGCATGCAAGCAAGCACTGGTCAGCTAGCTCAATCTCATATGCTACGTAAAGTACGTCGCGATATCGCGCGTGTTAAAACGGTTATCAACCAGAAGGCAGGTGCATAATGAGCGAGAAGATCCGTACTCTACAAGGCCGTGTAATTAGCGACAAGATGGACAAGTCTTTCACTGTTGCTGTGGCACGTTACGTGAAGCACCCGGTATACGGTAAATTCATGAAGCGTACAACCAAGTTGCACGTGCATGACGAGAACAACACTGCTCAAACAGGCGATACAGTTACTATTCGTGAATGTGCGCCTATCTCTAAGACTAAGTCTTGGACTTTGGTAGACGTTGTTGAGCGTCCTAAGAAAGCTTAATTTTATTAAGTTTGATTAGACGACTGAAAAGCCCCGGCATATGCTGGGGCTTTTTGTTGTTGGCGACCTTAAACCTTGGTGTCATAATGGGTTCACTTACCTAGTTTTCTCTAGCCCAGCTCGAAAAAGGGGCCTCAATGAGCACCTCACTACAAGACGTATTAATCCTTGGCAATGCGCCAATCAAAGACAATTTAGCTGCGCAGGTCGATGCCTTTGAGCGCGTAGTACGTTTTAACTTTTGTGCCGGAATGCCCGTAAATTTGGGTAGCAAGTGTACTGACTTATGGTTAACTGGACGCGGACGTCAGGCTGCAAAACTGTTGCAACAGCCTATCGCTGTGGACCCTGAGCGATTACAAAATGTGGTGATCACTGACCCGCCTGCACAGCCTGTTATGCAATCACTATTTCGACTGATCCGTCGTCAAGGAAAGTATGATCATGGTGCGGCACTGCTGGCTAAGTTCGCCCAAAGCCAGTCTGGTTGGCGTGTTAGTAAAGAGACTCGCAAGCAGTTACTAAAGCGTTTGCATACTTATGGTAAACCGCAATATAAGCCAGTTTGTCCGAGCTCTGGTACCTTAGCGATTGACCACTTCTTACAGCAAGGCCACCGCGTTACTATCACCGGGTTTGGTTTTCAGGGTTGGAAGCGGCACCCTTGGGACTTAGAGCAGCGTTATGTTGCCGAACTTGTCGATACTGGCAAGTTACAGTGGTTAACCTGAACACAAAGCGTCGAGACGACATAGCCTTAGATATCGCCTAACTTGGCATTATGCCATGGTACTTCTAAACTGAGTTTATCAATCACAGCTGTGTCGTGTAGATGAAAAGTGCAGTACCTATTTTATTAATCCTATTTTTGCTCTGTGGCAGCGCCAGCGCCAAGACGGTGCGATATATCGAGCCCTTTTTTGGCGATGCGACCAGTGATAACAGTTTTCATATCCAAGTTCTCAAACGTGCACTTAGTTTGTCAGAGGCCAAGTTTGGTGCAATTTCTGCGCAAGCAATAGATACACCTATGTTGCAGGGACGGCAATTTCGCGCATTGGCGCGTGCCGATATTGACGTATTGTGGTCGATGACATCCCGTGCCCGTGAGCTTGAAGCCCGACCTATTCGCATACCACTTACAATGGGACTCATTGGCTATCGTGTCTTTGTTATTAAGCAGCGAGATCGCCATCGCTTTGCCACATTAACTAGCAAAGCACAACTACAGCAATTACTTGCGTTGCAAGGCCATGATTGGCCGGATACGGAAATTATGAGTAGTAATGGTTTTAAAGTGCGTGGCGTAAGTTGGCATCAAAGTATGTATAAATTACTGGCCGAAGATAAGTTTGATTACTTTCCTCGGGGCGTCCTTGAAATTGGCGCTGAGGGGGAAGGGTTAGCGGCCTATGCGCTGAGTATAGACTCCAAATGGGTGCTTCATTACCCCGCCGCAAGCTATTTTTTTGTGCGTCATGAAGATACCTCATTAGCGCAGCGCTTAGAGTATGGTCTGGCGGCCATGCTGCAAAGCGGCGAGCTAAAAGCCATGATTCTCAATAACCCACACCATGTTAATGCGTTGCGTATGCTTAACTTCTCTGATCGCGAGTTTATTCGCTTGGATAATCCGCTCCTTCCCGATAGTACACCCACGCTGGATCCGAAATATTGGCTCACGCCACAAGAATTATCTGAATTAGTGTATTAAGCACTTGACCTTAAGCTAGGTTCAGGTTTTACAGTTTTGCTATCACACTGATAGTAAAGGAACTGAAGCATGACCCCTATGAACCAATATCTACAGGCGCTAAGTGTTCGCAACTACGAGAATTCATTCGCGCAAGTTAACCAGTTGATCCGCTCTCATTTGCAGCAATTTGCCTTTAGCAGTATCAATTCGCTACTCGGTCGAACGCTGAGTTTAGCGCCTGATGATTTAACCGAAAGAGTGGTTATCAAGCGCCAAGGAGGCTACTGCTTCGAGCACAATAAGCTGATGTACATATTGCTACAGCTCTTGGGTTATGACGTTCGTCCAGTGATTGCAAGGGTCATGGTTAATGGTCGCAATGACAACCCCCGTTCCCATCGCTTAACCGTATTACGGTGGCAGCAAAAAACCTTTCTAGTGGATGTCGGCTTTGGCGTATTGACACCGGCTGTAGCAATAGAGCTCGATAACACTGCTATACAGTCTGCCTTTGGGCGGCAGTATCGTGTAGAGGTGCGAGATGGTGAATATTTAGTATGGCAGGTTGCTCCCGAGCAAGTGTGCTTATATCAGGTTTCTTTGGCGAGATTTTACGAACAGGATTGTGAAGTCGCTCACTTTTATAGCCACCGGCATGATAAGGCGGCGTTCGTCAATAACCTGGTGGTGTCTCGTATTACCGCTGAGCAACGGTGGTTGTTGCGCAATGACAGCTTTACTCACTTTGAGCTTCAACAAGGACAATGGCAACAACACCAGCAGGCTATACGCAGTGTTGATCATTTGCACTGTTTGCTGAGCAATCAACTGCAGGTCAATATTAGCTTGGCAGATTCGCAGCTGCTTTTTCAGCGCTTTGTGAATAACTTTGCATCCGCCAATAGCCAAAGTGCAACCAGCATTGGAAGATGCTTAAAATCAGACCTAAATTTATAATAGCTATCTGCAGAGGCGAATGGTTTAGAGGCTTAAAATTAACAAGCCCTACATTTCTCTAGCGCTTCATACATTGAAGGGAGAAAAACTTTACGCAAAATATACAGCTCACCAGCGAAAATAGCTTTACTATAAAAGCTATAAGTTGATTGTACCTAGAGCTTTGTATGATTCATTGGTGGCGTAGAACTTCTTTCGTAGCCTTGCTTATCGTGTTGACGATTAATCTGCTAGCAGGTCTTTTAGATCATTACTTTTTACCAAAAACTGGCGTATTGTTGCTACTGCAACTGGCCGTCGTTGTCTGCACCTTCTTGTCATCTACATGGGTATCAATATTGGCGGCGTGTTTGTGTGCGCTTAGTTTTAACTTCTTCTTCACCGCGCCTCAATATACGCTACACATGAATGATGGTGAGGACATTATTAGCGTCCTCGTGTTCTTTATTATCGGATTGCTAACCAGTTATGCGGTAGGTTTTTGGCGTCGGCAAAAGCACCGTTTAGCACTTGCTGAACTGCGCACCAGCATGCTGATGTCTGTATCTCATGATTTGCGTACCCCCTTAGCAGCGGTTATGGGCGCATTGGAAACATTGCAAACTTACACTGACAAGCTTGAGCCGCAAGAGCGTGAAGAGCTACTTGCTAGCGCCCGCGCGCAAAGCGAGCGTTTGTATCGATACATTGAAAACATACTGCAGGCCACGCGCTTTGAACTCGACCAAGGAGTCTCATTAATACGCTCCAAACAGCCGCTGATGCCGATTATTGAGAGCGTATGTGCGCGTTTTGATGTGGATGAAGTGCGTATTTCGCACTCGCTCAGCGACCTTAAGCTCTCTGTTCAAGCCCCTCTTTTAGAGCAAGCCTTTCACAACGTGATCGACAATGCAGTGAGCTTCAATGAGGGCAATGCACCAGTCGATGTGAGTGTAACAGCCAGTACCGATAACATACTCATTCAGATTCACGATGAAGGGCCGGGCGTCCCTAAAGCATACAGGGATGAAATCTTTAAACCATTCACATCTTTACGTGAAAAAGAGTCGAGTGATGCTGGCACGGGAGTAGGGCTGACAGTCGCGCAAAGTATTATTCGTGCCCACGGCGGTGACATTTCTCTTGTGCCCTCTGCCAGCGGCTGCACGATGCAAATAACGCTACCGACAAAGCGAGTAGAACAATGAAAAGTACCATTTTATTAGTGGATGATGAGCAAGAAATTCGACGTTTTATTCGCTTGGCTCTCAAAGCTGAGGGCTTTGATTACCTAGAGGCAAGTACGGTCGAAGCTGCACTGAAGCAGGTACACAATGCCATGCCAGATTTGGTGATACTCGATTTAGGCCTGCCTGATGCTGATGGCTTCACTGTACTGAGAAAAATAAGGGAAACCAGTCGCTTGCCTGTTTTGGTGTTGAGCGCGCGCGATCAAGAACGTGAAAAAATTAAGCTACTAGAGGGCGGTGCCAATGACTATCTCACCAAGCCCTTTAGTGTCAAAGAGCTGCTTGCTCGTATTAAGGTATTGCTCCGTGATATTCGTCCAGTGGCACGTAATCTCAGTCTAAACTTCGGTGCTCTGAAAATTGATGCCCAACAGCGCAAAGTACATTTAGGCGATCAGCTTATTTCATTAACCAACAAAGAGTATGCAGTCTTGTATACCTTGGCAGAGCATGCGCAACAATTGGTGAATCAGCAAGACCTACTCGCACAGATATGGGGAGCAAGCCATGAGCATGATAGTCATTACTTGCGTATTGTTGTCAGTCAACTGAGAAAGAAGTTGGCGGATGATGCGAGTGCACCCACTTACATAGAAACCCATCCAGGAGTGGGGTATCGCTTTTTACTCCACCCCAAGTAAAGCAAACACAATAGTTAGCAGTAGCTTCATTTTATATTGAGAAAAAAGGTGAGCGTGTGAATCAATTTACTGTGATTGGCTTAGGCCGGTTTGGCTATGCCGCGTCGTTGGAGCTAGTTCGTTTAGGCAATAGCGTGCTGGGTATTGATACTCGTGATAGCTTGGTGCGAAGAGCGGCTGATCATATTCATTTGGCAACAATTGCCGATGCCACAGATGAGCACGCTCTGAAGGAACTTGGCGTGCAGCAAAGTGACGCAGTACTCGTTGCCATAGGTGAAAACTTAGAAGCAAGTATCTTGTGTGTACTGGCTTTGAAAAACCTCAAAGCAAAGCAAATATGGGTAAAGGCATGCTCAAAAGCACACCATACAATTTTGGCCAAGTTAGGTGTAGATCGCATTATTCACCCAGAGGAAGAAATGGGAATGCGCGTGGCGCAAAGCCTAAACTACCCGATGGTTAATCAATACATGCAGTTAAGTACCAGCCAGTATGTGGTTGAAATTGAGATAAATACGACGAGTGATGGCACCACTTTAGGTCAGTTACTGCGCAAAACTCATGGCGCTATTTGTGCGCTTATGATCTACCGTGATGAGGAAGTGCACGCACACCCTGACGATGAAGCAGTATTGCATTTGGGTGATCGCCTTGTATTGAGTGGCGCGCTAGAGGCGTTGAAAAAAATAGCGCCTAAGTTGAAAGCTTCATGAAAAACTGGTTACCGAGTAATCGACCTTATTCACGTCCGAAAGTGCTACAAAGCCAGATGACTAGCCTGAGCCCTGCGAGTTTGCTGATCATTGGTTTTGCTATCATGATAGCTATCGGCACGTGTTTACTGCTTCTGCCCATGGCCAATAACCACCCAATTAGTCTCAGTGAAGCACTTTTCACTGCTACGTCCGCAGTCACTGTGACAGGACTTATTGTGGTAGATACTGGAAGCCAGTTTAGCGACTTTGGGCAGTGGGTCATTGCCGCTTTAATCCAATTTGGTGGGCTTGGCTTTATGACTTTCGCTGTGGTTATTCTTAAGGGCATCGGCATTAAACTTGACCTTAAAAAACGCCTAATCATGCGCGAGGGTCTAGCGCAAACAAATTTGGGTTCGTTAGTGGATACAGCAAAGGCAGTGATTATCTTTGCGCTGACCATAGAGGCTGTGGCGATTGTTGTTTTAACTTGTCACTGGCAGTCAAGCCTAGGCTGGGAGAGGGCGCTGCACAATGCAATTTTCTACACCATATCAGCATTTAATAACGCAGGCTTCGCGCTACATAGCGATAGCTTAACGGGGTATCGTGATGACTGGGTCGTTAATGGCGTCATAAGCGGACTATTCATCGTCGGTGGCTTAGGGTTCTTGGTGCTGATTGATGTTATCAAAGTGCGAAAGTGGCAAAAGTTTAGCTTAAATAGCAAGGTCGTTATTGTTGCAACGTGCGTCATAAACGTCATAGCAATGTGCATGTTTTTACTATTGGAATGGCACAATACGCTAGCAGCAATGCCATTGGCCGAGCAACTTCAGGCTGCGTGGTTTCAAGCAGTGACCCCTCGTACTGCGGGCTTTAACACGCTCGATATGGCTGCGCTTAATGACTCCACAACCCTGTTAATGATGCTGCTAATGCTAATTGGTGGTGGCTCTATGAGTACGGCAAGCGGCTTGAAGATTGGTACCGTAGTGATCATGATAGTGGCAACGTATGCATCTTTACGCCAGCGTAGCTACGTAAACTTGGCGCGCAGGGAAATAGCGAATGGCTTAGTGTATCGCGCATTTTCTTTGTTCTTTATCTATTTTATAGCTGTGTTTGTGGCGGTGTTTGCACTGGCAGTGTCAGAGCAAAAATCGCTGCTAGATATTGTGTTTGAGGTAGTTTCAGCGGTCAGCACTGTGGGTTTGTCTCGAGGATTGACTGGTGAGCTCTCCGCATTTGGTGAGGGGATCATTATCGTGCTAATGGTTGTGGGTCGTATCGGGCCATTGACCTTCTTATACCTGCTGGCAAAACCTAAGGTTAAATATGCACGCTATGCGCCCGCCTCATTGCAAGTGGGGTAAAGTTGGATAAGCTAACCCCTGCCTTTGCGGCAGGGGTAACTCAATTCCTTCCTTATTCGTCAATCATATTGCGCAATACATACTGCAAAATACCGCCGTGTTTGTAGTAATCCCACTCCTTCGGCGTATCAATGCGCACATCGGCTTTGAACTCGGTTTTGTTACCGTCTTCATCCGTGGCAATGACTACAAGCTCATCAGCTTTGTCGAATAAGCCTTGGATATCGAAGGTTTCCTTACCTGTTAAACCAAGCTCTTCATGGCCTTCGCCTTCTTTAAACTGCAGCGGCAGCACGCCCATGCCGATTAGGTTAGAGCGGTGGATGCGCTCATAACTTTTAGCAATGACCGCTTTAATACCTAACAGTAAAGAGCCTTTTGCAGCCCAGTCACGCGAAGAACCTGTGCCGTACTCTGCGCCAGCAAGCACGACCAATGGCGTGCCTTGCTCTTGGTACTGCATCGCGGCATCGTAAATACTGGCAATGTCATCCTCGGGTTGAGTGCGAGTAATTCCGCCCTCGGTGCCGGGGGCAAGCTGATTGCGCAGACGGACATTAGCAAAGGTACCACGCATCATTACTTCGTGGTTACCACGACGTGAGCCGTAGGAGTTAAAGTCGCCTTTAGCTACGCCATTTTCAAGTAAATACTGACCTGCGGGAGCATCGGCTTTGATGGCACCTGCTGGTGAGATGTGGTCGGTCGTTACTGAATCGCCTAACTTGGCAAGACAGCGCGCGCCTTCAATAGTAGGAATACCTGGGGCTTCCTTACTCATGTTGTCAAAGAAAGGCGCTTTACGAATATAGGTTGAGTCGTCGCTCCACTCGTAACGCTTTGCCTCTGGCACCTTAATATTGCGCCAGCGTTCGTCGCCTTTGTAAACGTCGGCGTAGCTCTTAGCAAACATTTCTTTGGTGACAGTCGATTTCACCAAATCAGCCACCTCGCTAACCGATGGCCAAATATCTTTTAGATAGACATCTTCGCCATTGCTATCTTGCGTCAGTGGCTCGTTGTATACATCTATATCGGTGCGCCCGGCAATAGCATAAGCGACGACTAAGGGCGGCGAGGCCAAAAAGTTCATCTTCACATCTTGGTGAATACGACCCTCGAAATTACGGTTACCGGAAAGAATCGAGCTTACCACGAGTTTGTGCTGAGAAACGGCTTCCTGAATTTCATCAGGTAGCGGGCCAGAGTTACCGATGCAGGTTGTACACCCGTAGCCTACTAGGTTAAAGCCAAGGGCTTCCAAGTCGTCCATTAATTCAGCCTTTTTCAGGTAATCAGTGACCACCTGAGAGCCTGGCGCTAAAGACGTCTTCACCCAAGGCTTGACGTTTAGCCCCATCTCTTTGGCTTTTTTCGCTACCAAGCCCGCAGCAAGAATGACACTGGGGTTGGAGGTATTAGTACAACTAGTGATCGCGGCGATAACGCAGGCACCATCGTTTAACTCGAATTCTTCACCTTTGTAGTTTACTTTGGCAACACCGGTGACCTCAGGTTCAGTTTTAGACTGCTTCGGCTGGCCGCCTTCGGAAACGATGCGAGCTTCGTCTTCAACTTCCAATGCTTTCTTCTCTGCGCGTTCATCTTGGAAGCCGCGCAGGTGTTTGGTGATGGTGTCACCCGCTTCATTGAGCGGAATGCGGTCTTGTGGGCGTTTTGGCCCTGCTAAGCTGGGTACAACGTCACCTAAGTCGAGCTCCAAGGTGTCGGTGTACATAGGTTCGTCGCCTGGCTCTCGCCACATGCCTTGATGTTTGGCGTAAGACTCAATGAGTTCGATTTGCTCATCGCTGCGATTTGTGAGCTTAAGGTACTCTAGTGTTTCTTGGTCAATCGGGAAGATACCGCAGGTGGCGCCATATTCTGGTGCCATATTAGCGATAGTCGCGCGGTCAGCGAGCGGTAAATCTGCTAGGCCGTCACCGTAGAATTCCACAAATTTACCTACGACGCCTTTCTCTCTAAGCATCTGCGTCACTGTGAGTACTAAATCGGTTGCGGTGGTGCCCTCGGGCAGAGCGCCTTTGAGTTTGAAGCCAATCACTTGTGGGATCAGTAGACTTATTGGTTGGCCTAACATCGCAGCTTCGGCTTCGATACCGCCCACACCCCAACCTAATACACCTAGGCCATTAATCATGGTGGTGTGTGAATCGGTGCCCACGAGGCTATCGGGGTACGCTACGCGCTGGCCATTATCCTCTTTGGTAAACACCACACGTGCTAAATATTCGAGGTTAACTTGGTGAACAATACCGGTTGCCGGTGGCACAACTTTCAAGTTATCAAAAGCAGTTTGTCCCCAACGTAAAAATTCATAGCGCTCTTTATTGCGCTCGTATTCAAGTTTGGCATTCAGGTCAAAGGCACCGTCTTTACCATAGCTATCAACTTGGACCGAGTGGTCAATGACTAATTCAGCCGGCGATAACGGGTTAATCTTGCTGGGGTCGCCACCTAATTGCTCCATGGCATCGCGCATGGCCGCTAAGTCGACGATAGCCGGTACACCAGTGAAGTCTTGCATCACTACCCGAGCGGGTGTGAACGCGACTTCTTTACTTGGCTTGGCACTAGGGTCCCAATCAAGCAGAGCTTGAATGTCGTCTTTGGTAATGTTTTCGCCATCTTCATGGCGCAGGAGGTTTTCGAGTAAAATTTTCAACGAAAATGGTAAACGTTTCGCAGCATTACCGAGCGGACGAAGAGAGTGGATATGATATTGCTCAGCATTAACAGTAAGCTGTTCAAGCGTTTTGAAGCTGTTGTTCATTGTGACCCCTTTTATTTTTCCATTATTCCTTCATGGGTAACGCAAGATGCGATCCAACATGAATAATGCCCTTGATTATGACTAAATTTTAGTCATAAATTAGAAGTGGGGTAGAAAAGGATGTTTTCAAGGGGTCTTAGAGTTATCCAAAAGAAATAGGCTTGCGTCCGGTACGCTCATCTCGTTGTGGCTTTTTGGCTTTTTGTTTTTTTGCAGGAGTGTGGGTTTTAGCTTCTGGATGGGGCTTAGGTTGTCGTTGCACCATATTCTCTGCCGCGCTTAACGCAAATAGCTCGCCATTGAAATACAAGGTGTCTCCTGCACGCATTTTCTTGCGCTTTTGTGTGCAGACCTCTCCGTTAACACCTACGTAGCCGTCGGCGATAAGTAGTTTAGCATGCCCACCACCTTCAGCTAAGTCGAGCACTTTTAAGAGCTTACATAGCTCAATAGGCTCTTCCTCTAATTGCACCTCAATCATGTCGTCATTCATAGTTGAACCAAAGCGAATCGTTATTACGTACAGTATACCCGATAGGCTGCACCACAATGAGAAAATTTGCACTGAACTCATGCAAAATTTACCACTCTAATTGCTGTGACCTTCATGAAAGTGCCATTGAGGCCTATTAAAATAGCGCTTTGAGATTTTGGCGCAGTATTTGCTGGTAAGTGCCAGCCAAATATTTCAGGTAGGTGTAATGGCCCACCAACTTTAACAAATGGAGCTAAGAAAATGGGCGCAAGACAAGCTGTATTCGAAGAGCTTTTAAGTAGTAAATTTGCAGACCATTGCAGTGCAGAGCAAGTCCGTACATCGTTAACACGTGCTATTAAGGCTAATTCGCCACAACGTGAGTTGCTCTTCACTTTGTTATCTCGTTTTAATGACAATCATAACCGCATTCTGTACCAAGGGCACAGTGGCGAAGCTGAGCTTACTTATTGCCACCATAAGTTGTTCAAAGAAGTCACTTATCATAAAGATAGCATCAATAAGTGGTTGGCGAATCACGGTGTAAACACAGTAAACCTTTAGCCACTACAATAATGAGTTTATATACGAGCAGCACCTTGTGCTGCTTTTTTAATTGCTGTAAATTAATTGATTACAAGTGTAATCAATTGGTGAGTAATGAAGGAATTATTACTATTTATCGGTATTTTCGTTTTGGCAGGCTGCCAAAGTGCTCGCATTCATATAGTCGCGCCGAGTTTTGATAAGCAGCAAAAGCAGCAGCTAGCACAGCATTTTGCTGATCAAAACTTGAAGGTTAACTTTGCTCAAGGAGTGCTTGCCCCGAGCGAGTTCAATGAGGCAAGCATCACCATGAGCCCAACATTTGCTGACTTCAAGTTATTGGGCTTAGTAAAGGATGCGCTGCGCAGCGCAGGTTATTACAAGGTGGACGAACTGCGTTTCGCTCAGCAGCAACAGTTTTATTATGAAGGGCACATCGGTGTCTATTTATTGTTACCTAAAGAGCAAAGGTTGCCTTTATATGTGGAGAGCGAGGATTGCACCCCTTATCGCACGTTAATGCTAACGCCAGAGGGTCGATGGCAGCTTGATGATTTTGTCTCAAAACCTCTCGCTGGTACTTGGCGTCGCCAAGGTGACCGTGTGGTGTTAACTAGCGATAGCGGCGTTGATACCCACCTTCATTATGAGCGTACCACGCGGATAACCTACCGGGGTGAGCGCCCGGCGCATGTACTTAAAGCGTTGCCAGGCACACAAGGTGCATTCAAGTGCACCTTTGTTGCTATTAATATGAATTAAAGGCGATATTAGTCGTTTAATGCGCTAACGATGAAGTACGGATTGAGGTAGCTGTCTTTTTGGTTGTAGCGCAGTGGCTCACCTTCAATCGTTGTGACCCGGGCTCCGGCAATTGCGGCAACAGCGTGCCCGGCGCCGGTATCCCACTCCGATGTCGGCCCTAAACGTGGATATATATCAGCTTCTCCTTCGGCGACTAGGCATAGCTTGAGCGAACTGCCTTTAGCGACCATATCCACCTCATCGAACTGAGTAAGGTATTGCGCTAACTCCTCAGATGGGTGCGAGCGACTGCCGACCACTCTTATTAACCCTTGGTTTTGCTTTGCCGTCACTTTAAGCTCAATGCGCTCTTCGCCTTGTTGTTTAAAGGCGCCAATCTCTTTTGCAGCAAGATAGCTGACTCCCAGAGCGGGTGCATCAACGACACCCAGTACCGGCTCACCCTTGTCAATCAGCGCAATATTGACTGTAAACTCACCATTTTTCTTTATAAATTCTTTGGTCCCGTCGATAGGATCAACGAGCCAGTAACGTTGCCACTGCTGGCGCTGCTGCCATGAAATACCCGCGCTTTCTTCACTGAGAATGGGAAGCTCCGGAGTCAGTGCTTGAAGCCCTGCGACGATCACCTTGTGAGCCGCTAAATCGGCATCAGTGACCGGGCTTTTATCATCCTTATACTCCACGGCGAAATCTTTGTTATAGATTGTCATCGCAGCTTGGCCTGCGTCACGAGCAAGGTCGAGGATATTTTCTAGCAACTCTGGAGGGTTCATACTCTAGCCTATGATATTTCGGGTACGTAAATGGGCAATGAGCTGGGCGACACATGCTTGTACATCCAACTCAGCGGTATTTAGTGTGAGCTCTGGATGCTGCGGAATTTCATAATCGGAGTCAATGCCTGTAAAGTGGGCAATTTCTCCAGCACGGGCCTTTTTGTATAAGCCTTTTGGATCGCGCTGTTCGCAGGTTGCCAATGGCGTATCAAGGTATACCTCAATAAACTCATGCTCTTGCACTAGGTTACGAACCATATCACGCTCGGCTTGAAAGGGAGAAATAAAGGCGGTCAGTACTAACAAACCCGCATCTACCATGAGTTTGGCACTTTCGCCAACACGGCGGATATTTTCCTTACGATCAGCATCGCTAAATCCTAAATCGCCACACAAACCATGGCGAACATTATCACCATCCAGTAAGTAAGTATGATGACCTAAATGATAAAGCGCTGACTCTAAGGCTCCGGCGATGGTGCTTTTTCCTGAGCCTGAAAAGCCAGTAAACCAAATAATGCAACTTTTATGCTTGTTAAGCTGTTGGCGCTTGGCTTTATCGACACCATGGTGGTGCCACACAATGTTTTCGTCCATTTCTCGGTCTCGATATTAAAACGGAAAGACATAAGTAATGAGGCTGAGCACTACCACCGCATAGGCGATAGACATGATCACGCCTATGCGGGCAAAATCGGCAAAGCGATACTGCCCTGCATTCATTACAATCATATTGGTTTGATAACTATAAGGGCTGATAAATGCGGCACTAGCGCCATAAGCAACAGCCATGGCAAAGGGCATCAAATTCACCTCCAAGGAGCTGGCTAAGCCATAAGCCAATGGAAACATCAGCGCCGCTGCGGCATTATTGGTGATGAGCTCAGTCATCACCACGGTGATCACATACACCACTATAAGCGCGACAAACGGTGTGAGTGCGCTGTAGCCAGCCAACCATTGTTGTAAGGCTTGCTCTGCTCCGGAGCCACTGAAAGCGTGAGCTAAGCCCAGTGCTGAGGCAATAATAATGACTAGCTCAAAAGGAAAGCGCCTTTTGAGCTCTTGACCATCAAGCACCTTAGTGGCTAACAGCAAGGCAATAAATAGCAATAGCCCTTGCACTAAGGCAATCGTCCCCGTCGCCGCCAGGGCGATAACAGCGGCAAACCCTGCCAATAAAGTGGCTTCACTTTTACGGCCATAGGTTTTATCAACCTCATGTTCACTGACGAAGTAAAAGTTTTTATCTAGGTTGGAGCGATTATGAAAATCATGACCGACTGCGAGCATAAAGCGGTCGCCCGGGCGGATTGTCACTTCGCCAAGCTTACCGGAGAGGCGCTCACCATTGCGGTGAATAGCCACGACAGCGGCGTCGAACTTCGCACGAAAGCCCGTTGCTTTTAAGGTTCGTCCCACAAGCGTTGAGGTGTGTGTGACAATCACTTCTTGTAGGTTCGAGCTCAATAGTCCATTGCTGTCGGCAAATAAAGTTAAGCCCGGGATGCGCTGTAAGGCGGCGACGCTGTGCACATGACCGGTAAAAATAAGCTTATCGCCAGCCCGCACTTTATTCTCTGGCCGTACGGGGCTTATCAACCGTCGCTCGCGGACAATCTCAACCAGAAACAGGCCATCAAGATCTCTCAAGCCATTTTTTTCTATGGTTTTACCAATGAGTGGTGAGTCTGCATTGACCTTTGCTTCAAGGAGATACTCTTTGTGCTCACCTTCTACCCTTGGGTAGTTTGGCAGTAGTCGCCGACACAAAATCAGCACGGCTATTCCACTTAAGGTGACTGCGATACCTATGGGTAAAAAGCTAAACATGGCGAGGTTGAAGCCGTCATACTGCTGCGTAAAGCTATTTACAATGAGGTTTGTTGAGGTACCAATAAGCGTGGTCGTCCCTCCTAAAATGGCAGCATAGGATAGCGGGATAAGTAGCTTAGAAGGAGCGTGATACTTATTGCGAGTAAGGGGCCCCACCAATGAAGCGACTACGGCGGTGTTATTCAAAAAAGCCGAGGCGGCAGCGGTCACGGTGCTTACTTTAACAATACTGGCTCGCAATGATGGGCTGACGATACCTTTAGCAACGTGCTGTAACAGCGACGTGCGTTCCAAGGCGATAGACACCAACATCAACAACACCAGAGTGACTAAACCAGTATTAGTAAAGTTGCCAAGTAATGTTGGGGTATCAATATACCCCAACACATAGCAGCCTAATAATGCAGCGAAAAACAGTGTTGCTGGGCGTACATGAGTCAGTACCAACCCGGCAAACAACGCGACTATAATCGCTGCATAAAAGACCACATCCATCGTTTATTTCAACTTGCTAATATCGATGGCTTGCCAATGCGGGAAGTGCTTACGTACTAAGGCATTGAACTCGATTTCAAAATCGCTGTATTGAGCGTTCTGCTGAGACGTTTGAGTCGCTAGCACTTGCTCGACCATTCCCGCTCCCACGGTCAGGTTACTGAGACGATCAATAAGAATAAAGGCGCCGGTTTCGCGGTTATCACGATAAATATCGGCCATCATCGGCTCGGTCAACTCCAACGTGACGATGGCAATTTCGTTGAGCTGTAAGCTCTCAGCTTGACCCTTTTCTAGAGTGTTGACGTCAATGGTGTGGTCAATGCGTGACACCACCGCTGCGGTTTTTTTAGTACCTAGCTTGAAATTATAGGTTTTACCCAGCTCTAAGGGTTGCTCGTGCATCCATACCAATTTTGCTTGCAGTTGGTTGGTTGCTTGCGCACTTGAGTGGGCAGGCACAATGACATCCCCACGGCTTACGTCAATTTCATCGTTCAAAGTCATAGTGATAGCTTGACCTGCCTCAGCATGATCAAGGTGACCATTGAAAGTGACCAGCTCCTTGACGCTGGATATTTTACCTGAAGGCAGCACTTTTATGGCATCACCGACTTTAAATTGTCCTGACGTAATGGTTCCTTGGAAGCCCCTAAAGTCAAGGTTCGGACGTACTACATATTGCACCGGTAACCGTGGCTCAAAGCCGTTATCGGTCGCTGCTGCAGGCGAGTCTTCTAACAGCTCTAGTAGCGGTTTGTCGGTGTAGTAAGGAGTATGCTCTGAGCGGGTAACCACGTTATCGCCTTTAAGCGCCGACATCGGTACGAACTTAATGTCTTTAACATTAAGTTGCTCAGCAAATTTTAAGTAGTCCGCCTTAATTTTTTCATAAACAGTTTCATCAAAGTCGACAATATCCATTTTGTTAATCGCGACTACAAACTGTTCAATGCCTAGTGAGTCACAGATAAAGCTGTGGCGTTTGGTTTGCACTTGCACGCCATAGCGGGCATCAACCAGAATGACAGCAAGATCGCTGGTTGATGCACCCGTTACCATGTTGCGGGTGTACTGTTCATGCCCTGGAGTGTCGGCAATGATGAACTTGCGCTTGGCGGTAGAGAAGTAACGATAGGCCACGTCAATGGTAATACCTTGCTCGCGCTCAGCTTGCAAGCCATCGACTAACAGCGCTAAATCAAGCTCTTCACCCGCATTCCCGACTTTCTCATTATCTTTATGCAGTGCGGCTAACTGATCTTCATAGATTTGGTGACTATCATGTAGCAAACGACCAATTAAGGTTGATTTACCGTCATCGACACTGCCACAAGTTAACAAACGCAATAAACTTTTGTCTTGTTGACGTGCTAGATAGGCTTCGATGCCTAGCTCTTTGACTTCATTAGCAGTTGCTGACATTAGAAATACCCCTCACGTTTCTTCTTCTCCATAGACCCTGCTGAATCATGGTCAATGACCCGACCCTCACGCTCTGATGAGGTTGATAGCAGCATCTCCTCGATGATCCCCGTTAGTGAGTCAGCCGTCGACTCGACTGCTCCAGTCAGAGGGTAGCAGCCTAAGGTACGGAAACGGACCGACTTCATTTGTGGCTGTTCACCTTCATTAAGAGGCATACGTTCATCGTCCACCATGATTAGGGTGCCGTCACGTTCGACCACCGGACGCTCTTTTGCTAGGTAGAGCGGCACAATCTCGATGTTTTCTTGGTAGATATATTGCCAAATGTCCAGCTCAGTCCAATTTGAAAGAGGGAATACACGAATACTTTCACCTTGGTTTACTTCACCATTGAAAGTGCTCCATAGTTCTGGGCGCTGGTTTTTTGGGTCCCATCTGTGATGCTTGTCACGGAATGAATAAACTCGCTCTTTGGCACGCGATTTCTCTTCATCACGGCGAGCGCCACCGAAGGCGGCGTCGAACCCATATTGATTCAAGGCTTGTTTCAAACCTTGAGTCTTCATTATGTCAGTGTGCTTGGCTGAACCGTGCTCAAAGGGGCTGATATTCATTGCCAAGCCCTCAGGGTTTTTATGCACTAGCAAGTCAAAGCCATATTCTTTGGCCATGCGATCGCGAAAGGCAATCATTTCCCGAAACTTCCAGTTGGTGTCTACATGCAGCAAAGGGAAGGGGATCTTGGCTGGGTAAAACGCCTTACGTGCTAAATGGAGTAACACCGATGAGTCTTTACCAATGGAGTAAAGCATCACCGGGTTGTCAAACTCAGCCGCAACCTCGCGGATGATTTTGATACTTTCAGCCTCAAGTTGCTGAAGATGGGTTAAAGCCATAGCTTCCGTCCTACTAATTTCTAGATAAACCTGTTAATACCAAGGGTTAGGCCACATCAGTGAGAGGCTGAGCAAAACTGCTAGTCTGCGTTGTTTTACCGAACCATGCAAGTTGCTGATGTAGCGAAGCGACCTCGCCAATTATTAATAACGCTGGGGATTGAATCGCATGTGTTTCAATCAGTTCGCTGAGCTGCGCCAGCTGCCCGGTGATTACACGCTGATCTTTGCGCGTGCCATTTTCTACTATCGCCACAGGAGTAGTAGCACTGCGCCCATGAGCCAGCAGCTGGCTTTGAATATGCGGTGACTTAATCACACCCATATAGATAGCCAAAGTTTGATTGGGTTTAGCCAAAGAGAGCCAATCCAGTTCTTGACCATCTTTTTTGCAGTGCCCGGTGACAAATTGGATGGCCTGAGCATGGTCGCGATGTGTCAGCGGGATACCCGCATAGGCGCTGCACCCTGCTGCTGCAGTGATGCCTGGTACAATTTGATAGCTTATACCGTGACTGGCTAGCACCTGTACTTCCTCACCACCACGACCATAAATAAAGGGGTCACCGCCCTTAATGCGGCAGACCTTCTTGCCTTGTTGTGCTAATTCAACCAACAATTCGTTGGTGCGCTCTTGAGGTACGCTGTGATCGCCTGCGCGTTTGCCGACACAGATGAGTTCGGCATCACGACGCACCAGCTCCATAATTTCATCTGATACTAAGTAGTCATATACCACCACATCGGCTTGCTGCATAAATTGCAGGGCTTTGAGGGTCAATAACTCAGGGTCGCCAGGGCCTGCGCCAACCACATACACTTCGCCTTGAGGTGGTAGGTTGTCATCAAGCATAGTCGTGAGCTCGTCACTGGCCTGTTCGATGTTGCCTTTTTGCACGGTGCTTACGACATTGGAATCAAACACCCGTTCCCAAAATTGACGGCGATCATCAAAGCTTGTAAAACGTTGCTTTACTTGTTTTCGGAAACTACCTACTAATTTGGCCAATGCGCCTATATGCTGAGGAATTAACGTTTCTAACTTTTCCCGTAGTCGGCGAGCCAATACTGGCGCAGTTCCTGCACTGGAAATAGCAATGGTGATTGGATCTCTATCCACGATAGAGGGGAAAATAAACCGGCATTTAGGTTGATCGTCGACAACATTGACGAAAATATTATGCTGTTCAGCGGCTTCGAATACTTGGGTGTTTACGGTATCGTTATCAGTAGCAGCAATAATCAACATATAGCCAAGCACTTGCTCTGGCTGAAAATAAGCTCGTTGTAACGTTAATTTTTGCTGCTTTGCAAGGGCTTCAAGTTCAGCGCAAAACTCAGGTGCAATAACCGTAACTTTAGCGCGTGCTTTGAGGAAAGCTTGTGACTTACGCAGTGCGACCTCGCCGCCGCCGATCACGAGTACCGGCTTGTCATCAAGTTTTGTAAAAATGGGTAAATATTGCACCGCGCACCACCTAATTTGTTAACACCGAAAGCGACAATGTTTTATTGAGCTTGGAGAATGCAAGGATATAGGCAGCATTAACGGTTAAAAAATAATTTGTTCCAAGCTTATATATCTAAAAGTTATATGCCGACTTGTGAAATGGCTTAAGGCAATGAAAATCAATATTAAGGCGCTATTTTAAGTAGATTAAAGTGATAAAATTGAAAGCGATAACGGCGATATAATCACTAAGCGCAGAACCAGGAGATGACCATGAGTGATGTTCACGATGCGCAGTTAGCGCTCGCTTGTTTAGATTACACCCGGTTGCAAGAGCACGACAGTGAGGATGCAATGTGTCAATTCGTGGCGCAAATTAATAGCGCTTATGCACTGCCTGCAGCGCTGTGCGTCTACCCACAATGGTTGCAGCTAACCCGTCGCGAGCTCGATAATCGCAACTTACAACAAATTCCGTTGGCCACAGTGACCAACTTTCCAACTGGTGACGAGGATTTGGCCACTGTTTTGGCGCAGACGCGCGAAGCGCTGCAATTGGGCGCCAATGAAATTGACTTGGTGCTACCTTATCGAGCGTTGCAGCAGGGCGACGAGCAAAAAGCTTTGGAATATGTACGTCAAAGCCGTGAACTCTGTGCCAATAAAGCGAAGCTAAAGGTGATTATTGAAAGTGGTGAATTGAGCTTGTCGCAAGTACGTATTGCCAGTCGCATTGCCATAGCCGGCGGCGCCGACTTTATTAAAACCAGTACCGGGAAAGTGGCAATCAACGCGACGCCAGAGGCCGTCGCGGTGATTTTTGACGAAGTTGCGCACAGTGAACGAGCAGTGGGTGTTAAGGTCTCTGGTGGCGTAAAAAACCTAAGCCAAGCGCAGTTATATCTGGATATGGCGGTAAACACTATGGGTGGAGCATGGTTGACGCCTTTTAACTTTCGTTTCGGGGCATCATCATTACTGGGTGAGTTGTACAAAGTGTTATGAGTGACAGTGAAGCGGAAAAAATAGCGCTAGAGCACGATGCTGCGCGACGCTTTCTGCGCGCCTATGAGCGCTATTATCATATTCCGATGCGTCATATTTGGCACAATCAACCAGCGAAGCCCGATGTCAGTTGCTACATGGAAAGTGAGCGCTTAGATATCGAGATTGCGCATTTGTATGCCAACGAGCATGAAGCGATGGCCGTGCTTGGTCGACCTTTGAGCCTCGATATACAACGCCAGCTGGCGCAGTTGGCACTAAACCCAGATACAGAGCAGCTGCGCTATGCACTCTCTAAACTACTCAGTGCCAAGGCCGCCAAACGTTATGACAGCAAGCGCGTATGGCTGCTAATTCGTAATGCTAGCACGCTTTGGCACCATCAAGACTTTCTTGAAGTAAAGCCGCAGTTGGTCCTTGCCCCAGGTCATCCATTCGAACAAATTTGGCTATTAACCGACTGGCAAGGCACGCATGAGCCATTACAGCTTTATAGCGCTAAATAAATCACAGCCACTACCACTAAATTAATTTTCGGTGGCCTTTGTTTTGCTCTTGTTTTAGCGTCACTGGTCAGTATAATGGGCATCCACTTTGCAGGGGCGTAGTTCCAATTGGTAGAACAGCGGTCTCCAAAACCGACGGTTGGGAGTTCGAATCTCTCCGCCCCTGCCACTTTTCACAGACAAGTCTAAGTCTAAAAATCTGTTTTAAAGCATGTTTTTAAGGTTAGATTTGGATAGATTTACCCTGTCGTGTGACGGGGTTGTTGTGTCTGTATTTAAGGTATTAGGATTATGAGTGCAAATGTAGAAAACTCGTCAAGCCCGATGGACTTGGTAAAATGGCTTATCGCCATTGCGTTGCTGGCAGCAGCAGTAGTAGGCAACACCATGTATGGTGAAGAGTCTGCGTTAATTCGAGCTATTGGCGTGGTTGCTGCAATCGCCGTTGCCCTGGGTATTGCGGCAACGACAGGCAAAGGTCGCTCCTTCATCTCGTTTGCGAAAGAAGCTCGCATCGAAGTACGCAAAGTTGTTTGGCCAACACGCCAAGAAACCACACACACAACATTTATCGTGATGATCGCGACAGTGATTATGGCGCTTATCTTGTGGGGATTGGACGGAATTTTATTCCGCCTAGTGGGCTTTTTAACTGGATTGGAGATCTAATCCCATGACGGATGAGAACAAAGAAAAGAAATTACGTTGGTATGTAATCCAGGCTTTCTCAGGTTTTGAGAAGCGTGTTGCGCAAACCATCAAAGAGCACATCAAAATCCAAGGCCTTGAAGATAGCTTTGGAGAGGTGCTGGTGCCAACTGAAGAAGTAGTGGAAATGCGCGCCGGTCAAAAGCGCAAGTCAGAACGTAAATTTTTCCCAGGCTACGTACTGGTAGAAATGGACATGAATGATGAGAGCTGGCACCTAGTGAACAGCACCCCTCGCGTGATGGGTTTCATTGGTGGTACTTCTGATCGTCCAGCACCAATCAGCAAGCGCGAAGCCGACCGCATTCTTAATCGTCTCGAAGAAAATGCTGAAGCGCCGAAGCCAGCCACCTTGTTTGAAGCAGGTGAAGTGGTTCGTGTTATTGATGGCCCATTTGCTGATTTCAACGGTGTGGTTGAAGAAGTGGATTACGAGAAAAGCCGCTTGAAAGTATCAGTACTTATCTTCGGTCGTTCTACCCCTGTTGAACTTGAATTTGGTCAGGTTGAACAAGACAAGTAAGTTGCTCGTAAAACACGCAAACTAATGTTGAAAAAGGCCGCTGACTAACTTATAATCAGCGGCCTTTTTGTAGCAGCTGAAAATGCTGGCTGCAAAATAGGTTTTTTATTAATTGGGAAGCCGTTTGAGTACGCGTCCTCGCGCGCACGAGGCTAAGACCCACCTAACGAGGTATAATCATGGCTAAAAAAGTTGAAGCTTTAATCAAGCTACAAGTTGCTGCTGGTATGGCTAACCCTAGTCCACCAGTAGGTCCTGCTCTAGGTCAACACGGTGTAAACATCATGGAATTCTGTAAAGCGTTCAACGCTCGTACAGAGTCTCTAGAGAAAGGCGCTCCGGTTCCTGTAATCATCTCTGTTTACAATGACCGTTCTTTCACGTTTGACATGAAAACGCCACCTGCTGCTTACCTACTTAAGAAAGCTGCAGGCATTAAGTCTGGTTCAGGCCGTCCTAACACTGAAAAAGTGGGTACAGTTACTCGTGCTCAACTTGAAGAGATCGTTGAGATGAAGAAACCTGACCTTACAGCGGCTGATATGGACGCTGCGGTACGCACTATCGCAGGTTCTGCGCGTGCAATGGGCTTGAACGTAGAGGACTAAGATAATGGCAAAATTAACTAAACGTATGCGTACTATCCGCGAAAAAGTGGATGTCACTAAAGATTACGAAATCAACGAAGCTGTTGCACTTCTAAAAGAGCTAGCAACTGCTAAGTTCGTTGAAAGTGTTGACGTTGCTGTTAACCTTGGTATCGATGCACGTAAATCTGACCAAAACGTACGTGGTGCGACTGTACTTCCAAATGGTACTGGTCGTGACGTTCGCGTTGCTGTATTCACTTCAGGTGCTAATGCAGACGCAGCTAAAGAAGCTGGCGCGGATATCGTAGGTATGGAAGATCTTGCTGACAAAGTAAAAGCTGGCGAGATGGACTTTGACGTTGTTGTTGCTTCTCCAGATGCAATGCGCGTTGTTGGTCAACTAGGTCAAATCCTAGGTCCACGTGGTCTTATGCCTAACCCTAAAACTGGTACTGTAACACCTAATGTTGCTGAAGCAGTTAAAAACGCGAAAGCGGGTCAGGTTCGTTACCGCAACGACAAGAACGGTATCGTTCACTCTACCATTGGTAAAGTTGACTTCACTGCTGAACAGCTACAACAAAACCTTGAGTCTCTTATCGTAGCGCTTAAGAAGGCTAAGCCTTCACAAGCAAAAGGTACTTACATCAAGAAAGTAAGCATCTCGACTACTATGGGCGCAGGTGTTGCTGTTGACCAAAACTCACTAAGCACGCAAGTAGCGTAATTTAGGAGTTTACGTGGCGCGATTTTTATACTATAATTTCGCGCCATTTTGTTGAGTATTGAACTCAACAATCAACGAATTCGGGTTGAAGCCAACGTTGTTGGCTTCCGTCCAAGACCGTAGGTGCAGTCACGTATTGCTTAATTTCCTACGTAGACGGTGTGAATCCCAGCTAGATTTTTCCTAATCTTCTGGCTCTCGCCGTAACAAGCAGCTCCGTCATGATGATGGAGTAGAGTAAAACTGAGGTATTTCGGTATCTCACTGAACCAGGAGTAACACCCATG
Source organism: Pseudoalteromonas sp. THAF3 (assembly GCF_009363775.1). NCBI lineage: Bacteria > Pseudomonadati > Pseudomonadota > Gammaproteobacteria > Alteromonadales > Pseudoalteromonadaceae > Pseudoalteromonas > Pseudoalteromonas sp. THAF3. The sequence continues at coordinate 3,007,372 of NZ_CP045418.1, read as the reverse complement.
GCTTTAAATCTTCAAGACAAAAAAGCAATTGTTGCTGAAGTCAACGAAGCTGCCAAAGGTGCTCTATCTGCAGTAGTTGCAGATTCTCGTGGTGTAACTGTTGACGCTATCACTTCACTTCGTAAAGAAGCTCGTGAAGCAGGTGTATGGATGAAAGTCGTTCGTAACACTCTAGCTAAACGCGCTATCGAAGGGACTGATTACGAGTGTCTTAACGATTCACTAGTAGGCCCTAGCCTAATCGCTTTCTCTTCTGAGCACCCAGGTGCTGCAGCGCGTATCTTCACAGATTTCGCAAAGAGTAACGAAGCATTTGAGCTTAAAACGGCTGTATTTGACGGTGAAATCGTAGATGTAGATATGCTAGCTAAGCTACCTACATACGACGAAGCAGTTGCACGTCTAATGAGCGCTATGAAAGAAGCTTCTGCAGGCAAGTTGGCAAAAACTCTTGCTGCAGTTCGCGACCAGAAACAAGAACAAGCTGCTTAATTTTTATTTATAAGCTATTGTTCTTTATCGGTGTAATGAATTTAATGAACCCTCGGGTTCGAGAATATTAGGAAATTTATAATGTCTGTAACTAAAGACCAAATCCTTGACGCTATTGCTGAAATGTCAGTAATGGAAGTTGTTGAACTAGTAGAAGCAATGGAAGAAAAATTCGGCGTAACTGCAGCTGCTGCTGTTGTTGCTGCGGGTCCTGCTGAAGCTGCTGAAGAGAAGACTGAGTTCGACGTAATCCTAGCTGGCGCTGGCGGTAACAAAGTTGCTGCTATCAAAGCGGTACGTGGCGCAACAGGTCTTGGCCTTAAAGAAGCTAAAGCACTTGTTGAATCAGCTCCTGCACCTATCAAAGAAGGTGTTTCTAAGGAAGAAGCTGAAGCACTTAAGAAAGATCTTGAAGAAGCTGGTGCTGAAGTTGAGATCAAGTAATCTAGCGTATGCTAGGTTCGCTGCCTGAGTAATCAGGCAAGGGCTGGTGATTATTTAATCACCGGCCCTTTTGCGCTATAGAGCGAAAATTTGCTCCAGGGTGCTCTAAACCTAAATTTCACTTTTATTTTCAATTGGTTACGCAACTTCATTGGCAATAGCAGTGACATTTAGGAACAACAATTCTAAATGTTGTAAATATTGGCATAGATGCCAGTTATGTCTGTTCTTACAAGAACAGGTAGGGTCAAAGATCAGCAAGCTGAGGAACCCCATGGCTTACTCTTATTCTGAAAAGAAACGTATCCGTAAGGATTTTGGTAAACGTCCACAGGTTTTGGACGTACCTTTCTTACTGCAAATGCAGTTAGAATCGTTTAAAAAATTCTTAACTCCGGACGCTGACGGCGATTTCGGTTTGGAAGCTGCCTTCCGCTCCGTTTTCCCGATTAAAAGCTATTCGGGCAACTCTGAGCTTCAATACGTAAGTTATCGTATTGGTGAGCCAGTGTTCGATGTTAAAGAATGTCAAATCCGCGGTGTGACTTATTCTGCTCCACTTCGCGTAAAACTTCGTCTTGTGCTTATGGACAAAGAAGCACCCGGCACAGTTAAAGACATCAAAGAGCAAGAAGTTTACATGGGCGAAATTCCGCTCATGACTGACACAGGTACCTTTGTTATCAATGGTACTGAGCGTGTTATCGTTTCTCAGCTACACCGTTCACCTGGTGTATTCTTTGATAACGACCGCGGTAAAACGCACTCCTCTGGTAAGGTGCTTTATAACGCTCGCGTTATTCCTTACCGTGGTTCATGGCTCGACTTTGAATTCGACGCTAAAGATAATCTCTACGTGCGTATCGACCGTCGCCGTAAGTTGCCGTCGTCGATCATTTTGCGCGCGCTTGATTACTCAACAGAAGAAATTCTTAATATCTTCTTTGAAACCACTACCTTTGAGGTGAGTGACGGTAAAGTTCTTATGGAACTTGTGCCTGCGCGTCTACGTGGTGAAACCGCAGCCTTTGACATTAAAGGCGAAGATGGCGAAGTCTTGGTAGAACAAGGCCGTCGTATTACTGCGCGTCACATCAAGAGCATCGAGAAAAAAGGCATCAAGCAGCTAGAAGTACCGCATGAGTACGTCATCGGTCGAGTATTAGCGAAAAACTATGTTGATGAGTCAACAGGTGAAGTAATCGCCAATGCCAACGATGAACTATCGCTTGAGCTAATGGCTGAGCTTGTTAAAGCAGGTCATACCGAAATTGCTACTTTATATATCAATGAAGTAGACAGCGGCTCTTACATGTCAGATACCGTTCGCATCGACTCAACTACAAATCGCCTTGAGGCCTTGGTAGAAATCTACCGCATGATGCGCCCAGGTGAGCCGCCGACAAAAGAAGCTGCAGAAGCGCTATTTGAAAACTTATTCTTTACCGATGAGCGCTATGATCTATCAACCGTAGGTCGTATGAAGTTCAACAGCCGCGTTGGTTATGATACCGACGAAGGCCCAGGTACTTTGTCTAAAGAAGACATCGTTGCCGTGATGAAAGTGCTTATCGATATCCGTAACGGTAAAGGCGATGTTGATGACATCGACCACCTTGGTAACCGTCGTATCCGCTCTGTAGGCGAAATGGCAGAAAACCAGTTCCGTGTCGGTCTAGTTCGTGTTGAGCGTGCTGTACGTGAGCGTCTAAGCCTTGGTGATCTTGATGCTATCATGCCGCAAGACCTTATCAACGCCAAGCCAATTTCGGCAGCGGTGAAAGAGTTCTTCGGTTCATCACAGCTTTCTCAATTTATGGACCAAAACAACCCGCTATCAGAAGTTACGCACAAGCGTCGTATTTCTGCATTAGGTCCGGGTGGTCTTACGCGTGAGCGTGCAGGCTTCGAAGTACGTGACGTACACGTAACGCACTACGGTCGCGTATGTCCAATCGAAACGCCTGAAGGTCCAAACATCGGTCTAATTAACTCATTGTCTACGTATGCACGTACCAATGACTTTGGTTTCCTAGAAACACCTTACCGTAAAGTGGTTGATGGTGCGGTTACCGACGAGGTTGATTACCTTTCTGCTATCGAAGAAGGTCAATTCGTTATTGCTCAGGCAAATGCTGACTTAAACGATGACAACGGATTTGTAGAGGAACTGATTACTTGCCGTCACAAAGGTGAGTCGACCTTGATGCCGCGCGATGACATCCAGTATATGGACGTTTCGCCACAACAGGTTATTTCAGTCGCTGCTGCGCTTATCCCATTCCTAGAGCACGATGATGCGAACCGTGCATTGATGGGATCGAACATGCAACGTCAGGCTGTACCGACACTACGTGCTGATAAGCCACTAGTAGGTACAGGTATCGAGCTTACACTTGCGAAAGACTCAGGTGTAACTATCGTTGCTAAGCGTGGTGGTGTGGTTGATTACGCTGATGCGAGCCGTATCGTTATTAACGTAAATGAAGATGAGCGTGTACCTGGCGAAGCGGGTATCGACATCTACAACCTAACTAAGTACACCCGTTCTAACCAGAACACCTGTATTAACCAAAAGCCAACTTGTATGGTTGGTGAGCCAATTGTACGTGGTGACGTACTTGCTGATGGTCCGTCAACAGACCTTGGCGACTTGGCGTTAGGTCAAAACTTACGCGTGGCATTCATGCCTTGGAATGGTTACAACTTCGAGGATTCAATCCTCCTTTCAGAGAATGTTGTAAAAGAAGATCGTCTAACGACTATCCACATCCAAGAGCTTCAGTGTATTGCTCGTGATACTAAGCTTGGGCCGGAAGAAATCACTGCTGATATCCCGAACGTGGGTGAGTCTGCACTGGGCAAGCTAGATGAGTCTGGCGTTGTTTACATCGGTGCAGAAGTGAAAGGCGGCGACATTCTAGTAGGTAAAGTAACACCTAAAGGTGAAACTCAGCTTACGCCTGAAGAGAAGCTACTGCGTGCTATCTTTGGTGAGAAAGCGTCTGACGTTAAAGACAGCTCGCTACGTGTACCAAACTCAGTATCAGGTACCGTAATCGACGTACAAGTCTTCACCCGTGACGGTGTAGAAAAAGACAAACGTGCGCTTGAAATCGAAGAAATGCAGCTTCGTGAAGCGAAGAAAGACTTCAACGAAGAGTTCAAGATCCTTGAAGAAGGTGTGTTAAGCCGTGCTCGTGGTTTATTGACCGGCGCAGGCATGGATGCAGCCAGCCTTGAAGGCCTCGCTGCTGATAAGCTATTAACACAAAGCCTTGCTGATGAAGGCAAGCAAGCAGAACTTGAGCAACTAGCAGCGCAGTACGATGAGCTTAAAGCTGAGTACGATAAGAAGTTTGAAACGAAACGTCGCAAGATCACTCAAGGTGATGACTTAGCACCAGGCGTATTGAAGATTGTGAAGGTTTACCTCGCGGTTAAACGTCGCATCCAGCCAGGTGATAAGATGGCGGGTCGTCACGGTAACAAAGGTGTTATCTCGACTATCGTACCTGTAGAAGACATGCCTTACGATGAGAAAGGCCGTACCGTTGATATCGTATTGAACCCGCTGGGCGTACCATCGCGTATGAACATCGGTCAGATCCTAGAGACTCACATGGGTCTTGCGGCACGCGGTATCGGTGAGCGTATTGAAGAAATGATGAAAGAGCAGCGTGAGCTTCACGAACTGCGTGAATTCATCAAGAAAGCTTACGAACTGGGTGAGTGTCGCCAGCAAGTAGACATCGCTAGCTTCTCTGATGACGAAGTTCGTCGCCTAGCAGAGAATCTAAAAGGCGGTCTACCGATTGCTACTCCTGCATTTGACGGTGCTCGCGAAAGCGAAATCAAGGAAATGTTGGAGCTCGGTGGTTACCCATCAAGCGGTCAGGTAACGCTGTATGATGGTCGTACTGGCGATCAGTTTGAGCGTCAAGTAACGGTTGGTTACATGTACATGCTGAAACTGAACCACCTTGTTGATGACAAGATGCACGCGCGTTCTACTGGCTCATACAGCCTAGTAACGCAGCAGCCGCTAGGTGGTAAAGCACAGTTCGGTGGTCAGCGCTTCGGTGAGATGGAAGTCTGGGCACTAGAAGCGTACGGCGCGGCTTATACCCTGCAAGAGATGTTGACTGTGAAGTCGGATGACGTGAATGGTCGTACTAAGATGTATAAGAACATCGTTGACGGTAACCACAAGATGGAACCGGGTATGCCAGAATCATTCAACGTATTGTTGAAAGAAATCCGTTCACTCGGTATCAACATCGAGCTGGAAGAAGAATAAGCCGGTCGGGCGCAAGGCGCCCAAACCTGCGAACAAATAAATGGGCGGCTTGCCGCCCTCGAGATTAACCTCCGACAGGAGAGCTAAGGTGAAAGACTTACTTAAGTTTCTGAAGCAACAAAATAAGACCGAAGAATTCGATGCAATTCGCATTGGTCTTGCTTCGCCGGACATGGTGCGTTCATGGTCATATGGTGAAGTAAAGAAACCTGAGACCATTAACTACCGTACTTTCAAGCCTGAGCGTGACGGCTTATTCTGTGCCCGTATTTTCGGCCCAGTGAAAGATTACGAGTGTTTGTGTGGTAAATACAAGCGCTTGAAGCACCGTGGTGTTATTTGTGAAAAGTGTGGCGTTGAAGTAACGCTAACTAAAGTGCGTCGTGACCGTATGGGTCACATTGAACTGGCAAGCCCAGTGGCGCACATTTGGTTCTTAAAATCACTGCCATCACGTATCGGCTTAATGCTAGATATGACGCTTCGTGATATCGAGCGCGTGCTGTACTTCGAATCATTCGTGGTAACCGAACCCGGTATGACGACGCTTGAGCGTGGCCAGCTTTTAGGTGAAGAAGAGTACCTCGACGCCCTTGAAGAGCACGGTGATGAATTTGAAGCGAAGATGGGTGCAGAAGCTGTACTTGATCTTCTGAAAGAACTCGACCTAGGTCAGCTGATTGCAGAAATGCGTGAAGAGCTACCAACTATCAACTCTGAAACCAAGCGTAAGAAAATTACCAAGCGTTTGAAGTTGATGGAATCATTCCACCAGTCAGGTAATAACCCTGAGTGGATGGTGATGAGCGTTCTTCCGGTACTACCGCCAGATCTACGTCCACTTGTACCACTAGACGGCGGTCGTTTTGCGACGTCAGATCTAAACGACCTTTATCGTCGTGTGATCAACCGTAACAACCGTTTGAAGCGCCTTCTCGATTTAGCCGCGCCAGACATCATCGTACGCAACGAAAAGCGTATGCTGCAAGAAGCGGTGGATGCGCTCCTTGATAACGGTCGTCGTGGTCGTGCTATTACCGGTTCTAACAAGCGCCCACTTAAGTCGCTTGCAGACATGATCAAAGGTAAGCAAGGTCGTTTCCGTCAAAACCTTCTTGGTAAGCGTGTTGACTACTCAGGCCGTTCTGTAATTACCGTAGGTCCTACACTGAAACTACACCAGTGTGGTCTGCCTAAGAAAATGGCTCTTGAGCTATTCAAGCCTTTCATCTACGGCAAACTTGAGCGCCGTGGTATGGCGACAACCATCAAAGCTGCGAAGAAGATGGTTGAGCGCGAAGTACCAGAGGTTTGGGACGTACTAGACGAAGTTATTCGTGAACACCCAGTGCTACTTAACCGTGCACCAACCCTTCACCGTTTGGGTATCCAGGCGTTTGAGCCGGTACTTATCGAAGGTAAAGCGATTCACCTGCACCCATTGGTGTGTGCGGCGTATAACGCTGACTTCGACGGTGACCAAATGGCGGTTCACGTACCATTGACGCTAGAAGCGCAGCTAGAAGCGCGCGCGTTGATGATGTCAACCAACAACATTCTTTCGCCTGCGAACGGTGAGCCAATCATCGTACCTTCACAGGACGTTGTTTTGGGTCTTTACTACATGACCCGTGACCGCATTAATGCCAAAGGTGAAGGCCTGGTATTTAAAGACGCGAAAGAAGCTGAAAAAGCCTATCGTACTGGCACTGCCGAGCTACATGCCCGAGTAAAAGTACGGATGACAGAAACGGTAATCGAAGAAGACGGCAGCACTGAAGAAGTGACCGGCGTTATCGATACCACTGTTGGTCGTGCTATTTTCTCGTTGATCATGCCTAAAGGCTTACCTTTCTCACTGGTTAACCGTGCGTTAGGTAAGAAGCAAATCTCAGGTATGCTTAATGAGTGTTACCGTCGTCTAGGCTTGAAAGACACCGTAGTGTTTGCTGACCAAGTGATGTATACCGGTTTCCACTATGCGATGAAATCGGGTGTATCAATCGGCATCAACGACATGGAAATCCCGCCGGTTAAAACTGAGATCATCGATGCAGCGGAAGCTGAGGTTGCCGAAATCAACCAACAGTTCCAGTCTGGTCTTGTAACAGCGGGTGAGAAGTACAACAAAGTTATCGATATTTGGTCACGTGTGAACGAAAACTTATCACGCGAAATGATGGCGAACTTATCGAAAGACACTGTTATCAATGCTGAGGGTAACGAAGAGGAGCAAGACTCATTCAACTCAGTGTTTATGATGGCCGACTCGGGCGCACGGGGTAGTGCAGCTCAGATTCGTCAGCTAGCGGGTATGCGTGGTCTAATGGCTCGTCCAGATGGTTCAATCATCGAAACGCCAATTACCGCGAACTTCCGTGAAGGTCTAAACGTACTTCAGTACTTCATCTCAACGCACGGTGCGCGTAAAGGTCTTGCCGATACCGCATTGAAGACAGCGAACTCGGGTTACCTAACGCGTCGTCTCGTAGACGTAGCGCAAGACTTGGTAATCAATGAGAGCGACTGTGGCACGGAAGATGGTCTAACTATGAAGCCACTCATTGAAGGTGGTGACGTAGTAGAGCCGCTACGCGAGCGTGTACTAGGGCGTGTAGTTGCTGAAGACGTACTTAAGCCAGGCACTGAGGAAGTGTTGGTTGAGCGTAACATCATGCTTGATGAAAAGCTGTGTGACCTACTTGAAGAGCACTCAGTGGATGAAGTACGTGTTCGTTCTGTTATCACCTGTGACAATGACTTTGGTGTATGTGCTAAATGTTACGGTCGTGACTTGGCTCGTGGCCATATCATCAACCCAGGTGAAGCGGTCGGTGTTATTGCAGCACAGTCAATCGGTGAGCCAGGTACACAGCTTACCATGCGTACCTTCCACATCGGTGGTGCAGCATCGCGGGCATCTGCAGAAAACAGCGTACAAGTTAAAAACAACGGTCGTCTGAAACTTCACAATGCGAAATATGTATTGAATTCAGAAGGCAAGATCGTTATCACTTCACGTTCTACCGAGATCACCATCATTGATGAGCATGGTCGTGAGAAAGAGCGTTATAAAGTACCTTACGGTGCAGTGTTAACGGTACAAGATGGTGCCGAAGTGAAAGGCAACGACATCGTAGCGATGTGGGACCCGCACAGTCACCCAATCATCATCGAGCACGAGTCAAAAGTATCGTTCAGCGATATCGATGACTCTAACACCGAAGCTCAGACCGACGAGTTGACTGGTCTAACGCGTGTGGTTGTTAAAGACCTCGCTAAGGTGAATGCGAAAGAGCCTAAGCTTATCATTGAGAATGAAGAGCGCGGCCTGCAAGAGATTCGCCTACCGTCATTCACCACCATTGAGGTGAGCGATGGTGCCACGGTGAACCCAGGTGATGTGCTTGCACGTATCCCGCAGGAAGGTTCGAAAACTCGTGATATTACCGGTGGTCTACCACGTGTTGCTGACCTATTCGAAGCGCGTAAGCCGAAAGATCCAGCCATCCTAGCAGAGATCTCAGGTACGGTAAGCTTTGGTAAAGAAACCAAAGGTAAGAAGCGTCTTGTAATCACCCCAGCGGAAGGTGATGCATACGAAGAGATGATTCCAAAGTGGCGTCAGCTTAACGTGTTCGAAGGTGAGACAGTGAGCAAAGGTGAAGTAATCGCCGATGGTCCAGAGTCTCCACATGATATCCTTCGCCTACGTGGTGTGACCGATGTTGCTAACTACATCGTTAATGAAGTGCAAGACGTTTACCGTCTGCAAGGTGTAAAGATTAACGATAAGCACATCGAAACTGTAATTCGTCAGATGCTACGTAAATGTATCATCCTTGACGGTGGCGACACTGAATTCCTAGCCGGTGAACAGGTTGAAGTTGCACGCGTAAGCATCGCAAACCGTGAACTTGAAGCTGAAGGTAAGATCCCAGCGAAGTATGAAATTCAGCTAATGGGTATTACCAAAGCGTCATTGGCAACCGAATCATTCATTTCAGCAGCCTCGTTCCAGGAGACTACACGTGTCCTAACTGAAGCCGCTGTAAATGGTAAGAGCGATGAACTTCGCGGTCTGAAAGAAAACGTAATCGTGGGTCGCTTGATCCCAGCCGGTACTGGCTTTGCGTATCACCAAGACCGCCAAAATCGTCGTAAACAGAATGCAGAGGAACTGCTTGAGCCAACAGTAAGTGCCGAGGAAGCAACCCAAGCACTGACTGATGCACTTAATGCAGATTTGTCTGGCGACCAAGAATAACCGCTTAATTTCATAATTAAGTCACGCTGAGGGCGGTATAATACCGCTCTCGGCGTTGTTTTGGTTGACAGGCTAAACTTTGCTCATTAAAATTCCGCCACCCTTTTACTCGCTGGTGTTATCGCAGTGTGTAAATTGGGCGGAATTTTTAATTTCAGTAGTAACTTTAATTTTTCATCAGGAGCTATTTGATGGCAACTATTAACCAGCTAGTGCGCAAGCCACGTCGCAGCAAGGTTACAACTAGTAACTCAGCCGCGCTTAAGGCATGTCCACAAAAGCGTGGTGTATGTACTCGTGTATATACCACTACTCCTAAGAAACCAAACTCGGCTCTACGTAAAGTAGCCCGTGTACGTTTAACAAACGGTTTCGAAGTAACATCTTACATCGGTGGTGAAGGCCACAACCTTCAAGAGCACAGTGTAATCCTTATCCGTGGTGGTCGTGTTAAAGACTTACCTGGTGTACGTTTCCACACTGTTCGCGGTGCACTTGACTGTGCCGGCGTAAATGACCGTAAACAAGGTCGTTCTAAGTACGGTGCAAAACGTCCTAAGGGCTAATGGTTCTCCGTTAGTAAGGCCAAGCACTTAAGTTTTAATTAAATATTAGTTTTGGGAATCTGTTCAAAAAACAGACCTGAAGAAATCGGAGAGATAAAATGCCTAGAAGACGCGTAATAGGTCAACGTAAAATTCTTCCAGATCCTAAGTTCGGATCAGAATTACTTGCAAAGTTCGTCAACGTAGTAATGCTTGACGGCAAAAAGTCTACTGCTGAAAACATCGTTTATGGTGCGCTAGACGTGGCTGCTGAGAAATCAGGCAAACCGCACCTAGAAATCTTTGAGTCTGCACTTGAAAACGTTCGCCCACAGGTAGAGGTTAAATCTCGCCGTGTAGGTGGTTCAACGTACCAAGTACCAGTTGAAGTTCGTCCAGTTCGCCGCAACGCACTAGGTATGCGTTGGTTGGTTGAAGCTGCACGTAAGCGTGGTGAAAAATCTATGGGCCTTCGTCTGGCTCAAGAGATGATCGACGCAGCTGATAACAAAGGCACTGCGGTTAAGAAACGTGAAGACGTTCACCGTATGGCTGAAGCGAACAAAGCATTCGCTCATTACCGTTGGTAATCTGTCCTTAACCTTTAAGAGGATTATATGGCACGTACAACTCCAATTGAGCGCTACCGCAATATCGGTATTTGTGCTCACGTAGATGCAGGTAAAACCACCACGACGGAACGTGTACTTTTTTACACGGGCCTATCTCACAAAATTGGTGAGGTACACGATGGTGCTGCAACTATGGACTGGATGGAGCAAGAGCAGGAGCGTGGTATTACTATCACGTCTGCTGCGACCACTTGTTTCTGGAAAGGGATGGACGCGCAATTTGACGACCATCGCATCAATATCATCGATACCCCAGGGCACGTAGACTTCACCATTGAAGTTGAGCGTTCACTGCGTGTACTTGATGGTGCTGTTGTCGTGCTTTGTGCTTCATCAGGTGTACAGCCACAGACAGAAACCGTCTGGCGTCAGGCCAATAAATACGAAGTTCCACGTATGATCTTCGTAAATAAAATGGACCGTATTGGCGCCGACTTTTTGTCGGTTGTAGATCAGGTGAAAACCCGTCTGGGTGCAACTCCTGTTCCGATTCAGCTGCCTATTGGTACTGAAGAAGACTTTAAAGGTGTAATTGATCTTATCAAGATGAAAGCCATCAACTGGAACGAAGCGGACCAGGGGATGTCATTCACATTTGAGGAGATCCCGGCAGAGCTTCAAGACCAAGCCGAAGAATACCGCTCACTTCTTGTGGAAGCGGCGGCTGAGGCCAATGAAGAGCTAATGGACAAATATTTAGAAGAAGGTGAGCTCAGCGAAGCTGAGATCAAGCAAGGCCTTCGTGCTCGTACTCTAAGCAACGAAATTGTGCTGATGAGTTGCGGCAGTGCGTTCAAGAACAAAGGCGTGCAAGCGATGCTTGATGCCGTGATTGAATACATGCCTTCACCTACCGAAGTTAAACCGATTCAAGGTGTTCTTGATGATGGCGAGACTGAAGACACGCGTCCAGCAGATGACAAAGCGCCTTTCTCAGCATTGGCCTTTAAAATTGCTACCGACCCGTTCGTAGGCACGCTAACCTTCTTCCGTGTGTACTCAGGCACAGTTGCCCAGGGTGACACGGTATATAACCCAGTTAAATCAAAGCGTGAGCGCTTCGGTCGTATCGTCCAGATGCACTCAAACTCACGTGAAGAGATCAAAGAAGTTCGTGCCGGCGATATCGCCGCTGCGATTGGTCTCAAAGACGTAACAACAGGTGATACCCTGTGTGACGGGAATGCAATCATTACGCTAGAGCGTATGGAATTCCCAGAGCCGGTGATCTCTGTTGCGGTAGAGCCAAAAACCAAGGCAGACCAGGAAAAGATGGGTATCGCGCTAGGTAAACTAGCGGCAGAAGATCCTTCTTTCCGCGTACAAACAGACGAAGAATCTGGCCAGACTATTATCTCTGGTATGGGTGAATTACACCTAGATATTATCGTCGACCGTATGAAGCGTGAATTCAAAGTTGAATGTAACGTTGGTAAACCTCAGGTTGCCTACCGTGAGGCGATTCGTTCAGCCGTTAAGGTTGAGGGTAAGTTTGTTCGTCAATCGGGTGGTCGTGGCCAATATGGTCATGTTTGGGTCAAACTTGAACCGCTTGATATTAGCGATGAAGAAGCACCAACATTCGAGTTCGTTAACGAAATCGTTGGTGGTACTGTACCGAAGGAATATATTCCAGCGGTAGAAAAAGGTCTCCACGAGCAGATGGAGCAAGGTGTTCTTGCTGGTTATCCGCTTCTGGGCGTTAAAGCGACGTTATTCGATGGCTCGTTCCACGATGTCGACTCCAACGAAATGGCCTTTAAGATCGCAGGTGCAATGGCAATGCGTAACGGCGCGCTTGAAGCGAACCCCGTGTTGTTAGAGCCTATCATGAAGGTAGAAGTGATCACTCCTGAAGTAAACATGGGTGATGTTGTAGGCGACCTAAACCGTCGTCGCGGTATGATCGAAGGAATGGAAGAGGCACCAGGCGGCTTAAAACAAGTGAACGCCGAAGTACCACTTTCAGAAATGTTCGGTTATGCAACTGACTTACGATCAGCTACACAAGGTCGTGCCTCGTACTCGATGGAATTCCTCAAGTACGCAGAAGCGGCTAAAAATGTAGCTGATGGAATTATTGCAGCTCGCGCTGTTAAGTAATTTGAGTTCGGTCCGATCTTCGGGTCGGACTTTAATTTCTTTATAGGAATTTTGAAAATGGCAAAAGAAAAGTTTGAACGTTCGAAACCGCACGTAAACGTAGGTACAATCGGCCACGTTGACCACGGTAAAACAACTCTAACTGCAGCGATCACTAACGTACTAGCAAAAGTATACGGTGGTGTAGCACGTGATTTCGCACAAATCGATAACGCTCCAGAAGAGCGTGAGCGTGGTATCACAATCGCAACTTCACACGTAGAGTACGACACTCCGACACGTCACTATGCACACGTTGACTGTCCAGGACACGCTGACTACGTTAAAAACATGATCACAGGTGCTGCACAGATGGACGGCGCGATCCTAGTAGTTGCGGCTACTGACGGTCCTATGCCACAAACACGTGAGCACATCCTACTATCTCGTCAGGTTGGCGTACCTTACATCATCGTATTCATGAACAAATGTGACATGGTTGATGACGAAGAGCTACTAGAGCTAGTAGAAATGGAAGTACGTGAACTACTTTCAGAGTACGACTTCCCAGGTGACGACCTACCACTAATCCAAGGTTCAGCTCTTAAAGCGCTAGAAGGCGAGAAAGAGTGGGAAGACAAGATTGTAGAGCTTGCAGAAGCACTAGATTCTTACATCCCAGAGCCAGAGCGTGACATCGATAAGCCATTCATCATGCCTATCGAAGACGTATTCTCAATCCAGGGTCGTGGTACAGTAGTAACTGGTCGTGTAGAAGCGGGTATCATCAACGTGAACGACGAAGTTGAAATCGTAGGTATCAAAGAAACTACGAAGACAACGTGTACAGGTGTTGAGATGTTCCGTAAGCTTCTAGACGAAGGCCGTGCAGGTGAGAACATTGGTGCCCTACTACGTGGTACTAAGCGTGACGAAGTAGAGCGTGGTCAAGTACTAGCAGCTCCAGGCACAATCACTCCGCACACGAAGTTCGAAGCAGAAGTATACGTACTGTCTAAAGATGAAGGTGGTCGTCACACGCCATTCTTCAAAGGCTACCGTCCACAGTTCTACTTCCGTACAACTGACGTAACTGGTGACATCCAGCTACCAGAAGGCGTAGAAATGGTAATGCCAGGTGACAACATCAAGATGGTAGTAGAGCTAATCTGCCCAATCGCGATGGATGAAGGTCTACGTTTCGCAATCCGTGAAGGTGGCCGTACAGTTGGTGCTGGTGTTGTAGCATCAATCGTAGAGTAATAGCTACTCTCGAGAAAAAGGTCGCTTAGGCGACCTTTTTTATGCCTGAAATTTGGGTGTTGTTGTAGGTTAGGCTAAAGCCCAACCCACAGGGGCTGATGTGGTAGGCAAGGCTTCAGCCTTGCAACCGCCCAAGACGGTCACATTCAAGAGGCAGTGCCTAGTCACAACCAATTATTCACAGCGTAGTGAGATTCAACTGTATCTGCGAATCTATACTCACTCATTCCTCTTGATATCATTGCGTCGCAATGAGAGCGTCTACCAGCTCAATGCTACCTCACCTATGATGTTGCCTACCGGAACGAAGCCCCAATAGCGGCTATCTAAGCTATTATCACGGTTATCTCCGAGCACAAAGTAGTGATTATCCGGCACTTTCCACTTTGATTTTCCTTGATAATATCGCTCAGTTCGTGGGGAAGCATGTTTGTTTAGCCAGATATTATAAGTGTGTTCCTCTATCGACTCTGAATAACCCTGATACGGCGGCTCGCTTATTGCGCCTTGCTCAATTTGAGGCAGAGCTCGCATAGGTGCACATTGAGCATCAAGCGTATCGCACGCGGGTTGAATGAATACTTGCTTGCCCTTCAGCGCTATTGTATCCCCGGGCAGGCCAACAACGCGACTTATGTAGTTGATACTAAGCTGCTCTGGGAACTGAAAGACAATAAGACTACCTCGCTGAGGCCTTTTGGAAGGGGATTCTTTTTTTAGTTGAATGCCCGCTAAGCGATGATTTTCATAACCGAGCTTATTTACCACCACAACGCTATTAGGCGTTAACGTAGGGCTCATTGAAGAGGATGGTGCAGCAAACAATTCAAAGGCATTGATTCGCGTAAACAATATAAGTACCAGAAATAGGATGAAACCTAACAGCGATATCCACCAGTTAGCATACCAACTACGGGGTTGGTTGCTGTCATAGTTTTTTGCGAGCCAAAGAGTGTGGATGAACATCAATATAAGTAATAAAAATGCGAGATCGATGTAGCTAGGTAAAAAAGGTGTCAGCTTGGGGCCTAATAGAGCGACCAGTGCAAAAAGGCCCAAATATGCGAAAAGTAATTGTCCTCTGTTAACATAAAGGAACGCGAAAGGTTGCATAAAAACACCTAAAATGACTGAAACCCAAGTATTTGGTTTCCATAGCTGTTTTTGAGTTGTCATACTTATCCTTGTATATCTTATTCTCCATGGTGGGAGTCATGACTCTACAACAATTCCTATTAAAGGCCAAAGGTATGGTGTTTTTTCAGTTAGGTTGAAGCGCGGTGTTTCTATTCGCTATTTACTGAATACCTTAAACCTTATTTTCCGTGTATCCATGTCGATGCAGAGGGATTGGGCTGATACATTGATGCTTATAAAAAGAAATGAGCATATGGTTGTAGGTCAGTCTTTAGCCCAGCCATATTTAGCATGATCATATACTAGAAATAGAGGTGCAAATACGGATGCTATAAGCTCGTTACTTCTGCAACTCCTGCTAATGCGTTAATAGCTTGGTTATGCTAACTTTTTGTTTTCCCTTTGACGAATTGGAGCAGTATGAAAGCAAGGCGATCGAGTTACATGTTGCGACATGGGGTATGTCGAAAGGAAAGCTGCTATTACATTCGGTTACCCCTCAACGATCACTTACCTTTTCAGATTTTATGACCTATTACTACGGGCTTGTAGCTGCATGATGAACCCCTTATTCCTAGCTCTTATTTTATGCTTTTTCTCATTTGGTCTTTCGGCAGATCAGCTGACAATTAAGCATGAAAATATGATGCCTAAAACTTTGGATGCAAAGGTGTCTTATTTAGGGTATAGCCCGAACGGAGGGGCGTTGCTGTTGTCCTCTTTTGTGCGAAAGGAGGCCTTTGTTGTCGCTTCTGATGGAAGTTTAAAGGCACTCGCTTTAACGCCAGCAGTAGATGAGCAAAGAATGGCTTACACTGATGAAGCCTTGTATTTTTTGGCGGGCTCGCAACTGTATAAATTGTTGGATAATGGAGAGTTGTTATCTATTAATCAGGCTGAGCCTGCTTTAGGTTATGATCTCGATGTCAGTCGCTCAGGCCACTACGTACTTTCAGGTAATTATGAATTGTTGCGCATTAACTCCTTGGATGCAGCAGCTAGAATGCTTAACGTATCGGGAGTTCACCCCAGCGATGATTTTACTATGGGATATGAAGTGCTATCGATGCAACGTGAAGTATCAACATGGTTAAGTGATAAAACTTTGCTTAGAGCGTGGAAGTTAGCTGATGCCCAAACGATCAATGACATCGAAGTTAGAGGTAAAGTGCGGACACATATTATTCTGAATGAAGCAGAATTTATCATTGCATACATCGTAGGCGATACAGTGCGCTTTTGGAATTACAAAACCAATACGCTATTAAAGCAACAACTGGAATTTGGGAATGATATCAGCTTAGGTAAATGGAATAATAAAGTTTGGCTACTTAGTGGCAAAACGCTCTACAGGCTTGTATGGGACGGAAATAGCGCCACTGCGCAGGAAGTATATCAAAGCAATGCTGATGAAGTCATTGACCCCCTCAGTCGGCATAACTTTTCTAGTGATGGTAAATATGCTGTGTTAACCGAGCGCAAGGGAGAGGCGTTCGACACTGCACTCTATCGGCAGGACCGCGATAGACAGTTTGTTAAGCTGAGTGAGCTTACTTTTGGACCTGGTCGTCTCAGCCTTCACCCAACAAAACGGGAGCTGGCACACTTCAGCTATGACGATAATACTCTGCGAATATACAGCTTTTAACTATGTGGTACCTCACTCGTATCATAATTGAGATGAGTGTATTGCGCTACCTTGTAGGCTAGGCCATCAGCCTTGCAATCGACAAAGACGCTCATATCATCAAAATTTGGGCTTTAGCGTTCAAACGTGTTTTTCACATAACGGTTAGGCTGAAGCCCAACCTACAGGGAGAGGTCACCCTGTTGGCAAGGCCTTCAGCCTTGTGATTGCAACCGACAAATACATTCCAGATTTCTGGGCTGAGAACACAAATGTGTTTGTCACATATGGTTAGGCTAAAGCCCAACCTACAGGGGAGGTCACTCTGTAGGCAAGGCCCTCAGCCTTGTGATTGCGACCGACAAATACATTCCAGATTTCTGGGCCGAGAACACAAATGTGTTTTTCACATAACGGTTAGGCTAAAGCCCAACCTACAGGGAGAGGTTACTCTATTGGCAAGGTCTTCAGCCTTGTGATTGCGACCGACAAATACATTCCAGGTTTCTGGGCTGAGAACACAAATGTGTTTGTCACATATGGTTAGGCTGAAGCCCAACCTACAGGGGAGGTCACTCTGTTGGCAAGGCCTTTAGCCTTGTGATTACGACCGACAAATACATTCCAGGTTTCTGGGCTGAGAACACAAATGTGTTTGTCACATATGGTTAGGCTAAAGCCCAAACTACAGGGGAGGTAGCTCTGTAGGCAAGGCTTCAGCCTTGCTACTCCAAAGGGCTAATTAAGTATCTGGGAAAGAGCCTTTATCCTAGTTTGGTTCATACGCAACTCACAATTATTTATAGCGGTCTCATACGCACTTGTGCCTTGCTCAATCTCGAATGCCTCAAGTTGACAACTTTGAGCCTTAAAATCGCTCCATGCCAATTGAGTTTTTTCTACTTGGTCGATTAATGTGTTACCTAATTCAGCCTCTGCAGCATAAGCCATCTGAATTTGCTCCCGTAAAAGCCTTAACTTGTTTGTTAGGCGGTGTTCGGACTCGTCTTTTTTCTGCGCTATGCATTGCTCGAGTTCAAGACTGTTGGTGGCATCTTCGCAATGGAGCTTTGTATTACTGGAATTAGCGGCACAACTAAATGTAATCAATGCCATGATAGCAAAGTATAATGCTTTCATTAGTTCACACCTTCGGTGGCTTTAGGTTTACGCTGTTCTAAATACTTCACACGATTTCTAGCCAGTTCATAGAGCCTTAAAGTAGTGGAGTTGCGAATACAGTCGATGAGCTCATTAAAGTCGTTATTCATACCAGCTTTCATCGAGGGATTATAGTAAAGTCTTGGTGTAAGAAGTTTACAAAGGCGTCTCTAATTAGAGGCTCTAAACGTTGCTCTCCGATCCTGAGAAACATTCCGAAAAAGCTCAATTCAAAGCGCCTTTGGCAAGGCTAAAGCCTTGCCTATTTATTGTCGGACTGAAGTCTGACCTACAGGTGAGCATCCCGCCTTAAAGCCCAGCGCTTTTGCTTCTTTTCTCCACCACCGCAGCAGTCATCCTTGAAATACAACACAAATCGCCAGCGCTGTTGTAAATTTTTATCTCCCACACTGATGAGCGGCCGCCTAGGTGCACGGGCTTGGCCACGGCTTTGAGTGTGCCGGTGCGTGAGGCTTTAAGGTGGTTGGCGTTGATCTCTTGGCCGACGCAGTAGTATTTGCGGGTATCGACCACAAAATTGGCGGCGTAGCTGGCCACGGTTTCGGCTAATGCCACGTAAACGCCGCCATGAACAATGCCCATGGGGTTATATAATTCGTTGCTCACAGGGAGGCAGGCGACCAGGTAATCGTCGCCTATCTCTGTGATCTCAATGCCGAGTTTAGTCATTAAGGTGCCTTTTTCACCTACACCTAAATCAAGCTTTTTACATAAGGCTAAATCAATCTCTTGGGCCCAAATACTCATCTGTACTCCTTAAACTGCAACGCGGGTAAAGGTTTTAATTCGGTGTTCAGTGGCTAATGTATCGACATAGTTGAGTACATGCTCTGGAAAGGTTAAGTCTTTGACTACAGTGAGGTTGCGCAGAAAAGGAAATAACGCCACATCGGCCCAAGTAATATGTTCTGGGGTTTGCAGCCATGTTAACTCACTCAATGCGTGTTCCATTGTGGCGATGTCAGCGTCGCTATTGGCTAACACGCTATCGAAAGATTCGCCCAAGCGCTGCTCTTTCTTCTCGCGAAAATAGCTGATAGCTGTATCAATAGCGTATTCCGGCAGGGCCAGTTGCGGCCAACGCACAAAGGTCAGCCGTAAAAAGGTTTCAAGATGCTTTTCAACCCACTGTTGGGCTTGATTAAAGTGCTCTCCCAGTGACAGCTCCTTGTTGGCAAGAGTACAGAAATACTCGGCAATATCTAAGCTTTCGGCCATCGCGGTATCATCATCTTTGACCAAAATAGGCACTATTTTTTTACCCACTAACTGGTTGGGCGTGGCCTCGTCATCGTTGAGTAGGAAGCGCACGTCCACCTCTAGCCCCAAGGCGCGTGCAACCAGTAATGACTTTATACAATAGGGGCAATGTTCAAATATAAATAGCTTCATAAAAAATACCTCAGAGCTTGCGAATTACTACCTTTTGGCCTTAGCTGTAACTAAACAATAGTTGCCGGACGAAAGCAAACTTTCGCCATTAGATCATCATGCAATATGAATCCGTTTACGAATTTTGGTTTACTCACAGCAGTCCACAGGATTGGTTTAAAAAAAGCGCCGATTTTGACGCCACAGTAAAAAAGCAATTTTTACCTACTTACGAGGCAGCGCGCCAAGGCGAGCTTTATTCTTGGCGAAAATCTGCTCGAGGCGCGTTATGTGAAATTATAGTGCTGGATCAGTTTCCTCGTAATATGTTCCGCGATACGGCCCAAGCGTTTGCAACCGATGCACTGGCTTTATGTTTGGCGCAGAATGCGGTGGAGAAAAAGTTTGCTTTAGAGCTTGATGATACCGAGCGTAGTTTCTTATACATGCCCTATATGCACAGTGAGAGCCAGGCGATTCATGTGGTGGCCGAGCAGCTTTTTCGGCCCTTAAGTAACTATAAATATGAACTGGCTCACAAAGAAATCATTGACCGTTTTGGGCGTTATCCACATCGTAATGATATTCTCGGTCGGCAATCGAGCGACACTGAACAGGCGTTTTTGAATCAGCCTGGTAGCCGCTTTTAGTTAAGGGCTTTGTGCCCAGCGCTTCGCTTGTTCACGTTGTTCATAACGAAAGGATTTAACTTCTGCATGAATAAAGTGTGCGCCAAGGTGCTGGGCAAAGTTACCAAGCAACGAATTGGTGGCAATGGCTACTTTATTCACCTTTTGATGATGGTCGCGCACAAATTGCAGATGAGAGAGTAATGCGGCAAATGAGTCCCAACCCGGAAAGTGTTCAGTAGCAATAATGAGAGCATGTAGCTTTGTATGCTGTTCAATATAAGGGTCGATAATACGCACGGCTGCTGCAAAGTCTTCTGCTGTCAGCTGGCCTTGTGGTTCGAGTAGGGCGGTATTGTGTGTTTCGTGTATAGTGATATTGAGCATATATCCTCGCCAACGAGTTCATTGGATGCTCTATCAATATAGAATATTTACTTACAAGCGGTTGGTTATTGGTGCAAGGTTGTAGGTAGTGCGCTGAGGTTTAAAGTTTCACCTACGCAGCTTTGCAGCAAACTCTGAACTTGGTCTTTTTCGTTTTGCGAGTAGCGAAGGTCATACTTGCTCATGATGTAATTAAAGCGCTGAATGTACTGACAGCGGTAATCTTGATGCGGCGGCAACCATTGCCAAGGGCCTTTTGCGCCTTTGCTACGATTTAGGCCATCATCAACAGCAAGCAAATTCTCCATATCGTTGGCAAATTGTGCCTTTTGCGAACGACTCCAGGTGGCAGCACCGTGTTCATAGGCAAATTTAAGCGGCACAATATGGTCTATATCTAAGTCATCGTCATTGCGTAGTAACTGCCCCGAATAAGGGTCATGCCACTGGCCGCTGGTGACGGTGCAGCGCGCTTGAGTGGTGTAGCTTACATCACTGTGTGATTGGGCAATCAGCACTTCAGCACGGGCATCTTGGCAGTCGTGATCGGTGTCTAGCCAATGTGGCCAGTTACCCCGATGATAACTATTTTCTGATGTTTGTTTAGTGTAGTTCTTTGGTAAACGTCCACCGTCTGCTAGACAGCTTTCTAAGTTCGCATAGGGAGTGAAAGATTGAGTGCGTTGATAATGAGCCGAGTCTTCAGGGTGACAAAGGCCGCTGCGCGACATCTTGACCGTATCGGCTTTGCACGCACCTATCGTCAGTGCCGAAATAAGTAAAAGGAACGCTGAAAATACACCTTGGCGAGTCATCTAACTGCTTAATAACATGACTAAAATAGCGCTACTTTAAAGCATTGTCGCGCATTCGTCACCTATCACTTTATGAGTATGAGGTGAGGTTGCATATGAATAAAAGCGAAGTTGCATTAATTAAGGTTGCAATGGTCAGCAAATTCCCTGATTTTATTTGCGATTTTCATTTAACTGTATATACTCACAGTTAAATGTACTGTATGGAAACCCAGTTGTATGCGCCCATTAACTAAACGCCAATCGCAAATTCTTGAGCTGATTAAAGTCTTTATTAAAGATACCGGCATGCCGCCGACGCGTGCAGAAATTGCACAAACACTGGGGTTTCGCAGTGCTAACGCCGCAGAAGAACATCTTAAGGCGTTGGCTAAGAAAGGCGTAATCAAAATGAAGCCTGGCGCGAGTCGAGGTATTCAATTGGTCGAGGAAGAAGAACCCGAACAATTGGGCCTGCCTTTAATTGGCCGTGTTGCTGCGGGCGAGCCCATTCTTGCCCAACAGCATATAGAGAGTCACTGCCAGATAGACCCATTGTTGTTCAAGCCTGCTGCAGATTATTTGCTGCGCGTAAATGGCATGAGTATGAAAGATATCGGCATTATGGATGGTGACTTATTAGCGGTACATCGCACTCAGGTGGCTGAAAACGGCCAAGTGGTGGTCGCGCGGGTTGATGAAGATGTCACCGTGAAGCGCTTAGAAAAAGCAGGGCGTAAGGTTCTGCTGCATGCAGAGAATGAAGAATTCACACCCATCGAAGTCGATTTAGAGAACGAATCCTTTAATATTGAAGGCTTAGCTGTAGGTGTGATCCGAAACGCCGACTGGATGTAATTAAATTTACTTATTTTGCCTCTAATAGGTCTGTTATTAGGGGCTTTCCCCATGTTTCCTCCTTAGCCACAGTGCTTTCTAACAGCTTGAATCTCCCTGTTAATTTATTAATAAAACGTAAACAAAAATAGTGTATTAACTTGCTATTAGCTCAATCTTTGACTAATTGGTTATATTACAGGCTTTGCTGGTCGGTTTTTCAACAGTTTATTTAGGGTCAAAGTTGTCGACTGGTAAAAGCATAATAATAACGAAGATTGGGTATTAAGCTGTAACCGCCTCTTCCTTGCATTGCGCAACAATAAGGAGATGGTACACATGAAGAAGCTGAGCTCCCTCATGTTGCTATGTCTGTTATTCCCTCAATTGGTGTCCGCGAATAGCAAGTACAACTTGCGCCAAGGGGTAACTGACATTAGCGAAAATGTTTACCAACTACACATGACCATATTTATTATATGCTGTGTGATTGGTGTGGTTGTTTTCGCGGTGATGTTTTGGGCGCTGCTCAAACACCGCAAGTCAAAAGGGGTCACCCCCGCTACCTTTCATGAAAGCACCAAAGTAGAAATACTTTGGACAGCGATTCCATTTGTTATTCTCATAGCCATGGCTGTACCGGCCACCAAAACCCTGATTGCTATGGAGGATACAACAAAGGCCGATATCACTATTAAGGTGACTGGTTCACAATGGAAATGGCACTACGAGTATATGGGCCACGATGTGGGCTTTTACTCACTGCTGTCAACGCCTCAAGAGCAAATCAAAAATGCGCAAAATAAGGGCGACAATTACCTCCTCGAAGTAGATAAACCCTTGGTTATTCCCACTAATCAAAAAGTACGTTTTTTAATGACCTCAGATGACGTCATTCACTCTTGGTGGGTGCCCGATTTTGCAGTAAAGAAAGACGCTAACCCTGGGTTTATCAACGAAGCTTGGACACGCGTAAACGAACCGGGTACGTATCGCGGCCAGTGCGCCGAGTTATGCGGTAAAGACCACGGTTTTATGCCGGTGGTCGTAGAAGCAAAACCCCCTGAAGAGTTTGACGCTTGGCTGGCAGAGCAGAAACAAGCGAAGCAAGCTCAGGCGCAGGCCGATGCTGAGCTGCTAGAACAAATCCTCTCTGAAGATGAGCTAATGGCATCGGGCGAGCAAGTGTACATCACGCGCTGCGCAGCTTGTCATCAGCCTACGGGGCTTGGTTTACCTGGAGTCTTCCCCGCCATAAAAGGCAGTCCAATAGCCACCGGCGATATTAACGACCATATCGATATTGTGGTGCACGGTAAGCCAGGGACTGCGATGCAGGCATTTGTCGGTCAACTTACGCTTAAAGAGTTGGCTGCGGTGGTTACTTACCAACGCAATGCCTTTGGTAATGAAACCGGTGACATCGTTCAACCAAGCGTGATTCAGGCCTATATTGATGGGGAGGAACAATGAGTACAGCAGCTGCAACACATGAACATCACGGGCCTGCAACCGGAATAAAACGCTGGCTTTTTACTACTAACCACAAAGACATCGGCACCTTGTACTTATTATTTTCGTTGTTGATGTTTTTAACCGGTGGCGCCATGGCAATGGTGATCCGAGCCGAGTTATTCCAACCAGGACTTCAGCTGGTTGACCCTCATTTTTTCAACCAAATGACCACAGTACATGGTTTGATTATGGTCTTCGGCGCCGTGATGCCTGCCTTCACGGGCTTAGCTAACTGGATGATCCCCATGATGATTGGCGCGCCAGATATGGCTTTGCCGCGAATGAATAACTGGAGCTTTTGGATTCTGCCATTCGCTTTTGCCATCCTATTGCTGTCGCTGTTTATGGAAGGCGGCGGTCCAGCCTTTGGATGGACCTTCTATGCGCCCTTATCAACCACCTACAGCAACGACAATACTGCCCTGTTTGTATTTGCCATTCACATTATGGGGATAAGTTCCATCATGGGGGCCATTAATGTCATTGTGACCATCGTTAATATGCGTGCTCCAGGGATGAAGTGGATGAAATTACCGCTATTTGTGTGGACCTGGTTGATCACTGCGTTTTTATTAATTGCAGTGATGCCGGTGTTGGCGGGTGCGGTGACCATGGTGCTCACTGATAAGTATTTTGGCACTGATTTCTTCAATGCAGCCGGTGGTGGCGACCCTGTGATGTTCCAGCATATCTTTTGGTTCTTTGGTCACCCGGAAGTGTACATTATGATTTTGCCAGCGTTTGGCATTATCTCCACCATAGTTCCTACCTTTTCACGCAAAAAACTGTTCGGCTATTCGTCCATGGTATATGCCACGGCCTCCATCGCCTTGCTGTCTTTTGTGGTGTGGGCCCACCATATGTTTACCACCGGTATGCCACTGGCCGGGGAATTGTTCTTTATGTACTCGACCATGTTGATATCGGTGCCAACGGGAGTAAAAGTATTTAACTGGGTAGCCACTATGTGGCGCGGTGCCATCAGCTTTGAAATACCAATGATGTTTGCTATCGCCTTTATTGTGTTGTTTACCCTCGGGGGCTTCTCAGGATTGATGTTGGCAATTACCCCAGTGGATTTCCAGTACCATGACACCTACTTCGTGGTGGCGCACTTCCATTATGTTTTAGTGACAGGGGCGGTGTTCTCGATTATGGCCGCTGCTTATTACTGGCTGCCAAAATGGACTGGGCACATGTATAGCACCACGTTAGCGAAATGGCATTTCTGGCTGTCGTTGGTTAGCGTTAATGTGCTGTTCTTCCCCATGCATTTTGTAGGTTTGGCGGGTATGCCACGACGTATTCCAGACTATGCGCTGCAGTTTGCTGATTTTAACGCCATTATCAGTATTGGTGGTTTCGCCTTTGGTCTCTCTCAACTGCTGTTCGTTGCCGTGGTGTTCAAGTGCATCAAGGCTGGAGAGCAAGCACCAGCGAAAGTGTGGGATGGCGCAGAAGGCTTGGAGTGGGAGGTGGCATCTCCGGCACCCTACCACACCTTTGAAACGCCACCTAAGGTGCAGTAATGAACCACGCACCGTTATTAAAGAAACTAGTCATCAGCGTCATCGGCATGTTTGCGTTCGCCTTTGCCTTGGTGCCGCTTTACGACGTGTTCTGCGAAGTAACAGGGCTTAATGGTAAGCCCTCACTCGAACAGGCGCAGCAAAGCGAGCATGTGGATGACTCTCGCGAAGTGACGGTGAGCTTTACAACCCATGCGCAAAGTGGTGCCCCCTTTGAAGTGTTAGCGCAAAAGCAAGAAGTGGTGGTGAAACCCGGGGCGATGACAGTGGTGACATTCGCCGCAGCGAATACCAGTGGTGAGCCGAGAGTCATGCAGGCTATTCCATCTGTTTCTCCAGGGCTCGCAGCCAAGTATTTACACAAATTGGCGTGTTTTTGCTTTGACCAGCAGCCGCTACAAGCCAATGAACGGCTTGAATACCAATTGCGCTTTTATGTCGACCCTGCGTTGCCGCAGGAGTATGAGGAATTAACGCTATCTTACACCCTCTTTGATATCAGCGCTAAGCGACAAGACTTACTCGCAGCGCAAGCGCGATAAACCGAGCGAGGTTAACGAAATGAGTAATCAATACGAAAAATATTATGTTCCGGAGCAAAGCCCCTGGCCGATAGTGGGGGCTGTTGCGTTGTTTTTTATCGCTGTGGGCGCGGGTCTTAGCGTTATGCAGTTAGAGCAAGGCGGTGGCTCTGGTACCTATTGGCTTATTGCTGGTATTGCGGTGCTGGTGTACATGCTGGTGGGGTGGTTTCGCAATGTGATTAATGAGTCACAAAGTGGCTTGTATTCGGCGCAAATGGATCGTTCTTTTAAACAAGGAATGAGCTGGTTCATTTTCTCAGAAGTCATGTTCTTTGGCGCTTTTTTTGGGGCGCTATTTTATGCCCGTATGTTGGCTGTACCTTGGCTTGGTGGTGAGGGTAATAACTTGATGACCAACGAAGTGTTATGGCCTGAATTTAGCGCCTCATGGCCGCTAGAGTTAACACCAGGCGGTGATACAACTCAGGCTATGGGATGGCAAGGTTTGCCGCTAATTAATACCATTATTTTGCTAGTTTCTTCGGTGACTTTACAGTTTGCGCATACTGCAATTGAGAAAGACAACCGTAAACAGCTTACGGTGTTTCTTGCTCTGACGGTGATACTCGGCGCGGTATTTCTGTTTCTTCAAGGGGAAGAATACATTCACGCATATCAGGATCTAGGCCTTAAGTTAGACTCGGGTATTTATGGCAATACCTTCTTCTTGCTCACAGGCTTCCACGGTATGCATGTCACCTTAGGGGCGATCATGCTTACCGTGGTACTCATTCGCGTAATCAAAGGGCACTTTAGCAGTGAAAAGCACTTCGCATTTCAGGCTGCGGCTTGGTATTGGCACTTTGTTGATGTGGTGTGGTTGTGTCTATTCGTATTTGTGTATGTGTTGTGATAGGAGAAGGGTTAAAGCGCAGCAAGCCAGCTTGCTGTGCGAGCAGAATAATAATCAGGACGATGGCGCACAAGGCAACACGTTTGCCTAAGTAGTGCGACATCGGCACCTTGGAGTCAGACTTCAGCATAGCCAACATGGCACGGAATAAGGTGTATATGACAAAAAGTAGCAGCGCAACAATAATAATTTTTATAAGCACAGTGCAGTTTTCCTCTAATTGGTGTGCGAGTGAATACTCATAAGCTTAGCGCATTTTTGTGGAGTAGCATTGTCGTGTTAGTAGTAAGTACTTGTGTAGGCTTGGGTTTCTGGCAGTTAGATCGTGCCGAGCAAAAGCAAGCGCGCGAGCAGCTATTGCAGCAATGGGCCAGTAAAGGGTGCATTCCTTTTACCCAAGCTCAGCGCCTGATCAATTCAGATGTTGATGCCACAGGTATGCAAACCGCAGTGTCTGGTCGTGTGCTTCAGCATTACTGGTTGCTTGATAACCAGGTTTATCAAGGCCGGGTTGGCTATGACGTATTGGTGCTGGTTATGCCTCAAGGAGCTAGTCGGTGGCTACTGATCAACCTTGGCTTCATTGTTGCGCCAACAACACGTGAGCAACTGCCTCAGTTGCAGCTACCGACACAGATAACGCTTGATGATGTGCTCATTAAAGAAGGCCCGTTAGGGTCAATTACCTTGGCGCAAAGCTCACCATCAATGGGTTGGCCTAAGCGTGTACAGCAAATCGACATAACACAAATCGCGAATCAAGCGAGAGTTCCCGTTTATAATTTTATGGCGTATGCGCAAACGCCTTCGCCGTTAGTTGCTACCGAGCCACATTACCAGCCTGTGACCATGCCTGCAGAAAAGCATATAGCCTATGCATGGCAGTGGTTTCTCATCGCCTTAGCGGCGTTATTGATTGCGCTTACCGCCTTTTGGCGTGCAAGGAGAGGGTATGACAAATCGTAAACCATTAGTGATTTTTATTGCTTGTTTCATTATTCCCGTTGTTGCGGCTATTGCCGTTCTTAAAAGTGGCTGGCTACCAGCAAGTACCAGTAATAACGGCACTTTAATGAGTGAGCAGGTGGAACTTGAACAGTGGGGCCAGTACCCCGTGTCGCCCTGGACTATCGCGCTAGTGAATCAAGCTGATTGTGGCCCTTGCCAAGCTCAGTGGCAAGACATGCAGTCGCTCTATGTAGCGCTCGGGAAAAACCAAAGTAAGGTGCGCATGGCAGTACTAGGGGAGAGGCCACGCAGCGCCGAGGTACCCGAGGTGTTGCATGTGGATTCAGTGCCCAGTGCATTAAAAGCAGGTCATCTGTACTTGATAGATCGCCATGGTTTGGTGGTATTGGAATATGACTACGCTGAGCAGGAGCAGCAAAACCGACTTATCCACAAAGGATTACTAAAAGACATTAAAAAACTACTTAACTATTCTCGCAGCAGCTAACGAGGCCAGTATGACAAAAAATTATAAAACTCTGGTGTTATGCACTGCCATTCTCGCAGTGTTGGTGGTGGGCTTGGGCGCTTATACACGTTTAAGTGATGCAGGGCTTGGGTGCCCGGACTGGCCCGGTTGTTATGGCTTTCTCACCGTACCCGATCAAGCCCATGAAATACAAAAAGTGCAGCAGCACTTTCCTGGTGCGCAGGTAGATCAAGGTAAAGCCCTCAAAGAGATGGTGCATCGCTATTTTGCCGGCGGCCTAGGCTTATTGATCCTAGCTTTAGCAGTGTATGCATTACGCCATGCAAAGTTGCCCCATGTCCCGTTGCGTCTACCAATGGTGTTGTTGTTACTGGTTATTTTCCAAGCCTTACTGGGCATGTGGACGGTGACCATGAATTTACAGCCTTTGGTGGTGATGGGGCATCTTCTTGGTGGCTTTTCCATTGCTAGCTTACTGTGGTTACTTTACCTGCGAACCCATTCTCAGCCCGTATTTGGTGGCGACCCCGGAGCGCGAGCAAGTCTAGGTTGGAGCCTGTCCGCGTTATTTGTGGTGGTGATACAGGTTGCCTTAGGGGGATGGCTCGCGGCAAATTATGCAGCCACACATTGTATTGGTTTCCCGATGTGTGCGGGCAGTGAGGCGTTCTCACTCAGTAGTGTTTTCCAGCTACCTACCGAGCACAGTAATTATGAATTTGGGGTGTTGTCGTTCGAATCGCGTATGTCTATTCATCTATTGCATCGCTTTGGCGCACTCATTACCGCCGTGGTGTTGCTCAGTGCCATGTGGCAGGTATTTCGCAGTGCGCAATCACAGATGATTAAACAGGCGTGTGGCTGGGTTGTGGCGGCCTTAGTGGCGCAAATAAGTTTAGGTATCGCGTTAGTACAGATGAGTATTCCGTTAAATGTGGCACTTGCCCATAACTTGATGGCGCTATTGCTATTACTGACCTTAGTGCGGTTGTGTTATCTACAAAAATCAAAAAGTTAATAAGGGAGCAGGCTATGAGCAAAGCGATTTATTGGCAGTACGGAGATAGTAAAGACACCACATGGCGCGATTATTTAGCCATGTGCAAAGCGAAGGTTGTGCTGATGTTGGTATTAACCGCTTGGGTTGGCGTAGCTTTAGCTCCCGACATGGGGCGTAGTTGGTTATTGCAAGCAGTGAGCCTACTGGGTATCGGCTTATTATCAGCAGCCGCAGCGGTAATTAACCATATTGTGGACCGAGAAATTGATATGAAAATGGCCCGCACCCGCCATCGCCCTGTGGCCCGTGGCAGAGTGAGTGAACGCAATGGCTTTATGTTTGCAGCACTGATTGGTGGGCTTGGGTTTGCTGCTTTGGTTAGCGCTGCTAACTGGCTGTGTGCCATTTTGACGCTGATGGCACTGGTGGGTTACGCAGTTGTATATACATTATTTCTAAAGCGGGCAACGCCTCAAAATATCGTTATCGGGGGGCTTGCAGGGGCGATGCCTCCTTTGCTTGGTTGGGTTAGTGAAACGGGGCAACTTGCTGCAGCACCATGGCTCTTGGTGATGATCATTTTTACTTGGACCCCTCCGCATTTTTGGGCTTTAGCTATTGCTAGAGAGGCAGATTATCGCCGAGCGAATGTGCCTATGCTGCCTGTGACGCACGGTATCGATTTTTGTAAAACATGTGTATTGGCGTATACCGTGATTCTCGCCTTAGTGTGCGTCTTGCCCTATTTAATTGGTATGTCAGGGCTATTTTACTTGTTATCAGCAGTTATTCTTAATGGTGTGTTTATTGCCTACGCTTGGCGTTTAAAGCGCGAACAGGATCATCGCAGTGCAATGGCCGTTTTTAAGTTTTCAATTGTGCATTTAATGGTACTCTTTGTCGCATTATTCATAGATAAGTGGATGTTTTATGTGGCGTAAATTAGGCGCTGCCGCGCTATTTTCTGTTCTGCTACAAGGGTGTTCAAAGCCGACATTAGAGGTTGATGCGCTGGTGTATGAGCCAGCCAAAGTCGTGAAGCCATTTAAGCTGAAAAATCAACACGGCAACGATGTCGGCGTTGATGACTTAAAATCGCAGTGGGATTTGCTGTTTTTAGGTTACACCAGTTGTCCTGATGTGTGTCCCATGACCTTGGCAAAGCTCCGGCAGGTAGAAAAAAAGCTTGCCATAGAAGATATAAACGTTTGGTTTATATCAGTAGATCCTAATCGCGATACTGCACAAAAGCGTCTACAGTATATTAATTACTTTAATCCTAATTATCAGGCCGTGTCGGGACCGCACAAGGCGCTTTACCCCTTTGTCCAGAATTTAGGGCTAATTTATGCAGTGACTGAAGAGCAAACAGGAGACTATTTAGTGGACCACAGTGCCTCGGTGGTACTGGTCGATCCGCATGGGAAAATACGGGCTATCTTCAAACCTGAATTTAAAGCTGGCAGTGTACCAACCATTAATACAGACACCATGATCAAGGACCTTAAATCTATACTCAGCTACTACGGTGGCTGAGCCAGTACCAGCGTGTCCCTTTCGGTTGTCTATACTTAGGCAGCCAACTCACCTAACTCTCTATTTATTTAAAGATTTTTTTACAAAATTCGCTGGCAATCTAACTAACTAGGTCTAAGCTTTTGATATGAGAAATGTTAAATGCTCAAGCATAATTTATGTTTAGGTTGCCTAACGAATTAACCATTTCACAAGTTGAAAATTTACAGGCAGAGCTACTGAAGCAGCTCCAGCAGGGCAGTGATCTATGTTTGGATATGAGCGATGTAACTCGCGCCGATACTGCCTGTATTCAGCTTTTGTGTGCGTTACAAAAAGCATTACAACTTGGCGATCACAGCATTACATGGGAAGGCTCGAGTGAAGCGCTCATAAACGCTTGTCAAAGCTTGGGTGTAGCCAATTATTTAGCGCTAAATGGAAACTAAATTAGGGGTGGGTATGACGAAGATTCTAGCCGTGGATGACTCAGCTTCAATGCGTCAAATGGTGAGCTTTACCTTGAAAAAGGCAGGTTATGAAGTCACTGAAGCGAAAGATGGCAGTGAAGCGTTAGCGATCGCCAAAAAGGATAAGTTCGATGCTGTGATTTCAGACGTCAATATGCCTGTTATGGATGGCATCACCTTGATTCGAGAGCTAAGAACCTTAGGTGACTACAAATTTACCCCTTTGCTTATGCTTACTACCGAATCCGGGCTAGATAAAAAGTCTGAGGGCAAGGCTGCGGGGGCCACCGGCTGGATAGTTAAACCCTTTAATCCAGACCAACTACTTGCAGTAATGAAAAAAGTAATTCGCTAAGGCTGCGCGGCTATGAGTATCGATCTCAGCCAATTTTTCGAAGTCTTCTTTGAGGAGAGTTTCGAGGGCCTTGATGCCATGGAGAGTGAGCTTTTAAACCTTACTCCAGGCGAAGCCGATAGCGAAACGCTCAATACCATCTTCCGCGCAGCCCACTCAATCAAAGGCGGCAGTGGTACTTTTGGGTTTACTTCAGTGTCCGATTTTACCCACGTTTTAGAAACCTTGCTGGACCAAATACGCCAAGGTCAGCGTCAACTTGAAGCACAGCACGTAAACCTGCTATTGCGTTCGGTCGACTGCTTGCGAGAGATGTTGCAGGCACTGCAAAGCGAACAAGAGCCAGAGCTAGACACTGCCAAGGAGCTACAGCAACAATTTGAGGAAATTCTTGGTCTAAGTGAAGGGGAAGTGGCGGCCAACGAAAACGAAGCGAGCGCTTCACCGTCGCAGCAAGCAGAAACTAACACCTATCAAATTTTATTTAAACCGCACCATCATTTATTCAAAACAGGCAATGAACCCCTGTTTATGCTCAGTGACTTGGGGGATCTAGGATCCATTGAAGTTGAAGCTGATTTATCCGCCATCCCTGAAATTCAGAATCTACAGGGTGATGAATGCTTCATGTCTTGGAAAGTATTTTTGCAAACTGAAGCAACACAAGAGCAAATAAAGGAAGTGTTTGAGTGGGTAGAAGATGATGCTGATATCGATATTAGTCTGTGCGGAGGCTTGTTCTCAGAGCAAGAGCCATCCGCACCGGCTGAGCCACTGGAGCACGATGATGCTGCACCGCAATCAAGTGAAAACGAACCGGTGGCCCAAGCGACTCAAGCACCGGCAAGTAAAGGCAAAGCAAATAAAGCTAAATCTAATGAGTCGACTTCCATTCGTGTTGGCATAGACAAAATTGACTCGTTAATCAATATGGTGGGTGAACTGGTTATTACGCAATCCATGCTCAGCCAACTGGGTGAGCAGGAAGTGACCGAAAATACCCTGGCTGCACTGCAGGAGGGGCTTGCACAGTTAGCGCATAATACCCGCGATTTACAAGAAAATGTCATGCGTATTCGCATGCTGCCAATTAGCTTTGTATTCAGCCGATTCCCACGTTTAGTGCGAGATATATCGCAAAAACTCGGTAAGCAGGTGGAGTTAAAAATTCTTGGCGAGGGTACCGAGCTTGATAAAACAGTGATGGAGAAGATCTCTGATCCCATGGTGCATTTAGTGCGCAACTCGTTGGATCACGGCCTAGAGACGCCAGAACAGCGTAAACAAAGTGGTAAACCTGAAATTGGCACGGTGACACTCAACGCCTTTCATCAAGGCGGCAATATTGTGATTGAAATAATGGACGATGGCCGAGGCCTAAATACCGAAAAAATCAGAGAAAAAGCTATCGCTAATGGCCTAATCGATGGCAATGAAGAGCTCAGTGACGACGACATTAACGAGCTCATTTTCGAACCAGGGTTTTCCACAGCCGACGAA
Source organism: Pseudoalteromonas sp. THAF3 (assembly GCF_009363775.1). Taxonomy (NCBI): domain Bacteria; kingdom Pseudomonadati; phylum Pseudomonadota; class Gammaproteobacteria; order Alteromonadales; family Pseudoalteromonadaceae; genus Pseudoalteromonas; species Pseudoalteromonas sp. THAF3. The sequence continues at coordinate 2,974,624 of NZ_CP045418.1, read as the reverse complement.
GTGAGTGACATCTCCGGGCGCGGTGTCGGGATGGATGTGGTGCGCCAGAACATTAGCTCCTTAAGCGGTTCTATCGAAGTGGTGTCGACACCCGGTACGGGGTCAACTTTTACCATCCGTTTGCCACTAACGCTCGCTATTTTAGATGGTCAACTGGTCCGCATTGCCGAACATACCTATATCGTGCCGCTCATTACCATCGTTGAGTCATTACAAATTGATACGAATAAGGTCAGTCGGGTCGGCAAAAGCTTGGAGGTACTGCGCCTGCGTGATGAATATATTCCCATTTTGCGGTTATACCAATTGTTCAATCATCATGATGCCATTACCGAACTTGATAAAGCTCTTCTGGTCGTGGTCGAGTGTGATAACCAAAAAGTGGGCCTGCTGGTGGACGACTTACTGGCGCAACAGCAAGTGGTAATAAAAAGTTTAGAGGCGAACTATCAGAAGGTTGATGGTGTTTCCGGTGCGACTATTCTCGGTGATGGGCGGGTATCGCTGATTGTTGATATTGCCGGTTTAACCAAAATGGCCGGTTTGAAAAAGCCAGGTGCACAAGAGGCACTCATTGATGCTGCAGCCCTGCATGAGGAGCAGGTATGAAAGTAGAAGGCATTAACGAACATATTATCTTGCAGAATAATCAGGGTCACATTCAGCAATACCTGACATTCATGATGGCTGACGAAGAGTACGGCATGGATATCCTGAGTGTACAAGAAATACGTGGTTGGGAGGAAATAACCGCGATTCCTAATGCCCCAGATTATATCAAAGGGGTCATTAACCTCAGAGGAACTATTGTACCGATCATTGACTTGCGTTTGCGCTTTGGGATTGAGCCTCAGCCTTACGGGCCACTGACGGTCGTCATCGTGGTTAAAGAGCAAGTAAGAGAGAAAACTAAGGTAATGGGCTTGGTGGTTGACGCTGTGTCCGATGTTTACGCAATTAATCAACAGGATGCGAAAGGGATCCCGGAATTTAACGATTCAAGCGACAACGAATTGGTGGAGCGACTCGTTAATGTAGGGGAAACCATGGTCATTCTTCTGGATTTGCCAAAAATACTCAATTGTTAATGGCGAACAAGTACTAACAGGGTGGAAAAGCATGGGCTGGTTTACAAAGGAATCTAACACTTCAAACGAAGACACAATGCTATTAAAAGCATTAAACAGGTCTCAAGCAGTGATCGAATTCACCCCATCGGGGAACATCTTAACCGCTAATGATAACTTCCTGCGCGTGATGGGTTATAACCTTGAAGAAATCCAAGGTCAACATCACCGATTATTTGTCGACGCCAAGGAGGCTTCAAGCCCTGAATATAAACGTTTTTGGCAGCGCTTGAGCGCCGGCGAATATATTGCTAATGAGTTTCGGCGTGTAGGTAAATCCGGGGAAGATGTCTGGATCCAAGCATCGTATAACCCCGTCATGAATCAGCAGGGTGAGGTCGTTAAGGTGGTCAAGTTTGCCACTGATATTACCGAAATTAAGCTCGAGCGCGCTGAGCTAGAAGGGCGGGCAAAAGCGATATCACGGGTTCAAGCAGTGATAGAGTTCGAGTTAGATGGCACCATTATCACTGCCAATGATAACTTTTTATCAACCTTAGGCTACCGCTTGGAAGAGATTAAAGGCCAGCATCACCGCATGTTTGTCACCCCTGAGGAGGCGGCAAGCCCTGAGTATACCGTGTTTTGGCAGCGCTTAAGCCAAGGAGAATATCACTCGGGGCAATACAAACGTATCGGTAAAAATGGTGTAGAAATATGGATCCAAGCATCTTATAACCCTATTTTTGATATGAATGGCGATCCCGTAAAAGTAGTGAAATATGCCACTGATATCACCGAGCAGCGCCAACAAGAGCGACAAGCGCGGGAGTCTGCGCGCCTAGCTAGTGCATTAAAGGTCTGCCAAGCCAATGTCATGATGGCTGACAACGACCTTAATATTGTGTTTGCCAACGAACAAGTCAAAACCATGCTGCGCAATCGCGAAAAGCAAATTCAATCAGCATTGCCTAACTTTAAAGTGGATGACTTGATAGGAACGTGCGTGGATGACTTCCATGCTAAACCATCGCACCAGCGAGCAATGCTGGCAAAACTTGATGACCCCTACAACACTAACCTTAAACTTGCAGGGCTGACTTTCAACCTAATAGCATCGCCTTGGGTCGACGAAGATGGCAAGCGTTTAGGAACCATTGTTGAATGGCAGGATTTGACCGAAGAGCTTGCTCGTGAGGAGAAACAAAAACAGGCAGCACGAGAGAACCTACGTGTACGCCGTGCCTTAGATAATGTCTCGACCAATACCATGATTGCCGACAATGACCATAATATTGTGTATTTGAACGAGGCGGTGGTCAACATGATGCGCAATGCTGAGCGAGACTTACGCAAAGACTTACCCAACTTCGACAGTAGCAACTTGCTTGGTCAAAACATTGATGTATTCCATAAAAACCCAGCGCATCAACGCTCAATGTTAGAGAAACTCTCTACCACCTACAGCACAGAGATTGTCGTCGGTGGGCGGACCTTCGGGTTAGTTGCCAACCCAATATTAACCGAGGAAGGTGAGCGTGCGGGGACCGTAGTCGAGTGGGACGATCGCACCGCCGAGGTCTCTATTGAGAAAGAAATCAATGACTTAGTAGGCGCTGCTCGCAGAGGAGAGCTGAATGCTCGCGTGAGTTTAGATGGCAAAGATGACTTCTTCCTGCGTTTATCTAAAGGCCTTAACCAACTGGTAGAGGTGGTGGATGAAGCAGTGGATGAAACGGCCACTATGCTGGATTCATTAGCTCATGGTGATTTAACTAAGCGTATTGATAGTGACTTCCAGGGAGCCTTCGAAAAGCTCAAGCGTGATGCCAACAGTACCGCTGATAAGCTCACCGAGATGATTGAGAAGATCACCAGCTCAGCCAACTTGGTGGCCACTGGAGCGGAGGAAATCTCACAAGGTAACACCGACTTAAGCCAGCGTACCGAGGAACAAGCCTCATCGCTGGAAGAAACCGCATCGAGTATGGAAGAGATGACCAGCACGGTGAAGCAAAATGCCGATAATGCCAAGGTTGCCAGTGAGCTTGCAGAGAAAACGTGCGACAAGGCCAAGCAAGGTGGCGACGTGGTTAACCGTGCTGTCTCAGGCATGGCAGAGATTAACGAAGCGAGTAAGAAAATTGCCGATATTATTGGTGTTATTGATGAGATTGCTTTTCAAACCAATCTGCTTGCACTTAATGCCGCCGTGGAAGCGGCCCGAGCTGGTGAGCAAGGTCGCGGCTTTGCGGTGGTTGCCGGTGAGGTGCGTAACTTAGCACAACGTTCAGCGGGTGCGGCCAAAGAAATTAAGGAGCTTATCCGTGACAGTGTCGGCAAGGTTGAGGATGGCACCGTATTAGTGAATGAATCAGGTGCAACGTTGCAGGACATTGTTGAGTCGGTGCAAAAAGTAACGCAAATGATCTCTGATATTTCAGAAGCTTCCATTGAGCAAAGTGCAGGTATTGAACAAGTAAATAAAGCCGTGGCGCAAATGGATGAGATGACTCAACAAAATGCAGCCTTGGTTGAACAAGCCTCTGCTGCTAGCGAATCGATGGCGGAGCAGGCCAATAGTATGCGCCAGCTACTGAGTTTTTTCTCCATCAATATGCAAGCAGCTCTTCCGGATATAAGTACGAGCCCGAGTAATGCTATGAAACGTTTGAACGGAGCTAAAACGCAAGCAAATAAATCACCTGCCCCCTCAGGGAATAACTTTGTTGATGATGGAGACGAGTGGGAAGAATTTTAATAGCGTAGTGGCTACATGATGTGCCCAACTAAAGTGCGTATTGGCGAGGAGGCCCAGCAATGTCGGAGTTTATTTTTACAGATAAAGACTTTAAAAGTATTGCTGGGCAAGTTTATCAAGCGTGCGGCATCGTGCTCGGACCGCATAAACGAGAAATGGTGTATTCGCGGCTGGCAAAACGGTTGCGCCAATACGGGTTTACCAAATTCAAGCAATATCTAGCGTTTTTGGAGCAGCATCCGGAGCAGGAGCTTAGCCACTTTATCAACGCATTGACCACCAATCTAACGTCATTTTACCGTGAGAAGCACCACTTCGATTACCTAGAAAAGGAGCTGCTTCCGCGAGCGTTAAAAGAAAATACTCGCGATCATAAAATTCGTATCTGGTCGGCAGGGTGTTCCACAGGCGAGGAACCATACTCCATTGCGATGTCGGTTGCCAAAGTTTGTCCGCGTGTTGGCTGGGATATCAAGATTCTCGCGACCGATTTAGATTCCAATGTGCTGCACAGCGCACAACAGGGAGTGTACAACCTGCGACAGGTCTCAGGGATCCCGGAGCCACTGTTGAAAACATGGTTTTTAAAAAGCCGCAGTGGCGAACAAATGAAAGTGAAGCAGGCGCTACAGAAGTACATAACCTTTAAGCGCTTAAACTTACTCGAGCCTTGGCCTATGAAGGGCCAATTCGACGTTATTTTTTGCCGAAATGTAGTGATTTACTTCGACAAAGTGACCAAAGAGCACCTCTACAATTTATTTGCACAGCGGCTCAAACCCGGAGGGCACTTATTTTTAGGCCACTCCGAAACCATGGGTAAAGAGCAAACTCAGTTCAATAACCTAGGTCGTACTATGTATTCTAAGGTAGGTTCATGAACCCAGCATTCAAGCCAACCTTACGCGGGTTTGAGCAAATAAAGCGGTTTTGGGACTCAGGCCGCAATAAAGTGATGGCTAAGGTGTTGCCCGGTGAGTTTTATGTCACCAAGCAAGATGAGTTGGTGTCAACGGTACTGGGGTCATGTATTGCTGCGTGTATCTACGACCCGGTAATGGGAATCGGTGGTATGAATCATTTTATGTTACCCAGCTCTTTGCAGCTGGAGCAAATAGATCCCGATAGCACCGACTGCCGCTATGGGAACTGGGCAATGGAATTTTTGATTAATGAAATTGTTAAAAATGGTGGACTGCGCAAGAACCTACAAGTGAAACTATTTGGTGGCGGTAAGATTATTCGCTCTATGACCGATGTCGGTATGGGCAATATCCGCTTTGCCAATGCATACCTAAAGGAGGAAGGGCTCAACTTGGTTGCGCATGATGTAGGTGGCCCTTGGCCGAGGAAAGTGCTCTTTCACCCAGAATCAGGCGCAGTGAAGGTGAAAAAGCTGCGCACAATGCACAACGACACCATTGAGAAACGAGAACTGAAATACCTTCGTGATCTTGAGCAGACAGACAGCAATAGCGATATTGAGCTGTTTTAGGAGTGACCATGATCCGTGTATTAATTATCGATGACTCAGCGCTAATCCAGTCACTATTAAAGGAAATTATTACTGACGCCCATGATATGGAGGTGGTGGGCTGTGCCAGCGATCCCTACCAGGCAAGGGAGATGATAAAACAGCTCAACCCCGATGTGCTCACTCTCGATATTGAAATGCCAAAAATGGATGGCATCAGCTTTTTAAAAAACCTCATGCGCTTGCGACCAATGCCGGTGGTGATGATTTCGACACTGACCCAGCAGGGCGCACCTATTACACTCGAAGCGTTGGAGTTGGGAGCTGTAGACTTTGTTGCTAAGCCCACCAATAATGTTCGCGCCCAAATGCAAGCTTATGCAGGTTCAGTACAGCAAAAAGTGCGCACTGCGGCTAAGGCCAACATTCGTCGTCATTCCAGTAAAACACTTGCGCCGGTAACAGTTCAAAAAGACCAACAGTTTAAACTCAACCACCTCGTAGCCATAGGTGCATCTACCGGTGGTACAGAAGCTATTAAAGAAGTGATTACTCGCTTACCTGAAAACTTCCCTGCGGTGGTTATCACCCAACACATACCACCGGTATTCAGCCAGTCTTTTGCCATACGTATGAATAATGTTTGTGCGATGCAGGTGCATGAGGCAAGTGACGAGCAAGTCATTAAGGCGGGCAATATCTATATCGCGCCAGGTGGCGAGCACCTGATGGTGCAGCGTAAAGGCGGTAAACTAGTGTGTCGGTTGTCATCAAGCGAACCGGTTAATCGTCATCGTCCAGCGGTGGATGTGATGTTTTCGTCCATTGTTGAGCAACAACTAGCTAAGCACACCTGTGCACTATTGCTAACGGGCATGGGGGCTGATGGTGCCAAGGGGCTGTTACAGTTAAAACAGGCAGGAGCAGTAACAGCGGCCCAGGATCAGGCAAGTTCAGTGGTTTGGGGCATGCCCAAGGCCGCCATTGACCTTGGGGCCGCACAGGTAACCTTGAGTTTAGCTAAATCTCCGCAATGGCTTATTGAGCAGGCGAAGAAGTGATCACCCAAGGTTGTGAAAACCAAAAGTAGCGCCCGCTCGCTTGTTGTGAAGGCGCAGTGCAGTTGTAACGGGCACGCCCGTCTCCCAACTCTTGTTTAGCGGTGATTTTAACCTGCTTAGCAGAGAGCCAGTTGAGTTCGGCCCGACCTTGACCAGACACATAGCAAGCGAATTGATTTTGATGAAAGCCTTTTTCTTTGAAAGAGATCGTCAGTTCAGGTTGGCGCTTTGTCGTGACTGTATCGTCATAGGTTAAGGTATCGATATGAAACGGCAGGGATGCCAGTTTAGTAGACAGGGTATCCAAGTCTGCATAAAAACCAGATGCGGGAAAACGTGGTAAACGCGTAAAGTCGTTGTCTGGGCCTACGGCCCCTGAATGTTGTCCTATGCCAACATAACCCATGTCTTGCACCAGTTGTTGTAAGGCTCGGTCAAATTCGCCATAAGGGTAGGCTAAATACTTTAAGCTGTAACCCAACTCTTCCTCTATACGTTTTTCTGAATACTGTAAATCCGCGCGGATACGCTCTTGCCATTGGGCGTCACTCTCGCCATCTAAGCGGTGGTGCAGATAGTCATGCTGAGCGCTATGATTAGCGATAAGGGCACCTTGCTGACTGAGTGTCTTGAGCTGCTCCCAGGTCATGACATAGCTGCGCTGCTCATCAATAAGTTTGGGGTTAACAAATATGGTATAGGGGTAGCCGAACTCGTTAAGAATAGGCGCTGCTTGCTCAATGTTGTTGTCGTAACCATCATCAAAGGTAATGGCCACGGTTTTATTATTATAGCTTTCGCCCTGTTTGAGTCCTTCAATCAGAGTGTCTAACGCAATGACTTTAAAATCATTTTTTTTAAGGTACTGCATATGAGCACGAAATGTACTGGCATCAACACTGGTGACCTTAGGCAAGGTTTTACTTACGTGATGATACTGTAGAATAACGGCAGCTTGAGCCGATGCGCACGCCAGTGCAAAGAAAGAGAAAATTACTACATGGGACACTTTTTTAAACATAATACCCACCATAAAAGCTTATTGATGCTTGCTGGGCCTATGATTCTATCGAATATCACCGTGCCATTACTAGGCTTGGTTGATACGGCGGTCATAGGTCACCTCGGGAGTGCCCATTATTTAGCAGGTATAGCCCTAGGTGCAACGGTTATTTCCATGTTGTTTTGGCTGGCGGGCTTTTTGCGCATGAGTACCACCGGGCTTATTGCTACGGCTTATGGCGAACAGAACAAGCGCCAGCTTGTGGCCTCGCTACAGAAAAGTATCATGTTAGCGCTGCTGGTGGCGCTACTACTCATTGTTTGCCAGCATCCTTTAGCCTGGTTAATGGCACAACTCTCCGATGCCTCGGCGCAAACAATTGAGCAAGCCAATCATTACTTTTATATTCGTATTTACAGTGCCCCCGCAGCACTGAGTAACTTGGTGTTGTTGGGTTGGATGCTCGGTGTACAGTATGGTCGTGGCCCTTTCCTACTGGTGTTATTAACCAATGTGGTCAATATAGCACTCGATCTTTACTTCGTATTGGGCCTAGAAATGGGAGTCAAAGGTGCGGCCTTAGCATCCGTGATGGCTGATTACTGTGCTCTCGGGTTTGCACTGTGGTTAGTGAGCCGTTTATTTAAACGCCATCAATTGCAATGGCACTGGTATTTATCCCCTAAGCTACTGCAGTTAGGCGCCTTGCTGCGTCTCAATGGCGATATTTTCTTTCGTTCGTTGATGCTGCAGCTGTGCTTTAGCTTTATGACTTTTTACGGGGCGCGCCTTGGTGATGTGGTGTTGGCGGCGAACGCGGTGTTAATGAATTTCTTATTGCTAATCAGTTTTGCTATGGATGGTATTGCTTATGCAGCGGAGGCCAAAGTGGGGCAGGCTAAAGGAGCCAAGGATGAGCAACGTGTGCGTATGTGGGTACGTATCAGTATGCAATGGGGCTTAGTTTTTGCGTTGCTATATGCACTTATCTTCCTACTCGGTGGTGCGCAAATTATTCGTCTGCTGACCGATGTGCCCGCAGTTAACGCTATGGCGATTACTTATTTACCTTGGCTTATCGCCATGCCACTTATCGCTATGGGCTGTTTTCTATTCGATGGTGTTTTTGTGGGGCTAATGCGGGCCAAGGATATGCGCAATACCATGATCTTCTCAGCAGCTGTGGGCTTCTTTGGTGTTTTTGCCCTGACTCAAGGTTTAGGTAATCACGCGCTGTGGGCGGCGATGACGGCCTTTATGGGCTTGCGCGGGATTACTTTGGCGCTGCGTTATCATCGTCTGGCCAAGTCACATCAGTTGCTGATATAACCTGCGAAAAGCGATTAGCAAAAATTCCCAGGTAGCCCCAAAAGGCAAAAAATAGGGCAACGGCGAGTAGAATAAGGCCAGGGACTTGTAACAGTGGTACATAAAAGTAGCCTGCCGCAATCAGGCCCATGGCGATGGCAAATAAGCCTAAACCGATAAAAAATCGCCTGAGGCTTAGCTTGGGCTCGCTGCCCAAGCTATATACTAGGCGTTTAAACTTAGTAGTATGAGTGTTCGCCACGGCTATGCTCGGTGATATCACGCACGCCAGAGATTTCGCTAAATTTAGCGACCATTTCCTTCTCGATACCCTCTTTGAGGGTCACATCAATCATTGAACAACCATTACAGCCGCCACCGAATTGTAAAATGGCAATGCCATCAGCGGTTATTTCTACTAGCTGAACTTGACCGCCGTGATTCGCAAGCTGTGGGTTTACATCAGTTTGCAACATGTGCTCTACACGCTCCTCTAATGAGGCATCGTCAGACAACTTACGTGCTTTAGCATTAGGTGCTTTGAGAGTGAGTTGTGTGCCCATTTGGTCGGTAACAAAGTCGATTTCGGCATCTTCCAAAAAGGGTGCACTCTCACTGTCGACAACAGCATCGAAGCCATTGAAGTTCAGACGAATGTCACCTTCTTCAACGGCATCGGCAGGGCAGTAAGACACCCCGCACTCAGCTTGTGATGTGCCAGGATTGACAACAAATACACGGATGTTGGTGCCTTCGGCTTGCTCACTAAGCAATTTGGCAAAGTGGCTTTGAGCAGATTCTGAAATTGTGATCATAGTAACAACGCTATACTTGACTATTTTACTCGGTTACTGCGTATCATACTCTGCTCATCGCGTTGTCGCCAGTGTTGACCGTAAAAAGTTGGCTTAATTTTAATCGGGTGGTAGCGTGAGGACTATGGTCCTCTAACAGCAATAAATTCCATGCGTCGAATACTTTTTCTAGTGGTGCTTTTATTTGCATCTTCACTGAGTGCTAAGCCACTCGATTACTACTTTAACAATGATATTCAGTTCGACCCTAATGTCCCTACACCTCAGTCGGTGCTTGGGTATGAAGTCGGTGAATGGCATGTGCGCCACGATCAACTGGTTTACTATATGCGTGCTTTGGCCGATGCCAGCGAACGTGTCAATATTGAAACCATTGGTTACACCCATGAGCAGCGACCATTGCTGATGTTAACGTTTGCTGCACCACAACGCTTAGCCGATATCGAGCAAGTTCGCGCACAACACTTAGCGCGCTTAGAGGGTGAGCCAAGCACGAACGATGACCCAGCTGTGGTTTACATGGGTTATAGTGTTCATGGTAATGAATCTTCAGGCAGTAATGCGGCATTATTAGTAGCGTATTACTTGGCCGCAGCACAAGAACAGCGTGTTGAGAAGCTACTCAATGACACTGTGGTGCTGTTGGACCCGTCGCTGAACCCAGATGGCTTGGCACGTTTTGCAAACTGGGCAAACTCAAACCGAGCCATGACACCCAGTGCCGACCCTCGCACACGCGAACACGATGAAAACTGGCCGAGTAGTCGCACTAACCATTATTGGTTTGACTTAAATCGCGACTGGTTACTACTACAACACCCTGAGTCTCGGGCACGCATTGCTCAGTTCCATAAGTGGCAGCCCAATGTGCTGACCGACTTTCATGAGATGGGGCCAAACAGTACTTATTTCTTTCAGCCAGGTATACCATCACGGAAAAACCCGCTAACACCCAATGGTAATGTTGATCTAACCAAAGCCATCGCGAAACATCATGCTCGCATCCTTGATAGTGAAGAGCGCTTATATTTTACCGAAGAAGCATTTGATGATTTTTATGTTGGTAAAGGTTCCACTTACCCAGATGTGAATGGCAGCATCGGTATTCTCTTTGAGCAGGCGAGTAGCCGAGGCCATGTTCAAGACACTGTTAATGGTCAAATGGACTTTGCTTTCACCATAAAAAACCAGCTCCTCACTAGCTTCTCTACTTTTGACGCGGTGCTTGAAAACCGTCAGCAGCTACTTGATTATCAGCAGGACTTTTACCAACAAGTAGGTAAGCTCGCAGATAAGGACAAGTTGAAAGGTTATGTGGTGAGCGCACCTAAGGATGCTACCCGTTTAGATTATTTCTTAGAGTTACTCGCGCAGCATCAAATTAAGGCTTATGCACTCGAAGAACAAACCACTGTTGATAAGCGCACTTTTGCTGCGGCTAATAGCTACTTTGTGCCACTGACGCAACGCCAATACCGACTGATTAAGTCAATTTTCTCTGAGCAGCAAAGTTTTAATGACAATACCTTTTATGACGTATCTGCTTGGACACTTGCCCATGCCTTTAACCTTGAGTTTGCACCATTAAGCAGTACTTGGGGGCTGGAGCTTGCACAGCAGCCATGGCAACAGGGTGCGCAGCCATCAGCGCAAGAACTAACAAGACACTACGCGTATGCCTTTGAGTGGTTCGACTATGATGCACCTAAATTATTAAGCTACTTGCTGCGTGAGGGAGTCAACGCTCGTGTTGCCTTAGCACCACTGAGTGCAAAAAGTAGTAACGCGACAAAAGAGTTTGCGGCGGGATCTATTGTTATTCCAGCAGGCATACAACAACACGAACATTGGCTAGATATTTTAAATGAGGCGCAACAACGCTTTGCTATACCTATCGTTGCCTTGGATTCAGGATTAACCAGTACAGGCGTTGATTTAGGTTCGCGGCAGCTTGCTCCTGTGCACTTACCAAAAGTCTTGCTGGTGGGCGGTAAGCAAACCAGCCAGTACGAGGTGGGCGAGCTGTGGTATTACTTAGATCGCCATGTGGGTATCACGCCAAGCATTATTGAGTTGGACAACCTAAGTGGTGTGAATCTAGATAATTACACCCACATCGTGCTCGCCAATGGTCGCTACTCGGCAATGAGTAAAGCGCAAAAAGTGGCACTACAAAAATGGGTTAAACGCGGTGGTGTTATCTGGGGCCAAAAAGGTGGAGCTAAGTTCTTGGTTGACCAACAAATACTAAAAGCCAGTTATGTATCGCGTAAAGATATGGCCGCAGTATTCGCAACCGAAGGTCTCAAATATGGTGACCAAGATATGCTTGCCGGTAAGCAGCGTATCGCCGGGGCTATTTTTAATACGGAAGTCGATTTAACGCACCCGCTGAGCTACTCGTTAACTCGTAAGCAGCTGCCAGTATTCAAAAACAGCACCTTTTTGCTTGAGCAATCCAGTGCTCCATTTGTTAACGTAGCGAAATACACCGAGAAGCCATTATTAGCTGGGTTTACCCATGATAATAACGTAACGCAAATCGCTAATGCAGGAGCCATTGTTGCGCACTCATATGGGCAAGGTACGGTGGTCGCGATGACAGATAACCCGGTTTTCCGAGGTTTCTGGTATGGTACTAGCCGTATCTTTAGTAATGCCTTATTCTTCGGTGAGCATATTCACGCTCGCGGTGAATAATCCAAAGAGCCGGCTTTAGCCGGCTCTTTTTACTTTGCGGTTAGGCACACAACCCAAGCCGATACTTCTTTTGCCCCAGCCTCTTTTAACTTACGAGCAGCACTGTCTACGGTAGCGCCTGTGGTCATGACATCATCAACGATGGCAATGTGCATATCCTGAACACGCATTCTAACGGTAAAGGCGTTGGCTAAGTTTTTGCGTCGCGAACGCGCTCCCAGCTTAGCTTGTTGCTTTGTGCTCAATGGTCTGGCAAGAGCATTGGCGACAAATAAACCTTGTGGCACCGCCTGCTGCCAAAGCAGCACACATTGATTGAAGCCGCGCCAAACAAGCCGGGGATGAGCTAAAGGGATAGGCACGATACTATCAGGCCATTGCCAATTATCAGCACGGCTAAGAGTATATAAATGCTGCTGTAAAAGCTGAGACACGGCGACTTGGTAGTGCAGCTGATGGGCGTACTTGTATTGCTTTAGCCAAGTACTCACGGGTGGCTGATACCACTGCAAAGCCACTAAGTGATCAACATAGCGCAATGGAAACAGTCGTTGAATATCGGCACGAACTAATAAGTCGGGCTCATTGAAGGTGCTAAATGTCGCGCAACAGTGTTGACATAACTGTGCTCCCATCGGCAGAGACTGTGAACAAAGCTTGCAGTACTGCGGAAATAGCCAACTGCGCAGGTGTGATAGAGCATCCATTGCATAACCTTTAAATCCCGTTATTATTGCTACATTGCGCGCTTGGGCTCTTAGCCCAGGCGATCCGTTTTAATAGTGGGTGTGGTCGTTAGAAAATGCAAAAACAATTGGTGTTACTGCACGGTTGGGGAATGAATAACAAGGTATGGGAGCTTATTCGCCCAGAACTCAACTTTTTATTTGATGGCGACGTACGTGCGTTGGACTTGCCAGGATATGGTGAGAGTCAGCAGTTACACACTTATGATTTACCGACTATGAGTGCGGTGCTTGCAGATCAACTGCAGGACAACAGCGTTATCGTGGGGTGGTCTTTAGGTGGGTTGGTGGCGCTTTACCTTGCCTATTTTTACCCGCATAAGGTCAGCAAAGTTATTCTGGTGGCATCCACTCCATTTTTTGCCCAACAAGCCGACTGGCCGGGCATAAAAGCACAGGTTCTAGAAGATTTTAGCTCGCAACTGCTGAACAACAGCGAAAAAACCATCGAACGCTTTTTGGCTATTCAAGCAATGGGTAGTGATACGGCCCGTGCCGATACAAAGCAATTAAAAGCGTTACTTAAGCAAGCACCACCGCCTCAGGCTGAGGCATTGCGCCAAGGCCTGGATATTTTACAACACCGTGACTTACGCCACGAGTTTGCCCATATTAAGCAACCAGTGGGTGCTATTTTTGGTCGTTTGGATGCCTTGGTTCCCTACAAAGCTATTGCACAAATGCAGGCGTTGCGTAGCGATTTAGATATCGCCGTGCTTGATAAGGCCTCTCATGCGCCTTTCATATCTCATAAAGATGAATTTTTAGCTACTTTAAAATCAATGCTTTGACCTAAAACCAGCGAGACATAGCCGAAACACCTTTATTTCGTCTACTTTTTGCGCAATAATAACTATAAGTGTAATTGTAATGTAGGTGGGAAAGTTATGCCTGTAGGAGCTATTTTTAATGCTGGTGTAGAAGGCTTTAATCGCGCTCAACAAGATGTTGAGCAAGCGACCGCTAACATTAGTCGCGCTACTATTGAGCGCCAAGACCAACAGCAAACTCAACAGGGTCGTCAACTTCAAGGTGCCAATGCTGATGAAGCGGTAACGGCTCCGGTGTCACAGGCTCCGCGCGTGGATGAGGAGCTGGTGAATCTTAAAGTAGCTGAATTCAATGCTAAAGCTAACACTGAGTCAATTCGTACTGCCGATGAAGTGTTAGGAACAATTATCGATATTCGTGCATAGACATGAACATAGTCACGCCAACGCCAACTATTAATTTTAATACCGCAAACGTTTACACCGAGAGTGTAAGGCGTGACAACCAGCTGCGCGAAGTGATCCCCGAGCCTAAGCAGCCAGCACAGAGCGCAACCGATAATAAAGCTGCATCAGACGCAGACAAGGCACGTAACCCCGGTCAGAGTAAAGACGCGCAAAGCAGCGAAAAAGAAACAGTTGCCCAGCAGAAAACGATTAACGAGCGCGACAGTGAGGGGTCTGAGGAGCAATCTAGCGAGCAGCAGCAACAGCAGCGCGAGCAGGAACAGCAACAAATCCAAGAGCTTGCAGAACGTGACCGTGAAGTTCGAACCCACGAACAAGCCCATGCATCGGTAGGGGGTCAATATGCCGGCTCACCGAGCTACGACTATCAACGTGGTCCAGATGGCAAAAATTACGCGGTGGGTGGAGAAGTACAAATAGATGTGGGCGAAGTACCGGGCGATCCACAAGCAACCATCGAGAAGATGCAGCAAGTACGCTCAGCGGCGCTGGCGCCAGCAGAGCCCTCCGGTGCTGATCGAGCCATAGCGAATGAAGCAACGCAAAAGCTGGCCCGGGCTCAGGCTGAGTTGGCTGGGCAACAGCTCAACACCTCTGAAGAGGAGGAAACGCCAACACCGCCAGCATTCGCAACCAATGAGCCTACTCGTCGTTTTGAGCGTGACCAAGAGGTTGAATCAAGAGCCCTGCGTATTGCTGATTTTTATCAGCAAGTCAGTGCACCGCAAGAGCGCAAGCAGTCGGCTTTTATGACGCAGGTTTAGCGCTACTTTTCCCCTTACTCGTTACCCCTATACTCGACACATTTCCTATTTCGGCCTGAAATGCTTTATTTAAAAACAACGGCACCATCATAGCGACCGCTGATGCGTTAGCGAGGGCAAAAAAAACGCAGCGGTTGCTGCGTTTTCTATCTTAAAAAAGCTTACTTCTTAAGTTTGGCAAAGGCCTCAGCGAATGCATTGCCCATAGCGGCGTTATTCGCTTCTTTAGGCTTGCGCGGTGCTCCTTTACCTTTGTTTGTAGCGCCTTGAGGCTTTCTCGTTTGTTTGCGCTCTGCTTTCGCCGCACCAGCAGCCGGTAGCTCATCGTTTAAGCGCATGGTGAAGCTGATGCGCTTACGCGACACATCCACTTCCATGACTTTAACTTTAACAATATCACCGGCTTTGACCACTTCGCGTGGATCGCTAATAAACTTGTCGGTTAACGCAGAAATATGAACTAAACCATCTTGATGGACGCCAACATCAACAAAGGCGCCAAAGTTGGCGACATTGGAAACGACTCCCTCAAGCACCATGCCCGGCTTTAAATCGGCTATGGTATCAACACCGGCTTTAAAGGCCGCAGTCTTAAACTCAGGGCGTGGGTCGCGGCCCGGTTTGTGTAGTTCTGCAATAATATCGGTGACCGTAGGCAGGCCAAACTTATCATCGATATATTCTTGTGGATTGACGTCTTTCAATGCTTCTGCATTGGCTATCAGGGCATCAATGGGCTTACCCGTTTTTGCGCAAATGGCCTTTACGACTGGGTAGGCTTCTGGGTGCACAGCTGAAGCGTCCAGAGCATCTTTACCACCGACAATACGCAAGAATCCGGCACTTTGTTCAAAGGCTTTAGGACCTAGGCGCTCTACTTTTTTCAGCTCAGAGCGACTTGCAAAGGCACCATGCTGGTCACGGTATTGAACGATGTTCTGCGCCAAGGTTTTATTCAGTCCGGAAACTCTAGTTAATAGGGGCGCAGATGCGGTATTTACGTCAACACCCACGGCATTTACACAGTCTTCAACAACTGAAGTCAGGGTTTGCCCAAGCTGACTTTGTGATACATCGTGCTGGTATTGGCCAACACCGATGGATTTTGGTTCAATTTTTACCAGCTCTGCTAGAGGGTCTTGCAAGCGACGAGCAATAGAAACTGCGCCACGTAATGAGACATCTAAATCTGGAAACTCTTGAGCTGCAAACTCAGACGCAGAATACACTGAAGCGCCCGCTTCACTGACCATCACTTTATTCAGTTTGAGCTCCGGTTGTGCCTTGATCAGTTCGGCAATGAGTTTATCGCTCTCGCGGCTGGCAGTGCCATTACCAATAGCAATTAACTCGACTTTATGTTGACGACACAGTTGCTCAATCGTGCGTAGCGATTTATCCCATTGATTTTGTGGGGCATGTGGGAAGATGGTGGCGGTCGCTAATACTTTGCCGGTGCTATCGACAACGGCCATTTTACACCCGGTACGCAAGCCAGGATCAAGGCCTAAAGTGACTTTCGCACCTGCTGGCGCAGCCATTAATAAGTCTTTTAGGTTCTTGGCAAACACATCTATGGCACCGGTTTCTGCATGCTCACGCATCGCCGCTAAAAACTCATTCTCTAGATGCAGTGATAGCTTCACTTTCCATGTCCACTGCGCCACTTGGGCGAGCCAGGTACTGGCTGCTTTGCCTTCCAGCGGCAAATTGAAATGCTCGGCTATCATCGACACACATAAAGCATGGCCATCAGCACTCTCGGCGTCTGGGTTAATGCTCAGTGCCAGTACGCCCTCGTTGCGCGCACGAAGCATGGCTAAAGCGCGATGAGAGGGAACACTCGCCACACCTTCATTGTGTTCAAAGTAATCTTGGTATTTAGTTCCTGACTGCTCTTGGCCAGCAATAACCTTACTTTCAATATGACCATGTTGCTTAATATGTGCACGCAACTTGGCAAGCAGCTTGGCATCTTCGGCAAAGCGCTCCATCAGAATAGCGCGGGCACCATCTAATGCTGCCTTATTATCTGCGACTCCTTTATCGGCATCGACATATTCTGAAGCTTGGCTTTGTGGGTCAAGATCAGGGTTCTCGAATAAGGCATCGGCCAAGGGCGCCAGACCTGCTTCGATAGCAATTTGCCCTTTTGTGCGGCGCTTGGGTTTGTAGGGAAGGTAGAGGTCTTCAAGCTCTGTTTTAGTCGTTGCTGCGGCGATGTCAGCTTGCAGTTCGCTAGTGAGCTTATCTTGCTCTGCAATGGTTTTAGTAATGAATTGACGGCGCTCTTCGAGCTCACGCAGGTAACCTAATCGCTGCTCTAGGGTGCGTAATTGAGTATCGTCTAATCCACCAGTAACTTCTTTTCGGTAACGCGCGATAAACGGTACTGTTGCCCCTTCATCAAGCAACTTGGTTGCTGCGATCACCTGTTGCTCTTGCGCTTGCAACTCTTGCGCAAGCAAAGTTGTGAGATTGCCCATTGAAAACCTTTACACTTGTCGCCCTAATACGGGCACATTAATCATAATTGCATTGGATAATATCACAGCCAACAGTGAACAGAAGGGCAAATTTCGCCGTCCCTGGCGAGGTGTTTCACTTTGCAAAACTTTGTTAATGCGGATGCTCGACGCTGGCTACAATCTCTTGAAAAGATTGTGCGACAGGAGTGATATCTAATGCGATACCTAACTTTCTGGCAATAGCACGGGCGCAGAAAACTCCAGTTACTTGCTCTTTGTCAGTCACTAATAAATAGAAACTGCCACAGTGTTCCATAGTGCTGAGTACATTACCCAAAGTGGTATTACGTGCAGCAAGCATACTGATACAGGGCAGGGTATGCAGCGAACGCATCATGTCATGAACCAGCAGCTCACTGGGGTTGATGCCCATTTGCGCTGCTTGAGTCGTGACTCGCGCGCTCTGTAATTCGACGCTAGAAGTAACGCCTAGCACGTTGTTTTGTTCATCGACCACTAACAGTGCGTCGGTGGGAGTAGCGCTGGCAAGTTTTCGTGCAGCATTCAAAGGGGTGTTAGCCAAAATGCGAATAGGCGCTTGGGCTGTAAAATCTTGCAGTAATGTCATGGCATTACTGTTGGTGTTTAACGCCTCTGGTACAACTTGGGGAGCATTAAATTGGCTCGCACTTGTTACATAATGAGTACGTAAGGTTTTAAAATCAGTCATGATCTTCTCCAAATAATTGTTAATAAAAAACAGCTTATTTAAAGAAAATAGGAGGCGCTCGTTGTTGTGGGCGTAAGTTACATAGTGCACCTTTACCTAGCTCGGCGTGAGCCGCTCTAAGTGCTAAGGATTGGTATGTATTTGCTGAAATTGAAGTAGCGGTAAAGTCAAAATCTTTCTCGCTATCTTTATCTTGAGCTGGGCTTGATGTAGCTTCTAACTCGAGGGCGGCACTCGGCTGATCAGTAACGCTACAAAATTGCGTGTGAGCATTGGCAACTCCCCAGCTGTTAAGCACAAGTAGGCTGAGTACCAATAATATTATGTGTTTTACACTGAATTTGTGCATCACTATACACGCCTAAAAATACCGCTACATTTAACTATGTAATGTAGACTGTGAATTAAAACTGAACAAAAAGCAATGAAAACGAAATTAATTACACGCCGTGGATACCAGCAGTTGCAACGAGAGTTAGACCACTTATGGCGCACCGAGCGCCCAGAAGTAACGAAGAAAGTCGCTTGGGCGGCGAGCTTAGGTGATCGCTCGGAAAATGCCGATTATCAGTATAATAAAAAGCGTCTGAGGGAAATAGACAGGCGCGTGCGCTATTTGCGTAAGCGCTTAGAAGACCTTCAAGTTGTTGATTACAGCCCTCAGCAAGAAGGAAAAGTATTTTTTGGCGCCTATGTCGAAGTGGAAGATGAACAAGGCGAAGTGTTACGCTTTCAAATTGTCGGTCCAGATGAAATTTATGATAGCAAAACTGTCATCTCAATCGATGCACCAATGGCGCGAGCGTTGTTAAAAAAGCAGGTTGACGATGAGGCCTGGGTATCTACCCCGACAGGGCGCAAACTTTGGTACATCAATGACATTCACTATCGCAGTGACAATAGTTAGGCCGACAACAAATGTAACAATCTAATTGGTGTTGTACATTTCCCCTGCCCGCTATTTCGAATATAGTTAATGGAGGAAAAACAACGAAAAGAAAAATAATGGGACAGGAAACAACAAAAATCCTCGTTGTCGATGATGACATGCGCTTACGCAGCCTTTTGGAGCGCTATCTAGTTGAGCAAGGATTTATCGTACGCAGCGCCGCCAATGCCGAACAAATGGATAAGCTTTTAGAACGAGAAAACTTTCATTTGATGGTTTTAGATTTAATGTTGCCCGGCGAAGATGGCCTTTCAATTTGTCGTCGTTTGCGACAAAAAGAAAATGAAATTCCTATCGTGATGTTGACCGCTAAGGGTGACGAGGTTGACCGCATTATTGGCCTCGAGTTAGGTGCTGACGATTACATTCCTAAACCGTTTAACCCACGCGAACTATTGGCTCGAGTGAAGGCTATTTTGCGTCGTCGCGCTAAAGAAGTGCCGGGTGCGCCTTCATCAGAAGAAAACTTAGTTAAGTTTGGTGACTTTGCGTTAAATCTGGCGACGCGAGAAATGACTCAAGGGGATGAGGTTATTTCACTGACCAGTGGTGAGTTCGCGGTACTGAAAGCCCTCGTTTCACACCCACGTGAACCACTGAGCCGCGATAAGCTTATGAACTTGGCTAGGGGCCGTGATTACAGCGCTTTGGAGCGCAGTATTGATGTGCAAGTATCACGTTTAAGACGGATGATCGAAGCCGATGCCGCGAACCCTCGTTATATTCAGACAGTATGGGGACTGGGCTATGTATTTGTGCCCGACGGCAACAAGTAAATGAGCTTATTTCCCAAAAGCGCATTTGGGCAAACGGTATTTTTAGTTGGTGCTTTGCTACTTATAAACCAAGTGGTGTCCTATGTTGCGGTGAGCTTCTACGTGGTCAAGCCGACCATCGAGCAAGTGAATATCATGCTCGCAAAGCAGGTGAAAACGGTATTCATTGGTGTCGATGATGGCGTCGAAGTTAGTGATGAAGTGTCGAAACGCTTCTTAGAAGAAACAGGAATCGAGTTACTCACCCAGCGCGAGGCTTACATTAACGGGCTAGGGCAAGCTCGTGAATATTCAATGCTCTCCAACATTATGTCGGAACAGCTTAATGGCTCGGCCCGTGTGCGTATTAGTCAAACTAATCCATTGGTGTATTGGATAGAACCGCCGCAGGCTCCAGGATACTGGGTGCGGGTGCCATTATCTGGCTTCACCGAAGCCAATATTGAGTTTTTAACCTTTTACCTAACCAGTATTGGCTTTCTCAGTGTGCTGGGAGGGTGGTTATTTGCGCGGCACCTAAACCGCCCACTCAAAGCACTCCAAGAAGCGGCGATGAAGGTGAGCAAAGGCGACTTTAGCACCGTTGTTGATGAGCAAGGTTCGACTGAAATGGTTGAGGTAACGCGAGCCTTCAATCAGATGTCGCGTAGCATTGCTGCGCTAGAGCAAGATCGGCGCTTGTTAATGGCTGGGGTATCACATGACTTGCGAACGCCGTTAACCCGTATTCGCCTAGCCACTGAAATGATGTCTGATGATGAGGACTATCTGCGTGAAGGTATTATTCACGATATAGAAGATATGAACGCAATCATTGATCAGTTCATTGAATATCTACGCCACCATGACAAAGGGGATAACCAACCTGAAGATCTCAACGCTTTGGTTGAAGAGGTGGTCCATGCTGAGCAACAGCATGGCCGAGATATCACACTCACTTTGAACCCCAGCCTTCCCAATGTGCCGATAAGTTGTGTGGCAATCAAGCGTGTACTCACCAATATGATAGAGAATGCCTTGCGTTATTCTGATGACAGCATAGAGGTGAATACTCACTTTTGTGCGCGCAAGAAATACGTCTGTGTCAGTGTGTTAGACAAAGGGCCTGGCATCCCTGAGTCTGAGCTGGAGAAGGTGTTCGCGCCTTTTACCCAAGGTGATCAGGCGCGTGGCAGTGAAGGCAGCGGTTTAGGGCTGGCGATTATTAAGCGCATCGTTACTATGCACAATGGCAAGGTTGAGCTCAAGAACCGTGAACAGGGCGGCTTGTGTGCAACTATATACTTACCAATAAAAACGCCAGCGTAATGCTGGCGTGGGATTGAATTCTCAGCGCAATGGCTAAGTATAAACAGCAGCCCGCCCTTAGCTTTGCGGGCCGGCTTGTTTAATCGCATCAGAAACATCGTATTTAGCGAAGTTCTGATTAAAGTCGTCTGCGAGTTTCTTCGCGTATTCGTTGTATTTGTCTTTATCAGCCCAGGTGTTGATAGGGTTCAGTACCTCAGTGTCGACACCAGGTACAGCCACCGGCACGTCTAGGTTTAATACATCGATATGTTGGGTCTCTACATCGGCTAAGTTGCCTGACACAATCGCATCAACTACAGCACGCGTGGTTGGGATATCAAAACGCTTACCAATACCGTAAGGACCGCCTGTCCAACCAGTGTTAACCAAGTATACTTTAGCGCCGAACTCACGCACGCGCTTCATTAATAGTTCCGCATAAACACCCGCTGGGCGAGGGAAGAATGGCGCGCCGAAACAGGTTGAGAAAGTAGATTCAATATCAGACGTTGAGCCAATTTCTGTTGAGCCCACTTTAGCGGTGTAGCCGCTTAAAAAGTGGTATGCTGCAGCTTCTTCACTTAATACTGATACTGGTGGTAATACACCGCTCACATCACAGGTTAGAAACACTACGGCTTTTGGTTCGCCGGCGCGATTTTCTTCTTTGCGCTTGGCAATGTGCTCTAGTGGATATGCGGCACGGGTATTTTGCGTCAAGCTAGCATCGCTGTAATCAGGCGTACGGGTGTCGTCTAGTACCACGTTCTCTAAAATAGTACCAAAGCGAATAGCATCCCAAATAACCGGTTCGTTCTTTTGCGATAAGTCGATACATTTGGCGTAACAACCGCCTTCAATATTGAAGACGCTACCAGGGGCCCAACCGTGCTCATCATCGCCAATCAAGAAACGACTAGGGTCGGCAGACAGGGTGGTTTTCCCCGTGCCTGAAAGACCAAAGAACAAGGCGGTATCGCCATTCTCACCCACGTTTGCAGAGCAGTGCATAGGTAGAACACCTTTCCCTGGCAGTAAGAAGTTTTGCACTGAGAACATCGACTTCTTCATTTCACCAGCATAGTGCATACCAGCAAGTAACACTTTTCGCTCGGCAAAGTTGATGATCACAGTGCCATCACTATTAGTGCCATCGCGCTCTGGGTCGCATACGAATGAAGGTACATTCAAAATCTGCCATTGCGGTAAATTCGCGGCATTGAACTGCTTTGGCTCAATGAACATATTTTTCGCGAACACGTGGTGCCATGCAGTTTCTGTAGTAACAACAATAGGTAAATAATGCTCTGGATCGGCGCCTACTTCTAAGTGAGAGACAAAGTGATCGTTTTCAGCAACGTGGTTTTCCACACGTTCCCACAACGCATTAAATTTATCGGCATCGAATGGGCGGTTAACATTGCCCCACTGAATATCATTTTCAGTGCTTGCTTCTTTTACGATAAAGCGATCTTGAGGAGAGCGACCAGTGCGACGGCCTGTTTTAGCAACAAATGCACCGTTAGCGGCTAGAGTACCTTCGCCGCGACGAACTGCCTGCTCGATCAGTTCTGCGGTTGTAAGATCAACAAAACGAGTAGCGCTTGAAGTCATTTTTTTACCTAAAATTGTGAGAGGTTGAACGGGTTAATCTAAAGCTGTGTGAGAGTGCTTTATAGATTTTATAGTAACAGAAGGTTTGCTTGTATACGAGCGGTCAAAGCCCTAAAAATGGCGGTTTTATATGAAAAAACATGAATAATTTCAGTGATACCGGTGTCATAAAAAAGCAAAATTTCATGATACCGGTGTCATTATTTTAAACAAAAAAGCTCGAGTTTTTCGTACTCGAGCTTTTTAAATGAATGAATGCTTAATTAATTGAAGATTGCTTTAATTTGCTCTTCGTTAAAGCGGTATTCACTGAGGCAATAATGGCAGTTAATAACAATTTCGCCATTCGCCTGTACGTCGGCAAGTAATTCATCTTTGCCGACATTAACGAGTGCATCAATGGTTTTCTCGCGACTACAGGTACATTTAAACTGCACTGGCTGTGGCTCGAACAGTTTAGGGTTGTCTTCATGGTACAAGCGAGTCAATACGGTGTGTGCATCTAAATTTAATAACTCGTCTTCGGTTACTGTATCGCTGAGCGTCTCTAAATGACTAAAATCAGCAGTCGCTTTGTCTTGGTTGACGGGAAGCACTTGCAGGAAAAGGCCCGCTGCACGTTCTTGACCAGGGCTTATATTCGTGGCGAACCACATCCGTGTTTTTAGTTGCTCAGATTGAGCAAAATATTGTTCTACGCACTTAGCTAAGCTGTCATGCTCTAGCGGCACAATCCCTTGATAGCGTTCGCCTTTGACTGGGGTGATAGTAATAATCATATGACCTTTACCCATCAACGCCAGTAACCCATCTCCTTTTACTTCACCTTGCATGCGAGCGACACCGCGTAGGTTTTGCTCATGATCGCCGTTGATGGCTGCAAACTTTACTGGTCCATCACCTTGGATTTGCACATTAATATGGCCTTGAAACTTGAGTGTCGCAGTCAACAACGAAGTGGTTACGAATAGCTCGCCCAAGAGCTTTTTTACGGCGTCAGGGTAGTCGCGGTCTTTGATCACTTGCGCGAAAGCATCGCTTACTTGAACGAGCTCACCACGAACATCGTGTTGCTCAAAAATATAACGGTGTAATAAATCGTTTTGCATGAGTTTCTCTATTTGGCTTTCATCTTAATCAGTTCACGGCGCTGCTTTTTGTCCGGTTTCTGATTAGGGTGTGGCGCAAAGAAGGCATTGTTTTTACGCGCAATGGCATTTTCTTCGCGTTTTAACTTACTTTGCTCGGTTTCTTCGTAGCAGGTCAGAGCAATGGGGGCACCCACACGCTTTTCAAGTAGTTTAAGCACTTTAATATGTTTTTCATCGAAGCCTTGAGCAAGGCGGATGCTCGCTCCCACTTCGACCTGACGACTAGGCTTGCAACGTTGACCGTTATAGTGGACCTTGCCCCCTTGCACCATTTCTCGTGCTATGGCGCGAGTTTTGTAGAGGCGCACGGCCCATAACCATTTGTCTAAGCGCACAGATTCGCTGTGTTCGTTCGCTGCTGACTTGCTCACTTTACCTCGGTACTATTTTCTCTAAGTTAAGGGCGAAATTTAGCACAACACAACGACCAAAAAAAGCACAGAACGCTGTCATATTGCTGTCTTGCGCGGAGGTTATACTAGGCTACATGTTTTTACATTAATGCTACATGGTGTGCTTGTTGTCACTCAGTGATAGATGTACTATGTGACGTTAACGACTACAATAATAATAGTATAGAGTTTTGGATTCAGCCCAACTACAACAATGGCTTAAGCAGCTCCCACAGAAAAAAATCGTGGCCACTATCGTGCTGGTTGCGGTGTTGTATTGTGGTTATCTAGCCGCTGGGTTGCTTTGGCTGGTATGGCCACAACCGCAAGCAAGCACGGTGATGCCACCTGTGAGCCAAGCAAACAAAGGTGCAGAGCGAGCAAATATTGCCGCCATCCGTTCAGTTAATTTGTTCGGTGATGCCGCCGCTGTCGAGCAAGCTGAACCTAAACAGGAAGTTATCAGCGACGCCCCTGAAACACGTCTAAGCATAAACCTAACCGGCGTGGTAGCAGCTACCAACGACAAAACCGCCGGGCTCGCCATTATTGAATCCCAAGGGCGCCAAGAGACCTACGGTATTGATGATGTTATCAAAGGAACACGCGCTAAACTGGCAAAAGTACTTCCTGACCGAGCTATTTTGGATGTCGGTGGGCGCTTTGAAACACTGATGCTTGACGGCTTGAGCTTCACTAAAACCGTATCTATGCCTGTGCCAGCAAGTCGGTCACAAGCTGATAATGCTCCCAAAGCGAGTGCCGGTAAGGCGAAAACCATCAATGCCACAGCCAGTGCCGAGGCCAAGCAAGCTCTACAGCAAACACGCAAACAAATTCTTGCCGACCCAGGAAAGTTATCGGAGTATCTACGTATCACTCCGGCACGTAACCAAGGTCGTCTACAAGGGTATAAATTAAGCCCTGGAAAAGACCCGGCTCTATTTAAACAAATGGGCCTTGAAAATAATGACATCGCCATTGCTATAAATGGTTATCAGCTAACCGATATGAAACAAGCCATGGCAGCATTGCAAGAGCTGCGCAATAGCACCGACGCATCTATTACCGTGAACCGCAACGGGCAACTGTTCGATGTGCAATTTAGCCTGCAATAATCACACGTTTGGAGTAAGAACAATGGGCGCGAAATTTCGCACAAAAATAATAAAAGGGCTTGCCAAGTATGGCGCGCTACTTTTCGCCGCTGGGGTAAGTTTAAATCTATACGCAGTCGAATATGCGGCAAACTTTAAGGGCACAGATATCAACGAGTTTATCAATATCGTTGGTAAAAACCTTAACAAGACGGTGATCATTGACCCCAATGTACGTGGCAAAATTAATGTGCGTAGCTACGAGCTCATGGATGAACAGCTGTACTATCAATTCTTCCTCAACGTTCTCGAAGTACACGGCTATGCTGCTGTCGAAATGCCAAGTGGTATCATTAAAGTAGAGAAAAGCTCAGACGCGAAAAAGTCTAATGTGCCAGTCATCGGTGAAGATGACGGCATGGGCGGTGATATGCTGGTAACTCGGGTTGTGCGAGTGAAAAATGTAACCGTCCAAGAGTTGGGTCCACTGATCCGTCAGTTTAGTGACCAAAAAGATGGTGGCCATGTTACCAACTTTAACCCCTCTAACGTCATGATGCTGACCGGTCATGCCGAGTCGGTAAACCGCCTAGTGGAAATTATTCGCTTGGTTGACCAAGCCGGTGATAAACGTGTTGATATTGTGCGTCTGAAACACGCCACGGCCTCTGATGTGGTGTCTGTTGTCGATAATATTTTTAAAGACAATGGCAAAGGCAGCGTCCCCGACTTTTTGATCCCTCGGGTCGTTGCAGATGAGCGTACCAACAGTGTGATTGTCAGTGGTGAAGGGCAGGCCCGCACGCGCGCCATTGAATTAGTCAAGCGCTTAGATAACGAGCTAGAGACAACCGGGAATACCAAAGTATTTTACCTTAATTACGCTAAATCAGATGAGCTGGTTAAGGTATTACAGGGGGTTAGTAAGTCTTTAAAAGAAGAGCAGCAAGGCAATGGTAATGCTGCGCGCACCACACGTCGCGGCAGTGATGACATCAGCATTGAAGCGCACGAAGCGTCGAACTCATTGGTGATTACCGCCCAACCCGACATGATGCGTTCACTTGAAAAAGTGATTGAACGATTAGATATTCGCCGTGCGCAAGTCTTGGTAGAAGCCATTATTGTTGAGGTTTCTGAAGGCGATGGCGTTAACTTTGGTTTGCAATGGATCACCGAACAAGGTGGCATGTTGCAGTTTAACAACGGCACCACCGTGCCCGTTGGCTCACTGGCGGTGGCAGCAGAGCAAGCCCGTGATAAAACCGTAAAACGCACTGTGGTAGGTGATGAAACTGGTAATGCCAGTGAGTTTGAAGAAACGATAGAAGGTGATTTAGGTCCTCTTGGTACCCTTTTAGGTGGAATCAATGGCTTAGCCATGGGTATCGTTAAGAATGACTGGGGCGCGATAGTCCAAGCCGTTTCTAATGACACGAATTCGAATATCTTGGCGACTCCTTCGATTACTACGATGGATAATGAAGAAGCGTCGATGATTGTCGGCCAAGAAGTACCCATTATTACCGGCTCGTCGACCGGCAGTAACAATGAAAACCCATTCCAGACTGTTGATCGTCAGGAAGTGGGTGTGAAGCTTAAAGTAACACCGCAAA
This sequence comes from Pseudoalteromonas sp. THAF3, assembly GCF_009363775.1. Lineage (NCBI taxonomy): Bacteria > Pseudomonadati > Pseudomonadota > Gammaproteobacteria > Alteromonadales > Pseudoalteromonadaceae > Pseudoalteromonas > Pseudoalteromonas sp. THAF3. Next base: position 2,947,604 of record NZ_CP045418.1, on the reverse strand, counting down.
TAAACGATGGCTCGGCAGTGCAGCTAACCATTGAACAAGAAGTATCGAATGTCGCGGGTTCAACGGCGGTGGATATTTCCATTAACAAACGTGCCATTACCACCACAGTGCTAGCCGACGATGGTGGTATGGTTGTGCTCGGCGGTCTTATCGATGAAGATGTCCAAGAAAGTGTCTCTAAAGTACCGTTACTTGGTGATATTCCTGTGCTCGGCCACTTATTTAAATCCACCAGTACGTCAAAGCGTAAACGCAATCTTATCGTCTTTATTCGCCCCACAATTTTACGCGATATTGAGAGCATGAACCGTTTGAGCCACAGTAAATATAAATTTATCCGTGGTGAGCAGCTCAAACAAAGCGATGACGGTATCGACTTGATGCCAACCGAGCAAGTGCCATTACTCCCTGAGTGGAATGACGCGCTCGTATTGCCGCCTACCTATGAAGAGTATTTGAAAGAGCAAAATAAGGCTGAGCGAGACAATGACTGAGCAAATCGCCGCCCAAAGCAGCGCCGAGGTGCCCGTCACTGACGAAGCGCTGATGGAGGTATCAGAAACCGTTGCCACAGCGCCACTGCGACTGCCATTTGCCTTTGCGCGTCGCTTTCAAGTGCTATTGGTGGAGCATGATGAGACGTTACTGCTTTACCATAGCCATGATTTAGAGCCTCAGGTTATGTTGGAGGTGCGCCGCTTCGCAGGCCGAGGGTTTAGCGTAGAGCGGTTGCCGGAAGACAAATTCGAACTCGTCCTTGAGGCGGCCTATCAACGCGATAGTTCGGAAACCCAGCAGTTAATGGAAGATATCGGCAATGAGGCCGATTTATTCTCTCTCGCCGAGGAGCTACCGCAAACCGAAGACTTGCTCGCTGCTGACGATGATGCGCCGATTATCAAGCTGATTAACGCCATGTTGGGCGAGGCTATCAAAGAGGGCGCATCGGATATCCATATCGAAACCTTCGAGCAAGAGCTTGTGATTCGTTTTCGCGTCGATGGCGTGCTCAAAGAAGTGCTCAAACCCAATCGCAAGCTAGCTTCGCTGCTCGTATCGCGTATTAAAGTTATGGCTAAACTGGATATTGCTGAGAAGCGTGTTCCTCAAGATGGTCGTATCAGCCTACGCATTGCTGGGCGCGCGGTTGACGTGCGGGTGTCAACGATGCCATCAAGCTTTGGTGAGCGGGTGGTGCTGCGTCTACTTGATAAAAACAATGCCCGCCTTGATTTACAAGACCTGGGAATGACGCGACGCAACCAAGAACTGTTTGCGGAGCTCATTCGTAAACCCCATGGCATTATTCTCGTAACCGGCCCAACAGGTTCGGGTAAAAGTACCACCCTGTATGCCGGAATGACGGCCATCAATAGCCGAGACCGCAATATCCTCACTGTTGAAGACCCTGTTGAGTACGAGATCCCCGGTATCGGCCAAACTCAGGTCAATCCGAAAGTGGATATGACGTTTGCGCGTGGTCTGCGAGCTATTTTGCGTCAAGATCCAGATGTGGTGATGGTAGGTGAAATCCGTGATTTAGAAACCGCGCAAATTGGTGTTCAAGCGTCACTGACCGGTCACTTAGTACTGTCGACTTTGCACACCAACACCGCAGCCGGGGCGATCACCCGTATGGAAGATATGGGGGTAGAACCTTTCTTATTGTCCTCGTCGCTGTTAGGAGTCTTGTCTCAACGTTTAGTGCGCACCTTGTGTAATAATTGCAAGCAGGCCCATGAAGCTGATGAAAGTGAATGCCAGCTATTGGGTGTGCCCGCTGAAAACCCACCCACTATCTATCGCGCCCAAGGCTGTGAAGAATGTAACTATAACGGTTATAAAGGGCGTACCGGTATTCATGAGTTATTAGTGGTGGACGACCATATTCGTGAGCTGATTCATAACGGCCATGGTGAGCAAATGGTTGAGAAATATGTGCGTCAGCACAGCCCAAGTATTCGCCAAGATGGCTGCTCTAGAGTTCTTGCTGGGAAAACGACTTTGGAAGAAGTGTTACGGGTTACCCGTGAGGAGCAATAGTGGCGGCATTTGAATATCGCGCGTTAGATGGGCGAGGCAAAGAAAAAAAAGGGCTTTTAGAGGCCGATACGGCAAAGCAAATACGTCAGCAATTGCGTGACAAAGGACTGATGCCTGTTGCCGTGGAATTAGCTGCTTCTCAAGAAAAGGCCAATGCTGCCAATAAAGGCTTATTAGGCAACGTATTTAAAGCGAAAATATCGACGTCAGATCTTGCCCTTATTACCCGTCAGCTTGCCACCCTTATTCAATCCGCTTTGCCAGTTGAAGCTGCGGTCATGGCCGTGGCCGAGCAATGCGAGAAGCCGCGCTTGAAGAAAATGTTGATGGCGGTACGCTCGAAAGTGGTTGAGGGTTACACCCTAGCCGATGGCCTCGCGGAGTTTCCTCACGTGTTTGATAATCTGTATCGGGCGATGGTCTCAGCAGGTGAAAAATCAGGGCATCTAGACCAGGTTTTAAACCGCTTAGCTGATTACACCGAGCAACGTCAACACATGCGCTCACAGATTACCCAGGCCATGGTATACCCTATCATTTTGGTGATTTTTGCCGTGGCCATTGTTTCTATTCTTCTGGGAACTGTGGTGCCCAAGATATTGAAAACATTTGAAAAGTCAAAGCAAGCATTACCTTGGACCACCGAGTGGGTGATGGCTGCCAGCCACTTCGTGCAAAACTATTGGTTTGTGTGCATCGCAGTATTTGTGTTGCTCACAGTCGGTATTAAGCAAGCGCTGAAAAAGCCCAATATTCGCTTTTGGTATGACAGCAAGCTGCTGACCTTACCCGGTATCGGCAAAGTGAGTCGGGGCTTAAATACTGCGCGTTTTGCTCGTACCCTAAGCATTCTTTCTTCCAGTGCTGTGCCGCTGCTTGAGGGTATGAAAATTTCAGGTCATGTGCTTGCTAACGAGAAGATTAAAGCGGCCGTTGCCGAGGCGGCTACTCGAGTTAGTGAAGGGGCTAGCCTTCGTGCGGCGCTTGAGCAAACTAAGCTTTTCCCGCCCATGATGCTACATATGATAGCCAGTGGTGAGAAGTCAGGCGAGTTAGAGCAAATGTTAGAGCGCGCCGCCGATAACCAAGATCGTGAGTTTGAGACCATGGTCAATGTGTCACTTAAACTTTTGGAACCCGCGATGATAGCAACCATGGCTATTATCGTGTTATTTATCGTAATGGCCATATTGCAACCGATTATGGCGATGAACAAGGCCATTGGCTTATAAGCTAAGGCGCAGATGGATTTAAGCAATTAGAGGTAATGACAGTGAGAAAGCAATCTGGTTTTTCATTATTAGAAGTGATGGTAGTTCTGGTCATTATTGGCATGATCATGTCAATTGTGGCACCCAACATTATGGGGCAACAGGAAGAGGCCGCATTAGACAAAGCAAAGCTAGATATTCAACAGCTTGAAGATGCATTGAGCCTGTATAAATTAAAAAATAAGACCTACCCAACCACGGAGCAAGGTCTTGAAGCTTTGGTGACCAAAACAAGTATTGAACCGGTGCCAAAACGTTTCCCTGATGGTGGTTTCATAGAGAATTTACCAGAAGATCCATGGGGTAATCCGTATCAGCTTATTTACCCAGGAGAAGTCGGTAAGATTGACGTATTTTCAATGGGTCCGGACGGTGAAGCGGGTACTGAAGACGATATCGGTAACTGGGACGAAGAAGAGCGTTAATTTGTATGGCAGTTGCTCGTCATCGTGGCTTTAGTTTAATCGAGATTTTAGTGGTTTTAGCGATCATCGCTTTTACCGCTAATCTCGTGGTATACAGCATCGATGACTCACATGAGGATGAGCTCGAGCAACACGCCCTCGCGCTGCAGACCAGTATTAATTATGCCTCTGAGTACGCCATTTTAAATCAGCGTCAATTAGGGTTGTATGTTGCTGATAATGGCTATGAGTTTTTAACCTATGCTGAGCAGGAATGGCGGCCATTGGAAGATGCCGAAGGGGTACTGAAAGGCAAGCAATTCGAACCGCCTTTTGAGTTGACCCTGAATCAAGAAGATTTGCCATGGGCGCAAGATAGCCTGCTCGATGCCGTCGACTGGCAGCAGCTTTTAGGGGTCGATGAAGAGGACTTCCTTGAGCTGGAAGAAATGAAAATCCCGCAAGTGATGATCCTTTCCTCTGGAGAGGTCAGCCCGTTTGAGCTGGCGTTGGCCGTGGATAGCCGTGAAGAAGAGCTTATGCCCTACACTATTACCGGTGAGTTTATGGCTCCCGTGGCACTTGATAGAGAGCAGTGGCCATGAATCGAGGCAGGGGTTGGTGGTATCAGGGCTTTACGTTGTTGGAAGTTATGGTGGCCTTGAGTATATGCGCCATGGCCGGCATCGCGGCGATGCAAATCAGCGGCGAGCATATTAATCACTTAAGTACCATCGAAGAGCAAACCTATGCGTCTTGGGTGGCAGAAAACCAGTTAGTTGAAATTCGTGCTCAAGGTGACAAGTGGGCTGCTAAAAATAACCATAAAGGCAAAGTCGAGTTGGCTGGACAAACCTGGTATTGGCAGCAAAAAGTCACGCGCACGGCTGACAGTAGCTTTGTAAAAGTGGATATCGAGGTGTACACCGATGAGCAATACGAGCAGTTTGCTTACACTCTGTCCACTTATATCGATAAAGAGGCCAAAAGCAATGGCCGGCGCTAATGGCTGTCACAATGGGAGCGAAGGCGGTTTTACCTTAGTCGAGGTGTTGGTCGCGTTGGCTGTGATGGTGTTTATTATCGGCGCAACCCATCAGATTTTGGATGTAACCACACGCACCAAGGAAGCGTCAGAGCAAACCTTGGATGAGCTCTCACGGCTACAAAACGTATTTCGTATGCTAGAGCAAGACTTTAGCCAGATCACTAAACGCAAAGTGCGCAACGAGGCGGGTGATACGCAAGAGCAATTCCTGATGCACGAACGCTATTTATTCGATAGCGAGTTTGATGGTATCGGCTTTGTACGCAGCGGCTGGACAAACCCCGGCTACCTATTACCGCGTAGTGAATTGCAAGCTGTGGCATATCGGGTACAAGAAGAGCGGCTAGAGCGGCTATATCGACTCTATGTCGATCAGTTAGATAGTACAGAGCCACGTGTGCAAGTGCTGTTGGAGGGGGTGCAAGAGCTCACCTTTGAATTTTATGACAGTAAAGGAGAGCAGCCATGGCAGCCACAGTGGCAACAAGAGGGATTACCCAAAGCGGTATCTATTGAGCTGACGCTAAAAGACCGGGAGCCAATTAAACGTTTGTTTTTACTTGCAGGGCAAGGCAAGGAGGCAAAAAGTGGCGAAAAGTAAACAGTCAGCTCGTGGTGCAGCGCTGGTTATCGTGTTGTTTATTGTCGCCTTGGCGACGACTATAGCGGCACAAATGAGCATCAATTTAATGGTGCAAGTGCAAAAGTCTACGAATTTAGACGATTTCCGCCAGGCGAAATGGTATGCCTATGCAGCGGAAGCGCTGGCACAAAAAGTGTTGCGGGAAAGTATTGAAAAAGAGCCCGATAAAATGCATTTACAACAACCTTGGGCACTCGCCGCTGACACCCCTTATCCGGTGGAAAACGGCACCATTAGTGGTGCGATAAGGGACTTACAAACGTGCTTAAACTTAAATGCCTTGCGCGCTGAGCCCAGTGCTGCTGAAGGCGGCTTTGTTAAATCAAATCCTGCGCACAAGGCGCTGCTAGCCTTGCTCAAAGAAGTTGAGGAGTTGCCTGCGCAAGAGTCGGAAGAGGCCATGGCTGACAGTGTCTTTGATTGGCTTGATGAAGACAGTATTACCATGCGTTCAGGCGCGGAAGAAGATGAGTATTTGTCACGTGATGTGCCTTACTTAACCGCCAATAACTTCTTCGCCGATATTTCAGAGCTGCGTTTAGTGAAGGGCTTTAACCCCTTAGTCATGCAGAAAATAGCGCCCTATGTGTGCGTTATTCCTGATGACGAGCTGTTTTCTATTAACGTCAATACCATTACTGAAGATCAGGCGCTGTTATTGGCAGCAATGGTCAATGGTCTCAGTGAGTCAGGTGCGCAGGCGGTGATTGCCGCTCGTCCCGACGAAGGATTCGATGAGCTCAATGAGTTCACCACAGAAGTAAAAAAACAAGGCGGACAGGATGTGAAGGCAGATGATGAGCGTTTTGTGTTGAAAAGTGAGTACTTTCAATTACAAACCACCGCTACCTTCGTTGATTTCGAGTTTACTATGACGTCATTACTACAAGCAGATAAAAACAACGTAACTATTTTGGCGCGAAAATTTGGAGGCGTGCAGTGAGAGAGTCCTTACTGATCCACGTGGGCGAGCGCCCCGATCAGCCCATACATTGGCTGGTCTATAACCGCAGTGAAAATGAAATTATTGGCAGTGGTCAACTACATGATGCCAATGAATTAGAGCAGCTAGCAACGAAAGCACATAACCGTGAGTGCACCTTAGTGTTACCCAGCGCTCAGGTACAATGTCACCGCGTGCAATTGCCGACTAAGTGGAGCCGCAAGCTAGAGCAAGCGCTTCCTTATATGATTGAGGAGCAGGTTGCCGTTGATGTCGACAGCTTGTTTATCGCTCACGGCCAGGCGCACAGTGATGGCGAGCAGCACTTCATTCAGGTTGCTTTGGTGAACCGTCAATGGTTGCAAAATTGGCTATCAGTATTGAGCAATGCGCAATTGCTTGTCGAGCATATTCACAGTGATGCTCTGTTATTACCGGAGCCTCAGCCACAGCGAGCTACAGCGATGGCTGTCAATGAGCATAGCTTTTTGGTGCGCTATGGAGCGTGGCATGGTGCACAGCTAGAGCCACAGTGGGCCGAAGCCTTTTTAAGTGCCGTTGGCGTACAAACCTTAGATTTGTATAGCCCGTTGCCTGGTTATCACAGTGAGCAGATAGCCACCGAAGTACATGAAGAGAAGTTTGAGTTACCTTTGGCGATGTTCGCCACCGCCTCGTCGCCAATCGATCTTCGCCAAGGCGAATTTGCTTATAAAAAGCAAAGCTATGGCTGGTTAAAAACTTGGCGCCCGGCGATGGTGGCAGCAGCGGTGACCTTGGTCTTTATGCTTGGGGTTAAAGGCGCGCAGCTTTATCACTATAGCAGCCAAGCTGAAGCAACCAAGGCTCAGGTGATCAGCACTTATGAACGTGCTTTTCCAGGCACTAAAGTGCGTCCTCATTTATTACGGAGCCAGATTAACGGTGCTTTGAAAGAAAGTGGCCAAGGGCCGAGCGCCCAATTTTTATTATTACTACAAGATTTTGCCGACGTGGTGCAACAAAGCAAACAGTTTGTGCCGCAAACATTACGCTTTGACCAACGTCGCAATGAACTGCGCGTAGGGGCTCGAGGACAAGATTTCCAAAGTTTTGGGCAGGTAAAAGCCAAACTCGAGCAGCGCGGTTTAGATGTTGAGCAAGGCTCACTCAATAACGATGGTGAAAGTGTCATCGGCGAGTTAAGAATAAGGGGAGCACAATGAGCGCACTCACTAATTATTGGCAGTCCTTAAAGCCGCAAGAGCAGCGCTTACTCTTAATTGCTGGTGCGGTATTTGTGGTGTTCTTCTTTGTCATGGTGGTGTATCGGCCGTTGAATAATGCCATTGAAGACGCCAAGCAAGACCAGTTAAAACAACAAGAGTTGCTGCAATTTGTGCAGCAAAGTGTGGTCAAGCTCAAAGCAAAAGGCGCCGTTGCCAACACCAGTGGCAAAAATGTGACGCAAATCGTCAACCGCACCCGGGGGCGATATCAAATAGCGATCAGCCGTATGCAGCCAAGCGGTGATGGCTTACGGGTAAACATTGATAGTGTGCCGTTCAACCAGTTGTTAGCTTGGCTTGACGAGTTGGTGAACAATCACGGCGTTAGCATCGCCAATATTGAACTGTCGCAAGACCAAAAGCCTGGGCATGTGCGCGTTAGCCGCATTGTATTGGAGTAACTATGTCTGTGAAGAAAGCATTCGCTCTGGGAAGCTTATTTTTACTATCTTTTATCATCTTTGCTGTGGCTTTATTTCCCGCCTCTATCGCGCTTAATTTGGCGGCTAAGCAATTGCCGCCAGGGTTACAGCTAGGCCCAGCAAGCGGTACCATCTGGCAAGGACAAATAAATGGTGTGCGCTATCAAGGTCAATACCTGAGCAAAGCGCAGTGGCAAGTGAATGCCTGGGCTTTACTAACAGGTAAAGCGCAAGTGGATGTCACCTTAGGGAATAAACGTAACCCTGAAGAGCTCTCTGCGGGTGGGGTGATTAATTATGGGCTGTTTGAGAAGGACTTAACGGTTACTGACGCTAATGCCCGTATTCGTATAGAGCAGGCATTGGCACAAGTACAACTGCCTATTCCCACCCAAGCGCGGGGGCGGATTTTTGTCGATATTGCCCAATATCAATTGGGTCAGCCGCACTGCCAAGTTCTCGCTGGCGAAATTAGCTCACCAGATATCACCGTGAAAGGGCGTAATGGCTGGTTCAGTATTGGTGAATTAGAAGGACAGTTAGCCTGTAAAAACGGCGGTATTAGCGTGAAAGTTGATAAAGAGAATCGCCTTGGGCTGCAAGTTGATGCGGGCCTTAACGAGCGTAGTCAACTTACAGCAAGTGGTTTTGTAAAGCCGGATGCGAGTCTACCTAAGGATGTGCATGATGCTGTACAGTTCCTTGGCAACCAAACCAGTGATGGGCGTTATAGGATCAACTTCTAATGACCGACAGTGTGCAGCAACAACTGCAAAAATACTTGGATGAACATGACCATGCAATGGACTTTGTGCAGCTGCAAGGCTACTTGTTTGCCCTTGTGTGCGCCCCTCAGCCTATCGAGCCAGAGCAATGGTTGGTCGATGTGTTGGGCGAGCAAGCAGCGAAGAGCGATGAGAGCGTATTATTTGCGTTAATGAATGCGCAGCAACAGGTGAGCGATCAAGTTTATAGTGAGGGGTTCAACCTGCGTAAGGTTGTGCAATTGCGTCAGCCTTGGCAGCATAACTTTGCCAATGATGCACCTATACTTCTGTGGAGCCAAGGGTTTGCGATTGGTGTTAGCTATTATATTGAGCCGTTGCTAACGGCGCAGGCGGTGGATGATGACAGTCGCGAGATGTTGCTACAAGCGGTGACCGTACTGAGTTTGTTCAGTGAACAACAAGCATTTTGCGCACAAGCGGCACAAAGTGGGCAGAGCGAGCAACAGTTTGCCGAAGTTTTGTTCGATATGATGGCCGACTTTAGCCTCGGCTTTGCTGAGCTGATTGAGCTTGTCGCGGTGCAAAGTGGCTTGTTTGATGATGAGCAAGAATGGGACGGCTAGGATAGCTGCAATAACACGTCGGTACAGCCCTTTTCGCACCGTGCGCTCGCATAGCCCGGCTCACCCAGAGCTAGGGTGACTTTTCCGTGGCAGTGCTCGCAGCGCACCTCTTGACCCTTAGACAGTCGCTGTAGCAATTTTTTTTGCTGCACAAACGACTGGGTTTGCTTTTTGGTCAGTGACGAGAAATCCATAACTTAGTGGGTGCTGGCGATGACCGAGCAGCTTTGGCGCAAAGCATCACCAAACAGATATTCATTAAGCTCGCGGTTTAAACAGTATTTATGCTCCCATGCGTACATGCTCTTAACGGTACGCAAAGCAGACGCTAGATGTTGATCCTGTTTGTCTGTCAAGCGTACCTGTTGGCGAATTTGCTCTAGGGCTCGTTTGGCTTTGACTTCTTTGTTCACTTTACTGGCCGCGCTCAAATCGGACATGGTCTGATTAAACAGCTTGTCGCGGGGGCCTTTTACTATCGGGTGGTCTATGGTGAAAAAAGCCAACACCAAAAAAATAATAACCAATAACTTCTTCATAACTAAACCTTGATCTAGGTAACTGCGAGCGCAGCCCTAGTTTAGTAAACTCTGTGTTTTAAAAGCAAGCAAAAGCCATCATATATGCCTGCAAAGGCATCATTTTTGTCGCTAAATTGATATACTTGCACTCTAAGCAGTTAAACTAACTGTCCCCTTCCTAAAAACGTGGCGTTGAGGAAAGACAATGGATAAAGAGCAGCGGATCAAGGTAAAAAATATCCCTACTGACGTGAAGATCGAAAAGCCCAGTGCGGCGCAAAGCGATCGATTTAATCCCCGTAACCGCATTTACGTTCGCGCTGTAACAGGCCTCCATCAATTGTTACGTCAACGTATTGGTCTAGTAGGAATGTTGGCCTTTATGTTACTTCCTTGGATTAATTACAATGGCCAGCAAGCGGTGTTATTCGATTTAATGAACCAGCACTTCACCATTTTTGGGCTGACGTTTTTACCGCAAGACCTCACCATTCTCGCGTTTATTTTTATGATTGCTGCCTTTGCGCTGTTTTTGGTGACCACCTTTTATGGCCGAGTATGGTGTGGTTATACCTGCCCGCAAACCGTGTGGACGTTTATTTTTATTTGGTTCGAAGAGAAGATAGAGGGCACTGCAAACCAGCGTAAAAAGTTGGATCAGCGCCCCATGGACTTTGATAAGTTTTGGCGTAAAACAGCCAAGCATGGTAGCTGGCTGCTTTTCTCTCTCTATACCGCAATTACCTTCGTTGGCTACTTCACTCCTATTCGTGAGTTGTTGCCCGACTTTTTTACCTTTTCAGCCGGTGGTTATGCGGTATTAAGTATTGCTGTCTTTACGCTATGCACCTACGGTAATGCTGGGTGGATGCGCGAAATCATGTGTTTGCATATTTGTCCTTACTCACGTTTCCAATCAGCCATGTTTGATAAAGATACCTTCACAGTCAGTTACGATGCTAAGCGCGGTGAGAAACGTGGTCCACGTGGGCGCAAACAAGATCCAAAGGAACTGGGTTTGGGCGATTGCATCGACTGTAACTTGTGTGTGCAAGTGTGCCCGACCGGTATCGATATTCGTAACGGCCTACAGTATGAGTGTATAAACTGTGGCGCCTGTATTGATGCCTGTGATGGCGTGATGGATAAAATGAACTATCCACGCGGACTCATTTCCTACACCACCGAGCGCAATCTTGAAGCGTCGGCAGAGAAAACCAAACCCGTTCGTGGCAAGCTGATAGGCTATTCAGTCATTCTATTTATTCTTATTGGTGCGCTGGCGGCCAATATTATGATGCGCGTGCCGATGGACTTAGACATTATCCGCGATCGTAATCAGCTGTATCGGGTCAATATGGAAGGCTTGGTAGAGAATACCTATACCTTGAAAATTCTTAATAAAGCCCAGCAGGAACAACGCTTTAGAGTCGAAGTGCAGGGGTTGGAGCATTATCAAGTGATTGGTGAGCAGGAGTTCACCGTGCAGCCGGGGCGCTCCCACAATGCACCGTTGTCGGTGATCATTGACCCTTATGACTTACGTAAGCCAATGACCGAATTTGAGTTTGTGCTTTATCCAGTGGATAGCCCTGACACTCAGCTTAAGCAATCCAGCAACTTCTTTAAAGGGCGTTAATGTGAGCGAGTTTAGTTTTGCATCTTTGACACCTGACACCATTTTAGATGCCCTTGATTCGGTTGAGGTGTATGCCGAGTCGGGGTTATTAGCACTCAACAGCTATGAGAATCGGGTGTATCAATTTTTGGCAGAGGATAAGCGCCGCTATGTTGTAAAGTTCTATCGCCCAGAGCGTTGGAGCGATGCACAAATTTTGGAAGAGCACCGCTTCACCCAAGAATTAATGGATGCTGAGGTGCCAGTGGTGGCACCTTTGACAATCAACGGCAAAACCCTGTTTAAGCATCAAGGTTATCGTTTTACTCTGTTCCCAAGTGTGGGGGGGCGGCAGTTTGAAATGGACAATCTGGATCAGTTGGAGCAACTCGGGCGTTTAATCGGGCGGATGCATCAAACAGCTAAAGCGTCTGCTTTTGAGCAGCGACCAACGCTTGGGTGCGACGAGTATTTGCATCAAGCTAAGGTTCATTTGCAGCAAAGTAACTTGGTGAGCACAGCCATGTCGCTGCCATTTTATACGGTACTGCAACTGGTTATCGATAAAACGGTACAACTTTATGATTGTTCGCAGAGTATTCGCTTGCATGGTGACTGTCACGCTGGCAACATTCTATGGTCTGCGGACAACACCCTGACATTCGTTGACCTTGATGACAGCCGACAAGGCCCTGCGATTCAAGATTTATGGATGATGCTCAGTGGTGACAGGCAAAATCAGTTACTGCAGCTTGATACCTTGGTTCTGGCATATGAAGAGTTTGCCGACTTCGACCATTCTCAGTTGCGATTGATTGAGCCATTGCGAGCCATGCGCATGGTGCATTATATGGGCTGGATAGCAAAACGTTGGTCAGATCCGGCGTTTGAACGGAACTTTTCTTGGTTTGCTGAAGACAAATACTGGGAACAGCAAACTCTGGCTTTAAAAGAGCAGTTGGCGGCGTTAGATGAGCCACCATTAAAACTTTTACCTTAAGCACCTGCTTTTGATGTTTAATGTATACATTGAGATGACTATGATAAAAACTTTAAAATATTCACTACTACTACTTTGCCTACCAGTTGCCGCTTGGGCAGCTGACTTTAAAGCGGGCGAGCACTATCAAGTACTTGAAGCTGAAGCGTCTGAAGCTGATAAAGTAACCGAATTTTTCTCTTTCTACTGCCCTCATTGCTTCAAGCTTGAGCCCATTGTTGGGGCGCTTGAAGAGTCACTGCCTGAAGGCGTGCCTTTAGTTAAGAGCCATGTAAACTTCTTACGTATTGATAAAGATGCGCAAAACCGCCTAACTCGGGCTTACCTCGTTGCCAAAGAAGAAGGTAAAGATGCCGAAGTAGCGCAGGCGATTTTCGATAGCATTCACCGTCAACGCGAGCCATTACAAACGCAAGAGTCTGTGGAAGCATTGCTCGCAGAGCAAGGCATTGATGCCCAACGTTTCGCTATGCTTGCTGCGAGCGAGCCTGTTGTAAATGGCGAGAAACAAGCCGTGGATGACCAAACAACTTACTCAAAGCTAGGTGCTTTGACCGGTGTGCCAACACTCATCGTTAACGATAAGTACAAAGTGCATGTGCATAAAGTGGCATCGCAACAAGAGCTAAACGAGCTCGTAAACTATTTATTAGAAAAATAATCGGAGTACTCGATGAAGAAGTTCATTGCTTTAGCCATGATGGCATTGGCGCTGCCCATCAGTGCGATTGCGGCACAGTTTGAAGAAGGCACGCACTATGAAGTGGTTTCGGATAGAGCTAGCCGTAAGCCGGAAGTGAAAGAGTTTTTCTCTTTCTATTGCCCCGCATGTAACGCCTATGAAGGCTTGCTTATGGATGTAAAACCTAAGCTCAGCAAAGATGTTGATTTTAAGAAAAGCCACGTTAACTTCATGGGCGGCCGCAGCACCGAGAATCAAGATATGCTGTCACAAGCACTCGCGACTGCTGAAGTGCTGCCGCAAAAAGACAAGTTGATTGCAGCCATGTTCAGTCATATCCACACTAAGCGCGCTAAGTTTAATGAAGTCGCTGATGTGAAAGATATTTTTGTTGCCAACGGCGTAGATGGCGACAAGTTTGACAAGCTATTCAAAGGCTTTGCTATTCGCACCAAAGCCTCGAAGATGCAGCGCGATCAAGAATACTTTAAAGAAAAAGGGGCCCTACGCGGTGTTCCTACCTTTATTGTTAATGGTAAATATCGCCTACTACTAGGTCGTGAGTCAGGTGTTACCGACCCCGAAGATATTGCCGCACTGATTAACTTTCTTGCGAAAAAATAAGTTAAGAAAGACACAAAAAAACCGCATTTAATGATGCGGTTTTTTTATTCTGCAAATAATGTCAGCTACTTGCGGGTGAGAAACACACCGGATTCAATATGATGGGTGTAAGGGAACTGATCAAAAATCGCGAATCGCGTTACCTTATGAGTACTTGCTAGCCTATCTAAGTCGCGCTCTAATGTGTCTGGGTTACAGGAGATGTAGACAATATTGTCATACTCACTCACCAACTTACAGGTTAACTCATCCATACCAGCACGCGGCGGATCAACCAAGATGGTCTGGCAGTTATACTCTTGTAAGTCGATGTCTTTTAAGCGGCTAAAGCTACGTTCTTGACGCATAGCTTGGGTAAACTCCTCGCTACTCATACGAATAATATCGAGGTTAGTCACCTTATTAGCAGCGATATTGTATTGTGCCGATTTAACCGATGACTTCGAAATTTCTGTGGCCAATACACGATTGAAAGACCCTGCTAAGGCGACTGAGAAGTTACCATTACCGCAATAAAGCTCGAGCAAATCATTATTCAAAGGGGCGCACACATCTTGAGCCCAGCCCAGCATTAGCTCGTTCACCTTGGCATTGGGTTGGGTAAAGCTGTTTTCTACTTGCTGATAAACGTACTGCTGGCCATTTACCTGCAAGCGCTCGATAACATAGTCATTTCCTAACACTTCTTTTTGTTTGCGAGCACGGCCAATGAGTTCAACATTAAAGCGTTGTTGTAATCTTGCTTGTAATTCCTTGGCACCAGCTAGCCATTGCTCGTTGAGTGGCTTGTGGTAAAGCAGGCTCACCAACGCCTCACCGCTTAGCGTTGTGAGGTAATCGATTTGAAACAGTTTACGGCGCATCAACTCATCATCTTTGAGCTCGTTGATAAGCGCGCTCATAAGGTCATTGATTAACGACGCACCAGGGTCAAAGTGATCAACGCGGATCCTCTCTTTGCTCACAGGGTCAAACATAATGTGGTAGAGCTCGTCCTGATCATGCCATACTCTAAACTCAGCACGTTGACGGTAATGCTTCGGCGGCGAAGCAAACACTTCAAGCTGTTGCACACCAAAGCGCGAAAACTGTGTCGTGATTCGTTGTTGTTTTTCTGTTAGCTGCGCGTCATAGGTGCTGGTATCGATATCAATTACTGGCATGCAAACCTCTCGTTATTAAGTGCGCCGCTATTGTAGGCAGTTGCCACGGTTTGTCCAGTATCGGCCATTATAAAGTGCACAAAATTTCTACAGTTTCTGTGCGTGCTGCCGATAACAGCGGTAGTAGTATATTAATTGACTCATGAATGTGTGCTGCCAAGGCTTGGCAACCACTGCAGAGGAGGGCCTTAGCTCATGAAAATTAGCGATTTAAATCATATCTTTAACCAAAGCAACCGTTCTGGTTTAAAAAATAAAGGTGATGCGCCGGCACAGCCCGCGATTAACTCTCCGAGGTTTGATAGTTACTCATCGGGTTATGGCCAAGTGGGTGCCAAGGTATTGAATGACAAATTGGCGCAAGCGTTAGGTCTCGAACAACCAAAACAGCAAAGCAAGCCGTTATTTGACTTCGAAGAGGTAGTGAAAAATGTGCTGCAGTTTGTCACTGGTGCGGTGAAAAAAGCGAAAGCCGATGGCGCCAATGACGACAAGTTACAAGAAATGCTGGCGCAAGCGCGCGAAGGCGTGCAAACCGGTATTGATGATGCCTACGGTGAGCTTGAAGATGCTGGGCTACTCAACGACGAAATTAAAACCGGCATTGAGCAGTCACAAAAAGGTATTGAGGAAGGGCTCAATGAGTTTGAGCAATCGCTTTTTGGCGAGCAAAGTATTGGTAATGGCGTAGCGGTAAGCCAAGCCCAGTATATGCAGCTACAAAATAATGCCGAGTATCGTTTTACTACCGCTGAAGGCGATGAAGTGGTCGTTAGTTTAGCGCAAAACTACCAAGCTGGTGCGGCAGCCAGTTTATTTGCCCCCGGCGAAAAGCAAGGGGCTGGCTATGCATCTGAACAGTTTGAGAAGCAGGAATTAAACTTCACGTTATCGGTTAATGGCGAATTAAATGAAGATGAGCAGCAAGCTGTAAATGATTTCATGGCACAACTGCAAGGCGTAAGTGAAGACTTCTTTAGCGGCCAATATGATGAGGCGTTCAATAAAGCCAGTGAGCTGCAGCTAGATAACCCAGAGCTAGTCGCCTTCTCTATGGATCTGACACAAACTAAAACTCGTGCTGCAATAAGAGAGTATGAGCGCACGGCACCAGGTAAAGAAGTTGCCAAAGAGCTGCAACCTTTCAATGAGTCGCTGAAAGAGGCATACAAGCAGGCCGGTGACTTAGGGCTGCAAAATGAGCTATCGGGGTTGATGCTTTGGCTCAATCAAGATAAAGAGCAAGAGAAAGTGCAGGAGTTTATTGATTACAGCAAAGCGATGTTCTCGCAGCTGGAGCAGCTGTTAAAAGACTCACCATCGACTCCCAGCGATGACAGCGAGTAATAGACAAAAAGCACCATTCGGTGCTTTTTTAATGCCTTGGTTACATTCAGTTCATAGTACTTTAATATGATGCTCAGCAGCTATTCAGCAAACCTGTGTTTAAATTTGAAGTACAAAGTGGGGCTAAGCTTTTGTTTTTGCTTCACTGCGGTCTACACTTTGGGTGTGGAAATGAACTGTTGGCTTGGACCACGACGTAAACCACATTGATTAATGTGGCTACGATAAGAGCAAGAAATGCCAGCTAATAAAGTCAATAACAATCGAACGAGCTCAGATTTATGAAGCAGTATTAGCCGCTTTTTCAATCTGGTGTGTGACGCACAAATGCTAAGCGCGTGCTCGATAATCGTTAACATGGGATGGATACAATGAAAATCAAATCACTCTCTGCAGCTATTGTACTGGCTTTCGCAACTCAAGGCGTTATGGCTGACGAACAAACAAACCCGCAAGAAGGCCTCCATATTGGTGTTTTTGGGGATTATTTCTGGGCCGATTGGGACCGCATCGATGGTGCGCCTGTAGGCACTGAAATTGGCGAATCTTTTGGCTCAGGTGTTGAAGTGGGTTATCGCTTTAACGAATATTGGACTGCACGCCTAGAGTTCGCTGCACTCGAGCTTGATATTGAAAATACCGACAATCATAAAACCGGCGAGCGTTATGGTGCGGACGTACTATACCACTTTAACGATACCGTTTATGGTGTGTTGGGTGCTAAGAAGTTTGATGTTTATAACGACTTCAATGCGGCAAATCTAGGTGTGGGTTTTCGCCATCACCTAACTTATAACTGGGCTGCCTATGGTGAAGCAAATTACTACGAAGGCTTGAACCAAAATCACTCAGATTTCGGCCTTAAACTTGGTCTTAGCTATCACTTTGGTGATAAGCCGCAGCCGAAAAAAGTAGAGCCGGCGCCAGAGCCTGTTGTTGCTCCAGTAGTGAAAGAAGAGCCGAAAGACAGCGATAAAGATGGTGTTATTGATGCGCGAGATAATTGCGCAAATACACCTATGACCGATGCGGTGGATGAGAACGGCTGTACTCGTTACATGGAAAAAGGCGATAAAGTGAGCTTGTTAGTGCGCTTCCCGCATGATAACTCAGACGTGAACCAGCGTTACTTCGATGATATTCAAGAAGTGGCTGACTTTATGAAAGAGTACCCAAAAACCACTGTGCTATTGGAAGGTCACGCCTCTGCAGTGGGTGATGCCGCTTACAACAAAACGCTCTCTAAAAAGCGTGCCGATCACGTAGCGAATCAACTTATCGACGACGGCATTGCCGAGTCGCGCATCAATACGGCGGGCTTCGGTGAAGAGCGCTTGTTAAACGATGCAAATACTGCACAAGCGCATGCGCAAAACCGTCGCGTTGAAGCACATATCTCTGTAACTGAACGCGTAAAAGTAAATCGCAACTAAGTATCATCTGATGAAAAAGCCCAGCGCGATGCTGGGCTTTTTTGTTGCAAATAATTATTACTCAACATTCACCACTTTATATCTTTTCTTAATTGATATTCATCAAATTTATAGTGACTATTTCCTTACTGGGCAATGGCAGCAATTTTCTTCTATCTTTAAAGCCTTTATAATTGTATTCGTGTCAAAATTTTATAAATAGCACGTAAGCGCTTTGGCGATACGCGCTGTTTTCACGTCACCAAGAGGGCAAAATTGTGCTTCAAGAATATCGTAAACATGTTGAAGAGCGTGCAGCCCAAGGTATTGTGCCTGCACCACTAGATGCTCAGCAAACAGCTGACTTAATCGAACTTATTAAGAACCCACCAGCCGGTGAAGAAGAATTCATTTTAGACTTACTTGTAAACCGTGTACCACCTGGTGTGGATGACGCGGCTTACGTAAAAGCAGGTTTCCTTGCTGCAGTTGCTAAAGGCGAAACGCAAACGCCACTTATTGATAAAGAAAAAGCAGCAGAGCTACTAGGTACTATGCTTGGCGGTTACAATATTGCGCCAATGGTAGACCTTCTTGATGACGACGCTTTAGCACCGATTGCCGTAAAGGGCTTGTCACACACTTTACTTATGTTCGACGCGTTTTATGACGTGGAGGAAAAAGCCAAAGCAGGTAATAAGTACGCGCAGCAAGTTATCGAATCATGGGCAAATGCTGAGTGGTTTGAGAAAAAGCCAGCAGTACCAGAGAAAATCTCTGTTACCGTGTTCAAGGTAACCGGTGAGACTAACACCGATGACCTTTCTCCAGCTCCTGATGCGTGGTCACGTCCTGATATTCCATTGCATGCTTTGGCAATGCTGAAAAATGAGCGTGATGGCATTAACCCTGATAAAAACGGTGAAGTAGGTCCTATTTCACAGCTAGAAGAGCTAAAAACAAAAGGCTTACCACTTGCCTATGTAGGTGATGTTGTAGGTACTGGTTCTTCACGTAAATCAGCGACTAACTCAGTACTTTGGTTTATGGGTGAAGACATTCCTCACGTACCGAATAAGCGTGTTGGTGGTGTTTGTCTTGGCGGTAAAATTGCCCCTATTTTCTTCAACACTATGGAAGATTCGGGCGCGCTACCAATCGAGTTAAATGTTGATGACATGAATATGGGCGATCAAATTGATATCTACCCATATGAAGGTGTGGTGAAGCGTCACGGCACCGATGACGTGATCAGCACTTTTGAACTTAAATCTGACGTGATTCTTGACGAAGTGCGTGCTGGCGGTCGTATCCCACTGATTGTTGGTCGTGGCCTTACTGATAAAGCGCGTGCCTCATTGGGTATGGAACCGGAAGATATTTTCCGTAAGCCGAAGATCATCACCGACTCAGGTAAGGGCTTTACCCTAGCGCAGAAGATGGTTGGTCGCGCTTGTAACATGCCAGGTGTTCGCCCAGGGCAATACTGCGAGCCGAAGATGACTACCGTGGGTTCACAAGACACCACCGGTCCAATGACGCGTGATGAGCTTAAAGACTTAGCTTGCCTTGGTTTCTCTGCTGATTTAACCATGCAGTCTTTCTGCCACACTTCAGCCTACCCGAAACCAATCGATGTGAAAACGCACCACACGCTGCCTGATTTCATCATGAACCGTGGCGGTGTATCACTGCGCCCAGGCGATGGTGTTATTCACTCTTGGCTTAACCGTATGCTACTTCCAGATACAGTCGGTACGGGTGGTGACTCACACACCCGTTTCCCTCTAGGTATTTCATTCCCAGCGGGTTCTGGTGCGGTTGCGTTTGCAGCGGCGACTGGGGTTATGCCACTGGATATGCCTGAGTCTGTATTGGTGCGCTTTAAAGGTGAAATGCAGCCAGGTATCACGCTACGTGACCTTGTCCATGCTATTCCTTATTACGGCATCAAAGAGGGTCTGCTTACCGTTGAGAAGAAAGGTAAGATCAACGAATTCTCTGGCCGCATTCTTGAAATTGAAGGTGTTGAGCACCTTACTGTTGAGCAAGCATTCGAGCTCTCTGATGCATCAGCAGAACGTAGTGCCGCCGGTTGTACTGTGAAGCTTAGCCGTGAATCAATCGCTGAATACCTAGAGTCAAACATTGTCATGTTGAAGTGGATGATCTCTGAAGGTTACGGTGATGTACGTACTATCGAGCGTCGTATTAAAGCGATGGAAGAATGGCTTGCCAACCCAGAGCTAATGGAAGCGGACAAAGACGCAGAGTACAAGCACGTGATTGAAATTGATCTTGCAGAGATCAAAGAGCCAATCCTGTGTGCGCCAAACGACCCAGATGATGCGCGTTTACTCTCTGATGTAACCGGTGAGAAAATCGACGAAGTATTCATCGGTTCGTGTATGACTAACATCGGTCACTTCCGTGCCGCTGGTAAGCTTCTTGATAACTACGGCGGTCGTTTGCCAACTCAACTTTGGGTTGCGCCACCAACGAAAATGGACCGTGACCAGCTAACAGACGAAGGTTACTACGGTATCTTTGGTCGTGTCGGCGCTCGTATTGAAACACCAGGGTGTTCATTGTGTATGGGTAACCAAGCACGTGTTGCTGATAAAGCGACTGTGGTGTCTACCTCAACGCGTAACTTCCCGAACCGTTTAGGTACTGGTGCTAATGTATTCTTGGCTTCTGCTGAGCTTGCAGCGGTTGCAGCGATTTTGGGTAAACTTCCTACGCCTCAGGAATACCAAGAGTATGCCGAGAAGATCAATGCGACAGCGGCTGATACGTATCGCTACTTGAACTTCCATAAAATGCCTCAGTACACCAAAAAAGCGGATGAGGTCATCATCCAGCAAGCGGTGTAATGCAGCGTTAAATAAAAAAGCCCACGCAAGTGGGCTTTTTTATGCTCAAAACGAAGTTGACTAGGTGTTTATTTTTTCACTGTATAAAAATGTTAGATTATTTACCTGTTATATTTTTATGTTTGCATTTTTGATGCAAAAACACATAAACTAACTGGGTAAATAAAATCAAACCACCACCGAAAATAGCTTAAGATCCCCGCAAATTTGCATAAAAGGCAGGATCTTTATGACAACGTTAAATAATCAGAACCTTCTCCAGCTTCGTTTTATCGACCAAGCTCATATCGACGCAGTAAAGCCTTCGTTTGATAATCTTCCCGACAACCCGTATGCCGATGGTGCATTTCGTAAGCGTCGCTACTCAGTAGTTAAAATGCAGCAAGGCGAGCTTACGCTACAGCCGACGAAAGCCTTTGTTCAGGATGACTCCATCAATAACTTCCAAGGCAATATTGAGCGTACCTACGAGAATCTAGAACAGTCGCTGTTGGCCAGTGCAGGCATGAAGCGCATTGTGGAAGAGTTTCGCACTATGACCGGCATCAGTGATGATCGTGATATTGAAATTCATCAGTTCCGCATGTTGGCGATTGAAAGTGACACGCCGCCGGCACCTGAAGGCGTGCATCAAGACGGCTTTGACCATGTCTGTGTATGTGGCGTATCGCACGAAAACCTAGAAGGCGGAGAGCTGCTGGTGTATGAGCATAAAGAAGCGAAACCGTGTTTTAAAATGGAGATCAAAGACGGCATGTTTGCGCTGATTGACGATCGCCAAGTTTGGCACAACGCCACGCCGATGAATAAAATTGATGATAGCAAGCCAGGTTACTTGGACTGCTTCGTGCTGACAGCTTAAGGGACAGCCATGAACTTAACCGAATTACGCCAGCAGTTTCCGGCGTTAATGCAGCAGGTGGATGGTCAATCTCCGATCTTTTTTGATGGTCCAGGTGGAGCGCAGGTTCCGCAGTCTGTTTTAGACGCGATGAGCAGCTACCTTGGCCACTACAATGCTAATTTGGGCGGCGCGTTTTTCTCCAGTGACAAAACCGTGGCGGTGATGAGCGCAGCGCGTCAAGCAGTGGCTGATTTACTTAATAGCCCAAGCCCTGAGCAAATTGTCTTTGGCGCTAACATGACCAGCCTGACATTCAGTTTCAGCCGCGCTTTGGCTAGAGACTGGCAAGCGAGCGATGAGATCATTGTCACCAATGCTGACCATTATTCAAATGTATCATCATGGGTTCAGGCTGCTGAAGACAAGGGGGCGCGAGTGCATGCGCTACGCGTCAACGAGCAGGATTGCACCTTGGATATGGCTCATTTCGAGCAGCTTCTTAATGACAATACTAAGCTGGTGGCAGTGACCTATGCTTCCAATACCACAGGCTCTATCAATGATATTAAGCGCATTATTGAGCTTGCTCACCAGCACGGTGCGTTAGTCTATGTGGATGCCGTGCACTATGCACCACATGAGCTTATCGATGTACAAGCCTTAGACTGTGACTTCCTTGCTTGCTCAGCTTATAAGTTCTTTGGTCCGCACGTGGGCATCGTTTACGGTAAGCGCGCTCATTTAGAGCACTTTACTCCTTACAAGGTCGCGCCGGCGAAAGATGTGGTTCCGGGACGTTGGGAAACGGGCACACAAAGCTTCGAGGGGTTGGCCGGTGTCACCGCCGCAATAGAATATATCGCCAGTTTAAGTGGGCTTGATGCCAGCACACCACGTCGTCAGCGTTTGCAAGTCGCCTTTGCCAATAGTAAAGAGCATGAAATGGCGCTCAGTCGCCACTTCTTAACGCGTTTGGCGGAGTTTCCACAGATCACTCTGTATGGCATTAGCGATGTTGAACGAGTGCAACAGCGTACACCCACCTTTGCACTGACCATTGCCGGCTTCGAACCGCGCCAAGTTTCGGAGTTTTTAGGCCAGCATCACCTCTGTGTATGGGATGGTAACTTTTATGCGCAAGGTCTGTGTGAGCAGCTCGGCGTGATGGATAAAGGCGGAGTCGTGCGTATTGGTTGCATGCACTATAACAGCATCGCCGAAATAGACCGCTTATTCGAGCTCTTGGCAACGCTTATTAACAACGAGTAATTATGCTTGTTAAAAGGCGGCGTAACAGCCGCCTTCTTTGTTAGCTACTAGGCTGTCCGTAAATTTGCTCGGCACGGTTAAACAGCACCCAGGAAGTGAGAATGTATTTGTCATTGGATATTGGCTTATTGCCTCGGTGGGTGTGGGTGAAGTAACCCGGAGCAACCACCATGGTGCCACGTTTAGGCGCTATCTTACGGTTCTGATAATAAAACTCGGTTTCTCCCCCTTCGCTGACATCATTGAGATAAAACATAAACAGCAATACCCGATGCAGCGCTTCGTTGTGGCCTTGTTGGGGATATACTTCGCTGTGCCAATAGGGGTAGCCGCCCTTATTCACTTCATACTTTTGCGCTTGAATATTTCCCAAACGAAACAATTGCTGTAGTAAGGTGCCCATCTGCGGCTTTGCCACTTCATCAAAGTTTTCCACCGTAACATCAACTGGCTGTCCGGTTTTGGGGTGATAAACTTTAAGGCCAAAGGCGCCAATCATCATAAAAAAGTGCTCTTGCACGTAGTCCATCACGTGTCGCGCTGTTACTTGCTGGATATGTTGTAGCGCTTGAGCATACTCGGGGTGGGCATTGAGGTATAAATCGCGGCTATCTTTTTTCGCTAAATCAATACCGCCTGAGGTGCGCCCTGGTTGGGTATGCGGGCTTTGCTCAAAAAGGTCGATAAACTGACTACAAAACTCGTCACTAAGCGCGTTATCATAAACGCCAATAAAGTCTGACATGACTCAACCTTACCTTTTGGAATTATTATGCTTATTGAGAAGGTTCAGCCCCGTTTTAGCGAAACTGATGTCCTTGGACACATTAACAATACCGTACTCCCTGTATGGTTTGAAGCCGCCCGTACCCCTATTTTTAAAATCTTTACCCCCGATCTCAATCCCCACCAATGGCGGTTAATCGTCGCTAAAGTGGAAGTGACTTTTATGGGGGAGTTATTTTACGGCCAAGAGGTCGAGGTAAAAACCATGATAGAGCGTATCGGGTCAAGCTCCTTCGTCATTAAACAACAAGCCTGGCAGCATGGTGAATGTTGCGCTGAGGGAAAAACGGTGATGGTGCGTTACAATTTCAGTGATAAAACCTCTCAGCCCCTGAGCGATGACGAGCGCACAGCGCTCAGTGAGTATTTATCAGACTGACTACGCAGGCCGACATAAAGGGCCGCAGAGGCGGCGGCTGATACGATGGCAATGGCCTCTTGATGGTTTTAGTTAGCGTGCCATTGCTTATGCTTCAGTGCTCGCCCCTGCGGTCGCCCCTGCAGTCGCCCCTGCAGTCGCCCCAATATTTAATCGATGGATTTTGGTTGCTGCTGAGGGGTGGTCGCGACCATGTAATTATAAGCATTGGCACTGTCCTGCTCGTGCCACCATGACAACTGCAACTGCAACTGCAACTGCAACTGCAACTGCAACTGCTTACTATGGCGCTGTACCAGCGCGCTGCTCTCTCGCAATTGTTGCCAGTCAATGCTGCTCAATTGCGCCAACGCCAAAGTGCCAAAGAGCAACAGGTAAGGAAGTGCTTGCTTGGTTGTTTTGGTCATCTTTCTCTTTGCTCCAATTGCTGCTCAATACGTGCTCTCAGCGCGCGTTCTAATGCTTTGTCATCAACCTTAATCACTAAGCCCTGCTCTAAGCGGCGCTGCATCTTGCGCTCAAGTGTAGCCAGCGAGCGCTGCTGTTGTGTATGCGCTGGGTTTTCAGTCGCCGCCGTGGCTGTATTAAGGCTCATAAGTACTTGAGCTCCGCCGGCATGCGCCGAGCTCAACGTCAGCGCTAATAGGGGGACGGATAAACTGCTGGCTTTCATCACCGTGCTCCTTAGTTGCCTTGCTGCTCGATAATGCGCTTGGCGACATCTTGGTTAATACGGCCAATAGACTCATGTAACTGCATATCAAGTTGTTGTTCTAATTTATTGTTTAATTGCGTCAAACTGGTACTTGGCAGAGTCGCTTTGGGCTGTGTATTAACTTGCGATTCGCCAGCCTGTGTTGCTGTCGCGAGAAGAGTGCTTATTAGTAATACTGCTTGCAGTGGCTTGTTCATAATTTAATCCTCGTTATGGGTGTTGTTTGCAAAGCCGCTTGGCTGTGCCGTTTTGTTGTTATCCATATTAGGCCGAGGTTTTCGCCGCGTCGCTTATCTACATATTACGGATTTTTCATAACTTCATATTATTCAAAATAAATATTTAAAATCATGAAGATACATCTAATCATTATATTTAAATATAACCTTTTATAAGGTTTTGATTTACTTTTTGTTCACCTGTGTTAGCATTGCGTTGGCTTTAATCAAGGGACTTTTTTCGAGTGCAGTACAGAGTTGGACCATGGACATTACTTGAGCAGCGAGGAGTGTTGCTTAGCGGGGATATTGAGCGAGAATTAGACCCGCTGCTGATTAAGCTGATCACTTTTTTTCTCCAACGGCCGCAGCAGATTGTTACCCGTGAACAATTAATTGAGCATGTTTGGCAGCAAGGCTATGTTGATAATAATGCCATAAATCGCGCTGTTTCTGAGTTGCGGAAAAAGTTAAAACACCCTGACGATCCAGCCATTTTTATAAAAACCCACTACCGCCAAGGCTATAGTTTGGTCCGTGAAGCGGCGACATTGGATAACGCTGCCAGTACAGCTGCACCACAAACTGCGGCGCCAGAGCTGCTTAGGCACACTCAAGTTAACACCCACGAGGGCAAGCAGCCGATAACACCTACGCGCTCAAAGCCCAGTTATGCTTGGTGGAAGTATATTGCTGCGGTGGTGTTTATCACTGTGCTTGCTAGCGCCGCTTACACGCTGAACGGGTCTGAGTTCTTTGCATCATCACAAACAACCGCTGTTGTCGCTGAGCAAAAGCCAATGAGTCGCCACAAAGTGACCTGGAAAGTGGGTAGTGAATATGTGCCTCTTATCAACGATAGCGGACGCTTACTGGCTTACAGCAATGAAAAAGACGCATCAGGGAAAGAAGGCGCCTTTGTTCTCGATGTGATCACTCGGGACGAAGTCGCCATAACCTATAAAGATGCTGAAGTGGCCGCCCTGTCTTGGCAACATAATAGTGATACCTTGGTGATACGCGCCAGAAACGCGACTGATAGCAGTTGCCAATATTTAGCCATAGATTTCACCAACTTCCCTGAATTAGGCGAACCTAAGCCGCTCATGGAGTGTGATCATCGTTTTGATTACAGTGGCCAATTAAGTAATGATGGTCGCTATTTCTATTTTATCCGTGGTGAGTTGTACTCGCATTATATTGGCCTATTTAGGTACGATGTATACTCGGGCACGACTTCTCAGCTGATTGCGCCTATGGCGGACAAGGTCGGTCCAGGGTCCTTGTCGTTATCTCCAGATGGAAAGCATATCGCCTATTTACAGCTGGATCTCGACTTTCAGGTAGAGGTTTATGTATACAGCTTGGACACCGGTGAAATAAAACGCATGAACTCACCGCCCGCTAGTTTTTACAGAAACTCGGCATTGGATTGGTATAACAGTGAGACCTTGCTCTATGGTGATGAAAAAGGGCGGCTATTATTTATAGACATTCACAGCGCTGAAATCGCCGAGGCCTATGCCTTACCTGATGATATCAAAATGTCAGATATCAGCTATTACGACAACTCGGTGTATTACTCACCGCTTAGTGCCATAACCTATCAAGTGGTCGCTTTGGAAAGTTTTACCGAGGCGGCTCAATATCAGCAGCTTTATGCCTCCGATAGCAGTGAATATGGGTTAGTCGCTCATAGTACCGGGCACTATTTTATTTCGCTACGCTCTGGCCGTCCTCAGGTATGGCACGCCCGAGATGGACAGGTGAAGCAGATATCATTTCTAGATCACCCAGACCATGCTCTTTTGGACAACTTAAGGGTATCGCCTAGTGGCGAAAACATCGTGCTGACAGAACAGAAAAAACCTTTCTTACTCGATGTTGAAACCGCAAAGGCAACGGCTATTAGTGAGCTTGCACACATTCCAATAATGGACTGGGCGTGGCATGAAAGTGGCCAATCGTTGTATGTGTTAAGCAAATCATCGTCACCACGGACTCTTTATCAGTTTGATTTTATCACTCGGGAGCTTAACAAGGTGCGCGAGACGGATGCCTTACAGCTAGTCACCGGTGCTAACGGCGAGGTCTTTTTGTTCAAAGATAAGACCTTGGTGTCATTAACGGATAATGCCCAGTACAGTGTGCCCTGTGAGCTATCAATGTCTTCTCATGTGCCTATCCATGTGCGCGATGGCTACGCCTATTCCATGGACTATACATACAACGTGTATCGCTGGGCTTTGACTGGAGAGCGGTGTGAGCAGGTGCAGCTGCCATTTGAGATACTAAGCGCGGTGCCCGATGCTGATGGGCGCATCATTATCACTCGCAAAATTAGTGAAGATAGCTCAATCAACCGCCTTATGTGGGAATAATAAGGCCTGAGTTTAAACAATTAAACTCAGGCCCGAGAGTGGGTATTACTTGAGCATAGGTTTTAAGTATTTACCGGTATGTGAGCGCTCGCACTCGGCTACTTGTTCTGGCGTGCCAGCAACGAGAATTTCGCCCCCGCCGCTGCCCCCTTCAGGGCCTAAATCAACGATCCAGTCTGCGGTTTTGATGACATCCAGGTTATGCTCAATCACCACGATGGTATTACCATGGTCGCGCAAACGGTGTAATACCGCCAGCAGCTGCTGAATATCATGGAAGTGCAGACCTGTCGTTGGCTCATCAAGTATATATAAGGTTTTGCCGGTATCGCGCTTGGATAATTCACGGGCGAGTTTTACCCGTTGCGCCTCACCACCGGAGAGGGTGGTTGCGGCTTGGCCAAGTCGAATATACGACAAGCCGACATCCATCAGCGTTTGCAGCTTGCGTTTTATCGCGGGGATGGCATCAAAGAACTGTCGCGCATCTTCTACCGTCATCTCTAACACTTGGTGAATATTCATGCCCTTGTAAAGCACTTCTAGGGTTTCGCGGTTATAGCGTTTGCCCTGACAGACGTCACACGGCACGTATACATCAGGCAAAAAGTGCATTTCTACTTTAATTACGCCATCGCCTTGGCATGCCTCACACCGGCCGCCTTTAACATTGAAGCTAAAGCGGCCCACCTTGTAACCCCGTGAACGCGCCTCTTGCGTGCCCGCAAACAGCTCGCGAATGGCGGTGAAAATACCGGTGTAAGTGGCGGGGTTGGAGCGTGGCGTGCGCCCGATAGGGCTTTGATCAATATCGATAACCTTGTCGAAATGATCTAAACCTTGAATATCCTTGTACGGCGCAGGTTCAACGGCGGTTGCGCCGTTCAGTTCGGTGTGCGCCACCTTAAACAAGGTATCGTTAATAAGGGTCGATTTTCCAGAGCCGGAGACCCCGGTGATACAGGTCATCAAACCAAAAGGAATACGCACATCGACGGCTTTAAGGTTATTGCCGGTGGCACCGAATAGCTCCAGCCATTTATCAGAGGCGGCATGGCGCTCTTTGGGTACTGCGATTTCTTTGCTGCCACTGAGATACTGCCCGGTTAATGAATCAGGGTTGGCCATGATTTCATCTCGGGTGCCTTCAGCAACCACATAACCACCATGTACCCCAGCGCCGGGGCCGATATCAATAACATAGTCGGCGGCGCGAATAGCATCTTCATCGTGTTCCACCACGAGAACGGTGTTGCCTAAGTCGCGCAGACGAGTCAGCGTTTGTAGCAGGCGATCGTTATCGCGTTGATGCAGGCCAATCGAGGGCTCATCAAGCACATACATCACCCCCACCAATCCCGCACCTATCTGGCTGGCGAGACGAATACGCTGCGCTTCCCCCCCGGAGAGGGTATCGGCGCTGCGCTCAAGCGACAGATAATTTAGACCCACATTGACGAGAAAAGACAAGCGGTCGCGAATTTCTTTGAGGATCTTATCGGCAATTTGCGCTTTTTGGCCGCTAAAATCGAGCTGCTCAAAATAGTCATAGGCTTGACCGATACTCATCAGGGTGACGGCAGGTAAGTTGGTGCCACCGATAAATACATTCCGGGCCTCTTGGCGCAGTCGTGAGCCATGACAGCTCGGACAGGCTTGCGAGGTTTGATACTTAGCCAGCTCTTCACGTACCGAGTTTGACTCGGTCTCATGATAGCGGCGCTGCATATTGTTAAGAACGCCTTCAAACTCATGATTGCGGGTAATTAAATCGCCACGGTCATTGCGGTAGCTAAAGGCTATTTTCTCCCCTCCTGAACCTTCTAGAACCACTTTTTGTGCTTGCTCATCAAGGTCTTGAAAGGGGGTGTTAAGATCAAATTGATAGTGCTCGGCGACCGATTGCAGCATTTGGAAATAGTAGAAGCTGCGTTTATCCCAGCCTTTGATAGCGCCGCCAGCAAGGCTGAGCTCACTGTTGTGAACAACGCGGTTGGGGTCAAAGTACTGGCGTACCCCTAAGCCATCACAGCTTTGACAAGCACCTGCGGGGTTGTTGAAGGAAAATAACCGTGGCTCCAGCTCGCTCATGGCATAGCCACAGGTCGGGCAAGCAAAATTGGCGGAAAACACCATCTCTTCCTTTAAGGAATCATCCATAGCGGCAACCTGAGCAACGCCCCCTGAAAGCTCAAGGGCGGTTTCAAAGGATTCGGCTAAGCGCTGTTGCTGACCCTCTTTCACCTTAAGGCGATCGACAACCACTTCAATGGTGTGTTTTTTATGTAACTCAAGCGGCGGTGGATCGGACAAGTCACAGACCTCGCCATCAATACGGGCACGGATGTAGCCTTGGGCGGCGAGTTGCTCGAGCAGCTTTACATGCTCCCCTTTACGGTTTTTGACCACCGGGGCGAGCAGCATCAACTTACTGCCCTCAGGTAACGCCAAGACTTGATCCACCATTTGGCTAATGGTTTGCGCCGCTAAGGGTAAATTGTGGGTTGGGCAACGTGGCTCTCCAACACGGGCAAACAGCAATCGCAGGTAGTCGTATATTTCAGTGATGGTGCCCACCGTCGAGCGCGGGTTGTGTGATGTCGACTTTTGCTCGATGGAAATGGCGGGGGAGAGGCCCTCAATATGATCGACATCGGGCTTTTCCATAAGTGATAAAAACTGTCTGGCGTATGCGGAAAGCGACTCAACATAACGGCGCTGACCCTCGGCATATAACGTATCAAAAGCGAGGGAAGATTTGCCGGAGCCTGATAAGCCGGTGATGACAATCAGCTTATCGCGAGGGATTGTGAGGTTGATGTCTTTGAGGTTGTGGGTGCGTGCACCGCGAACTTCGATATTTTCCATTCTTCGCCTTTTACCCGTGCAATTTAATAGCCCGTAAGTATCGCATATTTGTACAGGATTTAGCGATGCCTTATTGACCTAAAGAGTGAATACTGTAACAACGAAAAACTCAGTACGAAGCACAGCAGGGCAGGCGATCAGTGTAATATTAATGCCGCTGGGCATGTCATATTGGCGCGTGGATATGCTATCATCGCCGGCCAATAAATTTAATTTGCTTTATGGCTGCTTAGTACTTCGTCATGTCCGCATCTCAACTTAATACTGTCGAAAAACGTGCAGCGGTATCGCTAGCCAGTGTCTTTGCATTTCGTATGCTTGGGCTGTTTATGCTGATGCCGGTGTTGGCTGTCTATGGACAAAGCCTCAGTGGCTTTTCTCCGTTATGGATCGGCCTCGCGATTGGCGCTTATGGCCTTACCCAAGCGTTGTTGCAAATTCCTATGGGGTGGTTATCTGACCGCATTGGTCGCAAGCGGGTGATCATCGGTGGGTTGGTATTGTTTACCTTAGGCTCGGTGGTCGCCGCGTGTGCCGAATCCATGTATACCCTGACATTAGGGCGGGCGCTACAAGGGATGGGGGCGATTGCCAGTGCACTGCTGGCGCTTGCTGCCGACCTCAGTCGTGATGAGCAGCGTCCTAAGGTGATGGCCGTGATCGGCATGTGCATCGGCATGAGCTTTGCCGTCGCCATGTTGCTAGGGCCCATGGTTGCCGCGAGCTTCGGTGTCTCCGGGATTTTCTGGCTGACCGCTGCGCTGGCGGTGTTAGGCATGGCTATTGTTACTTGGATGGTGCCTACGGCGGTTAATCGTGCGCCCAAGGGCGAAACCAGTGTTACCCTTGCTGATGTGGGTAAGTTAGTGCGTCACCCAGACTTAGCTCGCTTAGATTTAGGGGTACTGTTTTTGCACCTGTCACTGACGACCGTATTCGTGTCACTACCGACGCAACTAATTGCCGATGGGCTTGAAGCCGCCAAACACTGGCAATTATATATCCCCGTATTTGTGCTTTCTTTTGTGCTCATGGTGCCGATGATGATCGTCGCCGTAGCCAAGCAAAAAGAAAAACCCTTGTTTTTAGTCGCTATCGTGATGCTCATTGTGAGTATGCTTGGGTTGGTTGCTGGGGCGCATTCAGTGTATGTCATCGCGGCATGTATGATGCTGTACTTCGTGGCTTTTAACTTTCTTGAAGCCACTATGCCGGCCTTGGTATCGCGACTGTCTCCGGCGAATCAAAAAGGCTCAGCGATGGGCGTTTTTTCCTCATCGCAATTCTTGGGCGCATTTTTAGGAGGCACTTTAGGCGGTTATGTGGCCCAAACCGGCAGCCCTGAGATGGTGTTTGCGGCGGCTGCTGTGGTTGGGGTAATATGGCTTGTCATAGCCGCGAAAATGCGAGTGCCGCCGCGTAGCAAAATTATTAGTTTGCTTAGTGCTGTTGATTCAGAGCAGGATGCACAGCAGTTGGCGGGTCGTTTAGTGGCATTACCTGGGGTGTTAGAGGCCACGGTGGTGTGTGATGAAAATCGCAGCTATCTTAAAGTAGACGACAAAAAATTTGATTTAGAGGCGGCGCAAAGACTCGTCGCCGCAGTGTAATTTATAGGAGTAAAAATCCATGGCGCGCGGTGTTAATAAAGTAATTTTGGTGGGTAATCTGGGTCAAGATCCAGAAGTTCGCTATATGCCAAACGGCAATGGCGTAGCAAATATCAGCATTGCTACCACAGATAGCTGGAAAGATAAAAATACTGGGCAAATGCAAGAGCGCACAGAGTGGCACCGCGTGGTGCTATTTGGCAAGCTGGCAGAAGTGGCGGGTGAATACCTGCGTAAGGGCTCACAGGTTTATATCGAAGGTCGCCTACAGACCCGTAAATGGACCGACCAAAGCGGTCAAGATAAATACACCACTGAGATCGTTGTCGATATGGGCGGGCAAATGCAAATGCTTGGTGGTCGTGGCGATAACCAGGGTGCTGCCTCAGGCGGTTATCAAGGTGCTCAGCAACAAGGCGGTTTTGGTGGCAATAACCACGCACAAAGTAACCCACAGCAGGGAGCTCCTCAACAGGGTGCTGCGCAGCAAGGTGGTTACGGGCAGCAACAAAGCAATAACTATGGCCAGCAACAAAGCAACCAAGGTATGCAGCAAGGCAATCAACAGCAAGGTGGCTTTGGCTCTCAGCAGAATCATCAGAGCAATCAGCATGGTGGTGGCCAGCAAGGTGGTGGCTTTGCCCCTAAACCACAAAATGCTCCACAGGGTGGTGCTTCAAACCCCATGGAACCCCCCATTGATTTTGACGACGATATCCCGTTCTAACAACTAAAAAGTTGTGCGAAAAGCTTATTGATATCTCGCTATTTTATTCCACAAGCCCCATTCTATGGGGCTTTTTTATGGGTTCTTGCTTGAGCTTCCCCCTTTCATGGACAACACTTTAGGCATGAGAATGATTATTCGTCGGCCTGTATTTTGTCTTTATTTCGTCCATACCGTACATGGATCACTGTTGGTTTAGCGGCTATTACACTCGCTATATTGTGTAATGCTGTACTTGCGTATGCCTTGCATATGCAGCGCCAAGCCGATATCCATCAGCTATCACATCAGCTAGATCGGGTTACTGATGTAGATGATGCGTTATTAACGACCTTACTCGAACCTTATGGCTTTTTCCTTGAGCCTCCTCAGCATGCTTATGTTGACCCTGTGTCTGTGGTTATCTCCACCGGGAATGAACATCAGGAGATATTTGGCTCGCCATTGTGGTTGTCGAAAAGTCACTGGTTTATCATCGGTAATGCGCTGCTGGCGTACATGTGTTGGCAGGTGGTCAACCTTCTTAGGCGAAAGCGTATATCGCAAAAGAGCAAAGTACCATCGTTAGAAAAAACAGAACAAGCACCGATGAGTGCGAGTATTTTAGGCTTAAACCACTTGTATCAGAGTGTGTTTGCAATCGCCCATTGCACTAAACTGAGTGTTGCTGCAAACGGGGTCGCGAGTTTGCTTGAGGCTTTGTTGCAAGAAAGCTTAAGCTACCAGCAACAGCTGTCGGTGAAGGTGCTTAACACCGGCAGCTTCGCTATTACCATCCATGATATTCATTACCAACACCTCGAGAAGCAACTTGAGGCACTCAGTGCCACCATCTTACAAAGCTGTCGAGCTTTACTCCCTGAATTGCGGGCTGCAGAGGTTAAGGTGGGCATTTGTAACTACCGAAGCGGTGCCGACCAAGCCATTGTGTATCAATTAACGCAATCGGCGTTGGCATTGGCAAAGCAAAGTAAAGACAAACATTGCTACCGTATCCCCTTTAGCCATAACCACTCTATGCTGTTGGCGGCGAAGTCCTGCTCGCTGAGTGAAAGTGTGCAAAAAGATCACTTTATTTGCTTTTTCCAGCCCGTATTTGATTTGCATAGCGAGCAAATACTGCATCACGAAACCTTGCTACGTGTTCGCCACCAGCAGTTGGGCCTGATTTCACCAGAGTACCTCGAAGAGCCGCAAACACGCAAAGCAGAAAGCAGTGTGGATAGCGCCGTTTTAGCACGATTGGATAAAATGCTTGCCACCGAGGTGCAACAAGGTGATGTCAGCATCAACTTGCAACAATCAAGCTGGTTCGATGGTGAATTTTGGCAACGTCTTGAGCTCTTTCTCGAGCAACATCGCAATGTTCTTATCGAATGTAAGGCCGAACTTTTAGAGCAGCATCAATATATCGTGCGTAGGCGGCTACGCCGAACTAAGGCATGCCAACGCGGAATTATTATTGACCAATTACGAACATGGCCAAATGTGGATCTCGATAAGTTGGCGGTGCCCGTACAAGCGATAAAACTGGCGCCCGAACTTATTGCCCACATTGAAGTGGATAAAAATGTGCAAAAGCGTGTGCTGGCTTACGTTGCAAAGGCCCAACAGCACACTATTCCAATAATTGCCGTAGGCGTTGAAAGGCAACAACAAGTTTTGGTGTTACAGCAGCTCGGGGTTAGGGCTGCACAAGGTGCATACTTCTCTGGTGCACTGCAACTGTCAACCTTCAAGTCGCTTTGAGTAGGCCGCGATAACGCAAGCCATTGAGCCCTTGCAAGCCCCCGGTATGTACGGCAATGATGCGACTGTCGGGAGGGAAATACCCTTGTGCAATCAGTTGCCACAGTGCGTACATCATTTTCCCCGTGTAAATAGGCTCCAGTGGCACTTGATAGGTGGCTCTGAAGTCTTGGCAAAAGCGCCATTGTTTGTCACTAAAGCGGCCATAACCGCCATCATGAAAGTGCTGCATTAATTGCCAGTCACAGTGGTGTGTGGAGGTTAGTTGGCTTATTTCATGATTCAGGTAATCTGCATTTTTGAGCACGGCAATACCAAGCACTTTTCGCTGCGTATGGCCTGCGCATAACCCTGCTAAGGTACCGCCACTTCCTGTGGCGCACACTAGATAATCGTGTTCTGGTAAGGTCTGTGCTAGCTCCGCTACACCGCGTAGCGCCGCGTGGTTGGTTCCGCCTTCAGGGAGAATGTAGACATTACCAAAGTGTTGCTTAAGCTCATTGAGGTAATCTTTTTGCTGGCGCAAGCGGTAGTCTTTACGCGTGACCGCCACTAACTTCATACCGCAGGCGTGGGCAAAACGCAATGTGGGGTTGTGCATATCAAGTTCAGGGCCGCGCACGATGCCAATAGTGCTTAGACCAAATAGTTTTCCAGCGGCGGCCGTTGCGTATAAATGATTGGAGAAAGGACCGCCAAAAGTGAGCAACTGCCTACATTCAGAAGCCTGAAAAGCCGCTAAGTTGTACTTTAATTTTCGCCATTTATTACCTTGGATCAGAGGGTGATACAAATCGTCGCGTTTGATGCTTAGTTGCACGTTGTGATGTCGCAGCAGCGGATGGTGAATTTGCTGCATGGGTGACTCTTTAATGGATGTGATCACTGAGTTCATAGTTTTGCCCTAGTTTTCCCCCTAATTAACTTGCTAAATTCCGCAAATTATTGATACTTTGTATATTCTTATAGGTGATACTGCAGACTATATGGCATCTAAACTCTTGGCCCGTGTTCCTTGGCTAAATACAAAGAAAAAGTCCGAAGCAATAGTGGGCGTTGCCTTGTACGCAGACGTGTTACGCGCGGTGCAGTTAAAGCAAAAAAAGCAACAATGGTTTGTCAGTGATACCGCAGAGCTGCCGCTCAACGATTCAGCTAACTATTCGAAAGCATTACTTAAATTGCTACGCAAGATCTCTTCTGACGCTTGCGACTTGTACGTGGTGTTACCACAATCCTATTATCAGATAGTACAGGCCGAGAAGCCAGAGCTGAGCGAGCAAGAAATCACTCAGTCACTGCCGTGGACACTAAAAGACTTGGTGAGCATAAGCGCCGAGAATATCATTGCTGATTATATCGATTACCCGATTCAAAGCACCGGTCAAAAGGCCAAGATTAATGTGTTTGCTACCGATAAGCAGCAATTGCGGCCACTGGTCTCTGAGCTCGATAAGCTCAATGACTGCCACCTTCAGCAACTATCGGTGAAAGAAACCACCCTCGCAGCGATGACCGCCAAAGATAACTATGCCCGCTTGGTGGTGTACCAGGAGCCTGGTGATGAACCCAGTGTGTTAATCATTCGCGACCAACAATTGCTGCTTAATCGCAGGCTACGAGGGTTCAGCGCGTTACAGCAACAGCCCGATGAGACCACTTTGTCGCACTTAAGTGATTCGTTAGGGCTTGAGATTCAGCGCTCCATGGACTTTTATGAGAGCCAGCTCAAGCAGCCACCAATAAAGGAAATTCTTATTCAAGGCATTGATGATGCTCAGGCGGTGATCTCGCGTTTGCAAGCGTTTCAAACTACCCCTATTGTGGAGTTTAAACCGGTTATGGATTTGGCTGATGTGATTGACCCTAAATTCCATATGGCTTTGGCGGGCGCCTATTTTCCGATGTTGGAGCAGGCATGAAGAGCAGCATAAATTTTTACCAAGAAAGCTTGAAGCCGCGTCATGATCCGCTGCCGCTGGCTCAAGTCGTAAAAATATTCATCGCTGCATTTGTCGTGTTGGCTGTGGTTATCGCCCTGCAAGTGTGGCGTAACAACCATCAGCAACAGCAGCTGCAGGAGCTTACACAGCAACATAGCCACCTAAAAGCTGACGTGGCAGAGCTTAACAAGCAATTAGCGCAGCGGCGCGATACCAAGAACTTGCAGCAGCAACTAGAACAGCAGCAGCGTGCAGAGCAGCATCGCCTTAGTTTGATCGCATATTTACAAGGGAAGGGCAGCGGTGCACCACTTAGTTACAGCGCCTTGATGAATGACTTGGCGCGCTATCACAACCCACAAGTGTGGCTGACAGAAATTAATATTAGCCAGCGTCATGTGCAGTTACAGGGCAAAACGGCGGTACCCAGTGAAATAGCTCCATGGCTTAAACAATTAAGAAATTCCAACTACTTTATAGGTAAAGAGTTTTCGGTTTTGGAATTCGATCAAAGTGATGAGCTGAGACAGTTTAATGTGTCTACTAGCATTGATGGGGAGCAGCCATGAAGCGTTGGCAACATATAAGTAACCAGTTTAGCCAGCTGCAACAGCGGGAAAAGATGCTGGTGCTGACAGTGGGGCTGTTCTGTATTCTGTACTTAGGTGGGTGGTTTATAAGCATGCCATTGATGGAAAATCACGACCAAACAGCCACGCAAATTGCCGGTTACCAGAGTGAGAATGCATCACTGCGCACACAGCGACAGGCACTCACTCAAGCTTTGGCTATTGATTATAAAGCTAATCTCAAGTTGCAGCTTCAAGAGCTGCACCAGCGTAACCGCGATTTAGACCAACAATTACAACAACTCAGTGATGGTTTTGTGTCTGGCGACCGTATGCCGGATGTCCTCAGCGATTTGCTAGCTCAGCAA
The DNA here is from genome assembly GCF_009363775.1 of Pseudoalteromonas sp. THAF3. Taxonomy (NCBI): domain Bacteria; kingdom Pseudomonadati; phylum Pseudomonadota; class Gammaproteobacteria; order Alteromonadales; family Pseudoalteromonadaceae; genus Pseudoalteromonas; species Pseudoalteromonas sp. THAF3. The sequence goes on along the minus strand of NZ_CP045418.1, from coordinate 2,910,542 downwards.
CAAGGGGTGCAGTTACTGGGCTTTAAAGTGATGGGTGTGGAAGCGGTGCAAACAGGCGAGCAAAGTGAGCCATCGTCACCACAATTACAGTTTTATCAGCACAATATGCAGATGACCTTGCAAGGTAATTACTTTGCTTTGCGAGATTATATGGCACGAATTGAGCAGGCAGCCACTCGGGTACTCATCACTGGTTTTTATTATCAGGTGCAGGAACATCCGAGAGCGCAACTCACCTTGAACTTAGCAACGGTAAGTAACAATGAAACATTTATTAGCCTGTAGCCTGTTCATGGTCGTAAGTGTGCCAATAGCGGCACAAGTATTACAAGACCCAACCCGCCCCGCTGTGCAAGCGCAGACCTCACGTAGTACTGAGTCGGTGCAGCAGCAATGGGTATTGGAGTCGGTAGTGAGTAAAAAAGGTCAACATAAGGCCATTATTTCTGGGCAGTTATACGCTCAGGGTGATAAGTTAGCCGATTACACTGTCACCAATATTAGCGCCCATGCTGTGCTCCTTGTTCAAGGTGCAAAGCAATTGAAGTTAGAGTTATATAGCAATGAAATTAAACAATAAGTTATTAGTCCACTGGTTTATAGTTGGTACCTCTTCGTTGCTGGCTAGCGCCTGTGCGACCTTCGGCACCGGAGAACGAGTGCAACCTCATATTGCCAAGGAACTAGAACCCGCAAAACAGTCGCAGGTTAGTGAGGCGCCGCAACCCCCGAAAGATTTTGAGCAAGAATTGCTGAGTTCGGTATCAGCACACACTAAGGTGCAGCCCAGCACGGCTATTGAGCGCTTCGATGTGGTCGCCAATGAAGTTGCACTGCGGCCATTTTTTAACGCCCTGGTAGACGATACCCCTTTCAGTGTCGCTATTCATCCTGAGGTATCCGGCGCCATTAGTTTGAACCTTAAGCAGGTCAGTATGGATGAAGTGCTTAAGATCATCACCCGCATGTATCCACTTGATGTGTTTCTTGAAGGCCAGGTAGTGCAAGTCCTACCAGCAAAAATGCGCACCGAGTCTATAGCGGTAAACTATCTGATGATGCGTCGCTTTGGTGTATCGAATGTCAGCGTCATCTCTGGTGGCGTGAGCGATTACGATCAGAATAATAACGGCAACAGTGGCAACGGAAATAACAACTTTAGTGGCAATAATGGCGGTAATAACAACGCCATTAATAACAATAATGGCAACAACAGTGGCTCTGGAAATATTCAACAGCTTAACGGCTCAAATATTCAAACCAGTAGCGAGAGTGATTTTTGGGCTGACTTAAAAGAGGCATTGCAATCGCTGGTGGGCACACACGGTGGTCGTTACGTCATTGTTAGCCCACAGGCAAGCTTGGTAACAGTGCATGCACTACCGAGTGAAATTGCTGCCATGAAAGAGTTCTTGCGCCACAGTGAGGAAAGCTTGCAGCGGCAAGTGATTTTAGAAGCGCGTATCATCGAGGTGACACTCAAAGATGAGTATCAGCAGGGAGTCAATTGGTCTGAAATAGCGGCAAATATTGGCAGTACATCACTGTCATTCTCCTCGACAGCAGCGCAGCTCGGTAATCAAATTTCTGCGGAATTAGGGGGGGCTGCTAGTTTGGTTTTCTCTAATCCCGATTTTGCTGGGGTGATCAATTTATTGCAAACCCAAGGTGATGTGCAAATGCTCTCAAACCCTAGAGTGACTGCAACTAATAACCAAAAAGCGGTGATTAAAGTAGGGGAAGATGAATACTTTGTAACCGATGTGTCCAGCAGCGAAGACATTGGCAGTGTCACTCAACAAAATAACAATGACATTGAGCTTACGCCCTTTTTCTCTGGAATAGCCTTGGATGTAACACCTCAAATAGACAAATATGGCTCGGTGATTTTGCACGTACACCCGTCAGTGACGCAAACCGAAGAACAAACCAAGTCAATTAAATTAGGGAGCGAAAGTATCGAACTGCCTTTGGCCCAAAGCAATATTCGTGAGTCTGATACGGTGATCAGGGCATCGAGCGGTGAAATCGTGGTTATCGGAGGCCTAATGCAAACCATTACCTCCGACGAGGTTTCGAAAACGCCGGTGTTAGGCGATATTCCTCTCGTTGGTAATCTGTTTAAAAGTATTCGTAAGAAGCAGAATAAAAAAGAGTTGGTCATCTTACTGCGTCCGACCGTGGTTATGCCAGACACATGGAAGAAACAACAACAACGCTCACGTAAATTGTTAGAAACCTGGTACCGCAATTAATGTATCTCAGCTTTTTTAACCTAACGGAAATGCCGTTTTCGCTCACCCCGAACACGCAGTTCTACTGTGCTCTTGAGCCTCATAACGAAGCGCTGAAAGTGCTGCTCAGTGCACTGAGTATGTCCGAAGGGTTTATAAAAGTTACCGGGGAAGTAGGTACAGGCAAAACGCTGATTTGTAGAAAGTTGATAAACCACCTTGAGGATAATTATGTGGTTGTCTATTTGCCCAACCCTTATTTGACCCCAGCTGAATTGCGATGGGCGGTGGCGGCTGAGTTGGGGCTGGAACTTGCGCCCGAGCAAGATCAACAAACATTGAGCCAATCCATAGAGAAGCGCCTGTTAACCCTGAGTCAAGAAGGGAAAAAGGTGGTTATGATTGTTGATGAGGCACAATGTTTTAGTTGGGAAGCGCTGGAGGCGTTGCGGTTATTAACCAACTTAGAAACGGAGCAAAAAAAACTGCTCCAAGTAGTCCTCTTTGGTCAACCAGAACTGGATACTAAGTTAGCCAACCCGCAAGTAAGGCAATTGCGCCAACGTATCGGTTTCTCCTACCAACTTAGGCCGATGACAGCAGCGGAAGTGGACTACTACATTAATCATCGCCTTCGCCGCGCAGGCGCGCAGTCCCCCCTCTTTTCACCGCGTCTGAACCACCATATAGCACGGGCTTGTCGCGGCATTCCTCGGTTAGTAAATACGGTATGCCACAAAACGCTATTATTGGCTTATGGGGAAGGGAAAACTGAACTCAATAAGCGCTATATTCGCGCGGCAATTGCCGATACCGAGGATTGCTACGCGCCAACATCTATGCGGCGCTGGTGGTTGTTTGCAGTGCTCAGTGCGACAGTGTTAGGCGTGGCGGGTATTTGGTTGTGGAGACAAGTGCTGTGAGTCTACTAAACAAGGCCCTGAAAGATATTGAGCAGCGCGATGGCGAACATGAACTGGCGTTAGAGCCGACCGTACAACTACCGCAGGCGCGGCCTTGGCGAAATGTCATCACCATTGTTGCGGTGTTAGTGAGCGCCATGGTCGTCATAGCCCTTGCTTATTTATTAATTCCTCAAGCACCTGAAGAGTCAGAGGCTGCTCATTCAGCACCTGAACCAAAAGGTTTAGTCACTAAACCGCTCGAAAAGCAACCTATAACACTTAAACAATCAGTTGCGAGTCAAGTCATTCAGCCACAATTAAATGAGGTTGATGGTGAGGCTGAGCTACGTCGGCTAAGTAACCGTGAAACACGTGTTACTAATGAGAGTACTTACAACGGCAATAAAAACGGTAAACAACGAGTATCGCCATCACAAGACTCATCTTTGAGCCAGTCACGGCAATTACCCGATACTAAAGAGCCCGTCGCTGAAATTTCCCAAGATAAGATGCTTGAGTCGGCGCCAAAACCAATAATAAAGCAGCCAAGAACGTCTAAGACCGAGTCTCCCGCAAGTGCAGCCAACGCCACGCAGCCAGTAACGTCATCCAGTGATACCGCCGTGAAGGTCGTCAAGGCGTTAAGTGTTCAGCAGCGCGCGCAGCGCTGGTTTGAGCAAGGACAACAGTCGCTGCGCTTTGCAATGACGAACGAGGCCATAAAGCAATTTGAACAAGCCGTTATTCTTGTTCCCGAACATGAACAAGCCCGGTCATCACTCGCTGCGACCTTATATGGACAACAGCGCTTAGAAGAAGCATACAGTGTGCTTATTAATGGCTTAAAAGTGGCGCCAGAAACCCTTTCATGGCGTGTCATGATTGCCAAAATGGCCATTGAACAACAGCAATATCAGCGCGTGCTTGAGGTGTTAGGAGATGGCCAGGATGCGCGCGCAACGCAACTGGGTAACAACGACTATTGGATTTTAAAAGGATCGGCAGCGCGCCAGCTAAAGCAGCACGATATTGCCAAGGTATGCTTTACTGAATTAGTAAGGCGTCAACCCAATGTAGCTAAATGGTGGTTGGCGTTGGCCACATCAGAAGACGCACTAGGCCAATACCATAGCGCTCGAGGGCATTATGCTACCGCCTTACAATTAGGTGGCTTATCAGGGCCGTCACAACAATACGCTCGGGCTCGCTATGATAGTTTACAGGACACGCCATGATTAGACCTCGCTTAAAAATGCGCTTAGGGGACCTCTTAGTCCACGAGCAAATAATTACCGAAGAACAGCTTGAGCAAGCGCTGGCGGCGCAAAAAAGCTCCGGGCGGAAACTTGGCGCGACCCTAGTTGATTTAGGCGTGATTGCCGAGCCACAGTTACTGCGCTTTTTGGCTCAGCAACTGAATGTTCCTTTTTTAGATATTTCGCAACGTCGCATCGCGCCAGAAACCGCCACCCTCTTACCTGAGGTTTATGCGCGCCGTTACCGTGCGCTAGTTATTGAGGATAACGGCGACAGCGTGTTATTGGGTATGAGTGACCCTGCTGATTTAAGTGGTCTCGACCAGTTAGGGCCTATTCTGGGTTCGAAGCGTATTGACCTTGCGGTGGTGCAAGAGTCACAAATGTTAGAGGCGTTCGATACCGTATACCGACGCACCCAAGATATTGCTAACTTTGCTGAACAACTTGATGAGGAATATCAAGAAGGGGAAGAGTTCGAACTCAACGCACTCGATGACAGCACCTCAGATGCAACAGTTGTTAAGCTACTGCAATCCATTTTTGAAGATGCGGTACAGGTTCGTGCCTCGGATATCCATATTGAGCCCGATGAAAAGATGCTGCGCATTCGTCAGCGGGTGGATGGTGTGTTGCAAGAGAATATCTTAGATCACGTTAAGATTGCCTCAGCCTTAGTGCTACGCCTTAAGTTAATGTCTGGCTTGGATATATCAGAAAAGCGCATTCCCCAAGACGGGCGCTTTAATATCAAAGTAAAAGGCCACAGCATAGATGTGCGGCTCTCGACCATGCCGGTGCAAAATGGTGAATCGGTGGTGATGCGTTTGCTGGATCAATCCGCCGGGCTGCTCACCTTAGATCAAACCGGTATGCCAGCACCTTTGCTACGTAAGTTACGTGAAACGCTGAAGCGTCCGCACGGCATGATCCTTGTTACCGGCCCCACCGGCTCGGGTAAAACGACGACCCTGTATGGGGCCTTGAGCGAACTTAATCAGGCTCAGAATAAAATAATCACTGTGGAAGATCCCGTTGAATACCGTATCAGCCGTATAAATCAGGTCCAGGTGAACAGTAAAATAGGCTTGAGCTTTGCGAATGTGTTACGTACAACCTTGCGCCAAGACCCTGATATTATCATGGTCGGCGAGATGCGGGACCAAGAAACCGTGGAAATAGGGCTGCGAGGTGCACTAACGGGACACTTGGTATTGAGTACTTTGCACACCAATGACGCCATCACCAGCGCCATGCGTCTTATCGATATGGGCGCGCCACCTTATTTGGTTGCCAGCTCCTTGCGAGCGATTATCGCTCAGCGCTTAGTGCGCCGTATTTGTCAAAACTGTCAGCAACCCTATGAAGCCGACGAGCAAGAACGTGCCTGGGTACGTTATTTACAGCCTCACCTAGCGGATGCGCAATTCTACCAAGGGCGAGGCTGCAACAGCTGCAATCACACCGGTTATAAAGGCCGTATCGGGGTTTTTGAGCTACTAGAAATGAACGAAGATATGATGGATGCGCTGCGCCAAAGTGATACCCAAGCCTTTGCACAAGCAGCGAAGAATAACCCCGATTTCTCACCTTTATCACATATGGCAATGGACTACGCTCAGCAAGGGATCACTACCTTGGATGAAGTATTCAAAGTAGCTGAATATGTACCTGAGGTGGTAAACAACTAGTGGCGCATTTTCGTTATCAGGCCAAAGATAGCCAGGGCAAACTAATTAAAGGCGTGGTTGAGGCTAATAACGCACAAGCGGCTGCGGATCAGTTATTGGCGCGTCAAAGTGTGCCCATTAAGATAGATGAAACACAGGTGGTAAAAAGCGCCGACAACAAACCGCTTATGGCCTGGCTTCAGCCCAAGGTCGGCCTTGATGAGATGATTATCTTTTCACGGCAAATGTATTCACTGCTCAAAGCGGGGATCCCGATTATCCGCGCTATTAACGGCCTGGCTGAAACCACCACAAATCCGCGTTTTCGCGAAGTATTAAAAGAAATTACCACTCAGCTTGAGCAGGGGCGCAATTTATCCGCTGCTATGGCGAGCCACAAGGAGGTTTTTCATCGTTTAATGATCTCTATCGTGGTGGTGGGTGAAAACACCGGTAAGCTTGAGGATGCCTTTTTACAGTTGGCTGAATATTTTGAACGCGAGCAAGAAACGAGAAAACGAATAAAAGCGGCATTGCGCTACCCAACGTTTGTGATCATCGCCCTCATCGCGGCCATGTTTATCTTAAATATTTTTGTGATCCCCGTGTTCGCACAAATGTTCTCTAAATTCGATGCTGAGTTGCCGCTGATGACGCGCATTCTCATTGGCACTTCTAATTTCTTTGTTCATTACTGGTGGTTGTTACTGGCATTGATGGCGGCAAGCTATTACGGGATACGGCGTTACTTAGGTACCGAGCTAGGGCGATTGAAATGGGATCGCGTGAAATTACGTTTACCCATTATTGGCAGTATCATTGAACGCTCTTTGTTATCTCGATACAGCCGCAGTTTTGCCATGGTGTTACGTTCTGGTGTACCAATGACCACCGGGCTATCCCTTACGGCTGATGCCGTTGATAATGCCCATATGCATCAGCGTATTGTCGAGATGCGACGCGGCATAGAAAAAGGCGACAGCCTATTGCGGGTTTCCCGACAGAGTGAGCTCTTCTCGCAATTGGTGTTGCAAATGGTTGCAGTCGGGGAGGAAACTGGTCGCGTTGATGAACTGTTGCAAGAAAGTGCCGACTATTATGAACGCGAAGTGGATTTTGATTTAAAGAGCCTGACCGCGAAGATAGAGCCCATTTTAATTGCTTTGGTGGCGGTAATGGTGCTAATACTGGCATTGGGTATTTTTACTCCTATGTGGAACCTGATGTCTGCGATTAAAGGGGGCTAAAGTGCGTAATCAGCAGCAGGTGAGCCGGCGTTTGAGCCGGGTTTATCAACTGCTTATTAGTGGGTTGCTGATTTGTGTGTTTATTGGCTTTTTTATTTACTATATCAGCCAGTTATTTAATACTGTCAATGACGTGAACTTGCATAAAGCGGTGGCGGAGTTCCATCACAGTGCCGTTGCTATTCATGGTAAGTGGCTAGCCCATAAACAAGATACCATTCTTTTAGAGCAGGTGAGCGCGCAAATGCAGGTGGTGGGTCAACAACAGTTTGTGGTTAATCGCTTTGGTTGGCCGACAGGCCTTGAAGGCGATGGGGCTCCCTGTCAGGGCTTATTCGCCCGCATGCAAGGGCAGGGCAACCTAGCTGGGGTCAGTGTTAAGCCGATATGGGCAGGGCAAGCCTTAGTCGGGTGTGAGTTTCTTTTTAATGAGCGAACCTGGTTTCGCTTTGATGTACACACGGGCCAAGTGGCTGTTACACTCAAATAAAAAAATATAATGATTTTTGAGTAATTTAGCCTTTGGTCTAGAATGAATTTAGGTACTTAACTCTGTTGGAGTAGGCAATGAAACGCAAACAACAAAGTGGCTTTACACTCATAGAGCTTATTATAGTGGTCATTATTTTAGGGCTTTTGGCTGCAACTGCATTGCCGCGCTTTATTGATGTTACCGATGATGCTCGCGAAGCATCGGTTGAAGGCGTGGCTGGTGGATTTGCAGCGGCGATAGGATTAGTGCGTTCACAATGGGAAGTTGACGGTCGCTTAGTCGATAACGGTGGTGCTGATATTACCACTGTGGTGTATGACCAAGTTACCTTAGGTGTAGATGGCGATATTGGCTACCCTACCAACGATGGCAGCTCCGATACCACTGTTGGCGCTATGGCGCGCCAAGATTGCAAAGATGTGTTTGATCTTATTTTACAATCAGCGCCTATTAATACTATTGATCCAAATCAGGCTACGCAAAGCCGCTATTATGTTCAATTTAACGCAGCCAATTCGCAGTGTATTTACTATCTTGTGGATTCACTCGACACCACCAATGTCGCGAATTTGCCTGATGATTCTGTGCCTGATGGTGCAGCTACTGATGGTTTTACTTACTTCCCCGCAACTGGGCAAGTAACCGTATTTTAAGTTTGCTATAACGAGGTACAGATGATGAAAGCAACAAAACAGCAAGGCTTCACCTTAATCGAATTGATTATTGTGATTGTTATTCTAGGGATTCTCGCAGTCACAGCGGCGCCACGCTTTTTAAACCTGCAGGGTGATGCCAATGCGGCAACGGTACAAGGTGTGAAAGGCGCGATGAATTCTGCCAAAGATATCGTGTACGGAAAGGCCATTATTGAAGGTCTTCAAGACGATGCAGGTGATGGCACTATAGGGGTTGACTTAGGCACCGATGGAACCGTTGATGTAACAACTTCCTTTGGTTACCCGCAAGCTGCAGCTACAGGTATTGCTGCAGCGATGGATATTGATTTAGCCAACGACTTTGCAAGCAATGTGATTGCCGCTACAGGCGGGACACCGGCTATTTTTGTGGTAAGAGCTGATGGCAGTGCAGAACCGACTGCGGTAGTGGCAGGTAATGGCACCGGTGGTGAAGCTAATGATGGCTGTTATGTGGCCTACACAGAAGCAGCTGATGCTAATACACCTCCAGTGATCACATTAAACCTCGACGATTGTCAGTAAGCAATGAACAACCGTGGTTTTACGCTCGTTGAGCTCATAATCACGATTATCCTTATTGGGGTATTGGCGGTGACTGCCATACCCCGCTTTCTCGGCTCCAACAACGAAGATGCCTATACTTTAAGAGATCGCACGCTGGCGATGATCCGCAGTATCCAGTTGCAGGCGATGCACAATCTTAATAGTAATAATTGCGTTAAAATTACCACCACGTTAGTTGCCCCCCCCGCTAATCAAAATTGCACAAATCCTATTTCTACAGCCTTTGACGACTACCTCGTTGTTGATAGCACCGGCACTGATATCACTTTTACCACCACCGATAACAACGGTGGCAGCTTTAATTCATTGTCTTTTAACCATTTAGGACAACCAGATATTAATTGCGCCAAGACCTGCCGCGTACAGGTGGGGAATCAAGCCGTGTGTATTAGCGGCGAAGGGGCCTTGTATGGCTGTTAAGCGCCCACGAGCAAATGGCTTTACGCTGGTCGAATTAATTCTTGGCATTGTTATTTTTGCCATTGCGATGGTCATTGTATTCACCTTGATTGCCCCGCAAGCAAGGCAAAGCGCAGAGCCGCTGGTGCAAGTAAAAGCAGCCAAGCTTGGGCAGTCATTGATGAATGAAATTCTGGGTAAATCCTATGATGAAAACAGCGATCGCAGCCCGCCCTTTCAGCGCTGCGATGAGAAGCCCGTCGGTTGTACGCTGGCAGCTAATCTTGGTGAAGATACAGGCGAGAGTGACAGTGGCAATGTCTGTGGTGGTCGTGTTAACTACGACGATGTCGATGATTATATTGATATGCCGCAACAACCAGTTTGTGACGCGCAGGGCTCGCCCCTTTTAGACTATGGCCAGTACAGAGCAAATGTTTCGGTTGTTTATGATCAGGATTATACTCAAAGTACGTCAGATACAGGAGATAGTGCCAAACGCGTTGATATAAGTGTTTTTGCTCCGAACGGAGAAGTGTACCGCTTTCAAATTTATCGAGGGAACTATTAATGAGAGGTGTTAGCGGGTTTACCCTAGTTGAACTGATAATAGTGATAGTCCTCCTTGCTATTGTCGCTATTGGCACTACCCAGTTTATTAGTCTTGGTGCGCAAATTTATACCGAAGGTCAACAACGTTCAGAGCTGGTTTCTCAGGCACGTTTTCTCATACTGCGGTTAGAGAAAGAGTTACGCAATGCACTACCCAATGCAACAAATTTTGATACATCCACTGGGTGCTTAAATTTCATACCAATCGTAAGTAGTGGTACTTACTTAGATGAAGCGACTGACAATCCATTGAGAATCGTGGATTTTCAAGATGCAGTTAAAGCGGGGAACTCAATATCAATTTTCCCCGTTGGTCCATCAAATTTACGTAAAGAGACTGTGAGTAGCGTGGTAGTAGAAAACACCGGAAAATTGACTAAAAAGGTTACCTTCAATACCGCTTTTGAAGTGGAATCTCCGGCAAAACGTTATTTCATTATAGACGAGCCAGTTAGTATTTGCGCTAAAAGCGAGGGTGGCAGAACGGTGTTAGAACGCCGGGTAGACAGTTCAGGCTCTTGGCTGGCAGTTGACATTAGGGATTGGGTGGCAAGCTATGACCCACAAACAGCCAACGTACATTTTGCACTTGAATTACGTTCTGCAAGGGGGGAATCTCTTCAAATTAGCCACGAGGTTCATATAGCCAATGCGCCATAGAACTTGCGTTAACATACACAGTCAAAGGGGCTCAATGCTTGTTATTGCTGTCGTGGTGTCGGTGTTGTTATTAACGCTGGGGTTAGCTATGAGTAATATATTGACAGCAGAAACAAAGAGGAACGCGGTGGAATACTATGGTGTTATGGCTTATGGTGCCGCGCAAAGTGGTGTCGAGCGTACGCTCGTGCGCTTATACACTCATGATCATAGCGTATCCGAGCTGGAATGTTCTGACTTAGAAGTTGGAACTTTAGCCACCCCAGGTGATGGTATGACTTTTGATAGTGGGCAGTTGAATAGCTGTGAAATAGATATCATAGATTGCAAAAAGGCTGACGATGTAGCAGAGCGAATGGCCAGTTCTGGCTTTGTGGATGTTTACCGTTTTACAAGTTATGCGCAATGTGGCGCTAGCAACCTTGATACTAGCCGTAGCATCGTAGTTGAAGTGAAAAGAGAAGATAAGCTATGAGGAAGTTTACTTGGCTATGGTTATGTTTACTTCTTGTGAGTAGCTTCTTTGCGAACGCAGTTCCTAAAGTGGAAGGGCGTTTTATTGAACTGCAAAATACCTACGATAACCCTATTTGGACAACCATCAACTTTTCACAAGCGTATGATGAACCTCCAGCGGTTTTTATGCTCTCGACGAATCAAGGGAGTAACCCAGCGATTGTAAAAATTCGCAATGTGACAAGAACTGGATTTGAAGCCTTACCTTTGGAGCCACCGGGTGAAGATGGTGAACATATTACTATGGGGGCACATTATTTAGCTATTGAATACGGTGTACATGAGTTTGAAGATGGCTTGTTTATGGAAGTAGGTAAAACTATTTTGGATCAATCCAGCTTGCAATATGGGAGCGGCTCTACTTTTACTTTACCCCAAAGCTACAAGCGAGTTAATTTTGACTATGAATTTAGTGAGCGTCCGGTTTTAGTACATTCCATCCAAACTTTAAATAGCAACGATACTAACCCGCCAAGAGATGCCTTAAGACCGTTTTTGACTGTGGCTATCGAATCGGGAAGCTTAGATACTCAGGGGGTTAATATGGCGCTGGAAGCGTCCGAAACTCAAGCGGGTAATATTGTCCCTGAGACGATTGCTTATTTGGCCGTTATCGAGGGGAGCAACCGATTATTTAATGATGATGATGACAAAGAAATTTATTGGGAGGCGCTATTCAGTGGTGAACGTATAGATGGTTGGGACGATGGCTGTGACGATACTTTTTTTAATAATAGCTATAGCTCTTCTCCCTTAGTTGCTGCTAGTAAGATTAGCCGCAATGGTGCCGATGGTGGCTGGCTACGTAGCTGTCGATTAAATAGCTCGCGGCTAGGGTTGACGGTCGATGAAGACCGATACAATGACTCTGAACGTAACCATACCGTTGAAGAAGCAGGTATTATTGCGATGACATCGAATTTTGTTTTTAGTGGTAACTCCCCCTCTTGCGAGATTGTTTTTCCGGGTGCGTTGGCTACTTTCAACAGTGCTCCAATTCGGTTGGTAGATGGTGTTATAGTCGATGATCCCAATGGGGGGGTTGTGCAAACAGAGATTTTGGAAGATACATCCACGGAACCAAACAAAGCACGCTGTGATGGTGTTCAATGTATCGCAAGCGGCGTGAATGCAATCACCACTGCACAAGCTGAAGGTATCCCGACAATTGATAATGATGGCTCAAGCTCACCAAATTTACCCAGTGAGTTGATCGGCGACTACTTTATAGATGCTAGCCTGGTACAAATGGTCAACACCACATACGAAGTACTAGGTAAAACGCGTATATTTATAAAAAGCTCTTCAGCAGTGGCGCCGTTATTGCAAATTAGTAATACGCAGTTAAATATTTCAGGCTCACCAAGTGATCTAACAATTTACGTTGACGGGAATATAAGCATAGCAAATTCCAATGTTACAGCTTATATGATGTCTACAGGCACGGCTATTGTTGGAGCTGCCTCGAAGGTTAGAGGTGCGCTTACAGCTGGGGGAGACATAGACACGGGGGCGCAGAGCGAATACCTTTACGTAAGACCAAATAACCTCGCCGGTATCTGCGGTAAAGAAGTTATTGAAACTGTGAACCATTACCGCTTTGAGCTCGCAGACAACAAGGGCTCTACTTGTGCAGCTAAGCCGGTAACCTTGAAGGCATGTGCAAATGTTAGCTGTAGCCAATTATATTCACAACCAACAAGCGTAGACTTATTGCCCGCAACCGGTGGCAACAATACTTGGTTACCGAGTGATAGTGTTACTTTTACTGGGCAGACAGATCTACAGTACGCACGTTCGGGAGGGGGCAATGTGAAGTTGGCGATTACGAACCCTATGCCTTCATCGCAGTTTAGGTGTTTTATTGGGGGGAGTGAAGTAGGAATCGAAAGTTGCAAAGTGAAGTTCGAAAAAGAAGGAATGGTATTTCGCAATCTTACTGATGGCGACGAAACTATTGTCACTCAGTTTGCAGGTAAACTCTCAGATGCTGGAGTTAACGCCAAAACCTATGCGGTAGAAGCGTGTGGTAACGGTAACCAGCTGGCCAACAAAACGCTAGACTCTCGTTTGAAGTTTAACTGTGGCGCGGGCCAAAGTTGCACAAATAGTTTGCTATTTAACCATCAAGGTGACAGTTACTATTTAAGTACTTTGAGCTTTTCGGACATACCTTTGAGGTTCGATGCTGACTCTAGAGCAGAGTTTACAATAGCTTATCCCGATGCTGGACAATTAAGCATAAGTGGTGAGCTGGATGTGCCTATTAACCCGAATTCGAATAAGACGACTACGTTGAGTGGGGCGAGTAATCAGTTTGTGGTGCGCCCCTTTGGGTTTGATGTCACTGCCAGTGGAGCTAATAGCCAAGCACTCGATGCCAATGGATCACTCTATCGACTTACGGGTGAAAGGTTTCCAGTTATTGTTCGCCCTGTGCAGTGGCAAAGTGGTGATGATACTAATAACGATGGTGTTCCTGATAACTACCAAAATTTGCGCGATAACTTAGTTGCAAAGCATTATGTTGGTATGGTTGGTGTCACAGCTGAAAATGTCATACCTGCAGGTGGGAAGGATGGTGTATTTGATATCGATGACGAATCCGCGTTCAAGTTCGAAGGTAATGATACCCAAGTAATTAGTAACATCAGCTATGACCAAGTAGGTGTGATTAATGTCATCGTAGAATCTGAAAACAGCTATCTGGGCTCGGGTAAAGTTCGTGGTCAAGCCAATAACGTTGGTCGCTTTGCGCCATCTGATTTCAGTATGAAAAATGCAAGTATTGAGCCGGCCTGCCCAAGTGGAGACTTTACTTATTTTAACCAACCTTTTAACACCGTTACTTATACGCTAGTTGCTGAGAACCATAAAAACGAAATTATGCGTAATTACCGTGCTGGATTCGATAAACTCTATACACCTAGTTTAATTGCAGTGCACGGGGGGGAAGAGCTAGAAAATCGTATTATCAACGTGGATTCTCTAAGTTGGCCACAAAATGCACTTCAAGCTGGGGAAATCAAAGTAACTGAAAGTGATGTGACTTTTATACGCCAAACTAATGCTTCTCAAATAGATGGCCCTTACGACAATACTAACATCAATTTGCTATTAAAAGCTGAGCAACTTGAAGGAGCGGTGTTGAATGGACAGCCTTGTGGAGGAGACTGCTCGCAAACAATAGCATCGCCAGTGAAGTTAAGATATGGCCGCCTAGCTCTACAAGATAATTACGGCCCTGCGAATGAGGAGTTACTCGTCCCCATGACGGCTCAGTTTTGGAACGGCCAGGGTTGGGCGATCAATAACCTAGATAATTGTAGTCAATATAAGTACCAAAGTTTGTCGTATCCTAGTGATTTAACAGTGACAGGGAATAATGGGCAATTGATCTCTGGGGGCTACAAAAGCGGAGAGGGTATAGAAGTGGATGCGAATGGAAATACTGGCTCGTATTCAGTGAGCTACCCTGCGCCTGATTGGCTGCTCTGGGATTGGAACGGTGATAATGCGGCCGATGAAAACCCCAGTGCGACACTCAAGTTTGGTACTTTCCGTGGTAATGACCGTATTATTTATTGGCGCGAGCAGCTCAACTAACTGACCTTTTTTAGGTAATGTGCTGGTTTTCATTCATTTTCTAGTAGAAATGGTTTTTTATACTACGCTTAACAAAACAAGATGATGCTTATTTGTTAGGAAGGAAACCATGCGACTAGCTCTGTCATCACTACTACTATGCGCCCTTGCAGTATTCAGTATGGCGACTAACGCTCAAGATACCTCAAAAGTAGCGGAAATCGCCGAGCAGCTTAGCGAAAACCAGCAGCAATTCGAGCGCGATCAACTGCAAATCAAAGCACACCAAGATGAGCTGACTTTATTGCACACTCAGTTACAGCGTATGCAAGCGCAGGTAAAGCAGGCTGAGCGTCAACAACAGCTTGCCAAACAGGCACTAGATGAGGGCTATCAGACTTTTCTGAAAGACCCAAACACGCCCTTGACCAGTTTACAAAAAGACTATCAACAGGCAACTCAAGCTCTGCATGATAAGCAAGCGCAAATTCACGCTCAACAAGCGGCAATCAGTGGTCAGCGTGAAAGTATTAGCACATTGAATACCGCTGTGGCACAAAACCGTAAAAGCAAACTGGCATTGCAGCAATCGCTTGACCAAGCTCGCGTTGAGCGTTTACGCACCGAATTTGCCCGTAAAGGAACCTTGGAAGTGGT
The DNA here is from genome assembly GCF_009363775.1 of Pseudoalteromonas sp. THAF3. NCBI lineage: Bacteria > Pseudomonadati > Pseudomonadota > Gammaproteobacteria > Alteromonadales > Pseudoalteromonadaceae > Pseudoalteromonas > Pseudoalteromonas sp. THAF3. Next base: position 2,895,046 of record NZ_CP045418.1, on the reverse strand, counting down.
GCATACTATTAACTGTCAGCGCGATGAAACCTTAGGGCAATGCGAGCGCCGAGGGCAGCAACAAGGGCTTAGTAAAGCGACCTCTCGCTTTTTAGATCAAGTGTACAACAATTTATCCGAGTACCGTTTAGTCAGTGCCAAGCGTGATTTGGCCAACGCTCGGGTTAAAGTGGTATCCAGTCATGTAGTTGACAGTGCCTTTAGTGGCCAAGGTAATTTTAATGTCAATTTGAGTGTGGCCATGGCTGGCGAAGTTGATAATTCGCAATTGTGCTCGTTGCTCGAAGTTGACCCGGGTTATTGCCAAAGTCGCACAATCACAGTGAACCGATTACAAAATCACACCATCAATAATGAGGTGAGTCAGGGGCAGTTAAGTGAACAAAGCGATAATACCGACTCGGCAATCGAGGTTGGTCGCATAGCCGCTTTAGGAGACTTCCAAGAACACGCTAAAAACGTTGAACAGGTAACGTTAACGGTACGCTCCAACGTTGTTGAGGACACCGTGTTTATCAATGGTGAACCATATGGGCAAACTAAATTGGATGTCACATTGCCACTGGGTGAGTATCAAGTAGAAGTGCGCAAACCAGGTTACAAAAGTTACCAAGTAAAGGTGGTGCTCGAAAAGCCCCAAGTGGTGTATGCCCAACTCAGCAAAAGCGCCGTAAAATTAGCCAGTAAATAAGCGTTATTATGGCCGTTTATTAAACAGTTTTGCCCTTGAAGCTGTTTTTTCGTGCTAGCGCAAGCTTTATGTTGCCGCGAGGGGGATGCATTGGTAAAGTGTCTCAAGCTTTCAGATAATAAGAATTTTTCAAAGGTCAACCAGTTCCATGTTTAAGAAACTCCGTGGTCTCTTCTCCAACGATCTTTCGATCGATTTGGGTACTGCCAATACCCTAATTTATGTAAAAGAAGAAGGTATCGTGCTTAACGAGCCTTCGGTTGTAGCTATTCGACAAGAACGTGCTGGTGGACCAAAGAGTGTGGCCTCGGTAGGTACTGAAGCAAAGCAAATGTTAGGCCGTACGCCAGGCAATATAAAAGCGATTCGGCCGATGAAGGACGGCGTAATTGCTGATTTCTATGTTACCGAAAAAATGCTGCAGCACTTCATCAAGCAAGTCCATAACAACAATTTCTTGCGCCCAAGTCCGCGCGTGTTGATTTGTGTTCCTTGTGGTGCAACTCAAGTTGAGAAGCGTGCTATTCGTGAGTCAGCAATGGGTGCGGGAGCTCGCGAAGTGTACCTTATTGAAGAGCCTATGGCGGCTGCTATTGGTGCCGGTTTACCCGTGTCTGAAGCAACGGGTTCAATGGTTGTTGATATTGGTGGCGGTACCACTGAAGTGGCCATCATTTCACTTAACGGAGTCGTATATTCTTCGTCTGTACGTATTGGTGGTGATAAGTTCGATGAAGCCATCATTAATTATGTACGCCGTAACTTCGGTAGCTTGATTGGTGAAGCCACGGCTGAGCAAATTAAACATGAAATCGGCTCGGCATTTAAAACCGATGATGCAAAAGAAATTGAGGTCCGTGGTCGTAACCTAGCTGAAGGGGTGCCGCGCTCGTTCACTCTGAACTCACATGAAATTTTAGAGGCGCTGCAAGAGCCGCTTATGGGTATTGTTAGCGCAGTCATGGTTGCTCTAGAGCAATCTCCTCCCGAGTTAGCCTCTGATATCTCTGCTCACGGCATGGTATTAACCGGTGGCGGAGCACTATTAAAAGATTTAGACCGCTTGTTAATGGAAGAAACGGGTATCCCCGTCGTGGTTGCTGATGACCCATTAACTTGTGTTGCTCGAGGCGGCGGTAAAGCCTTAGAAATGATAGACATGCACGGCGGTGATGTATTTAGCTACGACTAATGAAGCTATTATTTGGTCGTACTGTCTCAATGCAACTGCGGTTGACCATCGCAGTTGTGCTGAGTGTTATCTTGATTGTTGGCGATCGCTACACCAGCGGTGGCACCGCTGTTCGTACTTCGCTTAATACGCTAGTAAGCCCTTTACTTTACCTAGCAAATCTTCCTTATGAGCTTATCTCCACCAGTGCTAAAAACCTCACCTCTCGAGAGCAATTACTGCGAGAGAATCAAGCGCTGAAGACGAAGCAACTATTGCAAAGTGAACAGCTGCAGCAACTTGAGTTTTTAGCTCGTGAGAATGACAAGTTACGGGCGTTATTGGGCTCGGACCCAAGACAACAGAATAATAAGCTAGTTGCGCAAGTGCTGTCGGTGCACTCTAACCCCTATAGTCATCAAGTGGTTATCAATAAGGGCACCTCCGATGGTCTAAAAGAAGGCTTGGCGGTAATTGATGAGCTCGGCGTGGTGGGGCAAGTGGTGCAGGTGGGCGCGAATACCAGTCGTGTCTTGTTGATCACAGACACAACTCATGCCACCCCCGTGCGCGTATTACGCAACGATGTGCGAACTGTGGTTGAAGGCATCGGTAAAATTACCCGAGTTAAACTCTCGCATGTGCCCCACAGTTTAGACATTCGTATCGGCGATGTGTTGCTAAGTTCAGGTTTGGGGGAGCGCTTTCCTGAGGGTTACCCGGTGGCGGTAGTTACGGAAATTAATCGTGATGAAGGACGACCGTTCGCGCAGATTTATGCGGAGCCCGTAGCGCAACTTGATCGCATTCGTTTGTTAGTGGTCTTGAACAGTGCGGCGGCGACGCCTGAGGTAAATAATGATTAATCGTCAATTTTGGCTCATTATCGTTACCATCTTTTTTGCATTGGTGCTGGCGCTGATGCCATTGCCTATCTCTTTTGAACCCTTTCGCCCTGACTGGGTGTTACTGGTACTTATGTATTGGTCCCTTGCGGTCCCTCATCGTCTTAATATTGGCAGTGCATGGTTAACAGGGCTCGTAATAGACCTCGCAACGGGCTCACCTCTGGGGGTGCATTCGTTGACTTATGCCATTACTATTTACATTACCGCGAGTAATTACCAAAAGCTGCGTAATTTCTCTATTTGGCAACAAGGATTGCTTGTGGCGGTGTTTTTGGCTCTGCATCATTTATTGCAATTCTGGCTGCACCACTTTTTGCTTGAAGTCTATTTTGCACCGCAATTTTTATGGCCGGCAGCGACCGGTGCTATTTGTTGGCCATGGCTATTTTTATTATTACGTAAATATCGCCGCCATTTTCGGATCCGTTAGTTATGTCTGCTATATATCTTGCTTCGCAATCGCCGCGTCGGCGTGAGCTATTGCAGCAATTGGGCATTGAATTTGAGCAATTTGCTGTTGATGCCGATGAAACTCCACTCGCACATGAAACACCAAGAGAGTTGGTAGAACGTCTCGCACGCTTAAAGGCTGAATCAGCCGTGGCTATGGGCTATACCGACCGCCCTGTTTTGGGTGGCGATACGGTGGTGGTATACGACCACCAAGCCTTAGGTAAACCTAAAGACTATAATGATTTTGTTGCTACAATGAACAAACTCAGTGGCCGCACGCATCAAGTGATGACGGCAGTCGCTTTGGCTAACGAGACTAAAACCAGCTCCTTAGTCGTCACCACTGACGTACAGTTTAAAACCTTGACCGCGTCAGAAATTGAGGCTTATTGGCTCACCGGTGAGCCACTCGATAAAGCCGGCGGCTACGGAATTCAAGGACGCGCTGGTGCCTTTGTCGCCCACCTCAGCGGTAGCTATTTCGCCGTGATGGGGTTACCTTTGTATGAAACACAGAAACTAATAGCTGAATTTTAGCCATGAGCTCAGAATTACTTATTAATGTAACGCCCAGTGAAAGCCGTGTAGCACTGATTGAAAACGGCGTATTGCAAGAGGTGCAGGTTGAGCGCATAGGCAACCTAGGCATCGTCGGCAATATTTATTTAGGCAAAGTAAGCCGGGTATTACCGGGTATGCAGGCCGCTTTTGTTGATATTGGCCTAGAGAAGGCAGCGTTTCTACATGCCTCAGACATCGTCAATAGTGCGTCTTTTGAAGAAGGGGTGGACGACCAGCATATCAAAAAGGTGCAGGATATACGTGAATTGGTGCGTCAAGGTCAGCACATTATGGTGCAGGTGGTCAAAGATCCCATCGGCACTAAAGGAGCGCGCTTAACCACGGATATTACGATTCCATCACGTTATTTGGTGTTTATGCCAGATGCCACTCATGTAGGGGTTAGTCAGCGTATAGAAGGCGACGAAGAGCGTCAGCGCCTGAAGGATATTGTTGCCCAGTACAACGACGAAAACGGCGGCTTTATAGTTCGTACTGCAGCGGAAGGAGCCAGCGAGCATGAACTTAAACATGATGCAGAATTTCTTAAGAAACTGTGGTTGAAAATAGTCGACAGGCGGAAGAATACCCGTAAAGAAAACATCCTCCACGAGGATTTAAAGCTTGCTTTTCGTACTTTGCGTGACTACGTAGGCGAAGACATGGAACGCATTCGCGTGGACTCTAAGCTTACCTATCAAGAGCTGACAACCTTTACAGAAGAGTTCGTACCACACCTCGCGAAGGTATTAGAGTACTACCCGGGCGAGCGCCCTATTTTTGATTTATTCGATGTAGAGAACGAAATACAAAAAGCACTGCATCGTAAAGTAGAGCTTAAATCCGGCGGCTATTTGATCATCGATCAAACCGAAGCCATGACCACGGTGGATGTTAATACCGGCGCCTTTGTTGGTCACCGTAATCTAGAAGAGACAATTTTTAATACCAATATTGAAGCCACCAGTGCCATCGCCCGGCAACTAAGACTGCGTAATTTAGGCGGTATTATCATTATCGACTTTATCGATATGGTGTCTGAAGAACATAAACGCCGAGTATTGCACTCTTTGGAACAAGCGTTGTCCAAAGACAGAGCGAAAGCGAATATTAACAGCCTTTCTGCACTCGGGCTTGTGGAAATGACGCGCAAGCGTACCCGGGAGAGTTTAGAGCATATTCTCTGTGGGGTGTGTCCGTCTTGTGCAGGTCGTGGCTCGTTGAAAACGGTCGAGACCGTGTGTTACGAGATTCTGCGAGAAATTGTTCGAGTTAATCGAGCCTATGATGCAGATAAATTTATGGTGTATGCTTCTGCAGCGGTTAGCGAAGCGCTAATTAATGATGAATATCATAACCTTGCAGAGCTAGAGCTCTTTATTGGTAAACAGGTCATGATTCAAACAGAAAACCTATATAGCCAAGAGCAGTTCGATGTGGTGATGATGTAGTGAACGCCAAGTCGGTTTGCTTTTTTTGTTTGCGGAAAATTTGGCAAATCAGCGCAGTTACCCTAGTGTTGCTTGCTGTGCTGGTGTCGCTGGTCAAATACAGCTTACCTTATGCCAATGATTATCGTGCTGAGGTCGAGCAGTTCCTTGGTGAGCAGTTAAATGCCGATATCTCTATTGGCTCATTAAGTGCAAGCTGGCAGGGTAATGGCCCAGCGCTTGTTATAAACCAAGTAGGGTTTGCCGACAATGCTAAGGCCCCTATTAGCGTCAGCATTGAACAAACCCGGTTGCATATTAATTTATGGCAATCATTACTGGATAGGCAGCTGCACTCCAATTACTTTGTACTGCAAGGGTTTGACGCTGAAATCGACGCTCGCGCCCTACTTAGCAGTGAGTCAAAAACCAGCAGCTCGCAGCAGCAAGCCTTAATCGAAAGCCTGTTTTTGGGTGAGCAAGGGCATTTTGCTATCGAAGATAGCGAACTGAACATCATTAGCCTCGATAACCGCCATCACCGTATTTTTTTAGAAAACTTGGTGTGGCAAAACCGCGCTAAAGATCATTTTGCCGAAGGTCAGGTGAGCCTCCCGGGCATCGAGCAAAATACTCTTGAAGCTCGCCTAAAACTCTCCGGCGCGCGCTTAAATAATATTTATGGCGATTTATATTTGCAGGCACAGAGTTTGAACATCTCTGGTTGGTTGCAAGAGTTTGTTCGCCCGGAATTAAGCCAATTACAATCCAACCTCAATTTTGAATCTTGGCTGCACTTTGCTGAAGGTCGCTTAACTGATGTGCAATTGGCGATGCAACCGAGCCAACTCAATTGGCAATACCAGCAACAACCTCAATACCTCGAGTTGCAGCAGGGGATGGTGCGTATTCATCCTCAAGCAAAAGGCTGGCGAGTGCGTACATCTGGGCTGCAGTTTAGCGATGAACAATACCAGTGGGCACCGATTATTTTTGATGCACTCATCAGCGAACAGCAACAAGTGTGGGTGCAAGACTTAGATATTTCCATGTTCTCCACCTTTGCACGGTTAGGTAAGTCGCAGTTATTACAAGAGTTGCTGACGGTGCAACCGCAAGGGTTTATCAACGAGGGCTACTTTCACTGGCAAGGCGATAAGCAATGGCGAGTATGGTTTGAAGCCGAACACTTAGGGTGGTCGGGGTTTCATGGTATTCCTGGTGCGCAAGACCTCAGTGCCAGCGCGCATATTAACAACCGTAAAGGTTTACTTAGTATTGCTGGTAGCGACAACCACCTATTGACCGGCAAGACGTTTAGCGAGCCGCTCGCATATCAACAACTCGCCGCAGAAGTCGCATTCTTTAATGATGGCGAGCATTGGTCCATCGAAAGTGATGAAGTTACTTTAAGCAATGATGATTTAGATTTAGTTGCCGAATTTGCGCTGACTCTTGATTCGCAGCCAAATATGAACCTATATGCAGAAATCAGTGGCGGCAGTGCAGCCAATGCCGGGCGTTACTTTCCTGAACCTTATATGCATAAAAACCTGATTGACTACCTCAATGGGGCAATAAAAAGTGGCGATATGCATTTTGCCCAGGTGTTGTTACAGGGACCGCTCGATCAGTTTCCCTTTACCGAACAGCAGGGGCGGTTCGCGGTCAATGCCCAAATAGAAGATACCGAGTTCGCTTTTGCCCCTGACTGGCCGACGATAAAAAATGCCGCTGTTGACTTAGCGTTTAACAATCAGCGCATGGATATTTATAGCCGCAGTGGCGAGTTACTCAATTTAGCGCTGGGTGACAGCGTCCATGTGTATTTGCAGGACTTGCTCAATGCTGACACTTTAGCCATTGATATTACAGCTAATATTGAAGCGCCTAAGCTACAGCCTTTTTTTGCGCAAACACCATTAGCTGAGCCGCTTGCTACCGTCTTTGATGTGATACAGGCACAAGACCGCCTAGATGGCGAGCTGCAGCTGCTTATCGACCTCAAAGACAGTGGAGTACGTGCTTCAGGCGAGGTGTTATTCGCTGGCAATGCCGTTCACCTAGCGCAGCCCGGTATCGACTTAAGTGAACTGCGGGGCAGGTTGTCGTTTGTAAACGATCGTATTGAGATAAATGAAGCCCAGGCCTATTGGCAAGGGATGCCGCTCACTGTGAGCTTACTAGGTGAAAGCCAAGGCGAAAACTATCACGCTGACCTTAACATTGGTTTGCAAGCTGATGTGGCGCAGTTACAAAAGCGGCTGAATGGCTTGTTAGATGCGCAGTTGAGTGGTACCACTGCGCTCAACGCGCAGTTGGCTCTAAACTTTGATAACCAAGGGTTTAGTTACGAGGCGCATGTGCAAAGTGATATGCTCGGGGTAACCAGTACTCTGCCGGCGCCGTATAACAAAGCCGCAGACGATGCGTGGCCGCTTAATGCCTTAATTCAGGGGGATGACATTTCTAACCTGATCATGGTCGAGTTGGACGAGCAATTATACTTTAACGGCATTCTCAACAACGGCGAGCAGCAAATGAGTAATGCTCACCTTATTGTCGGCAAGCAAAATTTAGGGCTCAACAAGCAAGGGTTTGAGGTAAGCGTTAATCTCCCCGAAGCCGATATCCTTGCTTGGCAGCCTGTGCTTAATAACATTATTGATGTGGCTGCACGCAGCAGTGGAGAGCCTTCGGTAATGCCACCGTTAACCAAGGTGGTGGGGCAAGTACGCACAGCTTATGTTGATGTGGTGCCCTTTAATGAGCTGGAATTTACGTTAATTAATCAACCCGCAGCAATGGATTTAAAATTGCTCGCCAAAGAGCTGCGGGCCCGAGTAGACATTCCCACCGGTAGCCAAGCAGAGCGCCGCGATATTCGCGCCCATGCTGACTATCTACGCGTGAACATCCCCACTAATGATAGTGGCGGTGATGACGTTACACACAGCAACGAAACGGATTTAAAATGGTTAACGCAGCTACCGAGTGTAGCGTTTACCTGCAGTGATTGTCGCATTAACCATTATCAACTTGATCAGGTCGAGCTTCATTTTGCGGGTGCTGGCGAGCAACTGACTATTAGTGAGCTGGTGGTCGATAAACGCGAACATGTGCTGCGTGCCGATGGCTATTGGCGCGATGGGCAAACTCATGTCAAAGGCCAATTTAATAGTGATGATATTGGTTCGCTGTTTGATGAGTTTGATATCACTTCAACGGTGCAAGACTCTGAAGCAAATATGGATTTTGCGCTGCATTGGCAGGCAGCCCCTTACGATATTGATATCGCCAGCTTGGGCGGTGAAATTAGTTGGCAACTCGGTGAAGGGCACCTAAGTGAAATTAGCGATGGCGGAGCGCGTGTCTTCTCGTTACTGAGCCTGGACTCTCTGGTGCGCAAGCTCAAGCTGGATTTTCGCGATGTGTTTGCGAAAGGCTTTTTCTACAACAGTATGCAAGGCAGTATGCAGTTGGCTCAAGGGATTGCTTACACTAAAGACACGAAGATGGATGGCGTGCCTGCTGATCTTACTATTAAGGGTTATGCCGATTTAAATACGCAAACCATTAACTATGATTTAGCCGTGGCACCACAGGTTACTTCTAGCTTACCCGTGATTGTTGCTTGGATGGTCAACCCAGTAACAGGGTTAGCTGCACTGGCCTTGGATAAGGTCATCCACTCAGCGCGAGTTATTTCTGAGATTAAATTTAAGGTCAGTGGGGCAATGGATAACCCTGAGGTGGTTGAACTCGATCGTAGCAGTCGAGAAGTCACCTTGCCGCAAGCTGCGCAAAATCAACCACCGGCATCGCAACCTGAACAACCACTGGAGAAACCTTTACTATGATGTTGTATGCGTTACAGTTTTGCGCCCAGCAAGACAGTGAATATAACTTTCAGCGTGTGCAGCAATTTTTATCTCAGTTACAGCCACAGCGGCCTTGCTTAGTGTGTTTGCCGGAAAGCTGGCTATGCTTTGCAAAAAGCAGTGAGCAGGTATTGGCTGTGGCCGAAAAACACTTATATTGGCGCCAGCGTTTAGCTGCGCTGTGTAAGCGTTACGGTATATGGCTTGCGGCAGGTACTCTGCCGGTCGCCACCTCAGAAGGGCGTTACCTCGCGGCATCCTTGGTCTTTGATGACCAAGGCCAAGAGCGAGCGCAATACAATAAAATTCACCTGTTTGATGTGACCGTAGCGGATGGCACAGGCACTTATCACGAGTCCAAACATACCGAAGCCGGTGAGCAGGTGGTGGTACTCGACTCGCCCTTTGGGCGGCTAGGGTTAAGTGTGTGCTATGATATGCGCTTTAGCGAACTCTATCGTCAGCAAGTGCAACTGGGGGCTGATATACTGCTTGTTCCTAGTGCTTTTACAGTACCCACCGGTCGAGCGCATTGGCACACCTTGTTGCGTGCACGAGCGATAGAAAGTCAATGTTATGTGGTCGCTGCCGGGCTGTACGGTCGTAATAATAGTGACTGCGCTCACAACAATGGCCGTGAGACCTATGGCCATAGCCTAATTGTTTCGCCATGGGGTGAAGTGCAAGCTGAGCTGAGCCATGGCGAGGGCTGGATAGCCCAATCAGTAAACAGTGAAGAATTAAATCAACGCCGTGAGTCCATGCCCATGCATGCTCACCGCCAAGCGAGAAAAGTAAGTTTATGAGTCAAGTTGAGCACAACCTTTTAACGCAAAGCCGATTGGATCGCGATGATCTCGCCAACGCCTTGCAATACATCCATCAGCATAAGGTGGACTATGCGGACTTATACTTCCAATCGAGCTACAACGAGTCGTGGGTGTTAGAGGACGGTTTAGTCAAAGAAGGGAGCTATAACATCGAGCGCGGCGTCGGTGTGCGCGCGATCAGTGGCGAGAAAACCGGTTTTTCCTATTCTGATGCTATTAATCTCGAAGCGATTAATAATGCTGCGATGGCTGCACGCAGTATCGCTGATGCTGATCAACATGGTCAGGTTAAAATATTCAGTGAGCAAGATGTGAAACGTCAATTTGCGCCGCTGCAACCGATTCAGAGCATGAGCGATGACGATAAGGTGGCGCTTCTGCGTGAAGTTGAAGAGTATATCCGTCAATTGGCGCCTGAAGCTGAGCAGGTAGTAAGCTCGATGTCCGCCGTCTATGAAGAAGTGCTCGTGGCGGCGAGTGATGGTACCTTTGCAACCGATATTCGCCCGCTAGTGAGATTGAACTGCTCAGTGCTGTTGAAAAAGGGTGATCGTCGCGAGCGTGGGGGGGCCGGTGGCGGAGCCAGACTCGATTTTAACTATTTCAAAGAATTAGTCGACGGTAAGCCGCGTTGGATGCACTACGCTGAAGACGCTGTACGTATGGCTAAGGTCAACTTAGAAGCTATTGACGCTCCAGCGGGAACCATGCCTGTGGTGCTGGGTGCGGGTTGGCCTGGGGTGTTGCTGCATGAGGCCGTAGGTCATGGCCTTGAGGGCGACTTTAATCGCAAAGGCGCTTCTGCGTTTAGTGGCAAAATTGGTCAGCAGGTGGCGTCAGAGCTGTGTACTGTGGTTGATGATGGCACCATGGCGAACCGTCGTGGGTCATTAAATATCGATGATGAAGGCACTCCGGGTGGTTACAACGTACTTATTGAGCAGGGTGTCCTAAAGGGCTATATGCAAGATAAGCACAACGCTAAATTGATGGGAGTAGCGCCTACTGGAAACGGCCGTCGCGAATCTTATGCACACTTGCCTATGCCACGTATGACTAATACCTATATGCTCGGTGGCGAGCATAGCCAAGAAGAGATCATCGGCTCAGTAGACAAAGGTATTTACGCGCCAAACTTTGGCGGTGGCCAAGTGGATATCACCTCTGGCAAATTTGTGTTCTCAGCCTCGGAAGCCTACTTAATTGAAAATGGCAAAATCACCACACCTATCAAAGGCGCCACGCTGATTGGTAATGGCCCAGAGGTAATGAAGCAAATATCTATGGTTGGCAATGATCTCGCGCTAGATAAAGGCGTGGGTATTTGTGGTAAGGATGGACAGAGTGTCCCGGTAGGAGTGGGGCAGCCCTCTTTGAAAATCGACCAACTCACCGTCGGTGGTACCGCTTAAACATCCCCAAAAGAAAAACAGCGCAAGAGCGCTGTTTTTTTCTAACTTAAAGCTGGTAACCTAGACTCTGCTAGAGCATTAACTCCTTGAGGATTTGAAATAGCTCTTTGTGAGACTTTCCGGGTTTCTCTTGCTTTACCTCTTTGCTTGCTTGGCGAATAATTTGTCGCATGCGCTGGCGGTCAAGCTGCGGATATTGCTCAAGCAGAGGATTTAAGCGGCTATCACCTTCAGCGATTAGCTCATCTCGAATTTGCTCTATTTGGTTTATCACCACATCTTTTTGATTGTTCTTATTGGTGATAATGGCCATAGCTTGATGAATGTCTTCGACATTATCGGTGCCGCGCAAGGTTTTGGCGATGTAATTGAGATGGCGACGATAGGCGTCTTTTTTCTCTTTCAGGCGGTCGGCTAAGTTCATCGCCTCCACAAGCTCGTTACTCAATGGTAGTTTTTCACGCGCTTTTTTTGAGAGGTTGGCGATTTCTACACCCAGCTCATGAAACTCCATGGCATCGCGTTTTAGCTCGCTTTTGGAAACGTAAATAATCTCTTCTTCAGGTTGTTTGCTCTTAGCCATAACATGCTCGATTAATGCTCTTTGCAGCCATTATATCACTAAAATGCGCAGATGCTTTGTGGTACGCTTAGATCAATATTCACCAACTGTGAAAGCCATTATGCAAGAAAATGAATCGGCAGCGATTTATAGCCAAATCGATGAAGTCAAAGAGGCCGTAAGCGAGGTGCTTGCTCAAGCTAAGAAGCTCGGTGCAACGGCTGCGGAAGCCGCTATGTCACGTACTTCTGGACTCTCTGTAGGCACTCGTCTCGGTGAGGTAGAAACCATCGAGTTTAACCAAGATGGTGGTTTGGGTGTGAGCATTTATGTAGGTAATAAAAAAGGCTCAGCATCAACCACAGACTTAAGCCCCAGTGCGCTGCGTTCGGTGGTGGAAAAAGCCATTGAAATCGCCAAGTACACTTCAGAAGACCCATGTAATGGCCTTGCTGATGCTGAGTTATTAGAGCAAAGCCCGCCGGATTTAGACTTGTACCACCCGTGGCAGGTGACCCCAGAGCAGGGCATTGAAATTTGCCAAGAGGCAGAGCAGGCGGCGTTAAACCTTGATGAACGCATCGTCAACTCTGATGGTGCCAGCTTTAGTAGCCACCAAGGGCTGCGTGTGTACGGTAACAGTCACGGTATGTTGGCAGGCTACCCGCGCACTCGCCATAGCATCAGCACTATGGTTATTGGCCAACAAGGTGAGCAAATGCAGCGCGATGCCGCCTATACCGTATCGCGTGAGCAAGCAGGCTTAAAAGCGGCGAAAGACGTCGGCCTGGAAGCGGCGCAAGAAACGCTTGCACGGCTTAATAGCCAAAAACTAGGAACCATGAAGGTGCCGGTGATCTTTCGTGCCGATGTGGCTAATTCTCTGTTTGGGCATTTAGTGTCGGCCATTGGCGGCGGTGCGCTTTATCGTAAGTCGAGCTTCTTGCTCGATAGTCTTAATACCCAAGTTTTCAGTGATATTGTTAATATTAGTGAGCGTCCGCATCTAGCCAAAGGTTTTGCTTCTTCACCCTTTGATGCGGAGGGCGTTAAAACGCAAGATCGTGAGATTATTCACGGTGGCGAACTGCAGACCTATTTATTAGCCAGTTATGCGGCGCGTAAAATGGGTATGACCGCCACAGGCCATGCCGGCGGTATTCATAACTGGTTGGTACAGCAAACCCATAATGACTTGCACGCTTTGCTTAAACAAATGGGTAAAGGGCTGCTAGTGACCGAGTTGATGGGTCAAGGCGTCAATACTGTCACCGGCGATTACTCGCGCGGGGCGGCCGGGTTTTGGGTTGAAAATGGTGAGATCCAATATCCTGTCAGTGAGATTACCATTGCTGGCAACCTTAGCTCGATGTTTAAAGGCGTTGCTGGCATTGGCGGTGATGTCGACCCTCGCGGCGGGGTGTTAACCGGTTCGGTGTTAATTGAACAAATGCAAGTTGCGGGGCAGTAGCTCAAGTAACACGATAAAGCCTAGAGCCCCTCTCTAGGCTTTTTTAAATAAATGCTAAAAAAGTGCTTTACCTCAACTTAAGTTGAGGAAATACCTTAGTCCCTGAAATAATAAATCATCTTCGGGAGAACGTTATGTATTTAGAGCATGTAAACCTAGTCGTGATTGACATCAACCAAGCCCTCAACTTTTATCGTGCCGCTTTTCCACATTGGCGGGTGCGCAGTCAAGGCGAGGGGTTATGGTCGGGGAAGCCGCGTACTTGGGTGCATTTTGGCGATGATTACCACTACCTTGCTTTTAGTGACAATGGCATTGGTGACAACCGTGATCTCAGCGGCCATCAAGTTGGTTTAGCACACTTTGCTTATGTCACAGAAGATCTTGATGGCGTCATTCAACGACTCCAAGACGCGGGCTTCGAAGTTGATAAAGTGGGCCCTGAAAATCCTTATCGTCGCAACGTGTACTTTAAAGACCCAGCTGGTTTTGAAGTGGAGTTTGTTGAATACGGATCGGATATTCCAGCACAGAGAAATAACGACCTATAGGCTTAAATGCTGCTAAAAGTTGCAAAATAAACACTAAATGAACGTAAATGTCTTGGTTGTTTGCTTTTCGGAAATTTTTTCACTGAGGTGTGTAACTTAGGTAAGGTTGTACCTAAATGCTTGCTGAATACGTTGTTTATACTCTTGATTTTATTGCCAAAATAAAGTTGGCAAGGGATTCGCAACACTTAAAGCGTCACAAGCAATAGTAAGGAGACGACATTATGAAAACGTTCACTAAGACAATCGTAGCTGCAGCTGTACTTGGTTCTACTGCCTTCACTGCCCAAGCAAATGATTGGCAGAACGAGAGTAAAGATGCATGGATTGATGGTAAAGCTGAAACTGTGCTGCTACTGAATGGTAACCTGAACAACTTTGACATCAATACTGATGTGAAAAATGGCAAGGTTATGCTCACAGGTAAAGTAGACAGCGAGGTCGATAAAGAGTTGGCCGAAGAGCTGGTAATTAGCCTAGATGGTGTAAACGATGTAGAAAACCAGCTAACGGTTATGAACAACGAAGAAGGTATGAGCCACAATGATGATGCAGGAGATACTGGCAGCGACTTAACCGACGCTAAAATCTCGACGGTAATCACTACCCGTCTACTGTTTGACTCAGAAGTTGCAGGCACTGACATTGATGTTGATACCGACCAAGGTGTCGTTACGCTTAAAGGCAACGTAGATAGCGAAGCCGAGCGTGACCTTGCGATTAAAATCGCTGAAAACACAGAAGATGTTCGTGAAGTAAACGATGAACTGCGTGTAATGGCTGAATAATTAGTTGTAAGTTCTCGGTAGAAGGCCCAGCGTTGCTGGGCTTTCCTTTATCTACAAGCAGGTGTAACTAGCGGAGCAATCATGGACATTATTAGAATCATTTTCTCAATTCTTATTCCCCCACTAGGTGTATTTTTGCAGGTGGGCTTAGGAATGCACTTTTGGCTTAATATTTTACTAACCCTATTGGGCTACTTCCCTGGCCTTATTCACGCTATCTACATTATTGGGCGGCGTTAAATAAGGAACCAAGTCGCGGTTCCAAGGAATGCGAAGATACCTACGATGTCGGTAACTGTGGTCAGCACTACATTACCGGCAAGCGCCGGGTCGATATTCATTCTCTTCAGAATTAGGGGAATAACCGCACCAGCAATACCCGCAGCGAGGAGATTCATAAACATCGCAAAGGCGATCACTAAACCGATTGTTAAATCCCATTTCCAAAGCGCGATGGCGCTACCGATAAGCAAAGCCCACAGCACCCCATTCAAGGCCCCGATGGCCAGCTCTTTGGTCAGTATAAATTTCTGGTTGGTGGCGTTAATATGGCCAAGTGCGAGGCCTCGAATAACCAAGGTCAGCGTTTGTGAGCCGGCCACGCCCCCCATTGACGGCACAATACCATTGAGCACGGCTAAAAATGGCAAGATACCCAAGGTGGTTTCGAAAAAGCTCGCCACAAATGCGGCCAGCATCGCGGTCAATAAATTTACTCCAAGCCAAACGGAGCGCCGCTGAGTACTTTTAAATACCGGTGCAAAGGTATCTTCTTCATCATCTAGACCGGCTAAGCTCAGTAAACTGTGTTCAGCGTCTTCACGGATAACATCGACGATATCATCAATGGTAATACGCCCAAGTAAGTGCGCCTGATCGTCGACCACAGGGGCCGAAATCCAGTTGTGGCGCTCGAACAGCTGCGCCACTTCAGACTCATCCATGGTGATTGGAATAGATTCACACTCTTCATCCATGATGTCGCGCACGATGGCATCTGGCATGGTGGTTAGCAAAGAGCTCAATGGCATTGAGCCTAAAAAGCAGTTATTTTTATCGACTACGTAGAGCTCATCGGTGCCTTCAGGTAGCTCGCCTTTGAGACGTAAGTAGCGCAGCACCACATCAACAGAGACATCGGGACGGATAGTCACTGTATCGGTATTCATCAGCGCCCCAGCTGAGCGCTCCTGGTAAGACAGAGCCGTAGTTGCACGGTCTCTATCTTGAATATCCATCGCCTCAATAACGTCTTTATAAACGGGCTCTGGTAAGCTTCGTAATACTTCCCCTAAATCATCATCGTCCATGTCCTCTGTCGCTGCGGCGATATGCTCAGGCTCCATGCGTGAGATAATGCTCAGGCGTACATCTTCAGAGAGCTCTTCAAGTACATCACCTTGGACATCAGGGTCGACGAGCGCCCATAGTTTAGAACGTGTCTTATGGGGCGATGATTCTAATAATAATGCGGTATCACAGGGCGCAGTTTTGGCGAGAAGCCTGCGTACATGAACAAACTGGCCGCTATTAAGAGCTTCGGTGACTTCTTGAAGTTGTTGCAGCGGGTAATCTTGTTCATAGGCTTCTGGCATAGGCATCCCTTAAATACAAAAAATGGGGTGGGAAATAGCGTGCAAGCAAGCGCTTACAAGCCGTTGATTAGTTTAACCTAACTAAATCAATGATAGCAAAAGTAAATGCCTAAGGGTTATTCTTGTTCGTGGAACTTTTCTGCAATGAGCGCCCCGATAGCTGCCAACGCGGCGTCGGCATCAGGGCCTTCACACTGCACGCGCACTTCCTTACCTTTGCCGCTCTCAAGGAGCAGTAAAGCCAAGACACTGTCGGCCTGAGCGCTCTTATCACCTTGATATAGCATTATTTCAGCATCAAAATTCATCGCCAGTTGCGCCAATTGTGAGGCTGCACGAGCATGTAGGCCTAACTTGTTTTGAATAATAAAAGTACCTTCAACCATCACTATTTTTCCTGCTCTCGATGGCGAATTTTCACGTTCGGATAGGTATCTAAAAAGCGCTCTCCCAAAGTTTGGGCAAGGTACACTGAGCGGTGTTGACCCCCAGTGCAGCCAATAGCAATGGTCAAATAACTACGGTTATTACGCTCTAAGTGGGGTAACCAAGTTTGAACAAAAGTTTGGATCTGCCAAGTGAACTTTTGCACGATTGAGTGACTGGCTAAATAGTCTTGAACGGGTTGGTCTAACCCTGTGAGCGCCTTTAGTTCAGGTTCCCAATGGGGATTGGGGAGAAACCGCACATCAAACACATAATCTGCATTCTTTGGAATGCCATGTTTAAATCCAAAAGACTCAAAAGTGATCAGTAATTGCTTGTCTTTTTTACCCAGCACTTTTTCACGGATCATCTCCGCCAACTGGTGAACACTGAGCTCAGTTGTATCAATAATAAAGTCGGCGTGGGAGATGAGTACATCAAGAAGCTGCTTCTCTTCACGAATAGCGACATCCAACGTCATATTTTGCATGGATAAGGGGTGTAGTCGACGAGTTTCAGAGAAACGCTTAATCAACGTTTGTTCATCACTATCAAGGTAAAACAGCGAAGGCTTAGCAAACTCAGGCAGGTAAGCGAGAATGTCGTTAAATTCATGCTGCTCTTTGGGCAAGTTGCGCACGTCGATACTGACGGCAATTTTGTCATAATTTGCTGAAACACTGCGCACCAAGGAGGGGAGTAAAATAACTGGGATGTTATCTACGCAATAGTACCCAAGGTCTTCGAGCACCCGTAACGCGACTGATTTTCCAGAACCCGAGCGACCACTGACAATGATAAGTTCCATCCGACAACTCCTTGTTTTACCCCAAAACGCACATTTAAACCACACCATGAATCAATACGGCGCGCATTAGTCGGCGATCAATTGATAAAGCTCTTGATCGCTGCTCGCCGAGCGCAGTTGTTTACACAGTTGTTTGTCTTTTAGTTTATCAGCAATTGTCGCTAAGGTCTTCAGGTGTTGTTCAGTCTCATTAGCCGGCACTAAAAGTGCGACAAAGATATCCACTGGACGGTTATCAATGGCATCAAAGTTAATGGCTTCGCGATTAGTTACAACAATGGCAATCGTACTGTCGATACCATCGAGACGGCCATGCGGAATAGCAACGCCTTTGCCGATGCCGGTACTGCCCAGCTTTTCGCGGGTCAGCAGAGCATCAAGTACCGATTGCTCGCTGAGGTGAGGACTGTGCTGATGAGCCACCTGAGAGAGGTACTCCAGCATTCTTTTTTTGCTATTAAAAAGGACCGCAGCTTTGCTGCAGTCCTTGGTAAAGAGTGAATCTAGGTTCATGTTAGTGACGAGATAATTTCTCTTTATGTTTAATCACTTGACGGTCGAGCTTATCAATTAAGCCGTCGATCGCCGCATACATATCTTGGTGCTCTGCGGTTGCGAACAGTTCACCACCGTTAACGTGAAGAGTAGCTTCTGCTTTTTGTGTTAGTTTTTCAATATCAAGAATGACATGCACATTATTTATATGGTCAAAGTGACGCTCTAATTTTGCAAATTTGCTATTCACATAGTTGCGAAGAGAATCAGTGATTTCTACGTGACGACCGGTAAGATTTAATTGCATAAGCATTTTCCTTCTTGTCTAACGTCTATATCAAACTTTTACGCTGATTTGACGGTGGAATGGCTAGCGATTCACGATATTTAGCAATCGTGCGCCGAGCCACTTTAATTCCTTGCTCGGCTAGTACGTCGGCAATCTTGCTATCACTCAACGGTTTAGCAGGATTCTCCGCAGCTACTAGCTTTTTGATCAATGCTCGAATCGCTGTAGACGAGCATTCACCTCCGTTTTCGGTTGTAACATGGCTGGAGAAAAAGTACTTCAGCTCAAAAATACCCCGTGGTGTATGCATATACTTTTGGGTGGTCACACGGGAAATCGTTGACTCATGCATTTCCACCATTTCGGCAACGTCATTAAGCACCATTGGCTTCATTGCCTCTTCACCATGTTCAAAGAATGCCTGTTGTTGTTGAACAATGCAATTAGTTACTTTAAGTAGCGTATCATTGCGTTGTTCCAAGCTCTTTATAAACCATTTCGCTTCTTGTAAATGCGAGCGAATAAATTGACTATCGCTTTGTGACTTACAGCTTCGCGACATTGATGCATAGTGATCGTTAACGCGGATCTTAGGCATACTATCTGGGTTTAATTCAACCACCCAGCGGCCTTTAACTTTCTTCACCGATACGTCTGGAATCACATACTCTGACTGCTCTCGCACAATCGTGGCTGCAGGAGTCGGATTTAAACTGTGTATCAGTGTCATCACCTCTTTTAACTGCGCTTCTTTAAGCTTAGTCTTTTTCATCAAGGTGCGATAGTCGCGACTACCAAGCAAATCAATATAGTTACAAACTACCTCTTTGGTCTCTTCAAGCCAAGGGGTTTGTGGGTCAAATTGCTTGAGCTGGATCAACAAGCACTCTTGTAAAGAACGTGCACCAATTCCTACTGGATCAAAGAGTTGGATACGCTTGAGAACGGCTTCAATTTCATCGAGCTCGATACCATCGTCTTGTTCATCATGATTCAAGCTTTCCAGCAGATCTTCACAACTGACCGTTAAAATGCCGTTGTCATTGATGGCTTCAATGATGGCTGTGGCGATAGCCTCGTCGGTGGCACTAAAAGGTGTTAATTGCAGCTGCCACATTAAATAATCGTGTAACGACTCGGTGGTTTCGCCTTGATAGATAGACTCATCTTCTGGCATAGGCCCAGAGGAGGCAACGGGAGCCGCACTAATATACTCATCCCAAGACACATCCATGGGCAAGTCTTCACTGATGGACTCGTTGTTCATGGCATCAGCACTTTCAACTTCGTCCTTACTGGCGCTGGCCGTCTCGGCGGTGTCGTTATTTTGGTTGTCGGACGTCGACTCTTTTTGCTCTTGGTTGTCGTTATTATCGGCGTAATTGTCTTCTTCAACTTCAAGTAATGGGTTGGCGTCCAACGCCTCTTGAATTTCTTGTTGGAGATCCAAAGTACTGAGCTGCAACAGGCGAATCGCTTGCTGCAATTGTGGGGTCATTGTTAATTGCTGGCCTAGGCGCAGCTGTAATGATTGCCTCATGTATCTCTAACAATCCTTTAATCGTTATAATCTAAACTGCTCACCCAAATAGACGTCGCGAACCGTTTGATCGGCAAGAACTTGCTCTGGAGTGCCAGAAGCAATGAGCTCGCCATGGGAAACAATGTATGCGGTTTCACATACGTCTAGGGTCTCTCGCACGTTGTGGTCGGTGATTAATACACCAATGCCACGATTGCGCAGATGCTCTATGATTTTCTTTATATCTAACACTGAAATAGGGTCGACACCAGCAAAAGGTTCATCCAACAAGATAAACTTGGGATTTGCCGCCAATGCTCGCGCTATTTCTACCCGGCGACGTTCGCCACCAGATAACGCCATTCCTTGTGAGTCTCGAATGTGCTGTATATTAAACTCATCAAGTAGGCCCTCAAGCTCGCTTTCACGCTCTGCTTTGCTTAAGCCCTTGCGGGTTTCCAGGATGGCCATCAAATTTTGAAAAACTGTCAGCTTTCGAAAAATAGATGATTCTTGCGGTAAATAACCAATACCTAAGCGCGCACGAGAGTGCATCGGCATCAAGGTGATATCCTCATCATCAATACTGATGGTGCCTTTATCACTGGGTACCAAGCCAACTATCATGTAAAAAGTAGTTGTCTTACCGGCTCCATTAGGGCCGAGCAAGCCGACGATACTACCTGCTTGTACTTCTAAGCCCACACTTTTGACGACCTCCCGGCCTTTATAGCTTTTCGCTAATTTTTGTGCTTTAAGAGTCGCCATTATTGCTCTTTCTCCGGCGTATCGTCACTTTGTGGTGTTAATGTTGTGCGCACTCGTGTGCTGGAGTTTTCATCCTTTTCGGCGGTGATCAGCTGTTTGGCAATATCATAGCTTATGGTTTCGGCAACGATATGCTGGTCGGCCATGGCAATCTTAGCATCACCTTGAATTTTAAGGGTCTCAGAGGCGACGTCATAACGAATTTCCAGCGCCTGTGCAGAAATCTCAGTGCCATCTTCCATCACTTCGGTGTACACTGCTGGTGAGCCGGTGGCTACGAGCAATTGCTTGTTATCACCCAATTCTGGACGACGGTGAGCCTCAAGGCGGTCAGCTTTTATTTCCCGTTTGCCGTGAACAATATGCACGTTCTTATCAAAAATAGTGATATTTTCTTTGATCAGTGCTTGTTGTTTGTCGGCATCAATTAACACTTCCTTGGCGGTGATTTGCTCAGCAATAGCGCTGGCAGAGCACAAGCCAATTGCGATGGATGTAATTAATGCACTGATTTTATTGGTCATAATATATTGTTCGCGTATGTTCTGTTAATTCAACTATCTCTGTATTGAGGTCTGCTTTCAAGCCTTGCCCGGTGATCTTCATATTCGGGCCACTTAATACTACAGCCTGCTCGGACTCCATGCGCTGGCTATCTATATCAACTTGAATGGCCTCAGCGCTGACCTTCTCAATCATCGCCCCTTCTTTTAAGTTGGTGGCGGTGACGTTATTTTCCAAGATCAAAATGTTGTTGTTGTATAAAGTCGCTTCATCGGCGTTTACCTGCCAATTTTCTGTTTCACCATATAAGGTAAATACCGGCTTGGTGAAATGCGTAAACCCGAGCTCTTGATACAGCTCCATTTCCTCAGCATAAACGGTGTGGCTTAACTCACCCTGATCGTTATAACTAGTCTGACTTAGCCCAGTTGCGATATAGTCGGGTGTGGCAATATGGTCTTGCTGAGCGACACCATTATCTGTCGACTTCATAAAATAAGGGTACCAAAGCCACGCCATCGCGACGATAAATAGCAGTGATATGAGCGCTCTCGCTGCGTTCATGTGCTACTTCCCTGTGTTCCCAGGCTATGTCCTTGGGCCAGCATCAGCAAATCTGTGAGCTCACGCACAGCACCAAAACCGCCCGGTAGCAAGGTACTGTAATGGGCTATTCGCTTAACCAGTGGATGAGCGTCGTTAACCGCTACGGCGAACCCGACTTGCTCCATCACCGGTAAATCAGGGCCATCATCACCAATGTAGGCTATTTGCTCATCGCTTAGGTTTAATGTGCGTTTTAACTGTGCATAGGCTTCGAGCTTATTCTCTTTACCTTGATAAATGTGGGGGACACCCAAGCTTTGCATTCGCGTTTGTACTATCTGTGATTGTCGTCCGGTGATAACAGCAACTTCAACACCCGCATTGAGCAACGCTTTAATGCCGAACCCGTCTTTGGTATTAAAGGCCTTTAATTCCTCGCCTTGATTGCCTAAGTAAATACGGCCATCTGAAAACACGCCATCAATATCGCAAATTAACAATCGAGTACGCTGTGCACGTTGCCATGCGCCTTCGTCTATGGCTTGGTATAACTCTGAAAACAACACTAAATCACCCCCGCGCGCAATAAGTCTTGCGTGTTCAGCGCGCCAACGGGACGTTGCTCGTGATCGGTCACAATGAGTCCATTAATGCGTTTTTGCTCCATAATTTTCAGTGCTTCCGCCGCCAGCATATGAGCATCGGCTGTGGTGCAGTTTGGAGTCATTACCTCAATCAGCGCGGTGTTGTGAATATCCACTCGCTGCTCCAATACACGGCGTAAATCGCCATCGGTAAATAGCCCTACTAGTCGGTCAGTATCATCGACAACAGCGGTCATTCCTAAGCCCTTGCTTGAGATTTCTAACAAGGCTTCTTTAATGCTTTGTGATTGGTGACTGCGTGGCACGTCATTGCCGCTATGCATAACATCACTCAAGGTCAGTAATAAACGTTTACCTAAGCTCCCGCCGGGATGAGAGAGGGCAAAGTCATCGGCAGTAAAGCCTTTGGCTTCTAATAAAGCAACAGCGAGTGCATCGCCCATTGCCAAGGTTGCTGTCGTGCTTGCGGTGGGGGCTAAACCCAGTGGGCAGGCTTCTTGCGATACTTTAATACATATATGGGCATCAGCTAAGGTGGCCATACTTGATTGACGGTTGCCGGTCATGGCAATCATGGGCGCACCAATACGTTTAATTACCGGAATAATGCTCACAATTTCGTGCGTTTCGCCAGAGTTAGAAATGAGCATAACGATGTCATTTTCAGTGATCATGCCTAAATCTCCATGGCTGGCCTCACCTGGGTGCACGAAAAACGCTGGAGTGCCGGTACTTGCTAGGGTCGCGGCAATTTTATTGCCAACATGTCCTGATTTACCCATGCCAATAACGATGACTCGGCCGCTACAAGCCATGATCATCTCGCACGCTTGAATAAATTGTGCGTCTAAATACTGATGTAACTCCTGCAAAGCGGTTCGTTCTATTTCTAAAACCCGTTGTGCGGTGGCAATAAAGCTTTGGCTCATACTATTACTCTAGGCTAACTGACTAAAAATATATCCTTGGTAGGCAAAAAATGCGACTAGTAAAAAGCCGCCCTCGATTCTGTTGATACGCCGCGCGCCACGAAAGTTCAAACTCATGGCAATAAGCACCACCGTTGCCGCAATCATAATTAATGCATCACGGTTAGCGGCGGAGGGGTCGATAACCGATGGGTTTAAAATACCGGCGATGGATAGGACAGCGAGAATATTAAATAGATTCGAGCCGACAATGTTGCCCAGTGCTAAGTCATCTTCATTTTTCAGCACCCCAGCCACACAAGCAGCAAGCTCCGGTAAACTAGTGCCAATGGCAATGATGGTAAGCCCAATGACTAAATCAGAAAGGCCAAAATACTGGGCTATATCCACTGCTGAGTCGACAATAAAATGCGAACTGATGGGCAGCATCGCCATCCCAATAATTAACCAAATCAGTGCGGACTTGGTGCTCACCCCACTGGGTATTTCATCACAGACTTCATTCACCAAGGGATCGTCATCATTACTTTTTTGATTGCGTGAAATAACAATCAAAAAAACGATAAAGGTGACAAAACCGCCTGCCAATAGCCATCCCTCAAGCTGAGAGAAATAATTATCGGTAAACATATACCATGCAATCAGTGACACCACGAGCACAATGGGCATTTCGCGCTTTAGCGTAATAGAGGACACTGAAAGTGGGCGTAGCAAAGCGGTAATACCTAACACCAAAAGAATATTGGTAATGTTTGAACCAATGGCATTGCCGACAGCGGTATCGGTTTTATCTGCCAGTGCCGCAGAAGCTGATACCATCATCTCTGGTGCCGACGACCCCATTGCGACCACAGTCAAACCGATGATTAGGGCTGGCACCCCTAAGTTGCGTGCCAGCGCAGCTGCGCCATAAACAAAACGATCCGCACTCCATACTAGGGCGACAAAACCAGCGACTAGAATGGCGAAAGAGGTGAGCATGATTAATGAGCCATTGATGTAAGTGAAACCTTGGCGCAGATAGTAACAAACTGGGCTGTGTTTGTGTAAGAAAACCGTGTGTTTAGGTGTTCCACTGAGCAGGAATTTGAACAGGCTTACAAAAATTTACAGAATCTTTTTTCCCTCAGCGTAAAAAAACTTTAAAATACGAGGTCTAATGATAGAAATGAGCGGGAGAGCGACTTGTCGCAACCAATAGTAGAAATCAAGGATGTTACCTTCTCGCGCGGAGAGCGTGTTATCTATCAAAATATGGACTTTACCATTCCGAAAGGGAAGATCACTGCTGTTATGGGCCCAAGTGGTATAGGTAAAACCACTTTGCTCAGGCTGATTGGTGGGCAATTAAAGCCCGATTCGGGCGATATTTTATTTCAAGGCAATAGCATTCCAAGCATGTCACGTTCGGCGCTTTATCAAGCGCGAACAAAAATGAGCATGTTGTTTCAAAGTGGTGCGCTGTTTACCGATATGTCGGTGTATGACAATATCGCCTTTCCTCTTAGAGAGCACACTGAACTCAGTGAGGAGTTAATTCGCTTGGTGGTGTTAATGAAGCTACAAGCGGTTGGCTTACGTGGCGCAAAAGATTTAATGCCTGCTGAGTTGTCCGGGGGGATGGCACGCCGCGCTGCTTTGGCTCGCGCAATAGCCCTAGACCCTGAGTTTATTATGTATGATGAGCCTTTCGCCGGACAAGACCCCATCTCAATGGGCGTGTTAGTGCGGCTAATTAAATCACTCAACGAAGTGTTGGGGTTGTCTTCTTTGATTGTTACCCACGATGTGCAAGAGGTGTTGAGTATCGCCGACCACGTGATTATTCTCGCCGACAAAGGGGTGATTGGCAGTGGCAGCCCGGCACAAATGCGCGAACATGAATCGCCCTTAGTGCAGCAGTTTCTGCAAGGGCTGTCCGATGGGCCAGTGCCTTTTCACTTTGATGCTGAGCCTTATGAACAGGAGTTGTTGTCATGATGCAGTCGCTGCTTAATTTGTGGCAACGCCTTGGACATAAAAGTCTAAGCCGTTTCGCGTCGATGGGGCGCGCTACACAGATGTTGCTGGGTGCCTTAATTAGTGTTCCTAATGTGCGCAAAGGCACGCCCTTATTAATTCGACAGCTGTATATGGTGGGTTTTCAGTCACTGATTATTATTTTGGTGTCAGGGCTGTTTATTGGCATGGTCTTAGCTCTGCAAGGTTATACTGTATTAGTTGATTACGGCGCTGAAGATAGCTTGGGGCCCCTGGTTGCTTTGAGCCTATTACGCGAACTAGGGCCGGTGGTGACGGCGCTGTTATTTGCTGGTCGCGCTGGTAGTGCGTTAACCGCCGAAATTGGTTTAATGAAAGCCACCGAGCAGTTAACGAGTTTAGAAATGATGGCTGTAGACCCGCTAAAGCGCGTCATTTCACCACGCTTTTGGGCCGGCATGATTAGTATGCCGCTGCTTGCGCTGATCTTCTCTGCTATTGCCATCATCGGCGCACATTTAGTGGGCGTAGATTGGCTTGGCGTAGATAGAGGCAGCTTCTGGTCTATTATGCAAGCGCAAGTGTCGTTCGAAAAAGACGTTCTCAACGGCCTGATTAAAAGCTTTGTCTTCGCCTTGTTGGTAACCTGGATAGCCCTATACAAAGGCTATGACTGTATCCCGACCTCTGAGGGGATCAGTAAAGCGACCACAGAAACCGTTGTGCATTCATCATTAGCCGTTCTTGGCTTCGATTTTATTTTGACCGCCGTAATGTTTGGCGGCTAAAGGATTAACACCATGAATTCGAGAAAAATTGAAATTTTAGTCGGCTTCTTTGTCACTCTTGGTGTGGCGGCGCTGGCAATTCTGGCTTTAAAGGTCGCTAATGCAGGATTAGCTGGTAGTAATGGCACTTATTCATTGCAGGCTAAGTTTGAAAATATAGGATCGTTGAAAACACGCGCTCCGATTAAAGTCGGTGGCGTTGTGGTTGGCCGTGTTGAGGGCATCCAAGTGCACCCCAGTGAATTTGTTCCTGTGGTTGAAATGGCCATCGACAACCAATATGAGTGTAAGTTTTCCGATGCCACATCGGTATCGATATTAACCTCGGGCATACTCGGCGAGCAGTATTTGGGTATTTCCCCGGTCATAGCGAGTGACTCGGCACAGCAAAGTTGTTTAGGCAATGAAGTGGCGCAGGCACAAAGCGAGGATGAGCTTTCGATAGATGCCGTATTTGGCGTACAAACGAAAGCGCTCAAGGATGGCGATATGATCACTGACACCAAATCAGCCTTGGTTTTAGAAGAGCTTATCGGCCAGTTTTTATTTAATCAAAGTAGCGAGTAATGATTATGCGTAAGCTGTTCATTGTTTTAACTGCCGTACTCTTGGCCGCCACTTCTAGCTTACAGGCACAAGAGGTGGATTTAAGTGAACCTTATAAAATGGTGCGTCAGGTTGCTGATAACACCTTTAAACGTGTTGAGCGCGATCAACAGAAAATTCAAGCCGATAAAGAATATCTAAAGGTCATTGTCGAAGAAGAGCTGTTGCCCTATATCGACTATAAGTATGCGTCTTATCGTATGCTCGCAAGCTATATTCAAAAAGCGCGCAGTATCGAAGACCCCGAAGAGAAGAAGCAGGCGATAGCCCATATAAAGCGCTTTATTGATGTCTTCAGAAACTACCTGGTAACTACCTATGCTGGGGTGTTTACACAGTACACGAACCAAAAGGTTGAGTTTGCCGCGCCTCGCGATATTGGTGATGCGAATGTGGTTGTGGTAAAGACCACCATTAAGGACCCAGGCAAACCAGACATTGATATTGGCTTCAAAGTGCGTAAGGATAACGACAACCAATGGCGTGCTTATGACATGATCGCCGAAGGCATCAGTTTGCTTGATGCCAAGCAAAGCGAAATACACGGTATTTTGCGCCAAGAAGGTATTGAGCACGTGATTGATTTACTAGATAAGAAAAGCCAGTTACCTGTGCAATTTCGAGGTGATGGTGTCGATGAGTAAGCTGTCGCTGCAACAAATAAAGCCACAGCACTTTGCCATTGCCGGTGAGCTAACTCGCTACAGCGTTGCCGATAAACGCTTAAGTGAGCAGCTTGTGCAAGGCCTAGAGCAAGTGGAAATCGATTTGAGCGAAGTGACGCGAGTCGATACTGCAGGCTTAGCGTGGCTTATTCAGGCATCGTCGCAACTGCAACGCCAAGGGCGCCAGTTACAACTAAACCATATACCTGAGCAGTTGCATAAACTTATGCAGTTGGGACAGGTCGAAAGTATTTTTGAGTGAGAGTGATGCAAAGCAGTCAAGTAGAAGCTTTATTAAAACAAGAGCTAGGTCTTGAAGAGATAATCGTAAAAGTAGAAGGGACCCATTACCAAGTAATTGCCGTGGGTGACTGCTTCGATGGGCTCACACCAGTGAAAAAGCAACAGCTTGTTTATAAACCACTGATGGAAAAAATCTCAGACGGCACTATTCATGCGGTTTCTATTCGCGCTTTTACGCCAGAGCAATGGCAACGCGAACGTAAGTTTATCCTTCCGCAGTAATTAGGAATCAGCATGGACCATTTTATTATTCAAGGCGGCACACCGCTCAGCGGTGAGCTCACCATTTCTGGTGCTAAAAATGCAGCATTGCCAATTTTATTCGCAGCGCTGCTGGCTGATTCACAAAGCACGTTTAGCAATGTTCCTAAGCTGCGGGATATCAATACCACCGAAGCGCTGTTGAAAGAATTAGGCGCAGGAGTTCGTTGGCAAGACGAGCAATTACTGATCGATGGTGGTTCTGTCGATAAGGTGCTTGCTCCTTACGACTTAGTAAAACAAATGCGCGCATCGGTGTTGGCCTTAGGCCCCTTACTTGCACGCTTTGGCCAAGCTCAAGTTTCTCTGCCCGGTGGCTGTGCCATTGGGGCACGACCTGTGGATATTCATATTCAAGGTATGCGCCGTATGGGAGCAACCATTGAGGTTGAAAATGGGTACATTAATGCCCATGTCGAAGGTCGGCTGCAAGGTGCGGAAATCTTTATGGATACCGTCAGTGTGGGGGCAACCGAAAACCTGTTGATGGCGGCAACCTTAGCACAAGGTAAGACGGTACTCGAAAACGCGGCGCGTGAGCCGGAGATTAGCGATTTAGCCAAGTACTTGAATAACATGGGCGCTAAAATCAGCGGAGCAGGAACCAGTCGCATCGAAGTGCAAGGCGTAGAGCGTTTGCAAGGGTGTGAGCATGCGATTTTACCGGATCGTATAGAAACTGGAACATTCCTAGTTGCAGCGGCCATGGCAAAAGGCGATGTGTTATGCAAAAACACAGATTATCATAGCCTTGAGCCAGTTATTGAAAAACTGCGCGAGGCGAATGCACTTGTTGAAGTGACCGACAACAGCATCTACCTAGATATGCGTGGTCGTGAGCTCAAAGCTGTGAATATTAAAACCGCACCTCACCCAGGGTTTCCTACGGATATGCAAGCGCAGTTTACGGCGCTAAATGTGGTTGCTAATGGCAGCGCCACAATCACGGAAACTATTTTTGAAAACCGGTTTATGCATGTACCTGAACTTCAGCGCATGGGAGCCAATATTCGCCTTGAAGGGAATACCGCAATTTGTGGCGACAGTCCTAAATTGACTGGCGCACGGGTTATGGCGACCGACTTGCGGGCCTCTGCAAGTTTGATCTTAACCGGGATCATTGCCAGTGGTGAAACCCGTGTTGACCGCATTTATCATGTTGATCGTGGTTATGAGCATATTGAAGACAAACTCAGCGCGCTTGGTGCCAATATTAAACGTGTGAGTGAGTAGTCTCGCTATTGACTAGGTAATAGAAAAAGGCCGCTGATAGCGGCCTTTTTAGATGGTAATCTGGGTGTGTTCGATTATAACCGGGTTTCTAGTTCAGCGACGGTGACCGTCAAGGTGTGCGGCTCACCATCACGGTAGAGTTCCACCTCAAGTTCAGTCCCCGGTTCGGTATTGGCAATGCGCTCCAGAGTCTGTTGGATATTACTCACCGAATGCCCGCCCATGCTGACGACAATATCGCCTTCTTTGATACCAGCTCGCCACGCCGGCCCGAGTGGATCCATTTTATTAATACGCATACCGGCGATGGCCATATGGTTATTAGTGACTTCCCGACCTTGCTGATCGACAGCGGTTACATCCATGCCCATGTAGCCACGCACAACCCGACCATAGCGAATAAGCTTATCCATAACATCCTTAGCGAGAGAGTAGGGAACAGCAAAGAAGATCCCTTGAATATCGAGGTTCGCTCGGGTTTTAAACTGTGCTGAGGTAATGCCAACCAAGTCGCCATGAGAATTCACTAAGGCACCGCCTGAGTTACCGACATTTATTGCGGCATCCATTTGTAGCAAGCTACTGTGGGAGCTGTCGGTTACTCGTTGCTTTCCGGTGGCACTAATAATCCCCTGAGTAATGGTTTGCCCTAAGTTAAGGGGGTTACCAATAGCCAGCACCACATCGCCAACCTGAGGTTTGAAGTCGTTATCAACTGGGATAGCTGGTAGATTCTCCCCCGCTACTTTCAATAATGCCAAATCAGTAACGGTATCGAACCCTACTAACTGCACCTCACTAAAACGGCGTCCGTCAGCAAGAATGACCTCGACTAAATCAGCATTATTAATGACATGGTAGTTAGTCAAAATGTAGCCGTCTGGACTCATTAGTACGCCTGAGCCGAGTTCAGATACGGTGTTCTGTCTTTGCATGTAACGTGGCTGAGTCGAGATGCGCTCAGAATACACTGTGACCACTGCGGGCGCGGCGCGGCGTACCGCTTTGGCGTAGCTCATATGGGAGCCAGTAAAGCCATCAGCGGAGAGAATGGGGAGCAAAGCATCACGCAAAGACGGAGTGGCGAGCACAATAACAAAGGCGATACCCAGACCACTTAATAGCGGCAGCAAGGCGAACTTAATCTTTTTCAGCACGAGATAATAATTATTATTTATTTATAAGCTTAGGCAATGATGGCACATAAACGACAACAGCGGCAAGGGCGCCGCTGTTGAATGTTGTTAAAGCACAGCAGGGGTTACTGAATAGGCGCGAAGAAGGTGCTATTGCCACGGCGTACTACCAGCACAATATTACCTTGAATATCTTTGATTAGATTAGCAAGTTCACGCACGGTTTCTACCCGCTCACGGTTGACCTGAGTAATAACGTCTCCCTCTTCCAAGCCTAGTCGGGCAGCAACGGAACGGGGGTCTACCGAATTGATAATAACCCCTTTGATACCGTTACGTTTGCCGGACTCAAGCTCTGCACCGGCTAAGGCGCGATGAATTTCGGCGGCTTCCTCTGTAACGTTGTCCGCTGCGGCTAAGGTCACGTCTAACTCGATTTCTTCATCATCACGGAAAATACCGATTTCCACTTCCTTGCCCTCACCTAGGGTAGCAATTTTGCCGGCTAATTCAGCAAAGCTCTTAATATCGTCACCGTTGACGCTGATGATAACATCGCCAGCTTTGATGCCTGCTTTCTCGGCAGCCGAGTCTTCAACGACGCGCTCAACCATTGCACCTTGTTTAACATCGAGATCCAAGGCTTCGGCATAGCCTGCATCTAATGTGCGCCCAGCAACACCCAATGAACCACGGCGCACTTGTCCGTACTCAACAATCTGATCGACTAAGTTTTTCATCATATTAGAGGGGATGGCAAAGCCGATACCAACGTTACCACCGGAAGCACCTAAAATAGCAGTGTTAATACCGATTAGTTCACCTTTGAGGTTAACTAGCGCTCCCCCTGAGTTACCTTGGTTGATAGCCGCATCGGTTTGAATAAAGTCCTCATAGCCTTCGATATTAAGCCCACTACGCCCTAAGGCACTGACGATACCTGAGGTGACCGTGTGGCTTAAACCAAATGGGTTACCGATAGCGACAGAAAAGTCACCAACACGGAGCTTGTCAGAGTCAGCGAGTTTGACTTCAGTAAGGTCTTCGCCATCAACTTGTAACAGCGCGATATCTGATTCTTTATCAGCGCCCACGAGCGTCGCTTCGAATTCACGACCATCTTCTAAGGTCACCACCATTTCCTCGGCATCGGCGATAACATGGTTATTCGTCACTACATAACCTTCATCGGCGTCGATGATGACACCGGAGCCTAGGCCACTAAATGGACGCTTTTGTGAACGAGGTTGAGGGCGCCCAAAGAAGAAGTCAAACGGGTCGACACGGCGACGCACTTCTTTTGAGCCGGATACACGAATACTCACTACGCCAGGAGTGACGCGCTCGAGCATAGGTGCAAGCGTAGGTAACTGCTGTCCATCTACCGCGACGGGCAGCTTGGCATGAGAGATACTAGGTTGAGCAAGTAAAGTGGCCGATAAAATAGCGGCACTGATGATTGATAACTTCATTTTCATAGTCTGGGCAAACTCCACAATACAGGGGCTGCTATGCAGCCCGATACCTATAAAGCTATTTCCTATACAGACTATGGGGTCGTTAATTTAGTTCCTCAAGAGATAAATAACTGCCTATTTATCAGGCAGGTTGCTTATCGTTAGACTTTTGCTCACCACTAAATAACCCTGATTCGCCGCTGGCATAATCGGTTGGCTGACTGTCGTGCACGCTGCGAGTGGGTTGGCGCTCGGGACGCTGATTTAAAGACGCATGCAGTTGCTCAGTGGTTTCTTTTGAGAAAAAAGGCTGGCTTAAATCAACATCTTGCTTTGCAGTTAATAAGTGGTCGCTTTGCTGTACATGGTTAACTAACTGTTCGTAGTTTTCCTTGAGCTTAGCGATTAATTTATTGGTGTTATCTAAATGATCAGCGACATCTTGACGGTAACGCTCAAGGTCATTTTGCGCTTGTTGCGCTTGCTCTTCTAATTCGCCCTGTTTGAAGCGGCGTTTAGTCATCCAGCTGCCAACAAAAAAGCTGCATGCAGCAACAATAATTACGATACCTAGCCAAGTAGTGGTATACATAAATTTCCCCTTTTGAAAACTTTACTGAGTCAAATATACGCTTTGTTGTCAGCCGTGTTAAGATAGCGCGAAAATTAATCCCTAGTATTGCTCCTATCACCATGACACCTTGGCAAAAATATCAACAAGATTTACAGCGCGATGACTTCCTCCATGATGAAGCACAAGAAAACGCGGTGCGCCACCTGCAACGCCTGTATGATGACATTGTTGCTCAGCCTGAAAAGCCGCGCGGTTTTTTCTCTAAGCTGTTTGCCAAGGATAGCACGAAGGCCATTAAAGGGCTTTACTTTTGGGGAGGAGTAGGGCGTGGTAAGACCTATCTGGTCGATACCTTTTACGAGGCTCTGCCGACTGAGCGTAAAATGCGTGTGCATTTTCACCGCTTTATGCACCGTGTACATCAGGAACTAAAACAATTACAAGATGTTAAAAACCCGCTGTTGGTGGTGGCCGATAAACTCAAAGCCGAAACCGACATCATCTGCTTTGATGAGTTTTTTGTTCAGGATATCACTGACGCCATGCTATTAGGTGGCCTAATGGAAGCGCTGTTTGCGAGAGGGATTGTATTAGTTGCGACGTCTAATATTGTGCCTGATGAGCTGTATAAAAATGGCTTGCAGCGGGCACGTTTCCTGCCCGCAATTGAGCTGGTAAAGGCTAATACTGAGATAGTGAATGTCGATTCCGGCGTTGATTATCGCTTGCGCACCTTAGAGCAAGCGGAAATTTTTCACAGTCCGCTTGATGAGCAAGCGGATCAAAACCTATTTGCTTATTTCGAGCAACTATCCCCCGAACCGGGCAGAGCAAACGAGGCCATTGAAATTGAAGGGCGGATGATTCAAACACGCATGGTTAGTGACTGCATTGTGATGTTTGATTTTGCCGAACTGTGTGAAAGTGCGCGCTCGCAAGTGGATTATATGGAAATCTCCCGCCTTTATAACACCGTGTTACTGGCCAATGTGAAACAAATGGGGCAACACAATGATGACGCTGCGCGTCGTTTTATTGCGTTAGTCGATGAGTTTTATGAGCGTAATGTGACGCTGATTATCTCCGCACAAGCGCCCATCGAAGCGCTCTATACTCAAGGGAACTTAAACTTTGAGTTCAAACGCTGTGTCAGCCGATTGCAAGAGATGCAATCACGCGAATATCTAGAACGCCCTCATTTAGCTTAGCCGGTTCGTTTTTACAGCTCCTATCACTGCATAAAAAATCAGCGCGGCGGTAGCCAAGGGATTTTCAAACTGCTATACTCCCGCGCCTGCCACGTTGCGTTCTATCACTGTATTTAGCTTAGCCACTATTTACAGTATCAAGTCTTAAACTCGAAGGGGTTAAAGCATTAGTAGAGCGGCAGTTAATAAACTGCCTGTGGTTTTAAAATTGAAAACATTGGATTTTTAGAATGAAAACGTTTGTTGCTAAACCAGAATCAGTAAAACGTGACTGGTACGTAGTTGACGCCGAAGGTAAAACTTTAGGTCGCATCGCTACTGAAATCGCTCGTCGTCTTCGCGGTAAGCATAAAGCAGAGTACACTCCACACGTTGACACTGGTGACTACATCATCGTAATCAACGCTGACAAAGTTACTGTAACTGGTAACAAAGCTCAGAACAAAATGTACTATGCGCACACTGGTTACCCAGGTGGCCTGAAGTCTACTAACTTTGAGAAACTTCAAGCTAGCAAGCCTGAGATGATCATTGAAAAAGCGGTTAAAGGCATGTTGCCACGTGGTCCTCTAGGCCGTGCAATGTTCCGTAAGCTTAAAGTTTACGCAGGTACTGAGCACAATCACGCTGCACAGCAGCCTCAGGTTCTAGACATTTAAGGAGCACAGTCATGGCAAATCAATACTACGGTACAGGTCGTCGTAAAAGTTCAAGTGCTCGCGTATTCCTACGCCCAGGCACTGGCAACATCGTAATTAATCAACGTTCTATCGAAGAATACTTCAGTCGTGAAACGTCTCGCATGGTTGTTCGTCAGCCATTAGAGCTTGTTGAAATGACTGAAAAGTTTGACCTATACATCACTGTTGAAGGTGGTGGTTCTACAGGTCAAGCTGGTGCAATCCGTCACGGTATTACCCGTGCGCTTATGGAGTTCGACGAGTCACTTCGTTCAGACCTTCGTAAAGCTGGCTTTGTTACTCGCGATGCTCGTAAAGTTGAGCGTAAGAAAGTGGGTCTTAAGAAAGCACGTAAGAACACTCAATTCTCGAAGCGTTAATTTTTTACGTATCCAGAATTTCAAAACCCGGCTTTGCTTTGGCAAACTGGGTTTTTTACTTTAGGCAATGATAAAGTGCCATCTCCCCCGTTACTGCCTTAAAGTTTGATATTTTTCTATTATTTCCCTCATTTAATGCCCATCGCGCCACTATTTTTGATAAAATTTTGCTACAATTGCGTGGCAAATAAACCGATGAAGTGATTTTTAATACTTTGCTGAACCGATATTGATCTTTGTCACCGTCACCAGCAAGTAACCGCGATATGATCGTTCACGCTGATCTATGCCGTAAAAAGTTGCATGGCAATAATGGCGGTGTTTATTGGCGGTGAGACAATGAATAACCTTGTTTTAATCAAGGCTTTTATTTATGATCGCTTCTATTTTGTAACTTCAAAAATTAACCTGCTGTAACTGATGTTCTCAATATAGCAAGTGTTGAGAATCATAGTGGAGATAAGTGGATGAGCAATGCGCCTGTAGACAACAGCCGACGCCGCTTTTTAACCATAGCTACCTCTGTTGTAGGTGGTGTTGGTGCGGTTGGAGCTGCTGTTCCTTTTATCGCGTCTTGGAACCCAAGTGAGAGAGCTAAATCTGCGGGTGCTCCCGTAGAAGTTGATATCTCGAAGATTGAGCCAGGACAACTAATCCGTGTTGAGTGGCGAGGCAAACCTGTATGGGTTATCTCGCGTACGCCTGACATGTTAAAACAACTTAAAGAGCACGAAGATCAGCTGCGAGATCCTCAATCTGAGGAACCACAACAGCCTGAATTTGCTAAGAACCCAATGCGTTCTCGCAAAGACGATATCTTTGTCGCTGTGGGTATCTGTACTCACTTAGGTTGCTCTCCTAGCTTCTTACAAGGTGGCTTTGGCGAGAAAGTGGAAGGTACTGATGATGGTTTCTTCTGTCCATGTCACGGTTCTAAGTTTGATATGGCAGGTCGAGTATTCCAATCGGTTCCCGCTCCACTGAACCTTGAGATCCCTCCTTATTACTTCATTGATGACACCACGATTTTGGTCGGTGGTGAAAAAGGCGAAGGGGCAGCATAATGTTTGGTAATATTATCAATTGGATTGATGAACGTATTCCCATGACTCGCGTCTGGAATATGCACATCGCACAATATCCAGCACCGAAAAACTTTAACTTCTGGTACTTCTTTGGCTCATTGGCCATGCTCGTGCTAGTAAACCAAATCGTCACGGGCATTTGGTTGACCATGAACTTTGTACCTTCTGCTGAAGGTGCTTTTGCTTCCGTTGAATATATCATGCGTGATGTTGAATACGGCTGGCTACTGCGTTATCTCCACTCTACAGGGGCATCTGCCTTCTTCGTGGTGGTTTATTTGCACATGTTCCGTGGCATGATCTACGGTTCATATCAAAAACCGCGTGAGCTATTGTGGTTGTTTGGTATGTTTATCTTCCTAGCATTAATGGCTGAAGCCTTCATGGGCTACCTATTACCATGGGGTCAGATGTCATTCTGGGGTGCTCAGGTTATTATCTCACTGTTTGGTGCGATTCCGGTTATTGGTGATGATCTAACACTGTGGATCCGTGGTGACTATGTTATCTCTGGTGCCACTTTGAACCGTTTCTTTGCATTGCACGTTATCGCGCTGCCATTAGTGCTCGTTATTCTCGTGTTCTTACACATTGTTGCGCTGCACGAAGTGGGCTCTAACAACCCTGACGGTATCGATATTAAACGTAAAAAAGGTACTGTTGCGGAAGAAGACAAAGCGAAATTCAAATTCCACGAGTATTACACCGATAAGAAAGATATTGTCGATGCCATACCGTTCCACCCTTACTACACAGTGAAAGACATTGTTGGTGTGGTTGGCTTCTTGATTATTTTCTCTTATATCGTGTTCTTTACGCCAGAGATGGGCGGCTTCTTCCTGGAAGCACCAAACTTTGAAGCGGCGAACCCGCTGAAAACGCCTGAGCATATTTTCCCGGTATGGTACTTCACACCGTTCTACGCAATCTTGCGTGCAATTCCAGATAAACTACTGGGTGTTGTGGCTATGGGTGCTTCTATTGTGGTGTTAGCTTTACTACCTTGGATTGACCGTGGTCGCGTACGCTCTATTCGCTATCGTTGTGGTTTCCACAAATTGAATATTGCCCAGTTCGTTGTGACCTTTGTTATTCTTGGTTGGGTTGGTGCAACACCGCAAACTGATTTCAAAACAATTCTGTCGCAGATTTGTACGGTGACCTATTTCATGTTCTTTGTGTTACTGTTCTTCTACAGTAAAAACGAGAAAACCAAGCCATTGCCAGAGAGGTTGACGAAATGATGAAGAAACTAGTTATCGGTTTATTCGCATTGCTGCCTACTTTGTCGATGGCAGCAGGTCCTTCAATGCCGCTGCAAGACGCGAACATTGACCTAAAGGACCAGGCATCATTACAGCGTGGTGCCAAGTTGTTCATGAATTACTGCTTAGGTTGTCACCAAATGCAGTATCAACGCTACCAGCGTACTTTCCGCGATATCGGTATTCCTACTGAAATCGGCGAAGAGACGCTTATTTTTGATGGTTCAAAAGTAGGTAGCCATATTAAAAATGCGATGGGTGAAGAAGATGCAGCGAAATGGTTTGGTGCGGCTCCGCCGGATTTAACCTTAATCGCACGTGTTAAGTCACCTGACTACATCTATACGTACTTAAAGTCGTTTTATAAAGATGAGTCGCGTCCTTTTGGTGTGAACAACGTAGTGTTCCCATCAGTAGGTATGCCGCACGTGTTGCAAGAGTTGCAAGGTCTACCAACGCCAATTTACGAAGAAGTTGAGCAAAATGGTAAAACAGTACAAAAAGTTGTGGGTACTGAGACCGATGGGACCGGGGAAATGAGTGTCGATGAATACGACCAAGCTGCCCGCGACCTAGCAAACTTCATGGCGTATGTAGGTGAGCCTTCGCGCTTAGATTCAGAGGCGCTGGGTATTAAGGTCATCGGCTTTTTGGTGATTCTGTTTATCCTCGCTTTCTTTTTGAAGAAAGAATACTGGCGAGATGTTCATTAATTAGAATATTCAACCAGTTAACTCAATAGGGGCAACATGCCCCTATTGCCGTTTAAAGTCATTGCTCAAATTTTGGGCCATGACGCAAAAGTATTTTGTACTTTGTGATTTTTTGATGGAGGTAGGCATGGCCGTTGCTGCCAATAAACGCCCTGTAATGACGCTGTTTTCCGGTGCTAATTGTATGTACAGCCACCAAGTTCGTATTGTCTTGGCGGAAAAAGGAGTTAGCGTGGATATCCACTTGGCGGAGAAGGATAACTTGCCAGAAGCGTTACACGAGATTAACCCATATGGCACTGTACCCACTCTGATTGATCGTGAACTTGGTTTATACCAAGCGAACATCATTATGGAATATCTGGATGAGCGTTTTCCACATCCTCCATTAATGCCTGTTTACCCAGTCATGCGTGGTCGTAGTCGCTTGATGATGCACCGTATCGAAACAGACTGGTACTCACTGGCAGCGAAAATTTATGCCGGTGGCAGTGATGCTGAACAAGCGCGTAAAGAATTGACCGAAGCATTACTTGCTGTGGCTCCTATCTTTAACGAAGCGCCTTATTTTATGAGCGAAGAGTTTAGTCTTGTTGACTGTTACCTTGCGCCACTATTATGGCGTTTACCTGAATTAGGCATTAGCTTAGAAGGTGCTGGTAGCAAGGAGCTGAAAGAATACATGATTCGTTTGTTTGAGCGTGAGTCATTCCAAGCATCACTAACCGAAGCCGAACGTGAGATTCGTCTATAATGACGCCTAACAGACCTTATCTGCTACGCGCCTTTTACGATTGGATTGTTGACAACCAGTGCACACCGCACTTGGTTGTTAACGCCGATTTTCCTAACGTGCAAGTGCCTACTCAGTTTGTTCAAGATGGACAAATTGTGTTGAATATAAGCCCAAGCGCGGTTACTCAGTTCTCAATGGACAACGCTCTGCTGACATTTAATGCTCGATTCGGTGGTCAGCCGATGCAGGTCTATGTGCCAATGGGCGCTGTGTTAGCGATATATGCACGGGAAAACGGTGAAGGGACGGTGTTTACTCAGGATGAAACCTACGAAGAGCAAGAACGCTCAGGTGTAACGCCTTCACAGCCACAGTCTGAAGAGTTGCCTGAACCGCAGCCTGGACTGGAGGCCATTGACAATCCAAACCCACAAGCTAGCCGTGAAACCAGTCAGGAAGACAAGAGTAAGGGCAAAAAAGGCAGTCACTTAAAAGTGATCAAATAGCCTAGCTACACCTTTGGCTAAAACAGCTCACTCTCGGTGAAGGTCATCTACACTACTTCCCGAGGGCTGTTTCCGTGACCGACCGCCTACTGTAATTATTTACTGTATTATGCTTGAAAACAGGCATAAATTACTGAGATAATCTCCCCCTTGATTTTGGGGCCAGTCGCGAGGCGGGGTTTTTAATTCAAATTTTAGAGTTCGTTTGTACTAAAAAATATGGCTGAGAAACGTAATATATTTCTAGTAGGCCCAATGGGGGCCGGCAAGAGCACAATTGGTCGTCACATCGCAGATCAACTACACCTTGAGTTTTATGACTCAGATAACGAAATTGAGCGCCGCACTGGTGCCGATATTGCGTGGGTGTTCGATATTGAGGGCGAAGAAGGTTTTCGTCGTCGCGAAGAGACTGTGATCACTGATTTAACCGAGCTTCAAGGTATTGTACTTGCAACGGGTGGTGGCTCTGTAGTCAGTAAAGAAGTACGCAACAAACTGTCTGCACGTGGTATCGTGGTATACCTAGAAACCCCAATCGAAAAGCAAGTGGCTCGCACCCAGCGCGACAAACGTCGTCCGCTACTGCAAACTAAAGAAGATCCACAAGACGTGTTAGAGCGTCTAGCTGAGGAGCGTAACCCGCTCTATCAAGAAGTGGCTGACTTCACGGTTCGCACCGACGAGCAAAGCGCCAAAGTGGTCGCTAACCAAATCATTGAGAAGCTTGATTTCTAAATAAACCAGGGAGAATTGCGCATGCTGGAACTTAATGTTGAACTAGGTGAGCGCAGTTACCCCATTTTCATTGGTGATAATTTACTGCGCGATTCTGAGCGTCTAGGGTCATTCTTAGGTCAAAATCGACCAGTGATTGTCACCAATGAAACCATCGCCCCGCTGTATCTAGATATCCTCATAAATACCTTGCATGAACACCAACCATTAGTGTTCGTGATGCCTGATGGTGAGCAATTTAAAACGCTGCAATGGTTCGAGCGCTTAAATGCGTTTTTGCTTGAGCATAATTGTGGACGTGACACTTGCCTGCTAGCGCTAGGCGGAGGTGTCATTGGCGACCTTACCGGCTTTGTTGCGGCGTGTTATCAGCGCGGCATCGACTTTATACAAATTCCAACGACTCTGTTATCGCAAGTTGACTCGTCTGTCGGCGGCAAAACAGCCGTTAATCATCCCCTTGGGAAAAATATGATTGGCGCTTTTTACCAGCCGCAAGCGGTATTTATTGATAATCGTGTGCTCAACACTTTGCCGAGCAAGGAATTTGCTGCAGGAATGGCGGAAGTGGTCAAATATGGGCTAATTTATGATGCCGATTTATTTGCACAACTAGAACAGCACAGTGATGAAATCAAGGCACAGCACCCGCAGTTGTTACCGAAAGTTATCCATCGTTGCTGTGAAATTAAAGCACAAATTGTTGCCCAAGATGAGAAAGAAGCGGGCCTGCGTGCTCTGCTCAATCTCGGTCATACCTTTGGCCATGCTATCGAGGCACACATGGGCTATGGCCAGTGGTTACATGGTGAGGCCGTAGCCGCCGGGATGGTATTAGCCGCGAAGTTAGCCGTGATGCGTGGTTGGCTTAGTGAACAAGAATTAACGCGCATTGTGACTTTATTAGCGAATTATGATTTACCAACCAGCGCGCCAGAGCAAATGAGCTGCCAAGACTTTATCGTGCATATGAGAAAAGATAAAAAGAATAAGGCAGGCCGCATACGCTTTATCCTTCCTACTGCTTTTGGTCGCTGTGAACTTATCGATGATGTATCAGAGGCCGAGTTAGATACTTTGTTTTCACGCTAATGCAATCGCAAATACTTCCCTCGCGAGCAGCCTTAGCTAAACGCATCGCGCTGCAATTTAGCTATGGGCAAAACCTTATTCATTTGGTTGCCGCTCCAGGATTCGGTAAGAGCTATCTTTTAGAGCACTTTGTAACCGACCACTACGAACCCTTTAGTAAGGCCTATATTGAAGTTGGCGCTAAGACGCGGGATGAAGATGTGGTGACTCACCTGTTGGAGCATAGCTTTTCTTATCCTTTGGTGGATGTAAACGAGACCCTCAGTGATAACTTCTATCGGTTAGTAAAGGAGCAGGGGGAGCGACAGTTACTTTGGGTTATAGATAACGCCAAACAGCTATCGCAGGAACTGATCATTGAGTTAGAAAAGCTTGCGAAAACAGCGCCAGGCGTTCTGTATATTCTCTGTGCATCTTCTCGCGCAGAACTATTTGAAAACGCCGTAGATATTCATCTAGAACCGCTATCCGACTCGGAAAGCATACGTCTTATGCAAAGCTTTTATAAGACCTTACCACCGGCAGAAGACCCCATTTTTGCTGAATTCGTGCGTCAATGCCACGGCAATCCAGCATTATTGTTACAGTGGCACCAAGAACAGCAGATGCCAAAACACACGGCAAAGCCAACCCGGCGATGGTGGCTCGTGCCGACCATGATTGTTGCTATTTTGATTGTTATTGGCTTGGTTTATCAACGTGATGAACTAACGGTCATGCTGCCACAAAGCGAGAATGCGCCGGTGGTTGCTAACGATGCGGTCTTTGCAAAGCAGCAACAACCCTCGCAGGGCGAACATGAGGGCAACATGCAGCAGCCTGAGCAAGCGAGTGACGACAATCTCATCACTGAAAAGCTAGAAAATGATACTCAAGCTGTGGTTGCAGCACTGCAACAGCCAGCCACGCAGGCGGCTACAGAGCAGGCACAGCCAGTAGAGGAAGCAGAGCCTGAACAGCGACAGAGCGTACCGACCAATAGCCACACGCTGCCATATGATCATCACTGGTATAACCGCCAAGATGATAATTTATGGTTATGGCAACTAACTGTGATGTCTAACGAGCAGCAGGTAAAGGCGTATATTGCCCGCCATAATCTCGAGAAAAAAGTACGTCATTATCAACGCGCTGATAAAGGATGGCATATTCTGACTTGGGCACAGCCCGCTAGTCGTAGCGCAATTGATGCACAGCTTACAGAAATTGCAGAGCTACTGCCTAGTTTAGAGCCCTACGCAAAGCAAATCAGTAAGATAAAAGCAGAGATAGACTCGCAACCTAACCCTGAGTTGCGGTAGAATCTTGCGTTAACATCGCCCGCCGCGATGCTGTGATATTTAATTCATAACCGATGAGCAAGTGATTTAATGCAAAAGAAAACCCGTGCTTTCCTGAAGTGGGCGGGCGGCAAATATAGCTTGGTAGATGATATTGCCAAGCGCTTAGATACCGCACAGGCGCTGACGGGCAATCGCGCTACGACACTGGTCGAGCCCTTTGTCGGCGCAGGCTCGGTGTTTCTTAATACGCACTTTGATCATTATGTACTCAATGATATCAACGCTGATCTTATTAACCTTTACCGTGAATTAACCCACGCCCCTGATGAGTTTATCAGTGACGCTCGTAAATTATTCAGTGCGGTCAATAATGATGCTGATATTTACTATGGTTTGCGCAAACAGTTTAATGCCAGTCGCGATGCCTACGAGCGTGCCATATTATTTTTGTACATGAATCGTCATGGTTACAATGGCCTGTGCCGCTATAACCTAAAAGGCATTTTTAACGTCCCATTTGGCAAATACAAAAAGCCCTACTTTCCAGAGAAGGAAATGTACTTCTTTGCTGAAAAGGCGCAGCGAGCGACATTTACTTGTTTGAGCTATAAAGATGTTTTTGCCCAGTTGCCAAAAAATGCAGTGGTGTACTGCGATCCCCCTTATGTGCCATTAAGTAAAACCGCATCGTTCACCTCTTATGCAAAAGGTGGTTTTAATCTTGATGATCAGGCTAACCTTGCCAATTTAGCGGAGCAAGCAGCGGGAGTAAGTAATACTTCGGTGTTGATCTCTAACCATGATACCCTTTGGACGCGCAAAATATATGAGCAAGCGAGTATTGATGTGCTGAATGTAAAGCGCACAATTAGCCCCAAGGGACATGCTCGCAATAAGGTAAGTGAGTTGATGGCGATGTATTTATCTGGCCGGCAATACCAATTGAACCAAACCAAGCACGCCTAAAATAAACGCGATAAATAATACGATAGCGATAGCAATAAGCACTTTTGGATTATGGTGCTTAAAGTCATGCTCTCGCTTGGCATTACTTTGAACCCCAAAAAATGCGGCGATAACGCTTTGCAGTTGCGACCACATAAGTAGAGTCGTGACTTAGTAAGATTTGCTTGAGAATTGGCGAGACTTGTTGTCGTCGCGGGTCAATAGTTCGAGTAAATCGAGGTAGTGAAATTGTGCGCTGCGGCTGTCGCCAGTTAACCATGCGAACCAAGACTGTTGGGCTTGGTGGTTACAGGCTTGCTTCATATCGATATCGTAGGTAGAGGCGGAGCCATTACATTGGCATTGTTCTAACGCCACTTGTTGCGCTTGTACTGAGCTGTTTATGCTGAAGGCAGCGACTGTAACACCCAATGCAGCGGCTGCTACAAGCAGTGTACGAGTTTTAAGGCCAAACATATCCATCTCCAGTCCATTAGTATTAACCAGAGCTTACTCAATATTGATTAAAAAAACAACTGAATATTAACTGAGAAACAAAACTTTTTCTTTAAAAATAAGGGTCTTATGTTTAATTAATGTTAATTTTTGTTTTTAAATTATTGTTTCTTTTCACTTATCTGTGCAGCAAAGTTCGCAAACTTAATTTACTAAGCTGACACGCTCGTCTGTTTTCCGTTAAAGTAACGGCTAAGTTCAAAGGAGCCGTAATATGAAAGATTACCTGATAGCGCCGTCTATTTTAGCAGCCGACTTTGCTCGCCTCGGTGATGAAGTAGAACGCGTATTGGCGGGTGGAGCCGATGTGATTCATTTCGATGTAATGGATAACCATTATGTTCCCAACCTTACTTTTGGCCCTATGGTGTGCAAAGCGATACGGGACTTTGGTATTAGTGCACCGATTGATGTGCACCTAATGGTTAAGCCTGTTGATAGTTTAATTCCGCAGTTTGCACAAGCCGGTGCCAGTATTATTACTTTCCACCCCGAAGCCAGTGAGCACATTGATAGAAGCTTAGCGCTAATCAAAGAACAGGGCTGTAAAGCCGGGCTGGTCCTCAATCCTGCAACACCTTTGCATATTTTAGAGCATGTGATGGATAAACTGGACGTTATTCTTCTGATGTCGGTGAATCCAGGTTTTGGTGGCCAAAGCTTTATTCCCCATACACTAGAAAAGCTGCGCCAGACCCGTGCATTGATTGACGCCAGCGGCCGTGATATTCGCTTGGAGGTGGATGGCGGCATAAAAGTAGATAACATTGCTGAAGTTGCAGCAGCCGGCGCCGATAT
The DNA here is from genome assembly GCF_009363775.1 of Pseudoalteromonas sp. THAF3. NCBI lineage: Bacteria > Pseudomonadati > Pseudomonadota > Gammaproteobacteria > Alteromonadales > Pseudoalteromonadaceae > Pseudoalteromonas > Pseudoalteromonas sp. THAF3. The sequence continues at coordinate 2,850,902 of NZ_CP045418.1, read as the reverse complement.
GTTCGTGGCTGGTTCGGCGATTTTCAACCAACCCGATTATAAAGCGGTGATTACGCAAATGCGCGACCAATTGGCAAAGGTGCAGGCGTGAAGTATCAAGCGCTGCTATTTGACTTAGACGGCACCTTGGTGGATAGCGCTGAGGATATGTATATTGCTAGCAACTTGATGCTAACTGATTTAGCACGGCCCATCGTCTCGCAAACTATGGTGCGTCAGTTTGTAGGTAATGGTATTGAGATGCTAGTGAAACGACTCCTGAGCGGTGACATGGCGGTGAATCCCCACCTAAGCGCTGCAGATATAGAGCGAGCGACCTCGCTGTTTTTCAGCCATTATGAAGCGGTAGTCGCTGAGCATAGCGCGCTCTATCCCCATGTAGAAACGGTACTTGCAGCATTTGCACATATTCCCAAAGCCGTGGTGACTAATAAAGCGCGTCGCTTTACCTTGCCGCTGTTAGAGAAAATGGCCATTGCTCGCCATTTCGATGTTGTTGTATGTGGCGATGACGGCGACAAGAAACCGGCCCCGACACCGCTTTTGAGTGCGAGCGAACAATTAGCCGTTGCACCTAAGGACTGCCTTATGATCGGAGACTCCAAATCTGACCTATTGGCTGCGCAGGCAGCCGCAATGGATTGCCTTGCACTCACCTATGGCTACCATCAAGGCGAAGATTTAAGGCAATACAATCCACAGTACCTCTGTGACCAATTCTTAGATATAATCACGACCATTAATTGATCAGTAATAAAGGAACATCATGAGTAAACCCGTAGTGTTAAGTGGCATTCAGCCAACCGGTGGTATGACAATAGGCAATTACGTTGGCGCCATTAACCAGTGGCTTAGCTTGCAAGAGCATCATGAAAGTTACTTTATGCTTGTTGATTTGCACGCCATCACCATTCGCCAAGAGCCAGAGGTGTTAAAATCGCGAGTATTAGATGGCATTGCTCTGTACACCGCATGCGGTATCGACCCACAGAAGTCAGCGTTATTCGTGCAATCACAAGTGCCAGAGCATGCCCAATTGGCATGGGTGCTAAATTGCTACGCACAAATGGGTGAGCTTAACCGCATGACCCAATTTAAAGATAAATCATCCAAGCATGCTAACAATGTCAATGTTGGTTTGTTTTCTTACCCGGTATTACAAGCGGCTGATATTCTTTTATATCAGGCTGACCAAGTGCCTGTTGGCGAAGACCAAAAGCAACACTTAGAGTTAACCCGTGATATCGCGACCCGCTTTAACAACCTATATGGTGAAGTCTTTAAAATTCCTGAGCCATATATCCCAGAATTTGGGGCTCGGGTAATGAGCTTGCAAGATCCATTGAAAAAGATGTCAAAGTCGGATGATAACCCCAATGGTTACATCATGTTGTTGGATGAACCTAAGAAAATAGAGAAGAAGCTGAAAAAAGCGGTGACCGATTCCGATGAACAGGCGCGTATCTATTTCGATCGCGAAGAAAAGCCAGGGGTGTCTAACTTGTTGACCTTACTGTCAGTGGCGACCAAGCGTAGCATTGATGAGTTAGTCCCTGAATATGAAGATAAAATGTATGGGCATTTGAAGAAAGATACTGCTGAAGCGGTGGTTGGTATGATTGAGCCAATCCAACAGCGCTTCAAGGAGATCCGTGAAGATCAGCCACTGCTTGAAAAGATCATGAAAGAGGGGGCCGAGAAGGCCAGTGCGAAAGCCGCCCCCACTTTGAAAGCGGTGTATGACGCATTAGGGTTTATCCCACGCCCATAGATGGCTTGCCAGTGTAAATGACCACAAAAGCCAAGCGCGAAAGCTTGGCTTTTTAATGGAAGATTCCATGTTATTGATGATAGATAATTACGACTCCTTCACCTTTAACCTGGTGCAGTATTTCCAGCGCCTTGACCAAGAAGTGCTGGTAAAGCGCAATGATGAACTCACGTTAGCTGGTATCCGTGCGTTAAACCCAGCACATATCGTGCTTTCACCGGGCCCTTGTAGTCCCAATGAGGCGGGGGTATGTGTGGATGTGGTGCGTCGCTTTGCCGGACATATTCCTATTTTAGGAGTTTGCTTGGGGCATCAAAGTATCGCCCAAGCTATGGGGGCGCAGGTGGTGCGTGCCAAGCAAGTTATGCATGGAAAAACGTCAACCATCTATACTAAGGAGCAGGGCGTATTTGCGGGGTTGCCGCAGCATTTCGAAGTATGTCGTTACCACTCTTTAGTGGTGGCCCCAGCGTCTCTGCCAGAATCCTTAGAAATTACGGCGTGGACACAAGATGAGCACGAAAACATGGATGAAATCATGGGTTTGGTTCATACTTCTAAGGCATTGGAGGGCATTCAATTTCATCCTGAGGCCATTCTAACTGAACATGGGCTCACGATGTTGCAGCACTTCATTCAAAGGTACTAGGGCTTATAAGCGTTAGCAGCCTCAACGCAGCAAAAATATAGAAGCGGTATAACTTAGTAATTATGGTGACTAAAACAGAGCAAATTCGCCAACGTGTGGATGCCCTAGAACAGCGTTTTAATGACTTGCTGTTAGGGCATAGCTTTGCGCAGCAACAAATAGGTTTTATTAAAACCTTTGATATTCAATATGGTAAACCTCTTAAGCAGCGGACCTTATTGGAGGTCGAGCAGGCGGCGCACAGTCAACGGCAAAAACAAAGCTCAGAAAAGCTGCAGTTCAACGCCAAAGTCAGTACCAAATTACACGCGATCATTGAGAATGCAATCAATGAGCAGCTCCACAATGCTGATAACCTATATTCCGAAGTGTTAGGTATCCAAGATGCGGTCCCCACTATTTTAGATATCCTAGGCGCAAAAGCGGCGAGCGTTGGCCGCTTAGAGCCGCTCGTTAATGATTTGAGTTGGCTCGGGCGAGAACTCGTTACCTTAGTGAACTTACCTCAGTATCGCCAAGAGCGAGCCAATCGTGGTGTGAAGATTGACACCCCAGCGTTGGCGATTCGCTATTTGGGTTTAGATAACCTCCGCCTAACCATTCCTACTTACGCTATGCGCCATTGGTTGCCACACAGCACTGAGCCTTTTAGTTTATTGAAGCGTAAGTTACGCGAATCAGCAATGAGTCGAGCGATAGCAGCGTATGAGCTGGCTCAACTACAGGGTCTTAATCCATACAGTGCGTATATCGCTGCGTTGTTCTTGGATTTAGGCCGGGTCGCGCTAACACGACTGTATTTACGTTTGTTCCAACAGATTTGGCAACGTAAAGTGACGTTGGCACGAGATGAAGGCAACAAACGCCTCCATGATGCGCTCATTGCTATCGAGCCTGATCCACTGTACTTACGTAACCTTTTCGTTGAGCGCTCGTTGGAGATCACCCGCTCATTGGTCGAGAAAATGGGCTTTCGCTATATCGGCCTTAACGCACTGCTGGATGATTTTGCTTTGGTCGAAGCCAGTGAGCAGTCTGGCTTGGCGCAGGTTTTGGTGCATGCCAGCTGCTACAGTCAATATTTGATGCTGCACGAGCATCAACTTATTGAAGATGACGAGCGCACCCTGTGGTTCAACTATGTGGGTCTGCAAAGTGACCATGTCCAACACCTAGAAAAGACCAATTTGCACAATTTAGCACTGCAAATTGACGGCTAACTGAAAATTTTTTGTAAATTTTTTTGCGTATATTCATTCATTATTCACTCCTTGGGCTCTTTCGGCGCTGCGCGTAAGCTATAGTTCAATTTCCTAAAATAATACCAAGATAGTTATTCACTGATTATGAAAAACTATCCTCAAAGCCTTTGTTTTCAAGGGCTGCATGAAAGCTTTGCATGAGACTTTAAGGTCTTTTTCTGAAATAATGGGATATCAACTAGTGTACTGCGCTACTTAAAAGTAGGCCGTATTTATCGCTTTTCGTGTCCCGCCTGTCGGCGTGCTTTAGATGCGACACAAAAGTAATACTCAGTGAGGAAATGAAATGACAGTTAATCGCGCTTTATTCGACGAGGTAATGGTACCTAATTACAACCCTTCAGCGGTTATCCCTGTACGCGGCGAAGGTTCGCGGGTGTGGGACCAGCAAGGCAAAGAGTTTATCGACTTCGCTGGTGGTATTGCGGTTAACTGTTTGGGTCATTGTCACCCTGCCTTAGTCAACGCATTGAAAGAGCAAGGTGAAAAGATTTGGCACCTGTCGAACATCTGGACCAATGAACCAGCCTTGCGTTTAGCAAAGAAAATGACCGACAACACCTTTGCTGACAAAGTGTATTTTGCTAACTCTGGCGCTGAAGCCAATGAAGCTGCACTAAAGCTGGCACGTCGTTGGGCAATCGATGTGCACGGTGAGCACAAATCGAAAATTATCTCCTTCAACAAAGGTTTCCATGGGCGCACCTTCTTTACCGTGACCGTAGGCGGTCAGGCTGCGTATTCTGACGGCTTTGGCCCGAAACCGGGTGACGTCGTTCACTGCGACTATAACGACCTGGAAAGCTTTAAAGCGCTGATTGACGATAATACCTGTGCGGTGATGATGGAGCCGTTGCAAGGTGAAGGCGGTATTATCGCGCCGGAGCAAGCATTTGTTGAGGGTGTGCGTGAACTGTGTGACCAGCACAATGCTTTACTTATTTTTGATGAAGTGCAAACAGGTGTAGGTCGTACCGGCGAGCTTTACGCTTACCAAGGTCTTGGCGTGACGCCAGACATTCTAAGCTCAGCAAAAGCGCTCGGAGGTGGTTTTCCTATCGGCGCAATGTTAACCACGGCAGAGATTGCACAGCATCTTAAGCCGGGTACACATGGCTCTACCTATGGTGGTAACCCACTTGCTTGTGCGGTAGCCGAAGCGGCATTTGACACCGTAAACGACGCCACGGTACTGGCCGGTGTTAGAGAAAAAGAAGCGTTATTCAAATCGCTACTTAACGACATCAATGCTAAATACGACGTATTTTCTGAAATTCGCGGTAAGGGCTTGCTGTTAGGTGCAGTTGTTAACGATAAATTCAAAGGTCGTGCACGTGAATTCTTAGTCGCGAGTATGGAGCAGGGGTTGATGTCGCTTGTTGCGGGTGCCGATGTAGTACGCTTCACTCCGTCTTTAGTGATCCCTGAAGCCGATATCCGTGAAGGCATGGCGCGCTTTGAAAAAGCGGTAGCAAGCCTAGTCTAACCTGCCAGGGGCTGCAAAGCCCCATCCTGTAGTAAGTAAATTGCTGGAGTTCCACCTTACCTTCTCGGTGAGGTTGCGGGCTCCTTTGGTATTTAACCTTTAGGGAGTAAGCGAGTCGATGATGATTCTTCGCCCAATCCAACAAGATGATTATCAGGATTTATTGATCATGGCCGAAGAGTCGGGCCATGGTTTTACATCCTTGCCGTTAAATGAAGAGTTGCTGCAGAATAAAATCGCACGCTCCGTACAGTCATTCGCGAAGCCGACTGAAAAGGCTGGAGACGAGGGCTATTTATTCGTATTGGAAGACAGTGAAACCGGTGAAATTGCGGGAACCTGTGGTATTGAAGCTGCAGTGGGCCTAGACGATGCATTTTACCACTACCATCTCAGCAAAGTGATTCATTCTTCACGCACTTTGGGAGTGTATAAAGCCGTTGATATTCTTACTTTATGTAATGACTATACCGGTGCAACAGAGCTGTGTACGCTGTTCTTGAAGGAAAAATACCGACAAAAATACAACGGCAAACTATTATCGAAGTCACGTATGCTGTTTATTAATCAGCACCGACAACGTTTTGCCGATACCGTTATTGCAGAAATGCGCGGCGTGTCTGATGAAAATGGCGATAGCCCATTTTGGCAGTGGTTGGAAGAGCACTTTTTCTCAATGGATTTTCCGACTGCTGATTACCTCACTGGCATTGGCCAGAAAGTATTCATCGCTGAGTTGATGCCAAAATATCCGATTTACGTCAACTTATTGAGTAAAGAAGCACAACAGGTGGTAGGGGAAGTGCACAGCAATACTCGCCCTGCCATTGAGTTGTTAAAAAGTGAAGGTTTCACTTTTAATGGCTATGTCGATATTTTCGATGCCGGACCGACGGTTGAAGCGAAAGTTGATAACATTCGTACTATTGCAAACAGCTCGTTACGTGAAGTGGTTATTGCAGATAACCCAGGTGAGCAAGCAGTATTAGTAGCGAACCAAGGCCTGCAAGACTATCGTGCTGTGGTTATTGAATGCGAATACAACGACGGCGAACAACATATCACACTAAGCCAAGCAACGGCGGATGCTTTAAAGGTTAAAGCAGGCGAGCGCGTTAGCGTGGCAGCATTATAAGGAGCAAGCAATGTCTCATTTAGCTCAATTCATTAATGGTCAATGGACAGCAGGTGAAGGCCAGGCCTTCAATTCCATTAACCCAGCGAACAACGACGTGATTTGGCAAGCAAACAGTGCCACACCTAAGCAAGTTGATGCAGCGGTAAAGGCAGCGCGAGAAGCGTTTATTCCTTGGACAGATAAAACCATAGAGCAGCGTTTAGAGGTGGTTAAAGCCTTCGTTGAGCAACTTAAAGAAAACAGCGAAGAGCTGGCACTGATCATTGCTCAAGAAACCGGAAAACCATTATGGGAAACGCGCACAGAAGCAGCCGCGATGATTGGCAAAGCAGGCATCTCAGAGCGTGCTTATCATGAGCGCACTGGCACAGTAGAAAACCCAATGCCAGTAGGTAAGGCTGTTATTCGCCACCGTGCACATGGCGTGGTTGCTGTATTTGGCCCATATAACTTCCCGGGTCACCTACCAAATGGGCATATCATCCCAGCGCTGTTAGCGGGTAACACGGTGATCTTTAAACCGTCAGAGCTGACCCCAGCAGTGGCGGAATTCACCTTAAAGTTATGGCAGCAAGCTGGGTTACCTCAAGGGGTGATTAACCTCGTTCAGGGTGAAGTTGAAACGGGTAAGGCCTTAGCTTCTCACCCAGGTATCGACGGTCTATTCTTCACCGGTTCATCGCGCACAGGCCACGTGTTACATGAGCAGTTCGCAGGTCAGCCAGGTAAAATCTTAGCGTTGGAAATGGGTGGTAATAACCCTCTCATTGTTAAGGATGTAAGCGATGAAAAAGCAGCAGTACATGATATTTTGCAATCAGCCTATATCTCTGCTGGACAGCGTTGTACGTGTGCCCGTAAGTTATTCTTGCCTGCGGGTGAGCAAGGCGATGCGATTCTTGCTCAGTTAGTTACGGCGACTAAGAACATTAAAGTGGACGTCTATGACGCACCAGAACAGCCGTTCATGGGGTCCATGATTTCTGAAGCAGCGGCAAAGGGCCTGGTTGCGGCGCAGCAACAACTGGTTGAGCTCGGTGCAGAAGTGTTAGTAGAGCTTAAACATACAGCGGGCACGGGCTTTGTGACTCCTGGAATCTTGGAATGTAGCAATGTTAGTGATTTCCCTGATGACGAGCATTTCGGACCACTTTTGAAAGTATTCCGTTACACGGAGTTTGATGACGCCATTAACAAAGCCAATGATACAGCTTATGGCTTATCTGCAGGCCTGTTAAGCGACAGTGAGCAAGACTATGAATACTTCTTGCGTCGCATTCGTGCCGGTATTGTTAACTGGAACCGTCCAATTACGGGCGCATCGAGCGCAGCACCTTTCGGTGGCATTGGTGCCTCAGGCAATCACCGTGCAAGTGCTTACTACGCAGCGGATTACTGCGCCTACCCAGTTGCTTCTGTGGAACTTGAGAAAGTAACGCTTCCTGAAAAGTTGAGCCCAGGGCTGAGCCTCGACTAATAGCGACTTTATCTGGGTCATAAAAAAGCAGCTTAGGCTGCTTTTTTTTAGTGCTAAGCAAGCATTTCAAAGTGGCTATAAAAGCATCGTAAGTCCTAGCTTTTCGGCAAAGTTTCTGCTTAAATCTAGAAAGATTTATAAGAAGTTAATGGTGTTTAATGGTTCTCGACAGACAAGGCTATGATGATCTCATCATGTACCTCACGCAAAACCTCTCGTTGTTTGAGAAGTCCGGTGAGGTCGCTCCTGATGCGCCGACGGTCATGGAGCTTATAGAAGATGTGATCGCCGAGCATGTAATGCTCATCTGTCAACAGCACACCGAGCTCGATACCGAGCAGCGCAGTCAAATCGTACGTGAAGTCGACGGCATTGTGTACGACCTTCAAGAAGTTCTCAGTAGTGTCACTAATCAACCTGTAACGAAAGAGCAGCGCGAGTTTATTGACGAGTTTGCCGGGTTGATTAAAAACTTATTTGATAACGCCGTCGCTCGCGTATCGGCCTAAGCCATCACCTTTGCGTACCAAGGGCAAGCATCGTTTAAACTTTGCATTGCCGGTAGCCTCATTTACAATCGCTGTAAACTTATTACCAATAAGAGGTTTACATGCAAGCGAAAGTAAAATGGGTAGAGGGTGATACCTTCATCGGCACATCTGACTCTGGCCACAATGTAGTATTCGATACTGGCAGTGATAGCCATGCCCCTTCACCGATGGAAATGGTTCTTATGTCAGCTGGAGCTTGCTCTTCGGTTGATGTGGTGAGCATTCTAAAGAAAGCTCGACAGCAAGTGAGTGACGTACAAGTTCAGCTCAGTGCCGAGCGCGCGCCATCAGCCCCAAAAGTGTTCACTAAGCTTAACCTGCATTTTGTTGTAAGTGGCAAAGAGGTCAGTGAGAAGCATGTTGAGCGCGCTGTTTCACTGTCTGCGGAAAAGTATTGCTCGGTAGCATTGATGCTGGAAAAATCAGTGCAAATCACGCATAGTTTTGAAGTACAAGAAATCGCTTAAAAAGTGCTTTTTCAAGGGGCCAAATTGGGCTAAAATCCGCGCTCTTTTATGGCCCTGATGTGGCTTTTAGCGACTAGGTTTTAAGGTTGGTTTATAGTGAACAAACCCTTCGATAAAATTAAACTTCATGGTTTCAATAACTTAACCAAAAGTTTAAGCTTCAGCATATACGATATCTGCTATGCCAAAACAGAGCAGCAGCGTAAAGAGTACATTGAGTACATTGACGAGCAATACAGTGCTGACCGCCTCACTGATATTTTAGGTGAAGTCGTAGACATAATCGGCGCCAATATTCTTAACGTGGCGCGTCAGGATTATGACCCACAGGGCGCGAGTGTGACTATCTTGGTTTCTGAAGAGCCAGTGCATGAACAAAGCTTTGATAGCGAGGAAACACCAGGCCCGTTACCGGACTCTGTCGTGGCGCACTTGGATAAGAGCCATATATGTGTACACACTTATCCGGAAGCTCATCCTCATGATGGAATTTGCACTTTTAGGGCCGATATTGAAGTATCGACCTGTGGCGTGATCTCGCCATTAAAAGCGCTCAACTTCTTGATCCATTCGTTAGAGTCCGATGTTGTGACCATAGACTATCGCGTCCGTGGCTTTACTCGCGACGTTAATGGCGTGAAGCATTATATCGACCATGCCATTAATTCTATCCAAAATTACATGACAGAGGATACCAAAGAGCTCTATCAGATGATGGATGTGAATGTGTACCAAGAAAACTTGTTTCACACCAAAATGATGCTTAAAGAGACAGACCTGAATACCTATCTATTCGGCGTTACCACCGATGAGTTAGAGCAACAAGAGATTGAAGAGATCCGCACGCGTCTCAACCGTGAGATTCAAGAAATCTTTTACGGTCGTAACCTGCCTGACGCGTAGCGATAACTCAGATAGGCAAATCCACCGGCGCTAAATGTTCAAGGGCCCGCTTTTTCACTAGCAGGTCCTTGATCAGGGGCGTTAAAAGTAACTCCATGGCCAAGCCCATTTTGCCACCAGGAACGACCAGCGTGTTCATGCGTGACATAAAGCTTCCTTCAATCATTTGCAGAAAATAAGGAAAGTCGACATCGTCTATGCCGCGAAAACGGATCACCACAAAACTCTCATCTAAAGATGGAATATCTTTGGCGCTAAAGGGGTTAGAGGTATCTACCGTTGGTACTCGCTGAAAATTGATATGGGTGCGGGAAAACTGCGGGGTGATGTGGTTAATGTAATCATCCATGCTGCGAATAATCGACCCCATAACCGCTTCGCGAGAATGACCGCGCTCCGATGTGTCTCGGATCAGCTTTTGGATCCACTCTAAGTTAATGATTGGCACCATGCCAATGAGTAAATCCACATGCTTGGCAACGTCGTAGTCTTCATCAGCAACCCCGCCGTGCAAGCCTTCGTAGAACATCAGATCTGTGCCTTGCTCAAGTTCTTGCCAAGGGGTGAATGTGCCTGGTAACTGATTATAGGGAACGGCTTCGTCAAAGGTGTGGAGGTAGCGACGGACCTTACCATTACCAGTCTCGCCGTAATTGGCAAACAGCGACTCTAGCGCCTCAAAGTCATTGGCCTCACGACCAAAGTAGCTAATATGGCGTCCTTGTTGCTCCGCTTCACGAATCTTCTTGTCCATTTCTGGGCGGGTATAGCGATGAAAGCTATCACCCTCAATAAACGCGGCATTTATGTCTAGTGCACGGAAAATGTGCTTGATTGCATTGGTTGTTGTGGTTGTGCCTGCGCCTGAAGAGCCAGTAATTGCCACAATAGGGTGTTTCGCCGACATAAGATTAACCGTTTGTTAATTAGAATACCCTTTATAAAGGTGCAGTGCAGTGAAATCAAGCCTAGTTACTTGCGAGACGGTGAATTCACGTTAGTATAGGGAGATTGCCAATAACAATAAAAAATTATGCGTAAATTCAAAAATCTACTGCTTGGTAGTGCCGCTCTTATCGTCACTGCCTCGGCGCCAGCTTGGGCGTTAGATAGCCAAGTATTGCTTTTGCGGGAACATTCGCAAGGTATTGATGTTTCCGCCATCAGTGATAAAGCAGGGTACAGCAATCAACCTTGGCTTACCGCCAAGGGGGTGTATTACACCCAAGCGGTGACTCAAGCACAGCAATCACAAACAGATATCTTCTTTTACGACTTCGCCACCAACAACCGAGTGAACGTTACACAAAGCAAAAACAGTAGTGAGTATTCACCAACGATGATGCTTGATGGCGATGCAATCTCTGCCGTGGTAGTCGAACCGAATGCGGCACAAAAGTTATGGCGTTTTCCGTTAGATGGCACGGCGCCGCAGCGAATTTTCGACAACGGCATGACCATAGGTTATCACGCTTGGGGGCCGCAAGGCGTGATGGTTTTTGCCTTAGGCGAGCCACATAGTATTCATTATCTGCCTCTTAAAGACCCCAAAAAGGGCAAACACATCGTTGATAACCCCGGTCGCACACTGAGCTATAACTCGGCACTGCGGGTTTACACTTACACCTTTGAGGAACAAGGGCAGAGTTGGTTCGCCACCTATGCAGTTGATGATGATGTATCGAGCAAAGCCTTTCGCCTACCACAAGGTGTCCAAGATTACACCTGGTTTGACGCGCAAACGGTGATTTATGCAAATCAAAATCGATTATATAAGAAACAGTTGGGTAATGCTCAGCCAGCGCAGCTATGGCACGACTTAAGTGCTCATTGCCAAGGTACCATTACACGCGTGAGCTACCTAGCTACAGAGAAGACCTTGGCATGGGTATGTAATGCCAAAGCTAAAGAGAGTTAATGGCGATTGCAAAAGCGTTGCCAGTGGGTGTGGGCATTTACAACGCGCACCCCTCGAACTATCTTTTGCAATAAGCGCATATCGGCGAATTCTCGTTGTGGGTATTCCTTGAGGCCGAGCAGATAACAAAACCCAGCTTTACTGCCTAACTGCATGGCACTAATACGAACCTGCTGCTCGAAGTTTAGACGTAAACTACTCAAAGCGGTTTTATGGCCGTGCTGATCCACGGTGGGCAAAGCACATTTCTGTAGGTAGCCAGCGCGCTCTCCCTCGCCGGAAAACCAAATCCGTGCCTTTTCACTGTAACGACCAGATTTTGCAGGTAAATCAAACAGTAAGCGCTGATGTCCATGATCTGTCAACCATTGCACATATTCATGTAAACCACAGGAGAATAAGTGTGGATGGATGGGGATTTTACGCGCTTTGATTTTGCCATGAGTATGCACATGCAAATAAGCGGTGCCAGTGCCTAAATGCACATCTTCCAAAGTGAGGCTGCCAAGTTCATCACTAAAGCCGCCGGTATAATAGGCCAGTAGAGGCAGCCAGAAATGCCAATGCTTGGCTTGCTCACGTGGTTGCTTTTCGTCGCCATACACATACCCTGAAAACAGGGTGTGTAATTCCATAGCAGAAAATGGCCGCCGTCCTAGATGGGTTTTCACAGCTTAGTCGGTCAGTGCATTCACTAATGATTGGGCACTTAACTCACTGCAAGCACCTTCAGCCCAATTAACACCTACCCACACGCCATCATCATGCAAAGCGGGAGCTAATTCATCAAGATACTCACTAAGCGATATATCAATGGCTGTGTAGTCTTGCCACTCATTTATGCATTGTTGCTGCGCTAGCGCTTCGCTGTGCCACAGTAGCAGCACATCTTTGTTATCATCGTATGCCGAGGTCACACTGGCTACACCGCCATCTGGGGCGCTCAATAGCCATAATGTTTGCTGTTCACGGACCTGCTCACAAAAGCTATCAAGTTGTGATTCTATTTTTATATCGTTGCTATTGTTCATTATTCGGCCTTTCTTGGATCGGTTTGTTGGGCCAGTTGTTCACGGCTGTACTGTTGCCAAAACGCATGTAATTGCGAATAAACGCTGAAATCGGTGAGTTGACGAAACGCCAACCAATCTAACAGGCAAAATAGGCTGGTTAGTACATAAGCATGCTTTATTTTACCACTGCTAAGTAATTCTTCTAACACCCCTAAACATTGGCTAATGCGCTGGTGTTGGAGGTTAAAAAATAACATATCTTGTGTGGTGTCAAACCCTGAACGCTGGCATAACAGTAGCTCAACACCGGAATCATTAGCCGCGTTGATAGTTGTTAGTTGGTTACGCTCATCCCAATGTAATGGTTTGAGCTGATGGGCTTGGCTTAAGTATTCAAAAATTACGGTGGAGTCATATATACTCTGCTGCCCGTCGACCAGTACTGGAATTTTCGCCACTGGCGTGTGTTGTAATAGCAGTTTTCGCCCTGTGGGGGAGAAAATATCTATATGTTGGTAAGGAACATCAAGTGTGTGCTGGGCGCACCAAATACGCAGGCGGCGTACGTAGGGGGAGGTATCAGAGCCATACAATTGCATTGTAAAACCTGCCTTGTGAGCAACAATCTCAATAACTGAGCTCCAAAATAGCAGGCTTTACAAGCAATGCAATAGAAATTTGGTGAGCTTAATCGCTGCGGCTAGTCACTTCGAGTAAATGATAACCAAATTGCGTTTGTACTGGACCTTGTACTTGGTTTAATGGGGCTGAAAACACCACTTTATCAAACTCTGGTACCATCATCCCTGGGCCAAACTCTCCAAGCGCTCCGCCGTCTTGTGAGCTCGGACACATGGAGTGTTGTTTTGCCAGTTCTGCGAAATCTTCTCCCTGTTCAATCTTATCTTTTAAATCTAGGCACAGGGCCTCGTTATCCACCAATATATGACGCGCACTTGCCAAAGCCATAAGTTACTCCATTTGTTAATATCATGATTCTGTTAGGCCCTTCGCCGTGGGTGAGCCGGACCTTTTTTACTGCCATTAAGTTTAGACAAACATAATGATTTGTCATTATAGCGCTTGCTCAACAGCTTGGGTAAGCGTTTCTGACATTGGTTTTGTGCGGCTGTTAAAGCGTTGCACCTGTTGTCTATCCTTTGACACTAAGTACTTGTAAAAATTCCAATTTGGAGAGCTGGTTTGCTCGTTCAAAAATTGAAATACCGGATGAGCATCGTCGCCCCTCACCGGCGTCGGCGCGAGCATAGTGAAGGTCACACCATAATTGATGTAGCACACTTCAGCAGTGTCTTTTTCGTCATCTTCCTCTTGGAAAAAATCGTCAGATGGAAACCCTAACACCACCAAGCCTTGATCTTTGTACTTTTGATGCAGCTGCTCAAGCTCTTTGAACTGCGGTGTAAAACCACAGTTGCTGGCCGTATTAACAATAAGCAAAGGCTTATCTTTAAATTGGCAAAGATTAATGCTTTGCTCTGAGCGTAGCTTACGCACTTCAACATCGGTGAAATCGCCACATTCGCTGGCTTCGACTGTAGAGCTAAGCAGTAATAACGCAGCGCTTAGGGTGCTGAGAGTGAATCGGATCATGACCGTCGCCTTTTCATTGTTTGTCTCGCAGAGTACGATACTATCAATGTAAATGATCATTTTTAGCAACCATTATTTATGTTTGAAACCGCTGAATTAAGTGATTTGCCTCGTATCGTAGATATTTACAACCAGACTATCGCCAGTCGCATGGTGACCGCAGACACTGAGCCGGTCACTGTTGAAGAGCGTCGCTCGTGGTTTCTAGGTCATACGCCTGAGCGGCCCATTTTCGTTTACAAACAAGATGAGCGAGTTGTGGGTTGGTTGAGTTTCAAATCTTTTTATGGCCGTCCCGCTTACGACGGCACCGTAGAGGTTGCCATTTATTTATGTGAATCGGTAAGAGGACAAGGATTGGGACGAAAAGCGCTTAACTTCGTCGAAGCTCATGCCCATACACTGGCAATTGAGAATCTCTTAGCTTTTATATTTAGTCATAATAAACCCAGTATCGGGCTTTTTACTTCGGCGGGATTTTCGGTGTGGGGGCAACTGCCAGATGTAGCGAGAATGGATGGTCAATTATACAGCTTGACCATCCTTGGCAAGTCGCTAGTCGCGTAGTTTTGCAAACGCTGTGCCCATGCGCGTGGTGGCCTCGGGAACTTGATCGTCAAGAAAGTCAGCCTGATTAGCTCCCCACGCTAGAATGACTGTGGAGCCAAGCTTGAAGCGGCCCATTTCCTCACCTTTTTTCAGCTTCACTGCGCGGTTTCCTTCGCTTGGGTAATCCCAGCTGAATACATCTTTACCTGCTGGTGGCGTGACTGTCCCAGCCCACACAGTTTCGATGCTGGCAACAATGGTAGCGCCTACCAGTACCATCGCTAGCGGGCCAATGTCTGTATCAAATATTGCCACCACGCGCTCGTTGCGGGCAAATAAGTTGGGTACGTTTTGCGCCGTTAATGGATTTACAGAGAATAAATCGCCAGGTACATAGATCATCCGTTTTAAGGTGCCGTCTACTGGCATGTGAATACGGTGGTAATCTTTCGGTGCAAGGTAAATGGTGGCGAACTTACCGCCTAAGAAGGGCTCTGCATCGGCTTGGTTGCCTCCAAGTAAAGTCTGCACACTATAATGATGGCCTTTGGCTTGCAGTAATTGACCCTCATTAATATCACCAAGTTGGCTAATGGCCCCATCAACTGGGTGAGCGATAATATTGTCGTCTTCGCAAAGCGGGCGGATACCGGCTTTGAGTGGGCGAGTGAAAAACTCGTTAAAGCTTTGGTAGTGACTTGGGTCCTCATGCTGCGCTTCGCTCATATCAATTTTATATTGCTTGATAAAAAGCTTAATGAGTGAGGTGGTAAGCTTGCCCGCCTTTGCTGCGGCTAATTTTCCAACTAAGCGTGATACGCCGTGTTTTGGTAGCGCATATTGAAAAGCGATTTTTACTTTGTCTAAATTCACTGTGTAGATTCCACTGTAATTTGTTAAATGGTAACGAAACCAAAGAGTAAAGGCCAGTTACCGGCCTTTGGGTGCTACACTCGTGGATTGCGAGCGCCAGCACGGCCATCGGCCATTGATTCTATTATGCGGTGATAGTTCTCAAAGCGAAAATCGGCAATTTCGCCTTGTTCTACAGCCTCTCGCAGTAGACAGCCCGGATCATCTAGATGTTTACAATCACGGAACTTACAGCCGCCCAAATATTGACGAAACTCTTTAAAGCACCAAGCGACGCGCTCGGGCTCTAAATGCCATAGGCCAAATTCGCGGATCCCTGGGGAGTCGATTAAGTTGCCGCCACTGGGGAGATGATGTAAACGAGACACGGTTGTGGTGTGTTGACCTAAGCCGCTATTGCTCGATACGGTCTTGGTAAGGATATCGGCATCAGGCAACAAGGCATTGACTAAGCTTGATTTGCCAACCCCACTTT
This sequence comes from Pseudoalteromonas sp. THAF3, assembly GCF_009363775.1. Taxonomy (NCBI): domain Bacteria; kingdom Pseudomonadati; phylum Pseudomonadota; class Gammaproteobacteria; order Alteromonadales; family Pseudoalteromonadaceae; genus Pseudoalteromonas; species Pseudoalteromonas sp. THAF3. Next base: position 2,834,756 of record NZ_CP045418.1, on the reverse strand, counting down.
GGCCAACAAAGATGCTGTTGTTATCCGCCAACATTGCCTTTAGTGTATCCATGCCTTCACCGCTTTCGCTACTGACCATCATCACCTGATAGCCTAAATGAGCGTACTCAGCGAGGTAATCGGCAAATAGCTCACGGTCCTCATCGTCGAGTAGGTCCACTTTATTCAAAAGCAGCACGGGAGGAATACCCATGTCTTCACACGCGACGATATAACGGTCGATTATTTGTGTGCTAAATTCCGGCACCACCGCAGAGATCATTAGAATTTGATCGACATTGGCAGCCACTACTTTGACACCATCGTAAAAATCAGGGCGGGTTAGTTGCGAATGTCGCTCTTCTACTAACTCAACCACTCCGGCGATATCGCCTTCACTGACTTTTGCGCGGCGGAACATCACTTTGTCACCACAGACCAAGCTGGATATCGTGCGGCGAATATTACAGCGTAATACTTCGGCATCCGCTGTTTCCACATCGGCATGCTGACCGAAGCGGCTGACAACGAGAGCCGGTTCAGCCGCGCCTAAATTCTGGCTATCAAGCTCCAGCTCTGCCGCCTTGCTGGCATCGGACTTTACCCGCTGTAAGCGTTTCTGGTGATTAGCGCGTATACGTCGCGCTTGCCCTTTCGACAATTTCTGTTTTTTGGCCACGGAATCTCTTTCGTTCATGCCCATCTTGGCACTGTCCTATTTGGAGTAAATAAGGACGGTGTAAAAAAGGCTTTAGGTCTGCGTATGAAGCTAATATGATATAACTAATCGCAGCAAACCGAAAGAGAAGCAGGGCGCACGACTATGGCTGTAAGCAAAACAAACCTGGTCTGGTTAGACTTGGAAATGACCGGCTTGAATCCCGGTCACGACCGCATTATGGAAATTGCCACCATTGTTACCGACAGCGAGTTAAACATCCTCGCCCAGGGCCCAGTGATTGCTATTCACCAAAGCGACGAATTACTCAACAATATGGACGCGTGGTGTACTAACCAACATGGTAAATCGGGATTGACTAAACGCTGCCAACAAAGCGAGGTTAGCGAGCATCAAGCCATGGCTGAAACATTGGCGTTTTTAGAGCAGTGGGTCCCTGCAGGCGCATCGCCTTTATGTGGGAACTCCATTGGTCAAGACCGTCGCTTTCTAGTGCGTTACATGCCTGAGCTCGATAATTTCTTCCATTACCGCAACATCGATGTCAGTACCATTAAAGAGTTGGCTCGACGTTGGCAGCCTGAGGTATTAGATAAAGTTGAGAAAAAGGGCTCGCACTTAGCATTGGACGATATCAAAGACTCAATTATGGAATTGCAGGTTTATCGTACAGAAGTGTTCAAAATTTAAAAAAACCGCAAAAAAGGGCTTGCAAAGACAAGGTATTCTTGTAAAATCCTGCCCCGCTTAAGACGAACACCCCGCATTAGTCGGTGTGCTTAAATTAAGCGCTATGTAGCAGTCTCGCTGTTACACATGAAGCGGCACTAGCTCAGCTGGTAGAGCGCAACCTTGCCAAGGTTGAGGTCACGAGTTCGAACCTCGTGTGCCGCTCCAAACTTTTACTGTTGTTGCTAACAGTTTGCAGCCCAAGCTCAGCTGCACAATCCAGAGCAAACAATGAAGCGGCACTAGCTCAGCTGGTAGAGCGCAACCTTGCCAAGGTTGAGGTCACGAGTTCGAACCTCGTGTGCCGCTCCAAACTTTTACTGTTGTTACTAACAGTTTGCAGCCCAAGCTCAGCTGCGCAACCCCGAGCAAACAATGAAGCGGCACTAGCTCAGCTGGTAGAGCGCAACCTTGCCAAGGTTGAGGTCACGAGTTCGAACCTCGTGTGCCGCTCCAACTCACTAAACACACTCAAAACTCAGTTTTATTCCCACATGTATCGCGTATAAAGCATGCAGCCAAGCTGGTATTGTTGATGTATTAAAGATCTCCCCCGCAGTGGCTATGACTGCATGTATTTTGGTGCTCTTTTGTGCTGATCCTCGTGATGGCGGTTTCCTATTCTGGCTGGCTCGACTAAGCTTTATTTCAGGTTCGTTCAAAAGGTAAAGAAGTAATGCGAAATCAGTCTCTTGCTAAAAAACTCTTACTTGCTAGCTGTGGTGCCTTATTGGTCACTGTGTTGCTGCTTATTGGTATTTTATGGTGGCAATTGGAGCAAAGTAATAGCGCCGTTTCCAGTGAATCCAGGGTGCTTGTGCGCCAAGAGGTTGAGGATAAGCTGTTGGCTAAGGCCGGCTTAGATGGTGAGAAAATCCTTGGTTTTATCAATGAAGCCTATCGAATTCCTTATACCTTAGCTGGGATTCTTGGTCGTACAAAAAACCAACCACTGGACAGGGATGAAGTGGAGCGAATAGACCGGGCGATATTGGCGCAAAATGAGCTGGTATCTTCCGTTTATACTCAGTTTGAAGATAATGCCTATGACGGTTTAGACAACCAGTTTATCAGCGGCCACCAACATTCTGTACCTGGTCATGGCTCCTTGGAAATCTATATGACTCGAAGCCAAAGTGGTTCAATTGAGCAGCAAGTTGTGGAAGATGCGAGAGAAAAACACGTCGCTACTATCAATGATATGGGGTTGCGCGAAGCCGAGTGGTATCTGTGTGCGAAAGATACACTCAAACCTTGTTTAATGGAGCCCTATCTTTATGAGATTTCGCCAGGGTATTCCGAGATGATGACCTCGCTGACCGCTCCCATCGTTCATCAAGGGCGTTTTTTAGGCGTAGCCGGGGTCGATTTAAACCTACCTATTTTTCAGAAAATCACTGAGCAGCTCTCGGCGAACCTCTATCAAGGCCAAAGCAAAGTCTCTTTAATAAGCTCAATGGGATTGGTGGTGGGCAGTAGCCATTACACCGAGCAGTTAGGAAAACCATTTGCTGAGGTGGTGGATAAACCACTTATGGCGGCAATAAAGAGCAGTACAGCAAGCGTTGAGCTGGTGGGTGACGCATTCGTTGTTAATTACCCACTGGATGTAAAACTAGCCGACTCTACTTGGCGTTTGGTTGTTGAAGTACCTGAGTCACTGGCCATGGCGGGCGCTCAGGAGTTACAGCAAAACTTGGAAGATAACGCTGATGCGCTGAAGTCAGTACTTATTATCGTTGCCATTGCGGTACTTGCAGGCGCTGCGACTATGATGTACTGGCTTACCCGAACCATTGTAGGCCCTATTGATACCATTCGTATGCGTATGGAAAACTTGGCCAGCGCTGAGGGAGATTTAACACAGTCGCTGAATGTTGATACGCACGCCGAACTTATCGCTTTGGGGAGCGGTTTTAATGCCTTTATCGACAAATTACGTATTCTTATCTCTCAGCTTAAGCAACTCTCATCACAAACCATGGAGCAAGCCGACAGTGCCTCGCAAGTGGCCACACAAACCCAAGAAAATGTAGAGAAACAGTTTGCTGAAATTGAGAGTGTAGTGGCGGCAATGAACGAAATGAGCTCCACGGCGTTGGAAGTGGCCCGCGCCTCAGAGCAATCAGCACAGCAAACGGAAGAAATTAATAAATTAGTGCAAGCCAGTGAGCACAGTTTGTCGCAAGCTGTTGACCAAGTACAAACCATGTCTACGGAGATCAATGATGCCAATGTGGCGGTGGGTAAGGTCGCTTCACGCAGTAATGACATTAATCAGATACTCGATGTGATCCGCACCATTGCCGAGCAAACGAATCTGCTTGCACTGAATGCTGCTATCGAAGCGGCTCGAGCAGGTGAACAAGGACGAGGCTTTGCTGTGGTGGCTGACGAAGTTCGTGCACTAGCGTCGAAAACACGTGCTTCCACAGACGACATCAGTGAGCTTATTACCCGCTTGCAACAAGAAGTGGGCAGTGCATCAACCATCATAGAGCAGGGTGTGTCACGCGCCGATACCGCTGTATCGCAAACGTCATCCGCGTTTGATGCGCTTCATGAAGTGGTAGAAAAAGTGAATGAAATTACCAATCAAGTGACTCACATAGCCACAGCTGCTGAGGAGCAAAGCTCGGTCACTGAAGAAATCAATCGCAATTTAACGCTCATTTCCGATGCTGCCTCGCACTTGGCCGACTTGGCCCAGCAAACAGGGTCTGGGTCGAAAGAGCTCATTGCCTTGGTTGAAGAGCAAGATGCGCAACTGAGTCGTTTGAAGACTTAAGCGCTTCTTCTTTAGGTTCAATGGCTTAAGTTGAATATAAAGTTGCCAACTAGGCAAAAGTACGTCTACGTTTAAAACTAGGGTAGAGGGCTTGGTGAAAGCATGGTGAAGCGACGGATATTGATCATAGATGCAACAACAGTGCTTGCTATGCGTATTAAAGTACTGCTAGAGCTGCTCGATTGTGAGGTCGAGCTGCTGCACTTTGCTAATTTAGAGGCCATGGAGCCCAATGATTATGATATGTATATCCTTGCCCATGGCATTCCCATGGCGCTCGCTTGTGACCTCAAGCAAGCCCTCAGCACCTGTAATGTCGCGTTATTGGCGCCCAAGGCTGAACAAGGGGAAGTATTTGCAAGCTTCGCCGAGCTCAATAAGCTGTTTATTGAAGCTCAGGTTATTTATCCTTTTTATGAAAACAAAGAAATCAGTGCGCTATTAGAAAGCATTTTAGAGATTGACGGACCGCAGTCGATAGCCTTGCCGCAAGTGCTTCATGTGAGTCCACACGATAGCCAGGCACATATCCAACAGTGGCTGACAGGCGCGCACATTAGCGTACTCGGTGCTCACTCTCTTACTCAGGCGTTGGAAATTGCCAACGGAACACATATTGATATTTTGCTCTGTCATTACCAAGTGCAAGGGGATAGTGGCAGTGATGTGTATTTACAGGTTAAAAGGATACAATCACATTGCCGTTGTATCTTGCTTATAAACCAAGGAGATAAAGCAAATTTACTGGAAGTGATCCGCAGTGGTGTGGATGATGTTATTGAGCTGCCAGCGGATCAAAGTATTGTCCTTAAATCGGTGCATAAAGCATGGCAGACAGAGCTCCTCAAACGTAACAATGCGCAGCTACTTGAGCGGTTACAAGACACCGTCGATGCACTCATTGAAAAAGACAGTTTGTTACGCGTAGTATTCAAAAACACCCCTGACGCAGTGATTTTGTTTGCCCGTAATGGCAGCCTGATTGACGCCAATGACGCTGCGGCGAGGTTACTGAACCTAAATCAAACTGAGCTCGCAAAGCACACCCTGTTTCAATTTTTGAGCCCAAGCTCAGAGCAAACCTTACTGCAAACTATGCGTTCGAAATCTAGCTTAAACCAGCATAGCTGTGAGCTTGAAGTGCAAACCTCGAAGCGCGGACTGATCCCTATGGTCGGCTCCTTCAGTGAAATTGACTATCACGGTGCGATTGCCTACGCCGTCATCTTTAAAAATGTGACTAATCTAAAAGAACGTCAAGTGTTACTTGAAGAAGCGCGAGATGAGCTCGAAATCCGCGTCAAGGAGCGCACTCGGGAGCTGGAGTTAGCTAAGGACCAGGCGGAAGCCGCAAGCCGCAGTAAATCAGAGTTCCTGGCCAATATGTCCCACGAACTGCGCACCCCGATGCATTCTATACTCAGCTTTTCGCGATTCGGGCTCGACAAGTTGGGCAATGGCGAAACACCTATTGATAAGTTAAGCAAGTATCTCAACCGTATTCATACTAGCGGCGAGCGCTTACTGTCATTACTTAATAACTTACTTGATTTGTCGAAATTAGACGTTGGCAAATTTCCTTTTTGCCCGAGCCGAGCTGACGTTTGTAAGTTGATTGAATCGAGCATTACCGATGTGTCTGGCACGGCGATGGAAAAACACATCAATATAAAACTCCATGATAACGGTGTGAATAGTCACATTGACTGCGATGGTGCGCAAATAACTCAAGTAATAACTAATCTATTAGGAAATGCGCTTAAATTTAGCACCGAAGGAAGTGAAATAGACATTTACTTACATGAGGATGGTGACAACTTGGGAATTCAAGTGGTTGATCATGGTGTAGGTATCCCAGAAAACGAGCTAGAACATGTCTTTGATAAATTCTCCCAAAGTAGCCAAACCAATCGAGGGGCCGGGGGAACAGGTTTAGGATTGGCGATATGCCGAGAGTTTGTGGCGCTGCATCATGGCCGCATTCATGCTAAGCAAAATCCTAAAGGAGGCACTATTATAGAAATAAGCTTGCCAAAAGTTCAGCAAGCACAAGAAACTCAGGCGCCGCCGCATAAGCAGGTAGAATAACAAGCTTGAATAAGGGAAGGTCAATACGATGACAGTGCAACGGGTATTAGCAGTAGATGATGAAGAATATAATCTAGAAATCATTGAAGAAATTCTCGATGATCAGGGGTTTGAGCTGAAAATGGTCGACAGTGGGCCAGCTTGCCTCGCGGTGGTGGGGGAGTTTAAGCCGGATATTATTTTGCTTGATGTCAGCATGCCAGATATGAACGGCTATGATGTCTGTCGCCAACTTAAAGCGAACCCAGAAACCGAAGATATTGTGGTCATGTTTGTATCTGCGCGGGGCACGGTAGAAGAGCGCATGGAGGGTTACGCTGTAGGCGCAGAAGACTACATTGTTAAACCTTTCAGTCACGATGAACTCAAATCAAAGTTGATGAAGCTCAAAGGGTATCTTGACGAGCAAGAAGACTTACAAAAGCAAGTTGACGATGCCACGTCCACCGCTTTTAACGCTATGGCTAATAGCAGCGAAATGGGCGAAATCGTCAATTTTGTTGAGCGTATTGGGCAAATTTGGGAGCCCCAAGAGTTAGGCAAAGAACTGCTCAGCTGTTTAAACCGTTTTGGCTTACAAAGTAATGCTGAGTTGCGATTGGATGACGGCGTACAGCACTTCTCATTAAGTGGAGGGTGCTCCCCCATTGTCGTTGAGCTTTTCGATATGCTAAAAACCCGGGGGCGTTTACACGAGTTCTCGCAGCGATTGTTGGTTAACTACGAGAAAGTGAGCTTACTGATCCTGAATATGCCAGAGAAAGAACCCGAAAAGCATGGCCGTATTCGCGATCATGTATGTTTTTTAGTCAGTGTGACCGAGCAGCAACTCACCGCCATTATGACCAAACAAGCGCTGCAAAAGCGCCAAGCGCAGTTGGGGGAGGCGGTATCGCGTATTGAAGCACAATTCCGTGAGCTCATCGGTGCGGTGAATCAAACGCGCAGCGATAATGAAAAAGTATTTCGCGCGTTACAAGAGGAGCTTGAGGAGCGTATTCCCACTATGGGCTTAGACGATGATCAAGAAGCTTTTATCTACCAAAAGGTAGACGACACTATCCAACGCTCGGTGGCCCGAGAGGAGTCGGTGGAGAACTTGCAGGCAGCATTTTCTCGCATTGAGCAAGATCTCGCTAAATTGCTCAACTAACGTGGTAAAAATAGAGCGCTCTGAGATTACTCTGCGTCTCTGGGAAGCCCTTTTTGTACGGCGCGGATCAATCGCTGAGTTTTCTTTGTATGTGCCGTGACTGTCACGCTCAGTGCCTCACGCTTTTGTTGTTGCTGCGCGAGTGCCCAATGAATATGCTCTGCAACCAAGTCACTAGCTCCTTTCAACCTAGCCATTAACGCCTCTACAATAGCGCTATCGTAGGGCGCGTTACCCAAGGCAATGGCAATATTACGAAGCCAGCGTTGGTGGCCAATACGGCGGATGGGGCTGCCTTCGGTATTAGTTAAAAACGTCTCTTCATCCCAGCTAAATAGCGTCAATAGTGGCTGATCTTTAAGCTGGGCGCGGGCATGGAAGTCAGACTCTGCGGTGATCTCGCCATAACGGTTCCACGGGCAAATTAACTGGCAGTCGTCACAGCCATAAATACGATTGCCCATCGCTGTTCGGTATTGCTCAGGAATAGCGCCTTTAAGCTCAATGGTTAAATAGGAAATACATTTTCGCGCATCAATCACATAGGGTTCAACGATAGCCCCTGTGGGGCACATGGTCATGCACGCGACGCAACTGCCGCACTCTCCTTGGGTGGCTTGTCGGATGTCAGGGTCATCAACTGGCAGCGGAATATCCACAAACAGCTCCCCGAGGAAAAACCATGACCCTGCTTGTTTGTCTATCAATAAGCTATGCTTTCCGGTAAAGCCTAAGCCAGCCTTAGCCGCAAGCTGGCGCTCAAGCACCGGCGCGGAGTCAACAAAAGGACGAAACCCCAAACCTTCAGCAACTTGCGCAATACGCTGGCCGAGCTTTTTTATACGGTTACGCATCAGCTTGTGATAATCGCGGCCCAGAGCATAACGGCTGATATAGGCCAACTGAGGGTTCTTCAGGGTGCGGGCAAAGCCCGCGTCTGGGGGTAAATAGTGCATCTTTAACGCGATGACGCGCTGAGTACCCGGTACCAGTTCGTCTGGCCGGGAGCGCTTGGTGCCATGCTCGGCCATAAAGTTCATTTCGCCATGATAGCCAAGCTCAAGCCAACGTTGTAATTGTGCTTCATGAGCACTGAGATCTATGTCACAAATAGCCGCATCGGCAAAACCAAGCTCGCTCGCCCATTGCTTAATTTGCTGTGCTAGTTCAGGATAATTAATGGTGTTATTCGGCAAAAGTGAAAACCATGGATAGTCATTACAGTACTAATTTACCACAGCTGGTATTTACTCCCCAACAATTGCAGCAATATGAAGCTGCCGCTGCCAAGCACAGCGGAGTGAGTATGCAGGAGCTAATGCACCGAGCGGGTAGTACCGTGGCTCATTGGATACAACAACACTACGACGAAAAAAAACGCGTTATTGTGCTTAGTGGTGGTGGTAACAACGCCGGTGATGGCTTTGTGGTCGCCACTGAATTACGCCAACAAGGGTATGATGTTAAGGTATGGCCGTTGGTCGCTTTGCATACTCTGAAGGGAGATGCCGCAACCATGTACGAGCGCTTTAAACAAAGCGGTGGGGAGTGTGTTCAAGACGCAAGTCTACATCATTATCATATAGTGGTGGATGCTATCTTTGGCATTGGCCTTAATCGTGCTTTGCCGGAACCTATTGCTGATGTATTGGCAAGAGTAAATGCCGCTAAGGTGATGCGTATCGCCATTGACGTCCCCAGCGGGGTCGATGCCCACAGTGCGCAGGTACATAATAATGCCTTTAATGCCCACCATACACTGACGTTTATTGCCTTAAAGCAGGGTCTATTGAGCGGTCGTGCTAAAACCCAATGTGGTCACTTATGGTTTGCGCCATTGGCAATAGAACAGGCTTTTTACCGCCAGTGTAGTGCAGTGGCTTGCTTGAATGATCATGCATCGATGATGCGCAAGCGGCCAGTTCGGGATCTAGGCAGTCACAAGAATAATGCCGGTCATGTTTTAGTTGTCGCGGGGGGGCTAGGAATGGCGGGCGCAGCGCGATTAGCCAGTGAAGCGGCACTACGAACAGGGGCCGGTTTGGTGAGTGTGGCTACCCATCCAGATAATGTGCAAACCATAAGCCAAGGTTGCTATGAGCTTATGGTTCACGGGGTAACAACTGCTCAGCAACTCACAGCACTATTGGAAAAAGCCAACGTCGTCGTTATTGGGCCTGGATTAGGGCAGTGTCAGTGGGCGCAACAGATGCTCAGCACGGTTCTTGGCTATGAACACAAACGATTAAAAGTGCTGGATGCGGATGCATTAAACCTATTGGCACAGCATCCACAGCGACTCTCTGATTGTGTTTTGACGCCGCACCCCAAAGAGGCTGCGCGATTATTGCAAAGCTCCGTTACTGAGGTGGAAGCCAATCGCTTTGCCAAGGTGCAGGAGTTGGCGCGTTCATACCAAGCAACGGTGCTGTTGAAAGGTCCGGGTACACTTATTTGTAGCGCTGATAAATTAACAATTAACAGCAGTGGCAGTAACGCACTAGCGAGTGGCGGCATGGGTGATGTATTATCTGGTATAATTGGCGCGTTGCTAGCGCAGGGCGTTAGCTCACATGACAGTGCCTGTGTGGGAGCTTATGTGCACGGCTTAGCGGCCCAGCAAGCAAGCAGTGAGGGCAGCAAAGGGTTGCTCGCCAGTGATTTATTTCCAGTAGTACGAGCTTTGATAGGGTAAGCAATAATGACCATGCGGTTTGACCAATATTTAGCGGATGAGCAAGCAACCGTCGCATTCGGGGCGCAACTAGCTCCACTTATCGCTGACGGTGCGGTGATCTATATGTACGGTGACTTAGGGGCGGGGAAAACCACGCTCACGCGTGGAATCGTGCAAGGGCTGGGTCATAAAGGTAAGGTTAAGAGTCCAACTTATACCTTAGTTGAACCTTATGAACTAGCGCAGGTCAAAGTATATCATTTTGATTTATATCGATTAGCTGACCCAGAAGAGCTCGAATTCATGGGCATTCGGGATTATTTCGATAACCGCGCGGTGTGTATTTTGGAGTGGCCTAGTAAAGGTGAGGGGGTAATTCCTCGCGCTGATTTAGAAATCACGCTAGAGTATACAGGGGAAGCGCGTGAGATCAGTATCGACGCAAAATCTGAGCGTGGCGCTGATGTAGTAACAAAGTTAAAAGGCAATGCTTAAAATAATCATAACCGCAAGCAAGGCAACCTTGTGCGCCATGTTGCTCGTATGGGCAACAGTGGCGGCAGCTAAAAACACCATAGAAAACGTGCGTGTATGGCCATCACCCGATAGCACGCGGGTGGTGTTTGATATGCAAGAAAAGCCAGACTTCAGCTATTTCATGCTGAAGAATCCATTACGCCTCGTCGTTGATATCAATAATACTGCGCATCGTAAAGACTACCCAGCAATTGAAAAGAAGCACCAAATTGTTGATAAAATCCGTCCTAGCACGCCGAAAAAGTCGGGTTCCACTCGAGTGGTGTTTGAGTTACTCAAAGCCACTAAGCCGGTTATTTTTTCTTTGGCTCCTACTGGGCCGTATAAAGACCGATTAGTCATTGACCTTTACGATAAAAGTGACGGTCAACAAGCCCAAAACATACCAAAAAATAGAGTATTAGAAACCAATCGTGACATTGTTATCGCGATCGATGCGGGTCACGGCGGTGAAGACCCAGGCTCTATTGGCCCAAGCGGCACCTATGAGAAAGACATCACTTTGCAAGTAGCTAAACGCTTAGAGCGATTGATTAATGCCGAGCGGGGCATGCAAGCCTACATGGTTCGCAGCGGAGATTATTACGTCAAACTCAATAACCGCAGCACCAAAGCGCGCAAACGCAAAGCTGACTTTTTAGTGTCAATCCACGCTGATGCCTTTACCAGCCCACAGCCGCGAGGAGCGTCGGTGTGGGTGTTGTCTCTGCGTCGGGCTAATTCAGAAATAGGTAAGTGGATTGAGGATAGGGAAAAACACTCTGAATTACTTGGGGGGGCTGCGGATGCCATCCGCGACACGGCCAGCGAAAAGTATTTAGCGCAGACGCTACTCGACATGTCCATGGATCACTCCATGAAAACTGGCTTTAAAGTGGCTGAAGAGGCCATCAAAGAATTACGAAAAGTGGCGAAAATGCATAAACGCTATCCGCAAGCGGCGAGTTTAGCAGTACTGAAATCGCCAGATATTCCCTCTATCTTGGTGGAAACGGGGTTTATATCCAATCCTCAAGAAGAGCGGTTGCTGAAAACGGCGGCGCACCAAGAAAAACTAGCTAAGGCAGTGTTCAGATCAATTCGTGGTTATTACCGTAATAACCCCCCTGATGACTCGCTCTTTGCAACGATTAAGGCACAAAACCCAACACGACATAAGATTCGTCGCGGTGAGTCGTTAAGTGTTGTGGCGAGTCGTTATGGCGTCTCTGTCGGGGCTATTAAACGCGTCAATAAGCTAAAAACAGACACAGTCTACATTGGCCAAGTGTTAACCATTCCTAATACCTAACGAGCGTATATGAGTATAGCGATATTACCGGCGCGATTAGCTAACCAAATCGCTGCCGGTGAAGTAGTTGAGCGTCCCGCTTCTGTCGTGAAAGAGTTGGTTGAAAACAGCTTAGATGCGGGAGCGACACGTATTCGCGTTGATATTGAACGCGGCGGCCATAAACTGATCCGCATTACCGACAATGGTTCGGGTATAGTCAAAGATGAGCTCACCCTCGCGCTTTCACGCCATGCTACCAGTAAATTAAAAACACTGGATGATTTAGAATGTATTAACTCCTTAGGCTTTCGTGGCGAGGCGCTCGCCTCCATAAGCTCGGTATCGCGACTAACGTTAAAGTCCAAGCCTGCCCAGCAAAATGAAGCTTGGCAAGCCTTTGCTGAGGGACGTGATATGGCCGTGCAGGTGCAGCCAACAGCGCATCCTGATGGCACCACCATTGAAGTTAAAGACTTATTTTTCAACACCCCCGCACGGCGCAAATTCTTACGAACCGAAAAAACTGAGTTCAACCATATTGATGAGCTGCTAAAGCGCATTGCCTTAAGCCGCTTCGATATTGCCATTACCTTAACCCACAACGCTAAAGTAGTGCGCCAATATCGGCCAGTGTCGGCGGACGACGCGGGTGCAGTAAAGCGTATTGCTCAGGTCGCGGGCAAAGGCTTTGCCAGCCAGGGAATGCATTTACAAAGTGGTGACCAAGGGCTGTATTTGCATGGCTGGATTATGCCTCAGCACACGCAAACAGAGCCGCAGTACACCTATGTTAATGGCCGCATGATGCGCGACAAATTGATTTTACACGCTATTCGTCAAGCCTTTGAAGAACATACCCAACAAGCGCAAGTGCCGGCATTTGTACTTTACCTAGAAGTCGACCCCCGCCAGGTTGATGTTAACGTGCATCCGGCCAAGCATGAGGTGCGCTTCCATCAGGCGCGATTAGTCCATGACTTTATTTTACAGGCGGTGCAACAGCTGGTGGCCAGTGAGCAAACGCTAATACCGCAACCCTCGATATCACCCGCAAGCGCTGCTCACAGTGACAGTCCTGCTTACCCCAAATCGCAATTGCGTCCTAGTCCTGATAATCAGCAATCGGGACAGCTTATGGGAACGGCCAGTCGCTCTGGTTCAAGCTATCGAGATTCAGCGCCAGCGAGCACGCGTGCGCACCCTGTTGATGCCCAACGTATTGCTCAAGCGAATCAGTTTTATCAAGGGATCAGTGAAGTACAGGCTCATGAGTTCAATCATGTGGCTGAGTCAGCCCCTGCGGAGCATGTAGCCGCTGAGAGTGTGTCACTTCTGCCCTTAACGGATGGCCACTGTGCAGTGAGTGTGCAAGGGCAGTTACACCTTAGCCACTGGCGTCAGGTGTTACCGCTGGCTTGGCAGCAGCAACTCGAAGCTGAAGCGCAGCTAAGTAGTCGTGCATTGTTGTTACCTGTGCGTGTGGCCTTGCAAGATAAGGAGTTGGCGTGTTTGCAAGGACTGCAATCCTGGCTCTCGGTGTTAGGGTTCGATATCCAGCTTGAAAAACAATTTGCCATGGTAAAGCGTCTACCTAGCAGTTTATATGCCAGCGATGCCAAGCGAGTGATTGAGCAGATACTCAGCGCGCAGTTGACGGCTGAGAGTTCACAGCAGGATTTTCTCACGTGGCTTGCGGCATCTACGCCGAGCAATTATTTCAATGGTAATGACTTTGCAACTTGGCAGACACAGTTACAGAATACTCCAGAAATTGTTCAGCAATTACAGCAAAAAGCCGTTAAAATAGAGCTATCCCAATACGTCAGTCAATTAAGTGTTTAAGCCTTGTGAGTTCATTGCCCGTTATCTGTTTAATGGGGCCTACCGCCTCAGGAAAAACCGCCTTAGCCATTGATTTATGCCAACACTTCGATACCGAAGTGATCAGCGTCGATTCCGCCTTGGTGTATAAAGGAATGGATATCGGCACCGCCAAACCTGATGCGCAAGAACGTGCGTTGGCACCCCATCGACTTATTGACATTGTTGACCCGGCACAGAGCTACTCCATGGCTGACTTTCGCCGCGACGCCCTAGCGCACATCGAACAGCTACATAATCAAGGCAAAGTACCCTTGTTAGTAGGTGGTACTATGATGTATTTCAAAGGCTTACTCGAAGGGCTATCGCCACTACCTGAAGCTGATGCAGACATTCGAGCTGCCCTCGAAGCCGAAGCAAAAGAGCATGGATGGCCGGCGTTACATCAGCAGTTACAGCAGGTGGACCCGCAGGCAGCGGCGAAAATTAACGCCAATGATTCACAGCGAATTAATCGCGCCTTAGAGGTATACCGTATCAGCGGTAAGAGTATGACTGAACTGCAGCAAACGAAGGCACAATCCCTAGGGTTTCCAGTTCATCAATTTGCTATTGCGCCAAGCGATCGTCGCGTTTTGCACCAGCGTATAGAGAAAAGATTCCAAATAATGCTCGAGCAGGGGTTTGAAAACGAAGTTTTGTCCCTATATAACAGGAAGGATTTGCACCCGGATCTGCCTTCTATTCGTTGCGTAGGGTATAGACAAATGTGGGATTACATCGCGGGTGAAATTGATTATGATGAAATGGTTTTTCGTGGAGTAGCTGCTACGCGTCAGTTGGCGAAAAGGCAGCTAACCTGGCTTCGAGGTTGGCAGAACCTAACGTGGCTTGAAAGCGGGGACCAAGAAAACTTGCAACGTATAGTAAGTTCGCTAAGCTAGTATTATTGGGACGTTTTTTTCTTTAGAGTCAGTCCTGAACTAGATACATAATAACACCTAAAACGAAGGAAAATAACAATGGCAAAAGGCCAATCGTTACAAGACCCATTTTTGAATGCGCTACGTCGTGAGCGTATTCCTGTTTCAATTTTTTTAGTCAACGGCATAAAACTGCAAGGCAAGATTCAGTCTTTCGACCAATTTGTCATTTTATTAGAGAACACTGTAAATCAGATGGTATATAAGCACGCAATTTCCACTGTTGTGCCAGCCCGAGCAGTGAATTTTCATGGTGCGCAAGGACTCGACGCACCGGAGTCAGAAGAAGGGAATTATTAAATCAGTAGGAGCATAATGCTTGTTTGACCGTTATGAAGCCGGCGAACAGGCAGTCTTAGTTCACATCGAATTTCCCCATGAAGGCGATAGAGAAGATCTTCATGAGTTGGAAATGTTGGTATCTTCTGCAGGTGTTAGCAGTCTGGCGGTTGTGCAAGGCAGTCGCCAGGCACCACACCCGAAGCTTTTCGTCGGCACGGGGAAGGCAGAAGAGATAGCTGAGATTGTCAAATCCCACAACGCAGATGTCATTATATTCAACCACGAATTAAGCCCATCACAAGAGCGCAACTTGGAAAAGTTGTGTCAATGTCGTGTGCTCGACAGAACTGCCCTTATCCTTGATATTTTTGCTCAGCGCGCCCGCACCCACGAGGGTAAATTACAAGTTGAATTGGCGCAGCTACGGCATATCTCCACCCGTTTAATACGTGGTTGGACGCACTTAGAAAGACAAAAGGGCGGTATTGGCTTACGCGGCCCCGGTGAGACGCAACTCGAGACCGATAGACGGCTGTTACGAGGGCGCATTAAAAGTATTTTAAAGCGTTTAGATAAGGTCGCTAAACAGCGCGAGCAGGGTCGTCGTGCACGTAACCGCAACGAAATCCCGAGTGTCTCTCTGGTTGGCTACACTAACGCTGGGAAATCAACGCTATTCAACCGCATTACCGAGTCTGAGGTATATGCTGCGGATCAATTGTTCGCGACCTTAGACCCAACACTTAGAAAGCTTGAAGTGCCAGACATCGGTAGTGTTATTTTGGCCGATACCGTAGGTTTTATCCGCCACTTACCGCATGACTTAGTCGCGGCCTTTAAAGCGACGCTGACCGAGACTCGTGAAGCCGATTTACAGCTCCATGTAATCGATGCGGCAGACTCGCGTCGTAAAGAGAATATAGAGCAGGTGCAAGAAGTACTAGAAGAGATTGAGGCGAACGAAATACCGCAGCTACTCATCTACAATAAGATTGACCAGCTTGAAGACGTTGAGGCGCGCATTGACCGCGATGATGAAGGCAAACCGATGCGAGTTTGGCTATCGGCGCAGCAAGGTCAAGGAATGGAGCTACTGAAGCAGGCTATTAGTGAGTTGCTCGCGAAGCAAATGCTTAATGCCGACTTGCGTGTGCCCCCCTCACAAGGGCGGCTGCGCGGCGCGTTATACAATCTCAATAGCATTAGCTCAGAGGACTTCGATGAGCAAGGAAACTGGCTGCTTAGCGTTAACGTACCAATGAGTGAATGGAATAAATTGAAAAAGGAAATTGGTGAACAAATTGATGGCTACCTTACGTAGTGCATGAAAATGCGCTAAAGTAGCGACAACCATGATTTTCTTGCGTCAACTTGGGGGCATAAATCTGTCGACTAAGTATGACAACAACGGTAATGCTGCGATAGCATTACCCCTAGCAACAAACATTGATAACTATGGAGTATGGCTATGGCCTGGAACGAGCCGGGTAACAATGGCAACGACAAAGATCCTTGGAACAATAAAGGTGGTCGTGACCAAGGACCGCCAGATTTAGACGAAGTACTGAAGAAGTACAGCGATAAGTTTGGTGGCTTGTTTGGTGGTAAAAAAGGGGGCGGTAACAATAAAAACGGCGGTTTAGGCGGCGTTGGATTGCTTATCGTGCTTGTAATTGCTGCGATCATCTGGGGCCTAAGTGGCTTCTACACCGTCAAAGAAGCCGAGCGAGGTGTGGTGCTACAATTCGGTAAGTTTGACCGTATTGCGCAGCCAGGTTTACGCTGGAAAGCGACCTTTATCGAGCGTGTTATCCCTGTTGATATCGAAGCAGTGCGTTCGTTGTCTGCTTCCGGCTTTATGCTCACCGAAGATGAAAACGTCGTGAGCGTTGAGTTTGAAGTGCAGTACCGTGTGGTTGACCCTTATCTTTACAAGTACAGTGTAACTGACGCTGATCACAGCCTGCAGCAGGCATTGGACAGTGCTCTACGTTATGTTGTGGGCCACTCGCAAATGGACCAGGTACTCACTACAGGTCGTGAAATTGTGCGTCAAAACACCTGGGATGAGCTTAACGACATTATCGAACCATATAACCTTGGCCTGATAGTGACCGACGTGAACTTTAAAGACTCACGCCCACCTGCTGAAGTAAAAGATGCGTTCGATGATGCTATCGCTGCGCAAGAGGATGAAGAGCGTTTCATCCGCGAAGCTGAGGCGTACGCCCGTGAAATTGAGCCACGCGCCCGTGGTCAAGTAACGCGTATGACCCAAGAAGCTGAAGGTTACCGTGAACGCGTTACCCTGGAAGCACAAGGTGAGGTGGCTCGTTTTGAAAAGCTATTGCCTGAATATGCAGCAGCGAAAGATGTGACCCGCCAACGCTTGTATCTAGAGACTATGGAGCAAGTACTAGGCAGCAGCACGAAGGTGCTTGTTGATGTCGAAGGTGGCAACAACATGATGTATCTACCGCTGGACAAACTGCTAGATAAGCATCAGTCAGGGCAAAAAATCACCTTGCCTAGCGCTAATAGCATTCAAGACTTACGCAACAAGTTAGGTGCCAATGCATCGCGTAACAGCCAAGTAAATTCTGGCAATGATCGTTTCTCTAAAGACCGCTTTAACGGAGGAAGATAGCAGTGAGAAATTTTAGTATAATCCTCATTATTGCTGCAGTAGTACTTTCGTTTTCTTCGGTGTTTGTAGTACCAGAAGGGCAGCGCGCTATTGTGTTGTTATTCTCTAAAGTACAAAAGGACGATACCGACAACGCTGTGGTGTATGAGCCAGGCTTGCACTTTAAAGTGCCTTTCGTGGCGCAAGTGCGTAAGCTCGATGCGCGTATTCAAACCCTCGACGGAACTCCGGATCGCTTCGTAACCAGTGAGAAAAAAGATCTCATCGTTGATTCTTACGTGAAGTGGCGAGTACAAAACTTCAGTGATTTTTACCTACGTACCCGTGGCGATAAAAATTACGCTGAAACGCTACTAAAGCAAAAAGTAAACAATGGCCTTCGTACCAACTTCGGTGCGCGTACGATCAAAGAAATTGTTTCTGGTGAGCGTAGTGAGTTAATGGAAGAAGCTTTGGTTCAAGCCTCTGAAAGCGCTCGCGAGCTCGGAATTGAAGTCCTCGACGTACGGGTTAAACAAATTAACCTACCAGACGAGGTGAGTAATTCTATTTACCAACGTATGCGTGCTGAGCGTACCGCTGTAGCGAAAGAGCACCGCTCTGAAGGTCAAGAGAAAGCGGAAGAAATCCGTGCCTCAGTGGACCGTCGGGTGACGGTTATGCTCGCCGATGCTGAGCGTAATGCGCGTTCTGTACGTGGTCAGGGTGATGCACAGGCGGCAAAAATCTACGCCAACGCTTATAACAAAGACCCTGAGTTTTTTGGTTTCTTGCGTAGCTTAGATGCATACAAGAAAACCTTTAAAAACAAGCAAGACGTGATGGTGATTGAGCCGGATGGTGAATTCTTCAAGTACATGAAGAACGCAGAACCACAGTAATCTCGTCATAGTCAGTAATAGCCCCGAGTGCAATCGCCTCGGGGCTTTTTTGTCACTGAGAGAGTCTAATGAGCTGGCAATTGTTAGTAAGCGCCTTTGCGCTTATGCTTATTTTCGAAGGGCTAGGCCCAGCACTGTTTCCAAAAAAGTGGCGTGCATACATGGCGCAGCTAGCGAGCAGTGATGAACGCACCTTGAAAGTGGTGGGTATCATCTTAATCCTTACTGGCGCGCTTGTGTTCCACCTTATTAACCTCGTCTAGCTTGCTGAGCTAGCAATGAATTTTCTATTAGCGGAAAAAATAACCAAAACGGGGTGATCTGCCCCCGGCTTTTCTGATAAAATCTGCGCCTAATTTTTTCTAAGTGAATTTGCAATGGGTAAAAACGTCGTTGTACTAGGCACCCAGTGGGGTGACGAGGGGAAAGGAAAGGTCGTAGACCTCCTTACAGATAAAGCATCTTTAGTGGTCCGTTATCAAGGTGGGCACAATGCTGGTCACACTTTGGTGATTGATGGCGAGAAAACAGTTCTACACCTGATCCCATCGGGTGTGCTACGTGACAACGTAAAATGTGTTATCGGTAATGGCGTAGTTCTGGCCCCCGACGCATTGATGAAAGAAATTACTATGCTTGAAGAGCGTGGCGTACCGGTGCGCGAGCGTCTGCTTATCTCTGAAGCGTGTCCGCTTATTCTGCCGTATCACGTTGAGCTTGATATGGCACGTGAAAAGGCGCGTGGCGCTAAAGCCATTGGTACCACAGGTCGTGGTATTGGTCCTGCGTATGAAGACAAGGTTGCACGCCGTGGTCTTCGTGTTGGTGACTTGTTCAACCCTGAGCAGTTTGCCAATAAGTTGCGCGAAATTCTTGAGTACCACAACTTCACTTTAGAAAACTACTACAAAGTTGAGCCAGTCGACTTCCAAAAGACGTTTGATGATGCCATGGCTGTGGCGGATATCCTTAAATCGATGGTTGTTGATGTGACTGAGCTATTGGATCAGACCCGTGAAAAAGGCGACAACATTCTGTTCGAAGGTGCACAAGGCACGTTGCTGGATATCGACCACGGTACATACCCATATGTTACTTCATCTAACACCACCGCCGGTGGGGTGGCGACAGGGGCAGGTTTTGGCCCGCTGAACCTAGATTATGTGTTGGGTATTGTTAAAGCTTACACTACGCGGGTGGGTTCAGGTCCATTCCCAACAGAGCTTTATGATGGCGTTGATAAGCAAGACCCAGTGGGTAAACACCTTGGCGAAAAAGGCCACGAGTTTGGTGCTACGACCGGCCGTTTGCGCCGTACAGGTTGGTTTGATGCTGTGGCTATGCGCCGTGCGGTACAAATCAATAGCATCTCAGGGTTCTGTATGACCAAACTGGACGTACTTGATGGCCTAGAAACTATTAAAATTTGTACTGGTTATCAGCTTGAAGACGGCACTGTTACTAACGTTACACCGCTTGCTGCTGAAGGCTACGAAAAAGTAACGCCAGTGTATGAAGAAATGCCAGGCTGGAGCGATAACACCTTCGGTGTTACTCGTGTTGAAGACTTGCCTAAAGCGGCAATCGACTATATCAAGCGTGTTGAAGAAATCACCGGTGTTCCGGTTGATATTATTTCAACCGGCCCTGATCGTGTTGAAACCATGATTGTGCGCAACCCATTTGCTGAATAAGCGTAGGGTGTGAAAAAAGCTGCTGCGGCAGCTTTTTTTGTGCCTGCACATACCAATTTTGGCACTGGTTTTGCTATAAATTGATGAGAGAGTTGATTCGTCAAAGGAGCGTCATGCGCCATTTGTTAACCATGTTATTACTGACCAGTGTGCTCAGCACCACAGCTCATGCGGCAGAGCCGTTAGAGGCCGTACAGCTGTATACACAGGATGAGTTGGTTAAATTGATACGTAAAAACGCCCATTTAAAGCGGGTGCAGGATGATGATTGCCAACTTGTGCAAGATATTGCCGCGCGCGCGAGTAAAATGAAGTTGCCCAGTTATCAGTTCCTCTACGGTGATATGCTCGCTTACAATGTGTGCGTTGAACGAGATGTGGACTTAGGTGTTTACTACATGCGCCAAGCCGCTGAGCAAGGCTTAGCAGAGGCGTTAGAGCAGCTGGGACGCTACTATGATATTGGCCGCTTAGTTCAGGCCGATAAAGCCATGGCTATCGTGTATTTGCGTGAAGCCGCTGCACAAGGCAACCTGCCAGCGCAAATGCGTTTGGTAAAGCTGTTTAATCAGGGCTACGGCAGTCCACGCGACTATGAAGATGCTTATCGCTGGCTGTTTCATACCCAAGTTGCAGATCGCAACCTACACAAGAAAATTGGTGCGCAGTTAAGTAAATTGGCGCAAAAAATGCCCGATAGCGTGGTTGCACGGGCACGATTACCCGTTGATCAATAAAGTTTAACAGTATTTACCTGTTGCCTTTTCCCGATATGGGTTAAAATAACACCATAAGTCACCGTATAAGTTATTGAATGACCAAACAGGATCCATACCTCGATAGAGAACAGCAAAAATACGAAAACCCCGTCCCCAGCCGAGAGTTCATCCTCGACCACATTAAAAAACGCGCTAAGCCTGCTAATTTCAGCCAACTTTGTTCCGAGCTGGATGTATATGACAGTGAGCGTCAAATTGCCTTTAAGCGCCGCCTGCGCGCCATGGAGCGTGAAGGGCAGCTGCATTTCAATAAGCACAAATGCTACGTTATTCCCGATGATAGTGGCTTAGTCAAAGGTAAGGTCATTGGCCACCGTGATGGCTTTGGTTTTTTGCAAGTCGAAGGTGAACCTAAAGACTGGTTTATTGCTCGCCACCAAATGAACACCGTGTTACATGGCGATGTGGTGTTAGCTAAAGCGGGCTCACGTGGCCAAGGTGGCAAGGTTGAAGCACGCATTGTGAAAGTACTTGAAGGCGAGCGTGCGCCAATCATTGGCCGTTACTTTGTTGAGCATGGTATGGCCGTGGTTGTGCCAGAAGACCCACGCATTACGCAAGATATCATTATTGTCCCTGGGGCAGAAAAAGGTGCGCGCCACAACCAAATGGTGCAAATTGAGATCACCCAAAGCCCAAGCCGCCATATGAATGCGGTAGGCAAGGTCACAGAGGTGCTCGGTGAGCATTTAGCACCGGGTATGGAAATTGAGGTAGCGCTGCGAAATCATGAAATCCCTCATCAGTGGCCACAAGAAGTTGAGGAGCAGGTGGCTCCTTTAGGCGAGCAGGTGGCAGAGCAAGACAAACAAGGGCGCGTTGACCTGCGTCATTTGCCCTTGGTCACCATTGATGGCGAAGATGCCCGAGATTTTGATGACGCTGTATTTTGTGAGCGCAAAAAGTCCGGTGGTTGGCGCCTATGGGTGGCGATTGCTGATGTCTCCCATTATGTGCAAAAAGGCTCCCCTTTAGATCAAGAAGCGATTAATCGCGGTAACTCAGTGTATTTCCCTGAGCAAGTTATTCCCATGCTCCCTAAGGTGCTATCCAATGGCTTGTGCTCACTGAATCCGAAGGTCGACCGCCTGTGTATGGTTGCGGAAATGACCGTCTCCGCAGCCGGTAAGCTCTCAGGCTATCGTTTTTATCAAGCATTGATGAACTCGCACGCGCGCCTTACCTACACCAAGGTGCACGCAATTTTAGAAGGCGATGAAAAATTGCGTGAAGAGTACGCGCCCCTAGTGGGTCATCTGCAAGACTTGCAGCAGATGTATATGGCGCTAAAAGCAGCGCGTCAAGAGCGTGGTGCCATCGAATTTGAAACCCTGGAAACACGGTTTGTGTTTAACGCGCAGCGCAAAATTGAGTCTATAGTACCCGTCGTGCGTAACGACGCCCATAAGCTTATCGAAGAATGCATGATTTTAGCGAACGTGTCAGCGGCGCGATTGCTAGAAAAGCACGAGGCCAGCGCCTTGTATCGTGTGCATGATGAACCGGACAGTGAGAAGCTTGGACACTTTCGCCAGTTCCTTGGTGAACTCGGCATCGAGAACCCCTTTGGGGATTCTCCCGAGCCAGCGGAGATTACCGCTGCCATCGATAAATTAGCCGATCGCCCAGAGTTGGGACTGATTCAAACTATGTTGCTGCGAGCGATGAAGCAAGCCGTTTATCAGCCTGACAACATTGGTCACTTTGGTTTGGCACTGCCCGCTTATGCGCACTTTACCTCACCAATCCGCCGTTATCCCGACCTGGTGGTGCATCGCGCTATCAAGGCCATACTCAAAGCGCAAGGGCAGCAAACCAGTGGTGAGTATGAATACAACGATGATGAAGCAGATCAACTCGGTGAGCAGTGTTCAATGACCGAGCGCCGCGCTGATGATGCGACTCGTGAAGTCGCTGATTGGTTGAAGTGCGAGTATATGCAGGATCATGTTGGCATGCACTTTGGCGGGGTTATTTCGTCGGTCACTAATTTTGGCTTGTTTGTACGCTTAGATGATCTGCAAATAGACGGTCTGGTTCATATTGCTAACCTGGGTGATGAATTTTTCCACTTCGATGGCGCTAAACATTGCCTTGTCGGTGAGCACAGTCGTACTGTGTATCGCATGGGTGATAAAATATCGGTGCAAGTGGCTTCGGTTTCTTTGGAGGAACGCCGTATCAATCTTGCTCTGGCGCAACAAGAGCCTGATCGTTATGCTCGGCGCAAGGCGAAAAAACCTTCGGTGCGCGATAAGCTTAAAGCGGGCGACATTCCAGGAAAAGGTAAGAAGCCAACACCCAGTGGTAAGAAAAGTGGCGGTAAAAAGAAAGCCTCTAAAGACAAAAAAGCAACAGCTGGCAAAAATGTAAAGGCCAGTAAAAGCAAGAAAAAGTCACGAGCAGGTAAAAATGCTCGTAAGAAAACGAAAAAGTAGAGAGTCCCAGTGAGTAACGAATTAATCTTTGGTTTTCATAGTGTCGAAGCCATCCTCAGCCGCGAGCCCGAGCGCTTCATTGAACTGTATGCTTTAAAAGGGCGTGATGATAAGCGTCTAAATGCGTTGATCAATCAGGCTCGGCAATTCGGTATTTCGGTGCAGTTTATGCAGCGTAAAGCGCTGGATGACAAAGCCCGAGGCGAACAGCATCAAGGCATTATTGCTCGAGTTCGCCAAGGTAAACAATATAACGAGCGTGACTTAGACGCCATTATTAGCCGAGAGCAAACGCCCTTCTTGTTGGTCTTAGATGGCATCACCGATCCCCACAATTTGGGGGCCTGCCTGCGTAGTGCGGACGCTGCCGGTGTGCACGCGGTTATCGTGCCTAAGGATAAGTCGGCGAAGTTAAATGCGACGGTACGAAAGGTCGCTTGTGGTGCTGCTGAAGTGGTGCCGTTAGTGCAAGTGACTAACCTCGCACGGACCTTGCGCGAAATTAAAGACGCGGGGGTGTGGGTTGTCGGCACGGCAGGAGAGACCGATACCACATTGTTTGATGCCAACCTCACCGGCCCTATCGCCATGGTCATGGGTGCTGAGGGCGATGGTATGCGCCGTTTAACGCGTGAGCACTGTGATGTGCTGGTGAAAATCCCTATGGTGGGCACGGTATCTAGCCTAAATGTCTCGGTCGCGACTGGCATTAGCTTGTTTGAAGTACTCAGACAGCGAAGCGCATAACGCCAGTTAGGCATGCACCCCCCTTGATATTGTAAGGTGTGTGCCTGGCTCCGTATTCTATGTCATTACCTCGCATCAATCAGGCGTAATTTACTGGTATTCGCCTTCTTTTAAGTTGCTTAATTTGCCAACAATGCGTAGAATACGCGCTCATTTCGGCCATTTAACATTAATTCCTTGCCTTAAACCGACCGGCCGAAACGGTGGAAGGCTATATTAACCGTAAGGAATACCCATGCGTCATTACGAAATCGTATTCATGGTTCATCCAGATCAAAGTGAACAAGTTCCTGGTATGATCGAGCGTTATACTGGTTCTATCACTGAAGCTGGCGGTAAGATTCACCGTCTAGAAGACTGGGGCCGTCGCCAACTGGCTTACCCAATCGAAAAGCTTCACAAAGCACACTATGTTCTAATGAACGTTGAAGCACCTACTGAAGTAATCAACGAGCTTGAAACTTCTTTCCGCTACAACGATGCAGTGCTTCGTAACCTAGTTATGCGCACTAAAGATGCAGTAACTGAAGCTTCTCCTCTTGCAAAAGAAGAGAAAAAAGAAGCTGCTGAAGCTTAATCGTTCTGCGTGGTTGTAATGGCTGAAACGCCTAGTGAGCAAGCGCTCAATCTAGTCGAATTAGGTGGCACTGTTTGTAAGGCCCCTAAGTTCAGTCAAAGCCCGGCCGGTGTCCCCCACTGTATTTTCGTGCTAGAGCATCGTTCAATACAGGTTGAAGCGCAACTAAACCGTCAAAGTTATGTGCGTATTCAGGTGGTAGCAAGTGGTTCGGAGCATCAATCAGCAACACAATATTTGCAAGTTGAGCAGTCAGTGCGAGTGCGGGGGTTTTTAAACCGCCACCAAGGTCGAAACGGCCTCAGTCAACTGGTACTGCATGCTCAGCAAATTGAAAGAATTAATTGAGGAAAATACTCATGGCACGTTACTTCAGACGTCGTAAGTTCTGCCGCTTCAAAGCGGAAGGCGTAAAACAAATCGATTATAAAGATCTAGCTACTCTTAAAAACTATGTTACCGAAAGTGGCAAAATCGTACCTAGCCGTATCACAGGTACTAGCGCTAAGTATCAGCGTCAGCTAGCAACTGCTATCAAGCGTGCTCGCTACCTAGCCCTTCTTCCATACACTGACTTACACAAGTAAGCAGCGGATTAACAGTTTTTAAAAGGTGTAGAGACATGCAAGTTATTCTACTAGACAAGATCGCAAACCTAGGTGGCCTAGGTGACCAGGTTTCTGTTAAATCTGGTTTCGCACGTAACTTCCTGTTCCCGAAAGGTAAGGCAGTTCCTGCAACTAAAGCTAACATCGAAACTTTCGAAGCACGTCGTGCTGAGCTTGAAGCGAAAATCGCTGAAGAGCTAGCTGCTGCTACAGCTCGCGCTGAGAAACTTGAAGCACTTGCAGAAGTGACGCTAGTTTCTAAAGCTGGTGACGAAGGTAAACTATTTGGTTCAATCGGTACTCGTGACATCGCTGATGCGATCTCTGCAACGGGCATCGAAGTAGCTAAATCAGAAGTTCGCCTACCTAACGGTACTATCCGTGAAACAGGTGAATTCGACGTAGCAATCCAGGTTCACGCAGAAGTGATGGCTTCTATCAAAGTGATCGTTATTGCTGAAGCTTAATCGTCGATTAGCTTTATAAAGACCGCGCTTAGGCGCGGTTTTTTTATGCCTGTCTGATGTTGGCATTGCTCGTTTCTTGCAGAACTTGTCATCCTCAAGCGGCGACAGTGAAGCTGTTCTTTCTTATACCCGCCTGCAGTCCTATTCGTTGTTTCAAGCGCATTCCACAAAAAGTCTAGCTCGACAGCGCGAATCAAAAAGATTGACTTCTGTAGGTCAGGTTTCAACCTGACAAAGCGCTTTATATTAGGGGGTGATGCTCTGCGTCGAGCAAATGCTTACAGGTAGATCTTGTCGTATGTTTTCGTTACCCAGGCTAATACTATCCTCATACCTATACCTTAGATAAGGGAAAGAACCTACAACTTAGATGTTATTTTTATTCGTTTATAAGTCATTAACGAAATTGCTGTTACTTTTGCATTAAATTAAAGAATAACTTATGCACAAATGTGGAGTAATAAAATTGACTTTGACAGCGTTGTCATTATATCTTAACCCAGTCTTAATAAAATTCTAGGCAAAACAATGCGCTTACAAGGAATGCTTCAACGCGGTTTTACCCTGATAGAAATGATGATAGTGGTCGCTATTATCGGTATTTTGTATGCAGTGGCGATGCCAGCCTACAGCGAGTATATGGAAAAAGGACGCCGTGCGGATATGCAGCAAAATATGCTGCAAGTTGTTGCCGTGCTTGAACGTACATATTCTCGTATGGGCGGATACCCTAGTAACTTTACCCTCCCCAGATCTGATTATTACACCTTGCGGTATGCCCCGCAGCCAACTATCTCTAGTAGCGGCGGCGCACATTATGATGCTAAAAAGTTCACCTTGCGGGCTATTCCCAAAGCGGCACAGAGTGGCGACGAGTGTGGCACCCTGAGTATCAACGAAGTCGGTCAGCAACGCGCTAGCGCTGGTGATGACGACGATTGTTGGGGGAATTAACCCAATGCATCAAGGACGATATTCAGCCCTAGGCTTTACTTTAGTTGAGTTAATGGTGGTGGTAGCAATCATCGCTATCGCCGCTATTATCGCCACGCCGTCGTATATACAGTTCATAAAGCAAGACCGCATTGTCAATCACGCGAACCAACTTCATAGTGTGTTTAAGTTCGCTCGCAGCGAAGCTGTTAAGCGTGAGCGAGCTATTAATTTGCGCGCTTCAGCCGAACAGTGGCAAGTGGTAGCCAATCCAGGTGAAGCAAATGAAGCCGTGCTAAGAGCTTTTACCAAGCAACATAGCTCGCTAACGATTGCGCTGCCTAACCGCATTGTTGCGATCACTGGTGAGCTTAACAACGCCACTAATATATTGATCACTGACAATGATGCCAGTACCACGGACTATCGCTTATGCGTACTACGCAGCGGTCAAAGCTGGCTAGCTGAGGAAGGTGAAGCATGCGTGTAAAAGCAATCCAGTCTGGCTTTTCGTTATTAGAAATTATGGTGTCGGTGGCGATTGCAGCCATTGCCTTGTTGGGGCTGGGCAGCGCACAACTCAAGTCATTGCAGTATGCGACGAGCAGTTTCAACTACACCATGGCTATTGTACAGGCCAACAATGCTGCAGAGCGCATCTGGCCAAATTTATGCGCGCTCAAGCATGGTGGTGGTTTTAACGGCAACTTCAAAAACACCACCTTAGCACCGCAAATCGATGACTACAGCATTACCTTTCCCGCTAATTTTAACGACGATTTAGCCATTGAAGTGCAATGGCCAGATAGTCGCCTTGATGATGGCCTGCAATCTAAGTTGCGCATTTTTGCTCAATATCCAACGCTCTCGGCTGCGGAGTGTGGCTTATGAAACGCGCTCATTTAGGTTTTACTTTAGTTGAGCTAATGGTTGCTTTAGCCGTAGGTAGCTTTTTAATCGCTGGCGTTGGGCTTTCTTACGCCACTATCAAAGGCACTGTAAGTGCGACTAAAGAGCTAGAAAATGCCCAAGAGGTGGTTCGTTTCACTTCTCAGGTGCTCACTCGCAGTCTTAAACAAACCCCATTTGCGCCTGTGGTCAGTGCTGATGGCAGTACGCTGCGGGTTCAGCAACAGGCGGGCGTTTTATCGTGTTTGGGCACTACGCCTAGCGCTGATTATATTGAGCAATACCGCTTGGTTGATGGGCGTATACAGTGTGATATGGGCGCTGGCGGCGAAGACATCCTGACCGGTGTGACGGCGCTCAGTTTTAGCTATGATGCGACCACCAAGCTCACCACCATTAATGTTACTCCTCAGGGACTGCCGCAGCAGTTTGGAGGCCAAGTACAAATCGATATTGCAGCGTCGCGATTAATTTTAAGTGAACTATATGGAGCAAGTTCATGAAGCAACAGCAGGGCTTCACTCTAGTCAGTGTGATGTTATTAACCGTGGTCGCTGGCGTGGTGGTATTTACTTCGCTAAAAGACAGCATCGTGCAAGAGCGCCTCAGTGGCAACTTTCAGAAGAAAGTTAATGCGCGGATGATGTCTGAACGAGCCGTTTTTGCTCAGGCTGAGAAAGTGCAGCAGCAACTGCATGCAAACCCTGATGCTGATATTGACGATCTCGTAGCGCAAACTCAACAAGCACACAGTGGCTCCATTCATAAGGGAGACCTAAAGTATCGTGCACAACTAAATAAAAATGGGGCGGGTGAGCTGGAAATCGCTGCGTTAGGAGAGCGTTATGCTGGTGAAGCAGAGGCTAATTTAGTGGCCAGATACGGTGTTACCAGTAACGGTGGCTATGCGCCTTTTAACACCGCCATAGTTGGCTGTGATGGAGTCTTAAATTCAGCGGGTGGGAACATAGATAGCTATGATTCGCAGCAGCTTGATGGCCAGTATGATCGTGACAACGCCTCAACCCAAGCGCATGTGAAAACGATTTCACCTAATGCGGATATCGTTGTCAGTGGTGGTTCTTCCACGTGGGGTGATGTCCGTGCAACAGGAAACATCAACATTACCGGAGCAGGATTTATATCCGGGACTGTTCATGCCAATGGCGATATTGATGTCAGTGGTGGTAGCTCAGGAGATTATACGATACCGCCTGGTTTTCCTGTGAAAACGCGAATTGGCGGTGATATTTTGGCAAAAGGCAGTGTTACTTATCAGGGGCGCCATATATTAGGGGTGGTAAGAGCCGAGCAAGATGTTCATTTTACTCCCTCATTTGCTGTTAGAAATATCAACAATAATGGGTTAGCCGTTCTGTATGGTGGTAACAATACCACGGAAGAAAATAATAAAGACTCTATCGCCGGCACTAATTATAAAGGTGCGCCTTATCACCAAACTGTTACCGTTCCCGCTGTTCCTGCCAGTAATAGCGAGGATCCTAACCACGACCCTAAAGACCCAGACACCAACTGTGATCCTTACTCGTTGCCCTCTGAGTTAGCAAAGCTGCAGCAAAAGTTGCCTCGTCAGGGACTCAATGTGACAGGATGGGGTAATCATGCACAGTTCGACGACGAACAAGGCCGTGATAGTTTTGGTTCTATCTACATGCCAACCTCAACTTCTATATTGGGGCGGCAATACGGATCGGTATACTTTCTAGATGATCTGATTATTAATGGAGCTGAATTGACGATTGCAAAGGGAGATGTCGTTTTTTACATTAATGGCGATTTCAAGCTTACAACCAATGGTAATAGCGCACTAAATATCAATGAAGGTGCAAGTTTGACGTTATTTGTTCAAGGTAAAAGTCAAATTCAGCAACCCGTTAACGTGCTCAAGAAAACACTTAATAGCAACAAGCTACCGCCTTTCAGTCTGTATTCTGGGTATCAAGATAACTCCGCAGCAACCCAATGCGGGGGCGACTTTGGTGTTGAGCTATCGGGCACGGGACAAATGTACGGAACTATTTATGCACCCTATAGCAATGTAAAGTTTGGTGCCAGTGGTGAGCTGTACGGGGCCATTCGGGGGAAAAGGGTCAGTGTATGTGGTGATGGTGATATTCATTACGACACCGCGCTGAAAAAGTCACAAGGTGGAAATTTAGGCGGTCAGCGCCGGGTGATATTCCTTGGCTGGCAGTATAAAACCCCGAAGGAGCTATCACCTTAGCGAGTTTAACTATCCCTACTACCAATCTCAGCCCCTATAAAGGGGCTTTTTAGCGCATTGCACCTATGCGCAAGGTAAAGCCAGTATTTGTACCTAAGGCCAACAACTGCAAGGTAGCTCGGCTAAGTCGCAATGCTTACCTTTGCCGGCACAGCTGGCTGCGTCACATGCTGCGGATGGGTCGCAGCAGTCATCGCGGTTTTCTTTCTTTTTGCGTTTGTTGCTATCTTCTTGAGCGTTGAGTTGCAGTGTGGCGTGAGCTAATTTACAGGCATGCAATCGTGCTTTGATATTGGCATAACCATGAAAAAAGCCGTGTTGCTTTACTATGGCAAGGACGGCGTTAGAGCAAGATGCACCTTTATGTAAGCACGCATGGGCGCAACGAAATCCCTTGTAAGGGGAGACAAAGCGTTGATATAGACGTATCACTATGATTGCTATGTTATTCAAATGTAGGCCTTTATAAGTTTTCCCGTTGAGCGTTTGCCATAAATTAATCCTGAGAGGGCTTTTTAAAGCGCATCGACAAGGCCATAGCCGTGCCGGTGACAATACCCATGCCGATAGCGCCAGGTAGCCCCATCGCCACTAAAATCGGTATGAATAGCAGGCGATGCACGAACACCAAAGGCAACACGGCAATAGCCAAAGCAACATAGTTCATGCGAACCTCGAAGTGCGCGCCGCAGTGCGGGCATGTTTTGATTTTCCCCCAAGAGTTTGCCGCTTTAGAGAAAAAGCTAATGGACTTAAGGCAAGAGGGGCATTTAAAAAACTGCTCATTATCTGAGTGCTCAATGTTAGCTTGTTTAGCGGCAGTATGTTGTGCGCGTTTGATTTGTAGCTCTTGCTTAATCGCTTGCACTCTTTGCGGGTAGGCCTCGCTGTCCACGTGCCTTAATGCGTCTTCAAGTTCGTCTATTGAATAGCTTGCATAGTTGGGCTGTATTTCGTCTATCATCCTTGAATCTCCGTTATTGCTGCGTATTCCTTGCACCACAAGATTATCCTATAAGCCCTAAAAATCCAATGTCCTTACACTTTCCAGTGCACGCAAAAAAATAAATAAAAAAATTTAAAACCCATTTAAACCCTTTGTACTTTAGTGCGCGTCTAATACAGTAACAAAGCGAATAACAACAACAGGATATATCGCATGCAGGGTCATGCCGCAGAGGCAAGGGCAACCGCACCACCGCCGCCAAGCGAGGCAGAACTGATACAACAGGTGAAAAAGGGCAATCAGCAGGCCTTTGCACAGCTGTATCAGCAGCATATTAAGCGAGTCTATGCCTTGTGTTTGCGTTTGGCGGCTGACACCACTCAGGCGGAGGATGTGAGCCAAGAGGTGTTTGTGCAGTTGTGGCAAAAAATACACAGCTTTGATGGCAAAGCGCAATTTAGTACTTGGTTGCATCGCGTAACCAGCAATATTGCCATTAGCCATTTACGCAAACAAAAAAACTGGCTGCAACGCGTCGTGAGCAGTGAAGCGCAGGGCATGGAGTATGAACAAGTGGCTCAATGCCAAGAGCTTAACGGCCTTGATAAACTCATAGTGCGGCTACCTGAACGGGCACGACAAGTTTTTGTTCTGCACGCAGTAGAGGGCTATCGCCATGAAGAGATAGCCAAGATTATGAATATGGCGGTGGGGTCTTCAAAGTCACAATACCATCGCGCCCGAGGGCTGTTAAAGGAGTGGTACGAGCATGAGTAAACCTGATTTTGAGCAGTTTCTAAACCAGCAACTGC
This sequence comes from Pseudoalteromonas sp. THAF3, assembly GCF_009363775.1. Taxonomy (NCBI): domain Bacteria; kingdom Pseudomonadati; phylum Pseudomonadota; class Gammaproteobacteria; order Alteromonadales; family Pseudoalteromonadaceae; genus Pseudoalteromonas; species Pseudoalteromonas sp. THAF3. The sequence continues at coordinate 2,803,084 of NZ_CP045418.1, read as the reverse complement.
AACAACAGCAAAAAGAGATCAGCCCGGAGCGCGATCTTTGGCCCGGTATTGAGCAGGGGATTAATGCGCACACGCATACAGCTGATAAAAGCTGGTTTAAACCAGCTTTGGGTGGTGCCGCCGCTGCCATTTTAGTCGCCGTAATCGGGCTCAATTTACCAAGCCAACAAGGCTCGCAACCGAGTAACCAATTCGCGGTGATAAGCGATGTATTCGAGCAACAAAAGCAGAGCCTACTGGTGCAGTATCAAGCACAACCGGCGCTGACCGATAATTGGCAACAGCAATTGCAAGAGCTCGAGCAAGCGGAGCAAGCAATCAAAACCGCGCTTGAAGAACAACCTAACAACCGCGCTTTGCTTAATATGCTCGCGCAGGTTTATCAACAACAACTGAATTTAATTAACAACGTACACCAGCCCAAGCAGGGCGCAGTATTACAGCGTATTTAGGAGCATAACAATGAAAGCAATTATTTATACATTAGCGCTAGCCCCGGTTTTGGTCTTCGCTGGCGAAAAAATTGATGAGCAACTTGACGTGCCAAAGGATGGTCGTATTTATATCGATAACCAACGTGGCGAAGTCACTATTAAAGGTTGGGACAAAAACACCTTTAAAGTGACCGGCGAGCTGGATGACAAAGCCGAGGGTTATACTCTTGAGAACCGTGGTCAGCGTACGGATTTTATTGTTGATATGCCCAAGCGCTACAATCAAGGTTGGGGGCATAATAATGATAATGACGAGGGGTCTAAGTTAACCATATACATGCCCCATGCCAGTGCCTTGGTGATGGAAGGGGTGAGTGTTGATGTGATAGTCAGTGAACTGCACAATGATACCCGTGTGGAAACGGTGAATGGCGATATTGACGCCAAGCAGTTACAGGGCAAGCTCAATTTAGAGACCGTAAATGGCGATATTGACGGCGTAAACCTAGCTGGAGAGATCCGTTATCAAACCGTCAATGGTGATATCAACGACCTTGATTCACAAGGGCAATTACAAATGACCTTAGTCAATGGCGACGTGGAATCGAGCACCCGCGCTGAAGATATCCGCTTTGAAAACGTCAACGGTGATCTACAGCTCAATGCTCAAGCCCTAGGCAGCTTAAAAATTAATACCGTCAATGGCGAGCTTGAGGTCCGTGTGGCGAAGCTTCATACCGACGGGCAAATCCGCGCCGAGAGCGTCAGTGGTGATTTGGACCTCTACCTACCCAGCGATCTGTCAGCACGGTTTGATTTAGAAGCCCATGCTGGCGGCGATATTCGCAACGAACTGAGCGATGATAAAGCCGTGGAAGCCAAGTATGGTACGGGTGAAAGCCTGCACTTCACACTAGGCCAAGGCGAAGCCGAAGTGCAAGTAACCACCATTAGTGGCAACACCCACTTACGTAAAAACTAACCCAACCTCGGCGAGCCCTTAGGGCTCGCTATTTTTCTTGTTTACCAGTCAGCAAAAAAGCGAAGCAGTTGTTGCACTGCGATGCCAAGCCGATAAAATAAAGCCATTCACCCCGCCTTTTGAGTATGTATGGCAAAAATAGACAAACAGGTTGATAGCCTAAAAGTTCCTCCCCACTCCATTGAAGCCGAGCAATCCGTGCTTGGTGGGTTAATGCTCGATAACGAGGCCTTTGACCGTGTTGCTGAGTTGGTCGTGGCTCAGGACTTTTATACGCGTACCCACAGACTGATTTTTGAGGCTATGGAGCGCTTGGTTGAAGACAGCCAGCCTATCGATCTGATCACTATTTCTGAGTCGTTAGAGAAAAACAATCAACTCGACAGTGTGGGTGGCTTCGCTTACCTCGGTGAAATAGCTAAAAACACTCCCAGTGCCGCTAACATTAGCGCTTATGCTGCTATTGTGCGTGAGCGGGCGGTGATCCGCGAAATGATTGGTGTTGCCAATGAAATTGCCGAAGCCGGGTTTAACCCCGAAGGGCGCGGCAGCCATGATTTGCTCGACTTTGCAGAAAGCAAAGTATTCAAAATTGCTGAACAGCGCACTAAAAGCTCTGAAGGGCCGCAAAATATCCACACTATCCTAGAAAAGACCGTGGATAAAATTGAAGAGCTTTACCAGTCGCCACAAGACGGGGTTACGGGAGTCAGTACCGGTTACTCTGACCTTGATCAGATGACTGCGGGTTTGCAGCCCTCGGACTTAGTCATTGTTGCAGCGCGCCCATCCATGGGTAAAACCACGTTTGCCATGAACTTGGCCGAACATGCGGCGATGACCCAAGATAAGCCGGTGCTTATTTACTCGTTGGAGATGCCCTCAGAGCAAATCATGATGCGTATGCTCGCCTCGCTCGGGCGCATAAACCAAACCAAGGTGAGAACGGGCCAGCTGGACGACGAGGATTGGGCACGCTTGTCCTCAACCATGGGCTTGTTGATTGAAAAAGGCAAAATGTACATTGATGATGCCTCGGGCCTAACTCCTACCGATGTGCGCTCACGCGCGCGGCGAATTGCTCGCGACCACGGTGGCATTAGCATGATCATGGTCGACTACCTGCAATTAATGCGGGTACCAAGCTTATCGGACAACCGAACCTTAGAAATTGCCGAAATATCGCGCTCATTAAAAGCACTGGCGAAGGAACTCGAGTGTCCTGTTGTGGCGCTTTCACAGTTGAACCGGACACTTGAACAACGTGCTGATAAGCGCCCAGTTAACTCGGATTTGCGTGAATCGGGGTCAATTGAGCAGGACGCCGACTTAATCATGTTTATCTACCGCGATGAGGTGTACAACGAAGACAGTCCAGATAAAGGTACTGCAGAGATTATCCTTGGTAAGCAGCGGAATGGTCCTATTGGTAAGGTCAGGTTAACCTTCCAAGGGCAATACTCACGCTTTGATAATTACGCTGGCCCGGCGATGGACGACGAGTATTAACCACTATGGCGTTGGCAACCGCAACCATTGATTTTTGTGCCCTGCGCGCTAATTTAGCGCGCGTTAAAAGTCTTGCTCCAGATAGCCAAGTAATGGCCGTGCTTAAAGCTAATGCCTATGGCCATGGCTTAGTGCCTATTGCGCAACAGCTCGCCGATGCCGATGCCTTTGCCGTTGCTCGCATTGAAGAGGCTCTGGCCCTGCGCACCGGTGGCATTACTAAGCCCATTGTGTTGCTGGAAGGTTTTTTTAAAGCCAGCGATATCGAAATTATGTTGGCTAATAACTTCCAAACAGTGGTGCATGATGAATACCAGCTTGAAGCCCTAGAGCAGGCCCAGTTAGCAGGGGCCATTAAAGTATGGTTAAAAGTAGACACCGGCATGCATCGTTTGGGCATAAACCCAGACAGCATCAATACCTTCTATCGCCGCTTAAAAGATTGCCCTCATGTGCAAGATGAAGTAAATCTAATGACTCACTTTGCTTGTGCAGATGACAATCAGGATGCCTACAATGAGGCCCAGCTGCAGTTATTTCAAACCTTAGTAGCCGATAAACCTGAGCCGCTGTGTTTGGCGAATTCTGCCGCCATCATTAATTATCCGCATAGTCACGGTGATTGGGTACGCCCGGGGTTGATGATGTACGGTGTCTCGCCCGTGAAAAATATTTTTTCTGCGCAACTGCAGCTGACCCCCGTGATGACCCTCAGTAGCGAAGTGATTGCTGTGCGTCCGGTACGCCAGGGCGAGCCGGTGGGGTATGGCGGACATTGGCGAGCCGACAAAGATACCTACCTGGCGGTGGTGGCCATTGGTTATGGAGACGGCTATCCGCGTCATGCTCAAAACGGTACGCCTGTGCTTATAAACGCACAGCGCTACCCGTTGGTTGGGCGCGTGTCTATGGATATGATCACCGTTGATATTGGCCCAGACCCCAGCGCTGTTGCAGTAGGTGATGAGGCCATTATGTGGGGACGCGAGTTAGCCATTGAAGAAATTGCCGCCTGCGCCGACACCATCGCTTATGAACTTCTATGCAATATTACCCCGCGCGTTAGTTATCAATATATCGCATCAAGCTGATACTATTCCCACAATTGTTAAGCAGCTGTTTATTTTTGTTCGAAAAAAGCAGAGAATAAGCCACTCATCCCTTATAATAATAATTAGGTACAAAAGGCGCTCGGAGCGATTATGGCTTACCTTATCGAAGCGGATACGGACAATGTGATCTATTTGCACGCCCACCATAGCTTTGGGCGTTTTCAGTACAGTGTAGACACGCTGATCAGCGATCCTAGCGTGTCGAAAATTCATACCATCATTGAATGGCAGGGGAATGAATGGCAGGTTCGTGACCTCAGCCGTAACGGCACTTGGCTTAATAGCAAACGCTTAGATAAAGATCACAGCCAAACGCTTAAGCTTCATGATGTGATTGCTCTGCCAGGAAATGATGGCAAGCAATTCAAAGTTGCGAATTTAGATAAGCCGCAAGACTTATTGATCGTCCTTGATGAATACGCCAAGCCTACTTCGGAGTTTATTTGCCTAGCAAATTACAACCTTATCCCTGAAGAGTCCCCAGAAATAGCCGTATTTAACCAACGTGAGAGTGGTTTTTGGTGCTTTGAGCACCTGGATGGGCCGATGCTTGATCACACTATTTTAATAGAGAACGATCAACTCAGTGATAGCCAGCGAAGCTATCAATTGCATTTAAGCCATTTGGAAGAAGCCACAGCGCTGCGTGATGTAAGCAATACCCAGTTAGCCGACTTAAACTTTATTTTTCACCTTACCCTAGATGAAGAATCTGCAGAGCTTACGGTCAGAGGCCCAGGTGAGGAAATTGATTTGCATGAGCGTTGCCATCATTATCTAACGTTAAATTTGGCCCGTTATAAGGCTCAAGATGCCGCCAACGGCGTACATGAGCTCAGTCAAGGTTGGGTCGAAACTGAAGTGATAGCCCGCGATTTGGGTATCGATTCTCGCTATCTAAACATTCAAATTCACCGCGCCCGTAAGCAATTTAGCGATGCCCTTGCGCATATAGAGGATGCCGATAGTATCATCGAGCGTAAACTACGTAAGGTGCGCTTTAGCGCCAGTAATTTCGAAATCTATAAAGGCCACCAACTCGAAGAGTCGGTTAAACGCGCATCCTCCAACTAGGGAAACTCTATGCGCACGCTTGCTCATTATGAATTGAATAAAGTGGTGTACCAGGGCGGCATGGGCACCATCTACGAAGCTTTTGATACTAAACTAGAACGTACCGTGGCACTTAAGGTGCTTAATACTAGCGGTGACAGTGAATTAGACGAAGATGCCCTTAGTGAAGCGCGCTTTCTGGCACGCTTAAATCACCCCAATATTATTCAAGTATTTGACTGTGGCCAAAGCGATGGCCAGCAGTATTTAGTGATGGAGTTTTGTCGCGGTAAAAACCTGCTGCAATACCAGAAGCAGCATGTGTTAACGCTTGAACAAAAGCTGGCTATGCTGGTGGATATTGCTAAGGGTTTAGAGCATGCGCATCGCAACAGCATTATTCACCGTGACTTGAAACCGAGCAATATCTTGATCAGTGAAGCTGGGCAAGTCAAAGTGGCTGATTTTGGTATTGCTGGCTTCGTGGGCGGTAACAGCCATGTTAGTCAAAGCGCAGGTACTAAGGGCTATATGTCACCTGAGCAGTTGCAAGGGCAAGCACTTAGTCACCACAGCGATTGGTTCTCGTTTGCCGTTGTTGCAATTGAATTACTAACAGGCGAGCACCCCTTTGCTGGACAAGGTGGCCAAGATATCAGCGCGGCAATATTGCAAGGACACCACTTAGATCTCAGCACCACGCAATTACCGCAGCAGTTGCAAGCAATATTAGGCCAAGCGCTTAGCGTAAAACCTGCGGCGCGCTTAAATCTGCGCCGAGGCCCTTTTAGCAAACAGTTTGAGCAGTTACTGCAACAACGAGTTCAAGCCGCTATTCTAGAGCAGCAAACAGAACCGGTTACACCATCAAATAGCACGCAGAAAAGCGCACCATTAAGAGCAAAGAAGTTGCGTTGGCGTTATCTTGTGATGGCCTTTGTCTGTGCGGCAGTGTTGGTGGGAGGCTACTTGCTACGCCCTTATCTGTTACACCAGCCTGTGGTCGCGATTCTACCCACTCAGATCTATAACCTACCTGATGAATTTAAGCATTATGAAAGCGCTTTGAAAGGCTCGGTACAAAGTGCTATGTGGCAGCAGTTGCTCCAGCAAGACCAGCAATTAGTTAGCCGTGCAGAAATGAATATGTTGGCGCAAGGCCGAGATAGTGATCAATTTAGAGACCCTAAAAGCTACTTTCAGATGCTGGCCGACTACACCGGCGCCGATACCCTGATTAGTAGCTCGTTGGATTGTCAGCAACGCCACTGTAGCGTTGAAATAAGTACGCTACGTGCTCCCAACTGGCAAGTGCAGGAGAGTATGCAGTGGCAGACAGATATTGCAGGCACAACTAATTTACATGACGTGGCGAAATACAATACTGCACGCCTTATTTCCCCGGGCATTGATAGTGAACAGTATCGCTCGCTATCAACAATGAAAAGTAACAGTCCATTATTTGAGATGTATACGTTGTTTTATGTCGACAACGTAGCAACGCCGGAGATGTTTGAGAAAAGTCTGGCGACGGTCAAAGAGAGTGCAACCAGTGTCGAGGGTTATAACCTTCTACGTGAAATTGCGCTGCAGCTGTATCACTCAACCCATGAAAAAACTTATCTTAAGCAGGCAATTTCAGCAATCCATAATGCCCCAGGTGAATTTAAAAAGTTGTCCAGCTACTACAAAAGCCTAGTGCTGCTCAATATAGAGCTGGGGCAAATAGAAGAGGCCAAGCATGCTTTGGATATGTTAACCAAAGTGAGTCATGACCAAGCTGCTATTTTGAATTTGGAGGCTTCAATTCTGCTTGCTGAGGGTGAAGATAAACAGGCCAGAGATAAGTTAGAAGTAGCGTTGAGCTTGAGACCCAATTTGCGGTTACAAAGGAAGCTTGCGCTCGTTTTGTATTGGCTGGGTGATTTTCAGTCAGCGAAAAACTTGCTCGCTGATTTAGTTGAAAAAGTCCCTAGTGATAGAAGAACTCACCAGTACCTAGCTGATATTGCTTTAATTGAAGGTGACTTCACCTCTGCGATAGAAAGCTACAGCAAAACACTCAATGAGAATAGTGACAGCATTGATTTATCAAACCTCTCTATCGCCTACATGATGGTGCAGAACTACCCTATGGCAGAAAAGTTTGCCAAGCAAGCGCTGTTGAGCTCCCCAAAAAACACTGGGATGATGCTCAATATGGCAGACATAAATATGCTCAACGGTAAGCTTGTGGAATCAAAAGAGCTGTATGAGCGCTTATTACAGCTAAATAACGGGCGTGAATCAGCCTTGGCGTGGTCTGAAAATGCGCAGGCCTATGCTCAATTGGGTGACAACGAGCAAGCTATTAAATCACTGAAGCATAGTTTCAAGTTGGCAGAAGATAAGTCAGAGTTAAGTTATACAGCGGCATTAGTGCATGCACTGGGCGGAGACTTTAACTCCAGTCTTTACTATGTGGAAGAGGCTTTAAAAAGTGGTTACCACCAAAACTGGTTTTTACAGCCTTGGTTTAAACCACTTTGCGATTTTGAAAAGTTTAGAGCGATGGTCAGCTCCCACTCTCAGCTCTGTGTGAACTGAGTTAATTAATCTTCATCTGGACGGCGAACTATCACGCGAGGGTCTTGCGACATATAGTATTTACCGTTCGCGGTGTTCTTCGCAGTAAAGCGGAAACCGATACTCAATGGCTCAGCAGTACTCGAAGGGGCAACCTCAATAACTTGATCAAGAGGGCTGTCGTCTGCTTTACCGTAACAAAACGTGGTATCTACTTGATGAACCTTGAGAGTCAGCTGCTTCTTATCGGCACTGATAGACGAGTCGACATTGTAGTTACAGTTGCTGTAGTTTTTTATGTATTCCACACCGTTGCCAAAAAACTCCCAATCATTATCACTAATGGTGACAACTAATTCAGCATGTTGAGTCGGTTGTAAATCTGCATGAGCTGGGTTGTTAGTGAATAGAATAGGGTAGTCTTGGCCGTTGATATTTTGCTTACTGCCATTAACCACAACATATGTTTGCCAAGGCTCGTTAACGCTTGGGATCAGCTCTAGCTGCTCTTGGACCGAAACATTACCAGGCTCACATGGGACTTGGATTTCAGGGGCTTGTTCAGACATGATCATTTCCTTATTAAGACAATGGACCGTTTTTGATTACTTTATCTGGGAATGGCTATAACTATAGCGCGTAAGTGAGGAAAGTATAGTTTTTGTAATCGCTTGTAAGGCAACAACTTATTGAGGCAATGAAAGGCGCATGCTGCATAGGGTTCAAGGCGTTATCGTTCTTAAGTACAGAGTAATTTTTACTTTCGAGCGCTGTTACAGCGACGCAGACACCTAGTTGAAATTATGGGCTCAGGATGAAGAGCTATTACTGGGGGAGTTTTGGCGTTTTTTTTCGCCGCACAGTGACAGGTCCACACCGCTTTATGTCACGCCAACCTTAGCTAAAGTCTGCGCACAGCGCATATCAGTGTAGATAGCGTGAAAAATAAGCTATCCAGAGGTTATTAGCTGTCCCTGCAAGGTGGCAACAATACGACGAGAACCACCTTGGTCGCGGTGCTCACCCAGGTAAATACCTTGCCATGTGCCGAGCTGCAGCTGGCCATGACTGATTGGCAAGGTGAGTTCACACCCTAAAGTACTGGCTTTAATGTGCGCGGGCATATCGTCATCACCTTCGTAGGTGTGGCGATAAAAAGGTTGGCGCTCGGGAGCGGCCCAGTTAAAGTGCGCTTCCATATCTTGGCGCACAGTGGGATCGGCGTTTTCGTTAATGCTCAAACTTGCAGAGGTGTGTTGCAGCATTAAATGCAGCAGGCCGACCTGATAATCTTGAATTTGCGGCAGCGCGCGCAGAATTTCCTCATCAATTAGATGAAAGCCCCGGCGCTTTGCGCTTAAAGTAATGCTGTGTTGTTGCCAACTCATAAGGTGTCGAAGCTGATCTCGATGTGGGCATTGCCATCACCTGAGGTGAAAGGCATGATAATTGTGGTTCCTTCGCATTTGTGGGTAATGGTGTGGCCAGTGCCTGAAACCACTGCTGGAGTCGCCATATCAAAGTCATAACCTTTTTCACCCAGTAAGTTTTTGGCGCCACCAGTAACCATGTTGGTGATTTCGCCAACCATGTCGGTCACTTCTTCATTAATGGCACTGGGGCGCTCGCCTAGCATACGTTCCATGATGGTAAGCGCTAGGCTTTCATCGAAGGTGATAGAGAGTGAGCCCTTTGTTTGAGGGCCGACCATACCGATTAACCCTGACACATCGCCTGCCGCGACCTCGTCCTTTTTAACGCGAGGTTTACCCGGTTTTAGTTCAGTTTGTGCCATCGTGGCCAACACATTGACCAAAGAAGAAAGAAAAGGGTTAATAAACTCGACGTTCATTGTCCATACCTTTGTTCGCAGAAGGTGAATTTTGCTGTTCTTGCAGCACGTGTTTTACCCTAGCAAGTTGTTACTAAGATTGACAGCGTTTACAAATGCCATGCGCTTCAATAGTTTGCGAGCTTACACTAAAGCCGCTTTGTGAGGCGAGCTCACTTAACTCATGCGACAGCACGCTCGAGTGCAGCTCGTCTACGTGACCGCATTGATCGCAGATAAGCAACTGCACCGGATGAATTGAATCAAAATGGTGGCACAACATAAACGCGTTGGTGCTTTCTATTTTATGAATAAAGCCTTGTTCAGCTAAAAAGTCCAGTGCGCGATAAACCGTCGCAGGTTTTGCGCTGGTTTCTGTCACTTTTAATTGCTCTAATAAGTCATACGCACCAACACCGCTTTTAGTGCTGGCAAGTAAACGGAATACTTTTTCACGGATGGGAGTAAAGCGGGCGCCTTTGCTGTCGCACATTCTTTTAGCTTTACTGACAAGCGCATCTACATTCATAGCTAACCTTCGTTCATCTTAACGCCACCTATACTAGCATACTATGACGCATAAAAATTACTATCTCTGTCTGCATGAGAGCGGTATAATTTTGTTTTAATTTTCAGGAGCAAGTGTGCACGAATTACTGGCCACCTTTATTTTCTTTTTTGCGGTAATTGACCCCATAGGTACAGTGCCGGTATTTATTGCCGTTACGCGCGGCGAAGATGCCGCATTTAAGCGCAAAGTGGCTTACAAAGCGGTGCTGGTATCGGCGTTAGTACTGTTGCTGTTTGTCGTTGTCGGTGAGTTGCTGCTCAACGCTATTAGTATTCCGCTTGCGGCGTTTCAGATTGCCGGTGGCATTGTACTGCTGCTGTTTGCGCTGACCATGATTTTTGGTGAAGGCAAGCCCGAGTCGGAAATTAAAAGTGTGCGCGACTCCACAGAAACCGCCATATTTCCTTTAGCCATCCCATCAATAGCCAGCCCAGGGGCTATGCTAGGGGCGGTGCTGATGACTCGTAATAATGAATATACTTGGGTCGAGCAGGCCATTACCTCATCAATGATGCTTAGCGTCTTAGGCGTGGTGTTATTGTTACTTTTGCTGGCGCGCTACGTACATAACCTCATTGGTGATGGCGGTGCAAGCATTATCTCCAGAGTCATGGGGCTGATCCTGAGCTCCGTGGCGGTGACAAATATTCTCGGTGGCATTAAAGACTACTTCGCGCTGTAACTCGCGGCCGCTGCCAAAACTAAGCTACTTATTGGCTAAGTGTGGCAATGCGAACGCCTAAGCCCATTAATATGACACCCAAGGTTTTTTCAATAAGCCGTTGATAACGTTGTAGGGCGTGTACAAATGCAAAGTGGCTAAAAAACATGGCTACCAACACGAACCACAGTAAGTGTGCCAAAGAAATAATAATCCCATACACAAGCTGGATGGCAACGGGCGTATCGGCGCTCACCAGCTGAGTAAATATACTTAAAAAGAACAACGTGGTTTTGGGGTTTAGGGCATTAGTTATAAAACCTTGACGCAGAGCCGAGCAGGCGGATAACGCTTTGCTGGGCGCTGCCTCGTGCGCTAGCTCCAAGGCGATATGGTGCTTTGCTCGCAGGCTTTGATAGCCAAGGTAAATTAAGTACGCTGCGCCGATGTATTTTATCACCGTGAATAGCACCACCGATTGGGCAATGAGCAGCGCCACGCCGGCTATGGAATAAGCAAGGTGAATCCAAATCGCTAACCCCACGCCCAGCGCCGAATAAACACCGGCACGACGTCCATATACTAGGCTATTGCGGGTGATCATGACAAAGTCGGCGCCGGGGCTAATGGCCATGATCGTTGCTGGCGTAGCGATGGACAATAACTGGGGTAAATAGGCTGACAGCTCCATAGATTATTCCGTTTACCGGGTTAGGCCTGACACTGTATCTCGAATTACGCCTGTTTGCATGGCTAGCATCGCTCATGCTGGATACTGAGTTGCAAGGTTATCTGTATTGGGCTAAAGCCCAACCTACCGATTTTGTTGGGTCTGTTGTAGGCAAGGCTTCAGCTTTGCAAAGGACGTGATTGGGTTAAAGCCCAACCTACCGTTCTTGTTGGGTCTGTTGTAGGCAAGGCTTCAGCTTTGCAAAGGACGTGATTGGGTTAAAGCCCAACCTACCGATCTTGTTGGGTCTGTTGTAGGCAAGGCTTCAGCCTTGCAAAGGGCGTGATTGGGCTAAAGCCCAACCTACCGATCTTGTTGGGTCTGTTGTAGGCAAGGCTTTAACCTTGCGAAGGGCGCAATTGGGTTAAAGCCCAACCTACCGATTTTGTTGGGTGTATTGTAGGTAAGGCTTCAGCCTTGCAAAGAGCGCGATTGGGCTAAAGCCCAACCTACCGATTTTTGTCGGGTTTATTGTAGGCAAGGCTTCAGCCTTGCAAAGAGCGTGATTGGGCTAAAGCAGCTCCTAAAATAATCTAGACTGATATTTGCTATTATCGAGGGCATCACACCACTGATTGGCTCGTGGATTCTATATTCACATTTGAGTACAGTGGCTTAAATAATCATCAGTTGTTTTTGTTTTGTGAACTAAATGTTGCCTTTAATGCCGGATGAGCTACTCTAAACCAAAGTTTCTTGGGTAGTTGTACTGGGAATTATTTTGCACTGTTTTAATCTTCGCTCATCAGCATTAGTGCTTATTTCGGCGCTCTGCGCGATGTTGTCTTTTGTTGCTTATGGCCAGTACACCTTTGCCGTCGTAGGCAAAACCAAGAACGACAGCTTTTATGAACAATCCTTCAAAGGTTGTCAAGACTTTGCCCAGCGCCAAGCCGATTTGCGCTGTATTTATGATGGCGCTTATGACTACCAAGACGCTCGTACCCAAGCACTGGTAGTGCAAGATTTAGTTGCTCAAGGTGTGGACGGTATATTGGTGTCTACCACCGACTCGCAGCACTTGGTCAACAGAGCGCTAAAAAAGGCCCAAGAGCAAGGGATTGCGGTGATCACTTTTGACTCAGACTTGGCACCACAACATCAAACTTACCGTTTAGCCTATGTGGGCACTAATAACTTTGATTTTGGCGTGGCACTTGGTGAGGCGGCAAAGCAGTTTAAACGAGAGCACCCACAAACCTTGTGTATTCAATCGGGACATCACACTACGCCGAATTTAAACAAGCGCATCGACGGTGTGCGTTATGCCTTGTCAGGGAGTACCAAACGTTTGAACGGTGAGAATGGTTGGCTGGAGCATCCTCGTTGTCCGCTTTTCACTGCTGGGCGTCGCGATGATGCCCTCAAGCAATTACGCACCATTATCAGTTACCCGCAGCCGACAATCTTTGTTGCCGTCGCTGGCTTTGCACAGTTTAATCCTGATTATCAACAGGTGATGACAGAGTTTAAACAGCAGCTAGCTAAGAAGCAGCGAGTGATTATCTCTGCTGATACTGAAACACTGCAATTGCAAGCGTTAGCGAGCGGCCTTGGCACCATGAATATAGGTCAAAATCCTTATGAAATGGGCCGTAAGGGCGCACAGCTACTTTATGATGCAGTAAAGCACCAACACCTTCCTGAACAAGAGCAATATTACTTACCTTTTCATTACTGCACCCCTGATAACGCGCAGAGCTGCGCGAAAAACCATTAATACTCAAAGGTAAAATCAGTGAACCTCTTTAGGTGCGGGTTGCTGTGAAAGTCGGTATTGGCCTAGATAATACCAATCAGGGTGTGATTGACGTATAATTGCGCGCCCACAACTCGGCGCAAAGAGCCCGTTGGTTTTCTTGGTAATGCAGGCACAGGTTTATGAACGAAGCGACAACACAGACTCAACTCACCCCTTCTTGGCAACAATCGACTTTTCGTCGCTTCAGTGTCGCGCCAATGCTGGATTGGACTGATCGCCACTGCCGTACTTTTCATCGTATTATGAGTAAAGAGGCGGTGCTGTATACCGAGATGATCACTACCGGTGCTATTATCCATGGCAAGGGTGACTATTTGCACTTTAACCAGCATGAGCAGCCAGTGGCGCTGCAATTGGGTGGCTCAACCCCTGACGAGTTGGCTCATTGCGCGAAGTTAGCGGCACAACGAGGCTATGCGGAAATCAACTTAAATGTAGGCTGTCCATCGGACCGCGTGCAAAATGGTCGCTTTGGCGCCTGCTTAATGGCTGAGCCTGAGCTAGTCGCACAGGGGGTGGATGCAATGAAGGCGGTCACTGACGTCCCCGTGACGGTAAAAACCCGTATCGGCATTGATGAGCAAGACAGTTACGAGTTCTTGCTGGCGTTGATAGAGGCGAGTCACAAGGTCGGCTGCGATGATTTTATCATTCATGCCCGCAAGGCGTGGCTGCAAGGTTTGAGCCCGAAGCAAAACCGTGAGGTTCCCCCCCTTGACTACCCGCGTGTGTATCAGCTTAAAAAAGATTTTCCCCACCTTCATATCAGCATCAATGGGGGGATTAAAACCATCGCTGAATGTGAACATCACTTGGCGCATGTTGACGGTGTAATGATTGGCCGAGAAGCATACAGTAACCCTTACTTACTGGCCGAAGTAGATGCCGCATTATATGGCTTAGAGGGTTGCACACTGAGCCGCCATCAGGTAGCAGAAAAAATGCTTAGCTATATTGATGACGAGATGCGCCAAGGCGCTCGCTTTTGGCATATCGCTCGGCATATGTTGGGGTTATTTCAGGGCATGCCAGGTGCCCGTGGTTACCGTCGTCATTTATCTGAAAATGGCCACAAGCAAGATGCCACGGCCGATACTTTAGTCACAGCACTGAGCTTTGTCCGCTAACTTTATTGCTAAATACACTAAAAAATAGCTATTTTGCTAATTACATAAAGGTGATTTAAATCGAAACCCTTTATTTTTCAGTGTGATGAGTTTTGGCATGTAACTTGATGCTCACTTAGTGAATTAAACTAATAGGAGTATTCCATGCGAGACTCTAGCTATCAACGCTTTTATCGCGATGCCTTGGATAAGAAGTTGTCGGGTGTGTGTGTGCCGGGTTTGCGAAACGTCATAACCTACCTGTTTGGCTCACCCGCGTAGCGATGGTGATCTTGTTCTTAAATGCCCCAGTGCTGGTGGCAGCTATCTACCTTATTTGTCATTTCGTGTTTGACGAGCACATCGTGGTTTAGCCATATAAACACGTACAACCATGGCTGCAAATAACGCTCTATTTGCGGCTAGTACACTGATTTTATTACAGACACTCAGGCGTCATTAAGCTATATTAGGGTACAGTTAAAGTAACATAACAAGGAAGCGCTATGCTGCGTACAACCCTAGGTACCCTCATCTGTGCAGTGTCGTTACTGCTCAGTTTTCACAGTGCTGCTCATGGCGAACTTATGGTGAGTGAAGCCAAGGTGCGGACCTTCTTACCTGCTAGCGAGAGCTCGGTAGGATACCTTACGTTAATGAACCACAGCGATCATGACCGCGTACTGAAAAAGGTCGAGATCGAGACCCTCGGGCGTGTGGAGATTCATACTCATGAACATAAAAATGGCATGATGCAAATGCGTAAGCTTGAAGAGTTACAGGTTCCTGCGCACCAAACCCTGGTATTTCAACCCGGTGGACTACACTTAATGCTATTTGCGCCAAGTCAGAAACTGGTGGCCGGTGAGCAACTGAAAATGACCCTGTATTTTGCCGATGGCGACCGTGTGTTCACACAGGCACGCATCTATAACTTGCTTGAACAGTCGCAAGACAATAACAGCGATGAACATCAGCACCATCATCACTAGGAGTTATTATGTCTCAGCATAAAGGAAAGATTGCCGCAGCCATTGCTGCATTGTTTTTATTATTTTATCTCATTGCCGTTTATTGGAGCATTGAGCCCGATCGCTTCGATGTCGTAGAAAAGGCAAAACAGCAAGCTAGCGAACGAAATGAGCGCTTAGTAACAGGTTATGTGACCACGTCGACGTTGATTAACGTCGCGCAAACATTACTCGACAAACCGGGTGGCTACCTTAGTAACGATATGGCTCCACCCAGCGTGTTGATGGACAACATGCCGGCTTGGGAATACGGAGCGCTGGAGATGACCCGTGATTTAGCGTTGTCGATGCGTAAAGACTTTAGCCGTTCACAGTCGCAATCCACGGAGCACCCGTCACTGAAAAAAGCGCAGCCGCAGTTTAATATCAGTAGCACTGCTTGGATGTGGCCCAGTGCCGAAGGTGAGTATCAAAAAGGCATTGATTACCTGATTGTCTACCGTAGCCAAATCGCGGACAGTAACGACAGACAAAGCCAGTTTTATGCCCGTGCGGATAATTTACGTACTTGGGTAAAAGAGGCTGAAAAGCGTTTGGGTAGCCTCAGCCAACGCCTCAGCGCCAGCGTAGGACAAGAGCGTGTTAATACCGATTTGGCTGGCGATCGCGAAGCACATCAAGCGACATATGCACCCATGCAGCAAGAGGTGCGCACCTCTTGGTGGGAAATTGACGATGTGTTTTATGAATCTCGGGGAGCTACCTGGGCGTTGCTGCATTTCTTGCATGCTATTGAGCACGATTTTGCCGATGTTTTGGAAAAGAAAAATGCTAAGGTAAGCGTCCAGCAAATTATTCGCGAACTGGAAGCAACGCAAGAGCCTGTGTGGAGCCCTATGGTGCTTAACGGCAGTGGCTTTGGCCTTGTAGCTAACCATTCGTTAGTGATGGCAAATTATATTTCTCGTGCTAATGCGGCACTAATTGAGTTAAGCGAGTTACTCGCACAAGGATAAAAAGGGTAGATGATGAAACAATACTTTGTGGCTGCAGGTTTATCGCTTGCAGCGATGGCGCCAATGGCCCATGCCGATACCGTGTTAGGCCTTTATGTGGGGGTCGAAGGTTGGCAGGCTGAGCCAGAAGGTAGCTTTGGCAGCAAAGGCTATGCGCAGCAAGATTTCAACTTCGATGATGAAACCTTCACCAGCTACTACGCAGCATTGGAGCATCCAGTTCCTTTGGTTCCTAACGTCAAGCTACGTTACACCGAGATGGACATCAGTGGCGGAGCACTGCTTAACCAAACCTTTGAATTTGAGGGAGTCGATTTTGCTGTAGGCAGCAACATCATGACTAATGCAGAGCTTAGTCACACCGATTATGTGCTTTACTATGAGATTTTTGATAACGATGCAGTATCGATTGATTTAGGTTTGAGCGCGAAACAGTTTGACGGCGATATTTATGTTGCCCAGGCCGACAACAGTTCGTCTGTGCGCGTTGATTACTCAGGGTTTGTGCCGCTAGTGTATGGTCGCGGTGAAGTGGGCTTACCTTTTACTGGCTTGAGCGCATTTGCTGAGGGCAGCTTTTTCGCATTAGATGACAGTACCGTGCATGACTACCAAGTCGGGGTGCAGTGGGAGTTTATTGATAATCTAGCGGTGGATGTGGCTGTACGTGCAGGCTACCGAGCGATGATGATTGAACTTGATGATGTTGATGATATCAATACTGATATTGATGTTTCAGGCCCCTTTGCAGGGCTACAAGTTCACTTCTAAATAGTAAACTTTGAAAAAGCGGCGCAGGCCGCTTTTTCTGTATTTATGACCACTCTAATTCGAAGTCACGCTGCAGTGCTTGCTCTATTGCTTGCTTAAACGTAGGGCTCAATGTGGCACGCAGCAACCGCCTTAATTCATCACCCGTTTGGGTGAATTTGTAGTAGCTCAGAACTAAGTCACTGTTTTTGGCTGTGAGCGTTAATGAGGTATCGTAAAAGCGCAGTTTTAGCTGCTGTTTGGCGCGAAAGTTCGCTGACTCAATTTCTTTGCGATACAGCACAGCGCAATCCATCAAGGTCAATATTTGAGGGTAACTGAGTCCCGCCTTGGCCAAGTTGAGTTGCTCCTTATTGCCTTTGCGCAGTAAGTCGAATAACGACGGGCGTTTGTAATAACCCAATAAAATAATATGAGAATGATCAAAGTCGAGCTGAGCACACAGTGCAGCGGCTTTCTGTATAGCCAGTGCCTCGCGCTGGGTCATTTGCTTTAGGGTTTGCAAGCTCTTGATACTAAAGGTCCCCGGAGCCAGCGTTTCTCCAGCAAGAATTTTTGCCCATAACTGCTGCATGGACGCTGTTGCGGAGTCTTCGGCAAGCGACATAAAGCGCTCAAACCAATCAGGGTCAACATAGCCATCGGTTTTAGTGTCTGGGCAGTATTGCATGGCCTGGGCGAGTATTGACTCTATATTGTGTTGCTGCCTTAGGCGCTTGAGCTCTTCACGTTTAAGGGCTCGTTCTGCAAGAGGCACTCGTTGATCGAATACAAACCCACTGGGGCGAGCTCCTTGGCGGGAATAGCCCCCTTCTTGGGCCGGGACAGGTAAAGAGTTGCGCTGTTTTTTTATCTTAAAACCAACTCGTTGGGCAATAAGTTGCGCCAGTTTGGTTTGCGCGGTGAAGGTTTTACTGCTCATCCTTGTGCTCCAATTCCACCACTGTTTTTAAATTATTTAGGCTATGAGTCATGGTGTTAGCGAGGGTATGTTCGGTAAACCAGACCAAATAGGGGCCAATGACGGGTAGAGTGATTTCACCTTGTTGCTGCCATAAGATACGGGTCTGCTCCCCTGAACTGATTAATTGAAACTGGCCATGCGAGAGGTATTCGTTATTGACCAGTAACTGATAGTTGAGAGTAGATGCACTGTCGCTGACAATACTTAGCTCCCCTCGGGAGCGTTGCCCTTGCCAGCCTAAATGAGCGCCAACTCCCTGGGCTTGCGCACGAACTTCTAAACGAGCTTGTTGGTCGAATTGGCGTAGCGCTAACCATTGTTGCCACTGAGTTAAATCCCACAGCCAAGGCTTTATCGCTGCGCTTGGCACATCCAGGGTAATACTGCGCTCAACGCGATAATGTTGCTTGGCGACAAGGCCAATCAGCACCAGGATGAGCGCGAGTAAAACTAGAGTTTTTATTACATTGCGTGCTAGGGTTATCACAGTACCTCTGCGCAGAAACACAAAAAGCATAGTCAAAAGATTAGACTATACTGTTAGAACTTAATTTTCTATCTCCGTAGTTGTGAATATTGCTCATCTAAGTAAGTGAATATTCGATTGTTTACGGTTTCGAAGGAAGGCTATGTCTTCGCCAAGTAGTGATTTTATTTTTCTTAATGAAGAATTTGACGAGGAGCCGGCTAAACCCCAAGAGTTTTGGGATGTGCTCATTGTTGATGACGACTCTGAAATACACTCAGTGACGGAGTTAGCCTTGTCTAACTTTGAGCTCAACGGTAAGGGGTTGCGCTTTCATCACGCTTTTAATGGTACGCAAGCGGTTGATATTTTGCGTGACAATCCGCTTATTTCGGTGGTGTTACTTGATGTTGTTATGGAAAGCGACGATGCCGGGTTAATTGTTGCCAAACGGGTGCGTGAAGAGTTAAAAAATCACGTGGTACGCATTGTGTTGCGTACAGGGCAGCCAGGTTATGCCCCTGAAGAGCAGATCATCCGCCAATACGATATTAATGACTACCGCACTAAAACTGAACTGACCCGCTCGAAGCTTGCCACTACCATGGTAACGGCCTTGCGCTCGCACCAGCAGGTAACGCAATTATCTTTGCAAAGTCATGCTCTTTCCCAAGTGCTGCTGGCAAGCGAGCAAATACTGAATTTCAGCCAGTTACTGCCTTTGAGTCGCGCAGCGATTAAACACCTTGCTCACTTTACAGCGGGTCCGCAACAAGGGGTGGTGTGTGGCTTAGATGATGACGGCGTGGAGATTGTCTATGGGGGCACCGGTGAGTATCAAAATGTGCATCACCACCATCTCGAAGAAAGCGCTTTAACGGCCTCTGTAAAAGAACAGATCAAAGCCAGCTTTAAATTAGCTCAGCATCAGCACAACGAACACTCTGTGAGCTTTTTCTTTCGTGCCAAACAACAGCAGTATGTCATTTGCCTTGAAGGTGAGCACATTATTGAGCATGCGCTGATGCAATACATTGACCTACTTTTGACCAATGTGGGGGTAGGCCTCGACAATGTGCTGTTGGTGGACAGGTTACGTAATGTTGCGTTTAAAGACTCACTTACGGGGTTATGTTCACGTAACGGCTTTATCGCCGCTTTGGAGCGCTTACAAAAAAACACCAACGCCCACGATTATTTAGTACTGATTGATATTGCCCGGTTTGCCGACATCAATGAAGGGCTCAGCCACGATATTGGTAATTTACTGTTAGTTGCTGTGGCGCAGCGTTTGCAAGGGCAGCATCAACAGGCGCAAGTCGTAGCGCGGCTTGGCGCAGATCTCTTCGCTGTAGTAAGTAATGAGGAGCAACTCCCCTTTGCGCAATTACACCAGTTGTTGCGTGCGCCCTTTATCGCGGCTGAGCATCAGCTGCATTTAAATTTTACCTTTGGATTGTGCACTCAGCCTCATTTTGACAGCAGTGCGCTGGGCACCTTAAAGCGAGCGTCGATCGCGTTAAGTCATGCTAAAGCCGATATTAGCCATAGTTACTGCTACTTTGATAAACAAATGGAAGAGCAGGTGAGCCATCGCTTGGCGATGATAAGACGCCTACGGGAAGACTTTGCAGATGGCAAACTAGAGGTGTGGTACCAACCGCAAGTAGATTTGGCAACGGCGCAGCCTTATGGTTGTGAGGCACTATTGCGTTGGCCGATAGGACAAGGTCAGTTTATTTCTCCGGCCGTATTTGTGCCTTTGGCTGAAGACGCGGGGATGATTATAGAGATTGGCCAGTGGGTGCTTGAACAGGCCTGTGCCAAACAGCGAGAGCTAGCCCAGCATGGCGTTGATATGCAAATATCGGTGAATGTCTCGGTGCCACAGTTTAAAGCGTCTGATTATGCTCAGAGCGTTGCGCAAACCTTGGCGCGCTTTGCCGTACCCAGTGATAAAATAGAGTTGGAAATCACCGAAAGCGTTGTTATGGACGAGGTTGAGCAGGTTACACGCACGCTTAATGAGCTCAAAAGTTACGGTATTGATGTGGCGATTGATGATTTTGGCACTGGGTTTTGCTCGTTAAGTTACTTACACAAATTACCCTTTGATCGGCTCAAGATAGACCGAGCTTTTGTTAAAGGGATCCCCGAACAGGATAACGGTGAAATCGCCGAGCTAGTGGTCTCGTTAGCTAACAGAATGAATTTACGGGTTATTGCAGAGGGTATTGAGACCGAACAACAGCTGCAATTTCTAAAATCCATTGGTTGTCACGAAGGGCAGGGTTATTACTATGCGCAGCCCCTAGATGGCAAAAAACTTGATACTTACTTAAAGGTGAGCAACTAACCTTCACTAGGCTGGCCGCGATTTAGGGCTAACGCTGTGCTAAAACACCAGCGTTAACCCAGTAGCTTCTTTAGTTGAAATAGACAGCTTGAAAGGTGGCTAAGTTGCTCCCTTGCTCGTCACGCAAAACGAGTTTTTCACCCATGATGTCGTAGCTGAACGTGTTCATTAACGCTTCACTCATTGCACTTTCTTGCGCCATCGAGTCCATACACATTTTCTTGGTGCTAGCGACTGCTTTAAAACGCAAGCCGAAATGTTGTCCCTTAACATATTGGCCAGTAAAGTTGTTGCAGCCTAAGTAACCACTTACTTTACCATCATCGTGAAACTGCATATGCGGCTCACGTTCAGTTACTTGTACCTTGTTACCTTTCAAGGTGATGGCTTTCCAATAGGTATTCGTCAGAGACACATCGGGCTTCGCAACTTTTTCCATCATGACTTTGATTGGGCTTTGTGACTGCACGGTGCCAAAGGGATCGTTGTGCTCAGTGGTAATGTAGAGTAGCTCGCCATTACGCGTGACTTTGGCACTCACACTGTAACGCATATTGGCGATTACTTCAGACGAGTCGAAGGTGAGCTCAACGTTATACGGGGGCGCTCCCTCCAAGGGCAGGGTTTTACTTGCCAGTTCTTTTGCGGGTGCGTCCATCAAGGAAACATCGGCCAAGGTAACCTTTAGCTCAGCCCCAGGCGGAAGCAAACTGCGGTCGCGGTACATAACCTGAACCTGCATGGTTTTGCTCTGCACCGCAGGAGCTATATTTTGCTGTTGCGGCTCAACTGAGCTGCTACAAGCGCCAAGTAGAAGTGTGGTCAGAGCCACGGCGGGTAAAGTGACATTCATACTCATTACATAAACTCCTTAAATGCTAACGAAAGTGTAAGAAAATATGCATTAATAGGTACTTAATGTAGTACATCGCCATGACACTGAGGGGTTTTTATTTTTTTACATATTGCGTGACAATGACTATGCGCTGTCCGTCTACACGTCCTTCGATGTGCTCAGGGTTAGAGGTCAAGCTGATATTGCGCACGGCGGTGCCACGTTTCGCCACCAAGCTTGAGCCTTTTACATCTAGATCTTTAATAAGTGTCACGGTATCACCTGCATTTAAGCGCACGCCATTGGCGTCGAGGTGAATAACATCTTCTTCTTCAGCGATGGCAGCCTGAGCCCATTGCTGCGTAGATTCATCCAAATACAGCATATCAAGCATGTCCATGGCCCAGCCGTGCTCGGTACTTAATTGATTCAACAACCGCCAAGCTACAACTTGTACTGCTGGGATTGGGCTCCACATACTGTCATTTAAACAATGCCAGTGGGTTGCGCTGAGTTGCTCATCACCATTGAGCTGCGCTGCACAGGTGGCACAGACTAAAATAGCTTTATCTGAATGGGCTTCGCCTTCAGGTGGTACCGCATAGACGCTGAGGTTATCTTGACTGGCGCATAGTTCGCAGGTGTTATTACTACGCTGTTTGAGGGTCTGTTCAATACTCATAGTTAACTTTTGGTAGGGAGAAATGGCAATTATAACCAAAATAACCTTACAAAAGGTAATGTTTTACAGGTAAAGGGCGACATATCGCTGCTTTAGCTTCTCATACAAACCTTGGCTTTTTAGCTCCTCAATTGCTTGATTCACTCGAGGCAATAGCGGCTGATGTTCACGCAGCAAGCGGATATGCATCTGTCCGCTTGAGTGGCGAGCCCCTAAAACGATATCAACACCCAAACGATGAGCCCAATATTTAGCCGGTAAATCGCCGATGATCGCCACATCAATGCGACCTCGATGTAGAGCTAGGATCAACTCTCGTTCGCTATTAAAATCCATACGTTCGAACCTATTATCATCATGATAGTAATACCCTCTTACCGTGCCCACTGTTTGGCGGAAAATGCTGTCGCGTGTTTGGTATTGATGTACTTTAGATGTCAGGGCCACTAGATACTCATCGACAGGAAACAGCGGTGCAGAGAATACAAACTTTTCGTCGTGGCGCTGCGCTTGGGAAAGCCAACTAGGACTGATGACTTCAAAATCCAGTTGCTTTGCTTGAATGGACTGAACGGTGCGTTTAGGAGGCAAACTCACATGTTGGCTGGCAATCTCTGCTTCGCTCATTACTGCCGCGATGTATTCGCGAACAATGCCTGGGTGTTTTGCGCTTTGCGTAGCATAGGGGTACCAACTTCCACTGGCGTTGACATTATATTTTAACGGCTGGGCACTGACCGATGAAGAAATCAGCAAGGCCATGACACATAAGCAAACTACGTAGAACCGCATTCGTTTTAAGAAATTAAGCTATTTACTAACTAGCATAGTGGTAATTCAACTATTGCGCAGGTGTGAAAAGAAGAAAGTGAAACTTTACAGTGACAACTCACCGATTAAGCGTTATATCAGTAGTAGAGCGAAGAGTTTAGCGACAGGTGGTAAATGCAACAATCAGACTCCCAGACCCCTTCACAGCTGGAGGAGCAATATGTCGCCCGGCAAGCGCTTTTCTCAAGCACCGGCGAATTAGTTGCTTATGAACTTCTCTATCGGGATTCGCCACAAAATTGCTTTCCTCAAGGAATGGGAGACTCAAAAGCCACGGGCCGCATGTTTTTCGACCTTATTTTGTTGCAAGGGCTTGAAAAAGTCAGTGCTGGCTTACCTGCTTTTTTAAACTTGGCCACAGACGCATTGCTTGAGCAAATCCCCCAGCTACTTCCTAAAGATAACACGGTGATTGAGATTGTTGAGCGCAGCCGAGGTGTCTCTGAACTTGTTCATGTCGTCAGTGCCTTAAAGAAAAAAGGATACCGATTTGCACTGGATGATTATGATCAAGATCCCAAGTGGCAGCCACTGTTAGAGCTGGTGGATTACATTAAAATTGAAATGGAGCCAAAACTTATCAGTACAGTGATGCTGATAAAAAAATTGCGCATGGTGTATCCACAAGCACAAATTATTGTTGAGCGCATTGAGACCCCTGAGCAGGCAAAAGCTGTGGTGGGGGCCGGAGCCGATCTGTTACAGGGGTATTTTTTTGCCAAACCCGCGATGCTGGAATTTAAAAATATTAGTCCTGCCAAACGTGTGATTATTGAATTACTGCAGTTAACCATGAGTGCCGAAATTGATTTCAAAGAAATCGCCAAACGCATTAGTGTCGACGTTTCGTTGACCGCGCGGATATTAAGAATGGCTAATGGCCTCAGTGGTACGCGCGCCAATATCAGCTCCCTACAACAGGCAGTGACTTACCTTGGTGAGCAAAGTATTCGTCGCTTTATTCGTGTTCTCGCACTGGGAGAACTAGGCGCCCAAAAACCTGCAGAGCTGACTAAGCTCGGGTTAATGCGTGCCCAGCTTATTGCCGAATTAGTGTCGCCAGCAGGCAAGGCGATGGTAGAGCAGGGTTATCTTCTTGGGCTGTTATCTGTACTTGATGCCGTGTTGGATGTGTCGCTGGAAAACTTGGCCAAGGAATTCTCCCTTGATGGGGCGCTCAGCGGTGCCTTGCTTAATGCCCAAGGAATGCTGGGCCAAGCTCTTAACTTGGCGTACGCATGCGAACAATGCCAGTGGCCACTCGCCGAGGAAATTCTGCAAACCATTCGCCCAGCCAGTGAACCGCAGGTATTGTATGCAGCGCTGTCACAATCGCGAATTTACTGCGATAAAACCATGGAATTGCTTAGCGACTAGCGACACAGTATGCTGACCTTGAGTTATAAATTTGGAGCGCGTTTGTGGGTCGCATTGTTATCATATTGTTTTTGCTTGGGTCCTTGGCGCTTCTTGCGGTGGCGGTTACTCAGCCGGCGTTGACTATCGAGGCAAAAATTGAAAAGTCACAACTAGCCAATACCGCAGTGGATGCCTTGGTAGCTGAATCCGACTCGCAGAGTCGGCGTATGCTCAGTATGCTGTCACAAATGTTGGGACTAGATAAGCTCGAGGGGCAAATAGACGCCTACGGCAAAACGCGCAGTATTTGGGGGACGGTGAGTGAACTCTATCACCATGACAACGTGCTGGTCGCAGTATTAGTGGGAGCATTTTCACTGCTTATACCGCTGTTTAAAACCTGCTTACAATTATTAGCAATGCTGATAAACACACGGCAATGGCGTTTAAAGCTACATTGGCTAAGTGCTCTGCTAAGTAAGTGGAGTATGGCAGATGTCTTTGTTTTAGCGCTAATTATTACCTACCTGGGAGGTAATGCTGATGACCACTTTGGGCAGCTTGTGGATATGAACGCGCAGCTGCACATTGGTTTTTGGTTGTTTTTCGCGTATTGCCTGATGTCGATTATATCAAGTATACTGATTAATCAAGAGACGCGGCGCGAGCTGCAAACACATAGCAAATAACCTAACCAAGGCTTTCATTCACTATGGCGAAAGTGACGCATTACATCATCACCTTATTGCTGCTAGTTTTAACTAGCACGCCGGTGAGTGCGTCGGTGCAAAGCCAGTGTACTCATATGCAACAGCAAAATGATGCTATGAGTTCGATGATGGCACATCACGCGGTTATGGCCGATAGCCAGCCCAGTCAACATGACTGTTGCGAGCAGGATATGCAGTGCACCTGCCCAGATAGTTTGTGTCATGCCCAAGCTTTTATAGCCAACAGCATGGTTGTTGCAAGTACCGTTGTTGCGACGAAGTCACATCTACAACCGAGTCGTGCCCCCACGCGACTCGCCACCAGCCTATTTAGACCCCCTATTATCGCTTGACCTAGCACCAGTGCGTCCGGCGCACAGCAACATACTGTTGATATCTCTATTTCTAGGTAAGCAAAATGAAACAATTAGTGAAGTATGCACTCGCGATGGGTATTGCGGCTGCAGTTACTTGGGGTGTGACCCAAGTAAGTCACGATGGTGTACCAGCATCATCAACCGAAGAACAACAAAGCGCTGAGAAACAGCCGCTCTACTGGGTCGCGCCAATGGACTCCAGCTATCGCCGCGATGGTCCGGGAAAATCTCCTATGGGGATGGATTTGGTGCCTGTCTATGACGAGCCTGAAGATGAGCCGGGCGTCATTGCCATTAGCGCCAGTGTTGAGAACAACCTCGGTGTTCGCAGTGCGCAAGTGTCAAAGCGGCAACTGGTTAACTCGATTACATCGTTTGGCAATATTCGCTACGATGAAGAAGCCATGGTTCATGTGCACCCGCGAGTGGCGGGTTGGGTTGAACAGCTTTATGTCAAATCTGCAGGCGCGAAAGTCAGTCAGGGCCAGCCTTTATACACTTTGTATAGCCCTGATTTAGTCAACGCTCAAAAGGAATTTATTCTTGCCCTTAATAGCCAAGACGAGGTGCTGCGCAGCGCCGCAGTCGCTCGCCTGAAAGCGTTTAAAATTGCCCCCAGCTTTATCGAGGAGCTCACCGAAACACGCAAGGTGCAGCAGAATATCACCTATTATGCGCGACAAGACGGTGTGATTGAGCAGCTTAATGTGCGCGAAGGCTTTTACGTTAAGCCCGAAAATTCATTAATGGATATCGCCGCAACCGACCAAGTATGGGTGATTGTCGATGTCCATGAGCGTCAATTGCCGTATTTAAACGAAGGCGCAGACGCGGTTATGACGCTGGATTACTTACCACAAATGCGCTGGCGTGGCAGCGTTGAATACGTCTACCCCAGCCTTGATACGACGACGCGCACAGCCCAAGTGAGATTGCGCTTTGCCAATCCAAATGGTGCGCTCAAGGCGAATATGTTTGCCAAAGTTGTCATTGATGCCAGTAATAACGCCCCGACCTTGAGTGTGCCCCAGCAAGCGGTAATTAATACCGCGCAAGGACAGCGTGTGGTGCTGGCTCTTGGCGATGGACGCTTTAGATCGGTCGCGGTGCACACCGGTCGCGTGGCCGATTCATGGGTCGAGATTCTCGCTGGCTTAGAGCCAGGCCAAGAAATAGTGACCTCGGGTCAGTTCTTACTGGATTCTGAGTCAAATAAACAAGCTGAGCTGGCCCGCTTGGATAAACGCGATTATGCCCATGCTAGGGTGAACGGCGAAGTGAAAGCCATTAATCACGCTGAGCGTACCGTGCGTATCGCGCGAGGTCCGATTGCAAAATGGAATCGCGAAGCGACGACCATGGATTTCAAATTAGATGCTGGGTTGGCCACTGATTTTCTCAGTGTAGGTATGCAAATCCGCTTTCGTTTTGAGATACGCGCAGGGCAATTTGTGATCACCGATATTGAGATCCTAAGCGAGCAGGAAGGTGCATCATGATCGCGGCTATTATTCATTGGTCGATAAAAAACCGAGCTTTAGTGGTTTTAATGACCTTGATGCTCACTGGGGCTGGTTTATATACCTTAAAGAACACCCCGGTCGATGCAATTCCAGATCTGTCCGATGTGCAGGTGATTGTCAAAACCAGCTACCCTGGTCAAGCCCCTCAGGTGGTACAAGATCAGGTCACCTTTCCACTCACCAGCGCCATGATGTCAGTGCCGGGGGCAAAAACCGTGCGCGGTTTTTCGTTCTTTGGCGATTCTTACGTCTACATCATTTTTGATGATGACACCGATATGTACTGGGCCCGCTCACGCGTACAAGAGTATTTGTCACAAGTAGAGGGAGACTTACCGAGCAGCGCCCAGCCGCGCCTGGGTCCCGATGCCACCGGGGTCGGGTGGGTGTACATTTATGCCCTCACTGACACCACAGGTAGCCATGATTTAAGTGAACTGCGCAGTATTCAGGACTGGTTGCTAAAGTACGAACTGCAAGCGGTGCACGGGGTGTCCGAAGTGGCCACGGTCGGTGGCATGGTAAAGCAGTATCAAATTGAGCTCGACCCGCAAAAATTACGCGCCTATGACATTCCTGTGGCGATGGTGGCACGGGCGGTAAAAGATAACAACCAAGCGATTGGCGCCTCTGTTATAGAACAAGCCGAAGCCGAGTATATGGTCACTGCCACCGGTTATATTCAATCTACTGACGCACTAGCGCAAACGCCGTTGGGGATTCAAAACAATGGTGTGCCCTTGCTGCTGCGCGATGTAGCGCGAGTGACGCTGGGGCCGCAAATGCGCCGGGGTATAGCTGAACTTAACGGTCAAGGTGAGGTTGTTGGCGGTATTGTGGTGATGCGCTTTGGTGAGAATGCTCAGCGTACGATTGATGGTGTTAAGGCGCGCCTAGATGAACTGCGTGGCAGCCTTCCTGAAGGCGTGGAAATTGTCCCGGTGTACGACCGCTCAAATCTCATCGGCAACGCCATTGATAACTTAGCTGATAAGTTGCTTGAAGAGCTTCTCATTGTGGCGTTGGTGTGCGCGGCCTTTCTTTTTCACCTGCGCTCTTCGCTGGTGGCGGTGATCACCTTACCGCTGGGTATCTTAGTGGCATTCATCGTCATGTATATGCAGGGGATTAACGCCAATATCATGTCTTTGGGCGGAATTGCTATCGCCATTGGGGCAATGACCGATGGCGCCATTGTGATGATAGAAAACATGCATAAACACATGGAGCGAGAGCCGCTGAACAAGGATAACCGCTGGCGTATTGTTGCGCAGTCAGCGGCCGAAGTGGGGCCGGCGCTATTTTTTAGCTTGCTTATTATCACGGTGAGCTTTTTGCCGGTGTTTATTCTTGAAGCCCAAGAGGGGCGCTTGTTTGCGCCGCTGGCGTTCACCAAAACCTATGCAATGGCGGCCGCTGCCGGCCTTGCTATTACCGTGGTCCCTGTGCTTATGGGCTACTTTATTCGTGGCAAGGTAGTCAGTGAGAATAAAAACCCATTAAACCGGCTATTGGTTGCGTTTTATCGGCCGCTGCTCGGTGGCGTATTGCGTTTCCCTAAGATTGCTTTGTTATTAGTGCTGGCAGTGGGTGGGGCAACCTACTACCCACTGAGTAAGCTGGGGAGTGAGTTTATGCCGCCTTTGGATGAAGGCGACTTAATGTACATGCCCACCACTTATCCAGGGTTATCAATCGGTAAAGCGCGTGAACTGCTGCAACAAACCGATAAATTGATCAGCACCGTGCCCGAGGTGGCATCGGTATTCGGTAAAATAGGCCGCGCCGATACCGCCACAGATCCTGCACCATTGACCATGATTGAAACCTTTATTCAGTTTAAGCCAAAGAGTCAGTGGCGTGAGGGCATGACCATCGATAAGCTTAAGGACGAGCTAGACGCCCTCGTTAAATTTCCTGGGTTAACTAATGCTTGGGTGATGCCGATAAAAACCCGGATCGATATGCTCGCCACCGGTATTAAAACCCCGGTGGGGATCAAAGTGGCGGGGCCAGATTTAAATAAAATTCAAGAAATTGGACAGGATATTGAGCGTTTATTGAAAGACTTTCCCGGCACCGCCTCGGTGTACTCTGAGCGGGTGGCAGGAGGACGCTATTTAGATATTCGTTTTGACCGCGCGCTGCTTGGCCGCTATGGGCTGTCTATGGCGCAAGTGCAAAGCATGATTGCCACTGCGGTAGGGGGGCAAACCCTAACGCAAACCATCGAAGGGCAACAGCGTTACCCCATTAACCTGCGCTTTCCGCAAAGCTACCGTGATTCGCCACAAAGTTTAGGGAGGTTGCCCATTATTACTCCTACTGGCGTGCAATTACAGCTCGATGATGTTGCCGGCATTCGCGTCACTTCGGGGCCTGCGGGGATCAAGAGCGAAAACTCGCGCATTAACGGCTGGACGTTTGTCGATATCAATAACGTCGATATGGGCAGCTATGTTAGTGAAGCTAAAGCCTATCTGCAGCAGTCTTTGGAGTTACCTCCTGGCTACTCACTGCGTTTTGCGGGTCAGTATGAATATATGGAGCGGGCGAAAGCCAAGCTCAGTTATGTGGTGCCCTTGACCCTCGCTATTATCGCTATTTTGTTGTTTTTAAACTTTCGCCGTTTTGCTGAGGTCGCCATTATCATGGGCACGGTGCCATTGGCGCTTATCGGTGGGGTGTGGTTGCTTTACCTGATGCAATTCAATCTGTCGGTGGCTGTGGGTGTGGGCTTTATCGCTCTTGCTGGTGTCGCCGTAGAAATTGGTGTGATTATGCTGGTGTATTTAAATCAAGCTTATGATGAGGCCAAGCTCCAGCATGGGCCATTAACACCGGCTCAGTTACGCCAAGCGATTAAAACCGGTGCTGGATTGCGAGTGCGCCCTGTAATGATGACGGTTGCGACCATTATTATTGGGCTGTTACCCGTACTCTATGGCAGCGGTACCGGCAGTGAGGTAATGAGCCGCATTGCCGCGCCTATGGTCGGTGGCATGGCAAGTGCATTGTTGCTGACACTGATCGTTATCCCGGCTGTGTATTTCTTATGGCGGGTAAAACACACAAACAAGGAGTCGAGATGAGTAATAATCATATTTATCGCAAACCGAGTTGTCCATTTGGTGAAAAGGCCATTGCGCTCCTTGATAGCCAGAATGTTGACTATGAAGATCATGTTTTTGCCGATAAGGAAGAGGAGCAAGCACTTAAATCTCGCTTCGATGTTGGCACTACACCGCAAATCATCTTGGATGGTGAGCGTATCGGCGGTTTTGATGATTTACAGCAGCACTTTGGTGTACAGAGCGATGAACAAGACGATGAGCAAAGCTATACGCCCGTTATTGCAGTATTTAGCACCGCTTTTGCTATCGCCCTTGCGCTAAGCGCTGGGCATATGGGATGGCAATTATCCACCTTAGTGATGAGTTTTATGGGCGCATCACTGTGTTTATTGGCGCTGTTAAAATTGATGGATATAGGCAGTTTTGTTAATGGCTTTAAACAGTATGATCTACTGACCATGAAGCTCCCTGCTTATGGGTACATTTATCCGTTTTTAGAGCTTGCCGCCGGACTGGGGATGCTCAGCGGCTTATGGCCATGGGCGACGGCTGTGATCGCGACTTTTGCTGGTCTCATTGGCGGGATATCGGTATTTAAAGCCGTATATATCGATAAGCGTGACCTCAACTGTGCGTGTGTTGGTGGTAATCAATCAGTCCCTCTAGGGGCCGTCAGCTTTTCTGAAAACGCCATCATGTTGGTAATGGGTCTTTGGATCTTTTACACCCTAGGGTGAAATAATTACCTAACAGTGAATGCCCATTGCATTAAGAAGCCCGTGTGACAGCGGGCTTTTTTTGTGCATGAAACTTGCTGTGTATAAAACACTATCTAAAG
Organism: Pseudoalteromonas sp. THAF3; assembly: GCF_009363775.1. Taxonomy (NCBI): domain Bacteria; kingdom Pseudomonadati; phylum Pseudomonadota; class Gammaproteobacteria; order Alteromonadales; family Pseudoalteromonadaceae; genus Pseudoalteromonas; species Pseudoalteromonas sp. THAF3. Next base: position 2,771,995 of record NZ_CP045418.1, on the reverse strand, counting down.
GAGGCTATATGCAAGTTAAAAAGATTAATCATGTACTGGATTGGACAGTGGAATTTCACAACCGACTTGCTGCCAATTTTGAACAGCTCGGCTTAAGCAGCGATAAGCGCTGTGCCATGCTGTTAGATTATCTAAGTGGGTATGAGGGGAAGCTTGCTGCTGATGTTGCCAGTTTTAAAATATTAACCAGCTCTAATGCGTTAAATACTTGGTGCTATGAGTATTTTGCCGAAAATCCAGAGCTGATTGACTTCGAATCATTAAGTGCCGATATGGCCCATGATGAGCAGCAAGTACAAAACTACCTAGCCAAAAAACATCAACAGGTTATCGATCTATATCAGTACCTTACCGAGCGTGCAGAGATTGAAGATTGTAAAGACGTGCTTTCGCAAATACTGCTCACTGAACAAAATGCGCTACAACAAATGATGCAAAGCGCTAATCGCCTAAAAGACGTGTAAATCTAGCCCTAGCTTTTTCCATTGTTGCTGCTCGGCCTCAAGGTCGGCAGCGAGCAAGGTGTTATCAGACAGCCACTGCTTGCCAAGTTGCAACGTGAGCGCATGACTTTCTGCGCTGATTTTATAGTCAGGCTTTTGCTTGGCTTGGCGCTTTTGATTCATTAATACAGCAAGGCGAAATAGGGCAATCATGCGCTGCAACGTTAGAGAAGGAAGCGCAATAAACTCAGGCAACGCTTTGAGCTTAATTTTTTTTCTGTAAAAGCGAATAAGACATGCAAGTAACTGCTGTTGCTCTTGGGTAAACCCCGGAAGTTGGCTATTAGCAATAATGTAGGCACTGTGTTTATGTAATCCAGATGAGTTTATGCTTAAGCCGACCTCATGCAGCTGAGCTGCCCATAAAAGCACGGGGAGATCATCCTCATGGGTTAACTGCCAAGGCTGCTCAATATGAGGAAAGAGCCATTGCAAGGTGGCACTGACATTGGCCGCATGTTCACTGTCAACCACATATCGAGTGGAAACATTGGCTATCGTGGCAACACGTATATCTTTGTGCGCGTGCAGCTCTGTGAGCTCGTAAAGAATGCCCTCGCGCAGTGAAAAGTCACAGTAGGTGAGTGCATCAATATCAAAAAACGTCATCACGGCGTAAAGAATCGCTAGGCCACCACAGAAAGTGGGTCGGCGCTCTTCGCTGAGCTCGGCAAATTCTAATTGCTCTATATGGCCTGAGTCGCAGCTCGCTTCAATCAAGGTTGCCAATGCTGATTGGATGAGTGGCTGGGTTAAGTCACCTTGATGGCACAAAGCGCTGAGCATTTTGGCTGTGCCTGAGGTCACCAGTACATGTTGCCAACCTAATTGGGTGAAGCTATTCGCGATAGACTCTAACTCTTGCTCGGCTTTAACAATTGCGCGTTTAAAGCGCTTTTTTGAGATACGCCCGTCAGCAAAAAACTGTTGCGAATAGCTCACGCAACCCATGTTTCTGCTGCTCAAACGCAGGTGTTGGTGATGCTCTCCGATGGCCAGCTCGGTACTACCACCACCGATATCAATCACCAAACGCAGCCCCTCGTGGTGTACATGTTGGGCGACGCCTTGATAAATGAGGCGTGCTTCTTCTTGGCCAGAGATAACATCGATATGAAATGGAAACACCGAACGGGCACGGCGCATGAAGCTTTTGATATTGCGCGCCCGGCGTAAGGTATAGGTCGCAACCACCTTAACGTTGGCGGCAGGAAAATCGATGAGAGTGCGAGCAAATTGCCGTAAAACGCTGACCGCTCTTTCTATGGCCTCATCACTCAGGCAGTCGTTGTTATCAAGGCCAGCGGCAAGATATACGCGCTGCTTTTCTTTGTGTAACACCTCTAAACGACCATCAACCTCTCTTGCTAGCAACAAGTGAAAGCTATTGGAGCCTAAATCGACAGCAGCGAAAGTAGTGACATCATTGGTGTGCACGATTGCTTTCCCATTTCTTTAAGTAATCATGAATGGCAATTTGCGAGCGGATTTTTTTCTTGTTCCCTCGACGAACGTAATGATTTCTTTGCTCGGCGTCAATCACACGGGCTTTACTGCGATCGCGCCACTGTAACTCGAGTATATCGATGATTACCTGCTGTAAGCTGCGATTATAAACAGGGACGCCTACTTCTACCCGGTGATCAAGGTTACGTGTCATCAAGTCAGCGGATGAAATAAATACCTGGGTATGCTCAGCACTGCCAAAGACCATCACCCGAGGATGCTCTAGGAAACGATCTACGATACTAATGATTTTAATATTGTCACTGAACCCCTTGATGCCGGGTACCAAAGAGCACATGCCACGAATGATCAGCCTTATTTTAACCCCTGCCTGGGCCGCGATATACAGCTTATCAATTAACTCTTTATCAACTAAGTTATTGACCTTGATAAAAATGTGACCTTTCTTTCCTAGCGTTACTTGCTCATCAATCAACTCATCGATACGTTCACGCGCATTCACAGGTGAGACCATCAGATGCTTAAACTTAAAGTGTTTGTAGCTGTGCTCGATAAACTTAAACACGTTATCGCACTCTTCGCATATCTCAGGATCGCGAGTGAATAAGCTAAAGTCAGTGTATATTTTTGCTGTCTTTTCATGGAAGTTGCCGGTGCCAATATGTGCATATTGCACAATCTGCCCGTGCTCTTTGCGATGAATCACGCACAGTTTGGAGTGCACTTTGAGAGAAGGGATGCCAAAGATCACCTTGATCCCTGCTTCGTCCAAGTTCTTTGCCCATTGGATATTATTTTGTTCATCGAAGCGCGCTTTTAACTCCACCATAACGGTGACTTTCTTGCCATTCTTTGCCGCATTCACCAGCGCACCAATTAACCGCGACTGACTGGCAACGCGATAAATATTGACCTTTATATGTAATACGTCAGGGTCGAAAGATGCTTGGCGCACATAGTTCAAAAAGTGATTGAAGGTATGGTAGGGGTAATACAGCAGAATGTCTTGATGGCTAATGGCATCAAATACGCTTGTGAAATGATCAAAAGTGTGTGAGCGAATGGTTGCCAGTGGGCGGTTCTCAAGGTAGCGCCGGCCGACATTGGGAAAGGCTAAAAAGTCGCGAAAGTTGCGATAGCGGCCGCCTGGGATCAGGGCATCATAGCGAGTGATCCCCAAGCGTCGTCTTAGTGCTTTAAGCATCTCCCCGGGCAAGGCACTGTCGTACACTAAACGCACAGGCTCTGAGCGCAACCGCTGTTTTAGACCTTTTGACATTTTATCCAACAGGCCTTCTTCGATTTCATCGTCGAGGTTATATTCAGCATCACGAGTGAGCTTAATGGCGAAACCACGAATGGCGTCAAAGCTAAAAAAGCTGGCAAATACCTGTTCAAGATAATAGAGAATGATGTCATCAAGCAGGACGATAGTTTTGTGGCGGCGGGTCTTTTCCGCAGGTAATTGCACAAAACGTGGTAGTCGGTTGGTCGGCACTTCCAACAATGCATAATGGCTTTTCTCATGACGCATTTCGACAAATAAATAGGTCATGGTGTCGTTGATATGCTCGGAATAGTTTTTGTTTTGATCAAGCAGAATGGGCGACAGGTGCTCTAATACCTCAGATTTAAAATATGCTAACAGCCATTGCTGGTGAAAATCACTGAGCTGCTCGGGTCGATCAACATGAATATTGTGCTCGTTAAGGGCCACTAAGATATCATCATAGATAACGTTAAAGTCTTGCCCTAGCTTAAGTACTTTGTCCTGAATTTGCTGCATCAGGGCTTCATCTTCATCGAAGTTTGCATCAGGAAGTTTGTTCAGCAGGATGCGGCGTTTTACGTCAGCAACGCGCACTTGAAAAAATTCATCAAGATTGTTGGAAAATATGCCCAGAAAGCGAATGCGTTCAATGATAGGGTTGTTTTTATCTTTTGCCTCTTGCAGTACGCGCTCATTAAAAGAAAGCCAACTGAGCTCTTTGGGGTAGTAGCTCGCCTGCATAACAATGTGTTCCGGTTTCATAATACACTCAGTGTAGAAGAGAGTCTGCGTGAGTGTATTAATTTATTACCGCAGTATGACCAGAAGATGACATAACAGCGCTGTCATCTTCTTAGTAGATACAAGTTGGTTTTAACTTTCTATATCAACGATAACATCTGGAGTGATTGATTCCAGAGCGTCGATCACGACATCGCGCTGCATCCCCGCCGGCAGGGTAACCGTAGCAACCGCACTGAATAAGGGTGAACCCCAGTTGGGCGCGCTTTGTTGCTTCGACGTCAGGTGCGTGATGTTGGCGCCTTTGTGACGGATCACTGCGGCTAATTCTTGCACTATACCAGGTCTATCATTTCCTGTGATCGCAAGGTTTAAACATTCAGGCGTGTCATTGGCGAGTTTATCTCCTGATTCAATACGGATCTCTAAGTGAGGGGATTGTTGTAGTGCGTCTTGAAGCTCTTTCAGGTGCTCTTCAGCGACCTCGACCTGAACAATACCAGCAAACTTACCAGCGAGATGTGAGAGGTTGCTGGCTAGCCAATTGCCGTGATGATCTAAGATGACGGAGGAAAGTTCTTCAACGAGGCCGGGACGATCTTGGCCTAATACGGTCAGTACTAACTGCTGCATAAATAACGGTCTCTTTATTATTGTGGAAATTTAGTCAGCTCATGCGGCTGCCTTTTTCGAGCACAGCCTTAAAGTAAGATAGATAAACGTATAATTATTAAAAAGTTAAGGTGGTCTTCACGTGCTCGCTATGAGCAAGTATTGACCCCTTTTCGGGGTTTGTCCAATTCTTCGCAATGGCAATTTGCTATAGGTCATAACCAGATGTAAAAACAGTCTTGGTAGTGTTGGTTGTTTTTTACTCATTTCGTACTAGTTTTTCCGTTATGTAACAAAACTGTCATTTTGATGAAATATAATCCGCGCATCGTAAAGATATAAGGGTGTATTGATGACTTCCAATCCGCAAAACTTAACATTTAGCACGGATAGAAGCCGTCTATTTAAAGACAAGATAGCCCAGTTTGGCATTACCTCTGGCGGGGTAATGGTGCTCGTGGCGCTGTTGCTGATATTTTTCTATCTCCTCTATGTGGTGCAACCTATTTTTGAGTCTGCGCACATCGAAGAGCGTGCAAGCTTTGATGTTGCACAACAGGATGTTGTCGGCTTAGGGCTTGAAGAACAAACCGAAATTGCCTATCTGCTTAAGCGTGATGGGGCGGTGGACTTTTACAACATTCAAGAGCAAGGCTTTGGTCAACAAGTGACCGAGCTGAAAACGGCTCTTCCTGCAGACGTGACCAGCTTTGCGTCTAGCGCACCGCACCAAGGTTTATATGCCTATGGGTTAAGCAATGGTGAGGCGGTTATCGTCAAGCCAAGCTTTATGGTGAGCTTCCCTAATAATCAGCGCAAGTTGACTCCACGTTTGACTTACCCATTAGGCGAAAAGCCGCTAGAGGTTGACCCACAAGGTCAGGCCATTACACGTTTTGCGTTCTCGCAAAGTGAAGAAAAAGTGGTGATGGTGGCCCTAACCGCAGACAAGCGAGTGGTATTTAGCGCCTATGTCGGTGAAGAAAACTTCATGACCGGCGAGGTTGAGTGGGTGGCTGAACAAACCGAGCTTAACATCGATGGCCGCATTGATGAGCTGTTGATCTCGCCCGACGGCAGTCGCGTTTTCGTGCGTTCAGCCAACCAAATCTATATCTATAACAGCCGTTATGCCAGCGACGTTGAGCTGACTCAAGTACTTGCTGCTAACGAAGAAAATGCCAACATTATTTCCGCGCAGCTGCTTGCTGGCGCCAATTCACTGATGCTGGCAAACGACAATGGCGAGGTATCGCAGTGGTTTGAGGTGAATACCGATGACGGCAAAGCCTTTAAGAAAATCCGCGCCTTTGAAACTTCAAAGCAAAAAGCCATAGATATTTACACCGAATTTTATCGCCGCACTTTCTTTACTGCCGGTGACAATGGTGAGCTAGGAGTGTATTACACCACCAGTGAAGCGAAACTATGGCAGGGCAAAGTGGCCGATGGCATGATCAAAAACTTTGCCATTGCTCCGCGTTCAAATGCGGCGCTGATCTTGGCTGATAACCAAGTGAAGGTGATAGAAATTGAGAATGAGCACCCGGAGGTAACTTGGTCTGGGTTGTGGCAGAAAGTCTGGTATGAAGGCTACCCTGAGCCTGATTATATTTGGCAATCAACGTCGGCCAGTGATGATTTTGAATCTAAGTTTTCACTGATCCCAATTTCTTTCGGTACTCTTAAAGCGGCGATGTACGCCATGCTATTTGCTGTGCCCATTGCACTTTCTGCTGCTGTGTATACCGCTTACTTTATGTCTAGCGAACTACGTAAAGTGGTGAAGCCCACCGTTGAAATTATGGAAGCCTTACCAACCGTTATTCTCGGTTTCCTTGCTGGTCTTTGGTTAGCGCCTTTGATTGAGGAAAACTTGCCCGCCATAGTCGCGTTGTTGATATTGCTGCCCATCGCTATTATTAGCACCGCCTTTGCTTGGACAAAACTGCCTGAGCAGATCCGTCATCGCATCCCTGATGGAGCGCACTCAATTATTTTGGTGCCGGTTGTGCTACTGGTTGGCTGGGTCTCTTTTGCTATGAGCGGCAGCGTCGAGAACTGGTTATTTGATGGTAATGCACGTCAGTTTATTACCAATGAATTGGGTATGACTTTCGATCAGCGCAACTCGTTGGTGGTAGGTATTGCCATGGGCTTTGCCGTTATTCCGACCATATTTTCGATTGCCGAAGACGCAGTATTTAGTGTTCCTCGTCACCTTACGCAAGGCTCCCTGGCTCTAGGTGCCACCCAGTGGCAAACCTTAGTAAGAGTGGTCTTGCTGACAGCGAGTCCGGGTATTTTCTCGGCGGTTATGATGGGCTTAGGCCGCGCCGTGGGTGAAACCATGATTGTACTCATGGCCACCGGTAATACCCCGATTATGGATTGGAGTATCTTCCAAGGTATGCGTACCTTAGCAGCAAACATTGCCGTAGAGATGCCGGAATCTGAAGTGGGTAGTTCACACTATCGCATTCTATTCTTGGCAGCCTTTGTGCTCTTTATTTTCACCTTCGTGTTTAACACGCTTGCTGAGTTTGTTCGTCAGCGTCTGCGTGAAAAATACAGCTCACTGTAATTAGAGGAGACACGACATGGTAAGACAGTGGTTTAAGTCTGGTTCTCCTTGGATTTGGATGACCGGTGGTGCTGTAAGCATCAGTTTGATTTCTGTAATTGGCTTGTTAGCGCTAATTGCATGGCGAGGCCTGAGCTTTTTCTGGCCATCAGAAGTACACCAGTTTGAAGTGCAAGGCTCTGTACCTCAGCAAACGGTCATTGGTGAAATCTATGATCGCGAGGCGGTGCCTGCGAGTCGAGTACGAGCTTCCGGGGTTGAGTTAAAAAACTATGGCGCCGAAGAGATTACCCGTTACCTAATTAAAACCGGTAACCGCGAGTATGTTGATTTGGATTTCCGTTGGTTATTAGAAACCGACATCCAAAAACAGTCGACGCCGAAAGACCTCGCGGTGTTTGAACGCTCTAAAAACGGTAACTTTTATGGTTATATTGAGCAGGTCTATGAGCAAGGTGAGCTGGTTCAAGGCGACAAGGTTGCCAAACTGGAAGAGCTGGTCGAGCGCGCGGTTGAGCTTAATGAGCAGGCGCTTGATTTACAAAATGGTGAAATCGGTCACATTAACTATGAACTTGAGCAATTACGTCTACAAGAGCGTGCGTATGAGCTTGATAATGACCTAACACCCGAGCACATGGCTGAGCTTGAAGCCGAGCGTAAACGTTTGCGTGAAGCTTATAAAGGCTATGAGAAAGAGCTCTTTGCGTTGCGTGACGCCGCCAAGCGAGACAAAGTGATCGTGCGAGACATGCGTGGTGAAATGGTGACCTTACCGCTCTATCAAGTGCTTGATTTTTGGCAGCCAAATGACATGGGCTTCTTTGCCAAGCTCGGTCATTACTTTGGTCAGTTGGGCAAATTCATCGCCGATGACCCGCGTGAAGCGAACACCGAAGGTGGCGTTTTCCCAGCAATATTCGGTACCGTGTTTATGGTGATGCTAATGGCCGTGATCGTGACACCGTTTGGGGTTGTGGCCGCTATCTACTTACACGAATACGCAGCGAAAAATGCGGTGACGAAGATGATCCGTATCGCGGTGATTAACCTCGCAGGTGTACCGTCGATTGTGTACGGGGTATTCGGTCTTGGCTTCTTTGTCTACATGTTAGGTGGCAGTTTAGATCAGCTATTTTACCCTGAAGCGGCGCCTAGCCCCGTGTTTGGTACGCCTGGGGTAATGTGGTCGGCCTTGACCCTGGCGATTTTGACCCTGCCGGTGGTGATTGTGTCCACCGAAGAAGGACTTTCTCGAATCCCGGGTTCAGTGCGTCAAGGCTCACTCGCTCTAGGGGCGACCAAAGCGGAAACATTGTGGCGTATCGTGGTGCCAATGGCGAGCCCAGCGATTATGACCGGCCTTATTCTGGCGGTAGCGCGTGCGGCGGGCGAAGTGGCGCCGTTGATGCTAGTTGGGGTGGTAAAAATGGCTCCGACCTTACCGCTAGATGGTAACTTCCCTTATGTGCACTTAGACCGTAAATTTATGCACTTAGGCTTCCATATTTATGACGTCGGCTTCCAAAGCCCGAACGTTGAGGCTGCGCGACCCTTGGTTTATGCAACCGCGTTTTTACTGGTGACGGTGATCATCACCTTGAACATCACCGCAATTGGTATTCGTAACCACTTGCGTGAAAAGTTCCGCGCCCTAGATAAGTAATGTAAAGAATTGAGATAGGTAACAAAGTTATGATTACAGTTGCACCCCAGGTAAATGCATCAAGTAGCGATAAGCTAGATTTGAATAACCTAACGCCAGAGCAAACAGCATTGCAGATTAAAAATCTCGACCTTTACTATGGCGAGAAGCAAGCGCTGAGTGATGTCAGTATGGATATTCCTAAAGGTCAGGTAACCGCGTTTATCGGCCCATCGGGTTGTGGTAAATCTACATTACTACGTTGTATCAATCGTATGAACGACCTGGTAGATAGCTGCCGTATCGACGGTGAAATTCTGCTTCACGGCGAGAATATCTACAATAAGCGTGTGGATGTGGCAGCGTTGCGCCGTAACGTTGGCATGGTGTTTCAAAGCCCGAATCCATTCCCTAAGTCTATTTATGAGAATGTGGTTTATGGCTTGCGCCTACAAGGCATTAAAGACAAGCGTAAACTCGATGAAGTGGTGGAAAAGTCATTACGTGGCGCGGCATTGTGGGACGAAGTAAAAGACCGTCTACACGACAGTGCATTTGGTCTCTCTGGAGGTCAGCAGCAGCGTTTAGTGATTGCTCGCTCTATCGCCATCGAACCCGAAGTGTTATTGCTGGATGAACCAACTTCGGCGCTGGATCCCATTTCAACGCTGGTTATTGAAGAGTTGATCAGTGAGCTCAAAAACAAGTTCACCGTGGTGATTGTAACGCACAACATGCAACAGGCGGCGCGGGTATCTGATCAAACGGCATTTATGTATATGGGTGAGCTTATTGAGTATGCCGATACTAATACTCTGTTCACCACCCCTAGTAAGAAGAAAACCGAAGACTACATTACCGGTCGTTACGGTTAATCTCGCGGCATGTTGCAACGCTTGTTGCTATGATTACTAGAGTAGAATTTTGAGAAGGCGATTATGGAACACAATATAAACAAACACATTTCCGGCAAGTTTAATGAAGAGCTAGAGAGTGTACGTAACCATGTTCTGAGCATGGGTGGGTTAGTTGAGCAGCAACTAAACAGTGCCCTTGATGCAGTCAGTAAAAACGATGCTGAGTTGGCAAAAAAGGTCAAAGCTAATGACTACCGCGTCAATGCCATGGAAGTGAACATTGACGAGGAGTGCACGCGCATCATCGCTAAACGCCAACCAGCGGCCAGTGATTTACGTTTAGTTGTTGCCATTGCCAAAACTATTGCTGATTTAGAGCGTATTGGTGATGAGGCTGAGCGCATTGCCAAAGTTGCATTAGACTCTTTCACTAAAGATCAGCAAGGGTTGCTCAATAACATTGAAAATATGGGTCGCTTAGTGTCAATCATGTTACATGACGTATTGGATGCGTTTGCCCGAATGGACGCGCAGAAGGCCTTTGAAGTGCACAAAGCGGATGAAAAAGTGGACCGTGAGTATGAAGCACTCACCCGCCAAATCATGACTTATATGATGGAGGATCCGCGTTCAATTCCCAAAGTAATGGACTTAATTTGGTCGGTACGTTCTTTGGAGCGCATTGGCGACCGTTGTCAGAATATTTCCGAATATGTGATTTATTTCGTCAACGGCAAGGATATTCGCCATATCTCCCAAGAAGATATCGCTAAGACACTGTAATTATTTTAGAAAATAAAGATGGGCAAATACGGACATTTGCCCTTTTTTTATGATGTTAAATAATCATTGCCAGTTGAGTGTAAAAGCTTACTGAATAAGGGATGAAATTCGATGCGTTTGAGCTGCACATAGGGTAAAATTGCGCTCGAAAGCATAGTTAAACTAAGTCGTGGAAAATAGCAAAGAAACGAGCCTACAAAACCAATGTAGTCTATGTTTATGACCTATTTATGACGGTTTTATTGCAAACTTAGATTCAAAGGGTCAGTTATGCCTAGTAATGCGTTTTTAGGGGTTTTTGCAAAATCACCTATTAAACCAATTGAAGATCATATTAAAAAAGTGCACAAAGCAAGTGCGCTACTCATTCCCTTTTTTGAGCATGTATTTGAGTCTCAATGGCAAGAAGCGGAAGAGTTACGTCTTAAAATACGCTCCATAGAGCGTGAGGCCGATGATCTTAAACGTGAGATTAGACTTAATCTTCCACGTGGACTGTTCCTTCCAGTTGAGCGCACCGATTTGCTCGAACTGATCACCCACCAAGACAAGATAGCCAATAAAGCTAAAGACATCGCTGGACGCGTTATTGGCCGTGAGATGGCAATCCCAAAAACCATCCAAAGCGACTTCTTACAGTATCTATCACGCTGTGTGGACGCCACCAAGCAAGCATCAAAAGCTATTAATGAGCTAGATGAATTACTTGAAACAGGCTTCCGTGGTCGTGAAGTAACCCTGGTTGAGAAAATGCTCGCCGAACTTGATGCGATTGAGCAAGACACAGACGATATGCAAATTAAGCTACGTCAAGAATTGCGTCGCATTGAAGATACACTAAACCCTGTTGATGTCATGTTCTTGTACAAGATCATCGAGTGGGTGGGCGATTTAGCCGATATTGCTGAGCGCGTTGGTTCGCGTTTAGAAGTATTGCTAGCTCGTTAACATTGCCAAGATCCAGCAAAGACAATATGAACACACTGCTGGCTCAAACAAAGTTAAGACAATAAGGTTATTCTGATGGATATTATTTCGTCCTACGGTACCGTGCTGGTGTTGGTTGCCGCTGCGGTAGGTTTCTTCATGGCTTATGGCATCGGTGCCAATGACGTAGCCAATGCAATGGGTACGTCAGTGGGCTCTAAAGCACTGACCATTAAACAAGCGATTATCATTGCGATGATCTTCGAATTCGCTGGCGCATACTTAGCCGGTGGTGAGGTTACATCGACCATACGTAAAGGCATTATTGACGCCGCTCCGTTTGCTGATATCCCCGAACTGATGGTGTTGGGTATGATTTCAGCGTTATTCGCGGCCGGTAGCTGGTTATTAATTGCGTCCTTTTTAGGTTGGCCAGTTTCCACAACACACTCTATTATCGGCGCTATTATTGGTTTTGCTCTCGTTGCTGTAGGTAGCGAAGCGATTCAATGGACCAAGGTTGCGGGGATTGTGGGTAGCTGGGTGGTGACGCCTGCGCTATCAGGCTTCATTGCTTACCTTATCTTTATGAGCGCGCAAAAGCTTATTTTCGATACCAATAACCCACTGGATAATGCTAAACGCTACGTACCTATCTATATGGGTTTGGCTGGTTTTGTCATGTCCTTGGTGACTATCAAAAAAGGCCTAAAGCACATAGGTATCAACCTAGGAACGGTTGAAGGTTATGCCTTGTCGGTAGCTATTGCTGTGCTTATCGGCATTATTGGTATGCTTGCCATTAAACGCTTAAAAATGGACCCTAAAGCCGATAAGGCGATGCAGTTTAACAACGTTGAGAAAGTGTTTGCCGTACTGATGGTACTGACCGCTTGTTGTATGGCTTTTGCACACGGTTCGAACGATGTTGCCAACGCCATAGGCCCACTTGCTGCCGTTGTAAATATCGTTGAAAATAACGGTGAGCTTGCGAAAAAAGCTGCACTTGCATGGTGGATTCTTCCTTTAGGTGGCCTAGGTATCGTAATGGGTCTTGCTATCTTAGGTAAGAAAGTGATTAAAACCATTGGTGAAGGAATTACGCACTTAACGCCAAGCCGAGGCTTTGCAGCCGAGCTTGCAGCCGCATCAACTGTAGTTATTGCCTCTGGTACTGGCTTGCCAATTTCGACCACTCAAACACTAGTCGGTGCCGTTTTGGGTGTGGGTATGGCACGCGGCATTGCCGCACTGAATATGAGTGTGATTAGAAACATTGTGGTTTCTTGGGTAATAACATTGCCTGTTGGTGCTGCTCTTGCTATTGTAATCTTCTACATATTAAGAACAGTATTCGGCGTATAACGTCGTTGTGGGAGTTATCTCCCACAACACATGACAGAACCGTCTTTTAGCTTGAAAAGATCTCAGCGCCCTCGGTGTTGGGGTCTTTTTATTTGTGAGCAATAAACATGACCAACCTGCCTAGTATCAAGCAACTACAATATTTAATCGCAGTTCATCAGCATCAACATTTTGGTCGCGCAGCTAGCGCCTGTTATATCGGCCAGTCGACTTTGAGTAGCGCGATTCAAAACCTTGAAGAAAATCTCGGCGTGCAACTTATTGAGCGTGAAAACCGCAGTTTAATGTTCACCAGCATTGGCGAAGAAGTGGTGGCGAAGGCCAAGCAAATTATTAACGACACCATGAGTGTGAAAGAGCTGACCCGCAGCCATCTGCACCCGCTTAGCGGTACGCTAACGCTTGGCGTTATTCCGACTATTGCTAGCTTTGTCGCTGCGCCACTTTATTGCTACTGCAAAGAAACGTTTAAAGACTTAGATTTAGTGCTGGTAGAAGACACCAGTGATAACCTACTCGATAAGTTAGAGCATGGCCATATCGATATCGCGCTGCTAGCACTGCCTTATGAAACTGGGCGCTTTCACACGCAGATATTGGCAAAAGACAAGTTCTACCTCGTGAAACATAAAGACTACCCCATTGATGAGTCGGTGGATTACAACGCGCTTCCAGAGCATAGCGTATTCCTCCTTGAACGTGAGCACTGTATGACTGGGCATGCGCTCAGTGCGTGTAATTTGGAGCGAGCGAGTTGCATCAACCCATTCGAAGCCGCGAATTTACACACCTTGCTGTCGATGGTGGAATATAAGTTGGGCGTTACATTTTTACCACAAATGGCGATTAACGCGGGCATACTTGATGCCAAGCCGCTGGTTGCTACCAGTTCCGGCGCTGATGCACATCGCGATGTTGGTTTAATTTGGCGCAAGACCACAGGAAGAATCGGTGACTTCCGGCTGTTCAGCGATAAAGTCGGCGAGTTCCTGCGTACTTGTAGCACCGTGGGCAGTGAAGAGCCTTAATGAACCTAACTATCTAAGGTGTTGATTTTGGTTTAAACAGGGGCTTTTCTAGTGCCGGTAAAAACAACAAATAGACCCAGACCACAAGATTAAAATACGGAATAACACCCAGTGCTAAAAACAGCCGTACCGGATACCCCTTGCGCTTGGCGTGAAGGTAGCACTGGCTGGCGATGAGCATGTTTATAATCAGCAGTAATGTTACTAAAGCAGTCATGTTGATTTTCCTTAATGAGCCTTGTTGATGTCATTGATAGACAATGTCTTCTAAGCCGATATAACCTCTCCGGCTATGCCACATTCCATTGTTGGGCTTTATGATTTATTTAGTATTTTCAGCAGGTTAATAATTAACTGTACGTGCTTAACCTGCTTCTCTCACAGCGCACTGAATAATTTGAGTATAGCTAAATGAGCGCTCAGAAAAAGCGCTAAATTGTTAAATTTCGTTCGTTATTACTTAGCTAGATGTTTTTGCAGAGATTATTTTTTGATTGTTTTGCAGTGACGCTATCGGGGCGGGTTTGGCGATAAAGTAGCCTTGAGCGTAATCGACACCAATTTCTTTAAGTAGGTTATAAATTTCTTTATTTTCAACGTATTCCGCTACTGAATGCTTTTTCAGCGAGCGTGAAATATCGTTGATGGCCTTAACCAACGCATAGTCTATAGGGTCATGTTGCATATCGCGCACGAATGAGCCGTCAATTTTGACATGCTGCGCTGGCAAGCGCTTGAGATAGTCAAAGGTACTAAATCCAGTACCAAAATCATCAATGGAAAAGTCACAGCCAAGCTCGTTAAGCGCGCAGATCATGTCTCGGGTTGCACTCAGGTTATCAATGCTGGCACTTTCCGTAATTTCAAAAATAACGCGCTTGGGATCGACGTGATAGTCATTGAGCATGGCGCGGATATGTGGCAATAAACGCTCATCTAAAAACGATTGCGCCGAGAGGTTGATGGCAACACGCTGTAACTGCGGGTTTTCACTGAGATCGCTAATCGCTCGGCGAACTACACATTGGTCCATCAAGTAGCTGTCATTGAGCATTTCAAGGGCTGGGATAAATTGGTTCGGGTAGATAAGCTCGTCATCAACAACCAGCCTTAATAGGGCCTCATAATAAGCAATACGCGAGCGCTTAATGTCCCACACGGCCTGATAGTGTAACTCGATGTTGTTTTGCTGCAGTGCCGAGCGCACATTGTGACCCCATTCCAAGCCACTTTGCATCGCATTACTTTGCGAGTCACGAGCATCATAGCAATGCACTAAATTACGGCCCTGACTTTTGGCAATATACAGTGCGATATCAGCCTGCTTAAGGCATTCGCTAGCATCGTTGTTCTGTGCCGATATTTGTGTGATGCCGATTGAGCAACTAATAGAGTAGAGCTGCTCTTGGCAATGGAACTGGTAGCTATCAATGGCCATACATACCCCTTCAGCCACCATATGAGCGTCTAAAAATGGGGTGTCTTTAAGTAAAATGGCGAACTCATCGCCGCCGATGCGAAAGACTAAATGGCTATCGCCGATATGCTCTTGGAATAAGTTGGCGACCTCTTTAAGAACAACGTCACCTTCTTGGTGTCCCTTGCTGTCGTTAATAATTTTGAAGTGGTCAAGGTCGATATAAATCAGTGCGTGCTCATCATTAGCACGGGTTTGGCGACACAACTGAGAGAGTTGTTGGTCAAAATAATAGCGGTTGTGAAGCCCTGTAAGGGTATCGTGTAATGCTAAGTGTTGTAACTGTAACTCCGCCTGCTTGCGCTCTTCAATATTGTCGATGGAAGCGGTGATCACCGCGCCAGCATTGGCTTCATTAACATGCTGGAAACGGCATTCAAACCAAGCGCTATTGCCCTGTTGTGTAACCAGTTGCACTTCTATCTTACGCCGTTGTTGCTCACCCTGAGCAACAGCGCTCAATACTTGCTGAAGCCTTGCTTGGTCATGCGCTAACGCGTAGTTGGTAAGCGGCTTGCCAATACTTTGCTTTAAACCATACCCGGTATTTGCTTCCCAGGCTGGGTTAATAAAGCGGATGCAGCCTTGCTCGTCGAGCTCCATAACGATGGTATTAAGATGCATAAGAATGCGTTGGTGCGCTGAATAGAGCTCTTTATAGCGTGATTGACTTTGGCTTAGCTGCGCCACTTTCTTCTCAAACTCGCTGTAGCTGGCTATAAAGTCTTCACGACGCGCGGCGTGGTCACACACTTTCATTAGTAGTGCGTCATTGTAAGGGCGACGAATAAAGTCGGTGACGCCGCTCAACAATAAACGCTCGGCATAGTCAGCGTCGTGGCTATCTATAATAGTGACAATCGCTTGGCTGGCATTATGAGAGAGAATACTTTGAACCAACTCGTTAGCAGTCTCGGCATTGGCAATACTGGCATCTAGCAATACGATGGCGTAACGCCCTTGCAAATACGTGCTTAAGGCTTGGCGCACAGAGCTGCATACTTCAACGGCAAAGTTTAACGCTAAAGCCTCACTCATCGCTTTTGCTTTGGTGCTATCGGCTTCGAGTAACAGCAGACCTAAACGACTGCTTTTATCGAGTTGCGTGGACAGAACATTGGCCAGTGTTTGCGGTAGTAAATCTTGGCGCTCAATGGGCACAACCGCATCAATACCATAGCTGCGAGCTGTGGTTTCGGCGATACGTTCACAATAAAAAGGGGGAGTCAGTACAATCGGGGTGTGTTTAGGGGTTTTCAGCAATCCGGAGCGAATCATTCGTGAAAAGCGCCAGCCATCGATGGTGCCTACATCCAGTCCGGTAATTACTAAGCTTACCGCGCGTTCTTTCAGCACCTGCAATGCTTCTTGGGAGTCTGCGAACTCAAGCACAGAGAAAATATCGAGACGCCCCAAAGTACGTTTAATGATGCTGCGCTCAACTGCACTGGCATTGACTATCATGAGGCTCAACGGCGTAGCCATGGTATCGCAACCCAACTGTTTAAGACCTAAATTGAATCCGCTAGATTATAGGTAATTGTCACCCGAGACAAGCGCTATGCGCTTGATTTCAGTCAAGGGGGGAACTAGAATTGGCGCGATTTTCAGCACCCCGGAGAAAACCCATGCGCGTGGCCGATTTTAGTTTTGAGCTACCTGAAGAATTGATTGCTCGATTTCCGCAAAAGGAACGTAGCCAAAGTCGCCTGTTAAAAGTAGAGGGTAACAGCGGTAATACCACCCACCATATTTTCAAGGACATCATTGACTTCATCGAACCTGGTGATCTGTTGGTGTTTAATAACACCAAAGTGATCCCTGCCCGTATGCATGGACAAAAGCGCTCTGGTGGCAAGGTGGAAGTGCTTGTAGAAAGAGTGCTTGATGACAAGCGTGTGCTTGCTCACGTGAGAGCCAATAAGTCACCTAAACCGGGAACGGTGATGGTTCTTGAAGAACAAGCGCAGATGGAAATGATTGGCCGTCAAGGCGAGCTGTTCGAGCTTGAGCTCAAAGGTGATACGTCAGTGTTAGACACCCTTGAGCAGATTGGCCATATGCCTTTGCCTCCATATATTGACCGCCCTGATACTGATGAAGATAAGCAGCGCTATCAAACAGTGTATGGTGAAAAACCCGGTGCAGTTGCCGCACCAACAGCCGGATTACATTTTGATGAGCCGCTAATGGCAGCGTTAAAGGACAAAGGCGTGGCCATGGCGTTTGTGACCCTACACGTTGGTGCAGGGACGTTTCAGCCGGTGCGGGTAGACAGCGTTCAAGAGCATCATATGCACTCAGAATACATTGATGTACCACAAGATGTTGTTGATGCCATTGCGAAAACTAAAGCCCAAGGCGGGCGCGTTATTGCTGTGGGCACAACCTCGGTGCGTTCTTTGGAATCGGCAGCGAAAATCGGTGGCGGTGAGCTCATTAGTTATGTCGGCGATACCGATATCTTTATCTACCCTGGGTATCAGTTCAATGTCGTCGATGCCATGATCACAAACTTTCACTTACCGGAGTCCACATTAATTATGCTGGTCAGCGCATTCTCTGGGCAGGAGCATATTATGTCGGCCTATCAAGAGGCTATCAAAGAGCGTTATCGTTTCTTTAGTTATGGCGATGCGATGTTTTTAACCCGCCAAGATAAAGACTAAGAAAAAGCCGCAAGAAGCGGCTTTTTTTATTTGTTGCTTTTATTTCTTCGATTCGCCCCAATTCATAGTATTGCTGCGACAAAACAGGTAAAATCGGGCGGTTAATCTGCGCATTTTGCGCTCGAGTTGGACTGTTTTTCCGACCTATTGAGGACCACATGAAATTTGAACTAGATACAACCGACGGCAAAGCACGCCGTGGGCGCTTAATTTTCGAACGCGGTGTCGTTGAAACCCCCGCATTTATGCCGGTAGGTACCTATGGCACAGTAAAGGGGATGACCCCAGACGAGCTTAAAGATACGGGGGCGCACATTTGCTTGGGAAATACTTTCCACCTCATGCTACGTCCGGGCACCGAGATTATTAAACAACACGGTGACCTCCATGACTTCATGGCATGGGACAAGCCGATTTTGACAGACTCCGGTGGTTTTCAGGTCTTCAGTCTCGGCGCTATGCGTAAAATAACGGAAGAAGGCGTCATGTTCCGCTCTCCCGTTAACGGTGAGAAAATAATGCTGAGCCCTGAAAAAGCGATGCAAGTGCAGTGTGATCTAGGCTCTGACATTGTCATGATTTTTGACGAATGTACGCCTTACCCAGCAACAGAGAAGCAAGCTAAAGACTCTATGGAATTATCACTGCGCTGGGCAAAACGTTCAAAACAAGCGCACGGTGATAACCCGTCAGCGCTGTTTGGTATTATTCAAGGTGGTATGTACCCAGAGCTGCGAGCACAATCGCAAGCAGGGCTGGAGGAAATTGATTTTGATGGCTATGCCCTCGGTGGACTCTCCGTAGGGGAGCCTAAAGAAGACATGATCAATATTCTCGACCATTGCGCTTACAAAATGCCAGAGCAAAAACCGCGTTATCTAATGGGCGTCGGCAAGCCCGAAGATATCGTTGAAGCGGTACGTCGTGGTATTGATATGTTTGACTGCGTGATGCCGACACGAAACGCACGTAATGGTCATTTATTTGTTACCGGTGGGGTGGTTAAAATCCGTAACGCCGTGCACAAGACCGACACCGCGCCGCTGGATAGTGAATGTGATTGCCACACCTGTAAGAACTATTCACGCGCTTATTTGCATCACTTGGATAAGTGTAATGAGATTCTCGGTGCGCGTTTGAACACCATTCATAACTTGCGCTACTACCAACGTTTAATGGAAGGGTTGCGTGAGGCAATTGCCAGCGGCAAGCTTGACGCTTTCGTAGCAGACTTTTATGCTCGCCGTAATACTGCGGTTCCAGAGCTCGCAGAAACAGAATAATTGCGGCCCGCCTTGTGCGGGCTTGCCTGTAATTTACAACACTAAAATTAATAGTTAAGTACTTAAGGGGACTACCTGATGAGTTTATTTATTGCAAACGCACATGCAAGCACAGCGGGCGCCGCACCAGCTGGTGGTGGCTATGAAATGCTAATTATGCTGGCCATTTTCGGTTTGGTTTTTTACTTTCTTATCTACCGCCCGCAAGCTAAGCGAGTAAAAGAGCACAAAAACCTAATGAGCGCTTTAGCCAAAGGTGATGAAGTGCTTACTCAAGGCGGCATGGTTGGTAAGATCACTAAGGTGTCTGAAGATAAAGACTTTGTGCTTATCTCGCTGAACGACCAAACCGAAGTAACAGTGCAGAAGTCTGCGATTAGCGCAGTACTACCCAAAGGCACAATGAAGTCGCTATAAACCAAAAAGGAAAGATACGTGTTAAATAAGTTTCCCTTATGGAAATATTTACTCGTACTTGTTGTATTGGCAGTCGGGGTGCTTTATGCCACCCCGAATATCTATGGCCGCGATCCGGCCATTCAGGTTACCGGAACAAAGGGAACCGACGCCGATCTCAGTGCGCTAGATACAGTAAATAAAATCCTGACTGATAATAAAATTGAAACCAAGTCGAGCAAACTCGCCGATGGCCAGATCCTGGTCCGCTTCAAAAATGTCGAACAACAACTTAAAGCTCAGGACATTTTGCGCGACAACTTAAGTGAAGATTACATCTCAGCCATCAACATGGCGCCAGCTCAACCACAATGGTTAAAATCCATTGGTGGTAACCCAATGAAGCTCGGTCTTGACTTAAGTGGTGGTGTGCATTTCACCATGGAAGTTGACATGGTGACGGCGATGGATAACGCCCTGAACCAGATGGAGCAGGATTTCCGCTCAGACTTACGCGAAGAAAAACTGCGTTATCGCACTATCCGCCGCGTAGCGGGGAGCGATGGCGTGCAAGTGGTGATGCGCAGTGAGCAAGACAAAGACGCTGCAGAGCGCTTCTTACAAGACCGCTACCCGGGTTACTTGTTTGTTGATGACAGCAACAACGACAACGGCTTTATTGCCTCTATGAGCGAGCAGCGTATTAAAGAGCTGCGCGATTATGCGATCAAGCAAAATGAAACCATTATTCGTAACCGGATTAACCAAATCGGTGTTGCTGAACCTAATGTTCAACGTCAAGGCGCAGAGCGCATTATCGTGCAATTACCCGGTGTACAAGACACCGCGCGTGCAAAAGAAATCTTAGGTGCTACGGCAACCCTAGAGTTTCGTGAGGTTGACCAAGATGCTGACCCAGGGTTGGCGATGCAAGGGCGCACACCGCCTGGTACTGAAATGATCATGAGCCGCGAAGGCCGTCCTGTGGTACTGAAGAAGCGGGTCATTCTGGAAGGTAGCCATATTACCGGTGCACAATCTGGCATGGATGAATATCAGCGTCCGCAGGTTAATATTAAGCTGGATTCTAAAGGCGGTGCCAAGATGGATGCCTTTACCAAGCGCGCCATAGGTAAACCGATGGCGACCGTGTTTATTGAATACAAGCCTTCCGGCGAAGTAGACGAAAACGGAAAGCCGCTTCCGCCTATCAAAGTGGAAGAAGTAATTAACGTGGCGACGATTCAAGCACGATTAGGGCGTAGTTTCCGCATTACCGGTTTAGATAACCCAGCTGAAGCACATAACTTGAGCTTACTGCTGCGTGCAGGTGCCCTTGTTGCACCGATCCAAATCGTGGAAGAGCGCACCGTGGGTCCAAGCTTAGGCCAAGAAAATATTGAAGCGGGTATGACCGCCGTGGTGCTTGGCTTCGCGTTTGTTTTAGCCTTTATGCTGCTTTATTACAAAGGTTTCGGCTTGGTTGCTAACCTAGCCTTGGGTGCTAACTTGGTGATGATTGTCGGAGTGATGTCGATGATCCCAGGTGCTGCGCTGACCTTACCTGGTATTGCTGGTATCGTCTTAACAGTTGGTATGGCAGTGGATGCAAACGTACTTATTTTCGAGCGTATCCGCGAAGAATTGGCTGATGGACGCAGTCCACAGCAGGCTATCCATTTCGGTTACGACAGTGCTTTCAGTACGATTTTTGATGCCAATATTACCACCTTAATCGCAGCGATTATTCTGTTTGCAGTGGGAACCGGACCAATAGCTGGCTTCGCGGTAACCCTGGCAATAGGTATCTTAACTTCAATGTTTACCGCCATTGTTGGTACCCGTGCGGTTATCAACTTAGTTGTTGGTGGTAAGCGCATTGAAAAGCTATCGATATAGGAGCGAAGCATGCAATTATTAAAAGTGAAAGGTACTTTACCATTCATGAAAGCACGCAAAGTAGCGATGGGCTTTTCAATTTTATTGATTATTGCCGCGCTGGCGTCTTTCGTGGTTAAAGGCCTTAATTTTGGGTTAGATTTTACCGGTGGTACAGCTGTAGAAGTGGGCTTTTCACAGCCTGCTGAGCTCTCCCAAGTACGAAAAGTACTCGCAGAGAATGGCTTCGCTGATGCCTCTGTACAACTGTTTGGCTCCAGTAAAGACGTACTTGTGCGTCTTCCTCCACAAGGAGAGGGAGTGAAAGCTGAGGTCATTGGTAACCAAGTTATGGCAGCCTTAAAACAGGCCGATGCACAGGCGCAGATGCGCCGTATCGAGTTTGTTGGTCCCAGCGTAGGTGAAGATTTGAAAGAGCAGGGTGGCTTAGCGATGCTGACTGCTTTGATCTGTATTTTGCTCTATGTTGCCTTACGTTTTGAGTGGCGTTTTGCCCTAGGTGCGGTATTTGCCTTGTTCCACGATGTTATTTTGACTATGGGCCTGTTTTCACTATTGGGCTTGGAGTTTGATTTAACTATTTTGGCGGCGATTCTTGCGGTCATCGGTTATTCACTTAACGATACTATCGTTGTTTCAGACCGTATCCGTGAGAACTTCCGTAAAGTGCGTATTGACGACACCTTGGAAATTATCGATCTTTCCCTTACACAGACATTGAATCGAACCTTGGTTACTTCAATTACCACTATTTTGGTATTGATAGCCTTGTTCGTGTGGGGTGGCCAAACTATCCATGGCTTCGCTACGGCATTACTCTTTGGTGTATTCATCGGTACTTACTCGTCGGTCTATGTCGCCAGCTCTGTGGCGGTATTCCTTGGGGTTAGTAAAGAGGACTTGATCCCCGTAGAAGTAGAGAAAGAGGGCGCAGATCTCGATCCTATGCCTTAGAGAATAAAGGTAAAAACGTTGAAAATGCCGCTTTAATGCGGCATTTTTTATATATCCAGTTCCCCGGTTGTGACAATGAATGTAGCTCGCTGTCTCAGCTGTTATACAGGCCCAGTCTTATGAAGTTGTTTTTACTGGTCTTAGCTTTGCTAACAATAAGTGCTTGCGGTGATAGCGTTGGCGAGCCACAGCCAACTGCTGATTCGAACTCAGCAGCCCAAGTGTACCTAGGCATGAGTGAGCGACTCCTCAGTGAGTTACGCTTGCAAGGACGAGCACCAGAGCTCGAGCATATAAGTACAGCCCTAGCCGTTGCTATGTATGCGCAAATCCCAGATCTAAGACTGCGCTTTCCCGAGTGTGACGCATACCTACAGAGCTTATATCAAGGCTTTGATAGCTCCGTGCAATTAACGCATGCAGAGCTGAGTGAGCAATACCGCAATGGCGATGCTTTACCCAACTTTGAGGCACCGATTTGCTATCATATTAAGGAGGCGACAGTTCTTCCGCTGCTAATTAGAGCTAGAGTGAGAGAGTCGCAAACTGGCGCAGTTAATACTGTGTCGGCGCGTCGACATGCACTCAAAGCGCAAGCCCATTTCAATATCATTCAGCAGCAATTGCAGATAAAGTAGTCAATTCATGACGCTGTCATAATCCCTTGCTAGGCTTTGCCACCATTTTAATATTGGGTGTACAAAGCTGTGAGTGCCGAATTAATAGCAGAATTAGCCGAAATTATTGAAAAGCGCCAAGTTACCTGCGTTTTTCAACCTATTTTTGACTTCTATCAGGAAGCGATAATTGGCTATGAAGCACTCAGCAGGGTGCCTGAAGATAGCTTTTTGCACAGACCCGACGCACTATTTAGCTGTGCTGTAGCGCACCATCGTCTTTCCGAATTAGAGTTACTGTGTCGAGAAACGGCAATAGCCTCATTCGCCGAGCAGCAATTAGCTGGCAAGTTGTTTCTCAATGTCAGCCCCAACACGTTATCGGATCCGGCTCACCCTAAAGGGCTAACCCTGCAGCTACTGCGCGATTACGGCCTCGGTGCGCAGCAAGTAGTCATCGAGCTCACCGAGCAAGATAAAGTGGATAATACCGAGCAGTTACGCAAAGCGGTTGCACATTACCGCCAGCTTGGTTTTCTCATCGCCATTGATGATTTAGGGGCGGGGTATTCAGGGCTTAAACAGTGGTCAGAAATACAACCCGATATTGTCAAAATAGACCGCTACTTTATTGATCATTGCGATCAAAGTCCGGTGAAAAAAGAGTTTTTAAAGTCTATAACGGAGCTAGCAAAAGCCACACATACTCGGGTAGTCGCCGAGGGAATAGAGCGAGAAGAAGAGTTTCAATTGTTACGAACACTCGAGCTACATACGGTACAGGGGTATTTATTCGAACGCCCGAGTGCAGAGCCTAGCCAGCAATTTGAGACACAACGCTTTCAAAGTTTAGGGCACACTCACCATCAGCACTTTGTCGAGCCATCGCTGGCGGTGGGATGGTTAGCGATAGAGCAACAAGCTATCTGCCAACACACTTTGTGTCGAGAGGCGCAGCGTATTTTTGATAACGATAAGGCGCTGTTTTCACTGGTTGTTATTGATCAGTATCACCAGCCCGTTGGCTTGCTATACAAAGAGCAGTTAACAGAAGTGTTTGCTTCACCTTATGGTCATGCTTTATATGACAAAAAGCCGATAGCGTCGCTGATGGACGCCGAGCCACTCGTGGTTGATGAAAATGAACAGCTTGATAGAGTGAGCCGGCAAATTACCGACAATGATTTTGATATCCGTCGCTATATCATCGTAACTCGAGGCGGTAAGTATTTAGGTGTTGTGCATCTGCGGCAAATTCTCAAGCACATGACCGAAGAAAAAGTGCGTCATGCCCAGCATGCTAACCCACTGACCATGTTACCCGGCAATATCGCCATTAATGATGCGATTGAACACCGTTTGCGCAGCAACCGTGCCTTTTCCATTGCTTATTTTGATTTGAATCATTTCAAACAATTCAATGATTTATACGGCTATGCCAGCGGCGATAGCGTGATTAAATTATTGGCCGATATCATCCGCAGTCATTGCCAAGCCGTTCCCTGCTTTATTGGCCATATTGGCGGTGATGACTTTATGGTTGTATTTGATGGTGAGGATGCCAGTGCTACCTGCCAGGCTGTGATTGCTGATTTTGATACTCAGGTTCGGCGATTTTTTAGCCCTGAGCATATCGCAGCGCAAGGTTATTGGAGCTGTAATCGTGAAGGGCAGCGTCAGTTCGTGCCATTATTGGCTTTGGCCGTGGGGTTAGTCACACCAGATACACGTAGCTGCGATAATAGTCACCAAGTTGCGACATTAGCGACCGATGCAAAAAAAGAGGCTAAGCGTCACAAGGGGAGCCACCTCTTTTGCTGCCAGCGACGCGGGCCCGCCGCACCGTTATTTCGTTTACACCCTGAGCCACTGGACTCGCTTTCACCGTTGTCATTACATGAATAAAATCACATTAGTTCTGTGTTGCACTGTGTCAGTATGGACGGTGGTTTGAGCGCAGAGCTGAAGAGGTGAATGATGGTTGAGGGATTATTAACAAGGGCACTGTTGTTTTCACTTATGCTGTGTGTCCCTGCTTACGCTCAGCAAACAGTTCGTGTTGCCCAAGAGATGCGGCCTCTGTATCCCCGTGATTATTACTTACAAGAGCTATTGCAAAGCGCATTAGCAATCAGTGATAAGCCATATACTATCAGTTATGTTGATGTGCATCCGCATCAACAGCGTATTTTGTATATGCTTGATGGTGAGCGCGTCGATGTGCACTGGAGTATGACTAGCCCAGCACGAGAAAAGTTAGCTATTGCGGTTAAGGTACCGCTATTTAAAGGGCTCATTGGTCAGCGAGTACTGCTTGCGCACCCGAAACTGGCAAGGGAACTCAGCACCGTAGAGTCAGTATCGCAGCTACGCCATTTCAGCGCTGTGCAAGGTCATGATTGGCCAGATACCAACATACTCGCCGCTAACAATTTACCGGTGAAACCGGTAGCAAATTATCAAACGATGTTTCGCTTAACAGCGCAGCAGCGGGTCGATTATTTTCCTCGTTCCGTGATTGAAGTGGTTGATGAACTACAAGCCCATCAGCAGATGCAGCTACAAATTGTTGATCACGTTGTGCTTAATTACCCGAGTGCATTTTACTTCTTTGTCTCTAAGAACCGGCCTGAGTTAGCGGCACACCTTCGACAGGGGTTGGATGTGCTTATCCAGCGCGGTGAGTTTGATGCGCTATTTACACGCTACTTCTCAGCCAACCTAGAGACGCTGTCGCTAGCGTCACGCCGACACATTATGCTGGCCAACCCTTTTTACATTGAGTCACCTTAACATGTTGAACAAGCGGTAGTTCCTCGCTGTTTTACTTATGAAGCGCAGGGCTAACAAAAAATTTGCCTATTTGCTTCATGGTCACTCTTTGATAATCTTAGCGCAGCTTATTTGGGAGTTGCTATGTCACTGCGTTGGTTGGGTCTGTCTGTCATGTTATCCATAGTGGGTGTACACAACGTACATGCCCAGACTCATTGTGACGTGGAACTAACCCACGGGCTTATCATCACTGATGACATTATTCGCATCGTTGATAACAACCAAACCCGTGTGCAAATAAACCAAGACCAGCAGTTGGTTGTTCGCGGGCAGTGGATTGAACTGAACGAGCAAGAGACAGCGGTGCTGCATCAATATAGCATGATGATCCGCGATACTGTTCCAGAGTTAGTAGACCTCGCCACCGATGGCGTTAACATTGGGCTGAGTGCCATTGAGGATGTGGTCACGGGCCTATCTGACAAAGAGCCGGAAATTCTTAAAACACAGTTACAGTATGTAGAACGGGCGTTACGCGACAAATTTAAGCGTGGAGACGACTTTTTCTTTATTGCGCCGCAATCGTTATCCAAACTAGATGACTTTTTTGCCCAAGAAGTATCGAAGAAAATTCACACCGCAATCCAAGGCTCTTTAGGAGCTATACTGGTGTCACTGGGCGACGCATTCCAATCTCGAGAAGGAAATATCGAAGAGCGCATTAACGATATGGGTCAGCGCATGGAGATCATCACAGCGGAAATCGATAAGTCGTTACAGAAAAAAGCGCAGCAGCTTGAACAAAAATCTGTTGAATATTGCAGATGTCTGAATGCGCTTGATAAAACAGAATCAAAACTCCAGCAGATTGTACCTGAATTGGCTGATTTTGACTTGGTGAATATTAAAACCTCGAGCTAACCCAGCCGTTAGTCTTTAAAAAACGAATCATCATTTTGCGCTAGCATAGCTTCAATTTCTTCTATGAATTCAGCCTTATCGACGCCTTCGCTGTCATCATTCATTGCAGTAGAGATTTTGTTGTTTTCACTAGACCACTCGCCCAGATCAATCAGCTGACAACGTTTACTACAAAACGGGCGATAGGGGCTTTGTGCGGACCAGGTCACCTGCTTTTCGCAAGTTGGGCATTTTACAATGGTAGGCATAGTATTTTGGGCTGTGAAACTTTCATGGCGGCAGTGTAACTGAGAGTAGGGCGCTTTAAAAGGCCTATAAGTACAACCTATAGCCGCGTAACACGATTAACCTCAGATAGTGAGGTAATGCCCTCTGCAGCTTTACGTAGCCCCGATTGACGCAATGTCGCACAGCCTGCTTCTTTTGATGCTTTGGCAATATCAAGTGAGTTTCCACCATCCATAATCGTTTGTGCTATGTGGGGAGTTACTTCCATCACCTCGTATATTCCCACCCGACCTTTGTAACCATCGGTACATTGATCACACCCTGTCGCTTTGAATAGACTTATGTGAGTTAAGTCAGATTCGGTGTAGCCTTGTTTGAGCAACTCATCACGAGGGAGTTGCTCAGGTTCTTTACAGTGTTTGCACAGTCGCCGAGCTAAACGTTGGGCGATGACTAGTGAAACAGAGCTAGCCACGTTGTACGCCGGTACGCCCATATTTAAAAGTCGCGTGATAGTCTCAGGTGCGGAGTTGGTATGCAGGGTGGAAAGCACCAAGTGCCCGGTTTGCGCAGCTTTAATGGCGATTTCGGCGGTTTCTAAATCGCGTATCTCGCCCACCATTACTACATCTGGGTCTTGGCGTAGAAAAGCTCTAAGAGCGCTAGAAAAAGTGAGCTCTGCCCTGGGGTTAATCTGTACTTGATTTATGCCCTTAACGTTTATTTCGACCGGATCTTCGGCTGTAGAAATATTGCGCTCAGGGGTGTTAAGAATACTGAGTCCAGTGTATAGAGAGACGGTCTTTCCGGAACCTGTGGGGCCGGTGACAAGAATCATGCCTTGAGGTTGTTGCAATGCATCTAGATAAAGCTGCTTTTGCTCCTCCTCGTAGCCAAGCGCATCAATGCCTAGGGTCGTGTTGGAGGAATCAAGCACCCGCATAACAATTTTTTCCCCCCACATAGTTGGCAACGTACTGACCCGAAAATCAATGCTATTACGCGGCGAAATCGTAAGCTTAATGCGGCCATCTTGGGGTTTGCGCTTTTCCGAAATATCTAGTTTAGACATTACTTTGATGCGGGCTGCAAGGCGAGTGGACAGCGCATAAGGTGGATTGGCCATCTCATGTAACACACCATCAATTCGAAAGCGTATGCGGTAGTCGCCATCATAGGGCTCAAAGTGTAAATCAGAAGCACCTCGGCGTATGGCATCACGGAGAATCTTATTGATATAGACAATGATTGGGGCGTCGTCATCCTCATTGCCCTGTTCCGGATGATGATTATCATAGTCTTGTTTGGCGAGGTGGCTGAGTTCGTCGCTATCCTCTTGCGATAGCTTCAGTGTGTGGGTGGCATCGAACAGCTGCTCGATGAGGTTATCTATTTGCCGATAATCAGCCAGCACTACTTCACATTGAAGCCCGGTACTAAACTCGTAATTTTCAAAAGCACCGTAGTCAGTAGGATCTGAGGCGGCGAGAAATAGCTTGTTACCCTTGGCAGAAATGGGCAGCATATGATGACGACGAATCAACTGCTCATTTAGCAAGTGCTTGTCTATGCTTCTGGGGTCAAAGGAGCTTAAATCAATATACGGAGTGCGAAAGAGTTCAACACATTGTGCCAACAGTTCTTGATTACTCATGTTGCTGCTGCGGATTATGGTCTCTGCTGCGCAGCGGCTTTGCTCTTGGTGCGTCTTTACCGTGTCGCTATCGATACGTCCTAAGGTAATAAATTTACGAATCAAAGGTGAGTTAATATTCATAGGTCCCGCAACCAAGTTAATAACAATAATGTATAGCAAGCTCAATGATTTAAGCTATTACAAGCTGTAACATTAAGTGTTATCGATCTTAGCGGGAATGCAAATTGGCGAGGTGCAAATAGTTTTGGTGGTACAGAGATACCTTGGCGCTGAGGTCAGCGATTACCCCAGCATTAGAGATAATATCGTTGGCCTTTGCGACTTTATCTCGGCGTGACATTTGTGCCTTTAAGATAGCGTTTGCCTGCTGCTCAGTGATATTGTCTCGAGCGCAAGTACGACTTATTTGCACAGTTTCAGGCACATCGATCAATAAGGTGCGCTGACAATACTTATCAAGGCTGTTTTCAAAAAGTAGTGGCGCCTCAAGGATTGCATAGGCACTTTGTGCCTGTTCCAGTTGGGTGAGCATCTCAGTGCGGATAAGTGGATGCAAAAGCGCATTTAACCACTGCTTTTCGCTTTCGTCTGCAAAAATGATGTCACGTAGCTTAGCGCGATTAAGGCTACCATCATCCAACAACAGCGAACGGCCATGACGGCTAACGATGGCGGCTAATCCGTTAGTGCCTGGCTGTACGACCTGGCGAGCGACAACATCGGCATCGACAACCGTGATGCCGAGCTGCTGAAACAAGGCGCTAACGGTTGATTTACCAGAGCCTATCCCCCCGGTTAGACCAAGCGTCCACATCGTTGTTTTAACCCAAAATAGCGCCGAAATAAGCGCCTTGGATTTGTTCTCCCCAAAGCATGGCTATCCAGCCAGCAATGGCAATATAAGGGCCAAACGGAATCGGGGTTGCCTTATCTTTGCCTTGAATAGAGAGTAAGGTAATCCCAATTACGGCACCCACAATGCTGGACAGTAGTATGATCATCAGTAATGCTTGCCAACCTAATAAGGCACCAAATACCGCCAATAGTTTAAAGTCACCATAGCCCATCCCTTCTTTACCGGTCAGCAATTTGAACAGCCAATAAACGCTCCATAAGCTAAGGTAGCCTGCGGCAGCGCCAATTAGTGCTGCACTCGGTTCTATGGTGATCCCTGCAACACTTGCTAATAAAGCCAGCCATAACAGCGGTAACGTCAGCTGATCTGGCAACAGCATATGGTCTATGTCTATGAATGTCAGTGCCACCAATACCCAGGTGATAATGATGTAAAGCACGGTTAGTTGAGTGGGGCCAAAGGTAAGCGCGACAACTAAACTTAAAACCGCAGTGATGAGCTCTATAGCTGGATAGCGAATAGAGATAGGCGCCTGGCAGTATGCGCATTGGCCTTTTAAAAATAGCCAACTGAGCAGGGGGATATTGTGCCAAGGCTTGATTTTGTTATTACATTTCGGGCAAGTCGAAGCTGGCGTTAGAAGGTTAAAAGGAGCGGATGCTGATTGGCTTTGTTCACTTTTTGATGCCAATTCATCGGCAAGTAGTAAGCGACACTCTGACTGCCATTGATTTTGCATCATCTTTGGAATGCGGTAAATAACCACATTGAGGAAGCTACCTACAGCTAAGGATACAAAAAGAACCGTGGTTATAAAAAACCACGGCTCGCTTTTCATTAATTCGAGTACTTCTGAAAACATCTAAATAACAGAACCGAGTTGGAAAATAGGTAAATACATAGCAACAATTAGGCCACCGATTAGCACCCCTAGCACTGCCATAATGAGTGGCTCTAATAGACTTGAGAGGCCGTCCACGGCATCATCTACTTCTTGTTCATAAATAGTTGCCACCTTAGCAAGCATATCATCCAGTGAACCAGACTCTTCGCCGATAGCGACCATTTGAATCACCATATCAGGGAATATATTTGAGTTACGCATTGCCCAGTTCATCGGGTTACCAGAGCTGACCTCAGCTTTGATATCTAAAATTGCATCGCGATAAACCGCATTACCAGAGGCTCCTGCTGCTGAATCTAGTGCATCCACTAAAGGGACACCTGCGGCAAAAGTGGTCGATAATGTTCGGGCATAACGTGCTACTGCAGCCTTATTTAAGATCATACCTACGATTGGGGTTTTTAGGATGAGCTTATCAACATTGTCTCGCAAATCTTTATTCTTTCGGTGTGCCTGCTTAAACAAATAACCACCAACAACCATGGTTAGCACTGCAACCCACCAATACTCCTGCATAAACTCAGAAATTCCGATTACGAATAAGGTAAATGCAGGTAGTTCTGCGCCAAAGCCATTAAAAATATCTTGGAATTGAGGTACTACGAAGATAAGCAAAATGGATGTAACTATTATGGCAACGGCTATAACTGCCACCGGATAAAACATCGCCTTTTTAATTTTTGATTTGAGGGCTTCTGCTTTTTCTTTGTATAAAGCGACACGGTCAAATATTCTATCTAACGCGCCTGACTGCTCACCTGATGCAACCAAGTCACAGTAGAGGTCATCAAAGTACTTGGGGTGTTTTTTCAGTGCAGCACTCAGAGGTTGACCCGCTTTTACTTCTTCACCAATTGTTCTTAATAGGTTCTTTAGGCTTTTGTTTTCAGAGCCTTCGGCAATCATGTCTATAGCTTGAACCAAGGAAACACCAGCAAGCAGCATGGTTGCTATCTGGCGGGTCAGCATGGCTATGTCTTTCGCTGTTATACGCTTCTCACCAGAAAAGCCCAGTAAAGGTTTGGCTTTTCTTTTCACCTTTGATGGCGTAATACCTTGTTTGCGCAGTTGAGCCTTTACGAGTGCAATACTGGTACCAGTAAGCTCACCTTCAAGTTTTTTGCCTCGAGTACTCACACCCACCCATTGGAACGTGTCCAATTGGTTTGCTTGTTTTTGTTTTGCCATTATTTTCTCACAAGCTCTGTTGATTACTTAATATTAACACAGGGTTTCAGCAAAGGTTACTGCTGTTTGCCTAGGTGTTTTACATGTTGGTTACGCGATTGACTTCTACCAGGCTAGTCACGCCCTGAGCAACCTTTTGTAGCCCTGACTTTCTTAGGTTATTGACACCTTCTTGAGCCGCGACTTCTGCTATTTCTAACGAGTTACCGCCGCGCATTATAATTTCGGCTATTTTAGGGGTGATGGGCATTACCTCATAAATACCAACTCGGCCTTTATAGCCTTCGGTGCAATCATCACAGCCTACTGGTTTGTAGACAGTTAAATCACTTAGCTGCTCGTGCGTAAACCCTTGCTTTAGTAGCTCTTCTTGAGGTAGCTGTTCAGGCTCTTTGCAATGCTTACATAACCGACGGGCTAGCCGCTGGGCGATAATCAAACTCACTGAACTGGCAATGTTGTATGAAGGCACACCCATATTCATTAAACGAGTCAGAGTTTCCGGCGCTGAGTTGGTGTGTAGCGTCGATAGTACTAAGTGGCCTGTTTGCGCTGCTTTTATCGATATTTCCGCTGTTTCTAAGTCTCGAATCTCACCCACCATGACAATATCAGGGTCTTGACGTAAAAACGCGCGTAAAGCATTGGCGAAGGTCATATCAGATTTAGCGCTGATTTGAACCTGGTTAATCCCCTCTAGGTTTATTTCAACGGGGTCCTCGGCAGTACTAATATTACGCTCAGTGGTATTAAGAATATTGAGACCGGTATAAAGTGATACGGTTTTACCTGAACCTGTAGGACCGGTAACCAGAATCATCCCCTGGGGTTGTGCAAGTGCGTCCAAATAAAGCTGTTTTTGCTCAGGCTCATAGCCAAGCACATCAATGCCGAGCATCGCACTGGAACTATCAAGAATACGCATTACGATTTTCTCACCCCAAAGGGTGGGAAGGGTACTCACACGGAAGTCGATACTTTTTTTGGCGTTTATTTTTAGTTTTATACGGCCATCTTGGGGTTTGCGCTTCTCCGCCAAGTCCATATGCGACATAACTTTGATACGTGCAGCGATACGGCTCTCTAGGTTAACAGGAGGAGAGGCAATTTCATGGAGCACGCCATCAACACGAAAACGAATGCGGTAGCGTTTTTCATAAGGTTCAAAGTGTAAATCGGAAGCTCCGCGCTTAATCGCATCCATTAAAATTTTATTGATATAAACAATAATGGGGGCGTCGTCTTCTTTAGAGTTTACATCTGTTGCTAAATCTTTCTTATTACCATCACCAGAGTCAACACCTTCGAGCTCTTCCATATCATTGTCGGTGAGACCGAGCCCCGACGTACTATCGAATAAGCCATCGATCGCTTTTTCTAGATGGTCATAACGAACAATCACCGCCTCTGTTTGCATTCCCGTGTTGAATTCGTAATCTTCGAAAGCGCTAAAATCGGTAGGGTCAGCCGTTGCAATGAATAATGTTTTTCCTTTCGCACCTATTGGCAGCAACTTGTGCTTTTTAATCAGCTTTTCATTTAGCATTCCCTGTTCGGGCAGCATGCTCAAATCAAAGGTGGAAATGTCGTATTGGGAAACATGAAAGATATGGCTGGCTTTTTGCTGCAATTGCTCCGGGGAAATTTTTGCAACGTTGCATATCATCTCTGCGATAGAACCATATTGGTTTTTGGCTTGTGAGGATATTTGGTCTGGTGATAATAAACCGAGGGCAGATAGCCTTCTAACAAGAGGAGAATTTATATTCATACAATCACTGCAGTAAAAAACACTCCCACAAGGGGAGTGTTTACAAATCTAGTTATAGAGACTTAGCTTCGGCATTCTAAAGGAAGTAGCTCTTTTTCTGTAGCGTCTGAACTACAAGTCCATTCACCAGAAGTGTCGTTGCGAGTCAGAGTTAACTTCTTGCCATCAATGTCAGGAGAACCCTTCATTGTTCCAACAATAGTTGTCCCTGTAACTTCATGCAGTGAACACGCCTTCGCTGTACCTAACTGAAGCTGTTCTAGGGTCGGCGCTGCTGAGGTACCTTTTTCAAGCTTCATAATTTCGAATTGCGTTTTACCAGGAACAATTTCTTGATAACACGCTGTTGCTTGACCTTTAGCTGTATAGCCTTGATAAGCTGGAAGCGCTACTGCTGCCAAAATACCGATGATCGCAACAACGATCATTAATTCAATCAGGGTGAAACCCTGTTGTTTGTTTTGAGTCATTTTTTCCATGTTCCTCTCCTAAAGGATTGTTGGGCAAAGTTAAGGTAACCAGTGTTGCTAAATCGTTGATTCGGCAATTGGTCGACTAGTTGCTTGTACTACGTGGGGCAACAAGCGCCTAGCAATGTCAAAACCTACAGGTTCAGATATCTTAGGAAGTATAGTCCAATTGTTGAATTCAACTAACTGAGACACCGTTCCTTGAGTGTAGATTTCTTTTATTACAGTTTCGTTGATTTATAACAAAGTATTACTACCTAAGTATAAATCTCATTCTTTAAAACTAGATGCTATCACGGCATTTTGGCTTTGTGTAGCACTTTTTTTAACAACTGCTAACATCTATACCGAATTCAGCTATTCTACTTGAATATTTTGCAAAGTCACTATAGTTGTTGAAAACGCATTGATAAATCAACAGCTTCAATGTGTTTAGTCAAGGCGCCACTGGATACGTAGTCTACGCCAACGTTAGCGTACTGTTGCAAAGTTGCCAAAGTGATATTGCCCGACACTTCTAGCTTGGCTGATTTGTTAGTTAGTTTAACGGCTGTATTTACATCCGCTAAAGAAAAGTTATCAAGCATGATAATGTCCGCGCCAGCACTGAGCGCTTGTTGCAACTCATCGAGACTCTCAACTTCAACTTCTACAGGCTTATCCGCGTGATTGTGCTTGGCTTGGGAAACCGCCGCAGCAATACTGCCACAGGCCGCGATATGGTTCTCTTTAATTAAGAATGCATCAAATAAACCGATACGGTGGTTCACTCCGCCGCCACATTTGACTGCGTATTTTTGCAGTGCACGTAAACCTGGAATAGTTTTACGAGTATCTAGTAATTTAGTATTGGAATTGGCCAAGACTTGGCTATAAGTATAAGCTGCTGTGGCCGTTGCACTTAACGTTTGTACGAAGTTAAGTGCCGTGCGCTCGGCGGTCAAAATAGCCCGGGCGCTGCCTTTGGCGTTAAATAGGCGCTGCTCGGGTAGCACTTTATCCCCATCGGCAACAAAAAAAGTAAGTTCGACACTGGGGTCTACTTGAGCAAAAACTTCTTTTACCAACTCTTGGCCACAAAAAATGGCTTCCTCTCGGGTGATAACATCGGCATTAGCCTGCTGCTGCTCAGGGATCAGCTGTGCGGTAATATCTCCTTCACTTGGGCTGAGACCATTTAAGTCTTCATCAAGGGCTTGTTGAACGAGTTGGCGAATCAGTGCTTGGCTTGGTGTCATAATATCTAGTTCTTATATAGCTGGTTAGAGAATGTAGCATCGGTGCGTTTAGCAGGCGCCCTCAAAGTCGAGTTGGCGCCAGGATTCATAAACAAATACCGCGACAGCATTCGATAGGTTCATACTACGGCTGTTTGCTTGCATGGGAATACGTACCCGTTGCTCTGCTGGTAAAGAGGCGATAACTTCGCTAGGCAGCCCGCGTGTTTCGGGGCCAAACAACAGCGCGTCACCTGGTTGATAGGCGACTTCATGATGAAAGCGCGTACCTTTGGTGGTACATGCGTAAATACGTTTTGGGGCAAAGGCGTCGATATAAGCTTCTAAGCTCGGATGGCGCTGAACATTAGAGAACTCGTGATAATCCAAGCCTGCTCGTTTAATGCGTTTGTCATCCCACTCAAACCCTAATGGTTCTATTAAGTGTAAGCGGTAGCCGGTGTTGGCACACAAGCGGATAATATTACCAGTATTAGGGGGGATTTCGGGTTGAAATAAAACAATGTCTAACATAAGTCTTCTGAGCTGAGCGCGATACAGTGGCGTGAGTATACCAAAGATGGTTAAAATGACGCATAGATTCGATAACTCTAGGTGCATTTTATGAACAACCAAGGCGCGTCAACCCCAGCAAGAGGTTACAACTTTTGGGTGCGCTTCGCTAACTTGATTACGTTGGCTATGGTTAGTTTGATGATTGCAACTAAGGCGTGGGCGTGGTTAGCATCAGGCTCTGCCGCTATGCTAGGGTCATTGACCGACTCACTGCTTGATATAAGCGCCACCTTAATGAACTTCTTTGTTCTGAGTTATGCCTTAAAACCGGCTGACGACGACCATCGTTTTGGTCATGGTAAAGCGGAAGCCTTGGCTGGTCTCGGTCAAGCCGCTTTTATCAGTGGCAGTGGCTGCTTATTGGCCTTTCATGCCATCGAGCGCTTTATTAACCCTGTCACTGTCAATCATACATTGTTGGGTGTGTGGGTGAGTATTTTTGCTATTTTTTGCACCTTAATCGTTGTCTATGTGCAATACCAATCTATTAAGCGTACTGAGTCGGTGGCGATAAAAGCCGATTCACTGCACTATAAGGGTGATCTATTACTGAACTTAGCAGTATTGCTTGCTCTGATGTTGGCCTACTACGGTATTGTCGGTGCCGATCCATTTTTTGCCATCTTAGTTGCTGCCTACTTGCTTTACAATGCTTGGCAAATAGGCACCGAGAGTGCGGCGCATTTAATGGACAAAGAACTGCCTGATGAAGAAAAAACGCAGATAGTGGCAGTTGCCAAAAGCCACGAGCAAGTTTTAGGTGTGCACGATTTGCGTACTCGCCAAGGCGGCAAAGTACGCTTTGTGCAACTTCATTTAGAACTGGATGACAACATGCCTTTGATCAGGGCACACCAAGTCGCGGACGAGGTAGCGCTACTTATTCAAGAGGCGTTTAGCGAACAAAAGCACCCTGAGTTCGGTGGTGAAGTTGATGTGCTGATTCACCAAGATCCAATTTCAGTGGTCAATAAATCAAGTTGTTAGTGTTGTTTCAGGTTATTCATCAACCAGTTGCTCGCAACGATAAAACCCGTCTTGCTCGCTGAGCACCTTCACTAACTCCGGTAGTACCTGTTGCATCGTTGCTTTTAGCGTGTAAGGCGGGTTGATGGCAATGATCCCTGAGGCGGTCATGCCACGTTCTTCACTATCGCCTTGAGTGGCAAGCTCGAACAATTGAATGTTTCGAATACCAGAGTCAATAAAACGTTGTTCAAGGCGGTCTATGCGGGAGCGCTCAACCACGGGGTACCACAACAAATAAGTGCCGGTACTAAAGCGTTGATGTGCTTTTATAAAGGTATCGACCGCTTTGTCGTAGTCACTCTTTACTTCATACGGCGGGTCCATTAACACGCATGCCCGGCGCGAAAGAGGCGGCACCAGTGCCAGCAAGCCTTTAAAGCCGTTTTCATCTTTTACTCGTAACGAGCGCTTACCTGCCATATTTTTTTGCAGTAATTTTAAGTCTTGAGGGTGCAGCTCAAAAAACCAGCCTTTGTCTTGCTTACGTAAGTAGTGTTCAGCCACCTTAGGTGAACCCGGGTAATGACGTAACTGAGCGGACTCGTTCATACCCTTAATCAGGGCTACATAATCCGCAAGCGCATCTACATCACCTTGATACTGCCACAGCTTAGCAATGCCATCATTAAACTCTTGGGTTTTCTGCATATCGGCATTGTCGATGGCGAAAAAACCGGCTCCCGAGTGGGTATCAATATAATCAAAGGGCTTCTCTTTTTTGACCATGTGTTGCAGTGTTTGTGCTAACACTAGGTGCTTCACCACATCGGCGGGGTTGCCAGCATGAAAAGAATGGCGATAACTGAGCATAACGGCTCCTAAAACTGAACTTATAGCCATTTTACTGTATTTGCACCAGATAAACAGAGCTAGATGGGTACTTTGGATGATTGATTAATAAGCAGCTACTATAAACCGTTGCTGAATATTGGGTGATTTAAATGAACCCGCTGTTAATACTGGCAAAATTTACAGGAAATACGCTACACCCCCTAGCATCGCTGGGCAGATTGCTTTACATTTGCAGATTCTAATCAACAGTTTAAAGAGCGCCTTTATGAACCAAGAAACCCTTTCCCAACTCGAACAACTGGTCGATAAATTGATTCAGCGTAATAGTGAATTACAGCAAGAAGTGACCACCTTACGTGAAAACAATACTAAGCTAATGGACGAAAACGAAACCTTGCAGCTAGAAGTGTTAGAAAGCGAAGAAAAGCAGAAAGAAACCAGTAGTACATTAACGAGCCTACTGGAAAAACTGCAGTCGGCTAGCGCGGCGGGTTAATGAGTAACGACGGACACAGCGTCAAGGTCAATTTGCTCGGTAGGGAGCATCAGTTTGCTTGTCCCCCTGGGCAAGAGCAGGCGTTACTTGATGCGGCACAGCACCTCAATGAGAGCGTTGAACATATGCGTCAGCGCTCAGCGGTGCGCAATGATGACAAAGCGTTACTTATGGCAGCACTCAACCTGTGCCATGAGTTATTAGAAGCGAAGTCGCAGCTCACTGAGCAGCAACAAATGCAGAGCCAACTGTGCTCCAAACTGACATCAGCCTTAGAAACAACATCATAAGGCGCATAGTCGCGCCCAAGGGAAGCCTATGCGCCAATTTCTGTTTTTATTATTAGCCCTCACCAGCACCGTAAGCCATGCCCAGCAATGGCACAGTATCAGTGCTCATGTCGACTTTATCCAACAACATGAAAAGCTAAAATATTATGATTCAAATCAGGTGCTTATCCAAGGCGATGAATGCGCCTTATTAATCGATGCGCCAGGGGAGTTTTCGCAAACTGAGCGCTTCATTAGCAAGTTAGACAAGCAGCTAAAAGTGCCACTGTGCTACTTGTTAGTTTCTCACCCGCATGATGACCATTTATTGGGGATGGCACTGTTACAAAGCCATTACCCGGACGCTAAACTTATCGTCCACCAACATCTCAATGATCAGTTTCATCTCGCTCATGCCCAGCTCAACGAGCGCTTAGATGGTTTTGCCAAGAGTATTGCTCTAAGCGAGCACCGCATGAATAACTTGCCCGAGCAAGAACAGCTTCCTTGGCAGCAAAAAATAGCAGCAGCCAAAGCGCGTTTAGATAAATGGCAGCATTTAGAGCTGCAATCACCCCAGCTGGCAATAAACAAAAAGACCACATTGGACTTAGGTAATTACGAGCTCAACATATTGCCCTACGCGGCGCATACTGATGCCGACCTGATGGTATATATTGAGCAAGAGGGGCTTCTCGCCGGTGCGGATATGGTCGACATAAAGCCCTACCCTGGGGACGCAAATTTCTCGCAGTGGTTGCGCGCTTTCGATGATTTGGCGGCTCTGGATATCACTCAAGTCCTACCAGGACATGGTGATGCATATAGCAAAGCGAGCTTGAGTATCCCAAAAGCGTGGTTAATAGCCATTGTTGAGCACGTAAATAAACACCCTGAGCAAAATGTAGAAGAGCTAGTCGCAAGCTTTCCAACACACTTTTCACCTAGCGAGCCTGGGTTAGAGCAGCGCGCTTACCGCGTCTTTTTAACCGCAGGGTTGCAGCGCGTCAAAGCCACACAAGGGCAATAGCACACATAAAAAAAGCCAACCCGCTTGGGTTGGCTTATAACGCAAATGTATTGCTGTGTTATAGCGTTAATTATTCCTCAATAAAAGGGACACCTTGCGTCATCCACTGTGGCGCTGGTTCACCTTTTAGGTGATGATTAAAGTACTGCATCATGCGAATAGAAAAGTCCACTTGGTTGGGGAACTGTTTCAGGTGATGTGGCTCGCCATCATATTCAAGGAAAATCACCTCTTTCCCGGCGCGGCGCAATGCTAAATAGTACTGAATCCCTTCTTGCCAAGGCACGGCGCCATCCTCATTGCCAAACATAATCATAATTGGAGTGTTTATTTTATCGGCAAAAAACACCGGTGAGTTGTCAATGTAGGCATCGACATCTTCATACAGTGCCTTACCAATACGGCTTTGACCCGTTTCATATTGGAATTGACGCGCTAATCCTGATTTTAGGCGGATACCGCTGTATGCCGAGGTCATATTCGATACCGGCGCTCCTGAGACAACTGCTTTAAACATATCGGTTTGCGTTACCATAAAGGCACTTTGGTAGCCGGCCCATGAGTGTCCTTGCAAGCCTATGGCATCTTTTTTGGCAACGCCCATATCAATCAGCTTTTGCGCGGCATTGATCATGGTTTGAGTGGACGAGGGGCCAGGTTTACCAATCTCAAAGCGAATATCAGGCAAGAACACCGCGTAACCGTTCGATGTAAACATCGGGAAGTTAGGGCGATGGTTAAGCTCCATTTTTGGGAAGTCGTAACGTCGCTGGCTCATATAGCGGTAAAAGTAGATAACCACAGGCACTTGCTCACCTTCTACGTAGTCCGCAGGTTTTATCAGCACGCCTTGTAAGTCCTCGCCATCGTAGCCTTTGTAACTAACTAGTTCTGGCTTTTGCCCCCATTTAAACTGACTGATTTGTGGGTTTAAGTCAGTCACCTTACGAGTATTACTGAGCTGGGCATCAGCCTGCCAAAAGTCAGGAAACTGGTGATAACTCTGCTTGGTAAAAATGTATTTATCAGCGTGTTTGGCCTTCATTTTTACATCAAAGCGCGCTTCACCAGCCAAAAGTGTACGCACAGTGTTATTTGCTAAATCCAGTGCACCTATGTGGGTCTGCTTATTATTCACATTAAATGCGCGTAGCAGCAGCTGCTCTTGGTCATCAAAACCAAGCTTATCATCGTCAAGGTTAACCACCCGATACTGAACCTGCTTAGCTTGCCCTTGCGTTAAAACTTGGGCTTCGCCACTTTCAACATCAAAGGCCCAAATATCGTATTTAGAATTAATGAGTACCTTCGAGCCGTCTTTATACCAGCCAGCAACACCATAGCCGTCTACCTCGGAGGGGTAATCATGCTTATCATCGGCAAATACTGCATTCACTGCTCTGCTAAGGGGAGTCACTTTATTAGTGGCTAAATCTTTTAGCTGCCACCCTTGGTCACTAAAGTACACCGCATGTTGCCCTGTTGGTGACAAACTCGGGCGATGTGGATGGGCTTTGACGATGACTTGTTTACTGCCGTTGAGAACATCAATGGCATAATAGTCATTATAAAAGCCTTTGTAGGTCATCTCGTGCAAATAGGGCAGGTTAGAGTAACCGATAAGGTGAT
This sequence comes from Pseudoalteromonas sp. THAF3, assembly GCF_009363775.1. NCBI lineage: Bacteria > Pseudomonadati > Pseudomonadota > Gammaproteobacteria > Alteromonadales > Pseudoalteromonadaceae > Pseudoalteromonas > Pseudoalteromonas sp. THAF3. The sequence goes on along the minus strand of NZ_CP045418.1, from coordinate 2,731,110 downwards.
CTGCTTTTTTGTTTAACCGCACCTGTGGCACTTGCTCATCGGCCAGTTGTACCACCTTCTTGCCATTAAGGTGATATACCGCCTGGTAATGGCGATATTTGTTTTCTTTCTGCCATTGCTGTTTTTCGCGCGGTTTAATTTCTGGGTCTTGGTGGTGCCATACCTCAATATTCGCCTGAGCCACTATGGTGTCGAAGTCGCGCAACGACTGCGCGTCTTGGTACTTTTTCTTGGTCACTTTGGCGTCAAGCTCTGGTCGTGTTGTAAAGTATAGGCGAGCGCCATCTTCCGACCAACTCAGTGTGCCTTTCTTGCCCGCTTGCCATTGACTTGGCAGCGTTTCTAAGGTGTTTTGCTGACCATGCCACAACATCGTACGGTAGTCGCGGCGGCGCGTATCATCATCGACATAATTGCCGACATTAAAGGCCACAAGGTTTTGTACTGGGTGCCATTCGATGGTGCTAACGGTTACCCCTGGCTCATCTATCAGTGAGTCCGTGCGTTGTGAGGCAAAGTCAAAAAAGCTGACTTGGTTATTACTGCCATCACTGCTGTGTTGATTGAAGACGATACCTGCACTGGTATGGCTGATGGCATAAGTGAACACTGAGTCAAGGCGTGTCTGCTCGTTGCTGGTTAGATCAACAATGACTAAGTCATAGGTTTTATCTTTTTTATCAGCGCTAATATGCAGCTCATCGCCAGTATCGGCTTTTTCTTTTTCGTTATCAGCATCATGATCGCCGCTGCTGTGGAGGCGATAGGCGAGCCAGCGACCATCATCAGAGAGTTGATAGTCTTTCACCTGCTCAAAACTTTGCTGGGCACCCGTTTGGGTATTAACCAAGACGAGGTTGTTTTTTAATTTCTTGCGCGCTTTTTTGTCAGCGGTTTCTTTATTCAAGAGAGTGGGGACTTGGGTGAATGCCACCCATTGGCTGTTTTTATTAATCTGTGCCGCTGTACCGCGTGCTACCGTGGCAATAAGTTCATTGTTATCTAGGTTATACACCTGACCTTGAGCGTCGCCGCGATAAGGTTCGGCACTAAAGGCTAGGTACTGACCTTGCTCGCCCAAAACGGTGTGTTGCGGATACTTGAAATCGAAGACATCGTTAAATTGCAACGCCTGCTTAGCGGCCACTGGCGTCGCCAATGCACCTGCCAGCATAGCAGTTAGAAAAGTAAGTTGAGGTTTCATGACCACGTCCTGTTTGCTTTTTTAGCTATTGTAACGGTAACAGGCGAAGATTCGAGCAAACGCGATAAAGTGGATAGTTTTTGAGATAGGCGCTGCACTAAGCAGCGCCATAGTGTTTTATCTTGGGTCGATAGTAAGTGGTTCCAGGGTGACCCTTGCGTTGTTGCTGGCGCCCGCATAGTTACGGTACGTTTGCCCCTCACGTAGGGTGTAATACACGTCAACATAGTCGTCATCATTAGTGAACCATGCATCAGGCATAGCTTGTAAAATCTCATTTGTTAGCTGAGGAATAATGGCATAGCCCTGAGCGTCAGGATTCGGAATTGCGCGCAGTACCGCTGTGGCGACTTCCAATAGCTTACTCGCCAGAGTTTTATAATTGGTATTGTCGTCTTGCTCCATCAATAAGATATCCGCAGCTTGCCAACGGTAGCGATTCCAGTGAATTAACACTTGGTTTGGGTAGTAGTTTTCGCCGTCGTGATCTAAGTAGGGCATATCAACAATGTCTAGCACTGGCTCATCGCGGGACGGGCTCACACCCGTGACAATGGCGTACACTTCAGCGGCACCTGAAATCCAAGGCTCTTCATCATCATTAAGACGGATTTGTTTAAGCACTGTGGTGGATAACGGTTGTTCGTCTTGGATGCTGTATTTACTTTGCAGCGTCGGTTGTTGGGTTGATGTCAGCACCGAGCGCATTATCGCAAGCCCCTCAGTGAGGGTCTTTTTGGCGTCAAGCTCGACGATGAAAACCGGTGTATCAGGAAGTGTGTAGGCATCGAGTAAATGCAGCTGTCCTTGTTGGTCATACGCCTCTACCACATCCCAGTGTTTGTCATCGCCCTTGGGGGCAAAAGCAACCAGCGCCGGTTCGCCTTGCTGCCAGTCATTAAGCATGTTGCGATGCGCTAGGCGCAGTTGTAATAGGTTGTCGCCCTGTTCAGGTAGGCCCTTTAGCGAACGAATTTGGGCATTATGCTGTTGCAGATCAAACTCGCTTTGAGCGTCTTTAGGCACTAACTTATCGGCACTCACTGCCAACGAGTAGGCACTTAGTTGTTGTTGTAAGGTCGGTTGTAGCTGTTTTAAATTCTTGGCAATGTTTTTGGCAAGGGCTTTTTTGCTTTGGAATACACTGTGGGCCGCCTGTGCCTGTTGGGCGGCAGCGGTTGTTTGTGAGGCAACACTTAGGTGACTGGTGAGGCTCAGCGTAGAGGCGAGTGCCAAGCTCAGTAGTGATAGTTTTTTCATTTTATGCTCCATGTGTGATCAAGTTTCAAAAAGTACACCTGAGGTAGGGTGTTAACCTTTTTTTAACCTTTTACCTTTTGCAGGGTCAACACATCGGAGCAGTGAAATGCATCCTGCGTGTAAACGGACGTAAATAGTGCGGGGAAAACGCTTCCTTTTTCATCCTTTATACTTATTCTTGCATCACTTCATACCTCCACTGACAAACTTGATATACTGCACACCTACTTAATTAGGAAGAAACGCCATGACTATTTGGGTTGACGCCGATGCGTGTCCCGTCGCTATCCGCGAAATTATCTGCCGCGCTGCGGTACGCACGAAAACCACAGCGGTCTTTGTTGCCAACCAATACCTGCGTTTGCCAGCATCAGATTTCTTGCGTATGCAGCAAGTCATGCCGGGTTTTGATGTGGCGGATAATGAAATCGTACAGCAAGTTCAGGCTGGCGAGTTGGTGATCACCAGCGACATCCCATTAGCGTCGGAAGTAATTGATAAAGGCGCACTAGCATTGAATACACGGGGTGAGCTGTACACCAAAGAGAATATCAAGTCGCGCCTTAATATGCGTGATTTTATGGATACCCTAAGAAGCAGCGGCATCCAAACCGGTGGCCAAGCCCCTTTGAGTGCCCAAGACAAACAACAATTTGCCAATCATCTTGACCGCTGGCTTGCGCAACAATGAGTTTGTAAGCTAGACTGCTGGCGAATACTTGTCGGAGTGCCCTAACTGAAGGGCTGAGATCGCAAATGCGGGATCCGTTAACCTGATCAGGCTCACACCTGCGTAGGGAACAAGCTTGCCTCGGCACGCTTGTGCCGTAATGGCACAAACCATGCCCAGCCAAAGCAGCGCTTATGCGCGCGGACCACAGGCTCTATCGCCTCCAGACAAGACCAATACTCAGTAAAATAGTGAGGTGCGTCATGTCACAAAAAACCAAACCAAGCCGTCGTCAAAGCCGTGAAGCGGCGTCTGAATATATCCACAACCTTACGGGGCAGCCTTTCCCCAACTCCAAAAAAGTCTATGTTGAGGGCTCGCAGCCTGGAGTGCGAGTAGGTATGCGGGAAATCGCATTAAGCGATACCTTTGTTGGCGGCAGTGAAGAAGATCCCATCTACGAAAAAAACGACCCTATTCGTGTTTATGACACCTCAGGGCCATACACCGATCCAGATTTTGAGCTCAATGTGCGCAAAGGCCTGCCTAAATTCCGCCAGGCTTGGATTACAGGGCGCGGTGACACCGAGCTATTAGATCATAAAAGCTCGCAGTTTGCTCAGCAGCGTATGGCTGACGAAGGGCTTGACCATATTCGCTTTGAGCATCTACCGCAGGTGCGCCGCGCTAAGGCGGGTAAAAATGTCACGCAAATGCATTACGCTCGCCAAGGGATCGTTACCCCAGAAATGGAGTACATTGCCATTCGCGAGAATATGGGCCGTGCAGAGGTGCGCAAAGAGTTATTAGCTCAGCAGCACCCTGGGCAATCTTTTGGTGCCAGTATCCCCGAATTTATTACCCCTGAGTTTGTCCGAGATGAGGTTGCACGAGGGCGAGCAGTGATCCCTAATAATATCAATCATCCCGAATCTGAGCCGATGATCATCGGGCGTAACTTCTTGGTGAAAGTGAATGCTAACATCGGTAACTCGTCGGTTAGCTCATCCATCGAAGAAGAAGTAGAAAAAACCGTGTGGTCCACCCGCTGGGGGGCCGACACCATTATGGATTTATCAACCGGGCGCTATATTCACGAAACCAGAGAATGGGTGATCCGTAATTCGCCGGTGCCAGTGGGCACAGTGCCGATTTATCAGGCGCTTGAGAAAGTCAATGGCGTAGCCGAAGATCTTACCTGGGAAATCTTCCGTGATACGCTGATTGAACAAGCCGAGCAAGGCATCGATTATTTTACCATCCATGCTGGGGTACTATTACGTTATGTGCCTATGACCGCAAAGCGGGTCACGGGTATTGTCTCCCGAGGGGGGTCTATTATGGCGAAATGGTGCTTAGCGCATCACCAAGAGAATTTCCTGTACACCCACTTTGAAGACATTTGCGAAATTTTAAAGCAGTACGATATTTGTTTCTCGTTGGGCGATGGGCTGCGTCCAGGGTCGATTGCCGATGCCAATGACGAAGCACAATTCAGTGAACTACGCACCTTAGGCGAGCTTACCAAAATAGCATGGCAGCATGATGTGCAAGTGTTTATCGAAGGGCCGGGTCACGTGCCGATGCATTTAATCAAAGACAATATGGACGAGCAGTTAGCCCATTGCGGCGAGGCGCCGTTTTATACTTTAGGCCCGTTAACCACGGATATTGCCCCAGGCTATGACCACTTCACTTCAGGCATTGGCGCGGCGCAAATCGCTTGGTATGGCTGCGCGATGTTGTGCTATGTCACGCCGAAAGAGCACTTAGGGCTGCCTAACAAAGAAGATGTTAAAGAAGGCTTAATCACCTATAAGATTGCCGCCCACGCAGCCGATTTGGCCAAAGGGCACCCAGGGGCGCAGGAACGCGACAACGCCTTATCAAAAGCGCGTTTCGAGTTTCGTTGGCTCGATCAATTCAACTTGGGTCTCGACCCAGATCGAGCGCGCGAGTATCACGATGAAACCTTGCCGCAAGAGTCAGGAAAAGTCGCGCATTTTTGCTCGATGTGTGGGCCCAAATTCTGCTCTATGAAAATCACTCAGGAAGTACGTGATTACGCCAAAGATCTGGAGTCTAAAGGCATCGACCCCAATAATCTTGGCGAGGAAATCAGTATTCGCATGGTTGATGTTGAGTCGCAAATGCAGGCGAAATCAGAAGAGTTTAAAGCCTCAGGCAGCGAGCTCTACCATAAGGTATATTAATGGCCCAAAAAATAGCCATTGTTGGCTTTGGTGTGTGCGGCCGGGTGGCCGCACTGCTGCTTGCCCAGCACTATGATATTGAAGTGTTTGAACGCGGTGATGAGCACGGCCACAGTAGTGCTGGGCACGTGGCAGCTGCGATGCTTGCACCAATGGCCGAATCGGTACTGTGTGAACAAGACCTCGCTGAGGATGGCCTTGCTGCTTTGGCATTATGGCCAAAACTCTTGGCCTTGCTCGATGAACCGGTTCAGTTTCAGCAAGCTGGCAGTATTATTGTTGCCTACCCCCAGGATCAGGGCGCCATGGCGCATTTCCGCAAACAGTTAAAGCCATTGGCGGGCTTTGTCGGGCAAGATATTGACGGTGCCCAGTTGCAGACGCTGGAGCCTGAGCTGGCAGGGCGCTTTGGCAAAGGGCTATACCTGCCATGCGAGGGACAGCTCGACAATCAAGGCTTTTATCAGCACAGCTACCTCAGCCTAAAACGTCGTGGCGTGCGCTTTACCTTTAACGCCGATGTGGACGTTGACGCGCTCGCAGCGCAAGACTATCAAGCCGTCATCGATTGTCGCGGCATCGGAGCGAAAACTGCGCACACCCCGTTGCGGGGTGTGCGTGGCGAGGTCGCTAGAGTGCATGCACCGGAAGTATGCTTGAGCCGGCCGGTGCGGCTCATGCATCCGCGTTATCCGATTTATATCGCTCCGAAGCCAGAGCATCGCTATGTCATCGGCGCCACCGAAATTGAATCACAAGATACCCGAGCTATCACGGTGCGCTCTACCTTAGAGCTGTTATCCGCAGCTTACAGTGTCCATAGTGGCTTTGCTGAAGCCACCGTTGAGTCCTTGCGTGCTGGGCTGCGCCCTGCCTATAACGATAACCGTCCACATATTGAGCAAAGGGGCAAGGTGATTAGCATTAATGGCTTATATCGCCATGGCTATATGCTTGCGCCCATTGTCGTTAAGCGGGCATTGGCGCAGTTTAATACCGCCGTATAAAACCAAGGTGAAGATATGCAGATTTATATAAACGAAACGCCTGTTACCGTGCCAGAGCAGGCTGCATTGAGTGAGGCAATCACTGCGTTTGCGGCTAAACCGCCGTTCGCCGCCGCTGTTAATGGCCACTTTGTCGCGCAGCAAGACTATGGGCACACCGCCCTGAAAGAAGGCGATAAAGTGGATATCCTTGCACCCATTCAAGGAGGTTAGATGAGCGACGCTTTTACTATCTATGGTCAGTCTTTCAGCAGCCGGCTGCTGATTGGCTCTGCCTTATACCCATCGCCGCAATGCATGGAACAAGCGATTGCCGCCAGTGGCAGTGAAATCGTCACGGTGTCTCTGCGTCGGCAGAACTCTCACGCTGGAGGAGATGACTTTTGGCAGCTGATCAAAGATACCGGGTTAACGGTGCTGCCCAACACCGCAGGTTGCCACAGTGTGCAAGAGGTGATGACCTTGGCACAAATGTGTCGTGAGGTTTTCGCCACCGACTGGATAAAGCTCGAACTCATTGGCGATGACTACAATTTGCAGCCAGACCCTATCGCCCTAGTTACTGCTGCTGAGCAATTATTGGCACAGGGTTTTAAGGTGCTTCCTTATTGCACCGATGATCTGGTAGTGTGCCAGCGTTTAGTGAGCGCTGGCTGTGAGGTGATTATGCCTTGGGCTGCGCCCATCGGTACTGGCAAAGGCATATTAAACCCCTATGCATTGCATACTATTCGCGAGCGCTTACCCGATGTTACGCTGATTGTCGATGCCGGGTTAGGGTTGCCTTCTCACGCCTGCCAAGCCATGGAAATGGGCGTGGATGCCGTACTACTAAACTCGGCCATAGCAGGAGCCAACGACCCTGTGTTGATGGCACAAGCCTTTGCCAATGCCACCGTGGCTGGCAGACAAAGTTATTTAGCAGGGCCCATGGTGGAAAAGTCGACCGCCGTGCCGTCCACGCCGACGTTGGGCATGCCCGCATGGCACACAATGAGTGAGGATATATGAGTGAAGTAGTATGGACTATTGCCGGCTCTGATAGCGGCGGTGGCGCAGGCATTCAAGCCGACTTAAAAGCGATGCACAGCTTTTGTGTGCATGGATGTAGCGCCATTACCGCACTGACAGCACAAAACAGCCTGGGCGTGGAGGCACTAAATCCAGTGACACAGGCGGTGCTGGAGTCACAATTGCAAGCCTTAGCCAATGACCTTCGTCCTCAAGCGATCAAGATAGGGATGCTCGCGAATGTGCAGCAAATCCAACTGGTAGCCGAACATTTACGTTATTATCGCGACAACTGGTCATGCCCTCCTTATGTGGTTTATGACCCGGTGGCCATTGCCACAAGTGGTGATAGTCTGATTGAGGAAGACGCTCAAGACGATATTGCCGATGCCATTAAAACCCATTTATTGCCCTTGGTTGATGTAATCACTCCCAACGTCCACGAAACACAAATGCTCACCGGCGTATACCTTATTGGCCCCGATGCGTTGCGTGAAGCGGCGAAACGATTGCAGCAGTGGGGGGCAAAAAGTGTGGTGATTAAAGGCGGACATTGGGACTACCCACAAGGGTATTGTGTTGATTATTGCCGTGAAGGTGAACAAGAATATTGGCTTGGCAACGCCACCATCACCACTCCCCACAGCCATGGCACGGGGTGTACGTTGTCGTCCGTTATTGCTAGTTGCTTGGCTAAGGGGTATCCGCTTAAAGATGCCTTTATTCTTGGCAAAGCCTATATTAATGCCGGGTTGAAAAGCGCGCAGCGCTACGGCGAAGGCATTGGCCCGGTAGCGCAAACGAATTGGCCTAGTGAACTTGCTGATTTTCCGCAAGTGATCGAGCCCGGTAGTTGGCTTGGCGACGAGCTTGATTTTCCATGTGCTGCCGATTTTAACTATGCCGCCGGATTCGCGCCTTGCCCACAGCAACTTGGGCTTTACGCTGTGGTCGACAGTGTTGATTGGTTGCAGCTGTGCTTGGAGCACGGCGTCAAAACCGTGCAACTGCGCATGAAAGACTGCCATGGCGAGCAGTTAGAAGAAGCTATCAAGCAAGCCATTGCCTTGGGGCGTGCCCACGATGCTCAGGTGTTTATCAATGATCACTGGCAGTTAGCGTTAAAGCATGGCGCTTACGGTGTGCATCTGGGGCAACAGGACTTACATAATGCCAATCTGCGCGCGATTCAAGACGCTGGCCTGCGCTTAGGGCTCTCTACTCATGGCTTTTATGAAATGCTGCTAGCGCACAATTACCGGCCCAGCTATATCGCCTTGGGCGCGATTTACCCAACCACCACCAAGGATATGACCGGGCAAATTCAGGGCCTGCAGAAGCTGCGCCACTTTGTACCATTGATGCACGCTCATTACCCCACGGTGGCCATTGGTGGCATAGATTTGACGCGTATCGCTGAGGTGGTCAATACCGGTGTTGGCAGTGTCGCCGTGGTTCGGGCGATAACCGAAGCAGCGCATCCTGCACAGGCGATTGCGCAGTTACAGCAAGCAATCAAGGACGGGCGCAGTGAACAGTGACGCGCTCAGTAACAAAGAGCGTATCCGTTACGCCCGGCAGATATTGCTTGATGATGTGGGTGAGGCGGGGCAGTTGCGCCTAAAGCAAGCCACCGTGCTGGTGGTCGGTTGCGGTGGCTTAGGAAGCCCTGCGCTGCTTTACCTTGCCGCCAGCGGCGTGGGTAAAGTGCGGTTTATGGACGATGATGAGGTCGAGCTATCTAACCTCCAGCGGCAAATTTTGTTCAAGCTTAATCATCTTGGGCAAGCTAAAACGAAGGCGGCGAATAAAGTGTTAGCCAGCTTAAATAGCGACATAACCCTCGAGCCGCTGTGCCAACGGGCGAGCGCACATACTTTAAGCACGGCGTTGTCGGGGTGTGATTTAGTGCTTGATTGCAGTGATAACTTTGAAACCCGTTATCTGCTCAATAAAACCTGCAAAGAGGCGCAGGTGCCGCTGCTCAGCGGCGCTGCGGTGGGACACCAAGGACACCTTGCGTTGTTCGACTTTGGTAATAGCACTTCTCCCTGTTATGCCTGTCTGTTTCCGCCGCACAGCGATAACCCCACCGCTAATTGTGCCACACTCGGGGTGATTTCGCCCTTACTGGGCATTGTTGGTGCACAACAGGCCATGCTCGCCATAAACTATTTGCTTAAGGGCAATGGAGCGGCAGTGTTGCACTGTGTTGATGGCGAGACTTTGCGCCATAGGACGATACAATTACAGAAAAACCCGCAGTGCCCCTGTTGCGGGCAATAAAAAAGCCAGCGAGGTTGCTGGCTTAACATACTAAAAGCGGGGATTAACCTGCAAATGCGTCTTGCAGCGGTGGCACTACCTGCTTTTTGCGACTAAGTACGCCGTCTAACCATACCTGAGAGTCAGCGACTTGTTCGCCGTAAGCTCTTTCGATGATGCCTTCGTCAGCGGAAGCGATGAGCATTTGCGAGCCTTCGTTCATGATGTCGGTGAGCAACAACAGCACACTGTGGCGACTGCCCTCTTCTTTAAGCTTAGCAAGATCAGCATGTAGTTCGGCTTTTATGTTGTCAAATACCGCCAGGTCGATAACCTCTAACTGACCGATGCCCACTAGGTTGCCATTCATATTGAAGTCTTTAAAGTCACGCATGACCAAATCACGCACTGGCGTGCCTTCAACGGCTGATTTAACCTTAAACATTTCCATGCCGAGCTCTTTGGCATCGTCAACACCAGCGATCTCTGCAAGGGCCTCAACACACTTGATATCGGCGGTGGTGCAAGTCGGCGACTTGAAAATCACCGTGTCACTTAAAATAGCGCACATCATCAAACCAGCGATATCTTTTGGAATATCGACGCCGTAGAAGTCATACATCATTTTAATGATGGTGTTTGAGCAGCCGACCGGGCGAATCCAACATTCAAGCGGTGTGGATGTGGTTAAATCGCCTAGTTTGTGGTGATCGACCACGCCGACTACAGTCGCCTGGTCAATATCATCAGGGGCTTGAGTTTTCTCGGTGTGGTCAACAATATACACCTCTTCCCCAGCGTAGCTCATTTTCAGTTCTGGCGCTTCGAAGCCAAAACGGTCAAGGATGAACTGGGTTTCCGGTGATACCTCGCCTAAACGCGTAGGGATAGCTTCTTCACCAATTTGATTTTTTAAGTACGCCAGTGCAATTGCACCGCAGATCGAATCAGAATCAGGGATCTTGTGTCCCACTACATACATTGCCATATCGACTCTCCTAAATATTTTGCCGTTATTGTAGCAATAATTTTTAGCTCTGCGGTAGCGGCAAATGGGCTGCTTGGGCACGACTTTTTGGTTACACTGGGAGGATTAATTTCTATAGGGCATAAACCATGGCTGCAATTAAACTTTCGCGCAAAGGGTGGAATAACTTAATTATTTTCGCCATGTTGATTATGATCTTTGTGTTCAATGGCTTACATCATAGGCTTGGTGGCGATGATGAACCGAAAGGGCCGCAACCTTTGTTACCAGCGCAGAGTTATATTCTTACTTTAGAATATCCCGGCATAAAAATTGAACGTATCGGCACCAGCTGGCGTATGCAACAGGACAGCGATGCGGCGCAACCAAGCGCTGACATTCAAACGCTAGAAGCCAATGTTCGCGCTTGGCAACAACAAAGAGCGCCGTTAGCTGAGCCGCTTGGCGGAGCGCCTCTTTTAGCCGCAACCTTAACGCTTGCAGGAGAGCCAACCCCCTATGTTTATGTGCTCTATAAAGACCAGCAGCACTATCGATTATTTAACAAGCAACAGCAGCGCTGGTATAGCTTAACGACACATCAAGCGCAGCAGCTGTTTATACAATTAGCGAGTAACTAACTTATGCCTGAGCTTCCCGAAGTCGAAGTAAGCCGTTTAGGCATTGCCCCTCACATTGAGGGGCAAACCATTACCCAAGTAAATGTTCATCAACCGCAACTGCGTTGGCCGGTGAGCGAACAGGTCTATGCCCTAGCAGGTAACGTCATTACTCAGGTAAGCCGTCGTGCAAAATATTTGCTACTGCACTGCGATGAGGGAGCGGTGATTTTACACCTAGGTATGTCCGGGCATTTGCGGGTAGTTGATAGCAACACGGCGTTGAAAAAGCACGACCATATTGAGCTTCAGTTTGCGAACGGCCTGAGTTTGCGCCTTAATGACTCGCGCCGCTTTGGCGCATGTCTGTGGCAGCCTCTGGACAGTGTGCACTCGGTATTCCAAAAATTAGGGCCAGAGCCACTAACCGCTGATTTTGATGCGCAGTGGCTGTTTGCGCGCTCTCGTAACAAAAAGCAGCCCATTAAGCAGTTTATTATGGATAACCAGGTGGTGGTTGGGGTCGGTAATATCTATGCCAATGAATCTTTATTCAAAGCCGGGATTCACCCTAAACGCGAAGCTGGGAAAGTCAGCCTTGCACGCTATCAAAAACTCACACCGTTAATAAAGGCGACCCTCGCGGCGGCGATTGAGCAGGGGGGCACGACATTAAAAGATTTCTCCCAAAGCGATGGTAAACCCGGTTACTTTGCGCAGCAATTATTGGTCTATGGCCGTAAAGGGGAGCCTTGTACAAGTTGTGCGACTACGCTGACGGAAATACGTTTAGGCGGGCGCTCAACGGTTTACTGTAAAAAGTGTCAGCGCTGAGGTGGGCGGCCAAGGGATGTCCTTGGCCAACTGATTTTACTATAGCTCGAACGGGGCAACACCGACGCCAGCTATTTTGTAGCCGGTTTTTGCGATTTCACCGCTCCAGCTATCAGCCTGCATGACCCCGGTCACCACTATCGCGTCATAGAGGCTATCGATCGGCACACCATTTTTCATGGTCACATGCACAATCTGGTTCGGTGGTGGTGGCGGCACATGGATACACGCGCCAAAATAGGGCACTAAGAGAAACTCAGTTATGGACTCGTTGTCTCCCTCCAAAGGCACCACAAAGCCGGGAAGACTTACGGTTTTGCCATTGTATTTTTGTACCACTGGGGCATCTAAATTTGGCTGCACCCAGTTTTGCTCACTGCCTTCGTGGCTTGATGAATTATTGCGTGTATCGACCGCAACATGACCTTCTGGCACCAGGTCTTCCCAAAAAATCTCCAGGGGCTCATTGGCCATTGCCGAGCCTGTCAACGCGGTGCTCAAAAGCACCAAACTTGCGTAAATAAACTTCATAAATATCCTAGGTTTTAATGCTCATACCATCGTTTAGCGAGTAGAAATAAGCGCGTGCTGCCGGCAGTATACCGACAATCCAGCCAGCGATAATGATACCTGCGACTAAGCTCAGTTCATAGCCTGACAAAGGAGTGATACTCACGCTAATGCCCCCATGAGCTTGCAGTAAAGACTGACTGGCCCACATGGCCGCGTAAAATAAGCCACACCCCAAGGCGGTACCAATAACGCTGATCAGCACGGCTTCTATACTCATTAAGGAAAAAATATGCCACGGCTTGGCGCCCACAGAACGTAAAATAGCGAGCTCCCGGCGCCGTTGCGACAGGTTTGCCAGCAAGGTGGTGAGCATCCCTAGCAGGCTGACACTGACCACCACCAAGGAAAACAACAGCAAGATTTTTTCCACTATGGCAAGCATTTCCCAGAGTTGACTCAGGGTTACGGTAGGCATAATCGCCATCAATGGCTCAGCCTGATATTGGTTGATATTGTGACGTACTTGTAAGCTGTATAGTGGGCTGTCGAAGCCAAGTAAAAAGGCACTAATCTGTTTTGGTGTACCGACTAAATCTTGGTGCGGTGCGTGTTTTTGCGCATGGTGCTGGTCATGTTCATGACGTTCGCTTGGGTGAGTTGTATGCTCATCGTGCTCGTGCTCGTGCTCGTGCTCGTGCGAGTCGGCTTGAGCGCTGCCATGCATCAGCTCAATTGCTTTTAACGGCACATGCACCGACTTATCGACTGGGGTGCCGGTCGGCGCCAGTATACCAACGATGGTCAGGGGGTTATCATCATGTTGGTGGAAGCTGGTGTTGCCCATGCCATGAGCAACAACAATGTTGTCGCCAAGTTGATAGTCCAATGAGCGAGCAACGTCAGCGCCAAGGACAACATCGTTTACGCCGGCAAAAGCGTGGCCTTGGGCAAAGCGCAAGGGCTGCTTCTTAGCATAGCGAAAGTGCTCAAAATAACTTAAGTCGGTGCCGATTACTGCAAAGCCCTTGTGGGCATCACCGAGCGACAGTGGAATACTCCAAGCAACGCCGCGCTTACTACTAATGGCTTGATAGCTTTGCCAGCTAACGCCATTGTTCATATGGCCAATGCGAAACACTGAAGCTAGCAATAGTTGGATATCGCCGGTACGCGCGCCAACAATCAAGTCGGTGCCCGAGATGGTATTGGCGAAGCTTGATTTGGCATCCATACGCACTCGTTCAATACTTAACAGCATCATAACGCTAATGGCAATGGTCAAGACACTGAGTAACACGCTGGCCTTACGGTTAAATAGGCTTTTGCTGGCGAGTTTTAGCAAAATCATGACGCCACTCCTGCAAGCTGATTAACTTCACTTAGGCTCACCACCTTGGAGAACAGCGGCGCGAGGGACTTTTCATGGCTCACAAACACCACCGTGGCGCCGGTCTTGTCGGTTTGCTGAAACAGCAACTCGATAAACGCCTTGCGGTTGTCCTCATCAAGGGCGGAGGTGGGTTCATCGGCGATGATCACTTCGGGCTCACCAATGACCGCTCGCGCTGCGCCTACGCGTTGCTGCTGACCGATACTCAAGGTATTAACCGCTTGATGATGGTGGCTAGCATCTAAACCGAGCTGAGTAAGCAAGGTGGCTGCCAGTTCGTTCATTGCCATACCGGCGCGTTGCGCTCGTTGGCGGCGAACAGCGGAAAAAGCCAGGGCTAAGGTGACATTGTCGATAGGGCTAAGGTAGGGCAGCAAATTAAAGTTTTGAAAAATATAGCCAAGGTGATCGGCACGAAACTGATCGCGTTTGGCGCTGCTCAGGGCGCTGAGATTGGTATCGGCAATGCGAATGTGCCCGCGTTGCGGGGTTTGGATCCCCGCCAGTAACGACAGTAGTGTTGATTTACCGGTGCCGCTGGGGCCGTGTAAAAAAACATGCTCACCTTTTTTTATGTGCAATGAGTCTATTGCTAGAGTGGGCGTGTGCTTTTCACCGTGCCAAGAAAACCATAGCTTTTCTATTTCAATCATCACGTTCAATACCGCTGACTTGCAATTGTTGTTACTGTATCACAGTCATGTTTTAGGGCCAGCGCAATGCGATCAATGGCCCGTTACCAACGCCAATATGCCAATTTTTTACGCATCTTAAACTGGCGCAGCAAGTTAAGGGGCTTGGCCTTTAGCTCAGCGCCGTCACTGATAATTAAATCATTGGTTGCCGCCAATACGCGCTCACTTGAGCGACCATCTTGATAGGGATGCAGTTGCTGGCAGAAAGACTCGATATTAGCCATTAACTCAGGCGGTCGGGTCAGCGCTTGGTCTATTGCCGCTTCAACCTGCGTCGCATCGGTTACATTGAGAAGGTGCGCTGCAGGGGCTTGATTATTAAAAGTAACCACCGGACGACGCAGTAATAAAAACATCAGTAGAATCGAAGAAGTATCACAGAGCATCACATCCGCTGCTTGCAACAGGGGAATGACATTGTCGGTTTCAACAAAGCTGAGACTGTCATTTTGCATGGCTTTATATTGCGCCACGATATCGGCACTCATCTTCGGGTGGAACTGCACTAAAATACGGTATTTACCGCTATCGCGAAGCTCCTTAATGTGCTCAACCAACACCGGGGCCAGTGACAAGCGCTTGGAAAAGGTTGAACAAATCAACAAAGTTGGGCGCGAGTCAGTGCTGCTATAGGGGTTATTTGGTGTGGGACTAAACAGTGGGTCGAGCATTGACCAACCCGTTTCACGCACACGAAAGAAACCATGTTGCTGGGCTAACTGTTGAAAGCGTATTGTGGTGCTAGGCCCTTGTGTACAATAAAGATCAAAGCAGCCTCGAATATTAAAGTGATCCAAATGTCCTCTACGATTCCGTTTGCCTGAATCGAAACCGTGAAACACAGCTACTTTTCTTCCAGGCACAAAACTGGGAATGACATTGCCAGGGACAAAACTTGCGTGGGGTTGCCAGGCAATGACATCTTTAATATCAAATACCTGCTGTTCATCCCCAGCAAGGAAGTCTGGGTTGACCTCATCGCCTTCTAAAAACCACTTTACTTCGCCGCCATGAGCGCGAATAACTTGTTGTAAAGGGCGTAAAATCGCATAGGAGTAATTTTGCGAAATATACATAAGGTATCGCTTGCCCTGAGTGCTGCCCGCTAAGTCCACCGTCGTGCCCCTATAGCAAAAAGATGTTGTTTAGTTTACCGCAATATTAACTTTAAATGACAGGTACAAGGGCTAACCAGTGTCGAGAATAAAAAAGATAGGACAAAAGTCCGCTTTGTTGCGGCGATTATCTTTATCTTCGCTGCCAGCTGAACTATCATAGCGCGCTCACAGCCTCGGTCGGTGTATCGAAATTAGCCCTTGTTTGGAGTAACCATGAGCAACTACAAAGTCTTAGATGTAAACGATGATCTACCTATTCGCACTCAAGGTCCGGTGCACAGCGGCAAAGTGCGTTCCGTTTACTGGTTAACCGAGCAAGACAGTGCTCGCTTAATTGCAGAGAAAGGGTATGCGGTGCCACAGGGGACCGAGTTGGCAATTATGGTTATCTCCGATCGGATCTCGGCGTTTGATTGTATTTGGCAAGGTGAGCAGGGCTTAAACGGCATTCCAGGCAAGGGCATTGCACTGAATGCAGTGGCTGCGCACTGGTTTAAACAATTTGATGCCGCCGGACTTGCTGGCAACCATATTGTGGATATTCCACACCCATACGTATGGATTGTGCGTAAAGCCAAAACAGTAAAAGTGGAAGCCATTGCTCGTCAATATATCACCGGCAGTATGTGGCGTGATTACGCCAAAGGTATCCGCTCTTTCTGCGGCATCGACCTACCTGAGGGGCTAACCGCGAATCAAAAGTTAGATGAAGTGCTGATCACACCATCGACCAAGGGCATTATTGAAGGGTTAGATGACGTGCCAGCCGTGGATGATGTAAACATCACGCGCAAAAACATCACCGATAACCTAGATGCATTCAACTTTAGCTCAGCAGCTGATGTGGCAAAATATGAGCACTTATTGGTGCAAGGATTTAATGTTATCAGCGCTGAGCTGGCGAAGTTAGATCAAATCTTTGTCGATACCAAATTCGAATTCGGTTACGTCGAAGACATGCAGGGCAATGAGCAGTTAATCTACATTGATGAGGTGGGTACGCCAGACTCTTCACGTATTTGGGATGGTCCCGCATACCGCGATGGTAAAATCATTGAAAACTCCAAAGAGGGGTTTCGCCAGCTGCTTATCAATAATGTACCCGACAGCGATGTGCTGCTAAATAAAGAGCGCATGGCTGAGCGTGAGCAACTCGCCCAAGACTATAAGTTGCCGGTTGAAGTAATGATGCACGTGTCTGACACTTACGTTGGCATTGCTAGTAAAATCATTGGCGAGCCACTGCAAATTCCTACCGACCCGCGCAGTGAAATTATAGCGGTGCTCAAGGAGCAATATCAGCTTATTGATTAGTCCTATTCGGGTCACGAAGTATGCCGCCACAATGATATTGGCGGCATTTTTATAGGTAGTCAGGGTACAATTAGGCAAACAATTCGGTTTTTTAGTATGATGGGCGAATGTTTTTTCCGCTTTGCACCGTTGTATGAAGGTTTTTTTCGACGTTTTACACCTGTACTACTTGCCTCAATACTTACCTGTTATCGATGAGCTTAATCAACGTGGTGCACAGACCGTGGTGGTGCTTTATAAGCAAGAAGATGCGGTGCTCAATGCGGCTGCAGAATATGCAATAAAGGCTCATAACTTAAATGCGCATTGGCTGCAAAGTGAATCACAAGCGGTCGCGTTCTATCGTCAATGCGGCGCTGATTGGGTTATATTTGGTAAGGCTTTCGCGGCTATTGCAGAGTTAAATAGCATAGTAAAAACGGCGTTGATGCAGCACGGTATTGGCCCTAAGGCGTGTTACTATGATGCCTCGAATAATGCAACTTCAGTGCGCTTTGTTGAAGGTCAGCACCGTTTGACCCGCTTACACACACTTTATCCAGACTCGACGTTTGTTGACACTGGATACGCCAAGTTAGACCCATTATTGAGTCAACCGCAGTATCCGTTACCAAGCCATGAAGACTTTGGCCTTGATGCCAGCAAGCCGACGGTGCTTTACGCTCCGACTTTTTATCCAAGCTCGCTGGAGCGACTGCCTAAAAACTGGCTGGCAAACCTGACACACTGCAATGTAATTATTAAGCCGCATTATTTTTCGCAAACAAAAGACAAATATCAAAAGCACCAACGCTTATTACAGCGATGGCAGCAGTATGAGCATGTGTATGTGAGTCAACTTGAAGAGTTTAATTTAGTCCCTTTTATGGCGCTCGCTGATGTCTTGGTGTCGGATGCGTCGTCGGCTATTTTTGAATTCTTTGCGTTGGGTAAGCCGGTAGTGTGGTGCAACTTCTACAAGCTCAGATGGTCTTACCGAGGGCCTTTTGCGTACCGCTTTAAAGCGCGTTTAGACGATGATATCTCCTACTTTGAGCCGCTGTGCTTTAAAGCAGATAGCCCTTCTGATGTGATTAGTGCCATTGAAGAGGCATTACATCAGCCACAAAAATTTCATAACCAACAAAACCAAACCACGATAGAACGCCTAGCAGGGAGGCTTGACGGCAACAGTGCGAAGAGAATAGTAAGCTACCTATATGACAACTAAAATAATAACGTTCGGTACTTTTGATGTATTCCATGTCGGCCATGTCAATATCCTAGAACGTGCCGCAGCGCTTGGCGATGAGCTGATAGTGGGGGTATCTTCCGATGCCCTCAATGTACGGAAAAAAGGCCGCGCTCCGGTCTATGCGCAAGCAGATCGTATGAATATCATTGCCGCGTTAAAGTGTGTATCCGATGTGTTCTTAGAGCAGTCTTTAGAACTCAAGCGCCATTATATTGAAACCTACAATGCGGACATGCTAGTGATGGGCGATGATTGGCAAGGTAAGTTCGATGACCTCAAAGAGGTATGTGAGGTCGTCTACTTACCCCGTACTCCCTCAATTTCTACCACAGAGATAATTGAGGTGGTGCGCCAGCCAGAGTTCTGCTAACGTCAAAGTCCACTTGCAAGCGCAAAAGGTGCTATCGACATGGAACAACAGATATCAGTGGCTGAATTGGCATCAAAGCTAGATGAGCCCAAGTTGATAATTTTCGATGCCGGCATGCTGTTACCGGGCAAGTCGGGTGGTTACTCGCCAGCGGCGGTGATCCGAGGTGCTCGACGATTTGATATAAAATCGGCGTTGGCGGATCACAACAGCCCTTGGCCAAATATGCTATGCAGCGCCGAGCAATTCGAGCATGAAATGCGCATTGCTGGCGTCAATATCGACTCCGAAGTTGTTGTTTATGACGATCAAGGGTTGTTTAGCGCCGCACGCGCGTGGTGGATGTTCAAAGCCTTTGGCGTTGATAATGTTAAAGTATTACGCGCAGGCCTACCTGCTTGGCGCAGTGCCGAGTTACCGGTGCAACAAGGTTGGAGTGAGCCGCCAGCCCAAGGTAACTTTGTGGCGCAGCCACGAGCAGGCTATTTTATTGATGCTGAGCAAGTGCTCACGAGTATAGACCAGCGCCACACTTTATTATTGGATGCACGCCCGGCGCCACGCTTTGATGGCACTGCAGAAGAGCCCCGTGAGGGCATGCGCAGCGGACACATTCCGCACTCCGCTAATTTGCCGTATGCGCGGTTAATTAAAGACGGCGCCTTATTAGACGTTGCGGCATTGCAGCAGTGCTTTAATGACTTGGTTGCCCCAGGTGTGCAGCAGTTACAATTTAGCTGTGGTTCCGGGATCACCGCTTGCATCTTGGCGCTAGCTGCTTACGAATGTGGTTATCGGAATCTACAAGTGTATGACGGCTCCTGGAGTGAATGGGGCGCCCGCCATGATTTACCAATAGAAAAGTAAAAAAGGCACCCAAGGGTGCCTTTATGTTATTGGTGATAGCTTAAACAGGTTTCTACTTCCTCTTTCGAGCCGAGAATCACCGCGACACGCTGGTGAATTTGCTGCGGCTCTACTTCCATAATCCGCTGCTCGCCCGTACTTGCCAAACCTCCAGCTTGTTCAATTAGCATAGCCATCGGGTTAGCTTCATAAAGGAGGCGCAGTTTATAAGGCTTGTCGGGGTTTTTAGTATCGGCCGGGTAGGTAAACAGGCCGCCACGACAGAGCACGCGATGGACATCGCCGACCATGGCGGCTATCCAGCGCATATTAAAGTTTTTGCCACGAGGGCCGCTCTTACCGGCAAGTAAATCGGCGATGTATTGCTGCATCGGCGCTTGCCAATGCCGTTGGTTAGAGGCATTAATTGCGAATTCTTGGGTCTGTGCTGGCACTGAAGCAAAATCTTGCGTTAGCAAGAAGCTGCCGTGGGTTCTATCTAAGGTGAAAAGGCGAGTGCCTTTACCTGTGGTGAGCGCCAGCATCGTTGACGGGCCATATAAAACATAACCCGCCGCGACCTGCTGCTCACCTTTTTGTAGGAAAATGGCTGGATCGCTGGCATTGGCTTCTTTAGGTACGCGCATCACCGAGAAAATAGTGCCCACTAGGGAATTAATATCGGTATTAGAAGAACCATCAAGCGGGTCAAAGGCAACAATGTAGTCGGCCTCAGGGTTACCAGCTACGGTCCCCTCTTCCTCTTCAGAGGCGATGGCTTTAACGTAACCTGACTCCAACAAGATATCTTTGAGGAGTTGGTTCGATAACACGTCTAACTTCTTTTGTGTTTCACCTTGAATATTCTCATCTAAGGTGGAGCCAAGTACGCCAGAAAGAGCACCTTGACTGACTCGGAAAGAGATCTCCTTACACGCGGCCAAAATGGTGCGAATAAGGGAGATAAGATCGCGTGGGCAACCGTCTTCTAGCAATACCGGAGGGAGTCTGCGCATGCTGTTTTGTTCCTTAGTCTGTTGGGCCTAAGCGGCTGAAAATGTGAGAGAGTACCGCTCAGAATACGCTGTTTATTTATCGTGTTGCGGTTGTAGATTGGCGCCGAGTGGATATACTCAATGGCGATAATTTCTACACTCTACAAACGATACCAATAACAAAGTGAGAACCATGGTGAAACCGCAGATACTACGAATCGCACTGTTCCTCTTGTTGCTGCCTATGATAACCCAAGCGCACGCAGCAATTAAGTCTATCAGCCAGTTTACGCAAAATATGAGCAAGTATCCTGGTTATTTCACGTTTTACTATGCCAATGATGAAGGCAAACTGTACTTGGAAGTAGATAAACTTAAACAGCCGTTTTTGCTGCAACAAAGCTTACCTTATGGTGTCGGTTCGAACGATATTGGTTTAGATCGCGGTCAGTTGGGCAATACCTACTTGGCGCAGTTTGAGCGCATGGGTAACAAGGTGATGTTACGAGCCCTTAATAGCTATTATCGAGCCTCTAGCAGTAATCAGGCGGAACAGCAAAGCGTGCGTGAAGCGTTCGCCTCAAGCATTCTCCATGGGTTTGAAATTAAAGCGCTCACCGATACTCGGGTGGTGATTGATTATACTCCCTACCTGCTGAGTGATGTACATGGCGTGAGCCGCACTTTAGCGGCGCGTAAGCAAGGCCACTTTAACTTAGACACCTCACGTAGCGCCGTGCACATGCCGCGCAGTAAGTCTTTTGTGAACAATACCGAGTTGGAAGCGGTGCTAACGTTCAGCGGCACTAAGCCTGGTGAATACGTAAAGCAGGTCAGTGCCGACCCTTATGCGCTGACGGTGCATATGCATCATTCATTGATTGCATTGCCAGACGACAATTATCAACCGCGCGAGTTTCACCCGCAGTCGGGTTATTGGAGTATCGAGCATAAAGACTATTCGGCGCCACTGGGGGAGAGCATGTATGTGCGCTATATCCCGCGCCATCGACTGGAGAAAAAACACCCGAATAAAGCATTAAGTGAAGCTGTTAAGCCGATCGTTTACTACCTTGACCCCGGGGTGCCTGAGCCGGTGCGCACAGCATTACTCGATGGTGCCAAGTGGTGGAACAGTGCCTTTGAAAAGGCGGGCTACAAAAATGCCTTCCAAGTGAAAATGTTACCCGAGCATGCCGACCCCATGGATGTGCGCTATAACGTGATTCAGTGGGTCCACCGCGCCACGAGGGGCTGGTCTTATGGTGGCTCAGTGATTGACCCGCGTACCGGAGAGATTATCAAAGGTCATGTAACCTTGGGATCGCTACGTGTACGCCAAGACATTTTAATAGCCGAAGCCTTGGCTGCCCCCTATAAAAAGGGTGATGAGGTTACCGATAAGCTACAAGCCATGGCGCTCGATCGCATCCGTCAACTCAGTGCGCATGAAATAGGCCACACCCTAGGGATCGCTCATAACTTTGCCGCCTCAAGCCGTGCCCGAGCCTCGGTCATGGATTATCCGCACCCGTTAGTGGCGCTCAATCAGCAAGGTCAGTTAGATACCACCAAGGGCTATGCCAAAGGCATGGGGCTGTGGGATGAACAGGTGATTAAATATGGCTACAGTGATTTTCGTGGCCAGGACGAAGGCGAGCAGTTGCATGCTATTTTGGCGCAAAATCGTGAATTGGGATTAGAGTTTATCTCTGATCGCGATGCCCGAGCTCAAGGCGGCGCCCACCCGAGCGGTCACCTATGGGATAATGGTGAAGACCCTGCTGCTGAGCTACAACGTGTGATGCAAGTGCGCAAACAGGCACTGGCGCGATTTGGTATCGAGAATGTCAAAGCGGGCACCTCCTTATCGCAGCTGGAGGAAGTGCTAGTGCCCTTGTATCTATTTCACCGCTATCAAGTTGAGGCGGCGGTGAAGTTAGTCGGGGGCGTTGATTACAGTTATGAAGTGCGCAGTGCGCAACCGGTGCAAGGAACCCAAGTCGTTGCTCGAGAGCGCCAACAAAGTGCGTTTCAAGCGCTATTGGCAACTCTCGATGCGCAGCAGTTAGTGTTACCCGAGAGTGTGGTGGCGTTGATCCCGCCGAAAGCCTATGGCGAATACCCAACCCGTGAAAGTATAAAAGGGCGTACCGGGATCACCCTTGATGCCATGGCGCTTCCTGAGGTGGCGGCAAATCATACGTTGGCACTGTTGTTTCACCCTGAACGTCTAAATCGCCTTGCCCAACAAGGGGCCCGTAGCGAGCAATCGTTTGGGCTCGATAACTTACTTGAGCAGTTTGTTGCCCGCATTTTTGATAATGAGCATCCCAGCGCGATGGCGGCGAAAGTGCAACATCGCATTCAGTGGTTGAGTGCTCAGCATTTTGTTAATTTAGTCAGTAGCGACAAAGTGGCGCCTGAAGTACAAGCTCAATTCAAGTACTACTTGCGCCAAATTGCCGATGACTATCAACAAGATAAGCTGCTAGGCAGCGTGAGTAGCGGCGAAAGTGCCTTTAAACAACATTTAGCTGATGCCATTAACCAATTCCTAGAGCGCGGTCAGTGGCCGCAAAGCTTTAAACCTTTACCTATGCCGCCGGGTTCACCTATCTAAGTTATTTTGGCATCATATAGAGCCGCTCAGTATGACTAAGGTGCTGAGCGGCTTTCTTTTCGCCAATGGAAAATTCTATGCACATACATATTCTCGGCATTTGCGGCACCTTTATGGGCGGTATCGCCGCTATTGCCAAGGCTTTAGGGCATCAGGTAACCGGCTCTGATGAAAATGTTTACCCGCCCATGAGCACCCAACTGGAGCAGCTGGGGATTGAACTCGTACAGGGCTATGATCCGAGCCAACTTAATCCAGCTCCCGATGTGGTTATAATTGGCAATGCCATGAGTCGCGGCAATCCTTGTGTCGAGTATGTATTAGATAAAGGCTTGCGCTATACCTCTGGCCCTGAGTGGTTAAAGGAGCACCTACTACGCGACAGTTGGGTGCTTGCTGTGGCCGGCACTCATGGTAAAACCACCACGGCGAGTATGTTAGCGTGGATACTGGAGTACGCAGGGCTCAAGCCGGGCTTTCTCATTGGCGGAGTGGTGCAAAACTTTGGCGTGTCGGCACGCCTTGGTGAGACGCCTTTTTTTGTTATTGAGGCGGATGAGTACGATACCGCATTTTTTGATAAGCGCAGCAAGTTTGTCCACTATCTGCCACGGACCTTAGTATTAAATAACTTAGAGTTTGATCACGCCGATATATTTCCAGACTTAGCGGCAATACAAACCCAGTTTCATCACCTGATGCGCACCTTACCAGGCAGCGGCAAGGTGATTTATCCGCAACAGGATCACGCCTTGGCAGAAGTGATCGACCGAGGCTGTTGGAGCGAATATGAAGTACTGGCCCCACAGCAGTGGCATTATCGTCTGCGTAGCGCCGATGGCAGTGCCTTCGACGTACTTTATCAGGGTGAAGTGCAAGGCTGCGTAAACTGGCAGGCAATTGGCGAGCACAACGTGAATAACGCTTTGATGGCGATCGCTGCCGCGCGTCACGCTGGAGTGGCGGTGGCAACCAGTATTGCTGCACTAGGGCAGTTTCAATCGCCAAAACGGCGGATGGAATTAAAGGGCCAAGTAGCGGGGGTCACCGTTTATGACGATTTTGCCCATCACCCTACCGCAATAGCCACTACCTTGGCCGGGCTTCGTGCTAAGGTAGGCGATGAGCGTATTATTGCAGTGCTGGAGCCGCGCTCGAACACCATGAAAATGGGCGTACATAAAGACACCCTGATGGCGTCATTGCAGGCAGCTGATAACTGCTTTTTATACCAGCCCCCTGGTCTGGGGTGGTCATTGACAGAGCAAGCTGACAAAGCGGGTGCGCACTGTGAACACGATATTGATGCGCTAGTAGAGAACATCATTGCCGAAGCCGCGCCGAACAGCCATATATTGGTTATGAGTAACGGCGGCTTTGGCGGCATTCACCAACGTTTACTTGATGCCTTAGCGAATAAGGAAAAGGTATGAGCCAATTCAAAGAACCAATCACCTTAGCCTTTAGTGGCGCCTCGGGCGCTCCCTATGGTTTGCGTTTGCTCGAAGTGTTACTTCAGCAAGGGCACCAGGTGTTTGTGTTAATTTCCAGTGCGGCGCGGGTGGTGCTGGACACCGAATCGAACATCAAACTCTCTGCGAATGAGCAAAAAGCCACGGCACAGTTGAGCGAGCGCTTTGGCGCCGAACCTGGACAACTGCAGGTGTTTGGCAAAGACAACTGGTTTAGTCCTGTGGCTTCGGGCTCAGCGGCACCGAAAAAAATGGTGGTGTGCCCATGCAGCGCTGGTGCAGTATCCGCCATTGCCGTTGGTGCCTCGGATAATCTCCTTGAGCGCGCTGCGGATGTGGTCATCAAAGAACGCGGACAGTTAATTTTAGTGCCCCGAGAAACGCCTTTTAATGAAATTCATCTTGAGAATATGCTCAAGCTATCGCGCTTAGGAGTCACTATTATGCCGGCGGCGCCGGGCTTTTATCATCAACCGCAGAGTATTGCTGAGTTGGTGGACTTTATGGTGGCGCGGATCCTCGACCACCTCGGAATCGAACAACAATTGACCTCACGTTGGGGTTATGGAGAGCAAAAGTAAATGACAGTGGCATTGAATATTGAAGGACTCACCAAAACCTATAAAAATGGCGTACAAGCAGTGAAAGGGATCGACCTGCAAGTACAGCAAGGCGACTTTTTTGCTTTGTTAGGCCCTAATGGTGCCGGTAAGTCGACCACCATCGGCGTGATTTCATCGTTAGTGAACAAAACCTCAGGTAAAGTCGAAGTATTTGGCCACAACATTGATACTGACTTAGAGGCGGCGAAGTCAGAGTTGGGCTTAGTACCACAAGAGTTCAACTTCAGTCAGTTTGAAACTCTACAACAAATCCTGGTGAACCAGGCGGGCTATTATGGTGTGCCGCGCGGCGAAGCCCATAAACGTGCAGATAAGTACCTAAAGCAATTAGGTTTACTGGATAAAAAAGACAAACAAGCACGTAGCCTCTCCGGCGGGATGAAACGCCGATTAATGATTGCACGGGCGTTAATGCACGAGCCCAAGTTGCTTATCTTGGATGAGCCAACGGCCGGGGTTGATATCGAATTACGGCGCTCGATGTGGGACTTTTTGCGCGAAATTAACCGCCAAGGGGTGACTATTATCCTAACCACTCATTACCTTGAAGAGGCGGAGTTGCTGTGTAAAAACATCGCTATTATCGACCAAGGTATTATTGTTGAGCACACCACGATTAAAGCGTTGCTAGCTAAGTTGGACAAAGAAACCTTTATTCTCGATTTGCAACAACCGGCTAAGCCGGTGAGCTTGCCTGGCTACGAATTCACCCTGAGCGATGAGCATACCGTTGAGGTGGAAGTAGCGAAATCACAAGGTTTGAATGAGGTCTTTAATGCCTTAACGGCGCAAGGCAACACGGTATTGAGTATGCGCAATAAGGCTAACCGCCTGGAAGAATTGTTTGTGGGTTTGTTGAATCAAGAGCGAGGACAGTCTTAATGTTGAAGTATGGCGTAGCGCTAAAAAGTATTTGGATTAAAGAGTGTATTCGCTTTTTGCGTATCTGGGTGCAAACCCTTGTGCCTCCCGCGATTACCATGACCCTGTACTTCGTTATCTTTGGCAGTTTAATTGGCTCGCGTATTGGCGAAATGGGCGGCTTTACCTACATGGAGTTTATTGTCCCCGGACTTATTATGATGTCGGTGATCACCAACTCCTACTCGAATGTGGCCTCTAGTTTTTACTCTACTAAGTTTCAAAAAAGCATTGAAGAGCTGCTGGTGGCGCCCGTGCCCAATTACATTATTGTATTAGGGTACATGGGTGGGGGCATGGCTCGTGGCATGCTCGTAGGTTTAATGGTGACCTTAGTGTCGCTGTTTTTTGTCGATATCCAAATTCATAATATATTTGTGATTATCGCCACGGTTATTCTGACCTCAGCAGTATTTGCTCTAGGTGGATTGATTAACGCGGTTTATGCCAATAGTTTCGATGACATCAGCATCATCCCGACCTTTGTGCTCACACCATTGACCTACCTTGGTGGGGTGTTTTATTCCATTACTCTGCTACCTGAGTTTTGGCAGGGAGTGTCGCAAATCAACCCGATCATTTACATGGTTAATGCCTTTAGATTTGGCTTTTTAGGGGTGTCGGATGTCAATATTTGGGTATCATTTGCGGTGCTGCTACTGTTTATCACCGCCTTATTTACTTTGGCACTGACTTTAATTCGCAAAGGTGTGGGGTTACGTCACTGATGGTTGATGCAAGTTCTCGTGCGATTGTTTCGAACCAACCGAGCCTCCATGACAAGCTCGATGATATCGTCACTAAGCACCTTAATGCTGAGTTTAAAAAGCCGATAGCCGCGCACACTCAGCGCGCTTTTGATGAAGTAAACGATAAAGTACAACAAGCCAACGGACCTATCATTTTGGACTCCTGTTGTGGTGTTGGTGAAAGTACCGCTAATTTAGCTAAAGTGCACCCTGATGCCTTGATTATTGGTGTTGATAAGTCAGCGCATCGTTTGCACAAACACGACGTGCAGTACCGCCAAGATGAGGGAGGAGAGTACCTGCTAGTGCAAGCAGACTTGAATGACTTTTGGCGCTTGGCAAAGCAAGCTCAGTGGCAACCGAGTCATCACTACTTGCTCTATCCGAATCCTTGGCCGAAGGCTAAGCATATCCAACGTCGCTGGCACGGCGCTGCTATTTTTCCGACTATTGTTGCCTTAGGCGGGCGTCTAGAGCTGCGCAGCAATTGGCATATTTATGTTCGTGAGTTTGCCAGAGCATTGCAATTGGCAGGGCACCCAACGGCTGTTGAGCCTTATCATAGCGACACCGCGATCACGCCGTTTGAGCGCAAGTATTGGGCCAGTGGCCAAAGCAGTTATCGCTTGGTTGTCGACTTATAAATACTAGCCGAGTGTTACTCGGCTTTTTTCTTCTCGCCAACCTTTGGCTCTTCACCTTTGAATAAACGCACCATATTTGCGCGGTGGCGAAAAATAATGACGACGGTTAAAAACGTGACAGGCAGAGTGTATAAGGGTTTTATCAACCACGTGTACAGTGGCGCTAACGACACGGTTACCAATGCAGCCAACGACGAATAGCGAGTCAGCGCAACGACACTGGCCCAAGTAAGAATAAGCAATCCCCCGAGCGATAAACCTATCGGTAGTAAGGCACCAAAGGCGGTGGCCACGGCTTTGCCGCCCTTAAAGCCAAAAAAGAGTGGGTAGATGTGCCCTAAACATGCGGCCACGGCAACCAAGCCTAAATAGATAGGATTTATGCCCATAAAGTAGGCTCCCCATACGGGTATGGTGCCTTTTAAAATATCAAAGCACAGCACCATCACCGCAGGCAGTCTGCCGCCTAAACGATAAACATTCGTGGCACCGGGATTTTTTGAGCCCGCTTTTCTTGGGTCTGGCAACGCAAACAGATGACAAATCAGTACTGCCGATGAGACCGAGCCTAAGAGGTAGGCAAAAATGCACATTAACGCCGCTAACACTGTCATCCTTATTTTTTAATTGTACGTTTTGGGCTATTATCGCCGCTCATTGTTTATTTGAGCAGTTTGTCTGGCTCAGGGTACTGAGTTTAACGCCGCGTAGGTATCCGACCAGCTGGCATTGGAGCCGAAGAGATGGATAAAGTCTATATATCGCAACTAAAGGTCGACACCATAATAGGAGTGTACGACTTTGAGAAAGAATGTAAACAGAGCCTGTATTTTGACATCGAAATGGATTGTGATATTGCCGCTGCGGCAGCCAGCGATGACCTATCTCAGACAATAGATTATGCCGAAGTGAGCCGCCGTGTGACCGAGCACTGTATTGCGAAACCGGTCGAGCTGTTGGAAACCCTTTTAGAGCAGTTAGCGGCACTCATCCTAGCAGAGTTTGCCACCAATAAGGTGAGCATCAAGGTCAGCAAACCTGCAGCCGTACCACAAGCACAAACGGTGGGGGTGATGATCACCCGTAGTAAGCACTAGTTATGGCGCGTATTTACATTAGCTTGGGCTCTAATATCAACAAGCACGAAAACTTAAGCAAAGGTTTATCTGCGCTGCGCTATTATTTCGGCGCCTTAGAGCACTCGAGTGTGTTTGAAAGTGAAGCGGTCGGCTTTAATGGCAGTAACTTTTATAACTCGGTTGCTGGCGTCGATACCGATATGACGCTGCATCAAGTATGCGCTTTATTAAAGCAAATTGAACGAGATCATGGCCGTACTCCGGCAGATAAAAAGTTTAGTCCACGCACGTTGGACCTCGACTTACTCTTTTACGACGATGTGATTTGCGATACGCCAGCGCAACTGCCGCGAGATGAAATTACTAAAAATGCTTTTGTGCTTTGGCCTTTATTTGAAATAGCCCCTGATTTTTACCACCCCATTGCGCAAGCGACCATCGCTGAGCTTTGGCAGGGTTATGATAAATCTCAACAAAAACTATGGAAGGTAGCTTTCGAATGACCATTCTTGCGATCATCGTTTTAGCCATTATACAGGGCCTCACTGAATTCTTACCTATTTCCAGCTCGGCACACCTTATTTTGCCATCACAGCTTTTAGGCTGGCAGGATCAAGGTTTAGCTTTTGATGTTGCCGTGCATGTCGGCTCGTTGCTGGCGGTGATGATTTATTTTCGTAAAGAGATTGGCGATATTGTTGTTGCTTGGTTTAAATCGTTTGGCTCTCAGGGCGCAAGCGATGACAGTCGTCTTGGCTGGTACATTTTGCTGGCCACCATTCCTGCTGGGTTAGCGGCGCAAGTATTTGAAGACTTGATAGAACAGCACTTACGTGCCGCTATTGTCATTGCCATTACCACCATTTTCTTCGGTCTGGTTTTGTGGTGGGCAGATTTTAAAGCCAAAGAAACTAAGAATATTTATCAGCTGAACTGGAAATCGGCTCTGTTGATTGGTGTGGCGCAAGCTGTTGCGCTGATCCCGGGCACCTCGCGCTCAGGTATTACCATGACCGCCGGCCTGTTTTTGGGCTTAAATAAGCAAAGCGCGGCACGCTTTTCGTTTTTACTCTCAGTGCCGGTTATTGGCGGTATGGGATTGATTAAAACGGTGCAGTTGGCGACAGGCGATACCGCAGTTGATTGGCAGGCACTGACCCTAGGTGCAGGGCTTTCATTTGTCGCCGCCTATGCCTGTATCTTCCTATTTTTAAAATACATTGAGCGCATGGGAATGCTGCCATTTGTTATTTATCGCTTAATCTTAGGGGTTGGGCTACTGGCCTTTTTGCTTTATAGCTAGTGCTACTAGCCCTTTTTATTTAGCCCTCAAGAGCTTCGCGGATAGCTGCTAATCGCCCCTGCTGCAAAGCCGTTTTAATTGCAGCGCCACTGATCCCTTGTTGGATATAGGTTTGGGCACTGACTTGTTGCGCATGGTGCGCGGCTTGGCGTATTTGATGCTGAGTATCAAACTGGCCCAAGGTGTAGGCATCGTAACTTATCAGTAATTGATTGAGGTGCTCTGGGCGGCGCCATAAATCAATGGCATTAAATAGCTCCAGCAGTATCTCAGCATCATAATGGGCCAGTGTCTGATGATGTTGGGCCAACAATTGAGCGCTGTGAATAAATTGATTAGGGACGCGAAAATGTTGGAAAAAAGCTGCGCGTTCATCGTGACTGAGCTTACACATGAGTAGTGCGAAATGGACAGTAGCCGCTAAGCTTTGCTGGCGTGCATAGTCAATACGCGGGGTTAGCCAAACGTGCTGTTCAGGCCAGTGAGTGGCGAGTGCAGGGCATAATTCAGTTAAAGCTTGTGCCTGATACAACGCATCAACGAAGCAGTCGATATAGCCGTCTTCCAGAGCTTTATGCCATTCTAACCAAACGCGCTCTGGTGTTAAGCTTGCAAGTTCGCCACTGGCGGCTATCTGTCGCATTAGCGCTAGTGTTTCATCAGCAATCGTGAAGCCCAATTCATGGTAACGAGCGCGAAAGCGTGCGACTCGAAGCACCCGCAGCGGGTCTTCACTAAAGGCAGGGCTGACATGACGTAATATGCGTTGCTCAAGGTCCTTCTGGCCATGATAAGGGTCAATCAGTTGACCTTGAGCATCTTCAGCAATGGCATTGACCGTTAAATCGCGTCGCGCTAAGTCCTGCTCTAGTGTGATGTCTGGCGTAAAGTCGCAAATAAACCCGGTATACCCTTGTCCCTGCTTACGCTCTGTGCGTGCCAGAGCATGCTCATCCTTGGTTTTGGGGTGCAAAAAAACGGGAAAGTCCTTACCTACTTGAGTAAAGCCCAGCGTCTTCATTTGCTCTACCGTCGCACCGACCACAACGTAATCGTACTCTTTGACTTTGCGGCCTAATAATTTATCTCGTACTGCGCCGCCGACAAGGTAGGTTTGCATGCCCATTCCGTTATTGTGCTGTTATTAATGGTGATGATTGTATCAGAGTTTTCTCGCTGGCGTTTTTTTGTCATTATAGGCGCGATAATAAAAAACGACTGTGCGCAGCGATTGCTCGGCGCAGTTAACCTGGGCGACAAACTCAAAGGACCTTGTTTGTGTATCAAGACTATTTTGGCTTAAGCGAAAAGCCGTTCTCTATTGCGCCGAATCCAGAATACTTGTATTTGAGTGAACGTCACAAAGAGGCGCTTGCCCATTTAACGCACGGGCTTGGGGAGTCAGGCGGGTTTGTATTGCTGACTGGTGAAGTGGGCACGGGGAAAACCACCGTCACTCGTTGTATGTTAGAGCAAGTGCCAGACTCTACACAGGTTGCGTTTATTCTTAACCCAACCTTATCTGAGCTGGAATTACTGGCGAGTATTTGTGATGAGTTGGCTATTTCGTATGACCCAGAAAAAGCCACCCTGAAGGTGCTGACGGACTTAATTAAAGCGCGCTTACTGGATAATCACCAGCAAGGGCGTCATACCATGTTGATCATTGATGAAGCGCAACATCTCGCTCCACAAGTGTTAGAGCAATTGCGATTACTGACTAACTTGGAAACAAACCACAAAAAATTGCTGCAAATTATCCTTGTGGGTCAACCCGAGCTACAAACTCTATTGCGTCGCAATGAATTGCGCCAACTTGCGCAGCGCATTACCGCGCGCTATCACTTATTGCCGTTAGCTTTGACTCAGGTGGATGCTTATATAAAACACCGTTTAAAGGTAGCAGGGGGCCGACAAACCTTGTTCGACAAAGGTGCAGTAAAGTACGTGCATCAACTTACAGGGGGGATCCCTAGGCTGATTAACTTGTTGTGTGAACGAGCTTTATTAGGAGCATATTCGGCGCAGGTGAATCACATTAATAAGCGTATTATTGTGCAAGCAGCGCGTGAAGCCTTGCCTGAAACAGAGCAATCTCTGCCTCGCCAACAAGGTCGGCATTGGCGATTTATTTTCACCCTCGGTGGCATTATGATGCTATTTGCCCTGGGCATTGGCTTATCTTACATCATTTAAGGCAACTATTTATGTCACTGTTATTAGATGCACTCAAACAATCACAAAACCCCGGTGCACAGCTTCCCGGCGAAGGCCTTGAGCAGCAACAGGCGCTGCGTTTTTATCGACGTTTAACTTGGTCTTTGCTGTTAGTTGTTATTGTATTGATTACCTTAGCCATCGGGTATTTTGTCGGTAAGCAATGGCAGTTACACACGCAGCCTCAGGAGCACCCAAGTAAGCAAGCGAAAGCGGCGATTGCATCGCCTGTAAAACGCTCAGACGCGACTGAGCAAGCGCCTACTACAGCCACGGATAGTGAGGCAAATGTGGCAACGTCCCCGGGACAAGTCAATATGCAAGCATTGCAAATGCCAGGGCAAGTGAACCCTTATCAGCAAATGGTTCCTGTGTATGTTATGCCGCAAATGACCCAACCTTATTCAGCACCTGGGGCTTACATGCAATGGGTGCCAACACAGGCTAATACCGCTATGCAAATACAGCCTCACTATCAGGCTAACATGAATACGCAAGCAGCAAACCAAGGGCAATATAGGGTGGTTGGGCAGCCCATGGCACAGACCCATGCTTATCCACAGTCTAAGCAAATGAATAACGCCTACAACAATGGCTTGAGCAATCAAAATGACAGCGGTGCTGAGCGCACCTATGAGCAACAAAATGATGCTCAATTAGCTGGGGTATCTGATGATTTAAAACGCGCATTTGCCGATGCCGTGGCAGCCACTGAAAATATGGAAACCGATGACTCAGTCACCACCGCAAGTCGCGCCAGCTCAATGGCAGATCCAATAGAGCTATTGCCTGAGACCATACAGAACCGTATTCCTAAACTTGTTTATCAAGCTCATATTTATGCCACAGAGCAAAGCAAACGGTGGATAAAAATCAATGGTTACGAACTGTATGAGGGCGATTCTGTGGGTCGTCTACGGGTCGTAGAAATTACCCCAGAGCAGAGCATTTTGAGCATTGATAACTATGAATTTAGCCTCGAAGCGATGCAAGATTGGCCGTAGCGCTAAGCGATTAAGGGGAAGTGTGTAACACTTCCCCTAGTGGATTTTAGCGCTGCCAAAAACGTAACTGACGTAGCTGCTCGACAAATTGAGTGATATCAGTCGAGCCGAAGTCTATCCAACCCTCGTCTTTGCTTTGTCCAAGGCCAGCAGCAGAGATTAAAGTCGAGATATGCTCGGTATAACCGATAAACTTCATGTGCGCGTGAGCATCACTAATAAAGTCCTTGGCCTCAGCAATATCAGCTAACTTTTCAGCACCTTCTTCGGTAGTTAACACGGCTATTGCGTCATACAGTACAGAAGGCCCGCCGTTGATAACTTGATCAGCCTGTTGATGATGGCCGCAGCTTGATTTTGCGCCTCCGACCTGCGCCGCTATCACTTCATAGCGTGCGCCCTCGTTGTCTAATGCAGTGGTCAGCGCTTTAAAAAGTGTTAAATCGAAACCATCACTGATTAGAATCCCCAGTTTTCGGCCAGCAAAAGTGTGCGCAGTATTTTTCAAAATACTCAATGCATCTGATGTAGGTAAATCATCTCGAGTGGGCATAGCTGCTTGTGCGGGCTCCGGCATAGTTTGCAGGCGTAGACCATCGGCGACCTCACTAGCTAAGGTGGTATCAATATTAAGTAAGTGTGAGACCACGCGTTCACGAATGGCAAGGTGCTCTACTTTAGATAGCTCGAATACCAGAGCATAGTGAATATGAGCTTGCTCTATCGGCGTTTGACTGAGGTAAAACTGCCTTGCTTGACTATAGTGATCGGCAAAGGTCTCTGAACGATAACGAAGTTTATCGCCGTCTGTATGCTCTGAAGCGCTTTTATATCCTGTTGTTGGACACTCTCGAGGATTATGCTCATGTTCTTGCCAAGAGTTCGGCTCATAGTTTATGCGGCCTTTGGGGTTGTGCATGGCCATATGACCATC
This sequence comes from Pseudoalteromonas sp. THAF3, assembly GCF_009363775.1. Classification (NCBI taxonomy): domain Bacteria; kingdom Pseudomonadati; phylum Pseudomonadota; class Gammaproteobacteria; order Alteromonadales; family Pseudoalteromonadaceae; genus Pseudoalteromonas; species Pseudoalteromonas sp. THAF3. The sequence continues at coordinate 2,697,015 of NZ_CP045418.1, read as the reverse complement.
TTGGTGAAAGTGAGCCATTGGGCATTTTGGGGCGTTCACTGGGATATGAGTAAAATTAGGACCCCCTAAGCGCTTAGTTTGCGTATCTAGATACGAAAAATTGCGCCCCTGTAACAATGGGTCCGGAGTAAAATCTAATCCCGGGACAATATTTTGTGTACAAAAAGCAACTTGTTCTGTTTCTGCAAAAAAGTTATCAACGGCGCGGTTGAGTACCATGCGGCCAACTATTTGCACCGGCACTTGCTCCTCGGGAATAAGCTTGGTGGCATCGAGCACATCAAACTCGAACTGATCAGCAAACTCTTGGCTGAACACCTGAACCCCTAGCTCCCACTCGGGGTAGTCGCCTTTGGCAATCGATTCCCACATATCACGACGATGATAGTCGGGATCTGCGCCGTTCAGCTTCAGTGCTTCGTTCCAAACCACCGATTGCATCCCCTGTTTTGGTTTCCAATGAAATTTAACGTAGTTTTCCTCTCCCTCGGCATTGATAAACTTAAAGGTATGCACGCCAAAACCTTCCATAAAGCGCAGTGAACGGGGAATAGCGCGGTCCGACATGGCCCACATAACCATGTGCATGGACTCCGGCGTAAGACTGATAAAATCCCAAAAGTTGTCATGAGCCGTTTGTGCCTGCGGAAACCCTCTGTCCGGCTCTGCCTTGGCGCTATGAATGAGGTCTGGGAATTTCATTGCGTCTTGAATGAAAAATACCGGAATGTTATTTCCCACTAAATCCCAATTACCTTCTTGGGTATAGAATTTTACTGCAAAGCCACGAACATCACGCGCTAAATCAGGTGAGCCTTTATTGCCAGCCACGGTTGAAAAGCGAGCAAAAACTGGGGTCTTCTCACCTTTACGTTGAAATAAGTCAGCGCAAGTTAATTGCGAGAGTGATTCATAAGTCTCGAAGTAACCGTGCGCACCGTAACCGCGAGCATGCACCACTCGTTCAGGGATACGCTCATGATCAAAGTGAAATAGTTTCTCACGTAGCACATGATCTTCTAGTAGCCCTGGGCCACGCTTAGCGGCGGTCAGTGAGTTTTGATTATCACTTACCGGGCAGCCTTGAGCTGTGGTCATCGTTGGGTGCTTATCTGCTGCTTTTTGGTGAAGCTCGCCACCACTGCCTTTATTGCCTTGGTATTTAAATGATTCAGCCATTTGCCATCCTTATTGCTCATTTCAAAAGTAGAGTGAATAATGAGTTGGTAGCAAAATAGGGACCATCACAAAGTCAGCGGGTATTGCTTGGCTTTCAGCGTTGTTTTCCTTTTTAGAGGGGGAAGAAAATGGGAACAAGTTGCACAGGGCGCTGTAACTTTTTCAACAATACCGCTCAGCACCCTGTATAGTTCTTTTTAAGGCATCAGCGAGTGCTTGAAAAAACGCATCAGGTCGATGTTGAAAAGCTCAGGTTTAACAGCTGCTTCGAGCTCCTCGTTGGCCCGAGCTCGGGTTAAATCTATATCCTCAACCTGAGTGTAGTGGGCATGTTTAGCGTTGTAGAAGGTTTTGACCTGAGGTTTGAGAGGGTCATTAGGGTTGCTGCGCGACACCACTCCCACCTTATGATTGGTGAGCTTCACCAAGGTGCCTACGGGGTGCACGCCAATGCATTGGATAAAGCGGTTTAATAACTCACCATCAAAGCTATTGGGGACGCCATCTTTGAGAATTTTAAATGCCTGAATTGGGGTCATGCCTTCTTTATAAACGCGCTCGGCGGTTAGCGCATCGTAAACGTCGACTATTGATGCCATACGCACATACTGGCTGATCTCCTCAGCTTTTTTGCCGAAAGGGTAACCAGTGCCGTCAATGCGCTCATGGTGAAACCCGGCAATATCGACGGCAATACCGGTTAGGCCTGACTGTTCTAAGATTTCTTTACTGAAGCGTGCGTGGTCTTTTATGACCGCGAACTCTTGCTCAGTTAAGCGCCCCGGTTTATGTAAAATCTCATCGGGGATTTTTATTTTGCCAATGTCGTGCAGTAAAGCACCAGTGGCTAACTCATGAATGGTGTCAGTATCGAGGCGTAAGTGTTTGGCGAAAATAGTCATCAAGATGGAGACATTAATAGAGTGCTCCATCAAGTAGGCATCTTTTTCCCGTAAACGAGTGAGACAGGCCAGCGCATCTTGATTGCGAAACACCGAATCCATAAAGCCTTTGGCTACATCTTTAAAGGGTCCCACATCAATCTTGCGGCCCGCTTTTATATCTTTAAAAGCTTTGCTTTGTAACTGTTTAGCTTCGCTGTATAGGCGTTGTGCTTTGTTAAGTTCGCTTTCAACGCTTACACTGCTCGCCCAAGGATCGCTGCTCTGCGGCTTTGCAGACTCCGTTGAAGTGGGTTTTGGTTGTGCTTCTTTGCTTGGTTTCTTGCGCTGTAGCGTCTTGTCAGGATCGATAATGACTTCCTGCACGCCCACTTTTTTTAACTTTTCAATCGCGGTTTGCGTCTTTACCCAGCCCTGATTTTTTATTTTCACAGAGCCTGATTGCTTGCTGACCTGAACAACAAACATACCGGGCTTAAGCTGATTGATGGAGATGGTATCGTGCATTGATTTACCGCTTTATGAACTCTTCCTTAAAACATAGCAAAGTTTCCCCTTGCTAGGTAGCAACAATTACTGCTGCAGGCAATAAAAAAGGCGCCGACGGCGCCTTTTTAATCAATAGCTTAGTTATAACTATTCGTCGTCTTCCACGAGCGTCATCAGTGACGTGTTGCCCCCTGATGCGGTGGTATCAATACTGATCGTTTTTTCGGTCAGCAGACGATTAATCAGTGTGTCGTAGTACTCGGCACTGATCACCGGCAGGATAGCGCCTTTACGGCCCGCAAGTTGCTGTGCGAAGTAACCTAAGCGCGATGAGCGTGCGGCTACTACGGCACCGGCTAGGTGACGGTGAGCCAAAATTGCCTGTAGCTGATTGGGTTTTGCTACCTGCAACACGCCTTCGGCAACGCCTGTGGCAACGAACTTATCTCTGAATGCTTGCGCTTCTTCATAGAATAGTTCTGAGGCCACAGTGATCACTGTGTTACCGGCCGCTAATGCGGTGATGATAGAGATAGCCCAGAAATTAAAGGACGTACTCTTATCGGCATAACACACGACACAGCCACGAGGTTCGAGGTGCAGGGTGTTTGATTCCCCTGTTGGTCCTGGTAGCTCTTTATGGCGTTTCATCCGCTTTTCGATACGGTTGATTTGTGCTCTGGCATCGCTCAAGGTCATTGCCAAGTCATCGGCTAGCTCATCGAGGATCTCTACCGTCGCCAACTTCGCCAGTAACTGACGCAATGCCGAAACACGATCATTCAACGCGGTAGCGCGCCAAATCTTCTCATCGCGCAATGAATTACTCATCAGCTCTTCAACTTTCTCGCTGGCGCCGGAGTAATGGTGAAGGTCACGCTCATCAGGTGGCAAATCAGTCATTTGCACGTTATCAGGCGAGGCCTTCTCTTTGACCAAGCGCAATAAGTAGTTAGGGCCACCTGCTTTTGGTCCGGTGCCAGACAGGCCTCGGCCACCGAATGGTTGCACACCAACGATAGCGCCAATCATATTGCGGTTAACGTATACGTTACCGGCACGAGATTGACGAGCGACATACTGGCAGCGCTCTTCAATACGAGAGTGCACACCCATGGTCAGGCCATAGCCGGTACCATTGATTTGATCGATCACATCGTCCAACTCACTGGCTTTGTAGCGAACGATATGCACGATAGGGCCAAACACTTCGCGCTTGAGCACCGATAAATCTTTGATTTCATACAGTCGCGGGGCAAAGAAGTACGCGCCGTTCTCGCTGTTATTAGGAATCGCACATTCATAATGCAAGGTCGCATTGCCTTTGAGGTACTCAACATGATCGTTGAGGGTTTTCAGTGCTTTTTCATCAATCACCGGCCCGATGTCGGTAGACAGGTAGGCAGGGTCGCCCACATGCAACTCGGCCAATGCGCCTTTGAGCATTTCAATCATGCCATCGGCAACATCTTCTTGAATAAATAACACGCGCAATGCTGAACAGCGTTGACCCGCGCTTTGAAAGCCAGACTTGATGACATCATCAACAACCTGTTCCGGCAGCGCTGTCGAATCGACAATCATACAGTTTTGACCGCCCGTTTCGGCAATCAAGGGCACTTGAATGTCGTTACGAGCCGCTAAAGTGCGGGAAATCAGCGTACCTGTTTCTGTGGAACCTGTGAACATCACTGCTTGGATGCGCTCATCAGGAACAATATGCTCACCCACTTCGCTACCGCGAGCAATCACTGGCTGCACCACATGTTGTGGCAAGCCGACGGAATGCATCAGTTCAATGGCGCGCAAAGCGATAAGACTGGTTTGCTCCGCTGGCTTGGCAATCACGGTATTACCAGTAACGATAGCCGCTGCAACTTGGCCAAGGAAAATAGCCAGTGGGAAGTTCCATGGGCTAATACAGAGGATCACGCCACGTGCCTCGAAACGCTCGTCCTCGGCGAGTTCTTCGGCGCGTGCGGCATAGTAGCGGCAGAAGTCTACGGCTTCACGGACTTCATCGATGCCATCTTGGGTCACTTTCCCGGCTTCTTTTATACACAAGGCAACCAGCTCATCATGGTGGCGCTCAAGGATATCGCCGACACGGCGCAATAAGTCTGCGCGCTCTTTTACTGGCGTTGCTGACCAAGAGATAAACTCTTTTTCGGCATTTTCCAATAAGGTCTTCATCTCTTCGCCACTTTGCAAATGCAATTGGCCAATGATTTCCTTGTGATTAGCAGGGTTACGCACTGCTAAATTACCCTCAGCAACCTGATCGTCGCTAATACGATGTTCTTCGAACCAGGTATCAAGGTTTTCTTTTAGCGGCGTGATGGCATTGATATCAGTCAGGTCTAAGCCTTTTGAGTTGGCGCGTTCACTACCATAAAGCTCGATAGGTAATTTGATCTGCTTGTTGTATTTATTACGCAGACCCTGCAGGGTTTCTACCGGATCTGGCAGCAGTGCTTCTACCGGTTGCTTAGTATCAACAATGGCATTTACAAATGACGAGTTGGCGCCGTTTTCAAGCAGGCGACGTACCAAGTAAGCAAGCAAATCTTCATGCTGGCCCACTGGCGCATACACACGACATTGAATCTTTTCTTTGAGTACAATTTGGTCGTAAAGAGATTCACCCATACCGTGTAAGCGCTGGAATTCAAAGCCGTGATGGTCACCTTTAGCGACTTCTAAAATGGTCGCTGCAGTGTAGGCATTGTGAGTGGCAAACTGTGGGAATAGCGCATCACGTGCTTCCATTAGTTTGATGGCACAGGCTTTGTACGACACATCGGTAGTGGCTTTACGGGTGAAGACCGGGAAGTGGTCTAAACCGTCTTGCTGTGTGGTTTTAATCTCGGTGTCCCAGTACGCGCCTTTAACCAAACGCACCATCAGTTTACGACCTACACGACGAGCAAGTTCTGTAAGCCACTCACAAACAAAAATAGCGCGCTTTTGATAGGCTTGTACGGCCAGACCAAAACCTTGCCAGTCACCTAAATCAGGATCGCTGTATACCGCTTCAATGACATCAAGAGAAATATCTAGGCGATCGGCTTCTTCGGCGTCAACGGTGAGGCCGATATCGTATTTTTTCGCCAACAGTGCAAGCTCTTTTAGCTTGGGCACAATCTCTGACATGACGCGTTCACGGTGGGTGAACTCGTAGCGTGGATGAATTGCTGATAATTTAACGGAAATGCCGGGGCTTTTTACTGGGCCGCGACCATTGGCCGCTTTACCAATGGCATTAATTGCATTGACGTAGCTGTCGTAGTAGCGATCAGCATCCGCCATAGTGCGGGCGCCTTCGCCTAGCATGTCGTATGAGTAAACATAGCCTTTGCGCTCGGTCTCTTCGGCGCGCTCAATGGCTTCATCAATGGTTTGCCCCATAACGAACTGCTTGCCCATGATCTTCATGGCATAGTTCACTGCTTTACGGATCACCGGTTCGCCAAGGCGGCCCATGGTGCGTTTTAGCAGGCCAAACTGTTCTTCTTTGTTTTTGTCGGTGTAGTTCACCATTTTTCCGGTGACCAACAAGCCCCACGATGAGGCATTAACAAATAGCGACTCACTGCTACCTAAGTGCGAACTCCAGTCGCCATTAGCGAGTTTATCGCGAATTAAATTATCCTGTGTTTCTTTGTCTGGCACTCGCAATAGCGCTTCGGCCAAACACATTAACACCACCCCTTCCTCAGTCGACAGGGAGAACTCATTTAACAGGGCATCAATACCGTTTTGACCGTCTTGGTCCTTGCGGATATTCAATACCATTTGTCGTGCGCGCTCCCAAGCGCGACTGCGTGCCGTAACGCCTACTTCAGCCAGTGGTAAAATATGATCAATCACTTCATTTTCATCAATGCGATAGAAGTCACGGATCTTCTGGCGGATAGGGCATTCAGTAATCAAATTGCCTTCAAATAACATAAGCAACCCTCAAAATCATGGAGTCTAAAAATAGCAACTGTACCCACACCACAAGGTGAGATGGTGGGGCCTCGGTTACGACAATTACTACAGTGTAGGTCACCCCGCTGCTAAAACGCGAAGGTGAGATTGCACTCAATATGAATACATATTCGCGGGCATTCTAATGAAAATGCCGCAGAATATGCTGGTTTAATTTTTCGAAATACGATAATTTACAGGGCATATTTCTTCGTTGTCCGTATAAAATGCTGCTATGTCTTTAACAGCTAAACCTCGCACCTTAGACCGAATCGATCTCGCTATTCTCGACGTTTTACAACGCAATGGTCGGATCTCTAACGTCAATTTAGCTAAGCAAGTTAACCTCAGTCCTAGCCCTTGCCTCGACCGTGTAAAACGGCTCGAATCAGAAGGCTTTATTGAAGGCTATCATGCTAAGCTCAGTGAGCAAAAATTAAACCAAAGTTTATTGGCCCATGTGCAGGTGTCGTTAGTGACATCTAATACTTCGGTATTTAAAACTTTTAAAGAGCATATCCTCAATACACCACAAGTAGTGGAGTGCGATATGGTTGCTGGAGGCTACGACTACTTACTCAAGGTGCGTGTCAGTGATATGAACGAATACCGCCAAGTACTGGGAGATTTAGTGGATATTCCTGGGGTCGGTACGCATCATACGTACATGGTGATTGAAAAAGTAAAAGAAGATACTGGGCTCAGTATCGAGCTGTGAATGCCCTGAGCATGCAAACACAAGCTGTAATATAGAGTTTACGAATAGCGCTATTAGCGGCTGGCAAAAAAAAGAGCACCTAGGTGCTCTTTTTGGCTCAATGCAAATTGAAAATAGTGATTATGCCCATCCGTCATAGCGCTTGCGGCGCGACAAGATAACGGTGAGGATTATTCCTAAGAATAGACCAATAAATGCAATTGCCCCACCGTAGGTGAGTAACTGTCGCTTTTCTTTGGCCTTTAAACCTTGTTGTTTAGCATTAAGCGCGTCGCGCTCGGCAATCGCTTGATCTAGTTGAGCTTGCAACTGCTGGGCTTGCTCCTGCAAGTCGCGATTCAGCGTTTGTAGCTCGGGAAGCTGTGCTTGGGCATTGCGCAATGCCTGTTGAGTTTGTGCCAGCTGCTCACCAAGTTCCTGATATTGAATCTTTAAGCTTTTATCTTGGTTGATGAACTTAGTTTCAACCCAGCCTTGGCGCTGTTTATCATCGATTATCTCGAGAAAGCCGTTATTTTCTTCACCGCTCACCAGTGTCACTGGCGTGCCCGCATCAACTGAACCTAAAATGCGGTAGTTTTTACCTGCTCCAGAGTGCATAAAGATATACAGTTCATCACTGATATAGGCGGTGCCTTGTTCTGCGTGTGCTGCGGTGGTGAACAATGCGCTGAGCATAAAAGCAAGCGCGACACAGGCGTGTTTGACCATCCAACTTAACCTTGTTTTACGTAAATAATTTCTCCAATCCCAGCATAGTATGGGTTGGCGCAGTGATTGGCAAGGGGGATTTTGTAACTCACCGACGCTAGTAAAGGGGCAAAATAGCACGGTCAAATGGCAAAATGTTTGCATTCGTAGGCGGCTTTGTTTATGTTGTGCTTTTGACGATTTCATTGGTCTTCCTATAGCGCATGGACACTGAGATAGAGCTTAAGTTTTTAGTTTCCGAGGCGGTGATACCGTCCATACCCGCACTCATTACCCAGTTTGCAAAAACCGTAAAAAATAAACCCGCACGCAACCTGCAAAATGCTTATTTCGACACCCCGAGCCGAGAGCTTAGAGCATTAGATATTGGTCTTCGCACTCGCTGTTGTGACGGCATTTGTGAGCAAACCATTAAGCTTGCAGGGGAGAACGTGGGTGGGCTGCACCAGCGTCCAGAGTACAATTTGCCTATTGACGGAAATCGTCCAGAGCTGCACGACTTTGATGCCAGTATTTGGCCTCATGGGGTGCAAGTGGACGCGTTAGCCGACAACCTCTATCCGCTATTTAGTACTAACTTTATTCGTCGTACTTGGTTAGTTGAAACCCAAGCCGGGACTGAAATTGAAGTGGTTCTGGATAAGGGGGAGGTATCGGCCAACGCCAATGTAGAGCCGATTTGCGAACTTGAGATTGAATTAGTAAAGGGGGAGCGCAGTGAGCTGTTTTCCCTAGCTGAAAAATTAATCGATAACCTGCCTCTACGCATGGGTTATTACTCAAAGGCAGCTCGAGGTTATCGGCTGGCGGACGATCAGCCGCTCAAAGCCAGTAAAGAGATTGGCCTTGTGCCGCTGAGCAACGATGACAGCCAAGAGCGGGCACTGGAGAAGTGCTTGAGTTATGGCATTGCTTTTGTACAAAAACACGAACAATGTTATTTCCAAAAGCCGACCCTTAAAACACTGAAACGGGTAACCGATGGTGTCAGTCTTATTCGCCATAGTTTGTGGTTATTCAGCGATATCGTTGAAAAACAAGCGACCGAGCGTCTGCGCGGTGAACTTAAGTGGTTACTGAGCGAATTAAGTTGGGTCGAGACGGCGATTCAACTGAAAACCTTTACCTCGAAAAAGCATGCTTATTATAAGAAAATCAATGCAGCACCAGAGCTGACTCAGGTGATAGGCGATCTAAAATCCATCCAACCAAGCATTGACGATGTCCAGGCTATATTCACTAGCACACGCTATAACCTGCTGTTGTTAGATTTAACAATCTGGTTGACCGAGCGAGGGTGGCGACAATCATGGGGGCAAGCGCAACTTCAGGCTGGTGAACAGCCAATTCATGATCTGGCGGCACGGCTACTCGACTATGATTGGCAGGAAATGAAAGAGCTCGTTGAGCCTCAACAGCCGCTAGCCAGCGAGCAGTACTTACAGCTTAAGCAGCGCTTGGAACGCAATCTTTTAAGTGGCTGTTGTTTGGGCGCATTGTTTGATGAGTCTTTGCGCATGAGCTTTCGGGCGCCATGGCTAGATATTGTGCACGGCACTTTTGAATTATTCACCCTCGATTACCTCGGTCAGCTGTGCCAAGGTAATGAGAGCGAGCAATTCATCAAAATTCAGGCTTGGTTGACGCAAAAAACCGATAGTCTGTTGAGTGCCATGGAGCAAAGCCGAAAAGCGACTCGTGATGTTCAACCTTATTGGCGCGATTAGCCTACTTAGCCTCAGCTTTGCAGCTGGGGCTGAAATCCAACCTTGGCGGAATTATAAAAATCTCCCTGATTTGAAAGTGGTCTATACCGTCAGTAAAGATGGTATCTACCATATTTATGCTGAGCTTTTCGTTGCCGACGCCCGCACAGCTCAGTTACTGACGCTACTGTATAACACCCAACAAGCATCGCAGTGGTTGCATGCAGTACAAGAAGTTCGTCTTTTGCACTCGCAAGGTAATCGCAACCGCGTATACACGGTGATTAATTCGCCTTGGCCCGTTGCTGATAGGGAGCTCTATACACAAAGTTGCTATCAGCGTGTCAATGACTATACCACTGAGTTACGGGTGCATGCCTATAACCCAAATATCGCTCGTAAAAGTGATAGGGTACGCATCACAACCTTGACTGCTAACTGGCGAATGACGCAGCAAGACGACGGCTTACTTATCCGCTATCAGGTTTTTGCCGACCCAGGTGGTAAGCTTCCACGCTGGCTCAGTAATAAAGTATCGTTGAAAAGTGTATCTAAAACTATGATGAGCTTGAAAAGTCAGTTAGCAGCAGTACAGGCTCTGCAAGTCGCGCCAATCAGTGCCGGCGATTGCGGCGAGGATTAACTGCCGAGAGTAGGGTTATAGCTATAAAAAAAGCGCCATGCAGGCGCTTTTCAATTAACTTATAGGTAATTCACTTATAATCCAGCGTCGGCTTTAAGTGCCTGTGCTTTATCGGTCGCTTCCCATGGGAATTCATTGCGACCAAAGTGGCCGTAAGCCGCTGTAGGCTGATAAATCGGACGTTCTAAATCAAGCATTTGAATTAGACCATAAGGACGTAAATCGAAATGCTTGCGGATCAGTTCGATTAAACGCGTTTCGTCTAATTTGCCGGTGCCAAAGGTTTCAACACTGATGGACGTTGGCTCGGCAACGCCAATGGCATAAGACACTTGGATTTCGCATTTATCGGCCAGGCCGGCCGCGACTATATTTTTGGCAACGTAACGTGCTGCGTAAGCGGCAGAGCGGTCCACTTTCGATGGATCTTTACCTGAGAATGCGCCACCACCGTGACGTGCCATACCGCCATAAGTATCAACGATGATTTTACGACCAGTTAAGCCGCAATCACCCATCGGGCCACCGATCACGAAGCGTCCTGTGGGGTTAATGAAGAATTTAGTCGCATCGGTAATAAGCTCTGCCGGTAGCGTTGGTTTGATAATGGTCTCCATGACCGCTTCAACCAAGTCATCTTGCGCAATAGAATCGCAGTGTTGCGTTGACAGCACGACGGCATCGATACCAACGGCCTTGCCATTCTCATAAGCAAAGGTCACCTGTGACTTGGCGTCTGGGCGTAACCACGGTAATTCACCATTTTTGCGCACTTCGGCTTGGCGTTGTACCAAGCGGTGTGAATAGGTAATGGGCGCTGGCATGAGCACGTCGGTTTCATTACAGGCATAACCAAACATCAAGCCTTGGTCGCCTGCACCTTGCTCTTCTGGACGAGCGCGGTCAACACCTTGATTAATATCAGGAGACTGCTTACCAATGGTGTTTAGAATTGCACATGAGTCGGCATCAAAGCCCATATCGGAATGGGTGTAGCCAATTTCGCGCACGGTTTTGCGCGTTAACTCTTCGATGTCGACCCAAGCACTGGTTGTGACTTCACCACCCACCATCACCATACCGGTCTTCACATAGGTTTCGCAGGCTACACGGGCATGGGGATCTTGCGCCAAAATAGCATCGAGTACCGCATCAGAAATTTGGTCAGCGATTTTATCCGGGTGTCCTTCAGACACAGACTCAGAAGTAAATAAATGTTTTGCCATAAGTTTCTGCTCACAAGTATCGCGCTTCCCAAGATCATACCAGCCACTGGGTTGAGCGCAGCATAAATTAAGGCGCGTATTCTAGCTAAATCACAGGTGATTTCCTAGCTTTTTACGCCTAGACGTCTAAATAAAATTGATTGTATAGCGGTCTTTTGACCTTTATTGCTTGGTGTTTTTGTACTCTTTTAGTTATCAGTATTTTTATTCGTTATGAGTAATTCTAAAGTTACTCGCTCGATGCCCAATTTTTAATTGCAGGGGGCAGATGAATAAGTAAGAATGGGCTTTCGTCTTATTCTTTACCCGCGCCAGCATGAGCGCGAGTGAAGCCCCAGCGCAAATACATTTAAAGGTAGGAGAATTCATGCCATCACGCAAAGAACTTGCAAACGCCATTCGCGTGCTTTCCATGGACGCGGTTCAACAAGCTAAATCAGGTCATCCGGGTGCCCCGATGGGCATGGCCGATATCGCCGAAGTACTGTGGCGCGATTATCTTAAGCATAACCCGAGCAACCCTAACTGGGCTGACCGTGACCGATTTATTCTCTCAAATGGCCACGGTTCAATGCTGATTTATTCGCTTTTACACTTAAGCGGCTATGATCTTCCTATTGAGGAAATTAAAAACTTCCGTCAGCTTCATTCAAAAACTCCGGGCCACCCTGAATACGGTTACGCTCCGGGTATTGAGACTACTACGGGCCCGCTTGGACAGGGGATCACCAATGCGGTAGGCATGGCAATTGCGGAGAAAGCCCTTGCTGCTCAATTTAATCGCGCTGACCATGAAATTGTTGATCACTATACTTACGCTTTTATGGGCGACGGCTGCTTAATGGAAGGGATTTCTCACGAGGCGTGTTCGCTTGCAGGAACTCTAGGCCTTGGTAAGTTGATTGCGTTTTGGGACGACAATGGTATTTCTATTGATGGTGAGGTAGAAGGCTGGTTTAGTGACGACACTCCCGCGCGTTTTGAGTCTTATGGCTGGCACGTGGTGCGTAATGTTGATGGTCACGATAGCGAGGCTATTCGCGCTGCTATTGATGAAGGTCGCGCCCAAGGTGACAAGCCAACGCTTATCTGTTGTAAAACAGTGATTGGTTACGGCTCTCCGAATAAATCAGGAAGCCATGATTGCCACGGTGCGCCGTTGGGCGATGATGAAATTAAAGCTGCGCGCGAGTTCTTGGGTTGGTCTCATGACGCCTTTGCGATTCCTGATGATATCTATCAACAGTGGGATGCTAAAGAGAAGGGCACACAAGCAGAGCAGAGTTGGCAGGATAAGTTTGCGGCATACAAGGCGGCATACCCTGAGCTTGCTGCTGAGTTTGAACGTCGCCAAAATGGCGAATTGCCTGCTGAGTGGGCTGAGAAGTCGCAAGCCTATATTGAGCAGTTACAAGCAAACCCTGATAGCCCAGCAACACGTAAGGCATCGCAAAATGCCTTGAATACCTTTGGCCCCATGCTACCCGAGTTTATGGGCGGCTCAGCCGATTTGGCCGGATCGAACTTAACTATTTGGAGTGGTTCAAAAGGCCTTAGTAAAGACGACGCGTCAGGTAACTACATTTTCTATGGTGTGCGTGAATTTGGTATGTCCGCCATTATGAATGGCATTGCCCTGCACAAAGGTTTCATTCCTTACGGTGCAACCTTTTTGATGTTTATGGAGTATGCACGCAATGCGGTGCGCATGGCTGCACTAATGAAGACGCCTAGCATCTTTGTTTACACCCACGATTCCATCGGCCTGGGTGAAGATGGACCGACTCACCAACCGGTTGAGCAAATGGCGAGCCTACGTTATACACCGAATCTAGTGAATTGGCGTCCATGTGACCAAGTTGAGTCAGCCATTGCGTGGCAGCAAGCGATAGAGCGCAAAGATGGGCCAACGTCGCTGGTCTTTACGCGTCAAGGTCTTGCTCAGCAAGCACGCGATGCGCAGCAGCTTGCTGATGTGAAAAAAGGTGGGTATGTATTAACCTGTGATGGCGAGCCAGAAGTTATCCTGATTGCCACAGGCTCGGAAGTACAACTTGCTATGGATGCAGCTTCTGAGCTTCGCGCTCAAGGTCGTCAGGTACGCGTGGTGTCTATGCCATCAACGGACTTGTTCGATCAACAAGACGCACAGTACAAAGAAAGTGTTCTACCCAGCAGTGTGACTCGCCGTGTCGCCGTAGAGGCAGGCATTGCCGACTTCTGGTACAAATATGTTGGTTTGAATGGCAAAGTTATCGGCATGACTAGCTTTGGTGAATCAGCGCCAGCGGGCGAATTGTTTAAGCACTTTGGCTTCACCGTAGACAATGTGGTTGCGGCGGCCAACAGTCAGTTTTAAATAATTAGAGACGTAAAAAAACCCGCGAACTTCGCGGGTTTTTTGTTTGAAGATAAGCCTGTATTAGCAGTTTGTTTCTTCTGCACCGGCGTTTTCTTTAACATTCTCACACGCGTCTTCGACCGCGTTTTGAGTGTCTGTGATCGCCTCATCAATCTTTTCACCTGCCTCTTCGGCACCGCCACTGTCTTCACAGCCCATAGCGAATACTGCGGCAAATAATGTAGCGATAAATGCTTTTGTTGCTGAATGATTAAACATAGAACTCTCCTTGAATATTAACTCTTTAAATCTGGATTCAAATAACGTGTTTTGGTTGCGGTCGCGGGTTTCATCTCACCTGTGACCGCTTGTACTGTAAAACTAATAACTACCTTGGCGCTTTACCACGAATGGCGCCAGCAACAAGGGAGATAACCAGCAGTACCAAGAATACAAAGAAAATAATTTTAGCGATGCCAGCGGCTGCGCCAGCAATGCCACCGAAACCTAAAAGTGCTGCGACCAAAGCGATAACTAAAAATGCAATTGACCAACCTAACATAATGTACCCTCCATAGATTTGCGTTTCGGAATATACGTTGCTAAGTCCATGCCAACTTTTAAGTTGTTGATTTTAATAGGTTTGTTGTTTTTTGTGGACTAGGAGGAAAGAAAAGCTTTCACTGTTTGTGTAAAAGATACAGATTAATTTTATGTTCATAGAACAAGCACTTGGGCAGGTGCTGAATACGGAGGAGGTGGTTTATCGGCACCAGAACCCAGTCATCAGCAGCCATGCCACCTATGATTGTTTTAGAGGCCTCTACTCTTCCTCGGTTACACTTTTTTTATCGGCCTGAGCAAGTCGAATTGTGCGCTGCTGCACTAGCTGAGATAAAGGCACAAGTTGGAAACCTTCACCCTCGAGTTCTTGCAATGCCTGTTGTAAGAACGCAAACGTTTCGGGGTAGGGGTGAGCAATTGCAACTGCGTAGTCATACTTATCAGCGAGAGTCTTTAACTGCTCAAAGCGATAACGTAGTTGCTGCTCGGTGGTAATATTGTCGAGAAAAACATGGCGAGCAATATTGCTGACACCGTATAGCCCGGCAATTGTTTGCGCTTTTGAATTGGGAGTTGTTTTACTGTCGAGAAAAAACAAACCCTGCTCTTTTAGCACTTCCATAGTCCAGCTCATCGGCGCATTTTGCTGTGTTAGCAGCGAGCCCATGTGATTATTGACGCCGCGCGCATTGGGTAGGCTGGCTAATGCCTTGCGTAACTCGTGTTGGAAAGCTTCTTTTGACATATCCATTGTCAGCCCCCCAGGCCCTAATGCTTTACCGTTTATAGCTTGCATAGGGGCATGCAAAAGCACCTCCTTATCTAAGGCCCCTGCCTGTTGAGCAAAGTGAGCGGCGTAAGGAGTAAAAGGGAGCACCGAATAGGTCACAGCGCCAGGCAAGTGCAAGGCAGCCATGTCGTTACGATGATAGCCGATGTCATCAATGACAATAGCGATTTGCTTCGCATGTACTGGTGATAAGAGCACCAGCACACACAACGTAGTCCATATTAAAAAGCGCACAATGTGTTTTTATCTTTGTTGATGATTAGTGTGCAGGCCCGTGCTTAAAGCCGAGCCTGCGTTTTTATTGTTCTAATAGTTGCTGAGCTTTTAGTAATTGTTTATCAAGCAGTGCGGTTAAGTTTTTATGCGCACTTTGCCCCTCAGCTAAGCTGATTATAACTTCTTTATTTGATTGCGAAAGGGCAGGTTGCAATATCGGCACATCAGGTACGATGCCAGTTCCCTCGATGGACACGCCAGAGGGGGTATAGTACTTCGCTGTGGTCAGCTTCAAAGCACTGCGGCCATCGCCTAAGGGGATCAATGACTGCACCGACCCTTTACCATAGGAGCGAGTCCCTACCACGGTTGCCCGGTCATTATCCTTGAGCGCACCGGCAACAATTTCTGCAGCGGAAGCAGAGCCCTCATTGATCAGCACGACCATGGGGGCGCCTTGAATTATGTCCCCTGCTTTCGCTTCAAAGCGTTGATTAGCCTCCACAAAGCGACCTCGAGTAGAGACGATAACACCTTGAGACAAAAATAAATCGGCAATGGCAATGGCACTGTCGAGGGTACCGCCTGGGTTGTCACGCAGGTCAATAAGCAACCCGTTGAGTATGGCGCCGTTGGCGTTTTGCATCATGGTGATGTGACGCGCGACATCATGAAAACTATGATTGTTGAAGCTATTAATACGTAAGTAGCCCATGCCATTGGCCTTGAGCTCACTGGCGACGCTTTCAATGTGGATAGGCTGACGGGTAAGCTGAAAGTCGAGGCGTTGTGAGTGGCCTGCGCGAGCAACGGCTAAATGCACTTGCCCATCTTCACGACTGCTGATCAGAGCAGAGACTTCTTCCAAGGTAGTGTTATTCACCTTAGTGCCATTGATAGAGACGATAACATCACCACGCTGTAAGCCAGCGGCCCGAGCGGGTGAGTTGGGTAGAGCGGAGATCACCACTACATGCTTATCACGCTGTTCTACCTCGATACCCAAGCCCTTGTATTGGCCATTGGTGACATCGAATAATCGTTTTAACTCTTGCTCATCAAGGAACTCGCTATATGGGTCAAGCTCTTGTAATAAACTGCTGAGTACATGTTGGTCTAACTTGTCGCGGTCCACTTCCTCAACGTAGTAGTTGTTGATGTGAAAAAGCACTTCATCGAGTTGGCTGTCCTTTGCCAATGAAGCAGGCGCTAGCACCACTAAGGCTAAAAAACTGAGCCCCAGTAACAAGCGCTTGTATAGGTAAGTTGTGAATACAAACATCGGCTGCCCCCTTGAGGTGCAGCCTCTATTCAATTAGGAGGATTTGCACCATGTCGTTGGGTTAACGGCACGTCCTTTGTGGCGTATTTCAAAGTATAGACCAGGATCAATTTGACCGCCGCTCTGGCCTACTAAAGCGATTGTTTCGCCTTTATAAACCGGATCGCCCACTTCTTTAAGTAGTGCTTGAGCGTGGCCGTATAGGCTCATATAACCCTTGCCGTGATCGACCACCATGACCCAACCAAAACCTCTTAGCCAGTCAGCAAAGACCACTTGGCCATCCTCTATACTGGTTATACTGCTCCCTTCACTGGCTGCGATCACCACTCCTTTCCAATTGAACCCTTGGCGTTTACGGGTGCCAAAGCGGTGGGTAAGCTTACCCCGTGTCGGCCAAGTTAATTTTCCTTTACTGCTACCCAGACCTAACATAGCTACTTGGCGGTCTTTACTGCGCTCTAGCTCTGCTAAGGTATTCAGTAAGGTCTGCTCATTATCTTTTAAATACGCTATTGAGCTTTGCAGTTGATTTAATCTACCTTGTAGCTCTTGGACCTGAGATTGTCGTTGTGCTTTAGCTGCAACTAATTGCTGTTGCTGCTGTTGTTCTTGCTCGCGTAGCTTCGCCAGTTGTTGTCTGTTTTGTTGCAGCGCTGCTTGGTTTTGCGCTATTTCACGCATTGTTTGTTGTAACGCTTCAAGCTGTTGCAAACGAGCTTTGTTGAAATAGTCGTAATAGCTAATGGTGCGCTCTAACTTGGCTGTGTCTTGTTGGTTTAACAGCATCTTTGAATAATCGTGCCCACCCACCATGTAGGCGCTCTTTACTTGGGCTGCAAGAACTTTATCAAGCTTTTTACGACGCGACTCCAGCTGTTCAGCCTGTTGTTGTAACTTTTGGTGTTGCCGTTCGTTGTCTGCGAGTTTGTTATCGAGCGCACGTAACTCCTTCGCATTTGCAGCGATAGCTTGCTCTGAGTTCTTGAGTTGGCTCTGTAACTTATCCAGCGAGCGTTGCTGCTGCTGATAATTTTGTTGGCTCTTTTTTAATTCTTGTTGGACTTCGGTTAAGTCTTGCTTGGTACGGTTCTCGTTAGCAAAACTATTGAAGCTTAGGAACGCCAAAAGTGCCGCGCACAGCAGCGACACCTTTTGACGTTTGTGACTCAATAAAACCATCGGCATCGAGATTACTTAAGACGCATGATGGGTGAACCAGTCATTTCTTCTGGCTGCTCCATGCCTAATAGATGCAACATAGTGGGAGCTACGTCACTGAGCGTTTTGCCATCAATAGCTTGAGCATCACGGCCAACGTAAATGAATGGCACAGGCTCGCTGGTGTGGGCGGTATGCGCTTGACCAGTCTGTGGGTTTACCATTTGCTCGGCATTACCATGGTCGGCGGTAATTAAGGCCTCGCCACCGACTTGCTCTAACGCTTCTACCACGCGGCCAATACAGCTGTCGACAGCTTCACAAGCTTTTACGGCTGCTGCAAATACGCCTGAGTGGCCAACCATATCACCATTAGGATAATTACACACAATGACGTCATACTTGTTGCTTTGAATAGCCGCCACTAGTTTGTCGGTTAGCAGTTGAGAGTTCATTTCTGGTTGTAAGTCATAGGTAGCAACATCCGGCGAGGGGATAAGCTCACGGCTTTCACCATCAAACTCTTGCTCCCGACCGCCGCTGAAAAAGAAGGTCACATGAGCGTACTTTTCTGTTTCTGAAATGCGTAGTTGCGTTTTGTTATGTTTGGCAAGCCACTCACCCAGCACATTATTGAGTGGCTCTGGTGGAAATGCCACAGGCGCCTTGATGTCTGCAGCATATTCAGTCAGCATAACGAAACCGCTTAATTGCGGCGCTTTCTTTTTACTGAAGCCGTTAAAGTCGGCATCAACAAAAGCGCGACTCATCTGCCGCGCTCGATCCGCTCGGAAGTTCATAAATAACACCGCATCACCATCATTGATGGTTGCGGGGCTATCGCCAATGGTTGTTGCTTTTACAAATTCGTCATTTTCATCACGCTCATAGGCTGCTTGTAACGCTGACACTGCATCTACAGCTTGATAGTCAGCTTCGCCGAGGACCATCAAGTTATATGCACTTTCGATGCGACCCCAGCGATTATCACGATCCATAGCGAAGTAACGCCCAACAACACTGGCGATACGACCTTTACCGAGGCGAGCGAATGTTTCATCGATGCGTTTAAGTGATGCTTCAGCGCTGCGTGGAGGCGTATCACGACCATCTAAAAAGGCATGCACATAAATATGCTCAGCGCCGCGCTCGGCAGCCAGCTCAATAGCGGCAATAATATGTTCTTCGTGGCTATGGACGCCACCTGGGCTTAACAGCCCCATCAGATGCACTGCTTTATTCGCTGTTACGGCATTATCTATCGCAGTGGTAAGCGCTTTATTATCAGCAAATGTTCCATCGTCGATGGCTTTGGTAATGCGGGTAAAATCTTGATATACCACACGCCCAGCACCGAGGTTAACATGACCTACTTCAGAGTTGCCCATTTGCCCATCAGGCAAACCAACATCCATGCCAGAACCGGAAATCAGAGTGTGCGGGCGCTGCTCCCAAAGCTTATCTAAAACGGGGGTGTTGGCGGCTAAAATCGCATTACTTTCGCTGTTTTCACGGTAACCCCAACCGTCCAGAATCATCAGTACGAGAGGTTTCTTTGGCTGTGTCATTGGATCTCCTGCTAGTGTCGGCACGACAAATGAATTGCTTGATAATAATTATTAAGAATACAGCTCTATGGATGTTCACTGTGACCACAGAACTGCGCTCTTATAATGTATCCTACCGTTTTTTATCCGCCTTAGCAGTAGAAAATATTTCATCAATTGGTAAGTCGAAGGCAAGTGTGTATACTTGTGCCGCCCGCAAGGTTTGAACAATACAGTAAGACGTATGGAACAATACATAGAATTTATCGGAAACCATCCTATTTTAAGCATCATTTGGCTAGCGATTGTCGCGATGTTGATATCGGGGTGGTTTAAAAGTAAGTTTTCTGCCATCAAGCAGATTAATCCACAGCAATTAACCCTTTTAGTGAATCGTGAAGATGCCGTAGTAACGGATATTCGCGCGCAAAAGGACTACAACGCTGGGCATATCTCTAATGCCGTGCACCTGAGCGCTGAAAAAGCAAAGCAGGGTGACTTTAGTGCGCTTGAAAAGTACAAAAGCAAACCCATTATATTGGTATGTGCGACAGGCATGACGGCTTCAGGTATTGCCAATGGCTTGAATAAAGCAGGCTTTGAAAGCGTATTTATTTTGTCAGGTGGAATGCAATCTTGGCAAAGCGCAGGTCTGCCTGTGGTATCAGGCCGATAACTTTATTAGGAAGCATTTATGAGTAACGTTGTATTATACACTAAAGCCTATTGCCCATTTTGTCAGCGCGCGAAAGCCTTGCTGGACAAAAAAGAGGTAACTTACACTGAGTTTGACATCGGTGTACAACCAGAGCTACGCGATGAAATGCTCACCCGCGCAAATGGCGCGCACACGGTGCCGCAGATTTTCATTGGTGAGCATCATGTGGGTGGCTGTGATGATATGATGGCGTTAGAAGCCAGTGGCGAATTAAACACCCTGCTAAACGCGTAATTGCTTTCGAACATATATGCTGCCGCGTCCTCACGCGGCTAATTTATTGCAAAAAGAATTGATAGGAACAACAATGGAAGAACAAAATCAAGGCGCAGCACAAGAACAACAGGCGCAATTCTCTATTCAACGCATCTACACCAAAGATATCTCTTTCGAGACACCTAACTCTCCAGCTATTTTTCAGAAGAAATGGGATCCAGAAGTCAAATTAGATCTAGATACCAGCTCAAATAAGCTTGATGAAGGCATTTATGAAGTAGTTCTTGCCGTTACAGTCACTGCGACTCTGGGTGAAGAGACGGCTTTCCTATGTGAAATCCAGCAAGCGGGTATTTTCACTATTGGTGAAATGGAAGATGTACAAAAAGCTCATATGTTGGGCGCTTTTTGTCCTAATATGTTGTTCCCTTATGCGCGTGAAGCTGTATCAAACTTGGTGAATCGTGGTACTTTCCCACAGCTGAACCTAGCACCAGTGAACTTCGATGCGCTATTTGCCCAGTATATGCAGCAACGAGCTGCTGAGCAAGCTGACGCATAAGTCATGACCACTTCAGCATCCAGCGCTGTTACGGTTTTAGGGGCGGGGTCTTATGGCACCGCCCTTGCTATTTGTTTTGCTCGAAACGGTCACAAAGTGACTCTTTGGGGGCGCAATAGCGACCATATACAGCGTTTAGCCGATGAGCGAAAGAATCAGCAGTACCTCGGTGATATCGCTTTTCCTGATAGCCTAGAGATGCAAAGTGATTTGCAAACAGCTGTTGCCAGTAGCGACATCGTTTTGGTGGTCGTACCTAGCCATGCTTTTGCGGATCTATTGCAGACCATCGCACCCATGCTACGCAGCGGTGCCAAGGTTGCTTGGGCAACTAAAGGTTTGGAACCGAACACTGGTCGTCTCCTTCAAGATGTTGCTAAGCAGCATCTTGGCGAAGATATGGATTTAGCGGTGTTATCGGGGCCAACCTTTGCCAAAGAAATGGCCGCCGGTTTACCTACCGCTATTTCGGTATCAGCCACCAGTGATGAGTTTTGTGAACGCTTATCGGGTTTGTTGCACTGTGGACGCTCGTTCCGGGTTTATAGAAACAATGATTTCATCGGCATCCAGTTAGGTGGGGCGGTGAAAAATGTCATTGCGATAGGGGCCGGGATTTCTGACGGCTTTGGTTTTGGTGCCAATGCTCGAACCGCGTTGATCACGCGCGGCTTAGCGGAGTTATGCCGATTGGGTTGTGCACTGGGTGCCAAATCGGAAACCTTCATGGGCATGGCAGGTTTAGGTGATTTGATTCTTACCTGTACTGACAACCAGTCGCGCAACCGTCGCTTTGGCCTAGCTTTAGGGCAGGGGCTCGATGTCGACTCTGCGCAGCAACAAATAGGCCAGGTCGTAGAAGGGTACCGTAACACCAAAGAAGTGTATATGCTGGCGAAACGCAGCGGTATCGAGATGCCAATTACTGAGCAAATTTACCAAGTCTTATATGAAAATAAGAATGTAAAAGAAGCTGCCATGGCTCTTTTAGGGCGCGAGCAGCGTGCAGAGTAAGCATTAAAATGAAGTAAAAAGCGCCATTGCAATCGCATGGCGCTTTTTTTATGAGCAAATTCGACTATATTGGAAAGGGATTCCCAACGGATTAATACCATGGCACAGGCGAAAAAAGCAGATAGCGAACGCCGCAGTGGTCAAAGGACGTTTCGCGAACATTATGCGAACTTGACCGGCGAACAGGTAGATAAGGTATATGCGCTCACCAAAATGGGCTTTGAGCTCGAGTTTGTTCGTACCATCAGTAAACACCGGCGGTTGGCGGTGCTGCGCCGCGATGATGAATTGGTCAGTGTCAATCACACTGGCGAGTGTAACTTTTCTCCCCAGATCAACTTGCGCAGTGATTCTTAGCCTCTTACCATGCAGGCACAATCAAGTTTTTATAAACGAAAAACATGGATATAGATGATTTGGGCGTATGCAAACAGGCGCAGCAGTTGCCGTGTTCGCATTATGATGAGCGTCCGCAAAGTGAAGTGTCCTTACTGGTGATTCATTGCATTTCACTGCCTGAGGGCCAGTACGGTACACCCTATATTGATGATTTATTCGCAGGGCAGATCGATTGCCAAGCACATCCGAGTTTTTCCTCACTCGCAGGTGTGAGTGTGTCAGCGCACTGCTTGATCGATCGAGATGGGACGTTACGCCAATATGTGCCATTTACGCAACGTGCTTGGCATGCTGGAGTATCACAATTCGAAGGGCGCCAGCGGTGTAATGACTTTAGCATCGGCATTGAACTAGAAGGCACCGACAAGTCCACCTACACCCAAGCGCAGTATCTCACCTTGGCGCAATTAACAAAAAGCTTATTACGCACCTATCCGCATTTGAATAGACAGCGCATTGTGGGTCACAGCGATATTGCTCCCGGGCGAAAAACAGACCCCGGTGAAGGCTTTGATTGGGAACATTTTTTTGACCTTACTTTTGCCCAAGATTGCGATAAACTAAAGTCAACTTAAGCGAGCAAAGTAGTCGCCATGACTTTGATATCAATCTTATTTGCATTAATAGCTGAACGCTTAGGCGCTCGCTCAGCGCGTTGGCAAATAGCGACCTATGCGCACTGGTATGAACGCAAAAGTGCGCCCCTGTTGTCGCGCTTGCAACAGCTGCATAACGGCATTGGGCTATTGCTGTGGTTACTAGTGCCAACCTTAGTTATTGCTGTTTTTGTGCACGCGAGTGATTTTATTCTGTGGCAATTAGCGGTCAATACGCTGGTCATACTCATCTGCTTTGGTTGCGCGCACATGCGCGCGAATTATAAAGGCTACCTCAATGCTTTGACCCGAGACGACGGTGAAGCGGCCACTTTGTATGCGTTGCAAATGGGACAAAAACGCACTGAAAATGAAAGCGGTGGTGAAACCTTTGCGCAAACTTTAGCGTGGGTCAATTTTCGTTTTTATTGTGCGGTGATCTTTTGGTTTGTTGTACTGGGCGCACCTGGGGCCGTTTTTTATGCCTTGGTACGGACTTGCGTAGATGACAGTGAGCAGACATCCCATCCTCTATCAAAACAGCATACATTGTTAGTTCGTGTCGGTCATTGGCTTGAATGGCCTGCTGCACGAATTGCCAGTCTGGGCTACTTGGTGATTGGTAACTTTAGCAAAGGCACGCAATGTTGGTTGCGCCATGTGCTCGATTTTAGAGTCAGCAATCGTCAGGTTATTACCGAAACAGCCTTGGCTGCTGAACAGATAGAACTGGCTCACTATGGCTGCACCATCGAAGCGCAGTGCATGATCCGCTTAGTAAAACGCAATGTGTTATTTTTCTTGGCACTGATAGCCTTACTTACTTTGTTTGGCGGCCTGTCGTAACACCCTCTATCAGCGTTTTATTTTTGCGCACCCCTTACACTCAGAGCGCGAGTCGATTACAATAGCCGCCATTCTTCTTAGACCTGTGTCTGCTTTGATGGCGGTAGTCTGTAATTATGGCAATAAAGCTTGCGATTAACGGCTTTGGGCGAATAGGGCGTAACATTTTACGCGCTTTGTATGAGAGTGAACGTCGCCACGAGTTCGAGATTGTGGCAATCAATGAATTGGCCAAACCTGAGGGCATAGCCCATCTACTAAAATATGATACTGCCCATGGGCGGTTTTCCTTTCCTGTTGAGCTTCGTGAGCAAGCTTTAGTTGTTGATGGTGATGAAATCGCCTTGTACTGCGAGCAAGACCCGAGCGCTTTGCCTTGGCACCAACATGACGTTGATATCGTTTTGGAGTGTTCTGGGGTTTTCCATTCCCGTGAGGATGCGCAAAAACACCTTCAGGCAGGCGCTAAAAAAGTATTATTTTCTCAACCCGCAGATGCTGATGTTGATGCAACGATTATTTATGGCATCAACGATGATGTGCTTCACAGTGAGCATCACATTGTTTCCAATGGCTCGTGCACAACAAACTGTATTGTTCCGGTGATTCAAGTATTGGATGATGCTTTTGGTATTGAATCAGGCGCTATCACCACTATTCACGCGTCTATGCACGACCAACAAGTGATCGATGCGTATCACGATGATTTACGACGTACCCGGGCGGCTAGCCAGTCTATTATTCCAGTGGATACTAAACTAGCGCGCGGCATTGAACGTATTTTGCCCAAGTTTCATGGCCGTTTTGAGGCGATAGCCGTACGTGTTCCAACCATCAATGTGACGGCGATGGATTTGAGCGTCACCGTAAATACTGATGTTTCTCTAGATGATGTTAACCAAGCGATTGCTAAGGCTGTACATGGGCGCTTGGCAGGTATTTTGGATTATACCGAGGAGCCATTGGTATCTGTTGATTTTAACCATGATCCCCATTCTTGTATCATAGACGGTACACAGACACGGGTTAGTCATAAACGGTTGATAAAGTTATTGGTATGGTGTGACAACGAGTGGGGGTTTGCCCATCGTATGTTAGATACCAGTGCAGCCTGGATGCGCCAATAAACGCAAATGAATAAAACGTATAACTAAGGAGAAGAGAATGTCGGTCATTAAGATGGCGGATTTAGATTTAGCCGGGAAGCGGGTGCTGATCCGTGAAGACCTCAATGTGCCAATCAAAGACGGTAAAGTAAGCTCAGATGCTCGTTTGCGTGCGGCGCTACCAAGCATCAAGCTCGCCCTTGAAAAAGGCGCTAAAGTGATGATTATGTCTCACCTTGGCCGTCCTACCGAGGGAGAATATGACCAGGCTTACTCACTGGCTCCTGTAGTTGACTATCTTAACGATGCCTTGTCACAAAATGTCCGTCTTGCCAAAGATTATCTTGATGGCGTAGAGATTGGCGACAACGAAGTGGTTGTATTTGAAAATGTGCGCTTCAATCAAGGCGAAAAAGCCAATGATGAGACCCTCGCAAAACAACTTGCGGCGCTGTGTGACGTATATGTGATGGATGCCTTTGGTACTGCACACCGAGCACAAGCTTCAACCCACGGTGTAGGTCTTCACGCCCCAATCGCCTGTGCTGGCCCCTTGCTTGCGGCTGAACTGGAGGCACTCGGTAAAGCACTAGATAACCCGAAGCGTCCGCTAGTTGCGATTGTGGGTGGCTCGAAGGTATCGACCAAGTTAACCGTGTTAGACTCACTGTCAAACGTCGTTGACCAATTAGTGACAGGGGGCGGTATTGCCAATACCTTTATTGCTGCAGCTGGTCACCCGGTAGGTAAGTCTTTGTACGAGCAAGACCTTATTAGCGAGGCTCAGAAACTAACAGAGACCGCTCGCAGTAATGGCGGTGATATTCCGGTGCCAGTGGATGTGGTTGTCGGCAATGAATTTTCAGAGTCTGCGGTCGCGCAACTCAAAGAGGTTGCCGATGTCACCGAAGAAGACATGATTTTTGACATTGGCCCTGATACCGCTAAACAGCTTGGCGATATTATTGCGCAAGCGGGCACGATTGTATGGAATGGTCCAGTGGGCGTGTTTGAATTTGATCAGTTTGGTAATGGCACTCAAAGCATAGCCAAAGCCATAGCCGAATCATCAGCATTTTCTATTGCCGGCGGCGGTGACACCTTGGCGGCCATCGATAAATACAATGTCGCGGATAAAATTTCTTATATATCCACAGGTGGTGGAGCCTTCTTGGAGTTCCTTGAAGGGAAAAAACTACCCGCAGTTGCTATGCTTGAAGAGCGAGCAAAATAACGAATAATCACCAGGCCGGCCTCTCTCACTTTGCCGGCCTTGTGTTTTGGGCATTAAGCCCTTGCTTGGGGAAACCAAGCTTCATCCCGTTCAAAAACCAGATAGTCTCGGTGCTATCAAAAATTGGAGATAAGCGAAATGGCTTTGATCAGTATGCGTCAACTACTCGACCATGCAGCAGAAAATGGTTATGGCGTGCCAGCCTTTAACGTTAATAACCAAGAGCAAATGCGTGCCATCATGGAAGCGGCTGATAAAACAAACAGCCCAGTGATTGTGCAAGGCTCCGCTGGTGCACGTAAATATGCAGGTGCCCCATTCATTCGCCATATGATCCTTGCTGCGGTAGAGGAGTGGCCTCATATCCCAGTGGTTATGCACCAAGATCATGGTACGTCTCCTGGCGTGTGCCAGCGCTCTATCCAGCTTGGCTTTTCATCGGTCATGATGGACGGCTCATTACTTGAAGATGGTAAAACGCCTTCATCTTATGAGTACAATGTTGATGTAACCCGTCGTACCGTAGAAATGGCTCATGCTGGTGGTGTATCGGTAGAAGGTGAGCTGGGCGTACTTGGCTCTCTAGAGACCGGTGAAGCAGGTGAGGAAGACGGTATTGGCGCCGAAGGCAAGCTGACACAAGATCAACTGCTTACTGACCCAGAAGAAGCAGCGGATTTCGTTGCTAAAACCAATGTCGATGCGTTGGCTATTGCTTGTGGCACGTCACATGGTGCTTATAAGTTCACCCGTCCACCAACAGGGGACATTCTTGCTATCGACCGTATCAAGGAAATTCACGCCCGTATCCCTAACACTCACTTGGTTATGCACGGCTCATCATCCGTCCCACAAGAGTGGTTAGCAATTATCAATGAGTACGGTGGTGAGATCCCAGAGACCTATGGTGTGCCTGTTGATCAGATTGTTGAAGGCATCAAGCATGGTGTACGTAAGGTGAATATCGATACCGACCTACGTTTAGCTGCAACAGGGGCTATTCGTCGCCACCTCGCGCACAACACCGCGAATTTTGATCCGCGTAAATACCTAGCGGAGGCAACGAAAGCGATGACGGAAATTTGTGTTGATCGCTATCAAGCTTTTGGCACAGCAGGCCAGGCCGACAAGATTAAGCCTATCTCGTTAGATGATATGCACCTTCGTTACTTAAACGGCGAACTGGATGCAAAAATAAAATAGTCGCGTTCACGACTTTAATGAGCCTCGCATAAGCGGGGCTTTTTTATGGATCACTATTTTACTGAGTGGATCATAGTGGGATCAGATTTTTATCAACTGCACTGATTATGGGATCACGTTCTTACGCGCTGCTCAGCCGATGAAACTATATGTGGTTGATATTTAAACAAGGTTTGAGCGAGATTTATACACATAAAGAACCTCACTTGGTAAGAGTGTGATCTCAGGGCAGATCAATGGGTAAAACTCTGATCCACTGATAGCCAACTTGGTATAAATCTGATCTTGTAACGGCTCAGTTGGTAAGACTATGATCCTTGCTTTTACGGCCCCTAACGTCTTGATCCCAAGTTTAATTTTGCAGCATTTCCATTGAAGGTGTACGCTTTCATAAAATTGTCACAAAAAGTCATAATAATGACATCAGTAAATTCAGTTCAATAAAGCGAAAGAGATAAACGGAATGTCACGTAAAGTTCTTGTGGTCGATGATGAAGCGCCCATCCGCGAAATGCTGGTGTTTGTTTTAGAACAGAATGGTTTTCAAGCCATTGAAGCTGAGGATTACGACTCTGCCATAGCAGCCATGGTAGAGCCCTACCCAGATATGGTATTACTGGATTGGATGTTGCCCGGAGGCAGCGGTATTCAGATTGCGAAGAAATTTAAACAAAATGATCACACCCGCGCAATTCCCATTATTATGCTCACCGCGCGAGGTGAAGAAGAAGACAAGGTGAAAGGTCTCGAAGTGGGGGCTGACGATTATGTGACTAAGCCATTCTCTCCGAAAGAATTAATGGCACGGATTAAAGCTGTTATTCGCCGTGTGGCGCCGACATCACTCGAAGAGGCTATCGAAGTACACGGCTTGCGTTTAGATCCTATTTCTCATCGTGTGACATCCGATGGCAGCGAGTTGGATATGGGACCGACCGAATTTCGTTTGCTACACTTTTTTATGACCCACCCTGAGCGAGTATATAGTCGTGAGCAGCTACTGGATCATGTATGGGGGACCAATGTTTACGTTGAGGATCGCACCGTTGATGTGCATATTCGTCGCCTGCGTAAAGCAATTGCTCCCATGGGACATGACCGCTTAGTACAAACTGTGCGTGGTGCTGGTTATCGTTTTTCTAGCAAGGTATAACTATCTTTATTGCTCATTGCATCGGCATCAAGCCGATGACACATTGTTTTAAGTAGAGCGAGTCTATGTACCGAGTGGTTAATAAACGCACACTTACCAAGCGTTTAGTTATCTTTTTCCTGCCTTTATTGTTGATAGGCGTGCTAGTAGGCGCGCCTTTTTTGCTTCTATTTTTGGGCGCTATCACATTGTTACTGTGGCATTATCGCCAGCTTTACCGCCTTAGTGATTGGCTTATTAACCAACGTAGCTTTAATCCACCGGAGGGAGAAGGGGCTTGGGAGCAGGTTTTCGAGGGAATTTACCAGCTCCAACAACGCAACCGTAAAAAGCGCAATGAGCTGGCTGACTTGATCCGTCGTTTCCGCGAGGGGGCCGAAGCCGTACCTGATGCTGTGATTGTGCTGCAACAGGACTTCAGCATTGTCTGGTGTAACCAATTAGCGCTGCGGTTATTGGGCTTGCAGTGGCCCACTGATCATGGACAGCGTATAGATAACCTCATTCGACACCCCAAATTTAGCCGCTATATGCAGCAGCATCAATTCAACGATGCCCTTGAGCTTGATTTAACCCACACCGGTGAACAAGTGTTGGAATTTCGGGTGATGCCCTATGCACAATCACAGATCATGATGGTGGTCCGTGATATTACTCGCCTCAAGCAATTGGAGCAGATGCGTAAAGACTTTGTTGCCAACGTATCACATGAGCTGCGTACACCTTTAACTGTGGTTACCGGCTACTTAGAGATGCTTGATGGCGACAACTTACCACCGCCAGCAATGTGGGATAAAGCCCATGGCACTATGATTGAGCAATGCCAGCGAATGGACAGCTTGGTCAATCAGTTGTTGTCGCTGTCGCGAATTGAAGGAGCACGCAAACACGACAATGATAAACCAGTCAATGTGCCGAAAATGTTGGAAGTTATCGAAACAGAAGCGACATCGCTGAATCAAGATAAAGGCCACCGCCTGTATTTTGATGTCGATAGCAGCTTAGATATCGTTGGCGCTGCCGATGAGTTACGCAGCGCGTTTTCAAACCTGGTATTTAATGCTGTGCACTACACCCCGGATGAGGGAGAAATTACGGTGCGTTGGTATCGCCAAGACGGTCAAGCGGTCTTTAGCGTGACCGATAATGGTGAGGGCATCGCGCCTGAACATATCAACCGTTTAACCGAGCGCTTTTATCGAGTGGATAAAGCGCGAAGTCGGAAAACGGGGGGCTCGGGCCTCGGCCTAGCTATTACTAAACACGTGTTGTCGCGTCACGACTCACACCTGCATATCGACAGTGTCGTCGGTAAAGGCTCGTGTTTTTGGTTCGCCTTTGAACCAAGTTGGTTAGTACCAGCACAAGAACACGTACAAAATTAGCAAAGTCATAAAACTGTAATACTCAAGTAATTTAACTGTCATCTTGTCACTGCACAATGACAGCAGTTGAAACACGGGAAGAACAAATTGGAGAACCCAATGAAATTTAAAAACTTAGTTGCTGCAATGGGGGTTGCTGTAAGTGCCCTGACAGCAGGTCAGGCAGTTGCTCTAGATAAAGCAATTCCAGAGTACGAAAAAACGAGCGGCATCTCTGGTAACTTTTCATCGGTTGGTTCCGATACGCTAGCAAACATGATGACCTTCTGGGCTGAAGAATATAAGCGTATTTATCCTAACGTCAATATTCAAATCCAAGCTGCAGGTTCATCAACGGCACCACCGGCGCTCACTGAAGGAACGGCAAACTTCGGCCCTATGAGCCGTAAGATGAAGTCAAAGGAAATCGAAGCGTTTGAAAAGCGCCATGGTTATAAGCCGACAGAAATTCGCGTAGCGATTGATGCCTTGGCGGTATTCGTGCATAAAGACAACCCCATTGAAGGCTTGCGCATTGACCAAGTTGACGCCATTTTCTCTTCAACGCGTAAATGTGGCGCCAGCGAACAGATTAACCGTTGGGGCGATGTTGGCCTAACGGGTGATTGGGCGGCAAAAGATATTCAATTATATGGTCGTAACTCAGTATCTGGTACTTATGGTTACTTCAAGAAGAAAGCCCTATGTAAAGGTGACTTCCGTAATAACGTAAACGAGCAGCCTGGCTCTGCATCGGTAGTACAGTCAATCTCTTCTTCTGTGAATGCGATTGGTTACTCAGGCATCGGTTACAAGACCTCAGGTGTACGTACGGTGCCACTGGCGAAAAAAGGCGATAAGTTTGTTGATGCAACACTTGATAACGTTGCAACGGGCAAATATCCACTATCACGTTTCCTTTACGTTTACGTGAATAAGCACCCTAACAAGCCACTATCTCCTATCGATGCTGAGTTTGTAAAAATGGTGCTATCACAAACAGGTCAAAAAATTGTTGAGAAAGATGGTTATGTGCCACTTTCAAGCAAGATGGTTGAGCGTGAACTTAAGCGTTTAGGCTTACAGTAACATTGTATCTTTGAATCTTGTTGATTAGTTTAAAGCCCCTCTATGAGGGGCTTTTTTGTGCTCGCTATCCGGGCGTCATGAAGTCAGTATTACCAACAACTTTGCTGAATAAGCTCTTTGATAATACGTTGTGATGGAGCAATACGGTCCATGGCCAAGAATTCATCGGGCTGATGTGCTTGGTTGATGGAGCCTGGGCCCATGACTATGGTTTCACAGCCCAATTGCTGAATAAAGGGGGCTTCAGTGCAGTAGTTCACCGCTATTGCTGGCTGTTGCGAAATCTTTTGCGCCAGCTGCACTAGCGCGCTATCAGTGGTCCCTGCAAAGGCAGGGATCGGGTCATGCATATCAATGACTTCAACGCAGCCAGGGTAGCGAGCAGTGATGTCCTGAGTTGCCGCTAATAACATGGCTTGCAGTTCGACGATACTCAATCCAGGTAACGGGCGCATATCTAACTGTAACTCACAGCATCCACAAATGCGGTTAGCGTTATCACCGCCATGTATGTGACCAAGGTTCAATGTCGGGTAGGGAATGGCAAAATGTTCAATTGAATATTTATTCTTAAGATCCTCTTTTAGAACCAATAATTTTTGAATCACCAAGTGCATCACTTCAATGGCATTGATGCCGCGCTCAGGATCAGAGCTGTGCCCGCTTTTGCCAATGATACGAACCGCCGATGTCATATGCCCTTTGTGAGTAAATACAGGGGTCATATCGGTGGGTTCGCCAATAACGCAGCGAGCCGGTCTTAAGTCTGGATACTTTGCCACTTCTTGGGCGCCAGCCATGGTGGTTTCTTCATCGGCGGTGGCGAGAATAATCAGCGGTTGTTGTTGCTTACTCGCGTCCAACTCAGCGATGGCATTGAGCACAAAAGCAAAGAACCCTTTCATATCGATGCTGCCAAGGCCAAAGAGCTTATTATCTCGCTCGCTCAAAGTGAAGGGGTCCATACTCCAACGGCCTTGATCAAAAGGAACGGTATCGGTATGCCCTGCTAACATCAATCCGCCACTGCCATGGCCACGCTTCGCTATCAAATTAAACTTATCGGCATCAGTACTAAGTGGTTTTATTTCACACGCAAAGCCCAGCTCCTCGCACCAAGATGCCAAGTGTTCAATAACGGCGCGGTTGCTTTGGCTTAATTTCGGATCCAGTGAACTGATCGATGGGGTAGCGATCAACTCCCGGTAAAGGTGCAAAAAGTCGGGAAGAGCCATACATTTCCAAATAATTATTCGCGATTGTTGCATATTAATATAAATGTCTTTATAGTGAATATCAATTCACTTTTTAAGCATAAGTATTGGTTTGGTTATGATGGTTCATCACCCCCTTTGTACAGCGCGACGACGATAAGCCGCTCACCTAGAAAATCCTAGTGTGAGAGAGAGTCGCGTTGGGCATCTCGCCCTTGATTAAACCAAAAAAGAGCATCTTCATGAACATCGTAATAATTGGCGCAAGTGGTTATAGCGGCGCTGAGTTGGCGCAATTAGTTGCCAAGCATCCTCATTTTGTCTTGCAGGGCTGCTATGTCTCTGCCGGGAGTCATGATCGCGACAAAAAACTCAGCGATCTTTATCCTCAGCACCGTGGGTTATTAGACATGCCACTGCAAGGCCTAACAGCCGATGCTATTGCTGATATTGGTCAGCATGCGCACGCCGTGTGCCTGTGTACCGAGCACAAAGTAAGTGTTGAATTGGCGCCGCAATTTCTCGAGCAGGGTATTAAAGTTTTTGACCTTTCTGGCGGGTTTCGTCTTGCCGATGCCGAACTCTATACCCAGTACTATGGCTTTGATCATCCCCACCCTGAACTATTGCGCCAAGCAGTGTATGGGCTAGCTGAGTGGCACAACAGCGCCATTATGGATGCACAACTGGTTGCTGTGGCGGGCTGTTACCCAACAGCCAGCCTCAACGCGCTTAAACCGGTTCAACAAGCAGGGTTATTAGCGCCGCAGCAAAAAGTGATCATTAATGCTGTATCCGGGGTGACTGGGGCAGGGCGCAAAGCCAATATGAACACGCACTTTTGCGAAGTATCACTGGCTCCTTATGGCGTGTTTAATCACCGCCATACTCCGGAGATTGAACAAGCATTGGGGCACCCAGTGCTATTTACCCCACACTTGGGAAATTTTAATCGCGGTATCTTGGCAACCATTTATGCGCAAGTAAATGCAGGGACCACGCTTAACGACATCACCGATGCTTATCAATGCCTTGCCGATGAACCTTTGATTCGGCTGTTCGGTGCCGGTGGTTTGGCATCAATTAAAGGCGTCGCGCAAACCCCTTATGTTGATATTGGTTGGCATTTGCAACAGCAGCAACTGATTATCAGTGTTGCCATCGATAACTTACTAAAAGGCGCATCAGGTCAAGCGCTGCAATGTATGAACATTAATGCTGGATTAGACCCAACGATTGGTTTGGTATAAAGAGGAAAATGATGACGAGTAGCAACACCACTTGGGTAATTAAATTGGGCGGCGCCCTGTTAAACAGCCCACAGTCAGTGCAAGCATTGTTCGCAACCTTGGCGACCATGACCGACACCCGTTTTGTGGTGGTTCACGGCGGTGGCTCACTGGTTGACCGCTGGCTGCACGATGCGGGATTCGCCACCGCGAAGCACCAAGGTTTGCGCATCAGTCCTGCCGAGCAAATGCCCTATATCGTTGGTGCCCTAGCTGGGTGTGCCAATAAACAATTGATGGGAGCAGCCATAGCCAATGGCCTCGAGCCTGCAGGGCTGAGTTTATACGAAGCCGGGGTCAATGCGCAGCAAAAACTCAAGGCACTGGGTCGGGTGGGTGAGTGTAGTCAAGGTGCTCGCTCGGCTATTCCAGCCTTGCTAGAGGTAGGAAAGCTGCCTGTTGTGAGCTCAGTTGGTTTTGATGAGCAAGGACAATGGTTCAACGTTAACGCTGATGAGGCCGCAGCGGCAATTGCCAAACAACTCGATGGTGAATTGATTTTTATGACCGACGTTGAGGCCGTACTGGATAAATCCGCTCAGCCGTTACACCAATTAAGTGCTGAGCAAATAGATGAATTGATAGCCCAAGGAGTTATCTCGGGTGGGATGGAGGTCAAAGTAAAGACCAGCCTTCTTGCTGCCCAGCATTTACGACGGGGTGTTTACATTTCGAGCTGGCAAAAGCCAGAGAACTTAGTTGCATTGCTCAATGGTGAGCATGTTGGCACGCAAATTACAATGTAAGCATAGACCATGAAACATGATTTTATTACCGGCCTCGAGCTGGACGACAAAGCCGTACTCGCGCTACTCGCCCTAGCGCAAAAAATGAAAGCACAACCCAATGATTATGCCCAAGCTTTAGCGGGCAAATCGGTGGTTACTTTATTTGAAAAGCAAAGCCTCAGAACTCGCCTAAGCTTCGATATAGGTATCAATAAACTCGGTGGCCATGCGGTCTACTTAGATCAGCAAAATGGCGCCATGGGCAACCGCGAGTCGGTAAAGGACTTTGCTTTGAATATCAGCACTTGGGCCGATGCCATCGTGGCGCGGGTTAATCACCATAACACAGTGCAAGAGCTGGCACAGTTTTCATCTAAACCGGTGGTGAACTCTTTGTGCGACCTGTACCACCCCTGCCAAGCATTGGCGGATTTTTTAACCTTGCAAGAGGTGCACGGTGAGGTTAGCGAGCTCAAGCTGGCTTATCTCGGCGAGGGTAATAACGTCACCCACTCATTAATGTTGTTGGCCGCCACCTTAGGGACTGACTTCGTGGCTGTATGCCCTAAAGGCAGCGGTCCAGATGCACAAATTGTTAAGCAAGCAGAGCAAATTGCCGCGAGCAAAGGCGCGTCGGTATTAGTGAGTGATAGAGTCGAGGCCGCTGTGGGGGCGAATGCGCTTTATGCCGATACCTGGGTGTCGATGGGGGATGACACCCCGCTCCAGCAGGTTAAAGATAAATATCTGCCTTATCAGCTCAATAAACAGCTGGTGGATATGACCGGCGCGCAAACTATTTTGCACTGTCAGCCAGCGCACCGTGAGTTTGAAATCACCTCTGAAGTGATGGACTCGCCGCAAGCCAAAATTATTCAGCAGGCACAAAATCGCATGTATGCGCAAAACGCCTTGCTGTTAACCCTTTTGAACCCAAATTTTTGCTAAGGATCCGAAATGAGCGCAATTAAAAAAGTCGTACTGGCCTATTCCGGCGGACTAGATACATCAGCCATCGTGCCATGGCTAAAAGAAAACTATGACTGTGAAGTGGTTGCCTTTGTCGCCGATGTGGGCCAAGGCGCCGAAGAGCTCGAAGGGGTTGAGGAAAAAGCCATCGCCTCGGGGGCATCCGAATGTTACGTGGTGGATTTAAAAGAGCAGATGGTGGCTGAATATATTTACCCGACGCTCAAAACCGGTTGTGTATATGAGGGCACCTATCTGCTAGGGACGTCAATGGCACGTCCTATTATTGCCAAAGCACAGGTTGAGATAGCCCGCAAAGTGGGTGCCGATGCCCTTTCTCATGGTTGTACTGGCAAAGGTAATGACCAAGTACGCTTCGAGTCCTGTTTTGCGGCGTTGGCACCGGATTTAAAAGTGATTGCACCGTGGCGAGAGTGGCATCTATCAAGCCGGGAGTCGTTACTGGATTACCTAGCGCAGCGAGATATTCCCTGCGCTGCATCGGCAACGAAAATTTATAGTCGTGATGCTAATGCATGGCACATCTCCCATGAGGGTGGGGAGCTTGAAGATCCTTGGTGTCAGCCCAGCGAGCAAGTATGGACCATGACGCAATCGCCTGAGCAAGCGCCAAATGAAGCCGAGTTAGTGACGCTAACCATTCAACGCGGTGAGGTAGTTGCCGTAAATGGAGAAACGCTGAGCCCCTATCAATGCTTAGTGAAGCTCAATGATATTGCTGCTGTGCACGGGGTTGGCCGTGTCGATATTGTTGAGAACCGCTTGGTGGGTATGAAATCTCGCGGCTGTTATGAAACACCTGGCGGCACGGTGATGATGGCCGCTTTGCAGGCTATTGACGAACTTGTGCTGGATAAAGCGAGCCGTAAATGGAAAGACACGTTTGCCCTAGAGTTTGCGCACTTGGTCTATGACGGCCGTTGGTTTACGCCTTTAAAAGATTCGATTCTGGGGGCGGCCAATGCGTTTGCCGAGCATGCCAATGGTGAAGTGGTGGTGAAACTATACAAAGGTCAGGCAATCGCCGTGCAAAAGCAGTCAGAAAACAGTTTATACAGCGAAGACTTCGCCACTTTCGGCGAGGACGATGTGTATGACCAGTCTCATGCCGAGGGCTTTATACGGCTATTTTCACTTTCAAGCAGAATTGCAGCACTGAAGAAGTAACGAGGAGAGCAACAATGGCATTATGGGGCGGGCGCTTTTCATCTGGACCGGATGAAGCATTTAAACAGTTTAATGATTCATTGCCATTTGACTATGTCATGGCGGAGCAAGACATTATTGGTTCAGTGGCGTGGGCCGGCGCGCTAAATCGTGTGGCGGTACTCAACGATGATGAACACCGACGTTTAGTTGCGGCGCTGTATGAGTTGTTGGAGCAGGTGCAAGCGCAGCCCGAAAGTGTGGCTATCAGCGGTGAAGAGGATATTCACTCTTTTGTTGAAGCTGCGTTGATTGATAAAGTGGGTGACCTCGCGAAGAAGCTACACACTGGCCGTAGCCGTAATGACCAAGTCGCTACCGACTTTCGTTTGTGGTGCAAAAAAACGGCGGCGACAGTCAGTGAAGCCATCAGTGAGACCAAGAATGCACTGATTGCCTTAGCCGAGCGAGAGCTGGGCACCGTACTGCCTGGCTATACTCATTTACAGCGCGCTCAGCCGGTACTTTTTAGTCACTGGTGCATGGCCTATGTGGAAATGCTAGAGCGCGATAGTAGTCGCCTTAATGATGCGGTTCAGCGTATGGACCAATGTCCACTTGGAAGTGGTGCGCTGGCGGGCACTGCATATGCCATTGACCGCGAGCATTTGGCGCAAGATCTTGGTTTTACAGCGCCGACTCGTAATAGCTTGGATGCGGTCTCTGATAGAGACTTTGTGGTCGAGCTACTGAGCGCGGCATCCATTTCGATGTTGCACTTGTCACGTTTTGCTGAAGATTTAATTTTCTACAATTCTGGTGAAGCCGGTTTTATTGAGTTGGCCGATAACGTTACCTCCGGCTCATCGTTGATGCCGCAGAAGAAAAACCCCGATGCTTTAGAGTTGATTCGCGGCAAAACAGGGCGTGTTTTTGGTGCTATGAGTGCGATGATGATGACGTTAAAGTCACTGCCTTTAGCCTACAACAAAGACATGCAAGAAGATAAAGAAGGACTTTTCGATGCGCTACCGACTTGGCTGGCATGTCTACATATGGCGCAAGCATGCGTAAACGGCATTAAGGTCAATAGTGATAAGACCAAAGCCGCCGCCCAAGGTGGGCATGCGAATGCCACCGAGCTTGCTGATTATTTGGTGGCAAAAGGGATCCCATTTCGTGAAGGGCATCATATTGTTGGGCAACTGGTGCAGCTGGCAATTTCAGAAGGAAAAAGCCTTGAGCAGTTGAGTTTGTCCGAATTTCAATCGGTGTGCGATGTTATTGCTGAAGATGTTTATCCTATGTTGGCACTCGATGCCTGTTTGGCGGCACGTAAGGCCCTAGGTGGAACATCGCCAAAGCAAGTGGAATTTGCCATTAAGCAAGCTAAACAGCAAAGTACAATTAAAGTACGTGATGCCAATCTGCATGATGTTGAAGCTATCAGTGAGCTGGTTCAATATTGGGCCAAGGTAGGGGAAAATTTACCCCGTGCTAAAAGCGATATGGTGCATTCCATTAATGAGTTTGCCGTGACCGAAGTGAATGGCCAAGTAACAGGTTGTGCGTCGTTGTATATTTATGATACCGGCTTAGCGGAGATACGCTCATTAGGGGTTAACCCCGATACCGGAGTAAAAGGGCAGGGGCGTTTATTGGTTCATCACCTGTTAGTGAAAGCCAAAAAATTGGCGCTTAAAAGAGTGATTGTACTTACGCGTGTACCGGATTTCTTTGCTAAACTTGGGTTTGCGGACAGCAGCAAAGAAAGCCTTCCTGAAAAGGTGATGAAAGACTGTGAGCTTTGTCTGCGTAAAGATAACTGTGACGAAGTTGCTATGGATTTCTACCTATACCAGCGACACTCTGTGGGTGATATACCATGTAAAAACTTTGCTTAGTTGGGGCTTCTGAGCGTGTCAAAAAATATTGGCACACGTGGTGCATAAGCTAAAAGTGAGTTGCTAAGAAATTGCCTTTGAAGTGTGACGTGTGTACCCAAAGCATGTTAAGTTAGGTTTGCTTAGCAAATA
The DNA here is from genome assembly GCF_009363775.1 of Pseudoalteromonas sp. THAF3. Lineage (NCBI taxonomy): Bacteria > Pseudomonadati > Pseudomonadota > Gammaproteobacteria > Alteromonadales > Pseudoalteromonadaceae > Pseudoalteromonas > Pseudoalteromonas sp. THAF3. Next base: position 2,658,665 of record NZ_CP045418.1, on the reverse strand, counting down.
ATTAACAAAATTTTAAAGGAGTTAACATCATGCAAGTTAATGCTAATGCTCAACTACAAACACAGGCTTACACTAAGTTACAACAACAAACACAACAGCCTACCGCACAAACTACTAGCACCCAGACGTTACAATCTGATACAGTAAGTTTATCAAGTGATGCTGTCGCTGCTAGCCAAGCTGAAATCCAGCGCGGCGGTGGAACCGTAATCACAGATCGTAAAAAGGAAAACTAGGACTTTAACGAGATGGCGGATGTATTTTGAAAAAAGTCTAGGCATATTTATGGGAGCCTTTGTGGTTTGGGGCTTCCTAATGGCTTTATTCTTTAATTTGATGCTCAAAGCATACAAGGCAAAAAATGACCCCAAACTTTTGTGGTGCAGCTTTGTCATGGCCATTTCTTATGTAACTAGCGACCACTTTTTCGATTTTTTCTCCACAATTGAAACCTACTTTACTTGGTTCGTTTACGACATAGTTACTCTTTTAGCCATTCTGCCAGTGTTTTTGATCAAGAGGACTACAAGCGTCTCACCAGGTGTAATATATGTCACTATTGGGTTAGTTATAAATTCGATTCTGTTTCTGGGGATGCACATAGACCTTGTCTACTTAAATGTAGATAGCCAGCCTTGGTGGTTTTGGAGTTTTTACTCGATAACAGTAAACCTATGTGATTTGGCTATGATAGTTGCTCTTATTGTAGATAAAGATATCTTGGGAATTCTACTGATTAAAAGGACTTTAAAGAAGCAATTGTTAAATTTTCAGCCTTCAAGCTGGTTTGGCAATAAATGCTGTCATATCGAGGCTTCTTAATATCAAACCTAATTAGTACTTTTATAGAGTGGGGCTTGATGATGGCTTTGCTCTACAACTTAGTGGCTTTCTCAGACAAAGCAATTCGTAAAAACTCACCTATAGCCATTTGCTTAATAGTTAATATTTCATACCTTAGCACTACATTTATGCCAAATGTTAGTAAGGTATATATGTATTACATTCTTGCAGAGCTTATTACTATAGGCTGCATATGGCTAGCTTACAGACTCTTCTTTACAAGCAAGCCCTATGCTTATTACTACGTATTAACAGCCTTATCTATCAATGCTTGCCTGCACCTAACAGTCCATATAGATATTTGGGAGCTTGGTAATGTAGAGCCTTGGTGGTTATGGGATTTGTACACTTATGGCGTAAATACCGTTGATATTATAGTCATACTGTCTTTCATCATTTGGCGAGATTTTCTCGGTCTATGTCGAATAGGGCGGTTTTTAAAGGCCTCTCTGGCACCAAAGAAAGTAGGTGATAACGGGTAGCGTTACCACCGGTATATTTACCCGAGCTTTTCTTTCAGAGCGGCGGCGACTTGCGGCACAACAAACTCAGAAACATCACCACCATGTAAGGCAACCTCTTTTACTAAGGTCGATGAGATAAACGAGTTCTCCTCTGCGGGAGTCAAAAATACGCTTTCTAAGTCGGGGTTCAAGCGGCGATTCATATTGGCCAGTTGGAATTCATACTCAAAGTCGGAGACCGCGCGAATACCTCGCACTAATACATTCGCTTTATGATTTTTAGCCAAGTCAGCAAGTAGGCCGCTGAAGCCAATGACTGTGACATTGCCAAGGTCGGCGACAATTTGCTTTGCTAACTCCACTCTTTCTTCAAGGCTAAAGCAAGGCTTTTTATTCGGGTTATGAGCCACCGCAACTATGACTTGATCGAACATTTTAGCGGCGCGCTCAATAAGGTCTAAGTGACCATTCGTAAGGGGGTCAAAGGTCCCTGGATAGATAGCCGTTACCTGCATATGATTCTCTGTTTTTATGTAATGCAATGGCCGCATTTTAGCAGTCTTTATGTGAGTTGCCAGTGCAAACTCAACTCTCAGCCATGTGATAAATTGTTAACTGTGACTAAGATGTTTATACTGCTCACCTGCAATCAGGGTGGGGAAGTAATAATGAGTACCAAGGACCGCATAATTCAAGCCAGCATTGAGCTTTTCAATAGCCACGGTGAGCGCGCTATCACAACAAATCATATCGCAGCCCATTTGCAAATCAGCCCTGGAAATTTGTATTACCACTTTAAAAATAAAGAAGACATCATTCGCCATATCTTTAAGTTGTACCGCCAGCACTTAGATACTCAGTTTAAGCCGATTAATCACGATGAGCCGGTGATGGCGCAGCTTAGCCATTATTTCGATGCCTTGTTTGAGCTTATGTGGAAATTTCACTTTTTCTACGACAATATGACCGACATTTTGTCTCGCGATGCTGAGCTTAAAGCTGATTATATCGCTTTCCAACAACGCTTGTTTGACCAAGTAACCGATATTGTCTTGGCGTTGGGTGACAACGGTATTCTCAACGTCGATGAAGAGCAAGCGGCAGAGCTAACTCATATGTTAAAGCTGACAGTCAGCTTCTGGACTCCTTATATCAAAGCGCGTCGCCAAAGCGGCGAGCTGAATCGCGGCGATATCTATCAAGGCTTGTTGAAAATAATCACCTTGTTTATGGCTTTTACTACCGCAGCTGGGCGTGAGCCTTTGGGGTTGTTAAAGCAACACTATCAGCAGCGCCAAGCGCAACTACAAACGTCACCCTCCACGCATAGTTAAGCTATTATTTCCGAAGGCGAGTGGTTTTTGCTATAATCGCGCGCTTTGGTGAATCTTCCGTCACTTTCTCATTCAGAAGAGTGGCTTTATCTGTGTGCTGTGAGTTAAGTCATGATCAAGTTTATTGTTAAATTGCATCCCGAAATTGCGATAAAAAGTAAGTCCGTTCGTAAACGCTTTACCAAAGTGTTAGAGAACAACATTAAGATCATGATGCGACGCATTGATGAGCAGGTAAAGGTGCGCAACAACTGGGATAACCTTACGGTTGAATCGGCATTAACCGATGACTCAGTGCGCCGTGCAATGGCTGACAGCCTCGGGCGTATTCCTGGTATCGTGCAATTTAATGAAGTAAAAGAAATTGAATTCACCACCATTGATGAAATTTACCAGCAGGCACAGCAACTCCTTGGCGATGAAATTACCGGTAAAACCTTTTGTGTGCGCTGTAAGCGTCAAGGTAAGCATGACTTTTCCTCGAGCGATGTCGAACGCTATGTTGGCGGCGGACTAAACCAGCATGTACCCGGTGCTCGGGTTAAGCTTACGCGGCCTGAGGTAACAGTAAAGATCGAAATTAAAGACCAGCGCGCTTACATTGTTACCCAAGCGCACCGAGGCATGGGTGGATTTCCGTTGCCAACTCAAGAAGATGTGTTATCGCTGATGTCTGGTGGCTTTGATTCCGGGGTGGCCAGCTACCAAATGATCCGCAAAGGGGCGCGTACGCACTTCTTGTTTTTCAATCTTGGCGGCGCGGCCCATGAAATTGGCGTGAAGCAAGCAAGCCATTATCTTTGGTCACAATATAGCTCGACCCACAAGGTTAAGTTTATCACCGTCGACTTTGAGCCGGTGGTTGCTGAGATTCTAGAAAATGTCGAAGACTCGCAAATGGGTGTGGTGCTCAAGCGCATGATGATGCGTGCTGGTAGCATTATCGCTGAAAAGTTGGGGATTCCAGCCCTGGTTACTGGTGAAAGTATTGGCCAAGTATCAAGCCAAACTCTGGCAAACTTAAGTGTCATTGATCGAGTGACCGATACGCTGATCATTCGCCCACTTATCCAGCATGATAAGCAAGACATCATTGATATTGCTCGCGCCATTGGCACCTCCGAGATGGCTGAGGCCATGCCCGAGTACTGTGGCGTGATTTCGCGCAAACCAACGGTGAAAGCCAAGTTAGAGGTGATTGAGCAGCAAGAGCAGCAGTTTGATTTCGAGGTTCTCGAAACCGTGGTTGATAATGCCCGAGTGATGGATATTCGCGATATCGATACTCAAGCTAAAGAAGAGGTCAAGGAAGCGGAATCGGTATCACAGTTGCCAACGGATGCGGTGGTGCTGGATATTCGCTCACCCGAAGAGGAAGATGCTCAGCCGTTAGAGATTGACGGGGTGAAGGTCAAACACTTGCCGTTTTACCGTTTAGCGACTCAGTTTGGCGACTTAGATCAGAGCAAAGAATACTACCTGTATTGTGCTAAAGGGGTGATGAGTCAACTACAGGCATTGATCCTGCACGAAAACGGCTTTAACAATGTGAAGGTGTATCGCCCGTAATTCGCCGATAATACAGCTCATTGATAGGCGCGCTGAGGCTAAGCTGGCGCGCCGAGCTGGCAATAAAGCCACACATGGCTTCTATTTCTGTCTCCCTTCCCAATAACTTATCCTGCAACATCGAGCAGCGGTTGCCCGCTGTGAGGCGCATTACTTGATAGGCGCTGTCGAGACTTTGCGGCAGCGACAATTCAATCCCCTGCGCTTTAGCTACGGCAATGGCCTCCTGCAGCAGTGCAAAGACATCACTGGCATAACAGGGGGCGGCCACCTCACCATTGCGCAGCTGATACCAGGTTGCTATGGGGTTTATTGCCAAATTAACCAGTAATTTTTGCCATCGCGCATGGGTAATATCATCACTCCCAGTCAGAGCGGGGATTAATCTCTGCCACTGCTTTAACTGCGCCTTAAAGCTTTGCTGCGCGCAAGCATTGACGGCTCCTATCACGGAGTCGCCCTGACTGACATGGACGACATGCTTATCGTCGGTTTTGTAAGCTGCCTGCTGGGTGAGCATAAAGAATAACCCCTGCTGAGGAGTCAGTTGCTGTTTAAGTGTTGCTAGGTCGCTCATGCCATTATGGCTAATAATAATATCTGCATCGAGGGCCAGATAAGGGCGCCACTGTGCCAGTGCTGCTTGCAGCTGATGCGCTTTAACGAATAGCCACAATTCTGTAATTGGCTCGCACGGTTTTAAACAAGCTGTGGCTGCCACGGGGCTTTTCTGCTGCCCATGGCAATAATAAAAAGTGCTGGGATGAGAAGGTTTCACCAACAGCTTTACCGGTCGGTGTTGCCCCATTAAGTGGGCAAAAGTGAGGCCGAGTGCCCCCGGCCCGATAAGGTAAGTAGGCGCTAAGCCTTGGCCCGTTTTTTCTGCCATAGGTAGTGAATCACAAAGTAGCTGGCCGCGCCTGCCGCGTCGGCGAGAAAGTCATAAAAAGATGCCTGCCTGTAGGGCAGCATATCCTGCATCCACTCAATTGCTCCGCCGTATAATAACAACAATATCACCTGCACAAAAAAGGGAATCCTAAAGGCTTTATCCATAATAAAGGCAAGTACGAAGAAAATACCAAAGTGAGCGACCTTGTCGACATGAGGGAAAAGCTGCGTAACAGAGCCTTTTACTTCTTGAACAAATAGCAGGGTGCAGACCACCAATGTGATTAGAAACAACCCCTGATAAACTCTGCGCGTCACTTTACTTTACCTTTATTACTGGTGAAATCGCAGGCAGTATAACAAACTGTAAACTGAATTCACTGTGTATCAGTGCACAAAAATACCGATCTCGGGGTATAATCCCCGAAACGACAAGCCAGTTACGGAGAATTTCATGCCTTCATTTGATATCGTTTCTGAAATCGAAATGAGCGAAGCAAAAAATGCGGTTGAAAACGCTAAACGCGAACTCGAAACCCGCTACGATTTTCGCGGCGTAGATGCCAAGATAGAACTAAAAGATGAACTTATCGAACTTACCGCAGAAGCTGAACAACAGGTGATGCAGTTATTTGATATGTTTGCCAGTAAGGCGTCAAAACGCGGCTTAGATGTAAACAGTTTTGAGATTCAAAAAGCTGATTTGCACGGTAAATACGTCACCCGCCAAGTTACAATGAAACAAGGCATTGCTAAAGATATCGCGAAAAAGTTGGTTAAGCTGATTAAAGACAGCAAAATCAAAGTTCAGGCCGCCATCCAAGGTGAAGAGGTACGAGTCACCGGGAAAAAACGCGACGACTTACAACAAGTAATGCAATTAGTACGCGAAGCCGAGTTAGGTCAGCCCTTCCAATTTAAGAACTTCCGCGACTAAATACCTCTCAAGCCAAGTCATTCGCACTTGGCTTTTTTATTGGTGAAGTAAATGCCATAGTCCATCTTTTTATAGATGTTTAGACGTCCATTGACTTTATTGTCATCAGTCCGCAAAATAGCGCCACCTTGTTATGGTGCCCGCAAGCGCAAAACGCAGTTAAGCCACTGGGATAATCGGGAAACAGGTGAAAAGCCTGCACTGCCCCCGCAACGGTGATATGAGTCTTGCTCATTCAGTCCGGAGACCGGCCATAACATCCATTTCATTACATTTTCCTGTGCGGTGGGCGCAGGTATAGGGAATAACATGTATAACAAAACCAAAGTCGCTGTAGGCATAGCGGCACTTTTCTCCGGCGCGGTATGTGCGCAACAGCAACAGTCTATCGAGCGATTGACTGTCACCGCTAATAAGTTCGAACAACCTATCGAAAATGTGCTCGCCAGTATCGATGTGATCACTCGTGCAGACATCGAGCGCCTTGGCGTACGTGATTTGCCGGCGTTAATATCTCATTATGCCGGGGTCGATATTGTCCGCAGTGGCGGCCAAGGTCAAAGTACCAGCCTCTTTATTCGTGGGGCGGCTAGCAGCCACTCTTTGGTTATTGTAGATGGCGTTCGTGTTGGTTCAGCCACAACAGGGTATAAGGCGCTCTCTAGTGTGCCACTCAATAGTATTGAACGAGTTGAAGTGATCCGTGGTGCTCGCGCCGCATGGTATGGCTCAGACGCCTTAGCCGGGGTCATCAATATTGTCACCCGAGACGGCGATAGCCAAAGCGTGAGTGTACAAAGTGGCAGTGACAACTACGTGAATGCGCAAGGTGCTTTTGCTTTTCGCCAAGGAGCGTTCAATGCGGCATTCAACCTTGGCTATGAGCACACCGACGGCTTTGACGTCACCACTGGGCAAGACCCAGATGAAGATGGCTATGAAAATCAAAACCTCGGTGCGCGTTTCGGCTATGATCTCGGTGATTATGGCGTGCTAGAGTTGTTAGGGCAGTACAGTGAAGGCTATGTCGAATACGACACTAGCTTTGGTGATGATTACACCGACTTTGAAAAATACCATGTGCAACTGGGTTGGCGTAAAAACCATGGTGCCTTTGCTCACAAGCTACAAACCAGTCTCGCTCAAGATGATGAGATTAATACTCAGCAACATGGCGCGCCAGGTTATCGTGGCAATGAGTACAGCACTGCACGAGATGAGCTAAGCTATCAGCTTAATTATGTCTTTAGTCCAGCTATCACTGTCAGTGGTGGCGCCGATTACTACTATGAAGACATTAGCGATTCCTACAGCAGCTCGGCGACACCAGAGCAGCCGACGTCCGGTTTTACCGTGCAAACGCGTAATAATAAAGGTGTGTATGTGGGAGGCTATTATGATGGCCAGGCATTTAACACCAATGCCGTTGTGCGTCATGATGATCATTCACAATTTGGTGGTCATTTCACCTACAACCTTGCGGCGGGTGTGCCGCTAAGTGACATTGCGACGTTTCGCGCCAGCTACGGCACGGCGTTTAAGGCTCCCTCGTTTAATGACGCCAGTTCCATCTGGGGCAGCAACGATGCTTTGCAACCTGAAGAGTCAAACAATGCCGAGCTCGGTCTGCGCCTTGATTTGCAATCTGGGCAATACGATATCGCCTTGTATCAAAACCAATTCGATAACCTCATCGCATGGGGCAACAACGGCCCGGAAAATATTGCCAAAGCGAGTTTTGAAGGAGTTGAGTTGAGTGCACAAGTGCAAGATATGTTTGGTATCGATCACCAGCTTAACTTTAGCTATGTTGACGCCGAAGACGACAATACCGGGCAAGCATTGGTGCTTAGAGCCGAAAAAACCTTCAATTGGTCCGTGGGTAAGCAGCTCGACAAATGGTATGTCGGTGCACAACTGCAGTACCGCTCCGATAGGTTAAGTTACTATCGTACTGACTTGCCAAGCTATACTTTGGTGAACCTCAATGCTCGCTATCAATTGTTACGCGACCTCACGTTCACCTTCGGTGTCGATAATCTCACTGACAAAGAGTATATCACCAACGTGGCGGCCACGGATTGGAGCACGGGTGAAGTCACCTCTGCGTATCGCGGCGCTGAGCGCAAGGTATACGCTGGATTGCAATTCGATTTATAGCTGTGCAAAAAAGCCTCCTAAGTGGAGGCTTTTCATTGTTTTACAGCCATCATGATATGAGCAAGTCACTAAAGGTGTGCTCGAACTTCTCTATTTTTGGGGCAATTAAGATACTGCAATAACCTTGGTTCGGATTTTCGCTGTAATAGTCTTGATGATAATCCTCAGCGGGATAGAACCTTGATGCGGGGCTGACTTCGGTTACAATTTTTGCGGCGCTATGAGTTTGTAGCTGCGCGATCATTGCTTCGGTCTGCTGTTTTTGAGTGCTATCGTGGTAATACACCACACTGCGATATTGACTACCAATATCATTTCCTTGACGGTTAAGCTGCGTAGGGTCGTGAAGCGTGAAAAACATCGCCAACAGGGTGGTGTAATCTATCACAGCGGGGTCAAAGTGCACTTGCACAACTTCTGCGTGACCGCTTTCGCCGCTGCATACCTCACGGTATGTTGGTGAATTGCTGTGCCCACCGGTATAACCCGATTCAACCTTATGCACGCCACGAACGCGGCGAAAGGCCGCATCGATGCACCAAAAACAACCGCCGCCAAAGGTGGCTGTGTGTAAATTTGTCATACTAACACCTCGATGTATTTACCTTTTAACAGTAGAACGGCCGCCTGATGTTTATCGCTCACCTGCGAGGGTAATACCCTCGCAGGTGAGCATTTCTCGTGCACTATTGCTGTTTGAGCGGGTTATCTTGTTGCTGTTTTGCCAAGCGTTGCTGTAAATACTCTGGTGACTGAGTATGACGAGCAAGGGCATAGTAAGCACTGGGCACGACGAACAAGGTGAGTATGGTCGCGATGCTTACCCCGGTAAAGATCACCACACCAATAACCATGCGGCTTTCAGCTCCAGGGCCGCTTGCTAGCACCAAGGGCACCGAGCTCATCACTGTGGTTAGCGACGTCATAATAATAGGACGCAAACGTTGTGTGGCAGCTTGGATTAGCGCTGTTTGAAATTCCAGACCCTTATCACGCAACTGGTTGGCAAATTCAACAATAAGAATACCGTTTTTGGCGCTTAAGCCAATAAGCATAACGATACCAATTTGGCTGTAAATATTGAGGGTCAAACCGGTTATATGCAAACCAAATAACGACCCAGCAATCCCCAGTGGTACGGTGAGCATGATCACCAAGGGGTGAACGAAGCTCTCAAACTGTGCTGCCAACACCAAGAAGGTCACCGTTAATGCCAGAATAAAGACATACACCATGGCGGAGGCGCCTTCATAGAACAACTGTGACTCCCCTTTATAGTCAATGGCGCCATCAATATCATTTTCCTCTGCAGCCACTTGGTTTAAGAAACTTAAGGCTTCCTCTAAAGTGTAGCCGCTAGCGAGGTTGGCACTTAAGGTAATAGCGCGCATACGGTTGTAACGATTCAACCTCGACGCTGTGGCTTCTTCAGAGATACTAATTAAGCTATCAAGGGGCACCAGTTGCCCGGAGCGTGAGTTTACATAGATATTAGAGACATCTTGTGGGCTGGCAAAGTCTTGTTTCTCGCCCTTTAAAATCACATCATATTCTTCACCACGGTCAATAAAGGTGGTGACACGGCGTTGCCCGAGCATCGTCTCCAAAGTGCGGCCTATATCAGAGACAGAGACCCCTAAGTCGGCGGCTTTGTTCTTATCGATACTGACCAAAAATTGTGGGAAGGTCTCTTTATAATCATGGTCGATACGCACTAACCCGGGGTTTTTCTCTGCCCGAGCAATAATGCGGTCACGCCAATCGGCGAGCTCGTCATAATCATTGCCTTGCAAAACAAACTCAACAGGGCGCGAAGAACCGCCGCCGCCAATGCCACTGCGCATGATGGCAAAGGCGCGAATATCCGTTACTTCACGCATTTTGCCACTGATCTCATTCATTACCGTCCAGGTATCGCGTTTGCGCTCGCCCCAATCAGCCATGCCGATAATCGCAACGCCACCTTGACCACCCCAACCTGGCACTCGGACCAGAACTCGATTGAGTTCACCCGAGTCAACATACGGCAACAAGCGTTGCTCAATTTTATCCATATTGGCGGCGTTGTTTTCATAGCTTGCGCCTTCTGGGCCGTTCATCATCACAAAGAAGGTGCCTCGGTCTTCCTTAGGTGTCAGTTCAGATGGAATCTGCTGAAACAGCAGATAACTGGCTAGACCCGCTAGCATCAGCACCACGGCCAACATTTTTGAGCGTCGAACATTGCCCTCAAGAGTGCGAGCATAGGCGCCTTCAAGTTTTGCAAATTGACGGTCCATCCACTGACTAAACCGACCCTCGCTTTCACTTTGCTTCAGCACTTTCGAACACAGAGCTGGAGAAAGTGTGAGTGCGGTGATACTGGAGAAGAACACAGCCGCGCTCACCGCCATGGCGAACTCAGTGAATAAAGCGCCGATACGGCCATCCATAAAGACTAAGGGCACAAACACGGAGATCAGTACCAACGTGGTTGCAACAATGGCAAAACCCACTTCGCGGGCGCCGCGATACGCGGCGAGTAAACGAGGCTCACCGAGCTCAATACGGCGGTGAATATTCTCCAACATCACAATGGCGTCATCGACCACTAAACCGATAGCAAGCACCAGTGCCAACAGGGTTAGCAAGTTGATAGAGTAGCCCATGGCAAGTAAAAACATAAAGCTGCCAACTAAGGCTACAGGGACGGTGATTGCTGGAATTAACGTGGCGCGCACGTTGCCTAAGAACAGGTAGATAACCAAAACCACTAAGGCCATTGATATGGCCAGCGTACGATACACCTCATCAATAGACTCTTTAATGAAAATCGAGGAGTCATAGCTGTCTTCGATGGTGGTACCTGGAGGCAAGTTGCGTTTGATTTTTTCTAATTCTTTGCGAGCGTTTTCCACCACGGTGAGGGTGTTAGCCTTTGCTTGTTTAACCACACCCAGGCCAATCATATTGCGGCCATTACCACGGAATAAACTTTCTTCGTCGGCGGCTTCAAGCTGTACATCAGCGACTTCGTTTAAACGCACGAGGTAGCCATCATCACCACGAGCAATAACCAAGTTTTGAAAGTCAGTAGGACTTATATAGCTACGCGCGGTACGAACCGAAAAATCACGATCAACGGACTCTATTTCCCCTGCTGGCAGCTCTACGTTTTCAGCTCGCAAAACTTGCTCAATATCGCTGGCTGTAACGCCCCGTGCCGCCATGGCCTCGCGGTCTAGCCAAATCTTCATTGCATACTGGCGTTCGCCACCCACTCGGACATTGGATACGCCGTCAACAACCGCAAGGCGATCAACAATGTAGCGCTGAGCATAATCGGATAGCTGCAAGGTATTCATCGTTGAGCTATTGAGTACAAACCAGGCAATAGGACTTTCATCGGAATTGGATTTAGATACTTCCGGAGGTCTGACTTGGTCGGGGAGGTTGTCCAGTGCGCGCGACACACGCTCTCGTACATCATTTGCCGCCGCATCGATATCTCGGTCGATATTAAACTCGATGGTGATATTAGAGCGGCCATTGCGCGACGAGGACGTGATACTTTTTATACCTTCAATCCCGGAGATGCGGTTTTCAATTACTTGAGTAATTTTAGTTTCGATAATTTCCGCAGATGCACCAGTGTAGTCAGTACTGACACTGACAATGGGACTATCGATATCCGGATACTCTCGAAGGGGCAGCATTGAGAATGCCACTAACCCGAAGGTCAGTAATAAAAGGTTGATTACAATCGCAAAAACTGGACGCTTAACAGCCGTGTCGGTGATTCTCACAGCGCAGCCTCCTCAACAGTCACGGCTGAGCCTGAGCGCAGTTTAATAATGCCTTCTGTGACCACCTGATCGCCACTGCTTAGACCTTCACTGATGCCTACCCAACCGTTATAGCGCTTATCGATTTTCACCTCGACCTCTTTGGCTACACCTTCCACAATTTGAAAAACGAAGTGTTTGTTTTGACGTGGAATAATGGCCTTTTCTGGTACCAATAAGGCCTCATAGGTTTGTAATTCCAGTTGCGTACCTAGTAACATACCTGGGCGCAAGATATTGTCTTCATTGGCAAAGCTGGCGCTAATTGGCACGCTACGGGTGTTGGTGTCGATACGAGAGCTGACATGAGACACTTTGCCGGTAAACAGCTTATTTGGGTAAGCGTCACTGCGTGCAGTTACTGTCATTCCCACACCCAGCTGCGCAAGGTATTTCTCTGGCACATTAAAGTCGACTTTAATTACGCTGATGTCATCTAACGTAGTAATTTCAGTGTTGGTGCTCACGAATGCCCCTTTAGACACCATGCGTTTACCTAGCACTCCCGAAAAGGGCGCGGTAACACGCATCTCCGCGAGTTTGGTTTTAGCAGCTTCAAGCTGAGCCTGGGTGGCTTCAAACTTTGCTAGTTGCTCTTCTAACAGTGACTTTGCCGTGGCTTGTGAACGGGCCAGCTCGGTCAAACGATTCAATTGCCGTTCTACTTCAGAGAGATTGGCTTGCAGCTCCTTGACTCGCAACTGTTCCTCAGTATCTCGTAATTGCACCAGTCGTTGTCCTGCTTGCACTTTGTCGCCATCATCAAAATGGATACTGTCGATATAGTCACTTTGGGCGCTTTTAATGTACACGGCTTGGTTTGCTCGCGCGCTGCCGATACCATCAACGGTGATAGCTCGGCTGTCTTTGGTCACGGTATGAGCTTGCACGCGAGTTGATTGAGTGCCCATGTTGGGTTGCTGTGATTGCCCTTTGGGCAGATATAAGTAAATACACAGCCCTAAGAAAATGATAATAATGACAGGGAAAAGTGCCTTGCCCGAATGCCTACTGTGGTTCATCGACGGTACCTATGGTTTCTCGGCTGAAAAAGGTGAGAGCTTAGTTTACAAACTTGCGCTCTAACACATAGACCGCCAATCCTGTATTTTTGTGTGTTAACCGAAAATTCAGCAAAATGATGCACTGTGTTCCCAATTTGCCGCATTTTTGTAACCTTTGCCTACCCTTGCTGCGTATAAAACTCGCAAATTATACGTACAATAGGAGTATACGTAGTGGCACCAAAAAGAGAGCGTATGAGTAATAAAAAAACACCCCCTAATACGCAGCCCTCAGAACAGGGGGGCGCCAGCCGATACGCGAAAATTCGTGCCCACAGTGCGCGCCACGGCAGCGAAATACTCATTACCAGCGCGATTGTCTTGGTTTTCTTGGTGTTGTTTATACAGTTTAAAAGCGCTGACATATTGATAGCGGAGATTTTCTTACTGAGCGCTGCTTTAGTTGGCATGCTAGTGGGGTACTTAAAGCTGAGAGAGCCGTTTTACAGCATTTTTCTCGACAAACAGAAACTTAGCTATAATCATAAATACGGCTGGTGGCAGCTGGATGTCGATAACCTACAACAGGTCGGTGTGGTGAGTATCGAACAGGCAATGCAGACGCTCGAGTTAAATGTTGTGGGCCTAAGCTTAAAGCGAGAAGATGAGTTCTTAAATAAGCTTTCACCCCGGTTGGCGGGCCGTTTGCTGGTGGAGCAACGTCATTATTTGCTGCAGGCGATCAAAGCGTATTGCCGCGATGGCAATGAATGCCCGCCACAGTGGTTGGTTGAGGATACCGAGTACGTCAGCCAGTCGGGGCAAAAATATACTGGATTATTAGCTATGTTTGCTAATAGAATGAAGAACTTAAAATTTTTGACTGGGTATGAAATATTAATACCCGCCGCTATGTTAGACCGTGATATTTGGGCGTTCAGCTATTTATTACATAGATGGCAACGCGACCCGGCTAACACTGTGGTGCAGTTGCAACAGCAACTCAATAGCCACAGTAGCAAGTAGACAGGATAAGACATATGTCTGACGATAGAGCATTTATAAAAAGTGGTCGTAATACCATCATTCATAAAATTAAGAAGCTGGATTTAGTCATCGTTAATGGCGAAGAGCAGCCAAAAATTAAAGTGACTCAGCACGGCCTAGAGCCCTTTAAAGAAGAGCTTCCCAAAAATCGTCGAGAGGCTAAAGAGCGCTATCTTGAGATGGTGTACATTGCCAGCCCGGATGTTTTTGCAGAAGAAAAACGCTTGCTTTTTATTCAAGCTTTGGATGGGCGAGAATACAAAGTCGATTACTCCAAAGTTGGTACTAAACTATTTGTTCGTATTCACCAGGACAGTTATTTATAACACCTGACAAATACGGTTTGTTGATGATGTTGGCAAGCAACTTGCGTTGGTAGGGCTATGCAATAATTGGGAGCACATCATGGGTCGACTTATTCATAGCGCGCTCAGCATCATTTTGGCCACGGGATTGGTTGCCTGTGGTGGCAGTGGTGGCGACGAAGTCACTGAAAATGCGAGTATTAATGTTGGTGCTGATCGCGATGCGGTAGAAAAATCAGAATTAATCATCAACGCACAAGTGTCGCCTCCCGGAGGCACTTTCAGGTGGCAACAACTTTCCGGTCCGGCTATCGAAGGGCTACCCAGTGAAGAGCAAGAGTTGGCGCTGATGCTCCCGGACGTTAAGGGTGACCGCGCGGCGCAAATTAAGGTCGATTATCGGGCCCCAGACAATACCTTAGTATCTGATACGCTTACCATTAATATCGCTTCAGCAAACCAGTTACCACAGATAGCCATAGCGCAAATTGCCCCCGAACAACTGCCCTCACAATATAATGATGTTGTCACCCTGAGTGCGGCTGGTTCTAGCGATCCTGATGAAAACGGCTTTATTGCAAGTTATTTATGGCAACAAACTGAGGGCCCGCAACTGCAGTTTAGCGCTGTTGATGAAGCCACTTTAAGTTTTCGCCATCCGCTACTAGATAGTGATACCACGCTCGCGTGGACTGTGTTTGTCAGTGATGACGAGGGCGGTCAAGTGAGCACCGAATATAGCCTGCTGCTAAATAAAACCGCGCAAGTGGTCATTGCCAATGCAGGGGAGGACCAGCAGGCCACTGAGTTTGATACCGTGACTCTCAATGCCGGTAATAGTGAAACGGTGAGTGGTCAGTTTAGCTGTTACTGGCAGCAGCAAAGCGGCAGTGCCGTCACCCTAGCCAGTGAGCGCCAGTGCGAAACGCAGT
This sequence comes from Pseudoalteromonas sp. THAF3, assembly GCF_009363775.1. NCBI lineage: Bacteria > Pseudomonadati > Pseudomonadota > Gammaproteobacteria > Alteromonadales > Pseudoalteromonadaceae > Pseudoalteromonas > Pseudoalteromonas sp. THAF3. Next base: position 2,643,355 of record NZ_CP045418.1, on the reverse strand, counting down.
TTGTTGCTCCCGACATCGATGTAGCACAACAACTGAGCTTTAGCGTTAGGGTGAGCGATGACCTTAACCGCAGTGCAAGTGATGAGGTCACTGTGAGCGTGCAGCGTCGCGCGTTGGGGCTGATTAACGACACCGGTATGAGCGCGTGCTTTAATAACAGCCAAGCAATCAGCTGTGATAGCACAGACTTCCAAGGGCAAGATGCGCAGCAAGGCCGAGACAGTGTAGCGCAGCGCTTAGACAAAGTGGGCAAAGGGGATATGGCCTTTGACTTTACTAAACTGAATGAGTTTGCCGACGAATTACCTGACTCTGCTACCGAGTTTGCTTGTGTACGCGATAATGTCACTGGCCTTATATGGGAAGTGAAACAAGCCAACACCCACACTTTACCAAATACCGACTTGCGCGAAGGTCAGAATCACTACAGTTGGGCGCTTAACGGTGAGGGAGGCGTGCTTATCGGGAGTGAGCGCGCGCCAGCCAATAGCTCATGCCCTAGTAACGTCGATTGCTCGGTGCAACAATATATCGATGAGGTCAATGCCATCGACTTTTGCGGTGGGGCCAATTGGCGTCTACCTACCTATGTTGAGTTGCTGAGCTTGGTGGATTATCAACGCCATGGTCAGGCACACATGATTAGCCCGGACTACTTTATTCACACCCCGTCGGTGAGCTTACTGGGGCATTTAAACTACTGGACATCACGCACCAGCGTTGACGGCCAATCATTATCTCAAGCCTTTATTATTGATATGAGCTCAGGTAACGATTTGGCTTACCCCAAAGATAATACCGCTTACGTACGTTTGGTGCGCAACCCATAGGAGTGACCATGAATTATACGTTTCTAATCGTGGCGGCTGTGCTGAGCACATCGCTTTGGGCTGAACAGCGTTGTTATAATCTGCAAGCTAGTACTCCGGCAGAGCGCTTTGTGATCAATGCTGATGGTACGATTACTGATAACGCCACAGGGCTGATGTGGCAACGTTGTAGCTATGGGCAACAGTTCGATGCTGAACTGCAAAGTTGCTCTGGGGCGGCGCAACAGCTTAACTGGCAGCAGGCACTGCAAAGCGCCACTAATGATGAGTTTGCCGGTTTTGATGACTGGCACTTGCCTAACAGTAAAGAACTCGCATCCATTGTTGAGCATCGATGTGTTGAGCCCAGCCTAAATTTAGACCTGTTTTTAGATGCTAGTAATGATAATTACTGGTCCAGCACATCTGCAGTAACACCCGCAGATCATGCTTGGGTGTATGAATTTTACAGTGGCAAAAATAGTCTTCATGCTAAAAGTAGTGATGTATTTGTGCGTTTAGTACGCTATCAGCAATAACTGCTTACATTTTGTTCGTATACAGCGTAGCGAGCACTGAGTAAGGTAGAGTTAAGTACATTTACGAGAAACATCAATGACGCTGAGAAAGTACCTGTGGCTATGGGCCTTACCTTTGGCGCTGTTGTGCTATGCCATCGGTAGTAGCCAAGGTGTGATTGCCTTGGTGCTGGTGGCACTCGTGGGCGAGCTTATTTTTTGGCTTGGACTATTTAAACGTGGCAAGCGCAGAGATAACGCACCAAAACCTTAGTTTGATTATTTATACAGTGCTTTATACAGTTGTTTGTGGCTTTTCCTTACACTTTTTGTCACTATAGCTTCACCTAAAACTGTTGGGCTGCCCAGGCCTCACACAAGCGCGATGAAGAAATTTATCCATATTGATATGGATTGCTTTTATGCCGCCGTAGAGATGCGCGACAATCCTGAACTTGCAAACCTGCCTTTGGCCATTGGCGGGAGTAGTCGTCGTGGAGTGTTATCAACGGCAAACTATATTGCTCGGCAGTACGGCGTACGTTCGGCGATGTCTAACTACCATGCTAAACAACTGTGCCCAGATTTAGTCATTGTCCCGGGGCGGATGCAACTTTATAAGCAAATCTCACAGCAAATTCGCGCCATTTTTAGCCGTTATACGGACCTTATCGAGCCACTTTCTTTGGATGAAGCGTACTTGGACGTGACTCAAGCACAGGTATGCCGTGGCAGTGCCACACTGATTGCTGAGCAAATTCGCCAAGATATCTTCCAACAAACCGGACTGACAGCCTCAGCAGGAGTCGCACCTATTAAGTTTGTCGCCAAAATAGCCAGCGACGAGAATAAGCCGAATGGGCAATGCGTAATTCTGCCTGAGCAACTGCCAGACTTTCTTGCTCAGTTGGACTTAAAAAAAATCCCCGGTGTTGGCAAAGTGACGCTAGAGCGGCTGCATCAGAAAGGATTATACAAAGGCCAGGATGTGCTGGATAAGGGAGTAAACTGGATGCAGCAGTATATAGGGAATTTTGGTGTGTCCTTATACCAAAAGTGCGCAGGCGAAGTAATAGGGCGAGTTAAAACCGAGCGAATTCGCAAGTCACTCAGCGTTGAACACACTTACGAATATAACAAAACCTCATTGCTACAATGTCACCAGGCCTTACCCGCTTTACTCGAGGAGTTGCAACAACGCCTTGAGCGCAACCAACTTAGCAACGCCATTAACAAGTTGTCAGTTAAAGTAAAGTTTGCCGATTTTCAGGTGACTACCGCTGATCAAAGTGGGTTCGCCTTGAATCTAGACACTTTCGCAGCGCTAACGGCGAAAGCCTACCAAAGAGGCAACACTCCAGAGGTGAGATTACTGGGCCTGGGCGTTGGAATTTCACCGCAACAGCAACAAGCTACCCAGTTAAGCATTTTAGACTAAAGCGTTAATGAATTTTTAAACTAAGCTGATAAGGTAAATTGCTACTTTAGGCACTTAGCCTCGTCGGCCTGTGCTCGTGCGACTAATACACTTTGCTAAAGCGAAGAGTATTGTAATGACAACAAAAATAAAGAGAGAAGACTATGCAATCAGTAGTTATTGTCTTGCTTGGTATTGTCGGCATGCTATTTGGCTGGTTCGTCTATTCCAAGTTTATCGCCGAAAAAATCTTCAAAATGGACGATAAGTTTGTAACTCCAGCTCATGAGCTCCAAGACGGCGTTGATTATGTGCCAACCAATAAAGTGGTGTTGTGGGGACACCATTTTACCTCGGTAGCGGGTGCCGCGCCCATTGTAGGCCCCGCGATTGCGGTTTATTGGGGATGGGTGCCTGCGGTATTGTGGGTCGTATTTGGTACTATTTTCTTTGCTGGTGTTCACGACATGGGCGCCCTATGGGCCAGTGCTCGGCACAAGGGCAAATCCATGGGGGCGTTATCAGAATCTGTCATAGGCTCGCGCACGCGTTCTCTATTCATGATCGTGGTGTTTTTGGTGCTGTTGATGGTGAATGCGGTATTTGGCGTGGTGATTGCGAACTCGTTTGTCTCGCAACCTAATGCGGTATTCCCAGCTTGGTCGGCGATTGTGGTGGCCTTAGTGATAGGTCAGCTGCTGCGTCGAAATATGCCGCTTATTCCTTTGTGTGCCATTGGTGTTGGCGTACTCTACGCTACGATTTACATGGGCAGCTCAATGCCCCTGGCACTGCCTAGTGAAATGTTTGGGTTAGCGGATAAAGCCAACTGGATCATTATTCTCTTTGTCTATGCTGCAATTGCTTCGTTATTACCTGTTTGGATGCTACTGCAACCGCGCGACTTCATTAACGGCATGCAGCTGTTGGTGGGGCTAGTTCTGCTTTATGGCGCTGTCTTTGTTTCTATGCCTGATATCACAGCTCCCGCGTTTAACATGCAAACCGCTGCTGACACGCCCAGTATTATCCCCTTGTTGTTTGTCACCATAGCCTGTGGTGCGGTGTCAGGCTTCCATGGCATCGTGTCCTCAGGAACGAGCTCAAAACAACTGAATAAAGAAACCGATGGCCGCTTTGTGGGGTACCTCGGTGCCGTAGGAGAAGGATGTTTAGCGCTTATTACACTGGTGGCCGTTAGTGGCGTGGCCTTGGCTGTTTCCCCAGAGGAGTGGCATGAAATATACAGTCATTTAGGCGCTGGCAGTGTGAGTGCTTTTATTACCGGTGGCGCTAATTTAATTGAAAGTGGCTGGGGTATTTCCACCGAAGTTGCTTCAACCCTATTGGCGGTAATGGTGGTGTTATTTGCAGGCACAACGATGGACTCGGGTGTGCGTCTCCAGCGTTATATTATTCAAGAGTGGGGCGATATTTATAAAATATCGGCGCTTAAAAATGGCGTCGTTGCTACGTTAGTTGCGGTGGGGTGTTGTTTGTTACTTGCCTTTGGCGCCGGTGGCGCATCTGGCAGTGGTGGTATGATCATTTGGCCGCTATTTGGTTCTACCAACCAAATCCTTGCCAGCTTAACCTTACTGGTGATCTCGGTGATGCTTATAAAAGCAGGACGTCCGGCTAAATTCACGCTGATCCCTATGGTCTTTGTATTGATTATGGCGTTCTTTGCGGGGGTCATTAAACTTGCTGAGTACTACCAACAGGGGAACTGGTTGCTTGTTGTGCTCGATGCCATCGTCCTTATTGTTAGTGTGTTGGTCATGCTTGAGGCGTGGTCTGTGATCGCTAAACATAAGCGGGAAAAACAGCAAGGTTCAGAGCAAGCGTAAGCACAACTTGTCAACGCCACTTTACAATCCCTAAGGTGGCGCAGGGCTTCGCTAGTCAAGACCCCGTAAATCACCGATAATGTAGGTCCTTTGTTTTAGATTAGGACCTTTTTTATGTCTTATGCACGCGCTACGTCTTGCGCTAGCCTTGATGCACTTAGTGTAACCAGCGAAAACGATGCTCTTATTATTATCTGTGACTCCCTTGATGCGCTGCCCCAAGCCTATGCTGAACAAATCAATACTCACGCGGCGATAGATAGCCGTGTAGGTAAGCAACCGGCATTATTGGTCAGCGAACAAGCGCCAGGTAAGCGCTTGATTGTGACTCCCACAGGCCCTTTAGGGCGGGATTATGATGATGTGCGCCGTGTCTTTGAAGCAGCTAAAAAAGGCATTGTCGTAGCGAAGGAAGCAGGCGCAATTAAGCCGGCTTTGTATGTGCATAATATTCAACAGCGCCCAGGTTATGAGTTCGCATTGGAAGTGGCCTTTTTAGGCGCTAACCAAGCGTTATGGCAGCCCTTAGAAGCACGTGAATATCATGGCGACGCTATCTCTGCAATGAATACTATTAGCCTGGTCGGCGCTACAGATGAACAACTAAAACAGGTCAATGCGATTGCCGCCGGCCAATATGCGGCACGCGATTTATGTGGCACTGAGCCAGAGCGTATGGCGCCGCCTCGCTTTGCTGATTATTGTGTCGAGGCTTTTGCTGGCACTGCGGTGAAGGTCGATGTGATCAGTGATATCGCGACTATTGATAAAGAGTATCCATTGCTTAGTACCGTAGCTCGCGCATCCTATGCGGTAGAGCGTCATCACCCACGCGTGGTAAAAATGGCCTATGTGCCTGAAGGCAATGTTGAACGCACGTTGATTTTTGTTGGTAAAGGCCTTGTTTACGATACCGGTGGTGCGGACTTAAAAGTTGGTGGCTTTATGGCCGGCATGAGTCGCGATAAAGGCGGTGCTGCATCTGTCGCTGGGTTTATGAAAGCCGTCGCTGAAGCACAGCCTAAAGGAGTCAAAGTGATTGCCTATTTGGCCGTGGTTCGTAATTCCATTGGTTCGGATTGCTTTGTTCCTGATGAGATTATTACCAGCCGTGAAGGCATCCGCGTGCGCATTGGTAATACCGATGCTGAGGGCCGCTTGGCAATGGGTGATTTACTCAGTGAGGCCAAAGAAGTGGCCAAAGGCGAGGTGAATCCTGAGCTTTTTACCGTTGCCACTCTCACCGGGCATGCCGCCCGAGCTGTGGGGCCTTATAGTGCCTATGTTGAAAATGGTCCAGCGCGTAAAGTGCAGCTCTCACAGCAATTGGTAGAGCAGGGTGACTTATGGGCCGATTGCGCCGAGGTATCGCGTTCGCGTCGCGAAGACTATGATTTTGTGCAACCACGCACCTTAGCTGACGATGTGCTTTCCAGTAATAATGCCGCATCGGCAGTCACTGCACGGGGCCATCAGTTCCCGATGGCCTTTTTGGCGATTGTGGGTGGGTTAGATAAGCATGGCTTAGATAGCGAGCAGCCACTTCCTTATGTACATATGGATATTGCCGGCAGTGGTGTGGAAGGCGGCGATTGGCAGCACGGAAAACCAACTGCGGCTACGGTAGCAAGCTTATTTGCTAAATATTGTCGCTAACGCTGGCAGCAATAGCCGATATTGGTAAGCTAAAAAGGCCGCCGTTGGGCGGCCTTTTTATGACCGGAAAGCGATGACTTCATATTTTGAAGCGCTTAACTATACTGGCGAGTGTTTGACTGGCCTGTTCTAGTTCGTTACTCGCCTGGTTCATAACCTGTGTGCTGGAGAGCGACTCATTGGTTGAATGAGCTAAATCATTGAGCCGCTGCGACACTTCGCTAGAGGCGTCATTTTGTTGCTCAGTGGCGCGGGCGATATGAGCGTTCATTTCCCGGATAGAGTCAACCAAGCGGTTGATTTCATCCAATGCTTCGGTGGTATTCGCGGTGGACTCAACAGTATTGTCCGAGATCTGTTGGCTGTTTTGTACGGCCTGCACGGCTTTTTCCGCACCTTGTTGCAGCTGCTCAATCATAGCTTGAATTTCATCGGTGCTTTGGCCTGTGCGGCTGGCTAACGTGCGCACTTCATCAGCAACAACTGCGAACCCACGGCCTTGCTCGCCGGCTCTAGCCGCTTCTATGGCAGCATTGAGCGCCAAAAGGTTGGTTTGCTCGGAAATGCCGCGAATCACATCCAGCACACTGCCAATATTATTACTTTGGCTGGCTAACTGCTGCACCACCTCAGCGACTTGTTCAATTTGTGTGCTTAAACGAGTGATCGCATTCACTGTGTTATGAACCACTGACTTTACTTGATCTGCATAACTGTTCGCTTCGTTGCTAGCTTGCTCGGCGTTATTGGCATAATCACTGATGTCTTTCACTTGGTGACTTACCTGTTCCATTGCTGTGGCCACTTGTGCTGAGCTGTCGCTCTGCAGCTCAATATGATGTTGATTTTGCTGGGCCGTCGATTGTAGTTGCGCCACATGCTCACTCACTTTATTGGCTTGCTCATTGACCGCTTCTATGGATTGGCGCATCTTTTCGGTGTAATCATTAAAGTGCCTGGCAAGGCGAGAGACCTCGTCATTGCCGCTGCTGTCTAAACGCTGGGTTAGGTCTCCCTCACCTTGCGCTATATCTTTCATCATGTCTGCTGCGTGACGAATAGGCCCCATCACACTTTGTGCTATTAAATAGCCCATCACTAACAGCACCGCGAGAATCACAACGCCCTCGAGGATAAGAATTGTTTTGCTACGTGCAAACGTGTCCTCAATGTGATCAATATAAACGCCGGAGCCAATCACCCAGCCCCAGGGTTCAAACCCCTTCACGAACGCTATTTTATCGACAGGTTGATCTTTTCCTGGCTTTGGCCACTTGTAGGGCACAAAGCCTTCACCTTGACGCTCGACCAGCTCAGCCATTTGCACGAATAGTTTCACGCCATCGGGGTCGGCGGTGTTAGCTAATGACTTGCCTTCGAGCTGCGGCTTAAACGGGTGCATGACCATGGTCGGGCTGGTGTCATTGATCCAAAAATAATTGGAATCACCGTAGCGCAAAGCGCGAATGGCATCTTTAGCGGCAACTTTCGCTTGCTCATCCGTGAGGGCGCTCGTTTGTGCTTGTTGGTGGTAATACGCCGCGATGCTGTGTGCATTTTCTACTAGGTTGCGCGTTTTCTCATGTTGCCCATCCAGCAAAGAGCTGTATTGGTTAGTCAGTGAGGTCGCGACTAAGATGATGATACCGAGTAGGGCAAGAACGAGTAGCGCAATCAGGCGTTGATAAATACTAAGGCGACGAAGTTGCTGCATAACAAATCCTTGGAACGAGGTAATGCTATGAGTTTAGTCGATTCTAAGTGAGTGAGCCTAAAAATAAGTACGGATTTTCAGTAGATTGTAAAAGAAATCAGGCCAGCAGAAGCCGGCCTGATTGAAGCGTAGAAACTTACTCTTGAGCCATATCAAAATGGCGGTTAAAGAAGTCGGTAATGGTGTGATGCAGGTGCGTTTGTACCTTTTTACCTCGCAAGCTATGTTTCGAGCCTGGGTAGGTCATCATTTCAAACGGTAACGCCTTGTCTTGTAGCTGTTTAAACAGCTTAGTGGCGTGGGTAAAGAGCACGTTGTCATCAGCCATGCCATGATAAATCATGAGCGGGCCCTTGAGGCCATCGCTGTATGGAAAGACCGCGCTTTGTTCATAGCCCTTGGCATTAGTTTTTGGGTGGCCAAGATAGCGCTCTGTGTAATGAGTATCATACAACGACCAGTCGGTAACTGGGGCTCCAGATACACCGGCTTTGAAATAATCGCCAGCTTTAAACATCCCCATTAGCGCCATGTAACCGCCGTAGCTATGGCCATAAATACCTATGCGCTGCGGGTCTACGTAATCTAAGGTGCGTAAAAACTCGACGCCTTTAATTTGATCCTGCACCTCACTTTCACCAAGGTGTTTGTAGATCACGTCTTCAAAGCGCTTTCCGCGATTGTAGGAGCCGCGATTATCAAGCTGAAATACCACATAGCCTTGTTGCACCATGTATTGAAAGTATAGGTTTTTACTGCGCCAGCTGTTGGTAACTCGCTGCGCATGTGGGCCGCCATATACATTGACAATGACCGGATGCTTTTGCTTTTTATTCAGTTTGCGAGGCTTGAACAGGCGGTAGTGCATTACCTGACCGTCTTGTGCCTTTATGGTGCCGTACTCAGGCTCTACTAAGTCGCTGGTGTAAGGTTTGAGTGGGTGCTGTTCATCAATGGCATTTTGCTCTAACCAAGTGACAAAGTCGCCATTGGTTTTACGCAGTGCAACATAGGGAGGGCGGTTTACCGACGAGGCACGGTCAATAAAGGTCTTGCTATCCTCTGCAAGAACGACGTTATGATACTCACCCGCTGCGGTGATGCGCGTAATCTCACCAGCTTCAAATAGGGGAGTGCTATACAAATGGCTTTCCAGCGGCGTGTCTTTGCGACCGGCAAAATACACGACGCCATTTTGCTCATCAACGCCTTTTAATGACTCAACAATCCAATCCCCTTGGGTGATTTGGCGTACCAGTGTGCCATCGACCTTGTACAGGTAAAGGTGCTTGTAACCATCGCGCTCTGACGCCCAGATAAAGTGCTCTTTATCTTGCAAAAACTTCAGATCGAAGTGCAGGTTAATCCATGTATCACTGCTCTCTTTTACGGCCACGCGTTGGGTTTTTTCGGCGCTATCATAAAAGCGCAGCTCAAGCTCTTGCTGCGAGCGGTTTTGCCATTGATAAGACAGAGTGTGGTTGTCTTTGAGCCATTTTGCACGGGCAATGTAAATATCCTTGTCGGTGCCTAAATCAATCCAATCAACCTGTTTGTCATCAATACGGACAACGCCTAGCTCTATGGCCACATTGTCGGTGCCAGTATAGGGGTAGCGCTGGTTAAATAGCTTCACTTCGTCGGCATAAATCTCGTTACGAATCGCCTCTTCTACGGGGCTCTCATCGATACGGGTAAAGGCTATTTTCTGTTCATCACCGGACCACCAGTAGCCGGTCATGCGGCTCATTTCTTCCTGCGCCACAAACTCAGCCATGCCATTTTTAATGACGCCGCCGCCATCTTGAGTGAGCTGGATTTCTTTGCCACTGGCCAGTTCTAAGGCATATAAGTTCTGGTCGCGGATGAAAGAGACAAAATTGCCTTTCGGTGAGAATCGCGCGTCGGTTTCAAACGCTTCGGTATCGGTGAGCTTACGGCTTTCGCCACTGGCCAGTTGATAGTAATACAAGTCCCCATTGAGTGGGAAAAGCAACGCTTGCCCGTCTTTGGACCAGGTATACTCCAAAATTCCACGGCCAAAAATACGTTGGCGCTCACGGCGCGCTTTTTCTTCATCAGAGAGGTTTTCCGGCCCTGAGAACAATGCTTGCGAATCGACTAACATGCGGTTGCTGTTGTCTTTGAGATTGTATTCCCATAGGTCGTAGCGATTGTAGTCTTCTTTCTTTCCTTGCAAGTAGGTAACGCGGCTACCATCTGGAGAAAACTTAAGCTTTACAGGCGCTTTACCAGCTAAACTAGGGTCGTCAAAAATGCGCTCGAGCGTCAGCTCTTTAGCAGTCGCTGCGCCGCAGGCTAAGCTTGCAGCCAAGGCAACAGATAAGTATTTGGTTGTATTAGACACGGGTAAACCTTATTGTTGTAGTGATGCGTTGATGGTACTGATGCACTGTCATAAGCGCAACTTTATGCCACTAAACTTGCAGCAACAGGAGGATGCTATGTTTGCATTAGCACCAGAGTTGGAACGAGATTGTATTGAATTGGCGGATTGGCCGTTGTGTAAAGTGTTGTTAATGAATGACAGCCAGTACCCTTGGTTTATTCTGGTACCGCGCAAAAGCGGATTAAAAGAGATCATTGATTTAAGTGATCGTGACCAAATCGTGTTAGGACGTGAATCGGCGAAGCTTAGCTGTATGTTAAAAACAGTGTTCAAACCAGCAAAGTTAAATGTTGCTGCTTTAGGAAACATGGTTGAGCAGTTACACATTCATCATATTGCTCGCTTTGAGCAAGACCCCGCATGGCCCAAACCGGTGTGGGGGGTACACCCACCTAGACCTTACACTGAAGCGCAAATTCAACAGATTAAAGAGAATTTGCAGCTATAAAAAAACAGCGCCGAAAGGCGCTGTTTTTATGTCGTCTATAAATACAGGCTTAGTTTAAGCCTAATACCTTTTTGCCCTGGATGAAGTCGACATCCACAGGAATATTCGCTTTGCTGAGCTTTTCTAAATCAGCGGCCAGTTCAGGTTTAATTTCACCCATGGTAGCAACGAGTTGGTCGACCTTCTGATAGTCACCGTCACCTTGCAGGGTAAGAATTAAATTCGATAGCTTGCTCATGGCTGCAGCCATCTTATCCATATTTACCTGATATAGGCCGTTTTCATCTTTGGAGAACGCGCCTTCTTGTTTGAAAAAGTTAAAGCGGATCATATTAGCTTTACCGTGCGCGCTGGATGCGCCGAAACGCACAGAGCGGAAGATTCCAGCCATAAAGGTGACATAGTAATCTTCTAACGTACCCTCGGTAATCTCGCCTTTATTCAATAGCTGCTCAACCATATACAAGCCCAGGATATCCGCCTTACCTTCTTCCAATGCACTCGCGTGCTCTTGAAGCGACTGGCGTACGGTGCCTTTACCGGTAATGGTGTTTTTAATACCTAGGCCATGCGCCACTTCGTGGAACATGGTGTTAGCGAAAAAGGCATCGAAGGTAATATGTTTGCGCTGCTCGGGCACAATAAGCTCAGCGGCAATGGGCATGAGGATTTTGTCGAACTTAGCGCGCATGGCATTTTTAAGTTGCAGGCGGCGAGTGCCTTTTTCCAGTTGCACTTGCTCATCATTAGGCAGGTTGATAGCTATGGTTTTGCTGCCAGCATTGGAGTGGCCAGCATAGTAGATGACATCATACGCATTAAGGTCGGCGTCTGAACCAGGAACCTCTTGCTTATATTGCTCCGCCACAGGCAGACCTTTTTGTAGCTCCGGAAGGAATTGCGCAAATTTTGCTAAACGCTCACTCCAGGCCATGTCTTTGACCAAAACATAGGATTCAAAAGCCGCACGATAACCGAAAAGTTGATCTTCATAGGTTTCGATTGGGCCAATAACCACATCAATGGGGTTATTTTTCATATCCATCCAAGCAAAATCAGAGGCTTGATAGTCATCACTTAGCAAGGCATCGGCACGCATACTCAAGTAGTTAGCGAATTCTTTATTATCGGCCAGTTCGCTCGCTTGGCGCAGCAAATCTGCGGCAGCTTCCAATGCTTGGGCGTATTCTACTGAATAAGACACACTGTAAAGCTCACCATTGTCATCGCGTTTGATGATGGAATAAAGGCCTGTTTTATCTTTTACACTGCTTTGCTCTAATTCTTCTTTTGTCATATCAGCTGGGTAAAATTGAGCCCCTGCTGGTTTGTGCTCAAAGCCGCTTAAAAAAGGCTGATCGCCGTTTAAGCGATCCCAAGGACCATAGTTAATCTTGGCAAAGTGACGCACTTGTTCATCATCTAGGCTCGCTAAGAAATCTTGTTGCTCGCCACCGAAAGCCTGACGCCAAAACAGTTGGTCCATAATTTTTGAGGCATCAATCAGTTTAGCGAGCATTTTTTGCTGATTCCCGCTTAGATGTGACAAGTCGGTATTGAGCTCAAAATCGGTGTAAATGTTAAGCCGCTCGCGTTCAATATTTATCAATTCAGGGCCACTGCTTGGTTGTGCGCTCGCCGCCGTTTGTTCAGTAGTTGACTGTGGTTGCTTGGAGCAGGCGCCAAGTGCGAATACAGAGCTAATAAGCAGTGCTTGAGAAATTTTCGACAATTTACTCATGGGATCCTCTTTCGGTGTAACTCGTTATTGGACTGTAAAGTAAGACAAAAAACACAGTCCATTGAGAGAGTTTATGATTCGGTTATAGCGGGGGAGAGCCCCGTGTTGTTGGGCATTAAAGCAACTCAAGGGCTGGCTGGCAATAATGATTATGGGAACATAGGTAATTATTTTTTGTAAATAAATGGGCAATTGCGCTATCACTTTCTAAACTTTATCGGTAACTTATAGCTAATTTATAAGAAAAAACGGCTTTGCTGACATAAAGGATACTGGCGACATGTCCACAGAAAACGCTTTGCTGACCATCTTGGTTGACCGCATAAATAACGATACTTTGGTGCTGCCAACCTTGCCGGAAGTGGCACTTCGAGTGCGTAACGCTGCAGATGACCCGGATATAACCTTACATGATATGGCGGACGTGATCGCCAATGATCCCGCATTAGCAGCTCGGATGATCAAAGTTGCGAATAGCGCCTTGATGAGTCGCTCGGTGAAGGTGACGACTATAAACCAAGCCGTTACGCGCATCGGCCTAAGGCAGATAAAAAATATCGCCACAGCGATGGCGATGGAGCAGCTATTCGTCTCTCAGCATGAGCTGATCAAAGGCTATATGGATAAGGCATGGCAAAAGACAATTCGTGTTGCCTGCCATTCGATAGCGCTGGTGCAGAATTTTCGCAAGCAACAGCGTCACGACACGATTAATACCGAAACTATCACCTTGGCAGCACTGACCTACAATATTGGTATTTTGCCTATTCTCACCGAGGCTGAGAAGCACCCAGAGGTGTTTGCTAATCCGAGTTTTTTAGCTCATGCCATTCAAAAACTAGCAGGGCGCATTGGTGCTGCTATTTTAACCGCTTGGGACTTCTCTGATGAATTCGTAGAAGTTGCAAAGTGCTGGGCCGATCCTAATTATCGTCCTAAAGAGGTGGAGTTTGTCGATTTTATTCGTATGGGCGCGATCATGGAGGGCATTTTACAAGTGTCAGATAAGTCGTCCGCACTGAATGTTTATGTCGATAAAGGGATTATCCCATCTGTGGAAATATTTGCTGACGATGAGTATCAGGAAGTCGTGGGTGATATAAGAGAAATATTCAGTTAAAAAAAGGAGCCTCAGGCTCCTTTTTCAGTTATGCATTGTACTTACAGATCCTCGGCATCGCCTAATTGATTGGTCAATGCATCAAGGAGTTGTTTGATTTCTTCCGAGGCAAGAATAAAGTCTGCGTCAAGCTTTACTGCCATGTCTTCTTTAGGAATATCGGCGTTTTCTTCTTTTAACGTATCGGCATAACTGACGCGTTTAATAGAGCCATCATTTTGCAATAAGAACTTCACTCGTTCTTGATACTCCAGCGCCAGCTTAGTGACCTCTTTGCCATTATCTAAGTGGTTTTTAACCTCATCACTGGATAGGTCATGGCCTTTAAACTTCACTTGTGCCCCATTGTCATCTTGCTCTTGCAACTCGGCGTCTAAGCCAATCGCGAAGCCTTCTGGAGCGTTGAATTCCTTCAACCACGACGTTAAAAATAAGCCAAGATCATAATTTGCAAACGCTGGCACAACAGGCAATGTCCCTAGTGACTTGCGCAATAACGCAAGTAACTCTTCTGCTTTATTAAAGCTGGCACTATTGACCACAACCCAGCCATTTTCCATATCGATAAAAGCAAATTGGAGGCTAGACTTCTTAAATGCTTGCGGCAGCAAAGAATGCAAAATGTTTTCTTTTAGCTCATCTTTTTCTTTTTTGCTAACGCGGCGGTTTTCTTCAGCTTCTAAATGATCGATCTTCTCCTGCACCATCTCGTTGACGACCGCAGGGGGCAGTACTTTTTCTTCCCGCTTAGCGCACACTAAAACAGTACTTTGCGAGAAGTGACTGAGCATCTGACCATGTTTGCCAAACGGCTTGGTCCAGCCAAAGGTATGCATGTCTTGGCTGCCACAGGGGCGGAATACGTCTTGCTCTAGGGCTTTTTCAAAATCGTCTTGTTGGTAACTGATGTCTTGCTTAAAGCGATAACAGATAAGGTTGCTAAACCACATAGTTTTACTTCCGTTGAGCTGTGGGCTCGAATTAAATGTGGCGCCATCATAGCAGGAGTCACCTTACTAATTAAACATTTGCATCGGCTTTGGTAGGTCTTTTGGGATAGTAATTCGGTATTGCAAACCTTGGCCCGGCTCGCTGCTCACTTCAATCTCACCCCCCAAGGTTTGTTTCACCAAATTGAAGGTGATATGAGTGCCCAGACCGCTGCCGCCTTGGTCACGTTTGGTGGTAAAGAAGGGGTCAAACAGTTTATCTAATTGTTCGGCATCAACACCACGACCATTATCACGATAGTTGATATCCACTAGGCCATCATTTTCGCTCACATCAATAGTGATAGTGCCCTTTTCGACACCTTCAAAGCCATGAATGAGTGAGTTCATAATTAGGTTAGTGAAGATTTGGCTAATAGCACCAGCAGGTAAATTGAGCACCAAGTTATCGGGGCAGTTTACATCCACCTGGTGTTGAGTTTTCTTAATTTTTGGGTGCAGTGAGCGAATCACCTCGCCCAAGTATTCTTTAAAGTTTATGGTGCGTACCGCTTCACTGGCCTGATCGACTGCTATTTGTTTAAAGCTGGCAACTAATTCTGAGGCGCGGGCAAGATTCGAAGTGAGCAGTTCAGTACTTTGCTTCGCATCTTTAATAAACTCTTCTAGCGCTTTCGGGGAAAGTGTTTTTTCTTTATAAGCATGCTCAATGGCATCGAGACGCTCTTGTAAGAAGGAGGTTGCGGTAACACCTATTCCCACAGGCGTGTTGATATCATGAGTGATACCAGCGACTAAACCACCCAGCGCTGCCATTTTCTCCGAGCCAAGCAAGCGCTCTTGGGCCAAATTGAGCTCATCGACATAACGCTGCATCTCGCTTTGCTTGGTTAGCAACTCTTGTTCGGTATGACGGCGCAGTTCGATTTCCTCCGTTAAGTTGAGCTTTTGTTTTTCCAGCTCATACTTCTGCTGCTGCAAGTCCATCATCGCTTGGCTTAGGTTTGAGGTCTTTCTTGCTACCTCTTGTTCCAGCTGTAAGTTTTGCTGGTCTAGTTTTTCATTGCTTTTCAATAACTCTTTTTGGGTGTGCTCTAGTTTATTGCGATACTCGACTACTTTATTGATCATGTTGTTGAATGACTGCGCCATGACATTCAACTCGTTTTTTTCATTACTATCGAGGTTTATTCTTGTCCCTTCTAAGTCATCTAGCTCAAGGCTTTCAATCTGCTCGGTAAGTTGATTGAGCGGGTGAGTGAGGTGTTTACGAAAAGCCAATAAAAACAATAAGATCAAAAACGCGGTTTTGATCATGGCGTTGCCGACCAGAAGATAGATTGACACGATAATACGGCTGACAACCACATCTCGGCTGGAAAAAAGCGTGACATCACCCACTTGAGTAGCGCGCCCGGAAAACTCAAAAATTAACGGAAAGGTGTAACCAAATAATCCGGAGGGAGTATCTTCTATGATAGAAGCATCTTGCACTAATTGTTGCGAGTACAGCTCGCGAATGTCTAAAGAGCGCCCGAGTTGAGAGATCACTTCGCCGCTGTCATCACGGACAATAATTCCTTCAACCATAGGGATAGCAATTAACCCTTCGGCGATGGTAATACTTTGATCGGTATTTAACTCCCAAATTGCGCGGGTAAGGCTGCCACTAAAGGTCTTTTGCAGTGTTTGTAGTTCATCGCGTATGTAGTTTTTGGTATTCAAGTACTCAGCAAAAACTTGGCCGCAAGTGACTACAAATGTGAGTAAAAAATACACCGACAAAACACTGGTTAGGAGCTTCTTCGACAAACTATTATGCAACATACGAGTACAGAGCCCTTGTATAAACCATGAAAAAGCGATGATAAAACGTCAATTATCAGCCCTAAATTCGCCATTGGCTTCAAAAACCTAAAGCTAGCCAAGATTCTTGAAAAAATAAATAAAATAATAGCTTAAAGACTGCAGATTAACAAAAATCTGTGGCCTGCGGTGTTAAGATTTGTTTATAGCTATGGTATAACCTACTGATATAAGTTTTACCCTCAAATGGCGTAGTAATGGCTTTTCAGGTGTTAGTCTGTGACGATTCCGTAATGGCTCGAAAACAAGCGAGCAAAGCGGTTATGTCTATTTTGCCTTGCGCGGTGACGCACGCTACAGATGGTGAACATGCACTGACGCTAATGAGCGAACAACACTTTGATCTTCTCTGTTTAGACCTCACCATGCCGAAAATTGACGGTATCGGGGTATTACAACAAATGCGCACACGCAAAATAGAAACCTACGTAGTGGTTATTTCTGCCGACGTACAGTCGCAAATGAAGCAGCGCACAGCGCAACTCGGCGCCCTTGGATTCATTAATAAACCGGTAAAAACAGATGCTTTAGCGGATGTTTTGCATAAATTTGGCGTTTACTAATCTTAGTTATATCTAAAAAGCATATTTTTTCTTTTCTTTAGCTGTTGACAGAAATAGTCATTTTCGTGCAGTCTAGAACCATGAACACAAATTACGCAACACTGACCACCATTATTACCACCACCATCCTTAGCGGATAGTGGCATGGGTCGGTGCGCAGAGAAAAAAGGCCTATGCTCACTGAGCATAGGCCTTTTTTTTGGCCTATCGTCACGACCTGGTAAAAAGGTGTTATTGGGAATGAGGAAAACATGCAAGTACTAAAGTTTGGAGGCTCGTCACTGGCCGATGCCAGTTGTTTAAAGCGAGTGAGTGAGATTGTCCGCCAGGAGCTCAAAGAGCAAATGCTGCTGGTATTGTCAGCCCCCGGCGGTATGACGGATACATTGGTGGGATTAGCTGAGAGTGCGGCGACAGGTGTAGATATCCAGTCACAGTGGCAACTGTTTTATGAGCGTGCACATACCTTGAAAGACGAAGTGTGTGAGCAAAATCAGCAGCCTGCAAATTGGCCTGACTTTACGCAGTTACAACAAAAGCTAGAAGGCGTGGCTTTATTAGGCCAGTGCCCGGATTCGGTGTTCGCTTATGTCATTAGCTTTGGTGAGCGCATTAGTGTGGCCTTGATGCAGGTGCTACTCGATGATTTTCGCCCTCATTATATGAGTGCGGAACAAGTTATCCGCTCCAGCGGTGGCTACTTAAATGCTGAAGTTGATCTAGATGTATCAAAACTACAGTTTCGTGAATATTTGCACGCTAACCCCGCAAAAATATATATTATGCCTGGCTTCACCGGGGCCAATGACGATGCCCAATTGACCACGCTAGGGCGTAATGGCTCCGACTATTCTGCTGCTGTTGCAGCCGCTTGTTTAGAGGCCGATATCTGTCAAATCTGGACCGATGTTGACGGTGTGTACAGCGCTGACCCTCGCTATATCAAAGGGGCCACTAAGGTCGATTTTCTGTCTTACAAAGAAGCGATGGAACTCTCTTACTTTGGCGCTAAAGTCTTGCATCCCAAAACCATTGTGCCATGCGCAAAAGCGGGCGTGCCATGTGAGATAAAAAATACCCACAACAGTAAAGAGCCCGGCTCATTGATCAGTGATGAAGTCACTGAAAGTGAGCCGGTAAAAGCGATCTCAAGTTTACAAGATTTGGCTATGCTCACGGTGTCAGGGCCGGGCATGAAAGGTAAAGTCGGCATGGCAGCCAAAGTGTTTACTGCGCTCGCAGCCGATAATGTCTCTATTGTTCTCATCACCCAGTCCAGCTGTGAGTTCAGCATTAGCTTTTGCGTGCATCAGCAAGATTTAGCCTTGGCGCTGCATGCTCTCGAACAAGCCTTTGAACTTGAGTCAAAAGCGGGGCTTATTGAGCCTGTACAAGTGCAGCGGAATTTGGCAATTGTTACGCTAGTTGGCGATAACATGCGAGCACACAAAGGCTTAGCAGCGAAGTTCTTTGCCTCGCTGGCGCAGGCTCAAGTGAATATCGTTGCCATAGCCCAGGATTCAACAGAGAGTTCAATTTCTGCGGTTGTTGATGGTGAGTTATGCAATGATGCAGTGAAGGTTTGTCATGAAAACTTCTTTACCCATGTGCCTTCTATTGATGTTTTCCTGCTCGGCTGTGGACTTGTTGGCAGCGAGCTGCTAAGCCAAGTGCGTAGGCAACAACAATGGTTGCAACAACGTAATATCAAACTCAAAGTCCGAGGCGTGGCCAACTCCCGACAGATGCTGCTAAACAGTGACGGGATTGATCTAGAAAATTGGCAGCAGCCATTGGCGCAGACCTCACAGCAATTTGATCTAACCTTGCTGGAACAGTTCGTTAAGCAAAACCATCTGATTAACCCGGTATTAGTGGATTGCAGCTCCTCGGGTGCGCTCGCTGCTCAGTATGCCGATTTCCTTAATGCTGGTTTTCATGTGGTAGCGGCTAATAAAAAGGCCAATACCAGCTCGCAGGCTTACTATCAGCAGCTCAAACTCGCTGCGCAGCGCAACAATCGCCGCTTTTTGTATGAAACCAATGTTGGCGCCGGCTTACCCGTGCTCGATAACCTGCAGTTGTTATTCGGTGCCGGTGATGAGCTTCTGCATTTTAGCGGCATTTTATCGGGATCGTTATCTTATATGTTCGGTGTTATCGGTGATGGCTTAAGCCTGTCACAAGCAACCATCAAAGCTAAAGAAAATGGCTTTACCGAGCCAGACCCTCGTGATGACCTATCAGGGACTGATGTCGCCCGTAAACTACTTATTATCGCTAGGGAGTCTGGTTTGGCACTTGAGCTGGATGATATTGAAGTGGAGTCGGTATTGCCGCCGGGCTTCGCCGAGGGACTAAGCGTTGATGAGTTTATGGCTAAATTACCACAACTTGATTCAGATTTTGCCGATAAGGTTGCCAGCGCCCAAGCCGAAGGAAAGGTCTTGCGTTATGTTGGCGCAATTGAAGATGGTCATTGTCGTGTTGGTATTGAAGCCGTTGATAGTCGACATGCGTTATATGACATTCGTGACGGAGAAAATGCCTTAGCTATTTTGAGTCAGTATTATCAGCCCAAGCCTTACGTTATTCGCGGTTATGGCGCAGGAGCCGAAGTGACCGCAGCGGGAGTTTTCGCTGATATTTTGAAAACCTTACCACGTTAGGAGAGGGCCATGATTGAAGTTTATGCGCCGGCCTCGATTGGTAATTTTGCGGTTGGATTTGATGCGCTGGGAGCGGCTATTGCACCCATTGATGGCACTTTGTTGGGCGATGTGGTGCGAATTAGCGCCAGCGCTGAGACAGAATTTGTGTGCTCAGGGCCTTACGCCCATAAATTGCCACAACAGGCAGAGCAAAATTTAGCCTTTATGTGCATGGCGCACTTTCGTGCCACGGTCGCACCAGATATGCCGACAGCGCGTATGGAGTTAGTTAAGAATCTGCCCATTGGTTCAGGTCTGGGATCCAGCGCCTGCTCAGTGGTTGCGGCACTTGCAGCGCTGAATAAATTTGCCGGCACTGAGCTCAGTGAGGATGCACTCATTGAGCTAATGGCTGATTTTGAAGCTAAGGTCAGCGGCGCTCGTCATTATGACAATATCACGCCGTGTTTGCTTGGTGGTTTGCAGCTCACAGGGGCGCTGATACCCGGTCGTTCACTGACGATCCCCACTCCCAGTAACTGGTATCCAGTGGTCGCGTTTCCCGGTTTCACCCTTAATACCGCTCAGGCTCGAGCAGTGCTGCCGCAGCAAATGAGCTTACACCATGGTATTGAATTTGCTCAGCGTCTCAGTGCATTTTGTACGCTAATGCATCAGCAACAGCATGAGTTAGCGATGGAGCTGATGATTGATATGGTTGCTGAGCCCTATCGCAGTGAATTGATCAGCGGTTTCAGTGCCGCTAAAAAGGCGGTGCTAGAGTTAGGCGCGAAGGCGGTGAGTATTTCTGGTGCTGGGCCGACGCTTTTTGCACTATGTGACAATATCAATGATGCTAAAAACTGCCAGCAGTGGTTACAGCAGAACTATATAAATGAACAAGGCTTTAGTCATATTTGTCAGATAGATACGGCAGGTACGCGGGTTTTGAATGAGGGAAAAGAATAATGCGGTTGTATAATTTAAAAGATGATAGCCAGGTGGTGTCTTTTGTTGAGGCGGTAAAAACTGGGTTAGGGCGCAATCAAGGGGTGTTTTTTCCGCAACAGCTAACGCCACTGGATAATATGGATGCCTTATTGGAAATGGATTTTGTCTCGCGCAGCACACAAGTACTGACGCACTTGATTGGCGATGAATTGAGTCCTAATGTGGTCGCTGAAATGGTGCAGGGAGCGTTTACTTTTCCAGCACCTTTGGTTCACGTTGCCGACAACCTCCATTGTTTAGAGCTTTTTCATGGCCCTACCTTGGCATTTAAAGATTTTGGTGGGCGCTTTATGGCGCAGTGCCTTGCCCAGTTCAGTAACTCAGAAAAGGTCACTATTCTCACAGCCACCAGTGGTGACACTGGCGCTGCAGTAGCCCATGCTTTTTATGGCAAAGAGAACATCGATGTGGTGATCCTGTACCCTGAAGGCAAGATATCAGAGGCGCAGCAAAAGCTGTTTACAACCTTAGGTAATAATATTCACTGTTACAGTGTAAGAGGTTCGTTCGACGATTGTCAGGCCATGGTTAAGCAAGGGTTTTTGGATGACGAGCTCAAAACGCGTTTGCGCCTTAATTCTGCGAATTCTATCAATATTAGTCGTTTACTCGCGCAGGTATGTTATTACTTTGAAGCGGTGGCGCAGTTGCCCAAAGCGCAGCGAGACAAAGCGCACATCTCGGTGCCGAGCGGTAACTTTGGTAATGTGTGCGCAGCGATGATAGCGGCGCTGATTGGCTTACCCATTCAAAAACTCTCGGCAACAACAAATCAAAATGACACGGTGCCGCGCTTTATCGCCTCCAAGCAATGGCAGCCGCATGAGACTCAAGAGTCTCTGTCTAATGCTATGGATGTTAGTCGGCCCAATAACTGGCCTCGTGTACAAACGATGTTAGACAGTGGTCGTTTCAGCTATGACGATTTCTTTTCTCATGCTGTGGATGAGGAGCAAACCGCTTTGGCGATGCGTGAATTACAGAGCATGGGCTATCAAGCTGAGCCACATACCGCGATTGCTTATGAAGGGTTAAAAGCGGATTTAGCACCTGAGCATCAGGGGATTTTCCTAGCTACGGCCCACCCGGCTAAGTTTCAAGCCAGCGTGGAGAAGATTTTAAATGTTGAATTAGCGATGCCAAAGGCGCTTAGCGATGCCTTAGCTAAACCTTGCCTTGCTGAGCCGATGAGTGCAGATTATCAACAATTACGGCAAGCGCTGCTGGCGAAATTAGGTTAATTTGGTAAGCTAGCAATATTGATAACAAACGGCCTTTAGGGCCGTTTTTTTAATGGAACCGAGCAGCATGACATCTTGGTCTGATTTATTAGCAGAGCAGAAACAGCAGCCTTACTTTCAACAAACCTTGGATTATGTGCACCAACGCCGAGAGCAGGGCGTAGCTGTGTATCCGCCTCAAGAACAGGTATTTGAGGCATTTCGCGCCACCGCGTTTGAAGATGTGAAAGTGGTGATACTGGGTCAAGACCCATACCATGGTCCAAATCAAGCGCATGGCTTATGCTTTTCGGTGTTACCTGGGGTAAAACCGCCGCCGTCATTGGCGAATATGTATAAGGAATTGGCGCAAGATATCGCTGGATTCAGCATCCCTCAACATGGATATTTACAGTCTTGGGCACACCAAGGGGTGTTGCTGCTCAATACCGTATTGACCGTTGAACAAGGGCAAGCACACTCGCATAAGCACCTCGGCTGGGAGCGTTTTACTGACGTGGTCATCGAACAGCTTAACCAACATGGCAAGGGCATTGTGTTTTTGCTTTGGGGCGCACACGCTCAGAAGAAGGGCAAGCACATCGACACGCAAAAGCACCATGTGCTTAAGGCACCTCATCCGTCGCCGCTGTCAGCACATCGCGGTTTTTTTGGCTGTGGTCACTTTTCCAAAGCCAATGAAATCCTTACCAACCAAGGTCAAGCTGCCATTGATTGGACCCTAGCCGAGCAAATATAACGCAATAAAAAAGAGGGCATCTAGGCCCTCTTTTTTATGTTGGTATCAAAAATCTAACTCTTCTAAACCAATGTCATCGCTGAACAAGTCTAGTTCTTGCAGTTCTTTGCGCAGACGTTGCTTATCTTTTAGTGCTTCGATTTCGCGCCATTTACGTTTTTTATTTCGACCGGATGTCTTTTTGGTCTCTGGACCTTCTATTATTTTTATTAGTTCATTCAGACTATCCATGACACTCTCCTGTATAACTAACGCAATCAATCTATACCACAGTTGGTATAAAAATAAAACGAAAATGTTTAACCAAGGTTACAGAAAAGTGATGATTCTATTACGAGCGGAAAGGGCAGAGAAATGGCGGCCTTGTGGGCCGCCGAATGGTGTTAGAGTTGTTTAAAACGAGCCTCTAAATCTTGCTGAGCTTTAGCAAAAGCACGAATTCCCTCGGCGAGCTTTTCAGTCGCCATCGCGTCTTCGTTATGTAACCAGCGGAATTCACTCTCTGTGAGTGCTTCAGGCTTAGGTTGTACATCGTTTGCACCGCTTAACAAGTAATCTGTATTAGCCGGCAACTCAGCTAATTCCTCGAGCAATGCAGGGCTTATGGTGAGGCGATCACAGCCCGTTAAGGCAAGAATTTCACCGGTGTTACGGAAGCTGGCACCCATGACGATAGTGTCGTAGCCGTGGCCTTTGTAAAAGTCATAAATACTGCGCACCGATTGCACGCCTGGGTCTTGCAATGGATCGTTAGGCTTCTCCATCCCGTTAGCAACATGCCAATCGAGAATACGGCCCACAAAAGGTGAAATAAGGTAAACATTGGCATCGGCGCATGCACGGGCTTGGGCGTCACTGAATAACAGCGTAAGGTTGCAGCGAATGCCTTCTTTCTCAAGTTGCTCGGCAGCTTTGATCCCTTCCCATGTCGATGCAATTTTAATTAAAATCTTGTCACGGCTTACGCCTTCTAAATCATACAGCGCGAGTAACTGTTTGGCTTTGGCGATGGTTGCTTGGGTGTCAAATGATAAACGCGCGTCCACTTCGGTGGAGATGTAACCAGGCACAATATCAGCGATTTCTTTACCGATTAATACCGCAAAATAGTCACAGGCTAATTCGAGTTGCTGCTGCGCATCGGTGCCTTGCTCTTTGGCATACTGCCATGCTTTATCTAGATAGGGCTTGTATGCGTCTATCTCACTCGCTTTAAGCAGCAAGGAGGGGTTAGTCGTTGCATCTTGAGGTTGATGTTTACGAATCGCTTCAATATCACCGGTGTCGGCTACAATGGTTGAATGTGCTTTCAACTGTTGCAGTGCTGTAGTCATGTGCTTTCCTCATTCCAAGCATAAAATCTGCTGAGCTTGCCTGTTGCTTGAAAACGCCAGACAAACATACATAGGTTATTTCGTTTATGTTGCACCTAAGTGACAACCAAAGGGAGGTCAATTGTCCGTGCATTGATGTCGCTATTGGCTAGCGCGCATGGAACCGACGCGCACCGTACAAGTGAACTTGCAGGTAGAAAGGTCGATTTTTGAATAAAGCGTGATTTTTGCTTTATTTAATGTTGAAATTGACACTAATTACTAGGCAAGTCAACTGCAATTATGATTACTGTTATATCTCCAGCAAAGAATCTTGATTATGATACGCCTGCGCCAACGCAGGACTACACGCAGCCAGAGCTGCTGAGCCACAGTGAAGAGCTGATCGAGGTGTGTCGCGAGCTTTCGCCGCAGCAGCTTGGCAGCCTTATGAAGATTAGCGATAAGCTAGCGGGGCTCAATGCCGCACGCTTTAGTGAGTGGTCGCAGCCATTTACCCCTGAGAATGCAAAACAAGCGGTGTTTGCATTTAATGGCGATGTTTACACAGGCCTTGATGCATCAAGCTTAGAGGATAAAGCCTTAGCCTATGCGCAGCAGCATCTACGCATTCTCTCTGGCCTTTACGGGGTGTTAAAACCACTGGATCTGATGCAGGCTTATCGCTTAGAAATGGGCACCAAGTTAAATAACCCCCGAGGCACAAATTTATATCAATTTTGGGCAGAGGTTATCGCCAAAAAATTAAATGAAGCCATGGCGCAGGCGGGCACATCCACGCTGGTTAACTTGGCTTCGAATGAATATTTCAAAGCGGTGGACAAAAAAGCACTCGACGGGGCGATTGTTACGCCTGTATTCAAAGACTGTAAGAACGGCCAATACAAGGTCATCAGTTTTTATGCTAAAAAAGCGCGAGGGATGATGGCGCGTTATATTATCGAAAACCAAGTGGACTCGTTATCGGCTTTGCAACGTTTCGATAGCGCGGGGTACTATTTCAGCGCTGAAGCGACGAAAAAAGACAACGAACCGGTGTTTTTGCGCGACGAGCAAAGTTAATTCCACATAGGGCTCTGCTGTTTTCTTTGAAGGTGAGGATGAGAGCCCGCAACCCCTTCCCCAGTCATCTTCCCTACTAATATGGCAGCTATCTTGCATCATTTACGCTTTATCTACTTATGCGCATGAATGGAGCATTGCATGTTCGCTAATTTCAATGTCGAAAAAGCACAAAAACTCATTGAAGAAAAACTCGGTGGTTGGCTAGAGACCGCAATCAGTCATATTCCTAACTTAGTGGTGGCGATTGTCATTACTATCGTCTTTGCGCTGTTGGCGCGGGTGCTAGGCTCAATCATTAGCAAAGTATTAAAACGCTCTTTGGACTCCGAGCAGATTGCAGGTTTAATGACCTCTATCGTGAAGATTTTGATTCTCACTCTCGGGGTGTTTATCGCCCTAGATTTCTTAGGGTTAAAAGGCACTGTCACTTCATTGCTCGCGGGTGCGGGGATTGTCGGTTTGGCTATCGGTTTTGCCTTTCAAGATATGACCGAGAACTTGATTGCCGGTGTCGCCATGGGTATTCGTAAACCCTTTAGACCCGGCGATGTAATCGAAAGTGGCGATGTGTTTGGCACCGTAAAATCAATTAATCTGCGCAATACGTTAGTAGAGAACTTTTACGGTCAGTTGATCATTATTCCCAACAAGATTCTGTTTCGCAATATTCTCACTAACTACAACTATCTCGGTACCCGTCGTATCGAAGTGCCGGTCGGTATTTCTTATGGCGATGATATCGAAGCAGCAGAAAAAGCCATTGTCGAGCACATCAATAACCTCGACTTTGTTATTCGTAAAGAGGATACCGCCGTTTACGCCGATGGCTTTGGTGATAGCGCTATCAATCTGCTGGTTTGGTTTTGGATTGCCTACCCAAATGATGATCCAGGTTACATGGAAATCCGCAATCAAGCTTACATTACCGTTAAAAAGGCGCTCGACAGTGTGGATGTGACTATTCCATTTCCTATTCGCACCTTGGATTTTGGTATCAAAGGCGGTGAAAAGCTGGTGCAGATGTTGCCGTCACAGTCACCAGAAGAAGGGACGCATAAGCAACGAGGCCAGGATGAAAAACCGGGTGAGGACAGTGAATAGCGACACATGTGCGCGGCTGCTGACTCGGTAAAAGCTGCAAGCGGGTTATAAAATTTTCCCGCTTCTTCTGGTTATTCGCAGTAATTGGGGAGTGCAAGTTGCAATTAGCCCACGCTCTGGTGCCATCGTTTAAATCAGACCTAGCTCGATGCCTCGCAATACAGCGCGGGTACGATCGCGTACCATCAGCTTGGCTAAAATAGCAGAGACCTGATTGCGCACTGTACCTGCGGATTTATGCAGCGCCTCGGCAATCTCGGCGTTAGAGAATCCAGCAGCCACCAAGCGGAGAATTTCCAGCTCACTGAGACTGAGAGTTTCGTATTGGGTAAATTCATACAGCGGGGGATTATTCGGGCGTGAGGCGTGACAGGCGATAGTTTGTGTTACCGCCGGTTGTAACCAGCGTTGTCCCTGGCTGAGCGCGATGATGGCATCGGTGAGCACCGCAAAGGAAATATCTTTACGTAGATAGCCATCAGCACCAAGGCGAATGCTTTTGAGTACCAATTCATGCTCGTCAAAGGTCGAAAGTAGCATGACTGCAACAGGGAGCTTGGCATTGCGGATCTCACGCAATGCGTCAATACCACTGACTGTTGGCATACGCACATCTAACACCAAGACATCGACCGGGTTGGCCGTGAGCCAAGTAACAATATGCTCTGCGTGGTTGCGTTGTGCGCTTACCTGCAAATCAGGATGCAGTGCTAATAAGCTACATAATCCCTCGAGCACCAAATTTTGATCATCTACCACTGCCACTTTAATCACTATCAGCCTCCGCACCTAACGGAAGCGCGATATCTAGGCGCGTGCCGGTCGCTAGCGAAGTCACAGTCAGCTCGCCGTCAAGTTGCATCACACGCTCTTGCATCCCCTTGAGCCCGTTTCCCCATTGATGGTGGTTAATACCCATACCGTCGTCCTCAACGCGCCAAAGTAACCACTGTTGCTGACGCCACAAGGAAATATCACAGCGCGTAGCGTACGCATGTTTGCGCACGTTAGTAAGCGCTTCTTGGGTGGCACGAAACAGCAACTCGGCGATTCGCGCATCTCGCACTTTGACACGCTCACTGTAATGCAGCTGGGTAACAGGGTGAACAGTATCTGCAATCAAAGTTGTTAGCGCCTGCTTGAGATCAATATTATCGAACGCCCTGAGAGTACTCACCGTATCGCGCGTATGCGCCAGTAAATCAGTGATTATATGTTTGCACTGCGCCAAAGGGGGTTGCGCTGAGAGGCTAAGTTGTTGGGCCAGTTCCAGTTGTAAATTTAACGCCGTTAGGCCATGTCCTAACGAATCGTGGATGTCTCTAGCGATGCGCAGGCGTTCATCGCGCTTGGCGGTATCTTGCAGTAAAACCTGGGTGGCACTGAGCTCTTGGAGTAGGGCCTTATTGCGCTCGTTGGCTCGGCGCTCATCAAGTAAGGCGTAGGATAAGCGCAGAGCAAACAAGTGATAAGCGATGAATAAGAGACTATTCACGAGGTCGTAGGAGGTGGGCGTGGTGGCAAAATAGGCTAAAGGCATAACCAGTGCCAAAGCTAAGCACACTATTAGCGGTGCCAGATAGACAAGGCTTGCTACATACACCACAGAGAGGATTAGAATGAGACCGCTTTTTATCCAAATCAGTAGTATCAGCAACAGACTAAATTGTGCTGTGGCTAATATTTTCTGGGATCGAAAAGTTCTTTGTGGGCCCGTAGTACGCAACAAGTGCAGCATGACAAAACCAGTGAACACAGCAGCGACGAACACATCTGGGTAAGGCAAGTTTAAGCGCAGTACATCCTGTTGATGATGCAGCGAGTAAAATACAAAACCAGCGACGATGGCGCAGGTGAATAGTACTAGAACAGAGCCAGTCCAATTCGCTATAAAGTGGTTACTTTGCCATGCCTTCATGTTGTTGCGTCCATGCGTTTACTGCTCGGTATATAAAGCTGCTAAGCCTTGTTGGTTAGCCACAAGTAAGTATGAGCGATTGAACGAGATAGTACATAGGTCGACATTTTTTTGCGCTATTTTTATGTCGGAATCGCAATCACTGCCATGCACAAAAGCACTTAGCTCACCTGCATCTAGGCTAAAAGAGTGTCCCTTAATGCTAACCTGAATTGGCTCGGCAGCAAAGATACGTAAGGCATAGGCGTCGTCTTGGTTATCTTGCTGTTGCTCTATAAGGCTTATGTTTATCTGAGCAGCGTTTTGCCAGGCGACAACGTGGTATGCGTGATCATATTCCACTTCCACTTTCTTTTGCGCTACTGGGCCAAATACGTTTCTTGCTGCAACATAAAGGGAGAGCTTTCTGTTGGCATTACTCTCGTGAGTAATGGCATATTGCTGCGCATCTTTCGCTAGGGTAGCAAGGTAATAATCATCATCTGCCACGTCGCGTTCATCACCGTTAAGTTGGGTGTTGGCGATGTGGTAATCCAGCTCGTAGTCAGTGGCGTTAAGCAGATAGTAATCATTTTTATAATAATCACTGCCAAAATTAATGGTTTCCAGCTCTTCCTCTAAATCATCCGACGAGCAGGCGCTCAGAAACAGTGCGGCGGTCGTTAAAAATAACCAGTGTGACTTCATCGTTTTATCCTTAATGGCAATGGGTGTATGCCCAAGTTTATCCATCAAGGAATGACACGCATGTGTCAAAAGTCATAACTGTATAATGAAGTTTTAAAAAGAGGGGTCGTTACTGGCGGGCGTAATTACTGAATTCACGTAGTGACAGCTTGCCATCTTTGTCCTGATCATAGCTGCTAAAGCGTGACCATAACGCGGGTTCTTGAGCGGCTTCTGATTTACTAATGGCACCATCGCGGTTGCGATCGAGTTCTTTAAAGCGCGACTCCACACTCCCTGCGTGGGCAGTGCTCAGAGAACTTAGAGCAATTAATGAGATAAATACAGTGACTATTACTTTCATATGAGTTCCTTGCGCGCGACTACGCACTTATATTGTTAGCCTAACGAATCGATTTTCACACGCCAACCAGAATAAGATTAATGGCTAGATTAGTGCGATTAAGTCCTAACTGGGTGTTAATTGTTGTTGCCTGAACCGAGCAAACTCATCGGCACTGAGTGTGTTATCTCGATTACGGTCGAGATCAGAAAAGACAGGCGCTAAACCATCAAGCTGCTGCGCTTCCAAATACGAAATAGAGTGATTATGATCACTATCCAAATGTTGAAATGAAACCTGGCTTTTTGCAAAAGTGACTGTTATCACCGTGAGAAAAGCAACGAAAACACTTAAACGTCGCACTGCATCCTCCAATTCATAGTGGCTTAATTCAAAAGCAGGTATAACCGATTTATCATGGCAAAGTCATACCCGCGCAGCATTAACAAGAACAATGCCAGTTTTTGTTCTTGTTAAAATTCATAGGGTTAGTACGTTGGTCATGAAGGTAGTTAGGTAAAGTTGTTGCCAAATAGCAACAGGTGGCGCGTTAATTTTTAAATTTATATATATTTCAAAGTTTTACGGATTCGCAAATTTGCAACAGGAGGCAAGTTGATAAAACAGTTATGGCGTTGGCGGCCCAATCTATTTGCACAGTTTTTTATTGGCGTAGCCATTCTGTTGGTGCCACTGGCTTTAGTCGTGGTGGTGTTCTTGCAGGCCCTTGATAAGCACATGGTGAATACTCAGCAAATGGTTCTGAGTAGTTATCAAAAAAATGAGCAATTCAATGAATTTAAGCAACTTTTTCAGTCTCTGGAGCGTGCAACTCTGCAAAATTGGGTACTGCAAAGTGAGCAGTTAAGTGAAGCGGTAGCACAGCAATGGCAAAAAGCAGATACGATGCTGGATAGCCAAATCAGTGCCGCTGATGTATTCAGTGAACAAAGCCGCTGGCAAGAGCTGTATGCCACCTTTAGCGCTACCCGCGATGAATTGCGTAATAGCCAAACGCAAAACGCACAATTGTTTGTTCCTTTACGCCAGCAGATTAATACCCATGGTCAGTGGCTGCACGAACACACTAAAAAGCAAGTGACGCATGCGCAGCAAGCTCTGGCTGATTTACAACAAAGCTTTATCCATTGGCTGGTGGCCTTGGTGCC
This sequence comes from Pseudoalteromonas sp. THAF3, assembly GCF_009363775.1. Lineage (NCBI taxonomy): Bacteria > Pseudomonadati > Pseudomonadota > Gammaproteobacteria > Alteromonadales > Pseudoalteromonadaceae > Pseudoalteromonas > Pseudoalteromonas sp. THAF3. Next base: position 2,613,055 of record NZ_CP045418.1, on the reverse strand, counting down.
CATTGTGTTGCTTTTTGGTGGCGGGTATCTATGGCGTATTAGCAGCCGACTCAGCTACCTTTCACGGGTGATTGGGCGCTTAGGTAAAGGTGATTGGGATGTTGATATTAAGCTCACGGGTGCCAAAGAATTAAGAGAGCTGGGGCAGAAGCTACACTGGATGCAGCAGCAACTACAAGCGTTAGAGCAGCAAAAGGATACGTTCTTACGCCATGTTACCCATGAATTAAAAACCCCCCTGGCATCAATGGTGGAAGGCTGTGATCTGCTTAGCGAGCAAGTCGTTGGGCCCATTAACGAGCAACAGCAGGATGTGCTGGAGCTGATCAGCCAAAGCACCGAACGCCTAAGAGCGATGATTCAAAGTTTGCTCAATTACAATGCTATTCGCTCACGCACCGCTAATCCGCGCCCGTGTGAGCTTGCTGACTTAAAACACCAAGTGTTAGAGCATTTTGCTGATCGCTTAGCGTTAGCGCAACAGAAGGTAAATTGGCAGTGTGATAAAAAACTCGCTATGCTGCGCCTTGATGGCGAATTGGTACAAATGATTTTGGTGCAGCTACTCTCGAACGCCATTAAGTTTTCTCCACCGGGTGCCACCATCACCGTCACGATTAGTCAAAGTAAGTCTGAGGTTGAATTAAAAGTATGCGACCAAGGACCTGGAATTTCTAAAGCTGAGCAAGAACGTCTGTTTGACGCTTTCTTCCAAGGCAAAGCGGGCAAGTCTAGTCGCTTGCAGGGCAGTGGGTTAGGTTTGTCGATAGTTAAAGAATGTGTTGACCAACTCAACGGTGATATTAATATTCATTCAGTTTCCCCTAAGGGCAGTTGCTTTACGCTGCATTTCAATCAGTAATGGAGTTCATTATGAATAAGTTTGTCGCCTTGGTGAGCCTAGGTATGATCAGCATGCTAAGTGCCGGCTGTCAGTTGCTAGGGAGCGCAGAACCCAGTGCAACTGTGGTTGAACAACCCAAAGCGCCAACAACAGTGGTGGTCGGTACGCCCAACCCTAAACCGCGTCCAAAACAGCCGCCACCTTACCCCAGCGCACAACAGCTAGTGCAATGGCATGCACAGCAGTGTGGTGGTTTTGCCGCCACGGCGCAGGATAACGATGAAACTTTCATTGCCGAGCCGCAACTGAAACAATTTTTTGCGCGCTTATGCTTACGAGGGCAAACGCAGCCACAAGAAATGTTGGCTGAACTCGAAGTCGTGAGTGCCCAGTATTACTGGCCTGAATCTAGCGCTCGCTACTTCTGGTTGCTGAAACAGCAACTTATCGCCAATGCGCAGATGCGCCAGGAGTTACAAGCGCAAAAGCAAGAGCAAGCGCAAATGAAAGCGCGCATGCAAAAAACCTTGTCTTCGCTTGCCGCAATAGAGCAACAGCTATTGCAGCGCAGTACCCAGCAGGAGAGTGACAATGAGTACTAAGTCCAAAGTTTTATTAGTGGATGATGATGAAAGCCTACTGAAGTTACTCACCATTCGCCTGTTAGCCAATAACTATGAGGTTAGCACCGCGAATTGTGCCAGTGATGCCTTAAGCGAGCTGCAACAACAGCACTTTGATGTGCTTCTTACCGACTTGCGCATGGATGATATTGATGGCATGCAACTCGCCGAACAAGTGCAGCAACTTTACCCGACCATGCCAGTGGTGATGATGACCGCACATGGCTCTATTCCCGATGCGGTGAAGGCTACCAAGCAGGGCGTGTTTGCCTTTTTGACTAAACCCATAGATAAAGACGAGTTAATCGATACCCTAGCTAAAGCGGTGCGCCTGCACGGTCACAGCCAAGGTCAGCAAAGTAACCATCATGGTATCGTTACTCGCAGTGCCACCATGCATCACCTGTTAGAGCAGGTGCGAATGGTTGGCGCCGCTGATGTGAATGTGCTGATCTCTGGGGCCAGTGGTACGGGTAAAGAGTTATTGGCCAAAGCGGTGCATGAAAATAGCAATGTCAGTGATGGACCTTTTGTTGCCATCAACTGTGGTGCGGTGCCCGCAGAGTTGTTGGAATCACAGCTCTTTGGTCATAAAAAAGGGGCTTTTACCGGGGCCACAACGGACCATGTGGGGTTATTCTCACAGGCCGAGGGAGGCACCTTGTTTCTTGATGAAATTGGCGATATGCCTTTGAATCTGCAGGTGAAGCTATTGCGGGTGCTGCAAGAGAAAACGATTCGCCCGGTAGGTCATAGTGAAGAAATCCCCGTTAATGTGCGGGTGGTGTCGGCAACCCACAAAGACCTACCCACGGCCATTAGTGAAAATACCTTCCGTGAAGATTTGTATTACCGCTTAAATGTCGTCAATCTGCGCCTGCCGGCGTTAAATGAGCGTCGCGAAGATATCTCGCTGTTGGCACATTACTTTTGTGAGCAAATTGCGGCGCGCCAAGAGCAGGCGGTGAAACGCTTCAGTGACGATGCTATGGACTTGTTACTGCGCCATGATTGGCCCGGTAACATTCGTCAGTTACAAAATGTGGTGGAGCAAGTTGTGGCGCTTAGCCCTAGCGAGCTTATCAGTGCGAAGCAAGTAGCGCTGGCGCTACAATGTGAGATGGAGTCGAGCTCACCCATCGCCCTTAATGAAGCGAAAAAGCAATTCGAGCGTGAGTATTTGATCCGCGTTTTGAAAATGGTGGATGGCAATGTTGCCCAAGCCGCTAAACTCGCCAAGCGTAACCGCAGTGACTTTTATAAGTTGATTAAAAAGCACGATATTGACGCTGAGCAGTTCGCGCCATCGGCAAGTAAGTAAGAGCCACTTTAAGGCTCTTACAATCTCAATAACTCATAGATATACTGACTCTTTTAAGATGCATGGAATAATTTAATGCAGTTATTTATGGTGTATTTAGGTGGGCGTGTTCGCGGCTGTCATATTGAAATGCACGACGTACGCTTTGTGGTTGGGGAGTCCATTGACGATACCTACTCAAAACTCAAGGCGCAATGGGTCGGTGACAAGGACAAGGTGCATATGGACTCGTATATGGCTGTTAACGATATTGATGGCTACCACATTGCCATTGCCGACACGCCGCAAAATCGTCCAGAACGTTTGTATTTTGTGAACTTAGGTGCCTATGAAGCGGATAAAATGGCTGAGCAACATGCCTTCACATTGACCGTTGCACACAGCGCCGAGCAAGCCAAACAGCAAGTCAAACAACGTTATTTAACGCACATGAGCCATCAGCATAAAGATGATCTCCATGAGGTGGATGACTGCTTTGCCTTGGATTTACTCGATAACCAATACCACATTCATCTAACCCCAAGCGGACGCTCGCAAACGATCAAGCCGGATTGGTTTGGTTATCACGTCTTGTAGCGACCTAATTACTCCTCGTCCTGCTCATCTTGTTCTTGTTTGATGGCCATGCGTATCGCAATAATGACTAACGCAAACAATGCAAAGGGCAGGGCCGCGAGGGCGTACTCTACGATATGGCTATCTTGATAGTTGGGTTGCAACACAAAGTGACCACCCACACATAAAGCGATAGCAATAAATAAAATAGGCAGTAGGGCAAGTTCTTTTTTAGCGCGGTGTGGTTTCACAAAAATAAGGCACGAGGAGAAGACGTGCCTTATTGTAATGAACCTTCACTGTTAGGTTCAAGGGGTATTGGCTGAGGAGGCGTTGGCTCAGCGTGTTCGCTATTATTAAAGAGCGCAAAAATATACTCAATCTCCTCAGGTTGAAGAAGCTGACCTGTCATACTCATTTGTGCTCCATAATTGCGACGATGACCTAACTCTAACGCTTTAGGAATGAATAGGTCGTGAATCAATCTTGGATTATTTTAATGGTCAGTGAAAAGACCACGCCACTGCCATCAGCGAGGTTTTCAGCCTTTATTTGTGCTTGATGGTAATCGGCAATAAGCCGAGCCACGTACAAGCCTAATCCCAAATGGGGCTGCTGCTGCTTATCTTGCTCGCGGACCGACACCATGGAATCAAAAATATGCTCACCGATATCCGCAGGAAGCGCTGGGCCTTGATTACTCACTTTAAGTACTGCGTGCTGAGCTTGGCGCTCAAGGGAAACGCCAATCGCGCTTCCTTCGTAAGCAAACTCCAGGGCATTGTTAATCAGCTTATCTAACAGCTGCGCTAAAAAATCAGCTGAACCTTCCACGGGAATAGCTGCGTCGCTAATGTTGATGTCAAAGTGTGCTTGCGGGTATGCGAACTGATAACCCTGCATACAGCCAAGCACCACTTGCTGCAGATCGTAATGCTCTTTTTTTGCCGTTGAGATACTTTGCTCTAAGCGTGTTGCTTCGCTCATGGTGGTGATCAATTTGTTCAGCCGATTGACTCCTTCTTGAGCGCGGGTGAGGTACTTTTGCTGTTGTGGTTCGGTGGCGATCATTTGCAAGTTTTCTAATGAGCTGCGCACCACCGCCACCGGTGTGCGTAATTCATGAGACAGGCGTGAGGACATATTCTCCAGGTAATGGGTGTAGCCGCCCAAGCGATTAACGATGTTGGCGAAGCTGCGGGATAAGTCACCAATTTCATCACTGTCTTTACTCAGTGTTAAGGTACCGCGAACACGACCTTGCTCATCAATGGCTTGCTCGGCACTGTCACGCAGGCGACGAATGCGCGAGGAAATACGAGAAGCGAAGAAAAACAGCGTAATAGTGCCGATAAACATCACCGCCAAAATCACGTTAAATAGCTTTTCCAGTGCCTTGTTGCGCAGCGTACGCACGCCATTGGTGGTCTCTTCTGCGATCACCGCGCCGAGCACTTGGTCATCACCCCAAATAGGGTAGGCGGCACTGAGAATAACGGCTTTGTTATCCGGTGTCAGGCGCCAGTTGGAGGCCGGCTTGCCTTTTAGCGCGTTGGCTATGTGGCTGCCTTCAAGGGCGGCTACATCGTGCAAGGTATCTAAAAAATCACTGGGCGGGCGGGTGAGAATTTTATAGTACAGTGGGTGTAAAAAGCGCTCTTCAAAGCGTTGCCACGCCCCTTGTTGTTCGTTTTCTTGTAACGAGCTTGCCCAGACGCCATCGGCATGCTGAATGGTGCCCGACTGTGCTAATACTCGATGATGTTTATCGACAACCCAAATGCGGCTGCCGCTGTGACCCATGCCTTTAATAATGCGCTTGATCTCAGGCGATGGCAGCAACACGGTGCCAAGGCGGTTGGCATCATGCACATTGGAGGTGGCCATGAGGTGGCGCTGCTGTTGGCCATCGTCCCAGTCACTGATGGCAAAGCCCAGTTTGTTACCAAGCATATTTAAGGGCATACGCAGCTCGATGTTATAACCTTGTGTAGTGCGTCGGAAATAGCCTTGAATTTGTGTGTAGGGTTGCAGTGACGGCAGTTCAAAGGCGTTGACCCAGCCATCTTCGCGGGTCGCGACAATGTAATTCGTAAGCTCCCCTTGTGGCGTTTTTATGGCGATTTTTAAGTGGTCGTTGCGACTCACGCCAAGGGCATTTTTGGGGCGGTAACGCACGATGTTATCTCGCACCGCGAACACCGCGTACAGGTAATTACCATACTTGCCGACCATATGACGAAAAGAGAGATCAGCGTTGTCGTGCTCTGGGTTGGGGGTACTCAGGTATTGGCCATGATACTGCCACATTAACTCTTGATAAGGCTGCCAATCACCCAATTCGCCATCAAGCCGAATGGCATTATCGATGCTGTAGGCGTACAGGTCGCGACCTTTCTCGACCTTGTCGGTAAATTGACTGGCGTTTTCAAACAGGGCCGGGCGTTCGTGTAAGGCTGTGGCCAGAGCTCGGGTGGTGCCCACCAAGGTTTTTTCTTGCCCTTTACGTAGGTACTTTTCCATTTCCCAGACGTATTCGTAGCCAAGCCATGGCAGGACGAATAAAAAGCAAGATAACACAATGACCTTACTGCGCAGGCCGAGGCCAAATCGTGCCATTTACTTCATTTCCCAGCGATAACCCATGCCATAGACGGTATTGATACAATCAAAGCTAGCATCAATGGCTTGGAATTTTCTGCGAATACGTTTTACGTGCGACGTGATAGTGCTGTCATCGACGTATATTTTCGCATCGCTCATTAACTCATCACGACTTTTTACGTGACCAGGGCGCTTAGCAAGCGAATGTACCATCCAAAACTCGGTTACGGTCAGATCCACGGCTTGGTTTTGCCAAGCGGCGCGCATCCGTTTGAGGTCTAACTCCAAATCGCCTTGCTCTATGGTTTCATTCGCTTGCGGGGGCGTTTCTTGTGCTTCCACGCGGCGAAATAACGCACCAATACGCGCTGCCAAGTGGGCCATGCTGATATCTTTGGTAAGGTAATCATCAGCCCCCATACGCAGGCCACAGACTGTATCAATTTCGCTGTCACGGGCTGTTAAAAAAATAATTGGCAAGGTATGCGAGCGGGCACGCAAACTTTGGCACAGCATAAAGCCACCATCAATCTCATTGCCTAAGCCAATATCGACGATGGCGAGATCCGGTAGTTGCTCAAACAGCGCTCTTTCAGCACTGGGCCTGTCGGCAAACCCTTGTACTTGGTAGCCTTGTCCTTCGAGCATTTCAACGTAGTTATCGCGAATAGCAGCTTCGTCTTCGATAATGGCAATGCGTTTCATAATCCGTGTGCTGAGTTTTTTGTTGTGAGCGCTACTATATCGCGAATTTAGCGCTTTGTGAGCAGTAACAGGCTAATTGCCATAATTCATCATTTTTGTGATCGCTATGGCCGTCAGTGATTTATGCGAAGGACAAAAATATCCCCAAGGGTGTTTGGCTTATGTTAACGACAGGCTACAATAGCGGCTTTATATTTCCCAAGGTAGGCCCATGAAACTGACAGTAGAAATAAGCAAGTACCCATTGCATCAAGACTATATCCCCTATATTCAAGATTTCATTGACCGCCTTAATGCGCATGGCGATATTAAAGTGATCACCAATACCTTATCAACTCAGGTGTTTGGCGATTATGACACCGTGATGTCAGTGGTGAGTGCAGAAATTAAACGTTCCTATGAAACCTACGGCAAGGCTATTTTTGTGTGTAAGTTTCTATGCGGTGACCTCTCTCCTGAAGCGAGTTAAGAGGCGTAAAGATGGAAACTCTGAGCGCTATTATTGCCGGATTCAGTGCCATGTCGGTGTGGGAATACGTTGCTGTGGCATTATCCATGGCTTACTTGCTATTGGCTATGAAAGAGAGCTTGTGGTGCTGGCCGGCGGCTTTCATTAGCACCTTAATCTATACCTTGATGTACTGGAACGGCGCTTTGTTAATGGAGTCGGCGCTACATTTTTACTATATGGGTATGGCGGTGTACGGTTGGTGGGCATGGCGCTATGGTCGTCAAAATAGCGCCCGCCAAGGCATTACTTCATACACCGTCCAGCGTCATGCAGTGGTAATCGCAGCCACGACGGTGGTCGCCCTCGTGGCAGGGTATATTATGGATAATTACACCCATGCTGATTACGCCTACCTTGATAGTTTAACCACCTGTTTTGCGGTGGTAACGACCTATTTAGTGGCACAAAAAGTGTTGGAAAACTGGCTATATTGGGTGGTTATTGATGCCGCGTCTATCTACTTATATGTTGCTAAAGGATATTATCCGACAACGGTGCTATTTGTGTTTTACACGGTGATGGCGGTGGCCGGCTATCTGCGCTGGCGGGCGCAATACCAGCATAAGAGCACCACAGGAACGGCTTATGCCTAAATCTGTTGCCTCAATTAATAGCTTAGTGCGGCGTTATAAACCCAGCACGCGCATTGAGCAAATTACCTATTTGCCACAAGGTGTGAGCAACGAAAACTATCGTGTTGATACTGCAGAGCAATCGTGGTTGGTTAAATTTTATGCCAAGCCATTACCCCACGAGGCAATTGCGACTCAGCGCCGCTTAGCCAAACAGGCTGCTTGTCCGGCGCCCTTGTACGTAGATGAAGCGCATCAAGGAGCTATTTTTCATTATGCGCCGGGAAAGGTGCCAGAGCAGTTTGATGTCAGCCAAGCTGTGAAGTGTTTACAGCTCATCCACGCCCAGCCATGCAGCGGGCCATACCTTGATTTGCATGCCGAGCTTAAGCGCTATGAGCATCAGCCTTTTTACCAAGCATATGCGCAAGCGCTGCATCAGGTTGTCACTGATACTAAAATGCAATCTGAAGATATGCGCTTTTGTCACAATGACTTAATTCGGCAAAACATTATTAGTTACTTAGGATGTTGGCAGTGCATTGATTTTGAATATGCTCAGCCCGGCGACCGATACTTTGATCTCGCCATGCTGAGCATTAGTTTCTCTCTGACTGAGGCACAACAGCACGCGTTGCTAAGTGAGTACTTTGGCAGTGAGCAACGCATTGACTGGGTTAAGTTTACGGCTATGCAGAAGTTAGTCGCGGCGCTGAATTATTTTTGGTATCGAGCGAATAACACTGCGCATCGAGTGGATGAAGCCAAACTACAACTCGATGAGATTCTAAATGCCACCTAGGCGCTGCGCCAACTCCTTATATCTTTCCACGTCGCTTTTATCGAACATTGGGTCACCGTTATCATCTTGGCTTTTGGCAATGAGCAAATGCTCACGGGCAAGGCGTTTTACGCGTTCAATTTTTACACCAAGGTATTCGGCAACTTGTTCTGCAGTCATCAAGTTCATAGGGGCTCCAAACAGCATATAAATAGTAGTGTACATACAGTGAAACAGACGCTGTTCTTCTCAATAGCTGTGCGCTTTTATAGCGGCAGCAAGCCAACAATACTGAAATAAAAAGATGATGATATCTCAGCCCACTTACAGCTTGTTGAGGGAAGTTAACAGCAAATTTGCAACACAGTAGATATAAGTAAAGTTCAAGATAGCAGGATTGCCAGAGAAAATAACGCAAAAGTATGAGTCAAATGTAAATACCTTGAATGCCAAGGCGAAATTGCATCATGAATGAGTGAAATTTAATCGTATTGCTCGGTGCTGAGTGACAGCTGCTGAAAATATCGCCATATGATCGGCTAGGGCTAGTATTTACCTTGTGATGCCTTTACTATAAGCGCTGTCTGAACACACAGACACTGCGCTCTCGTGGTGAAATGGATATCACGTGGCCCTCCGGAGGCCAAGTTCTAGGTTCGATCCCTAGCGAGAGCGCCATTTCTTTCCGTTAATATTACCGCCGTTAAATCAATCACCATCTCTCTAATATTGAGCATGTCATTTTTATTTTGTGTGTGACAGTTATGAGCTATCAGCCTATGCCATGCAGTTAATATCATGCATTAGAACAACTTTGCATGGCGCTGCGCCAAGTCAATGTGCAGCTATATTCGCATGAGTCGTTCATCGCTCCAGTGCACCTAGATACCATCAAAGCGATTAACGCGCTTTAAAGACGCTTAACAATCGCTTGCCTAAGGTATAAATCACTTGCTTAGTATGGATGGGAATAATCACAAATAGTCCCATGCCAGCATGAAAGTCAGGATTCATTTTGCAGTAAAAGGCAATCTCTTTTTTATCACTGGCGTGAAAGGCCGCAAGCTCCGAGATGCTGTAATTACTTGCACGGTTCACAGGCTTTAAACAACGAAGAGAGCCGCCAGGGCTTACTCTTCCCTCTGCGTTAAAGTGCTCAAACAGCGCGTTGGGACTTCTGCAATCTGGGTGTGGCCAGATAATTGCTACATGCTTGGCGATGGCCCGGTACATTGCTGGACTGAGCATTGTATCGGCATAATACACAGCGCACCAAGGACGTGTAAGCCAGTAGCGAATACTGTGATACAGGGAAAAGGAGAAGGTATTGCCACCGTTTCTATATTGTGGGTAAAAAGCTGCAGAGGCTCGTATTACCGTGCTTTTGTCGTGCCGTGTGAAGGTTAACAGGCAATAGCCAACCAGCGTGCTATGGTCAAAATAAAGCCTGAGCTTCCGCTGACATGCCTTGGGGTCATCAAAATAGTATTGCATGTACTCATCAGGGCTGACCCCGGCAAAGCTAGCGGCGATCACTTCTTTAAGCGCTAGCCGCTGCGCGGTGCTAAGCCACTGGGTCTGCTGATCTAAATCGCGTATTTTTAAGCTCATACGTGGGCTACATCCGTGTGTGAAGGGGTAACGTGGCAAGCTAAGCAGACCACGTGGGTAGGCTTTTTATAGCCATTTTTTCATACGAAAATATAAAGCGACGGCGGCGGTTAATATCACTAGAGCGAGAACGAACAACGGGAATGCCGCTGCTGATTCCGTTCCAGGAATTCCGCCAATATTGACGCCCAGTAAACCGGTAAGAAAGCCCAAGGGTAAAAACAGCGCTGCTACCACTGACATCACATACATACGCTTATTAAGTTGGTCGGATACTTGGCTGGCGACCTCTTGTTGGATTATCTGGGCCCGCTCAATATTCAAATCAAGTTCTTCTAAGTAGCGCAGCAGATGGTTAATGGTTTCATTAATGCGCGGCATATCACTGTCAGCCAACCAACTTGGCTGTTGACTCACAAGCGCGCGCAGAGCCTCCTTTTGTGGTCTGATATAGCGCTTCAAGCCGATAGTTTGGCGGCGCACCTGTGATAGCGCATTGTGATCATGTGCTCGTTGGCTATCAACATCTTCTTCAAATTGGTCAAGTTTATCTTCGAGTTCATCTATCACACCTTGCATTCGCGAGGTTAAATTTTCGCACAATTGGCATACCAGTGCTGAGGTGGTACTCGGCCCTTTGCCTTTACGTAAAGATTCAGCAAGGGCATTCACCGACAGCAGGCGGCGGTGGCGCGTAGAGACGATAAGTTGTTCACTAACGAACACGCGAATCGATACCATATCATCAGGACTATCTGCCGGGTTAAGATTGACGCCACGCAAAAACAATAAATGGCCACTGTCATCGCTGACAATACGAGGGCGTGTTTCATCGGCAATAAGGGCATCATGTGCAAATTCACTTAATGGCACCGCTGCTAAGTATTGCTCAATATCATCTTGGCAGTAATCAAGATGTAGCCACAGCACACCATCACTGGGCTTCCACTGCTTAATCGCTGATTTTTCAGTTAATTGTTCAGCGCCGCCTTGAGCGTCTAACACTAAGGCATGAATCAAAGCTGACATAACACCTTCACTTTCAATACAGAATGTTTCTTCTATCCTTGTCTATTATCGCTACAAGATCAATGAATAGTCTTTATCGACGCGAGTAATTTAATTCACTGTTCTTTATCGATAATTACCGTATAAAGCGGCTTTTACTATTGCGCTCCTCGCCGTTGGAGCATACAAGTGACTTCGCATATGACAAATAAAATAACAGTAGGTTGGCGTGAGTGGCTAGCCCTGCCTGAGCTGGGGATTGATAAAATCAAGGCTAAGGTAGATACCGGTGCCCGTACTTCATGTATTCATGCTTTTCGAGTTGAAGAGTTTATACAAGATGAGCAGGTCTGGGTGCGGTTTTGGGTTCATCCCATTCAAGACGACAACGACACAGAGATACAGTGCCAAGCGAAGGTGATAGATCAGCGCACCGTTACTGACTCTGGTGGGCACCAAGAGCAGCGTTATGTCATACAAACGCAGTTACTTATTGGCGGCCAACAATGGCCCATTGAAGCAACACTCACAAATAGAGACACCATGAAATTTCGTATGCTATTGGGGCGTACAGCCATGGCAGGGCGTATTGTTGTAGACCCTGAATTGTCACACCAAACACAATTATAAGGTTTATTATGAAAATCGGCATTTTATCACGTAACAAGTCGTTGTATTCCACTCGCCGTTTAATTGAGGCGGCGCAGCAGCGTGGCCATGAAGTGCAGGTATTGGATGCTTTACGCTGTTACATGAATATCAACTCGCAAGAGCCGGAAGTACACTATAAAGGTCAAAAACTAGAGGACTTCAATGCCATTATTCCGCGCATCGGGGCTTCTGTTACGTTTTATGGCTGTTCAGTGTTACGGCAATTCGAGATGATGGGGGTGTACCCTGTGAATGAATCCGTTGCCATCACCCGCTCGCGCGACAAATTACGTTCTTTACAGCTACTATCACGCAAGGGAGTGGGCATGCCGGTAACCGGTTTTGCATCCAAACCCGATGATGTCAAAGACTTGCTTGAGATGGTGGGTGGAGCCCCGGTTGTTATCAAGCTGCTTGAGGGGACACAAGGGATTGGGGTGGTGCTTGCTGAAACACGTAAGGCGGCCGAGAGTGTGATTGAGGCTTTTATGGGCCTGAAAGCACACATCATGGTGCAGGAATATATCAAAGAAGCGGGTGGGGCTGATATTCGTTGCTTTGTCATTGGCGATCGTGTTATTGCGGCGATGAAGCGCCAAGCCCAAGAAGGTGAATTTCGCTCCAATTTACACCGTGGCGGCAGTGCCAGCTTGGTACGGATTACTCCAGAAGAGCGTAAAACAGCAGTGGCCGCCGCTAAAGCAATGGGGTTAAATGTCGCTGGGGTTGACTTACTGCGCTCTGAGCGTGGCCCTTTAGTGATGGAAGTTAACTCTTCACCAGGACTCGAAGGAATTGAGTTAGCGACAGGAAAAGATATTGCTGGCATGATTATTCAATTTATAGAAAAGAATGCTAAAGAAAAGAGGACCAGAACCCGTGGCAAGGGCTAAAAAGAATCAGGCATTTACGCTGTTAGGTGAGCAAGTCGCACCTGGGCAGCGGCGCACCTTTGAGCTTGAAGCGGCCAAGCTATATACCCACTCACCACTGACCATTAATCTTGAGGTGGTTAACGGAGTAGAAAGCGGTCCGGTATTGCTGGTGTGTGCAGCAATTCACGGTGATGAGCTCAACGGTGTTGAAATCGTGCGACAAACCTTAGCAAAGGTTGATGCCACGCAATTGCGTGGCACCTTAATTGCTGTGCCTGTTGTCAATGTGTTTGGTTTTATCCATAAATCTCGCTACCTTCCCGATAGGCGCGATCTCAATCGCTGCTTCCCAGGCTCGCAGCGAGGATCTGTGGCGGGGCGTATGGCGAATACGTTTTTTAACGAAGTGGCGATGCATTGCAGCCATATCATTGATTTGCATACAGGCGCCATCCACCGCACCAATTTACCGCAGATCCGAGCCGATTTAAGCAATGAGGAAACGGCTAAAATAGCCAATGCCTTTGGTACGCCAGCGGTGATCAATGCCTCGCTACGAAACGGCTCACTGCGCAGTGAAGCGGCAGAGCTTGGGATCCCGGTGATCACGTACGAAGCTGGAGAGGCGCTACGTTTCGATCCCATCGCTATTGCTGCGGGTGTGCAAGGGGTGGAAAACGTCATGCGTAAACTGAGGATGCTACGAGGCAAACGGGTTCGCAAGCAGGCGGAGCCGGTTATCGCCAGTTCTACCAGTTGGATCCGGGCCGAAACAGATGGCATTATCCGCGCTCAAGTCTCCCTTGGCGAGCGCGTGAGTAAAGGCCAAGTGTTGGCTTATATCAACAGCCCGCTAGGGGATAGTGAATGTGCGATTTTAGCGCCGCGCAGTGGCATTGTGATTGGACAGCAAACCATGCCTTTGGTGAACGAGGGCGATGCTATTTTTCATCTTGCCTATTTTGCGCATGCCAACTCGTTGGTTGAGCAACAGCTAGAGACGTTTATTGATGAAATCAGTGACATGGATGATGAGTTGAAAACACCTGAGCTTAACAATGAATGACAGGCGCAATTGCGCCTGTTGGCATTTGCTTTAAGGTTTATTTTTAGGTGCCAGTATGCGCCGTGTAGGCTTGGCTTTTTGTGGCGGTTTGTTCAGTACCATCACTGGCCGGGTTACAAATAAATTGTTGGGATAGAGAACACGATGACCCTCTAGGTGCTCTAACACCACGTTCATCAACCCCATTTCAATAATCCGTCCTTCTATGAAGTTGGCGCCATCAATCACCTTGACCCAGTTGCCGACCCGGCAATCATTTTGTACAAACATCAGCAAAAACGATGTCAGATTTGAAAGCAAAGACCAACCCGCAAACATCGCGACGCCAAGCATTGCAAACAGGCTTGAGCCGACCACTAATAGCCCGCGTAACTCGATGCCCCAGAACACCAACAGGATGCACAGCAGAACAAAAGCAAGCAACACTTTGAGTAACAATTGCGCGCGTTGTTTGCGATGAGGGTCGACTCGACCCCGGATCGTTTTGTTAAAAATTTTCAGCTGCAAGCGCACCAATAAAGGGAAAAGCAGCAGCACCACAAGGGTAACCAGCCACTTATAATGTTGAGTAAGAAGATCAACCAGCGCCACAGATATGTTCCTTATAAAAACAAGTTGTTAAAGCCGCTGTATAGCATGGAAACAGCCATCAGCAAAGTGTATTTAGAAGGATTTCTTCACGGTCACCAACCACTGGACGGGGTCGACATCATTTGGGCGGTTGATAGCCCTGGCGACATCGATATGAATAACCGTTCCGGCGTTGGCGCGACTTGGTGCTAAGCGTAAACCAACCCCATAGTTGTGGCGAAAGTGGGTGTCATTGGCGGGATTGCTGTTGGTAAACCAGGCTTGTCCAGCGTCATAAAAAGCAGCCCCACCGACGCGAAATAACTGCCATAGGTTATATTCCCAATAATAGCGCTTCTCAATGCTAAGCAGTGCTCGCCGATCCCCTTGCTGATAATGCTGCGGGTATCCGCGCAGCCCGGAATCGCCACCTAGTGTAAGCTGGCGGTCCAAGGTTAACCCTTCAGCGCCATCTATACGCGCCTTTACATACCACGATTGAGCATCATCACTATTAAAGAAATACTCAGCTTGGGTGCCAAAAAATAGATTCTCAGCAGTGAACCCATCTTCGCGTAGCTGACCTTGTACATCCACCGACCAACGCCACAGACTCTGCTGATTAACGTAGTGGCTGCGCTGCACACGAAAGTCGAGCACCAAACGGTTAGTATCGCCACCCAGAGATTCGCTTGAGTAACCTAAAGTAGTATCGATTTGCCAACCTAGGTTCAAATCTTCGGTGCGCGTGATAGAGTCGATATTGTGTACTTTTACATAATCGTCTTGTAACCAGCTGACTCGTAGATAGGGATAGGAAAGCGTACGCTCTTCGGCAAGAGGTAACACGGTTTCATCTATCGCATCAAACCGGTCTTTTTGGTAGCGATAACCGACGATGGTACGCTGCGTCCAATTCGGGGCTGGTGAGCTTGAAACCCCATAAAACACATGGCTAGAAGAGGTATGTTGCGAGAACTCACTGATCTCTTCACCGCGATCATAGAGCTTCTCCTGACGGCGGTTACTGCCATTGGCCACCCCATAACTGTGTTTTGTAGACAGCGCATAAAAAGGATAAGTGACCGACAGCCAATGGCGCTTACCGTCACTGTTATCTGCATACTCAAGACGACCGCGATAACGACTGCCGAGAATATTCGGATCGTCATAGGTAAATTCGTAACCACTGCGCTCCTCATCATTGGTGCGTACTAAGGATACGCGCTTACCCCAACCAAGGAAGTTACTGTCACGAAAACCAAACGTGGAGCGGTTCTCACCTCCGCTGCGGCTAAAGCTAATCTCTGGCAACAAAGTCCAGAGCTCACGGGTTTCGACTTTCACATCCACAAACTCGTCGCACCGCGTTTGCGCACTGATCCGAGCGTCATATAAATAGCCTTGTTGACGTAGCAAACGTTCTGACTCGCGTAATTGTTGTGGGCTGTAGCGATCGCCTGGTTGGAACAACAAAATATTCTCTAACACTTGCTGTTCAGTCATCACATGCATGTCGTTGGCAAGGCGAAACAGCCAGTTATTTTCTTCGTCTAATTCGGTGTTAAAGATATTTTGCTGGCTAAAGCTAATGTCTCCAATCCGTCGGCTAGGATTGGCATCTGGAAGGGGAGCTTTGTCCTCGAGTTGACGCGATAGTAAGTGGTTACTTTGCACTTGGGACTGTTCATTCTTGCACTTTTCCTGCTGCGCGGGAGCAGCACTGGAAAAGGCGGCTAGGGTACTAAGTAGAACGAATAGTCGATTCATTTAACTCACTTTTTTCCATATCGTGAATTAAAGTGTATCGCACATTTATTAACTTGCGCTTAAATAATTTCCTAATTCGGTTAACTTACCTTGCGCTTCAACCCCTGTGGCGCTGATCCAAATATTGTCGCCATAATGTTCAAAATGCAGCTCAAAAGGAAGCTGTTCAAAGCTAAAACGCAGCATGTGCCTGTCTACACCTTGTTCAAACTCACCGATGACGATGGCGTCATGATGCAAGAAAATACGGCCCCAAAAGTCGAATTCATCGGCGCTGGGCATCACATCAGGAGTAATGATAATAACGTGGTGTTGGCTATCTATAGCGAATCGGGTCACAGTTAAGCTCTTATATAGTATTGGCGATTATTCGGGTGACAGATGATTACGAATTAAAGTCATAAAGGCACTGCCGTACTTACTGAGTTTAGTGAAACCCACACCCGATACTTTTAAAAACTCGGTGTCATTGGTAGGCATAAGTTGCGCCATTTCCGCTAAGGTTCGGTCATTGAATACCACATACGGCGGCACATCATCATCATCCGCTAGTTGCTTGCGCAAGGCGCGCAGTTTAGCAAACAGCTTTTTATCGTAATTGAACTGGGCCAGCTTATCTTGATAAACGTGCTTGGCTTGTAAACGTGGCTCAGCAAGTTGTAACTGATATTCGCCCTTGAGCACCGGTCTGGCTGCTTCGGTAAGGTGTAGTACCGAACCTTGGGTAATATCTTGATGCAGTAAGCCCTGATGAATGAGCTGGCGCAAAATACTGAGCCAATATTCGCTGCTGTGCTCCTTGCCAATACCATAGGTGCTTAAGGTGTGATGATTGAGATCCCGGATACGCTGAGTGTTAGCGCCACGCAGTAACTCGACGATATAGCCCAGCCCGAATTTTTGTCCGGCGCGATACACACAGGATAGCGCCTGTTGCGCCACCACGGTGCCATCAAAACGCTGCGGTGGATTTAAGCAGATATCGCAGTTACCGCATGCCTCGCGCTGGTATTCACTAAAATAATTAAGCAGTATTTGTCGTCGGCAGGTTTGCGCTTGAGCAAAACTGGCCATGGCATTGAAACGTTGCTCTTCGACGCGGCGGCGCTGCTCATCGTCAATGTCTTCAAAAAAGCGCCTAACTCGAGGGACATCCGCCGGGTCAAAATACATAATGGCTTCTGCGGCTAAACCATCCCGTCCGGCTCGGCCAGTTTCTTGATAATAAGACTCGATGTTTTTAGGAATATCGTAGTGCACTACAAAGCGCACATTGAGTTTGTTGATGCCCATACCGAAGGCCACAGTGGCGACCACAATTTGAATATCGTCTTTGGCAAAAGCGTTGTGTACAAAGTGGCGCGATTCGTTACTCATGCCAGCGTGGTAACCGGCGACATTAAAACCTGCTTCACTGAGTTTTTGGGCCAAATCATCAACGCGCTTGCGGCTAGTGCAGTAGATGATGCCGCTTTGCCCACTTTGGGTGCGCAAATAGCGCAGCAACTGAGTGAAAGGTTTAAACTTTTCTTCCAAGGTGTAGCGAATGTTTGGCCTATCGAAGCTGCCAATATGGATATAGGGCGAGCGTAGCCCCAGTTGATTGACAATATCGACACGAGTGGCGCTGTCGGCAGTGGCGGTAAGTGCCATCATCGGTACATGGGCAAAGCGCTGTTTGAGTTCACTAAGGCGGAAGTAATGGGGACGAAAATCATGCCCCCAGTGAGAGACACAATGTGCCTCATCAACCGCAATCAGGCTGATATTTAAATAGCCAAGACGCTGCATAAACTCATATTGCAGCACTTTCTCCGGAGCAACATAGAGTAGCTTTATTTCGCCGTCATGGAGTTGCTGATAGATGAGCTGCTGCTGTTCACGAGTCAGAGAATTATTAATATAGGCCGCTTTGACCCCTTGGGCGTTGAGCTGGGTGACCTGATCTTGCATCAAAGATATTAATGGTGAAATGACCAAGGTTAGCCCGGGTAATAACATTGCCGGCACTTGGTAGCATAATGACTTGCCACCGCCTGTCGGCATGAGCACTAGGGCATCCTGAGCGCCAAGCACGGCGTTGATCACCTGCTGTTGGCCCTCGCGAAATTGGCTGTAGCCGAACACGTCGCGCAGGATCTGCTCAGGCGTTTGTTCGGAAAATAATGCGGATACACTGCTCATGGCCGCCTATTCTAGAGTCTTTTATTATTCCTGTCTGCAACTGCCTTGCTCTTTGCTTAAAAATGCATCTTCAGATAGGCTATAACTCATCTTACCAGTTGAGAACAGACTATGGATAAAGCTCAAGCCCTGAATAAGCTAAGCCAGTTATTTGCGCAAATGCCGTTTAACCAGTTATTGGCAATGGAGATCAAGGAGCTGGATGGCGAGTCGGCGAGCATCGAATTGCCATGGAGCGCGCAGTTAATCGGTAACCCGCAACAGCAAATACTCCATGGCGGAGTGATTTCGTCGTTGTTAGACACCGTGGGTGGATTGCTTGCTGCGGCATCGGTGATTGATAAATTTGGCCCGGCAGAAATGCTCAGCGCACAATCCCGGCTGGCAACCTTAGGCACCATCGATTTGCGCACAGACTATTTACGCCCGGGCAAGGGTGAGCGTTTTATTGCTACGGCTATGTTGATACGCTCGGGTAACAAGGTGTGTGTTTGTCGTATGGAGCTGCATAATGACCAAGGTGTGCAAATCGCTTATGGTACAGGCACTTATTTAGTCGGATAAACTAGCCCTTCAACAATGCGAGGCGTAGAATAGCGTTTTTACCGTTTGGGTTAGTGTTATGTCATCCGATGCTCAAGCCAAAAAAGGCATGCTATTCGCAGCCTTGGCGTTCACTATGTGGGGCGTTGCCCCGGTTTATTTCAAACAGTTGCTCGCTGTACCCGCTCTGGAAATCCTTGCCCATCGTGTGATTTGGTCGGTGCTATTTTTGTTGTTAGTGGTGGCAGTGTTGCGTCAGTGGCGTAACGTCCAAGTGATCATTAAACAGCCAAAATACTTACTCATGCTGGTAGTGAGTGCCACCTTATTAGGGTTCAACTGGGGCTTGTTTATTTGGGCGGTGAACAATGACCACATGCTCGATGCCAGTCTTGGCTATTACATCAACCCGTTACTGAACGTATTGCTCGGTGTAACCTTTTTATCTGAGCGCTTGCGTAAGTGGCAGCTATTTGCGGTGGCTTTGGCGCTCACTGGGGTGGCCATTCAGCTGATCAGTTTCGGTTCGTTTCCGGTGGTGGCCTTTGCGTTGGCTGGCTCCTTTGCCACCTATGGTTTAATTCGTAAAAAGATGCCCGTTGAATCATTACCTGGGTTATTACTTGAAGCGGTTATCTTATTCCCGGTGGCCCTGGCTTATTGGTACTTCTCAACGCCCACAGCAAGCTCCGATTTAATGGTCAATAGTTGGCAATTAAATACCTTGCTGGTTAGCGCCGGTATTGTGACCACCTTACCGCTATTGTGTTTCACCGCTGCTGCTAAGCGGTTGCAATACACCACTATCGGCTTTTTCCAATATATTGGCCCAAGCCTGATGTTTTTATTAGCCGTGGTCTTTTATGGCGAGGTATTTGATGCTGAGCGCATCGTTACCTTCGCCTGTATTTGGGCTGCATTGCTGGTGTTTAGTTGGGATTCATGGCGCTTTAGCCGCAACGCTCGCGCGCAGCACCAAGGCACCGTCAATCGCGCCAGCTTGCGTTAATTTTTAAACTCGCCCACGCCTGCTAATGGCTGGCATGGGCGTAAAGTGCGGTTTAATCGAGATCGTCGCTATCGATTTCTACTTCCACTTCAGGTGCGTCAAAGCTGCGTTTACGACCAAACAAGGTGAAAAAACGTGCCTTACTGGTTGTCAGTTTTAAGTACTTTATCCACGCGTTCTCGACCGGGTTGATGGGCGTGGATACGCCAGTCGTGGCTGCAACGAAGTGCGCTTGCGTGTCGTTAATGGGTTCAACCGTTTTTTCTTGCAAAGCTTTTAATAAGCGTCCATGT
Source organism: Pseudoalteromonas sp. THAF3 (assembly GCF_009363775.1). Lineage (NCBI taxonomy): Bacteria > Pseudomonadati > Pseudomonadota > Gammaproteobacteria > Alteromonadales > Pseudoalteromonadaceae > Pseudoalteromonas > Pseudoalteromonas sp. THAF3. The sequence continues at coordinate 2,592,959 of NZ_CP045418.1, read as the reverse complement.
TCTTCTAAAATCTCCGATTCTAGTAGCGTAAAGTGGCCACTGCGGCTGAAACCGCGTGGGAACTTTTCGTCGTTATAGAATTTGTGATCGCAAGCAAAGGCTTTGCGTAATTCGAACAATTGGTGCGCCGTCATAGCTAGCTCCTAATACAAGGGAAATCGGCTGGAGTATGGTACACAAGCGTTGTTTTTTTAAACAAAAAATTTTTATCGTGAGGATAAACACGAGTGGATATCGATTTACTGAAGACGTTCATTGAGGTCGCGCGCACTCGCCACTTTGGCCGCGCTGCAGAAAACTTATATATCACGCAGTCAGCGGTGAGCTTTCGAATTCGTCAGTTAGAGCAAAGCTTGGGCGTCAATCTATTTCTGCGCCAACGCAATAACATCCAGCTGACTGCTCCGGGGGAGCGTCTGTTACCTCACGCTAAGCTGATTGTCACCGGAGTACAGCGTGCCAAGCTGGATGTGGCGCTGGCAGATAACATGCGCCGTCAATTGGCACTCAGTGGCACAGCGAACATTTGGGATGCTTTTTTGCAATTTGGTATTGCCCATATTGTCTCGGCCATGCCGGGCATCTCCTTGGTCGCAGAAGTTAAAAATCAGCAGGAGAGCACTCGACTATTACTCGAACGCACCTTAGATATAGCGGTGCTGTTCGATTTACCTAAGGTCGATGAGTTGTGCGTTGAACCAATTTGCACACTGGATATTATTCCGCTGTCGAGTTATGCCGATGCGACTGCTGAGTCTTTTTTTGATAACCAATATGTATTCGTTGATTGGGGAACGGCATTTTCGCTATGGCATGCCCGCAACTTTGCCAATTCGGCACCGCCTTATTTTCGCACCAGTACTGGACGTATCGCCTTAGAGTTGATTTTACGTTGTGGCGGTAGTGCCTTTGTGCCAAGAGTGCAAGCGCAACAATATCTGGAATCGGGAGAGCTCTTTTTAGTCGAAGGAGTGCCGCAGACCTCGCGAGAAGTGTTCGTCGCCTTTCATAAAGACAATGAACAAAAAGACTTAATTGAAAAGCTGCAACAGCAGCTACAATTAATCGGTGAAGAACTCACATAAACATCATTATTAAAGCGTTGAATGTGAAGCTTAAATGTCACCTCGGTGACACTTTGTTGAACTTTAAATGTCATTTGTCATATTTCTGTAATTTAATACTGGCAGACTGCAGGCGTTTTAATTATGTGTTGCGATTTTTAACTGAGGAAACGACTATGAGATTTGCTCCTTCTGCACTAGTGCTCGCTGTGGCGGCTGGATTGCCTTTTTACGCATCGGCTGATGTCAATATTTACGGTAAAGCGAATGTAACAGTGCAATCATCTGATGAGGGTGAGGGATCATTCACTGAAATCAAAAGTAATGCGTCTCGCCTTGGCTTTAAAGGCTCAGAGGGGATTGCTGATGGCTTGGACGTAGTTTATAAACTTGAGTTTCAGGTTGATTTGTCTGATGCTGATTCAAAAGGCGATAAAGACAACATCACTGCACGTAACCAGTACGTCGGTCTTAAAGGTAACTTTGGCCAAATCGTGATTGGTCGTAACGATACCGCGCTAAAGCAATCGCAAGGTAAAGTTGACTTGTTCAGTGATCTTGAAGGCGATATTAAAAACGTATTCAAAGGTGAAAATCGCTTAGGTGACTCAGTTACATACACCTCTAATAGCCTCAATGGTTTTAAAGTTATTGCCAGTTATATCGCTGAAGATGATACCGATGCCGACAACGGCTATTCGGTTGCCTTGACTTATGGTGATAAAGGCCTGAAAAAATCCAACGTGTACGCCGCAATTGCCGCTGACAGTGAAGTAAAAGGCTACGACATTTTACGTGCTACTGTGGGCACTAAAGTCGTAGGAATAAAGCTCGGTGCCATGTACCAAACACAAGAGCCCGCAGCAGGTGGTGAAGACAGCGACGGCTTCTTAGTAAGTGCAGCATATGCGATTGATAAAACGGTATTAAAAGCGCAATACCAAACCATGGATTTTGCTGGCAACGACCGTAATGCGATGACCGCTGGCGTTGATTACAAGTTTAATAAAAGTACCAAGCTATTTGGCTTTTATACCAAATTTGATGACGATGCGAGCGCTGATGAAGACTATTTAGCTGTAGGCATGGAATACAAATTCTAAGCTTTTGCAGATGAAAAACCCGCCCATTTGGCGGGTTTTTTGTTGTCTAAATACAGTGAGTAGCACACTTATAATGCTTTGATACAGGTATAGATCCATCAGGCCTGGGCGTAGGCAGAGCGGTCGCCCAACCAGCGCCAACACAATGCCTTGGCTACCTCTGGATGTTGTATGAGAAGCTGTTTGGCGAGCGGACGAAGGTTGTTGATTAAGGCTTTGTCGCGCTCTAAATCCGCCACTTTAAAATCGGTCATGCCGGTTTGTTTTGTGCCCAACACTTCCCCTGGTCCACGAATTTGCAAATCGCGCTCGGCAATAACAAAACCATCGTTGCTATCACGTAACACTCCTAGACGCTGCTGCGCAGTATGTGACAAAGGGGCATGATAGAGCAGCACACAATGGGAGGCTGCCGCGCCCCGGCCAACACGACCACGGAGCTGATGTAATTGCGCCAAACCTAAGCGCTCGGGGTTTTCTATGATAATTAGGCTGGCATTAGGGACATCAACACCCACTTCAATCACTGTCGTTGCCACTAGCACATCAAGTTCGCCGTCTTTAAACTCACTCATAACGCGCTGCTTTTCATCCGCCTTTAGACGACCATGAACTAGGCCAATACGCAGCTCAGGAAGGCGCTCACGAAGCTCTTCGGCGCTTAATTGCGCGGCTTGACACTGCAGCGCATCCGACTCATCAATCAGGGTACACACCCAGTAAACTTGTCTACCTTGCTCTTGTACCGCTTTGTGCACACGCGTTATGACATCGTCGCGTCGGCTGTCGGGAATAGCAACGGTGGTAACAGGCGTGCGCCCCGGGGGCAGCTCGTCGATAATTGATGTTTCCAAATCAGCGTAAGCGGTCATCGCTAAGGTGCGAGGGATGGGGGTGGCGGTCATCACCAATTGGTGTGGGTAGCAATCGCCAAAGCGGCCTTTCTCACGCAGTGACAAGCGCTGGTGGACGCCAAAACGGTGTTGCTCATCAATTATGATCAACGCCAGGTTATTGAATTGCACCTGATCTTGGAATAATGCGTGGGTGCCAATAATCATTTGCGCCTGGCCACTTTGAATATCGCTCAGGGCGTGCTCACGTGCTTTGCCTTTGGTTTTACCACCAAGCAGGGTGACTTGAATACCGCGCGGGGTAAACCAACGGTTGAAGTTTAAAGCATGTTGCTCGGCGAGAATTTCTGTCGGCGCCATGAGCGCCACTTGGTAACCTTGGGCGATGGCGCATAAGCTTGCCAGTGCTGCCACTAAGGTTTTACCTGAGCCAACATCGCCTTGTACCAAGCGCATCATTGGATACGGCTGCTGCATATCCGTTTTAATCTCTGCCACTACGCGTTGCTGTGCTGACGTCGGCGTAAACCCTAAAGACGCTAAAAACGGCTGCTCTAAGGCATTATTTGGCGCCAAGGCCACGGCCTTGTGAGCTTGCCCCTGTTGCCTTAGGGCCAACAAGCTGAGGTTATGGGCCAGTAACTCTTCAAATGCCAGACGTTGCTGCGCTGGATGTTCACCGAGCTCTAAAGCTTGGGTATCGCTATCAACCGGTGGTTGGTGAATAAAGCGAATGGCATCGGCGAGTGACCAACCTGCGGGACGATACTGTTGTGGCAGTAGCTCTTCTATTGGCGCGCGATTCAAGGCTTGCAGCGCTTGAAGCATTAGGTTGCGCAGTGATAGTTGTTTTAGTCCGTCGGTGGTCGGATAAATGGCGCTTAAATGTGTTTGTGTGGGGAGGGCTTCGGGGCTGTCACTAATATTGTACTCAGGATGCGCCATTTCCAGCCCGACTTTAGCGCGGCGCACTTCACCAAAACAGCGGATCACTTTGCCCTCTTGCATGGCGTTTTTTTGCGCCGCAGAGAAGTTAAAGAACCTGAGTGTCATGCGTCCACTGCCATCATTAATATGACACACCAACATCCGCCGGCGACCAAAGGTAATGTTGGCGGATTCAATGGTGGCTTGCACACACACATGGGTATGTGGCAGAAGCTCGCAGATGGGAACAATGCGGGTGCGGTCTTCATAGCGCAGCGGCAAATGAAATAGCATGTCTTGCACGCTGCGAATGCCAAGCTTGGCAAGGCGCTCGGCCATTTTTGGGCCAACGCCTTTGAGCTCGTTAATGGGGTAGGTGTTCAGGCTTGGCAAATGGCATGTCCTTCAAACAGTTATAACCTAAGTGTACTGACTGCTGGGCCTTGCTTTCAAGTCACTTAGCGCTGACGTTTGTAGCGTAAGGTATCCCAGAACTGTTCACTGGCAATAATTTCACCGTCCTCATCGAGAGCCGGGTAGGGGAGTCCCTTTTCTTTGCATTGCTGGGCAATAATAGGGTGGCATCCTTCGAACAGTAAAGTGTGCTTGATTTGTGGATTGAGCATATCGCGTTCATACAAGCCAGCGGCTTCGCGTTGGCGCTGTGCCTCGTATAGGATTAACGCTGCAGCCACAGAGACATTTAGAGACTGCACCATACCGCGCATTGGAATAACGATATGTTTATCAGCATGGGCAAGCGCTGCATCGGAAATACCCTCGCGCTCTTGGCCAACAATCACGGCGGTGGGTTGGGTGTAGTCAATATCACGATAGTCGACGGCGTCGCTGCTGAGGTTGGTGGCCAGCAACTGCACCCCAGGGATCTGCTCGCGAATACTGCCAACAGCCTGGTCAATATCGTCATGCATATGGGTGTGCACCCAGTTTTTGCTACCGCCGGAGGTGTTATTGGTGAGACGACGCTGCTCTTTAGGCCAGACCGCATGAATATGGTGACAACCGACAGCGTCGGCGGTGCGCACGATGGCCGAAAGATTATGGTGCTTATGCACTTCATCTAAGCACACGCTGAGATCGGTTTGTCGTCTATCTAAAACTTGTTTTACTCGGTGGTAACGCTTTTCGCCCATAGCCCATCTTTGCTGTTACAAAAAAGTGCGCCGATTATACGCCAATGTGGCTATGGGGTCACACTACGATTAATAGGGTTTTGCAAAGAAATCAGCGTTTCGGTTGACTGAATTGCTTCAATCGCTTGCACTTTATTGATCAGCACGTCTTGTAAGTGCTCGATGGAGCGCGCCATCACCTTAATAAAAATGCTGTAATTACCTGTGGTGTAGTAGGCCTCGACTACTTCTTCGAGCTCACGCAATAGCTCTAAAGTATGGGGGTAGTCGCGGGCATTGTTGAGGTTAATGCCAATAAAGCAACACACATCATACCCCAGGCGTTTAGCGTCAACACGTACCTGGGTGCCGGTGATCACTCCGGCTTGGCGCATTTTTTCTATGCGCACATGAATGGTCCCAGCACTGACTCCGCATTGTTTCGCCAATTCGGCGTAAGGGGTGCGGGCATTACTCATCAAGCTCTTAAGGATGGATTTGTCTAAATTGTCGAATCGATAATTTTCCATAGCTAAAACACATAAAAAATAAATGATATCTAATATGCTCGAGTTAAATTGATTTCTATTTTTAAGTAAAGCTCTTTTTGTTAAATGGTATTGAATAAAACGCTCGCTGAGGTATGGTTTTTATATCGAACAAAGCAGCAATGGGAATGAGGACCATGAGCACAGAGTATATTCAACAACAGCAGCAAATTAGTACGGTTAAACAGGTATTTTCACAGCACTTAGCAGCGGCTTTGAATCTTGTTGAGGTGCAGGCGCCGATTCTTGCCCAGGTAGGAGATGGCATTCAAGATGAGCTCAGTGGTCATGAAAAGGCCGTCGCCGTGCAGGTGAAAACCCTACCTGAGCAACGTTATGAGGTGGTGCATTCATTAGCGAAGTGGAAGCGTAAGACCCTCGCTGATTACGGCTTTGCGGTGGGCTCGGGATTGTACACACATATGCGGGCCTTGCGCCCAGACGAAGAGCGTCTAAGCCCTATCCATTCAGTGTATGTTGACCAGTGGGATTGGGAAAAGGTGATTTGTGAGCGTAGCGAGCGCAGTTTAGCGACGCTAAAGGCCACCGTTGAGCAAATTTACGCTGCCATTAAAGCGACAGAAACCTATGTCGGTGAGCAGTTTGATATTGCTCCTTATCTACCTGAAAAAATTCATTTTATTCATGCCGAGAAGTTGCGTCAGGCATACCCAGATCTAAGCGCGAAAGAGCGGGAGCGTGCGGTTTGTAAGCAGTATGGTGCAGTCTTTCTCATCGGCATCGGTGGTAAGCTCGCAGACGGTCAACGTCATGACGTGCGCGCCCCGGATTATGATGATTGGTCTACTCAAGGAGATGAGGGGTTGCCTGGACTTAACGGCGATATCTTAGTGTGGAACAAGGTACTTGAAGATGCATTTGAGATTTCTTCCATGGGCATTCGGGTTTGCCCCGAGTCATTACTCACTCAGCTGGAGTTGAGCGAGCAAAGCCACAAAACGCAACTGCCTTGGCATCAAGCCTTGCTTCATAAAAAGCTACCCCAAACCATTGGTGGCGGTATCGGCCAGTCTCGTTTAGCGATGTTGCTTTTGCAAAAGAGTCATATTGGTCAAGTGCAGGTAGGAGTATGGCCTGAACAGCTAAAACAACAGCAAGCCTTATTGTAAATCTTGTGGTTAGCGTGCTGAGCCTCGTTATGAGTAATGGGCTAAGCACGCTTTTTTTTGCTGTTTAGGAGGTTTTAAACTCAACCTCTATTTTGCTTTTTTCTAGTTTTACAACGCAGGGTGGGTACTGCCTGGCTGTTTTCAGTACCTTGTCAAAGATATGAATCTCAACGCCGGAATTTAAGCGTTGATGGGCGACAAGGTTGGCGCCATCTAGCAGTGAATGTAAGGTGTTATCTAAGCTAGACAGCTTAGTTTCAAGCTCATCCGCTTGTTGTACTAGGGCCAGTTGCGTGGCACCAATTTTTTCAATGAGTTGCTTTTTCTTTTCCGCGTCTTTAATCGCTTCGGCCTTCTCTAATGCATCTTGCAACGACGCGAGTTTATCGTCAGTCTGCGAAAGTTGCTGCACACAGGCGTCGTTGTCAGCGGTAATATCCGCGCCTCGGGCAACTAGATTAATGCGCATCTTGGCCCCCGACTCACTACCAATTTCACCGGCTTCAAGGCGGCAGGCATCGAGTACTTCACCGCCAAAGAGCTTACCATTAGGGCTCTCTTCTGGCCCTACTATAAGGCTTTCTAGGGCTTTTAATTGGCAATGGCTAGCTTGGCGTTCGATATAGATATTGGTGGCTTCTAGGTAGCAATATTGGGCGTGGCTGATATGTAAATTACCGCCTGCATTAATCTGGCAAGTAAGCTCGGCGTCATTTTGTTGGTGGTTAGGGTGACCAATGGTGCCCTGTTTGATGGTGATATCACCGGTGGCATTAAGAATACCTGATTCTACCGTGCCCAGTACGCTAATTTCACCCTTAGCGGTCACCCGCATACCCGGCTCAACGTTATGGGTGATCACCACAGAGCCATCAAAATCGATATGGCCACTTTTAACGTTCACTTCTTTAATCGTGAAAATATCGTCAACGCGCATGCCATTGGGAGATTCCACGGGCACGCCAGAAACAGTCGCGCGCAGCTCCAGTGGGTTATCCGGATTGAGTTCGGTCCCCTCTCCGGGGGTTAAAGACAGTTGCTCACCAGGTTTGGCTTCAAGTACATCGCCGGTGACGGTGAACCCCTCTTTCCCTGGAGTTGCAGGCTTTTGGATCATTAGAACAGTGCCGGGCTGAACGCTGGCAAGTTTGCCAAAGTCGCGCATATCAACCGTGCCGTCTTCACGGCGTTTAGGTTTGTTAATGCGATCTTTTAGGGTTTGTGTTTGTTTGACTAGTTCGCTGGGCTGCCCATCAACGGGTAAGCGTCCACGTGCTAATGTGCCTTTCACTGAGCTACCAGGGGCCAATTCAAATTGCTGTTGTAAAAGTTTTTCTAAAAGCGCTTGTTGGTAGCCTCGGCGTACACCCGCCACCACAATGGCCTTTTTGCCGGCTTCCAAATCGAGGGCTTTGCCCCCTTGCGCTGTGGTTAGGCGTCCCATCGCTGACATTTTATCGTCGCTGATGGTGACCTCTAACGTGGCATCTACGCGCTTACCGACTACGATACTCGGACCTGATTCTTCACCGCTGTAAAACTTATCGAGGTGCTCGTCGTCCACTTTACAGCCAGCAAATTCTGATTGCTGTAATGCTTCTAGCATGGCTGCTTTTGATGGTGGCGCCGGTGTCTCCTGCGTCACATTAAACAGCACATTGCCATTGTGGGCCAATTTAAACACAAATAATTCCTTGCAAGCACACGACTTTATTAAGTTTTATCCTACTTTATGAGATTTACAAGGAGAATGGAAGAGAGGAGAGGGCAGAAAACTCTGCCCAAAAAGTATACCAGTGAGGTGGGTTGTCTAATTAGTGGATGGCAGCTCCATAATTCCGTCGATTTCAACTTGCGCGCCTTTAGGCAGCTCTTTCACACCAATAGCAGCGCGAGCAGGGTAAGGCATTTTGAAATGTTGGCTCATAATTTCATTCACCGTGGCAAAGTTGCTCAAGTCGGTAAGGAAAATATTGACCTTAACCATATCTTGTAACTCACCCCCGGCGGCTTCACAAACGGCGGCCAGGTTTTTAAATACTTGCTGTGTTTGTTCCGCGAAGTCATCAGAGATCATTTCCATGGTCTCTGCCACAAGTGGAATTTGCCCCGAAAGGTATACAGCGGTGCCTACCTTAACAGCTTGGTTATAAGTGCCAATAGCTGAGGGGGCTTGGTCGGTTGATATAATAATTTTATTCATGATTGTCCTTTACTTTTTACGGTAGACCTTTTGTACATCTGGCATCACCCGGATGCGGCGCATGATATTTGCTACGTGAATACGGTCTTTCACGGTCACGCCAAGGTCAATAACATATAAATTGCTTTCTTTTTCATCAGTTGTTAGTTCAACAATATTAGCGCCTGTTGACGCCACTAAGTTGGTAAGCTTAGCGAGCACACCTTGGTGGTTGATGATTTCCACACGCAAAGCGGCAATGTATTCTTTTTCTGGATTATCTTCCCACTTCACAACAAAGTATTTTGATGACTCGCTTTGCCAGCCGCGAATATTTTTACATTCTTGGCGGTGCACGGTCAGGCCTTTGCCTTGGCTAACATGAGCGACAATGGCATCACCTGGGACCGGACGACAGCACTTAGAGTAATTGACCAGCATGCCTTCGGTACCAATAATGGCCGCCTTTGCCGATTTTTCTAAGTCGTCGATTTGTTCCTCGTCTACCTGCAGTAGGCGTTTGGCAACCAGCATGCTCATAATGTTGCCACAGCCTATTTCGACCAATAGCTCCAGCAAGGTGTTGAGTTGGTGCTCTTCAAGTACACGCGTTATCCGCTCTTCACCTATCTCGTCCAATGCGTGCTCGCCCAAAGCCGAATCAAGCAGACGACGCCCTAATTGCATGGCCTCTTCTTGGCGTTGGCTCTTAAGGTAATTACGTACACATAAACGTGCTTTTGCGGTAACAATAAAGTTGAGCCACGTGGCGTTAGGGTGTGCCCCTGAGCTGGTGATCACCTCTACGGTTTGCCCGGTATCAAGCGGTCGACTCAAGGGGTGCGGTTTGCGATTGACGCGGGCACCTACACAGGTGTTGCCAACATCGGTGTGCACCGCATAGGCAAAGTCAACAGCGGTGGCCCCCATGGGCAACTCGATAATACGGCCATCAGGAGTAAATACGTAAATCTCTTCAGGGAACAGTTCAGTTTTAACGTTTTCCACGAACTCAAATGAAGAGCCTGCACTTTGTTGCAGCTCGAGTAGGCTTTGCATCCATTGACGGGCGCGCTGCTGAGCCGTGTGTCCGGTATTTTCTCCCGCCTTTTTGTACATCCAATGTGCCGCGACCCCTTTATCGGCCATGTGATCCATATCTAAGGTGCGAATTTGAATTTCTACGGGAATGCCGTGTGGCCCCACCAACGAGGTATGTAGCGACTGATAGCCATTGGTCTTTGGTACGGCAATATAATCTTTAAAACGTGTTTCGATAGGTTTATAGAGATTATGCGCCACCCCAAGCACGCGGTAACAGGTATCCATGCTATCAACAACAATGCGAAACGCATAAATGTCCATCACCTCGTTAAACATCAGCTCTTTGTTGAGCATTTTTTTGTAAATGCTGTAGAGGTGCTTTTCTCGCCCTGATACTTGCGCTTGAATGCCAGCATCTTCCAAGCGTGATTCAATCTCACCCTGAATATTGCTGATCACTTCCTTACGATTGCCTCGTGCTTTCGCAACCTCTGATTTCAGGGCGCGATAGCGCATCGGGTAAAGCGCTTGAAAACCTAAGTCTTCGAGCTCGTTTTTAATGTCGTGGATACCTAAGCGGTTAGCGATGGGGGCAAAGATTTCTAAGGTCTCGCGGGCGATGCGACGACGCTTGTCAGGACGTAGTGCTCCCAGGGTGCGCATATTGTGGGTGCGGTCCGCCAATTTAATTAAAATAACGCGGATGTCCTGAGTCATCGCCATGATCATCTTGCGATAGTTTTCAGCTTGGAATTCTTTTTTGTCTTTGAAGCTGAGTTTATCGAGCTTACTGACGCCCTCGACGAGTTCGGCGACCGTCTCGCCAAATATCTCCGCCAGGTCTTGTTGCGAGAAGTCGGTGTCTTCGATGACATCGTGCATAAGCGCCGCCATAAGGGTCTCATGGTCGAGCTTCATGCTGGCTAAAATTTGCGTTACTTCAACGGGGTGTGTGATGTACGGCTCACCACTTGAGCGAAATTGTCCTTCATGGGCTTCACGGGCCACCACATAGGCTTTTTGTACCAATGCCACATCAGCCGGAGGCAGGTACTCGGATATTTTTTTCTTTAGACCTTCAAAGAGATACATTCACACTCCAAACACAGCGAGGCGAAATTGAACAGTTAAGGTGAATATACGATGAAAAGAGGGGAAAGCCAACGGCTGCGCGAGTATTGCAGCCGTTTTGAGAGCGTTAGAGGCCGCTTATTGGTTACCGCCAACGATAGCCGCAACAGCTGCCATTTCAGCAGCTTCTTGGTTTTGCTGCTCTTGGCGCTCAATGGCCTCTAGGGTATCCACAGTAATGTGGCCTTCCTCGATTTCACGCAAAGCGAGAACCGTTGGTTTATCGTTTTCAGCATCAACCATAGGATCTTTACCACCTACGGCGATCTGGCGCGCACGACGGGCGGCGACAAGGATTAAGTCAAAACGGTTGCCAATTTTATCTACTGCATCTTCAACAGTTACGCGAGCCATGCTTCACTCCAAAATTTAATTCTGTAAACGCATAGTTTACTGCAAGGTTAAGTTTAGGCCAATAGTTATTTTAACAAGTCGTGGATTAGTTCGTTATGTTTTACACGCTGAGCGCTGATGCTTAAGCGCTTGGCTTTAACGATGGTTTCAATCTCAGCTAAAGCGGTGTCAAAGTCATCATTAACGACCAAGTAATCATACTCATCAAAGTGTGAGGTTTCCGATTGCGCCTTGGCCATGCGCCCGGCAATCACGTCTGCGGAATCTTGGCCGCGATTGGTTAGGCGATTTTCAAGCTCTGCTTTGGACGGTGGCAAAATAAAAATAGTGGTGACGTCCGGGGCTAATTCTCGCACTTGTCGCGCGCCTTGCCAGTCGATATCGAGAAACACATCAATGCCGTTGGCAAGTTGCTGTTCTATCGCCGCTTTTGAGGTGCCGTAATAGTTGTCGAACACTTGCGCCCATTCAAAGAAATCATCATTGTCGATCAGTGTTTTGAACTCAGCTTCGCTTACAAAATGATAATGCTTGGCGTTTTGCTCACCAGGGCGAGGAGCACGAGTGGTGTGCGACACCGATACTTGCATATCACTATGTTGTTGGAGTAACGCATTGATCAAGCTGGACTTACCCGCACCAGATGGGGCGGATAAAATAAACAAATTACCACGAACTTGGCTCATGATGTCTCTCTAAATACTGGGGTTTAAAAAAGAGCCGCGTAGTATAGCGGATTTCTCAGCCTAGGTTAACTGGCGCATAAACCTGTTGTCGATTCATGCGCCACAATAGCTTTAGTGTTTAAGCTTAGCCTGAGAAAAACGTGGATACAAAGCTGGCAACACAAACAAAGTTAATAAGGTGGATGTCAATAGTCCACCGACAATGACGCTTGCCAAGGGGCGCTGAATTTCGGCGCCCACACCTTGAGAAAGCAGCATTGGAATCAAGCCTAATGCCGACGTGATGGCGGTCATCAGCACCGGGCGCAGGCGCTGTGTGGCCCCCTCAAATACTGCGCTGGCTAGAGCCTGGCCGCTATTGATACGCTGATTGATGCTCTCGACCATCACCACTCCATTGAGTACGGCAACGCCAAATAAAGTAATAAAGCCTACCGAGCTTGGCACCGATAAATACTGCCCACTTAAATATAAGGAAAACACCCCGCCAATAACTGCCAATGGGACGTTGATTAGTATCAGCAAGGCTTGGCCGGCGCTGCCAAACGCAAAATACAGTAACAGCGCGATGGCAGCCAGTGACAATGGAATAACAATGCTGAGGCGCTGCTGTGCCCGCTTTTGATTTTCGAATTGCCCGCCGATGGCCACAGAGTACCCGCTGGGCAGCGCCACATCATTTGCGATTTGTTCACGAATTTGCGCCACCACCGAGCCCATATCCCGGCCTTGTACATTTACTTGGACTACAACTCGGCGCTGTACATCGTCGCGGCGCACCTGAGGAGGCCCCGATTTAATGCTAATATCGGCCACATCGGCTAAGCGCACCCACGCCCCGTTGCTAGCTTGCAAATATAAATTGCCAATGGCTTGTGGGGTTTGTCGGTAGGGTTTATCAATGCGTACGTTAATATCATAGCGTTCATTGCCATTAATAATTTGTCCGGCTCGTACACCGCCAATGCCGTCGCGCACCAAGCCCATCACATCGGCGACTTGCAAGCCATAACGAGCCAAGGCTTGGCGTTTTGGCTTAACGATCAGTTGTGCTTCGCCGGCAATTTGTTCAAGCGCGACATCGCGGGTGCCTGGCACCGCTTTTACCGCATTGGCAATGGCCTCGCCCTGAGTCGCTAGCACTTCAAGTTCGGGGCCAAATAGTTTGATGGCCAGCTGCGCTTTTACTCCAGACAGTAACTCATCAACTCGTGTGGCGATAGGCTGAGAAAAGTTAAACAACAATCCAGGGTGGGCACTGAGCTTTTGCTCCATCAAGGCTTGTAGTTGGTAGCGGTTTTCTGCACTTTGCCACTGACTGGGGGGCTTTAAGCCAATATATATTTCGATGTTATTGACCGGCTCGGGGTCGCCCCCAATTTCGGCCCGACCGATACGGCTTAGGGCGTACGTGACCTCGGGAAAGCTTAACAGTTTGGCTTCTAGTTTGGGGGCCACTGCTAGTGCTGTTTCGAGGCTTGAAGAAGGCGCCAAGGTAACGCGCAGGTTAATGGTACCTTCTTCGAGCTCGGGAACAAATTCGGTTCCCAACTGCCCTAGGGTGGCAACAGCGCCAGCAACGAGTATAAGCGCCGTGACTACTACCGCTTTGGTATGCGCTAGGGCCAGGTGCAATGTTTTCCGATAAAGCACATCCAAGGGTTTGAGCATCAAGCTGGGGCGCGATGTGATTTGACCGGTAAACAGATAGCTTGCTAGTGCAGGAACGATAATCAACGCCACGAAAATGGCACTGATCACCGCTAAAATAATGCTTATCGCCATCGGTTGGAACAGTTTGGCTTCAACGCCTTCGAAGCTAAAGAGCGGCATAAACACGACTAAAATAATGGTTGCGGCGAAAAACACGGGTCGAGCGACCTCTTTACCCGCGAGTAAAATACGCTCGCGTGCCGTTAACGTGCTGTCTTGGCGGCTTAAATGCTTAAACATGTTCTCAACCATTACCACTGAGCCGTCGACCAGCATGCCAATCGCCACAGCAAGACCGCCAAGTGACATTAAATTAGCGGAAACGTTAAGCCACACCATCATCATTAAGGCCATAGCAATGGCAATAGGGATGGATATGAGCACTAATAACGTGGCGCGTAGGTTCATTAGAAACAGGGCGAGCACAACAACGATAAAAATAAAGGCGAGAGTGAGTGCATTCACCACCGTATTCACGGCTTTGGTGATAAGGTCTGCTTGGTCATAAAAAGGTTGAAATCGCACCCCTTGTGGCAGCGCTTGATTGATCATTTGCACCCTTTGCTCGATCCCATCGATGGTGGCTTTGGTATTGGCACCCATGCGTTTGAGGACAATGCCAGAGACTACTTCACCTAACTGCTCGACCTCGCCCTGGGCGTTTTTACGGCTCATGGTCACCGCACCTTGGCGAATCTCGCTGCCTAAGCGTACCTCAGCAATATCACCGACGGTAATGACCGTGCCGGCGACGGTTTTTACCGCCACTTGTTTTATTTGCTCAATGCCTTGACGTGAGTGAGCAAACCAGCCGGTGCCGCGCACTACCAGCTGTTCTTGACCACGGTCCATATACCAACCGCCCACATTGTCATTGCTGGCATTGAGTGCGGCAACAAGGTCTTGCTGCGTTAATTGGTAGGCGAGTAACTTATTCGGGTTGATTGCGACTTGGTATTGGCGCACACGACCACCAAATGACAGCACATCAGTGACGCCGTCAATCGGCATAATCAGCAGCTTTACCACCCAATCATTGAGTGAGCGCAGGGCCATCGTATCGAGCTCGGCCTCTGCATCGGCTATAAGTAAGTACTGATACACTTGCCCCAAGCCTGAGGTATTGGGGCCCATCTCAGGGCTGCCAAGACCGTCAGGGATAAGCTCTTTGGCGGCTTGTAAACGCTCAAAAACCAGCTGTCTAGCAAAGTAAATATCGGTGTCCTCGTTAAACACGATGGTCACTCCAGAAAGGCCTGTTTTAGATATTGAGCGCACTTGCTCGACATTGGGAAGTGCATACATAACCGCTTCGATAGGGTAGGTGATCAGTTGCTCTACCTCTTCGGCGGCCAGACCGGGGGCTTCGGTGTTTACCGTTACTTGTACATTGGTGACGTCGGGAAAGGCGTCTAAGTTAAGTTTAGGGATCACTGTGATGCTGGCAGCGATCAGGCTCACCAACGCCAGCACGACAAGGAGGCGGTTACGCACCGCCCAAGCAATAATAGAGTTAAACATTGTGCCGCTCCAGCTTAGTGGTTATGAGGGTCAAAGCCACTTTTGGCTAGTTGAGAAGAAATAAAGAAAGCCCCGGTCATCGCGACATTGACTCCCGCAGGCACGCCGGAGATTTGTTGGTAGCGACCAAAGCGTTCACCCAATTCAACCTCTACGGGTAAGAACTCGCCGGGGCTTTGTTGCACAAACACCTGCCAATCGCCGTCACTGCCGCGCATGAGCGCGCTCTGCGGAAGAGCTAATACAGGCGTGGTGCTGGCAAAGGTGAAATGCACATCAACGAACATGCCGGCATGGAGTTTATCTTGCGGGTTATCTACTTTTAGCCGGATCACCCGCGTCCGTGTAGTTGGGTCAATCACATGGGCTTCTTGAATGACTTTCGCTGGGTAAGTGCGGCCGTTGACGACGATATTCACCGCTGTGGCTTTATTGATGGCGCCGTCGCTATAAGGCGCAACTTTGGCCTCAACCCATAGGCTAGATTCATCGGCGATGGTCATAATGCTCTGACCAGCTTCTACTCGTTGGCCTTGGGTGAAGTCGTCGTTAAGCACCACTCCTGAGGTTTGGGCCACCAAAGAATATTGGCCAAATGACGCAATGTTGTCCTTACTAATCGTATCAATGGCTTCAGTGGTTAAGCCAAGGGCAATTAACTGCCCGTAGCTGGCGTTGTATTGTGACTGTGCTTTTAAGCGAGCACTTTCACTCACCGCTCGGTTATCAAGTTGCTTTACCCGTTGCCACTCACTCGCCGCTACTAGGTAGTCGGCCTGAGCATTGGCCATTTTTTCACTGAATAAGGTGACCAGTGGTTGCCCTTGATTGACGTGCTCGCCAAGCATTGCGTGGCGCTCAATGACAACCGACTCAGTACGTGCAGAAACGATGTAACTTGAGTACCCGTTGGCCTTGAGCTCTCCAGGTGCATACAGCGTTTTGTTATGTGTACGTGCTTGTAAGGGCGCTACTTTTATTTGCGCTAGGGCCATGCTGCGCTCACTGAGAGCAATACCTTGACCATGGTCGCTGGGTGATGATTTTGCGGTATTGTTGGTATCATTATGGTCGTGACCTTCGCCCGCGAAGGTGAGCGAAGACACGCTCAATACTAACAATGTAACGGTTTTGATAAACACCGTGAAAAAGGTGTCCAAGGCGCGATGAACACACGCGCTACTAAGTGCCTTCGCGCTGCGCGCAAAGCAAAAAATAGAAAGCTTCATAAACTATTCTCTAACTGCAAATGTTAAGTTAGCCGCAAGCGCAGTGTGCGCGTTGGGCATGGCGGATAAGTGCAGTTAGACGATGGGAGGGCGGAAAGTTGGGTAAATGACTTCGCCCACAGCGCGGTGGCGCCAGTCCGGCAATGCGAAATCAACATGGTCATTGGCAAAACAGGGAGCCGGCATGCTCCCCCAAGTGAGATGTGAGCCTGAGCAGTGGCCGCAGTGATGACAATCAGCAGTATCGTGCAAGTTATCGCTTGCCTGTGGTTGCAAGTCATCATGTTGTTGGTGCGAATGTACGCTCTGTAAATGCTCGCTGTCGATTTGATGTACAGGGGTGGGATCAGCACTCGCTGCCAGTGATTGCAGCACAATCACTAGGGGTAAAAGAATGCTAAATACACACTTAAGCACCGGGAGCACACCTGTTAGTTATCAAATTAGGGTCTAAAATACCGACAGCGATACATAAAATCAATGGGTATTGTGCTTAACTGGCACGCAATTTAAAGCGCTGCACAGACTCACTAAGTTCACCGGCTTGAGAATTAAGCTGTTTCGCAATCTCTAAAGCCCCTTGCGTGTCGTTCAGTGATGCTTGGCTCGCGCGTTCAATATCAGACACGTCCTTGGCCATTTCCGCAGCGACCACTGATTGCTCTTCGGTGGCCGTCGCGATTGATTGAATCATACTGGCAATGTCGCTGGCACTTTGCATTATATTGCTAAGTTGTTCCCCGGCCTGCTCCGCCATAGATACACTGCTGTTTACTTGTTCTACGCTACTATGCATAGATTCTACCGCTTGGTGAGTTTGCTTTTGGATGGCGGTAATTGTCTGCGCGACTTCATCGGTGGCTTTGGTCGTGCGCTCAGCCAAGGTCCGTACTTCGTCGGCAACTACGGCAAAGCCTCGGCCCTGTTCACCGGCTCGTGCGGCCTCAATGGCAGCATTAAGTGCCAACAAGTTTGTCTGCTCGGCAATGGCACTGATCACACTGATGATATTGCCAATTTGATTACTAAGCTCACCCAGTTCGGTGACTGAGCTGGAGGTGTTCTGCACTCTGCTCGAAGCGCTTCTTATTTCCGCTACCGTTTGGCTCACTGCCTCGGCACCATGAGCTGCATACTCTCTTGCTTGCTCACTATTGCCAGATGCTTGTTGTGATTGTCTGGCGACCTCTGAAACCGTTGAGCTCATTTCTTCAATGGCAGTGGCTATCTGTGTTGATTGGTCTGCTGAGTTTTGGCTGCGATTAGCGATTTGCTCGTTTGTTGAGCTAATTTCCAAGCTGGATTCTCTAACCTGAGTGGCCAGTGACGTGATCAGAGCCATTAAATCATGCAGAGATGACGACATTTTATTGGTCGCCGCAGCAAGGCTGTCGATTTCATCCTTGTTCGCATGAGCAATAGCCGGGCGCGATAAATCGCCGATGCTGACACTTTCTGCTGTCTCTAGCACATTGTTTAAGCGAGTAATGATTGAATGGCTAATGAGATAGGCAATAATGCCTGCGACAACGAAGGCGATTAAGGTAATGATCACAATAATGATCAAGGTCAGGTTTAAGCCCTCGACAAGGTGGTTTAAGGCGCTAATAGCGTCTGCTTGCTCTTCCCGCGCTGAGGTTTGCAAAATAGTGTTTAGTTTATCAACAACCTGGGCTTCTAGGTTATTGATAGTACTTCGAGCATCAATATAGTCTTGTGGACTATAGCGTGTAAAAATGCTGTTGGCCGTGCGCACAATGTCATCGCGATAAGACTCAACTTGGCGTAGCGCTGCAACTTCACCAGGTTGTTGCTCAAGTGGTCGAAGCGCCTCAAGGTATTCATTGAAACTGGTTAAATCGTCTTTAAAGCGTGCTTTAGCTTCGGTATCACCGCGAATGTGTGCGTTCACACCCGCGACTAGGTCACCGGCCTCATCTATCAGTTCGAGGTAATATCTGACACCCGGTAAATTATCCTGCAAGCTGGTTTGTAAATCGCTTGCTTGCATGGCCTGTGCATACTCTTGGTCTTTTAGCTCGTCGAGTAAGTCACCTAACTTCTCACCGGTGTCTTGTTCTAACTGTGCCACTTGTAATTGTACGCTACGAAACAATTCAGGGTCGTAGCGATTAAATACGCCCTCAGTGATGCCGCGATTGTATTCCTTCACTAAGTTTTCTATGTTTGCCATCTTCTCTATGTCTGATGGCTTGTTAGACTCATACTTATAAAGCTCTTGGTGTTGCGTTTGAAATTGTCTATACAAAGCCGCAAAGCTGTCTCGCTTTTGTTGCTCACCGCCTATGTATTCAAGGGCTTCATTTTGCATTTGATAAATAGTATCGGAGATCGATAAATAGGCTAGTAAACCGGGAAGGTCGTCGTTTTTAACTTCCTCAGCTTGCAGGGTTTCGGTGGAGACTTTAAGCCAAACGATAAGGCTCGAGATAACCATTAAAGCAATAACGGCGGCAAACGACAAAGACAACTTTGTTTTTAGTTTCATAATGTACTCACTGATAAGAGCCTGTTAATTAGGATAGCTGACAGGCTTAGTAATGCTCACAAAAGTTTGGCATAGTGTTTTTACACAGATATAACGCACGAGAAAAAATGTGCTTAATCGCGCTTAAGTTAAAGGGAGCGCGATAAAAAGCGGGAAAGACGGTAAAGAGATTTTAACCCAGAGTGTAGGTACACGCAGCAAAAGGATAAGAAAATGGCGCATCACCACGATCATTCCCATGACATCGCTTCAGAGCGCATTGGTTGGGCATTCTTTTTAAACCTCGGGTTTACTATTATTGAGTTTATTGGCGGGTGGCTTACAAACAGTACCGCGATAATGGCCGATGCCGTGCATGACCTAGGGGATAGCCTGTCAATCGGCAGCGCCTGGCTGCTTAACAAATTCAGTAATAAAGGTGCTAATCAGCATTTTACCTATGGTTATCGGCGCTTAAGCTTATTTGGTGCGTTTATTAATTCGGTGGTATTAGTGATTGGCTCGGTGTGGGTACTGGTGTTGTCGGTGCCGAGGTTGTTCGACCCAGTCATGCCGGTAACGGAAGGCATGTTAGCCCTGGCGATACTAGGTATTGCGGTGAACGGTTATGCGGCGATTAAACTGAGCAGTGGTAAATCACTCAATGAGAAGGTGCTTAATTGGCACCTTCTTGAAGACGTGCTGGGTTGGGTGGCGGTGCTGGTGGTCGCAATCGTATTGATGTTTGTTGATTGGCCGATTCTAGACCCTATTTTATCCATTTGTTTTACCTTGTTTATTTTGGTCAATGTGGTGCGCAACCTAGTGCAGACTGTACGATTATTTCTGCAAGGGGCGCCGGATAAAAAGACGCAAACAAAACTCACTGAGGTACTGATAGAGCCGCAAGAAATCAGCACCGCTCACCATGTGCATTACTGGTCGTTAGATGGCGAACATCATGTGCTGACAGCGCATTTGTGTCTTGCTCAGGAGCTTAATGCAGAGCAAGTGATAGCGCTAAAGCAACGTTTGGCCGACAACTTGGCAGAGTATGATTTAGCACACACCACCTTAGAGTTTGAGTACCCGCAAGAGCAATGCCGAGATGGTTAACCAAAAAAGCCCCTGGAAAGGGGCTTTTAAGTGTTAGGTGAATGCGAGGTGATTACTCAATATTCTGGATCTGCTCACGCATTTGCTCAATCAACACCTTTAACTCAACGGCGGCGTTGGTCACTTCGGTGTTAATAGATTTGGAGGCCAGTGTATTGGCTTCGCGGTTAAATTCTTGCATCATAAAATCAAGACGACGACCACAGGCGCCGCCTTTTTTCAGAATTTTACGGGTTTCTTTTACGTGCGATTTTAAGCGGTCGAGTTCTTCGGCGACATCTTGCTTTTGCGCCAAGTAAATAAGCTCTTGTTCAAGGCGGGTCTCGTCGATTTCGGCTTGCAGATCTTCCAGTTTCTGCGATAGCTTCTCACGTTGCCATTTGATGACTTCGGGCATTTGCGCTTCGACGATGGCGACTTGCTCTAAAATCGCGTCTAAGCGAGTTAATATCATTTGCTCAAGGTTCTCGCCTTCGCTAGCACGGGCGGCTTTAAAGTCATCTATAACGCCATTTAAGCCTTTGAGCAATTCACCTTGCACGACGTCCATATCCATTTCCTCGGCTTCCATTACGCCTGGCCAGCGAAGAATGTCTACGGGATTAATGTCGCCTTGGCTTTGTGCTTGCACCCATTGTGCGCTCTTTACTAATTGTGAGGCCAAAGACTCATTGATTTGTAACTCGCCGACATGGGCTGGGTTGGCGGCAAATTTTAAGAATACTTCAACCTTACCGCGCTGTAAGTTTTTACGCAGCCGTTCACGGATCACAGGTTCTAAACCGCGAAATTGCTCGGGGGCGCGAATGAAGGTTTCCAGATAACGTTGGTTTACAGAGCGGATCTCCCAAGTTCCGGTGCCCCAATCGCCTTTAATTTCTTGGCGAGCATACGCAGTCATGCTGTGGATCATGAATGATTTCCTAATTTAAAACAGATATATCGGCATGCATTATACCTTAACAAAGAGTGAGCTCTAGCGGAAATTTCCAGCACAATTAGGGAAATTCATAAAAGTGCCGTGGCATCGCAGCGGGTGAACACATATAATGAACGGAAATTTTTAATGAAGGGGATAGTGAATGCGTCCAAGTGAAAGAACACCTAACCAAATTCGTCCAGTGACCTTTACTCGCCAATATACCATGCATGCTGAAGGCTCAGTGCTGGTTGAGTTTGGCAACACTAAGGTATTGTGTACTGCGAGTGTTGAGGCGGGTGTACCGCGTTTTATGAAGGGCCAAGGTAAAGGTTGGGTAACCGCAGAATATGGCATGTTACCGCGCTCGACCCACACCCGTAATAACCGCGAAGCAGCGCGTGGCAAGCAAGGCGGACGCACCATGGAAATTCAACGACTGATCGCCCGTGCATTGCGAGCAGCCGTTGATTTAAAAGCCTTGGGTGAAAACACTATCACTATCGATTGCGACGTGATTCAAGCGGACGGCGGTACACGTACGGCATCTATCAGTGGAGCCTGTGTCGCCTTGGTTGATGCATTAACCTATATGCGTGCCAAAGGAATGATCAACACTAATCCTCTTCAACACATGATAGCGGCTATCTCTGTGGGTATATTCAACGGCGAACCTATTACCGACTTGGAATATATCGAAGACTCACAAGCCGAAACAGATATGAACGTGATTCTTACCGAAACGGGTAAAATCATCGAGGTGCAAGGCACTGCTGAGGGTGAACCGTTCTCATTTGATGAGCTAGAGCAAATGCTAAGTTTAGCTAAGCACTCTATACGCGAAATTATCGACATCCAAAAGCAAGCTTTGGCATAAGCACTAAACGACTAGTTAAAGAGACATCTAATGAAAGAATATCAAAAGCAGTTTATTGAATTCGCATTAGCCAAGCAGGTATTGAAGTTTGGTGAGTTTACGCTTAAGTCTGGCCGCACTAGCCCTTACTTCTTTAACGCTGGGTTGTTTAACACCGGGCAAGACTTGGCCAAGTTAGGCCGCTTTTATGCAGCTGCACTTGAAGATGCTGGTATTGATTACGACTTATTGTTTGGTCCTGCTTATAAGGGGATCCCCATTGCTACGACTACAGCGGTGGCGTTGGCAGATCATTACAATAAAGACGTACCTTACTGCTTTAACCGCAAAGAGAAAAAAGACCATGGTGAAGGAGGCAACCTAGTTGGCTCTGAGCTTAAAGGAAAGGTGATGTTAGTGGATGATGTGATCACCGCTGGCACCGCCATTCGCGAGTCTATGGAAATCATTGCCGCCAATGGTGCTGATTTAAGCGGGGTGCTGATTGCTCTGGATCGCCAGGAAAAAGGCAAAGCAGAACTTTCGGCTATCCAAGAAGTAGAGCGAGACTTCAACACCCAAGTGGTATCGATAGTCACACTAGCAGATTTAATCACCTATCTTGAGCAGCAGGGCAATATGGATGAGCACCTGCAAGCGGTCAAAGCCTACCGCGACCAATATGGTGTTGCATAGCAATGTTGAAAAGCCCCGTTATCGGGGCTTTTTTTATGGCCAATAATAAGGTGGCAAGGGTTATGACAAGCTTAAAGTTAAACGGCCAAGGGCTAGGGCGGATAGTTAAAGCATTGCGTTGTACCTACTGGGGACTCAAAGCAGCTTATAAAGGCGAAGCCGCATTTCGCCAAGAGCTGACCCTGGCATTCATCCTTTTCCCTATCTCTTTTTTCATTGCTGATACCGCGATGCATTGGTTAGCACTGATTGTGGTTATATTATTAGTGTTGGTCGTTGAATTACTGAACTCAGCCATTGAGGCGCTCACCGATAGGGTGTCTACGGAATTACATATTCTTTCTGGACGCGCTAAAGATATGGGCTCGGCTGCGGTAAGCTTGGCATTGTTGATTGCCGCCTTGGTATGGGGAGTCAGTATTTACCAAGCAGTCAGACCCTACTGGTGATGGTTACCTTTTAAACTGCTTTTCAGTTAACAACAGAATTAAAGCCATTAATAAGTGAATTAATGGTCTTTTTTAGTGCGTTTTGAGTGTAAAGTGCGCAAACGATCCATTTTTTGCAGTTTTCTTTAAAAAAGGGGTTGCGTGGAAATCGAATCTCCCTATAATGCGCATCCATCGACACGGCGGACTGCTTACAAACAAGCACTTCAACGAGTTGGGGAGTCAAGTAAAACTGAGTTTTAAAAAGCGCATTGAAAAATGCAAACTTCTTAAAATAAAGTGTTGACAATAAAACAGGGTTGAGTAGAATGCACAGCCCTCGAGACGCGAAAGCAACTCGAAACGTTCTTTAAAAATATGAAGCAATCATCTGTGTGGGCACTCGTACAGATTGAGTTCTAACAGCTGATTCTAGTTCGCTAGATGACGCAAACAAATTTAGAGTCTCAATTGAACTGAGTGACCAACGGAATAAATTTAATTTATTCAGCACAGTCAATTCGATATCGACAGATATCAAAATCAGTATTCATTGAGCTGAATCTTCGGATTCAAAAAACTTTTAATTGAAGAGTTTGATCATGGCTCAGATTGAACGCTGGCGGCAGGCCTAACACATGCAAGTCGAGCGGAAACGAAGAGGTGCTTGCACCTCTGGCGTCGAGCGGCGGACGGGTGAGTAATGCTTGGGAACATGCCTTGAGGTGGGGGACAACCGTTGGAAACGACGGCTAATACCGCATAATCTCTACGGAGCAAAGGGGGCTTCGGCTCTCGCCTTTAGATTGGCCCAAGTGGGATTAGCTAGTTGGTGAGGTAATGGCTCACCAAGGCGACGATCCCTAGCTGGTTTGAGAGGATGATCAGCCACACTGGGACTGAGACACGGCCCAGACTCCTACGGGAGGCAGCAGTGGGGAATATTGCACAATGGGCGCAAGCCTGATGCAGCCATGCCGCGTGTGTGAAGAAGGCCTTCGGGTTGTAAAGCACTTTCAGCAAGGAGGAAAGGGTGTAAGTTAATACCTTACAGCTGTGACGTTACTTGCAGAAGAAGCACCGGCTAACTCCGTGCCAGCAGCCGCGGTAATACGGAGGGTGCGAGCGTTAATCGGAATTACTGGGCGTAAAGCGTACGCAGGCGGTTTGTTAAGCGAGATGTGAAAGCCCCGGGCTTAACCTGGGAACTGCATTTCGAACTGGCAGGCTAGAGTGTGATAGAGGGTGGTAGAATTTCAGGTGTAGCGGTGAAATGCGTAGAGATCTGAAGGAATACCGATGGCGAAGGCAGCCACCTGGGTCAACACTGACGCTCATGTACGAAAGCGTGGGGAGCAAACAGGATTAGATACCCTGGTAGTCCACGCCGTAAACGATGTCTACTAGGAGCTCGGCTTTTCGGAGCTGTTTTCCAAAGCAAACGCATTAAGTAGACCGCCTGGGGAGTACGGCCGCAAGGTTAAAACTCAAATGAATTGACGGGGGCCCGCACAAGCGGTGGAGCATGTGGTTTAATTCGATGCAACGCGAAGAACCTTACCTACACTTGACATCCAGAGAACTTTCTAGAGATAGATTGGTGCCTTCGGGAGCTCTGAGACAGGTGCTGCATGGCTGTCGTCAGCTCGTGTTGTGAGATGTTGGGTTAAGTCCCGCAACGAGCGCAACCCCTATCCTTAGTTGCCAGCGATTCGGTCGGGAACTCTAAGGAGACTGCCGGTGATAAACCGGAGGAAGGTGGGGACGACGTCAAGTCATCATGGCCCTTACGTGTAGGGCTACACACGTGCTACAATGGCGCATACAGAGTGCTGCGAGCCTGCGAGGGTGAGCGAATCACTTAAAGTGCGTCGTAGTCCGGATTGGAGTCTGCAACTCGACTCCATGAAGTCGGAATCGCTAGTAATCGCGAATCAGAATGTCGCGGTGAATACGTTCCCGGGCCTTGTACACACCGCCCGTCACACCATGGGAGTGGGTTGCTCCAGAAGTGGTTAGCCTAACCTTCGGGAGGGCGATCACCACGGAGTGATTCATGACTGGGGTGAAGTCGTAACAAGGTAGCCCTAGGGGAACCTGGGGCTGGATCACCTCCTTATACGATTTAGAACGAATTTGTTCGCAGTGTCCACACAGATGATTGTTACTTACTTGCCAAGGCGGGTAGGTAATATTTGCTCTTTAACAATTTGGAAAGCTGATAAAAACTTTGAATCACGTAAGTGATTTAGAGTTCTCAATAAGTAAAGAAAATGCCAGTTAATCGACAGATTAATTGTGCGTCTACTTTAGTATTCTATAACTTCTGGCGAAGTTAAACAGTCGCACCAAACAGCTCAAACTACTTTGGGTTGTATGGTTAAGTGACTAAGCGTACACGGTGGATGCCTTGGCAGTTGGAGGCGATGAAGGACGTATTAACTTGCGATAAGCCTGGTCAAGCTAGTAAAAAGCGCTTGAGGCCAGGATTTCCGAATGGGGAAACCCACCTGCTTGCAGGTATCTTGCACTGAATACATAGGTGTAAGAGGCGAACGCGGAGAACTGAAACATCTAAGTACCCGTAGGAAAAGAAATCAACCGAGATTCCGAAAGTAGCGGCGAGCGAAATCGGAGCAGCCCTTAAGCTTATTTGATGTTAGTGGAAGGCTCTGGAAAGTGCCACGATACAGGGTGATAGTCCCGTACACGACAACGTCTAATAAGTGAAATCGAGTAGGTCGGAGCACGTGAAACTTTGACTGAATATGGGGGGACCATCCTCCAAGGCTAAATACTCCCAACTGACCGATAGTGAACCAGTACCGTGAGGGAAAGGCGAAAAGAACCCCTGTGAGGGGAGTGAAATAGAACCTGAAACCGTGTACGTACAAGCAGTAGGAGCCCTTCGAGGGTGACTGCGTACCTTTTGTATAATGGGTCAGCGACTTATATTTTGTAGCGAGGTTAACCGAATAGGGTAGCCGTAGTGAAAGCGAGCGTTAACTGCGCGTTGAGTTGCAAGGTATAGACCCGAAACCCGGTGATCTAGCCATGGGCAGGTTGAAGATTGAGTAACATCAATTGGAGGACCGAACCCACTAACGTTGAAAAGTTAGGGGATGACCTGTGGCTTGGAGTGAAAGGCTAATCAAACCGGGAGATAGCTGGTTCTCCCCGAAATCTATTTAGGTAGAGCCTCGGACGAATACCATTGGGGGTAGAGCACTGTTTGGGCTAGGGGGTCATCCCGACTTACCAACCCCATGCAAACTCCGAATACCAATGAGTACTATCCGGGAGACACACGGTGGGTGCTAACGTCCATCGTGGAGAGGGAAACAACCCAGACCGCCAGCTAAGGTCCCAAAGTGTATGTTAAGTGGGAAACGATGTGGGAAGGCTAAAACAGCTAGGAGGTTGGCTTAGAAGCAGCCACCCTTTAAAGAAAGCGTAATAGCTCACTAGTCGAGTCGGCCTGCGCGGAAGATGTAACGGGGCTAAACATACCACCGAAGCTGCGGCTGCAACTTTATGTTGCGGGGTAGGGGAGCGTTGTGTAAGTGGCTGAAGGTGTGCCGGGAGGCATGCTGGACATATCACAAGTGCGAATGCTGACATGAGTAACGATAATGCGGGTGAAAAACCCGCACGCCGGAAGACCAAGGGTTCCTATCCCATGTTAATCAGGGTAGGGTGAGTCGACCCCTAAGGCGAGGCCGAAAGGCGTAGTCGATGGGAAACGGGTTAATATTCCCGTACTTGGTATAGATGCGATGGGGGGACGGAGAAGGCTAGGCAGGCACGGCGTTGGTTGTCCGTGTGAAAGGCAGTAGGCTTGAATCTTAGGTAAATCCGGGATTCTTTAAGGCTGAGAGTCGAGACGACACTCTACGGAGTGGAAGCTGTTGGTGCCATACTTCCAGGAAAAGCCTCTAAGCTTCAGTCTATATCGAATCGTACCCTAAACCGACACAGGTGGTCAGGTAGAGAATACTAAGGCGCTTGAGAGAACTCGGGTGAAGGAACTAGGCAAAATAGTACCGTAACTTCGGGAGAAGGTACGCCCACATTAGGTGAAGGACCTGCGTCTGGAGCTGAAGTGGGTCGCAGTGACCAGGTGGCTGGGACTGTTTATTAAAAACACAGCACTGTGCTAAATCGTGAGATGACGTATACGGTGTGACACCTGCCCGGTGCCGGAAGGTTAATTGATGGGGTTAGACTTTGTCGAAGCTCTTGATCGAAGCCCCGGTAAACGGCGGCCGTAACTATAACGGTCCTAAGGTAGCGAAATTCCTTGTCGGGTAAGTTCCGACCTGCACGAATGGTGTAACCATGGCCACGCTGTCTCCACCCGAGACTCAGTGAAATTGAAATCGCAGTGAAGATGCTGTGTACCCGCGGCTAGACGGAAAGACCCCGTGAACCTTTACTACAGCTTGGCACTGAACATTGAGCCTACATGTGTAGGATAGGTGGGAGGCTTTGAAGTGGTTACGCCAGTAATCATGGAGCCATCCTTGAAATACCACCCTTGTATGTTTGATGTTCTAACGTTGGCCCCTGAATCGGGGTTGCGGACAGTGCCTGGTGGGTAGTTTGACTGGGGCGGTCTCCTCCCAAAGAGTAACGGAGGAGCACGAAGGTTGGCTAAGTACGGTCGGACATCGTACGGTTAGTGTAATGGTAGAAGCCAGCTTAACTGCGAGACAGACACGTCGAGCAGGTACGAAAGTAGGTCATAGTGATCCGGTGGTTCTGAATGGAAGGGCCATCGCTCAACGGATAAAAGGTACTCCGGGGATAACAGGCTGATACCGCCCAAGAGTTCATATCGACGGCGGTGTTTGGCACCTCGATGTCGGCTCATCACATCCTGGGGCTGAAGTCGGTCCCAAGGGTATGGCTGTTCGCCATTTAAAGTGGTACGCGAGCTGGGTTTAGAACGTCGTGAGACAGTTCGGTCCCTATCTGCCGTGGGCGTTTGAGAATTGAGAGGGGCTGCTCCTAGTACGAGAGGACCGGAGTGGACGAACCGCTGGTGTTCGGGTTGTTTTGCCAAAGGCATTGCCCGGTAGCTACGTTCGGAATCGATAACCGCTGAAAGCATCTAAGCGGGAAGCGAGCCTCGAGATGAGTTCTCACTTGGAGTTTGACTCCACTAAAGGGCCGTTGAAGACGACAACGTTGATAGGCAGGATGTGGAAGCGCTGCAAGGCGTTAAGCTAACCTGTACTAATTACCCGTGAGGCTTAACCATACAACGCCAAAGTGGTTTGTATGTGACTGTTTAAGCACAGAAGTTAAGAGACTAAAGTAGATTTACTTATACAGCTTTCCAAATGACTAACACGCCGTGTTAGGCCAAGTTTATGCTTGGTGATAATAGCGTTCTGGACCCACCTGACCCCATGCCGAACTCAGAAGTGAAACGGAACTGCGCCGATGATAGTGTGGGTTCGCCCATGTGAAAGTAGGTCATCACCAGGCTCCTAATTAGAGAGACCCGTTGCACCAGTGCAGCGGGTTTTTTTATGCGTGTAGAAAAGAGCTCGCCCAAATAGCCTGTAGGCAAGGCTTCAGCCTTGCAACATCACAGTCAGGATAAATCCTGACCCACAACACAACTAAACCACAGACTAACCCCGCACCCGTAGGCAAGGCTTCTAGCCTTGCATCACCTAGTCAGGGTAAAACCCTGAGCCACAACACATCATCATCGGTCATCACACCTGTAGGCAAGACCTCAGCCTTGCATCATCTAGTCAGGATAAAATCCTGACCTACAACACAGCTAAACATTCATCACCACATCTATAGGCAAGGCTTTAGCCTTGCAACACCCTAGTCAGGGTAAACCCTGACCCACAACAGAGCGAAACATCCGTTGAACCCTCTTTCCTGTAGGCAAGGCTTTTAGCCTTGCTTCACCCTAGTCAGGGTAAACCCCTGACCTACAACAGAACCAAACAACAGAAGAACCCCACACCCGTAGGCTAGGCTTTAGCCTTGCAGCATCTAGTCAGGGTAAAACCCTGACCTACATTGTATAGACATCGATTTACGGGCATAAAAAAACCGCTAAAAAGCGGCTTTCTTGGTTAAAACGATAGGAGGGTTACTGTTCCCAATAGGCTTGCTCTAGGCAATCCTCGCGCTCCGGTAGGCCCCGGGTTAAACGCGGCGAATGTTGTACTAGCACTTCATAACTTGCTCGGTTCGCATACTTACTGATCTGGGCTAAAGAAGAGTAAGTGATCGCTTGCTGACCATGCTTGGCTGAGTTTGGCACATTTAACTTGTGGTACTCATTAGCGCTAATATCATGCAGTACAGCAGCTAGCGCGCAATCACCGGCGCCATTGGTGTTCTTAATGCTATCTGGCCCACCCATAAATGGTGCGGTATGGCTATAAGCACGCACAGGCTGTTGGCAATCTTGCTTGCGCATGGCACGTGAAAACTCATAACGATTAAAGTCAGCGATGGCACCTGGAAGGAGTGGGTACTCAGTGGCGCGTTTATGCTGATCATCGACATAGCCGGCCATAAACATGCCTTTTTCACCAGCCGTACAAATCACAAAGTCGACCCATTCTAGGGCTTTGTCTGCCGCCAATAGTGGATCTTCAAAACCGGTAATCGCTAAGCCTTCTTCTTCGTTCATAGCAAGAATATCAACATGATCATTTACAAAGTTGGCCCACCATGTCGGGTCTTGCTCAATAAGAAACTTGGTGCCGAGCGTCAGAACCACTGGTACTCCGGCTTCGTTTGCGTACTTTACCGCTTGCATAGTGGCTTCGGTCATTGTTTCGTTGCCTTGCGTGCGCATAAGGTAGGCACTGATCACCAAAGCAGATGATTCTTGGATCAGGTTCTTATCTATGGACTCAGGGCGTAAGTGATTCATTAACCCTGCGCTGATGGCGAAGGTACGTTCGCCACTTTCATCAATCAGCGTAAAGCAACGGCCTATGGGGCCATCTACAGGTTGCAGATAATTAAGGTCTACACGGCTTGAGGTGTTACACAAAAAGCGATAAGCATAACTACCAATTTTGATATTTTCACTCATTACGCCAAGTAGCACCGAACGATCATCAGCCAGCACTGAGTAGTTGTGCATGGTATTGCCTACGGTGCCGCCAGCAAACTCATAATCAACCATGTCGTTGAGCTTGAGCCGGTCATAGAGGGCATTGGTAACGTCACTGTCAATAACCTGTGACATGCCACGCTGCAGCCCGAATTCATCTAAGAATGCCTGATCGACCTTGGCTTCAATATCCACCACGATCTGATCTATGCCTACAATGTAGCTGCGCTTCAACCGCGATTCGGGGTTGATTTGATTAGTAAGTGGATCTTTATCTTCCACCGGGAAATAATGTTTATGTCTTCGGCGACCAGGAAACTTCATGACTTACCCGTTTTCGGTGTCCATAGAACAAAAAAAGCGGCGAATTATAGCTTAATTTTGGGTGTGCAGGCTATGGTACGAACCATAAAATCCGCTAAATAGTGAGAATGTGTTAATACTAGACTCAGAAAATTCTAATAATGAGTGTAAAGCATAGTCAGGAATTTGCTGATGTTAGCGAGACGATTCGCCGCGCACTTGCCGATATTGCTTGGTATAATTGCTGTTCCTAAGTAGTTAAAAGATACCCTATGACCGAGCTAAATGACGAATACTGGATGGCGAAAGCCTTAGCCTGTGCCGATAAGGCCGAGCAGCTAGGTGAGATCCCAGTCGGTGCTGTACTAGTCAAAGATGGTGAGCTAATTGCCGAGGGCTGGAATCAATCGATCACCCTTAACGATCCGTCGGCCCATGCTGAAATGATGGCGGTGCGTGCAGCTGGAGTGGCCCTTAATAACTATCGGCTTATTGACTGCACTTTGTACGTCACGCTGGAGCCATGCTCAATGTGTGCTGGTTTACTCGTTCATAGTCGCATTGCGCGGCTAGTCTTTGGTGCCAATGATTTAAAAACGGGTTCTGCGGGGTCTATTATGAACCTAGTGCAGGAGCCTCGGCTTAATCATCAAGTTGAAGTCACCAAAGGGGTGCTTGAGCAGCAGTGTGCAACTAAGTTATCAGCGTTTTTTAAGCGACGTCGGCAAGAGCATAAGGAAAGAAAAAAGGCGCGTCAGCAACGCCAGGGGGAAGAGGGTTAGGCCTCCGCCAAGCGTTGCTTTTCTAGTTCTTCCATTTGTTGCATGGCAAACAAGCGGCGACGCCACAAAATCTTATTGTGGGTATTTTTGCGGGTTACTCGACGACGATTAGTCGATGAAAATAGTACATTTCGCTTAAAGCGATGCGTTCTACGGCGTTTTAGCATAGTGTATTCTCCTTGAAAGTGTGAGAGGGGAGAGCTGCCAATAAAAACACGATTAAATGACAGTTTTATGGCGTTCCGGCCGATTCTTCCTTGGCGCTAGCGTTGTTGGCCACCAAAGCATCGTTTTCATCTAACCATACTAGGGTGTCGTAGTAGCGCCGAATATTGTCTACGTAAGTTACCGCTACGTCTCCGCGCGCATAACCGTATTTAGTTGTACGATAATAGCGTTTCTTGATCAACAGCGGTAGGTATTTTTTCACATCGGCCCACTTGTCTTTATCGTCACCGGCACGCTCGGTTAGGATCCGTGCATCATTTACATGACCCCAGCCGACATTATATGACGCTAAGGCAAACCAAGTACGGTCAGGTTGGGCAATACGATCAGGTATGCGTTCAATAAGATAACGTAAGTACTCGGCACCGCCGCGAATATTCTGTTCTGGTTTGAGGCGACTGGTAACGCCCACCTGTTTTGCCGTTGGTAAAGTAAGCATCATAATACCGCGTACCCCAGTGGGTGATTTTGCCAAGGGGTCCCACATTGATTCTTGGTAACTGAGTGCGGCCAGCAAGCGCCAGTCTAACTCTTGTGCATACTGTTTAAACCAAGGCATATAAGTCGGCAAGGTATCGGCAACGGCTTCAATAAATGCCAAGGTGTTAACATAGTTAAACTGGCGTACGTGGCCAAAGTATTTCTCTTCTAAGGCATAAAGGCGCTTGTTCGCTTTCGCCTCACCGAAAAACTCCACTACCAAGGCATAGAGCGAGTCGTCGTTATCTTGGCGCAGTACCCAGCCAATTGGGTCATTACGGGTCACGGAAAAGCCGATGCTCAGATTCGGGTGGTAACGGCGAAACAGTGCCAAGGCGTGGGAGTCAGCAATGGTGTAGTCGATATCGCCGTCGATAATGGCTTGCAGTAACTCTGCTTCATCCATTTCATCGGTTTCATTCCAACTCAGTTGAGGGTACTGTTTTTTATACCGATGTAGAGTTTGCGAGTGGCTGCTGCGGGCCAGTACCGTTAAGTTGCCCTCTAAGTCATCAAAGTCGCGCGGCCGGACTCGACCTTGTTTGTAAACCAGCTTTTGACTAATGATGCGGTAACTGGGGCCAAAGCGGTACAGCTCGGCACGACTTGGAGTGTAGCCAATGCCCGATGCGACCAGGTCCAATGAGCCATTATCAAGGCGCTGAAACATATCGTTAAGGCTAAAGAACGGCACGATATCCAGCTCTACGCCTAGGTAGTTAGCAAAATCTTGGGCAAGTTCGTATTCAAACCCTTGCTCCCCTTGAGGGGCTTGGTAATAATTGCTGGCACCGGCCAGGGTGCCCACGCGCAACGTGTTGCTTTGATGAATACGCTCTAATTGGCTAGGTTTTTGCGGCTCACTGCAGCCTACGAGTACCCAGATACTCACAATTAACCAAACGAATCTCACGGCTTGCCCCTTTACCCCGATACCACCACTTATAACAAAACCAAGGCTTGGCGTCACCTCTACTTTAGCCATAGAAGTAAGGCTTATAAGGATTCCCTGCAATAGCGGACAATCGTCCTTGCCAGCGGCCCTTTAACTCGCATTTTTAACTAAATTAAGTATAATGCGCGGCAACTGTCGTTCAATCCTTAACCCCGGATGATATTACCTATGTTAATCCTGCGTGGTGCGCCAGCACTTTCCGATTTTCGTGTTCAAAAAGTGCTTACTCAATGTAAGCAAGCCAACCTTCCTGTAACTAACGTCTACGCCGAATTTATGCACTTTGCTGATGTCACAGCAGCACTGAATTCTGACGAGCACAGCAAGCTGGAAAAGCTGCTTACTTATGGGCCGCATATTCCTGAACATGAGCCCCAAGGGACACTTATTTTAGTTACCCCGCGTCCAGGCACAATTTCGCCATGGGCATCTAAGGCCACCGACATCGCTCACAATTGTGGATTAACTCAGGTACATCGTATCGAGCGCGGCATCGCCTATTATGTTGAAGGTGATTTGAGTGTTTGCCAGCTTAACGATGTGGCCGCCTTGCTACACGACCGCATGACCGAAGCAACGCACCGCGATATGGATGATGCCGCGAAACTGTTTCGTACCGATGAGCCGCGAGCTATGTCATCGGTGGACATCCTTGGCGGAGGCCGTGAGGCGCTAGCTAAAGCGAATGTTGAACAAGGCTTTGCCCTTGCAGACGACGAGATTGATTATCTGGTAGAGAACTTCCAGAAACTCGGCCGTAACCCGAACGACATTGAATTGTTTATGTTCGCGCAGGCGAACTCAGAGCATTGCCGTCACAAAATCTTTAACGCTGATTGGACCATTGACGGCACAGAGCAGCCCAAATCGCTGTTCAAAATGATCAAAAACACCTACGAGCAAAATAGCGTCAACGTATTATCTGCATACAAAGACAATGCAGCGGTGATGAAAGGCTCAGTGGCCGGTCGTTTCTTTCCTGATTTCAGTGGTGAATACACGTATCACCAAGAAAACATCGAAATTTTGATGAAGGTTGAAACCCACAACCACCCAACCGCGATTTCGCCATTCTCAGGTGCATCAACGGGCTCGGGCGGTGAAATCCGTGATGAAGGTGCTACAGGCCGAGGCTCTAAGCCAAAAGCTGGTTTGGTAGGCTTTAGCGTATCTAACTTACGCATCCCAGGTTTTGAACAACCATGGGAGAGCGAATACGGTAAACCAGGGCGCATTGTTGAAGCGCTGGATATCATGATTGATGGCCCGCTAGGCGGCGCCGCGTTTAACAATGAGTTTGGTCGTCCAAACCTACTGGGTTACTTCCGTACCTATGAAGAGCGAGTTAATAGCCACAATGGCGAGGAAGTGCGCGGTTATCACAAGCCTATTATGATTGCCGGTGGTTTAGGTAACATTCGTACTGACCATGTACAAAAAGGCGAGATCCCGGTAGGCGCGAAGCTTATTGTGTTGGGCGGCCCGGCAATGAATATTGGCTTGGGAGGCGGAGCGGCT
Source organism: Pseudoalteromonas sp. THAF3 (assembly GCF_009363775.1). Taxonomy (NCBI): domain Bacteria; kingdom Pseudomonadati; phylum Pseudomonadota; class Gammaproteobacteria; order Alteromonadales; family Pseudoalteromonadaceae; genus Pseudoalteromonas; species Pseudoalteromonas sp. THAF3. The sequence continues at coordinate 2,558,469 of NZ_CP045418.1, read as the reverse complement.
TCGTCCATGGCGTCAGGACAGTCCAATGAAGACCTCGACTTTGCTTCGGTACAACGTGAAAATCCAGAAATGGAACGCCGCTGTCAAGAAGTCATCGATAAATGCTGGCAGCTAGGCGATGACAACCCCATTGCTTTTATCCACGATGTGGGCGCCGGTGGCCTGTCAAATGCCTTCCCTGAATTAGTGGATGATGGCGGCCGAGGGGGCGATTTCGAATTGCGTAATGTGCCAAACGATGAGCCCGGTATGGCGCCGCATGAGATTTGGTGTAATGAATCACAAGAGCGTTACGTGCTGGCGGTAGCAGAAGAAAACTTCGCTCGCTTTGAGCAAATATGTCAACGTGAGCGCGCCGAGTACGCAGTCATCGGTACTGCGACCGAAGAACGTCACTTACGGGTTTCTGACTCGCACTTTAACAATAACCCAGTGGATCTGCCGCTTGATGTGTTATTGGGTAAAGCGCCGAAAATGCACCGTGATGTCAGCACCAAGCAGGCTCAGGGTGAAGCGCTTAATACCAACGCTATTACCGTGCAAGACGCGGTGCAACGACTACTGCGCTTGCCAGCAGTTGCTGAAAAAACCTTCTTAATCACCATTGGCGACCGCTCGGTAACCGGTTTGGTTGCCCGTGACCAAATGGTTGGCCCTTGGCAGGTGCCGGTGGCCAACTGTGCCGTGACAGCTGCTGCGTACGACACCTATCATGGTGAGGCCATGTCTATGGGTGAGAGTACACCTGCGGCACTGCTTAATTATGGTGCTTCAGCGCGTTTAGCGGTCGCCGAGTCACTGACCAATATTGCCTGTGCTGATATTGGCTCATTGAATAACATTAAGCTATCAGCAAACTGGATGGCGGCAGCCGGGCACCCCGGTGAAGACGCCGGTTTATATGAAGCGGTTAAGGCCGTGGGTGAAGAGCTGTGTCCAGCCTTGGGCTTAACCATCCCGGTAGGTAAAGACTCAATGTCGATGAAGACCACATGGCAAGATAATGGTGAAGATAAAGCCGTGACTGCGCCGTTGTCTTTGGTAATCACTGCGTTTGGTCGTGTTGAAGACATTCGTAAAACGGTCACGCCACAGCTGCGCACCGATAAAGGCGATTCAACGCTCTTGCTTATCGACTTGGGTGCTGGTCAAAACCGCATGGGGGCATCAAGCTTGGCGCAGGTTTACAAGCAGCTGGGTGACAAAACCCCAGATGTTGATAGCCCTGAACTATTAAAAGGCTTCTTCGAGGCGATGCAAGCGCTGGTAAGCGAAGAAAAACTACTGGCTTACCATGACCGCTCTGACGGTGGTTTATTCGTAACTGCTGCGGAGATGGCTTTCGCGGGTCACACTGGGGTAACGCTAGAGCTAGACGCGTTAGCGGGGTCTGATTTAGAGGTCCTATTCAACGAAGAGCTGGGTGCCGTTATTCAGGTTCGCAATGATGACCTAGACGCGGTGAAGGCCACCCTTGCCGAGAACGGTCTTGCTGCGCTAAGCCATGAAATTGGTACGTTGAACGATGCAGATCAGCTGATTATTAACCGTGGTGGTCATGTATTAGTGGATAATAGCCGTACCGAGCTGCGTTTAGCGTGGGCGGAAACCACTTATCAAATGCAGTCTCTGCGTGATAACCCTGCCTGTGCTCGCCAAGAGCATGATGCCAAAGCTGATGCCAATGACCCAGGTCTCAACGTGAAGCTGAGCTTCGACATTAACGAAGATGTCGCCGCGCCTTACATTGCCACTGGCGCTAAGCCACAAATGGCTATCTTGCGTGAGCAAGGCGTTAACTCACACGTTGAGATGGCGGCGGCATTTAACCGTGCAGGCTTTGCCGCTGTTGACGTACACATGAGTGACATTCTAGAGGGGCGCTTAACGCTAGAGCAATTCAAAGGCCTTGTGGCGTGCGGTGGCTTCTCATATGGTGACGTACTCGGGGCCGGTGAAGGCTGGGCGAAGTCCATTCTATTTAATGACATGGCACGCGAGCAGTTCCAAGGCTTCTTCGAGCGACAAGATACCTTCAGCTTGGGTGTGTGTAATGGCTGTCAGATGCTATCAACATTGCGCGAGCTGATCCCAGGCACGCAGCATTGGCCACGTTTCGTGACCAACCAAAGCGAGCGTTTTGAAGCGCGTGCAACCTTGGTCGAAGTACAAGACAGCCCATCGGTGTTCTTCAGCGGTATGGCGGGCTCACGTATGCCAATTGCGGTGTCACACGGTGAAGGCCGTGCCGAATTTGCAAATGAGGCGGCTATTCAAACAGCAGTGAACTCGGGTACTGTGGCGGTGAAATACGTAGATAACTACGGTAACCCAACCATGCAATATCCGGCGAACCCCAATGGTTCACCAGAGGCAATCTCGGGTATGACCTCTACAGATGGTCGCGCTACGGTGATGATGCCACACCCAGAGCGGGTATTCCGCGCGGTAGCGAACTCATGGCACCCAGATGAGTGGCAAGAAGACAGCCCATGGATGCGTATGTTCCGGAACGCGCGCAAGCACATTGGCTAACTATCTAGTGCTTGTCTAACCTAAAAAGGCTGCCTTGGCAGCCTTTTTTGTTGCTCTTATTGATGTGTTCCAATCAGCTTCGCTTCATGAGAAACTTTTAAAATGATCACCTACCATTTACCGCTTTAAGGAAAACTATGCTGCGCAAGCTGTTGATTGGATTAGCAGTGATAGGGCTCACTCTAGCTACCGCCTACTTATTTCGCATTGAGCTCACCTTTATGGTAGCGAAACAGTACCTTGATGCCGATGAAGCAGAGTTAACCTGTGCTGATTGGCAATGGGGGAGCGGGCTGACCACAATCACAGTCAATAAGTTATGTGTAGGTTATCGCCAGCACCGGCTTGTTATAAAGCAGGCGCGAATCACACCGCAGCACATCGATATTGAAAAAGCAGCCTTAACTCTGGCTAAGCAACAAACTCAATCATCCAGTGATACTGGTAAACCTCAGGCGCTTAGTTTGCCGCTGACAGACAGTCGTCCGTTGGTAACTGTTGAATCCCTTTCCGTGTACACGCCTTATGCCACTGCGCCTGTGCGTATGACGGTGAGTGAGCCGCAACTCAATCAGTGGGTGTTAAATGGTGATATAGCCGGTGATATCGCCATAACCTCGCAGCATATCGACTATGAACTGCATGCCAATAAAGCCTTAAGAGCCCAGCTTATGGCTGTGGCCGAGCCATCACTCATGCGCTTTAATATCTCTCAGTGGGCATTGCCGGAGCTACAAGCACAAGGGCGTTATTACGGAAACCGCATCGATAACCAGATCACTATTGCCAGCCAAGCTACCTGGCAACATACGCCTTGCCCGGTGCAGGTGAGTAGCCAGGGCAGCATCGAGGTGCGCTCCAAGAACATGCGTCGCTTTGACCTAGACACCAGTGCACTTACAACGCAATTGCGAGCGCAGGCTCAGTGTGACTATCAAGCCAGCCTAAAATCCTATTTCCCAGAGCTGCTCAAGGGGTCATGGCAGCTAACGTTGGCCGAACCAAGGGTGAGTATAGATGAAAGCGAGGTGCAGCTAACGCAAGTGCTGCTTACGCATAACAGCGAACAGACTAAAGTGGGTGTTCGCTTAGAGGCGCCGCGTGCCAATTGGCGCACAGCACAGGTGGCTGCCGATTATGCTTTACAACTAGAAACCCAGTCGTTAGGGCGGCTTAGTGTTTCGGGACAGGCAACTGAGCAGCGCATTAGCGGCGCCTTTAAAGGTCAAGTAGCCGCGCCGGTGGGTGAGAATGTGCATGTTGCCCCCGTAAGCGCCACTGGCGAGTTCGACCATAACTTTGCTGGGGCTACTGCGCTGCATGGGCAACTGAAAACCGCACAGTTAACAATGGCGCCTTATTCTGGCGAACAGGTAGCGGTTACTGTTGATGCCACTATCAGCGCAGATAACTCGATTTCAGCGCGCCTTGATACCTTTGCTGCTGTTGCGGCGAATGCTGATATTAAACTGCTTGATGTCGAACAGAATTATCAGGTACAGGCTGATTTAGGGGCAGGGCGGCGCAGCGCACAGGTTGAGGTGCAAAGCCGTATTGGGCAACTAGATTCTGCGCAGCTGAGATTAAGTGAGCTCAGTGTCGATAGTCAAGTTGATATTGCTCGCAGCATTGATGGTGAGCACCTTATCTCATGGCAGCAGGCGCAAGCTTTGGTTAAGCACAGTTGGCAAGAAACGGCTTTTCCTATCACCGTGGTATTGCCGCCGACGCCCTTACCTTCATTGCAAGCCATTGCCAGCCAATTGGCCCCCGAGTTGTCACTGACCGCCGGCACACTCAGCGCTCAATTGCACGGTGATGCGCGCCTTCAGCGTATGCAATGGCAGCTAGATGTGGACGACGCCAGCGTGCTTTATCAGAGTTACTTAGCCGAAGATATCGATACGTCGCCGCAAGGACAGTGGAATTCAGGGCAACTTCAGCTCGATGATACTAGCTTTACTATTTCCCAACTACGCGCTGGACCGGTGTTGTCACAGGTGCAAGGGCTCTGGGGTTATGACCAAGATGCCTACCTCAAAGAGGTGCAGGCCGAGGTGTTAGGTGGCACTTTGTCGCTGGATAAACTTTATGTGACTGGGCTAACGAAGCGTCGTGCTCCCACCTTCGTTGAGGTAGCACAAATTAATGCCCAAAGCCTACTGGCGCTAGAGCCACAGCAGGGCATTGAGATCACAGGGGTATTGGCAGCAAAACTACCAATACGGTTAGAGGAGCAGGGAGTCAGTGTCGAAAATGGCCGTATTTATTCGCAAGCTCCGGGTAAATTGACGATTAAAGATAACGCCGCCTTCGATGCGGTGAAAGCACAGCAGGCAGAGCTTGGGCCGATGTTGGGCATGTTGGAAAACTTAGATATCAACAGCATCAACGCCGATGTTGATTTAAAAACCGATGGTTGGTTAACCATGGCGATGCAATTAAAAGGGGAAAACCCCGAGCACCAGCAAGCTGTAAATTTTAACTATAATCATCAAGAAAATATCTATACCCTATTTAAGGCGCTGCGCTTAAGTGATGAAATCACTAAGAAAGTGGAGCAAGAGTATCAAGCGAAGGAGTAAGCGAATGAGCAAACTATCGCTGGTGGCGGTGGTCGCTATGTTAACTTTAATGGGATGCACCCATAAGGTTGAGGTAGAGAGTAAAGAGCCAATCACCATCAACCTAAATGTCAAAGTCGATCATGAGATCCGCGTCAAAGTGGATAAAGAACTCGACGAGTTATTCAGCGATGACAGCGAGCTTTTCTAGGAGGGGTTATGAAACTAGTTAAATGGAGTATGTTAGTCAGTGCCGCCATGTTGGCCTTCAGTGCCTGGGCGCTAACTTTAGACCAAGCTAAGGCGCAAGGTATCGTCGGCGAAACCAGCAACGGCTATTTAGCCTTAGTACAAAATAACAGTGAGGCGCAAAAGCTCATTGCCGAGATTAACGCTAAGCGTAAAGCCAAGTATTTATCATTGGCGAAGAAAAATGGTATCAGTTTGAGCCAAGTGGAGGCGTTAGCAGGCGCCAAAGCTATCGAAAAAACGACCGCAGGGCATATGGTTAAAGTCGACGGTCAGTGGCGTAAAAAGTAGCACTAGGGTGAGCACAGTGCAGTAGCACGCTGCACTTTTTGCCGCTCAAAATGCCCAGCGCTATCAGTAGGTATAGCACTGGGCGGGCAAAAGAAAGGTAAACTAGGCGATTTGTCGTTCTGCCAAGCTCAGCTCCATAGTGGCTTTAAGCAAACGATACAGGTTGATGGATGCATCGATTTCCTGTTTACGGTTCGTCAGTGACTCGATATTCAACCCCAGCGGCACATCCAGATGGGCGCAGCTACGTAAGATCAAATCTAAGTTTTCGCGGCAGATGCGCACCGACTCACTCAAGGTGTTTTCGGCATCAAGCATGCGCCACTTAGTAGCCTCAGGCACGGAAATCCCCAACCACTGCATAAAATCCAGCGTTTTTTCACCGCCACAAGGGGTGAAGGTTAAAATAATACGCTGTGGCGAGAGCCCTTGCTGGCGGCAGCTGCGGGCATAACTGGTGATTAGATCAATAGTCGCTTGCGCATCATAAACCGCCTGGGAGATAAAAAACTGACACCCTTGCGCCGTTTTGGTCAGTAAGCGCTCATGTTCATTACGCTTATTAGCGTGGCGCTCGGCAATGGTCACGCCGCCTAAAAAGAAGTCCTGGTGATGAGCGGCAATCTGGCTGTAGGCATCATTTAAGCTTAGCTTGATATCCCCTTGTGACGACGGACTTCCGACTAAGACTAAGTTATTTAAATCATGGTCATTGGCGGTGCTATCAAGCCACTGATTAAATTCATCCTGATTACGCTGAGCTACACTTTTATAGGTGATCACATCGGCGCGTGATAAGCGCCGCAATAACTGGCCATAATCACGTGGGTCAATGGTGTGTTTGAATGGGAAGGGGCGCGGCGTGCTGATGCGACTGCTCTCGTCCTGAATGTCATAAACCACCACACCGTCATACTCAATTTCGTGTAAACGGCCAAGCAGCTTTTCGGCAATTGCGCGCATAGCGACTTCATCAGTATCTGCTTTAGGTGGCGTAGTGCCAATTAAATACACGCCCTGACGGGGGTCCTCTATTTTTTCTCGCAGTGATAAAGCCATGGTTCTCATTCCCAGCAATTGACAATGAAATAACTATAACAGCCATTTAGACGTCTAAACAGCTTTTTATAATGAAACTTACTCAACTAGAGTGAATTTGCTTCAAGTTAAAGCGTTATTCAGCATGAGCTGACCGTTATACCCATTTTGTCGTGGCTGACATATTTGTTTACAGCAAAGTGACACCCCTAAGGTGCGTTTGCGATGTGATTTATTGCATAATGAGGAAGCTAAAAAACAACAAAACATCAAGGTTGAAGATGAAACTTTCTCTATTAGCGACAGGTGTCGCCTTCGCGCTCACTCTTGGCGGTTGCCAAAGCACGCAAACGACGACCAGCACCCCAACGGCTGCTGAGGCCGCGCCACAGTCACAAGCAGTGTTCTCCCAAGACTATGTACTTGAAGAGCTTGATAATGGCCTGCGAGTCATGGTGGTGAAAACAGACTACCCCGATGTAGTGTCATTACAAATCCCGGTGTCCGTAGGCTCACGTAATGAGGTGGAACCAGGAAAAACCGGCTTTGCACACTTCTTTGAACACATGATGTTCAAAGGCTCTGAGAAATTTCCTGCACATGTATATGCAGATATCTTGAAAAACTCCGGGGTCGATAACCGCGCTTACACCACGAATGATTACACCAATTATCACCTTAACTTCTCCAAAGAGCACCTCGATAAGGTGCTAGAAATTGAAGCGGATATCTTCCAAAACTTGAGTTACAGTGAAGAGCAATTCCGTACCGAAGCGCTGACCGTCAAAGGCGAATACTTAAAGAACAACGCCAGTCCTATCCGTAAGTTACTAGCGGCGGTGCGTAATGAGGCCTTTGATAAGCATACCTATAAACACACCACCATGGGCTTTTTTGCCGATATTGAAGCCATGCCGGATCAAAGTGAATACGGGCAAACCTTTTTCGAGCGCTTTTATAAGCCGGAATATGTCTCTTTGGTAATCGTCGGTGATGTTGACCCGCAAGCGACCATTGCGATGGTGAAAAAGCACTGGGGCAATTGGCAGCAAGGGGATTATCAAGCCGATATTCCTGTTGAACCGCAACAACAGGCGCCTCGTTATGTGCATGAGCAATACGAAGGGCTACCCGGGCACTGGTTATTAGTGTCATACAAAGGTGCAGCATGGCAGCCGCAGAAAAAAGACCGCGCGGCGCTTGATTTACTCTCTCAACTATACTTTTCTGAGAACTCAGATTTGTATCAAGAGCTGGTTGTTGATAAACAAATTGCTAGCCAAATGTTCACCTACAACCCGGAAACCAAAGATCCAGGCTTGATGCATGTGTTTGTGAAGGTGGATGATGAGCAGCACCTCACCACCGTGCGCGATGCTATCAACCGCACTTATGCTAAGGCACGTACAGAGTTGGTCGATGAAAGCCGACTACAAGCCTTGAAATCGCACCAAAAATATAGCTTTATTAATAGCTTAGATTCATCACAAAGCATCGCCTCAACCCTTGCGCGGTACATGCATTTCGAGCGTGACCCTGAGGTGATCAACAGCTTGTATGCCACTGCCGATAACATTAGTGCCGAAGATATTCGCACTATGGCGAATAAGTACTTTGTCGATAATAACCGCACCACGGTGACGATGTCGGCTAGTGAGTCGGTCGCAGGCTTTGCCAACGAGGTGCGCCTTGATGCTTTAGTCGCTGAGCATCAAAGTAAACCTACCGAGCGCCATTTTACCGTGCTCGATAACACGAATAGTTCGCCGCTGGTGGATGTTAACTGGTTATTCTACACCGGCGCGGCTGCCGACCCAGAGGGCAAAAAAGGTCTGGCGGCACTGACTGCGGCAATGATTGCCAAAGGCGGCAGTGAGTCACAAAGCTATAAAGATATTCAAAAGGCTTTATACCCCATGGCGGGGAGCTTTAGCTATCAAATTGACAAGGAAATGATGTCGTTTCGTGGTCGTATTCATAAAGACAATGCTGACAAATGGTATGCCTTGGTGAGCGAGCAATTGCTAAACCCAGGGTTTCGCGAAGACGATTTCCAGCGGCTGCAAAAGGAGCTTGTCGATAGCATTAAATCAGGCTTAAAAGCGTCTAACGATGAGGAGCTGGGCAAGGAGGTACTGTATAGCAAGCTGTATCAAGGTCACCCCTATGAAAGTTATAATTACGGCGACTTATCTGATCTGGAAAATATTACCTTAGCGGATGTGCGGGCCTTTTATCAGCAACAGCTGACCCAAAGTAAACTGCACTTGGGTATTACTGGAGCCATGCCACAAGAGCTGAAAACGCAGCTGTTAACGGACCTACAGGGCTTACCAAAAGGTGAGCAACGCCGCCTTAATGTGCCTGACGCTCCAGCGCTTGATGGGCGTTACGCTACTATTGTCGAAAAGTCGGCAAAATCAACGGCAGTGTCGTTTGGCTTCCCTATCGATACCACGCGATCGCATAAAGACTGGACAGCATTATGGTTAGTGCGCTCATACTTAGGTGAGCACCGTAACTCGAACGCCCAGTTATTCCAGCGTATTCGTCAGGTTCGGGGGATGAACTATGGCGACTATGCCTACATCGAGTACTTCCCTCGTGGTATGTTCCAAACTAAACCGGATGCCAACCTAGGGCGTTCTGAGCAAATCTTCCAGGTATGGTTAAGGCCGCTGCGCTCAAATAACGATGCTCACTTTGCTACTCGCACCGCTTTATTCGAGCTCGATAAACTCATTGCCAATGGCATGAGCGAAGCGGACTTTGAAGCAACGCGAAACTTCTTAAGTAACTATGTGCCGCAACTGGTAGCCAGCCAAGACCGACAGCTAGGCTATGCCCTAGATAGTCGTTTTTACGACACCGATAACTTTGTCGACTATGTGCGTGAGCAGCTCAGTAGCCTAAGCGTCGAAGATATAAATCGGGTGATCAGTGAGAATCTACAAAGCGACAATATGCACTATGTGTTTGTTACTGGAGATGGCGCCGATATGCAGCAACGACTGGCCTCGGAGCAGGAATCACCGCTGCAGTACAACACTGAGAAACCGCAATCGCTGCTTGACGAAGACAAGCAAATTCAACGCTACCCTTTGCGTATTCCCGCTGAGAATATAGAGGTGTTAGCGGTCGACACCGTCTTTGAATAAGCATTAATCTGCACGAAAAGCCGCTGTTGATGAGCGGCTTTTTTATTGCTGTGTTTCTGCTATGGTAATGAGCGACAACTCATTTGTATGCCATGGAGGGAGATAATGTCAGCCAAGCTATTATTGGGGCCTATTCTTGGCCTTGAATCAGATACCCTATATACCTTTGTCTTTGTGACCGATAACAATGTGCAGCAATGTCATGTTGCGGTGGATGGGCAGAATTTAGAGGCAGTTGAAATCGGTTCCCTCAGTGCGGGGAAGGTATGGAAAGCCCGTATCGAACTGGAAACCTCGGGTTACCTTGATTACCACATTACTATCCACGGCGAGGACGCCGCAGACCAACAAGGCCAACAGCTGTGGACATTTTATGTGCCTGAGCAGGGAGAAAAGCCGCGCTTAGCCTATGCCTCATGTAATGGTTTTTCCGATTATAAGATGATGAATGCCACAGAAAAACCTTACTATTTATGGCGTGAAATGCACACACAACACCAACAGGCGCCATTTTCACTGCTGTTAATGGGAGGCGATCAGGTTTACGCTGACTCCATATGGTCTCAAGTCCCCACATTACAGCGTTGGAATGAACTTGATAAAGAGCAGAAAATAACGCGCCAAGTTAGTAAAGAGATGCGCAACCAAGTGACGCGATTTTATAGCCAACTGTATTTAGCTCGCTGGAATAAAGCGCCAATGGCGGCGATGCTGGCTTCAGTGCCATCGTTAATGATGTGGGATGATCACGATATTTTCGATGGCTGGGGGAGTTACCCTGATGATTTGCAGAGTTGCCCCGTGTATCAGTGTATCTATGAGGCGGCGCGTAAGGTGTTCACTTTGTTGCAATTACGCGGCAGCGATAACCACGGTTTACTTGCCGGTGAACAAGGTTGTGACTTTTCATTTGCGCTGAGATTTCACGATTATCATATTTTGGCCCTGGATAACCGCTCTGAGCGCAGTTTAAGCCAGGTGATGTCGGATACTTGTTGGGCTCATGTGACCGATTACCTCGATAGCCAATGCCAGCGAGGAGATTTGCTGGTGATGAGTGCGGTGCCTGTGGTCTATCGTGATTTTTCTTTCGCTGAGCGTGCGGTTGATGCCACCCCTTGGCAAGAAGAGCTGACCGATGATTTAAAAGATCATTGGCGGGCAAAAGAGCATGAAGGGGAGCGCGCTCGTTTAATTATGCGACTCATTGATAATGCCAAGCAACGTCAAGGCAAAACTGTGTTGCTGTCGGGGGATGTGCATGTGGGAGCTCTAGGAGTGATCAGGGCGCCACAATCTCAAGGCGTGGTGAAAATTCACCAAGTGGTGTCCTCGGGGATAGTGCACCCGGCGCCGACCTTTATGCAGTGGCTCGGGATTTGTGCGATCACCAATGACGATTTGGAATACATTGATGAAGGGGAGCAAATTACGGCTTCCATGCTGCGCCCATTTGGCTCAGCAAAGTACATTCGCGCTCGTAATTTTGTGTCTATGTGCCAAGGTGATGACGGCAAACTATGGGTCAACTGGCTCATTGAGGGCAAAGACAAGCCGAGTTATCCCATTAACTAGAGAGTAAAAAGGCCTCTTTAGGGAGGCCTTTTTTAACTACTTTTTGGCTTTGATTTTAGCCTTGGCTTTTTTGCGCTTGGCTTTGATCTTGACCGGATCTTTTTTCTTTTTCGGTGGCAACTTAGGCTCTTTATGTTGTGGCTCTAAGCCCTTTATTTTGCGCCGTTTCAGTACTTGATCGGTATAACGCTCTATTTTGCCAACCATGGCCACATCATGGGCCTCAACCAAGGAAATAGCGGTGCCTTTTTTACCTGCACGGGCCGTGCGGCCAATGCGGTGCACGTATACATCGGCCGTGCGTGGCATATCAAAGTTGATGACATGGCTGATATCGCTGACATCAATGCCGCGTGCGGCGACATCTGTGGCCACCAAAATATTAGTGCGACCACTGTGAAAGCTAGCCATGGCTGCCATGCGTTTATCCTGTGGCATCTCGCCACGTAGCCATGTGGTTTTTATATCATTAGTATAAAGCTCGCCCACTAACTTTTCTAAACGCTCGCGGGTTTTTACAAACACCACGGCCTTTTCCACATCACTTTGTTTCAATAGATGGGTCAGTAGTGCCAACTTGTGCTCGTAATCATCGGCCAAGTGAACCCATTGTAAGATCTTGCCGCGCTCGCGACGCGAGGGCGAAGCTTCAAGTTTCGCGGGCTCATTAAGGATTCGCGCGGAGAACTTTTCAACTGCTTCGCCTTCCAAGGTGGCCGAAAATAGCAGGCATTGGCGTCGGTTTTTGGCTTCCTCACAGATGCGCAGCATTTCTTTGCGAAAGCCCATATCTAGCATGCGATCGGCTTCATCGAGGATCAACATTTCCACATCCTCGGCGTGGAAGTTTTCGGTATCCAAATACTCCATTAACCGTCCAGGAGTGGCAATCAGCACATCATTGTTCTTTTCAAAGATTTCTTTATGACTGCCGTAGTTGATGCCGCCGGTCACCACGCCAATTTTCAGATGCGTGTGGGCTGCGAGCTTCTCACACTGCTCATGGACTTGGTAAGCAAGTTCGCGCGTTGGTGCCATGATCAGCACGCGAGCGAAACCTGGGTTACGACGCGGGTGGTCGAGTAAGTATTGAATTGCAGGGATCAAGAATGCTGCCGTTTTCCCTGTGCCCGTTGGTGCACCCGCAAGTACGTCGCGACCATCAAGGGCCTCTGGGATGGCGAGCTGTTGGATGCTGGTGGCTTTGCTAAAGCCCATGGCATCAATGGCTTTTAAAAGCGCGGCATCAAGATCAAAATCGGCAAATTGCATAAAGGAGTCAAAATGAAGGACAATTGCGTTAATTATACGTGGCACATACACAAACACAAAGGGCAAAAGTGGCAGGATTTAACTTTAAACGCTTCTCCATCGCACAAGACAACGTCGCCATGAAGGTCTCAACCGATGGCATCTTGCTCGGTGCGTGGGCCGATGTCAGCCAGGCGCGGCGTATATTGGATGTGGGCACGGGCACAGGGCTACTGGCGTTAATGGCTAAGCAGCGGGCGCCCGACGCGAGTGTGCACGGCATTGATATTGAACCGGATGCTTGCACTCAAGCACAGCTTAATGTTGCTGCGAGCCCTTGGCCTGAGGTGGCTATAAGCCGCTGTGATGCTAATACCTTCACGCCCGAGCAAGCGGTTGATTTAGTGATCAGTAATCCACCGTATTTCGATAATGCCCTTAAAGCCGGTAGCGACAAACGCACGTTGGCGCGCCATACCGATAGTTTACCTTTTAGTGAACTACTGGGTGTGTGGCAGCGAGCCAGCCACAGCCAGACTGAATTGGCGGTGATTTTGCCACTATCTGGCGCCGAGCAATTAAATCAATTGGTGCTGCAACAAGGGGGATATTTACGCCGTTGTTGTCGAGTGAAAACCACCGCCACTAAAGCCGTAACGCGCTGTTTAATGCAGTGGAGTTGGCAGCAAAGTGATTGCCATTATAGCGAGTTGGTGATCCATCAAGGCGATGATTACAGCGCCGAGTATCGCGCATTGTGTCAGGATTTTTACCTGCGTTTTTGATTTTTCAGTGCTTTTGTTTCGGTAATGAATACGTATTCAATTGCCACAGTGATGCACTCAGTCTAGTGTTAAATTTTTGTAAATTAAGCTCAGGCTAATAACGAAAATGAGACACACTATGACAACTAAAACCCTCCTCGCTGCGAGCCTCTCGTTAGGTCTTGCAATCCCGGCGACAAGTTATGCCGCCCCGACCACCTTTGTTCACTTGTTTGAATGGAGTTGGCCAGATATTGCTCAAGAATGTGAGCAGTTCTTAGGCCCCAAAGGCTACGCTGCTGTGCAGGTGTCACCGCCCAATGAGCATATCCAAGGCAGCCAATGGTGGACTCGCTACCAACCGGTCAGTTATGAGCTCACCAGTCGCGGTGGCAATCGCAGCGAGTTCATTGATATGGTCCAGCGTTGTGGCGAGGCCGGCGTGGATATCTATGTTGATACCCTGATTAATCACATGGCGGCGGGCAGTGGTGTTGGCACGGCAGGACACAGCTATGGAGATAAATATTTCCCAGATTACAGCCCACAAGACTTCCATACTAGCTGCGCTATCAATCCTGAAGATTATGGCAATGACCGTTGGCGGGTGCAGCATTGTGAATTGGTGGGCCTCGCGGACCTAAACACCGATGCCGAGTATGTGCAAAACACCTTAGCCAATTACATTAACTCACTGCAAAGCTTAGGGGTGAAAGGGTTTCGTTTTGATGCTGCGAAACATGTTGCGGCAGATGATATTGCCAGCTTAATGAGCAAGGTGGTAGGCAACCCGGTGGTATTCCAAGAGGTGATTGATCAAGGCGGTGAGGCTGTCAGCGCTTCGGAATATCTGGCCACAGGCTTGGTCACCGAATTTAAATACAGCACCGAGCTTGGCAACACCTTTCGCAATGGCAAACTCGCCTGGCTGAGCAATTTTGGTGAAGGGTGGGGGTTTATGCCGAGCTCCTCAGCGGTGGTGTTCGTCGATAATCACGATAACCAACGTGGTCACGGCGGGGGCGGTAATGTGATCACCTATGCCGATGGCCGGTTATATGATTTAGCGAACGTATTTATGCTTGCCTATCCCTATGGCTACCCCAAGGTGATGTCGAGTTATGACTATCATGGCGATACCGACGCTGGTGGGCCTAGTGTGCCGGTGCATAATAACGGCGAGTTAGAGTGCTTTGGCAGCAACTGGCAGTGCGAACACCGGTGGTCTTATATCGCCGGTGGCGTGGATTTTCGCAATAACACCACCGAGCACTGGCAAGTGACGCAGTGGTGGGATAATGGTAATAACCAAATAGCCTTTGGCCGGGCGGATGCCGGGCATGTGGCCATTAACAAGGAAGATTTCGCGTTGCAGGCGACGATCGCCACCGACATGGCTCCAGGACGCTATTGCAATGTACTTAAAGGTGCGCTGAGTGAAGATGGCAGTCGCTGTAGCGCTGAGGTTATTACCGTACAACCCGATGGCACTATTAACCTTGATGTGGCCCCTTGGGATGCGATGGCTATTCATCATCAAGCCAAATTACCTGCCGTAGATGACGGTGACTGGCAGCGCACGGTGATCTTTATCAAGGCAGCCACCGCAAGCGGCGAGGATCTATTTCTACGCGGCGGCATTGACCACCACTATGCCAACACCACACAAGGGCGCGATTGCCAAACCAGTAACTACCAATGTGCCATGCCTATTCGTCACAACAACCTACGGAACACCACCACAGCGCCGTGGAAAATCAATGATAACTACCTTGATTGGTATGGTACTGAGGCGGGGCAAAGTAGTGATGCTCCCGGCAGTGCGACCGACTGGACCACCGACCTTTGGCCCAGCGACTGGGGCACTGAGCGCACCGTGAGTGTTGATGGTTATGGGGTGACAACGCTTAATACGTGGGGGCCGCATTATTGGATGCTGGATGTTGAGATGGATTGTAGCCGCGCGGTAAATGGTTGGTTTGAAATTAAAGCCTTTGTGCGCAATGGCCAAGGCTGGGAGGGGGATATTAACCAGCCGAATAGCCCTTATGCGAGCGCAAATCATTTTGCACAATGTGGCAAAATAAACACCTTTGAATTCAATAGCGATACCGCACTCATACAAAGTTTTTAGCCTTTATTACCCAAGTCAGGAGCGGATAAATCACTCTGACTTGGGTTAGCCGATAGGTTAAAGACCATTTTTTACCTTATGTACTAAGGTAAAATTGTAGCCCTAAGGTTTTGGGTTCAATCGGAATGTGCAAAAGTTACTCTTTCGATAACTTATATAAGCCAGGAATCAATAGTGAAACGCCTAGCGAGAGTAGCAATACTAACGCCACTCTTAACACATCCAAGGTAATGAAATCACTCAGCGCTCTTTCTAAAGCGAGCATCAAGAGGACTGAAATAGCCGATGTGTATTTTCTTCTTTGAGTAAACTCATGAAGCGACTTGCACTTCACGCACCTGTATTTGGTGGAATGAGAAGATAGCTCAAACCACGCGAGAGATATTTTGTGTCCACAGTTTAGGCATGTTATCGACATTTAGAGTATCCTTCTCAATTTTAAAACCTTGTCTACGGGTTTATGGCCCATTCCTCCATGATAACACCACACTCCTAAAGATGAATCTAGATAGCAAAGGCTTCGTAAGACTTTTATTACCGCAATTTCTTGCCAAGTTAATTGTCCATTTAATCCAACTCACAGCTACAGTAACTACGCTGCACTGGGCAGGTTTGTAATTGCTTAAGCGCTGCAAGCATCATTTTTACAGGCACAACAATAAAGTAGACGGAGGCAACAATCACCATAATGGGGTCGGCGTAGGCCGCATACACACTTAAATCGAAATAAGTGAGCAGGGCTGCGATGAAAAATCCGGCGATAACCGCAGCGCTGATCACCGCATCCATAAACCATTGCTTGGTTTCAGCTATTACCAAAGCAGATGCACTAGCTTGGGCTTTAATCACTGTGTAAGCACCTAGACAAGCAAGCAGGTTGATGACACCAAATAGCAGTGCGGCCGCAGTATTGATAGTGCGACCACCATCCATCATAGCCAGCAGGGCAGAGATAAAAGACACACTGCACATCAGTGCGATAACAAACCCCTTAAAAGCAATAACAATGGCGGGTAAGCGCTGACTTAGTAAGGCACGTCGTTGAGAGCTTGGCGAATTTATATATGCGGCGGTAAGCAGTGAGATAGCCGTTAATAACACACTGACAAGGGAGTAAGCACCGTCAAATAAAATCACCAAGGAGTCTAACCATAGACCCAAAATGAGGCCTAATAAGGCTAGTAAAAGCGCGCTTATGCAAGAAAACAGCAATAGCTTCTGAGTATTTAAAGGAGACACCATAAACCACCTCACAATGGGAATGTGTTCAATAGCAATTAACAACGTGCTGCCAGTGTAATGTCATAGAACTCACTTCCAAAGCCGCTGAGCGACGATATTTACGTCGCTGAGAAGGCATAAACTTGCTATGGTAAATAAAACCAGCAAGATATCTGCGGCACGGTATGAAAGTCAGTCAAATTGAAATATTTCTCGCTATCAGCGAATCGGGCTCGATTGCAGAGGCGGCGCGACGAATTGGCAAAAGCCGCACGACGTTAAGCTCGGCACTCACCGCCCTTGAGGATGAACTTGGCGTTGAGCTGCTTACTCGCACCGGTAATCAAGTCTCGTTAACGAATATTGGTGAGGTGATTAAAAATGACTGTGAACGCTTGGCGATGATCGCTAACGACATCACCGGTCGCTGTCATCAGCACTTGCAAGGCGTTGAAGCCTCGCTGCGCATTGCCCGAGACGATGCTCTCCCTGAGGCTTATTGGCGACAACTGATTCATGAAATGAGCAGACAATTTCCTAGTATTAGCGTTTCTGTGTATATGGCGCCGCCGCCGGAGCTCAACGATATGGTGGAGCAAGGGGTCGTCGATATTGCTTATTGTCTGTTACCCCAAAGCCAGCAACTAACAAGTAGCCATCAAGTCAAGCTAGGTGAAATTCGTATGATGACCGTGGCCAGCAAAGCCCACCCGCTCACGACACTCAGCCAAGTAGTTAAAGCCGACCTGTCCAGGTATACCGAATTTGCGTTAGCAACTATTGATGAAACGGGGCTGCATGCGGTTACTCCAGTCTCAGGAAATTACATCGCGTTGCCTTTTTATGAGCATCTGCGCAATGCCGTGCTTGATGGCACCGGCTTTGCCAGTGTGCCCTCGGTTTTAATTAATCCCTATCTACGCGACGGCAGTGTTAAAGTTTTGAAGTACGATCAAGCGATGACATCACAGGCCTATGGCATGATTCAAACCCGCTATAGCCAGCTTGGTCGGCTAAGCCAGTGGCTAGCGCAACAAATTGCTGCCTACCTGAGTGAATCTTAGCGGCTGGCTGAGAAAGTAAATGAGAAAGCAAATAAGGTTATAACGCGCTGTACTCATTCATGATTTGCTCTATCCAAGTAGCAATGCGTTCATCACTTTTATCGTACTGACTGTCCTCATCTAGCGCTAAGCCAACGAAGTGAGATTGATCCTCTGTTAGCGCTTTAGAAGCCTCAAATTCGTAGTCATCGCCATTGGGCCATTGGCCAATAAAGTGTACACCTTGGGGCTTAATTTCGTCGTGGAGCATACCCAGTGCATCTTGGAACCACTGGCCATAACCTTGCTGATCGCCCATTCCGAAAAGTGCGATCACTTTGCCACTCAAATTGACGCCACTGATATCATCCCAGTGCGACTCCCAATCCTCTTGGATTTCACCAAAGTCCCATGTTGATATCCCGAAGATTAGAAATTCGTAATCTTCAGCTTTTTTCAAAGGCTCATCTTGGATGTTGTATAAGTCCACCACCTCTGCACCAATGACGTCACGGATTTTTTCCGCTGCTATTTCGGTGTAGCAGGTAGTCGAGCCATAAAATAAACCAATCTTCATAATCGCCGTACAACTGAGTGAGTAATGGCCGCAGTTTAACGTATCGGCTCGCGACTATCTATGGCGTGCTTTATGATATGATGGCAAATAGGTAAATACACACTAAGCGCCTTACTTGTGAACAAGCAACCAATACACAGCGATAATATCGAGCATATAGAAATGTTCTTAGATGCGTTATATCTGGAGCAGGGTAGTAGTGAGAATACGCTGTCAGCTTATCGCACGGATCTCGTTAAGTTCAGCGAGTTTATAGCGCCGCAAGCGCTGCTGGCAATTGATAGCACCGACGTAGAACACTACTTAGCCTATCGTGTAGACAAAGGCCTTAGTCCGCGTAGTACGGCACGTAGTATCAGTGCACTAAAGCGCTTTTATCAATATCAGGTGCAAGAAAAGCGTTTGCCCAGCTCCCCTATGGAAACCATATCTCGGCCTAAACCAAGCCAGTCATTGCCTAAAACGCTAAGCGAAACAGACGTTGAAGCTCTCCTAGCAGCACCAGATTGTGATGAGGCGATGGGCCTTAGAGACCGCGCAATGTTAGAGCTTCTTTATGCTACAGGCCTGCGTGTCAGCGAGCTGATAGGCTTACGCATGGAGCATGTTAATCAGCGTCAGGCGGTGGTGTTTGTAAAAGGTAAGGGGAACAAAGAACGTCTAGTGCCTATGGGGGAGGAGGCACTGTTGTGGCTAGAGCGTTATTTAAAGTACGCGCGCCCATCATTGGTTAAGCTCGCTACTGACTTTGTATTTGTCTCTAAGCGGGGTATTGGCATGACGCGGCAAACCTTTTGGCATCGCATTAAACACTATGCTATGTTGGCGAACATTAAATCAGATTTGTCCCCGCATACCCTACGTCATGCATTTGCAACACATTTGTTGAATCATGGAGCTGACTTACGGGTTGTACAAATGATGTTAGGGCACAGTGACTTGTCGACCACACAAATTTATACTCATGTGGCCAATGAAAGGTTAAAATCGGTCCATGCTGAACATCACCCCCGTGCCTAGGCAACAGGTTAAATTGCTCAGGTGCTGGAATTTATTTGTATAAGCGCGGTCTAGTTTATTGTGCAAGAAGCAGTTAGAGATTTTATTATGAAAAAATTAGTTGTTGCGCTGGCGTTTGCTGGTGCCAGTGCCGGAGCGTTTGCTCAAGGCGTTAGTGTAGAGCCGCAAGACACCATGCAGCAGCAGGTGAGTGTGATCCAAAGCAAGCTGGCAGAGCTTGGGGTGAATGTAAAGCAAGTGCATCCAAGTCCGGTGCAAGGTTTACAGGAAGTGATCACCGATAAGGGCGTGTTTTATGCCAGTGCTGACGGCCGTTATCTTGTGCAAGGTACGATGATTGACCTTGTTAACCGTGAAAACTTAACAGAAAGTGCACTGAGTCATGTGCGCCTTGAAGGTGTCGCACAATACCAGAACTCAATGATTACCTATAAAGCAGATAACGAAAAAGGCAAGATCACCGTCTTTACCGATATCACTTGTGGCTACTGCCGTAAGTTACACCGTGAGCTGGACGACTACCTAGATGCTGGCATTACCGTGCAGTATCTGGCATTTCCGCGTGGCGGACTGCGTGGCTCTGGGTACACCGACCTGATGAATGTGTGGTGTGCTGATAACAAGCAAGAGGCACTGACGGAAGCAAAAGCAGGTGAAAAACCAGAAAAAATTGAAAACTGTAACGCACCGGTGGCAGAGCACTACCAATTAGGGCAAAGCTTTGGTATCAGCGGTACTCCAGCCATTATTTTATCTGATGGCAGCATGATCCCAGGTTATCAGCCTGCGGCTGCAATTAGCTCAGCGATTGATGAGTTAAATAATAACAAATCTTAATGTAGAATGGGCCGCATCTAACGACGGCCCTTTTTTTGGAGTTTGCCTTGCAGGCGCATACCACCATAATGGCTCGCCCGCGAGTCGATGACAGCCACCTAAGCGATAAGCTTCACCCCGTTATTCGTCAAATCTATGCCTCTCGTGGCGTCAATAGTAATGAGCAAATAGATAACCGTGCCAATACCTTGCACGATTTCCGGCTATTTAAAGACATTGAATTAGCAGCAGAAATACTCAGCGACAGTCTACAGCGCCAAGACAAGGTGCTGATTGTCGGAGATTTTGATGCTGATGGTGCCACCAGTACTGCCACCTTAATGCAAGGCTTGGGTATGTTTGGGTTTAGCCAATTGGATTACCTGGTGCCGGACCGCTTTAACTTTGGCTATGGGCTAAGTGTGGAGTTGGCTGAGCATATTGTCGCCATGGCTCCTGATTTGGTGATCACCGTCGATAGTGGCATTTCGTGCTTAAAAGGTATCGAGCGCGTCAAGGCTGCCGGTATTAAGGTCATTGTCACCGACCACCATTTACAAGGTGAACAATTACCCAACGCTGATGCTATTGTTAACCCCAATCGTCACGATTGTACTTTCCCATCAAAATCGATAGCCGGTGTCGGTGTGGCTTTTTATGTGCTTATCGCATTGCGCCATACGCTGCGTGAGCGTCTTTATTTTAATGAACAGCGTCCTGAGCCGAATTTAGCTAACCTCCTCGATCTTGTTGCTCTTGGCACGGTTGCCGATGTGGTGGCGCTGGATGCGAATAATCGCACCTTGGTGCATCAAGGGCTGGCGCGCATCCGCAGTGGTAAGACTCGCCCCGGTATCGAAGCGCTGGTTGATGTGGCACGGCGCACGCAAGCGCGTTTAAGCGCCTCAGATTTTGGCTTTGCTCTAGCGCCACGGTTAAATGCGGCAGGTCGATTAGATGATATGAGCTTAGGCATTGCTTGTTTGCTATCACCGGATATTAATCACGCTCGGCGCATTGCCGGTGAACTGGATATGCTTAATGCCGAGCGCAAAGAAATAGAGCAGGGCATGCAACAAGAAGCGCAAGCGGCGCTGGCCAAGCTCTCTTTAACAAGTGCGCAAACACCCGATGCGTTATGTCTGTACCAATCCGATTGGCACCAAGGTGTGATTGGTATTCTCGCCGGGCGTTTAAAAGAGCACTATCACCGCCCCACGGCGATTTTTGCCGCCGGAGATAATGGCCTACTGAAAGGGTCTTGTCGTTCTATTGATGGCGTGCATATGCGTGATGTGTTGGCGCATATCGATGGTCAATACCCAGGGCTGATCGCTAAATTCGGCGGCCACGCCATGGCTGCGGGGTTAAGTATTGAGGAAGCGCGATTCAACGAGTTTCAACAAGCCTTTGCGCAAGAGATAGGTAAAGTGCTTACCGAAGAAGCGAAGGAGTGTATTTTACTCACTGATGGTGAACTGCCCAGTGATTGTTTGAATATGGAGTTTGCTGAGTTGCTGCGTCAAAGTGGGCCTTTTGGTCAGCATTTTCCAGAGCCCATTTTTGAGCATACCTTTGAGTTGCTGCAACAGCGTGTTGTTGGTGATAAACACCTTAAGCTAGTGCTGCGCCATAGCAGCGGCCGAGTGCTTGATGCTATCGCTTTTAATGTCGATGTACGCGCTTGGCCTGATACCCAAGTGCGCTATGTGCACCTAGCTTACCAGCTCGACATTAATGAATTTCGTGGCCAATTTTCTTTGCAGTTGATCGTTCGAGAGCTGCAAAAACAATAGCCACAGCAAGTTGGCTTAGAGCAAATAAAATTAGATAAAATCATGTGAAAGCGCTAATAAATGCAGCAGTTTTTTGCTAAAATCGAGCGCTTTTATTGATGCGCCGAATTCTCAGTATACTTGAAGTGTAAATGCTTACATCAAGATGGCTAAAGAGATAGACCTTGGCGCCACCATCATTTTGCGGAGTGACATGCATGTTTGAAGTGAATCCTGTGATTAATCAAATCAAGGAAATTCGCGAGCGCACAGAGCTTCTTCGGGGGTATCTTTGACTACGCTCTTAAGAAAGAGCGCTTAGAAGAAGTGAATGCTGAACTCGAAGACCCAGCAGTGTGGAATGAACCTGAAAAAGCCCAGGCTTTAGGTAAAGAAAAAGCCAGTCTTGAGGTGATTGTTGAGACTATCGGCAAGCTTGAAGACGGCACTGACGATGTCGAAGGGCTGGTGGAGTTGGCTGTTGAGGCTGAAGATCAAGAGACCTTCGAAGAAGCCCAAGCTGAACTTGAAGAACTCAATGCCCACCTTGAAAAACTCGAGTTCCGTCGTATGTTTAGTGGCGATCAAGACGCTAACGATGCGTACTTAGACTTGCAAGCGGGTTCGGGTGGTACAGAAGCACAAGATTGGTGCAACATGTTATTGCGCATGTACTTGCGTTGGGCCGAGGCGAAAGGCTTTAAGGCAGAAATCGTTGAAGCAACTGACGGCGATGTGGCTGGTATTAAAGGCGCTACAGTAAAAATTAGCGGTGAATATGCCTATGGCTGGCTGCGCACGGAAACAGGCGTGCACCGTTTAGTCCGTAAAAGTCCTTTCGATTCTGGCGGACGCCGCCATACCTCGTTTGCCTCAGCGTTTGTTTACCCAGAGATTGACGACAATATCGAAATCGATATCAACCCAGCCGATTTACGCATTGATGTATATCGGGCTTCGGGGGCTGGGGGTCAGCACGTTAACCGGACAGAGTCAGCGGTGCGAATTACCCACTTGCCAACCAATACCGTGGTACAGTGCCAAAATGACCGCTCGCAGCACAAAAACAAAGACCAAGCGATGAAACAGTTGAAAGCAAAACTGTTCGAGCTGGAGTTGAAAAAGCAAAACGCTGAGAAGCAAGCGCAAGAAGAAGCAAAGTCAGACATCGGTTGGGGCTCGCAAATTCGCTCCTACGTACTTGATGACTCACGCATTAAAGATTTGCGCACTGGTGTTGAGAACCGCAATACCCAAGCGGTACTCGATGGAGACCTTGATAAATTTATTGAAGCAAGCCTTAAATCAGGCCTGTAATGTAACGCCAAACCAATAGAGCTAGAAAATGACAGATCAAATTCAAGACGAAAATAAACTAATTGCTGAGCGTCGTGCCAAGCTCGACGCCATTCGCGAAAACTGCAGTGCTAACGGCCACCCAAATGGTTTCCGTCGAAAACATTACACTGCTGATCTTCAAGCCGAGTTTGGCGACAAGTCGAAAGAAGAATTAGTTGAGCTTGATCATCAGGTGGCCGTTGCTGGGCGTATTCTTGCTAAGCGTGGTCCATTTATGGTGTTGCAAGACATGAAAGGTCGCGTACAAGCCTACGCTTCAAAAGATGTACAAAAAGATCTTAAAGCTAAATATGGGCAACTAGATATCGGCGATATTATTGGCGTTGCTGGACCTTTGCATAAATCAGGCAAGGGTGACCTCTATGTTGATATGCATGAGTACGAGTTACTGACTAAGTCTTTACGTCCATTGCCAGAGAAATTCCATGGCTTGTCTGATCAGGAAACCAAATATCGCCAGCGTTACGTTGACTTGATCACTAACATGGATACGCGTGAGACTTTCCGCGTTCGCTCGAAGATCATAGAGGGGATCCGTCGCTTCTTGGCTGAGCGTGATTTTATGGAAGTAGAAACCCCTATGCTGCAGGTCATCCCTGGTGGTGCAACAGCGCGTCCGTTTGTGACTCATCACAACGCGTTAGACATTGATATGTATTTGCGTATCGCTCCTGAGCTTTACTTAAAGCGCTTGGTCGTCGGTGGTTTTGACCGGGTATTTGAGATTAACCGCAACTTCCGTAACGAAGGGTTATCAACACGCCATAATCCTGAATTCACCATGATCGAGTTCTATCAGGCCTATGCTGATTACAATGATCTCATGAACTTGACCGAAGATATGCTGCGCACCGTAGCGCAAGACGTATTGGGTACCACCACTATCGTCAATACTACTAAGAATGACGACGGTGAAGTAATCGACAGTGTAGAATATGACTTTGGTCAGCCATTTACGCGTTTGAGCATGGCCGATGCAATCATCAAGTACAACCCTGATTTTGACGCTCAGGTATTTGCAGACCCTGAAAATCACCTAGAGCAGTTGATTGCCTATGCCAAGCAAGTTCATGTCAAGATCCCTGACAACTGTGTATGGGGCGCGGGCAAGTACATGTGTGAAATCTTTGAAGAAACAGCAGAACACCAGTTGATTCAACCGACTTTCATTACCGAATACCCATGGGAAGTTTCACCATTGGCACGTCGTAACGATGCTAACCCATTCGTTACCGACCGGTTTGAGTTCTTCGTCGGTGGACGTGAGTTAGCCAACGGCTTCTCTGAGCTTAATGATGCTGAAGACCAAGCCGCACGTTTTGCTCGTCAAGTTGAAGAAAAAGATGCCGGTGATGATGAAGCCATGCACTTCGATGATGACTATATTCGTGCACTTGAATATGGTTTGCCACCGACAGCAGGTGAGGGCATCGGTATTGATCGTCTAGTTATGTTGTTTACTGACTCGCCGACGATTAAAGACGTTATTTTGTTCCCGCATATGCGCCCTGAACAAGAGTAACAGCTTAAATTGTTTAAAAAACGCGGCCTTAGTGCCGCGTTTTTTGTACCTCTTGTGTGCGATATGTCTCAAAAAGTCCCTCGTCCCCTCGCAATTGAGTCCCTGTTTTCTGTATTGTTGTTTATTAACCTAATGATATATATAGATTTTTAATTTCAGCTTTAATTAAGCTGTGATTTGCCACGCTATTATTTGTAAGTCCTTAGGCTAATATTTAGGCGTAGTCGATGCGCTAAATAAAATTAAAAGGGAGTGTGGCAAATGGAAAACGACGATTTTTTACCAGAAATTCCAGTGGATAAGAAGCGCCAAGCTTATTATCGCGAGTGTATTCGCGAGTTTGAATTACTCGGATATCGCGACCAGTTTCTACGCGAAATTAGCGAGGATTTAGAAGCCGTCGAGAGAATGCAGAGTGATAAGCCAACAAGCGATCAATAGTGCTTATTTTTAGATGTTTAACGCCCCAAAAATGGCCCTTAAGGGTCATTTTTTATGCCTTTTTAGCGGTTGTGGGCAAAGTCTGAGCAGATGGATTGATTTTGCTATAAAAGTGTTTGACATATTTGCTCAGACCTTTATTATACGCCCCACAAAGACGGAGAGGTGGCCGAGTGGCTGAAGGCGCTCCCCTGCTAAGGGAGTATAGGGTTTGTAGCCCTATCGAGGGTTCGAATCCCTCCTTCTCCGCCATTTATTTTAAATGGCTTTCTTTGTTTATAGATACGGACGCATAGCTCAGCTGGATAGAGTACCTGGCTACGAACCAGGCGGTCGGAGGTTCGAATCCTCCTGCGTCCGCCATCTTCCTTCAAGATGGTCTAATATCTATAAATCACTTTTATGTACCGGACGCATAGCTCAGCTGGATAGAGTACCTGGCTACGAACCAGGCGGTCGGAGGTTCGAATCCTCCTGCGTCCGCCATCATTTAAGTGATAAATTCAGAACGTAAGTTCACACATATAACGGACGCATAGCTCAGCTGGATAGAGTACCTGGCTACGAACCAGGCGGTCGGAGGTTCGAATCCTCCTGCGTCCGCCACTTCCTTTAAAGAGAAGTGATAACAAACCAACGCAAGTTGGTTTTTTTATGCCTTAAATATAACAATCTATTCTCTACTTGATAGTTAAACCGCTCAGCTATTTATCCATCGGTTTATCTTACGTTGTAGGTCAGACTTCAGTCTGAGGATTTCATCGTCTTGCACCCGCCACTTCCTTTAAAGAGAAGTGATAACAAACCAACGATAAGTTGATTTTTTTATGCCCGCAATATAACCCTCTACTCTTTAGTTGATAGTTAAGCCGCTCAGCTATTTATCCATCGGTTTATCTCACGTTGTAGGTCAGACTTCAGTCTGACAATTTCGCCGTCCTGCACTGTTTTCTTCCTTTCTCTACCTTTTGTCTCACTGCGAAAATGGCGCGTCAGGTGGGATTGTGCTCTTGCTTGTTTGTCACCTACCTATGTCAATAAACTAAAGCTTCGCTCCACAGTTATTGCCTAGAGCAGGTTACAGCTCGTTAAGGCTAAATTGAAATCATGACCCATCGACGATTTATTGTTAAAAAGGAATAAAATATTCCTTTTGTTGTTTGTTTTTATAATATTTTGATAGGATGAATTTAAGCCATTTATTTAATCTGTGACGGTTGCGCCCAATCGGCGCGCTATCAAGGTGATGCGGAGCATAACAATGACAAAAACCCCGGTATCGATAGTGTGTGCGTTAGTTTTAGGTTGTACCTTAGGTGCAGGGCACAGTGTTGCCCAGCAAAGTGTTGCCCAACAAAGCAATTACGCCCCTTTTATAAGTGATGTGCCTTTAGTTCAGCAACCCATGCTTAATCCTGAATTTTGGTTGCAACGCCAAAGTGATAGTAAGCCGCTGATGTCGCAGTCGCAAATCCAAGCCTTCAATCGCAGCCTCATCAATAATAACCCTTACATTATCGATCCCCTAGCAATGCCTGATATGCTCTCTGCTAAGGCGTTACGCAGTTATATTAGTAACACCAGTAGTACGCCTTCAAGTCCTCGCTTTTATGTTGATGGCAAGCAACTTGAACGGGCTGATTTTGCGCGTTATCACGCCAATACCAATATTGATGCTGTGACTGATAGTAACCCGGTGCGCTTTGGACTGATTGTTGAGCGCACCTCATTGCGTACCTTCCCAACCGCCGACAGGGTGTTAAACAGTGAAATGGATATCGACTTAGATCGCTTTCAAGAAACCGGGGCGTTTCCGGCGGAGCCTGTCGCTGTATTGCATGAAAGTGCTGATGGTCAGTGGTATTTGGTGGCAGCCTATAACTATACCGCTTGGGTCAAACGCTCCGCAGTGGCGGTTGGTGATAAGAACCGCATCCGTACCTTCACTCAAGCTGATGATTTTATCGTAGTGACCGGTGATAAAGTAGAAACCACCTATGTTCCTAATGAGCCTCGTGTTTCCGAGGTACAATTGGATATGGGTGTACGCTTGCCGCTAGCCCCAAAAGAGCAGGTTAAGCACCTAACTCATGGGCAAAATAGCTTTGCCAGTTATATTGTGACATTGCCTGTGCGCAATGACGATGGCACCTTGAGCTTTGCTCAAGGCTTAATACCGCGCAGTGCCGATGTGCATTTAGGTTATTTGCCGCTCACTGCGCACCATTTAATAGCCCAAGGGTTTAAGTTTTTAGGTGAACGCTACGGCTGGGGGCATGACTATAATGCCCGTGACTGTACCGGCTTTGTCGGTGAAATTTACAAGGCCTTTGGCGTGTGGATGCCGCGAAATTCATCGTGGCAAGGTAAAACCGACTATGGCCACAACTGGCGCTTTGATAAAGACAGTACTGAGGCACAAAAGCGCGAGGTTATCGCGCAAATGCAGGTGGGCGACCTTATTTACATCCCTGGCCATGTGATGATGTATATTGGTTCATACCAAGGACAACCTTATGTCATTCACGATGTGAAAGGTCTAGGTTATATCAAGCAAAATGGCGAGTTTTACGATGGCGAGCTCAATGGCGTGTCGGTAACGCCCCTATTACCCTTGCACCTAAATAGCACCACTTCTTACCTTGAGCGCACCTATGCGATTAAGCGCATTGCTCAAGGAGCAGAGCAATGATCATTCAGTCTGTGCATTTTGCACGCTTATCGGTGCCATTACATACGCCATTTAAAACGGCGCTGCGCACGGTGACGCATATTGATGACCTAGTGCTGATTATTGACACTCGATGTGGCCGCCGAGGTTATGGTAGTGCACCCTCAACGCCTGTTATCACCGGCGACACCCATCAATCGATACTAAGTGTTA
Source organism: Pseudoalteromonas sp. THAF3 (assembly GCF_009363775.1). NCBI lineage: Bacteria > Pseudomonadati > Pseudomonadota > Gammaproteobacteria > Alteromonadales > Pseudoalteromonadaceae > Pseudoalteromonas > Pseudoalteromonas sp. THAF3. The sequence goes on along the minus strand of NZ_CP045418.1, from coordinate 2,530,252 downwards.
TCGAGCAGGTCCTTCAACATCAGCTTATTGGCCAGCACATACAAGATATCAATCGCTTATGTGATGACCTAGCGGCGGCAGTGGTGGGCAATTATTCCGCCAAAGCGGCGTGCGAAATCGCCCTCTATGATTTATGGAGCCAAAGTTTAGGTGTGCCGCTTTATCAGGCTCTGGGAGGGCACCAAAGTGAACTGAAAACCGATGTCACCATCAGTGTAGATAGCATAGATAAAATGCTCAGCGACTGTGATAGGGCACTGAGCAACGGTTTTGATGTGCTTAAAATTAAAATTGGCAACGAGCTTGAGCAAGACATTAAGCGGGTGCAGGCCATTGCTGCTCATGTCGATAGCAAAGCGTCTTTACGTTTAGATGTGAATCAAGGCTGGGATGCCAAGCAAAGCGTGCGTGCACTGCAAGCAATTGAAAGCCAAGGTATTGTACTGGAATTGGTCGAGCAGCCCGTGCCAGCTCATGATATTGATGGCCTGTGCTACATCAGTGAGCGCGTGCAATCGAAGATTATGGCCGACGAAAGCGCCTTTTCTGCTAAACAAGTGTTTACCCTACTTGAGCGCGGCGCCGTTGATATCATTAATATTAAATTGATGAAAAGTGGCGGTTTAAGCCGTGCAATTCGCATTGGTGAGGTTGCGGCAACTTATGACTGCCCGTGCATGATTGGTTGTATGCTAGAGGGAAGTATTGCGGTATCGGCAGCGGCTCACCTGGCTGCAGCAAAAACACGGCAAATTAGTCTCATTGATTTAGATGGTCCGGCTCTGGGGCAATATGACCCCATCCAGGGTGGGGCGACGTTTTCGGGCCCACTGATTAGCCTTAATCAAACAGCCGGGCTTGGTATAGCGGCGATAGACGGCCTTATCGAACTAGCTGATGGAGTATGGCAATGAATAACACATTACTAAGCTTAATACTGCTAATAAGTACCTTAATGAGCGGTGGCGCCGCATCTAAGCCACAACCCATTACCCTGAACAACCAGCAATTGGTGGTGGTGGTAACTGACTCATGGACCGATATACAAGGCGACATGCTCTTATTTGAGCGCAGCGAACAAAAGCGCTGGCAGAGGGCGGGCGAGCCCAGTGCCGTGGTCATTGGTCGTACTGGATTGGCCTGGGGTCTAGGTCTGCACCCCGCACAACCAGGTCAACAAAAAGTCGAAGGCGATGGTAAAGCACCCGCCGGGATATTTGCTTTAGGTAAGGCCTTTGGTTACTTACCGTCGGTGAAAACCGGGCTTGAATACCAGGCCATGGATGCCGGCGATTACTGTATAGACGTTAAAGGCTCGCCCTATTATAACCAGATGGTCAATACGCGGGAGGTGGGGAGTCAGGCCGTTGAAGGCTCATCTGAAGCCATGCGTCGAGATATACATAGCCAAGATGAGCTATACAAAAAAGGCGTTATCGTCGCGCATAATCCCGACAATATAGATGGTGCCGGCAGTTGTATCTTTATGCATTTATGGCGTGCCGCAGATAAACCCACAGCAGGGTGCACGGCAATGGACGAGGCGAATATGGACCGTTTACTAGCCTGGCTCGATCAACGCAAACATCCGCTGATGGTGATTCTGCCGCGTGTGGAATATGCTCTCAAACGTACACACTGGCAACTGCCAGCACTGCCACGATAGGCCTATACGGTTATGAATGCGCATTATCAACCTCTGGATTGGCTGGTCTTTGCCGCCTATGCCTTACTTATCGGCGCCACCGCTTGGTGGTTTAACCGCAAAAAAGCCACCACTAGCTCAGAGTATTTTCTCGGTGGCAATGCAATGCCTACGTGGATGGTGGCTGTTTCGGTGTTGGCCACCTCGCAGTCGGCGGCGACCTTTATCGGCGGTCCGGACCAAGGTTATCAGGGGGATTTATCCTATTTAGCGACTAACATTGGCGCCTTTATCGCCGCTGTCATTGTTGCCAAGGTGCTGATCCCGCGCTTTTATCGCTACCGAGTGTATACCGTGTACGAGTTGCTGGAGCAGCAAATTGGCCCCAAAGCCAAACGCAGTGCGGGCTTAATGTATTTATTTGGGCGCGTTTTTGCCAGTGGCGCGCGGCTGTATATGGCGGCCATTGCCGTGGCGATGATTCTTTATGGCAATATTGCCGCTAGCAGCGTGATCATGGCCACCTTAGTGCTGGTTTTGGTGGGCCTGCTGTACACCGTGTTTGGCGGCATTCGTACGGTGATCTACTCAGACGTGATCCAATGTGCCGTTTATACCGGCGCCGCCCTATGCGTCATTGTGAGTTTATGGCTGGCGATCCCGGCCGACTTCAGCACCGTGATTGAAGCGTTGCAAAACCCCGCCCCCGGGCAGCCTTCGAAGCTAGCACTGCTAAAGTTTGAACTCGATTTTAGTGCCAGCGGGGTATTTAATATATGGTCTGTGTTTACTGGCTTTGTGCTGCTCAATATTGCCGCCTTTGGTCTCGACCAAGATATGACCCAGCGGGTACTCACTTGTAAAGACGCTAAATCAGGTAGCCGTGCGATGCTATTATCCATCGCCTTAGTGATCCCGGTGATGTTGCTGTTTATTATTATTGGTTTGCTGTTGTTTGTTTTCTACCAACGTCCAGACATTATGGCGCAAGGGGGTGCTAGCCAAGGCGTGGGGCAGTTCCAAGGTGAGAAAATCACGGTGTTTATGCACTATGTACTTAACGAGATCCCCGCAGGAGTGAGGGGGTTGGTTACCATAGGTATTATTGCGGCGGCCATTTCTACGTTGAACTCTGGGCTAAGCTCAATGGCATCGGTATTAGTGCAAGATTTATATAAACCTTGGCGGCAAAAACGCAAACCAGATCAACACGATAGTCACTATGTGGTGGCCGGACGCTGGGCCATGTTAGTGGTGTCTCTGGCGCTGGGAGGGATGGCGGTTATTTGCTATTTTTGGCAGCAATACTCGCAAATGCCGTTATTAAAATTTGCCCTCAGCGTCATGGTGTTCTCTTATTCCGGATTATTAGGGGTGTACATTAATTCGGTGTTTTTCCATCGCGGCAGCGAGTCATCGGTGTTAGCGGCACTGGTTATTGGCTTTGTCGCCACCTTATTGATGCAGCCTTATGTGCAAGCGGCGCTATTGCCAAGCGCTTGGCACTTTAACCTCGGATTTACTTGGCAGTTATGTTTAGGCACCTTACTTGCCACGTTAGTCTGTGCCTTGGGTCGCCCCAATAGGCGGAGCAGCCATGAATAATTATGTGTTAGCCGTTGATGGCGGCGGCAGTAAAACCGCCCTAGCAGTATTTAATCGCAATGGCGAAGTGATTGCTTCTGAACAAGGTGCAGGGAGCTCATTGAGTTACGATTTACAGTTGAGCTGTGAGCGTATGATGCAGCAAGTGGCAAGCATTATGAACACTACAGCCATACCGGCGCACCATACCCAGTGTATAATAGGTGTTGCTGGCGCTGGGAATCCGTATAATCGAGCCGCATTGCTGCAGCGTTTAGAGACATTCGCTTTTGCTGATACCCGTGTGACCTCGGATGCCGTGACCGCTGCTCTGGGCGCAAATTTAGGTGCGCCGGTGGCTTGCGTGGCATTAGGGACCGGCTCGGTGGGCGCGCGCTTGGATAGCCATGGCCAGTTACAGCTCGTCGGCGGCTGGGGATTTACACTGGGCGATGGTGGCAGCGGAGCGCGATTAGGGGCCATGGCGGTACAAGCACTGATGCAGGCGGTAGACAGGCAGCAACCGCTACATGGGCTGATAGCCACTATAGCTAAAGAGGTGGGGGAGACCCGGGCCGATATCAGTGCTTGGGTGCGCGAAGCCACAGCCAAGGAGTTTGCCACACTCAGCGAGCGAGTATGGCCGCACGCTAATCATTGCCCAATTGCTACGGAGATCCTTGCTCGTCATAAAAGCGCGGTGCTGCAGCTTATTGCTGATACTCGCCAAGATACTGAGCTGCCGGTGATGTTACTGGGTGGACTGGCAGACAAAAGCAGGCAGTTACTAAGCGACAGCGAAAAACGAATTATTATGCCAGCACGCGGCAATGCCTTAGATGGCGCCTGGGTGCTGGCAACACAGAATATACAAGTGGAATAACTACATGAGTTTACTGGATGATCAACGATCGAAATTATTACATGAGCTAAATAGCATCGTGTCGGAAGGGCAAAACCCCGAGACCCTCGATATCGATTTATTAGCGACAGACGATATCTTGTATAAGCTCAATGATGAAGACCACAAGGTCGCTCCAGCAGTACGCGCCATTATCCCAGATATTGCTAAAGCTGTGGATGCGATTGTGCATGCCTTTAGCAAAGGAGCGCGGCTGATCTACATTGGTGCGGGCACCAGCGGTCGGTTAGGTATTCTTGATGCATCCGAATGTCCGCCGACATTCAGTGTTGACCCCAGCCAAGTGGTGGGCATTATTGCCGGTGGCGCTAAAGCGATTCAAACCGCTGTCGAAGGAGCCGAGGATAATGCCGAGCAAGCCATCGCCGATCTTAAAGCGCATAACCTGTGCGCCGACGATGTGTTAGTGGGTATTGCCGCCAGTGGCCGCACTCCCTATGTGGTATCGGCACTGAATTATGCCCGGCAATTAGGGTGTGTGACAGCGGGGATCAGCTGCTCGCCCAATGCCCCTGTCCTTGAAGCCGCACAGATCCCATTGGGGGCAATCGTAGGCCCAGAAGCGCTTGCCGGTTCTACTCGATTGAAATCAGGTTCGGCACAAAAGCTTATTCTTAACATGTTAACGACAGCAAGTATGATCCGCAGCGGCAAGGTGTATCGCAACCTAATGGTCGATGTTAATGCCAGTAATGACAAGCTTAAAGCGCGCGCGGTACGCATTGTCATGCAGGCGACAGAGTGCACCGCAGAGCAGGCGGCTGAAGCCTTGATGCGCAGCGAGCACAGCGCCAAACTCGCGATTTTGATGCTGCTCAGCGGCGTTGATGCGCGCCAGGGTAAAAGCATGCTAGCCAAGCAACAAGGCTTTTTACGTGCCGCCGTACAAGGTAAAGATCATGATTAGAGCGTTGGCGCTGATACTGGCCTGCACCGTCGCGCTTATGGGCTGCGCGCAGACACACAAGGAGGACGGCGCAATTCGCGTGGGCGCTGAACAATTCGGCAAATATGCTCCCTTACTTGCAGGCAAGCGTGTTGGCCTGGTGGTGAATCAAACCTCGCGGGTACAAGACAGCCACTTGGTTGACTTTTTGCTGGCGCAGCAGGTAAATGTAACCACTATTTTCGCGCCTGAGCACGGCTTTCGTGGCGATCATGATGCCGGGGCCCATGTTCAATCTGGCATTGATGCACGCACCGGTATTCCCATCGTTTCCATTTATGGCGCCAATAAGCAGCCTGCTGCGCAAGAGATGGCAGACATCGATGTGGTGGTGTTTGATATTCAAGATGTCGGGGTGCGATTTTACACCTATATCAGCTCCATGCACTATATGATGCAGGCCAGTGCTGATGCGGGGGCTGAGTTTATTGTTTTAGACCGGCCGAATCCGAATATTGCCTATGTTGATGGGCCCATTCTCGACCCTGACTTTCGCTCCTTTGTAGGTATGCATCCCATTCCCATTTTACATGGTATGACTGTGGGCGAGTTGGCACAGATGATTTTAGGAGAGGGCTGGCTCAATAGTGATGCGCAGCTACAGCTTAGTGTGGTGCCGGTGGCGCACTATAATCGCACTATGAAGTATTCGTTGCCCCTCAAGCCGAGTCCTAATTTGCCAAACGACCAAGCCGTTGGCTTGTATCCATCATTGTGTTTTTTCGAGGCGACCCCGGTGAGCATCGGCCGAGGCACTGACTTCCCATTTCAAGTGATGGGCCATGACAGTGTCGCATTAGGCGACTTTGCTTTTCGCCCCCGTAGCATTGTTGGCGCGGCGGCATCTCCGAAGTTACAGGGTAAGCTCGTCAAAGGCGTCGACTTGCGACAAAGCTCCGTGCGTGGTTTGGATTTGACGTGGTTGATTAGCGCTCAGCGGCAATTTGCGCAAGCGCAGCAGGTGCTATTTACCCGCCCTGACTTTATGGACAAACTTGCCGGTACCGATAAGTTGCGTCAGGCCATTACTGATGGGCACAGTAGCGAACAAATAAAGCAAAGTTGGCAGCAACCCTTGCAGCAATTTAAACGCCAGCGTGCTCCATACCTACTTTATCCTTGAATTTATTGCATATTCGTTGAGTTCTTGTACCTTTTTTAGGTGAGGCATGATACACAGTTGTTGGCAAACAATAACAAGGGATCAATCATGCCTAAACGCTTTCTATTGTTTATGGCCGCCGTTACCACGGCGCCCGTGTTCGCGGTGCAATGTGATTTGGCTGGGCCGCAGTCACCGCGCGATATTAACCTTAGCGAGGGGAGTAATCCGGTGCACTTTGCATCAGCTCCTAACTATAATGAGCTCAACCTTTGTAATATCCATTTCCATAAAAATGCTGAGCATCGCGCCGCTGCCTTTTCGGTGACCGCTCACTCCAGCCCAGCGAACACTGGCTATCAGTGCCAATTGAGTAAAGCGCTTGCTGAGCACGAAAAAAAGCCATTGCTTACGCCGGCCTGTGATAATCTACAAAGTGGCGATACCATTGAGGTGCACTGGGTGTATAGTTCGGCGCGGGTTTCACCTGGGCCAGGCTTGGGTAGTTGCGTCAGTACCGCTAGCGCGAACCCCGATTTGCGCGTTGAAGCCCAAGTATTTACTTTGGTGAACGACACCGGTGCCTTAAACTTTACCGAGATGACGCGCATCGTCCAGCGTCACGGCCGTTACCAGAGCAATGAAATTCCACACGACAGTGGCGAGCCGGTGCGCTACCTCGGGTCCACCACCGGGCCCAGTTACTCGCAACATCAATGCTCGCCTTATCAGGTGAGCTGGTCGGTGCGTCCGGATTGTCGCAAGCTTGATATTCATAGCTTGGCTAAGTGGTGTGAGGACAATCCCTTTGATGAGCATCAGGCGCACGGGGTGCGCCAATTAGTGATTGATGCGCAGCAGTTATCAACGATTGATGATTAACTTTCGCGGAACGCTTTAACCACATCGTTGGAGTGTTCCAGCAACTTACGCCCTGGACGTGTGGCTTGCGTCAACGCGATAAAGACAATGTCGATGACAAAGTCTTGCGCGGTACGCGCCAAAATCGACGATAAGCGAATAGACTCTTCCTCAGCGACGGAGTAAAGATTAACGGTGGCGCAATCGGCCACTGGGTTGGCGCCAAACTTAGTGACGGCGATCACCGGGCAGGCATTGGCTTTGGCCTGACTGGCTGCTTCTGCTACTTCGCGGGTTTTCCCGGACTCACTGATAGCGACGACTAAATCGTCTTTGCCTAGGGTCGATACGTAGGCCAGCTGTGCATGACCATCGGCATCGGCGATAGCAGCAATGCCAAGCTTTTGCAATTTAAAGGCAAAGTCTTTGGCCACCAATGCCGAGCCACCGAGGCCACATAAAGCCACACGCTTCGCGTTTTTTAACAAGCTGACCGCTTGTTCAACCGCTTCAGCTTCATTGAGGTTTTTAGTTTCACTCAGGACCGCCATTTTACTGCTGAGCAGCTTTTCTGCTATTTGCTCTAGGCTATCATTTAGGGTGATTTTACCGTGCAGCTTAGGTGCGGGTGTCTCGGTGTTTAGGGCATCAATTACCGCGAGCTTGAAGGCCGGAAAGCCTTTATAACCGAGCTTTTGAGCGAACTTTACAACGCTGGACTGACTAACACCAACCACCTTGGCCAGTTCAATAGAGGAGAGATCGCGAATGGCATTAGCAGAATTAAGGGTAAAGTCTGCTAATTTTGCTTCACTGCTAGAAAACGATTTACGCAGTGCTTTGATTTTTACAAATGTCGACATAAGAAGGTACTTTATTGTTAGATTATATTGGTGCAAATGAGTACTTATGGGCTCATCGAATGCACACTTACAACGACGTTAATTACAGTGTAACCTGATATTCCTACACAAAGGAATAAATAATTTGATATACACTAGTACCTATATCTTTACTTTGGCAACCGTGCAAACGGCCATAACCGAACATAATTTAAATCCATGAATATTGTTTTCGTCTATTTTTAATTGAGCGAAATAAAATATTATTATACTGTGGTCATTATTTGTATTAACCCAGTGCCTAGGAGCAGGCGGGCTGCAAAACATAATGTAGGCTGATATGAATTTTCCATACTTTGATACGCCAATGCGAACGTGCTTAGTGCTGCTAATGTGCATGGCTTCCCTTAGTTGCGTTAACCACTACCCCATGGAGCCGTCACACAATTATTCAAAACGCATTAAGTTTTTGGTGATGCATTATACCGCCATTGATTACCAAAAGTCGGAGCGGGTGCTGGTTGATGAAGGCGGGCTCAGTGCCCATTATCTGGTCCCACAAAGTGGCGATGCGAGTTATCAACGCAGTGAGCTTGAAGTGGTGCAGTTGGTGGCTGAGCAAGATAGAGCTTGGCATGCCGGTAATAGCTTTTGGCAAGGTCGCAGCGATTTAAACGATCATTCCATTGGTATTGAAGTGGTGAATGTACCGCGCTGTGCTGCGGCTGAGCGCACCGTCAAGGCCGCAGCGGGGCAGGAACAAAAGCTATGCATGTACCCCGATTACGACCCACAACAGGTGCAGTTATTGATTGCCCTGAGCCAAGATATTCTTGCCCGTAACCCGGATATTGGACCAACACAAGTCGTCGGTCACTCCGATATTGCGCCTGGGCGCAAAAGCGACCCAGGCCCGCGCTTCCCTTGGTATCAATTATATAAAGCTGGCGTCGGCGCTTGGTACAAACAAGCGGATGTCGAGCATTATTGGCAGCACTTCAGTATCGCAGCGCCGACGACCGCCTTGATGCAGCAAGCACTGCGTGATTATGGCTATGGTATTGACGTTAGCGGCCAGCTAGATAGAAAAACGGTAGCAGTTATCAAAGCCTTCCAGGCTCACTTTCTGCCGTGGCAGGTGCATGGCCAAGCGGATGGCAAAACGGCAGCGGTGCTGTTCGCCTTATTACACCGCTATAAGCCGGATAAAGCCCAAGCACGTTTTCGTGACTATCAGGCCTTGAATACAGCGCAGCCAGCAGCCAGTAAACCTTTGGGTCATGAGCAGCTATTGGCGAGCTATCCCGCAAAGGCGCTGAGCTCGCGAAAAGATGTTAACAACAAGTACCGCTTTAAGGCGTACCAAGGCCGTGGCGAGATCATTATTGATAATGTGAATGCCGTTGCTGCTGAGCTTGTCGTCAATGGCCAAACTCTGAATATCGCAAAGCCGCTAACGGCGGATACCCAATACCGTTATTCGCTTAGTAAGCGCACTCGCACCGGGGTGAATAGTTTGCATATTAAGTCGGTAACACCAGAAGATGCGCAACTGCATATTCGTATTCCTGCGCCAGTGTTAACGCAGCGCCCAACACCTAAACGTTTCGAACAGGTTGATGCGCTGATTAATGCTGAAATTGAGCAAGGGTTTCCCGGAGCCGTGTTGGCGGTCGTGCACCAAGGGGAATTGGTTAAGCTTTCGGCTTACGGTGAGGCGCGTAAATATCATGATGGCGGCGAGATGATGGCCACACCGCAGCCCATGCAAACCGATACCTTGTTTGATATTGCCTCGAACACGAAAATGTTTGCCACCAACCTGGCGTTGATGCATTTGGTATCGCAAGGGCACTTGGATGTCTCATTGCCGGTGAGCTTTTATTTGCCCGAATATCGCGGTCAAGGGCGGGAGTTGCGGCTAGTCAGTGATTTACTCGAACACAGCGCTGGCTACCCTGCCGTGGTGGACTTTCATCGTCGTGATAACCAGCTTGGTGAGCAATTCTATTCGATTAGTAGCGATTGGACCAAGCAGCTTATTGTCCAAGGAGTGCCTTTCACGGCGATGCGCAAGCAACGCCACCTGTACAGTGATATTGACTATATGTTGTTAGGGTTGCTGGTGGAGCGCATCAGCGGTATGCCCTTAGATGCGTATGTTGAAAGCCGGCTCTATGCGCCCCTTGGGATCACCTCAATGATGTTTAACCCGCTGCAAAAAGGGGTGTTAGCACAGCAAATTGCAGCCACCGAAATTCAGGGAAATACGCGGGGTGGGCGGGTGCACTTCGAGGGCGTGCGCGATTACGTATTACAAGGTGAGGTGCATGATGAAAAAGCTTTCTACTCACTTGCTGGGGTCGCAGGCCATGCTGGGCTATTCGCCGATGCCAAAAGCCTAGCGCAATTGTGTCAGCTACTGCTTAATCGCGGCACTTACGGTGAAAAACAGCTATTTACTGCGTCGGTGCTGGATCAGTTTACTAAACCGAGTAGGAGCGACGAAAGTTATGGCTTGGGTTGGCGCCGAGCGGGAAATGGCGCGCGTAAATGGCATTTTGGCCCTTATGCCAGTGCGCAAGCGTATGGACACACAGGCTGGACGGGCACAGTTACGGTTATCGACCCAGAGTATGATTTAGCCATAGTGCTACTGACCAACGCCCGGCATAGCCCGGTGATGGGCACTGAGCAGCAGTATCAATTTGTGGGTAAACAGTTTGAGACCGGCCAATATGGTTCGGTGGTCACTCGCGTTTACGAGGCTATACTTGGATTGTAGTGAACTTCAACGACTAACACAGGATGCCCCTGCCAGGGCACCTGACCCAAATGGCATCGTTTAGGTGCCATTTTCTTTTTCCTTTAGCACCGCAGTCATTTGCTAATTCAATGCATTCGTTATTAAATAACTGGCTAATTATTTTACTTACCCAAGGAAGAGACATGCCGATTAGGATTGCATGTAAGTCCAGTCCGTTCGCTATTTATGAGCCGCGTGAGCTGGAGATAGGATGACTAAACTTTCATACTGGCTGTTATTAATGTTGCCGCTGTTCGCGCACGGCGCAGAGCTGCGCCCCTTTACCACTGATGGTTGTAGCTTGTTCCCTGATGGTACCCTAACAAACAGCGTTAAGTGGCAGCATTGTTGTATTAGCCATGACTTGGCCTATTGGCAGGGTGGAACTCAGACACAGCGCGATGCCGCCGATGCTGCATTAGCCCAGTGTGTGCGCGATTTAGATGAGCCTGCAATCGCTACTTTGATGCATATCGGCGTTCAGCTCGGTGGTGGGCCACTATATCCAACTTGGTATCGCTGGGGCTATGGCTGGCCTTATGCTCGTAGCTATGGAGCATTAACGATTGACGAACAACAGCAGGTGCAAAAGCGATTGGCAGAGTTAGTGCCTGACTCACTACCTAAAGATCCCTCCGATGAGGAGCAACCATGACAGAGAAATTTGCACGGCATTTGGGGATTGTTCTGGGCGCTCTGTATGGCCTCGGCTTTCGGCTGTTATGGGAAGTCGAAGCGCTACAATCACTGGGTAGTTTGGTGACCCTGTCGTTTATGTTCTTAGTCCCTTTTGTGATCGGGTTTATTCGTATTTATTGTCAATGTAGGGTCACTCCTTCGCTGTCTTATACAAAAATGATTACCCTAGCGTGGCAGCCTATTTTCGTATTCTTATTAGTCAGTGTCGTGACCTTACTGGAAGGCAGTATTTGCGTGGCCATGGCGTTACCCGCGTTTATGTTATGCGCGAGCCTAGGCGGATTGGCGGCAGGGTTATGTGTGCGCTTGATGCATCGTAAAAAGCGTGGCGCCTTATTCAGCATCGTCGTTTTACCTGTGATTGTTGCCCCGCTAGAGTTGCACTTTTTAACTAGTTCAGCCACCTATGTGATTGAAGACAGTATTGATATTAACGCTCCAGCGGCAGCGGTTTGGCGACAACTGGCAACGGTATCAACGATTGAGAGTAATGAGTTACCCACCACCTTCTCATCACTCATTGGCGTACCTAAGCCCATCGCTGCTGATATGTCTGGTCAAGGTGTGGGCGCTGTGCGTACCAGTCACTGGCAAAAGCAGGTGCAATTTAATGAAGTGATCACTTCATGGATCGAAAATCAGCAAATGACCTATCGCTTTGATATTGACCCAGAGCGTATCCCTGATAACGCCTTGGATAAACATGTAAAACTTGGTGGCGAGTACTTTGCCCCACTTGATGGTGGTTATTTTATAGAAGTACTTGATAGTAAAAGAAGTCGTTTAACGTTACGGACTCGCGTTGAAGACAACACTCATTTTGGCCTGTATTCGCGCCTATGGGGAGAAGTCATTTTTCATGATTTTCATACTTCATTGCTACAGCTTATGAAAACCAGAGCGCAAGCTGATTTTGCTGAACATCAAAGCTAAAAAAAGCGCCGCAGGCGGCGCTTTAAGTGGTTGCTGGGGGGAGCTTAGAATTCGACTTTGACCGACAGTTGAACTCGGCGAGGGCTATAGTATTGGCGCGGCTCAGCGAAGTTTTCGTCATCAAAATAGGGGTTGTTGTTATACCCAGTTTGACGGTCAAAAACATTGAAAATATCGGCGCGAAATTGCATCGCCACATCGTTATACACCGTGAATTCTTGAGTGTAATTGAGGTCTAACTGCCAATGACTGGCGCTACGGCGACTGCCGGCGGGCTCGGCATAGCGGCTGGTATCGCTAGCAAATCCGTAGGGTGTGCCATGCCACTTTTCCCAAGGCTTACCGGATTGAAACACAAAGTAGGCACCGACGTTCGCATCCCAAGGGGTGGTGTAATAGCCGTAGACTTTAAATAAGTGTGGCTTATCCCCGGCTAGGGTGCCATAGCGGTAATCCCAAGGGTAACGGCCGCGACCGTCACCATAAAATGACGAACCGACGAAGTTATTGGCATCGTTGGTCGCTGTGGTGTTGTCTTGGTCAAAATTACCGTAGTAATGACTCCACACATAGGAGGCGTTGACATAAGTGTTATCGCCCATGTATTCAGCTTCAAGACTGGCTTCCCAGTATTTGGTTTCGCCTCCCGGCACTTCGGCGATAACATAAGAAGAGCCACCAATTTCCTCGCGAATGGCATCGAGGTTATCAATGAAGAGTCCTTGCTCGGCGATATCGGCAGGAATACCTGGCACATCAAGGCCACTGTAATCGGTTAATCTGGCGTTATTGGGCATATCTTCCCAAAAGTGCATGCCTCGGCGGTGACGCACATGGGCGCGTACCACCAAGTCACTGCCAATGTATTTGGTTGTGCCCACGGTGAACTCATTAATACGCCGTGGTTTTAAGTCTTTCTCGAACGCTTTACCTGATGAGCCACCGCGTGGCTCGGCATAAATAATATTGCCATTGCTATCGAATTCGATTTCTTGCTCGCCCCGGGTATTACGATCCCAAGACGCAGCACGAGCCAGTGAGCTAGTATCGGGGTTATACATGGCAAAGTTGGCAAATACCGAGTCTTCGCCCGCATAATTCCAAGTGACGCCGAGGCGAGGTTGCACCATATCGGCCCAGTCGGTCTGGTACATTTGATATTTATTACCCGGGGCTAATTCATACCCAGAAACCGTTCCTGACTTTGCTCTTAACCCTTGGCCATAGTAGGTATCTTGGCTGAACATAACGCCAATGTTGTAGGTCCAATCGCCGATTTCTATGGTATCGTTAATTTCAAAGTTAAGGGTTTCGGTGCTCGAGATAATAGATGGCACCGTATCGCCTTGGTTATCAACTAGGCTCATTTGCTCAACGAAGGCGCGGTAAATCACCGGTGTGCTACTGCCTTGCTCTAAGCTTTCGTCCAAGCCGCCAACGTATTCAATACGGCCCCAACCATTTGATAAGCGAGTGAGCACTTCCTCACCTTCAGACCATTGGCCACCGAAGTGCAGAGTGTGATAGCTGTCGCCCCAACTAAATTCATGGTCGAGGGCGATCTCGAAGGAGTCGCGGTAGAAGTCTTGGCTATCATAGCGATAATACGCACCAACACCGCCGCCGCCTTTTTTGACACCATTTTCGCTGTATCCATATTGTTCAATAAGCGTATTCGCGGCACTATTAAAAGCGGCTATTTGCTCTGCGGTGTAGCCTGAGTCAGCATCCAGTGGTGTGGGGACACTAAAGTAACCCATTTGCTCAAGGTTATTGATATCGAGTTGCGCCGATAGCGAAGGCTGCACGCTAAGCTCAGTATCAGGGCGTGAGCCGCTTTCTAGCTCAAATTTACTGTATTGAAACGAGAGAGTGGTGGCCGAGCCGACCAGCCACGAGCCATCAACAGTGAAAATATCTTGGTCGGTTTGCCCGCCCACCGAGACGCTGTCGGCTTCAAACTGACCGATGGAGTCGCCCTCAAGGGTTTTCTCTGACATCCGCTGCGAGATATTAAACAGCAAGTCGTCAGTGGGGGCCCAGGTCAGCTTGCCAAAGTACTCATCGCGCACGCTCTTATAATTTTTTACCTCGCCATAAGCGGTGCCCTTGTTGCTGCGCTCTTCCTCCGGGCGGTAGTAAGAAGTGTAGAAATACAGCGTATCTTCAATCAGCGGGCCGCCTAGGCTTGCAGTCAGCCAGCTTTTATCGAGCTCATAACTTTCCTCACCAACAGGGCTCGCTACGAGGCTTTTGGGCTGCACTTTATATTCTACGCCACCGCGAAACTCGTCGGTGCCAGATTTGGACACGGTATTGATAGCAAAGCCTCCGGAGCGGTTAAAATCCACAGCTTTAGCGCCGCCGCGATCCATGGTTACGTACTCAATATCATGCGTCGAGGGCTCGGAGGCGAGGTTGCCGAACATCGGCAATGAGACATTGACGCCGTCGAAACCATAAGAGTTATCGACCCCAGACCCGCCAGCTGAGGGGCCAAGGATGGAGTTTTCAGAAAGCTCGACACCGGGGACCAATTTCAGTAGATCGCGATAATCTTGGCCGATGGGGACGCCTTCAATGGCGCTTTCTCCTAAGGAGTTGGTTAACGATGAATTACCCTGGCGGTATAGCCGGCTGCCAGTAACGGTGATCACTTCGGTGTTGCTGCCGGTCATGCTTAGCGCCACATCCACCTTTGAGGTTTGCTCCAAGAGCACTTGTACCGTCATACGCTGACTGGCACCGTCTTTATTGGTAAAGGTCAGCTCGTAAGTACCCGGTTTGAGTTGCGGGAGGTCATAGCTACCATCTGCTCGGGTTACGGCTCGTCGCGGTTTTGGCATGACGTTACTGGTGGCGATGACTGTGACTCCGGCCATGGATTGGTCGGTTTGCTCGGCAATCACCTTGCCTTTGATGCCACCGGTGAGCGCCGCCAGCGCTGGGGCGCTAACAAAGGCTGCAGCGATTAAAGTGGAGGTGAGTGCCGTTTTTGGTGCGCGCAGCGCCAGGCCAGTAGCCTGTGTTAACGTGCTAAGGCTAAACCCGGATGTGATCTGTTTCATTGTATCCCCGTCCTTATAATAAATTATTTATCGGTTGGACTTTTTACCCTGTGATGTATAAGAGCAACGTCAAATGTTGCTTAACTATTAAACAAGTGTTGCCATTATTAATCAAGAATAAAATTTTCTAACTATTCTTTAAAGTAAAAATAAAATATATAAAAGGAGTGGCGTCTAAGCACCTGAGGTGCCCCCGGGCTTCTGTAGGTTATCTATATAAAAGTTATAAATATGAATTGATTAGAGCCAAGTAGGCTTGGCTCTAAGGCTATAACCAAGAGGGCAGGGAATCCATGGCAATAAGAGTATCGTAATCGATACGCTCGCGAATAATACTGTATTGATCATCCTTTACCAGTACTTCTGGAGCATTAAGGCGGGAATTGTAATGTGAGGCCATCACTGCACCATAGGCGCCTGCGCCCATAATCGCTACCAAATCGCCACTTTGGCACTGGCCAATGGTGCGGCCTTTGGCAAAAGTGTCCCCCGTTTCACACACCGGACCGACAATATCATAAGTGACCTTTTGCGTTTGCTCGGTGACCGTGACAATGTGATGATAGGCATCGTACATACTGGGGCGAATAAGGTCATTCATGGCCGCATCTAAAATTAAAAAGTGACGCTGTTGTCCGGTTTTCACATACTCAACGCGTGACACTAACACCCCGGCATTGCCAAGTATTGAACGCCCCGGCTCGACGATAATTTTACAACCAAGGTGGCCTAAATGGGCTTTGGCAAAGCTAGCATAGGTGGTGATATCTGGCTCTTGGGATTGCTCTCCATAGTTGATCCCAAGCCCGCCGCCAATATCGATGACCTGAATATCAATACCGTGATGCTGCAGGCTTGTCACCAGGTCAGCAACTTTACTAAAGGCCTGGTCAAACGGGGTCAGCTCGGTTAACTGCGAGCCGATATGTACGTCAACACCACTCACCTCGATGCCCGGCAGATTGGCGGCCCGTTTATACAGTGCAGGAGCTAAGTCGATGGCAATACCGAATTTATTCTCGGCCATTCCCGTGGTGATTTTGGCATGGGTCTTGGCTTCAACATCCGGGTTAACACGAATCGAGACCCGCGCGCGTTTGCCCATGCTGTGCGCTTGTTCGCTGATGCGCATCAGCTCCGGTTCGGACTCTACGTTGAACTGTAAAATGTCCTGCGCCAAAGCGTAGCGTATTTCGGCAACACTTTTGCCTACGCCGGCAAAGACGATTTTATCAGCGCTGATCCCGGCGGCTAGGGCTCGCCGTATTTCGCCTTCAGAGACGGTGTCGGCACCGGCGCCTAAATGCGCTAAGGTCGCCAATATTGCCTGATTGGAGTTGGCTTTTACGGCATAACAAATTAAGCTATCCAACCCTGCAAATGCGTCACTGTAGCGCTGGTAATTGCTGGCAATCGCTTTACTGGAATAACAGTAAAAGGGCGTTGGCACCTGCTGAGCAAGCGCTTCTATAGCAAGGCCTTCGACTTGCATTTGCTGACCCACGTAGGGGAAGTAGGGAAGTGGATGCATAACTAAAAAATTACAGTAAATTTAAAATTAATTGAATAATCTATGCTCATTTGCAAGACTATTCAAGCTTTATAAGAACAAGGATAACAACATGTCTTGGTATTCCATTTTGCCGCCATTGATTGCCATTGCAATCGTATTTTGGCGCAAAGAGGTCATAATGGCGCTGTTAGTCGCGGTGGCCTCTTCGGAGTTTTTGCTTGCACTCCACGGTGACGGTAACACACTTTTCTTCACTTTTATTAATACTATAGAACGTGTGGTGGCAACGGCGTCCTCTACGGGGAATAGTCGCGTGCTGTTATTCAGTATTCTTATCGGTGCACTGCTTGCCTACATTCGCGAGTCTGGCGGGGTGGCGGCAACCGTAAACCTGTTAATAGGTAAAGGGGTGGCAAAGTCAAAGCGGCAGGTGGGCTTTTTGACCATGTTTTCCGGTATTGCCGTATTTATCGAGTCAAACCTCAGTGTCTTAACTGCGGGGATCCTTTCACGCGGCCTATTCGATAAATTTAAAATGAGCCGGGCGCGTCTGGCCTATATTATTGATAGCACCAGTGCCCCAGTGTGTATCTTAATCCTGCTTAATGGCTGGGGCGCTTATGTGCTTGGGCTATTAGAAAACTATGAGCTGGAGCAGTCTGCGGTGTCTATCTTATGGGGCAGCATTGGTTATAACTTTTATGCCATTATCGCCTTATTGATCGTGGCCTACACTATCGCCTTCGATAAAGTACACGGACCAATGAAAGTGGCCGAGCAAAAGCTGGAGCGCCTAGAGGTTAACGAAACAGCGGACAAAGGCACTAAAGCACGCTTTATGCTGGTGCCCTTGGCGACATTGATAGTTTCTATGGTTGGTTTTATGTTCTGGACTGGTAACGGTGATATTGCCAGTGGCAGTGGCTCGAAATCAGTGTTGTATGCGACTATTTTAGCCTGTGTTGTTGCTTATTTCTTACTCAGTACAAGTCGCCAATTCAGCCATCACCAATTGGTGGACATGGGCTTTAAAGGCATGGGCGAGCTATTGCCATTGGTGGCCATAGTGTTGCTATCGATGACCTTGGGCGCGAGTTTAAAAGAACTCGGTACAGGGGTGTTTGTTGCTTCACTGGTAGGCGATTACCTGCCGTTGGTATTGGTGGTGCCAATGCTGTTTGTGACCGGCGCGGTGATCTCCTTTACCACCGGCACCTCGTGGGGCACCTTTGCTATTTTAATACCCATAGGTGTGCCGCTGATCCAAGCGTTAGGATTACCGCCTTCATTGGTAATAGCCGCTATTTTAGGGGGTGGCGTGTTCGGCGATCACTGCTCACCAATTTCTGATACCAGTGCGGTGTCTGCCATTGCTTCGGGCTCCGATCTGCTTACTCACGTAAAAACGCAAATGCCTTATGCTTTATTCGGCGGTGCGTTAACTTTTATTGCTTACCTATTGGTGAGTTTCATCGTTATTTAACAACTAGGCCCATAGCCGATGACTGTGGGCCAGTGTTTATCCATAAGTGATAGTACTTTGCTCGCAGCGCTTGCTATAATCGCTGCGTTTTTATATCTGTGGTTGCCCTTATGAAGTTACAGCAAATCGATAAAGCGCGTTATAGAAAGCATTTAAACCGAGTTTTAGCTGCATGTATTGGTGCCTTGGTCTTGGGAAGTCTCGGCATTGCGCGATTACTGATTATCGCTTTTCCCAGTGCATCCGGCAGTCATTTTCACTGGAACTTGATCGGCGTGATTATCACCTGTGCGGCCATTGCCTTGGTGCTTAAACGTGTGCAACACCACCCGTATTTGCGAGAAGTGCTGTATGTATGGCATTTAAAACAGGCGCTGAATCAGATCACACGCCGCCTGCGTAAAATTAAGGCGGCGGCGGAGCAAGGCAATGTCGAGGCCATGCATGCCTTGCAGTTCAGTTATTCTGGTTCGCGCCAGCTTTGGCAACTTGACGATAACACCATCACCATGGACGAATTAGCACTGGAGCAGGCCAAACTTGACACCTTAGCCGAACGTTACCAAGTTGAGCCCAGCGCGGAGCGTTATCACAGCAGCACCCTTAAGCAATTTTAAGCTTGGCTAAGCACACTTAGGTGTGCCTGCTTGGCCTACCTTGCGAAGCGCTAATAGCAGTGCGTTAATAATCGCACACAGTGCCCAAATAGCCCACCAAGGGGTATCCCAAGCAAAGGTATAGCGCAGCAAAGCCAGTACCGCGAAATAGCTAATCACCGAATACTGTAACCACAGGCCAAGCTGGTGGCTGAAGTGTGTTGGCGCATAAAGCACAGCTTTGCGGCCAAGGTGTAAGCTAGCGACTGCCAAGAGCGCGACCACCAGACCCACTATCACAAATGACAACCACACCATCCACTGCGCCCAGTCGATGACTTGTGCAGATTTAGCCGGCCCCGACCATAGTGCATCCCAACTAACGGTAACGATCAGTGCCGCACTCAGTAATTTGGGGTCTATACCAGGGGCGTGCTCGCTATTGCTGCGATACTCACAGATCAAGTAATAACCTACAAATATGAATGCGATAACTCCGACAATTGGAGTGAGTACGGGGACTTGCTGCACGCTAAAATAAGCCGCGAGGTAACCAAGCATAGGAAACACCGTATGTGTAAGTGTGACCCCCGCTATCCAAGTGAATACGCTGCGCCGACTCGTGAGTTGTTTGGCTTGGGTTAGGGTGGCGATGGCGACATCAGCACCAATTCCTAAGCCCATGAGCAGACTTGCTAATACAAAAGCTTCTATGGGTGTGCCCATCACTCACTCTCCTGAACAGTGGACGTGCGGGCTTCATCGCGTCGCTGAGCATGCCCCCAGTCTAGGCGCATATCCCATACGTACCGATGTTGCTCTTCGAGTGGTGCCTGGGATTCATCTACTTGCTGTAATACGTTAGTGGCCTTGGCAATGGTTGCATCACGGCCAAATAAATAGCTCTGCTCAGCGACAATTGTGCGATACGCTTTATTTAGGTCCAGTGCTCGGCGCGGTGAGGGAGTGATCAACTCGTAAATGCTGTCGATGGCTGTCACCTTAGCTTTATTCACACTGCCATCTGAGTTGAACCAACGTCGCAGCATTTCTTTGTTCTGTCGGAATTCATCGCCACCTCCCACTCGTTGAAGGTAAGTTAAAAACTCGCCTTGGGTTTCACCAATGTTGGGTGCATCGTGCATACTTGCCAAGTTTATATAGCCCCAGCCTTCTCGCCCTGTGACTTTGCGTGGAAAGGAAAAGGTTTGATCAAACGTCGCTCCCACGGTTTTATGGCAGCCATTGCAAAATGCCATTTCCTGAATGTCTTGGTGGCGTAGTTGCCCTTGCTCATCTTCGATATAGCCATTGATGGTCCACCCAAACATATTATTAATGCCTTTATCACCCAATGGTCGAGTGCGTGGCAGTTTCTCGAAGTGCTTCTCTTTCGCCTCACTGTAATAGAAAGAAGCCAAGCGTGCTTTTGATTTAAAGTTGTGTTTGCGCATGTAGCGTACTTCTTTCATGCGTGGTGCATTATAAATACGCCCTTGTGGGTCCACGCCAATGTAACGCACGGTGTGTAAAAACTCAGTCTCTTGAGGGTAGAGCTGGTAAGCCAATTCGATATCTTGGGCATCGCCTAAATAGTGACTGCGTTTGCTAATAGCGTGTATTTGCTTTTCGAGCCGGTTGTTGCCGTTAAGATCTACACCGATCGCTTGCTCGGAGATAGAAGGCGTACTCAATTGCTTTAAGCCCTTGATGGCCATCTCCACTAAGCTGAGGTTGGCAATGTATACATCTTGATTATATTGCCCGTTAAGTTCACGAAAGGGGGCACCAAGGCGGATCATCACATCACCGGTGGAGCCGTTGGTGGGCCAAAAGGTGCTAGGGAAGGGCTTGTAATTAAACGCAACCCAGTGGCTCTTATCGCGAGCAAAACCAAGCTCATCAAAGGCTTGCTGCGGATAAGCAAGGTTTTGAATATGCGCTATTTCACCTTGCCACTCGCTGTCGGCCCGCAGTTTTTCAATAAATGGCGAATAGTTATCTTCGTTAATCCACTGCTTTATTTCTTCATCGGAAATAGATGCGATCATCTCACTGCGGTCAATAAATAAATTACGCCAATGATTCTTCATTCCCAAATCCGAGAACTGGTATTCACCTTGCAAATTACCATCATTCATTTGGTTCGGACGTTTGCTGTCTTGGCGGTCTGTCTGATGACAGGCGTAGCAAGGGTTATGTTTACCTTGTGTTTTAGTGTAGCACTGCGGCGGGATCACCGACTCAGGGTTATACACTGCACCATGCTTTAAATAGGCGGTTGCCGGAATTTGCTCTGTGGGCTGGTAGGCAAAGTCTGCGTTCTCACTGGTAGTTGTAGTCGTCGATAATGGTTGCGTACGCTGTTGTTCCGAGCATGCACACAGCAAAACAGCCAGTGCAAGGGCCAGCGCCGAGTTAAGTTTCATCATAATGGCACACCGATGGGAAGTTATAGGTAAATGAGGGGGGCAACCCCCTCATAGAGTGCGAGGATTAGTTGCCCGCTGGGTCGTACAACCAAAGGGTGTTGTTTTCTTGGAATCCATCCTCACCGATGATCACGCGACCATCGCGCATGACAATGGTGTTATCTGGTTGTGATAACTGCTCTACGTCACAACGTGCTGCGCCATCAAGACTGCGGCGATAGGTGGAACCCATTACCACAGGCTCAATACGAGTGAGGCTGTAGTTGCTGTCTATGTGTGCACGATATAAGCCACCACAGTCTTCCACGCGATTGGATAATTGCATGTCTCCTTCATCGTCAATCATGGTGTTATCGATATCAGCGATACCAATATACATAAACGCTTCGGTGACGATTTCATCAGCAATCATATCTTGGCCAGTGATTGCTTCCATGACGCGGTCATGATTGATACTAATGCCTTCGAGCTTACGCCACTCTGCGGTGGCTCCTTTTAAGCGAGCTGCTTGGCGAGATTCTAAAAAGGCCGCTCGGTCATCCATAGGCTCACCAGCGGTAACAGGGCTTCCGCCTTGTGCTTCACTTGGGTAATGAGTGGCGCCATCAGCCCAGGCCTGTACGTCAGCCATGCTCATGTAGCTGGTTTTACCTGCAACATAGTCACTGGTATCAATGCCATCATAATCA
Source organism: Pseudoalteromonas sp. THAF3 (assembly GCF_009363775.1). Lineage (NCBI taxonomy): Bacteria > Pseudomonadati > Pseudomonadota > Gammaproteobacteria > Alteromonadales > Pseudoalteromonadaceae > Pseudoalteromonas > Pseudoalteromonas sp. THAF3. The sequence goes on along the minus strand of NZ_CP045418.1, from coordinate 2,508,131 downwards.
GCAATCCAAGCTGCAATTGTGGTGTTATCGCCACTGGCCAGAGCCACCCATTCTACATCAAATCCTGTGACCGCTGGGTCACTAAGGCCTTCATCCTGAGTCAATTTTGCCCCGTATAGTGTGCCAGCACTCAAATCTTCCGGGGTATCGGCGACAAATTTAAACAACACCCCACCGGTATCATCTTGTGACGAGTAGACGGTTTTTCTATCCGGCATAACCACTGAGTTTTCATGCTCGTAGCGGCCAATAGTGTAGTGCTTTACCACTTCTGGATTGGCGCTGGTGGGCGCGGTGATTTCGGCAATGTAGCCATAACGGTAGGGATTAGGAAAATCCGGTGCTGTAAGCATCTCAAGACCATCGGTACTAGTGTCTGCTGGATCATTCCAACTGGCATCGGTGGTTGAGTCAACGCTTGAGCGCACAATCCACTCTTCTGAAGTTAATGGGGTGCCCCAAGGAGACACTGAACCAAAGCAGTTAGCTGCGGTGCCCCAAACATTATCGAAATCAACCATCATGGCTTCAGCGATTGACCAAGTACCTTGAGTATTTTTGCTTAGCTTTAAGCGGCTAACTCCCCCAGGGTATGACTCCCAGTTCGTGAATAAGTAGCCCTCATTGTCGCTAGTAGGGATAAAGCCGTTAAAATCTGGGTTTTCATTCTCAATAATTTTCTCATTGCCGACCATGGAGTAATGTACACCTAACCCACCGGGCAAGCCTTTATCACCTAAATCAGCAAAGGTATCACCGGTCTGGCCTAATACTTGGTATTGGCCAACCGCTGACACTACGGTTTGACGCTCATAATCCGATTCTGGCACTGGTGAGCTAACGATATTTTTAGGCAGCTGGTTGAAGTTTACGCCCGCTAGTACGCCTACGGTACCACGATTAATAGCGCGGCCATTGAACTCATCCATGGCGGCATTGGTGTCATCAGGGTGCTGAACATTGAAAAACAAATCGCCCTGACGAGTTAAGAATGCACCGGTCACTTCAGCTCCAGCAGGTACTGTTGCCAAGCGTGTTAATTTACCACTTGCTTGTGCATTTGCGCCGTCTTCGCCACTTGCTCCATCTTGGCCATCGGCGCCATCCTGTCCAGCTGGGCCTTGTTCACCAACCGGGCCTTGCGGACCTTGTTCACCGTCGTCGCCATCGCAGGCTGCCAACGCTAAGACCATGGAAGCAGTCAAAAAAGATAATTTTAGCTTAGTATTAAGCATGTGAAACGCCCCTTCACTTATAGTTATTTAATCAATGTTGCAGTCGATACTGCGACCTAAGGTCTCGCTGCAGCGATATAATTGCCTGTTGAAAGCGGGGCTTATACTAGGGAGCGGTTATTGCAAAGTGATGGACAAAAGAAGACCTTTTTGTGGTACTTATAATACACTAATGTGACTTTATAACGTTTTTGTAGAGAGGTATGCGCATCCGCTATATCAAAATAGAGGCGCTGAGCTTGGCTAAATATCAGCCATAGCAACGGCATTTTTTTGCTGGTTTTTTACCTTGTACATGGCTTGATCGGCGGCAATCACTAGATCTTGTAAGGTGGTACCGTGTTCAGGGGAAGTGGCGATACCTATGCTGGCGCCGACACTCACTTGCTCGCCATTGTCCAATCGTGTGGCTTGGCTGAGCGCCTCTCGGAGTTTGTCGGCAAGGTGTAACGCCGGTGTTTGTTCAAGCGCATCGAGAATGATGACAAACTCATCACCACCCCAACGAATACATACATCCTCTTTGCGCACATGGTGTTGTAGTTGTGTTGCCACATGGCAAAGGATGTCGTCGCCTGCGTCGTGGCCATACACATCATTGATCGGTTTAAAGCCGTCAAGATCAATCAACATCAAGGTAATGTCTTGGTCGTTATCAAGGCGTTGTTGCGCCGCCTGTTCGCCTCCTAGGCGGTTAAATAAGCCTGTTAAACGGTCTGTGGTGGCTGCTTCGTTAAGCTCAGCGACCATTTTTTTGTGGCGAGTAATATCATTAATAAAAATCTGTAGGTAGGTATCTTGTTCCTTACCATAGCTGCGAGTAACAAGGATATGAGCCCAAATGCAATCTTGTTGGCAGTCAGTACATAGCTGGTACTCACCGGTGGCAATATCATGCTGATCTAGGGAGTTGCGAATAGAGCGGATGATTTTTTCAGGCTCATTAAAAGTGCGCGCCACAAGCTGATACAAATCCTTTTCCAAAGGAATACCGAGGCGGTTAAACAGCCGCTCTGTGGACGCGTTATAAAGGATGATATTGCCTTCGCGGCGGGCGAGGATCATTGCCGACGCGGCATGCTCGAATAACAACCGTAGCCGACCTTCTAGCTTTTGTACCTCTGAGCGCAGAGCTCGCTCTTGGTTAAAGAGTCGCTCTGTTTGCGCTAGCATAGCGTTAATGCTGTGGGTAATTTCGCCTATTTCACTGGCGTTGTGCGCGAATGGGATGTGCAAGCGATTATCGCCGCTGGGGGTGATGCCCTTAAGCTGAGTGTTAAGTCGCGTCATCGGCTTGGTAATTATAAAATAAGCCAAAACCGTAAAGGTGAGTAATACGGCAAGGGTTTGAAAGACTAATAGTTGCGCACTGGATTGTGCTATTGACCGTGCTCGCTGTTCTATCATTGACCACGCTGGCAATAGACGCATTTGTCCGACCGCCTCATTGGCGAAAAAGGGATTATACAAGGTGAAAGTTTTTGCTTGCTGCCAATCACCTTCGCCTTGACTGGCTAATGGCTGAGTGCCTTGGATTTGCGCGGCAAGAATACTGTCGTTCTTTAACAGGCCACTGATAACTTCGATTGCTAAGTCTTCGTCTTGCAAGTAAGCGGCAATAGAGGCAGTGCTCGAGACTGTCATATGCAGCTGAGCAATTGCAAGGTTGGCTTTCTCTACCTCCTGCTGGTAGACGCTACGGTAATAGTATTTCACTGCGATAACGCCAACGATTAACGAAGTGAGTACAAGCGCAATGGCTAAGCGCAGGATCAGGCTATGTTTATTGAACAAGAGTATAAACTACCTTCACGTCGTTAGTGACTTCTTTAAGCTTTACATAGCCGATGGCATTGTCAATTTCTCGGACCCTTTTTATTACCTCAGCGCTGCTTGCCATAGTTAAAGGCGGCTTTGCATGGCCACTGAACTTGACCCGAGACCAATACGCATTAATGCTGCCAATCGGACGCTTAGTTAGACCTTGATAGAACTGCTCACGCAGCAATGAATCCGGTTGCATGTCCAAAGGTGCGACATGTTCCCCAGAGGGAAAAGCGATAAGTCGACCCATATACAAGTCAACTAACTGCTTGGTGGTTAAACTTTGCGTAGGGTTTGCCTTATTAACTATAACGGCTATTTTTTCTTGTCCGTACGCAACAGCGCTCAATAAAGCGTAAAGTGCGCACGTGATGATGAAGGCTCTCATACTAGAACACCCAATCAATCGTCGCGCTTACAACGGTGAACGATTCTGGCGTAGAAAACACCTCGCGGCGCAGCATAAATTGGTTATCGCTGCTGTCTAAATCAATGTACTCGAGCTGCAGTTTAGCCGCCATATCAGCGCGAAAATCATAGCGAGTGCTGAGCGAAGTTGTTGACTGATCGTTGACGTAATAGTTAAAGCCGCGCTCAAGCTGAAAATGCAGTTCATCGGCGAGGGGGTTTGTTAGTCGTGGTTTATCAATCTGCTGGCGCTTGCCATGCGTCACTGAGTAACCCAGTTGCACCGTGAAATCTTGCCACCTTGTGCCGAAAACGACATAACCGTTGTGCAAATGTTTGAGAATGTCTGAATCAGCACTGACACGGGCAATTTCCGATTGCACATAGTACTGACCGTTATCGTACTTTGCGCCTAAGGTCACGTACTGCAACCGTGTATCCACCGTTTTTAAACGCTTGGCAATATCTTGTGCTTGAGGCCAGATTTGTTCAGGCACACTTTGCGCCAGCTCGCGTAGTTGGGCGTAATGGTCGGGCTCATTATCGATATAGGCTTGGGTATAATTGGCTCGCCAAAGCCAGTTACCTTGCTCTAGTGTGAGCGTAGCGCCAGCGATATCATCAAGAGCTATTCGCCATTGAAAATCGAAATTTGTAAGGTAATCCTTTGACTTGCCGTAATACCAGCGTGTGGAGAACATTCCCTGATCGGTGGCGTGGGCTGAAGATAGTTCGATACCATCAATGCTGCGATGGGGAATAAGGCCATAAAACTCAATGGGTGCGTGGGTCGCTGTATAGGCATAGCCTATGTTGCGATAAGGACTCATCATAAACAAATCAAACGCGGTACGCCCGGCTTTGATGGTCCAGTTTGGCTTTGGTGAGTAACTTAAAAAGGCCAGTTGGGTAACATCGCCAAGGCTATAGTCGGGGTGGCTTTTCAGTACCCATTGGCCCGTAAAGCCCCACTGAGTATTAAACTGCTTGTGTAACTGAATGCCTAATCGCGACAACGAGGAAAAGTCTAATTCAGAGTTTGTTTTACCATCGGTTACCGATACATCAGTACGAAACCCGTATTGCTCGGATTCATTATAGCTTACGCCGACAGTGGCGAAGCCGCTAAGTTGAGCGGGCTGTGCCAGTGCTGCCGCGCTACTAATAAGCAATGAAAAACCACTAAGTGAACGAAATAAGCGCATGATGCCTCTGAAATTTAGCCATAAAAAAAGGAGCCTGATGTGGGCTCCTTGCTTACGAATCGCGGCGAATTATAAGAAGGTTAGCTGCAACTGGCAACTAAGTGGTCAGTCCTGTTTGCTATTTGAGCACCTAAGTTGATTAAAAATAGTGCACTATGTACTTGAATTGAATGATGATTCCACCTAGCCTGAGAGCCTAGAAAAAAATATAAGAAAAACCCATGCAGTTAGTCAATTATGCGCAGTATGTAAAGGCTTTAGGGCCGGGAATATTAATGGCGACTGCCGCCATCGGCGGCTCACACCTGGTTGCTTCGACCCAAGCTGGGGCGTTATTTGGGTGGCCGCTGTTATGGCTGATCATCGCCGTGAATGCGCTTAAATACCCTTTTTTTCGTTTCGGCGTGCATTACACCTTGGCGACCAACGACAACCTAGTCGAGGGTTACAAAAAGCAGGGGCCTGGATTTTTTTATAGCTTTGTGGCTTTGAACCTGATTGCAGCGGTTGTTAACACTGCTGGGGTACTGCTATTAACGGCGGCGCTGGCCCATTATATGCTCGGTGGAGCGCTTGGGTTAACGGCGTTATCAGCCCTGATACTGTTGTTTTGTCTGATATTGCTATTGTTAGGCCATTATCGCGCCTTAGACAGCGTGGCTAAAGTAATTATGGCGGTACTGGCGTTGAGCACGCTAGGTGCATTGGCCATTGCCTTGGTGCAAAGCGGCGGTGCACCGATGGCCATGAGCGCAGAGTTTCAAGCGCCCGACCTCTTTTCTCTGGCGGCGCTGAGCTTTATTGTAGTGATGATGGGGTGGATGCCCGCACCTATCGAAATCTCCGCGCTTAACTCATTGTGGCTGCAAGCAAAGCGGCGCAATACCACGATAACTACAAACACTGGCTTATTCGACTTTAACTTGGGGTATGTGGTCACTGCGCTCTTGGCAGTGGTATTTTTTGCCTTAGGGGTGTTGATACAATACGGCAGCAGCAGTGAGATTGCTTTGGCTGGGGTCGCGTTTGCACAGCAGCTCATTGATATGTATACGCAAACCATAGGTGAGTGGTCGCGTTGGCTGATTGCCGCCGTGGCGTTCTTATGTATGTTGGGGACCACGCTTACGGTGCTAGATGGGTATGCCCGCACGCTGTTTACCAGTGCCAAGTTAATTAACCGTCAGTTGCTACCACGTCATCTCCACTCCTGGCTGATACTGCAAGCGGGTGCCGGGATGGCAGTGATCTTATTTTTTAAAAGCAACTTAAAAGAAATGCTTACCTTTGCCATGACCCTTGCCTTTTTAACCACGCCGGTATTTGCATGGCTTAATATGCGTTTGGTCAAACAGGCAAACATCAATCAACCAACTTGGTTAAAAGCGTTAAGCTGGTTGGGCATGGCCTATTTAATTAGCTTTAGCCTGGGTTTTGTCGCCCTACAGTTTTGGTCGAGTTAAACAGCGGTGGATTTGCGAAAACAATAATGTGCTTTTTCTGATCCAGATGTTATTCCATGTTGCCACAGCTAAGTTAACGCTTTAATTGCTGCACTAATACCATCAAGGGTGAGCGGAAACATGCGGCTTTGCTCGTTACTTGCCATGAGTTGGTCTATCATCTCGATGGAGTGGTAATAACGCCAATGCGATTGTGGCTGTGGGTTGAGCCACACCACTTTGTCAAAATGTTGGGTAATGCGCTGTAGCCATAACGCGCCAGGCTCTTCATTCCAATGCTCAACACTGCCACCGGGGTAGGCTATCTCGTATGGGCCCATGGTGGCATCACCGACAAAGATGACTTTGTAATCGCTACCAAAGCGCTGCATCAGGTTGTGGGTATCAATGACTTGGTCGTGACGACGGTCATTGTCTTGCCATAGGTGTTCATACACGCAATTGTGGAAGTAAAAGAACTCCAGATGTTTAAACTCACCATGAGCGGCGCTGAACAACTGTTCGCATAGGTGAATATGGTCATCCATGGAGCCGCCAATATCGAACAGCATAATGACATTTACGGCGTTATGGCGCTCGGGTGCCATTTTTACATCCAACATGCCCCCTTGTTTCGCCGTTGCCCGAATAGTCTCAGGTAAATCTAAGGTATCACTGGCTCCGGTACGGGCAAACTTACGCAGTTTTTTCAATGCCAGCTTCATGGTCCGAGAGCTGATATCTGCGCTGCTATCGAGGTTACGATACTGGCGTTTATCCCACACTTTTACCGCGCGGCGCTGCCGTGACCCTGGTTGGCCAATGCGAATACCCTCGGGGTTATAGCCAAAAGCACCAAAGGGCGAGGTGCCGCCGGTGCCTATCCATTTATTACCACCGGCATGGCGTTTTTGTTGTTCTTCAAAGCGTTTCTTTAATTCTTCCATGAGCTTATCTAAACCGCCCATGGCCTCTATTTGTTCTTTTTCTGCCGCACTTAAGTGCTTTTCAAACTCTTTGCGTAGCCACTCATCTGGAAGCGTATGCTGGGCTTTCAGAGCCTCGAGTAAATCGACATCTTCTATGCCTTCGAAATAGTCGGCAAAGGCTTTATCAAAACGGTCGAAATGAGTTTCATCCTTGACCATAACAGTGCGAGCAAGGTGATAGAAACCTTCGGTATCGGCAAATACCACGCCCGCTTTGAGGGCCGCTAACAAATCCAGCAACTCGCGCAGGCTGACTGGCAAGCGATACTTACGTAGCGTGAAGAAGAACTCAATTAACATTAGCGGCGGCTCATAAACGCAAGCTTTTCAATTAACGACACATCCTGCTCGTTTTTAAGCAGGGCACCAAATAATGGCATTAACCCGCCTTTATCTGCGCTTTGTTGCAGCACCTCGGGGCTGATGTCTTCAGCCATTAACAATTTAAGCCAGTCGAGAAGCTCGCTGGTGGAAGGCTTTTTCTTTAAGCCATCGACTTGGCGCAAGCCAAAAAACACCTCTAGCGCCTCACGCAATAGCGTTTGTTTAATGTCGGGGTAGTGAACATCGACAATTTGCTGCATTTCATCAGGACTTGGAAAGTCGATGTAGTGGAAAAAGCAACGGCGTAAAAAAGCATCGGGAAGTTCTTTTTCGTTGTTGGAGGTGATAATGACAATGGGGCGTTGTTTAGCGACTACGCGCTCACCGGTTTCATAGACAAAGAACTCCATCTTATCGAGCTCCAGCAGTAAGTCGTTCGGAAACTCGATGTCGGCTTTGTCGATTTCATCAATTAACAGCACCGGACGCGGACCTTGTTCATCGCTTGCAAACGCTTGCCATAACTTCCCTTTAACTATGTAATTGCCGATATCATGGACACGCTCATCACCTAGTTGCGAGTCACGAAGGCGAGATACCGCATCATATTCGTAGAGCCCTTGCTGCGCCTTGGTGGTGGACTTTATATGCCACTGAATCAGTTCACTGCCTATGCTTTTAGCGAGCTCTTCAGCCAATAAGGTTTTTCCTGTTCCGGGCTCGCCTTTGATCAGCAGCGGTTTTTGTAGGGCAATAGCCGCGTTGACAGCTTGTTTTAAGGCGCTACTGGCAATGTAGTGGTCGGTAGAATCGAAATGCACGGAATAATCCTGTTACTGGTCTGACATCAATGTGCTTAGTCTGCCATAGTTCGATTTGTACACCAAGTCATGCTGTGACAGCGCTCGCTAACACAGGTATAATGGCCGATATTGTTTCGCGCTGCGATAAGTTGCCATATTGAATGAATTACTTGTGTTTGGATGAATACGCAAAGGCTTGGGTGTTTAAGCACCAAGAGCTATTGATAGCCCCACAACAGTTGGCGCAGATAAAACCGATGACGCCAACCCGTTCTGCGGTGCTGTGGTCGACCTTTATCAGTCGGGATAAGGACCACCCGGATTTCTTTAGCGAAGATGATTGGCTATGCCAAGCGCAGCACTGGCAAGCGCAAGAGGTGTTTTGGGAGCAGGCATTCGAAGATGAAACAGCAATCCCTGAGCAGATTCTTAGTCATTTAGATTGGCAAGACAACACCACAGTCTATTTTTGTAATAGCCGCGTTGAGGTTATCGAAACTCGGTTTGATGTGTTTAAACAACATTGGCAAAACTTTATGTTTTTAGCTGATGGCAGCATTTTGATCGGCAAAAAACGCCCTCAAGTGGTGCAATTCATGGAAACAGGTTTTGCCCGCCTAGGTGAGCAACCTAAATAGCGCGAGTATCTTGAAGCATCGGACAGATATCATGCTTCTCAAATTTTGCACAACTATGGTATAAACTTAACCTCTACGACTAGGAGGTATTGTGCAGCAACCGTCATCGCAGCAGGCCGATTTATTTGCGCTGGATCAGCAGCGGGTGCTCTATGCTGAGTTGTGTAATGCCTTTTATGCTCGAGAACTACAGCGCTTAAGCCAGCACCTTGAACCCAGCGTTGATGCGGCTCGTGTGGCGCGTATGCTAGCCAGCTTACCTTATTATGTCGAGCGCGCGGCGTTTCACATCGTTCGTGGTCATAGCCCGTTAACCTTAGATGGGCAAAATGGCAGTTGGATTGCCAAGCAGGCCACTAAGGCGCCAGTATCAGATAGCGAGAAAAATCATGCGTTTTATAGCCGCTTTGCGCAAATTGGCATGTTAGTCCCGGTATTGGTGGCGCAGCAAGGGATGCAGTATGTAATGCTCGATACGCTTGATCAAGTCAGTTGCAACCGAGTGCATTGCAATCAAAGCGGATGGTTTGATTTGCAGGGTCAGTATCAAGATAGCCGCATACAACATCAAAAAGTGACGCTGTTATGGCCTAGCAAGAAGCATTTTACGCCGGCCTGCTGTGGCCATCGTTGGCAGCAATATAAGGTCACATCGCCGCGCACATTAAGCTTGCGGGAAATGCTGTTAACAACACGAATAAACTGGAAAAACTTCAGGCAACCATTGCCTGTAAAGGATACATAATGCGCCTATTTCAATTAGGCCTCGTGGCTTTGTTTTTTTACTTACAGTATCTGTTATGGTTTGGTCATAATGGCATTGAGGATTACACCCGACTGCGTAAAGCGGTCGCCAGCCATGAGCTTACTAATCAACAATTAAGTAAACGTAATAAACTGCTTGAGGCAGATATCCAGGACCTGAAGTTGGATTTGGAGGGGGTAGAAGAGCGGGCCCGCCACGAACTGGGGATGATCAAACCCGGTGAGGTGTTTTACCGCGTTTTACCGAGCAAGCAATCGCTTAGAAAAGAATAATAGTTACTGAATTCATATGACGACACAACCTCGCATTGTTGCCATCGTTCCCGCTGCGGGAGTGGGCTCCCGAATGCAATCAAGCACACCCAAGCAATACATCGAACTGCAGGGCAAAACAGTCTTAGAGCACACCCTGAATAAGCTTATGAAAGTAGGCGAGATCAGCGCCATTAAAGTGGCCATCAGTGCAGCTGATGATTACTTTTCCACGCTCGCCATCAATAAACAGGTTATTAGTACCGTCGCCGGAGGCCGTGAGCGCGCAGACTCGGTGTTGGCGGCGCTGGATGCCATAGAGCAACAAAGCCCTGATTGGGTCTTGGTGCATGATGCGGCACGTCCTTTAGTGTGTGCACATGACATCGAGAATCTGATAGCGCAATGCTGCGCTGCAAAGCAAGGTGGTATTTTGGCCGCCAAGGTGCGCGATACGATAAAGCGCGGGTGCAAGCGCGGGTGCAATAGTGAAGATGACGGCAAGTTTATCGACATGACCATACCGCGAGAGCATTTATACCAAGCGTTGACGCCGCAATTCTTTCCTTATGAGCTCTTGCGCCAATCGCTGCGCGATGCGCTTGCTGCGGGTGCCAACATTACTGACGAAGCATCAGCCATGGAGTGGGCTGGACATCCGGTACGCTTAATCACCGGACGCAGTGATAATTTCAAAATAACCACGCCAGAAGACTTACAGTTAGCAAACTTTCTTTTGGCCCAACAAGTAACGGAGTTTGTATGATCCGCATTGGTCATGGCTATGATGTACACCGCTTTGGTGGTGAAGGACCGCTAGTAATTGCCGGCGTGAGCATCGATTATGAGCAAGGCTTTATTGCCCACTCCGATGGCGATGTTGCTATTCATGCCTTATGTGATGCCTTACTTGGGGCGTTGGCATTGGGGGATATCGGCAAACACTTTCCTGATACCAGTGCCGAATTTGCTGGTATTGATAGCCGTATACTGCTGCGTCGGGTGATGCAGGAAGTGAATAACAAGGGCTATGCGGTGGGCAATGTTGATGTCACTATTGTCGCTCAGGCACCGAAAATGCGCCCTCATATTGATGCTATGCGCCAATGTTTAGCCGATGATTTACAGGTGCGCATGGATCAAGTCAATGTTAAGGCAACGACCACTGAAAAGCTCGGTTTCGCAGGGCGCCAAGAAGGGATAGCCAGTCATGCGGTGGCACTGTTGGTCGAATCGTCATGAGTGACGCAGTATCCCCCTGGGAGCAGCCTTTAGCTGAGCTGAACTATTTATACGGCAAGCCAAGCGCAAAAGCGCTGTTTAAAGAGCACGCCGAAGACTTTATGGTCGACGAAGAGCTTGGATTTGAGCTCGATGGTGAAGGTGAGCATGTTTGTATTCATATAATCAAACGTGGTGTTAATACACAGGCGGTCGCCAAAGCCATTGCTAAGCATGCACAGGTGGCTCCTAGAGAGGTGGCTTACGCCGGGCAAAAAGACCGCCAAGGTGTGTGTAGCCAGTGGTTTAGTGTTCCTGTTCCGATAAAAAAGCATATCGACTTCAGTGCCCTAAATGATGAGTCAATCTTTGTTACTGAGCAGCAACGCCATGGTCGCCGTTTGCGTCTCGGTTGTCATCGGGGGAATCACTTTAAAATACGCTTGCGTGAGGTCGATGAGCCATTAGCGGTGCTTAGTCGTATTAACGCCGTGCGTCAGGGAGTGCCCAATTACTTTGGTGAGCAACGTTTTGGTCATGGCGGGCATAATCTCACCATGGCGCAGCGGATGTTCCAAGGTGAGCGTATCCGCGATAAAAAGCTGCGCTCGATGGTGATCTCCGCCGCCCGGTCTTACATTTTTAATCAGATCGTTAGTTTGCGAGTAGCCGAGCATGGTCTTGCCAAAACCCTGCAACATGAAGTGTTTATGCTCAGTGGCAGTAACGCCTTTTTCACTGATGCCATTACTCCTGAGAACATTACCCGCTTAGTACAAGGTGATATTGAGCTGTCTGCCCCCATGGTGGGTAAGGGTGATAAGGCACTGGTGGCGCAAGAGCGTCAATGGTTGGCACCATTTAATGAGTGGTGCACGGGGTTGGCGCAATTAGGGCTTAAAGGGGAGCGCCGTATGCTGCGTCTTTACCCTGAAAACTTAACCGTCGCAGCGCCAAGCGAGAATGTCATAGAGCTGAGTTTTAGTCTAAAAAAAGGCTGTTTTGCTACGGCGTTACTCAGAGAGCTGGTTGACTATCGACAAAGTGAGAACAGTATTACAAGGAATCACGATGAGAATATTGCTAAGTAATGATGATGGTGTGCATGCCAAGGGAATAGCCGCTTTATATCAAGCGTTGCAGCAAATTGCTGAGGTTGATGTGGTGGCACCCGATCGAAACTGCAGTGGTGCCAGTAACTCATTGACGTTAATGAACCCACTGCGTGCCCACAAGCTAGATAATGGTTTTATCAGTATCAATGGCACGCCGACCGACTGTGTACATGTTGCTTTGAATGCATTGTTGGAGCAGCAACCAGACTTAGTTGTCGCGGGCGTAAACCATGGTGCTAACTTGGGTGATGACACCCTTTATTCTGGCACAGTTGCCGCCGCCACCGAAGGCCGACACATGGGCTTACCAGCCATTGCTGTGTCGCTTGTAGGACCAGAGTGTGAGCACTTTGAGACGGCAGCACAAGTGACGGTTGATATAATCAAAAAGCTCAAGAGCCATCCATTACCGAAAGACCAAATTATTAATATCAATGTTCCTGATGTGCCTTACCGTGAGCTTAGAGGCATTAAAGTGACGCGATTGGGTGCTCGTCATAAAGCGGAAACCATGACCGCACAGCGTGACCCTTGGGGGCGAAAGGTGTATTGGTATGGCTCGCTAGGCCCTGAACTAGATGCGGGGGCGGGCACTGATTTTGATGCAATCCGTCAAGGCTATGCCGCAGTAACGCCAATGAGTGTAGATATGACCGCTCATGAAAGCATTACTCCCTTGCAGGAATGGCTGTTGGAGTCTGGTGATGATCGGTAATCTGCAACGCAGTGCAAGTTCACTGGCAGAGTTGTTAGCCAAAGAGGGAGTGACTGATCAGCGCGTGCTTGAGGTTATAGCACACACCCCTCGGCATGTATTTATAGATGAAGTGCTAAAACATAAAGCCTATCAGAATACCGCTTTACCTATCGGCCAAGGGCAAACTATTTCGCAACCCTTTATCGTCGCGCAGATGACCGCACTGCTGCGCCAGCATGGCGTGAGCTCTAAGGTGTTGGAGATAGGTACCGGTTCTGGTTATCAAAGCGCTATATTGGCACAGCTGTTTGACAAGGTGTATTCGGTGGAGCGTATCAAGGCGTTGCAGTGGCAAGCAAAACGCCGCTTGCATCAGCTTGATTTGTATAACGTCAGCATGAAGCATGGTGACGGTTGGCAAGGCTGGGCATCTCAAGCGCCATTTCAGGGCATTATAGTGACTGCCGCGGCATCCAGTGTTCCCGAGCAGCTGCTCCAGCAGCTTGATGACGGCGGTGTGATGATTGTGCCAATAGGCGATGCTGAACAAAAGCTAATGGTATATACTCGCCATGGAAATCAATTTAATCAACAAGTTATGGCCGATGTACGTTTTGTGCCCTTGGTACCTGGCGACATAATATAAGGAAGTTTTCTTGCAGTTATTTACCCCTTTGTACGATGCCGCCTTGCGTTGGGCCGCTCACCGACATGCTGAGCGCTACTTAGCAGGGATGAGCTTTGCCGAATCGGTATTTTTCCCCGTTCCCCCTGACGTCATGCTGGCACCGATGTGCTTAGCGAAAACTTCACAAGCTTGGCGTTTCGCTATTTTGACCACCTTAGCCTCTGTTATTGGCGGAGTATTAGGTTATCTTCTTGGTTTTTGGTTATTTGAACCCTTAGTTGAACCATTTATCCATTCTATGGGTTGGCAAGATAAGTTTGCCCAAGCACTCGCTTGGTTTGAACATTATGGCGTGTGGGTGGTGTTTATAGCTGGCTTCTCGCCGATACCTTACAAGGTCTTTACCATAGGTGCCGGTTTATTGCAGATGGCCTTTTTACCTTTCTTGTTGGCATCGGCAGTAGGCCGAGGTGCACGCTTTTTTCTTGTCGCTGCATTGATGAAGTGGGGAGGAGCGCGTATGGAGCAAAAACTGCGACAATACGTGGAAGTGCTTGGTTGGCTTGTAGTTAGCTTGGCCATCGGTTTATATTTGGTTTACCGCTAAGCTATGCAAGGGCGCTTTATGCAAGTGAAATACACCAGTTTGATAGTACTGGTTTGCTTGTTATTGAGCGCTTGCTCGTCTCGAAATACACCCGCACCGGTTTCTGTCTTAGACACTGGTCGGGCCAAAGTGTCACGAAAAATTCATATCACCGGGGAGCACTATCGTGTGCAAAAAGGCGATACCCTCTACGCCATTGCTTTTAGTGCTAACAAAGATGTCCGGGAAATCGCGCAAATCAATGGTATTAAGCCGCCGTACACTATTTACCCAAAGCAGTTGATTTACATCGAGTCGCAATGGCTAAAAAAGAAAAAGCGAGAAAAATATCGTAACTCGAGTAAAAAGTCTACAAAATCAACACAAAAAAATAACAAAAAATTAAAGAAAGAGGTTGCGAAGCCGATACAACGGGAGTATGTTCGAAAACAACCTAGTAAAAAAACTGTTAGCAAAAAAGTACGTTCTGCTAACAAGTCAGCTCAAAGTTTGAGCTGGCAATGGCCAGCACAGGGAAAGGTCACGCAGCGTTTCTCTAACAAAGAAAATGGCTATAAAGGGGTGCAGATAGCCAACCGAACAGGGACTTCTGTTCGCGCTGCCGCCGATGGTGTGGTCGTGTATGCGGGTGATGCGCTACGGGGATACGGTAATTTAATCATAGTGAAACATAACGATGATTATCTTAGTGCGTACGCACACAATTCGCGTTTACTAGTACAGGAAAAACAGGATGTCAAAGCTGGGCAAAAGATTGCCGAGATGGGCAGCTCTGAGTCCCCTGTTACCGCTCTTCGTTTTGAAATCCGGTATCGAGGCAAAGCAGTCAATCCGAGCAAGTACTTACCCTAGCTTTACAAGCACGAAACAGTAGTAAGGTGTTTGGGATTTTTACCGCGCTACACCGGAGGGTACTCTGATGGGTCACACTGCAAAACTTGAAACCACACAAGACAACGCCACTGATACAAACGTTATCGACGAACCAAAGGAAGAACTCCTAGAGCAAGTAGAGGAAAGTAATGCTGAGGAAGAGATTTTTGCCAAGGACGATAATGTTAAAAACCTCGATGCAACGCAACTTTACCTAAGTGAAATTGGCTTTTCGCCGCTGTTAAGCGCCGAGGAAGAAGTCTACTTTGCACGTAAAGCCTTACGCGGCTGCGAAGCGTCAAGAAAACGCATGATTGAGAGCAACCTACGCCTGGTTGTGAAAATTGCCCGACGTTACAATAATCGTGGTTTAGCACTACTCGATCTGATTGAGGAAGGTAATCTGGGGCTGATCCGCGCCGTGGAGAAGTTTGACCCAGAGCGCGGTTTTCGCTTTTCAACTTATGCAACATGGTGGATACGACAAACGATAGAGCGTGCGATAATGAACCAGACACGCACTATTCGCCTACCGATTCACGTGGTTAAAGAGCTTAATGTTTACTTGCGCACGGCCCGTGAACTGACGCAGCAACTGGATCATGAACCAACTGCAGAAGAAATTGCAGAGCGTTTAGACCGACCAGTAGAAGACGTGACTAAAATGTTGCGTTTAAACGAAAAGATTTCTTCCGTCGATACCCCGATTGGTGGTGATAACGATAAAGCATTACTGGACATTATTGCCGATGAGAAGGGCAGTGGTCCCGAAGGGGAAGTGCAAAGTAAAGATATCAACGATCATATCGTGCATTGGCTTGATGAGCTAAACCCTAAACAGCGAGAAGTTTTGGCTCGACGCTTTGGTTTATTAGGATACGAGCCATCCACCCTTGAGGACGTAGGCCGAGAAATTGGCCTCACCCGAGAGCGGGTAAGACAAATTCAAGTGGAGGCATTGCGCCGATTAAAAGATATGCTCCATCACGAAGGGCTTAACACCGAGAGTCTATTTGAACAAATGTAAAGACTGATTACCCACAAGCCGCCTTTTAAAGACGGCTTTTTTATGCACTTAATTAGCAGGGCAACATACAAAAGGCCTCGCAGCCCAAGAGCTTTCCCAGATACTCCAACACTCATTGTTAACGTCCCCATTGGTGGTGAGATAAATTCAAGCTCACTGAAGTCCTTTCTTTTGATATTCGTCGATTGTTAATAATGATTGTATTCAACACAAAAAATACACAATTGATTAACATGTTTGTTTTGGTTAGTCTGGACCTGATTAAAAAACAAAGGAGGTGATTTATGAAATCCAATCGGCGATATATACCTGCTGTGGTGGCAGCACTCATGGCGGCGCCCACTGTGGCTTGGGCCTTAGACTGCAGTCCACTGACGGCATGGAATAGCGATGATGCTTATAACAGTGGTGCTCAAGTTGTATACCAAGACAAAGCATATGAAGCGAACTGGTGGACGCAAAATCAGGACCCAGCCACTCACTCCGGAGACTGGCAGCAATGGCGTTTACTGGGTCAATGCGATGGTGCCAACCAAACGCCAATAGTCGAGCTTACTTCGCCTCTTAATAATAGTTCTTTTGGTGAAAATGACAGCGTTGTCTTAAAGGCGCAAGCAAGCGACAGTGATGGCAGTGTCAGCGCCGTTGAGTTTTTCATCAATGGAGTTTCACTGGGTGTCGATAGTGCTGCTCCATTTGAGCTAAATTGGCAAGCCTTGGCCGGAGAGCATACTCTGCTCGCTCAGGCGCGAGATGATCAGCAAGGCGAGGGCGTCAGCGCTGAAGTACAAATCTCGGTGCTCCCCGCTGACGGGAATGCTGCGCCGACAGTGACGTTAACTGCACCCACAGCGCAAACCCAAGCGCGAAGCGGTGAGCAAGTGACCTTGAGCGCTAATGCTGATGACAGTGATGGTGTTGTTACGGCGGTAGATTTTTATGTTGATCAAGTACAAGTTGGCACCGATACCAGTGCGCCCTATTCTATACAATGGCAGGCCGAGTCGGGGCTTCATCAGTTTCAAGCCAAAGCCACCGATGATGTCGGTGCTCAGAGTATGAGTGCCAGTGTGCAAGTCAACGTCGATGCCGCCGCAGCTGGCATCTGTCAAGGCACGCCTAGTTATGTTGCAGGCACCAGTTATAGCCAAGGGGATACCGTCGAAAATGTCAATCACGCCTATCGCTGTGATGTCGCTGGTTGGTGTTCTTCAAGCTCGGCTTGGGCATATGAACCTGGAGTCGGCCAGCACTGGCAGGATGCTTGGACCGACCTTGGTATTTGCGCAATTGCTCCGGATATCACCATTACCTCGCCCAGTGCGAATGCCACATTATTACAAGGGCAAAGTACGGTGATTAGCGCTGATGTTAGCGACAGTGACGGCAGCGTCAGTGCGGTTGAATTCTCTGTTGCAGGCAATGTGATCGCCACAGACACGAGTGCGCCTTACCAAGCGACATGGCAAGTGCAAGGGCTCGGTGAGACGGCGGTGACGGTTGCCGCGAGTGATAATGAAGGTAACCTTAGCGAGCAGTCGGTACTGGTCACTGTCACTGATCAGCCCTTGGTGGTGAGCTTGAACTCCCCTGCCAGCGGAGAGCAGCTGCGCTTAGGGCAAAGCCTGACACTGGCTGCTGATGCAAGCTCTGCGCTCGGCAGTGTTACCGAGGTGAGTTTTGCTGTGAATGGACAAATCGTTGGCAGTGACAGCAGCGCCCCTTATACGCTGAATTACACCCCCGCGAGTTTAGGCCAGTATGCTGTCAGCGCCCTTGCCAATGACTCTCAAGGTAACAGCGCACAAAGCACGGCCGCGACAATTAATGTGATTGATACCCCAGCGGGGAAAAAACACAAGCTCATCGGTTATTGGCATAACTTCGTTAATCCGGCAGGCTGCCCTATTCCCTTGTCCGATATTTCCAGTGCTTGGGATATCATCGATATTGCCTTTGCTGAGAATGACCGCAATGCCACGGGTAAAGTTGTCTTTCACCCCTTTGAAGAGGACATTCGCTCCGATTGTCCGCCGATAGACCCGATTAAATTTAAGCAAGACATAAAAGATTTACAAGCACAAGGAAAGGTCGTGGTATTGAGCCTTGGCGGCGCCGAAGGCACGATTACCCTAGAGACAGATAGTGACGAGGCGAACTTTGTCGCCAGTTTGACCAACATCATCAATGAATGGGGCTTTGATGGCCTAGATGTCGATTACGAGAGTGGTTCCAACCTAGTTCATGGCTCACAGATCCAAGCGCGGTTAGGGCGTGCCTTGAAGCAAATTGAGCAAAACATCGGGGGCGATATGTATCTTACAATGGCTCCGGAGCACCCTTATGTACATGGGGGCATGGTCGCTTACTCTGGCATTTGGGGGGCGTATATTCCGCTCATTGACGATGTGCGTGATACCCTGGATTTACTCCATGTGCAACTCTACAACAATGGTGGCCTACCTAACCCCTATGAGCCGGGCTCTGCACCTGAGGGGTCGGTCAATATGATGGTCGCGCATGCAAAAATGTTGATAGAAGGGTTTACCCTTGCTAATGGTCAGCAATTTGCGCCGCTGCGTGATGACCAAGTTGCTATCGGTCTGCCATCTGGGCCGCAATCGGCTAATTCAGGGCAAGCACCCACGCAAAACATTATTGATGCGTTGGATTGCTTAACCAAGGGGCAAGCATGTGGCACCATTACACCCAGTAACCCGTATCCACACTTTGGTGGGGTAATGACCTGGTCGATAAACTGGGATAAGTACGATGGTTACAATTTCTCTGGTCCCATTGGCGATAAGCTCACTCAGATGAACAATGGCCAATAACCCTGAGATATAAAAAAGCCCGCTTAATTGCGGGCTTTATTGTTGCTATAGCAGCTCTTTTAACCGGTATAACAGCTCATGAGCCTGACGTGGGCTTAGATCGTCGGGGTTAATATTACTGAGCTCATTCTCAACCTCACTGGGCTCGGGCTCCGCCAATAAATCCAGCTGCGCTTGTGTGCTCGAGGTGTTGGCGTTAATTGCTGGTTGTTGCTCTAATTGTTTGAGCTTGCGCTTAGCGCTGTTGATCACCGCCTTAGGCACGCCCGCTAATGCTGCGACCTGTAAGCCAAAACTCTTACTTGCAGGGCCTTCTAAGACTTTATGCATAAAGGCAATGGTATCGTTGTGTTCAATGGCATCTAAGTGCACGTTAACTAACCCTGATTCACGCTCGGCAAGCTCTGTGAGCTCGAAGTAATGGGTGGCAAATAAGGTTTTGGCATTAATTTTGTGAGCCAAGTAATCTGCCGTGGCATAGGCAAGCGACAAACCGTCATAGGTACTGGTACCGCGACCAATCTCATCCATTAACACCAGCGAATGGGCTGTGGCATTGTTTAAAATGGTGGCTGTTTCGGTCATCTCAACCATAAAGGTTGAGCGGCCAGAGGCGAGATCGTCGCTGGCACCGATACGGGTGAAAATACGATCGACCAAGCCGATTTTCGCCTGTGCCGCTGGCACAAAGCTGCCAATATGAGCCATTAACACAATCAGTGCCGTTTGGCGCATATAGGTTGATTTACCGCCCATATTCGGGCCGGTGATCATCAACATACGGCGCTGATTATTGAGCTCCACCGGGTTGGCGATAAAGGGATCTGTCATCACCTGCTCAACCACAGGGTGGCGCCCTTCACTGATGACAATGCCGTCGCCTTCGTGCAGCTCGGGTTTCGCGTAGTTAAGCGTTTGCGCGCGCTCTGCTAGGTTATTCAGAACGTCTAATTCACTTAATGCCGCCGCCAATTGTTGCAATGCATCCAGGTGCGGGGCAATGAGGGTGAATAGCTCATCATAGAGCTGCTTTTCCAGCGCCAGCGCTTTAGTTTGGCTACCTAGCACCTTATCTTCGTGCTCTTTGAGCTCGGGGATAATATAGCGCTCGTTATTTTTTAGGGTCTGACGGCGGATATAGTGGCTTGGCACTAAGTGAGAGTTGGCGCGGCTAATATCAATATAAAAGCCATGTACCTTGTTGTAGCCAATCTTCAAAGTACTAATACCGGTGCTCTCGCGCTCCCGCTCTTCCATGGCGGTGAGCACATCGGTGGCCCCTTGCGAGAGGTTACGCCAATGGTCGAGCTCATCGTTGTAACCCTCAGCAATCACTCCACCATCGCGGATCAACACCGGTGGGTTATCAACGATGGCGCGTGTCAGTAATTGAAGTAGTTCATCATTGGGGTGACTGGCGGTGGCAATTTGTTTTATCCGCTGGCACTGACTGGTCGCTAACATATTCTGTAGCTCAGGCAGTTGCTCCAGCGCTGCGCGCAAGCGAGAGAGATCGCGTGGGCGCGCATTGCCTAGCGCTAATCGGGCAACGATACGCTCAACATCGCCTACAGCACGTAGCAGTGGCTGCAACTCCATATGCCAGGCTTGGTCGATGATGGTGCTAATGGCATTAAGGCGAAGGTTGAGCTCCTTGCGACAGCGAATAGGGTTATGAATGCGACGTTTCAATAACCGCGAGCCCATGGGGGTTGCGGTTTTGTCGAGCACGGCCGCGAGGGTGTTTTCCAGACCGCCACTGAGATTTTGCGTCAGCTCAAGGTTTTTGCGGGTGGCGCTGTCGAGTACCACGGCCTGCGTATCTTGCTCGAGGCTAATGCCCTTAATATGGGGCAGGGCGGTACGTTGCGTGTCTTTGACATACTGTAATAGGCAGCCAGCGGCAGTCAGCGCTAACTTCGCTTCATGAACACCAAAGCCAATCAAGTCTTGGGTGCCAAATTGCTGACATAGTGCGGTAACGGCAGTATCTAAATCGAATTCCCATTCCGGACGTCGACGAGTGCCTTTAATATGCTCTATAAGCGCCATATCAGCAAAGGTTTCTGGATAGAGTAGTTCGGCCGGGTTAAGGCGTTGCAAAGTGGATTTAAATGCGTCATTGTCAGCACATTCAACGACATTAAAGCGTCCGGAGTTGATATCTAAATAGGCAACGCCAAAACGGCCTTGTGGGTTTTTATACACACTGACTAATAAGTTGTCTTGACGCTCTTTTAATAGCGCTTCGTCGGTGATGGTGCCCGGGGTGACAATACGCACGACTTTGCGCTCAACCGGGCCTTTGCTGGTTGCCGGATCGCCCACTTGTTCGCAAATGGCCACCGATTCACCGAGCTGTACTAGGCGAGCGAGGTAGTTTTCCACCGCATGGTAGGGGACACCAGCCATGGGAATAGGCTCGCCGCCGGCTTTGCCACGATAGGTCTGTGATATATCAAGCAGCTCGGCGGAGCGAATGGCATCATCAAAAAACAGCTCATAAAAATCGCCCATACGGTAAAACAGCAAAATATCGGGATGTTGCGCTTTTATTCGCAGGTATTGCTGCATCATCGGGGTTTGTTGTTTTATATTATCTTCACTGTAGAGATTTGCTGACATGCACGCACTCGAATAAGGATGGTTATGAATTTACAGCACCAGTCAACGAACAATACGAAAACCCTTGCTGCCCAGCTCGGCGCTATTCTAGCGGATAAGCAGATGATGATCACTACCGCTGAATCATGCACCGGGGGTGGTATTGCTTATGCCATTACCGATACCCCCGGCAGCTCGCGCTATTTTGCCGAAGCGATGGTGACTTATTCCAATGAAGCTAAGCACGAGCGCTTGGGCGTGAGCAAGCAAACATTGGCCGATTATGGCGCGGTAAGTGAACAAACCGTGCGTGAAATGGCTATTGGCGCAGCACAAGCCGCAGAGGCTGATGTGGCGGTAGTCACGTCAGGCATTGCCGGTCCTGATGGCGGCAGTGATGATAAACCGGTGGGGCTGGTGTGGTTTGCGGTGTTCTTTAATCAGCAGGTGAGCGTGCAACAGCAGGTATTCACCGGCGATCGCGCGTACGTGCGCGAGCAAGCAATAGTTCATGCTCTGGCGATGACGGTAAAAATTATAGAATCTGCTTGATACTGTAATTCCATACAGTATACTAAGACACATTAAGCCAGCGTGTGGCACAGAACGATTTTGGAGAACAGCATGAACGATAACAAATCAAAAGCCTTAAGTGCAGCGGTTTCGCAAATTGAGCGTCAATTCGGTAAAGGCTCAATTATGAAGCTCGGTGATAGCCAGGCTTTGGATATTGAAGCCATTTCTACCGGCTCACTGGGAATCGATATCGCTCTAGGTATAGGTGGTTTGCCGACCGGGCGTGTTGTTGAAATTTATGGCCCAGAATCGTCAGGTAAAACAACCCTTACATTACAAGTCATTGCTCAAGCTCAGCGCGATGGTAAAACCTGTGCTTTCGTCGATGCCGAGCATGCCCTAGACCCTGTCTACGCCGAAAAGCTGGGTGTTAATGTTGAAGAGCTACTGGTTTCGCAGCCGGATACTGGTGAGCAAGCGTTGGAAATTTGTGACATGCTAGTACGCTCAGGCGCCGTTGATGTGGTCATTGTTGACTCGGTAGCTGCACTGACACCAAAAGCTGAAATTGAAGGCGAAATGGGTGACAGCCACGTTGGCTTGCAAGCACGTTTAATGTCACAGGCGCTGCGTAAGTTAACGGCAAATATCAAACGCTCAAACACCTTATGTGTGTTTATCAACCAAATCCGTATGAAGATTGGTGTGATGTTTGGTAACCCTGAAACCACCACCGGTGGTAATGCCCTGAAGTTCTACTCGTCTGTACGTTTAGACATTCGCCGTATTGGTTCAGTGAAAGACGGTGATGAAGTGATCGGCAACGAGACCCGCGTCAAAGTAGTGAAAAACAAAGTGGCGCCGCCATTTAAGCAAGCCGAGTTTATCATCATGTATGGTGAAGGTATCTCCAAAGAGGGTGAGCTGATTGATTTAGGTGTGAAGCACAAGCTCATTGAAAAGTCTGGTGCTTGGTATAGCTACAACGGCTCTAAAGTCGGCCAAGGTAAATCTAACTCTATTAAGTTCTTAAAAGAGAATGTTGAGATTGCCAATGAGATTGAAGGTAAGCTACGGGAAATGTTGCTGCTTAAAGCAACCATTAAACCTGAAGACGGTGAAACCAACCTGCTAGCTGCTGAAGCGCAGAGCGAGTAAGACAGCAAAGCACTGAATAAGAGTAAGCGAAACCAGCCTAAGGGCTGGTTTTTTTATGGCTGGAGTTTCATCGCTAGCACACCTGCCATAATTTTTAGCCAGACTTTAAGACTAATAACCAGGCATAAAAAAACGCCAAACACAGAGTTTGGCGTTCTACTGTTTAACTAAGACAGGGAATTAAAGCTGCCAGTTAATAGAGAAGGCATAGTGACGCGGTGCACCGTAATAGCCCTGGGCCCAGTAAAGGCTGTGCAGGTACTTTTCATCGGTCACGTTGTTAATATTAAAGGTTGCACTGATGCGCTCAGTCACTTGGTAAGTGGCCACTAAATCAAGTAGGCCATACGCACCTTGTGTCGTCACTGTAGGAATAGTGCCATTGCTTTGCACTCGTGACGTTTTGGCTTGCCAGCGATAATTGGCACCAAAGCTTAAACCCTCAATTACAGGGACCTGATAATTCAGCGCCACTTTAACTTGGTCTTCTGGGGTGTAATCACGAACTAGCTTACCTTCATTGACGTCATCACCGGCTTCAATATCTACATGGCTGTAGCTGAAGCTAGCACTTAAGTCATCAGTGAGACGACCACTGAGTTCAAGCTCGTAGCCATCGCTATTGATCCCTTCAGCAGCGTAGTAAACCGTGTTGTCAGGAGTTGAAAGAGCGGTGTCAGGCAAGGCAATACCATCTTGCAAAGCATCGAAAATAGCAAAAGTGGCAAACAACTGACCATCTAGCAACTGTGCTTTAATCCCCAGCTCTTTACTCTCACCGGTGATTGGGTCTAAAGCCATGCCGGTTTGATCTTGCTCTGATTGTGGCGCAAAGGTTTCAGTGTAGCTGGCATACACGGTGTAATTCTCTGCAAAGTCGTAGACAGCACCAATATAAGGAATAAACTCTTCTGAGCTGTTCACTTTGGAATTACCGTAAGATAGGCCCTCAGAATCCCACTCGGTATAACGACCGCCAGCAAGAATGGCTAAAGGCTCAGTGATTTTGAAGCGTGCCGACGCGTAAGCAGATTTTTGGTCAGCCTCGACTTTAGAGCCGTTGTAAGCATCCTCGAGTGTTGGAATAGGTGCGTTACCTTCAAAGTCCTCCAGTGGTGGCATCGCCGGGAAGCCATTGCCTGTGGTGTAGTCGTAAAGTGAACTATCTTGGTAGTTCATATCGGCGCTACTGACACCAAACACTAAGTTATGAGTTTGTCCAAACAGTGAGAAATCACCTGTGGCGTATAGATCATAAAGGTTTTGCTGATCTTTATAGTCGTATTCACTGGCGTAGCCGGTTAATCCCAGCCCGGTTTCAGCATTTGGGGTGCCGTAGACATAAAATAACTCGGAGTCTTGCTCATTGGTCATGTGCGCGTAGCGAGCGCGTATAAACCAAGAGGTTCCCAAACTTTGCTCAAGCTCAACAAAAATATGTTCGTTATCGTTATTCCAATAAGACCAATCAGCGGCCGTGCTTGTGGATACGTCGAAGTCAGTCGCCGTGCCATCATCATAAAACAGTGGCAAGGCACCCCAAAGAGGGCTATCGGCATCTTTTGACTGACGAATATAATTCACTGATACCTTAGTGCTGTCAGTGAGCTGGCCTTCATAGGCGATATAACCCAAGGTTAAATCTGTGGCGTAGCGGTCCAAGTAGGAGTCTGAACGCTGCTTAGTGACCACTGCGCGCATTGCGTGGTTATCAGTTAAGGCGCCAGAAACATCCACCTCTAAACGGTTTTTATTCCACGAGCCAACAGATGCAGAGGCGCTGGCTTGAGTCGTATAGGTAGGCTTTTTCAGGACCATGTTAACGGTCGCTGCAGGAGTCCCCGCGCCAGTCATAATACCGTTGGCACCACGGACAATCTCAATGCGATCGTAAATAGAGGTATCAAGGGTACCATGCACATCACCACCATCTTGAGGGATACCTAAACCATCAACTTGGAAGTTAGTGATATCAAAACCACGGGCTTTAAAGTAAGTACGGTCTGTTTCGATTTGCTCAACAGTGACACCCGGCGTTGACTCTAATACAGCGTTAATATCGTCCAGTGAAAAGTCATCCATTAATGCACGAGACACCACAGAGATAGACTGGGGCGTTTCTTTAATGGTGATGCCGAGTTTAGAAGCCGAGTCCGCTTGTTCGGTGATGTAGTTTTTATGGTGCTGACCATACACGGAAACTCGTTCAATATCTTTGTCTTTTGCTTGCTCAGCAAAAGCTGAAGTACTCAGGGCAACGGCGCAAAGCGTTGCTATTTTACTTAAAGTGAAGCTTTTCTTAGACATAATCTTTTAGCACAGAGAGTTAAAAATCGTGCATAGACTAATCTAAGTGAGAATGATTTGCAAACACACTTTTGTTGCGAAAAATAAAAAGCCGCTCTCAACAAGCGGCCAAAAGTCATCCAATGTCTGCAGAGCAAGGCTCTCGTTTAAAGTTTAAGCCCTACTAAAACGCATATTTTGCAGAAAACTGTAAGCGCTCTAAGTCACCATCGGCGCCGCTTTCGGTTTCTCGCTCTGCGTGTTTAAACTCAACTCCGAAGGTGAGCTTCTTAACCGGCGAGTACAGTAAGTTGGCACTGTAACTGACGCTGCTTTCGGTAGGGTCGCCACTGAAGGCGAGTAAATCGGTATTGTTATCAGCGCTGAAGAACGAATAAAGGAAAGTCGATCTGAAGTGATTATTCCAATGGTGTTGATAGCCAATAAACCCTGAGGTTGAGTCAATGGCATCAAGTTCATCACCATCGAATACCGCACCATGGGCGACGTTAAGGCCGACATAACGACCCAATCCTTTGCCTTGAGTCAGCATAAACTTAAGGTTGTCAGAGCCGAGATTCACGCGCCCTGAAACACTCAACCCAAACGAGGTTTCGTCTTCATCAAAGCCGTTTTGCTTGTATGTTAGCTGACGCGCCAACGCAGTTACAGCAATATGGCCCCAGTCCGCTTTGTGATTATAGCGGGCAGTGAAATCAGGCATGCTGGCATCGTCGGTTTCTACTCGAGCACCATTGACGGTGATAGAGCTTTCTGGGTTTTCGGCCGAAAATGCCCAATTACCCACGCTATAACGGACTTGTGCCTGACGGGCGAACACCGTGCCCTCCGCTGGGCCAACGAAATCAAGTGTTTCTGGCAAAGCACTGACGTTTTGGAAATTAGACCATGCTTGACCAAATAGCCAGCCATCGTAGGTAATAAAGGCTTGGCGTAGACGCGGTGAGTAGGAGTTGGTGACACGTTCGTTGCCTCCAACAGAGCCGATAAAATCTAGCTCGATTTTAGTTTTTACTGTCTTTCCGTTACTCACTTTGGTACTGGTGCCAAAATTAAAACGAGATTGGCGGGCATGCATATCAAATACTGCATCGGTATCTGCGTCTGGCCCGACGGGGGTGGTACTGGGAACATAAAAGTCACGGCCAATACTGTCGCCAGAAATGGTGCCAGCGGAGTAATCACTCCACATGGCATCAACTTTGACGTAGCCGCCATAGCTAATATCGGTGTCGCCAATCGTGGCCGCGTGAGCACTACCCACTACCGAGCCAAGCGCAGCGCACACCGCCATAAAGGTTGTTGTTAGTCGTTTTTGTGTTGTCATAATGAAGTTGTCCTGTTGCAAGCTAGCTATGAAAACATGGTCGTTGCCATGATTTTGAGCAATTACCTATTGGTCTTACGACTAAGGTATAGCCGAACTCTGAGTATGTGGTTAGTTAACTTGCTGAGTGTAGGCAGGTTTGTGGCCAATTTGTGGGATTTCATACTAAGGTCTAATACTGAAACATTCAGCCCTGAGTAATGCTGTGGGCAAGCCTACAGGCAACAAAAGATATGGAGACGGTTATGTCACAGAGCATTTATCCGGTTTTTGATAACATCAAAAACAACGCACTAGTCGATAACGAAAAATACAAAGCACTATATCAGCAGTCCATAGATGACCCCGAGGGCTTCTGGGCCGAACATGGTAAGCGTTTGCACTGGTATACCCCCTATACAAAGGTAAAAAATACCTCTTTTGATAAAGGCCATATCAGCATTAAGTGGTTCGAAGACGGGCAACTCAATGCATCATATAATTGTATTGATCGTCATTTAGAACATAAAGCCAATAAGACCGCATTGATTTGGGAAGGAGATGACCCGAGCCAAAGCGAGCATATTAGCTACCAGCAATTGCATGATGAGGTGTGTAAACTGGCTAATGGCCTGCGCAAACTAGGCGTTAGTAAGGGCGATCGTGTGGCTATTTATATGCCGATGACGCCGCAGGCTGTCTACGCGATGCAAGCATGCGCGCGTATTGGTGCCGTGCACTCGGTGGTGTTCGGTGGTTTTTCGCCTTCTGCAATCGCCGATCGTATCAACGACAGCGGCGCTAAAGTGGTGATCACCTCAGATGAAGGTCGCCGTGGCGGTGGCACCGTGCCATTGAAAGCCAATGTCGATGAGGCTGTGAGCCAAGAGTCAGTGACTACGGTCGAGCATGTTATTGTGCATCAACTTACCGGTGGTGACGTGCAGTGGCACAGTCACGACCTGTGGTGGCACGATTTAGTCGCCGATCAGCCTAGCCACTGCGAGCCAGAGGTGATGGACGCTGAAGATCCTTTATTTATTCTTTATACCTCGGGCTCCACGGGTCAGCCTAAAGGGGTCGTGCACTCTACTGGCGGTTATTTGGTGTATACCTCCATGACCCATGAATATGTATTCGATGTGCATGATGACGATGTCTACTGGTGTAGTGCTGATGTCGGCTGGATTACTGGTCACAGCTATATCGCTTATGGGCCTTTGGTTAATGGCTGTACACAAGTGATCTTTGAAGGTGTGCCGACCTACCCAAGTGCAGGGCGCATGGGGGAAGTAGTCGATAAGCATCAAGTGACGATTCTGTACACTGCGCCTACAGCCATTCGCGCGCTGATGGCAAAAGGCGATGAACCCACCGCCAGTTCAACACGCTCATCATTGCGGGTATTGGGTTCGGTGGGCGAGCCCATTAACCCAGAGGCCTGGGCATGGTATTACGAAAATATTGGTAATAGCCAATGTCCTATTGTGGATACTTGGTGGCAAACCGAAACTGGCGGCATCATGATCACGCCGCTGCCGGGTGCAACCGATATGAAGCCTGGCTCAGCGACACGACCTTTCTTTGGTATTGCCCCAGCACTTTACGATGCCGAGGGAAATAACCTTGAGGGTGCGGTTGACGGTAACCTTGTTATTCTCGATAGCTGGCCGTCGCAAGCACGCACGGTGTACGGCGATCATGAGCGTTTTGAGCAAACCTACTTCTCAGCCTATCCTGGGGTGTACTTCACCGGTGATGGTTGTCGTCGTGATGAAGATGGCTATTATTGGATCACCGGCCGCGTAGATGATGTACTTAATGTGTCAGGTCACCGCTTAGGTACCGCAGAAATTGAAAGTGCCTTGGTGGCGCACGAGGCTGTCGCCGAGGCTGCCGTGGTTGGTTATCCACATGACATTAAAGGGCAGGGGATTTACGTTTACATTACCCCAAATGATGGCGTGCAGGTTAGCGATGAATTGACTAAGGAAGTGCGGAACTGGGTGCGTAAAGAGCTTAGCCCCATTGCCTCTCCGGATATGATTCAATGGTCGCCGGGACTACCTAAAACCCGCTCAGGTAAAATTATGCGTCGTATTTTGCGTAAAATTGCTGCCAATGAGCACCAGCAATTAGGCGATACCTCGACGCTGGCGGATCCTGGCGTGGTGGACGATCTCATTGAAAACCGTCTAAATCGTTAATTAGGCGTTAAGAACTTGATTAACGAACGATTCTAAACGTAGACTATCGGCTGTCATCAAGCGATGACGGCCGATTTTTTTAGGAGCACAGCATGAGTCAGTTTTTAATCGCGGACGATCACCCATTATTTCGTGAAGCATTAAAAGGGGCACTGACAAAGCAGTTTACCCCCCTAGAAGTATTTGAATCTGATACCTTCGACAGTACCTTGGCGGTACTCGATGAGCAGCCAGAGCTAGACATTTTATTGCTGGATTTGCATATGCCCGGTAATGGCGATTTGTATGGCTTAATTCGCATCCGTGAAGATTATCCTGACCTTCCTATCGCTGTGGTTTCTGGCAGTGAAGATTTACACATAGTATCAAAAGTGATGGGCTACGGTGCCATGGGCTTTATTCCCAAATCATCTTCGGCACAGCAAATTGCTGATGCTATATCGCACATGTTGGAGGGCGATACGTGGCTGCCTGAGGAGATCAAAGACAAGGTCGAGGCGATCAGCGGTGAGGATAAAGAACTGGCGGTCCAGGTCGCTTCATTGACACCGCAACAGTATAGAGTGTTAAGCTACTTGCACGAAGGTTTGTTGAATAAACAAATTGCTTATGAGTTGAATATTTCTGAGGCGACAGTGAAAGCGCACATTACGGCGATTTTCCGCAAACTCGGTGTCTATAATCGTACCCAAGCGGTGTTAATTGCCTCAAAGCTACAGTTGGAGCCTCTTGAAAATCAAAGCGAATAATCGCCACTGGAGGAACTATGAGCGCAATTACGGATCTGCATACGTTGTTAGCTAATCTTGAGCCACAATTACAGCCCCAAGAGTATGTTTTTTGCTGTGTACCGGGGTTGTTATCTGATTATACTCAGCTTAATCCCCTTGCTGCGTTTAGTGAAAAAGAGGGTATGACACTGGTACTTGAGGCCAATGCGGCGCAACAAGCCGGTTTTGATAGTGCCACCACCTACCGGCAAATCACCCTAAATGTTCATTCTGCTTTAGACGCAGTGGGCCTCAGTGCTGCCGTTGCGGACACCTTAGCTGCGGCGGACATCAGTGCCAACATTATCGCTGCGTTTTATCATGATCACGTGTTTGTTCCCAGCAACAAGGCCGAGCAGGCGTTATCGGCACTGCAAGCGCTGAGCGCCGATAACCAGTAAAGCTTAGTCAAATACCACCGTTCGGTTACCATTTATGAAGAGCTTGTGCTCGGCTGCAAGCTCAAGTGCCTTACAAAATACCTGCTTCTCTACGTCGCGGCCTTTTTTAGCCATACTCAAGGCGCTGTCAGCGTGAGTCACCGGAGTGACCTGTTGCATAATAATGGGGCCTTCATCAAGTTCATCAGTAACAAAGTGGGCTGTGGCGCCAATGATTTTAACGCCACGCTCAAACGCTTGGTGGTATGGCTTAGCGCCAATGAAAGCAGGCAAGAAAGAGTGGTGAATATTGATTATTCGGCCACTAAAACGAGCGACAAATTCGGGGCTGAGAATACGCATGTATTTGGCAAGGCCAATCATATCCGGGGCATACTCGGCGATTTTATCGCCAACTAAAGCATCATGCTCGTCACGGCTTAGGCCTTCATGGCTAATACAGTGAAAAGGCACATTGAACCCAGCAGCTAAAGGCGCGAGGTCGGGGTAGTTGGCGATCACTGCCTGCACTTCAATATTTAATGCCTGCTCGAAGCACTTAAGCAACACTCCACCAAGGCAGTGTGCCTCTTTGGTGGCCAGTAGCACCACCTTGGTTGCTTCACCGCCATGCAGGGAAAGCGTAGAACCACTGGGTAGTGATGCCTGCAATTCGGCTAGTAAATCAAGATTATCAAAGTTTCCGTCCAGCTCAGTGCGCATAAAGAAACGCCCATGCTGCTTATCAACAAATTCGTTGTTGCGGGTAATATTCAGGTTATGCTCAAAACACAGCCCGGTAATTTTCGCGATTAACCCCTCTTCGTCGGGGCATTGCGCCAATAGTACTTTTTTCATTCCTCATTCCTAATGTGTGAACACATTAGGCATTATGCCCTAAAGAGAATGATTTAACAGTGCCTTTAACTTTGCGGGTTTTACTGGCTTAGAAAGATAGTGAACACCCGCTTCTTTCGCTTTTTGTTTTACTTCGTCATCGCGTACTGCGGTAATTAAAATAGCCGGTATGGGGCCACGCAGGGCGCGTATTTTTTCGATAAGACTTAAGCCGTCTTCATCATGACCAAGTTGATAGTCCATTAGAATCACATCGATAGCCCCCCCGTTTTGCACCCATTCGAGTGCTTGCTCGCCACTGGAGCAACCTTGGCTGTTGGCACCCCACTTATTTAGTAAGTGGGTCATGGCGGTGATGTTTTCAGCTTCGTCATCAACGACCAGTACATCATAATGAGCTTGTGCGCGGGCACCGGTGTGTTGCTCTGTAGGGCTGCTGATACGCTGTGCGTTGCCATAAGGAACTTCTACCTTAAAGCAGCTCCCTTGGCCTAAGGTGGAGCGCATTGTCAGCCGGTGTGAGAGCAGCTCTACCATGCGCTTGACAACGCCGAGGCCGAGGCCAACGCCTTTATTATCGCCAGATTCAACGCGATAAAAGTCGTCGAATATCTTTTGTTGTTCACGCTCGCCAATGCCCAGTCCTGTATCCCATACCTCAATACTTAAATGGTGTTTACGGCGACGACAAGCAATAAGCACCTTGCCGCGCTCGGTATATTTAACGGCATTAGAAAGTAGGTTTTGTAGAATTCGGCGTAAATAAGTGATATCGCTATGAACCACATCATTGCGCGAGCGCAAGGTAATTTCTAGGCCCTTATCGGCGCATAAAATGGCGTATTCATTGACCAGCGGCGCTAATATATCGTCGATATGAAAATGCTTCGGACTGGGGGTCATCGCGCCTTGGTCGAGTTTGGCAATATCGAGCAGGGCTGACATCAAATGTACGGTGCTATCGAGGCTATCTCCGAGTTTATCTAAGCTGCTGGCGTTATGCGGGGTTAATGTTTGCTCATCAATTGCCGCAAGGTAGAGGCGCGCCGCATTCAGCGGCTGCAGAATGTCATGGCTGGCTAGAGCGAGAAAGCGGGTTTTACTGTCATTGGCGCGCTCAGCTTCTTGTTTGGCCGCTTTTAGGGCTTGCTCGGTTTGCTCCCTGCTAGCCATTTGTGTTTTCAGATCTTGGTTGATTGCGCGGATCTCTTGCGTGCGCGCTTCAATGCGATTTTCCAAGTCCATGTTCACTTCTTCCAGTGCGTTTTGTGTCGCCATGTGTGCGGTAATATCCGAAAAACTGGTCACAAAACCACCGTCTGGCAGTGGGTTTCCTATCATTTCATAGACCTGACCGCTGCGCCGATGGCGAATGAAGTGATGTGAGCTGCCATTACGCAGGTGGCGGACGCGCTTTTCCACATGATGCTCAATTTCTCCCGGGCCGCACTCGCCACGTTGCGCATTGTAGCGAATCACTTCTTCAATCGGTTGGCCCTGTTGTAAGAAACCTTCGGGATAGTTAAACATTTCGGCATAACGCTTGTTCCACGCGACTAAATTTAAGTCTTTATCGACCACTGAGATGCCATGACTGAGGTTCTCTAAGGAGGTAAAGAGTAAGTTTTGGTTAAACCGCAACGCCTGGGTGGTTTCATCAAAGAAGTTGACCACCTCCTCAAAGGCTAATTGCTTACCGCTGGCCACCGTTTGTATCAATGCTTGCGCCGACGATGCCCCCAGCACCCCGGTAAGAGCGCGCTCACAATAAGCAATAAATTCATTAGAGGGTTGGGTATTATTGTCATTGAGCTCGTTGTTGGCTTGGTAGTGGCTTAATACTTGGCTACTGCGCTGGGCGCCTAAAAAGGTTTGCAGCAGCACCTTAAAGTCATAAATCGTGGCATTAACGTGTTTGTTTAGTCGCTTGGCGAAGTTAAGCTGCTCTTTGGGGTTCACAAAAGCGGCGGCCTGAATACGGTCTATCAATCGCTCCTGAGCTCCAAGAGAGAAGCTGATATAACAACAGATGTTAGCGAATAGCGCTATCAACGTTCCTTGAGTAATCAATTCTTGCTGCGCGGTGCTATCTAACACTGTGGGAGTGTTCATAATGGGCAGCATTAAAAACAGCATCCAGCAGATCACTCCGGCAGTCAGTCCGGCATACACGCCATATGCATGGCCTCGGCGCCAGTATAAGCCGCCAACAATAGCCGGAAGCAACTGAGTTACCAACGAAAAAGCAACCAACCCCATAGACGCTAACGTTTCGCCGTGACCAAATACTTGTTGGTACAGGTAGGAAAGCAGCAGGATGGCGGCAATAGTAAAGCGCCTGACTAACAAGATGCGGGCACGATAACTACGGTTAATTTGGTTGCGGCGAAACTTACGCTTGAGTATCAGTGGCAGCACCACATCGTTAGACACCATGGTGCTTAGGGTCAGTGTTGCTACTACAATCATCGCGGTCGCGGCCGATAGTCCACCGATAAACACGAAGGTAGTGAGTAACCAGTGTCCAGTACTTAACGGAAAGGCGAGAACAAAGCTATCAGCACTGTGCCCGTGGCCGATTTGCGGCATGATGGCGGCGCTAGCGATGGGTAGGATCATAGCGCCAATAAGCAAAAGGTATAGAGGAAAAGCCCAGCGTGCGGTCTTTAAATGACGGATATCCTGATTATCAACCACGGTGACGTGGAACTGACGTGGCAAGCAAATGATTGCAGCGGCGGCCATCAAGGTTTGACCGATAAAGCCAAAGCTGAGCATATCGGAGCTTTGCCAATGCTGCCAGATTGCGTCAAGGGAGACAGAACCGGGCAACGAATAAAGGGTGTACACCGCAAGGCCTGCGACGAAAATGAGTGCCAGCAACTTTATCAAGGATTCAAACGCCACCGCGAGCATCAGTCCCGAGCGGTATTCGGTGACATCGACCTTGCGGGTACCAAAGAAAATGGCAAAAACGGCCATGATTAGCGCACCACTAAGCGCCAATATAGTGCCGGATACCTGAGCCCCGCCGGGGAGTAACAAAAAGCTGCTGGAAAGTGCTTTGAGTTGCAACGCAATGTAAGGAATGGTGGCCATCAGCGCGATAAACGTGACTAAGATAGCGCTCAGTTGGCGTTTGCCATAGCGCGCAGAGATAAAATCGGCAATGGTGGTGATATTTTGTTTTTTACTGACCAATACCAGTTTGCGTAAAAAGCCCTGACAGAAGATAAACAACAATGCCGGGCCCAGCAAAATAGGCAGATAGCTCCAACCGCTGCTTGCCGCTGTGCCCACTGAGCCATAATAAGTCCACGAGGTGCAATAAATCCCCAAAGACAGTGCGTACACAAAGGGGTGGTGACTAATGTATTTGGCCCAAGGCGTAGTTTTGTCGCCCCAATTTGCCAGCCAAAACAGCAAAGAGATGTACACCAAGGATACGAAGATAAGAGCGAGGGTCATAAGCCGCAGCGTTATTGTTATTAGTAGCAAATACCATAGCAAACCCACAGCCTATTTAGCAGTGATTTTTAAGTGCTCAGCGCATGCGACTTAAGGTTATTAGACTAATGTATTAAGCCCTTGTTCACCTTCGAAAAACGTCCTGAGTTTATCTATATTAAACTCTAAACTCATGAAAATTATAACTTTATTTTAAATCGTGTTCTCGATGTTATTGACGTTAAGTTTTTGTTACGACTAAGGTCTGAATTTCCTCTGGCGCTGGCGTTGCTAGATTCAAAAGTGATGATAACAACCAGTCATACTTTTAGTGTGACGTGAAGGGGATACGAAAATGGCTTTTAAAGATGCAGATCACGCTAAAGCCTATTGGAACGAAAACCTCAGTCTAGTGTTTAAATTGCTAGTGGTGTGGTTCGTGGTTTCATTTGGCTGTGGCATTTTGCTAGTCGACGTACTCAATGAGGTGCGTTTCTTCGGGTTTAAACTGGGTTTTTGGTTCTCGCAACAGGGCGCCATTTATACCTTTGTGGTTCTTATTTTTGTCTACGCACACAAAATGAATGCGTTAGATAAAAAATACGGCGTAGACGAATAAGGAGCGCAGTGATGGATGTTCAAACGTTAACTTTTTTAATTGTTGGCCTTAGCTTTGCCATGTACATCGGTATTGCTATTTGGGCTCGAGCGGGCTCAACCAACGACTTCTATGTAGCTGGGGGCGGCGTACCACCTTTGGCAAACGGAATGGCAACCGCTGCAGATTGGATGAGTGCTGCGTCGTTTATCTCTATGGCGGGGATTATTTCTTTCGCCGGTTATGATGGCGGTGTGTATCTAATGGGCTGGACCGGCGGTTATGTGTTACTTGCGCTGTGCCTTGCGCCTTATCTTCGTAAGTTCGGTAAGTTTACCGTGCCGGACTTTATTGGCGATCGCTATTACTCACAAGCGGCGCGTATGGTGGCCATCTTCTGCGCTATCTTCATCTGCTTTACTTATATCGCAGGGCAAATGCGTGGTGTGGGCGTAGTGTTCTCACGCTTCCTTGAAGTAGACATTGAAACTGGCGTCTACATTGGTATGGTGATTGTGTTCTTCTATGCCGTATTAGGCGGTATGAAAGGCATCACTTACACCCAAGTAGCGCAGTACTGTGTACTTGTTTTTGCTTATTTGGTTCCGGCAATCTTTATCTCGTTGATGATGACTGGTCACTTGCTGCCACAAACTGGCTTTGGGGCGACACTGAGTGATGGCTCGGGAGCTTATATGCTCGATAAACTCGATGGCCTCAGTACCGAGCTCGGGTTTGCGCAATACACCGAAGGCTCCAAGAGCATGATTGATGTGTTCGCTATTACCGGCGCCTTAATGGTTGGTACTGCGGGCTTGCCTCATGTAATTGTTCGCTTCTTCACTGTACCTCGAGTGCGTGACACCCGTATCTCTGCGGCTTGGACTTTAGTGTTCATTGCCATCGTGTATACCACGGCACCGGCAGTTGCGTCTTTCGCGCGTGTTAATATGATTGACACTATCAATGGCAAAGATGGCAGCGGAACGCTATACAGCGAAGCCCCTACGTGGATTAAAAACTGGGAAAAAACCGGCTTAATCACGTTCAATGACAAAAATGATGACGGCCGCATGTACTACTCAGCAGGGGATGTTAACGACCCAAGCAGTGCCAACGAGGTGAGTGTCGATCGCGATATTATGGTGCTTGCTAACCCAGAGATCGCTGATTTACCGGCTTGGGTTATCGCCTTGGTTGCAGCCGGTGGTATTGCTGCGGCATTGTCGACCACTGCGGGTTTATTATTGGTCATTTCAACCTCGGTGTCCCACGACTTGTTGAAGCGTACCTTGAAACCAAATATCAGCGACAAGCAAGAGCTACTGGCAGCGCGATTAGCGGCAATGGTGGCCATTGGCATCTCCGCCTACTTTGGCATTAACCCGCCCGGGTTCGTGGCATCGGTGGTGGCCTTCGCCTTCGGCTTGGCAGCGGCCAGCTTCTTCCCTGCGATTATCATGGGCATTTTCTCTAAGCGCATGAATAAAGAAGGGGCGATTGCCGGTATGGTAACGGGTATCGGCTTTACCGCTGCGTACATCATCTACTTCAAGTTTATCAGCCCCGACCTAAATAGTGCCGAGCATTGGCTGTTCGGTATCTCCCCTGAGGGCATTGGTTTGCTCGGTATGGTGGTAAACTTTGTGGTCGCCGTGGTAGTTCAGCGTATGACTGCTGAGACACCAGAAGAGATTCGTGAGATGGTCGAGGGGATCCGTAACCCGAAAGGATCAGGTACCGCACACGCACACTAATGTGCGAAGCACACAAACAAGCCCGGCCTTAGACCAAGGTCGGGCTTTTTTTGTCGCTGTTTTCAGCCTAGATTTAAGCTATATGCAGGATGCGGTGTTTTTCTATGGTTGGCCAACACGCTGATAAATAGGTAGACACAGCAGTGATCAGTTGAGGTGTGGATAGTGAGCCCACAGCATCAAGATATTATCGATTTTGTCATTGAACAGGCCCCGTTTAATACGTTAGAGCGCTCTGCCTGTGAATACTTTTGTCATCACCTTGAAGTTATTTATGTCACGCGAGAGAACCAGCATCAGTGGCTTGATTCTGACGACCCAAAACTATTTCTTATTCGCAGCGGTAGCCTAGAAATCGTCGCACCAAGCGGAGAAGCGGTCGCGCGCTTAAGTGCGGGTGATTACTTCGGCTATCCATCGCTACTCAGCGGTGAGGCCATTAAAAACCGTATCGAGATAAAGCAGGAAGCTCTGGTATATATTCTCAGTCAGTCCAGTTTTGATTATTTGCGCCACGAATATAAACCCTTTGAGCAGTACTTTGTCCGTGCACACTCGAATCGCTTATTGTCATCGAAATATCAACATCACAGTGATAGCTGGTCAGAACGTAAAATTGCCGAGCTGATGACTCGCCAAGCCGTTACTCTGGGCCCTGAGGCCAGTATTAGGCAATGCGCCCAACTGATGAGTGACCAGCGGGTGTCATCGATTATGGTAACCCACAGCGAAGACACCAAGTTGCTCGGGGTGGTCACCGACCGCGACTTGCGCACTCGAGTTCTGGCAGCAGGGGTGGACCCTGAGCAACCTTTGCAAGCCATTATGACCGCCCACCCTAAATACATTTTCGAGAATAACCGGGTATTTTCGGCTATGCATTTAATGCTCAAGCACAATATTCACCATTTGCCGGTACTGAACGAGGCGCATCAGCCGGTGGGCATGGTGACCGCGACCGACTTATTACGGCAGCAAAAAAGCGATCCCGTGCAGCTCATCGGTCGCATTTATAAGGCGGCGGGGGTTGCCGATTTAAAACGCTATGCCGGTGAGGTACCGAGTCTACTCGATAGCTTTGCTTATCATATCGAAGACACCACCTTGGTGGGTAAGCTACTTAGTGGTATTAGTGATGCGTTGACCACGCGATTGATTCAATTATACCAACAACGCCATGGCGATGCGCCTAAGCGTTTTAGCTGGATTTGCTTCGGCTCACAAGCACGGGAAGAACAAACGCTGCACTCTGATCAAGATAATGGTTTGCTGTTGCCCGACCAATTGAGCGATGCTGAGGCTGATTATTTTCGTGGCATGGGCGAGTTTGTGTGTGAGCAGCTCGATGTTTGCGGCATTGTCCGCTGCCCAGGGAACATCATGGCCAGTAATCCGCAATGTCGGCTATCGATATCGGCCTGGTTAGAAAAGTTTGCTCGCTGGCTCGGTAGTCCCACGCCTGAGGCCATGCTCAACTGTAAAATCTTCTTTGATATTCGCTTTATCACCGGCTCCAGTGATTTGTTTGCGGCATTTACAACGTCGCTTGGCAAGCAAAACCGCGATCAGCTTTTTTACCGGGCTCTGGCCAGTGAGCTGAACCAAAATTCGGTGCCTATCGGACTGTTCCATCAACTAAAAACGCAAACCGACGCCCAGCATCACAAGTTTATCGACCTGAAAAAGCGCGGTATTGTGATTATTAACGACATTGTTCGCCTGTATGCACTGCAAGAGGGTATCCGCAGTGCCAATACCCTAGAGCGCTTGGATGCGCTGATAAAAACTCGGCAGTTATCGAAAAAAGACATTTTTGATTTAAAAGACTGCTGGCGCTATTTAACGCAATTGCGTCTTAAAGCTCAGCTGGATAAAGAGCCGGTGCCAAGTAACTGCATTAACCCCGATACCTTAACGTCGCTCGAGCGCCACCAACTTAAGGAGGCATTTTACTTGGTGCGCCAGGCCCAGCAGGCGGCGAGTTTTAAGTTCGCGCGAGGGAGCTTGTAACTATGACTTATGCATGGTGGCAAAAGCTCAAAGCGATGTTTGGCCAAGACCATTTTGGCTTTACTGATAGTTGGCATCGTCATCGATATGTGGTGGTGGATTTAGAGCTAACAGGCTTAAACCCTAAGGAGCATGAAATTGTATCCATGGCGTGGGTGGTGATCGAAAATCAACGTATTTGCCCGCGCCAAAGTGCCCATATGTTGCACAGTGGGGTGTCGCAGCTAGCGCAATCGCCCATTTATCACGGTATCACCGCGTCGCGTTTAATCAGCGAGGGCGATTCCATGGCGGCGATACTGAGCGCCTTTGATGCTGCCTGCGAAGACAGTATTTTAGTGTTCCATAATGCTTTGCTCGATGAGCGCTTTTTGCGTTGCGCTTACAAACAGCAGGGGCAAAAGTTTCGTTACTTGACGTTGGATACCTTGAAAATTGAGCAACGCCGTTTAGCGCGGCAGGGCACGGAAGTGGCGCTTGATGCATTATCGCTCAGTGCCTGTCGGCGTCGCTACCAGTTGCCGGTTTATCGGGAACACAATGCGTTGAGCGATGCGTTGGCTACTGCGGAATTGTTTCTTGCCCAAGTTAATCACATGAGTCGGCAGCAAAGGCTGCCGCTCAGCGCGTTGATTACTGCTGGTTAATTAAAGGCAGTTCGGCTTGTTGCCATTTTAAGAAATCACCCTCTAAGTGGTATAGCTGGGTAAAGCCTTGTTCTTTAAGCGCCTCCAGAGCAATACCTGCGCGACGACCACTGCGACAATACACCACAATGGCTGTGTCTTTGTTGAGTGTGGCGCCATTTTCAACAATCTCGCTATGGGGGATGTTTACCGCACCTTTGATATGTCCTTGCTGATACTCTTGTTTTGAGCGCACATCGAGCAGCGTCATTGGCGTGGCACTGAACCTATCCGCCATCAGTTGTTGCTGCGTAATCGTCTGTGCTGACTCAGCGTGCAGTGCAGGTGCAAAAACCAGGGTGCACAAGGCGAAGGCCAGCGATACCCCGAATGCAGTGAGTTGTGATGCGATTGTTTTTATCATAATAGCCCCTGTTGTTGGCGTGATTAGTCGTTCACAAAGCGATGACACCAAGTGTGTATGACCTATTCCACTTTGGCACAACGCGTAGCATTAAGGGTGATCATAGTCGCGAGCACCCACTGGCTGCAAGGTTTTCAGCTCCCCGCCAGCACAATCACCATTTATGTATACGGCTACCACCACCGTATTGAGCACATGTTTCCCATGATTAGCCATCGCTTGGTATTGTTGTTTCGTGTTAATATAGCCCCATTTAAAAGCATATAGCGGCTGATTCTGAGCAGCGGCTTGTTATACTATCACAGTTGTTTTTTATAAAAGAGTGAGTCGTCGTGGCTGAAGTAAGAGCTAGGGTCCAATTAAATGTGGGCAAAAACAGTGATATCCCGGCAGAAATTGTCTCATTTTCTGGGCTAAAAGATGGCCAAGAGCATGTTGCACTAATTTTTAATGAGGCGGACAAGCATCAGCAGACACCGCTTATTCGCATGCACTCTGAGTGTTTAACCGGCGACGTTTTCCACTCCAGTCGTTGTGACTGCGGTGAGCAGCTCAATGAAAGTATCGAATTAATGCACCAACAGGGCGGAATATTGTTATACCTGCGTCAAGAGGGGCGAGGCATAGGGTTGTACAATAAGCTCGACGCCTATGTTTTACAGTCTCAAGGTATGAACACCTATGAGGCCAACAACCACTTGGGCTTTGCTGATGATTTGCGTGAGTTTTCCGATGCGGTACTCATGCTTAAAGCGTTGGCTGTGACGCAGGTCAAACTGATGACCAATAACCCTAAAAAACTCAGTGCGTTAGCTGATAATGGCATCGATGTGAAAGCTGTCGTGGGCACGTCGGCGCATATTAAGGTGGGCTTAACGGGAAACCAAGCATACTTAGAAACCAAGATTAAGCATGGCTCGCACATGCTCGACATAAAAAAAATACAAAAACCATAAAGCACGACGCAAAGAAAGAGGAAACGCAGTCATCATGGCTATAGAAATTCGCGTACATAGCGCCAAAGCCGGCGGGCGCTGGATAAAGCAGGGATTGGATATCTTTGCCAAGCAGCCTTTCACTTTTATGTTTATGTACCTGCTCATTGCTGTTTTAGGGTTAGTTGGGCTGGTGGTACCGCTGTTGAAAATTCCAGCAGCACTGGCGACGCCTTTTCTAATGGCTGGTTTTTATCAGTCAGCACTTGCGCGTCAGCAGGGGAAAAACGTTGCCTTTGCCGACATCATCGATGTGTTTTCACAAAAAGGCCGACGTATGGGCTTGTTTCGGGTCGGCTTGTACCAAATGGGTGCGGGGATCTTACTAGGCTTGCTAGCTAGCGTGTTATTTGCGGATATGGCTGCGGTGGTGAGTGACCCGAACATGAACCCAGAGCAGGCGCTACAACTATTAGCACAAAGCCTGTCATTTCCTTCGTTAGCCTTGTTTTTGGTAATAACCAGTATTTACCTGTGCGCCTTCGCATTTGCCATACCATTAGTGTTTTTTGGCGGCCACACGTCGATGTGGGCGGTGATGAAAGCCAGCTTGATGGCGTTTTATCATAATGCCGCAGCGATGACGGTGTACGGACTTATTATGGGTGTTTTGATGCTGTTGTGTGCAGTATTGTCCTTTATTCCTCTTCTGGTTCTAATGCCGATTTGCTACATTAGCCTTCTGGTGGCGTTTCAGGCGATTTTTGCGCCGCAACTGGGCGAGCAGGATGCACCCACAGCGCAGCATGTTAATGCCATTAGCGACACCACCGACAATGGTCGGTTTGACGCCTAATGGACGATAGCGAAAAGCAAAAGCAAAAAAATTACGTTCTGTGGCTGTTAGGACGACAGGACTACAG
Source organism: Pseudoalteromonas sp. THAF3 (assembly GCF_009363775.1). NCBI lineage: Bacteria > Pseudomonadati > Pseudomonadota > Gammaproteobacteria > Alteromonadales > Pseudoalteromonadaceae > Pseudoalteromonas > Pseudoalteromonas sp. THAF3. The sequence goes on along the minus strand of NZ_CP045418.1, from coordinate 2,466,418 downwards.
CCGCAAAGAATTAGAGCGCAAGTTAAGCCGGCGCCAAGTGCCGCAGGCGTTTAGCTGCGAATTACTGGACTGGTGTGAGCAACATGGGTTCTTAGATGACAACCGGTTTTGTGCCGGTTTTGTCCGTCGCGCTGCGGACAAGCGCCATGGCCCGCGACGCATTATGGCTGATGCGCAGCAAAAGGGGCTGGCAAAAGAGCAAGTTAGTGAAGCCATCGATGCGTTAGACATAGATTGGTTTGAACTCGCTCTAGAAGCTTATACCCGGAAGTTCCGGACAACAGATAAACAATTAGATTACAAAGAAAAAGCTAAGCGCATGCGTTATTTAACAGCGCGTGGGTTTGACTACCAACAGATAGAATTTGCACTTGCAAGTGAAGCGAATGACGAGTGAGAAAAACGCAATGCAGCATTTGACGACCGCACAGCTAAGACAAAAGTTCTTAGACTATTTTGCCAAGCACCAACACCAAATTGTGCCTTCGGCTTCATTAATCCCTGGTACCGATCCAACGTTGTTGTTTAACAACGCCGGCATGGTGCCTTTTAAAGACGTATTTTTGGGCGCAGAGAAGCGCCCCTATACGCGAGCGACCAGCGCCCAACGTTGTGTCCGCGCAGGTGGTAAACACAACGACTTAGAAAATGTTGGTTACACTGCCCGTCACCATACCTTTTTTGAAATGCTCGGTAACTTTAGCTTTGGCGATTATTTCAAAGAGCAAGCTATTCAATTTGCCTGGACTTTTTTGACCGAAGAACTCGGTTTGCCTAAAGAGAAGCTGTGGGTGACGGTGTTTACCGAAGATGATGAAGCCGCCGATATTTGGATTAACAAAATTGGCGTGCCAGCTGACCGCGTCTCTCGCATTGGTGAAAAAGATAACTTCTGGTCCATGGGCGATACCGGTCCATGTGGTCCGTGCTCGGAAATTTTCTACGATCATGGTGAAGAAGTCTGGGGCGGTCCACCAGGGACGCCAGAAGAAGATGGCGACCGTTATATTGAGATTTGGAACTTGGTTTTCATGCAATATAACCGCCATGCCGATGGCACGATGGAAGCCTTACCTAACCCATCTATTGATACAGGCATGGGTCTTGAGCGTATCGCCGCCATTATGCAGGGCGTGCATTCAAACTATGAAATTGACCTATTCCAAGCGTTAATCCAAGCGGCAGCAAAAGTGACGAATGCGCAGGATTTAGAAGATAAGTCATTGCGGGTTATTGCCGACCATATCCGTTCGTGTGCGTTTTTGGTGCTAGATGGAGTTATGCCTTCGAATGAAGGACGCGGTTACGTGTTGCGTCGTATTATTCGTCGTGCTGTGCGCCACGGCAACAAACTGGGGGCAAAAGGCACCTTCTTCCACCAACTGGTTGGTGCGCTGATTGAACAGATGGGGGATGCATACCCTGAGCTTGCCAAACATCAGAGCATTATTGAAAAAGTACTGCGTATTGAAGAAGAGCAATTTGGCAAAACTCTAGAACGCGGCTTGGCTATTTTGGAAGAACACTTAAGCGCCTTAGAAGGCGATGTTATTCCCGGCGATGTGGTATTCAAGCTCTATGATACCTATGGCTTTCCAGCGGACTTAACCGCTGATGTCGCTCGTGAACGTTTTATGACCATTGATGAGCGTGGTTTCCAGCAGTGTATGGATGTGCAACGTAAAAAAGCACAACAAGCTGGCAAGTTTGGCGCTGATTACAACACGCAACTGCGCTCTGATAAGTCGAGCGACTTCAAGGGTTATGAAGCCGAGCATTACAGCGGCACTGTGGTCGAGTTGTTCGCTGCTGGCGATAAGGTCTCGGTATTGGAAGATGGTCAAGAAGGTATTGTGATACTTGATCGTACGCCATTTTATGCTGAGTCAGGCGGTCAGGTGGGTGACACCGGCGTGCTGAAAGCCGGTAATGGAGAGTTTATTGTTACCGATACACAAAAACTTGGCAATGCCATTGCGCACTACGGCAAAGTAAGTGGGCAAATGGGGGTGAACGATAAAGTGGATGCGCGTATCGATGCTGAGCGCCGTGACCGCATTAAGAAAAACCACACTGCAACCCACCTTATCCACGAAGCGTTGCGCCAAGAGTTGGGTGAGCATGTAAACCAAAAAGGCTCCTTGGTTGAGCCTGATCGTATGCGTTTTGATTTCTCTCATTTTGAGGGTGTCACGCGTGAGCAACTACAACGCATCGAACAACAAGTGAATATTGAAATTCGTCGTAATTTTGCTTTGCAAACTGAACTGATGGCCATTGACGAGGCAAAAGCGAAGGGCGCTATGGCGTTATTCGGCGAGAAATATGACGATGAAGTACGCGTCGTGAGCATTGGCGACTACTCTATCGAGCTGTGTGGCGGTACCCACGTGCAGCGCACTGGCGACATCGGTTTATTTAAAATCGTCTCAGAGGCAGGTATTGCCGCTGGTGTACGCCGTATTGAAGCAGTCACCGGTGATGATGCATTGAATTATGTTGCTGAGCAAGAGAACAAACTGGCGCAGATAGCGGCATTGCTCAAAGCGGATAATGCCTCGGTGCTTGATAAAGTATCGGGTTTAATTGAACGTAGTAAAGGCCTTGAAAAGCAGGTGGCGCAGCTTAATGATAAGCTCGCCAGTGCAGCGGGCGCCTCGTTGCTTAATAGTGCAATTGATGTAAACGGCGTTAAGCTGCTTGTGGCGAACGTTGCTGGCACCGAGAGCAAAGCGCTGCGTGGTATGGTTGATGATCTGAAGAACAAAATGGGTTCAGGCATTATTGCTTTAGGCGTTGCCAACGGCGAAAAAGTCAGTTTAATTGCTGGCGTCACCAAAGATCTTACTGGTCAGTTTAAAGCCGGAGAGTTGGTTAACCATATGGCGGCACAAGTCGGTGGTAAAGGTGGCGGTCGCCCTGATATGGCACAAGCCGGTGGCTCGCAACCAGAGCACTTAGATAGCGCACTGGCCAGTGTTCAAGCATGGGTGAGTGAACGTGGATAAACAACAGGCGCGTATTTATTCGTGGCACTGTTAGTTCAAAAGTTTGGCGGCACCTCGGTAGGCTCGATTGAGCGTATTGAGGCCGTCGCCGATATCATTATTCGCCAACGTCAGCAGGGCCACCACATTGTGGCTGTGGTGTCAGCAATGTCAGGCGAAACTAATCGATTATTAGCGTTAGCTGAGCAAGTTGATAGCTCCCCCAGTCCTCGTGAACTTGATGCATTAGTCAGTACCGGAGAGCAAGTAAGTGCTAGTCTTCTAGCGATGGCACTGATCCGCCGAGGCTACCCCGCCATCAGCCTGCTGGGCGATCAACTGGGTATTCGCACCGACAACCTCTTTACCAAAGCACGTATCAATGACATCAACAGTGCCCGCTTACGTCAAGAAATTGAACATGGTCGCATTGTTATCGCAGCAGGGTTTCAAGGCCGTGATTTAGAGGGAAATATTACCACTCTGGGGCGCGGCGGTAGCGACACTTCGGCAGTGGCCATTGCCGCTGCGATAAATGCTCAAGAATGTCAGATCTATACCGACGTTGACGGCGTATATACGACTGATCCTCGTATCGAACCAGGGGCATGGAAGCTGTCGAGCGTGTCAGTGCAGGTCATGCTAGAGATGGCTAGTTTAGGCGCGAAGGTATTGCATATTCGTGCAGTGGAAGCCGCTGCGCATTATAAAATGCCATTGCGGGTGTTATCCAGCTTTAGTGTTGGGGAAGGGACGCGCGTTGATTACGAGGATGAAGGTATGCAACAACAGACTGTTTCGGGAATTGCCTCCAAGCGTGAGCAAGCGCTTATCTTTATAAATGATTGCTCAAACGATGGTTCTACTTTAGCAAATATAGTGGAACTCTTGGCTGAAAAAGGCATCGAAATAGACATGATTAACCAAGTTAATCAAAAAGTTGGAAAAGTAGACTATGCTATAAGTGTACCCAGCTTAGAGTTGCAACAAGCAATGAGTTTATTGCAAGAAAGTGATGCTTTAAGCGGGGCCAAAATAGATAGTCGTGACGACCTCGCCATGTTGTCTATAGTTGGCGCAGGGATAAAAACGAACACGCCAATTACGGGGCGATTTTTTCGCGTGTTAGCCGATGAAAATATTGATGTAGTCGTCGCTAGCTCAGGAGAAATAAAGCTTTCAGTTCTTATTGAACGAAAGTACTTGGAATTGGGCGTGCGTGCATTACATGCGGCTTTTTTAACGGCAAGTGAATAATCGCTTTTAAGTTTTACTTACTTTTAGAGTGATTATTCTTTAGAATGCCGGAGACGGAATTTTTTACTAATTTGGAACTATGGGAGCAAGCGAATGCTAATTCTTACTCGTCGAGTTGGTGAAACCTTAATGATTGGTGATGAAGTCACAGTGACTGTTTTAGGCGTTAAGGGTAACCAAGTGCGTATCGGTGTAAATGCACCAAAGGATGTGTCTGTTCACCGCGAAGAGATTTACATGCGAATCCAAGCCGAAAAATCGGACTCAAATCCGGGCAACGCATAAATAAACGAATTCATAAAAGCCACTATCAAGTGGCTTTATTTTTATCAAAGATAAATGCAATCACTTCCTCATTGAGCACTCGTGCGGGAAAATAGTGCCTAGCTCCCTTATCGGTGACAATAATTATTCCCTTCTGCGTACTCAATACTTCTTTAATTTGTGGCCATGAGTATTGCTTCTTATGGGCATTAATCTCGGTACTAATTCCTTGCTCATCAATCCGCAGCGTCACTTCATTTCCAGCAGCTCTTGTTAATCGCTGTCGTGCTACCCACCAAGGTTGCTGATATTTGTAGGCAACCACTTCTAAAATAGCTAAAGCAAACAAAAAATAACCAAGGTAGTTATTTTGCAACTTAAACATGCTAAAAAGAGCAAGTCCTACGAGCAAGAGCACCAGTGGATATTTGAGTTGGCGGCGATGGCTGAAGGGCAAAGACTGCTCAAAGCTTTCGTGGTAGTAGTCTTTATCTAAAATATAGCTAGTGTGGTAATTCATAGTACTCGTTATACGAACTTGATTAATATAGAGGCAGGTATGCGCACGATTTTTATGGCATTAACGGCCGCGCTTTTCAGCGCTACGGTTGGCGCCCAACACCAATTTTTGGTCTTTGGCGATATGCCATATTCTCCTATCGATGAAGCGCTGCTCACCCCACCTGCAGGGCCATTATATCAAGGCGTGCGGCAAACCCCACATCATTTTATTGTCCACGTCGGGGATATTAAGGCTGGAGCTGTCGCTTGCACCGATCATGTTCTGCGCGGCAACTACCAGCTGTTATCTAATCTTAGTGAGCGGCCCTTTGTCTACACACCGGGTGACAATGATTGGACCGACTGCGATAGGAAAGGGCTTAGCACACGCTATGATGAGCTAGAGAGACTAAGCTTTGTACGTAAAGAATTCGCTGTTCATACAGTCGCCTTGCCCGGCTATGAACGCCAGCCTGAGCTGCCCGAAAACCAGGCTTGGCGTATAGAGCAAGTGCAGTACCTAACTGTGCATGTGGTAGGTACCAATAATGGTCGTGCGCAAATTCTTAAGTCTCATAAAAAACAAGCGCTGCAGGCTGTTAAAAAGCGAGATCAGCATAATATTCAATGGCTAACACGCCATGCTGATAAAGACCTAACCGCCATGGTTGTGTTTTTTCAAGCGGATATCTTTCGCTCAAGTAGCGGTCAGGGAGTGTGCAGTGACAATAACCGAAAATGTGATGGCTTTGCTGTCTATCGTCAATACTTAGATAAGCTCGCTCAACACAGTGATTATCCTATTTTAGTGGTGCATGGCGATACCAGTGAATTTTGCTTTTCACAGCGTCAGTCGCAGCTTTGGCATCTTAATGCACCTGGCGATTTTCAGGTTTTAGATATTGCTCATGTAACCGTTAATGTAGATTCCGCAAAGCCTTTTCAGGTGTCCCCCTTGGTGACAAATAGCGCTATTCCTCGCTGTGAAGATGACGGTTAGCTACTGCGGCAGGTAAGCATAAAAAAGCCGCGCTAGGCGCGGCTTTTGTTAACACTGCGAATTAGAACTGGAACCTTAGGCCCAGTTTAAACTTGCGACCAAGCACGTCATAGTTACTTGGGAACGTGTTACCTGAGTTAGAGCTGGTATCACCTGCCTCATTACCCACAACCGGTGGATCTTTCTCGAACAGGTTATCTATACCTAAACTTGCGGTGATATTATCGGTAAGGTGATAATTGGCATACAAGTCAAAGTAATCGTAGGAATCGATACTTCTAAACTCTGGGAAGTAATCGTCGGCAACGACTGGCTCTGCGTCAATGCCGTCAATGTGACGCCATTGCAATGACAGGGTAAAGTCGTCCATCGCCCACGTAGTACGTTGCACCCAGCGCATCTCTGCGAGGGGATCACAGCTGGCACTGTAATACCCTTTACAGTCGATAATTCGCGCTGTATCAGAGCTTTGCGATTCTTGAGTTAGATACTTGTTGATGGTTCCTGAGAACTGCAGCTCACCCATGTCCTCAAGTGGCACGAAGAAATTGAACCCCAGTTCAACCCCTTCAGCGGTCAAGTTCTTGAGGTTGGTAGTGAATTGTTCAATCCCGGCACCAGCAACGGTCAAATCGCCACCAACACGTTGTATTTTGGCACATTCTTGTGCATCACCTAACTTGTAACAGGCATCAAGGATTTCTTGTGCTGAAAACTCGCCGATGATGTCATCAATATCAATATCATAGTAATCTAAACTGATAGTGAAGTTTTGCAAGGTATCGAACTCTGGAGTCCAAACAATACCTGCTGTAAAGGTGCTTGCTTCTTCAGCGTCAGGTGGATTAAGTGGATCGCTTCCGGAGATCACTTGCACTTGACCTGATATCACATCTTGCACGTTACCCACTTGCGCATCGGTCATGCCAGTGGAAATACACAGCTGGCGCAGTTCAGCGCTGATGTTACCGGCGTTGGCAACCGAGCAAGGGTCGCTAGTCGCGTTATCAAGGCCAGTTACCACAGGAGAGGCGATTTCACCGACGTTCGGGGCTCGCGTCGCTTGCTGTTGCATAACACGTACTAATACACTGCTAACTGGGCGCCAGTTGAAACCAAGCTTCCAGGTTTCATTAGAGCCCACGGTATCGTAGTCTGCCCAACGGAAACCAAACTCCACATCAAGCGTATCAGCAAATGCCATACCGTCTAAGACTGGCAAGTAACCTTCCATGAACAGTTCATCAACACTGAAGCCACCTTCAATAGGCAACTGGTTACCTCCAGCACCGCCCTGACAGCTCGCTGGTGCAAGTTTCAAACATTCATCAGGCTCAAATAAGCCTTTTTCTTTGCGGTACTCGTAACCAAAGCTCATTGATAGCGGTGCGCCGGCGCCGGGCACTTCAATAAACTCAATCGGACCATTGATGGTCGCAGTTGCGATACGCTGGCTGTACTTTTGCTGCTGTAATGCAATAGCTGTAGCATAACCGGCCATTTCATCGGTAATGGTGCCAAAGCCACCAAACAGGTTGATGGGTACGCACGTTGGGTCGCCGTTTAAGCAGGTGACACCGTCTTCGGTTTCAAGGGCATTTTGGATGTTAGTTAGGTTGGTGTAGCCACCGCGTACGGTGGTACGGTTGGACTCACCATATTGGAAACTAACATCATACTCCCAGTCGTCAAACACATAACCTTTCACGCCAGTGACAAACTGGAACAACGAGGTGTCATAGCGCTCTGTACGGGGGCCGAGTTCGAGTGTACGCCGACGTAACTGCACAGTTAAATAGTCCTCAGAGTCGACGACGCCATTGCCGTTGACATCATTCCAGTTACTGTCACTTAAGAGACCATCAGCGAGCGCGTTGTTGCCCGTATCAATCATAAATTGCTGTGCTTGATCGCCAATTAACGGGTTAAATAGTGGCAATTCGAAACTAGCACCAAATGTGCCTGATGGCGCAACCTGTGTATCTACCGAGATCGAGCTGTAAGTGAGTGATGAATAAACTTCATGATCGTCGGTGAGGTTGTAACGAGCGAGAGCCGTACCTGAATAGCGCTCGGACGGTGTCTGATAGAAGTTATAGGGGTTGAAGTTGAACACGCTACAGGTATCAGCAGCAAGTGTGCCATCATTTCTAAATTGGCCTGCGGTACCCGCTCCGACAATACCAAAGCGTGTGGGCATGGCCGTTGTAGAACCACCACTTTCTACTGAGTTAGGGGCCTCACATTCAGAGGGCGCTGGAACGGGCGGTTGACCATTGAGGAATTGCTCATAGTTAGCGCCTGATGCGGTTTCGATACCAAGTAAACCCAACGGACGATCGCCAAGGAGTACTTGGTCACGCTTCATCCAGTCCAATGAGAGTACGACGTTACCTCTGTCATCAGCGAGGTTAGAACCGATGGTAAGCGATATATTACTTTTATCGCCGTCACTTTCGTCTGTTTGCTGGTGCGAGGTGTCTAAGGCTATCCCTTCAAAATTATCTTTAAGGACAAAGTTAACCGCCCCGGCAATGGCATCAGAGCCATAAACGGCCGAAGCACCACCAGTAACTACATCGATGCGCTCTACCAGTGCCGAAGGGATCACTGAGGTATCTACCGAACCGTTGTAGTTATATGGGATCATTCGTCGGCCATTAACCAGTATCAATGAACGCTGAGAACCCAAGCCTCTTAAGTTGACCGTTGCTGCACCGCCAGAGCCGTTGTTCACGTTACTGCCGTCACCGGGAATAGTGGATGGTAAAGTACGTAGAATTTGCTCTACTTCAGGTTCTTGTTGGAAGCGCAGCTCTTTCTCGCCAATGGACGTGATGGGGCTGGCTGAGACAGCGCCAGGCTGGCGAATACGACTACCAGTGATGGCAATGACCTCGATATCCTTGGCTTCTTCATCCCCCGCAGCGAGTGCTTGAGGCATAACGAATGAAGAAATACCTACGCCGAGCGCTACTTGTAGCGACAGCGCCAGTTTAGATTTTAACATTGTTTTTCTCCCTAGTTATTAGTACGACTAATACTTCAGGGCCAATCAAACTGCGGTTGTTCCTATTTAGCGTCATAAGCTTAGTCCGATTTGTTCAAACCTGCCAATGACTTAGAGTCAAAAAATAGAGCAAAAACCCTCAACGTAAACAATGTTAAATCAATTTTGGTATGACCAATTATCTTTTTTGAGATTCTCAGCATCATTTATGGCTAATGAAGATGATTTTTTCTCGTATAGATTTTATTTATATCCGCTATTTTTATTATCTATAAAGCTAAAATAACGGCATTGTTGGCGGTTTTTAAGTCTCCTTCCAAGAATTTCAAGGTTATAAATATTGGTATTACCAATTTACACTTATGTAGACATTCTCTTTTTTTTTGATATGGTGTTGGTTAAGTATCAATAAAAAGTAACTAAATTTGCACTGGGGTGAGCATGGATATTACAGCATTGTTAATTGAAGCCGCTTGGCTTATGGCGACTGGTATGGTGGTGGTCTTTGTATTTCTACTCATATTGATAGGTGCTTTACGCCTAATGTCATATATCTTTGCCGATACAGAACAAGCACAAGCGAATCAACAAGCTAGCGCCACTACCACGCATCACAGTAAGCGCCCTTCAAAGGCGCATATTGCAGCTATTGCTGCGGCTGTGCATCAGTATAAGAAGCAATAATAAGGGTCAATTATGTCTAAATTAAAGCTTACCGAATTAGTACTGCGAGACGCGCATCAATCTTTATTAGCAACACGCATGCGCTTAGAGGATATGCTCCCGATCGCTGATAAGCTTGATCAGGTTGGGTTTTGGTCAATGGAGTCATGGGGTGGGGCCACCTTTGACTCCTGTATCCGTTATTTAGGTGAAGACCCTTGGCATCGTATCCGCGCCCTGAAAGCGGCGATGCCTAATACTAAACAGCAAATGCTACTGCGTGGTCAGAACTTACTCGGTTATCGCCATTACAGTGACGATGTCGTGACTAAGTTTGTCGAGCGCGCTCACGCCAATGGCGTTGATGTGTTTCGTATCTTTGATGCGATGAATGATGTGCGTAATTTAGAGACGGCAATCAAAGCCGCTGTAAATATTGGCGCCCATGCGCAAGGCACTATCTCTTACACCGTTTCACCAGTCCACACGCTGGATATGTGGTTAGATCAGGCCAAGCGCCTTGAAGGTATGGGTTGTCATTCTATTTGCATTAAAGATATGGCGGGGCTGTTAAAGCCCTATGATGCCGATAAGTTGATCCGTGGCTTAAAGGAAACCGTGTCTTTACCCATTGCTATGCAATGCCATGCGACCACAGGACTAAGCACTGCAACCTACCAAAAGGCCATTGATGCCGGCATTGATATGCTTGATACGGCAGTTTCTAGTATGAGTCAAACCTATGGTCACAGCGCCACCGAGACCTTGGTTGCTATTGTCGAGGATACCCCGCGTGATACCGGTTTGGACCAAACGTTACTCGAGGAAATTGCGGCTTATTTTAGGGAAGTACGTAAGAAGTATGCGCAATTTGAAGGTAGCTTGAAAGGCGTTGATGGCCGCATCCTATTAGCGCAAGTGCCCGGTGGCATGCTCACAAATATGGAAAACCAGTTAAAAGAGCAAAACGCAGGCGATAAGTTAGACGAGGTACTCAAAGAAATCCCCAAAGTCCGCAAAGACTTAGGTTACTTACCTCTGGTCACCCCCACCTCACAAATTGTTGGCACTCAAGCCGTGTTGAATGTGCTTACCGGTGAGCGCTACAAGTCTATTACTAAGGAAACCGCAGGCGTTCTTAAAGGTGAGTATGGAGCAACACCCGCACCGGTAGATAGCCAATTGCAACAGCGTGTCTTAGAAGGTGCAGAGGCAATCAGTTGCCGTCCTGCCGACCTCATTGAGCCAGAGCTAGACAAGCTGACGGAGGAACTAGATGCTCATGCGAAAGAGCAGAACCTCGAGTTAGCAGACGAGGTGGTTGATGACGTTTTAACCTATGCACTATTCCCGCAAATCGGTTTAAAATTCTTAGCGAATCGAAATAACCCTGATGCTTTTGAACCGGCGCCCAGCGCCGAGCCGGAGCAGCCAAAGGCTGTGGCAAAGGTGGCACCGACAAAGCAAGGGCCAGAGCGTTATAGCATTAGTGTCGATGGTCAGGCCTATGATGTTGTCGTCGCCCCCGGTGGTGAGTTGGAGAGTGTGCGTGCTGTTGAGGGTGAAGGTGAAAACCCACCGCAGTCGGCTGCGATTAGTGGCGGGGAAACGCTGAATGCACCGCTAACAGGCAACGTCTTCAAGGTTTTAGTCAAACCTGGTCAGCACGTGAGTGAAGGTGATGTGGTTATGATCATGGAAGCGATGAAGATGGAAACTGAAGTGCGCGCATTGCACGGCGGTGAAGTCAGTGATGTGTTAGTGCGTGAAGGTGACTCCGTGAGCGCTGGCCATGCCTTAATTGCATTGGTTTAGGAGGGGGTATGGAAGGAGTATTAAATCTCTGGCATGCCACCGGTATTGCCAACTTTTCCGTCGCTCAACTGGTGATGATCTTAGTCGGTTGTGGGCTGTTATATTTGGCGATAGCGCGTAATTTTGAGCCATTACTATTGGTGCCTATTGGCTTCGGGGCAATATTAACAAATATCCCCGTGGCTGGTATGGCAGACCCTGGTGGCATACTGTATTACGTGTATTACATAGGCATTGACTCCGGCGTCTTTCCGCTGCTTATCTTTATGGGGGTGGGGGCACTTACCGACTTTAGCGCGTTGATAGCGAACCCGCGAATGCTACTTCTGGGCGCTGCGGCGCAATTTGGTATTTTCGCGACCTTGTTTGGTGCCATTGCTTTGAATTTTGTGCCGGGCTTTGAATTTACACTCAAAGATGCATCTGCTATCGCCATCATTGGCGGTGCCGATGGTCCGACTGCTATTTTCTTAGCCTCAAAATTAGCCCCAGACTTGCTCGGTGCTATCGCAGTGGCGGCGTATTCTTATATGGCATTAGTGCCCATTATCCAGCCACCCATCATGCGAGCATTAACCTCCGAGCAAGAGCGTAAAATTGAGATGCCGCAGTTACGAGCGGTTTCCAAAAAGGAAAAAATTATTTTTCCACTTATGGTTCTGGCGTTAACTGCGATGTTCTTACCGGCAGCAACGCCGTTGGTGGGAATGTTCTGTTTGGGTAACTTAATGCGTGAGTCAGGTGTCGTCGATAGGCTCAGTAGCACAGCGCAGAATGAGCTGATCAATATAACGACTATTTTCCTTGGCCTAGCAGTGGGCTCAAAGCTAGCTGCTGAGCAATTTCTGACGGTGGAAACCATTGGTATTCTAGCGTTAGGGGCTTTGGCATTTTCTATTGGCACGGCGTCAGGTGTATTCATGGCAAAAGGGCTGAATAGATTATCGTCATCACCCATTAACCCCTTAGTAGGGGCAGCAGGTGTATCTGCTGTGCCTATGGCTGCTCGCGTGGTCAATAAGGTTGGCTTGGAAAACAACCCACATAACTTTTTATTGATGCATGCCATGGGGCCAAACGTTGCTGGCGTCCTTGGTAGCGCTGTGGCTGCAGGTATTTTACTGGCTTTGGTGGGTTAACCTCTGCCGAGAAATTTATCTATTTAGGCACTTCCTAGCCATTTGCGCGTCCTATTCGAATTCGGTGGGGCGCGCTTTTTTATGGCTGAGGCCAGTTTCACAGTTTTGCGATTAAGTGTTATAAGTGCATGCTATAGCATGAGCTGAGACTAACAAAGCAGTCCATGACTAGCCATAACAGTCAAAATAGGGAGCGGCTATGAACGCTATTATCATCATCATTGTATTATTTGTTTCGCTGGCTATTTTGGTGCCGTTACTAGAGCGCTACCAACATCAGTTAGGGCTCAATAAAATGATGCGCTTTCGCAAGTATATCTTGCCACTCGTTGGCATAAGCTTAGTGGTGCAATTGCTTTATATGTTATTTAGGTAAGGACTTGTGATATAGCAGACATAAAAAAAGCACCCTAAGGTGCTTTTTTTATGGCGATGATTAGTTCATCGCCAGCTGCATTTCTCGCTCTCTAACCAGCTGCGCAAGCAGTGTATCGGCTACTGGTTTGAACTTAGCTAATTCGCCAGCGGGAAGCGGCTCAGATTTTGGCAGTTCAACGGTACGAGGATTACGATGTACACCGTTTACAAGAAACTCATAGTGTAAGTGGGGGCCGGTAACGCGACCGGTGGCTCCGACAGTGCCAATAAGCTGACCTTGTTTCACTTTTTGGCCATTTTTCACTTTGCGTTTATTTAAGTGCAAGTACTTAGTTACATAGGTATTGCCGTGTTTAATAAACACATAATTGCCATTAAAACGGCTATAACCTGCTTTAATAACTTTGCCGTTACCAGCGGCTACCACGGGCGTACCTGTACGCGCGGCGTAATCAATACCACGGTGTGGCTTCACCGTTTTAGTTACAGGGTGGAGGCGACGCGGATTAAAGCTTGAACTGATGTATTTAAAATTAACCGGCGCTCGTAAGAAGGCTTTTTTCATACTTCGACCTTCAGGCGTGTAGAAGTTGCCATCAGTGTGGCGCACAGCGGCATAACGTTCGCCTTGGTTGATAAATTCGGCAGCGATGATTTTTCCTGTGCCAATATACTCGCCGTCAACGTGGTGTGTTTCATACAGCAAGCTAAACTGATCGCCTTTACGCAGATCGTTGGCAAAATCCACGTCCCAGCCAAAAATGGTGGCAAAGTTCATAATTTGTTTCTCACTTAGCCCAGCTGAGATACCAGCTGTCCATAGGCTGCCATTGACTGTACCAGACGCTGTTTTAGTGAGGGTTTCAATTTCTTTGGAATCGATAGAGGTGTCGTAGCGTCCCTCTTCGTTAAGCGTAACAAACAAGGTGTCGGTTTTGCTCAGTACGTATTTGAGCTGCTGCAACTCACCCTTGTCGTTTTTTGCAAAACTTAACACTTCACCTGGGTGAATTTTGGTTAGTTTTTTCGTTTCTTCATTGGTATTAACCAATTTATACAAGGTTTGCGCGGAGAAGCCTGCACGTTTAAAAATCAGGGCAAGGTTGTCACCGTTACGTACTTGGTAATCGGTGTGCTCATAGGTTGGTAAAGTCTGAGCTTGCTCGGGGGAGTTCAAATCGGTGATTTGTTCGTCTTCCTCAAGCTTAACTTGAAGCTCGTAACGCTTACCCACTTCCAATGGCTTTGCGTCGTTATCCTTTGATGCTGTGGCTCTTTCCGTAGGTATCAACATCAGGGCAATAATCGTGACAAGAAAGCCCACAATGAGCAATTTGTGTTTTTTGGGGAGCTTGTGAACCACGTTTACCATAACCTACCTTTTTCTGCTGTTAAGGAAAACAAATCTAACCAAAGGCTGAGCATATACGTTATAAAGGGCAAATACCAGTATTTTGTGCATTTAAACCCGGCGCGAATTGCGCTAGAATCGCGCGGTTAGCACATTTTTTTATCGGAGAAATAAATGACAGACTTGCAGACAGCGCTGGCAGAAATTAAACGCGGTGCTGAGGAAATTTTACTTGAGGAAGAACTCGCTGAACGCCTTAAGTCAGGGAAAAAGCTACGAATTAAAGCTGGGTTTGATCCTACAGCGCCAGATTTACATTTAGGTCATACGGTGCTTATTAATAAGCTAAAAACGTTTCAGGACCTTGGCCATGAAGTGATCTTTTTAATTGGCGACTTTACTGGAATGATAGGCGATCCAACGGGTAAAAATGTGACTCGTAAACCTTTGACCCGTGAAGATGTGTTAGCTAACGCCGAAACCTATAAAGAGCAAGTCTTTAAAATCCTCGATCCAGAAAAAACCACCATTGCATTTAACTCGCAATGGATGGAAAAGCTAGGCACCGCAGGAATGATAAAGTTAGCAGCTCGCCAAACCGTAGCACGCATGCTCGAGCGCGATGACTTTAAAAAACGTTATGCAAGTGGTCAATCCATCGCCATTCACGAGTTTTTGTATCCGTTAGTGCAGGGGTGGGATTCAGTCGCACTTGAGGCCGATGTTGAACTTGGTGGCACCGATCAGCGTTTTAACCTGTTGATGGGCCGTGAACTGCAAAAAGACGAAGGGCAAAAGCCGCAAACAGTGCTAATGATGCCGTTGCTTGAGGGCACTGATGGCGTGCAAAAAATGTCTAAGTCTCTGGGTAACTACATAGGAATTACTGACTCTGCTAACGATATGTTTGGCAAAATGATGTCTATCTCCGATGATCTTATGTGGCGTTACTACGAGCTGCTGAGCAGTCAATCTTTGCAGCAAATCGAGCAGCTAAAAGAGCAAGTGCTTGCTGGTACCAACCCGCGTGATATCAAAATTGCTTTAGCGAAAGAGATCATTGCGCGTTTCCATGATGAGCAAGCGGCTGAGCAAGCTCACGCAGATTTTACCAAGCGTTTCTCTAAAAATGCGTTGCCTGATGATATCAACGAGCTAACCATTGAATGTGATGGCGATGAGATGATGATCACCGCCTTGCTTAAGGAAGCTCAGCTTGTGGCTAGCACTTCAGAAGCGATTCGCATGATTAAACAGGGTGCTGTGAAAATTAATGGCGAAACCAAGGTAACCGATAGCAAGCAAATGGTTGCTAAAGGCAGCACCGAAGTTTACCAGGTTGGTAAACGCCGCTTTGCAAAAGTGACTCTTGCCTAAAAATTAATACTTCGAAAAAGCCGCTTAAAGCGGCTTTTTTTTACGCCCACGCTATGTGGCTAAGTGCTATAACCGCCAGCCAAAGCATGTTAACACCGTCAATATATTTCAATGTTGCTTTGATTGTTTTGTCATCAGGCAAGTGATCCACACCAATGCGCATGCGCTCAAAACGATGGCCTTGATAAAAGGCTGGCCCGCCAAGCTGTACTTGCAGTAATGCACTGAAAACACTGAGAGTAAACCCGCTAACGCGGTGATAAGAGTGCCGGCCATATATCCGCAAGTAACGCCATAGTTTACGCTGTTGGGTCATCATCGCCAGCGGTAGCAAGTACATTATTAGGGCCGCGACACAGCAAAGAGTTAGTAACCATTTACTGGCGTAGAGATAAGGACTCGATGGTAAAGCATGCTTGCGCATGGCTGTGTGCAGAGTCCACGTTAAACTGTAGGCGAGGGCAGCCATGCCACCAAATAAACAATACAGTAATAGTGGTGCAAAGTAGGTATGAAGCATGCGCAGCACCACACTCTCAATGCAGGCTTTGGCGACTCCCTGACTATTCAAACGCTCACAATCACGTACCACAATAGTTGCAAGTAGTGCCCGAGCGAGTGATTTACGTTGCTGCTTTAATGCCAAAGCAATACGCGTGCTTTTGCTGCGGATTGTGTGGGAGTCTAGGCTCAGGTAGAGCAAGAGCGCAGATAATGCCTCTGGGTAGTAAACTAAATGGGAGAACAGCGCGATTAATGTCAGCGGCAACAACACACACAGAGCCAGTGACAGTATGGCTATCAGCAGATGGTAGCCAACACTATCTTGCGGATTGAAAGTGCGTTTAACTAAATTGTTGAAGCCCAGGCGCGCCAGGGTAAAAGGGTGATACCAAGGAGAGAGCGGCAGCCAACGCTCGCAAGCAATGGCTGCAAGTAATAATAGCAAACTAAGCTGAGCACTTAGCGCCTCAACCAGCATCTATAGGGTGACACCATCAAGTTTCGTTAGCATCGCCATCACCATAGCCGATGAATTCTTCGATGCGACTTCTAAGTATTCTTCGAATGAATGCGGCGACTCTTTGCCGGCGATATCAGACAGTGAGCGGATAACCACAAAGGCCGTATCAAGTAAGTGGCAGGCTTGAGCGATTGCGGCGCCTTCCATTTCCACGGCAAGCATCGCTGGAAATTGTTTGCGTGTTGCATCAATGCGTTCAGGATCACACATAAATGAATCGCCTGTACACACTAAGCCAACCAACGACTGACACTGTTGTAGCTGTGAAATTGATTGCTCGGCCACTTGTATCAACTGTGGGTGGGACTCATAAGCCGCTGGCATTTGTGGTACTTGGCCATACTCGTAACCAAATGCGGTAACATCGACGTCATGGTGGCGTAGTTCGCTGGCAATAGCTACATCACCCACTTCTAAACGCTGGTCAAAACCGCCTGCTGAACCTGTATTAATAACGCAATCAGGGTGAAAGTGGTCGATTAACAAGGTGGTTGCAACGGTGGCAGCGACTTTACCTATCCCCGATTGCACTAAAGTCACAGTCTGAGTATTGAGTTGCCCATGGTAAAAAGTAAAACCACCGTGTTGGTGAGTTTCTACGTCGCTCATGCGTTCACGCAAAATCGCGATTTCTGGCTCCATGGCGCCAATAATACCTACTTTCATAGCATCTCTGATTAATTAGCAAAAACAGCCCTTAGTATATCAAAGGCTGTTTTAATATGGCATTGGCTTAATTAGATCTCTGCAAGTTGGGTCGATGTAGCGATAGCTGAGCCGCTAGTCTGCGCTTTGGCTTGCGAAGGCGAGAGCACTGCTGGGCGCGTTGGCGTGCGCGTCGGTTTACGTTTTGTTGCTGTTTCTGGCTTGCCAATCTTAAATAAAATGGCGCTGCGTACGTCTTCAACGCGGTAGCCGCTTTTTACTTTCATACGAATATGAGGAATACCGGCGGTTTCTAGGGCACCGCTAACAAACCAATCGCGCTGTGCCTTGTGGCCGTCTTTATTGGCATTATTGACCAGATCTACGGCGGCGACTATGGTCATTTTCTGTTTATCTAACAGCACATAGTCGAGTTGCTTGTTCTTAGTTTTAGTCATGGCAATACGCCGTGATTTGCTAGAAAGTCCTGCCTTGCAATCAAGGACATCTGCTAATTTGACTCGGCTGACGATCCGATAGTTATCGCCAACCGCTCGCTCTAGAAGCGATAGAAAGGCGCTCTCAACCTGCGTATAGATCTCTTTTTTACGAACGAAAGGATAAGGGTTTTCGTTATTATCAGTGAACTTAGAAGCCACCACGGAAGCAACAACAACCAGCACCAATATAGATAAAAGCGCGAATTCCATTTTTTACTCCAAAACGAATTTTTGACACGCTTACATCAAAGCAATAAACGTGCCTAAAATTGAATTGGCTAGGGTTGATAACCCTGGGGCAGGCCTTTAGTGGTGATAGCTACCGCGTCATGGGCGTGAAGCGACTCATAGTGGTTAATGCGAACCCAAAAATCGAGCACGTCTGCCCGCTCATCTAACGCTGCTTTCACCTTACGAGCGGCATCTTCACAAAACATCAAATTGGCGCCATTTAATCGTGCAAACTCTTGCTCGTCTTCTCGTTTCACGGCGGTTTGCACGGGTGTTTTTAGTGTTTGCTCAATTTCATCGATGATGGCGACGAAGTCAAATTCGCCAAGCTGCGCATCCAATAACACCTTGGTTTGTGCGACGGAGCGTTGAGAATGGGGGGTGGCGCTGATCCCTTCTGTTGTGCCCAGCCACTTTAGCACTTGTTCAAAGTTCAGGTTCTCGGCGTCAAAGTCACGTTTAAAGTTTTCTTGAATCAATTGCCTTGCAAGGGCTGCTGAACAGGGGCAAGTAGACGAGTAGGTTACTTCAACACCGGCTTCAACACGCAGCTGTCCTTGATTTAACTGCATGTCTAAGATGATGGGATAGAATTTCCAGCCGCTGTTATCGCTTAGTAACGCACTGCGGCGCAATGGAAGCTCAAAACTGAGGCTGAGTCGCGCTCTATCGCTAATATCGTCATGGGAGCTGATAAACGCATCAAGGGTTGTTTTGAGTTGCGCAGGAGTCACGTTGGGCTCATTAGAAAGTTGGTCCAGAGCCAAAAATAAGCGCGACATGTGAATGCCCTTGGCATGGGTGTCAATTAAGTTCACAAAGGCTTGTGCTTTGGCATTAATAACGGTTGCTGCCATGCCCTTAGTCGCAATTTTTAAAGGTATTTCAATGGCGCTCATACCCACCCAATCAAGCGTATGATGTACTGAAGACGCGCTGGTGTTGGCGATATCTGGCATTGGATGTGGCATAGCCTTCCTCATTATTGAAGCAACGAAAAGGCGACATTCTACCTGAAAATGCGCAAATGTGGAGCGGCTCTAAGTTGCAGGATAAATAGCCAAAGAGGGGATATGTAAAGCAATGCTGGCAGCTAAGTGGCGACAACATGCTTCCTTTATTGTCCAGTAATTGTTAACATTGTGTGTTGCTGTTAAGACGCGCTATTTACACCCATAACTTGCAAAATAACAATAATGACCAGTCCGATGAAATCAATTCTAAAAAAAGCCGCCACTGTGGCGATGTTAAGTAGCTGTAGTGTTGCTGCGTTCGCCAAGCCTCAGCTGATGTTGTTTGCTGACGACCTGCAGGTGTGCTCCAGCGAAAGGCTGAGATATTGTAATTCTGAATCCCGCGAAAGCTTAAGTAAGGATACTTATAAACAACAGCCAATTTATCAAATTACAGAAGAAGGCCTAGGACGTATTGCCGATATGGCCTGGACCGAGCAGCCCGATATTCGCGCCCAGGCAGTCGAGTTATTAAATGCGGCGAAAAAGCATTTTAATGATGAAGCATTCGGCCAACGTGAATTCGAACGTTATCTGCGCCGCAGTGATTTCACCCTTACTGGTAGCGATATATCAGCACGTGAATTTTGGTTTAACTTATTTGATTTCGAACAGCGTAACTTTTTTGATTTACTCGAGCAAAAACAAGCGAATGGTAAGCGTCGTCGCCAAGGCGAAGTTGATGTTCAGGGCACGCGTAATTGGGTAACCAAAGAGGCGTTTGCGCAGCTGCTTAGTGATGCGCAAAAGATTGCCGATGCCAAACGCAAACCGCGTGTTGCCTTTATCACCGGTGGCAGTCGCGACCCTTATCGCGATGTTGATTATTATCAGTCCTTATTTGAGCAGCTTGGCTTTGAAGCGCATTGGCTCGCTATCGATGGGGCTATGCAAACGGTAATGAGTGCTCAAGATACCAAGTTATGCGATAGCTTGGCTGATTATCAGGTGTCGAAGTTAGCGAGCTTCCGCCGTGATGTGCTATACCCTGATCTTTATCAAAAACAGCAAAAACTGTGTCGCGATCCAGAGAAGCTATATAACCTTTTGCGCAAATCTGATGCGGTATTTATAGCCGATTCAAGCCCGCTACTGCTATATCATGCGTTTTATAAAAATGCTAACCAGCCCAGTGAGTTGCTAACAAAAATACAAGATATGGTGGCAAAAGGGCAATTAATGGTCGCCGCGCAGGGTGATGCAGTACATGCCTTGGTCGGTGGTAAAAACAATGCCACTGTACTCTCTGGTGATGGCGTGCAGGTGTTGACTGGGCGACCCACGGTGTACAGCAATGGTTTTGAAGCTTGTCGCTTGGGAGTGGACTGTATCTCAGTGGTAAACAGCCGTGAACTAAGTTATATGCAATCGGGTGTGCTTGGTTTGTTTAACTGGGGCACCTTGGATACTAAAGTAGCCAAGTATGGTAATCAGCCGCGTCTAATTAAAACCGGTATTGATAACAGCAGTAATTTAATTTTTGGTCTCGATAGTGACAGTTATGCCCGCATCAGCAGTGAAAGTGATGACGGCGAGTACATGCAGATGCAAGTATTTGGCGAGGGTGGGCTATGGCTTGGTGACTTACGCCAAAGCAATGACTCTATGGCTACAGCAATGCAGTTTGGCCCTTTTGATAGTTACTTCTTGACTCATGAAGACAAAGTCATGCTCCGTAATGACATGATTAACGTTGAATTAGCGCCATGGAAGCAAGCCATCAATACCACAACCGCCGGGCCATTAGTGAATTCGTCCACGCCATTTAGCCGCTCTAATTACCATAAGCTCGGACAAATGCAGTGCAATACCGGGGCTGCAACTGCCAGTGGTAGCACGGATATTGATTCACAGCGCTTTGAGTTAACCTTAAAAGCCAGTGGCGCTACGAACATGCGAAAAGGCGTGCTTGCAAAAGGCGGCAAACGCATCGGCGTATGCTCGTTTGCAAGAATCTCAACGCAGATACTGCCAAAGGCACTCTAAGTTGATTACAATAAAGGGGTTTGTAGCAAAACCCCTGTTTTTATGTTTGACTCTTCCCTGAGCCCTTGGGTTCGTGTATTAACTAATCTCCTTGCCCGATTTGGGATCTGGTACGCAGCCGCTATTGTTTATGGTGTGTTTATCGTCGCGGCCCTGATCCTTGGCTCAATGTATTATTACGTTGCCACCGGTGAAGTGACCCTACTGGATGTACTCGCAGTGGTGTTCTTCACGGCCATTACCGCACCTGTGGTGATTATGGTGGTGTTGCAATCAGTGGCACAGCTGCAAGACTCGCAAAAGTTTTTGGAAACCGCCACGAAGCAAGAAAAGCTATTAAACCAGTCACTGAAAGATAATATTCGTCTACTCAATACTGAGATTGATGAGCGTAAAATGGCGCTCAACGCTAAGCATCGGGCTATTGAAGAGTTGCGTCGTGAGATAGCGGAGCGCAAGAAAACGCAGCTAGAGCTAGCTCAACAAGGCATGCTATTGCGCTCAATTGTCGACTCGTCCCCTGACTTATTCTATTACCGCGACCAACAGGGAGTATTTGCCGGCTGCAACAAAATGTTTGAAAAGGTGATGAACCGCAGTTCAGGCGACTTAATTGGCAAAACTGCTGAAGATATTTACCCACCGCAGTTGCTACCTGAGGTGTTACACACCGATCATCAAGTAGAAACGACGCATGAACCCATAACGCTAGACGTTCAGTACCCTGTAGAAGGAGAACCCCATTGGTTTGAAATGCGCAAGCTACCCTTTATTAATGACGACGGCGAATATATTGGTCTACTTGCTTTCGGCCGTGATATCACGAGCCGTAAGGAAGCTGAACAAGCGCTCGAGACTGCTTACAAAGACAAAGGTAAATTCATTGCTACTTTGTCTCATGAGTTGCGCACTCCTTTAAATGGTATTGTTGGCCTCACTCGTATGCTGCTTGATACTGAATTAACGAAACAACAACGCAGTTGGTGCAATACGGTCTTCTCAAGCGCTGAAACCTTAGGCAACATCTTTAACGACATTATCGATTTAGACAAGATTGACAGAGAGCAACTTGATATTGTCACCGAACCGGTCGGTGTTACAGATTTTATAAATGATGTGGTGAATTTTGGCTCTCTCATTGCTGAGCAAAAGTCACTGTCTTTCGATGTATCCCGTGAAGGCGACTTGGACGTTTACGCCGAAATAGACCCAACGCGTTTGCGTCAAGTGCTCTGGAACCTCATCAACAACGCGGTGAAGTTTACCAAACACGGCGGGGTGACCTTGGGCTGCCGTCGCCACGACACTGGCAAACAAGTGTGGCTTGAGCTCAGTGTTACAGATACAGGCATAGGTATTCCACAAGAGCAACTGCGGCATATTTTCGATATGTATTACAAAGCGCCGGATGCCAGCGGCGCCAATGCCATAGGTTCGGGGATCGGCCTTGCGGTTACTAAAGCCCTAGTTAAAGCAATGGGTGGGGATATTCAAGTCAGCTCGATGGCGGGTGAAGGAAGTAGCTTTAAAGTACATATTCCTCTTAAGCTGACGCAAGCTCCGCAATTAGAAACATATGATTGTGCCAGCCTAAATATTCTTCTGGTCGAGGATGTTCCTTTGAATGCCGAAATTGCGACCAATTTACTTGAGCAGCGGGGGCACGAGGTCATCTGGGCTGAGACCGGTGAGGATGCACTGTCTTTTGTGCAAACAGAGGATGATCTCGATTTAGTGTTACTCGATATGCAGTTGCCAGATATTAATGGCGATGTGGTAGCTCGTGAAATCCGCGCCGATGAGCACTTCGATAATCTACCTATTGTGGTGTTAACCGCAAACGTGCGCAGTGCTGAGGAAGAGCTACGGGGCATTAAAGTGCAAGGCTCACTCGCCAAGCCGATTAATACCAACAAACTCGATAAGATGCTAGCGACGCTCTTTGGTATTGGCAAAGACTGTGCACAGCAGGCAGCAGCCAAACAACTAGTCGGTGCTGCATCGCCGCAAGCACTGGATGTGGATGAGATACACCTAGATAGAGAGATTATCTCTGAATTCTTGGACTCCATGGGGGCGAAAGCCTTTGCCCGCAGCGTTGACTTGTTTGCAAAGTTGGCACCTGGGTATCAGCAACAAATGCAAGATAACCTTGTCAGTGATGTGGATGAGTACAAATCAGTCGCCCATAAATTGAAAGGAGCCGCAGGCTCAGTGGGACTCAAAGCGGTGCAGTTGCAGGCCAAGGAAATGGAGAATAATTGTCAGCAGGTTGAACAAGGACAGCGCCAGCAATGGTTAACGCAGTTAGATGGGCAAATAAAAGAAGGGCTCAAGGCCCTTCAGTCATTCTTATCTCAGTTAGCTCAGTAATTACGAGTTGCTGTCGATTTTTCCGATAAAGCGATAACCTTCACCATGGATGGTGCTGATCAGCTCAGGCGTGCTGGCGTCGCTTTCAAAGTGTTTACGGATACGACGAATAGTCACATCAACAGTACGGTCGTTAGCACGAAGCTCACGGCCAGTCATATGTTTAATCAGCTGCTCGCGGCTAAAGATACGACCTGGTGAGTCTAACATTAGACGTAATGCGCGATACTCACCTTTAGGTAGGCGCTTAGATTCACCCGCCGGAGACGTTAAGCAACGGCTGTTTTCGTCTAATTCCCAACCGTTAAAGTTAAGCACACCATCAGACTCAAGTGCAGGGTCATCTTTGCTGGCTGCTGTGCGAGAAATAAGGTTGCGGGCACGAATAGTTAATTCGCGTGGGTTAAATGGCTTAGTGATGTAATCGTCCGCACCAATTTCAAGACCTAAAATACGATCGACATCGTTGTCACGGCCGGTCAAGAAAATCAAACCAACATTGCGTTTTTGACGCAATTCACGGGCGAGGATCAAGCCATTTTTACCTGGTAAGTTGATATCCATAACAACCAGGTTAATTTCATCATTGGTGGTGAGCTTATCATGCATATCATCACCATCAATGGCTTCAACTACAGTGTAGCCTTCCGCTTCAAATAAGCTAACGAGGTTCAGGCGGGTTACGTCTTCATCCTCTACGATCAGAATGACTGGCGTTTGCATTGTTAATTAACCTTTTCGGAATATTTTATTTACAGAAAAACCGGAAAAACGAGAATTCCGCGAATACTTGCGATTATAGGAGTATATCTAAATGTTAACAAGTAAAATCAATTTGGATAAAACTTAGATACTGTCATCAGCCTGGCTTGTACTTTAAAGCTTACTTGCTCGAGCTGCTCCCTGTTGATATACAGTCGAATCTTCTTACCTTCCTGAATTAAGGCAGCCACACCGCCTTGCTCAAGGAACTCGAAATTACTGCCAACGGTGAATGTTGTTAAAGGCCGAGTTTTGATCCAAGGCGACAGTATATCATTCTCTATTTTTCCATCAAAGTATGTGATGTCACATTGCCGAGAAAGTTCATCATTTTGTGAACTTTTACTGAGTTCGGTTATGGCAATTGGTTGTCCACGTATCAATAAGTTCTGTTGTTGCGCAAGAAATGCACCAGGCCCTTTGCTTAAGCTAGTAAAACAATAGCGCACCGAATCAGACTGAACATGAGTAAAGTCGATAAACTTGGCTATTTGAAAAAGCAGCGCCGAGCGCACTTGATCGGGCGTTCCTGCTTGCGCAGATAGGCTGCACATCAAGGCGGCTAAACAGACTACACGCATACTACTGTACCCCACTTAATGGGATCTGAACTATGAAGTGACTGCCTTGTTTATGCTCAGGAGCAAGCAGCACCTTGCCGCCAAGTGCTTGAGTTACGAGGTTGTAGACTAGGTGTAAGCCTAAACCACTGCCGCCAGAGCCTCGCTTCGTGGTCACAAAAGGATCAAAGACCCTGGGCTTTAATGTTTCGCTGATGCCGCTACCATTGTCTCGGTAGTCAATCTGCAGCTGTCCGGAGTCGGTTTGTACATCAATATCTATACGTGGATCTGGGTGATCTTTGAAGGCATGGATAAGAGAGTTACTGATAAGCTGCTGCAGTATCTGTTGGATAGGCCCAGACTTTGATTGGATATGTAAATCTTCGGGGCAGTGCACGTTTATCTGCGGGCTAATGTCATCAAGGTCGGCACGCATACTAATCATGACCTCGCCAATGAGCGCGCTTAAATTAACGTCGGTGATGCTCTCACTATCTTGGGTCACAGCGACTTTTTTAAAGCTGGCGATAAGCTCGGCTGCGCGGTTAAGGTTGCGATAAATCAACGACAGATTTTCTTCACCATCTACCAAGAAGCGCCCTAGTTGTTGCGAGGTGAGTGTTTTTTCTTCAAATGAATGGCGAATATCACCGAGCTTGTCACGCATTAATGTCGATGCAGTTATCCCCAATCCCAAAGGGGTATTGACCTCGTGAGCGACACCCGCAACCATTTGCCCTAGTGACGCCATCTTTTCATTCTCAACAATTTGATTCTGATATTGGTGCATCCGCTCTAGCGTACTGAGTAGCTCTTGGTTAGCGTCGCGCAGGGCATCGGTGCGCAGGTTCACTTTTTCCTCAAGGCTCTGGTTTAGGGCTTCTATTTCTTTTTTATCTGTCTCATTACGCTCGATTTGTTTTTCTGTGCGCCGCAGCATGGTGTTGACACTTAGCGCCAGCTGATTGAGTTCTGCTATATTACTGCTCGGGGCGCGAACGGTGTAGTTACGGTTTTTGGCAACGTCTTGCAGTAACTGGCTCAATGTATCAATAGGGTTACCGATATGACGCTGGAAAATACGCGCTATAACATAGGCAACAACCAGCACCGCTACGCTCAACATAATATCGATAATTATTTTGCGGTGCAGGTAATTCTCAATACTCTCTAAACTGGCTCGAACATACACATAACCTATGGTGTTGTCTTGGTTGGTGATGGCTTTAATGATTTCTAAATGGCCATCTTCGACTTCTCCCTTACCGATACTCTCGAGACGTTTGGTTTTTACTGGCACTGGTGGCGTGCGAGGGGCGTTATAACTGGCAAAAAACTCAACTTCGTCATTGAATTCATCTATACGATAAATATGAATGTTTTTTATTGCCTCTACAGCCTGAAAGGCTTGTAGGCGCTGCTCTTCGGTTTTGCTGTCGTCAAAAAGAACCGTCACTTGAGCGTTAAAAGCGGTGAGCTCAGCAAAGGTTTCTACGCGCTCTTCCAGCTGTTCTCGCTGCTCTTGAATGTCAATGTAGGTAGAAATAGTAATAGACAAAATGAGCGACAATGACGCAACAGACATGACCGCGTAGATCAATGCCTTTCTTATACTAGTTGTTGAGCCTTGAATACTCATGAGTGTGCGCGGTTCACTAATAGCTGTGTTACAACATTAAACTAGTTTAGCAAATCATTGAATAGTCGAATGTTAAAATCAGAAAAATGCATAAATAAAAGCACTTTTGTCAGCATAGATAAGGACACCTTAGCGGCCTATGAAAATCCTTACTTCTGGTTTGCTCAAAAACCTAGTTATATCGCGTCTGGGTTTATTATAACCGCTTGGAATCCACAGGGACTGCGCCTTGGGCAAAGACAAAATCACTTACATACGCGGCGCTTGGCTAAACGGCTCGCAGGCTTTGACCCGCACTGGGGGTTTGGTGGCAACCAAGAGATGACCTATCGCGAGCGCAGCGCCTTAGTGCGAGCACCTCACAGTTATGGCAAGAAACTAATGAGGGAATTTAGCCAAAATGCTATCTACCTAATAAAAGGTGGGCGACTATCTTTGTATTTCTATAATGCTCAAGAAACATCGGTCAACGGGGATTGGCAGCGCCGTGTAAGCCATCTAAGGCAACTGCCACGGCGTAATTATGCTATTGGTTTTGATACACCGCAAAACGCTTTGTTTTAGCAATTGTTTGGTGAGTGTTAAATTGTTGCTGTAGTTGCTCTGGGTAGGCTAAGAAGCTATTAGCGACTAGAGTAAGCGCACCGCCTTTATTCAGGTGTACTTTCGCGCTGGCAAAAAAGCGAGCGGTGATATCATAATCGGTCTTTAGCCCGGTATGAAAGGGCGGGTTACTGACGATGATGTCAAAGCGCTCGTTGATATTGGTTAGGCCATCGCTGAGCACAATATTGCCGTGCAGGTCATTGGCGCGCAGGGTTTGCTCACTGGCATATGCGGCTAAGGCGTTTACATCCAAGGCACTGCCTTTAATGTGGGCAAAGCGCTTCAAGCAAAAGCTGATAATAACTCCGGCGCCGCAACCAAAATCAAGTAAGGATTGGGTGTTAGTTAAATCAGGTAAGTTATCCAGTAACAACGCCGTACCATCATCCAGTTGGCCATGGTTGAATACACCCGGTAGGCTAACTATATCACAGCTCACTTGTTCACCAGCTATGCTGCGAGTAAGACAAAAGCGCTTCTCGTAGCGGCTGATATCGAACTTGGGCAGCGGGGTGATATCGCTGTATTGGTATAATTGACAATGTTTGGCAGAGTCAACCTTATGGCCATGAGCGAGGCCTTTAAGCTGTTTATCAATGGATTTTACGCCGCCTTTTTTTTCCCCCACCACCAGTAACTGCGCATCATCATTAATACAAGCACGAATATTATCTAAGGTCATTAAAGCTTCGGCTTTGGCCTTAGGATAATAGTAAATTACCAAGTCGAAGCGGTGTTTAGGAAGCTCATGAGACACCAGAGTTTGGGCCTGATGTTGCT
This sequence comes from Pseudoalteromonas sp. THAF3, assembly GCF_009363775.1. Classification (NCBI taxonomy): domain Bacteria; kingdom Pseudomonadati; phylum Pseudomonadota; class Gammaproteobacteria; order Alteromonadales; family Pseudoalteromonadaceae; genus Pseudoalteromonas; species Pseudoalteromonas sp. THAF3. The sequence continues at coordinate 2,438,554 of NZ_CP045418.1, read as the reverse complement.
GGGCTTGGCGTTGTGCAAAGTCGCCATTCGCTTGGTTATAAGAGAATAAATGAATATCAGCTGTTGGGTTCAGCTCACGCAGTTCACTTGCAAACCCATCACAGTTAAAATTAACCACTAAAATGGTTTGCGCGACTAACAGCTCAGGGCTGCGCAGTAGGATCTGCGACGGGTTGCTCAATACCATATTATTTCACGCGCTCAAACATTAAATCCCAAACACCATGGCCAAGGCGATGGCCACGTTGCTCAAACTTAGTTAGTGGGCGAAAATCTGGGCGTGGTACATAGTCATTCGTGCTTGATTGGTTGCTAAAATGGCTATTGCCTTGCATGACTTCGAGCATGTGCTCAGCATAGTTTTGCCAATCTGTCGCCATATGAAAGACCCCGCCAATTTTTAGTTTGCTGCGCAGGTTTTCGACAAATTCAGGTTGCACAATGCGACGTTTGTGGTGACGTTTTTTATGCCATGGATCGGGGAAGAACAATTGCACTTTAGCTAGGCTTTCATCGCTGATACAGTCCGCTAACACTTCCACCGCATCGTGTTCAAAAACGCGCAAATTGGTAACGCCTTCGGCATCAGCGTCCATCAGGCAAGCACCTACTCCAGGGCGGTGAACTTCGATGCCGATAAAGTTTTGCTCTGGTGCGTTTTTAGCCATTTCTACGAGCGATTTACCCATACCAAAACCGATCTCAAGAACAACATCATTGTCATTGCCAAACACTTGGCTGAAATCAAGTAAGCCATTTTGGTGCTCAAGCCCCATTGTCGGCCAGCATTTCTCTAGTGCCGCTGCTTGACCTTTGGTCAGTCGGCCTTCGCGTTTTACGAAGCTGCGTACCTTACGGATATACTTTCCTTCGCGCTGTGCTTGCTCCAATGCTTGTTGCGTAGATTCACTCATGGTCTTGGCTGTCTCTGTAAAAATGGGTGCGTATTATCCCCAGTTGTAAGAGGAAGTACAAGTAAAGGGTATTGATATTTACCTGCACAATTATAGACTGAGCGCAAATATGTACAGGGGCGTTATAAAAGTAGTGGAAATAAGTAAAAGCACGCGTGATTGGTTTGCCACTCAAGTACTCGATTGGTACGACAAACATGGTCGCAAGACGCTGCCTTGGCAGCTAGAAAAAACACCCTATAAAGTTTGGGTATCAGAGATTATGCTGCAGCAAACGCAAGTTGCTACGGTGATCCCTTACTTTAACCGCTTTATGGCGCGTTTTGAGACTATCGAGGCGTTGGCTGAAGCGCCGCAAGATGAGGTTCTCCATTATTGGACCGGTTTAGGGTATTACGCTCGAGCACGTAATCTACATAAAACCGCACAGTTGATCTGTGAGCAGTACCAGGGTCAGTTTCCGCACACCTTGGAAGAAGTAATGGCTCTGCCTGGGATAGGGCGCTCTACTGCGGGTGCTATTTTAAGCCTATCGCGCGGCGAGCATCATGCGATTCTCGATGGCAACGTAAAGCGGGTATTAACGCGGTTTTTTATGATTGAGGGCTGGTATGGTGTCAAAAAAGTGGAAAATCAACTTTGGCATCTAAGCGAGCAATTAACACCAAAGCACGGCGTCACTCAGTTTAATCAGGCGATGATGGACTTGGGAGCAAGCCTGTGCTCACGTAGTAAATATGACTGTCAGCCCTGTCCACTCAATGATAAGTGCCAAGCGCGAATCAATGACAAAGTAAACGAGTTCCCACATTCAAAACCCAAAAAGCAAGTGCCGAAGAAGCATTGCGTAATGTTTATTCCCGTTTATGAAGGGCACACCTACATGGAAAAGCGTCCCGATCAAGGTATTTGGGGAGGACTACATTGCTTTATCGAGTTTGCGAGCCAGGATGGGGTTAAAGAGTTTATGGCAATCAATGGCATTAGCGGTAAAGAACATAGGTTAGAGCCATTTACCCATGTATTTTCACACTTTCAGTTAACTATAGAGCCTGTTGTTGTGCATTTGCACAAACCCATACAACAGCTTGCAGAGCGTGCAGTACTAACTTATCCACTAGTGCAGCAACCTGAGGTGGGGCTAGCAGCACCGACAAAGAAATTATTGAAACAGCTAAAGCAGCACCTTGCAGGTGCGAGTGTTTAAGCATTAGGTTACACTACAGAGCAATATGTATTAGATAATCGTAAATGAGGATAAACATGGCACGTACGGTATTTTGTCAGAAGCTGCAAAAAGAAGCTCCGGGACTTGCTTTTCAACTTTACCCTGGTGAAGTAGGCGAGAAGATCTTCAACAATATTTCTCAACAAGCATGGGATGAGTGGCAAAAGAAGCAGACCATGTTAATTAACGAAAAGCATCTAAATATGATGGATCCGGAGCATCGTACCTATTTAGAAGAGCAAATGGTTGGCTTTTTGTTTGAAGGTAAAGATGTAGAAATTGAAGGTTATAGACCACCTGAAAAGTAGCAACTTAGCCGGGATTTTCGCCAATAAATCTCGGTTTGCATGAAAACTGTGCAAACGGTTTGTTTATTTTAAAAAATGGTTGACTTGATACCCTAAAAACCGTTTAATACGCCGCACGCCCAGATAGCTCAGTCGGTAGAGCAGAGGATTGAAAATCCTCGTGTCGGTGGTTCGATTCCGCCTCTGGGCACCATTATTAAAGGTGTTTTTGACAATTCAGAAGCACGTGCTTTTGCACACAGTTTTGTGTGCCTGCTTAGCTCAGTTGGTAGAGCAACTGACTTGTAATCAGTAGGTCGCCAGTTCGACTCCGGCAGCAGGCACCATTCATTTGCCCAGATAGCTCAGTCGGTAGAGCAGAGGATTGAAAATCCTCGTGTCGGTGGTTCGATTCCGCCTCTGGGCACCATTATTAAAGGTGGCGCTCAATGGGCGCCATTTTTATGAAAAACTTTTGCCCAGATAGCTCAGTCGGTAGAGCAGAGGATTGAAAATCCTCGTGTCGGTGGTTCGATTCCGCCTCTGGGCACCATGATTTAAGAAACCCTGATCAGTAATGGTCGGGGTTTTTTTATTGCTTGGAGCATAATGCAAGGCGTAATCTCACGCTTATTAGCTCGGGTGGTTTTGACCAACCAGCCTCCTTCCTCATTAGCTTGCTTTGCTAACACCGTATTCGCTACTACATCAGTACCTGAATAACGTAAGAAAGCATTCAGGAGCCAAGAAGGTTTTGCAACCGGCCAGTATCAATGCCTCAGGTAGTCAAAGCACTAAGCTGGCAAGCCAAGGGTAGTAGATAGGCACTATGATAGGCGAGAGCAGTGCACTTAACGCCATGGCTGCCGAGGCGTAGGCGGCGCTGGTTTCATTGTCGGCAATAGCGGTGGCGGTGCCAATGGCATGGCAAGCACCGCCGAGGGCCACGCCCTGAGCTCCCTTATGCTTGATGCCAGTCAGCTTTAGCGTGTTGAAGCCAACAATAGCACCGACAATACCAATGAGAATGACCATGGATGCGGCAATGCTGCCAAGCCCGCCTAACTGCTCGGTGACAAGTAAGGTGATAGGGGTAGTGACTGCAAGGCTAGCAAGGGAGGCCTGCAATTGTTCGGGTACCCTAAGCAAAGAGGTGATCACAACGGCGGTGGTGGTGGCCGTGATTATTCCGGCAGCCACAGCGATAAACATCAATAAAAGCTGTCGCCTCAACTGGTGGATTTGCTTATAAAGTGGCACTGCTAAAGCAACGACGGCCAACTCCAAAAGATAATCGAAAATTTGCGTGTGAGCGCGATACTCGTTGATGTCGATGTGCCAGGCCGACAAGATAAATGCCGAGGCGGCAATAGTGAGCAAGATGGGATTACATAGTGGCGAGCGTACCTTGGTGTGCAGGGCTCGAAACGCTAAAAATAAGGCCACTGTCATAGGGATAGCCAAATACATCATTGCTCTTTACCCAAACGTTGCATTATCGTCCCGATGATAAACAGTCCAATCAGCGGGACGATTACTAAGCACAACAACAGTGGCAACCAATAGCGGGCGACCAATTCGACATGCTCTATAATGGCAGCGGCTGCGGGCACAAAAAACAGCGGCATATAATTAAGTAAGGGATGAGCACTGCTAGTAAGCCAATGCAGTTTAACAATGCCTAATTGCAAAGCTAAGAATAGCGCTAGCATGGCACTGAGTGGTGCTGGGAAGCTCACCGAGAAGTAGTCGCTGAGGGCATGGGCTGAGAATAGAAAAGCGCTAATTATAGCAGCACTCAACATGAATCTAGCGCTGTGTTTAATGATCTTTTTACCAGCGCCGACGCGGTTGGTACTCATCGAAGGAATCATCCTTGCGCGAAGCATTTTTAATAGCAATACGGGTATTTTTACACATCAGCAGTTTAATTTGCGAGAAAGTTTCCTTAGCCAATAGTCTACGATGGGGCTGTCGGTAAGCGCTCTGCGTTAACCGTTTGATTGCACTGATGGCATCCGGTGAACGCGCGCTAAAGGTGTCGATGATGTGTGCAGCTCGTTGCTGCAAATTGTTATCAACATAAGATACCAAGCCTAAATTGAGGGCTTGTTGCGCGGTAACAGGCTCTGCAGACATGGCAAGCTGTAAGTAGTTGTCGGCACTGAGGACTCCTGGAAGCACTAAGCTTGCACCCATATCGGGGCATAACCCCCAGCGTGACTCCATGATTGCTAAGCTAGCATCCTCACTGGCGATGCGAATATCAGCACCTAAGGCTATTTGCATCCCGCCACCCCAACATCGCCCTTGTAGTAGAGCAATTACCGGAATACTTAACGACTGCCACCCAAGCACCACACGTTGAGCGAGGTTTTGGTTGCCTGGCAGCGGTTTAAACAGCAATTTGCAGATATCGGTGGGTTTGCTGATCACACTTTTAACGTCTAGCCCAGTGCAAAAATCCGGCCCTTGTGCTTGAAGTATCACCGCTCGCAAATCACGCTGCTTCTTGATTTGTTTAATCACCCCATCAAGTTGTTTGAACATCTCAAAGTTCAGTGCATTACGTTTACTTTCATTGGCCAAGGTTACATAGGCGACTTGCTTAGCAGTGGTTAGTGTTATCATTATTATCTCCTCTGACCAGTATCAATTTACCTCAACATCTGATTGATGTCATGTTCCCGTTACTAGCACTTGATATACTCTGCTTGCGCAATGCACTGTACTCATTTTTAAATATCGGTATAACTTAAATACAGTGAGTTACAAAATAGTCTATATTTCTCAGGGAACTAGATTTATTTTATGTCAGTCTATTGAGCGCCTATCTGGCCATTGAAAACAACATTGCTAGCGACATAACGATTCTAAGGAGACACGCGATGCACTTATCCCCTTCGGGCCCAAAGTATTTCTATCATTCAGTTTTAGCTGGGCTCTGTTCGTTAGCCTTGGTGGGCTGCTCTGAACCGCAACAACAAAACCAGAGCATGCCAGCGCCGGCGGTGTCTGTTTATGAAGTGGCGATGCAAGAGGTTGGTAATTATCGCGAGTTTGTCGCTCGCACCGAGGCCTTTCAGGAGGCAGATATTCGTGCTCGAGTTGAGGGTGAACTCATTGAGCGGACTTTCCGTGAGGGCGCATATGTAGAAAAAGGCCAAACGTTATTTAAAATTGATGCATCGGAATACACCGCCAGTGTGAGTGAAATTGAAGCGTCCTTAAAAAGTAATCGTGCAGCGGCCTCTCGAGCTGAGCGAGATCTTAAGCGAGGGCGTGAAATTGCCAAAGATGGGTTTATTTCTGAGGCAGACTTAGACAAATTGCAAACGAACTTAGATCAAGCCCAAGCTGCTGTTAAGTCCAGTGAAGCGGCATTAGAAAAGGCCAAGCTGAACCTCAGTTACACCACTATCGACGCGCCATTTAGTGGCCGCATAGGTAAAGTGAGCTTTGATGTGGGCAATATCGTTAACCCACAATCCGGTGCCTTGGCACAACTAACAGATATCGACCCCATTTATGTTAGTTTTCAAGTAGAGGAATCCGATTACATCAGTTATCAACAGTCGCATCAGCAAACTAATAATAGCCCCGAAGATGTCCCTTTAGATTTAAGCCTGCGCTTACCCAATGATACTGACTTTGAACAGTCGGGTACGCTGGATTTTGCCGACACTAAAATTGACCGTAGCACGGGGACGGTTGAGTTACGTGCCAAATTTGATAACCCCAATGGCATTGTAATGCCGGGCTTGTTTGTGACCTTAGTGGTTGAGAGTCAAGACAAGCAGTCGCAAGCCTTGGTGCCCCAAGCAGCAGTGCAGGAAAATCAACAAGGCAAATTTGTCTTGGTTGTCAAAGATGACAATACAGTGGCGCAGCGCTTGGTGGATTTGGGTCGACGCATCGATGCGATGTGGGTGGTTAAATCAGGTATTGAGCAAGGCGAGCGGGTTATTGTCGAAGGCCTACAAAAAGTGCGCTCAGGGGTGGAAGTAAATCCTGTTGTTAAACAAGTCGACGCCAAAACCGGCACCATCAGTGACCAACAATAAGCGAGTCGAGGATGATCAGTAAAACTTTTATATCCAGGCCCAAACTGGCGCTGGTGATCTCCATTGTTATTACATTGGCTGGGCTTATCTCTTTGACCCAGCTGCCTGTCAATATGTATCCGCAAATCACGCCGCCGCAGGTATCGGTGACTGCGATTTACCCTGGCGCCAGCGCACAAACCATTGAAGAGACAGTTATTCGTCCCATTGAAGAGCAAATTAATGGCGTCGAAGACATGATGTACATCGAGTCCACATCCAGTAACAATGGCTCGGCAACCATCACCGTTTACTTTAATGTCGGTACGGACACCGATATGGCCCAAGTGAATGTGCAAAACAGGGTGGCGTTGGCAGAACCTAGTTTGCCTCAGGAAGTACGCCGTCAGGGAGTAACGGTTAAGAAAAAATCTAGCAACATGTTGATGGGCATAAGTTTGTACTCAGAAGACCCCAACATGGATGCTATGTTCTTAAGTAACTACGCCACTAATTATCTTACTGAGCCACTCGGGCGTATCCCTGGGGTTGCCTCTGCCGAGGTGATGGGTGAGAAAACCTATTCCATGCGTATTTGGTTACGGCCAGATAAAATGGCCTCCCTAGGAGTAACAGTTGCGGAAGTGAAGGCTGCACTGGAGGAGCAAAACACCTTGGTTGCCGCCGGTAAGCTGGGCGCTGCTCCGGCGCTACCCAATCAACAATTCGAATATGCGATTCAAGCTCAGGGGCGGCTTGTCTCTGCCGATGAGTTCGGTCAAACCATTGTGCGTGCTAATATGGACGGTAATTTTGTGCGTCTTAAAGACATCGCGCGCATAGAGCGGGGCTCAAAAAGCTATTCAGGTAGTGCTACATTCAATCAAAAAGACACCGGTTTTATTGTTATTTATCAGCTCACCGACGCCAATGCCACGGCGGTTGCTGAGCAAGTTAAAAAACGTATGGCGGAACTGTCTAAGCAGTTTCCTGATGGCCTTGAATACAAAGTGCCTTATGACACCACTGAGTTTATTAATCGCTCCATTGATGAGGTGGTTGTAACTCTTTATCAAGCGGTGGCATTGGTCATCTTGGTGGTGTTTCTATTTTTGCAAAATTGGCGTGCCACCTTGGTACCAACTGTGGCGATCCCGGTATCGCTCATTGGTACTTTTGCGGCGATGATGGCGATGGGCTACTCCATTAACCTGATTACGTTATTTGGTTTAGTACTGGCGATCGGCATTGTCGTGGATGATGCCATCATCGTGATAGAAAACGTTGAGCGCATACTCAGAGAAGATAAGCTGCCCATTAAGGAAGCAGTGACCAAAGCCATGGAGCAGGTGAGCGGGCCCATTGTGGCCACAACGTTGGTGCTATTAGCGGTGTTTGTACCCGTAGGCTTTATGCCAGGGATCACCGGAGAGTTATACAAGCAATTTTCTGTCACCATTAGCTTTGCTGTACTGATTTCATCAATCAATGCCCTGACACTGAGCCCGGCGCTCTGTAGTTTGTTGTTGTCAGCTGAAAAAATGAAGCCAATAAAATGGTTACGACCTTTTGAAAACGCCATAACCCGCTCCACGAAGAGTTACACCGGTGTGGTTGGATTTATGCTCAAACGAGCAGGGCGGATAGGTATTGTTGTGGTGGCGCTATTTGTTGCCACCGGTTGGTTTGCTACTAATGTACCTACCGGATTTGTGCCCCCAGAAGATCAAGGCTTTGTCTTTGTTGATGTGCAGTTGCCAGATGCCGCCGCGATTAATCGTACCGATGCTGTGGTAAAGAAAATCAGCGATGTGATCATGCAAGACCCAGCCACCGAAGATTTTATTGGCGTCTCCGGGTTCTCTTTACTTGGCGGTGCTGGCTCAAACAACGCGTTGGGCATTATGGTGCTCAAAGACTGGGAGCAGCGAACGGCTCCAGATATGGGCTTAAAACAGATTATTACCCGTATCCAAGGGCAGTTATGGGCCATGCCAGATGCCCAGATTATGGTGTTTAACGCGCCGCCTATCCCAGGGTTGGGGAATAGCTCGGGGTTTGAGTATCGATTATTAGACTCCGAAGGTAGAGATCCAGCCGAGCTAGCACAAGTTATGAATGGTTTGATATACGATGCCAACCAACGCCCTGAACTGCAAAATGTATTTAGTACATTCCGCGCCAATGTGCCGCAATACTTTTTAGAGGTCGATCGCAATAAAGCGAAAGCACAAGGGATCACCTTGAGCAATATTTTCTTAACCCTGCAAGCGCAGTTAGGCTCGCTCTATGTGAACGACTTTAATCAGTTTAGCCGCACTTATCAGGTCACCATTCAAGCTGAGGCTCAGTTCCGTGCTGAACCTGCTGATTTGCAGCATTACTATGTACGCAATAGTGAGGGGGATATGGTCCCTCTGACGACCATAGCCACACTGAAGCCTATTCTTGGCCCCACCAGTATGAACCACTTCAATTTATATAGAAGTACCAGTATCACCGGCAGTGCTGCACCTGGTTATTCCAGTGGGGATGCCATTGCGGTCATGAAGGAGCTCTCCGCACAGCTGCCTAATGGGTATATTTTTGATTGGGCAGGGCAAACACGACAAGAAATTTTAGCGGGCGACCTCGCGCCGGTACTCTTCTCACTGGCGGTTCTCTTTGTGTTCTTGTTCTTGGTCGCGCAATACGAGAGTTGGACGATTCCGTTTGCGGTCATAGCCGCTGTACCCTTGGCTATTTTTGGGGCCATGGCTACCTTGTTTACGGTGGGAATGACGAACAATATCTACGCCCAAGTCGGCTTTGTACTGCTAATAGGTATGTCGACTAAGACAGCTATCTTGATTGTTGAGTTTGCTATGGAGCAACGCAAGGCGGGGCAGAGTATCTTTGATGCCGCGCAGATAGCCGCATCGCAGCGTTTCAGAGCGGTCTTAATGACGGCCTTGTCTTTCGTCCTAGGTGTGTTACCGCTGGTGTTGGCCAGTGGCGCAGGGGCGGCAAGTCGAGTGTCTTTAGGTGTCACAGTGATGTCAGGCATGATTGCCGCAACTGTGTTTGGTACCTTGTTTGTGCCCCTATTTTACACCTATATTCAGCATATGCGCGAGGGTGTTAAGAGGCGACTCGGTATTAATAGCTAAAGTATAAAGCAGTGCACTAAGAGCCGGGAATTTCCCGGCTTTTTATTGGTCGCGAGACAATGCACATTCTTATCAAGTTTTGTTATTATCGCCAGAAATAAGCATCAACGGGATCAGCACCATGTCAGGGCCGCGCCTATTCACTGAACAAGAAATAACTCATCATGCCTATGAAGTATTCTTGGAGCTTGCACCTGAGCACTTGTCCGAGCAGGATATCAACGATTTTAACGAGCATCGTGAGGCTCTGGGGTTTATAGAGGAAAGTGCGCCAAGTGAGCAATGGCAAGGGATTGTGGCGATGGAAATCGAGCCGGAGTTTTACAGCGAAGTGAGCATCGGGCTCGAGCTGGAGAATGAAGACTTGGTATTCGCACGGGTATTGATCAGCCGTGATAAAGATGCGCCATTTTGTCACGTTATTTGGAAAGAGTAAGCACTAACTATGCGTTTTATCGCTCTATTAATTGCTTGTTGGAGTGTAAGTTGTTGGGCCGTTGACCCATTTGAAGACTTTCATGAATACGGACAGTTGACGGATGCAGAAATCCACGAAATTCACCAAGGTGAAATGTTTTACGGCGATGCCGAGTTTGGCTTTATCGTGACTCGAGGTAACACCGATTCAACGAGCTTTAAGCTACGTAGCAATATTTACCAAGATTTCACCCATTGGCGCAATCAGTTCAAATTTGACTCTTTATACCGTCGTGATGTTGATGCTGAAACCGGCGAAGAAACTATTTCGGCGCAACGATTTTTTGGCTCTGCACAAACGAACTACAAAGTAGGCGAAAAAAACGCCTCGTTGTTCTTTTACGCCGATTACGAGGAAGATGAATTCAGTGGTTTGGAGTACAAAGCCACAGTGGCAACCGGCTATGGTAATCGTCTCTACAAAGGGGTGAAAAACACCGTGGACTTTGACATCGGCCCAGGCCTATATCGCTCTGAGGGCAAACCCGCTGAAGAAGGTGAAGAGCCGACTGAAAGTGAAACCGGGTATTTATTGCGCTTAGCTTTACAGTGGGAGCGCACGGTCTCTAAACGTACTCGTTTTAATCAGTTTATCAGTGCTGAGCAGTCACTCTCAGGGCTGAATTCGCGGCTAAAATCAGAAACTTCTTTGATTAGCCAAATTATGGGGCAGTTATCACTTAAATTTGCTTATTTATATCGTTATAACTCCAAACCGGAAGAAGATAAGCGCAATTTTGACTCAGAATTAAGCGCCACTTTCGTCTATAGTTTCAATTAATGTTAGCGCTGCGCTGACACAAAAAGGAATAGTATGTATCAACATAAGCAAACTGCTTGGGCCATTCTCATTATTTTATTGTGGGTGGGTGGCTTTTTGGGATTAGCCTTTTACCTGATGGAAGGGGATGGTCCGATGATGCTGTTTGCGGCCATTTTAGTGATACTGGCATTTTTATTTCATGGCTTAACAGTGCGTGTAGATGAACAGGGCGTGGAATGGTTCTTTGGCCCCGGTATCGCTAAAAAGCGACTCGCATTTGATGAGATTAAATCGGTTGCTGTTGTCAGTAACTCGTTTCGTCATGGGGTGGGCATTCGCATTACTCATGATGGCTGGGTATACAATGCCAGTGGTTTTGCTGCTGTAGCCATCGAGCTGCATGACGGCACATTTTATCGCGTTGGCAGTAATGACGCTGATAATCTGGCTAAGCACATTAGTGCTCACTTACCGGCTCAGGAACAAAGCTAAAAAAAGGCGCTTAAGCGCCTTTTTTTAAAGAGTCACAGACAACTATTCGTGGTCGTGATCACATCCCCCTTCGCCGTGAACATGGCCATGGGCTAATTCATCAGCGGTGGCATCGCGTACATCTACAATTTCCACGTCAAATTTTAGGTGGACACCTGCAAGTGGGTGGTTACCGTCAACGATCACATCTTCACCTTGAATATCGACGATAATAACTGTTTGCTCACCGTCATCAGTGGTGGCGCGGAACTGCATGCCTACTTCAATATCCATACCATCGAACATTGATTTAGGTACAGCCTGCATCAATTGCTCATGACGCTCACCATAGCCATCTTCCGGCGCGATTTCGACACTCAGGGTATCACCTGCTTGTTTACCAATTAGCGCATTCTCTAAGCCCGGGATCAAAAAGCCAGTGCCAACGATAAAGACTAATGGCTCACCATCAAAGGTATTGTCGATGGTGTTATCGGCTTTGTCGACTACGCTGTAGTGCATAGTTACGACTTTCTTCTCGGCTATATTCATAACGTTTCCCAATTATTCTTCAGTGAGTGAGTAAGGGAGTGGCTCAATACTGAACATCACCTCAGGTGCGTGTTTTGCACGAAGTTGACTGTCGAGTTCAAGATCGTTTGGCAACACTGCCAAGCCATAAAGTCTGCCTTGATCAACCGCTTGTGCTATCAAGGTGCCACCGCGACGCCAATTGTCACCGACCTGACGTTCTAAATCCACTGGCTGTACTTGACCCTCTGTGAGCGGTGGCGCTAGTTTGCTGTCTGCTTGCGCAGAGAGTACGAACATCGCGCGTTTGTTTTTACCTAGGTACTTCATGCGCGCGACAGTCTCTTGACCAGTGTAGCAGCCTTTACTAAAGCTGATGCCGCCAAGCGCATGTAAATTAACCATTTGCGGGACGTATTCATCAATTGCGGCAGCACATAAGCTGGGCTCTGCGGCCTTAATTTGCGCGCACAAAAAAGCCTCGCTTGAGTGCGCGGGTGCTAAGGTGTCGGCATCGGCTACAACAAGGTAACGGTCATCGGCAAGAGTGAGCACCAACCCTTCAGGTAGGCTAGTCGCGGGATTATCAAGGTTGACTCCTAAGTGCGCACCTAGAGCTTGTTTGTCACCTAACACGCCAGATACCTGTTGCGTCATAGAGGTGATTTCAACTTGGCTAAATACCGCATATTTCTTTAGCTCTCGCAGCGCTGCTTCGGCTTCATCGGCGCTACAAATTAATAAATAGCCTTGCTGATAAGCTGCGATGCGAAAGCAGGCCCATAGCTTTCCTTTTGCGCTGCATTGCCCTGCCCACAGCCAAGTGTTTGGCTCAACAAGGTTGATATCTTGTGTGAGTTGTCCTTGCAGGTAAGATTTAGCATCAACACCACTAACGTAGATCGCAACATAATCTGTTGCGTAAACAGTAAATGCAGACATACACGACTCCTTAGGTACGCAAGCTAATGACAAGCGCAAGTGTATCGTAAGCGTCGCAGTGATGACACCCGATAGACGCAAAATAGCTGTGAGTAGCAACAGTTTTTGCTAAACTGCGGCGCAGTAAACCATAAAGAGGTAAACCATGGCGAAGTTAGACAGTAAAGCACGCTTACGTTGGGCGTGTCGCAGAGGCATGCTTGAGCTTGATGTGTTGTTTATGCCCTTTGTTGAAGAGGCGTACGACTCCCTTAATGATGATGACAAGGCGACGTTTCAACGTTTGTTGGCGGCTGATGATCCCGATTTATTTGCTTGGTTTATGGGTCATGAGCAATGTGAAGACGCAGAACTTGCGCGTATGGTTAAAATCATTCTAGACCGCGTACGTGTATAGAGGTGTATTTTCTGCCAATACGGCGAATCACCGGCCATTGTTGGGGCTAGTCGGGCTTATCTACATAATACTCGTGTTTAGTCAGCCGCAATGGTTATGGGCTTTGCTATGTGCAATTGTGCTCATGATCGCGAGTTGGCATGGCTGGCGGGTATATAAGCGTTGCTGGCCGCGCTATGGCATTATTACTATTGATAATCAGCAAGTAGAATTACATGGCCAAGGCATTGAGCTCAGTGGCAAGCTATTAAAGGGAACTAAGGTATTCAATGGCCTAGTATGGCTGCATTTGCAAAGTACCTACACCGGCGCCAAGCGGCACGTGTTTATAGCGGATAAGGCGATGGTGCCCGAGCAGTTTCGTGACTTCGCTCGGGCTGTTAACGAAAACCTTAACGACCCAGTGTCGCAGGATTAAGCTCGGTGATATGGCTGTGTGGTAAACGTTCTGGGTAGTCCAAGGTGTAGTGTAGGCCTCGGCTTTCTTTGCGCGCTAAGGCACTGTGGATAATAAGCTCGGCAACTTGGACGAGGTTACGTAGCTCCAATAAGTTATTGCATACCCGGAAATTCGCATAATACTCATGGATCTCTTGTTGCAATAACTCTACTCGACGTAGTGCACGCTCAAGGCGTTTGGTCGAGCGCACAATGCCGACGTAATCCCACATAAATAGCCTGAGCTCATGCCAGTTATGGGTAATGACGACCTCTTCATCGGAGTTAGTCACCCGGCTTTCGTCCCAATCGGGCAGGGTGCTAGGCTCTGCGGGTAACCCCAATTTTGCGACAATGTCTTTGGCTGCAGCTTGGGCAAAGACAATACACTCCAACAACGAGTTGCTAGCCATGCGATTCGCTCCATGCAGACCCGTGTAGGCGACCTCGCCAATGGCATAGAGGTTGTCCAAGTCGGTTTTGCCGTTAAAGTCGGTCATCACGCCGCCACAGGTGTAGTGCGCTGCAGGGACTACCGGAATGGGTTCTTTGGTGATATCGATTCCCACACTTAGGCACTTGGCGTAAATGGTGGGGAAGTGCTCGATGATAAATTCTTTATCACGATGGGAGATGTCTAAATAGACGCAATCAGCCCCTAAACGCTTCATTTCAAAATCAATGGCTCTGGCTACGACATCGCGAGGGGCTAGCTCGGCGCGCTCGTCAAACTCCGGCATAAAGCGTGTACCATCTGGGCGCAATAAATAAGCTCCCTCACCGCGCATTGCCTCGGTAATTAAAAAGTTCTGTAATTTTGGATGATACAAGCTTGTGGGATGAAACTGGTTAAACTCCATGTTAGCCACTCGGCAGCCTGCTCGCCACGCCATGGCAATGCCATCGCCACTGGCAACATCAGGGTTCGAGGTATACAAATACACCTTACTGGCGCCGCCGGTGGCCAAAGCAATAAAGCGAGCGCTGAGAATTTCTACTTGCTCTTTGGCACGGTTATAAACATACACGCCATGACAATGTTTGCCGTCGCGGCCAAGTTTGGCGTCGGTAATAAGGTCGATGGCGTTGTAATTCTCTAACAAGGTAATATTAGGGTGTGCTTGCACCCGCTCAATCAGCGTTGTTTGCACTGCTTTACCAGTGGCATCGGCGGCGTGCAGAATACGGCGATGGCTGTGTCCGCCTTCACGAGTTAAATGGTAACGCTCATGACCTTTGTCATCGGTTTCCATATCAAAAGGGACACCTTGCTCTATTAGCCAGCGCATGCAAGCCTTCGCATTCGATGCTGTGTAGTGCACAGCCTCACGATCGCACAGCCCAGCACCCGCTTCTAAGGTGTCTTCAACGTGCGACTCAATGCTGTCGTTTTGCTTGTCGAAAACGGCAGCAATACCGCCTTGGGCGTATAAAGTCGACCCTTCTCGCAGTGCACCTTTACTAATAACCGTAACTTGGCAATGGTTGGCAAGTGACAAGGCCAGTGATAAACCAGCGGCACCGCTACCTATGACGGTAACGTCGCTGTGATGTTGTTTGTTTGGGTTCATGTTATAATGTGGCTTGAGGTTTTTATACCTACGTGGCTCTATATGTATCATATTTACGGGTGTCACACGACTTTAGTTGCTTGCCAATGCAAAAATATTTGCCCAAGCGCGAACTTTTTCATTTTACTCAGGTCAGACACAGTGTATTTGGTAGCAAAGATGCAGCAAGAAAAGCACGACAACGCAGAGGAGTACCGGCTCGAATGAGCGAGCAGGATTTGGATTTAGCGCTGGTAAGAAAGGTTCAACAAGGAGATAAAAATGCTTATAACCTGTTGGTCACCAAATATCAGAACAAGGTTGCAGGATTGATTTCTCGTTACGTTGCCAATCAAGGTGATGTTGCAGATGTAGCTCAGGAGGCGTTTATTAAAGCCTACCGGGCCCTGCCTAACTTTCGGGGCGACAGTGCGTTTTATACTTGGTTATACCGTATCGCGGTGAACTGTGCGAAAAATTACTTAGTAGCACAGGGTCGTCGGCCGCCTGCGAATGATGTAGATGCAGATGAAGCAGAGTTTTACGAGGGCGCTGATTTATTGCGCTCAAATTCAACGCCCGAGAATTTGCTTCTGAGTGACGAAGTCAGAGACGTTATTTTTGCAACCATAGATAAGCTACCAGAAGATTTAAAAACGGCCATCACTCTGCGGGAGCTAGAGGGGATGAGCTACGAGGAAATCGCTGCGGTGATGGATTGCCCTGTGGGTACGGTACGTTCGCGTATATTTCGTGCCCGAGAAGCGATAGATAATAAGTTAACTCCGTTAATAGGTGAGTCTTAATATGACTAAAGCAAAGTGTAGTGAGCAGGATAAGGCGTTTGTCTCTGCTTTGGTTGACAACGAAGTGTCTTTGGACGATGTCCAAACTGACGATATTGATTCGCAAACCTTAGCCCGCTACAGCCTGATTGGCGACGCGATGCGCTCAGAGACCGCGCCTTCAATTCAATTAGATATTGCCGCTTCGGTTGCTAAGCAATTAGAAAACGAACCTGTCCATGCTGAATTCGGCCAACAACAAGCACAACAACAGCCAGCCGCATCACAGCAAAGCGCTCAGGTTATTTCTGGTGGATGGTGGCGTGGTATCGCCCAAACAGCGATTGCCGCAAGTGTTGCTGTGGTTGCTGTAGTGGGTGTGCAACAATATGGCACTTCTGGTTCAGAGCAAAGCGACTTGCCACCTTTGCAATCGCAGCCATTTTTAGGTTCCGCATCGCCGGTAAGTTATTCTTCGGAGCCGGCGCTTGATAATGCCGAGCGTGGTTTAAGAGATTTGCAAAAGCAGCGTATTGGTGCGCTTGTTATGGAGCACCAGCGACAAACCCGTGAAGCGGCGCGCATCGCTGCTAACGACGAGTCACAAAGCAAAAAGGACCAGTAACAAGTAATGAAGTACCTGTATGTTGCGCTTTTTAGTCTGTGGCTGACTCCTGCGTTGGCCATGTCCGAGATGACCGCTAAACAGTGGTTGGATAACATGGCTACGGCCGTTAAGCAGCGCAACTTTGTTGCTTCTTTCGTGGTCGTCAAAGACCGTGCCATGGAGCCTTATCGTTGGAGCCATGGTATTTATCAAGAGCAGGAGTTAGAGCTTCTTACGCTGTTAAATGGTGCCGGCTTGGAAATGGTGCGAGTTGATGATCAGGTCACCTATTACGAGCCGCAAAATCAGCCATATTCAATCGCTACTAATACCATCGCTGGGCCTATTCCCGAAGTCTTATTTAGCGATATTGATAAGTTGCAAAGCAACTACCGCTTTGTGCTTGGAAATAAAGGACGTATCGCTGGGCGACCGGCACAGCAAATTCGCATCGAAGCGAAAGACCAAGATAAGTACAATTACTGGTTGTGGCTGGATACTGAAACTTCGTTATTGCTCAAATCCGCTTATGTGAATCACAGTGGTGAGTTGCTAGAGCAGTTACAGTTAAGCCATATCAGTGTGACCGAGCAACCCGCTCCGGAGCTGGTGGAAATCAGTCAACGTGAATTTCCCACGCCGCTGCCGAAACTAGATGGGCAAAGTGGTGAAAGCAGCTGGAGTATCGGGTGGCTGCCGCAAGGGTTTGAACTGCTTAAAGCCGACCGCCATAAACTGAACATGAATAATGAGCTGGCCGATTACTACCTTTATTCTGACGGCTTAGTTGATGTCTCGGTGTTTGTGCAGCGGCCTCTAGCTAGTCAGCGTCCCAGCGGTGCACTGACCTCGGGAGCAACTACCGTGTATATTCATAATGCCGGAGCATACGATGTTTCGGTGATAGGAAATATCCCGACGGCAACCGCGAAAAACATTGCCGAATCCGTCCAGCGTCCTCTGTAGATTATGATCGAGCAAACCCTAACGGTGGTATCAGTGAAAGGGGATACCGCCTTTTTAAAAAGCGAACAAAAGCCAGCTTGTGCAGGGTGCAATGGTAAATGTGGCGCGCAAATCTTTGCCAAGTTATTCAAAACCGACAAAAAAACCTTCCCGTATCAATTTTCTGAACCTGTCGTTGTGGGGCAAAAAGTGAAGTTAGCCTTGGATGACTCCCACATTGTCAGCAGTTCGTTTGTTGTTTATATCTGGCCATTGTTGGCGGCATTGGTGAGTGCCGTGCTTGTGCAAAGTGTTTTAGGCTTAAGCGAACTGGCGCAAATTGGCACTGCTGTGGTGGCCGGTTTCGTTGGCTTTGTCATGGCAAAACAACGTCTTGCGCAGGTTGTTCATGATGTAAAAGTATTAAAAATTTACCCTTTGAGCCTACCTATTTCGCAAAGAGTTGGTGATTAGCGTCAATTAAAGGTAAAATCGGGCCTTTATTTACACGAGCTCAAGTTTAAGAAGTCAGAATCCAATTTATGAAGCATATCCGTAACTTTTCGATTATCGCCCATATCGACCATGGTAAATCGACCCTTTCCGATCGTTTGATCCAAGTATGTGGCGGGTTAACCGACCGCGAAATGCAGCAGCAAGTTCTGGATTCAATGGACCTCGAGCGTGAGCGTGGTATTACCATCAAAGCGCAAAGTGTAACCTTGAATTACACCGCCAAAGACGGTGAAACTTATCAGCTTAATTTTATCGACACCCCAGGGCACGTTGACTTCTCCTATGAAGTATCGCGTTCTCTTGCGGCCTGTGAAGGCGCGTTGCTTGTTGTTGATGCTGGCCAGGGTGTCGAAGCACAAACCTTAGCCAACTGTTACACTGCCATTGAAATGGACTTAGAAGTGGTGCCTATTCTTAATAAAATAGACCTACCACAAGCAGATCCACTGCGTGTTGCCGAAGAAATAGAGGACATTGTCGGGATTGATGCCACTGATGCCGTGCAGTGCAGTGCAAAAACAGGAATTGGTATCGACGACGTGCTAGAGCGTATCGTTCGCGATATCCCGCCACCGCAGGGCGACACCGACGGGCCTCTTAAAGCGCTTATTGTCGACTCGTGGTTTGACCCTTATCAAGGCGTTGTGTCTTTGGTGCGCATTGTTCAAGGCGAGCTGAAAACGGGCGACAAGATTAAAATCATGTCGAACGAGCAAGTTCATATTGCTGACAAGGTGGGTATCTTTACCCCTAAACAAACTAATACTGGCACACTGAAAACGGGCGAAGTAGGCTTTGTAATCGCCGGTATTAAAGAAATCCATGGTGCGCCAGTCGGTGATACGATTACCTTGGCGAAAAACTCAGCACAAGAGCGTTTACCTGGCTTCCAGCGCGTTAAGCCACAGGTATATGCAGGCATGTTCCCGATCTCTTCGGATCAATACGAGGCATTTCGTGATGCTCTTGATAAGCTCAGTCTCAATGATGCATCGCTGTTCTTCGAACCGGAAAACTCAACCGCATTAGGTTTTGGTTTCCGTTGTGGCTTCTTGGGCATGTTGCACATGGAGATCATCCAAGAACGCTTAGAGCGTGAATATGATATTGACCTCATTACAACCGCGCCTACGGTAATCTATGAGGTTGAGACCAAAGACGGCACGATTCAGATTGATAATCCATCGCAGTTGCCAGCTGTAAACGATATTCTTGAAATTCGCGAGCCTATTGTTGAGGCCAATATTCTTGTGCCACAAGAATACTTAGGCAGCGTCATTACTTTGTGTGTTGATAAGCGCGGCGTGCAAACGCGTATGAATTATCATGGTAACCAAGTGGCTATCACATACGAACTGCCGATGGCTGAAGTGGTGATGGATTTCTTCGATAAGCTGAAGTCGACCAGCCGTGGTTTTGCCTCTCTGGATTATAACTTTAAAGAATTCCGTACCTCAGACATGGTGCGGGTTGATATTCTTATTAACGGCGACCGTGTTGATGCCCTAGCGATGATTTGTCACCGCGATAATGCTCAAGGGCGAGGCCGTGAGCTTGCAGAAGCACTGCGCGAACTTATCCCAAGGCAGATGTTTGATATCGCAATTCAAGCGGCTATTGGCAATCACGTTATTGCCCGCTCAACAGTTAAGCAATTGCGTAAAAACGTAATCGCGAAATGTTATGGTGGCGACGTGAGCCGTAAGAAAAAGCTCTTGCAGAAGCAAAAAGAAGGTAAAAAGCGTATGAAGCAGCTTGGTAATGTGGAAGTGCCACAAGATGCCTTCTTAGCAATTTTAAAAGTTGGCAAATAATAACAAAAGGAAATGCCTCTGATGGCCGGATATTTCTCCATATTTTTGGTGTTATTAACCCTTGGCTCTGGGTTAATTTGGTTGGTTGACCATCTTGTATATGCACCTAAACGTAAAGAGCGTATAGCCCTAGCTGAAGGGGCGGCGGGTAAAGAACTTGATGAAGAGTTGAAGCAAGAAATCGCACCTGAGCCTGTGCTTACCGAGCATGCTAAGTCGATTTTTCCAATGATCGCTATCATTACGGTGTTTCGCTCTTTCATTTTTGAACCCTTCCAAATTCCATCGGGGTCAATGATGCCGACCCTTTTGGTGGGGGACTTTATCCTCGTACAGAAATACTCTTACGGCGTTAAAGACCCGGTCTGGCGCAGTGAACTTATTGAGACCGGCAAGCCGGAGCGCGGAGATATTGCGGTATTTAAGTTTCCACCAGATCCTAAATTAGACTTTATTAAACGTGTCATTGGGCTGCCTGGCGATGCCATTGTGTATCGCAATAAGCAGCTGTATATCAAACCAAACTGCGCCGAGGGTGAGCGTACTCAAGGTGCATTGCAATGTGGCGAATATAATAAAATTGCGCTAGAGATCATCAATAAGGATGAGTTCTCGCTCAGAGGACAATCGCTGGTGCGGCTGCAAGAGAGTTTGGGTGAAGTTGAGCACGACATTCTGATTAACCCAACTTTGCCAGAATTTAAGAGCAAATATTATCGCCAGCAGGGATCAAAAATTGATGAATGGATTGTTCCCGAAGGCCATTATTTTATGATGGGTGACAATCGCGATAACAGTCAAGATGGACGCGCTTGGGGGTTTGTACCTGAGGCTAACCTTGTCGGTAAGGCCGTGTTTATTTGGATGAGTTTTGAATTTGAACATGAACCAGATAGCGCGCTTCCAAGTTGGGTTCCAACCGGCGTACGATTCGAACGCCTAGGTAATATTCAGTAACAATGAAGAAAAACGTAGCAGAACTTTATAAAAAAATTGGTTATACCTTTAGTGAGCAAAACTTACTAGAGCAAGCCCTTACACACCGCAGCCATAAAGGCCAGCATAACGAGCGCTTGGAGTTCTTAGGTGACTCTATCCTCAGCTTTGTTATTGCCGATGCGTTGTACCACAAGTTTCCTAAAGCGCGAGAGGGCGATTTAAGCCGTATGCGCTCGACCTTGGTTCGTGGGCAAACACTTGCCGAATTTGGCGTTGAATTTGAATTGGGTGATTACCTGCGCTTGGGACCCGGTGAGCTAAAAAGCGGCGGTTATCGCCGTGAGTCTACACTAGCTGATGCAGTAGAGGCGATCATCGGTGCGGTGTTCTTAGACTCCGATATCGATACCTGCCGTGACCTAGTACTAAGCTGGTATGCCACTCGCCTTGAGTCAATTTCCCCAGGAATGAATCAAAAAGATCCAAAAACTCTACTGCAAGAGTTTTTACAGGCGCGCAAACTCCCCTTGCCGGGCTACACTGTGATTGATACGAAAGGTCAAGCGCACAATCAAACATTCACGGTTGAATGTATTGTTGAAGGCATGGACAGCATTATTTCTGTAGGCAGTTCACGCCGTAAAGCAGAGCAAAAAGCGGCGGAAAAAGCCTTAAAGATGTTAAAGAATGACAGCTGATATGCAAACAAATACCCATTGCGGTATGGTCGCCATTGTTGGCCGCCCCAATGTAGGAAAATCGACCTTGCTTAATAAAATTGTTGAGCAAAAGGTCAGTATTACCTCGCGTAAGCCACAGACCACGCGCCATCGCATTATGGGTATCCACACCGAAGATAATTACCAAACTGTTTACGTTGACACACCCGGCTTACACGTAGAGGAAAAACGTGCTATCAACCGGCTAATGAACCGCGCAGCATCAAGCTCAATTGGTGATGTTGAATTGGTGATTTTTGTTGTTGAGGGGACGCATTGGACTGATGATGATGAAATGGTACTCAGCAAAGTCAGTGGTGGCAAAACCCCGGTGTTGGTCGTGATCAATAAGACCGATCAAGTTAAAGACAACAACTTGATTTTGCCGCACATTAAGTGGCTCAGTGAGAAAGGCGATTTTGCTGGCATTATTCCAGTATCGGCAAAACACAACCGCAACCTTGATTTGATCAAAAAAGAGGTACGTGCTCGCTTGCCAGAAAGTGAGTTCTACTTCCCAGAAGATTATATTACCGATCGCTCAATGCGGTTTTTAGCGGCTGAAGTAGTGCGTGAAAAGCTGATGCGCTTTATGGGTGATGAGCTGCCTTACTCGGTTACTGTAGAGATTGAACAGTTTAAGTGGCAAGACAATGGTGTATGGCATATTAATGCACTGATCCTTGTTGAGCGTGAAACACAAAAACGTATGGTGATCGGTAACAAAGGTGAAAAGTTAAAAACTATCGGCCGAGAAGCACGTAAAGACCTTGAGCATATGCTCGATAATAAAGTGTTTTTAGAGCTTTGGGTGAAGGTCAAATCAGGTTGGGCAGATGACGAGAGAGCACTGCGCAGCTTAGGTTATGGCGAAGATTAAACGCCGATGGAAGCCGGTTTTGACCGTGCCTTTTTACTTCATCGTCGAGCCATTAGTGACTCGCAGTGGCTCGCTGATTTTTTAGTACAACACCGTGGTATGATGCGCATGATCGTGCGCCTCAGTGGTAAACACGCCGTAAAACATAAGGCTCAGTTACAGCCTTTCCAACCTTTGCTCATACGCTATCAAGGCGGCGGCGATCTTAAGTATTTGCAGCATTTCGAACTATCAGGCTCACAGCCCGCTTTAATTGGTGACAAACTATATTGTGGTTTTTACATGAACGAGTTGGCCGTGCGTATCGTACCTTTGAACGAGCCGCTGGAGCAGGTGTACGACCTTTATCAAGCGCAGCTCAAGGCCTTGGCGGCCACTAACCACATGGCAGCGAGCTTACGCCATTACGAACTCACCTTATTGGAAAGTTTGGGTTATGGTGTTGATTTTGAATACGATAATATCGGTAAAGAAATCAGCGCTGATTGTCATTATGACTACTATCCAGAGCAAGGGTGGGTGATGCAACAACAGCCTAAATATGGCTATGGTTTTAGCGGTAAGCAAGTGCTTGCAATGGCTGCGCGTGAGTTTACAGATCCTGAAATTCAACAGGCGGCGAAGCATTTTTGTCGCTTTCTACTTAAACCCTTGCTAGGCAGTAAGCCATTGAAAAGCAGAGAATTATTTAAATCAAGGTAAGGCAGCAATGAAAGAAATTCTATTAGGCATTAACGTTGATCATATCGCCACCTTGCGCCAGGCGCGCGGCACTCGTTACCCTGACCCTGCCCATGGCGCAGCAATCGCTGAGCATGCGGGCGCTGATGGCATTACTATCCACCTGCGCGAAGACCGTCGTCATATCCAAGACCGCGATGTGTATGTGATGAAAGACACCATTCAAACCCGCATGAACTTAGAAATGGCGGTGACTGAACAGATGCTAGCCATTGCCCTTGAGGTGCAACCCGCGTTTGTATGCCTAGTACCAGAAAAGCGTGAGGAGCTCACCACCGAAGGGGGGCTTGATGTGGTTGGTCAATTCGATAAAGTTGCCGACGCGGTTAAACGACTTACGGCTGCGGGTATCAAAGTCAGTCTATTTATTGATGCCGATAAAGCGCAAATTGATGCCAGTGTGAAAGCGGCGGCACCCTATATTGAAATTCACACCGGAGCCTATGCCGATGCCGAGAATGACCAGCAACAAGCGAAGGAACTAGAAATTATTCGTGAAGGTGTGCGTTATGCTCATAATCAAGGGCTCATCGTCAATGCGGGACATGGCTTGCACTATCATAATGTGAAGCCAATTGCCGCGATGGAAGAAATCTATGAGCTTAATATTGGTCACGCCGTTATTGCTCGTGCGGCCATTGATGGCATGGAAAAAGCGGTTCGTGACATGAAGCGCTTGATGTTAGAAGCGCGGGCGTGATTAGACCCTAAGCACTGGTGCCGCCTAGTTCGGTGGTATGAGTGTTTTGCAGTTGCTGAAGTAAACATAACATGCGCAGCGTCTCAACCGATCTTGATAACAGGGCACCTGTTTGGCTGGCGCTGTCGGAATTGTTTTTAGATACTGCAGTGAGTGATCACTATGATGCTATCGCCCGGTGCTGTGCGCACTCACCTTACAGCCTCAATGAACTTGCCTTTATTTTCCACTATGAAGTTGCCCCAGTGCTGTGGCGAAACTTATTATCACCTGCTGGGCACTGGAGTGGTTTTGATGAACAGTGGCTTATCAGCGCAGTCAAAGCGCATGTACTTAGCGCACGCACACCGCTAAGGCGGGCGTTACTGTATCTTTACTCGCTTTGTTATCGTCGCTATCTGCACCATCATTGGCAGGCATTAGCGCCAAGGATAAAGCACTGGCGACAAGTGCAAGGCAATGCTTAATGCACTGCCTTCACGTATCAGCACAGTTAAGATGAGCTGCTTTTCTCTAAACCGGCGTCTGCCATCAAATTGCTTAACTCGTCTTGTAGCTCTAACAGCTCGGGCTCAATATCATTAATGCTGGCTTTTTCTTTCATTGCGGTTTCTATCAACTCGGCGAGTTTTTTCAGTTTAGGCACACCGGTATAGCAACAAGCACCATGAAACTTGTGGATTATCGACAGTAAACGCTCATGGTCACCTTTTGCCATCGCCTCTTCGATAAGGTTCAGTGTTTCAGGAATACTTAATAGCAACATATTCAGCATCTCTTGGGCCAAATCTTCCTTGCCACCGGCACGTTGCAATGCCAGCTCCCAATTTAAACTGTCGCTGATAAAGGGGGGCTCGCTTAGTGGCGGTTTAGCACTGACGCGCTCACGAGCAAGCTTGTCATTGGGGGCATAATGCAATAGAGCATCGCTGAGCATATCCTCATCTAACGGCTTAGTAAGGTAACTGGCAAAGCCGACATGTTTTAACTGCTCCTTTTCACCATCTAAGGCATGGGCAGTGACCGCAATAATCGGGGTGTCTTCATTCAGAGATGACTCTAAGATTAGTTTACACGCGGTAATGCCATCCATAATCGGCATTTGAATGTCCATAAAAATTAAGTCGTAACGATGGCTTTTACATACTTCGACCGCTTGCGCGCCGTTATGAGCGGTATCTAGACTCTCCACTTGTTCTTCGAGTAAGGCACAGATCAGTTTTAGGTTGGCATCATTGTCATCGACCACCAAGGCTTTGAGTGGCAAACGGGTCGTATGATGGTCGTGAGTATGAATAGTTGGGTGATCCAAGCGAAATGGCGCAGCCAACATTTCGCAAAATTTGCGATGGTTAATTGGCTTACTAAGACACCCATCGGCACCACTGCCAACGAGTGCCTCACGCATATTATGCGACACTGTGTTGAGTAACAGGTAGAGGTAATCACTGCATTGACGAGCAATGGCAATGAGCTGCTTCATTCTGGCCATGGACTCTGCGCCGCCGGGGTCGCCAAGCACGCAGATATCGTAGTTGAATGCGTTAGTAGCAGCCTGCTCGAGCTCTTCTATGGTGCGGCACCCGGTTAAATGCACGCCCCAAGCCGCCAAAATACTGCTAGTTGCCATATAACTGTGTTCGTTCTGCTCGAAATACAGCACCCGTTTATTGACCAACGAAGCACAAGGCAGGTCAAGTTCAAAGTGATGTTCAGGTACTTTGAACACGGCGTTGAAGGTAAAACAGGTGCCCTTACCGGGAGCCGAGTTCAGGGTGATGCGACCGCCCATAGCCTCGACTAAATGTTTGGTAATGATAAGGCCGAGGCCTGTGCCGCCAAATTTTCGGGTAATGGAAGAATCGGCCTGACCAAAGGGCGTAAACAAAGTGTCTTGCTTGTCCATGGCAATGCCCACTCCCGTATCCTTGACGGATATTAACAATGAGACACGTTCGTCGTTCAACAACCGGCTACTAATATCAATATTGACTTCGCCGTGTTCGGTAAATTTAATGGCATTACTGACTAAGTTAGTCAGTATTTGCCGAAAGCGTGTGGGGTCGCCAACAAGGTGATCGGGCACGTTTGGGTTTACGTGAATAGACAATTCCAGATTCTTCTCATGAGCGCCGGGGGCTAATAAGGTGAGCACTTCATTAACGGCATCACGGATTTGGAATTGAATGCTTTCCAGTTCCATGGCGCCAGCTTCAAGCTTGGAAAAATCGAGAATGTCACTGATGATTGTCAACAGGCTATTCGCTGAGAGCTCAATGGTATCGAGGTAATCTTTTTGGTTTTTATTCAGTGGCGTTTTATAAAGCTGGCGGGCAAACCCGATGACTCCGTTCAGTGGGGTACGCAGTTCATGACTCATTTTCGCCAAGAAGTCTGATTTAACTTGGTTGGCAGCCAATGCATCACGTTTGGCGATATTGAGCTGGATGTTTTGCATCTCATACTGCTCGAGGGTTTCTTGATAATCAGCAGTGGCTTGGTCAATATGACGCTGCATCTCATCCTTTTCTTCGGCCATATGCTGGTTAATATGCAGCAACCCTTGGCGTAGCTGTTCGAGCTCGCCCTGCATTGGCTTTTGAATATTATCGGCCTCTTTCCCATGAGCGACTTCTTGGGTTGCTTGAACTAAACGCGACAGTGGCTGAGTGATCATACGGCTCAAACGAATCGATATCACCACGGCAAAGCCAATGGCTAGCAGAATGACCGCAGCACTGATCAGCACCGCCTTTTGCTGCTCGACTACCGCAACTTGGCGATTGAATTGCACCATGACAATGCCATTAGTTTTAAAAGGCTGATGACTCGGCGCATTGGGGTCAAGTATGCCATGGTAGATGACTAAGAAATCACCTTCTCGGGTCGTTTTGCTACTGGTTTTATTATCAAGCGTCGGTACTTGGGTTAAACGCGCAAACTCACGGTGTAAGTTGCTGGCCAACACCAGTTCATCGTTGCTATCGAAAATAGCAACGGACTTAATAAGAGGTGAGTGTTTGTTATGAATATGCCTGGCGATGCGCTCAAGTGCGCCTTGGTCGTTGTTCGCCAATGGGTTTTCCAGCGCTATACTTAAGGGCTCGATGATCGTATTACCTTGCTCGATAAGAAATTCATCCAGCTCAAGGTAGCGATTTATAGTAAAATAACCGCCAAGTAACAGACCAATCACCACAGTAGGCACCAAGGTCAGGATCAATACCGAGTCCCGCAGGCCTAATCGGTTCATAATCAACCATATTTTTTGTCTGTGATAGGTTTAGGTTATAGCTTTCACAGGCCTTTCGCAATGTTAATTAGGGTAGTCAATGGCGAAGTTCTTTAAGCCCACAAAAAAATCAGTCAGTCAGCGCTTTCGTACCTTGTCGATATCCGGGCTCGACCACCATGGTCGCGGTGTCGCCAAAGATAAAGGTAAAGTGATCTTTGTTGCCGGGGCGCTCGGCTCGGAGCAAGTCAAAGCAGAAATACTCAGCGATAAAAAGAATTACGCTGAAGCACGCTGTGTGAAAGTATTAAGCCCCAGTGCTGAACGAGTGGAGCCAAAGTGCCAACACTACCAGCACTGTGGTGGTTGTAACTTGCAGCACCTCGAGGCAAGTGCACAGTTGGCTGAAAAACAAAAAGCGTTAGCGGCGTTATTTCATAAGTTCACTGGGCTCAGTTCATTGCCATGGCAGAGTCCCATTGATAGCTCACCTTGGCATTATCGTCGTAGTGCCCGGGTCAGTGTATATTGTGATAATAAGCAAGAGACCATCAAAGTTGGTTTTCGCCAGCAGGGGTCAAAACAGATCACTAATATTGTTGCTTGCCCGGTGCTTGATGCAGGGTTTATGGGTGTCTTTGATTTCTTTCGTGATGTTATTGGTGCGCATCGTGCTTTGCGCTGTATTACCCATTTACAGTTGGTGAGTGCCAAAGAACATAATTTCATTGTTGTACGCCACACTAAAACAATAGCGCAAGCACTGCGCGAAGATATAAACGCGCAGGCGCAACAACACAACTGGCAACTTGTTTGGCAAAGTGAAGCGCAGCAGAGCTTGCCTAGCACTTACTATGAGCTGGAAAGTAGTCAGCTCCGCCTTGGCTTTGGTTTGCAAATTTTCATTCAAGTAAATGCCGAGGTCAACGACAAAATGCTCACGCAAGCCATGTCATGGCTTAATTTAGCGGCGCATGACCGGGTATTAGATTTGTTTTGTGGGGTGGGCAATTTCTCGTTGTTAGCGGCCATGCAAGCACAGCATGTTACGGGTGTCGAAGGAGTTGAATCGGCCGTCTCTCATGCGCGCGAAAATGCTCAGCATAATGGCATTGATAACTGTGATTTTTATTGCAGTGACCTCACGCAGCCATTAGCGCAAGCACAGTGGTTTTCAAGCGAGCTTGATGTGTTGATCCTCGATCCATCTCGCACTGGTGCTGAGGCGGTGCTTGCGCAATTACCGTGCAATCAGTTTAAACGTATCTTGTACGTGTCGTGCGATCCCGTTACTCTGGCCAGAGACAGTAAAATTATACTCGCCAGCGGACACCAGCTAACTAAGCTTGGGATAATGAATATGTTTCCGCATACCGGGCATATTGAAACAATGGCCTTATTCGAACGGGGGTAGTTGCGGCCATGGTGGCAACCAGACAATCACACCGTACAGCACAGATAGAGAGCTTTGATACGGCGCTAAATCAACTAGCTCTGAGCGATGACAAACATGCGTTAGTGAAAGCGGCCGCCGACTATTGTGGTGAGCGCCAGTGCGCCGAGCATGACCGTCTTGCCTTGGAGATGGTAGAAATTTTGGCGCAGTTAAATCTGGACGCCAATTCATTGGCGACGGCCTACCTAACGCCCTATTTCCTTGCTGGTTGTATAGATATTGAAGACACTCGCAACACCTTCAACAAAGACGTGGGTCTGTTACTCAAAGGGGTGGAGCAAATGGCGACCATCAGCACCTTGGCTCATGCTGGCAGCGGCCAAGTGCAGGTGGATAAAATTCGCCGCATGCTGTTGGCAATGGTGGAAGATGTTCGCGCGGTGGTGATTAAACTCGCGCAGCAGGTTTGCTATTTGCGTGAAGTGAAAAATGCCGAAGAAGAAGAGCGCGTAATTGCTGCCAAAGAAACCGCAAATATCTTTGCCCCCCTTGCAAACCGTCTTGGTATTGGTCAGTTAAAGTGGGAGCTAGAAGATTTAGCTTTTCGCTATTTGCATCCACAAACCTACAAACGCATTGCTAAATTGCTTGAAGAGAAGCGCTTAGACCGTGAAGCGTATATGCGCGATATGGTCAAGCAGGTAGAAGACAAGCTTACCCAAGCGGGAATTCAGGCGCAGGTATATGGCCGCCCGAAGCACATTTTCAGTATTTTTAAGAAAATGAGCAAAAAGAACTACGAGTTTGATCAATTATTCGACATTCGTGCCATGCGCATCATCGTCGATGAAATTCAAGATTGTTACGGTGCCTTGGGTATCGTACACACCAGTTGGCGTCATTTACCCAAAGAGTTTGACGATTATGTTGCCACACCCAAACCGAACGGCTACCAATCCATTCATACAGTGGTCTTCGGGCCGGAAGGAAAAACCGTAGAAATTCAGATCCGTACCCAGCAAATGCATGAGGATGCGGAGCTAGGTGTGGCGGCACATTGGATGTATAAAGAAGGTGCACTGCCTGGTCGGGACTCGGGTTACGAGCAAAAAATTAATTGGTTGCAGAAGATTCTGCAGTGGCAAGAAGAAGTTGTGGATGGCACCGACCTAGCGGATGAATTGAAAAACCAGGTGGTCGAAGACCGGGTCTACGTGTTCACCCCGCGCGGCGATATTTTCGATTTACCCCATGGGGCAACCCCCTTGGATTTTGCCTATTACATTCATTCCAACGTTGGTCATCGTTGTGTTGGCGCTAAGGTATTTGGCAAGATTGTGCCTTTCACCTACCAGTTACAAACTGGTGATCAGGTCGAGATTCTTACCCAAAAAGAGCCCAATCCGAGCCGTGATTGGCTTAACCCTAGCTTAGGGTATATCCGCTCCTCACGAGCACGTTCGAAGATCCACCACTGGTTTAAGCAGCTAGATCGAGACAAAAACTTACAAGCTGGTAAGGATATTCTCGATGGCGAGCTGCAAAAGCTCGACATTCACTACAAAGACCTCGAGCCGGCGATTAAGCGTTTTAATTTCTCAGCTCTTGATGACCTCCTGGTCGCTATCGGTGCCGGTGATGTGCGTCTAAATCAGCTGCTTAACTTTGTGCAAAATAAAGGTGAAAGCGAACCACAAATCAAGTTTAAGCCGCACCGAGGTAATCACAAAGGCGATAAAAATGGCATCGTGGTTGACGGTGTTGGCTCGCTGATGAGCCATATGGCAGGTTGCTGTGAGCCGGTGCCAGGCGATAGCATTTGTGGCTATATTACTCAGGGTCGAGGCATCGCGGTGCATCGCAGTGATTGTGAGCAATTTGCGCAGCTACAAGAGCGCCACCCCGAGCGCATTGTGGAGGTCAGTTGGTCGCAAAAAACCAGCCAAGACTTTGCTCTGTCAATTAAGGTCGAGGCCAACGATCGCCAAGGGTTAATTCGCGATATCAGCGCGGTGCTCGCCAATGAGAAGGTCAATGTGATGAGCATGAATGTGAATACTATTGATGAGAAGCAACTGGCGATATTTTCGATGAAGATCGCGGTCTCAGACCTAAGCAGCACCAATCGACTGCTAACGAAGTTACTGCAAATTGATGGCGTGTACGATGCCAACAGAGTTGGAGCTAGCTAATGGGCTCTGTTGATGAACTATTGGCGATTATGGCCAAGCTGCGCTGTCCTGAGTCGGGTTGCGAATGGGATTTGGGGCAAGATTTTCACACCATAGTGCCGCACACTCTTGAGGAAGCCTATGAGGTCGCCGACACCATAGAGCGTGGTGATTTTACTGCCCTTAAAGCCGAGCTTGGCGACCTGTTATTTCAGGTGATTTTTTATGCGCAACTGGGAAAAGAACAGCAGCTGTTTGATTTTGAAGACATCGTCAGTGGTTTAAATCGTAAGCTCAAGCAGCGTCATGGTCATATTTTTGCCGATGAAGCCGAGCCCGGAAATTGGGAGCAGCGCAAGCATCAGCAGCGCCAAGCGCAAGGGCAAAAGCAGCTTCTAGACGATATTCCTAGCAATCTTCCAGCGCTCAGTGCGGCTCACAAAATTCAAAAGCGGGTCGCCAGTGTGGGCTTTGATTGGCCCTGCATTAGCGGCGCTTTGGATAAGGTGAATGAAGAGGTCGAGGAAGTGCGTGAGGCCATCAACATTGATCCACACAGCGATCACAGTGCTGAAGAAATTGGTGATTTGTTGTTTGCCACCGTTAATGTCGCTCGCCATCTTGGTCGTGACCCTGAGCAGTTACTGCGCCAAGCAAATCGCAAATTCACTAAGCGATTCAACCAAGTGGAAGTACACATCAATGAGCAGCAGCACAGCCTTGAAGACGCCTCATTAGCGCAAATGGAAGCTGCGTGGCAAAAGGTCAAATCACAAGAGTAAGGCCGCACCCGTAGGCCAATTTAAACTGGATTGGCGAAGGTGGCTTTGCTATACTATCGCCCCGTCTTGATTCTATTTAATCCATTTCCTGATATCTTAGGGTTCGCATGAGTACAAAATTTATCTTCGTTACGGGCGGGGTGGTTTCCTCGTTGGGTAAAGGTATTGCCGCAGCGTCTTTGGCCGCAATTTTAGAAGCACGTGGCTTAAAGGTGACCATCTTAAAGCTGGATCCTTATATCAACGTTGACCCGGGCACTATGAGCCCGATTCAACACGGTGAAGTGTTTGTTACCGAAGACGGGGCTGAAACAGACCTTGACCTAGGTCACTACGAGCGCTTTATCCGCACCAAAATGACTAGCCGCAACAACTTCACTCAAGGACGCGTATACGAAGATGTGTTGCGCCGTGAGCGCCGTGGTGAGTACCTAGGCGCCACCATTCAGGTTATTCCACATATCACCAATGATATCAAACGCCGTGTGATTGAAGGCGCAGAAGGGCATGATGTGGCTATCGTGGAAATCGGCGGCACGGTTGGTGATATTGAATCCCAACCTTTCTTAGAAGCAATCCGTCAGCTTGGTACCGAGCTTGGACGTGAAAATGCGCTGTTCATGCACTTAACCCTAGTGCCTTTCTTAGGCCCAGCAGGAGAAGTGAAAACCAAGCCTACGCAGCACTCGGTGAAAGAGCTTCGTTCCATCGGTATTCAGCCTGATGTGCTGGTATGCCGTTCGGCGTGTAAATTGCCGGCCAACGAGCGCGCTAAAATAGCACTATTCACCAATGTTGAAGAAAAAGCGGTTATCTCACTGCAAGACGTCGACAGCATTTACAAAATTCCGGCGTTATTAAAGTCGCAAGATTTAGACAATATTATTTGTCGCCGTTTTTACTTAGATTGCCCAGAAGCGGATCTGTCTGAGTGGGAACAAGTACTGTATCAAGAGTCGAACCCAATTGGGGAAGTGACCATAGGTATGGTCGGTAAGTATATTGAGCTTCCTGATGCTTATAAATCGGTGAATGAAGCCCTTAAACATGCCGGTTTGAAGAATCGCTTAACTGTTAATATCCAGTATGTTGACTCCCAGGATATTGAGAGCAAAGGCGTTGAATTACTGCACGGCTTAGACGCTATCCTCGTACCGGGTGGCTTTGGCGGCCGAGGTATTGAAGGTAAAATCCGCACAGCGCAGTATGCTCGTGAAAACAAGGTACCTTACCTAGGTATTTGCTTAGGGATGCAAGTCGCATTGATTGAATACGCACGCAACGTTGCTGGCCTAGAAGGGGCAAACTCAACTGAATTTGATGCCGGCTCTGCACACCCGGTGGTTGGCCTTATCACCGAGTGGCTGGATAAAGACGGTAATGTTGAAATGCGTGATGCAGACTCTGATTTAGGCGGCACCATGCGTTTAGGCGCGCAGTTATGTCACCTCAAAGAGGGTTCAAAAGTACGCGAGGTGTACGGCAGTGACCAAGTGGTTGAGCGTCACCGCCACCGCTACGAAGTAAACAACAATTATGTTGAACAACTTGAGCAAGCGGGTCTGAAATTCACCGGTCTCTCCGAAGATAAAAAGCTGGTGGAAATCATCGAAAATGAAGATCATCCATGGTTCATAGCGGCGCAATTCCACCCGGAATTCACCTCAACACCACGCGATGGTCACCCACTATTTGAAGGTTTCGTGGCAGCAGCAAACAGCTTCCAGAAACAATCTTCGTAATTGTCAGATAAAGCCGTGCTCATGCACGGCTTTTTCGTTTTACACTTGGGACAAGAGGAATCAAGCAAGATGTCAGAAATTGTTAAAGTGATCGGCCGTGAAGTGATGGACTCACGAGGTAACCCAACTGTTGAAGCTGAGGTTCACCTAGCCAGTGGTGCATGGGGTCGTGCCTGTGCTCCATCAGGTGCATCAACCGGTACGCGAGAAGCATTGGAGCTGCGCGACGGCGACAAAGCACGTTACCTAGGCAAAGGTGTGCTAACCGCAGTCGGTTACGTAAACAACGAAATTGCCACCGCATTAAAAGGTCAAAATGCCCTTGAACAACGCGCTATAGATGCGGTGATGTTAGAGCTAGATGGCACTGAAAACAAAGAAAAACTAGGTGCAAACGCGATTTTGGCTGTGTCTTTAGCGAATGCTAAAGCAGCCGCTCAAGAAAAGGGCGTAGAGCTATTCGAACATATCGCTGATATCAATGGCACCTCAGGTAACTACTCTATGCCTGTGCCAATGATGAACATTCTTAACGGTGGTGAACACGCTGATAACAATGTTGATATTCAAGAGTTTATGGTTCAGCCAGTAGGCGCATCTAGCTTCCGTGAAGCGCTGCGCATGGGCGCGGAAATTTTCCATAGCTTGAAGAAAGTACTCAGTGCTCGCGGCTTAAATACGGCAGTGGGTGATGAAGGTGGTTTTGCCCCTGATCTGAAGTCGAACGAAGAAGCTCTGGAAGTCATCGCTGAAGCGGTTAAAGCTGCCGGTTATGAGCTCAACAAAGACGTGACCTTAGCACTTGATTGTGCTGCGTCAGAGTTTTACCACGATGGTAAATATGACCTTAAAGGCGAAGGTAAAGAGTTTGATTCTGCTGGGTTTGCTGACTTCTTGGCTGACTTGGCGGCGCGCTATCCAATCATCTCTATTGAAGATGGCTTGGATGAGAGTGACTGGGACGGTTGGAAAATTCTGACTGACAAAATTGGCGATAAGGTGCAATTGGTCGGCGATGATTTATTCGTAACAAACACGAAAATCTTAAAGCGCGGTATTGATGAAAGCATTGGTAACTCGATTCTTATCAAGTTTAACCAAATTGGTTCTCTGTCTGAAACCTTGGATGCGATCAAAATGGCGCAAGATGCGGGCTTCACAGCGGTTATTTCACACCGCAGTGGTGAAACAGAAGACGCCACCATCGCTGATTTGGCAGTAGGCACAGCAGCCGGTCAAATTAAGACGGGTTCATTGTGTCGCTCTGACCGTGTCGCTAAGTATAACCAGTTGCTACGTATTGAGCAGCAACTGGGTGATAAAGCGGTATATAAAGGTCGTTCGGAAATCAAAGGTCAATAACCAGTTGTTGAACAAAAAAACCGCAGCTCAGCTGCGGTTTTTTTATTGCTGGTATTACCAAGCACTTAAAAGCTTGGCTTGTGGTTAAATAGCACCACTAATACGAAGGTTATTGAAGGCTGTTGGTTGTACCGCGATTGAGCTCACGTTTTACGTAATCTTGACCTGCTTTTTCTTGTGCTGCTTTTTCTTCAGCAGTCATACAGACGCGCTTGGGTATGTTCGAGCCAGTCGGCCTTTTTAACTCACAAATCAGGCCGTCATTATTAGCGGTTTGTCCTTCATTAGCTTGGCCAGCGCAACCACTTAATAGTACCACTGCACATCCTGCCAAAAGCAATCCTAATTTCATTATTATCTCCTTAATAGTCCGTTAGCCCTCTTTTGGGGCCACCTTCATGTTATAAGGGAATTACTTTTCAGTTGCCAGTAAAGTAAGTGTTATTAATTGTTTTTAATAGTTAAATTAACCTGTTGTTAATATTGTTTACCTTTCATTGTTATGTCACTATGAGTTTAAATCGGAACAGTCGCTGTATCTGCATTGGTAACGCTCAAGGAGGGCGGGGTGACAGTACTTTATTTTCTCGGATGTCCAGAATTAGACACGCTTAATACCGATGAGCGTAGTCAGGTCGTGGAACAGGCCTATAAAGAGTTTCGGGCAGTGCACCCGGTAAAATGGGCGGTACGCTGGTTGTTAATTGTCTTGGCGCTATTACCCTCGGTGATACTTGGCGTGTTGATTGGCACTGAGGCTGCGCTCGCCAGTGCGGTGATAGCTATGGTGCTACTGCATATTGTTATTGCAGAGAAAGAGAGCACCTTAGCCCGCCATTATTTGCACCAGCATTTCAGCGAGCTCTGTGCGAAAGTGTTGCTTAAGTACTAAAACTGATGTTGCTAGGCATCAATCATCTTACTTTGACGGTGCATGATTTGCGGCGTTCGTTACAGTTTTACTCCGAGCTGCTATGTTTCACTCCGTTAGTGCGTTGGCGTCAAGGTGCTTACCTGCAAAACCAAGAACTGTGGCTATGCCTTAATGTTGGCCTACCCCAACCAGCGCAAGATTACTCCCATATTGCTCTAACGGTGGGGCCAAGCCGTTTTTGTGAATTGCAACAGCGATTAACCGCCGCTGATGTGTGTTTTTGGCAGGAAAATAGCAGTGAAGGAAACTCTTTGTATTTTCTAGACCCTGATGGTCATAAGTTAGAAGCGCATGTTGGCGATTTAGGTAGTCGATTGGCAGCCATAGCGCAAACGCCCTACGAACACTTGCATTGGTATCCACAAGGGCAGGCAGTGATAAAGGACTATGATTGAGACCCAGAGCGGCGCTAGTTAGTCCGTTACAGACTGGGTTTATAAGCCGAAATGGTTGGCTAGAATCTGTCTCGTAAAATGGGTTTTAAGGTAAAAGCCACGGGGCAGAGTTTGAATTGTTTTGCCTTGTGGGCCAATGGCGTCGGTTAACGCTTGGCTGTTTGCTGCTTTAGGACGCAGTTGCAATACGTCGCCATAATGGCCGTTGAGCGTTTCTATTTTCCCCAATGCAATCAGCTCGGTGAGCTCCTCCCAATCACGTTTAAGCTGTGCAAACTGTTGCTCATTGGGACGCCACAAAAAGCCACTGCCAATGACTCTGTCGATTACTGCGATATCACGTTCGGCCAGTATTGGTAGCCACAGTACGTGATTAAGCTTCTTGTACACTGTGCTTTGTTCAAAGGTCAGCCCTTGTAGATTGGTTAAGGGGGCGACACTGACAAAGGTCGTCTCCAGTGGCAAACCTTTTTGCGAGATGGGCAGCGTTTTCAGTTCGACACCTAATGACACAAAGTCGGGTTCGGGCAGTGAACCAGCACTGGCTCCTAACGCAAGTTCAATAAGCTGACCAACCCAGCCTTTTTCACGCAGCAAGTCTTGCGGTGTTTTAAAGCCCAGCTCACCTGCCAATTGTCCCAGCGTTTTACCTGCTATAGCATCGACCCGTTGTTGCAGTTGGCTAAGGGTTTGTGGCGGTGCGTTCATGTCTTTGTCTCTAGAGTATTTCAATTGCTATGTTAGCAAACTCTTGCGTAGCGGAGAATGTGTCACCTTACTATCTCGGCTAAGTATTGCTAGTAAGTGCCTTAGTTGGTGTTATTTTGAACATGTTTTCAGTGGTTAAAATAACATCGCTTTATAAGTCCTCGTCGAAAAATAACATTATGAAAAATAAAGATATTTTCTATTAAGCCTCTCGGGCTTTAATAATATGCTGTTGTTTTAATCCACAAAATACAGTCCTATAAACACATTTATCCACAGAATCTGTGGAGAAATGCCTTTTTATGATCGTCAATTGTGGATTTGTTCTATTTTTACCCTTGTTTTTTAAAAGTTATGCACAACTTGTGAGTAAGTTGGTGTTTAGTGCGAATAATATTTGCTGTGCTTTAGGGATTATGGAACAATCGATAAAAATCGACTTACAAATGAGGCACTAAGGTGATTGATGCCGAAGGTTTTCGTGCCAATGTCGGAATCGTAATTTGTAATAACCAAGGCCAAGTCTTTTGGGCTCGTCGTTACGGACAGCATTCTTGGCAATTCCCGCAAGGTGGCGTAGACGATGGGGAAACGCCCGAGCAAACCATGTATCGTGAATTACACGAGGAGGTTGGTTTACTCCCTGAAGATGTAGAGATACTGGCAAGTTCTAGACATTGGTTGCGTTATAAGTTACCGAAGCGGTTGATCCGCAGAGATTCCACACCTGTGTGTATTGGCCAAAAACAAAAATGGTTCTTGCTAAAATTAAAGTGTAAAGATGAAGACGTAGATTTACTTAAAACTCACCACCCTGAGTTTGATGACTGGCGTTGGGTGAGTTATTGGTATCCTGTACGTCAGGTCGTGGCCTTTAAACGCGACGTATATCGCCGGGTAATGAAAGAGTTTGCGCCGGTTGCTATGCCTTTTAATCGCAAGGAGTCACAGCCGCAAGGGCAGTGGCGCCAACGCCGATAGGAGAACACCATGTTATCCACCATGCGCACCATCGTCGAGCAAGTTGCTCAGCAACCGAGTTTGGAAAGCGCATTGGTGGTATTTGTATCGCAAGTAAAAAAAGCGATGCGCACCGAGTGTTGCTCAATTTACTTCGCTGATTACAGTAAAGATAACTTCGTTTTAATGGCCACTGATGGCCTCAATCCTGGTGCTGTGGGTCAGTTTCGAGTCGGCTTTACTGAAGGCTTGGTGGGCTTAGTGGCGCAGCGTGAAGAACCTATTAATTTGGCTTATGCCAAATCGCACCCGCGCTTTGTCACCTCCGATTTAGTGCAAGAAGATCAGTACAATGCTTTTCTCTCTGTACCTATTGTGCATCAACGCCGCGTGCTCGGTGTTATTGTCGTGCAGCAGCAGGCTGCGCGGGTATTCAGTGAAGATGAAGAGTCATTTTTAATTACTCTTTCTGCTCAGTTAGCGCCTCAGTTGGCCGACGCACAACTGCAAACCTTGCTCAACCAAGACGGGCAAAGCCAGCGGTCCACAACTCTTAAAGGTATATCCGGCTCGCCGGGTATCGCTTTAGGGCAGGCTTATGTGGTGTTGCCTAAGGTTGACTTTTCGTCGGTTGAAATGCGCAAAGAGCCTAACAAACTCAAACAAAAGCAGCTATTTTTCCAGGCAGTAGCCGCCACTCACAAAGAGTTCAGCACCTTGGCAGCGTCGATGCAAGGACACCTTCCCGATGAGGCTGTGGCCGTCTTTGAAGTGTATTTACAGCTTCTTGATGCGAAGAGCTTAGGACGTGATGTTGAATTAGAAATAGCCGATGGTTGGTGCGCTAAAAGTGCTTTGAAGCGGGTTATTGAGCGTCTAGTGCAGCAATTCAATGCCATGCAAGACCCTTATATAAAGGAGCGCGCTGTTGATGTTAAAGATATTGGTTTACGGGTTCTGCACCACCTATTAAATACCGAGAAGGCCACCAAGGTGTATCCAGACGATACAATTTTGGTGGCGCACACATTAACCCCAGCTATGCTAGCTCAGGTTCCCAAAGAAAAACTCAAAGGGGTGGTCAGCGTCCATGGTGCGGCGAACTCCCATGCCTCTATTCTTACTAAGGCGATGAACATTCCCACCGTGTGGGGCATCAATGATATTCCTCTATTGCAGTTTGACCAAAAGGAGTTGATTGTTGATGCTTATGCGGGGCGCGTCTATTTATGTCCTAGCGAGGCTCTTAAGCAAGAGTACGCGCAAGTACAGCATCATGATGCAAAATTACATGACCAGTTTGAGTCTGAGCACCATCTCGAGGCAAAAACCGCAGACGGGAAAAGCATCGACTTGTTGCTTAACGCTGGCTTAGATTTAGGCAGTGAGCTCAATAGTGCCCGATATTGCGATGGTGTTGGGCTGTACCGCACCGAGTCATGGTTTATGCAAAAGGGAACGTTTCCGTCTCAGCATGAGCAAGAGGTGTGGTATCGCCAAGTACTCAGCAGCTACCACCCTGCGCCAGTTACTATGCGTACATTGGATATTGGCGGCGATAAAGCACTGGATTATTTCGATATTGACGAGGAAAATCCGTTTTTAGGGTGGCGTGGTATTCGCGTAAGTTTGGATCATCCGGAGCTTTTCCTCGATCAACTGAAAGCCATGATCAAGGCCAATACTGGCTTAGGTAATCTACGTATTATGTTGCCGATGATAAGTGATATCGGGGAGGTCGATGACGCGTCTGCGCTGATGGAACGCGCTTATTATGAGTTGCAACAAGATGCACCGGATCAATTCAGCTATATTGATAAGCCGCTAGTGGGAGTGATGATTGAGGTGCCCTCGAGCATGTATTTACTCAAGGAGTTAGCGGCAAAAGTTGATTTTTGTTCGGTGGGCAGCAACGATTTAACTCAGTATCTGTTAGCTGTGGATAGAGCTAATTCCAGAGTGGCTGGGCTTTTTGACCCTTACCATCCTGCAGTTTTGCGGGCCTTAAATGATATTGCCCAGCAATGCCACAACGCCAACTTTCCCTTTAGCCTATGTGGTGAACTTGCCGGTGAGCCTGAAGGCGCGGTGCTCCTTATTGCTATGGGGTTTGACAGCCTAAGTATGAACTTCAGCTCGTTACACAAAGTGAAGTGGGTGATCCGCCGTGTCGGCTTGGCCGCTTGTGAGGTGCTATTGCATCAATGTTTGGCTGCTTCCAGTGCAAAGAAAGTGCACCGCTTGGTGCGTGAATTTATGCTCGAAAACCACCTTGGCGCGCTTCTTTATACGCAAAAAGAGTGATCAATAAGTGGTCGTGAAATTGCCTTTATAACCTGATATATTAGCGCTATAAGAAAAGTTTATAAGAAGGGTGGTATGGCTGACCTGATATGGCTATTTTTGCTATGCACAGTGCTTGGCAGCGTAGTAGGCTTTTTAGCTGGATTACTGGGAATAGGAGGCGGCTTACTTATTGTCCCGGCGCTTTCGGCGTTATTGGTGCACTTTCATGTCACGGATGTTGAGCACGTGTTAGTGATTGCCATTGCTACCTCCTTGGCTTCGATTTTATTCACCTCCACCTCTTCTGCTTTGGCGCATCATCGTAACCAAAATGTCCCCTGGCAAGTTGCACCTTGGGTGCTTGTAGGCGTTTCACTGGGCGCCCTGATAAGCGGCTTTATGGCAAGTTATATACCTCAACAGGGACTAAAAACCATATTTGCTGTCTGTGTGATGTTCATTGCAATGCGCATGATTGTCTCTACGCGCAGAGTAATGAAGACTCGCGCCATGCCTAAAGGTCCTGTGGTTGCTGCTAGTACCTCGGTACTTGGGGCCATATCCGGGTTAATCGGTATCGGCGGCGGCGCGCTTGTGGTGCCGCTTTTAAATTATTTTTCTGTGGATATGAAAAAGGCCATTGGCTGCGCCGCAGTCAGTGGCATAGCCATTGCGCTGTTTGGCTGCTTGGGTTACATTGCCTCCGGGTGGCAAGTGAAGAGTTTAAGCGATGGCTTCTTGGGCTTTGTGTATTTACCTGCTTTAGCGGGGATTGTTGTCACCTCCTGGTTCACTGCTCCTTTTGGCGCGCGAGCAACGCATTTTTTACCAGTATCGCAAATTAAGAAAATCTTCGCCGTGCTATTGGTGGTGATCGCCTTGCGAATGGTGTTTAGTTAGGCATTGGAATTTATGGCTTTAGAGTTTCCGCAAATCGACCCTATTATTTTTGAAGTGGGTCCGGTCGCTGTACGTTGGTATGGCTTGATGTATTTAATTGGCTTTGCTTTCGCTCTGTGGCTGGCAAACCGACAAGCAGCAAAATCTGGTTCAGGGTGGAGCAAAGAGCAGGTAAGCGATCTGCTGTTTTACGGCATGCTCGGTGTGATCCTCGGCGGACGTGTGGGCTATGTGCTGTTTTATCAGTTTAGCTATTTCCTCGAAAATCCATTGTATTTACTGCGTATTGACCAAGGCGGAATGTCCTTTCACGGAGGCACCCTCGGCGTGATTGCGGCGATTGTGTGGTTCGCTAAAGCCAAAGGTAAGTCTATCTTAGCGGTGGGCGACTTTGTGGTGCCTTTGGTGCCGTTAGGACTACTGGCCGGGCGCATTGGTAACTTTATCAATGGCGAGCTTTGGGGGCGCGCATCTGATGTGCCTTGGGCTATGGTATTTCCTACTGGCGGGCCAGAGCCAAGACACCCTTCACAATTATACGAGGCATTTTTTGAAGGCCTCGTGCTGTTTCTTATTTTGCAGTGGTTTATACGCAAGCCACGCCCAGCAGGCAGTGTCGCCGGATTGTTTTTACTCGGTTACGGGGTATTCCGTTTTGCCATTGAGTACTTCCGTGAACCTGACGCTCATTTAGGCCTGTTTGCAGACTTTATTTCCATGGGGCAAATTTTATCCTTGCCAATGATTATCGTGGGTGCTGGGCTGATGTATTGGGCATACCAGCATAACAACAGCGCAGAGAAACACGGTTCACAACAACCAAGCTAATACTATGAAGCAATATTTAGATTTAATGCGCCATGTGAAAGAGCATGGCACCAAAAAAGAAGACCGGACCGGTACCGGCACCCTTAGTGTATTCGGCTATCAAATGCGCTTTAATTTGCAAGAAGGGTTTCCCTTGGTGACCACCAAGAAGTGTCATTTGCGCTCGATTATCCACGAGTTGTTGTGGTTCCTTAAGGGCGATACCAATATTGGTTATCTTAACGATAATGGCGTGCGCATTTGGGATGGTTGGGCCACGGCAGAAGGTGAGCTAGGCCCAGTGTATGGCAAACAATGGCGCAGCTGGGAAGGTCCTAATGGTGAAGTGATTGACCAGATTAAGGACGTGGTCGAGCAAATTAAAACTAATCCAGATTCACGACGGTTAATTGTGAGTGCCTGGAATCCAGCATTGTTGCCAGACACTCAGTTTAGCCCTAGCGAAAATGCTGCTAAGGGCAAGCAAGCACTGCCGCCGTGTCACACGCTATTCCAATTCTATGTGCTTGATGGCAAGCTGAGTTGTCAGCTATATCAACGTAGTGCAGATATTTTCTTAGGTGTGCCGTTTAATATTGCCAGCTATGCATTACTGACCATGATGATAGCGCAAGTATGCGATTTAGAATTAGGCGACTTTGTCCATACCTTTGGCGATGCGCACTTGTATTTGAACCACTTACAGCAAGTAGACGAACAGCTTGGGCGTGAACCGTTCGCCAAACCGACCATGAAGATTAACCCTGAAGTGAAAGATATCTTTTCTTTTAGCTTTGATGACTTTGAGCTGGTGGATTACCAGTGTCATCCTCATATCAAGGCGCCTGTTGCTATTTAATCTAGCCTCAGGTTATTGCTGGCACCTTTATTGCAGGCACATTAAGTAATATTCATAAATGTGTTTCGGTGAGGGTGTCATGCGACTCTTAATCACGATTTTGCTAGCGGCGCTGGTGATGGCTTGTGCGCCTTCACAACGCATAGAAATTGTGCCCCGCGTCGGTGAATACCGACCTGTACAAGAAAATACTATTCACCAATACAGTGTCCGTCTTGCCAATAATATGACAGCGGCGCTGCAAAGCATTGCTCCGGGTGCCAAAGTGGCAGTCGGCACCTTTTTGCCGCCCCAGTCATTAACGCTCAAGCAAATGACACCTCAGCAACATCAGATAGCTCTACAACTTCAAGAGAGTTTTATCACCCTCTACAATCAAATGGGTTTCTCTGTGGTTGAATATCGAACCCGTAATAGCATTGCTTTGCGTGACGGCGGAGATGTTATGTTGAGCC
Organism: Pseudoalteromonas sp. THAF3; assembly: GCF_009363775.1. Taxonomy (NCBI): domain Bacteria; kingdom Pseudomonadati; phylum Pseudomonadota; class Gammaproteobacteria; order Alteromonadales; family Pseudoalteromonadaceae; genus Pseudoalteromonas; species Pseudoalteromonas sp. THAF3. The sequence continues at coordinate 2,395,729 of NZ_CP045418.1, read as the reverse complement.
GAGAGGTAGGGCAGTTAGCAGCCCGTCACGGCATCGACTTTTTTGTTACCGGGACTATGACCCCACAGCAAGATGCTTATGTGGTCAATGTACGGATGATTAATATCAGTAATAATGAGGTGGTCGCGGCGGCGACGGACTATTTACCTAATAATGTGTTAACTAGTGCCGATAAAGTACATATGCAAAATGGCCATATTGAGCGTCGCGCTTATTAACGAGGAAAGACTATGAACACTCCCGCAATTTCAGGGCTTTTATCGCTGACCTTAGCTGTAGCTGGTTGTGCCAGTATGAATCAATGGACCGCGCATGAAGATGAAGTAAAGCGCCAGGCAATTGAAGAGTATGAAAGTGCCCATCAGCAGGTTAAAGTGATTGGTGCCCCAGAGCAATCCGTGGCTGGTAACACAGCTCAGTATCAAGGCCTTAACAATCCTCTTAAAGTACATTCTAGCCGCCAAAGTTACGCGAAACATTCTGTGAAAAACATTAACCATTATGTGCGCGGATTGATGCAAGATATGATGAGTAACATTGACGCCAGCGCACAAAATCAGGTTATGGCAGTATCAAGCTTCGTCTACTTAGATACCGACTACCAGCAGGGCACATTATTGGGCAACCAATTGGCAGAGAGCTTTATGCATGAGTTGCATGAATTTGGGGTGCCTGTAGTGGATTACAAGACCACCGATTACATTCGTGTAACCCCTGAAGGTGATTTCGCTTATAGCCGTGACTTTTTAGAGTTGCAGCAAGATCACCCAATGCGCTTAGTGTTAGCGGGCACGCTGGTGAAACACCAAGGCGGAGTCTTAGTGAATGCGCGGATTGTTAGCGTCAATTCGAAAATGGTCATTGCCAGCTCTCAAGGTTTGATCCCCAACGATGTAGTAAACGCGTTACTGAGTAACGCCAGTTATAATGGTGTGGAGCTCAGCCAAGCGAATTAGTTATAAAGTTTTTAGCCCTGGCGCCGATAACCGACTATATGGCTTAAGTGGGTAAAAACAATGATAAAGCGTTTTCTTGTTGGCGCCATGGTAACAACCATGGCCATGGCTGCATGGGCTCAAAGTGAGCCAAGCAAGGTCGAGATAAACCCTCTGTATATCAGTGTTGATAGCGGGTTTAACAATGCTCACCACAAACACCTAGGGGATTACACTCAACAATTGGCATTGAAACTCAGTGATACCATGGCGACACAACATGTCAGCCATATTGCAGTGACCAGTTTCGTTGACTTTGATCATCGCCTTGATAACGCTGGCGCCCTTGGTAACCAGTTAGCCGAAGGGCTGATGACAGACCTGCAACAATTTGGTTTTGCAACGGTCGAGCACAAGCTTAAACGCGCTATTTCTGTTCAACCATCCGGTGACTTTGCTCTTTCTCGTCATGCCAGCGAGCTGGCTGAGTCGGTGGGTGTAGACCATGTTCTCACCGGTACACTGGTGTACCGCCCCAATGGTGTGGTGATTAATGCTCGAGTGATCAGTAGTCAGGATCAAGTCATTAAAGCCAGCGCCCGCCAGTTTATTCCTTACTTCGTCTTAGATGACCTATTGCCACATGGTTAATAGCTCAGCGTTTGTGCTTTAAGCTATTGCTATTTAAGGTGAAGTTATTTGATAATAGAGGCCAGTGGCCTCTTAGTTAAATGGATATAACAACCCCCTCCTAAGGGGTAGTTGCAGGTTCGATTCCTGCAGGGGCTGCCAGTTTATCCACATCGACCTATCCCCATAAAAGCACTTTTTATTCGTGTTAAAGACAGTACTTAGCAGATAAATATGATAACGGTCTTGCGATGCGTGCTTAGGTACCCATGCCTCTGGGTCGTGGACTCAGAGGCCGAAACAGGTATTACTAGGCGCCAGGGCCGCACTCTATACAGTGTCTAATAATATCAGGACCAAACTTTAGCTTGGCGTTAACGTTTCGTAGCGCCGTGCGCACGCCTTCCTCTATGACTGGGTGGTAAAATGGCATCTCTAACATTTGTGGTACAGTCATTTTGTTTTGCACCGCCCAGGCAAGCAAGTGAGCGATATGCTCGGCTGCAGGGCCTATCATTTCGGCGCCCAAAAATAGGCCGCTGCCTTGCTCTGCGTAAACTCTTAACATCCCTTTATTTTTTAACATAACGCGGCTGCGTCCTTGGTTTTCAAAGCTTACTTCGCCGATTTCATAGCAGCCACAATCACCAAAGCGTTTACTTACTTGCTGATATGACTCACCAACCATCGCAATTTGTGGGTCGCTAAATACAGCCGCAATTGGCGCTCGACGTAAGCCATTACGCACATCAGGGTAGCGTCCTGCATTGTGCCCTGCGATAGTGCCTTGATCCGAAGCTTCATGTAGCAGCGGCACCATATTACTGGCATCCCCGGCAATAAATATGTTGCTGTCCCCGCATTGCATAGTGTATTCATCGGCAATGGGGACTCCTCGCTCATCAAGCTCTAGCGATGTATTTGTCAATGCTAGCTTATCGACGTTAGGTTTGCGGCCTGTGGCGGCAAGCACGTAGTCGAACTGTTCGCTGTGTTGTTGTCCATGACCGTCGGTATAAGTGAATTGAGCTTTATCGCCGACTTGTCGCATATTTGTCACTTGAGCATCGGCGTCTACGAAAAACTCTTCAGCGAAGGTGGTGGCGGCATAATCTTTTAAGACTGGATCGCTTAGCGGGCCAATCGCTCCGCCAACGCCGAATAACTTTACGCGTACCCCTAAACGATGCAATGCTTGGCCAAGCTCTAGACCAATAACGCCAGGGCCAAAAACAGCCACAGACTCGGGTAAGTCTTGCCAGTCAAAAACCTCATCGTTAACAATTAAGCGCTCGCCAAAGTTGTTAAACGCTTCTGGGTAGCTAGGTCGGGAGCCGGTGGCGATAACGACACGCTTGGCTTCAATTAACGTATGATCAGCGACTTGAACTTGATGATCATTAATAAATTGTGCGTGGCCAATCAGACGGTCTTGCGGGTCGATATCTTCGACTGCATCAATTACAAAGCTAACAAAGCGATCACGTTCGCTACGCACGCGATGCATCACTGCCTGACCATCAACAATAGGGGCTTGGGTATTAATACCGAAATGGTTTGCTGTGTGCACACTGTGGGCTGCTTCTGCAGCGGCGATCAAGAGTTTGCTGGGCATGCAGCCAACTCGCGCACAAGTTGTTCCGTAATGGCCTGCCTCAACCAAGAGTACCTTATTGGTATGTTCTTTCGCGCTGCGATAAGCACTTAGACCGGCTGAGCCTGCGCCAATGACTAAAACATCGGTGCTCACTTTATTCATAGCAGTGTCCTTATAAAAAAGGGCCCGCAGGCCCTTAAAATGAATTAGTTGTTAGTGAAGTAAAGGGAAAGCTCATCAGAGCCACCAATATGTTGCCCACCAATAAATACTTGCGGTACCGTATCTCTACCGGATATTGCTTTTAAGCTGGTAAGCGACGCTTGACTACCCAACACAATTTCCTCAAAAGCAAGACCGTGCTGCGTAAGCATTGCTTTCGCTTTGGTACAAAACGGGCATCCCGGCTTAGTAATAATGCTTACCGGCTGTGGCTTACTTTGCTTGGGGTTAATATAATCAAGCATAGTATCTGCATCCGATACCTCAAAAGGGTCGCCTGGTTTTTGCGGTTCGATAAACATCTTCTCAACCACGCCGTCTTTCACGAGCATGGAGTAGCGCCAGCTACGTTTACCAAAACCTAGGTCGTTCTTGTCAACCAGCATGCCCATGCCGTCAGTGAACTCGCCGTTACCGTCAGGGAGTAAGGTAATATTGTCGGCTTCTTGGTGCTCAGCCCACGCATTCATCACAAATGTATCGTTTACCGACACGCAGACAATGTCATCTACGCCATTTTGTTTTAGTACACCGGCAAGCTCGTTGTAGCGTGGTAAGTGTGTTGACGAGCAGGTTGGTGTAAACGCACCGGGCAATGAGAAAACCACGACCGTCTTACCTGCAAAGATATCGTCTGAGGTAAGTTGTTGCCATTGCTCGCCTTTACGCAGTGCAAATGTCACCTGAGGAATTCGTTGGCCTTCGCTGTTTTTTAATGTTGTCATACTGATAATCTCCTTTCGATGTGTTGAGTACAGTGTGACAAAAGCGAATTGATTTGTATATCAGTAAGAATTGATGACTTTGATTGTTAAAATCGAACGTTGAACGTATCTTGATTTTAAATGGTACGCAGGGAAGTGCTGAGCCTAGGCTATTGGCTCAGCAACACTAAGTCGTTGAGTTGAATATTCGCCAGTGGCCGTTTACCAATATTAGTGGCAATGGCACTGTGTTGGTAAAGCTGATTCACTTCTACACGATGTAAGGTAGTTACCTGACGTGGCAAACGTTTGCCTGCATAGGTGGTGAGGTTGCTGCTATGCGCCAAAGTGAGTTGCTGACCCATCACTAAGCCGTTGGCTTTACCTAAGTTGACAACTACTTGGTCACCATCAATATGCTGAATTAATCCACGGGTGGGTAGGCAGCGCAGCTCATTGTTGAGGTCAAACATCACTTTCTCACTAAGCGCAGTAATGGCCCGTCCGTATTGGCTTTGCCAAAACGTGCCACTGTTTACATCGATACGAGCGGTTTTTTCAAACTGCCAAGGCCCTTGAGTTTGATAGGCTTTTTGCCATATTTTTTCAAAGCTCAAGGCATCGAATAACGCAAACTCTACATTAAAATAGCGGTTATAGCTTTCATCCTGCCAAAATGCATAATCATTATTCAATTGCTTGCCGGTGGAAATATCGGTGATTTGCGAGAGTAACACGTACTGACTGTTACTTTTGTCGCGAATATATTCCAGTACGTTTTCATCATACTGAAATTGCTGTGTAAAGAAGGGGCTAACATCCACCGCTTCTTTAAAATAAGGAATAGGCAGCATAGCTAATTGCGTTTGGCTCATAATTGCGTAGAGCTGCTTAGTAAAAGCAGGGGCTACGTCAAATATTTGACCATAACGAGCTTGCTGTGGATTATCCAATGCCGTGCGTGTGAGAGCAAAGTGGCTAACAAAGTCTTGTTCAGGGCATTGCTGTGGGTTGTCTAACACTTCAATTTGCATGGTGACACTGATCATGCCATCACTTTGTTGCTCTTCGAGAAGCTGCATTTGTTGTACTTGACCATGTGCTTGCAAAGAAAGGTGATCCTGAGTGAGCACGCCGTTAGTCAAGGTCTGCACACTGGATAGCTCCAGCCCTGAATATAATAACGCCTGTTTTATAGCGTCACTGACCGCGTTGGCGCGTGCTGTTTCGGTATCTCCATTCTCTAAAGTCGCAACCCCTGTGGTTTGCAACCATTGGGCGCTGACACTCGGGCTTATTAGTGCAATCATCAGTGCGCACACAGGTGCCAAATATCGCATAGTTATCCCACCTAAAAATGTTCTTGCAACAAAGATAGCAAAGAACATACCAACTCCCCTGTAATAGTGGCATTTATCGTGCATACTATTGAGCATAGGTTTAGAGACAATCAATGTGGAGCAAAACATGCTACGAATGATGATACTGCTGATCAGCACATGGAGCATGCTCGGCTGCAGCAGCGTGTTTGATAAGCACGTTGAATACGCCATAGAGCAGCCTGATAACTATCCGATTTTACGTGCGATTGGTTATGCACCTATCGCCCCGCAGCCCGGTGAAAGCGCTCAGCAAAAATCGCTGATGGCGATGAAAGCTTCAAAGATAGAAGCCTATCGGGAGTTGGCGGAGCAGGTTTATGGCCAACAAATGCAAGGGCAAACCACCGTTGCCAATGCCATTGCCGGAGATGATGTACTGCAAGCGCGGGTTCAAGGGGTGATCCGAGGGGCTCGAGTTAAACGCAGTTATGTTGTTGGCGACAGTTATGCAACTGAATTAGAGCTGGATATGAAGCTAGTACATGACCTTTACATTACTCAGAGTAAGCCTCGCAAGGTAAAAAAGGTCACTTACTACTGAGGTGTTGGCTGATATACAACATTGCCCCAAGTGTACGCCAGTGCGCTTGGGTTTATCTTTTCTTGCCTTCATACACCCGCATTTTTGCTTTAATTTCTAATATCAAACTTATTCTAAGCACCTCTTTATACTGCATTTACGGTTAACATTGGGTGCTGCAGAACTGAAAATCACTGCTATGCTTTAGTAAATCAAACCCATTGCGTCTTAGGCAGTGCGCAGAAACTATGTAGGCTTTTAGGACGTAGTGAGCAGTACGAAAATTACAAATAAAATACGGTGGCTGGGGCTAGGTTTAGTGTTAGCCATGCTGTTACTCATGAATGCCATTCACGTTGGCGCAGCTATGGACAGCGGCTTGTTTCAAACACTTATGCGCAATCAATACGGTACTCAACGTTTACTGGTGGCGCAGCGCTGGCAGCAATTACTAGCTAGCTTGAGTGCGCAGCCCGAAACCCGCAAAGTGCAACTGGTCAATCAGTTTTTTGCCACGCAAGTGCGCTACCGCACCGACCAACTTCTCTACAAACAACAAGATTACTGGGCAACGCCATTAGAAACCCTAGGGCAGGGGCTGGGCGATTGTGAAGACTACGCCATAGCGAAATACGCGTCATTGAGAATGCTAGGCATCGCTGATAATAAGCTTCGCCTTATCTATGTTAAAGCGCAAATTGGCGGCCCTCGCAGTCAAAAATTCCAAGCTCATATGGTGTTAGGCTATTACTCGACCCCCAGTAGCCAACCCATCATTCTCGACTCGCTGACGAGTGCTATTTTGCCAGCAGCGAAGCGCACTGATTTATATCCGGTTTTCAGCTTTAACAGTGAAGGTCTGTGGACTGCAACGTCAACCCACAGTGTGGCCGACCCTCGGGCGAGGTTATCTCGCTGGCATTCGGTTTTAAAAAAAATGGAACAGCAAGGAGTTAGGTGGTGATAAAGCAAGCATCTGTGGCGTCCAACGGGGCGCACCGTATATCTTTGGTGGTACAACTGTGGTTGGTTATTGTGGTTATTGCCTTGAGTGGGTTGATCTGCAGCGTACTCATTAGCGGCTATAATGTTAAGAGCAGCTTTTCTGAGCAGCTTTACCTAAAAAATGTGGATAACGCCAATACTTTAGCGCTGTCTTTAACGCAAATGAATAAAGACCCGGTCACTGTTGAGTTGTTCGTATCGGCTGCTTTTGATACTGGTCACTATCAGCAAATCAAATTGCTTGATACGCAAGGCGAAGTCATTGTTGAGCGTTCGTTCGCACAGCCTGAGCATGCTTCTGTACCAAACTGGTTTGCACAGATGTTCGCCTTTGAGGTGGGCGCCGGCGTTGCGCAAGTAAGTAATGGCTGGCAACAGTACGGCACCTTGTATATTCAGAGTCAGCAACGATATGCACTAGAGGCTTTATGGGACAATGTACTTAATTTAGCAAATGGCTTTGCGCTTATTGCTTTATTCAGCTGCATCGCTGCATCAATAATCTTACGCTGGATTTTAAGGCCGTTACAACGAGTTGTTGTCCAGGCCCAAAGCTTCTCTAAAAAGCAGTTTTTGCAGCTGCCGTTACCTAATACAGCTGAGTTAGCTCAAGTCACAGAAGCGATGAATCACTTAGCTGAGCGCTTCGCTGATATCTTACTCGAAGGAAATGAACGTATCGCTCGGGCGCAGTACTTGGCTCAACACGATGAAGTAACTGGTCTTGCCAATGGTAGATATTTTCTTTCGCGCATGGAACAAGAGCTAAGACAAGTTGCCCACCGCCAGCAAGTATTAGTATTAATGAGGTTAACGAACTACGAGCAACTGCGGGGCAGTTTTACCCCTGACCAATTCCATGTACTTGAGAAAGAACTTGCACAGCTATTGATTCGCTATGCAGAAACCCAACAAGATAACCTTCATGATTGGCAGCTAGGGCGTATCAGTCATTGTGACTTTGCTCTTCGACTCAATGAGGTGATGGCTGCAGAGGATAGCTCACGGACGCTGACGCAATACTGTAGTGAATTTAGCGATACCTATAATGGGCTGGTAGAGTTGAGGCACAGTATTACCTATATTGAAGAAAAGCAAAGCGGTGAAGAGGCTTTGCAAGAAGGTCAACGATTGTTGGCTATGGCCACTGCTTCTGGTGTGGATATGTGCGCTGATGCTGTAACAGAGGATGCCCCAGTAGCAGCGGTGACTGGGCAATCTTTAATGCAAGCGCTTGAAAAAGAGCAGTTTGAATTAAAGCTTACAGACGTATTGAACTTCGATAATAGTTGCGTACAAAGTGAAGTCGGTTTATACCTGAAAGTAGGTAACAAGGCTCACTCTAGAAGCTACTATCAACGCCTGCTCAGTGAACAACAACTGGATGCGCAGTCGGACTGGAAAACGGTGAAAAAATTTTTCAATGAGAAGCTATGGCTACACTATTCCCAGCCTTTCGCTATCAGGTTAAGTGAATCAACGTTGGCAGATGAAATTACTTATACCAGTATTCTTGCACTCATATCCAGTGAAGAGCAGCTAGCGCCGCGCTTGACCTTGGAGTTTTCAGAGTTATGTTTAATCAACATGGCTGAGCAAGTAAAAGAGTTCTGCCGAGAGGCAAAGTTAGTGGGTTGCCACTTAGGTTTAACGGATGCAGGTCAAGCATTGAACCAAGTTGATGGCTTAGAACAGTTGGGGTTAGATTTTATAAAGCTTGATAACACTTTGGTGCACAACATCAGTAATGATGAGGCAACCCAACAGTTGGTGCGGCATATTTGTGCACAAGTGCGCCCTTTAGGGGTGATGGTCGTAGTGGAGGAGTTGGCTCAAGACATTGCTGTTGAATTACTCAAAGAGTTGGGAGTCAGTGCCCGTATTCAAGCTCAGCAAGGGCATTAATGCCCTTGCCCAGCGCCATTGACATGCAACGCTAATTGCAGTCGATCTTTAACCTGTAGCTTTGCAAATGTCGAGCTTAAATGCTGTTTAACGGTGCGCTCAGAAATATAGAGTCGTGCCGCGATAGCCTTGTTGGTTTGTCCTTGAGCCACGAGCTTGGCGACCTCACATTCACGCTCGCTCAGTTTGCTTAAATCCGCAGAGGCAGATGAACAGGCCTTATCGGCGATGGAAAGTGCACCAATAAGGTTGCTTAGCAAGCAGCCGGGTAGCCACAAAGCATTGTTTTCAATCGCGTCACGCGCCTGTTTAAGTACAGCCGTAGTGGCGAACAGTTCAACATAGCCGCGCGCGCCTAAGCTAAACCCTTGTTGTAATTCACTGACACAGGGGTTACGGGTCATCAATATAATTGCGATATGACGAGCATGTAATTGGCCAATGATCTGTTGCCAATCGGGCATGCCAGTGAGTACCCAAGCAATACGCGCATCGGGTATTTGCTCGGGCAGTGCATAAAGCACTTCTATTGGCTCACCTAGGCGCTGCCAATGGCTAGATATGAGTCCTTGTTCGGTTATAAACAGATCCATGGCTAACGCTCCGTCATCGCCTGAGAAGTGGCTTTAAGAATAGGCTTTAATAGATAGTCTAAAACCGTTTTTTGCCCGGTGATAATATCCACTTGAGTTGTCATTCCCGGAATAATCGTGAGTTGCTCGCTCAATGAGCCGCGCGATGTTTTTAGTTGCACTAAGTAATAGGTGTTATCGCGCTCATCGGTGACAGTATCGGCACTGATATGAGTGACTTGGGCTTCCAACCCGCCATAAACAGTAAAGTCATAAGCTGTGAGTTTGATCATCGCAGGTTGCCCAGGGCGTAAAAAGGCAATGTCCTGTGGCGCAATTTTGGCCTCCACAAGTAGTTGATCATCAAGTGGGATGATCTCCACCAAGTCACTGCCAGGCTGTAACACCGCACCCACAGTATTGACCAATAGGCGTTGCACAGTGCCGCGAACTGGCGAGCGAATATCTGTTTGTGTAACCTTATCAGCAAGCCCCGTTTGTGTTTCCCGCAAGGCGTCGAGGCGTAGCATCGAGTCGGAAAGTTGGTCGCGCCAGCGGTTCACCATGGTCAGTTCGACTTCATCAATTTTACTTTGCGCTTCTTCAATCGCTGCCTGGGTTCGCTTCAATGCCGCTTGGGCGCGCTTGATCTCACCTTGTAAGTCCACAGCCTGTCGCTCTAAGCGGATTATATCGACTTCAGAGACGGCTCCAGATTGCAGTAATGGTCGGGTTACCCTCAGTTCTCGTTGGCTTAGTGCTAAGCTGGCGCGGTACTGCTCAATGGCTGCCGCTGTTTCATTATAGTCTTGGCGTCGCTGTTCTAATTGCCGTTGGTGAATACGAATTTGCTGGGTCAATTCCTGCTTGTTACTGCGATATTGGGCTTGCTCATACTTAATCGCATTAGGCGCCTGTTGCTTTAATTCATCGCTAAATACCAGTTCAGTATCTGCGGTGAGCGCTTGTAAGCGAGCCACTTCTGCGCTTAGCCCTAAATATTGGGCGCGGCTTTCACGCAGGCTGGAAACAAACCGAGTCGGGTCGACCTTAACGAGGAGGTCTCCTTGTTCAACAATTTGTCCCTCTTTGATGAGAATTTGCTCGACCATGCCTCCGTCATAAGATTGCACAATTTGCAGTTTTTGCGAGGGGATCACCCGCCCTTCGCCGCGTGTCACTTCATCTAGTTGTGCGTAGGCGGCCCACACTAGTAGCAGTATAATCGCCACGGCTATAGCATAAAGAAGACCGCGCGCCGCCAGTGGTTGCTGTTGCATTTGCTGCCAATGCGCATCAGCCACCCAGTCTTGCTGATTGGGAGGCACGAAGAAACCATTAAACAGACGATTGAATAACCCCTTTTTGGCGCTGCGTTGAATGCCTCGGCCTAAGCGCTCAAAACTCGCTTGTTCAATACTGGATGGTGGGTGTTCTTGCTCTTTCATGATGCGTGTTTCACCGATTTTTTCGTCAAGTGAGAGGTGATCGTCGCTTTATCTCCATCGGCGATGATTTGGCCCTTATCCATGACTATAACTCTATCAACAAGCTCCAGCAGGGCTGAACGATGGGTAACAAGCACTAGCGTTTTGCTTGAGCAGTAGTGTTTTAGGGTATGAATTAACCGTTGCTCACTGCTGTGATCTAGGGCGGCACTGGGCTCGTCCAATAGCAACACTGGGGGGTCGTTGATGAGGGCCCGAGCCAGAGCAACGGCTTGGCGTTGTCCGCCAGAGAGTAACTTTCCTTGTTCGCCAACTTGCAAATCAAGGCCGTCAGGATGGGCGTTGATAAGTTCCATCAGACCAGCTTTCTCTGCAGCTGCTATTATTTGTTCATCTTCGGCATGCCACGCACCAAGCGTGATGTTGTCTCTTAACGTACCGTACATTAAGCTCACGTCTTGGGGAACATATCCTATATTGTGGCGTAGCTCAGCCGGGTCGAGTTGGCCGATATCAATGTCATCAACTAATATATGGCCTGCATTAGGGCTATATAACCCCATAAGAAGCTTCTCAATGGTGCTTTTGCCAGAGCCATTTTTACCGACCAGGGCCACATGCTCACCGACATTAATTTGCAGTGACACGTTGCGTATAATAGGCACTGCGTTTTCATCATAACTAAAGTTAACTTGATCTAACTTAAGGTGGCCGTTAATGATTGGGTGAGATACCCAGTGTTTGCCCTCTGGCCGCTCCACTGGTTTGTCCATTATCTCATTAAGCGAATCCATAGCCGTAGCAGCGTGGTGATATTGTGCCATCACAGCGGCTGTTTGCGAGATTGGGGCCATGGCGCGAGAAGACAACAGATACGCGGCAATCAATCCGCCTTGCGTTAATTCGCCGTCAATCACCAAGTACACGCCGACAATGATAAGGCCAATGCCGACCCCTTGTTGCATCCAGGTAGACAGATTAGTAATTGAGGCACTGAGCAAACGGCTTTGGGCATTTATACGCGCTAAATACAGTGTCGCTCGTTCCCACGCTGATTGCACTTTACATTCTCCATGAAAGGCTTTGATATCATCGAGGTTGTTCAAGCTCTCAACCAGCACGGCATTGCGCATGGCACTGACTTTCATGGTGTTGTCACTTAGCTGCTCAAGGCGATTGTGACTAGCAAGGGCGTACAGCAAAATGACTATAGCGCCAATGATCAGCGGCACAATTAGCTCTAAGCCAATCAGTGCGATAATTAATACGTAAATTAATACAAAGGGTAAATCGACTAACGCCACTAAGGTCATAGAGCTAAAGAACCCACGGATAGACTCAAAAGCGTGAAGGTTTGCGGCAAATGAACCTGAAGATTGGGGTTTATTCTTCAGTTGCATGCCGAGTACACGCTCCATAATGGTGGCTGAGACTTTCACATCGATACGGCTCGCGGCTAATTCAAGAAAGTAACTGCGCATCAAACGCAACACCAAGTCGGCGCTGAGCGCCAACATAGCGCCAATACCTAAAACCCATAAGGTATGTACGGCTTGGTTTGGGACAACGCGGTCGTATACGTTCATCACAAACAGCGGCATAGTCACTGAAAACAAGCCTATGAATAGTGCGGCAATAATCACATCGCGATACAGCGAGCGACATTCTTTGATGATCGGCCAAAACCACCCGGCGCGGCTATTTTTATTAGTCAGAGGCGCGCGGGCATCGTAGGCAAATTCAGGCTGAAGGTAGATAACCGCGCCGCTATAGGCTTTTTCAAACTCCCCAGTACTTTGTTGTACTGGCGTATCTGCAAGTTCAGGGTAAATCACAGATACTTGCTCGTTATGCTTATCGAAGCTTAGCAGCACACAGGCTTGATTGTTTGCCAATAATACAATGGCGGGCAGTAAAGCAGTATTAACCGCATCAAGGTCTCGATGTACGAGCTTCGACTTAAAGCCAGCACGTTTGGCGGCGCGTGACAGCACAGAAGGAGTGAGCTTATCGTCAACAAGAGGAAGGCCAGCGATAAGCGCCTCGCCGGAAAAGGGGCGATTATGATAATTGCATATTATCGCTAAACAATCCGCTAAGGCACCACCGTGAGCATGATCCATATTCATAAAACGCCATTTCCAGTAGGTGATTAGCTGTTGATTTTGGCCTCAATTCGCCTATTGAGCGCGTTGGCGCGCACCGAAATTTCTTTCTGGATAGGCTGTTCAATACCAAAGCCCATGGCAGTGACCCGCTGCGCAGAAATACCGAAGTTATTGATAAGAATCTCGGTAACAGCAAAAGCGCGGCGCTCTGATAGACGCTTATTATACTGTGGCTCGCCATCGAGTGACGCGTGGCCGTGGATTTCAACGGTTTTATCAGGGTGCTGTTTTAAGAACGTCGCGAGGCGTTCAATTTCAGCGTAGTATTGCGGCATCACCACGTCAGAGTCGAAGGCAAAGGGAATTCCTATTTCCACCGAGCGCGTGTCCGCTGTATATTTAGTGCAGCCTTGGGCGTCGACCTCGGTTGCAAATGGTGTGGCCGGACACTGGTCTTTATCATTGGCAATGCCATCACTATCGTCATCAGCACCCATAATAGCGGCGTTACTGCTTAGACCCGCTGCAGGTAAAGAGGTATCTATTTTTATGCTTTTATAGGCGTTGTCGCGTTTTTTTTTCTCTGTAAGAAAAGATTTGCGAGACATTTGGCTGGCAACATCCACTTTGGGGCAAAGGTGCTCGCTATCTGCTGTAAGCGGTGACTCAGTTAACTCACTTAAAGTCGGGTAATCCTCGTTGGTAATACTCAAAGCTTCGAGTAACCCGCCCATCTCTGCTAGCATCGCCAATACATTGTTCATTCGCTCATACTCGGCATTTATATAGGCTCGGCTGGATTGAAACGCCTCATTCTCAGCATCAAGCACGTCCAGCAATGTCCGCTCACCGATATCAAACTGGTCCTTGTAAGCCAGCTTGACCTTTTCAGAGGCGGCCTGGTGCTGCGCTAAGGCCGGTAGCTTACGCTCCAAAATGCGTACATTATTGTAGGCGATCTGCACGCCTTGGCGTATCTCTAAACAGGCTAAGTCGCGCTGTTGCTTAGCAACATTAACTTGTTCGTATGCTTGCTCGAGATTGGCACTATCAAGCCCACCATTGAACAGGTTGTAGCTTACATCGATGCCAATTCGGCCTTCAGAGCGAGTTGTGTTAAAACCAAGCTCATCCCTGTCTTGCATGCCATAACGAGCGGATAAGTTCACATTGGGGTGAAATCCGGACTTTTGGCTTTGTGCAAAGGCTTGCTCTGCGCTGATACCATAAAGCGTGGCATAAAAGCGCGGAGAGTTTTCATATGCCAGAGCTAAAGCTTTATTAATAGAAAATGGAATTTGTTCGTCATCGACCCCCGCCTCGTCGAGGTTGCTAGGGGGCAGTTCGCCGACAATCCGTAGATAGCGAGCATTGACATCGTGCAGGTTAGCAAGCTCAGTCATAACGTTAGACTCGGCCAGAGACAAGCGTCCGGTGATTTGCTCTAGATCGGCTGCTCTGGCTACCCCTGCACCGACGCTTTGCTCAATCTGTTGAAACACTATTTGGTGTTGTTCAAGATTTTGCTCTGCTAACTCCACCAGCTTGTTGTAGCGAATAACATCAAGGTAGGCGGTAGCGGCCTCTAAACTGGTTTGTTGTGCTTGGGCTAGTAGCTCAAAGTAACGGGTTAGCTGGATTTGCTCAAACCGCTCAACTTCGTTGCTAGTGCGAAAGCCGTCATAGAGCATTTGGGTTACGCTCAACTCGGCGGTATTGCGCGCGTAGTCATCATCAATGCCGTAATTGCGAGTCTCGTAACCGGTACTTGCATTCACGTCGACCTTGGGCAAATAGCCAGAGAATGCAGCATCGACTCCATGCATTGACGCTTTAAATTCATGCCAGCGTTGCTTGACTTGTGGGTTCGCTTCAAGTGCTTGCTTGGCGGCGTAAGAAAGTGGCTCAGTGGAGCGTGCGTGTGATAACGAGCTTGCGAACATCGTAGCCAGTGCAATGACGGTTAGTAGTCGTGGCTTAAGACCTATGAACTCCTTGTTAATTTGTTCATGATCCATGCTAACCTCCCAGTTTTGTTAAAGAAACCCAGTACTGCCATGTGTACAATATGATTTAGTCGAGAATCGTAAGATGTGCAATAAAATTACTCTTTGTACCTCTTTTACTTTTTAGGCTTAGTACAAAAGTATTGCTTTTTCCCATTAAAATTGGACCTCTGTCCAATAACACTCAGCTAACTACCTTCTACACTTTATTTGTCGGCCAAATTCAGTGAGGACACCGTCATGGAGCAATTAATTGTAAAAGAGGTAGTTGGGGAAGTATTTGTACGTTTGCCTAGTGGGGAGGTGAAGCTTGTTAGTGTTGGCGATATTATTGCCCAGGATTCGCAGATAATGACCCAAGCGCAAAGTTCGATAATACTTTCAAGCACTCGCGGCGAGTTTGAAATCCCAGCTAATCAACACCTAACCATAGGAGCGGATACCTTAGCTGAACTTGGCGTGAACATGGATGAACATCAAGTTGCACAGCAAAGTGTCGTTGAAGCTCTCAAAGAGCTTGAAGCACAGCAGCCCTCTTCTTTTGCCACTAACGAAGATCCCAGTATTTCCTCTTTTTTGGATGCACTACAAGGTGACGGTGACATTCTCGATGCATTAGAAGCAACCGCTGCTGGTGCGGGTGGAGGCGCCGCTGGTGGAGGAGGTACCTCTTTTGTACAGCTCACACGTATCAGCGAAACGCTATCAGGTCAGCAATTGACCTTAAATGACGATTTTAGTGCTCAGAATCAAGGTGCGATAACGGTTGAGAACACCGGCGATGGGGTGCTGCCAGAAACACAGAATGGTGAAAATGGTGAGAATAGTGAGAGTGGTGTTATTACGGTGGCACCTATTGGTTTGACTAATAACCCAGACATTCAAGTCAGTGGCTCCAGTACAAATATGGTAGGGCAAACTGCGACTGTGACATTGACTACAGCTGATGGTGTTTCGGTTGAGCAGATAGTGGTTATTGATGATGACGGTCAATGGCAGGTGGTGTTCTCTGATGAGGTAGCAGACGGTACGTTCGAAGTGACGGTTACGGCCACCGATCCTCAGGGAAACACTGTGGTGGGAACAACATCAGGGGAGCTGGACACCACAGCCCCCGTTATTGTTATCGCTACACCTATAGATGAAGATGACCCGACGCCAGCTATTTCGGGGAGCAGCGATTTAGAGGCTGGAGCAGCAGTGAATGTGCTCATTACAGATGCAGCAGGCGCTACCCAAACACTGGTCGCTACTGTGGGGGAGGACGGCACTTGGCAAGTGCAAGTCACACAACCATTGGTGCAAGGGGAGTTCAGTGTTGTTGCTAGCAGCACTGATGAAGCAGGGAATATTGGCCAAGCGCAGGCACTGGGCAGCTTTAATGGTGACACTGACCTAGAGAGTTTAACTATTGATATCGCTGCGATTGGCACCACAAACGACAGTACGCCGAGTCTAGCGGGCAGCACGGATGCCCCTGATGGCAGTGTGATCACTATCACTGTCGTTGACGCTTTGGGAAATGAGCAGAGTATAACCACGACAGCTGTTGCCGGTCAGTGGCAAATTGATGTGGCTCAGCCATTGGCCGAAGGCGAATTCTCAGTGACCGCATCTGTAGCGGCGGGTGGCTTAGAAGCCAGTGACTCAGAGTCTGGTTTATTGGACAGCCAAGCACCCAGTATAGTCATTGACTCTTTAGCAACTATAAGTGATAGCACCCCAATAATCAGTGGTAGCAGTGATGAAATTGGCGCAACCGTCAATATATTGGTGACAGATGCGGCGGGAGTAGCACAAAGCTTAACGGCTGTCGTCCAGGCAGATGGTAGCTGGCAGGTGGAGGTGCCACAAGCGCTGACCGAGGGAGAGTTTGAGGT
Organism: Pseudoalteromonas sp. THAF3; assembly: GCF_009363775.1. Classification (NCBI taxonomy): domain Bacteria; kingdom Pseudomonadati; phylum Pseudomonadota; class Gammaproteobacteria; order Alteromonadales; family Pseudoalteromonadaceae; genus Pseudoalteromonas; species Pseudoalteromonas sp. THAF3. The sequence goes on along the minus strand of NZ_CP045418.1, from coordinate 2,378,815 downwards.
ACAGGCAAGTGTCACTGATGCAGCAGGTAATAGCGCCAGCGATACCGAGCAAGGCAATATAGATACCACTGCTCCAAGTTTAGATATTGAACCATTGATCTCAACTGGTGACAGTACACCGTTAATTTCAGGTAGTAGTGATGAAATCGGCGCTACCGTCAATATATTGGTTACAGATGCGGTGGGAGTTGCGCAAAGTTTAACGGCTGTCGTCCAGGCAGATGGTAGCTGGCAGGTGGAGGTGTCACAGGCACTGGCTGAGGGAGGATTTGAGGTACAGGCTAGTGTCACTGATGCGGCAGGTAATAGCGCCAGCGATACCGAGCAAGGAGTTATAGATGCCAGTGCGCCGGAGTTAACGATCGATTCTCCTGCGATTACCAATGACACAACCCCCGTTATTACTGGCACCAGTAGTGAAGTCGGGGGCACCGTTATTGTGATTGTCTCTGATGCTGAGGGTAATCGACAAACATTAGAAGCGACAGTTCAGCAAGATGGTAGCTGGCAGGTGCAAACTCAACAACCGCTAGGTGAGGGTGTTTACCAAGTGCAGGCGAGTGTGGTTGATGCATCCGGCAACAGTACCAATGATACTGCTCAAGGTGAGGTGGATACTACAGCGCCGAGCCTAACCTTGACTCCTTTGGGAGTCACGAACGATCCCACCCCAGTGATTTCCGGAACAAGTGATGAAATAGGAGCAACGATAGCGGTCGAAGTGGTTGATGCGAATGGCACAACTCAGTCATTCACTGCTGTGGTGCAAAGCGACGGAAGTTGGCAAGTAGAGGTGCCGACAGAGCTTGCTGAAGGGGGATACCAAGTTGAGGCCAGTGTGAGCGATGAAGCTGGAAACAGCACATCAGCAACGGCAAGTGGAACAATTGATACCAATGCTCCCGATTTGAGCATCGACCCGCTATCACCTACCAATGATGTAACACCAACGATTTCAGGTTCTAGCAGTGAAATAGGTGCCGCAGTAAATTTGATTCTCACAGATGCAAATGGGCAGATACAAACCGTAACAGCGGTGGTGGCGGCAGATGGTGGTTGGCAAGTGTCTGTCCCGCAGGCGCTTGCTGAGGGGGGGTTTACCGTTTCAGCGAGTGTTACTGATGCCCAAGGAAATGAAGCGCAGGCAAATGCCCAAGGGCAAATAGATGTTACGGCTCCGACGCTCAGTATTGATCCGCTTGGAGCGCAAAGTGATACCACGCCTATTATTTCTGGTGTTAGTTCGCAAGTGGGCGCAAGCGTGGGTATCGAGGTCACCGATAGCGATGGTACGACGCAAACGTTAACAGCAGTGGTGCAAAGCGATGGCCGCTGGCAGGTAGAAGCCTCCCAGCCGTTAGCTGAAGGGGATTATACTGTACTTGCATCAGTGACTGATGAAGCAGGGAATAACACCCAAGCGTCAGCGCAGGGCAGTATTGATGCCAGCGCACCGGATTTGACCATCGACAACCCGGGTATAGGCAATGACACGACTCCAATCATTACTGGCAGTAGTTCTGAGGTTGGAGCAACGGTGGCTATCACCGTGGTCGATGCCAGTGGTAATACCCAGACGATTCAGGCGACGGTGCAAGATGATGGCACTTGGAGTGCGTCGCTCGCCACGCCTTTAGCGGAAGGGCAATACACTATCACCGCCGAAGTCAGTGACAATGCCGGTAACCAGGCTAATGATCAAGTCCAAGGCGAAGTGGATATTACAGCCCCCACAGTGACCATTTCGCCCATTGGCAGCGTGAATGATGAAACCCCTGTTATTAGCGGCAGTGCTGAAGGCAATGAGGGAGATGTTGTATCAATCACCGTAGTCGATGCCAGCGGAGATAGTCAGAGTTTTACGGCACTGTTAGCCGGTGATGGCAGTTGGACAGCTGAGGTGCCTACTGCACTTGCTGAGGGGGATTTTGATATTACCGCCAGCATTACTGATGCCGCAGGAAACGAGGGCACCGATAGTGAATCCGGTACAGTTGATACTGCCGGTCCAGGGATTACGATTGATCCCGTAGGAGTGATAAGCGATGCCACCCCCGTTATTTCTGGTATCTCAGCGGGCGCTGCGCTTGGGGCTGTGGTGTCAATAGTTGTAGTTGATGCTCTTGGTAATGTTCAGAACTTGAGCGCCGCAGTCGGTGCAGATGGTACATGGAGCGCAAACATTGGTGCAGCGCTGGCAGAAGGTGAGTTTACTATCACAGCCAGCGTTGATGATGGTGCTGGCAATACTTCAACGGATTCTGAAACGGGTGTTATCGATACTATTGCTCCCACTGTTAATATTGACCCACTTGAGCTCACTAACGACAATACTCCCCTTGTTTCTGGAGGCTCAAGCGAAGCGAACAGCCAATTAACACTTACTTTTACTGACTCTCAGGGGAACAGTCAAAGCGTCATTACTACTACTGATGTCAATGGTGATTGGCAGGTATCCGCTCCTTCAGCGTTAGCCGATGGTACTTATACTGTGGCCGTGACTATTGTTGATGATGCAGGCAATACGGGTACTGATTCACAAAGTGCTGTCATTGATACTATAGGTCCTGAATTAACCATAGTGCCTTCCTTTTTGTTAGGGAATCTAGTTTCTTTATCTGGTACATCAGACTTGCCCGCAGGCAGTGAAATCACTATCACTGAGCACCTCGTCGGAGGAGCAATTGGCTTAACATACACAGCGATCACCGATGCTGATGGCAATTGGACTTTAGTTAATTTAACAGTGCCGCTTCTGACATTAGCCTATGTGACTGCGTCAGCCTCTGATGCCGCTGGCAACACGACCACCATCAGTACACTCGATTTTGATAATGAACCACCTGTTCTTAGCATTGATACCCTTGGCTTAACTAATGACAGCACGCCAGTTATCAGTGGTACAACAGATGTGGCTGATGGCACTGTAGTAGAGGTGATAGTGACCGATGCGCTCGGTGACCAGCAAACCTTGCAAGCGTCAACCTCAAATGGTAACTGGTCTGTGGCTGTGTCTGCGGCGCTGGCTGAGGGAGGCTTTACTGTAGAGGCGGCAGTACGTGATGACGTTGGCAACCTAACCGAAGTGAGCGCAACCGGTGAGGTGGATACCACCGCCCCTAGCCTGAGCGTGAACGTGCCTGCAAACGGCAATGACAATACCCCGCTTATCTCAGGGACATGTGATGAAATAGGAGCCACTGTTTCTATCACGGTCATTGATGGCAATGGTGATAGCCAAAATATTTCAACTGTTGTAGCAGTAGATGGCACTTGGGCTGTCACGCCCTCTGCGTTATCTGAAGGCACTTTTACCGTAAGTGCAACGATAGTGGATGACGCGGGCAATACCACCACAGTTTCTAACACTGGGAATATTGATACTCAAGGCGTAAGCGTGACCCTTGACCCATTAGGGTTGGGGAACGATGCCACGCCTCTGCTAAGCGGTACATGCAGTGAAATTGGCGGGGCGGTGAGTATTAGTGTGCTTGATAGTAATGGTGATACATACACACTCAGTGCGACGGTAGATGGCGGTGGCAACTGGTCGGTGTCTGCCCCCAGCCTTGCTGAAGGGGGTTACACCGTAACCGTCAGTGCTTCTGATAGTGCTGGCAATAGCAGCAGTGTTAGTGGCACAGGTACCATAGACACCATTGCACCGACAGTAAGCATTGATGCGGGCAGTATAGCTCTCACAAATGACAGCACACCGCAGGTAAGTGGCTCCTCTAATGAGTCGAATGCTCAAGTAAGCGTACAATTTGTTGATGGAGCGGGTACTGCTCATACGGTGAGCACTACCACAGATAGTAATGGTGACTGGTCTATTAGCGCGAGCTTAGTATTGGTCGATGGACCATGTACTGTGACCGCGAGCGTCACCGACCAAGCAGGGAATACCAGCAGCGTCGTAAGTACTGGTACTATAGACACAACCCCAATTAGCTTTGAAGTCACTGATTTTGATCCCGGGATTTTGGGCTTAGTGTTACCATCAGCAGAGGGAACGGCGCCTGCGGGTACAGAGATCTACATTCTTGGTTCCAGCTTAATTGGTGTTGGCCTATTGGGCATTGACTTGGCTGTTCTGAGCACGTATCCGAGCACGACCACGGATGCGAATGGTGATTGGGGATATACGCTCTCTTTGCTAGATTTAGATATATTCAGTGGGGAGGATTTTTATTTCGTGACCATAGACGCTGCAGGCAACTACTTAGTCAAAGATACCAATAATCAGGTATTTGATAGTGGCTCTATTTATGAAAACTCGTCAGCAGAGCAACCTCTAGAGGTCAGCGCTTTCGCTCAAGAGGTGGTGGTTGAAGAAACTGATAGTCAAAGCCATTATGCCAGTGTTGAGACTCTGGATTATGAAGCTGTAAGCTTGAGCTTAAATGGTGAGCAGTTTACCGAGTTTAACCAAGTAAAAGAAATCACAGTCAATGCCGAGCAAGCTATCAGTGAATCGGGTTTGTTAGGCGCTGAGGCTATTTTGGATAATCCTGATGAGGCAGAAGAGGTATTAGCTCAATTTGATGATTTAGCCTCAGAGCAAACCATAACGAGCGAGGAGCATGGCTTTGGAGGAGCCTCACATTACGCCACTGTTGGCGATGATGAAGTGATCAAAGCGATGCTGGATAGCTCAGGCAAAGGCGAGCTGTAAGAGGTAAAAAAGGGAGCTTAGGCTCCCTTTTTCAAATCAATATTTAGCTTAGTAGGTTCAGGCTTTTAAGTTCTTTACGATTTTATTTTCGCTGCGGTCAATCCCGCCGTCGGCAGCATAGGTTAATGAACTTGGTGCGCCGATAAGAATATCTTTGAGCTGTTTGACGGTGAGCTGAGCATTGTGAGCAGCCTGAGCATTCACTTGATTTTGCTGTTTGCACTTTAGCAATAAAGTCTGTGCATGCTCTATCATCTCTTGGTGCGGCGCTAATATCTCTTGCTCTTGCGCTTTTAATAGCTGAGCAATATGCTGGTCTTGTTGCTTAATTTGAACAAGCGCCCGCTCTTTTCTAGGCGTTAATTCCTTCAGTTCATCACCACTGCGCCCGGCAATAGCGCTCAGCTCATCTTCAAGTAGTTGTAGCAAGTCTTGTAAACTTGAGAGCTGTTGACCGAGAGCCACACTAAGTGCCGAATCAGCCATACAAATCGAACTCAAACGCAGCGATGTTTTTAGCAAGCTTTTCACTATCTACTTGATATTTGCCTTCACTGATAGCTTGCTTTAATTCGTCAACCTTTTGTTGGTCGAACCCTGATGAGCGCTCAGCCTTCTCTTGCAAAGACTTCATTTGCTTTGCTTGTGGGGTAAGGCTTACTGAGTCCGCTGCAGCCTTCGTACTGGCCTTTGCGTTTGCCTCATTACCTTGTGTTTGCGTTTGGTTGAGCTTTTGTTGCTCCACTTTATTTTGTGGTGTGTTGTACACCGAGCCTTGCTGGCCTTTGTTGACTTGATTCACCATCACTAATTACCTAAGCTATATTGACCTTTGCACTGTTTATCGGCCATTCTAGCCAATACTTTAGCATAAAATTTAAATATTAACCGCCACGGTTTCCACTGCTGTTACTTTGGCATTGATCAGCCGGCCAGACTTTACATTACGCACGCGAATATTATCACCGACACCGCCATCTTCTAGCGCTTCTCCAGATGTTTTTATAGTGAGTCCGTTAAAGCGGGCAATTATGCTCACATTATCGCCCTTACACACCATACACAACTGATTCATACTAATTGGCAATCCTCTGCGAATACTGCGTTTACTGCGGCTGCCGACAATAACTTCTGGCTGCTCTATGTAGCGAGCGCGAACAAAATGTTGCGGACGCTGCTCAGTAGTTAAATCATCAGCACTAATAATTTGCCCACGGGCAATGTGATCATTGGCGACCACGATAGTAGAGAGCTTACTGATGCGTACATGGACATACTGACTCCAAAGAGCAGGACTTGAACACTTAAGTTTTACTGTTACCTGCCGATTAAATGGCGGAGCGCTAGCCGTAGAGGCTTGCGGTGTTACTGCACACTCTCTGGGACCTATGCGCGCATCTAAGTCCATCGCTTGCACTTGTAGCTCTTGATCGGGCTGAATGTGCGCTTGATCTGTGATGTATTGCTCAGCAAGCGTTTGCAAAGCGTGGCGATCATAGCGCTGTTGTTGGCCGTTGTTTGCCTCAGCCGTTGAGCTTATTAATACACCGGCTATTAACCATAAGCTTTGGAAAAGTTGAATTTTTTTGAACATACTCACCATGTTTCGACTATGCTTATTGGGTAAAACAGGGTATAACTACGAAGCGTCAAAAACTGGGCGTTCTAGCGTAGTTATACTAACGTATGAAGCTAAGAAGCAAAATGCGTTCCTATTTGGCGCGAGTGTGCGAAGTTGTAAATTAATGCTAGGAGAATCCGATGGCTGGCATTTTAGATTCTGTCAATCAACGAACCCAACTTGTGGGTCAAAACCGCCTTGAATTATTGCTGTTTAAACTAAAAGGACGCCAGCGGTTCGGGATCAACGTTTTTAAAGTTAGAGAAGTCCTTCAGTGTCCACCACTAACAAATATGCCGAAGACGAATTCTTACATTCGTGGGGTTGCGCATATTCGTGGACAAACCATTTCTATCATCGATTTGTCTATGGCTGTAGGCGGTCCGGCCATCACTGATATTGAAAATTGCTTTATTATTATCGCCGAATATAACCGCTCTGTGCAGGGGTTTTTGGTGGGTGGCGTTGAGCGTATCGTCAATATGAATTGGGAAAAGATTATGCCACCGCCGTCAGGTGCGGGGCGCTATTCTTACCTTACCGCAGTGACTGAGATTGATGACGAGCTCGTAGAAATTTTGGATGTCGAAAAAATTCTTGCAGAGATCAGCCCAGTTAATACCGAGGTCAGTGAGGGCATTGCCTCAGATGGCGAGATGCAGAAAGATCTCGGTGAGCGTATTGTGTTTATTGCCGATGACTCTGCCGTGGCGCGTAATCAAGTAAAACGGGCGCTGGAGCCTCTCGGGGTGCAAACTGAGCTGGCGAAAAACGGTAAAGAGGCCCTGTTGCGATTAAAAGAAATAGCGAAACTCGACTGCAAAGATGATATCACTGAGCGAGTGGCGTTACTGATATCGGATGTGGAAATGCCAGAGATGGACGGCTATACCTTAACAGCAGAGGTCAAAGCGGATCCGAAGCTGGCACCATTGCATGTGATACTGCACACCTCTTTAAGTGGCGTATTTAACCATGCGATGATAGAAAAAGTTGGGGCGGATGATTTTATTGCCAAATTTAACCCCGACGAACTGGCTACAGCAGTTAAAAAGTGGGTGCATTGTGATTAATGCCGCCTTGTCTTGTAACCGCTTCAAGTGAGTTAGGTGAGAGTAATTTGGAAAATAAGCATTTAGAGCTCGGTGAATACAACCAGTTTCGTGCATTTTTAGAACAGCAGTGTGGCATCGTGCTGGGTGATAACAAACTTTACTTAGTTAAAAGTCGCTTGGCTCCGCTAATGGCTCGCTTTAGCGTTGAATCTTTGTCGCAGCTGGTTAGCAAAACGTTGAGTCCGCATGAGCGGCAACTTCGTGCCGCTGTTGTTGATGCCATGACCACCAATGAAACATTGTGGTTTCGCGACTCTTATCCGTTTGAACTATTGAAGACAAAGCTCTTACCTGAGTGCAAAGATTTACGTCGGCCGGTAAAAATTTGGTCGGCGGCCAGTTCTTCAGGGCAAGAGCCCTACTCGATAGCGATGTCAGTGGCCGAATATCAACAGTCTCGCCCAGGTCAACTGTCCTCGGGAGCGCAAATAATCGGTACGGATATCTCTAATACTATGCTCGATATTTGTAAAAATGCTGAGTATGACTCATTGGCATTGGCTCGAGGACTCAGTGCTGAAAGACGCAAAAAGTTTTTTAGCGATAGCGGCAACGGTATGGCTAAAGTTAACGACAATGTAAAACGTATGGTGAGCTTTCGCCATTTGAATTTATTGGATTCATATGCGTTGCTGGGTAAGTTTGACATTATCTTTTGTCGCAACGTCCTTATTTATTTTTCTCCGGAAGTAAAAGCCAAGATCATTGGTCAATTCGCGCAAGCGCTGAATCCTAAGGGATATTTGTTTTTAGGAGCGAGTGAATCAATGACAGGCTTGAGTACCGAGTTCGATATGATCCGTTGTAATCCCGGTATCATCTACCAAAAAAAGTCGTAAATACATAGCCTTACAATCTATGGTCTAAAAATTGCTGTAGCCCCTCTAAGAGAGTCAAAAATTTGGAGAGGCTATGGCTATCAGTTTTGATAAAGCATTTGGTATTCATCCCCAAGCAATGCTCGTTCGCTCGCAAAGGGCTGAGCTATTGGCGTCGAATATTGCCAATGCAGACACCCCTGGCTATAAAGCGAAAGACATTGATTTTGCCAGCGCATTAAAAGCGGCAAATAATCGGCAGTTAAGCGGCAATAGCTTAGCTCGCACCCATCCGGAACACCTCCAAGCAAGTACCCAAATGAGTATGGGTGAAGCAAAATTTCGTGTTCCAAATCAACCAGATACAGGCGATGGTAACTCTGTTGATGTACAGGTGGAACGGAACTTGTATACACAGAACGCTATAGAGTATCAGGCCAGCTTACGCTTTATGAACGGCAAGATTTCCGGTCTTAAGAAAGCCCTAGGTGGTCAAGGAGCATAATCATGAGTTTATTTAATGTTTTTGATGTTTCTGGTTCGGCCATGAGTGCGCAAAACGTGCGCTTAAATACCACGGCCAGCAACTTAGCAAACGCAAACTCGGTTAGCTCCTCAGTGGAGCAGACATATCGCGCTCGCCAACCTGTTTTCGCTGCTCAGTTGCAGCAAGCGGTAGGCAAACAGCAAGGTGAGTCTGTGGGAGTGAAAGTGCTGGGTGTAGTCGAGAGTGACAAACCGTTGCAAATTGAATACAACCCAGGTCACCCGATGGCGGATGAGAACGGCTATATCTATAAACCCAATGTCAATGTGGTTGAGGAAATGGCCAATATGATTTCGGCGTCACGCTCCTATCAAACGAATGTGCAAATAGCCGACTCTGCTAAGCAAATGCTAACGAGAACGTTGCAGCTTGGTAAGGGTTAAAGCGAGGATAGAGCATGAACAATAATGTGCAATCAGCAACGGGTCTAGGCTCCCTGTATTGGGATAACCAAAATAAGGCGCCGGAAGAAAAGAGCGATGAGCTCACCCAGGAAGATTTTTTCAGCCTGCTGACTCAGCAGTTGTCCTATCAGGATCCGAGCAAACCTGCGGATAATGACCAGATGATTGCGCAGATGACTAATTTCACCATGGCTGAGGGGATCTCAAAGCTCAATGAGAATTTTAACTCTTTGGCTGCCTCAATGACATCTAACTCGGCGCTGCAGGCGTCAACGCTAGTCGGGAAAAAGGCGTTGCTGGAGTCTGAAACTATCGAGTTGTATAACGGTGAAGTGAGTAAAGGGACTGTTCTTGCTAAAGAGCCTGTTGATAATTTAAGCCTCACTATCAAAGACGATAAAGGTCAGGTGGTTGAGGTGGTTGATTTAGGCTCGCAACCTGCTGGTGCAATTCGCTTTGAATGGGACGGTCTCGACAAAGACGGCAATCCGTTTCCTCCTGGTGAGTACGACATTGTGGCAGAGGGCAGCATCAATGGTGAATACAGCTCTTTACCTATGGCAACATTCAAAAATATTGAAAGCGTTAATATCAACGGCGCGAATGGGATCATCGTGAACACCAAAGAGGGCGCAGTGAAGCTCGCTGAGGTGGCTGAGATTTCAGTGTAAAGCATTTGCCTGCGGGCAGTTATTACGAAGAGGTGGAACATGAGTTTCAATATCGCTTTAACAGGGTTGGCGGCAGCCCAAAAAGACTTAGATGTGACCGCAAACAACATTGCGAACGTCAATACCACAGGTTTTAAAGAATCCCGCGCAGAGTTTGCTGATGTGTATGCGGCATCAGTATTCAGCGGCGGTAAAACGAAGAACGGTGATGGTGTGCAAACCACCATGGTCGCGCAGCAGTTTCACCAAGGTTCTTTAAAGTTCACGTCAAATGCACTGGATTTAGCGATTACCGGTGAAGGTTATTTTGCCATGGCTGATGATTTAGCTTCGCAAGACTTTACCTATACGCGTGCTGGGGCATTCAAGCTTAATGATGATAACTTCGTAGTCGATGCCAAAGGTAACTTACTGCAAGGTTTCCCAACGGACCCCGTTACCGGTGATACCACTTCGGTGAGCTTGAGTACGGCCAATCCGATTCAAATACCTGATTCATCAGGCTCCCCAAATGCGACAGATAATGTCTACAGCTCATTTAACTTGGATGCAGGTGCCACCGTCCCAACGGTAACACCATTTAACCCAAATGACTCAGCCACCTATAATTCGTCAACATCAACAACTGTCTATGACTCTCTGGGTGAGCCCCACGTGCTGCAGTTTTTCTTTGTAAAAACGGCCTCTAACGAATGGGATGTGCGCGCCACCGTCGATGGCACTGAAGTTGATAACGCGGGTAACGCAGGTGCAGGTCCTATCACCCAGTTTACTTTTGATGCAGCGGGTTTACCATTGCAAACAGATGGTGCGCCCAATACCGGCGCGACGTTTAACCCAATGACGTTATCGGGCGCTAACCTGAGCGCCAGCGGTATTTTGACCAACGGTGCCCAGTTTAATGATATTAACTTAAACTGGCGTGATGAAGCTGCGACGGGTAACAAGCTCCCAACCCAGTTCTCTAGCCGCTTCGAGGTGAAGGCGTTGGAACAAGATGGTTCGACCGTGGGCCGCTTATCTAATATTGAAATCGGTAGTGATGGTAAGTTAGTTGCTTCGTATAGTAATGGCGACTCTACTTTCTTAGGTCAGGTAGCGATGGTTCGTTTCCCTAACTCTCAGGGCTTGCAGCAGGTAGGTAATACCAGTTGGAAAGAAAGCTTAGACTCTGGTGAACCCATCGCCGGTGAGCCAGGAACCGGGACCTTGGGCACGATTAATTCCGAAGCGTTGGAGCAATCGAATACCAACCTTACTAATGAGCTAGTTGATTTAATCAGTGCACAACGAAACTTCCAGGCTAACTCTCGGGCGTTAGAGGTGAACTCAACGCTGCAACAGAATATCCTGCAGATCCGATAAGAAATATCCTACTAGGCCACCTTTTGGTGGCCTTTTTTCATCCCTCTAATCTCTCCTTTTAGATAACTTCTTTTTCTTGGTATCAATCTTGCTTTAGTCAATATAACGACGATTTTAAGGAGCAAGCCAATGGACAAGATGCTGTACATTGCCACCTCAGGAGCTAAGCAAAGCCTACTGGGGATGGGGGTTAAAAGTAACAACCTTGCCAACGCTAACACCACAGGCTTTAAAGCCGATATCGCTCAGGCACGCTCGATGCAGGCCTTTGGTGAAGGGTTGCCGACACGTGTTTTTGCTCTACAAGAACGGGCAGGGACCAACACCACAGCCGGCGGTATTTCTGAGACCGGTCGCGACTTAGACATCGCTATGAGTGAGCACGGTTGGCTGACGGTACTAGATGATGCCGGTAACGAGGCCTATACCAAAGCCGGTTCGTTGAAAATGACCCAAGAGGGGATGTTACTCGATAGAGATGGCCGTCAAGTTGTTGGCGAAGGGGGGCCTGTAATCTTGCCTGTTCCGATTGAGAAAATAAGTTTCAGCAAAGACGGCACCATTCAAGTTCGCCCTCAAGGCGCACCGGCCAACTTTCTTGAAGAAGTGGACAGATTGCAAATCGTTGAGGCCACAGGGCATCAGGTGGAAAAGGGCAACGACGGTCTGTTTCGGCCCGTAAATGGCCAACAACTTGATGTTTCTGAAAATGTCTCAATCATGTCAGGGGCTCTCGAGATGTCGAATGTCAATCCTGTGCATGAAATGGTCGATATGATCAGCCATCAACGTCAGTTTGAATTACAAGTCAAGCTAATGAAAACCGCCGAAGAGAATGACCAGCGTGCTGAGTCATTGCTACGGATTATGTAACATTAGCGAGGAGTCACTACTATGAACCCAGCATTGTGGATCAGTAAAACCGGGCTTGACGCCCAACAGACCGATATTTCGGTTATTTCCAACAACTTGGCTAATGCCAGCACGGTCGGTTACAAGAAAAGCCGCGCCGTGTTTGAAGATTTGTTGTATCAAAATATCAACCAACCTGGTGGGCGCTCTTCACAAGATACAGAGATGCCTTCGGGGTTGATGCTTGGCGCCGGTGCCAAGGTGGTTGCTAACCAGAAGAATTTCTCCCAGGGCAATATGCTAAGCACGGAGAACTCCCTCGACTGGATGGTTCAAGGACAAGGCTTTTTTGAGGTGTTGCTCCCTGATGGCAATATTGCTTACAGCCGTAATGGTCAATTCACGACCGACGAAGACGGTCGTATCGTCACCAGTGGTGCTGGTTTTCCAGTGCAACCAGAAATGAACGTGCCCGATGATGCGCAGTCTATTACTGTTTCGCAAGACGGAGAGGTTTCGGTGCGCGTAGCCGGGCAGGCGGACAATGTAGTGATTGGTCAGTTGGTGATCAGTGACTTTATTAATCCATCAGGGCTTGAACCTATGGGCCAAAACCTTTACACCGAAACCGCTGTCAGTGGCGCTCCGGTGCAAGGTAACCCGGGAGTAGACGGCTTGGGTATTATTGTTCAAGGAGCATTGGAAACCTCGAACGTCAATGTGACCGAAGAGCTGGTCAACTTAATTGAGACACAGCGTGTTTATGAGATGAACTCTAAAGTGATTTCATCTGTAGACCAGATGCTCAGCTATATTAATCAGCAGCTATAAGTGGGGGCATTATGATTAGGCCAATTGCACTATCAATTACTTTTGTACTTGCTACAGGGTGTGTTTCTACACAAAACTCCCATGTTGTCGAAAACGACCCTTACTATGCGCCGATGTATCCGCAGGAAGCAACACAAAACATGACCCAAAGTGGCGGCCTTTTCAATCCCGTGTTGGCGAACGATTTGTATGCCGATAAGAAAGCGTTGCGTACTGGAGATATCATTACTGTGGTACTGCGTGAGTCAACGCAAGCATCAAAAACGGCAAAAACGGAAACTGACAGGGAAACCGAGCTGGGGTTAGAGCCGGTTATTGGTTTAGGCGGCAATCCGGTCAATATCGGTGGAGATAGTATTCAAATGGGTGTGAACTCAGATGCTTCGTTCACCGGCGACGCTAAATCTAATCAATCCAACAGTTTGTCAGGCAATATTTCCGTGAATGTGATGCGCGTGCTGCCCAATGGTAACCTGGTGATTCGTGGCGAAAAGTGGTTAACGCTTAATACTGGGCAGGAGTTTATTCGCTTAGAAGGCATTGTTCGCCCAGCTGACGTGAGCTCCGAAAACACCGTAGAAAGTAGCCGTATCGCTAACGCGCGCATTCAATATTCTGGCAAAGGCGAGCTGCAAGAAACGCAAAGTGCCGGTTGGCTATCACGGTTCTTTATGAGCACTTTGTTCCCATTCTAAGGAGTCCAGTCATGAAATGGTTAAACCTTATCGTGTTCTGCATGGCGTTGACTAGCTGGCAAAGTTTTGCCGAGCGTGTCAAAGATGTGGCCATGGTTGAGGGCGTACGTAGTAACCAATTAGTGGGTTATGGTCTGGTTGTGGGTCTGCCTGGCACGGGAGAGAAGAGCCGCTTTACCGAACAAAGCTTTAAAGCGATGTTGAATAACTTTGGCATTACTTTGCCGGCCAACCTTAAGCCAAAGATTAATAATGTTGCAGCGGTTGCCGTTCATGCGGATATGCCGGCGTTTATCAAACCCGGCCAGAGTATGGATGTCACTGTATCTTCAGTAGGCAGTGCCGAGAGCCTACGTGGTGGTACCTTATTGCAAACCTTCTTAAAAGGTGTCGATGGTAATATTTATGCTATTGCTCAAGGTAGCTTAGTTGTTAGTGGATTAGGCGCGCAAGGGCTTGATGGCTCACGTGTGGTGGTCAATACGCCAACTGTGGGGCGAATTCCTAATGGCGGCATTGTTGAGCGCGCGATCCCGAGTCCCTTTACCCAAGGGGATTACATTACCTTTAATCTTAATCGCCCTGACTTTACTACCGCGAAGCGCTTGTCCGATACCATTAATAATCTTGTCGGGCCGAATACCGCAATGGCAATGGACGCGGCGTCAGTGCGCGTAACTGCCCCACGTGATGTTTCGCAACGAGTCGCTTATTTATCGACGCTGGAAAACCTTGAATTCACTCCCGCCGATAATGCTGCGAAAATCATTGTCAACTCCCGTACCGGTACCATAGTGATTGGCAAAAATGTCAAGTTGCAGCCAGCGGCTATTACTCACGGCGGGCTCACGGTGACCATCGCCGAAAATGCAGAAGTGTCGCAGCCCAATGCATTGGCCGAGGGTGAGACGGTGGTGACCAATCAAAGTATTATCGATGTGCGTGAAGACGACTCGCGTGCCTTTGTTTTTGACCCCGGGGTGAGTTTAGACGACCTTGTGCGGGCGATTAATGAAGTGGGCGCCGCACCAGGAGATTTAATGGCCATTCTTGAGGCGTTAAAAGAGGCTGGTGCTATTAATGGTCAGTTGGTGGTCATTTAAATCTGATACTGCAACAGCAAACCCCAGGTGCCCAAAACCTTGGGGTTTGCTGTTTTTATAGCCACATAAGTTCTTGTTAATCAGAACCATAAAGTCAGTGGTACGTTTTTTGCTTTAGTTTTTGCATCTAGTCATAACTTTGTCAGTCTTATGGATGCTAACCAACTGCAAACGCAAAGCGTCTTCGATCTCAATAGCTTAGATAAGCTTCGCCAAGATGCGTTAAAACAGCCTGCCGGCAGCGATGGCGAGCGCGCGGCCCTAAAGCAAGCAGCGCAGCAGTTTGAGTCTATCTTTACGCAAATGCTGCTCAAAAGCATGCGCAAAGCCAATGAAGCCTTCGAAGATGAAGACAGTCCGTT
Organism: Pseudoalteromonas sp. THAF3; assembly: GCF_009363775.1. Taxonomy (NCBI): domain Bacteria; kingdom Pseudomonadati; phylum Pseudomonadota; class Gammaproteobacteria; order Alteromonadales; family Pseudoalteromonadaceae; genus Pseudoalteromonas; species Pseudoalteromonas sp. THAF3. Next base: position 2,363,756 of record NZ_CP045418.1, on the reverse strand, counting down.
TAACGCCAGCAGCGTTAAATACTTCCAAGACATGCATGATCAGCAGCTCTCCAGTGAGTTATCGGCGAATGGTTCACTGGGCTTGGCCGATTTGATTGTGCAACAGTTATCGCCACAAAAAGACAGCTATATGCCTGCGTCAGCTTTGCGTGATGCACGATTAAACAACGCGCAAGTGAAAACCCAAGACCAACACACTGAGGCATCTCCTATCACTCACAAAGCCGATTTCGCCAATGCCAAGGAGTTTGTCGAAGGGGTGTGGGACGTTGCCCGTGAAGCGGCCGGTAAAATCGGTGTGCATCCCGGTGTTATGGTTGCTCAAGCTGCATTGGAAACTGGTTGGGGCAAACACATTATTAAAACTGCGAGCGGTGAAAGTTCGAACAATTTATTTAATATCAAAGCGCACCGTGACTGGCAGGGGGAAGCGACTGTAAAACCAACATTAGAGTATGAAGGAGGAGTTGCGGTTCAGCGCAAAGAACCGTTCCGAGTGTATGACTCTATTAAACAAAGTTTCGATGATTTTGTCTCATTTTTGAAAACTAATCCCCGTTACCAGCAGGCTTTAGATGTGGCCGATAAGCCTCATCAGTTTATCGACGCTATACAACAAGCTGGCTACGCCACCGATCCACAGTATGCAGAGAAAATTAAACGTGTGTTAGGGCAAAGCGAATTACGCGCCCTAGCCGGTGATCTGCTAAGGCAAGGAGAGTAGATCATGTCATTTAACCTACTAAACATTGCCAGTTCAGGCATTCGTGCCAATACCGAGCTGCTTAATACTACCAGTAAAAATATTGCCAACATTAATACCGAAGGCTACGTGCGCGAGCGTACAGAGCATGGCACCACCTTCGACAATCAGGTTGGCCGTGGGCAAACCTATCGTTTGCTCAATGAGTTTGCACAACAGCAACTCAATAGAGACACCTCTAATCGCTCCTTCTTTGAGCGCTTTATGGAGGAGGCACAGCGTATTGACAGCCAGTTTTCCGAGGAGTCCAATAGCCTGTCTACGCAAATCAATGGCATGTTTAATAATCTGCAAGAGGCGCTTAATCAGCCCTCTAACAATGTTACCCGCTCGTTGTTCTTCACCAACGCAGAAAACTTTGTTAATCAGATGGATAGGTTGTCAGGAATTGTGTCGCAACAAAAGAGTGTGGTGAATGATCAGCTTGGGATCCTTGCTGATGAAGCCAATGGCTTAATTGAGAAAATTAGTGAGCTGAACAACCAAATTACGGCTGTTCATGGTAAGAAAGATCAAGCTGATGCCAGCTCGGTCTATAACGAGCGCGACAAAGCGATTAAAGATCTTTCAGAGCTAATGAACCTAGAAACACTTGACGGACCTCATGGTGAAAAATTGGTGTTCATGTCTACAGGTGAAGCTTTGGTTATGGAAAATGGTAGCTTTAACTTGTTCTCGTTAAATGGCGATCCAGATCCGAATCTTAAGGAACTTCGCCTTGATGTGACCTCCGGACAAGCTAATAGCTTAGAGGTTGATACCAACAGCTTAAAAGGTGAGATTGGTGGTCTGCTGGCTTATCGAGACGAGGTACTCATACCGGCGCAAAATCAGCTGGGGCAAATGGGCTTATCATTGGCCGACGCCTTCAATCAGCAAAACCGCTTGGGGATGGACGCCAACGGTGAAATAGGCGGTGATCTGTTCACTTTGCCCACCGTCAACGGCTTACCATTCGCCGCTAATGCGGGGTCGGGCAATTTGCAGGCTGGTTTAGAGCAGGGGATGGGCAAAGAGATTCCGGCAACGGATTTCCGTGTTACCTTTACTTCGCCAACAACCGTAGAGATAGTGCCCCTTAATAATAAAGGTGAGCCTATCGGTACGCCGTCGACGGCCAACGTAACGGCGGGAGTGATAGACTCAACCACAGTAACAAGTGGCGAGTCTTATGGCTTAGATATTGATGTGACAGGTGCGCCTGCGGCGGGAGATAGCTTTGATATCAAGTTAAATGCCTTTGCAGCCAGCAATGTTGGGTTGGCGACCACGCGGCCAGAAAAGCTGGCATTAGCGTCGCCAATTCGCACCGAAACAGCGTTAAATAACGTCAGTGAAGCGGCAATTTCTCCCGGTTCGGTGACTGATATTGCCAACTCAACGGGCATCACTGTGGGCCCGCCGCCAAGCTTGACGAATGGGCCAATCAGCTTGCAAAAAACAGGTAATCCTAACGAGTACACGATTACCGATGGCAATGGTACAACGACTTTTACCATTACACCGCCAGCTGAAAATATGCTCGCTCAAGCAGGAGCACCGTACGCTAACTATGGCTTTGACTTTAATATTGAAGGCAACCCGGCTGCAGGCGATACGTTTAGCCTCGAGTTTAATACCGGGGGTTTTGACGATAACCGTAATGGCCTGGCACTCGCTGGGCTACAAAGCGAAGAGTTAGTGCGAGAAAATGTGCTCAGCAGTGGCAGCGCCGATAATCTCAAAACATTCAACCAGGCATTCGCAGGTATAGTGACTGATATAGGGATTGTAACTAGCCAAGCACAAACTAGTCATGCGGCTTTCTCTGCGTTGGAGGAGCAATCGAGCGCTTGGTATGAGTCGATGTCAGGTGTCAATTTAGATGAGGAAGCGGCTAATTTACTGCGCTTTCAACAAAGTTATGCGGCATCAGCGCGAGTGCTCTCTACAGCACAAACGGTGTTTGATAGCCTGCTTAGCTCCGCGAGGTAAGTATTATGCGTTTATCCAATAATCAAATTTATCAAAAAGGCTTAACCAGTATTTTAGAAAACCAGGTTAAGGTTGCCAAAGCACAAGAGCAGATCAATACGCAAAAGCGCGTGTTAACTGCATCTGATGATCCATCTGCAACAACGCGAGCTATGCTATATGGTGATGCTATTGCTAGTAACGAGCAATACACCAAGAACCTTAATTTGCTCAACAGTCGTTTAGAGACAGAAGACAGTGTCCTTAAAAACATTAAAGACTCTATTCAACGTGCTAATACGCTTACCGTACAGGCTGGTAATGGTGCATTAACAGAGCAAGACCGTAAAGGTTTAGCGGAAGAGTTAAAAGCCATCCAGGCTAACTTGCTTGATTTGATGAATGCCAAGTCTGAAGACGGTAAGTTTATCTTTTCTGGCTATCAAGATAACAACCAGAGTTACCAGTTTAATAGTGCAAGTGGGCGTTACGAGTATGGTGGCGACCAAGGCCAACATAAAGTTACGGTTGCCGAAGGGGTGAGCATTAAATCATCGGACAATGGTTTCGATGTTTTTGAAAAAGTACCCACGCGTTTAAATGTTGACAGCAATACAGCAACGCCCGGCGGCGGTGTGACTTCGGCAACGGTGTATGTGAACGAACAAAACGCTTTTGACCAATTTCATAAACAAAATTACAACTCAGACCCAGCCGCTGGCGCAACCGCCAACACGATGACGGTGGATATCACGGCTGGTCCTCCCGATAGCTATCAAATACTGCAAGATGGGGCACCATTAACGCCTGCGGTTACTGGGACCTACACTCCCGGCGAGCCGATTAAGTTTGCCGGTATGGAAATTGATATTCAAGGCGCAGCTCCTGGACAGGCGACCTTCGATTTGGCCCCGCCGGGGCGAGACAACGTGCTTAATACCCTTGAGGATTTGATTAATGGGATCACCACACCTGGATTAGGTATTGAGGATTACCAACAAGTTTTGGCCGATGGTTTGGTGCAGTTAAGTAGTGCACAAAACCAGGTATCACTTACCCAAGCAGGTTTAGGCGGACGCCTTAATACGGCTGAACGTATTGAGTTTTCCAACGCCGATGTTGATATTAATAACAAAGAAGCAAAAGCTGATCTTGTTGAAGTGGATATGGCTGAAGCGGTGACCGAGTTAACTCGTCATGAGACTGCACTGCAGGCTTCGCAGGCCACTTTTAACCGCTTGTCGAACTTATCCTTATTCGACTATATCGGTTAGTTGAGATTACTATTTGTGGTTGGGGCCGCAAGGCCCTTTTTTATTTTTTGTTCCTATAACTATTCGCTCTTCTCCTGACTCAACATTACCAACTTATAAGTAAAGTTGTTAATTTTTATATTTAAATTCATAGAGTTGAAAAAAAGTATAAAAAAATACTAAAGGAAAAAAGTGCTCGCCCGATAACCTAAGTAACTTAGCAAAACGTCAAAAAACAAGCTTTCGCTTAGTAATTGACAGTTTGAGAGTAAATTCAAAGTTTACTGTGGGAGAAATGACATGGCACTTTATGTAAATACTAACGTAAGTTCACTGAACGCCCAGCGTCAGTTAATGAATTCAGGTAACGAGTTAGATACTTCGTTTCAACGTTTATCATCAGGTTTTCGTATTAATAGCGCAGCTGACGATGCGGCAGGTCTACAAATTAGTAACCGTTTAGGTTCACAAATCATGGGCTTGAACCAAGGTAACCGTAACGCCAATGATGGTATCTCTTTAGCACAAACCGCTGAAGGAGCAATGGATGAGGTTACTAACATGTTTCAGCGTGTTCGTACTTTATCGCAGCAAGCTGCAAACGGCTCTAATACAGATGAAGACCGTTTAGCGTTGCAAGAAGAGATTCGTGCCTTGATGGATGAAGTTAACCGCGTTGCGTCTGATACTACATTTGGTGGTACAAACCTTCTTGATGGCTCGTACAAAGCAAGTTTTCAGGTTGGAGCTGATGCCGCACAGGTTATAGGTTTTAGCATGCAACAGGTAGGCGGTACATCAGGTGACTCGGATCACTCGCTATCTGCAAATGGAGGTTTCACTCTTTCAGGCATTGCAGGCGTCGCGTCAGAAGTAACTTCAAAGGCGATGACCGATGTACTTGGAACTGATGGCATTTCAACGTTGTCATCGATTAATTCCGACTTTGCTCTTACGGATGCAGCATTCTCTAATGTGTTCACTGAGACAGGCATTTCTGTCTCGAGCCAAATGAATGCGCAACTGGTTATGGCTGGTATGGACTCGTTAATTGCGGTAGTGGATAAAAAACGGGCTGAATTGGGTGCGGTACAAAACCGTTTCCAATCAACAATTCGTAACCAAGCAAACATCTCTGAGAACTTGAATGCGGCAAAGTCTCGCATTAAAGATACAGATTTTGCTCAAGAGACCGCGAATCTAACTAAGAACCAGATCTTGCAACAGGCAAGCCAGACCATTCTTAGTCAGGCAAACCAGCGTCCACAGGCAGCATTAAGTCTTCTTGGATAAGTAAAATGAAAAGCGCCCTTGCTGATGGGGTATTGGCAAGGGCGCGAAGTTGGATTTTAAAGCGGAAGCTAATTGCTAAAAAAATCCCAAAGTTGGGCAGGGTGCTACATCCCACCCAACTTCATTCAGTATAAGCAGCTATTATGCCAAAAAGTATAACAATTTTTTGGCAGTCGATTTCACTCTCAAACACAAGGGCCGTTACGGCCCTTTTTTCATATTGGCCCACTTATTGCTCATTTACTCTTATACGCGGCTAGCGCGGGTTTTTAACGGCAAATAATTGCCAAGCCCCCTCTGAAAGCGGCGTAAAGGATCCGCCTTAGCGTGGAAACAATTCGCCGCAAGCAGCGGTTAATAACCAAATTGAGAGTGAAAGAGAGGCTATTATGGCTTTATATGTAAATACCAACGTCAGTGCGCTTAATGCACAGCGTCAGTTAATGAACTCTGGTAATGAGTTAGATACCTCGTTTAAGCGCTTGTCTTCTGGCTTGCGTATCAACAGTGCTGCCGATGATGCGGCAGGCTTACAGATTTCAGATCGTCTGCAGTCACAAATCCTCGGTTTAAACCAAGGTAACCGAAATGCCAATGACGGCATCTCCTTAGCACAAACCGCTGAAGGTGCGATGGATGAAGTAACATCCATGTTCCAGCGCATTCGAGTACTGTCTCAACAAGCCGCAAATGGTTCAAACACCGATGAGGACCGCTTGGCGCTGCAAGAAGAAATACGCCAACTTTCTTCTGAAGTAAACCGAGTCGCATCGGATACGACCTTTGGTGGCCAAAATTTACTTGATGGTTCTTATTCTGCAAGTTTCCAAGTTGGCGCAGATGCGGTGCAGGTTATCGGCTTTACCATGAAAAATGTGGGTGGAACGGCTAATAGCTTGTCGGCTGATGGCGGATTCACTATTTCGGGTATCGCTGGTGTAGCATCAGGTGTTGGCAATAATGCGATGACGGCTATTCTCGGAACTGATGGTGTTTCTACGCTTTCTGGCCTTGACTCTAACTTTGCCCTCACTGACGCTGTTTTCTCTAATGTATTCACAGAAAGTGGAGTGTCCGTGTCCAGCCAGGTTAATGCTCAGCTAGTGATGGCAGGCATGGATTCACTTATTGCGGTTGTTGATAAGAAACGGGCCGAGCTCGGTGCGGTACAAAACCGCTTCCAATCGACGATTCGAAACCAAGCAAACATTTCGGAAAATTTAAGTGCAGCAAAGTCACGAATTAAAGACGCAGACTTCGCCATGGAAACTGCAAAGCTAACCAAGAACCAAATTTTGCAACAGGCAAGTCAGACTATTCTTGGTCAAGCGAACCAGCGTCCGCAGGCCGCACTGAGCTTGCTGCAAGGATAAACTAGCACTTAATTCGTATTTTTAAAAAAATTATTAAAGCCTCCGTTTTAACTGTCGATAACAGAGCTAGAGAACTGTAACTCTAGTTCTTATCGTGAATCTAAGCTGAATAGGGGTATTTCGCTTAGGTTCATATAATTAAGATAAAGCGGAGGCTAATATGGCTTTATATGTAAATACGAACGTTAGCTCGCTCAATGCGCAGCGTCAGCTAATGAACTCGGGCAATGAGCTTGATACATCTTTTAAGCGCTTGTCCTCAGGGTTTCGCATTAACAGTGCATCTGATGATGCAGCGGGTATGCAAATTTCAAACAGGTTGACAGGGCAGGTCAATGGCCTAAACCAAGGTAACCGAAACGCTAACGATGGTATTTCTTTAGCGCAAACCGCTGAAGGGGCGATGGATGAAGTAACTAACATGTTCCAACGTGTTCGTACCCTAGCCCAACAAGCTGCTAACGGCTCAAACACTGATGAAGATCGTGTAGCGTTGCAGGAAGAAATACAGCAGTTAATGGGTGAAGTTAACCGTGTTGCTTCTGACACTACTTTTGGCGGTCAGAATCTACTTGATGGCAGCTACAAAGCCAGTTTCCAGGTCGGTGCTGATGCAGCTCAGGTCATTGGATTCAGTATGCAGCAAGTGGGTGGTACCGCAGGTGATAGTGATCATTCGCTTTCCGCTGATGGTGGCTTCACTTTGTCAGGGATTGCTGGTGTCGCGTCAGAAGTTACATCTAAAGCAATGACAGACGTACTAGGTACAGAAGGTATCTCTACACTGTCATCAATTAATTCCGACTTTGCTTTAACTGACGCAGCGTTTTCAAATGTCTTTACCGAAACGGGTATTTCGGTATCTAGTCAAATGAATGCGCAGTTGGTGATGGCTGGTATGGACTCATTGATTGCCGTTGTTGATAAGAAGCGAGCTGAATTGGGTGCGGTACAAAACCGTTTCCAATCTACAATTCGTAACCAAGCGAACATCTCGGAAAACCTAAGTGCTGCACGTTCGCGCATTAAAGATACCGACTTTGCTGCTGAGACAGCTGCTTTGACGAAGAACCAAATCTTGCAACAGGCAAGTAACTCAATTTTGAGCCAAGCAAATCAGCGCCCTCAGGTCGCTCTTTCGCTACTGGGTTAAATTGAACTGATTTAAGCCATAACTGACGGTTAGGCGGTTATGGCTTATACTCCTTCTAAGCATTGTTGGAGATGTTACATGGCTGAAATTAACTTAAATCAAGACTTGGCAACTGTCTTGCAAAGTAGCTCAACGGCGAGTAAAAAAGACTCGTTATCTGAAGCTAAAAATGAAGCAAAGCAGGGTGTCCAAGAAGATATTGAACTAAAGACCGAGGGTGACTCTTTAGTTTCTAATGAAAGCGAGTTGATGCAAACACAGCAACAACTCGATGAAGAGCTAAGAGAGAGTTTGGATAAAATCAATGACTTTATTCCAATTCGTTCAACGAATCTGGTTTTCGAGTTTGACGAACTTGGAGATCCTCCGATCGTTAAAGTTATAGATCGCGATAGTGAAGAGGTGATTCGAGAAATTCCACCTAAAGAGTTCCGCGAGGTTGCTAAAGCTTTAGAAGAATTTGCCGATAAACTTGATAACCGTGGAGTGTTCTTTGATCAATCTGCGTAACGTAAACTGAATTAGGAGGTTTTTATGCCATTAATCACTCAGGCGGGCATAGGCTCAGGTCTTGACCTTGAGAGCATTATCAGTGCGTCTATTGAGGCTGAAAATGTTCCTAAAATGCAGAAGTTCATTCAGAAAGATGAGCGCCTTCAAGTCGAATTATCTTCGATTGGTGCGGTCAAGTCTGCGTTATCCAAGTTAAAGGACACCATGGAGAAATTAGGTGATCCCGATAACTTTAATAAACGTTTGGCGAATATTTCACAGCCTCCAAGTGGCGATATTATCTCTGTGAGCCCCTCTAGTGATATCACTCCAGGTAACTTTGATGTGCAGGTCCAACAGCTTGCCCAGGGTAGTCGTGCTATGTCAGCCGCCAATGCCTTTGCAGATAACTCCGCTGTAGTTACAGCGTCTGGAGGAACTCTAAGTTTCGGCGCTGGTGACAAAAGCTTTGATGTAACCTTGGATGCTGGAGCCACGCTATCAGATTTACGTGATGCTATTAATGATTCAGACACGAACTTTGGCGTAACTGCCAATATTATCAACACTGGTAGTGAAGCTAAATTAGTGCTGACTTCAAACGAAACTGGATCGGGTAATGATCTTGTTATTACCAATGACAATGCTGAGCTTGATGCTGTCTCAACTATAGCCAATGGTGGAGGTGCAGGTGGCATGTCGATTGCCGCAGGGGACGAGGCCAAAGATGCGAAAATTACCGTTGACGGTATTGAGATTGTCAACGACAGCAATGTATTTAAAGATGCCGTGCAAGGCATGACTATCACCGCTAAGCAGGTAAGTGAGGCCGGAGAAAGCGCAGGCATCAATGTCAGCGTGGATAGAGAAAGTGTTAGTACACTCGTCAACAAGTTCATCGAAGATTATAACAATTTAGTTGGCACTATCGCCTATCACACTAGTTACGACGAGGAGCGCCAAGTGGGTTTGCGCGGTGATGCGACCATGCGTTCGTTGAGTGACCAGCTTGTAAGTGTATTGTCCAGTGAGCTGACTGATGCCGGTCCTTTCACTAGCATTTTCGACATTGGATTAAGCGTTAATGATGACGGTTATTTGGAAAAATCCAGCATAGTTCGTAGCCTAGACGAAGCAATGGATACCAATTATGATGATATTGGCAAGGCTTTTGCAGGTGAAAACGGTGTCGCGAATAAATTAGAGGAGCTGCTTGGATCGTTTGTTGACTCTGGTGGTATTTTGAAAAGTCGTGAGGAAAACATTAATAGCCAGATTGACGATCTAGAAGAGGATGTGCTGGATCATCAATATAGGATGGAGGAGCTAGAAACCCGGCTTCGTAAGCAATACTCCAATTTAGACGTTTTATTAGCACAGATGAGTTCGACGCAGCAGTATTTAGGTGCTCAGTTAGCTAGTTTACCAGGTTTCGGTAGCGGCAAATCATCATCTTAGTGAGGTTATAAATTATGTATAATGCAAAAGTTAAGAATTATCAGAAAGAAGCATTAAAAACCCGCCTCGCGGGCGCTGATAGATATGAAGTGATCCAAATTTTAATGGCCGGTGCAATTGAAAAGATGGTTCATGCTAAGGTTGCTATCGAGCATAAAAACTTTGAAGCGAAGGCTGAACATCTAGGTAAGGCATCTTCAATTATCGAGGCTTTGCGTGGCTGTTTAGATTTTAATGTGGGTGGTGAAGTAACGGAAAACTTATATGCACTTTATTCTTATATGCTCGACCAGCTCATTGACGCTAGTGTAGAAAATAGCGTTGAAAAAGTAGAAGAAGTGAGTGTGTTACTTAAAGAGATTAAGTCTGCTTGGGATAGTATTCCTGTCGAAGTGAGAGAACAAACTCTTCATACCCAAGAGGCTCAGCTTGGATAAAATTGCTGAGTTGCAAGCCGATTTAAAGTCGCTGGAGGAAGCTTTATCCTGCGGTGACTACGGCGAGGCTGTCAAATATCATAGTAAGCTAGATAAGAAGCTTCGTGGTCTATCGGAGCAAGAGGTTGCTGGTAACCAAAATCTGCTAGCAGATATTTATAATAAGCTCACCTCGCTAAATAAGAGTGCGAGAGAGACTCAGTTGACAGTAAAGAAAGACCTTTCCAATTTTACTAAAAACCAAAGTAAGCTCAAAGCGTACGACATTCCCCGTTAAACTTTAAATGTTCATGTAATAATGGCACTCAACTTGCTGAGTATATGCTAAATTACTCTTTAGCTATCAGTTTATAAGGTTGATTATGAGCGCTGGTAAAAAGCACAATGATCTAAACGATGCACTCAATGCGGCTCAGGAAAAACTTCGTCACACACAAGCTCACAAAATGAGAGAAGCCGCTTTTGCCGTGGAAGCAAATGAGCGGTTTGACAAAAATTTGACGGCCTTCAGGCATTATTATCCAGATATTGCAGATTTTATACAAAGCTACCAAACCCGAGACGACTTCTGCCTTCATGTAACCGAATCTGGCGACGCTACTTTTTATCCTGAAGGAAGTGATGTGCCCATCTATGGTGACAACCCTAGGGCCCAAGCTAAGGAGCAAGTTGAACACTACGTGCAGCATGCTAATTTCGGCCGAACGGACTACTTTAAAGCCTCAAGTGAAACAGCGAGCAGTGAGGATGAGAGGCTGCACTTGCGATATATGTATAAGTTGGTCCGAGAACTAGCAAAGACTAAATCAATAGAAAGCAAGCCTCTTGCCGAGCTACCTGAATCTTTCCCGTCATGTTTAATTTTTGGCATCGGCCTTGGTTATCATATTCCTGAATTGCTTGACAAATGCAAGTTTGACTACGTGTTTATCTGTGAACCAGATTTAGAAATGTTTTTCGCTAGCCTTTTTTGTATTGATTGGTCAGATGTTATCCACCGACTAGACGAACAAGATGCTTGTCTTTTCTTACATTTAGGTACCAGCTATGAAAGCTTCTTTAACGAGGTCTTTCAAGTTGCTGAGGATATTGGCGCTTACTCGGTTATCAATAGTTTTTGCTATCAGCACTATCCATCCGAAAAAGTAAATAAATTAATAAAAACATTTTTTAGCAACTACTATCAGCTCCACCAAGGTTTCGGATTTTATAACGATGCTATAACAGGGCTAGCTCATGGAATTCGCAATATTGAGCAAGGTGGAGAGTTTTTATTTGCAAATAAAAAGGCGTATGAACTGGTGGGCAATACGCCAGCCTTTGTTGTTGGGAATGGCCCCTCACTAGACGCTGCTATAGAAGTCTTGAAAAACTTTAATGGTCAAGCTGTCATTTTCGCTGCTGGAACAGCATATCAAAGTTTACTAAAAGCAGGAGTTACTGCAGATTTTCATGTTTTAGTTGAAAGGCCAAGGATCACATATGACATCCAGCGAACGATTGAACCAGAACAAGGTTACGGCGATACAAATTTATTAGCTGTAGATGTTATGTATCCTGATGTTTTAGGACTATATAAATGGGCGGGCTTAGGGTTAAAAGGGCCCGAGGCAGCCTCATCCTTCATTTCCACACATACCAAGAAAAAGTATGGTGTCTCAGCCACAACCCTCCCAGCCAGCGGACCGATGGTGTCCAACACAGCCTTGTCATTTGCATTGTGTATGGGATTTACCGAAGTTTATCTATTTGGCGTTGACAACGGTTACAGTCTTGGTGGCGTGACGCACTCCGAGCTAAGTATTTACAACGATAAAAAATTAAAAGAGCAATTTAAGCCACTTAAGGGTGCGAGAATTGAGTTTGAGGGAAACTTGGAACACCCGGTGAAAGCGACACCTCTGATGGCTATGTCTAAAACAACGTTTGATAGGTTGGTTAAGGGAGCTTCCCAATGCCATGTGTATAACGTTGGTGAAGGGGCGAAAATAGAGGGGGCGATGGCACTTAAGGAAAGTGATGTTGGCTTAGCGAATACAGTTACAGATAAGTATAAGTTAGTTGAAGATTTAAAGTCTCTGTTATTCAAAAGTGTTGAAATAGAAGATATAGAGACAAAGATTAGCTTCGAAGAATTCGACTCTCTATGTCAGTATTTGATTGATATAGGCAACCGAGACTTTTCAAATCGCGATGAAGCTCATGCAATTCTCAAATCTCAACAGCGGTTAGTTTATGCTTACCGAAAATCAGTGAACCCACATTTATTTAACCTATTAAAAGGCAGTTTACTATATTTCCACTGTCCACTGATAACTTTGCTGTATTACTTCGATGATGAGCAAGAAACACTTAAGCACTTCAGATCTGCTTTTTCCGTTTGGCTTGAATTGATTGAGAAAATCAAAGATGACTTCCCTGTTAATTGGAAAGCAAAGTGTACTTGGACAAAACCACAGTATCAGCAATATAAAGAGGCCAAGTGATGGATATATTGCGAGTAGTGAGTCGCAGCCAGCCGCTCTTTTCAAAGGATCTCACAGCGCATGAGCAAGAGTTGTCGGCGAAAGTGTCAGCGTCACGTTTTTTAGTGCTCGGTGGCGCGGGGACTATTGGTCAAGCCGTATGCAAAGAGATCTTTAAGCGCAGCCCTCAAGCCCTCCACGTTATCGATATTAGCGAAAATAATTTGGTGGAACTAGTGCGCGATATACGCTCATCATTAGGATACATCGAGGGAGATTTCCAAACTTTTGCTTTGGATATTGGCAGCTTAGAGTATCGCGCCTTTATCGAACAACAACCTAAATACGATTATGTGCTTAACCTTTCTGCATTGAAGCATGTGCGCAGTGAGAAAGATCCCTATACGCTGATGCGTATGATTAACACAAACATCTTTAATACTGAACAATCATTACGCCAGGCAATTGCCCATAACAGCAGCAAGTACTTCAGCGTCTCCACTGATAAAGCAGCGAACCCAGTAAATATGATGGGTGCATCAAAACGTATCATGGAAATGTTTCTCATGCGTGGCGGTATGCAAATACCCGTCTCAATGGCTCGTTTTGCTAATGTGGCGTTTAGTGATGGCTCGTTACTTCACGGTTTCAATCAACGGCTACTGAAGCAACAACCTATTGTCGCTCCTAGCGACGTTAAACGTTATTTTGTCACCCCAACAGAGTCAGGGCAATTATGCTTGATGTCATGTTTGTTAGGTGACAATGGAGATATTTTCTTTCCTAAACTCAGTGATGAATTGCACTTACAAACCTTTAGTGAGATTGCAAAGGCCTATCTACATCAACGTGGATATGAGCCCTTCATATGTGAGAGTGAACAACAAGCACGTGAATTAGTGCACTCATTGCCCCAACAAGGGCAATGGCCTTGTTTATTTAGCTCCAGTGACACCACCGGGGAAAAAGACATCGAAGAGTTTTATACCCCGACAGAAGAGCTGGATATGACACGCTTTGATGACCTTGGCATCGTCAAGAGTAAGCTTGCCTATGACTCGACCAAGCTAAGCGCATTTGTAGACAATATTAATGCTATGAAAAGTGCGGGACGATGGAGTAAGGCTGACCTTGTCGCTGAGTTTATCAAACTGCTTCCTGAATTTTCCCATACCGAAATGGGTCGTTATCTAGATGGGAAAATGTGATGGAGGAGGTCAAAAAATTAGTTGAATTGGTGCGTAATCACTACGGTACCAATGACTTTGTTCCACTGCATGCCCCTCGATTCAATGGCAATGAGAAGCGTTATGTATCGGATACCCTAGAATCCACGTTTGTATCCAGTGTAGGTGCTTATGTTGGTGAGTTTGAAGACCAAGTTTGCACTTTCACCGGGGCTGGCGCAGCCGTTGCCACGGTTAATGGCACGGCTGCATTGCATACCGCGTTATTCCTATCAGGTGTAAGAAGTGGTGATATTGTTATCACTCAAGCCCTTACATTCGTCGCTACGTGTAATACCATTGCCCACCTTGGGGCCACACCACTTTTTATTGATGTTTGCCGGGAGTCGCTCAGTCTTTGCCCAATCGCTCTTGAGGACTATTTAAGTGCTCACAGTGAGATTCGTGATGGCCAGTGTTATCACACTTGTGGCGCTAGAATAGCTAGCGTGATGCCGATGCACACTTTTGGTCACCCAGCCAAAATGGTTGCATTGAAAGAGGTCTGTGAACGCTACCATATTACGCTAGTTGAAGATGCGGCAGAGAGTTTGGGAAGCTTTTATAAAAACCAGCACACAGGGACCTTTGCTGATTTCTCGGCGCTTAGCTTTAATGGCAATAAAGTCATAACAACAGGCGGTGGAGGTATGGTTTTGTGCGGCACACCTGAATTAGGCCAGCGCGCTAAACATATAACAACAACAGCGAAAGTGGCACATGCTTATGAGTTTTATCATGATGAACTCGCTTTCAATTATCGCATGCCTAATATCAATGCCGCTTTGGGGTGCGCACAAATGGAACAGCTACCGGCTTATCTGAAAAATAAGCGTCGATTAGCAGCAACCTATAAAGCCCACTTTAATAACAGTGAACTGGTGTTTGTGGATGAGCCTCAAGATGCTCATTCAAACTTCTGGCTCAATGCGCTGTTATGCCCCTCACGACAATATCGCGATGCATTTTTAAAGCAAAGTAATTCAGCCGGTATAATGACCAGGCCTGTCTGGCAATTAATGCACACCTTACCAATGTTTAATAGTGCTCCTCGAGGATCACTGACAAACTCCGAATTTCTTGCTGATCATTTGGTCAATATACCGAGCTCGGTTGCGCCCGAAAAGGAGGTAAGGTGAAGAAAATAGGGATAGTAACCGGAACTAGAGCTGATTTTGGCTTGCTGTGTCGCACGATTTTACTGCTACAGAGCCACGGCGACTTCGACACTTACACATTCGCTTGTGGCACGCACTTGTCGCCTGAATATGGTTTGACTATAGACGAGCTCAGGGACAGTGGTGTTGAAAATATAGTGACTGTGGAAATGTTGCTTTCATCGGCATCCAAAGTAGGCGTGGCAAAATCCACAGGTCTTGCCACAATCAGTTTTGCTGACGCTTTTAGTCAACATAATCTAGATTGCATCCTATTGTTAGGCGATCGCTTTGAGACATTCGCGGCCGCGCAAGCGGCGCTATTTTTGGGTGTTCCTATTGCTCATATACACGGCGGTGAAGTAACCGAAGGCGCGTTTGATGATGCTTTGCGCCATAGTATTAGTAAAATGGCGGATATTCACTTTCCTGCAGCGCAGGTCTTTGCTAGGCGGCTAATGCAGTTAGGCGAGCAACCGAGTCGTATTTTTGTGGTCGGTGCGCCGGGCATCGATAACATCATGTCAGCACCTAGAGCAAGCCAACAGCAACTTGATGCTGTGCTTACATTTGCTGATCACACCGCTCCTTTAGTGCTTGTCACCTATCACCCTGTGACTCGGGGGACGAGTGCTGAGAATGATATCACTGCGCTTGTTGACGTGGTTAAAGAGCGTACCGATTTAAACTTTATGATCACCTATCCCAATGCCGACGGCGAAGGTGCAGAAATGATTGCACAGTGGCAAACATTAAGTGCATTGCCCCATGTATCGGTATGTCCCTCCCTTGGTTTTAAGCGCTATCTTAGTGTTATGGAGCGTGCATCCTGTGTGCTCGGTAATTCATCAAGTGGTGTTATTGAGGCGCCTAGTTTTAAAGTGCCAACAATTAACATTGGTACTCGGCAACAAGGTCGGCCGAAAAGTTGTACGGTGATTGACTGTCAGTTATCTGAAGTACGCAGTGCGCTTAACAAAGCATTGAGCCCGGAGTTTGTAATGTCTTGCCAAAGTGCTGAGAATCCATATGGCTCAGGCAATACCGCAAAGAAAATAGTGAGTATTTTGGCTGATATCGATCTACAACAGTTGCAGCCCCAGCCTTTTTACCAATCCGAGAACGCTTATGAATAGTCGAACTTTAATCATTGCTGAAGCAGGCGTAAATCATAATGGTGATGAGCACCTAGCGCTTGAACTTGTGCGCCAAGCCCATGTGGCTGGAGCTGATATTGTTAAATTTCAAACTTTTAAAGCGGCAGAAATTGTTACGCAAGATGCTGCACAAGCGCGTTATCAAAGCGAAAATATTGGCAAGCAGGAATCTCAGTTTGCCATGTTGCAGCGCCTAGAGTTGAGTTATGAGTGTCATCGTCGTCTGCTTCAAGAGTGTCAGCAATTAGGTGTGGAGTTTTTATCTACGGCATTTGACGAGCAAAGTCTGTCTTTTCTGATTAATGACTTGGGTCTGCAACGTTTAAAAATACCCTCAGGGGAGCTTACCAATGCGCCATTGTTATTAAAGCACGCTCAAACAGGTTGCGACCTCCTAGTGTCAACAGGCATGGCGACTTTAGGGGAAGTCGAGCAGGCGTTGTCGGTTATCGCATATGGGTTAACTCACCCTGACAGTGAGAGTCCGCAAGAGGGGGACTTTGCAAAAGCGTATGCTAGTGAGCGTGGACAACAGTGTTTGCGTGACAAGGTTACACTTTTACATTGTACAACTGAGTACCCAGCACCGTTGGATGAAATCAATTTAGGCGCGATGGACAGTATGAAACAGGCTTTTCATTTACCTGTAGGCTACTCCGATCATAGTGCTGGTTGGCTGGTGCCTGTGGCTGCTGTGGCCAAAGGGGCAACGGTCATTGAGAAGCACTTTACCTTGGATTGTAATTTGCCTGGGCCCGATCACAAGGCATCCCTTGAACCAAAAGAGCTTCAGCAGATGATACGTTATATTCGCCAAAGCGAGCAGGCGCTGGGTCATGGTGTAAAAATGCCCACAGCAAGTGAAATTAATAATAAAGCTGCAGCCCGTAAGAGTTTAGTCGCGGCTGAGGAAATCCCTGCCGGTGCGCCCTTTACACAATGTAACCTTGCGGTGAAACGGCCAGGTACGGGAATGTCTCCGCACCTGTATTGGCGCTTACTGAACTGTAATGCCTCGCAAAATTACAAGCCTGGCGACTTAATCAATGAATAAACCAGCCATTTTGATGTTTGGCGCTGGTGGGCATGCCAGTGTGCTGGCCGATATATTAATGAAACAAGGGCAGCCACTCACAGCCGTGTTCTCGCCACAGTCTATTCAACGCCAAGCATTGATAGGAATAACTCACTATAAAGATGATCAAGACGTGACGTTATTTAATCCTGAAGATTGTCAGGTGGTTATCGGCATTGGCCCGCAACCCTATGGCGACAGTCGCTCGAAGCTGGCGTCAAACTTGCAAAGTAGAGGTTATCGCTTTACAACCGTTATTGCCGACTCCGCAGAGGTTTCGACTTATGCCAGTGTGCAGCTAGGGGGGCAGGTGTTAAGTGGGGCGATAATTAATGCGGGCGCGCACATAGAGCAACATGTGGTAGTGAATACTCGGGCCTTAATCGAGCATGATTGCAAGGTGGCAAGCTTTAGCCATATAGCCCCCGGTGCTGTGCTGTTAGGCGGTGCTGAAATTGGCCCGCATGCATACATAGGAGCAGGTGCGACTGTATTACCGAGCGTTAAAGTCGGTTCCGGCGCGGTGGTCGGTGCAGGGGCACTGGTTGATAGAGATGTCGAGAGTAACGCTGTTGTTTATGGTGCACGGGCGAAGCAGAAATAAAGGGAGACCCAGATGAGTTTTTCATGGCAAGAAATATTAATGGCCCCAGAGCAGTCTCTGCGCGAAGCGCTTGAAGTGATAAATATACAAGCGTCGCGAGTGGTACTCATTGTTGATAAGCAAACGCACTTACTGGGTGTGATTACCGATGGTGATATACGACGTGCGTTATTAAATAATCTCGGGTTGGAAGTTGCGTTATCGGAGGTCATGAATACCTCGCCGATATGTGCAGAGGTAGGCACACCTAAAGAACAGCTTATTGAGACTATGGAGCAAAAGGGAATTTTATCTATTCCCGTGGTGCGCCAGGGTAAAGTGGTTGGGTTACAGACCCTCAAGCATGTGTTAAGTAAACCAAAGTTTGATAACCCTGTTTTTCTCATGGCTGGCGGGTTTGGCACACGATTACGTCCGCTGACCGACCACTGCCCTAAACCTATGTTGCAGGTAGGCAATAAGCCGATACTAGAAACCGTTCTGAAAAGTTTTGTCAAAGCAGGCTTCAGTAATTTTTATATCTCAACCCACTACATGCCTGAACAAATCGAAGAGCACTTTGGCGATGGGAGCCAGTGGGGGGTCGAAATAGAATATGTCCATGAAGAGTCTCCCTTGGGGACAGGGGGAGCTCTCGGTTTATTGCCAAAAAGTATGCGACGCGACCTACCATTAATTTTAATGAATGGTGATGTACTAACAAAAGTCGACTTTGCGCGTTTACTGGAGTTTCATTGTGAGAATGGCGCAGACGCAACAATGTGTGTGCGTGAGTACGAGTATCAAATTCCTTACGGTGTTATTCAAGGCGAAGGAAGTCGAATCACCGATATGGTGGAAAAACCAATACAACGGTTTTTTGTTAACGCCGGTATCTATGTGGTTTCCCCTGAAGTGATCAGCTCCGTACCCTTTAATCACCGCATCGATATGCCCACCGTGCTAGAGCAGCGAATAGCTAAAGATAAAGATGTATTAATGTTTCCCATCCATGAATACTGGCTTGATATAGGCCGAATGGACGATTTCAATCGCGCTCAGGTGGATATTCGTAGTCTGGGAATGGGTTAATGCAAAGCGTAGCCGTTATTGGTTTAGGTAATATCTCTCATCGTCATAGAAAGAATTTGAAGGCTCTAAAACCCGACGCTCGAGTTATCGCCATGCCAGCAAGCAATCGACAATTAACAACTTTGCCGGCCCATGCCGATGCCTGTGTAACGCAACTTAATGAGCTGATTGAATTGCGACCTGAGTACGTCATTGTCGCGTCACCTGCGAATCTACATGCAAGCCATGGTAAATCGCTGCTAGAGGCAGGAATTCCATGCCTTATAGAGAAACCACTGGGAGCAAGCCTAGACCAAGCTCAGGAATTGTTGAGATGTGCTCAGAAGCCATCAGCTCCTGCTTGTGCAGTGGGTTACTGCTTGCGGTTTATGCCGACAGCACGAATCATGAAAGACCTGGTTCAACAACAGGTAGTGGGCGAAATCTATAATATCCACATTGAGGTTGGTCAATATTTACCACAATGGCGATCAGGTTTAGACTACCGTGATTCAGTGTCAGCGCGTAAAGAGCTTGGCGGCGGTGCCTTGTTGGAGCTGAGCCATGAGTTGGATTACGCTCGCTGGATATTTGGTCCTTTGGCACTAAGCCACGCCCATTTGCGTTCATCATCGGAGCTTGGTTTAGAGGTAGAGGACTTAGTTGATGTTAGCCTGCGTACCGAGCATGACGCGCATGTGCAAATACATCTTGATTTCTTGCAACGTCAACCACAACGATTTTGCCGTGTGATTGGAAATAAAGGCCGCCTTGATTGGAATTTACTAAGAAACGAGTTGGTGTTAACAGACTCGCAAGGGCAGAGCCAACAGTTTGGCGATTCTCATTGGCAAGCCAACACTATGTATCTGGATATGTTGGATAATTTTCATAACCAAATCGCACAGCGACCTTATCAAGGGGCGAGCGTGGCGCAAGCTTTAGAAGTCGTTAACCTTATTGATGTTATAAAACAGAGTGCCTAATGAACCATTATGCTTTTATCTTTGCTCGAGGGGGTTCAAAGGGACTGCCTCGCAAGAATGTTCTTCCTTTGGCTGGAAAGCCGTTAATACATTGGTCGATTGATTCAGCTAAAGCCACTTCTTTGATATCGCGGGTTTTTGTCTCAACTGAGGATCCAGAGATAGCTCGTCTAGCGAAAGAACGCGGAGCGGAGGTTATAATCAGGCCCATGGCCTTGGCACAGGATGACTCACCAGAGTGGCTTGCTTGGCAGCATGCTGTGCAGTGGGTCGAGGAAAAATATGGTCAGTTTGACACTTTTATCAGCTTACCAACGACAAGCCCATTGCGCGCCAGTGAAGATATTGAAGGGGCTTTGCAGCAGTTGCAAAAAGTCGGTGCAGATATTTGCATTTCAACAACACCTGCGGCACGTAGTCCTTTCTTTAATATGGTAATGCGTCAGCAGGACGAAACTGTGCAGTTAGTATGCGAGACGCCGTCAGGGGTTTCGCGCCGGCAAGACGCGCCCAGCGTTTATGATATTACAACAGTGGTGTACGCCGCGCGGCCAGCTTATATCCGCCAAGCCACAGGCTTATTGGCGGGGAAAGTAACCAGTATTTGCGTACCCGCAGAGCGAGCCGTAGATATCGATACACAATTGGATTTTGATTTCGCCGAGCTGTTGGCTAAGAGAATGAGGAAAGTATGAGAACATTGTCACAATTACAACAGTTAAATGGCCAATGGGCATTGATCACCGGTGGTGCAGGGCATGTTGGCCATGCCGCAGCGCAAACGCTACTAGAGCTTGGTGGTCATGTGATTTTACTAGATAGAAGTGAACAGCAGTTACAACAAGTTCATAGCTCAGTGTATGACGGCAGTGACAAAGTTCATACTCTCTCTTGCGAGTTATCACAGCCAAGTGAAATAAGCACAGCAATGGCTAAGGTTAGCGAGCTCACTCAAGGCAAGCTCAACATTCTCATTAATAACGCAGCGTTTGTTGGCACTGATAAGCTCTCAGGCTGGTGTGTGCCTTTTGAGCAGCAGTCATTAGAGACTTTCAACGACTGCCTAAATGTGAATTTATCTGCGCCGTTTCAGCTGTGCCAACACGCTTATGAGCTAATGAAAAACACGCCCGGTGCCGCAGCAAGGATCGTTAATATCTCCTCAATTTACGGCGTTGTTGGTCCACAAATGGACATGTATGAAGGCACCGATATGGGCAATCCAGCTGCATATGCCACCAGCAAAGCGGGGTTGATGCAATTGACACGCTGGTTAGCTGCCAATGTTGCACCTAGAGTCCGAGTAAATAATATAGTACTAGGCGGCATTGAGCGTGGCCAGCCAGATTCATTCTTGAATAAATATAATGCCAAAGTACCTTTGGCTCGAATGGCCACAGAAGAAGACGTCAAAGGAGCCATTGCTTATCTTAGTAGTGAATTATCTAACTATATGACCGGCCAGAGTTTATTCTTAGATGGTGGGTGGACAGCGATTTAAAGTGCTTGTTGGAGACCAATGTTCTACACTTTAGTATAAGTGCAGGCCACAAAACTCCGGAGGCAGGTTATGAAAATCAACTCAGAAGCTGCAAGCCAACTAGCGTCAATCAATACTCGTTCGACGCAATTAGATCAACAACTCGCTACAGGTAAGCGCGTTAACTCAGCGGCTGATGATGCAGCTGCGCTTCAAATTATTGACCGCTTAACGGCGCAGCAAAATGGTTTTACACAGGCCAGCCGTAATGCCTATGACGGTATTTCCTATGCGCAAGTGAGTGAGTCAGCATTGAGTAACGTCAATGATTCTGTTGGCCGTATTCGCGAGCTATCCATACAAGCTGGTAATGGTGCACTTTCCGATAGCGACCGCCAGGCTTTGCAAGAAGAGGTCGTGCAACTGCAAAGCGAAATTACCAACACGTTAGAGCAAAGCAGTTTTGCCGGGAAGCCGTTATTTGATGGCCAAAGTGTCAGCTTCCAAATTGGTGCTGATGCGAATCAAACAAACGCCCTTGAACAGCCTAATAGCGACTTCCTTAGTGCCGTAAATGCTATTGACATCACCACTCAAGCGGGCGCTAATTCAGCGTTAGATGTGACTGAGCAAGCCGCAGAGCAGGTTAACCAGCAGCGAGCGCAGCTGGGCGCTTTCGAGAATAGCCTAAGCAGTCAAATTCGCTCGCTTAGCGAGCAAAACGAGAATGTTGCAGCGAGTCAAAGCCGCATTGCTGACACTGACTATGCAAAAGCGGTTAGCGAGCGCACCAGTAATGACATCCTTAACCAAGCATCTATCGCGCTGCGCGGCCAAGCTAACCAAAACGCCGCCGCAATTTTAGGACTGCTGTAATAGTGGTTCACTATGCGCTGAATCAAACAAAACTAGGAAAAGCGTCTGATTTTTGGCATTAACGTCAAAAACATGCCGCTTTTCCTTGAATCCTCCCTGAACTGCAATACAATCTAGAGTTATAACAATCGCTTAGTATTTGGCGGCGCGATGATCCTGATTCTAGATGACAATACGACTCGAGCCCAAGGGTTGAGCTCAGCACTAACCTTTGTGGGTGAGGCTAATGAACTGACCACCTCAGGTGATTTGTGTGCAAATATTGATAAGCACCACGAGCCCATTATTGTGCTCGGGGCACTCAATAACGGCGAACACCAGCAATTAATTAAAGCGCATCCAGAGTTACCATTTTTGTTAATTGGTGAAACGTTAAAACCCTTATTAGATATCGCTAACGTCATTGGCCTTATAACCGAGCCTTTTCACCATGATGTAACCACCCAATTGCTCCATGACTGTCAGCAGTATGCGCGCATGAAGCCCACCCAAAGTGCGCACAATCCTAAAGCCTTCAATGGCTTAGTGGGGGATACTGAAGCCGTCAATCATGTTCGCTTTTTAATCTCTCAGGTGGCGAAAACGGAAGCAAATGTACTCATTCTTGGGGAGTCGGGCACGGGTAAAGAAGTGGTGGCTCGTAACGTACACCTTCTTTCGGGACGTAGTTCAGGCCCATTTGTGCCGGTAAACTGTGGCGCTATCCCCGGCGAATTATTAGAAAGCGAATTGTTTGGCCATGAAAAAGGCGCATTTACTGGCGCCATATCAGCGCGTAAGGGGCGCTTCGAGTTGGCTCAAGGTGGTACCTTGTTCTTGGATGAAATCGGCGATATGCCATTGCAAATGCAGGTTAAGTTACTGCGTGTGTTGCAAGAGCGCACTTACGAGCGAGTTGGTGGTACCAAAGCCATTCAAGCCGACGTCCGAGTCATCGCAGCGACGCACCGAAACTTAGAGCAAATGATTGAGGCGGGAGATTTCCGTGAAGATCTATACTACCGCCTAAACGTTTTCCCCATCGAGAATCCGGCGTTGCGTGAACGTGGCGATGATATTGGCTTATTGCTCAAAGAGCTGACTAAGCGAACAGCCCAGCAAAGCGGTCAAAGCGTTAAGTTTACCGATCGTGCCATTGAAAGTTTAAAAGGCCATACGTGGCCCGGAAATATTCGTGAGCTCGGTAATCTTGTCGAACGCATGGTGATTATGTTTCCGGATCAAGTGGTTGATGTACCAGACTTACCGAAGAAGTATCAGCATCTCGATGTTGAAGCATTTGTTCCAGAGTACCCCGAAGAGCTATTAGAGCGCCAAGCCCTGAATGATATTTTCGGTGAAGGCTTTGTTGATGATGATGAGCAACTACCTGCTGAGCATGAATCTGCAGCGGACAATATTGGGGTGCTGCCTGATGATGGAGTCAACCTCAAAGAATACCTTGCAGAGTTAGAGGTGAGTCTTATCACGCAAGCGCTTGAGCGCTATGACTATGTTGTTGCCCGTGCTGCTGAGGTGCTGGGCGTGCGTCGCACCACCTTAGTTGAGAAAATGAAAAAATATAATCTCAACCGCGATTAGCTTTGCTGCAGTAACACAAGCGGTGCCAGCGTCCCTTAAGTAGTTAACTCAGGTTCAAAGCTAATACAAAGCGATCACCTGCTCTTTGCGAAAGCATTGGTTGTGGTGGTCGTTAACCATGCCACAAGCCTGCATATGAGCATACACTGTAGTGGATCCTAAAAATTTAAAGCCACGCTTTTTCAAATCTTTAGCAAAAATATCGGATTGCTCACTGGTTGCTACGTAATCTTCAGGACTCGCGATGCTGTTGACGCGCGGTCTGTCATTCACAAATTGCCATTGATACGCGCTAAAGCTACCAAACTGATGTTGAATTTCAATAAAGCGTTGAGCGTTATTAATAGCGGCATTAATTTTTAACTTATTGCGCACAATACCGGCATCATTGAGCAAGCGCGTGATGTCTTCGCCATCAAAAGCGGCGACAGTGTGAATATCAAAGTCAGCAAAAGCACGGCGGTAGTTGTCTCGTTTTTTTAAAATGGTATACCAGCTCAAACCAGCTTGTGCCGATTCGAGAGTAATAAACTCGAATAAGCGTTGATCATCATAAACAGGCACACCCCATTCATCGTCATGGTAGGCAACGTAATCGGGCTTACTTAAGTCCACCCAGGCGCAGCGAATACACATAAAAACTCCTTGTAGAAAGCGTTATCAACTAATGTATCAGGTAACTGTTTTTTTATACAGTGTCATTTTTTTGATAGCAATAATAACAATGTAACTTCATGAATATTAAATAAAATAAAGTTGGTACGCTTTGTGCTTTTATGGATTAGACCTTGTGTTTAAGAGTGAAAATCATGGCATTAGCGAGTGTTATCAACCCACAAATCCTTCATCATGGCCAGTTTAGCCCGGCATTAGCGCAAGAAGCTTACGTTGGAGAGCTGAGCGACTTGCGGCTACAAGCCAGCTGGCTGAGTCATTTAGTCGATACCATGCCTGCGGGTGTGGTGGTGCTTGATGGACAGGGAATGATAGCCAAAGCCAATCAAATTGCCAGTGATATGTTAGGCGAGCCGCTCGAAGGTGAGAAATGGTTTGCGGTGATCCAGCGCTCATTCCGCCCGCAACAGGACGATGGCCATGAAGTGTCGTTGCGCGATGGACGGCGTATAAAATTAGAAATCCGCGCGCTCACGCCCGAGCCTGGGCAGCTTATTTTAATGACCGATTTAACGGAAACGCGTCGTTTGCAATCAAGAGTGGCGCACATGCAACGTTTAAGCGCGCTTGGCAAAATGGTGGCTACTTTAGCCCACCAAGTGCGTACACCGCTCTCGGCAGCCATGTTATATGGGGCCAATTTGGGCTCGTCGCGATTGAATAATCAATCGCGTGCCCACTGTCACGATAAGCTCATGTCGCGTTTGAAAGATTTGGAAAACCAAGTGAATGATATGTTGTTGTTTGCCAAAAGTGGTGAGCAGCAAGTCGTTGAGCCGATGTCATTAGGGCTGTTACTTAATGATGTAAATTCTGGCAGTGAAGCCATGCTTAGTGAGCATGAAGCGCATCTACAAGTACAGCTTCCTGAGCCCGATATCGAAGTCATGGGCAATCGTACTGCCTTGGCCAGTGCCATCAATAACCTGGTGCACAATAGTTTACAGGTGATAGGCAGTGGTGCGCATATTAAGATGCAGGCACGTCGTCAACGCACGAACAGTGATTATGTCGATATCATCATTAGCGATAATGGCCCAGGGATCAATGAAGAGATTATTGACAAAATTTTTGAGCCTTTTTTTACCACTAAGCGTCAGGGCACAGGTTTAGGTCTGGCTGTGGTTGCCTCAGTGGTGAATGCCCATAAGGGGCAAATAAAAGTAGAGAACCTTCAAAACGGTGGCGCGCAATTTACGCTAACGCTTCCTGTTTTGCACAGCAATACCCAGGAGCAGAGCAATGAATAACTATGTACTTGTTGTCGAGGATGACAAGGGGTTACGCGAAGCCCTAATCGATACATTAACACTGTCAGATATTCGCTGCATTGCAGCAAAAAGTGGTGAAGAAGCAATCATGATGCTAAAAGAGCACAGTGTTGCTCTAGTGGTCAGTGATGTGCAGATGCCCGGTATTAATGGCATTGAATTACTAAAAAGCATCAAGCTTAACTATCCAGACATGCCGATATTAATGATGACGGCCTATGCCACTATTGATGATGCGGTTGAAGCCATGCGTCTGGGGGCCATCGACTATATGGCAAAGCCATTTGCCCCCGAGGTTTTACTGAATTTAGTGAGTCGTTACTTACCCAATGAAACGGCTAGCCAAAGTGGTCCAGTGGTCGCTGATGCCAAAAGTTTGGCGCTACTCGATTTAGCCAATAAAGTGGCTGACAGTGACGCGAGTGTCATGGTGATGGGTCCAAGCGGGAGTGGTAAAGAGGTATTGGCGCGCTATATTCACGACCAATCGCCGCGCAAAGAGGCGCCATTTATCGCTATCAATTGTGCAGCCATTCCCGAAAACATGCTTGAATCGACTTTGTTCGGTTACGAGAAAGGCGCGTTCACTGGCGCTGTGAATGCCTGTCCAGGTAAATTTGAGCAAGCACAAAATGGCACCATTTTACTTGATGAAATTACTGAAATGGATTTAGGCCTACAAGCGAAATTGCTACGTGTATTGCAAGAGCGCGAGGTTGAGCGCTTAGGGAGTCGCAAAACCATCGAGCTCAACGTACGGGTGTTGGCCACCTCAAACCGTGACCTCAAAGAAGCGGTCAGAGCCGGTATATTCCGGGAAGATTTATATTATCGCCTAAACGTGTTCCCGCTGACCTGGTTGCCACTCAATCAGCGCCCCGGGGATATTATTCCACTGGCTGAACATTTATTAGAGCGCCATTGCCAAGCTAGCAAACAAGCGACTGCCTCGCTCAGTGCCGATGCCAAAGAGCGCTTAATGGCGCATACTTGGCCGGGAAATGTGCGTGAGCTTGATAATGTTATTCAGCGTGCGCTGATCTTAAAATCCGGTGACGAGGTGCACGCCAGCGCCATTTATATCGAAGAGTTCGTCACTGATGATGAAGTTGAGCTCAATGCGCACCAAGATATGCCCTCTGCGCTCAATCAACACAATGATGAGCTGCCAGTGGCATCACCCCAAGGTGTAGACCAAGCCCATAACTTTAAAGATGAGCTTAAAAACAAAGAGCATAAAATAATTCTCGATACCTTAGCGCGCTTTAACGGTAAGCGTAAGGATGTTGCTGATGCCTTAGGGATCAGCCCGCGTACCTTACGCTACAAAATAGCGCAAATGCGCGAGCAGGGGATCCACCTTCCTGCATAGTCTCGTCATAATGTTCTATTTCAGCCCGGGATATGCTCGGGCTTTCTTGTGGGCGTCAAAAATATAGCTAGCCTAATTCCTCAGTGTCAAAATTAAAATAATAATAAGCCTTTGTTAAATAATGATATTTTATTGGCACGACTTGTGCATTGTTCAGGGTAAGTTTAATTAACTGAGTGATGCCCAAGATGAAAGTCCAAGCCAACTCATTATTTCAAGAAATGCAGTCGCTCGCGCAAGAAGCGCAAGCTCGTAACCCATTGAAAGAGGCACAAAACCAAGTGCCGCAAACATCGACCAGCCAATTTGGTGAGCTACTAAGTAGCGCAATCGATAATGTTCATAACCTACAGCAAGATGCTAAATCAAAAGTGGTTGCTGTGGAGATGGGTGATCGCCGCGTTTCTCTTGCCGAAGCAATGATCGCATCGCAAAAATCCTCTGTCGCATTTGAGGCCACTGTGCAGGTTCGTAACAAGCTAGTGGAAGCCTACAAAGACATCATGAACATGCCTGTATAACGGATAGCGGAGAACAGTTGTGGCACAAGCAAACCAATCAACAGATTTAGCCCTTGCCGATGGCGGTGTTGACATGAACACCGACTCCTCGGGTGAACAGCAAGAACAAAAGTCTGGCTATTTAAGCGCCCTTAATGGTGTGGATATGCTACGACAGGTGACGCTGATCATCGCTTTGGCTATTTGCTTGGCCATCGCTATTTTTATCATAATTTGGGCGCGTCAGCCTGATATGCGCCCGTTAGGCAAAATGCCTACCGAGGAATTGATTCAGACCTTGGATTTCTTGGATGCGCAAAAAATCGATTATGAACTCGATGGCAACGTGATCATGGTTGCCGAAGATGCCTATCAAGATATAAAACTGAATATGGCTCGAGAGGGGCTTACGCAAGGCCCGCAATCTGGCACCGATATCTTGATGCAAGACATGGGATTTGGCGTATCACAGCGTCTTGAACGTGAACGACTCAAGCATTCTCGCGAGCAGCAGCTTGCGCGTACCATTGAAGAACTTAATAAAGTATCTCGCGCCAAAGTATTACTGGCCATTCCTAAAGAAAATGTATTTGCTCGTATTGAGAAGAAGCCCTCAGCAACGGTTGTTGCGACGGTTAAACGCGGTCGTAACCTCAACAGTGAAGAGATAGACTCTATCGTCGATATCGTCGCCTCGGCCGTGCAAGGACTGTCTCCTGAACGGGTCACGGTGACCGATCAAAATGGTCGTCTGCTTAACTCCGGTTCACAAAATTCGTTATCGGCGCGCTCACGTAAAGAGTATGAGATTGAGCGTCAACGAGAGCAGGAATATATAGAAAAAATTGATAGCATCATGATCCCGGTGGTCGGACTGGGTAACTATACTGCGCAGGTCGACTTGGTCATGGATTTCAGCGCAGTAGAAGAGACTCAAAAGCGTTACAACCCAGATTTGCCAGCGGTGCGCAGTGAAACCACATTAGAAGAGAATAACATTGGTGGTTTAGCGGTCGGCATTCCTGGCGCCTTAACAAATCAACCGCCAGTGAACTCTAACATTCCAGAGAATGCGTTGGACGAGCAAAGTGCGCAAACTCGCTCACCGTCGCGCAGCCACAAAGAAGCGACCCGTAATTATGAGCTTGATACCACTATCTCTCATAAACGTAAGCAGACTGGGGTGATCCGCCGTATCAGTGTTTCCGTGGCTGTGGATTACACACAAACAGCTGGTGCGGATGGGCAAACCACCAGTGCGCCGCGCAGTGCCGAGGAGCTCAACAATATTCGTCGCCTATTACAAGGAGGCGTGGGTTTCGACATGCAGCGTGGTGATGCCTTAGAAGTCGTGAGTGTCCCCTTTGTACGTGAAGACCTGGGTGCGGTTGCTGAACTGCCACTGTGGGAGCAAAATTGGTTTATGAAGATAGTGCGTTTAGCACTGGGCGCATTAGTGATAATCGTGTTGATCATTGCCGTGGTTCGCCCCATGCTTAAGCGACTTATCTACCCAGATGATACACTGGAAGAATACAATGAAGATGCGTTGAGTTCGGGTGTTGATATCGGTGATAGTACATTAGAGATGCTAAACAAAGATTTCGACTCGGCAGCGGTGGGTTTCTCCTCCGACGGGACACTGCAGTTGCCAGACTTACATGGTGATGAAGATCTCCTAAAAGCGGTTCGCGCCTTGGTTGCCAATGAGCCTGAACTATCCTCGCAAGTAGTTAAAGCATGGTTGAGTGAAGATGACTGAAGAACAACAGCAACTAACTAGCGGCTTCGATGTAGATAAACTCGAAGGCGTAGAGAAAGCAGCAATCCTGCTACTGAGCTTGTCTGAAGAGGATGCCGCGCAAATTCTTAAACACCTTGAGCCCAAACAAGTGCAAAAGGTGGGGATGACCATGGCCGCGCTTGATGACCTTAGTCAGGATAAGATAAGCGCCGTGCACAACCTGTTTATTGAGCAAATTCAGCAGTTCAGCACCATTGGCTTCCAATCAGAAGACTTTATTAAGAAAGCTCTGACAGCCGCATTAGGTGAAGATAAAGCGGCAAGCCTGATTGACCAAATTGTGATGGGCTCAGGTGCGAAAGGTCTTGATTCGTTGAAATGGATGGACTCCAAACAGGTGGCGAACATTATTCGCAACGAGCACCCGCAGATTCAAACCATCGTTTTATCTTATCTGGAGCCAGAGCAAAGTGCAGAAATTCTGGCCCAGTTCCCAGAGAAAGTACGTTTGGATTTAACCATGCGGATTGCCAACCTCGAAGAAGTACAGCCAGCAGCGTTGCAAGAGCTCAACGAGATCATGGAGAAGCAGTTTGCAGGTCAAGCCGGGGCACAAGCTGCGAAGATGGGCGGCCTGAAAGCGGCGGCCGATATCATGAACTACCTCGATACCAATGTCGAAGGTCAGTTAATGGACTCTATTCGCGAGCACGACGAAGAAATGTCACAGCAAATTCAAGATCTTATGTTCGTCTTCGAGAACCTTATGGATGTCGATGACCGAGGCATTCAGGCCATCCTACGCGAAGTACAGCAAGATGTGCTGATGAAGGCAATCAAAGGTGCCGATGACGGACTGAAAGAGAAAATCTTTACCAATATGTCCAAACGGGCAGCCGATATGCTGCGTGATGACCTTGAAGCCATGGGTCCTGTGCGTATCAGCGAAGTGGAAGCGGCGCAAAAAGAGATTCTCTCTACGGCGCGACGCTTATCCGACTCCGGTGAAATTATGCTTGGTAGTGGTGGTGGCGAGGAGTTCCTCTAAGCCATGAGTGAGTCAAAATTACGTCGTGGGCAACGATTAGACGCCAGTGAGGCGGCAGATGAACTGCTGGAGAACTGGCCTATTCCCGACGTCAGTGCAGATCCAAAGAACTATCAAGGGCGTTCAACCGCCTTTGGGACACCGCTCGAACAGCTTTATAAAAAGCATGTCGAGGAAGATGAGCACCGCGATGGCGAAGAAATTCTGACCCCTGAGGAGACCGACTTTCCTAAACTGACCCTTGAAGAGTTAGAGCAAATTCGCCAAGACGCCTACGAAGAAGGCCTCAAACAGGGGCATGAACAAGGCTACGTTGACGGATTTGATAAAGGTGCCAGTGAAGGCAAAGAAGCGGGGTTCCAAGAAGGGCTAAAGCAAGGCAAAGAGCAAGGGCTTGAAGATGCGAAGCCCATCATTGACGAACAACTGGATGCGTTAAAAAGCACGTTAGAAGCGCTTGATGAGCCCGCCAAACACATTGATGAGCAGGTTGAGCATGAGCTGATCTTTCTCGCCAGCGAGTTAGCCAAAGCCATTACCTTGAGTGAATTAAAAACCAACCCCGACACTATTTTAAATGCGCTTCGCGCGGCAACCGAAGCCTTGCCAAGTAATGAGGCAATGTGCCAAATCAGCCTCCATCCAGATGATTTAGCTATAGTGACGTCACACTTCAGTGACACCGAGTTGGATAATCGCCATTGGCAGTTACTCGGTGAGCCGACTTTGGCGCGCGGTGATTGTAAAATCAAGCAACAGCGTTCATCTATCGATTTCACATTAGGGTTGCGAATCCAACAAGTACTGGAACCGTTTTTGCAAGACAGCGGTGTCCATGTGCGCGATGAGCCAAAATCATGACAACTTCATTAAGTGAGCGTTTGCACCAGCAGCGTAAACACATCCATCAACCTCAGGTCGCGGTAGCGGGGAGCTTGACCCGCGTTGTTGGCCTGACCCTTGAAGCAAAAGGGCTGCAGGCACCGCTGGGTAGCCAGTGTCAGGTCGAAACAAACCAAGGCTTAGTCGATGCCGAGGTGGTGGGATTTAATGACGACGTGCTTTATTTAATGCCCAATGACCGTATCTCTGGGGTGTTGCCAGGTGCCCGCGTTATCCCTCAACACAAGCAGCAAGGGCTGCCAGTAGGGATGAACTTACTCGGACGTGTGGTCGATGGTTTGGGGCGCCCTTTAGATGGACTCGGGCCACTGCGCTGCGAGGAGTTTACTCACTTTGCAAAAAACACCATCAATCCTTTAGCACGGCGACAAATAAGCCAACCTATGGACGTGGGCGTGCGTGCTATCAACTCCATTATCACCGTGGGTCAAGGCCAACGTATGGGCTTGTTTGCCGGTAGTGGTGTGGGTAAGTCGGTATTGTTAGGGATGATGACCCGAGGCAGTGCGGCCGACGTTATTGTGGTCGGCTTAGTGGGTGAGCGTGGTCGTGAAGTTAAAGAGTTCATCGAGGAAATCCTGGGTGAAGAAGGGCGTCGTCGTTCTGTGGTGGTGGCCGCGCCGGCTGATGCATCGCCATTGATGCGTCTAAAAGGCTGTGAAAGTGCCATCACTATTGCCGAATATTTTCGCGACCAAGGCCTCAATGTATTGTTATTACTTGATTCGGTCACTCGTTATGCCATGGCACAACGGGAGATAGCGCTCGCCGTTGGAGAACCACCCGCAACTAAAGGCTATCCCCCTTCGGTGTTTGCCAAGCTACCTGCTCTGATTGAGCGTGCGGGTAATGGCGGTGAAGGCCAAGGCGCCATTACTGCCTTTTTCACGGTGTTGTCAGAGGGGGATGATTTGCAAGACCCGATTGCTGATGCCGCACGAGCTATTTTAGATGGCCATATAGTGCTTTCACGAGAGCTTGCCGACAGTGGCCATTACCCGGCCATTGATATCGAAAAATCGATTAGTCGAGTAATGCCGCAAGTGGTCTCAGAGCAACATATGCAGCAAGCGCGGTTAATCAAGCAAGTGGTGGCAATGTACAATGAAAACAAAGACATGATCACCCTAGGCGCATACCAAAAAGGCACCGACCAGATACTCGATCAAGCCATTGATATGATGCCGCGTATTAATAACTTTTTACGCCAGGGAATGAAGGATGTGGTGCCTTACGATGAGTGTTTAACGTCGTTAGCCAATTTACTAGGACAGGGAGGTAGCCATGGCTAAGCTGGCGCTGCTTTATAAACTTGAATCGGACAAAGAAGAAAAACTGCGTGCCGACTTTTTAGGCGCGCAACAGCACTGGCAGTCTCATCAGCAAAAGCTCAATGGACTTAACCAGTTTCGCCAAGAGTATTTTGCACAACTGACGCAAAAGGCACAGGCCGGTCTATCCAGCGCTGGGTTTAGTCACTACCAAAACTTCATCAGCAAAATAGACCAAGCCATTGAGCAGCAAACACAGGTGGTTGAAACTGCCCACAGAGTCACGGAGCAGCGCCAATCACAATGGCGTCAACAGCGGGTACGTACTGAAGCCGTAGCCAAGTTAATTGAAAAAGAAAAACTTAAGCAACAAGCGAAGTTAGCGAAAGCAGAGCAAAAAATGTTGGATGAATTTGCTACCAATCAGTTTTATGCCCGACGACGTTCAGGCGAAACTGGTATGTAACTTGCTGTAATTTTCTAAAAGCTTAGTTAACCTTGCAAAGCGGCACTGCTTTGCCACCTTTGAAGGGGTCATATGATGACACAGGTAGAATCAGTAATTGTCCTTCCCCAATCGGGACAGAGCCAAGATAAGGGGGCATCATCCACTTACGACTCTGGTGAGAAAGAGTTTGCGCAATTCTATTCTCAAGAGCAGCAACGCCAAGACCGAGTGAAGCGCTCCCCAGAGGATGAAAAGCAGGCCATTGGCGGCTTTGTGGGTCAAAAAAGTGATTCAAAAGAGCCCCAAAAAAAGACTCAGGAAGCCGAACAAGGCGTTGATAAATCAGCGAAAAAGGTTAACGAGCAAAGTAGAGATAAAGAACCATCAACAACCGTCTTGGATGGTGAGGGTGATGCAGCTGATGGCGCTGAGCCGCTTAGTAATAAGGCGCAGCCTAGCGAAGAGGTGGCGCAGGCCACTCCCATAGCTGCTAGTGAAGATGACTTTTATCAGCAACTTTTTGCGCAATTATCGATGAGCACAGAGCTCTCTGCGGTCGCCAAAGAAGTGGGCAGCGCTCTTAATGGTACCGGGTTCAGTGATGATATTGATGTCGACTTTATTGCTAAGCTGCCAATCGAGCTTAAACAATCGCTTGCCCGTTTAACGCCGGCACAGCGCAGTGAGTTGAGTGTGCAACTGCAGCAAATGGCCTCGGCAGCGGGGATAGATGCAAAAGCGTTGGCTAGCATAGAGACACAACTGAATCAGTTAGTGGCCACCCCAGGGCAATCAGGCCTGAGCGATGCTGAACGTATTGCCGCGCAAGCCAAAGAGTTATCAATGGCAAAAGCCAGCGAACAGGTGCAGCGTCCAGCCGAGAGTGTAGCAGCACGCAGTGCCGAGGATGCCAGCAAACTAAACAATTCAACTAAGGTTGCCAGTGACGTTCAGCAAGAACTGAATAAAGTACTCGCTGATGGCAAAGCCCTTGGTGCAGAGGCTGCTAAGTCTGATGCAAAAAATAGTACCGCGAGCGCGGCGCCAGGGTCATTAAACCCAGAGCAACAGCAACGTCAATCCCAAACCCAGCATATATTGGCAGCAGCCAAAGTTGAAGCCGACCAAGGCGGGCCCAGTGCCAGCAAAACTACCCAAGCAGCGGTTAATCCAATGTTGAGCGATGCAAAAATGAAAGCGGCTCAGCCACAAGGGGATAAGCAAACTAATCTATCAGCGAGTAAATTCAGCGCCGAGCCTATGGCTGAGTCAGGGGATAAGGCGGTTTCGCCAAGTAAAGGCACTCAAGGGGAGAACGCTCAGCCTTCGGCCAGTGCTTTGAGCGCTCAGTCTAAAGTGACTCAGCTTGCCAGTGCCTTAGTGGCACACGCGCAAGGCAATACCGAGCTCAGCAGTGCAATTGAGGCGGACCTTGCACATTGGCAACAGGTGCAACAAGCCGCCATGCAAAGTACGCAGCACACCCAAGCTCAAGGGCAAACTCAGCGTGTGGCGCTGGATCCTGCACTACTGCAAGCAATTAATATCACTAAAAACGACGCCGCGCAGCAAATACAGCAGCGCGTTAATATGATGCTTAACCTCAATAATCAAGAAGCCGAAATCCGTCTTGATCCACCGGAGCTAGGAAGTATGCAAGTGCGGGTACGCAGTGAGGGAGAACAGGCACATGTTAATTTTGTAGTGCAAAATCAACAAGCTAAAGAAGCGCTAGAGCAGGCGATGCCGCGATTAAGAGATCTACTAGCGCAGCAGGGATTATCTTTGGGTGATATCAACGTCGAGCAGCAAAACCAGCAAAGTGCGCAGCACGATGGTGAGCAAGGTCAAGGCAGCGAGCATGGCCCACTGACAGAGCAAGCAAGCAATGATGAAAACCATGGCTTAGAGCAACAGCAGAAAAACGCGCCAATGGAACAAGGAATTGATTTCTATGCGTAATAACTATTGCTATTATACAGTTAAGTGATTTTATTCGAGGCAACCTATGGCCGATGATAAGCAAACCGACCTGCAAATAGAAGAAGGCGGCGGCTCAAAGAAAAAACTGATTATAATCATTGCTGTTGTAGTGCTATTAGTCGGTGGTGGTGCGGGCTACTTCCTGTTTGCTGGGGGCGACGACCCGGCGCCTGCTACACTGGAACAAGAACAAGGCAGTGCATCAGAGCAGGGTGGTGCAGCACCGAGTGCACAGCTTGGCAGTGCATTGTATGTGGGCATGCCTCGTCCTTTCGTATTCAATGTACCGGGCGCTGCACGTGACCGCATAGTACAAATTAAAGTGCAGCTATTAGTGCGTGGCGAAGGGAACGAAGAGGCCGCTAAAAAGCATATTCCACTTATTGAAGGCACATTATTAAGTGTGTTCGCCGGTACCAATGCCGATGAACTAAGCACTGCAGCAGGTAAAGAATCTTTGCGTGACGAAGCGCTTACGCAAGTACAACAAGCCCTCGAAGGCGTAGAGGGTTCGAAAGTCGTAGAGCGAGTGCTCTTTACCGGCTTTGTAATGCAGTAAGGGGTAGATGTGAGCGACTTATTATCTCAAGACGAAATTGACGCGCTACTGCACGGGGTAGACGATGTCGAAGAAGAGGATACCTCCGAGGGTGCCAGTGCCAGTGGCGAGAGCGCGCTGCAGTATGACTTTTCTTCACAAGATCGTATTGTCCGTGGGCGTATGCCAACGCTTGAGATTGTCAATGAGCGCTTTGCCCGACATATGCGCATCAGCTTATTTAATATGATGCGTCGCACCGCTGAAGTGTCCATCAACGGCGTGCAAATGATTAAATTTGGTGAATATATTCACACCTTGTTTGTTCCCACCAGTTTGAATATGGTGCGCTTTCGCCCGTTAAAAGGCACCGGGCTGATTACTATGGAAGCGCGGCTGGTATTTATATTGGTAGACAACTTCTTTGGCGGTGATGGTCGTTATCATGCCAAAATTGAAGGTCGTGAATTCACCCCTACCGAACGCCGTATTGTGCAGATGCTGCTGAAAATCATCTTTGAGGATTACAAAGAAGCGTGGGCTCCGGTGATGGATGTGTCGTTCGAGTATTTAGACTCGGAAGTAAACCCGGCGATGGCCAATATTGTCAGCCCCACTGAAGTGGTGGTGATCAGCTCGTTCCATATTGAGCTTGATGGTGGCGGTGGCGACTTCCATATTGCCCTGCCATATTCCATGTTGGAACCCATCCGTGAGCTGCTTGATGCCGGTGTACAGTCTGATACTGAAGACACTGATTTACGCTGGTCTAAAGCTCTGCGCGATGAAATCATGGATGTTGAAGTCGACTTATCGACACGGTTATTAGAGGTAGACTTGAGTCTTGAGCAGATTATGGAGCTCAAAGCTGGAGACATTATTCCAGTAGAAATGCCTGAGCATATCACTGTGTTTGTTGAAGACTTACCGACCTTCCGCGCGAAGATGGGCCGCTCTCGGGATATGGTGGCATTGCAAATTAGTGAAAAGATTAAACGCCCAGAATCAGTGAAGTCGGAACTTCATGTGTTTACGAAAGGCGGTAAAAAGCTCGACTCAGATGCTGAATTAGCCGAGCTTGAGGAAGATCTGCATTTAAGTGAAGGCGTAGATTTAGATTGGTAAAAAGGTGCGCACATGCGCGCCTAGCAACAGAGGTTGTATGTAATGAGTGATGATCAAGATACCATGGATGAATGGGCCGCAGCCCTAGCCGAAGCCGAAGAAGGTGAACAAGGCGGTGGCGACGATGCCCAGGTTGCAGAGCTAGACGAGCTCTCCGAAGAGCGCGATGAGGTCACGCCAGAGGAAAAGCGTAAGCTGGATACCATTTTAGATATTCCGGTGACCATTTCTATGGAAGTGGGCCGCTCTAAAATCAATATCCGAAATTTGCTACAGCTTAACCAAGGCTCAGTGGTTGAA
Source organism: Pseudoalteromonas sp. THAF3 (assembly GCF_009363775.1). Classification (NCBI taxonomy): domain Bacteria; kingdom Pseudomonadati; phylum Pseudomonadota; class Gammaproteobacteria; order Alteromonadales; family Pseudoalteromonadaceae; genus Pseudoalteromonas; species Pseudoalteromonas sp. THAF3. The sequence goes on along the minus strand of NZ_CP045418.1, from coordinate 2,326,746 downwards.
CTTGATCGCGTTGCTGGCGAGCCACTGGATGTATTAGTGAATGGCACCTTGATTGCGCACGGTGAAGTGGTGGTGGTGAACGATAAGTTTGGTATTCGCTTAACCGACGTGATTAGCCAAGTAGAGCGGATCAAAAAACTACGATGAGAGCATTGGCCTCGCTTTTTGCCCTCATGGCACTTCCCGTTTATGCGCAAAATGGTGCCGCCCAGCCTGGCGCGGGGCTGAATCTCAATGTTATGTCTATGTTGTTGTCGCTGTTGTTGGTGGTCGGGACAATTATCGCATTAGCTTATATGCTTAAGCGTTTTAATCCGAATATGGCCAATAATGACGATTTTAAAGTTATACGCACTTTGCCACTGGGGACTAAAGAGCGGCTACTGGTGGTAGAAATCGATAATAAGCAACATTTATTAGGCGTTACGCCAGGTGCCATCAATTACTTATATGAGCTGGAAACGCCGCTCAAAGAGCGCGAGATGGCGCCACTGGCAAAGCAACTCAGCCACATACTCAATACTAAAAAAAAGACCTAAGATAATGAAATACTGGCTAATACTTCTTTTTGCTATGCTTTTAAGCCCGACTGCTTTTGCAGAGCAGGGGCTTCCCGCCGTGACCGTAACCACCAATGCCGACGGCACGCAGGATTACTCAGTCACCTTGCAAGTATTAGCGATTATGACGGCGCTAAGTTTTATCCCTGCCGCCGTTATTATGATGACCTCATTCACCCGTATTATTGTGGTGTTGGCGATATTACGCCAAGCCATCGGCTTGCAACAAACCCCTTCGAACCAAGTGCTGCTGGGCATGTCTTTGTTTCTGAGTATTTTTATTATGGCACCGATATACAATCAGGTGCATGACCAAGCGATTCAGCCTTATCTAGACGAAGAAATGTCCTCTATGCAGGCGCTGGAAGCCGCTAAGCAGCCGATGAAGGCTTTTATGCTTTCACAAACACGGATAAAAGATTTAGAAACTTTTGCGCAAATAGCCGGTTATGAAAAACTAGACTCGCCTGCGGACACCCCTTTTATCGTGGTGATCCCCGCATTTGTTACCAGCGAATTACAGACCGCGTTTATTATTGGCTTTATGTTTTTCATTCCCTTCCTTATCGTCGATTTAGTCGTGGCCAGTGTCTTGATGGCCATGGGTATGATGATGCTCTCGCCAATGATTGTCTCCTTGCCCTTTAAAATTATGCTATTTGTATTAGTGGATGGGTGGTCACTGGTAATGGGCACCTTGGCACGTAGCTTTGGGTTGGGAGTGTAATAATGGAGCCGGGCATTTTTGTCGATATTCTCAGTGATGCTTTATTTTTGGTGATAAAGTTGGTGTCGGCGATCATTGTCCCTAGTTTGATTGTTGGTTTGATTGTTGCGGTATTCCAAGCGGCGACCTCAATCAATGAGCAAACCTTGAGCTTCTTACCTCGTTTGCTTGTCACCCTAAGTGCACTTATTATCGGTGGCCACTGGTTTACGCAGGAACTTATGGATTTCTTTAACCGCTTAGTGCTGTCGATACCTGAAATTGCGGGATAACCATGGAATACCCCTTTGCCGTCATTGTTCAGTGGCTAAGTGACTACTTACTTCCCTTAGTCCGTATACTGGCAATGTTGATGGTCATGGCAGGGATAGGGGCACGTAATGTCCCTTCGCGTATTAAGCTTGGCTTGGCCTTGGTGATTGCCTTTGTTGCGGTGCCGGTATTACCACCTACTCAGTTCACCAACCTGTTTTCGTTGGAAATGGTGTTTGTGGTGCTGCAACAGCTGCTCATTGGTGTGGCTATGGGCTTTGCCTCGCAGTTATTATTGAATACCTTCATTCTCGCCGGGCAAATCTTAGCAATGCAAACGGGCTTGGGTTTTGCCTCGGTGGTTGACCCCTCAAATGGCCTAAGCGTGCCGGCGGTGGGGCAGTTCTATTTAATTCTCACCACCTTATTATTTTTTGTTTTTAACGGTCATTTGATGATGATCCAAATGATTGTGCACAGCTTTATCGCGGTCCCTATCGATGGCACTTGGTGGGCGGTTGATCACTACTGGGATATCGTTACCTGGGGCGGGTGGATGTTTACCACTGCTTTGGTATTGGCGTTGGCACCGCTGACTGCGATGTTGGTCATTAATTTATCTTTTGGCGTGATGACGCGAGCGGCACCGCAATTAAATATCTTCTCAATTGGTTTTCCCTTCACCCTAGTGGCGGGGCTAACCATTATCTGGGCAACCTTAGGAAACTTCATGGCGCAGTTTGAGGCGCAGTGGTTACGCATGGTTGAGCTACTTTGCTCGATGGCAGGCTGTAGTCCTTAGGAGTTGTTATGGCAGAAGATTCAGGTCAAGAACGTACCGAAGAGCCCACACCGAAAAAGCTACAAGAGGCGAAGAAAAAGGGCCAAATAGCACGCTCAAAAGAGTTGGGTACCACCTTTGTATTGATTATGTCGGCGGTTTCTTTGCTCATTTATGGCCCCGATATTGGTCGTGGTTTACACACAGTCATGAAGCGAATGCTATCGCTGAGTCGTAACGAAACTTATGACACCACCAAGATGTTTGCGGCATGGGGGGCGGTAGCGGATTCATTGCTCTATCCCATGAGCATGTTTGTACTGGTTATAGTTATCGCCGCGTTTATTGGTAATACCATGCTTGGCGGGTTTAACTTTTCATGGCAAGCGATGGCACCCAAAGCCAGTAAGATGTCGCCGATGAAAGGGTTCAAACGTATACTTGGGCCGCAAGCAGCAGTTGAGCTGATAAAAGCGCTGCTCAAATTCGGGCTAGTTGCAGCGTGTGCGGTGTTTTTGATCAAAATGTATTTTTACGAAATTCTGCATTTGAGTATCGAAACGCCACCGAACAATATAGCTCACGCGTTGGAAATTATTGCGTGGATGTTTCTAGCATTGAGTTGCACCATGATTGTTGTCTCGGCGGTGGATGTGCCTTATCAGGCGCACAACCACCATAAACAGTTGAAGATGACCTTACAAGAAGTTAAAGACGAGTATAAAAACTCCGAAGGTGACCCGCAGATCAAAGCGCGTATTCGGCGAACCCAGCGGGAAATGTCACAACGTCGGCAAATGCAAGATGTGCCTGATGCTGATGTGGTGGTAACCAACCCGACGCATTTCTCGGTAGCGATAAAATACGATACTGAAAAAGCCGGTGCGCCAATAGTATTGGCTAAAGGGGCCGATGAAATGGCCTTACAAATTCGTAAAATAGCCAAGGGGAATGACGTCCCGCTGGTAGAATCTCCAGTGCTAACACGGGCGCTCTATCATACCACCGAAGTAGGCGAACAAATTCCCGAGCAGCTATTTACCGCCGTCGCGCAAGTGTTGGCCTATGTGTATCAGCTGAAACGCTTTGAAAAAGGACGCGGTCGCCGACCGTCTAAACTGGCAGAAAAACTACCTATTCCTGATGAATTCAAGTATTAACCAACTGAAATATAGGATATAAAAAACTGGCCTACTCCTTGCTTTGATGACTGCAGTGTCAATTTATTGCTGTAGCATTTATGGATTTTAAGGCCGTTCTCACCCAGCTTAATCGCGATAAAAAAGAATATGCAAAAGGCGTAGGTACGCCGTTGTTGGTGCTCGCCGCACTGGCAATGGTGGTATTACCTATGCCGCCATTTTTACTGGATATTCTGTTTTCGTTTAATATTGCGCTGGCCTTGGTGGTGCTGTTAGTTACGGTCTACACCATGAAACCGCTTGAATTTGGTATGTTCCCAGCGGTGCTTTTAGTCGCGACCATTATGCGTCTGGCGCTTAATGTTGCCAGTACGCGGGTGGTGTTATTAGAGGGCCACCAGGGCGGGGACGCGGCCGGTAAAGTAATTGAAGCCTTCGGCTCGGTGGTAATCGGCGGTAACTATGCCGTGGGTCTGGTTGTCTTTCTGATCTTAATTATTATCAACTTCGTGGTTATCACCAAAGGGGCCGGACGTATATCAGAAGTGTCTGCCCGCTTTACCCTCGATGCGATGCCCGGTAAACAAATGGCCATTGATGCCGATTTGAACGCGGGTTTTATCAGCGCCGAGCAAGCGCGGGAGCGGCGTGAAGAAGTCACCCGTGAAGCGGACTTTTACGGTTCGATGGACGGTGCCAGTAAGTTCGTAAAAGGCGATGCCATTGCGGGTATCGTTATCTTAGTGATCAATATCGTTGGCGGGTTATTTGTCGGTATGATCCAACATGACTTGAGCTTTTCTCAGGCCATGGAAGTGTACACCTTACTCACCATTGGTGATGGCCTCGTGGCGCAGCTGCCATCGCTGTTGCTATCAATCGGTACTGCTATCGTCGTAACTCGCCAAAATGAATCACACAATATGGGCGATCAAGTTAAAACCCAGCTTGGCAATGACAAAGCACTGTGGATAGCATCCGGTATTCTCATCACTATGGGGTTGGTACCGGGGATGCCGCATGTGGCGTTTTTAGGCTTGGGTGGCTTACTTGGTTTTGTTGCTTATTATTCGCAAAAGCAGGCAAAACTTGCTGCTGAACAGGAGCAACAAGAAGCTGAGCAGGGCCCTGGCAGCAATGTTGCCACCCACGACGAACCAAAAGAATTGGGCTGGGACGATGTGCAGCAAGTCGATGTCATCGGTTTGGAGGTAGGCTACCGTTTGATCCCGCTGGTGGATCAGGCCCAAGGTGGAGAATTGTTAAGCCGCATTAAAGGGGTCCGTAAGAAGCTCTCACAGGAACTGGGCTTTTTAGTACCGCCTGTTCATATTCGCGATAATTTAGAGTTAGACCCTAATGCCTATCGTATTACCCTAATGGGCGTGTCCAGCGGTGATGGTGAACTCAGTCATGGTGATGAACTGGCCATCAACCCAGGTCAAGTCTTTGGCCCAATCAATGGTGTGGCGACTAAAGATCCGGCTTTTGGTCTGGATGCGGTGTGGATCAAACCAGAGCAAAAAGATGAAGCACAGTCTTTAGGTTACACCGTCGTTGATGCTGCTACAGTAGTGGCGACCCACATTAGCCAGTTACTCACTAATAACGCCTCACTGCTATTGGGCCACGAAGAAGTGCAGAGTCTGCTTGATATGCTAGCGAAAAGCCATCCGCGTCTAGTAGAAGGTCTAGTACCAGATGTGTTACCGCTGACGACCATAGTGAAAGTGCTACAAAATCTCCTCAATGAAGGCGTTGCTATTCGCGATATGCGTAGCATAGTGCAAACACTCGTAGAATATGGTCCACGCAGCCAAGACCCAGATGTATTAACCGCAGCGGTACGTATTTCATTGCGTCGTTTGATTGTGCAAGATGCGGTTGGCGCTACGCCAGAAATTCCTGTCATAACATTGGCGCCTGAGTTGGAACAGATGTTGCATCAGTCGCTTCAGAACGCAGGAGATGAGGGTGCTGGCATTGAGCCAGGCTTGGCAGAGCGGCTACAGGCCTCTTTAAGCGAAGCCCACCAGAACCAAGAAATGTCGGGTGAACCTTCCATCTTATTGACCTCCGGGATGCTTCGTACAGTGTTATCACGTTTTGTGAAGCACACCATCCCTGGGCTGAAGGTGATGTCTTACCAAGAAGTGCCCGATGAGCGTCAAATTAAGATTGTTAGCTCCGTTGGACAGCAATAGATCGGAAAGCCGGTTGTGAGAGGGTAATATTATGAAAATCAAACGCTTTTTTGCTAAAGATATGCGTACAGCACTGAAAGAAGTAAAAGATGAGCTGGGTGTTGACGCGGTGATCATGTCGAATAAAAAGCTTGCAGATGGCGTTGAAATCGTTGCTGCTATTGACCATGAACGCCCAGCAGCCGCACCGAAAAGCGCTCCCCAGCAGCAAATGCAGCCGCGTGCCACTGAGCAGCGTATGGTACGCCCACAAACACGTACGCAACGTCCCGAGCTGCAAAGTCACAATGGTGTGGCTGATTCATTGCAGGCGTTGTTAGAGCGTCAGAGTCCGAAACCAAAGAACGCTGCTCTCGCCGACATGTTTTCGCAATCAGGTATTGATATGAGCGCGCCTGAAGAGCCCGTTGCACAGCCTCAGCGTCGCGCTGCGCCGGCCAATAACTACGCTCCGCAGCCAACGCTAGCAGAGCCAACGCAAGCCCGCGCTGCAGCGCAGTCCATGGGTGATGATTTGGACGGTGACGGTTTTGATGAGCTACACCGCCAGCCCAAAGATTCTGTACAGCAAGAGGCCATGGACAGCGAAGAGATCAGTGCCATGCGCGATGAGATGAATGCCATTCGTCAGCTTCTTGAACATCAAGTATCCGGCCTATTACATCAGGACCGAGCGCGCCGCGATCCAACTCGTGCCTGCTTCATCGAGCGCTTGCAGGGCATGGGTATCGACACTGAAGTGGCTGAGCAGTTAGTGCGTTATGTACCAGACGACGTATCGCGCAAGCAAGCATGGAGTGCAGCTCTGGATATGGTGCAAAAGCAGCTACACACCACCAATAATGAGATTTTACGTCATGGCGGCGTATATGCGTTAGTCGGTCCTACTGGCGTAGGCAAAACCACAACGGTTGCAAAACTGGCCGCATTAGGGGCGCAAAAATATGGCGCTGACAAGGTTGCGCTGATCACCACGGATACATACCGTATCGGTGCTTACGAGCAGCTAGCAACTTATGGACGCATCATTGGTTGCCCTGTGAAGCAAGTAAAAGATGCCAATGAATTGGCCGATGTGCTTTATCAATTACGCAATAAACGTCTAGTATTAATTGACACTGCGGGAATGAGCCAGCGCGATTTACGTTTAAGTGAGCAATTAAACACGCTCATGCGTAGTACGCGAGTCGATATTCGTAGCTATTTAGTGCTCAGTGCCACAGCACAACATGAAGTGCTTCAAGAAACCGTAAGGCACTTCCAAAAAGTTGACTTAAGTGGTTGTATTTTCACCAAACTTGATGAAAGTCTAAGTTTAGGCGAGATTATTAGTGTAGCGATTCAAAATCGCTTACCAATAGGGTATCTTACTAACGGTCAACGCGTTCCAGAAGATATTCGCGTTGCTAACTCAGAAAAAATGGTTAGAAAAGCTGAACAATTGTTTATCAAACACCAAAAAACACAAAAATCAGCGGCACCAGCAGGGCGCCAAACAGTGGCGTCTCAGGCAGTAGGAATGTATGATTAACACAGTGCACGATCAAGCAAGTGGCCTTCGAAAAATGAATCAAAACAATAGCCAAGGCGTAAAAGTAATCGCCGTGACCGGTGGCAAAGGGGGCGTCGGTAAAACCAATGTCTCTTTGAATTTAGCTATTGCCATGGGTCAGCAAGGCAAACGTGTCTTAGTGTTAGATGCTGACCTAGGACTGGCAAACTGTGACGTTATGCTTGGTCTGCGTGTTGAAAAGAACCTTTCTCATGTTCTAAGTGGTGAGTGCGAACTGCGCGATATACTGGTAACTGGGCCTGCGGGCATTCGTATTGCTCCGGCAACATCGGGGTCACAGAGCATGGTTGAACTGAGTGCCGCAGAGCATGCAGGTTTAATCCGTGCGTTTAGCGAGCTCGATAACGACTTTGATGTCCTCATTGTCGACACCGCCGCCGGTATCTCCGATATGGTACTGAGCTTCTCGCGAGCTGCGCAAGATGTTGTGGTGGTGGTCTGCGATGAGCCAACCTCGATAACCGATGCCTACGCGTTGATCAAGGTGCTTAGTCGTGAACATGGCGTATACAAATTCAAAGTCGTTGCCAATATGGTGCGCAGCCAGCGTGAAGGGCAAGACTTATTTGCCAAACTCTCCAAAGTAACCGACCGATTTTTAGATGTGGCGCTCGAATTAGTGGCCACCGTGCCCTATGATGAAAACATGCGTAAATCAACGCGTCGCCAGAAAGCCGTCGTGGAGTTATTCCCTAACTCACCCGCTTCGGTATCGCTGAAAAGTCTCGCTGGCAAGGCACTAAAATGGCCAACCCCTAATCAACCATCGGGGCATTTGGAGTTCTTCATTGAAAAGCTGGTCAATAATTAACTGTTGTTCGGATTTATGAATAAAGTGGCTGGATATCAAGATCAATTACAATTAAACACTCTGGTCGAGCGCCATGCCGCGCTGGTCAAGCGTGTTGCATGTCATTTGCTGGCTCGACTGCCTGCGAGTGTGCAGCTCGATGATCTCATTCAGTCCGGCATGATTGGCCTCATCGAGGCATCAAAAACCTTTGACGCCAGTAAAGGCGCCAGCTTTGAGACGTTTGCTGGTATTCGTATTCGTGGTGCGATGCTTGATGAAGTACGACGGGGAGATTGGGCTCCACGATCGGTACATCGCAATAGCCGCGCTGTAGCTACCGCTGTACATGAATTGGAAACCTCCCTAGGTCGGGAACCAAAGGATGTTGAAGTAGCTGAAAAACTTGATATTTCGCTCGATGAATACCATCATATTTTAAACGATGTTAATTGCTCTAAAGTGCTCGGTATCGAAGACTTAGGTGTCGATGAAGATGTACTCACCCCGAGCAGTGAACAATCTCAAACGGGGCGGCCCTACACCAGCGTTCACAACGAACGCTTTAACCAAGCATTAGTAGCGGCAATTAATTCTCTCCCCGAGCGTGATGCATTGGTATTATCGTTGTACTATAACGATGAAATGAATTTAAAAGAAATTGGGCAAATACTGGACGTAAGTGAGTCCCGTGTGAGTCAGATACATGGTCAGGCAATGATTAAGCTCAAAGCGAAAGTCAATGACTGGGTCAATTAGTAGTAAGAATAAAGGTTCATACCTCACTGGAGGATACTTTGGATAAAAACATGAAAATTCTCGTGGTCGATGACTTTTCCACTATGAGAAGAATCATTAAAAACCTATTGCGTGATTTAGGCTTTACCAACGTGCAAGAAGCGGACGATGGTAGTACCGCGCTGCCCATGTTGCAAAACCAAGAGTTTGACTTTGTGGTTACCGATTGGAACATGCCAGGTATGCAGGGTATCGATTTGCTCCGTGCAATTCGCGCCGACGACAGCTTAAAGCACATTCCAGTACTGATGGTAACTGCAGAGGCGAAGAAGGAACAAATCATTGCCGCTGCCCAAGCTGGCGTGAACGGTTACATCGTTAAGCCCTTTACCGCAGCTACATTAAAAACCAAGCTGGATAAAGTATTTGAGCGCTTAGGTTAACCGAGAAGGAGAGGTTTATGTCAGCTCCCGCTGCACCTCACATTACCCTAGAGCAAGCCAAACAGCTTGTATCGTTTCTTGAGCAAGGTGAGCAGGAGAAAGCCGATCAGCTGATCCTCGATGCTGCCTCCAAGGAACAATCCGAACTGTTTGCTGAGGTTGGCAAGTTGACGCGGCAACTTCACGAGTCGTTGAAGAATTTCCAACTCGATACGCGCTTGAACGACCTCACGCAAGAAGCCATTCCCGATGCTAAGCAGCGTCTTAATTACGTGATGGAAATGACCGAGCAGGCGGCAAATAAAACCATGGATGCCGTGGAAGCTAGTTTGCCCATCGCTGAGCAGCTATCCACTGAACTACATCAAATTAAACCCATTTGGGATAAATTGATGCGTCGCGATCTCGAATTAGGTGAGTTCAAGCAGTTGTGTCATCAGCTTGATAGTTTTATGAACCGCTCTCAAGGCAGTACAGTGGAGCTGCACGACCTTCTTAACAATGTGCTGATGGCGCAAGACTACCAAGATTTAACAGGGCAGGTAATTCGCCGCGTAATCGAGCTGGTGCGCGAGGTAGAAGACAGCCTTATTAATTTATTAACTGTGTTTGCGGGCAACGAAGGTGAAGAACCGGTGGTTGAACAACAAAAAGCAAAACCAGCTGTGAACGCTGAAGGTCCAGAAGGGCCAATTATAGACACAGAATCACGTGATGACGTGGTCTCAGGCCAAGATGAAGTAGACGACTTGTTGTCTAGTTTAGGCTTCTAAAGAGGAGAGCGGCTGCATGAGCTTTGAAGTAGATGAAGATATTTTACAGGACTTTTTAGTCGAAGCAGGTGAGATATTGGAGCAGCTCTCTGAGCAGTTAGTAGAGCTTGAAAATAACCCTGATGATAAAGACTTGCTCAACGCTATCTTCCGGGGCTTCCACACTGTTAAAGGGGGAGCTGGGTTCCTTGGCATGAATGAGCTGGTGGATGCCTGTCATGGTGCTGAGAATGTATTTGATATTCTTCGCCAAGGTAAGCGCCAGGTTACTTCTGAACTGATGGACGTTATCCTGCAAGCGCTCGATACAATTAACGACATGTTTGCGCTTATTCAAGCACGAGAGCAGCCGCAACCTGCAGACCCTGAGTTACTTGCTGTATTGCATAAACTGAGCGAACCTGAATCCGAAGATGAGGCACCTATTGCAGTGCCTGAACCTGCCGCAACTCCGAGTGAACCTGTTGTTGAACCCGAACCTGTGCCTGAAAATGTCGCATCAGGGGCCGATGATTTTGGCGATGATATTTTGTTCGATGCGCCAAGTGATGGCAGTGACGAAGGCGAAGCGATTGACGAAATCACCGAAGATGAATTCGAAAGCTTGCTCGATGAATTGCACGGCCAAGGCAAAGGCCCGTCTGTGGGTGAAGGGTCAGCGGATGCTGGGACATCCGGTAATGATGAAGATATTACCGATGATGAGTTCGACTCGCTACTAGACGAATTACATGGAGCAGGCAGCTTTGGTGCCATTAGCGATAATGGCTCCACGCCGAGCGTCGAAGAGCAGGGAGCTGCGCAGCAGAGTGCACCGACTACATCGGGCCAATCAGAGTCGGCCAGTGGTGATGATGAAGACATTACCGAAGATGAATTTGATGCGCTGCTTGATGAGCTGCACGGCAAAGGCAATGCGCCTAAAGCAAGCTCTGCAGAAGCTTCGCCAGCGCCGGTTGAAAAGCCTGCGGCGCCAGTAAGCCAAAGTAAAGCTAAAGACACACCGCCGGCAACGCCAGCGCCTAGTAAAGCGCCAGCGGCCGCAAAACCAGCGCCGAGTGCAGCGAAGGGGAGCACCCCGCCTAGCAGTGGTGATACCAAAAAACCGGCACCTAAAGCCGCGCCACCGCCACAAGCAGAAACGACAGTGCGCGTCGATACCAAACGACTAGACCAGATCATGAATATGGTGGGTGAGCTGGTATTGGTACGTAATCGTCTTATTACCTTAGCGAATAATAACAACAGTGAAGCTATGGGTAAGGCTATCTCAAATCTTGACGTGGTCACCGCCGACCTACAAGGTGCGGTGATGGCAACTCGGATGCAGCCAATTAAGAAAGTATTTGGCCGCTTCCCACGTGTAGTACGTGACCTTGCCCGCAGCTTACAAAAAGATATTTCCTTGGTCCTTGAAGGGGAAGAGACTGATTTAGATAAAAACCTTGTCGAAGCCCTAGCTGACCCACTCGTGCACTTAGTACGTAACTCAGTGGACCACGGTATTGAGATGCCTGATGTTCGAGAAGCAGCAGGTAAACCTCGCACCGGTACGGTGCGCTTATCGGCTTCTCAAGAAGGCGACCACATTCTCCTGAGCATCCACGATGATGGCGCTGGGATGGATGCCGAAAAACTGAAAAAAATTGCTATTAGCAAAGGGGTTATTGATCACGACCAAGCCGCTCGTTTGAGTGACACGGAAGCCTATAACCTTATCTTTGCACCTGGATTCTCCACCAAAGAGGAAATTTCTGATATTTCTGGGCGTGGTGTGGGTATGGACGTGGTGAAAACCAAGATCAGCCAGCTTAACGGCACCATTAATATCGACTCACAGCTCGGTGTTGGTACCCGTCTAGATATCAAAGTACCGCTGACGCTTGCTATTTTGCCAACGCTGATGGTGATTGTTGGTGAACAAACCTTTGCTCTGCCATTGGCGGCTGTTAGTGAGATTTTCCACCTTGATTTGACCAAAACTAACATTGTTGATGGCCAGCTCACCATTATTGTGCGTGAAAAAGCTGTACCACTATTTTATTTAGAGCATTGGTTAGTCAAAGGTGCGGACCGCACCCAACGTAAAGCCGAAGGCCATGTCGTCATCGTTCAAATTGGTACTAAAAAGGTCGGCTTTGTGGTGGATTCGCTGATTGGTCAAGAGGAAGTAGTCATAAAGCCTCTGGATGCGTTGCTGCAAGGCACACCAGGTATGGCCGGGGCGACAATTACCTCAGACGGTGGCATAGCCTTAATTCTAGACGTGCCAAGCATGCTAAAACATTACGCTGGGCGCTCCAGCGTTAACTAAAATCGAGTATTAAATGGCTGTCAAAGTTCTAATAGTTGACGACTCAAGCTTTTTTCGTCGCCGGGTTACTGAAATTCTTGAAGGTGATGCCAATATCGAAGTCATTGACGCAGCTGTCAATGGCGCCGATGCGGTGGAAAAAGCAGTTAAGTTACGCCCAGATGTGATCACCATGGATGTGGAAATGCCAGTGTTAGATGGTATTTCTGCGGTGAAACAAATCATGGCGAAATCGCCAACACCTATTCTTATGTTTTCCTCACTGACGCGTGAAGGAGCCAGCGCCACACTGGATGCACTTGATGCCGGGGCATTGGATTTCTTACCGAAAAAGTTTGAAGACATCGCGCGCAACAACCAAGATGCGATTGAGATACTTCGACAAAAGGTGCGCGAGCTAGGACGTCGTCGTCTTTCGCGTTTTAATCGCCCAACGACCTCGACAACGGCATCGTCACCAGCGCGCCCCAGTGTCACCACACGCAGTTCAGCGCAACCTGATAGAAGCTTTAACCAAGGAGCTTCGACTCGGCCTCAAAGCGCTAGCCAATTCAAGCCCAGCGGCAAAAAGTACAAGTTAGTGGCTATTGGTACCTCTACCGGGGGGCCTGTGGCACTGCAAACGATTCTGACCAAGCTGCCAGCCAATTTTCCTCATCCTATTTTGCTTATTCAGCATATGCCGGCCGCATTTACTCCTGCGTTTGCGCAGCGCTTGAATAACCTTTGCAAAATCAAGGTAAAAGAAGCGCAACAGGGAGACCGTTTGCAACCTGGAACGGCGTATCTTGCACCAGGTGGTCAGCAAATGATGTTTGATGGCCGCGCTCAACAGCAAACTCTGAAGGTATTTCAAGACGACAACCCAAGGATTACTTATAAACCCAGTGTTGATGTTACTTTTGCCAGTAGCGCAAAAGCATTTGGCGGTGATGTATTAGCCATTGTGCTGACCGGGATGGGCGCTGATGGTCGTGAAGGTGCGCGGATGCTCAAACAATCAGGCTCACGGGTTTGGGCGCAGGACGAGCAGTCTTGTGTTGTGTATGGTATGCCGCAAGCGATAGCCAGCGCCGGTTTGCATGACCACCAAGTGGCTCTTGACGATGTTGCCGCGCATTTACTCAAGGAAGTCGGCTGTGGATAAACTTTCCATAATTGGCCTTGCTGTTGCCATTATCGCCATTACCTTAGGCTATAGCCTCGAGGGCGGTATGGTTTCAGGGCTGATTGATGGACCGGCACTGATCATTGTCCTTGGCGGCACTTTAGGTGCCGTAATGTTGCAATCGCAACTAGCGACCTTCAAAAAGGCCTTGGGCGTCTTTAAGTGGGTATTTGTTCCCCCGTTTTATGATACCCAAGCTGGGATTGAGCAAATTAAATCGTGGGCCAGTACCGCACGTCAAAAAGGATACCTGGCTCTTGAGGAACAAGCACTCGTAAGTGAAGACCCTTATGCCGCTAAAGGCTTAAGCTTGCTGATTGATGGCTCTCATGAGCAGCGCTTGCGTGACACCCTAGAAATCGAGCTTATGTTAGAGCGCGAGCGGTTGCTAGATGCAGCTCGTGTTTACGAGGCCATGGGAGGATATGCGCCGACCATTGGTATTTTAGGGGCTGTGCTCGGGCTCATTCAGGCGATGGCATACATTAGTGAGCCCGATAAATTGGGTGCTGGGGTCGCCACCGCATTTTTGGCCACGATTTATGGCGTGGGCTTTGCCAACTTGTTATTCCTGCCCGTTGCCAACAAGCTAAAGCAAGTGATTGAAGAAAAAATGCTCTATCATGAGCTCATCGCTGAGGGCATCATGGCAATGCAGCAGGGAGAGACGCCCGCAAATATAGAGTTGAAACTCGAGGCTTACTGCGCTGAGCGCCATGTTAGTGCAGGGTACTAATATGATGCGCATTCGTCACCGCCGAGGTCATGTAAAGGAGTCGCAACACACCCACCGTTGGCTCGTTTCTTACGCTGACTATATGACCATTATGTTCGCCTTGTTCGTGGTCATGTACGCGATTGCTATCAATAAAAAAGACGAAGAGTTTGCTATTTTCTCGCAGACTTTGGAGCAATTTTTTGACCGTGCTACCCAAGTGACTCAACCCATATTAACTGAGCAGCAGCAATCCACAGGGGACGGTGTGTTGCAACAACCACTGCCCGTCAATGACAATGTGTTAGAAGGTGAGAGTATTGTCAAAGAGCCTATTCGTGGCTCAAAGTTGATTCCAGAGCAAGCAGACGTGAGTCTTATCGAGCAAAAAGAGCTCGGAGAGCCTTTAGAAACTTTGTTAGATAAGTTAACTGGCACTTTGCTTAATGAAATTCGCCAAGGTGATGCACAGCTCCAACTGAATGAGAACTGGCTTACTATTGAGATGAGTTCGGGGCTGCTTTTTCCGAGCGCCAGCGCCACAGTGACGAATCACGCCGAACAAGTGGTGGCTCGTATTGCTGAGATTATTTCGCCAATGCGCAATTACTTGCGTGTGCGTGGCTATACCGATGACCGCAGTATCAATAACGAAATGTTTCGCTCCAATTGGCAGTTATCAGCGGCACGTGCAGCGGCCGTAGTCAAAGAGTTGCAAACCCTGGGCATAAACCCTGCGCGAATGGCGTTGGAAGGGTATGGGCAGTACACCCCTTTTGCTGACAATGATACTGCCCAAGGGCGGGCGCAAAATCGTAAAGTGGTCATCGCAATTTCAAAGTTTGCCTTGCCACGGCAAGAGGCCCCCCAACAAGACAGTGCCGTTGAATCAGTTGAGCCCGCAGTGGAGCAAGAGCTGCCAAGCACTGACAATACAATAAAAATAATACAACTACCCCATGGCGGTATTCGTATTACGACGCGCAATGAGGAACAGCAATAATGAAGGTATGGACGGTCGCGAACCAAAAAGGCGGGGTGGGAAAAACCACCACAACGGTGTCTTTAGGCGGTCTATTGGCTGAACAAGGAAAGCGTGTCTTATTAATTGATACCGACCCTCACGCGTCGCTTACCTACTATTTTGGTATTGATTCAGAGGCCATCGAAGTGAGTGCTTACGATGTTTTCACTCGCGGTAAAAATATGGCGAGTGAGGAAATACTGCAATCGCTGTGTCCATCCGGTGTCGAAAATATTGATATTCTGCCGGCTACCATGGCCATCGCCACGCTTGATAGAAGCATGGGTAATAAAAACGGCATGGGGTTAATACTTAAAAAGGTATTAGCGAAAATCAGCGAGCATTATGACTATGCCATTCTCGATTGCCCGCCAGTACTTGGGGTGTTAATGGTGAACGCGTTGGCAGCAAGCGAGCGCGTGCTCATACCTGTGCAAACTGAGTTTCTTGCGCTCAAAGGACTAGATCGCATGATGCGCACGATGGAGCTGATGCAGCAAAGTGCACAAACCTATAGCTATCAATACACGGTGGTCGCGACTATGTATGATAAGCGCACCAATGCCTCTTTGGATGCATACAAAAAACTGCGCGCTACGTATCATGACAGTGTTTGGCCGGGTGTGATCCCCATTGATACCAAGTTTCGCGATGCCAGCCTTGCGCAGCAGGTGCCTAGTAAGCACTGTGCTAAGGCGCGAGGCGTACAAGCCTACCGTGCGCTCTTAGACTATTTGCAAAACAAGCAGGTGGATGCATGAGTGGTCCTAATGAAAAGGTGATGAAGGAGTACCTCAGCGCGCTACTTAAAGAAGAAGCAGAGCCTAGGCGGGTAGCTAAGCCGGTCATCACTGAATCCCCTCAGGCAAATAAACTTGAGCCACTTGAAAAGTTACTTGCGCAGGCAGAGCAGCAAGCACAGGCTCGCGAGCAACAGCAACAGCAACAGCAACAGCAACAGCAACAGCAACAGCAACAGCAACAGCAACAGCAACAGCAACAGCAACAGCAACAGCAACAGCAACAGCAACAGCAACAGCAACAGCAATCCAGCACGCACGTTGAGGATATTGCTCGGGCAATTAATAAGGCAAAACCTGCATCCTCAGGCACTAAGCTGCGCGCGCCACAGGCGGCGCGAGAAGAATATATGCAGGGCGAATTTCAGGCGCTGTTTTTTGACGTGGCTGGTTTGCTACTAGCAGTGCCTCTGAAATCTCTCGGTGGTATTCACCAGATTGGTGAAGTAAACCAATTATTCGGGAAACCACCTTGGTTTAAAGGGGTGATGTTAAACCGCGATGAAAAAGTCAGCCTTGTGGACACCGCCCGCTGGGTAATGCCAGAAAAATATGACAAAAACTTGGAACAGGCATTAAACTATAAGTATGTGATAATGCTTGGAGAATCTCAGTGGGGATTAGCCGCTGAGAATTTGATCAACAACGTAACCTTGAAAAGTGAAGACGTAAAGTGGCGACAAAGCCATGGTAAGCGTCCGTGGCTTGCTGGGGTTATAAAAGAAAAAATGTGTGCTTTAATTGATGTGGATAACCTGCAACTGCTTTTAGAGCAAGGGTTAGACAGTCAGGCTGAGTAATCAGGCACAAACTAATTGGTAACCAAGGCCGATTCATGACAGACGGCGTTATGGAGCTAAGTATGAGCGAAGAAAGAATAGTATCAGCGAAAGATGTAGACAGCAGTGATGAGGTACTGCAATGGGTCACCTTCCGGTTAGAGGAAGAAACCTATGGTATCAATGTGATGCAGGTACAAGAAGTACTTCGTTATACCGAGATTGCGCCCGTGCCCGGTGCACCCAGTTATGTCCTGGGTATTATTAACTTGCGAGGCAACGTGGTTACCGTGATTGATACCCGTTCACGCTTTGGGTTAGTTGACGCTGAAGTCACTGACAACTCTCGTATTGTGATTATCGAAGCGGAAAAGCAGGTTATTGGTATTTTGGTCGACTCGGTCGCTGAGGTGGTGTACCTGCGCAGCTCTGAAATCGACAGTGCGCCCAACATTGGCACAGAAGAGAGTGCTAAGTTTATCCAAGGGGTCTCAAACCGTGACGGTGAGTTACTGATTTTGGTGGATCTAAACAAACTACTCAGTGACGAAGAGTGGGACGAGTTAAGTAATATCTAAGTAATGAAAGACCCGAATCTGCTGTATATGATAGCCGCTAGCATAGTGTTATTGCTGGCGGTTTTAGTAATAGTGTTGTGGTTACGTACGTCGCAATTAGCGCGGCAAATGCGGGCACTGCGACAAAATATGGACACTGAAAAACAGTCGTCATCACAAACGCAAATTTTGCGTGCGGAGGTCAGTGAGTTGCGCACAGCATTGGCAAATATGAGCAACCGTATTGGCCAAATTCAACAGCGCACCGAAGAAGTGGCGCAACAACAAGACACTATTCGTGAAGCAGACCCGCAAGCACGAATTTACTCTCGAGCAGTAAAAATGATTGAGCTAGGTGCGCCCATGGAAGAAGTGATGAGCGAATGTGAGCTACCTCGGGCAGAAGCTGAGTTACTGTTTTCACTGCATCAGAAAAATTAAGCTTTCACATTGAGCTTATTGCTAAAGTTCTGCCACCCAGGTGGAAACTTACCACGTAATACATAGGAAAAGGCAATAAGCTCAGCAATCACATAATAAAGCTCTTTGGGGATTTCTTGGCCCTGATCGAGCTTTTCTAAGGTCTTCGCTAAATCAGCATCTTGGTGAATTAAAATGCCTTGTTCTTGTGCTGCTTCGATAATGTGCTCGGCTAACTCGCCAAACCCTTTGCTCGATACGGTTGGCGCACTGCCATGCTCGTAGAGTAATCCAATGGCACTGCGTTGGGTTGATGCTGTCATACTACACCTTTAAATTAACGATACTATGACGGCGATAAAACTGCCGCCACTGTTGTACTTGTTGTTCACTCACCTGCTCAACCTTAATGGGCGCAACGCCGAGGCCGTGACTTTGCAGCTTGCGTCTTAGTGTTTCACTGTGTTCGTTGGCAAGGTGGTGCAAAGCCTGTGAGCTGGCGCGAAGTTCACAATTGAGGGTTTGCTTACACAAGTGCGCCTGCACACTGAGCTCGCCCAATTTAGGGTAGTCAAATTGCATACGCACAAACCACACGTCTTCGCCCTTGCCTTGTTGGCTCTTTTCTTTGTAGCGACCAATACTTAGCTGCGTTTGTCCTGCCTCGGGTGGCAAACGCATAGGTAAAAACAGCTGTACCAAAGGGTTAGAATCTTGCTGCGTTGTTAATTGTGGAGCGCTGGACTGGGGCGTCATACTTTGTTTAATGGCTGCCAAATCGCCGCCTAATGCTTGCGCCCCCGCACTTTGCAGCTGTTGCAATATTTGCTCAGCAGTAGAAGCTGGCGCTTGCGGTGTTTGTGCTAAAAGTAGGTTTATCAGTGGCATCAAGGCGCTTTGGCTGTGAGTCGCCATCGTGCTTGGCAGCTGTTGCAGGCTCTGAGCGCCCAACAGTGATAGCAAAAGAGTATCGATTTGAGCTGTGACGCTTGCACGGTATTGGCTAACAGGCTGTGACCAAGGCTGCAATTGGGCTTGCAACTGATTGACTGTGTTGGCTGCCGGGGTATGCGGTCCAACCATTTTACTGAAAGCTTGATTGACGAGTTGCTGTAGCTCTTTAGGCGCGTTTTGCACCAGAGTGTCTAGATTGGCAAGGTGATGGGTCAAGCTATGCTGTGCTGTATAAGGCTTTATTAATGGTGCCATTAACGCCTTGCTGAGAGGCAAGGAGAGTACTTGTTGTGCCCCTGATACCGTTTCTGTAGCAGCCCCAGACACCAAGGTTGCTTTTACCGTATGCTGCATCTGTGCGGTTAATGCTAATAGCGGCGACTGACTGCGAAGGGTATTAAGCAAGGCGCTCACCTCAACGCTCGGGCTTAATGGTTGCC
Organism: Pseudoalteromonas sp. THAF3; assembly: GCF_009363775.1. NCBI lineage: Bacteria > Pseudomonadati > Pseudomonadota > Gammaproteobacteria > Alteromonadales > Pseudoalteromonadaceae > Pseudoalteromonas > Pseudoalteromonas sp. THAF3. The sequence continues at coordinate 2,307,592 of NZ_CP045418.1, read as the reverse complement.
CCATGGCGTTGTGTTTTGCCGCGCCATTAAAGGCGCTGAGAGACACCGGTTCAAGCTTTTTCGGCGTATCAAATAGCACCGTACTAAGCAGTGGCTTTGCAGTACTTTGTAATAACTGCTGAGCACTTGCGAGTGAATTGATACTTGGCGCACTTCGCCCTTGCTGCCAAGACTGTAATTGTTGCTTAGCATGCTGCCATAACGAGGTGCTTGCTTTGTTGTCTGTTACCGGCATATCACCGAGTTGCTGTGTTGCCGAGGAGGCAGTGGCGGTGCTTTGAGTGCCCACAATCACTTGTGGGCGGGCAACGTGTAAGTCAATACGCGGCAATTGCAGTTTGAGTTGTAACGCAGGTGATGTTAGCGCCCCCCCCAGGCTTGTTGTGAGGCCCTGAGTTGGCAGTTGAGCCGATACGGTTCGGTTTATCGGCAAGGTCAATATGGCTTTATTCGCTTGGCCACCGACCAGGTTGAGCTGAGCATGCTTACCATCGGGACGTGGTAGCAACTGCAAGTTCATCGGTGTCTTTAGCAGCATGGCAACGAGCTTTTGTTGGCTCATCGGCAGTGGTAATTGGCTCCCTCCACTAAGCGGTAAGTGGGCCTGTATCTTTCCTTTCACTAACTGAACGACCAAGGATGTCGGCGATGGCTGAGCGTTAATTATCTCGGCACTGGATTTATTTAGATGCAAACTGGCATTAAGCGCCGGTATTGATAACGCTGCTTTGTCAGTTAATTGCACTGTTAGTGCCAAACGCGTTGGGCTCACAACTTGGCCCTGACCATTGGTTAAAGCTGCGCCAAGCAAACGCATTATATCCTGAGCGGAGCTAAGCGGCAGCGAGGTTTTGCTGGGCGTTAATTGCAGTTGTCCTTGAGCATTAAGTTGCACGGTGCCTTGCTCAATAGTCAATGGTAGCGGCCCCTTTGGCGGTGATTGCAAGGGAACTTCGAGGGTCCGCCATTGACCTTGCAGCTGAACTTGCATTGTTGCTTTGTCAGCGCTGATATGAACATTTTTAACCGCCAAGGGCTGCTCAGTGGGCAGCGTGAGTGTCCTAGCCTGCTGCGTATCGCCAGCGATGCTCAGCGTTTGTGTGTGATGAATTAAAGGGGCAGATGGGCCCGACATATTACCCCCGAAACAAGATCAAAGTTTTGCCCGCAATTTTTCGCATTAGCATAGCATTATGGTAGACTATCGCCCAATTTTAAGCACTGAGAATGTCTGTTCGTGTTACACGTTGACGCAGTCACTTGCATTAAGCAAGAGCGATGCCTGTTTGAAGACCTTAGCTTTTCAATAAACGCTGGGGAGATCATGCAGTTAGAGGGGCCTAATGGGGCTGGGAAAACCTCTTTATTGCGCATTTTGGCGGGCTTTTCAGAGCCTATGCAAGGGCAAGTGCGCTTTATGCAAAAGTGTATTCGCCGTGACTACGAAAACTATGCGCAACAAGTGTTGTTTATTGGCCATAAAACGGGTGTAAACACACAGTTAAATGCATTAGAAAATTGTCAGTTCTGGCTTGATACTCACGGACTGAAAACCGACCTCAATATTTATGACGTGTTGAGCAATCTTGGCTTAGTAGGACTAGAAGATGTTCCGGTGCGGCAATTATCAGCTGGCCAACAGCGCCGTGTCGCCTTGGCTCGGTTGTGGCTCAATGATGCCAAACTGTGGTTTTTAGATGAGCCATTCACTGCCGTAGATAAAAAAGGCGTGGCATTATTGCAACAGCGTTTCGCTCAGCATTTAGCCCAACAAGGGGCGATTTTACTCACCAGTCACCAAGACTTGACCGCGCACTTTTCTCACCTCAGTAAGTTGCAGTTGGAGTATCGCATTTAATGATTCAGCAGCACTCCTACTGGCGAGTTTGGGCCAGCGTATATAAAAAAGATGTGCGTCTTGCCTTTCGCCAGCGCAGCGATATTGTTAATCCGCTGCTGTTTTTCTTAATCGTGATTACACTGTTCCCACTTGGCGTGGGTCCTGAGCCAAACTTATTGGCACGCATGGCGCCGGGTATTATTTGGGTCGCTGCTTTACTAGCGACGATGTTGGGTCTGGATAAAATGTTCCGAGATGATTACCTAGATGGTACTTTGGAGCAGTTATTATTGTCGCCATTTCCTTTGTCGCTCAGTGTGTCGGCAAAAATTGCAGCGCATTGGACCATTACAGGCTTGCCAATGGTGTTATTAACGCCACTGTTCGCATTACTAATGAATTTAGAAATGCAGGCCCTCAACGCAACGTTGTTAACGTTGCTTATCGGTACTCCATTATTAAGCTTGATCGGGGCGATCGGCGCGGGGTTAACCGTGGGTTTGCAAAAAGGGGGAGTGTTACTCAGTTTGTTGGTCTTACCGCTGTACATTCCCGTATTGATTTTTGCGACTTCCGCCATTGATACAGCCAGCATGTCGTTGGCTTATGGCGGTCAGCTCGCAATCTTAGGTGCATTTCTTACCGTCGCCATTGTGCTTGCGCCTATTGCCGTTTCATCAGCATTGAAAGTGAGTATTAACTAGTATGTGGAAGTGGTTACATCCCTATGCCAAGGCCGAGCGGGCCTACACGCTGTGTAACACACTGTTGCCGTTTTTTGCAGTGGTTACCGTGATATGCATGATCTTAGGTTGGGTTTGGGGGTTGGCTTATGCGCCGGCCGATTACCAACAAAAAGACAGCTATCGCATTATCTTCATTCATGTACCGTCGGCTATTTGGTCGATGGGGGCTTATTCGTCGATGGCCATTGCCGCCATCGTCGCGTTAGTATGGCAAATTCGCAATGCCCAACTGGCGGTGATTGCTATAGCCCCGGTGGGGGCGGCAATGACGGTGATCGCATTATTGACCGGCGCCGCGTGGGGTAAACCTATGTGGGGTACTTGGTGGGTATGGGATGCACGCTTAACCTCAGAGCTCATCCTGTTGTTTTTATACCTAGGGGTCTTGTCTTTGTACCATGCCTTTGAAGACAAACGTGCTGGAGGCAAGGCAGCGTCTATTTTGGCCCTTGTCGGAGTGGTCAACTTACCCATTATTCACTTCTCAGTGGAGTGGTGGAATACCCTGCATCAGGGCTCAACCATTACCAAATTTGATACCTCTGCCATCGACCCAAGTATGTTTTGGCCGTTAATGGTTAATATTGTCGCTTTTGCTGGTTTTTTAGGCTGGGCAACGTTGATCCGTTTGAAAACGGAGCTGTTAAAAAGTGAACAACATCGACCGTGGGTGAGAGCACTCGCCACAGGAGCAAAACATGGAGTTTAATAGTTTTTCTGAATTTCTCGCCATGGGTGGGTATGGCTTTTATGTATGGCTTTCCTTCGGCAGCTGTGCATTTATTTTGATTGCGCTTTTAGTGACCTCGCTATTAGAGAAACGTAACGTGCTCAAGCAGGTTGCCGCTCAAAGCGCACGAGAGCAACGTATTGAGAGGGCGAAACGCTCGCAGCAGGAGTCGTCACTATGAACCCAAGACGCAAAAAACGCTTAATCACCATTATTGCCTTATTGCTCGGTTTATCATCGGCGGTGGGGCTTACTCTGTATGCGTTGCAAGAGAACATTAACCTTTTCTATACCCCCAGTGAGCTGATTGAAGGCAAGGGTAAAGATTTGGAAAAACCCAGTATTGGCCAAAAACTACGGATTGGCGGCATGGTGGTGCCAGGCTCAGTTAAGCGCGACGAAAACTCGCTATTTGTAGAGTTTAAACTGATTGACAGTGGCCCTATGGTCACCATCCGTTACAAAGGCATCTTGCCGGACTTATTCCGTGAAGGCCAAGGCATCGTAGCCCAGGGCACCTTAGTGCAGACCGATGTGGTTGAGGCATTTGAGGTACTCGCCAAGCACGATGAAGAGTACATGCCAGAGGAAGTGGCAGAAGCGGTGAAGGGTATCAAACACGAGAAACCTAAATACAATAGCAATTACGGCAACTAAATTATGATTCCAGAGCTCGGGTACTTTTCCCTAACCTTAGCAATGGTGCTGTGTGTACTGTTGTTTATATTTCCTTTGTGGGGCGCGCATACCGGTAATCTCAGGTTAATGCGTGCAGCTCCTTCTTTGGCTGTGGGCCAATTCATTTTTGTTCTGCTCTCTTTCGCGGCTCTTATTTACGCCAGTGTCACCGATGACTTTACCGTCGCCTACGTTGCTTACCACTCCAGTAGCACGCTACCTTGGTATTACAAAATAACCTCGACTTGGGGTGGCCATGAAGGCGCTATTTTATTATGGCTGGTCATGCAAGCGGGGTGGACAGCCGCAGTGGCGCTGATGTCTAAATCGTTACCATGGCCGCTGCGCGCCCGGGTGCTCGGCGTACTTGGGTTCTTAGCGGTTGGCTTTATGCTTTATACCTTATTGATGTCGAGCCCGTTTGAACGCTTATTACCTTACTTTCCAGTAGAAGGGCGCGATCTTAATCCTTTGCTGCAAGACCCTGGCATGATTATTCACCCGCCATTGCTGTATATGGGCTATGTGGGTTTATCTGTCTCTTTCTCATTTGCCATTGCCGCACTGTTGACCGGTCAACTAGATAATTTGTGGGCCAAGTGGTCTCGTCCTTGGACGATGGCTGCCTGGGGCTTTTTGACTCTCGGTATCACTATCGGTAGCTGGTGGGCTTATGCTGAACTTGGCTGGGGGGGCTGGTGGTTCTGGGATCCAGTAGAAAACGCCTCACTGATGCCGTGGCTGGTGGCCACCGCATTATTGCACTCTTTGGCGACCACGGAAAAACGCGGCATCTTTAAGTCATGGACTGTGCTATTGGCCATCGCAGCGTTCTCGCTGAGTTTACTAGGTACCTTTATCGTACGTTCAGGGATCATCGTCTCGGTGCACGCGTTCGCGTCAGACCCAGATCGCGGTATGTTTATTTTGGCGTTTTTAGCCATCGTCGTCGGTGGCGGCTTGTTGCTGTATGCTCTGCGTGCAGGGCAGGTACAAAGTGAGGGGCGTTATAGCCTATTCTCCCGTGAAGTCGCACTGTGGCTAAACAATATTTTACTGGTGGTGGCAACCCTTATTGTCCTGCTTGGCACGTTGCTCCCTATGGTGCACAAGGAGCTCGGCCTTGGCTCTATTTCCATCGGTGAACCGTTCTTCAATCAGATGTTCAGTTATTTAATCGTGCCTTTTGCCTTGCTATTAGGTGCCGCACCGCTGCTACGCTGGAAGCAGAATAAGTTTAGCCAAGTGGCTCGTAAGTATGGCCTCGGGTTAGTCCTGACACTGATCGCGACACCAGTGTGGCTGTATAGCAGCTTCGATAACGTCAGTGCCTTAACGCTACTGGCCACCGGCCTTGGAGTGTGGGTGTTAATCATGAGCGCCCAAGACCTGTTGTTAAAAGTGTCACAAGCAAACAGTGTGGCCACTGGCATTAAGCGTCTCGGTTTGAGCTATTGGGCGATGCTGCTTGGCCATGTCGGTCTTGCCTTAGTCGTGATCTCGGTCACCCTAACATCGGCTTATTCCACCGAACGAGACGTGCGCGTTGAGCCCGGTGAGCAAGTTGCCTTAGGTGGCTATGAATTCCGTTTTGATGGTGTTAAAGCCATTCGCGGCCCCAATTACAGTGGTCACGCTGGCGTTGTCACTGTGTTTGATGGCGATGAGGTGGAAGCCGTATTACATGCAGAAAAACGCCGCTATGACATCGGCATGCAGTTTATGACCGAAGCTGCGGTTGACCCAGGTTTTACCCGCGACTTATACCTGGCCCTTGGTGAGCAATTAAGCGGTAACGCATGGTCTTTACGCTTGTATCATAAACCTTATGTGCGGGTAATGTGGCTAGGTGGGATATTAATCTCCTTAGCTGGGTTTGTTGTGTTGTTCGATAGACGCTATCGCCGTCGCGTGCGTAAGGAAGGTCAGTCATGAGTAAAAAGTGGATAGTGATTACGCCGTTATTAGTTTTTGTGCTGTTATGCGGGTTTTTACTCAAAGGCCTTTTTTCGGATCCGCGCGAATTACAAAGCGGTCGCGTGAATCAGCCTTTGCCGGCCTTTGACTTGCCTGATCTCATGGATCCAGATAAACGCTGGACCAATGCCGACCTGCAAGGGCAAACCTATTTACTCAACGTTTGGGGCACTTGGTGTCCTACCTGCTTGGCGGAGCTGGGTTATTTGACCGAGTTACGCGAGCAGGGAGTTAGTATTGTTGGTTTGTATTATGAACAAGGCTACGACCCTGATTTTGACGGTCAATTTAACCTCGCTGCTTTGCAGCAAGAAGTGCGTGATATGTTGGCCCGAGCAGGCGACCCATATCAATTCAACATGCTTGATCTAGATCGCCAATTTCTTCTTGATTTAGGCGTTTCAGGTGCGCCCGAAACCTTCCTAATTAATAGCGAGGGGAAAGTGCTTGTGCATCATACCGGCGACATTAACCAACGTGTGTGGCGCGCTAAGTTCGCACCCTTAATGCAGGAGGCGCAATGAGATATTTACTATTAGCCATAGTACTGATGTTGGCGCTGCCAGCACTTGCTGTGGAGGAAAAGTACGATTTTGCTAATGACGACCAAGCCCAGCTGTTTTCAGAGCTAACCAAAGAGCTACGCTGTCCCAAGTGCCAAAATCAAAACATCGCTGACTCTGATGCCGTGGTGGCCAAAGATTTACGGGATAAAGTCGAAGAGCTCGTTAAAGAGGGTCAAAATAAAGACCAAGTGATTGATTATATGATCGATCGTTACGGTTACTTTGTGCACTATCAGCCGCCAGTCACTCCAGCGACCATCTTATTATGGATTTTGCCAGGGCTGATCGTTATTGCAGGCTTCGCTTTTATTGTTTTACGGCAAAAGAAAGCGGCGCAAAAAGCAAGTTGGTCAGCGGCCGATGAGCAAAAACTGCAGCAACTTATCAAGCAATATCAGCGTAAGGAGTCAGCGTAATGCTTACTATGTGGGGGGGCTTTGCTGCCCTGATTATTATTGCTTTAGCGTTTGTCTGCTGGCCGTTTTTTCGACGTTTTCAGGCACAGAGTAATTCAGGCGTGAATGCGCAGCGTATCGACATCTTCAATCAACGTCAGCAAGAGCTTGCAGACGAACTCGCCATGGAGCGCATCTCACAAAGCAGTTTTGACGAGTCCATGGTTGAGCTGAAGCGTCGTTTGCTGAATGATTTATCACCTGAGCAACAGTTACATGGCCGAGGTAATAACCGTATTTTGGCGCTAACAGGGGTGCTCTTTGTGATGGTCCTCAGTGGCGTGTTTTACTACTTTACTGGCAGTTATCAGCAGCTAAAGAGCTGGGAGCAGGCTATTGAACAACTGCCTGAGTTAGGTGAGCGTGCGGTGATGGGCAAAGGTGAACCATTGTCGGCCAACGAGCGACAAGCGTTATTACTCGGGCTTCGCACCCGCTTGGCACAAGATGGCGATGATGCCGTTGCCTGGCTGATGTTAGGACGCGTTGCTATGACTCTGGATGAGTTTGAAATGGCCACTCAAGCTTTTGATAAAGTATTGGCCATGGACCCAGACAACTTAGGCGCTAAAGTCAGCTACGCACAAGCGCTGTTGGTACGGGGTAACGACAGCAGTATGACGCAGGCAGCAAAGTTACTCTCGCAAGTGTTGCAGCAGCAGCCACAAAACATGGATGCGATTTCCATGTTGGCGCTGATAGCCTACGAGCGCCAAGATTGGCTTGAAGCAAAAAGTGCCTTTGAGCTTATTTTATCGTCCATGCGTCAAGACGACCCGCGTTATGCCATGGTGGCGCAGCGCATCGATGAAATCGAGCAACGCATTAGCCAATCACAGCAAAGCTCCGGCGAGGAAATAACGGTTGCTGTCGCGCTGGCCGATAAAGTTAAAGACCGCATCCCCCATCAAGCGATTTTGTTTGTCTATGCTAAAGCTGCTTCCGGGCCACCTATGCCTCTGGCAGTAAAGCGTTTTTCTGAATTTTCATTGCCAATGACGGTGACATTATCGCAAGCGGATGCGATGATGGCGGAATTAACACTGGCTCAATTTGAGCAAGTGCAAATCATCGCTCGTATCTCCAAAGATGGTGATGTCGCCATTGCCAGCGGCGAATTACAAGGACAGTCTGGTGTGATTGACCAGCAGCAACAGAAGCAAGTGGACGTGCTTATCGACACTTTGATTCAGTAGGAAGTGACATGTTAAAGAAGACTTTTATAACGCTTGTGGCGTTAGTACTCAGTGCCTGTGCCCAGGTTCCTCCAGAAAAAGAGGATCCGCGCGATCCGCTACAAAGCCTGAACCGACCATTGTATGACTTTAATATGGATGTGTTGGATGCTTACATTTTGCGTCCAGTTGCAGTGGGTTATGTGGAAGTAACACCAGCGCCTGTTCGTCGTTCGGTGGTGAACTTTACCGACAATATTAGCGCGCCAACCGATGCTATTAACGCAGCACTGCAAGGCAAAGCGGATCACACCGGCATAAGTATTGCGCGCTTTTTAGTCAATACCACAGTAGGTATAGGGGGATTATTTGACGTGGCTTCATCCCTTGGGTTGGAGTATGTTGATGAGGACTTTGGTCAAACCTTAGGGGTTTGGGGAGTAGGTGATGGAGCCTATGTGATGATCCCAGGAATGGGGCCGAGCACCGCACGTAACGTAACCGGCGATATTGTTGATAATGTGGTATTGCCTGAAATCGCTCTGACCACACCGCAAACTATTTTAGTGTTTGCTTTGAAGGCCGTGGAGGCGCGAGCTTCATTGATCCCCCAAGAGAGCTTGCTAAATGAATCGCTGGACCCTTATACCTTTATGAAAGATATATACTACCAGCGCCAGTTGTATGAGCTACATGACGGTAATCCTCCTATAGAGGAAGAGCCTGAAGCGCAAGACTACGATGATGACTTTTTGGAGAACCTCTAGTCGATTAGCGCAAACAGCGAATAATAAAAAAGCCGGCAATTCGCCGGCTTTTTCAATTATTACATAATGGCTTGCATTTGCTCGTTAGCCCAATGAATTGCCTCATGGTAGGCATCGGGCACTTTGTTGGCATCCAGTTTCATTTCTTCTACTGTTGCGTTAGCTTGTTGCCACTGGGCGTGCTCATAATATTTTACCAAGGTGATATAGCCCGCAAGTACGCCTTCGTTGTCGCGCAGCGCCGCTTTTATATCATTGGCCAAAGGCAAACGTTCAACAACCGCTGCCATATCTTGGTCTAAAATCGCGTCTAACAGAGACATCATGCCGGTTAAGAATGCACGTCCTGGGTCACCTGCATTTTGGTGCTGCTCTGCTAATACCTCGGCAAAACGGGCGCGGGTAAGGGATAAACGCATCAGTTCGGCAGGTTTGTCTGAAGACAGTTGCGCGGTGAACAGCAGCGATAAAAACTTTTTAATCTCTTTGGCACCGAGCACCACGAGCGCTTGCTTAATGGTGGATACCTCAGCGCGGCGTTTAAACATGGCGGAATTGGAATAGCGCAACAACTTGTAAGAGAGGTTAACGTCGCGTTCAAACACCTTAGTGACTTTTTCCAAATCCATTTCACTGGTTGATGTTTCGTATAGCAACTCGGCAAGCGTCAACTCCGAGGGCGGCAATGCCTTACTTTGTACCATCTCAGGCTTAGAGAAGAAGAAGCCTTGGAAGTAGCTAAAACCAAGGTCGAGCGCGTGCTGATACTGCTCATAAGTTTCTACCTTCTCAGCCAACAGCTTGATGTTGTCAAAGCCTTTAATCGCCGCGACCACTTCTTGTATTTCTTGTTCGTTGGTTTCCAAGTAATCGATTTTAATAATATCGATAAAAGGGAAGAAGTGACGCCAGACGTTTTGATGTTTATAGTCATCAAGGGCAATGGTATAGCCTTGCTCTTTCAGGTCCTGTACAAGGGCTAGCAGACGTTTGCCAGGTTGCACGGTCTCGAGTATTTCAACGACAATTTCGTCAGTGCCCATCATGGTGGCATACCCTTTACTGAGCGTTTCTAAAGTAAAGTTGATATAAGCCGGCTTGTTGTCGGTTAGCTCTTCAAGGCCAAAGGTAAACTGACTCCCTTCGATAAGCTTAGAGGTGGCTTCATCACCATTGATTTGTGGGAACACATTGGCTAAGCCATCGCGGAACAACAGTTCGTAGCCGACCAGTGTTTTCTCTCTATCCAGAATGGGCTGACGCGCAGCGTAAAAATTCATTTATTGGCACTTCCAAAAATACGTTGCTAATTGCTTAACAATATATGAAAAATCTAGGTTGTTTTCATTAATAATTATACTTTTTTGTGAGCTAAGTGCGTAAATGTGACGTTGAAACCATCATATGTATCAAATATTTAATACATAAGTATGGATATCGCACTAATTGGAGTTGCGGGTCAGGGCCATGCTATAGTGGTGTGAGCGTACGTTGTGATAAAAATGCACTGCAACGTCGTTAGGGTATGCTGACCTTTGCTGCAAAAACAGGCAGCAAAGGTCAACGCGCCTAAGTAATAATAACAACATTCTTCGCCCAATCTGTGCTTCGTGCGGCTTTTGGGGTGAAGCTCAGCGCTAAGTTGGAGGCTAAATTGGAAGTAGGTACGATAATTTCTCTTGCTCTGTATTTCATCGTTATGCTCGGCATCGGTCTGTATGCATACAAGAAATCAACGGATGATGTATCAGGGTACATGTTAGGTGGGCGTAATCTTAGACCCAGTGTAGCAGCGCTTTCTGCAGGTGCTTCTGACATGAGCGGTTGGATATTGATGGGCTTGCCTGGTGCTATGTTCTTAACTGGCTTTAGTGCTACCTGGATTGCCATAGGATTGGTGATTGGTGCTTGGGCTAACTACCTATTAGTAGCGCCGCGCTTACGTGTATATACCGAGCGGGCCAATGATGCGATAACCATTCCTGATTACTTTGCTAACCGTTTTAACGATTCCAAAAACGCGCTGCGCGTGGTGTCTGCGGTGGTGATCATCGTGTTTTTCACCTTGTATACCTCTTCAGGCGTTGTCGCTGGCGGTAAACTGTTTGAAAGCTCGTTCGGTTTATCCTATGAAATGGGCTTATATGTGACCACCGGCGTGGTCGTATTGTATACCTTATTTGGCGGCTTTTTAGCTGTGAGCCTAACTGACTTTGTGCAAGGCTGCATTATGTTCTTAGCGCTCATTATCGTGCCTTTTGTTACCTATACCTTACTTGAGCAGCCTCTACCTGCCACGCTTGAACAGGTAAATCCGGATATGCTTGAGTGGGTGGGGACCGGCTCAGTACTAGGAATTATTTCGGCTATGGCGTGGGGTCTGGGTTACTTCGGTCAGCCCCATATCATCGTACGCTTTATGTCAGTTCGTGGTTTGAAAGATATTCGCGTTATGCGCCGTATTGGTATGTCGTGGATGATTGTTGCTGCGGTAGGTGCAGTGGCAACAGGTTTATGCGGTGCTGCTTATAGCTATGAGAAAGGTATTACCGTTGAAGATGCGGAAACCATTTTCCTCATTTTATCTCAATTGCTATTCCACCCACTGGTGGCTGGATTCTTATTAGCAGCTATCTTAGCGGCTATCATGAGTACCATTTCCTCGCAGCTATTAGTGAGTTCCAGCTCGCTGACAGAAGACTTCTACAAGATTTACATCAAACGTGATGCCTCAGAAAAAGAGCTTGTGCTCGTGGGTCGCATCAGCGTGCTACTGGTTGCACTGTGTGCCATCTACCTTGCATATGACCGCGATAGCTCGATTTTATCGTTGGTGAGTAACGCTTGGGCCGGTTTTGGTGCGGCGTTCGGTCCGCTAGTATTATTTAGCTTGTATTGGCGCCGTATGAACCTTCCAGGCGCGCTTGCAGGTATGATTGTTGGTGCGGCTACGGTGCTATTCTGGATTTACGCGCCTGTTACGATTGATGGCCAGTCACTAAGCGACTGGATGTATGAAATCGTCCCAGGCTTTATTCTTGCGAGTATCGCTATTGTTGCAGTATCGCTGGCGACTAAAGAGCCTAGCGAAGCACTGACAGATACCTTTGATAAGGTTGAGGCAGAGCTGCAAGAAGGCTAATCCCTGAGAATTAGAGATAGTAAAAGGCCACCCTTAGCGGGTGGCCTTTTTTATGGCCGCAAAGAGTTTGCTACTTTGCGTTTGTCGTCGCTTTGTATTCGATACTAGGGTAATCCGGGGTAGGGTATTTCAACTAAACGGCAAAACTTATACACTAAGTATCGGACTGTAATCGAAGACGGCGATGGTTAAAGTGCTACCAAATATACTCATTATTGTCATTGTGACTGTGTTTACAGGGCAGTCTTTGGCTAGCAGTAATTCGTTATGGCCCAATGACCTTTTCGACTCCCAACACTTGTCAAATGAGCACTCGGCGCTGAATTCCGTCATTATATCTGACGGTAGCAGTGAGGATGATTGTTGTGAGGTAGAGTGCTGTGATATTGAATGTGTCTGTCCAATTAACAGCTGTCTATTTGCTCTCTACTTACCCACTTACCTTAATGACCTTCGCTTAATTAAATATCGCACTAGGGCAAGCGCTTTTAAATTTATTGCGCCAAGGCCAGTTACATTTATCCCATATCGTCCTCCCATTTTTACCCGCAGATAACGCAAATTGGGAATTTCGTTTCCCGTCAGTATTAATAAATACACGCCTTATAGTCATGAGGCTTTGCATTCTATTTTAGAGGTAAAAATGAATTCTAATTTTTCCAAAATAACCGCAGCGGCTGTGCTGGTCTCGCCATTTCTAGCCCTAGCTCAGGGTAGTGAAGAGCATCACCACCAACACAACAATAAGAAAGTTGAAAGAATACAAGTAACGGCATCTCGCCTAGGGCGCATAGTTACTGAATCAGCGACACGCACCGAGGTGATTAGCGCAGAAGAGATACAAGAAAAAGCCATTATGCGGCCAGGAAACATCTCAATGCTGGTTGCGGAAACAGGGGGAGTACGTGTACAAAACACATCTCCGGCATTGGGCAGTGCGAATATCCGCCTGCAAAGTTTGTATGGCCGCTACACGCAGTTACTCAGTGATGGTTTACCACTGTATGGAGGGCAGAGCACATCAATTGGCCTGCTACAAATTCCTCCTACTGATTTAGCCAATGTAGAAATTATAAAAGGGTCGGCATCCTCTTTGTATGGTGGTTCAGCCTTGGGTGGGGTGATTAACCTTATCTCGCGTACGCCCAATGATGAGTTCGAAGCAGAGGTACTCATGAATGCAACATCTAAAGATGGTCAAGATATCACCTCTTATATCGCCTCACCTGTGTCGCAAACGATGAGCGCTTCACTTACGGCGGGTGTTCATCGTCAACATCAGCAAGATCTTGATGACGATGGCTGGTTAGATATGGCTGGGTATGAGCGTGCTACCGTGCGCCCTCGTTTGTATTGGCAAAGTGATAACGGAGCTAATTTATACGCCACGGTTGGGGCTATGACCGAACAACGTGATGGGGGCACGCGTGAAGGTGCTACCACACCCGATGGTAGTACCTTTACTCAGCGTCAAGACACGACCAGGTTAGACTCAGGGCTAGTGTTTGATCAGCCATTCGCTGATGTCTACAACCTCAATATCCGCGCTTCGGCCATGTATCAAGATCATGACCATCAATACGCAGAGAGTAACGAAGACGATACGCACGAAAGCTATTTACTAGAGAGTAGCGTCTCGGGGTATACAGACAAAGCTGCTTGGCTGGTAGGGGTGGCACATCAAGTTGAAAAGTTTAGCTCTGTGCAATTTTCAGAGTTTGACTACTCCTATCAAGTACCGGGGTTATTTTCGCAGTTAGACTACGAGGCTAGCGACGATATTTCTTTTTCATTAAGCGCTCGTGCAGATTGGCATAACGAATATGGCACGCAATTTAGCCCTCGGGTATCTGTGCTTTACAGGCCTGAGAATTGGACTTTAAGAGGGTCATATGGACAAGGTTTTTTCGCTCCAACACCATTTATTGAAGATATTGAAGAAGCTGGGCTATCGCGTTTAGAGCCACTGCAGGGGCTGCAAGAAGAGCATGCAGAAACGGCAGCGTTAGATTTAACCTATACGGCTGGTCGCATCGAAAGTGGCGTTACTCTGTTTTCGTCGAATGTTGACAATGTCACAGAGCTTGAAGTGATCGAACCACAAAACATAAATACAAATAAACAAGTACGAATTGTGAACACCCCTGGGCAAAGTGAAATCCGAGGCGCGGAGTTGTTGCTGCGTTATCGCTGGCGTGATTTGAAACTGACCGGCAGCTATTTATACACCGATGCTAGCAAAGATCAGGCATCAGGTACGCGCGTACCACTAACGTTAACGCCACGGCACATGGCAGGTGCTGTGTTGATGTGGGAAGAGCACGGTAGCCATATTGTCGGTTTTGAGGCTTATTACACTGGCACACAGCATTTGCAAGATAACCCCTATCGCAGTAAAAGTGAGGCCTATTGGCATCTTGGGTTATTGGGACAAATTACTTTGGGTAAAGTGAGCTATTTCGTCAATGCTGAGAACCTTCTCAATGTGCGGCAAACAAAAACGGATCCGTTAGTTTTACCCGAGCGTGCACCAAGCGGCCGATGGACAACCGATATATGGTCTCGTAATGATGGTTTTACCGTCAATGCGGGTATTCGTATTAAGCTCGGTGGTTAAACAGAGCTTTTCATCACAGCCAGTTATTAACTTGCTGATTGTAAGACAACAAAGCGGCCTATGGCCGCTTACTTTTCGATGATTATCAATTCCAACGCAGTGATTGGTTTATTCGTGCCTGGTATTCATCCACTGGCGCTTGCGCCATAGCCACGAGTATGGCGTCTCCTTGAGGGAAGTGTGAAACGCGTCCAGCGAAGCGCTGATCATTAAAATGGGCATCACCGAGATAATCGTTCGGAGAGGGGACGATAAATACCGTCATCGGGCCGAAATCCGATTGAAAAACTAGGTGCAAACCTTTTTGCCCTTTGAAATTACAGTAACGGGCATAGGTGATAGCCCCAGGTAACTCATCAAGGTGGCCGCCAAGCTCAGAGAGTCGTAAATTGACCTCATCCAAGGCTATTTCCTCATTTACGCTCAGTGCGTCAATTTCATGATAAACATGGGCCAAAGCGTGCTCACCAATAGATAACGTTGGCGACATCAGGTGATACAACACCCCAGTAAAGGCGATAACGACAGACGCAGCTATGGCAATATACCACGGCGTTTTTGGTTTAGTCTGCTTCGCTGCGGGGTTATTGCCCGAGCATTGATCGCTTTGCTCCCCCATGGTTTGGTTAAAAATAATTTTATCAGCCAAGTTATCGGGCACAGGTACTTGCATCGCCTCAACAAGCTCTTTATCAAGCTGCTTTAACTCATTAACTAATTGTTTGCGCTCAGGACTTTGCTCAGCAAACTCAAGCACGTCCTTGTCTTTGGTGTTTGGATGAGCAAAAAGGCGCCGGCGAAATTCTAATTCATCCATTTGGAGCCCCTTTCATAGGTTCAGTGGTTCGAGTGAGTGCGCTTTTTAGCTGATTTCTAGCTCGATATAAGCGCGTCATAACCGTGTTTTTGTTTAAGCCGAGGATTTGCGCAATTTCATCGCCGCTGCAACCACCAATCACTTGTAGGATTAACGGTTCACGGTATTCTTGCGCAAGCTCCATAATACGTCGTTGGACAACGGTCATTTCCATTTCGTCATCTAAAGAAGTGCTGCGTTCGTCGCAGAGGGTGTCTTGTTCGACATCACTGTAATCAAACTGCTTGCGTTCAAAGCGGCGAGCATTTTCTCGTCGCAAAATAGTAAACAGCCACGACTTAGCAGCGTTCTGATCGACTAATGAATCTAATGAACGCCATGCTCGTAAAAAAGTTTCTTGGACCAGGTCTTCAGCCACACTAGGGTCTTTGCAAAGCCAATAGGCAAAGCGATAGAGCTCTTTGTGGTATACCTGCACCAGCGCCTCATAGCGCTTTTGTTTATCTGCCATGCCCATTAAGACCTCCGACAGCAATAAAACATTTCACTTAACGGGAAATTTATTTGCTCAAGGCAATATTAAGCGCCTGCAGAGCAGGCGCTTAAAGACGGTTGCAGTGATTTGCAGTTGCCACTCGCAGTGAAGCGAACTAATGCCTTAATACAAGGAGTCTAGTTCAGTTTGTTGCTTTTGCTGCATGCTCACGGGTGTGTTAATACCTTGCGCAATCAAAGAGTAGTCAACCACTCTCTCGTCATGGCTATAGAGTTGCTGGCGCAACTTGGTAAGTTCTTGGCGGGCATCTTCAGGCCAGTGGCTTTGCCATTGGTGAAGTGAGCTTTTGTTCGCTTTGGCATGCGCATCTAAGGCGCGATAGAGCTCCTGCGGGTTTTGCGCTTTAAGCGCGCGCTGCACAGCCTGCAAATTACCCTTTGCTGTTTTAGGCTGCGGTTTGGTGCTGGTTGGTGCTAAAGGCTGAGTACGTTGATGTTGCCACCACCACGCTGCCATAGTCAGGAGCCACAGCGCATAACCTGGTATCGCCCATAGCAAGCTTACATCAGAGTGCGCGGGTGGCGCGCTAACATTGTTAGTTGCGGTGGTTTGCGGAGCATCACTAGGGGAAGGGGCGGCCGTTGTGCTGGCCTCGCCGACCACGGTAATGGTTTTTTCTGCTACTTTGGCTATCTGCGCGCGTCCTGTAACGGTATTAAACCAAGGCACCTCGATTGCTGGCAGCGTATAGGTGCCAGGCTGTTGTGGCACATAGGCAATGGATGTGGTGGTTTGAGCAATAATACGACCATCGCGAATAAGATGCGTGCGCTCGGATTGATCGGGGTAGCTGCGCACGTTTTCAAGGTCTGGGCTGGTTAAATCCGGCAGTTGCTCTTTGGTGGTATTCAAAGCCGTCAGTGTAAGCGTACGAGTGATGGGGGTGCCCACCTGCACTTGTTCATCAGCGCCTTGCCACTGTTCACTTAAATCCACCAACTCACTTGGCAGCCACGTGCCATTAATGCCCTCGGGCATGGGCTTCACATCAACCAATGTATTTGTGGCACTGGCACTGACTGCCATAGCACGGTAGTTTTTACGCACTTTGCCGTTTAACCGTGGCGCTTGTAACTCAAAGGTGCCACTTTTTTGTGGTTGTACTAAGTAGTCGCGTTGGATCACCAGGTAGCGCCGCCCATCAATGACTTCTTGGCTCTCACGCTGTTTGCCCATTTGCGTAATATTGGCGTTTTCCATACTCGGCGCGGCCAGTGAACCATCAATTAAATCAACACCTAAGTAAAGTTTAACGGTATAAACCCCGGCTTGCTGCACATACAGTGACTGCGGGGTGAGTTCGGTTTTAATAAAGGCGGTGCTATCGTCAAGACTGCTGTTGGCGTTGTTGACTACTTTTAGGGTAAAGGGCTCTGAGCTCACGCCATTAATAGTAAACGCCGGGATTTCATAATTACCCGCTTCACGTGCCATCAGCTCGATTTGCCATGTAGATTGTCGGCTTACGGCACCATTGATAATACGTGTTTGGTTACTACGAGACATAGGGCCAACCACAAAGTCATCAAGCAGCGCTTGAGTATCGGGTTGGCTATTGTTGACCGTATCATCGGCTTTGATGGTTATAGCGAAATACTCACCGGCAAGCACAGGGTTTTTATCGACACTGGCGGTAAGCTTAGTGAGCGCCAAAACGGGCATTGCTAAGCAGGTGAGTGCGATGAAGAAGGCGGTTCTTACCATGATTTTTCAACTCCTTGTGGTAAGCGGCGATAACGTTGTCTTTTTCTTGATTCAAGTTGCATTTTATTGCGCAGCAGAATTTCAGGGTCGTCAGGGATCTTGCGCAATAACTGATTCAACTGCTGGGCGCGCTCGCGCTCCTCAGGCGTCAGCTCACTGGCTTGTGCCGCCAGTTGTTGCTCTGTGCCCTGCTGTTCGCGTTGCTGTTGCTGCATTTGCTGAGCTTGTTGCTGTTGTTCAGCACTTTGCGCTTTATCGCCTTGTTGCTGCTCGCCATTTTGGCGTTGCTGCTGTTGCTGCGACTGTTCACTGTCGCTTTGTTTAGACTCAGACTCGGTAGGTTGTTGCCCACTCGATTCATCGTTTGCTTGGGCACTGTTTTGCGGGTCATTGTTGTTTGCGTCGTTACGCTGACCGGCGCTTTGTTGTTGCCCTTGTTGTGACTGTTGTTGCTCACCTTGCTGCTGATTATCGTTATCTTGCTCTGTTTGCTGCTCATTTTGCGAGGAGTCTTGTTCGTTATTTCCTTGTTGTGAATCCTGTTGCTGCTGCTGGCGCATTTGTTCCACTAATGCTTTGTTCCGTGCAGCCGATTCGAGCTCAGGGTTTTTCTCGAGCGCTTGCTGATATCGGTCAATCGCCTCATCAAGTTGCCCTAATTGCGCCAGGGCGTTGCCTTGGTTGTACAGCCCTTGCGCTGAATTGTCTGAAGCAAAGGCATCAAGAGCGCCTTGGTAATCCTGTTGTTGATATTTTGCTGCTCCGGCTATCAGCGGGTTTTCAGTTTGGCTGGCCTGATCATAGGCTTCGTTCTGATAAGCGGATAGGGCGTTTTGCTGTTCGTTGTTAAACCAGCTCTGCCACTGCGCCGCATAGGCCTTAGGTTGTGGCAGTAGCACCATAAAGGCGCACAGTACTAAAGCGCGACGGCCCATTAGCCATAACATTAACGGCACGATGAGCAGGGTTAAATAGATGCCGGCATCAATGCGCCATAAGGTCTGTTTATTGTCCTGTTGCAATTCTTGCTGCTGTTGCTCGGTGCTCTGCAGTACCGAGAGGTTTGCCGCACTTGCTTGATAGCGTAATAATTTTCCGTTGCCGGCTTGGGCCAAGCGCTGGAGACGTGAAAAGTCGGTGGTAGGGATAACGATTTGCCCGTACTGATCTTTAAGAAAACCCCCATCTGGCAAGTTAATCGGAGCACCCTCGGCAGTACCTATGGCATAAATATGTAAGCGATAGTCATGGCTGGCGAGCCAATCACGGACATCCGCTTCTTCATCGGCATCTATGCCATCGCTCAGTAAGATCACATCGCCACTAGCATAGCCTGCTTGGCTGAGTAACTCTTGTGCCTGTGTCAGCCCAGCAAGCACATTACTGCCTTGTCCGGGCATAATATCTGGGCTGAGACTGGGAATCAGATTGGTCAACGTCTGACTATCTGAGGTTAAGGGCGAAATTGTATAGGCATCATTGGCGTAGGCAACCAGCGCAGTTTCTCCTTCGGTGAACAAATCCACCATATCCAGAGCTTTATAGCGTACTTGTTGCAGCCGGCTTGGGGCGATGTCGGTGCTATACATTGAGCGCGACATATCCATGACTAACACCCGGGCCATTTTGCTTTGATAGACTGGCACCTCTTTTTTGCTAAAGCTTGGGCCGGCAATCGCCACTACCATCAAGGCCATAAGCAAAGTACTTAATACATGACTAGGTGCTCGCTTTTGCTGGCCTTGACTCAGGACCTGTGTTGCCAAGTGCGGAGCAATAAGTTGGCTATTGCTAGGTTGGCGTTTGCTCCCAGTGAGCCGCCAGAGCATGTACAAAGCCACCACTATCAGCAACCACAATGCATCGGGGCGAATAAACGTAAACTCGGTCATGCATCACCTACTACAGCTTGCTGCTTCAGTTGTCGCCATAAAGCAGCCAAAAATAACATCAATAAAGCGCCGCTTAGGGGCAGGTAAAACAAGGCATCCACTGGGCGGAATGTTTGCTCTTGCTCAGCTTGTGGCTCGAGCGCATCCAATTCTTTATAAATATTGGCCAAACTTTGGGTGTCTGTGGCGCGAAAATACTGACCGCCGGTCTGCTCTGCAATGGTTTTTAGCAGCGATTCGTCGAGCATGGCCCCAGAGCTGCCAAGCATAGAGAATAACCCGCCTTGGTTGCGGCCATCTGCGCCCACACCCACGGTATAGACTTTGACGCCGGCGTCTTTGGCCAAAATAAGCGCCTCTTCGGGTTTCAGGTTACCAGCGGTGTTTTGGCCATCGGTGAGTAAGATCACTACCTTGTTTGATTGTGACTTTTCATTAAAGCGCTTTACCGACAGCCCAAGGGCATCACCAATGGCGGTGGCACGTCCTACTAAACCAATTTGTGATTCTTCGAGCATTTGCGCCACAGTGTCAACGTCGCGTGTTAGTGGCGTTTGTAAAAACGCGGTGTCGGCGAATAAAATAAGCCCCAACTGATCGCCACGGCGCTGGCTAATAAACTCACTGAGCACCGCTTTAACGACACTAAGGCGGTCGACGAATCGCCCTTGATAAGCCATATCTTGCTCACGCATTGACCCAGATAAGTCCACCGCCAGCATAATGTCACGGCCTGGCTCTGAGAGGGTGATGGGTTCACCACGAAACACCGGGTTGGCAGCGCTGGCCACGACCAGCGCCCAGACAATTGCGAGTAACCAGTGTGGCCACTTGCGGCTGGGCGTGACCTTGGTGTTGGTCATTCCCATATGTGCCAATGCGTGAATGCGCAGCATCAAGGTGCTATGGTGTTTTTGTTTGCCAGCGATGAGCGCAATAAGCCAAGGCAAAGGCAGCAGGGCAAAAGCCCAGGGCCAAGCAAATTCAAACATCGATGCGCTCCTTGGTTTTAAATTGCTTTATGGCTTGGTGCAGCTTGTGTTGTAGCTCATCGCTTACCGCTCTAGGCTGATATAACTGCTGCAACTCCCGGGAGTTAAAATCAATATCACTTAATAGAGTCAATACTTGGCTCCAGCGCTCGGCACTGAGCGCCGCTACGCGCGTGCCATAGTAATGTTTGCCTAACCGTTTGAGCAGTTGATGCAAACGGGCGGCATCTTGGCTCTGCGCCAAGCGCAGAGCTTCGCGTTTGGCGCGGTTATGACGGCGTTGACGCACATACAGGGCCAGCGCCAATACCGCAGCAATCAACAGCACAGCCGCGATAACCCACCAGGCGGGGCCTGGCGGCCAAGCACTTACCTGCTCAGGGACCATGACATCGTCTAATTGAGAAAGGGGATTGCCTTGCATTTATGCACTCCGAAGCGAAAATTGTTGCTCAAGGGCACTGGCAGCGGAAATTTCCACCAGTGAGTGGCAATGGCGAGATAAACGCTGTAAGCGCTGCGAGTCAAATTGCTGTGCTTGGCGATGGTAGCGGCGGCGAAACTGGGCATCATCTAGGGCCAAACTTATTTTACCCCGGCCGGTGTCAACGTTGATGGTGTCATTGAATTGTGGCAGTTGGCGCTCGAACGGGTCACTAATGACACCAGCCACCACTTCACAATGGCGTGCCAGGTGCTGCAGTTGACGTTCTATGGCATCGCCGTATTCATCGTTGAGCTCAACAAAGTCACTGAGCAAATACACCACACTGCCTGGCTTGGCTAATTGGTTCATGCGTTGCAACTGGCTGAGCAGATTCCCGGCGTGTACTTGCTCGCCAATGTCTGCGTGCTGCATGTCTTGCATCGCATGAAGTACCCTCAACACCGCTTTATCACGGCTTTGTGGGCGAAACTCATGGTGCTGCTGTTCGTTAAATACCAAGGCGCCAAGCTTATCGCCGCGTTTACACGCCGACCAAGCCACCAGCGCAGCCACATGAGCGGCTTGCACCGATTTGAATACAAACTGTGAGCCAAACTGCATCGACGAGCTAAGATCGACCATTAGCAACACAGGGCGTTCTTTTTCCTCTTGAAAAAGCTTGGTGTGCGCTTCGCCAGTACGAGCGGTGACGCGCCAGTCGATACTGCGCACATCATCGCCTTGCTGGTAATGGCGCACCTCAGCAAACTCCATACCACGGCCTTTATGCGGGGCCAGATACTGGCCACTTAGCGGGCTGCGTAAACGCTTTTGCACCGCCAAATCCAGCAGCTGGGTTTTGCTTTTATAATATGTCAGCTCTTTCAGTGACAGGCTATGACCATTGCTGTGCAGCTTTTCAAGCCAGTACGCCACTGAGTGAGTGGGGGCCTGATTGTTCATTAGGGCACAGCCACTCGCTCAAGAATGTGCTGCAGCACTTGGTCTTTGGTTATGCCATCGGCTTGCGCTTCATAACTTAAAATGATGCGATGGCGCAGCACGTTATGGAACACCGCTTGAATATCTTCGGGGCTGACAAAGTCACGACCCTCTAGCCAAGCATGGGCTCGCGCAGCACGGTCAAGGGCTATGGTGGCACGGGGGCTGGCACCATATTCTAGCCAGCTAGCGAGCTGGTCATCCAGTTGCTTGCCATCGCGAGTCGCCATAATGAGTTGCACTAGGTACTGCTCCAACGGCTCGGCTAAGTGCAAGGCTAATACTTCCTTGCGCGCGGCAAATAAATCCGCCTGGGTGAGCGGCTCAATACGGGCGTGTTCCCCCTCAAGTGCTTCGCCGCGCGTCAGCCGTAAAATGGCGAGCTCGGAGTCCGCATCGGGGTAGTCAATATTAAGGTGTAGTAGGAACCGGTCAAGCTGAGCTTCGGGCAGTGGGTAGGTGCCTTCTTGCTCTAGCGGATTTTGCGTCGCCATTACCATAAACAGCTGCTCGAGCGGATAGGTGTTTTTACCCACGGTAATTTGCCGCTCTGCCATGGCTTCTAATAATGCCGATTGCACTTTTGCTGGTGCCCGGTTTATTTCGTCGGCTAACACTAAGTTATGGAAAAGCGGGCCTGGCTCAAATACAAATTCGCTGGTTTGCTGACGATAGATATCGGTTCCAGTCACATCTGAGGGCAGTAGGTCAGGGGTGAACTGAATGCGTTGAAAACTCCCCTCCAACCCTTTGGCCAGCGCATTCACAGCCCGCGTTTTGGCAAGCCCAGGTGGCCCTTCCACCAATAAGTGACCATCAGCGAGAACAGCAATTAATAATGCTTGAGTCAAATGGGGTTGGCCGATAATTTCGCTATCGAGGTAGGTTTTTAATTGTGCAAACTTAGCAACTGCCATAAGTGTACGTATCCTTGCCGGCATAAATGAAACAGAGCAACCTAAATGGTGGGGAACCCAGCCCTAGGTTGGCGCAACGCCCTTTAGGCACTGCACTGTTTAAAAAGTTCGATTGATTTTACTCACAATTACATAGTTTTAAAGTCTTGTTTTTATTTTCATCGTACCCAGTTCTTAACTATTGTTGTAGCTGGCGCAGGAATTTTAGCGTCACTATTGGCATTGCGCTTTGGGTTGTTTTAGAATCGAGGAAATATTAACAGGTCAGACCTGTCAACAGGAGAAGCATTTTATGTCTGAGCAAACAAAATTAACAACACGCAACGGGGAGCGCATCGCCATTGTTAGCGGCCTGCGTACGCCTTTTGCAAAACAAGCTACCGCCTTTCACCACGTCCCAGCACTCGATTTAGGCAAGCTGGTCGTCAACGAAATGCTTGAGCGCTTGGACTTTGATCGCAAAGAAATTGATCAGTTGGTGTTTGGCCAAGTCGTGCAAATGCCTGAAGCGCCGAATATTGCCCGTGAAATTGTCCTGGGCACTGGCATGCCAGTCAATGTCGATGCTTACTCGGTATCACGGGCTTGTGCGACTAGTTTCCAAGCGATTGCCAATGTCGCTGAATCAATTATGGCGGGTCATACCCAAGTGGGTATTGCTGGCGGTGCAGACTCCTCTTCTGTCTTGCCTATTGGTGTAAGCAAGAAGCTGGCAGGCAGCCTTGTGGATTTAACCAAAGCGCGGACCCTATCACAGCGCTTGAAGATTTTCTCTAAGTTGCGTCCTAAAGATCTTATGCCAGTGCCACCGGCAGTTGCTGAGTACTCAACCGGGCTTTCTATGGGGCAAACGGCAGAGCAAATGGCGAAAAGCCACAGCATTAGCCGCGCTGATCAAGATGCCCTAGCGCATCGCTCGCATACGTTAGCCAGCCAAGCTTGGGCTGAGGGCAAATTGACGCAGGAAGTTATGACTGCGCATGTACCACCTTATAAGTCATTTATTGAACAAGACAATAACATTCGTACCAATTCACAGCTTGAAGGCTATGCCAAATTGAAGCCGGTATTCGATCGCAAATACGGTAGCGTCACTGCCGCGAACTCGACGCCATTAACCGATGGTGCGGCTGCGGTGATGCTGATGAATGAAAGCAAAGCCAAAGCGATGGGCTATGAAATCTTGGGTTACATCCGCAGTTATGCCTTCAGTGCCATCGGTGTGCACGAGGATATGCTGATGGGTCCGGCACATTCTACCCCTGTTGCCCTAGACAGAGCTGGGATCACCTTAGGCGATTTAGACCTAATTGAAATGCACGAGGCTTTCGCGGCGCAAACCTTAGCTAATATGAAAATGTTTGCTTCTGATAAGTTTGCCAAAGAGCAGCTTGGCCGTGATAAAGCCATTGGTGAAATTGACATGGACAAATTTAACGTCAACGGGGGCTCGCTAGCATATGGCCACCCCTTCGCCGCTACCGGAGCCCGTTTGATTACACAAAGTATTCATGAGCTTAACCGTCGCGGCGGTGGCTTAGCCCTAACTACGGCGTGTGCTGCCGGTGGTTTAGGTGCGGCCTTTGTATTGGAGAGCGCATAATGACAACAGAATCCGTATTTAGTTTTGAGTTAAACGATGAACTCGTTGGCATCGTCACTATTGACGTGCCAGGCGAGAAAATGAACACCTTGCGCGCCAGTTTTGCTGAGCAGCTGCAAGACATTGTTCGCACCGCCAATGAAAATAACGTCAAAGGCTTGGTATTTACCAGCGCCAAGCCAGATAACTTCATTGCCGGCGCCGATATCAACATGCTCGATAACGCTCATTCACGTGAAGAAGCCTTAGCGCTATCGACCATGTGTCAGGAAGCGTTTTTTGAACTGGAAAAGCTGCCTTACCCCACCGTCGCGGCTATTCATGGTGCCGCCCTAGGCGGGGGCTTAGAGTTTGCCTTGGCATGTGATTATCGGGTGTGCAGCGACAGTGATATTACCAAAATGGGCTTGCCTGAAGTGCAGCTTGGCCTACTCCCTGGTGGCGGCGGCACACAGCGTTTACCTAAATTAGTGGGCTTGCAGAAAGCCTTAGAGTGGATGCTAACCGGCAAGCAAGTGCGTGCTAAGCAGGCGAAAAAAGCTGGCCTGGTTAATGACAGTGTCCCTCACAGTGTCTTACTTGAAGTGGCGTGTAAGTACGCACTTAAAGGCAAAGCGCGCGCAACTAAGCCGCCGTTGGATAAAGTATCGGCGTTGTTGGAGTCTAACCCATTTGGTCGCAATCTGATCTTCAAAAAAGCGGCTGAAAACGTCGCCAAAAAGACCGGTGGTCATTACCCTGCACCGAATAATATTATTAAGGCAGTACGCGCCAGCGTTGAGCTAGATACCCTCAAAGCCTACAAAACTGAAGCCGACGGCTTTGCCGATTTGGTGATGAGTGATGTATCGAAAGCGCTGCGCGGTATCTTCTTTGCTACCACGGAAATGAAAAAAGAGTGGCGCGCCGATGATGCTCCGAGCACCGATAAAGTGGCCGTGCTGGGCGGCGGCTTAATGGGCGCCGGCATCACGCATGTCAGTGCCATCAAAGCGGGCGTACCGGTGCGTGTCAAAGACGTTGCCCATAAAGGCATTAGTGGGGCGATGAATTACAGCTACAAGCTATTAGAGAAAAAACGCAAGCGTCGTATTATCTCCAAAGCGCAGTTGCAAGAGCAGATGAGCCGTATTACCGGCACCACTGATTACAGTGGCTTTGCGCATGTAGATATGGTGATTGAAGCGGTATTTGAAGATCTCAAGCTGAAGCAATCAATGGTTGCCGATATTGAAAGTCATGCCCAAGCACACACTATTTTCGCTAGTAACACCTCGTCACTGCCCATTGCCCAAATTGCTGAGCAAGCGCAGCGCCCAGAGAATGTTATTGGCTTGCATTACTTCTCGCCGGTAGAAAAAATGCCGCTGGTGGAAATTATCCCCCATGCAGGCACCAGCGAGCAGACCATCGCCCGTACGGTGAGCTTTGCCCGTAAACAAGGCAAAACACCCATAGTGGTGAAGGATAAAGCCGGCTTCTTTGTAAACCGTATCTTGGCGCCTTATGTAAACGAAGCAGCCAACCTATTGTTAGCCGGTGAGCCAATCGAGAAAATCGACAAAGCCTTGGTTGAATTTGGTTTCCCAGTGGGGCCATTAGCTTTACTTGATGAAGTGGGCATCGATATTGGTTCTAAGATAGCGCCTATCTTGGAAAAAGAACTGGGTGAGCGTTTTAAAGCCCCCGATGCGTTTAGCCGCTTAATCGATAACAAGCGACTAGGACGCAAATCAGGCCGTGGTTTCTACGATTACTCGAAAAAGGACAAAAAGCCTGACGAGTCAGTGTACGAACTTCTTGGCGTGACTCCGGCTCCTAAGTTGAACAAAGAGCAAATAGCCGAGCGTTGTGTTATGCAAATGCTTAACGAAGCGGCGCGCTGTTTGGATGAGGGCATTGTTGCGAGCGCCCGTGATGGCGATATTGGTGCCATCTTCGGTATTGGCTTCCCACCTTTCCATGGCGGACCTTTCAGCTACATGGATAAGCTAGGGCTGAGCAATGTGTGCTCAACGCTATCGAGCTACGCCCAGCAAAACGAGGTGTTCACGCCAGCCCCCGCTTTGGTGGCAATGGCTGAAAAAGGGCAGCGTTTTTATGACCAAGACGCGGCGCCACAGGACACAGTTGAGCAGGATACTGTAGAGCAGGGGACCGATGACCCCTCGACGCAACCATCTTGATGGCTCTGCCAATCGCCTAACACTTAGCGCTGGTTTTTAACCGGCGCTTTTTTATGCCACAGGCTTAGGCCGCGATGTGCTCAAAGGTGCGAAAAGGCACTATGGTTGCTGCTTAGGGCGATAAACTTACGACTTTGGTGTGGTTAATAACTGAGCGTAAAAATGCTAGACTGCGCGCCTACATTCAGTGGGGGTTGTATGTTGTTGTTAGTGAGTGTGTGTTTTGCTTTGTTGTTGTTTTTTGTGGCCTCGTTTAAAGGCATGCCAGCGAAACGCTGGGCGCTGGCGGGTGGCTTAATTGGCCCGGTCGCGTTAGCGCTGTTTAACGTACATTATCGTCGTGCATTAATGCGCAGCGTTGCCCACTGCGGTATCATCTGGCGACCTTAGTGCCCAAGAGTCAAAACATTGCGTGAGCAGTACGAAAAGGGAATAGGCAAGGTTAATGCGTGTCACCCTGATATGCAACATATAACTTAGCACTGAACAATAAGCCGCCGTGGTTCGTTTGCGAGGCTCGTTAGTGCCACAGGCTAACGGCACCATCCAACTCAGACTATAAGCCTCGTTTCATAACGTTTTTCCCCAAACAACCATATCAATTCATCAGTGCCGCAGAGTGAATTTGTTACTGCGAGTGATTGTCTTTGTACAACCAAATAGTTCATCATTAAAACTGCTTGGGTGAGGGAACCACTGGGTTACTGTTTCCCCTAGCGAGAGCTACCCCTAACATGCAGGCATCTAGCCAAGGAGAGTATTATGTTAACTAAAAGTATGAATGAAGTATTGAAAGGGTTTTTTTGGGGGCTTGGTTTTGCTATTTCAGTTATAGGCTTGGCCAGTGTTTATAGCTTAACCATAGCCGCTTCCGTCGATATGGGTTTTAAGAAAAACGTACGTTTGCACGCTATGAGTTCGTTTGAAGACTTTGCATCTGACTACGAGCTGAGTTTATCGGAGATATTTAAGGAGAATGGCCGCGTTAAGATCACCGCTGAGCTCAAGAATATCTCTAACGATGAGTTGTATACGATGGGGGTTGTTGCGTCCACCTTCGATTCCAACGGCCGATTTATTGGCAACTGTTCAGGTAAAGGCGCTGAGATAAGTTTGTCTCCCGGTGAGGTCAGTTACGTTGAAATCGACTGTAACTTGTTCAAGACCCAAAGTGAAAGAGTGCACTCTGCGAAGTTAACACTTAAGTGGATTTGATTGTCTCGCAGCCAACTGCTGGTAAGAGGTGTAGGCAGGCGCTTGTGCCTATCGCCTTGGTGAGCCTACTGCGCTTGAGGGCCTATGCGGGTCTGGGCTCTTGGAGATCGCAATGCGGCCCTTTTTATTCGTGGTAGTGGGCATTACTGCCGAAGTCTCTGCTCCTTTAAATTGAGACGCTGGTGGGAACTATATACGCGGGCTCTGTCATCGCCTTTGCTCACGTAGGCGTCCATCTCAACGCTTATTAACGCTGATGGGAAGACCTCGAGAATCCCCAGCTCACCCAAATTAGCGGATAGCAGTGCAGTTTTGCCAGTGGCAATGAGGCTGCTATCGACATCTCGCAAATCGCCATCGACATACAATTTAGCGCCGTGGAACCAGGAGTTAATGATTCTAATATGGTGCCCTTTGACGGTGAAGGTGAATTCTTTTTTCATTTCTAAAGTCCTTTTAACAGCGGCCTAAAATATCCTTGTTAAGCCTTCATTGAGTCTGCGTCACACTGTGGTTATTGCACCAACGACAAGTGATGCTGATCTTGCGTTTTACTGCGTTCGCGCAATAAAAACGCTTCGAATTGCTCAGCCGAAAGCGGTTTAGCGTAGTAGTAGCCCTGCATTGTTTCGCAGCCCAACTGCTTTAATTGTTGCAGTTGCTTGGCTTCTTCAACGCCCTCAGCAACCACATGAAGACCTAAGTTTTGCGCTATGGTAATAATCGAGTCGACCATGTTTTTACCTCGCTCATTAACCATATCAACGATAAAGGCGCGGTCAATTTTCAACGTGTGCAATGGGAAGCGCTTTAAATAGGCCAGCGATGAATAACCAGTGCCGAAGTCGTCCATCGCTAGATGAATCCCTTTCCCTACTAGGGCGTGCATAATCGCGATTGCTTGTTCTGGGCTGTCCATTACGGTGCCCTCGGTTATTTCCAGCTCAAGAGCACTGGCGGGAAGGTGGTATTGCTGTAGTAGGGCGTCGATACGATCGGTTAAATCAGGCAGTGCAAACTGTTTCGCCGATAAGTTTACAGCAACTCGCCCAGAAAATAGCTCGGCATCGCGCCAGCGCTTTACATCGCGACAGGCTTTTTTTAATACTACTTCACCAATCTCGATAATTTGTCCGGTTTCTTCGGCAATGGGAATAAACTGCCCAGGACTGATCAACCCTTTTTTCGGGGTTATAAAGCGCACCAGTGCCTCCATTCCGGCTAATTGGCCAGTGGCTAGATCCATCTTCGGTTGGTAAAAAACCTCGAAATGATCCCGCTTAAGACCAAACCGCATTAAGTTCTCAATTTGCAGTCGTTTAACCGCTTGGTGGTTCATCGCATCATTAAAGAATAAGTAACGGTTCCCTTGCTGCTTAGCATGGTACATTGCGGTATCGGCGTTCTTTAATAGAATTTGTGGTGATACGCCATCCTCCGGGCTCAACACTATGCCAATAGAGGCGGTGATGGCGAGTTCATGGTTCATCATCCGAAATGGTGTTGCAATGGTTTGCAAAAAGTCGTTACTAATCGCGGTAATAGTATGAATGTCGTTGGTGCCGCGCATCACCAATGCAAACTCATCGCCGCCGAGGCGATAAAAAGTGTCTTGCGGGCGCTTACGCTCACTTAAACGTTGGGCTAATTTGATAAGCAGCTTATCGCCTAATTGATGGCCCAACGAATCATTAATTTTTTTAAAGTTATCCAAGTCCATCACCATCATGGCATGGTGGCTGTCTTGTTTCATTAAGGTGTCGAGGTCGACAAAAAATTGGTTACGATTGGCAAGCCCAGTGAGGCTGTCTTGATTAGATAAATCATTGAGGGCTTGTTCAGTCTTTTTGCGCTCGCTTAAGTCGGAGTAGACCATAATATAGTAGTCTACCTCGCCCTGCTGGTTGAGCACTGGGTCCACGCTCAGTTCCATGGCCAATCTTTTACCATGCTGGCTGCGCACTGACACTTCACACTGAATATGGCTGTGCTTTAGCACTTGGCGCTTCAGTGTACTTATTTGCTTGGTATTCAAACCCGGAAGAGTAAAAGCCAAGCCTTGGTGCTTTTTCTGAGATAAGGAGAACAATTCGGTGAATGCAGGGTTGGTATCAACTAGTTTGAATTCATGGTCATATATGGCCATCGCATCACTGAGATTCTCAACGCATTTAGCAAATAGGTCTAAGCGCTGCTCAGTGGTTTTGATATCGTCGATATCTTTCATTGTGCCACTCATACGCAGCGGTTGTAGTTGGGCGTCTTTTTCTACCACCTTTCCTCTATCTAGCATCCATCGCCACTGCCCCTGTTGGTCAAGCAATCGGTAGTTAGCTTCAAAAAACGCTGTTTTTTGTGCAAGGTGGGCGCGCAAGGCACTTTGAACGCGAGGTAAATCCTGTGGGTGTATTAGCGCTTGGTTCGGGGGAATGCAAAAACTTTGTGTGGTTGCACTGTGATTGGCATGTTCATCATTAACGCGTTTGACCTCACCGGTTTTTATATACCAATCCCAGAGGATGTCACCGCTGCCTTCTAAGGTCAGTTTTAGGTGTTGTTCTGAGCGTGCTAATTTCTTACGTGAGCGGCGCAACGAAATAACACTGAATGTCATAACGCATAACAGGGCCAGAAGTAATGATAAAGCAACAGTGTGTAAAGGGGAGTCGAACAGCATGTGCGCTTGCTCATGAGCAAACGAGCACCCACTGACAAGCAACAATCCGCTTATTATTAAGGCTTTTCTACAACCTGACCTAAACACACACTGTCATTCTAATTACTACAATCATGCTAGGTTAATTCAAGCCGTTGATTGAGTAAAGCATTATGCGTGTTCCAAGGCTTGTTGCGACTGTTTAACCCCGTCACTGAGCCATTCCATGCGAGCCCGCGAAGGAGAAAAAAGCTGCTGCATATAGTGTTGTACGTCACCCAAGGAGATAGCATCAAGGGTCGTTAATAAGTTACTTTGCAGGCTAAAATCGACGCCCGGGTTACTAATTGCTAACCAGAAGCGTTGTGAACGCAAGCGCAGGTTTTTGTCCTTTTCGGCAATTTGCCGGTAGAGGCTGTGCTTGGCTTGTTGCCAGTGCGGCTCATCAATTTCAGCAAAGTCCTGAACATACTGCTTAATAAAGGCGCGATGATGAGAAAGTAACGTGTGCGCATCGACATTGGGTGATTGCACGTAAAATGCCAGTCCAGCGCGAGAATTAAACGGTGCATAGCCTGCACCGACCAAATAACCTAATTGCTGCTGTGTACGCAGTTGATGAAAATAGGGCTGATTAATCAGGTGGTTAACAACCATCATCAATACTTTTTCTTTTATATCTGCGGTCTCTGCTTGGTAGTAAATGACCATGGCATTGTCACTGCACTGCAGTTTTAGGTGATGAGTGTCGACTTGCGTAATTTCATTCAATGGGCGGCTAATGCTGTCGATACTCGTGCGGGTACGTAAATGAGATTGCACCAAACGTAAGAAATCGTAGGCATCGGCTGGGCGCCAATTACCATGTAAAAACGCCTCTACATGCACGGATTCGAAAAACGCTTGGCGGAACTGTTTAAATTGCATGTAGCTGGTGCTTTTAAGTGCCTGAGCAAGCTCCGTCGGGGTGGGATTCCAAGGCATAATCTGCGCGCCGATACGGCTGAAAATCTCACTGACAGGCTTGTTTTGATTACTGCTTTGCCAGTGGCGCACTAGCTGTTTTTTGTACTCAGCAAAGCGCTTCGTGCAAATATCCGCATGAAACAGGGCTTGCAATAGCCCCTGCACCAGTTCTAGTTGGCTTGATGACAAGCCGGCTGTGTGTAAAGTCAGTCCGCCTTGATGCGATGAAATATGGTAATTCAGCCCAGCCAACTCAGCTGGGTAAAATTGCTCTGCCACACAATCAATAAACAGATCGGCAAATAAACGAGTCAGCGCCATGTGTTGCACGTCTTTGACCGCCAGCTCTGAGTCCAAAGCGAGATAAAAGTGGCCCTTAGCAACTCGGTAGGTCGCATCTTGCTTAAACCAGAAATTAAGTCCTGGATGAGTGGCGAGCTTTTGTGGTTTATTGCCTGGCGCCACTAATTCATGAAGCACGCAAGGACGCTGTAGATAGGGGTTTGTGCTTGGCAGAGACATGGTATTGAGTGGCGTATCAATACTCTCCAGCGCGGTTAACCAATCTTTATCGAGTGCGTTGATGCGGTACGGCGTGTTATACCATTTTGTATAGCGACTTGGCTCGACGCCGGGGTGAATTAGCACCAAACGCATATTCTGGGGAGTCAGCCATTGCAGGACCTCAGCAAATTGCTGGCTATCAAAGCCAGTCATCAGGTAGTCACCGTACAAGTAATGCTCACTGGGGTAGTGGTGCATATTCACGCTGATACCGCTGACCCAATCGAGTAAGCGAACTCGCTCTTGGTTATCAAAGGCAATTTGCAACAACGTTTGCTTGTCACGATACAGCGGCGACAGCTTATCGTCGTGACATTTTATCAGCGCAATATAGGCGAACACCGTTTCAACGATGTCTTGGTAATACTCAATGCCCTCATCGGTGAGTGCGAGGCTGATATTAAAATCTTTAAAGTTACTGCCATTAATGCCTCCACCTGCGGATAACGCATTGATCCATCCTTGATTTTTTAGCAGTGAGTGCAAGGAGCCCGGGCCTTCGTAGCCTAATAAGTGGGCCAAAAAGCTCACCGTTTTGTGTTTATAAAAGGCATCAATGCTGGGCATAGCAAAACTAATTATGAGCTTTTGTAAGTGCTTGTGCGGCTCAATATGCAGCTCAACCCCCAAGTCCTGCTCTCGGTATAATGGCTCGGTGATCGCAGGTTTAGGTTGCTGGGTGCCAGAGATGGGGGTGAATAGCTCCAGAGCCCATTGCTTGAGCTCAGACAAAGAGTGAGGGCCGCTCAATACCAATGTCATCCACTGGGCTTGATAATGTTGCTTAAAGAAAGCCAGCAAATCATCGCGAATAGCGTTTTGCTCATCACTTAATGTGTTGCTGTTGCCCACAGAGAACTTGGCAAAAGGGTGTTTTGGGTTCACCGTTTCTTTGTGCGCCTGGTATATGCGCCGGCCATCGTCCTTTATTTTTAGTTTAAACTCGGCGTCAATGGCGTTACGTTCTTTATCGACCTCTTCGGCGTTAAATAACGGTGCATAAAAAAGCTGGCTGAAGCGTGTTAACGCTTGGTAGTAATGCTCGTTGGCGACATCAAAGTAGTAGCAACTGTGCTCGGTGCCAGTCCAAGCGTTACTGCTACCACCATGGTGACTGATAAAATCGTGGAATTCTCCGGAGGCAGGGAAATCTTTGGTACCGAGAAATAACATGTGCTCTGTGAAATGCGCTAACCCTTGTCGGTGCCAAGGATCATCAAAGTGCCCGGTATTCACCGTCAGTGCCGCAGCGGCTTTGTGGCTGTCTTGATCCTCAACCAACAACACCCTAAGACCATTGGGCAGTGTCAGCGGTTGGTAGAGTCTGTTATCATTGCGGCTGATATTCAAACAATGCTCCTGAAACTAGAGAAGTTGCAAGACGTTCAGGGCCAGCTGTTACGGCTTGGTGCCTACCCGAATATCGATGGTTAAGCTAGACTATAGCGAACATGCAACCAAGATGGCTAGCTTTTAGGTTAAAACTTTTTTGCTAATTAGTTGATTTCTTTGCAATGAAAACCATTTTAATCATGCGCCATGGGGAAGCTCAAGCGCTACAAGCGCAGGACCACTTGCGCGAACTGACTCAAAGAGGTCGGCAACAAGCTGATCATGTAGGCCAATGGTTAGCACAAAGGTTTAATCCACAAGGCTTGTTAGTGAGCCCTTATGTGCGCGCTCAGCAGACGGCCGAGTGTGTCAAAGAACATTGCCGAGGCTTCACCTTGGAGCAAACGAGCGATGACATTATCCCCAGCGCTAATGCGAAAACCGCCGTTGACTACTTACAAGCACTCACCGAAGTTCATACTGAAATAGACACTTGGTTAGTGGTGGCACACATGCCAATCGTCAGTTACATGGTCGCGGAGTTCTGCCCTGAGCAAATGCCTATTTTCGCAACCTGTGGGGTGGCTCATATTGACTATGATCCAGCCACCATGAGAGCGCGCTGGCAGGCGTTATATAGCCCTAACTAGAGGTTAACCGCCGGCAATTTTAACTTTGAAGCCCTGAGCTTCAAGCAAACCTTTGAGCTTGTCGCGATCGTCGCCCTGAATCTCAATCACTCCCTCTTTAACGGCGCCGCCTTGGCCCATTTTTGACTTCAGGGTTTTTGCCAGCTTTTTCATATCATGCTCGTTTGGATCAATGCCCACAACGAGCATGACTCCTTTACCTTTGCGTCCTTTGGTTTGACGCTCAATACGCAGTGCACCGTCTTTAAAAAGCTTAACATCCGGCTGTTCACTTTGTTTTTCAGGTCGAATGCGGCCAGAGTCGGTAGAGTAAACCAAGTTATTATCGCTCATGGGTTGCTCCAATTAATAAACATAAAGTGTCATCCTAACATATTTTGGTGTTGTCATTGCGAAATGGCTGGCAAGGTTTATATTTTAAACAGGTAGATTATCAGTGGCTTAGGAGCGGGTATGAGTTTACAACAGCATTATGTTGAGGAAAAACAAAAACTAGTGATAGTGATAAAGGAAAAGTTTGACTTTAATCTTGTGCAAGATTTTCGTACAGCCTATGCAGACGTGCATGCCGACACTAAGCACGTGGAAGTTGACCTGCGAGAAACCAGTTACATGGATAGCTCAGCGTTGGGTATGTTGCTCAATATGCATAAAGCTCTGAGGGGGCAGGTAGAGGGCATTACCATCAGCCATGCAAACCCGCAGTTAAAAAAGATTCTCCAAATTTCGCGTTTCGATAAGAAATTTACCATTGACTGAAAAGTACATTTCCTTTCCTTCACATGGGCTTAGCGAAGACTTGCCCTTAGTGCTCATTGTTGATGATGAGTCCATGAACCGGCGTATTCTGCGAGCGATGCTGGAGCGTGACAACTATCGCGTCATCGAAGCTGAAAATGGCATTCAGGCGCTAGCGCAATGTCAGGCTCACGATGTTGATGTGGTACTGCTGGACATTCTTATGCCCGAGATGGATGGCTATGAAACGGCAGCGGAGCTTAAACGCACCAATACACGAGTTTATACCCCCATTATTTTTATTACCGCTTTGGAAGATAACCCCTCATTGGCAAGATGTTTGGACGTAGGCGGTGACGACTTTATGCCCAAACCGTTCGATTTACAGATACTGCGAGCCAAGTTACATGCGCATCTGCGTATTCGCCATTTAGTCAGCGAGTCAAATAAGCAAACGGACGCGTTGACCTATTATCAAAATCAAACCGAGCGTGAACACGAACTAGTCGAGCATATTTTCAATAATGCCCTGCAACATAAGGATAAACCCAAGGGGGTCGACTCACACTTGTCGCCCGCTTCTATGTTTAATGGCGACGTGTTTCTCAATGCCTTGGGGCCAAATGGCTCGCAATATTATCTATTAGGCGATTTCACTGGGCATGGGTTAGCCGCTGCCACCGGGGCGCTGCCAGTGGCGCGTATTTTCTACACTATGGTGGAAAAAAACTTGGCCGTAGGAGATATAGCCAGAGAGTTAAATGCCGCTTTATACGATTTGTTGCCGGCGCATATGTTTTGCGCTGCAACTATTTTCGAAATTAGTGCCAATGCACAAAGTGCGACGTTTTGGATGGGCGGCTTGCCTGATGGTTACCTTATTGATCATTCGGGCTACATGCTTAGTCAGCTAGAATCAAAACACATGGCATTGGGTATTTTGGATGATGAGGAGTTTGAGCGTGATGTGCGCCATGTCACGCTCAATGAATATAGCCGTATCGTGGTTTACACCGATGGCATCATTGAGGCCGAAAATGCACAACAGAGCCAATTTGGCTACAGCGGTTTGCTACGTACCTTGGCGTCGCAAGCGATGATCCGTACTGACAACATCATTGCCGCTGTGCACTATTTTACCGGTAATGAAGATCAACAAGACGATTACAGCGTGGTGATTATCGACCCGCAACCTCAGGCACCTCTACAACCCATTAATCACACCATAAGTCCGCTCCCCATTGAGCTTGAGGTGGCGTTAAGTGCCGAGGAGTTGAAAACGGTGGACCCAGTAGCGCAATTGATGGACCTAGTTGGTCACTTGCCTGGGCTGAACACCCACAAATCGACACTGTTTATATTGTTATCAGAGGCTTATAACAACGCTCTAGAGCACGGTATTTTGGGGTTAGACTCTGCTTTAAAGGCCGATGACGACGGCTTCTTACAATACTACAGTGAGCGTGAGCAACGCCTAAGCGAACTCACCGAAGGTGAGATATGCCTGCGAGTTTGTTATCAGCCACAGCAACGAACATTGCTTTTAAGCGTTAAAGACTCGGGAGCTGGTTTTTCCCTCGAGCCAGCTGTAGGTAGCCAACTCCAACACAGCTATGGTCGTGGTATTGAGCTACTTAAAGAGCTGGCGGAAGATGTGGAATACAACCAAGCGGGAAATGAAATACGCATTCGCTACCATATCGACTAACCCTCTCATATTGCCTCCGAACCCTATTTTTGCCCTTAAATGACTAGCTTAGTGTCGAAGTGACGGTTTTGTATTGCACGGCAATAAAAAGGTGTGCTAGCATCCGGCTAAATGTTTAGATGTTTGGATGGCTAAATGCTTTTAAGCTACTTAGAAAATGCACAACTTGGCGCTGAGCCCAAGTTAGTGGCGAATAAACAACAGGCGCTACAGCAATACCTTAACAATGCGAGTGCCGATGTTCGTTGGCAATATCAAATTCCTGAGTTGGGCGAGGGTGGGGCGTGTAGTTTATTTGGTCATTTGCAAGAGCAGCCCTTCGATTTACGCGAACATTTGCCCTCAAGCAGTGAAGCAAAGTTGAGAAAGCTTCAAGCGATTGTCGATTTTGTTGTTCAAGAAAGTGGCGTAGACTGGTTTGGTATTTATCAAAGTCAACATATTGAAGGTCAGCCACAGCTACTTAAGCTCGCTTATTACGGCGCACCTAGTCGTCCTCTTTTTCCTATTAACCCTGACTTTGCAACAACCAGCAATAATGTGCAGGTTGCACTCAGCGGGGTTGCTCGGGTGATAAATGATGTGGAAGACTATGTTGCCAACGGTGGCGAATACTATACATGTGACCCCAAAGTGAAAGCAGAAAGCTGCTTGCCGCTTTATGACGAGACAGGTAAAGTAGTGGGCATTATTGATGCTGAAGCATTTACCGACAAGTTTTTTACCCCTGATCAGGTTGCGTTGCTAATAGCTGCGTGTTTAGAGATTAGCAAGCACTTACCAACCAGCTGTCAGGACTAACCTAACCTGAGATAATAAAGAGAGTTCCATGTTCTCACAATTAAAACCTTTACCGACAGATCCAATTCTTGGGCTTATGGCTGCGTTTAAAGCCGACACCAATGACAAAAAAATTGACTTAGGTGTTGGCGTATACAAAGACGAGCAAGGGCAAACCCCTGTATTGAAGGCCGTTAAAAAGGCTGAAGAGTTTCGTCTCGCCAATGAAACCACTAAGTCATACATTGGGCTGGCCGGTAATTTGGAATATTGTCAGAAAATGGAGCAACTGCTACTTGGCGATGCCCACCCGGCTTTGCTAGCGGATCGTGTGCGTACAGCTCAGGCTCCAGGTGGCACGGGTTCGTTACGGGTGGCGGCAGAGTTCATTAAGCGTTGTAATGAGCAAGCCACGGTGTGGGTGACTACGCCAACATGGGCCAACCATATTAGCCTATTTGAAGCGGCTGGCCTGAATGTGAAAGAGTATCCTTACTATGACTATGATAACAAAGGTTTGTTATTTGATGACATGGTGAACACGCTCAGCCAAGTCCCTGCGGGTGATGTGGTGCTGTTACATGCATGTTGTCACAACCCAAGCGGCATGGACTTAAATTTTGCGCAGTGGCAAAAAGTAGCTGAAATCGCCAAAGTTCAAGGCTTTACAGTACTGGTTGATATCGCCTATCAAGGTTTTGGTACGAGTTTGGATGAGGATGCTGCGGGTTTGCGCCATTTGGCCTCGCAGGTAGATGAGCTAATCATTTGTTCGTCATGTTCGAAAAATTTCGGCTTATACCGTGAGCGTATTGGTGCCTGTTCGGTGATCTCAAAAGATCAAGCCACGGCTGATATTGCTAATTCAGTGATGCTCAGTGTGGTACGCAGTATTTATTCGATGCCGCCGGCACACGGTGCGGATATTGTTAATACTATTCTTAGTAGCGATGAGCTAACTGCGATGTGGCACCAAGAGCTTGATGACATGCGCTCTCGTATCAATGGTTTGCGTTCATTGCTTAAGGATAAGTTAAACGACAAATGCGAAGGCATGGACTTCTCATTTATTGAACGCCAGCACGGTATGTTCTCTTTCCTAGGGATTAACAAAGAACAGATCGAACGCCTACAAAAAGAGTACTCAATCTACATTGTCGGTTCTAGCCGTGTAAATGTGGCAGGGGTAAGCAAAGATAATATCGATTACTTTGCCGATGCCGTTGCAGCGGTTACTAAGTAACGCGACTGATAAAAAAAGCCAGCAATGCTGGCTTTTTTTATGTCTAAGAAATAGCTTTACGCCTCTTTGGCTTTGAGCTCAGTAACATTTTCCTTATCACTTGGCTCTTTGCTGGCTTTTTTTGTGGCCTTTGCTGCAGGCTTAGTACCTTTAAGTACATGCATAAAGTCGTCTTTTTGTTTTGCTATTTCCAACGACAGGCTTTCTACTTGTTGCTCACTTAAGGGAACATCAACGCCGCCTAATAACTCTTCTAAGCTTTCGGCAATATCGAGCATCTTATCATAGGCATCGGCTTCTTTTTTGCTAGTAAAGGTCATGCGCTCGACTCCGTCTCGTTCTACAACGTATTTAGTTACAACAGCCATGGCTTCTCCTCAAGGGTACTGTTTTTTTATACAGTAAGGGTAGTGGTTGGCGATTCGCCCGTCAAGGGTTTTAATCATTCCTTTTAAAGGGTTAAGCATTTTCACCACAAAAAAGCACGACTTTATCGTTAGTTTTATTTGACACATCTCAGTAATTATTCTTTATTTACTTTTGAAGTAACACGGATTTTTACTTTAACTTCTAAGGAGAGAAGCATGAAGCTACTAACCGCACTCTACACCGCCTGTGCGCTTGTACTTACCCCAGCAGTGGTCGCTGCTGAGGCACCTCAACAAGCGAGTGAGCAGGTAACCCCAGCCAAACTTGATATTAACCAAGCATCCGAAGAACAGCTACAATCGCTGCCGGGCATTGGCCCCACTAAAGCAGCCGCCATCATCGAATATCGTCAGGTGCAAGGCAATTTCCGTAGTGTTGATGAGCTAGACGCTGTGCCAGGTATTGGTGCAAGTACGTTGGCGCAAATTCGGGAATTGGTGAAGGTAAGATAGTGGCAAAGTATTGCTGATAAACCAAAGGGCAACGTTTAGTTGCCCTTTTTATGTGCGGCGATGGCTTCATCAAGGTGAAACAGCGCGAATGCATGGCGCACTGGGAGCACAATAATAGGATAGGCGATGCCGGCTAAGAGCAGCCATGGCAACATGTGCCAGCCTTCAAAGCGCACCAGCAGCAGAAATAGAGGGGTGATCAGCAGCAGTTTAATAATATTGAGCATGACTCGGCGCTGCGCTGATAGCCTGTTTAATGAATCCGCTACTATAGCGAGTCGCTCATTGTGACTGAGCGACTTGAGTTTCGGAATTTGACTGGGAAGAAAGTAAATCATGAAGCCTTAGGTTTATAAAAAAAGCTGCTTAAGGTAATGATAATTGCAACGACTGCCATCACCGCAAAGATCACCTGCATCCACCCAGGCATTGATAACCCCATAAATTGCCAATCAATGTTGCCACAATCACCGGTAGCAGCAAAAAAGCTCGGCAGCCACTCGTGTAAAGGCATAAAGCTTGGGAAGTTAGGTTCAAACTCGCATACGAAGGCAAACGGATCTGTGGTGGTTTGCATCATGATATGTTCTTTGGCGAGCAAGAAACCCCATATACTGGCAACCAGCCAACTCGCCAGCGCCACTAGGCGTAAATACATATTTTGTGGATTAATACAGCCTAGTAAGGCCGCAAATAGTACACCTAAGACTGCTGTACGCTGATAAATGCACATAATGCATGGCGCTAAGTCCATGGCATATTGGAAATACAAAGCAGTTGCTTCGAATACGGTGGCAATCACCGCTAACAGTACCCAAGGCGCACGTTGGTGCGATAGCTTACCTAACCAGCTCATAGTTAACTCACATCGTTGTTGATGGGCTGATTATGCCACGCCTTCGGCGCTATGCAAGCGTATTAGCGGCCTTAAAGGTGAGCTCAGTGGCGTGCCTAAGCACTTAATTTAGCGCCATTTGTGTACAAGCTAGCGTTGTTAAGTGAACAAAAAAGCTAATGAATCATTTAAAGCGGTAGGCTGGCTTCCGTTTTTGCTTATGAATCAGTGAAAATGAACAAAAAAATTATTTATTGAATTGATCGAAGAGCTATACACAGTGCGGAGCTAATGCCGATATTGAACGAATCAAAGTCTCGGCTTTCGACTAAATAAGTCCTTAATCTCTGGAAAGTACTTATAGGAGAGCATAGTATTCTCAGCATCAATTAGTGTTATATTCGATTTGCAAGTGAATGTAATAAGGAGGTTGTATGCGGGGAATTATATCTAGGTGAGCATGAATAGAATCGTAACGTTAGTTGGGTCACTTCGAAAAGCTTATC
The DNA here is from genome assembly GCF_009363775.1 of Pseudoalteromonas sp. THAF3. Taxonomy (NCBI): domain Bacteria; kingdom Pseudomonadati; phylum Pseudomonadota; class Gammaproteobacteria; order Alteromonadales; family Pseudoalteromonadaceae; genus Pseudoalteromonas; species Pseudoalteromonas sp. THAF3. The sequence goes on along the minus strand of NZ_CP045418.1, from coordinate 2,266,729 downwards.
CGGAAATAGAATCTTGTAAATTCGAACTAATTTTTTCTTTCCCTACTGAAGAAGCGGCCAAAGAGTACTTCAGAAAAACCTATCACTGGGAACATTATGATGGGATGATTAAATATCAACTTAACGGTGAATGTTTCTCGGGCTTTAAGACTGAAATAGAATTAAATGCCAACTATATTAAATACTTAACGGGCTGTTATGTAGATTTGGCATCAGAAACCCAAGGTAGCCTTCACCGTTGGAAGCTATGGATTTAAGCCTTAATAAGAACGAGCACCAAATGGAAATCAAAGTAAGGAAAACTAAAACAACCGACAGTGGCACATTGTGTATGCTGTGGCAATTTTACCAATATCACCAAAGTTCATTTGATCAAGAGGATGTAGGTACTGACGGGCGCTTTGATATTGATGAACAATACCTCAATTCCGTTGTTTGCGGTGAACAAGAGAGTGACGCTTATTTAATTTTTGTTTCTGACCAGGTTGCAGGCTTTGCCACTGTTGAGACGACCGAGATTCTGGGTAAAGAAATGCCGGAATTGGCTGATATATTTATCCTCCCTAAATATCGAAAGCAAGGTGTCGGGAAATTTGTCGTTCAACACTTGATGCAAGCTGTGAGCGAACAATGGCATGTAGCAGTTTATATAAACGACAGCTTGGCGTTGAAGTTTTGGAGTAACTTGTTTACTCAATTAAATGTGGCTCTTGTTGAGAAAGTGGAGCCTGCTGAAACAGAAGGCTTTTACGAGTTTGTCATTACCAATGCCTAACAGAATAAATACGTGAACGACGTTGTAAGCTTGGCTGACACTCGCTTCTCGTTCAAGCTTAAAACGGCTCGTATCATGGAACAGAACACACAAGGAAAGTTATGATTAGAACTATCTTAATAATATCTGGGGCTTTCTTTGCCAATTTTTCTATTGGCAAAGAAATTAAAGATATATCTGAACTCACAAAGCGTTTGGACGATGGTGTACCGCAAATTTTAGAAAAGCACAAAGCTCCCGGCGTTGCTCTGGCATTCGTTAATGGAAGTAGAGTTGTGGGCTTTCGTTCCTATGGTTTTGCTGACGTTGCGGCTAAAACTGAAATTACTCAAAGGACTTTGTTCAATGTAGGCTCTATTTCTAAGCTGGTTACTGCTTGGGGAGCAATGCAATTAGTCGCTCAAGGCAAAGTGGATCTCGATACACCAATTAATCAATATCTTAAACGCTGGCAAATTCCCCAATCTGATTTTGATGTAAAAAAAGTCACACTAAGAAATATTCTGTCCCACACTTCCGGCCTGTCTTTGGGGCCTTATACAGGGTGGGAGTCTCGCGACAAGTTATCCTCTATTGTCGACTCACTAAATGGTAATAACAACGGCGCTGGACCCGTTGAACTTATCCATGCGCCAAATACAAAGTGGTCTTATTCCGGTGGTGGATATTCAGTGGTACAACTGTTAATTGAAGATGTATCCGGCATGACATTTGAAGCTTATATGCAGAAGAATGTATTCGAACCTCTGAATATGAAGGGTTCAACGTTCAATATTACTGAGATAGTAATAAGTAAGTCGGCAACACCTTATGATGATACCGGTAAAGTCACGGGGATGGTGTACTTCAATGAACAAGCAGCGGCGGGCTTACAAACAACGGCTGTAGATTTAGCTCGCTTCAATATGGCAGTTTTGCGCAATAGCGATGGGCATTATAACGGTTCAATTTTGTTGCCAGAAAAGCTCATAGATCTAATGATTAAGCCAGCTCCGAATACTAACGGGCGCTGGAGCATGAGCTATGTTGTGGACGCAGAAAACAACAGTCTCGGATTCGCTGGATTTAATCGAGGTTGGGTCTCTCTATCACGTTCTATCATAGACCTAAATTTTGGTTACGTGATATTAAATAATAGTAGTATCGGTGCTGTGAACAATGAAATTGATAGCCTCATACTTTCTACCGTTAAACAAGAGCACAATTAAATTACATAAAAAACACTTTCAGTGGATAGGCTGCGGTGCCTGCATGTTATGTGTCGAGGAAGCTATGAAGCCCAAGAAGCCAACAATCATGGGAATGGCAGAGTTTGAGCCATCAGCGAGGTGTCCTAATTGTACATTGATAATGTATTTGGGAAACAAATGTCCGCATTGTGATTATTTACTGAGCCAGTCAGAACAAAGAGCTCAAAATTTGTTTTGGAGAAAGTCTAGAAACACAGGTTATGTGTATGGCTTTATGTTTTTCATTATTTTCCTATTTATACTGCCTTGGTTGCTTAGCATGTAGCCTCAATCAAAGGTGTCTAAGTTTTATGCGGAGCTGTAAATTTAGCCAACTATGTTTAGTCGATTATAAAGGCGCTTGAAAAACCAAGGTTCAATATATGTTCTGGAGAAGTTTGTTAATCGGATTAACAACAGTGTTTGCTTGGCTACCTGCATCATTTCTTATGATATTTGCGCTAATCGGCTTGTTTGGTGGCGTTGCAAATATTTTCACTATGCCGATTGGTTTCAGCTTATAATGGATTCTTTGTTCCTTGGGTGGAATACTTGGCTATGTAGCATTAACCTCTGTGAGTTGGGGTTTAAAGCTCAAGCATAAAGTTCGATTGTTATTTCTTATTTTTGGCTTTTTGTCTCTAATATTCACTCATTCCTCAGTCATTGACCTTGATGGTGACTTATTCAAATTAGGTGGTGGCTGGGTTGAGCTCTATATGCTTTTATGCCCAGCTATATTTTTAGCTGTTCACATAGTCTTGCACTTGTTTTGGATGTCGCAAGACAATTTAGCAAGTGCATAATCTATTAATGGGAGTTAAACCCTTGACTAGCGTTGTCTTTCGCTCGCTTTAGTCATGTGCATGCAGCTATGAACGGGCGTTACTTTCCCAGGGGATGGTATGAAAATCGAAGACTTAATAAGCATTTTGCAATCTGGCAACGAACGTGAGATATCGGATATTTCATATAGCCTGATGAATGTGTCAGACAATACCTTTTTACAAAAGCTCGCGGGCAGCCTTGAGTTAATAACGCCATTGTCTAGTTCTTCGTATTGGCCCTCTCATGGAAATAAGCACCGCGTGCGTGTATCAATAGATAGAATTACAACGTTTCTCGAGGCTGTGAGAACAACGGGCTGCAGGTGCGCGAAATACCTCCAGCTACCTTACTTTGCCCACAGTGAAGCGGAAAAAGGCATGATAGAGATAATATTAAATGAGGCAGACCCACAAACGAGGAAGTCGAAAATCACCTGTCAATGTACAGCTTGTGCTCAATACTATGTTGCGCATGAGTTCGACGCGGGATTTGGGCGCAGAGCTCAGTGGGAAAAGCTCGCAAAACTATGAAAAAGATGCCTGCTACTGTTATTCCAATTTAAGAATCGGCTCGGTTACCGTAGGGTTGTTTTTGAGAATTCATCACGCAAAGAGGAATACTTACTTGGAAACGGATCTTCAACAAAAATTGACAAATATTTTTAGCACCCGGCTGTTCAAGTTTAACGGGCTTCCCGAAAAAGTAATGTCAGAGCTTAATGCATTAATGCTTGAATATGGCGCAGAGCAATTACTGTTAGCCTGCCAAGCATTGCGACCTAAATTTGAGCAAAACGCCGACTTCACACGCGGAAGTAGAGGAAAATCTGGCTTAGGTGGTGAGTTTTATATGGCCACTGCAATAGAGCTCAAATACCTTCAGGAAGCTATGGTTTATATAAGAAGCAAAACCACCGGGGCATCATAACCATGTATTGTGGTGCTCTGCTATGAGGCTGGAGAATAAGCCAATTAGTTACGTAATGAAGAAAAGAAAGGGATGACTATGAATGATCTACTAAAGAAAAACTTGCCAGAATTTATAGATAAGTATGATGAATTATTAGAAATCGTCGATTATGGGGCAGATAGGTTTCAAAGGGACCTAGCTTTAAAAATGGTTTATGTTTTACTTGATGCTCGAAATTTTTATCGGGAACATAAGGGTGATATAAAGCTAGAGCTCGCGATCAACGCATTCAATTCTGATGAAATGCTTAAAAACATTAGAGACGATGTGTCGGAAAATACCGCTATTACTTATGACTACCGGTTCTCTCCAGTAGCGATGAAAATGTTTGCAGAGTTAGGCTACCTAAATCTTTCCACGCTTATTTATATACGAGATCGCCTGGCTCATGAAGTTCATAAGCACAGGAATGCTAATTCCATGGAAGCCTTTGTATATAACCTTCAGGGTAACTCCCTAAATTGCAGCGTTCTTAATGGCTGCATTGAAATTATGGAGAAAAGAGTTAACGGAGCGAATGCATAAATAGTGCTTGCCATCAAAGTAGATCCAAGTATGGCCGCATTCATATTATTTATTAACTGCGTGAAAGGTGATATCCGCGCTGAAAGCGAGTCTAAAAATTGAAGCTGTCGTATGCTGGTGGCGAGTGTGGTGACTTTGAAAACGTGCAAACACTGTGTATTAAAACAGTTTTAGCGCAGTCGCTCACATAGTCAAGAAAACGATCCAATTGCGTGCTTTTGTCGCAAGATAAAAACGATCAATAGCTATTTTTAATAATACTGGCAATGAGTTAACTAGTCTGTTAAGAATATATCATTCAGAAAAGTGAGCGGCAGCGTAGTAGAAAAACGCGCGGTTCGCTCGCTATAAACATGTTTTAAGCCTAAGGGAAGTAATGGTATTTATCATCCTGTTTGGAGTAGTAGCGATTAGCTTTATTGTGTTTAGCATCCAGATGGAAGCATACAAAGAAGCTGCGCATAAAGGTACAGAAGAACGGAAAAATAGGCTAGTTGAATACCTAAGCTACCAAGATCAGTATTGGGGTATGTTGTTTGGTAACCCTAAAAATTTCCCCCTGTACCATGAAGGTTTAGACAGTCATATTAAAAGGGTACGTATTTCATTGTTCGTAGCATTAGGATCGTTTTTTGGCTTATTCATATATATCATTGTTGCAAACGGCTTATAACAAGAGGCTATGGCGTCAATAGCTCTTTTTAAGCTTTTGACGCTTCCCACATTACCCCTTCTCTGAGCGTCGAATTTAAGATCTCACACTGTGTAAGAATCCCACCTTCGCTGTGTATGACCAAAACCGTGACTGGGCGAGTGTGCTTGTTAGTTGCTTCGCATCTGGTACAATCAGTATGTTAAGATCAATAATAATATTTTTAGTAGTGAAGTGGACGTTAGATGAGAATATTCAAAGCCAAAAGCCCAGCTGGATTTGCTGAGGAGTACATAGTTGAGTCCATCTGGAATGGCGAGTTTCCGCCTGGCTCAATTCTTCCAGCTGAGCGTGAGCTATCGGAACTGATTGGCGTCACTCGCACTACCTTGCGTGAGGTGTTACAACGCCTAGCCCGCGATGGCTGGCTGACCATTCAGCATGGCAAGCCCACGCGCGTGAACAACTTTTGGGAAACCTCAGGGTTGAACATTCTTGAGACCTTGGCCCGTCTTGATGAAGACAAAATGCCGGAGCTGACCGACCAGCTGCTTTCTGCGCGTACGAACATCAGCGCCATTTACATGCGCGCAGCAATTAAAATAGACCCAGAACGTGTAAAAGAAATTGTTGCAGATAGAGAAACTGTAGAAGACACAGCGCAGGCCTTCGCCGATTATGATTACCTTGTCCATCACCAGTTAGCTGGGGCAGGGAACAATAAAATCTATGTATTGATTTTAAATGGCTTTAAAGGTTTTTACTCTAAAATTGGCTGCCACTATTTCTCTGACCCGCGTACTCGTGAGTTGGCACGTCAGTTCTATTCAGACTTAGCCGAGCTGGCCGAGCAGCAAGACCATGATGGCGCAATCGCCCTGATGCGTCGCTACGGTCATAAGAGTGGCCAAATCTGGCAAGAAATTCGTGGCAATATGCCCGAAGACATCATGGATTAAATAGCTTAAAAGCCCGCGTAAGCGGGCTTTTTTGTGCCCAAGGCAAAGGCGTTGGTATCAATCAGTTTTATCGATGATAGCTATCGCTAAATGCGATTGTTCTTTTGCACACAGGGTCAGTACCATATTGCGCAGAATTAGGTGTAAGGTGAATTTTATGTGATGGGGTTGGTTTTTGCTTTTTTGTCACTATATTTACTTGCACATACATAAGACGCTTTGACGCATTTGCCGTCAAAGCCACTGTGTTAACGATAAACTCAAACTATTGGAGATTACAATGGGTGTATTAGTAGGCCGCAAGGCACCAGATTTCACAGCAGCTGCAGTGCTAGGTAACGGCGAGATCGTTGAAGACTACAACCTACACGAAAAAATCAAAGGAAAGAAAGCGGTTATCTTTTTCTACCCACTTGATTTCACATTCGTTTGTCCTTCTGAACTTATTGCTTTCGACAAGCGCTATGAAGAGTTTCAAAAGCGTGGTGTTGAAGTAATCGGTGTTTCTATCGATTCACAGTTCTCACACAACGCATGGCGTAACACTGCTGTTGCTGACGGCGGTATCGGTAAAGTTAAATATGACCTTGTTGCTGACGTGAAGCACGAAATTTGTCAAGCGTTCGACGTAGAGCACCCTGAAGCGGGCGTTGCTTTCCGTGGTTCTTTCCTAATCGACGAGGAAGGCACAGTACGTCACCAAGTAGTTAACGACCTACCTCTAGGCCGTAACATTGACGAGATGCTGCGCATGGTTGACGCTCTAGCGTTCCACAGCGAGCACGGTGAAGTATGTCCAGCTGGTTGGACTGAAGGTAAAAAAGGTATGGACGCAAGCCCTGAAGGTGTTGCTAAGTTCCTATCTGAAAACGAAGGCGACCTATAAGTCGACCCCAGGTTTCAAGAAAAACCGCGCTTTAGCGCGGTTTTTTTATGCCTGAAAACAGCTGTAAGCCTGTACTACAATAACTAAAATCGGTACCTTCATCATAACTTCATTCTTCTCAGCTAAGATTTTAGCTTTTATAACAAGGATATGTGACATGCGCGCAGTATTTTCTATGATGCTCATTCTATTTTGTAGTGGGGCGGCTCACGGCCAATCGGCTACTCAAAACCCCTCCACGGTGATCATTTCCATCGATGGTTTTCGTCATGACTACATTGAGCATTTCGATACCCCGGCGCTGGCTAAATTAAGCCGTCAAGGAGTGCGGGCGCTGCGCATGAAAACGGTTTATCCGAGCAAAACTTTCCCCAACCACATCAGCATCGCCACAGGTCTGCTACCCAGTCATCACGGTGTTGTGGGTAACCGTTTTTGTGATAAACAGCGGCAACAGTGCTATGCCATGGGCAAAGGGCAAGCCGATACCAGCTGGGTGTCGGGTACGCCACTGTGGAATTTAGCTGAGCTACAAGGGGTGAAAGCCGCTACCTATTACTGGCCAGAATCGGATGCGCGTTTCAATGGCCGCACTGCGTCTTACTTTTATCCGTATTCTAGCCATGGCAAGCAGTCCCATCGCGTAGAGCAAATCATTCAATGGCTTAAGTTACCCAAGCAGCAGCGCCCTAAACTCATTATGAGCTACTTTTCTGAGGTTGATAGCCTCGGCCACAAGTATGGGCCGAACGCGCCGCAAACCAAAGCAGGAGCCTTAGGAATCGATCGCCTTATTGGTGAGCTGTGGCGCAGAATAAATACCGAGTTAGACACCGAGGTGAACCTGATTGTGGTCTCTGATCATGGCATGAGCGAAGTAAACCCCGATGCCGGCATTCCTCTAGCATCGCTCAACATCGATGATGGGTTTAAAGTGATTAACTCTGGTACCCGGGTGGCTATTTATCAACATAAGGCGTCTACGCGCGCTTTACAGGCACTGCGAGAGCGACTGCACAAGCAGGCGGCGGATCAATATCAGGTAATGAGTAAGGAGCAACTGGCTCAATATGGTGTCACTATGGGGCCGAGGCAAGCTGATATTGTGCTGCAAACGCGCCCACCGGTTGTGTTTACGCAGCCTGATCATCATTATCTGGGCACCCATGGTTTTATCGATGATGACAATATGGACGCCGTGTTCTTAGCGGTGGGCCCAAGTTTCCACCAAGGAAAAACGCTGGCGCAGGTGCGTAATCTTGATATTTACCCTATGGTGGCACATATCCTCGGCTTAGAGATACTGACCCCCATCGACAGTGACGGCGCTACTTTGTGGCCAGCCTTGTTGTCACCGCCAAAGCGCGAACCTGACACGCGCAGCAACTAGGGGTTGTTGCTAGGCTGAAATCCAGGCACAAAAAAACCGCCATAACGGCGGTTTTTTATGTCATTTAAGGCTTATTGAAAGCTCACTGCTTTGCGCTCTTTACGCTGGCCACGGCCTTTAGCGTTAGGGTCGCGGAAACTACGCTTTTTGCCTTCACCTCGTGGTTCACGTGCCTCACGCGGTGCACGTGCTTCGCTTTGGCTAAGCGTCAGCTTCATAGGACGCTTGCAGATATACACTTTTTGGAAGTGCGCCAGCTTGTCCTCAGGCATGCCTTTTGGTAGCTCAACGGTACTATGAGCGTCAAATAAACGAATGTCGCCAATAAACTTGCTGGAGATATCCGCTTCATTAGCAATGGCACCGACGATATTTTTAACTTGTACACCGTGCTCGCGACCCACCTCAATACGGTACGTATCCATTGGTGTGTTAGCATCACGACGCTCGCGGCGAGGTTTATCACCGTCGCGACGACGATCGCCTTTGCGCTCACTGCGTTCACCACGCTCTGGACGTTCCTTCGCTTTGATTTCCTCGACCTTCAACGGCGACTGTTGCTGTGCCAGATAAAGTAGCGCGGCGGCTAAGTCACCTTGGCTCAATTGCAACTTGTTACCTAGAGTGTTGGCTACTTGCGCAAAGAACTCACTGTCTTTGTGCTCCAACGCAGCGGCTACTTTCTTCTCTAGGCCATCAATACGCTTTTGCTCAACGACTTTAGCGCTCGGCAGTTCTACCTGAGCGATGTCGCTCTTGGTGTGGCGCATGATGTTCTTAAGTAGGTAACGCTCATTGCCCTTAACGAACAAAATAGCTTTACCTTGACGACCTGCACGGCCAGTACGACCAATGCGGTGTACATAGGCTTCGCTGTCTTGTGGGATATCATAGTTAACCACAAGGCTGATGCGTTCAACATCTAGGCCTCGTGCTGCCACGTCGGTGGCAATAACAATATCAAGTAAACCATTTTTAAGGCGGTCAACGGTGCGCTCACGCGCCTGCTGGTTCATATCACCGTTTAATGGTGCGGCAGAGAAGCCTTCGCGCTCGAGGAGCTCAGCCAACTGCACAGTGTCGTTACGAGTACGCACAAATACAATGGCAGCATCAAAGTCTTCGGCTTCTAAAAAGCGCACAATGGCTTTGTTTTTGTGTACACGCGCTTGCCAGTAAACTTGCTCGATAGTGGATACTGTGCTGTTGCGTGGCGTAATACGCACTTGCTCTGCGTCTTGCAAATAGGTTTTGCAAATAGACTGAATCTGTTTTGGCATGGTCGCCGAGAACAAACAAGTTTGCTTGTCTTCTGGTGTTTGCGCCATGATGCTTTCCACATCATCGATAAAGCCCATGCGTAGCATTTCGTCGGCTTCATCCAACACCAATGCACTTAAGCGTGATAGGTCGATAGATTTACGACTGATGTGATCAAGTAGACGACCCGGAGTCGCGACAATGATTTGCGCACCGCGACGTAGGGCGCTGAGCTGAATACCGTAGCTTTGGCCGCCGTAAAGCGCGAGTACTTCTACGCCCTTAGTAAATTTTGCGTATTGCTCGAATGCTTCTGCAACCTGGATTGCGAGTTCACGGGTGGGAGTAAGCACAAGCACTTGCGGATATTTCGCATCCGCATCCAAGTTATTCAACAATGGTAAGGCAAAGGCGGCGGTTTTACCCGTGCCTGTTTGTGCCATTCCCAATACGTCCTTTTTGTCGAGTAAAAGAGGAATACATTGAGCTTGGATCTCGGAAGGAGTCTCATAACCCAATTCGCTCACTGCTTTTAAAGTAGCAGGAGAAAGGTGTAACGACTCAAAGGTGACTGGTTCTGACATTAAAACGCCTCAGGGAATTCAAAGAGGCGCGCATTGTACAGGAATGAAGCAGTAATTGCTTGTATAAATTACAACTATTTCCTATGTGCTTGGTTTTGTATGAAATTTAACCAGTGGTGTTCGTTGAACTTAGATTTAGTCACGGAGAAATCACGTAAATTTAACGGTTTAACGCGTGTGTACTAAGGATATTTTGTTGCTATAAATGCATTAAAAACTGACGGGCCAAAGAGAGTTTGTCAGCTCGAAAATGGCGCACAGGGGGCAAAAAAAAGCCGAGTATGATCCCGGCTTTTTTATGGTATTAGTCTTGGTATAGACCTAAATTTTCTTTCGCGTAAGCTTCGAACTCAGTGAACCCACCAATGTGCGCCTGATCGATAAAGATCTGCGGCACTGTTTCACATGGTTTGCCGGCTGATTTTTCTAAATCCGCTTTGCTGATCCCTTCTTTAACGATATCGATATAGCGGTATTTGAAATCATCGCGGCTTTGCGTCAGTTGCTCGGCAACATCTTTTGCGCGTACGCAGAAAGGGCACCCTTCACGGCCAAAAATAACAGTTAGCATAATTCTCTCCAGTGCAGTTAAAAACGTTAGGTTTGCAGTGTAGCGAGGTTCGTCACCGGGGTAAAATAAGCAAAAACGATTTCTATATTCGCTAAAAGCGATTAACTACGATAAACGGTTTTAATTAGGTGGTAACCAAACTTGGTTTTCACCGGCCCGTGTACTTCCAATAGCGGCTTTTTAAACACCACATCGTCAAAGGCTTTGACCATAGTGCCGCGCTGAAATTCACCCAAATCGCCGCCACGTTTTTTTGATGGACAGGTGGAGTATTGTTTCGCGAGTTTATTAAAGTCGCCGCCTTTGTCTAACTTGGCTTTGATAGCCAAGCACTCTTCTTTGCTCTTCACTAATATGTGATATGCACACGCTTTTGCCATAACTGCGTCCTAAAATGAATATCGATAAGGGGTGACCACGTCGAGCACCTTTTGCTTTTCGCCCATGCCGCCAATGCGATAGGCGGTGCCTTGGTGACTCAGTAAACCCCGGTGGTCCATGGTGCCCTGTTGGGCATGCTCTAAACGTTGCCAACGATTAGAATCAGTATCGAAACGCCATACCTGATTTGACGGCGAACTGGGTTTACCATTATAGCCGATACCGTTGTAGTTATAAGGGTTAGGGGAGCCCGCCATAAACACCAGCTGGCCATTGATTGTTCCCGCTGCCATACGATAATGACTCTTGCCGGTGGGGTGGCTAATCATACGCCAATCAATTTTTGTTGGCTTGTCGGGGTGGATGATCCCTTTAAAACACTGGGCTTTGCCATCGAAGCCTCGGCGTTTATCAATATAAGCAACGGTTTTTACGCCATCACACACCACCATGATATTACCTTTAATTGCACCGGCGTGACCAAATACTGGCTCGCCTAAAAAAGGCGACGCTTGTTGCCAAGTATTATTAGCAATATCATAGACTTGCACTAAGTTCACATTACCATCATTGTGCCAGCCACTGATCAAGTAGATAAACTTGTCTTGGTAATTCAACGCAACGCTATCATCGACAGGCACCGGCATATCGGCGAGGCGCTGGTAGCTGTTGGTTAGCACATCAAAACGATAGGCGTCGGGCGCTGAAATTTCACTGTGATCGTCGGCCACGGTATAGCCACCAAAAACATAAGCGTATGGACCGACTCCCACAGCAGTCGCCGCCAATCGGCCTTTTAATTCGGTACTGGCGGGAACACTTTTTTTGCCTTGCCATTGCCCCTGGCCAATTTTTAATGCCCACACTTTATTGTGCACGTCCTCGTGACTTTTCCCAGCACCTAACCCCATGAAGCTAATAAAATAAGGCCCTTGTTCCGTTGTCACTTGGGCGACCGCATTATTGGTCACTGGCTCGGGTAACGCTGGCAGGGTTTTTGTGGCCCACGTTGGCGCGCAGAGCATGCTCAGCGCCGCGACAAAGCAATGTCGTTTATTCATCTCTACCTCGGTATTTTATGCCTAATTCACTGGAGTAGCCCATAGAGCGGGCAGTTATGCGCAGTGATTCATCAATAACATAATAGGTTGGGAATGCAGATATTTTATATTGCTTGGCGGTTTGTGCGCTACCTAAAAGTACGGGCATGGATAAAGAGAGGTCAGCGACAAAATCTTGCACTTGTTGCTCACTTTGATAATCAAGGGCAATGGCCACAGCGTTAATATCGCCATCATCCATTGCCGATTGTAAGTTAGGCATGGATACCTTGCAGATAGAGCACCATGGCGCAAAAAAGTATACCACGGTGGTTTGCCCTTGGAGTTCTTTGATGCTGTATCGCCCCTGTTCATTGAGTTGTGTTAAGGCAAAGTAAGGCGCGGGGGTGTGATCGGTACTGAGCAGATTGCGCTGTTGAAATGCGCTGACAGCAAAGAAAACGATCGCAATAACAATAATCTGCAATAAAATTTTTTTCATATTTAACTTAAAATTCATAGGCTTAATAAATTAGACCGGATAGTGGCAGAAAAAATTTTGCATCTTTTTCTTGAAAATAAAGACGCTGTCCATACATCAGTTAGTGAGGACGCCGGAAAGGGTCCCAAACTAAGTAAACTTATTGATTTAAAACGTAAATGTTACTTGTTCATCGTGAAAAGTAGCAACTAATATCGCTTAATTATGAGGATATCATTATGCGTACAGTAGATTTATCACCACTATATCGTTCATTCATCGGTTTTGACCACCTTGCATCACTTATGGATGCGGCGGCACGCACCGATAAACAGCCAAGCTACCCACCTTACAACATCGAGGCATTGGGTAAAGACCAGTATCGTATCACCATGGCGGTGGCTGGATTCAGCGAAGATGAGCTGAGTATTGAGTCAGAGAACAATACTCTGAAAGTCGCCGGTATTAAGGCTGACAAAGACGACAAGCAAGAGCGAAAATTCATTCATCAAGGTATTGCTGAGCGCAACTTCGAACGTAAGTTCCAGCTTGGCGACCATGTTAAAGTGCTCGGCGCAGGGCTTGAAAACGGGCTCCTAGTCATTGACTTAGAGCGAGAGATCCCTGAAGCCTTGAAGCCACGTAAAATTGAAATAGGCTCTGGCAATTTGCTTGAGAGCAAATAATTTCTAGTCATTCTCCCTGTGTTTACGCCGCCCAACCGGGCGGCGTTTTTGTGTGGATAAACCGATGCGTAAAACTGATAAGAAAAAAGACAATACACTGCGCAAAGCGCTGACTCGCTTTTGTAATGTACATTGTGAGCCGTTGTCAGGTTTTGAGTGGCTGACCCACGTTATTGATTGGCAGCGAGCCGACAACATCAAAGTGATTGTGGTGTTCACCACCGATGAACAGTTACGTTCCTTTTTAGGCTCACAAATGCGCCCGCAATTGGAAGCGCAGTTGATGGCGGTGCTCAAGGCCGAGGACTTAGCTATGCACAACCCGAAAAAACAGATAGTCTACGACACTGAACAGCAGTGCAAAGTAGGCCACAATGGTAACTGGGCACGGCGATTAAGCCACCTTTAGAGAGGATCTATGCCTACAGCGGCCATTTTTGTAGATGTACAAAATATTTATTACACCTGCCGTGAGAGTTTTGCGCGCAATTTTGACTACAACGCCTTTTGGCGCGAGGTAAGCGCTAAGTACGAAATAGTCACCGCCATCGCTTATGCCATTGATCGTGGCGATAGCAAACAACGAGAATTCCAAAATATCCTCCGAGCCATTGGCTTTGAGGTCAAGCTGAAACCCTATATTCAGCGTGCTGATGGTTCGGCTAAAGGCGATTGGGATGTGGGTATCACCCTTGATGCTATGGAGCATGGAACGCAAACGGATACCACCATTTTACTCTCTGGTGACGGTGATTTCGATATGCTCGTCGCCAAACTACGTCATGAACGTAATAAGCGTGTCGAAGTGTACAGTTGTGCACCGTTGACGGCGACATCTTTGATCAATGCCGCCAGCCATTTCTGCGCTATAGACGATACGCTATTGTTGGGCTAACTGCTCTTCCAACTGTTGTTTGGCTTGCTCTAAGGCGGCAATTTTATCCCGAGCAAACTGCAGCTGTTCCGGCGAGATGCCTTCTCGCTCTCCCCGCGCTAGCCACGTTTTAAGGAGCGCGACTTTATCTTTTGCGGCACTGATATAGGCGCGTTTAAAGTCGTTGTGCTGGCGCTGTTGGTAGCGCTGATAAGCTTGGTGATCGTGCAAATCCCCCTGATAAGCGTCGGCTTGTTGCCGGTCTTTGGCGATAGGAGGCACATATTCCGGCTCTGTGATAGGCGCTTGAGCGCCTATCTGTTTAGGGGGGTCAACGGCTAGCGAATACTGTGTTTTACTCTGGCGAGCAGAGACCGCCTCTTCGGCTGCCACTGCGGGGGTATCACGCACTGACAGCAAGGTGGGCGAGTCGCTGCGGGCTTTGATAGCCCCAACATCGGCGCTCAAATACCAGGCTAGAGCGCCTATGAGCAGTATTAAAAGCACTGTGACTCGTTTCATCCGGCTGCCTCCATGTGCGCGCGCCACGCCTTAAATTGTGCTTCATAGTTCCGCTGTGCCTGCTCCTTAGCGAGTGCCTCAATGGCTTGGTAACGCACCGTTTCACTGTTTTTAGCATAGTATTCATAGGCTTTTTCCGTGCTCATTAGTACTAGCCACTTGTTTGCAGGCGTGCGTACTGGGCGCGATAAGGTATCTGTTGGCAACGTGAATGCCAGTTGCTTGGCAAATACCGGGGCGCTGTCGTTATCGCGACTTAATACGCTATTTTGTTTGCCGAATACGTTTTCTTTGTCGCCCATTGCGCTAATAAAACCCTGACTTTTGGCTTGTTGATAGAACTTTTGCGCTTGCTCATGCTGATCAAACTGAACACCGTAAGCTCGTACTTTGGCAATATAGCGAAAGCGCTCGCGGTGACGCTCATAATAGGCAACGATATCTTGCTCTTTGATGTCCTGTTTGAGGCGCTCCAGCTCACCGCTGCTGCCGTGCATGGTTTGTTGTACGCCGAGCTCGGTTAATAGGCTAGGGCGAAGAATATCTGCCAAAGCGATGTCTTGTAGGCGCTCAAGGCTGAGCTGATGGCTCTTGAGCAGAGGGCTCACCAATAGGGCGCTTTGACGAAATCGATGCCAACGTTGCAACTCGCTGTGAAATACGGACATGTCACCTTGATGCAACTTATATTTTATCTGCATCGACATGCTCTGGTAAAAATCTGCCATGTTCAAGGTGTTGGATAATGCCGTGGCATCCAGTAGCTTGATGCCTGCGAGCTTATTCACAGTGGCGCCCTCAAGAGCACCATCGGCCGGGTAGTTCCCCAGTGTGCGGAGTAACCAATCATCATTGTAAGCAGGGTTAAGCGCCAACGGCGCTATGGCATTGTCGTCTAACCAGCCTTGAGCCTGCCAAGCGCTCAGTAAGTAGCGGCGCACATGATAGTGATTGTTGAAGCCCACGGTAGCTTGGCGAACCACTAATGATGGAAAACGCTGATGTGCTTGGTGTAGCAAAAAAGCATTCTCCACCAACCTTTGACGGGTGTGCGCCGCTAAATCGGCACTGTGTTGTTGGTATACAGTGCGCATAAAGCGCACTTCAGCATTGCTCGGCAGTTGCGAGAATGACGAAAAAGATAGGCCAATAAGGCCTATCCAGATAACAATCCTGAACCCCATTAACGCTGCTCCATGGCATGGTTAAGCAGGTGCACGACCATGGCAATAGCATGAGGAATAACGAGGCGTCCGGTGTTGACCCGATCGTAGTGATCTTCAGAGTTAAGTACGATGCCGCCTTGAGCGTAACTAAACGCTCCCCCTTGCGTGAGGAGTGGGCGAATATCTTGTTGTTGTGGGTCAAGGGCGCTAAAGCTATCCATGGCATCACGCACTAAGCTCATATCATTGAGCTGCTCTTGGTCATAGTAATCTTTTACCCAACCCTCCCAACTAGAATGGTTAAGTGCTGAGGTTGTCCAGGTATGGTGTGGTTGCAATAAGTCTGTGGTGTGAAAGACAAATCCCAGCACCTGTGGGTTGCCGCTTTGCAGGTAGCTTTGATACCAGTACTGGCCCAAGTTATCTAAAGGTTGGAAGGGCATATCCTCAAAGTCATCGTACATGCTGTATTGTGAGTGGCTACCGATACGGTAGTTGCGCTCGGTGACGCCATAGCTGTTGTATTTGCTACTGTCGGCATTGAACCAACCGGTCTCACCACCTTGACCATCATCGAGGTAGTCTCCCTTGAGCCATGTGGCGGCTAGTTTATCAACATCGCCCCAGACCGTGAGCTTTTGATAATTGTAGCCACCAAAATCATTGCCGTGCACGTCGGCACCTTGACTGTGATTTTGAAAGTGCCAATAACTGGTGTATTTAACGATGCTTTTCGCAGCACCCCAAAGTGGCGCTTGAACGCACGACCCGGTTATTGCACCGCAAAAGAAGGTATCTTCAAAGTCATCCACATCATAAGCTGACTGGCCCAGTAAATCGGCGAGAATGTCCACCGACATATTGTTTTGTTGTGCATACTGCTCAAGCTCAGCATAGGCTGTGGTATTCGGATTCTGCTGCATATAAGCAACGGCATCGATAACGATACGCTTATGGGTCTCTTGGCTAAAAGCATGTGCTTGGCTGGTGGCCGCACTTGCTATCAGCAGTGCGGCGATAAGGTGTTGTTTTTTCATAATGTTCCCGTTTTTTAAATGGTAAGTGTATTAAAATGGGAACGTCTTACATTGAGGTTACATAAAAGTTAATTATTTGATCTATTTTTATGTCTTTATAATTTCTCCACATTATCGATGCACCACTGCGCTCGTTCTAACACCTGCTGTTGCTGGCGTTTATCTTGTTTATCCCAATTTCGGTAGATCATGCCGATGCGGTGATTATTCCCGAAGCGCTCGCGGTGGCGAACCATAAAGTGCCAGTAAAGACTGTTAAATGGGCATGCCTGCTCGCCTACTTTTTCGCGAACGTTATAGTGGCAGTGTTTGCAGTAATCACTCATTTTGTTGATGTAGTTGCCACCACTGCTGTAAGGTTTGGTGGCAATAATGCCGCCGTCGGCAAATTGGCTCATGCCCCGAGTGTTGGGCATTTCCACCCATTCAATGGCGTCTACATAAATACCTAAGTACCAGGCATCGACGGCATCGGGGTCAACGCCAAGTAGTAGGCAAAAATTGCCGGTGATCATTAAGCGCTGAATATGGTGGGCGTAGGCATAATCAAGGCTTTGGCTAATAGCGTGGCTAAGACAGGCCATATTGGTTTTTCCATGCCAGAAAAACTCCGGCAGTGGCGCCGAGGCCTCTAGAGTATTTAACGAGCTATATTTGGGCATGTTAGCCCAATAAATCCCACGCACATACTCACGCCAACCGAGGATTTGTCGAATAAAGCCTTCTACCTGAGCTAGGTTTATGGCGCCATCACTTTGCTCATAGGCCGAAGTGGCCGCGTTGACCACTTGCTTGGGGTGCAGCATTTTACTGTTTAGCGCGAATGATAACCGGCTGTGATAAAGGCTCCACTGGCTGTCACTTTGACAGGTCATGGCATCTTGGAAGGTACCAAAACAAGGCAGTAAGTGGTCACAAAAATAGCGCAGTAATTGCTTAGCCTGTTTGCGGCTCACAGGCCATAATAACCTGTCACTGCCTTGGCCTATAGTACTTACCTTATGGCGGGTGATGCGCTCTTTGATGCTACGCACATCGTTGTCAAAGCACAGTGGCTGAGGCAGTTCGGCGAGGTCTTGCTGGTTTAGCTTATTGCGATTTTCTTTATCAAAATTCCACCGCTCCCCCAAAGGCTTGTCGCCCTGCATCAACACCTTAAAGCGTCGGCGCATTTTACGATAAAACTGCTCCATAGTGTGATGGGTATCGGCCTGAAAGTAATCGCTTAGCTCATTAAAGCCCAACAAGAAGTGCTCACTATCATAGGCATTCAAGGTGATGTCTGCACCGAGGTTTAAGTCGCGCAGTTGCTCATATAAGCGATATTCATCAGGCAGTTGGTAGCTGAGGGTATTGGCACTAAAGCGCTTCACCTGCGCCTTGAGTAGGTGCGCTAAATCATCGTAACCCTGTGTATCATCGAGAGTCAGGTGAAGAACACGGTGCCCAGCTAATTCCAGGGCTTCGGCAAAGCGAGCCATGGCAGCGAAAAAAGCACACACTTTTTGAATATGATGCTGGGTATACTGCATTTCTTGGTGTAGCTCAGCAATGATATACAGTACATCGTCGCACTTATGATCAAACCAGCTATGCTGCGCATTTAACTGATCGCCGAGAATAAGGCGGATTTCTTTGTAGTTTTCACTCATGAGTCACCCCTTGTTGGGGCCAGCCGGTGTAATCTTGATAGTCGATGTCGCTTTGGCTTGCTTCGCCTTGCCAACGGCTAATAAACTCGCCATCGGGATCAAATTGCTGTTGCTGTTTCGCTAGATTGAAATGACGGCCACCACGAGGGTCGGCGCCTACGCCCGCGATATATTGCCAATTGCCATAGTTGCTGGCGCTGTCGTAATCAATCAACATGCGTTCAAAATAGGCGGCGCCATAACGCCAATCGAGATTGAGCTCGTTGACAAAGCAGCTAGCAACAATTTGTCTGCCCCGATTGGACATCCAGCCGGTGGTATTAAGTTCATGCATCAGGGCATTAACCAACGCATAGGGGGTGTTGCCTTGGCACCACGCTTGGTAGCGCTGAGCGTAAAAGCTGGTTTGTGGCTTAGCGCTATTGGCGCCTGCAAAATAGTATAATTGCTTACCTTGTTTTATAGCCAGCCACTGAAAGTACTCGCGCCACAATAGTTCAAAGTAAATCCAGTACGTTGATTCGTTGGCACCGTGCTGTGCTTCATAGTTACGCAATTTGCTTAGCATCAGGCGTGCACTTAAAGCGCCGTTTGCTAACCAAGGTGACAGTGCCGTCGAAAAGTGCTGACCTTGAAGCGCGTTGCGCGTTTCTTTATAGCGACTGGGTGCATCCGTAGCAAAATAGTTCTCAAGCGCTTGCGCAGCGCTTTGTGCAAACCAAGGCGTGAGTACAGAGGTGGATGCATCACCTTGGACATAAAGGTTTTGCCTAACGGGGACGCTAGGAGCAAGCTGTGTTGGCGCTGCAAGCGGTTCATCGGCACTTAGCTCAGACTCAATGGCTTTGCGGAATTGACTAAAGGTGCTAGGTAACTCATCCACAGGGCCTGGGAGTTGTGCCAAGGTGAACAGCGTATGATCATGATCTTGAATCAGCTCAATAGCGTTGTAGCGCTCTTTAATATGAGCGATAGCCATTCGCTCATCCCAGCCATGCTGATGCCCTACGCCTAGGTGAGTGATGTCATGAACGCCTACCAGTTCGTCGAGTGTCTTAAGATTATCAATGCAGCACAGTGAGTGATGATAAGGCGCTAGCGCTTGGCTCAGGTGGTGTAGTGTTTGCTCAATAAATACAGTGCGCGCAGGCCCTTGCTCGCGAGCATTGTAAATGGCGCGCGATGGCACAGTGAGTGTGTGCAACGGACAATACGCCAATATAAGCCGATCAACTTGTGAAGATAATCGCCTAAGTGTCTGATTGTCTTCTAATCTCAGATCGTGATAAAAAAGATAGAGCCCCGTTTTCATGGTGCACCTCGGTTATTACGAATACCGCTGTGGTACGTTTGAACGCCGCACATGGATCCTTCGCATGTGGCTATGCATCAGCTAGACTTGAGATAGGTACGCGCTCTGGCGCTTAGGAGAAAAAATGATTCGCTTGTTTGTTATAACCGTGTTTACCGCCGCTTTACCGGTGAGTGCTGGCACCACAGTATATCAATGCACCAAAAATGGCACTGTAGAATTTTCGCAGCTCCCTTGCTCTAAGGACGCCAAGCCAGTGGTGGTTAATACCATTGCCGCCGACACTTCAAGCGCAGATAAGCCGCAAAGCGACAGTGATATTGAGGGGTATATACGCAATCAGCAGGCGGATAAAGAAATTGCCCAGCACCGCGATAAAATAGAGACTTACACACGCCAAATGCAAGAAGAAATTGCGCGCTTGAAAGATCAGTCAGATGCCCAAGTAAATAACCTCACTGGAGCTGAAAAAGACCAAGCCATTGCCAAAGAAATGGAGGCGGTGAGTAAGCGTTATCAAGCGTTGATCGATCGGGAACAAATGCATATTGACCGTTTGCTGGCCCAAAAAGAGATCTTTAAAGACAGTGCAGCAAATGCCCCAGACAGCATCGACAGTTTTATTCGCTTGCAGCAAATTGACCGCGATATGCGCCAGCATCTGGATAAAATTGACACCTATCACACGCGTTTAGACAATGAATTAGAAGCGCTGCAAGGGGAAGCGGCGCAAGCTCCGGATAACCTCGTTGATGCTACTTATGACAATGCCTTGTCGCAACGTATGTCAGCAGTAACGGCTAAGTACACCACCTTGATTGATGTTGAACAAAAAGGGTTAGCGCGCCTATCTCAAGAGCGCGCCGAATTAATGCAAAAAGCCAAGGAAAACAAAGACACGAACTGATTTCCACCAGCGCGATTCTGAGACTCGCGCTGGTAGAGTAAGGTTAGCTTTTGAACTTCAGCTCTAGAGGGCTAACCCAATTGCGCCATGCTCACTGCACTATCGACACTAATAACAGGCGCTTTGGCGAAGAAATTAAAATCAGTGCTCGTTGTCCATGTGTAAGCGCCCATATTAGCGGTAAATACTCGCTCACCATCCTGCAGTTGCGCCATATTCACATGCTCTGTAATGACATCTATGCTATCGCAGGTTGGCCCCGCTAAAACACACGGCTGCTCTGGGGCTTGGTGCAAAGTGTAAAAGCGTTGTGCAGGCTCGCCGTACACGCGGCCGCTAAACGCACCATATACGCCATCATCCATATAATACCAAGGCTTACCGCCGCGCAGGCTTTGGCCCATTACACTCATTACGTGCACCATGGCCGAGGCAACAATATAACGACCAGGTTCTGCAATAAAATGGGTGGTTTGCGGCCACTGCGCCAACGCTTCGCGAATGGGTGCACAATAGCTATCGATATCAATGTTGTCGTTTTGATAACTCACCGGAAAGCCACCGCCAATATCCAATGTATTCATGGCAGGCAAACCCGCGCGTCGAGCTAATTCAAAGACTTCTTTACATTGCTCTATTGCTGCCACGTATTTATGAGGATCGCGTGTTTGTGAGCCTACATGGAATGACAGCCCACGCACGCGAATACCCATGCTATGAGCTTGGTGCAACAATGGCAAAGCTTGCGCTGGTGTTACGCCAAACTTTTTCGACAAATCAGCAGCCGCATCTTCATTTAAGAAGCTTAAGCGCAGTAACAGCTCAACCTCATGGTTATAAGGCGCAAACTTATGTAACTCATTGGCACAGTCGAATACAAAGGTATTGCACCCATAAGCCAAGGCATGCTCAATATCTGCCACGCGCTTGACCGGGTGAGTGTGAATGGTTTTACTTGCTGGCACAGCACACTGAGCCACCACATCCACTTCACCATTGGTCGCAAGGTCAAAACTGCCGCCCAGCGCGTCTAAGGCGCGTACCACATCTGCATGAGGTAGGGGCTTTAGAGCATAGTGTAAAGTCACCCCCGGAAGCGCAGCATGAAGTGCTAGGTAGTTTTCGCGAACACGGTCAATATCCAGCACCAGTAAAGGGGTACCGTATTGATTGGCAAGTTGGTCGGCTTGTACGAATTGCTCGGTAAATGAGTGAGCAGGAGCTCGCAAAGAAGAAACAGACATAATAACTCCAAAATTGAATTTGGATAGTTACTCTTCGCCTTGGCTGGAGGGCTGTACTAGGATTGGCTATCGAATTAAAGTGGCGCAATAATAGTTAAATTATCGCGCCATGCAAGCAAAAATTTAAAATATTTTTAGTCTTTAATTTTCAATAGCTTATTGGGCTATGTCAAAGGTAACTTGAGCGTCTTCACCGCTTGTCACCGTGACTGTCTGTTGCTGATACAGCGTAAACGACTCATCGAGGATTTCGGCGTCATCAATGTGTGCAGCACAAGTGTAGGCTAGCTGATATTCACCTGGAGCGACAAAGCCGATTTCGAACTCATAACGTTCATCTTCCTCATCGTAGCTTACGCCACCGGTCGCGATAGGCGCATCAGCCGCAACCGTTTCGCCATCAAGGTACAAATCTTTAGGCTCACTGACATCGCTATTATAGAGATATACGGCATGACCAAACCCCCCGGTGGCAGGCGCGATATCTGCATTGTCAGTTTCGCAGTTTTGTACCAACTGCTGGCTAACTACACCCTCGATATCTTCCACTTGGGCAAGGTTTTCTAGGCGAATTCCTGTGGGTTTAAGCTTAACTTCGTTACTGTTACTTGGGTTGACCAAAGATTTTTTCAGGTCAAACTCAAGCACGAAGTCGTTGTCACCACTGACTAAAGTGAAGTCATTAATTTGAATTTCACCGATGCCGTCATTGCCCTTACGGGTGATAACAAGTGGCACGACAGTGTCATCGTTATAAACCAGATGTGAAGTCATCTCGATATTGGCCATATCGCCATTGACTATATCAGCGCGCAGCCATGCATAGTCACCGGCAGCAACAAGCTCATCATCGATAAGCGCAAACACATCATCACCAGTGTAGTCCAGTAAGTTTACCATCACGGGTTGATCTGGGTTCTCTGCAGAGCGGGTCTCAAAGGTTGGCATCTCACCATCGCCCGCGTTCAAGGTAATGCTGTCAAAGGCAACCCACACTGCTTTAACGTTACTTACTGGCGCATCAGATACGCCTAACGAGAACTCTGCTTGTGTCGGCTCTGGGTTGGTGATGTTGTCGTCATTATCGTCCGAACCCCCACAGCCGTTAAGTAAAACGGTGCTAATTGCACTCGCAAGAATCAGTTTATTCATTAAATGTACTCCGCCAGATTGCCCACTTATCGAGCGTAGCAAAGTTACCTGAACACTGTTTTAACTGTGTGCTGCGAGGGAGTGATAAATTTCTTGATAGCCTTGCTTGTGGTTATCAAACAGGAACTGGCGCAGCTGTTTTTTGTTGGTGTTACGTATAAATGTGACAGCAATGAGTGAGCCTTGTTGCCGCGCTTTTTGCATCTCCAATTGCATTGGCGGATAGTCTGGCAGGATCAACTTGGCTGTGGCCCTTTGTGGCGCATGCTTGATTTGCTCAGCATCAATCACCGCGCCTGTAGAGGATAAAGAATGAATAGGAAGCTTTCGTCCGTCGTCGGTGAGCAAGTAAATACTCGTGGGATTATCAAAGCGCCAGCTGCGGTGCTGCCCAAGAGCCTCGAAAATTTCTGGTGCTTCCAGCGCGGGCTGTAAATCACCGTTTGCGGTTAATGACAGCGAGAGAGGAAACCAAAGTTCAAAGTGCCCGACTTCTGCCAACATACATAACCCAGGCTGCTCAAATAGGGAGGCAACATAATCCGGTAACTCCGAACGAAGGGACAAGCCGGTGGTGTTAACATCGTCGCCCTGCAACGTGTTTTCGCTAAATACCTGCTGGAAAAAAGCCAGCTCTTGTTCGGTGAACTCCATCTCTGTACCCCAAATAACCCTTTGCGACTATAAAAAAATAAAATCAAATATGCAAAATTTGGGCGCAAATTTAGCAGACACTCGCTGAACGTTTAAAGAACAACAAATTATAACCTAGAGCGTTATTCTAATTTTTTGAATTAAATTGAATTAGTTTTGCTTAGCTTGCTTTGTGGCGAATGTCTTACAAAATTTTAAAAACAGGCAACTAGAAGACTGATTTATCGATATTTATACGTTCATAGAATCCCCGTTATATACCCGAGTAAACGGCCGTTTAGGAAAATGTTTAACGTTCATAAACGTGCTTCATCATAAACAAACGTTTTAAATCCCCAAATCTCAGTTAATCTTCTCATCGTTGTTTGAAGCACACCAATAACGGGTCAGGATGCGAAAGCAAAACGTTATAAAAATCTGTAAGTTGGCGCTAATGCTAGCAAGTTTAGATGGCTCCATAGCCACCGCAAATGAAGTTAGTCTAGCCATGTATGGATATATAAAAGCCCGTTGTTCTGTTGCGTTTCATCAACATGATGTTGAGTTGAGCAATACAAGGTCCTCTCAGGCTGAATTGGATTTACGCTGTAATTCACCCATGACCCTAACGCTTTATTCTCAAAATGGGGGGTTAAGCCATCATAACAATGATGTGTTAGTGCCTTACCGAGTGACGTTGACCGTGCCGAAAGCCAAACGGGAAACAGTATTTTCAGCCTTGCAGTTGAAGCAAGGAAAGGCGATTCACTTCGAGCAGGTGTTGTTCTCTGAACGCGCTTCTCTCGCGGTACAGCTGCAGCAGCAATTGGTTTTTGCCGGGCGCTATAGCGACGAAATTCGTCTTGAAATCACGCCTGATCTATATGGTCGAGGCCTATAACGATTATTATTTAAGCAAAAGGACATTACACATGAAAACAGTACTTATCTCTGCTGCGATTGCTCTGACTCTTAGCGCAACGGCGCATGCTTCAAGTAGCCTGAATCTTAACGGACAAGTTGATTCGGTATGCACCGTTTCTAACTTGACCAACAGCCAAACCTTCTCTTCTTTAAGCTCAGGTGCGACAGCGATGTCAGACGTTACATTGCTATGTAACGATGCTGATGGCGCGACTGTGAGCCTGACTTCAGCAGAAGGGAATCTGCAAAATACCGACAATGAAAACCGTGGTATTGACTACAAAGCCTCTCTTACCGCTGGCGCCGTTGCCCTACAGTTAATGGCAGACACCGGTGAAAACGAGAAACGTGTTAGCGTTGATGTTGACGGTTCAGAAGAGCTTGCTCGCGGCGTCAATGGTCAGATTCAGCTAGAGCTATTAGAAGATGCCTTGTATGCAGGCACTTATTCAGACACGCTGCAAATTGCTATTACCGCGCGTTAATCCAATTTCCATGTTGAGTTGGGCAGCCTTCGGGCTGCCTTTTTAGGTTTATGTTATGAGAATTTTACTGCTTACTCTTTTACTTTGGATAGCCGCCCCAGTTTACGCGTTCCAAGTACAGCCTATGGTGGCCGAACTTGCGCCTATGGGCAAGCAAGCGCAGCGTAATATGCGTATCGTAAATATTGAGGATACGCCTCTGACGGTGGAGGTCAGTGCTAAGAACTTGGTCATTAACAGCCAAGGTGAAGAGCAACTCACTAATAATGACAGCGACTTCTTAATTCTGCCAATGACAGCGGTTATTCCGCCAGGGCAAGCGCAAACAATCGTCGTGCGTTACATTGGTGAGCCGGCGCTAGTCGCGTCGAAAGCGTACCGTATTGTCATTGACCAAGTGGCTCTGCCAAATCAAGCGCAGTCCTCTGTAGGTATGGCTCTGAGCTTTCGTACTTTATTTAATGTGGCTCCTGAAGACGCTAAAGCAGATCTTGCGATTACTGACATTCGTAGCGACGAAAAAGCGTGGCAGGTCAATATCAGCAACTCAGGTAACAAGTATATTCGCCTTATTAAAACCAAATGGATACTACAACAAGGTGAAGAACAACGAATAGTACAAGGTCCGGCGCTGTCTGCGGCTTTGCAAACCAGCTTTATTCCTCCTAATAGCGCGCGCGTGATTGGGTTTACACCTCCTCCTGGGTTTAAAGCTGAAACGACAAAAGTGCGCATAGAGCCCTTGAGTCACTAGTATGGCTAAGTGGTTGTTGCTCTTTGGCACTCTGATCACCAGCCACCTGCTAGGTGCTGTCGAGGTCACACCCATGGTGCAGCATATTAGCCATAAGCCGGGGAGCCGTGGTTATTTTGTTATTCATAACCCAAGTAATCGTGAGTTTGCGTTTGAGCTGGGTGTTGAGCGTATTCACTTTCAAGATCAAGGTTATAGTTCGAGTGAAAGCGATGACCTGATGGTCTTTCCGCCAGCAATGATTTTAAAGCCTGGGCAGTCGCAGCGTGTTCAGATAGTGGTCGACAACATACCAGCTAACGGTGTAGAGGCTAGTTACTTCGTGCGGTTATTGCAGCAGCCGCTGATATTATCGCAGCCACAACTGCAGATGTTATTAGATATTAATGTTGTTGTGCACTTGGATGTAGCGGGTGCAAGCAGTGATGTGCGCATAGTGGACTCGAACATTACTGCGCACAATGCAAGCTTAACGCTTCATAACCAAGGAAACGCGAGAACATATCTTAGTTCACTACCTCTGGTACTTATCAGCGCTGATGGTGAAAAAGTTCTTTTACGCGACAGTGATATTGCGCGGCTCTCTGAGGACAGCTTATTGCCTGCTAAGAGCAGCCGTAATATTAGCTTAAGCTCGCAATGGCATCAGTATTTACTTTCAAAGGCAGTAGGGAAGGCGCCATGGCGGCTCGCATTGCGCCAGTAATTAGCCTGTGCTTATTGTTACTGATTGGCTGCTGTTGCTCTGTTGCTCATGGGGCGCTGAATCCAACAGGCCAAGACCTGGATTTGAGTGTGGAGCTTGTCGTAAATGGTGCTAATTTGAGTGTGGTTGATATTCGCATTGCAGCAGATGACACCATTTATGTTGATAGTGATGAGTTTATACACGCGCTAACACCACTCGTACTGCCGACAATCACACGCTCATTAGCGCAGCCACAGCAAAAATGGTTACCGTTGCTTGCATTACGTGAGCAGGGCATTCGCGTGCAATTCGATATGAGTCAGTTCCAGCTAGTGACCTCTATTGATCGTCAGCTATTGCAAAGCCGCACGGTGTCAGCGGCGCAACAGCAACCGTTCTTGGAAGCGCATAAAATGGCTCCCTACAGTGGTTATCTCAATAACTATCTGAGCGTTATTAAAGAGCAAGCATCGAAAGAGAGCCTCAGTGAGGAGCAATTTACCTGGCGCACCGAGCTTGCACTGCGCGCCCATGGTTGGCTGTTGGAGTCGGAGCAGCAACTTCAACACGGACGCTCGGCTCGGGCGAGTCGATTAGGAACTCGTCTCAGCTATGACTATGCGGATATAGGAGCGCGCCTTAGTCTTGGTGATAACTACGTACTCGGTGGCTATTTTCAGGGCAGTGAGTCGAGTTTAGGCGTTGCCTTTGTTAAAAACTTTGCGCAAATTACACGCCACTCCCCACGTCCCTCTGCTTCACAGAGCTTCACTCTTGAGCGCCCCTCCAGCATTGATGTGATCGTTGAACAGCGAGTCGTAAAACGTTTACAGCTTGGTCCCGGAGTCTACACGCTTGCGGATATTCCGTTGCAAGAAGGCAGCAATGATGTGTCGTTAAAAATAACGGATGATGCGGGTAAAGTGGAGGTGATCGAGTTTGATATTACCACCGGCTTAGATTTGCTCGCCCAAGGCGATTTGCAACTGCAAAGTTTTGCTGGTGTATTAAGTCAAGCCTCAGCAACGGGGTATGACTACCTTTGGCAGCAACCCTTTATTAGCGCGAGCTTTGACTATGGGTGGTCGCCTAATCTAACCCTAGGCGCTGGGCTGCAATGGCATGAGCAAAGTACGCAATTGAGCGCTCGGGCTACCTATGCAATGCCGTGGTTTATTGCCGCCAGCGAATATGCGTTGAGTCATCACTCTCACTTAGGAGCTGCACAGGCCTACCGAGCATCTTTACGCAGCTACCGGTCTAACTCTGGCAGCGAATTTCAGCTCGGTTACGAATATGTAGCGAAAGCCTACACTCCGCTGCAGATAAGTGCTGTTAAAGCGGCTCGCTCATTGCCAGTGCAGCACCAGTGGCAGTTTGACTACAGCTATGTATTTGATAACGCCAACACAGTTAACTTTTCCCTCAATGCGCAAAAACGTCATCAACAAGGTAGCAAGAAACAATCTTGGCAGCGCAGTGCCACTTTGAGTGTAGGCGGGCATAGTTGGCAGCAAGGTTGGTCTTGGCGAGTATTTACTGG
Organism: Pseudoalteromonas sp. THAF3; assembly: GCF_009363775.1. Classification (NCBI taxonomy): domain Bacteria; kingdom Pseudomonadati; phylum Pseudomonadota; class Gammaproteobacteria; order Alteromonadales; family Pseudoalteromonadaceae; genus Pseudoalteromonas; species Pseudoalteromonas sp. THAF3. The sequence goes on along the minus strand of NZ_CP045418.1, from coordinate 2,238,620 downwards.
AGTTCGTGATGAGGGTCAGCGGGATTACAACTTAGGTTTCAACATCAGTTATCAATTTGCTCAAGGTAAGCGCCTACGTTTGTACGCACAACAGCGAAAACACCTTGAGCGCTTAGAATACAGTTTCCAGGGGAGTGCTCAACATATTGGTGTGAGCCAATTTACGGCTGGCATTGAAAACAGCATTGATTATCAAAGCGCCGTCGATGTGAGCATGCGATACAACGGCAACCGTTTTGGTAGTGCACTGGATCATGGCAGCTTTTATAAGCGTTTACAGGCTGATGAAGGGCGGCATCAAACCCGTCTCTCACTCTCAACGGCCCTGGCGTTCGCGCAAAATCAGTGGGGGGTGGGGCGTACAATTAACGATAGTTTCGCTTTAGTCGATACGCACTCGAGTTTAGATGGGTTGAAGGTACGTTTGACCGACCAAGGTCAAGCAATACGCGTTAAAAATGATGGCTTAGGGACCATGTTACTGCCTGATCTTAATGCCTATAGCCAAGGCGGAGCGGCGGTAGATATCCCTAACTTGCCCATTGGCTATGACATTGGCACAGGGTTATTGCGATTCTATCCGCACTATCGCTCTGGTCATTACATCAAGGTCGGCTCCAGTGCCAATATTACCGTGATGGGAACACTTATTGATGACGATGAAGCGCCCCTTGCTTTAACCGTGGGAGAAGCGGTATGTGGTGATGATGTGAAAGCTTTTTTTACTAATCGTCAAGGACGTTTTGCCATCACCGGCATGAAACCGTGTCACTATCGCATTCGTTTTGATGATACCCACTTACCGAGTGTCTCGCTGGAAGTTGAGGATGAACAACAATTGCAAAGAAAAGGGGTGATTTATGTGCGTTAAATGGGTGTGTTTAGTATTAGCGCTTGCTGCTTTGCCAAGTACAGCACAACAAAGCTGCACGGATATGCAACTGCACATTGAAGAGCTCAGCGACACCTTGGCAAGCTATCGCTCTCAGAGCACGGCGCAGGCGAGCTATCGATTGCGTATTACGCCTAGGCAACACGAAGACTGTGAATTTCAACTCAGCTTACACTCTCAGCAGCAGTTCCGCCTACATGGGGATAAGGCGCGCCTTAGTTACGATGTGCACAACGACCAAGGTCAGACATTGGCGATGCCTATACATGTGCGCGGCGCTCAAAGCACCATTATCAATCTCAAATTAAGGCGTCAACAATCAGCACCTGCTGGGTTCTACGAAGATACTCTGCTTATTACTGGGCACTTCCAAGGGCAACTAATAACGCAAGCAAATGTGGTGGTTGATACTCATCTGCCACAGCGCTTTTCGTTGACCTGGTTAGGACACAATGCGCGCCAAGCGAGTGTCAATCTTGGTGAGCTGCGCAGTAACAAAGAGTATCATCACCTTCCTAGTTTACAGGTGCGTAGCAACACTGACTTGCGGTTATTGATGCGCTCACAAAACCAAGGGTATTTACTGCATGATACGCAAAAACCTGCTTGGCGTATTGGCTATTCGCTAGCTGTGGCTGGGCGTTGGTACGACCTACAACATGCGCGACAATTGCCAATCGCTGCACAGCAGTCTACTCAATTGCTGCCGCTGGCCATTCGCTTACAAGATTTTGAACGTCAAGTGGCAGGCCGATACAGCGATATTATTTACTTTCGAGTGGAGCCTCGCGAGTTGTAATTGTTCAGGTCAGGTGCTGCTGCGACCAAAGCATGGCTTGTTGTTTGTTTTTCACACCGATTTTTTGATAAATCTTATGTAGGTGAACACGCACGGTCGCATCGCTGATGAATAATCGCTCGGCAATGCTAATAAGCGGCATTCCAGAGGCCAGTAATTTAAGTACCGTCATTTCTTTTTCGGTCAATAAAGACTTTTGGCTTTGCTGGTGCTCTTCTGTGGCTAGGTAATGGCGCATCCAGTGATCCGTTACTTTACGTGGAAACCACAGCTTTCCTTCAGCAATGGCTTGCAGGCCTTGCATCACTTGCTCATCAGTACTTGGGGCAATAAAAACACCGCGCAGATTAGGCCAACGCTTAAGGTGACCGAAGTTCATATCGCTGGGCACATTGGCTATGACTAAGTGCTTTAACTTGTTTTGATGCATAAAGCGGGTAACGGAGGTTGGGTCAACTAAATCACTGATTACCTGATAATCAAGTAATAGGGTATTGAATTGCGGGTAACTGCTGATTAGCTGGGTGGTCGTGTCCTTGACGTGCGCTGAAGTCATTTATCTCTATCCTTATCTTAACGACTTGCAACGGATACTAGCACATTTGTATTAGGGATGTGAATAAAGAAGGGACGCGCCACAATGCCATGACGCGTCGTAATCGCTTATTTAACTTCTTTACCTGCTGCTTGTTGGTCAGCATGATAGCTAGAGCGTACAAAGGGACCACAGGCTGCTTGGGTGAAGCCGATGTCATCTGCGTACGCTTTTAAAGCGTCAAATTCCGCTGGTGGCACGTAACGTTTTACCGGCAAGTGGTGTTTCGAAGGCTGTAAATACTGGCCTACTGTGAGCATATCGACGTTGTGCTCACGTAAGTCGCGCAGCACTTCTTCGATCTCGCTCATATCTTCACCTAACCCTACCATTAGGCCTGACTTGGTGCGCACCTCAGGGTGTGCTTCTTTAAAGCGCTTTAATAGCTCTAAAGACCATTTGTAGTCTGCGCCTGGACGAGCCAATTTATAAAGGCGTGGGGCTGTCTCTAAATTGTGGTTAAAGACATCTGGTGGTGTCTCGCTGAGGATCGCTAATGCTCGGTCCATACGACCACGGAAATCTGGCACTAGAATTTCAATAGTAATGCCCGGGTTGTGCTTACGAATCTCGCGAATACAATCGGCGAAATGTTGAGCCCCCCCGTCACGTAAATCGTCGCGGTCTACCGAGGTGATCACCACGTAGTTGAGCTTCATGTCCTTGATAGTCAGTGCCAGCTTTTCTGGCTCTTGAGCATCAGGTTTCAGTGGACGACCATGAGCGACATCGCAAAACGGACAACGACGCGTACAAATGGCTCCTAAGATCATGAATGTGGCGGTGCCGTGATTAAAGCATTCAGAAAGGTTAGGGCAGCTCGCCTCTTCACACACTGAGTGCAAGCCGTGCTTACGCATTGCCTGTTTAATGCCATCAATGCGCTCGTTAGATTTAGGTAAGCGGATTTTCAGCCACTCTGGCTTACGTAGCATTTCGTCTTTTTCAGTCGGTAGGACTTTGACCGGGATAAGCGCCATTTTCTCAGCGTCACGTAATTTTACACCCGGTTGCATTCTTACTGATGATTTCGTCATTCTTTCGCTAACCCTTGTTGATACTCAACGTGTTCGGGGTTGAGTCGTTTAATTAATTGCTCGACAAGCCCTTGACCGGCTTGCTCTGTGGACTGAGGCCCATTTAAATCTTTACATTGCACCATTTGCATACCCGCATAGCCGCACGGGTTAATGCGCAAGAAAGGCTCCAAATCCATATTGACGTTCAAAGCCAAACCATGGAAGGAGCAGCCTCGACGCACGCGCAAACCTAAGGAGGCAATCTTGGCGTCATTAACATAGACCCCAGGTGCATCTTTTTTGGCGTAAGCGTCGATTCCATATTCACCAAGACTGTCGATGATACTGTCTTCTAGCCAGGTAACCAGGTCGCGTACACCGATTTTCAATCGACGTAGGTTGAAAAGTACATACAGCATTTGCTGTCCAGGGCCGTGATAAGTGACTTGTCCGCCACGGTCTACTTTGACCACAGGAATGTCACCGGGCATTAGCAAGTGCTCGTCTTTGCCTGCTTGGCCTTGCGTAAATACAGGCTCATGTTCTACCAGCCAAATTTCATCGGCACTGGCCTCGTCACGGGTGTCTGTGAAGGTTTGCATTGCCTGCCAAATAGGCATGTATGGGCGAGAACCCAATTGGCGTACTATTAAGGTGCTCAATGTCAGTCCTTAAAAGGCTTACAGAACGTAGCGTACATCATCAATGCTACCTAATTCAGTATAGATAACTTCGATATGCTCTTTTGATGTCACCGTCGCAACTAAAGTCACTGACTCATAATTACCTTTACTGCTCGGTTTCGTTTTTGGTGCATAGTCGCCAGGGGCGTGCTCTTGCATAACCGTTAATACCTGTTCCGTCAGGCTCACGTTAGCAAGACCCATCACCTTAAATGTGAAAGGACAAGGAAACTCTAGATATTCATCAAATTTGGTATTTTTGACCGGTTTGACCACGACAATAAACCCTCTTAACTACAGACGACGGTGTGTTTAAAGTATACGGAGCAAAGCTCTTAATAGTGCGTATTCTAGCATTTTTTAAGGTAAAAAAAACGCCCCAACAAGTGGGGCGCTCGGTAATGCGTGATCCGCTGTAACAAATCAGCGGCGATTACATGATTTGTAAGCGCAAATAGTCGTAGATCTTGCTGAAAAAGCCACCTTCTTCAATACTTTCCAGTGTCACCAGTGGATAGTTGGCCACATCTTCACCGTCAAGTTGTAAGTACAAAGTGCCTACTTTGGTGCCTTTCTCTAGTGGCGCTTCAAGTGTCGTATCGAGCTCAAAGTTCGCTTCTAGATTCTTCTGTTGGCCACGAGGGATAGTGATAGGCGTGTCTTCTAAAATGCCTAACGCCACAGTTTCTTTGTCGCCCATCCAGATGCGTTGGTCGGCAAATTTGTCGCCAGCTTTATACGGTGTGATGGTTTCGAAAAAACGAAAGCCGTAGTTAAGCAGTTTTTTGCTTTCCACTTTACGTGCACGCTCAGAGCTGGCACCCATGACCACGGCTATTAAACGCATATCACCCTTAGTGGCAGAAGACACTAAGCTATATCCGGCTTCGCTGGTGTGACCAGTTTTAATGCCGTCTACGTCGAGGCCTTGATCCCACAGCAAGCTATTGCGGTTAAATTGTTTGATACCGTTGTAGGTAAAGTCTTTTTCTTTATACAGTGCGTATTCGTCTGGCACGTCACGGATAAGTGCAGCGCCCAAGGTCGCCATATCCCGAGGGGTAGTGAAATGCTCGTTGGTGTCTAAACCATGGCTGTTGATAAAGTGGCTGTTATCCATGCCAAGCTTCTGCGCGTGGGCATTCATGAGATCGGCAAATGCCGATTCACTTCCCGCAATATGTTCGGCCATCGCTACACACGCATCGTTACCCGATTGAATGATGATACCGCGATTTAAATCTTCAACGCTTACTTGCTTACCGACTTCGATAAACATTTTTGATGACTCTGGAAAGTTTTTTGCCCATGCATTTTCACTGACGGTCACCATATCTGAAGGGGAGATGTTACCGGCGTTAATTTCTGTACCGATGACGTAGCTCGTCATCATTTTCGTGAGGCTAGCGGGTGCCAATTTAGTGTCGGCTTCGCCTTCGGCGATCACCTTGCCCGTTGTGAAATCGACAAGAAAGTGGCCCTTAGCGTTAACTTCAGGTGGAGCCGGAATGATCTGCGCTTGAGCGGCAAACACTGAGCTTGCACACAGTAATCCGCCTAGGCCTTTGAGAAGAGAATGTTTAATTGATTTCATTATGCTTTTAAATATATTTTAGGTGAAAATGCGAATTGGTTAATATCTTAAAGGGCATGGTCATCATAAAGCAAGAAAGCTTGGGCGAATTGGCCACTTTTTAATTGCTTCAATAGCGACTGTGCCTGATTTTCATCAGTTATTGGACCTAAGCGTAAGCGAAAAATTCCATCATTTTGCTTTTTAATATTCGTTGGTACGTGATACTGCTGCTCCAATTGATAAGCCAATGCTTCAATATTAGCGAGTTTTGAGCCCGCAGCGACTTGAATATACTTAGTACGAGGTTTTGCGTCGGCAAGGGTAACTGCTTCGAGCTTAACCCGCGCTGTACCTTGGCGGTGATAGCCCAGTTTGTAGGCTGCTGAGTATGATAAATCAATAATCCGGTCGTCATGAAACGGGCCGCGATCATTGACGCGAACGATCACGCTTTTGCCGTTATCGAGGTTGGTCACTCGAACGAAGCTGGGTAAGGGCAGGGTTTTATGGGCTGCGGTCATGGCGAACATGTTGTAGGTCTCGCCATTGGAGGTGTGATAGCCATGAAACTTACGGCCATACCACGAAGCAATACCTTGTTGTGTAAACCCTCGTTCGTCAAAAATAGGCACGTAATGGTGCCCACGAACTTCATAAGGGCGATTTGCAGCGGCACTTTTGGGTTCATCGGTGATCACCGCGTCTTGCAGCTCCAGCGCCGTAGGCTGGCGTAAAGGTGCGGCATCATGGCGCATATGATAGCGCCCCGATGGCGTACTACAGGCACTTATTAAAAGTGTTATAAGAGTAAGAAAAAGCGCACGAACTGCCATTATTTATTTAACATCCGTTTTTCTGTGGCGATACTCATAATAATGCCAAAACCCGCCATCAGAGTCACCATTGAGGTGCCGCCATAACTGATCAGTGGCAAGGGGACGCCTACGACAGGTAATAATCCAGACACCATACCGATGTTGACAAACACATAAACAAAAAAGGTTAGGGTTAAAGCCCCTGCGAGTAACTTACCAAAGGCTTCTTGGGCATTCACGGCGATATAGAGGCCGCGAGCGATAATGAATAAATACACCCCTAAGAGGATTAACACGCCAATTAGGCCAAACTCTTCACTCAGTACTGAGAAGATAAAGTCGGTGTGTCGCTCGGGTAAAAACTCCAACTGTGATTGGGTGCCTTGCAGCCAGCCCTTGCCTTCTATGCCGCCCGAGCCAATGGCGATTTTTGACTGAATAATATGGTAGCCTGCACCGAGTGGGTCGCTTTCCGGGTTTAAGAAAGTAAGGACTCGCTGCTTTTGATAGGCGTGCATACCATAATGCCAAAATAAGGGAGCGCCGGCGCCAACGAGCACAGCCAAAGAGCCAATCAGCTTCCAGCTTACACCGGCTAGAAACAACACAAAAATCCCCGAGCTGGCGATCAGAATAGATGTCCCCAAGTCGGGTTGTTCTTTAATTAGCAAAGTGGGCACCATGACGATAACCAGCCCGATAAACAAATGCCCCAAGCGAGGCGGCAGATGATTGCGGCCAATATACCAAGCAACGCCCATGGGCACCGCAAGCTTCATAATCTCTGAAGGCTGAAAACGAATACCAATGTCGAGCCAGCGCTGTGCACCCTTGGAACTGACACCGACAAACAACACCGCGATGAGCATCAAGGTGCCCATCAGATACAAAGGCACAACAACACGCTTTAACGTAGGTGGAGAGACCTGTGCAAACACTAACATAGCCACTAGAGCGCCACCCATCCGGGTGCCGTGGCGCATCATCATATTCCAATCTTGGCCGCTAGCACTGTAGACGATGCACAAGCTTGCGAACATCATGGCGAGCAAGGCTAAAAACAGCGGCAGGTCGATATGCACGCGTTGCCATAAAGAGTTGTGCTGATGTAATGGCGTCATTGCGATTCATCCTGTACTTCGCTGGCAATGGGGTTCGCAAGGAAATAGTAGTCCATTACCTCGCGGGCGATCGGGGCGGCCACCGAGCTGCCACCACCACTGTTTTCAACAATGACTGTGACAACGATTTGCGGGTCGTCAAACGGAGCAAAACCAACATAAATGGCGTTATCACGATGGCGCTCTTTGAGCTTATCAGCGTCGTAACGCTCGCCCTGGGCAATACTCACCACCTGTGCGGTACCCGTTTTACCGGCTGGATCATAATTAGTCCCTTTGAATGCCTTATGCGCCGTACCTGTGACTTTTTTCACGGTATTATGCATGGCATCTAAGGCAATTTGCCAATGCTCAGGTTTTTGTAATTTTACCGGTGGCTTTTCGTCGTCATTAACGGTTGTAATATCGCTATCACGGCGTAATTGATGAACTAGGTGGGGCGGATTGTGTACGCCGCGATTGGCCATGATGTTGACGGCATTAGCAATTTGAATCGGGGTTGCTGTCCAATACCCTTGGCCGATTCCTACAGAAATCGTATCGCCACGCCACCAAGACTCGCGAAAACGGTCTTCTTTCCACTCCTTGGAAGGTAAAATAGCCGTCGTTTCCTCGTGGATATCAATACCGGATAAATCGCCAAAACCAAACTGCGCCATAAAATTACTAATTTTGGTTATGCCAGCACGGTAAGCGATGTCGTAAAAGTAAGTATCGCATGACTCTTCTATGGCTTTATAAACGTCGACATGGCCATGACCCCAGCGCTTCCAGTCGCGCCATTTGTGTTCAACGTTGGGAATTTGGAAAAAGCCAGGGTCCCACATTTTTGTTTCTTCGGTCACCAACCCCTGCTCTAAGCCAAAAATCGCCATATGTGGTTTGATGGTTGATGCCGGGGCATAGCGGCCTTGGGTAGCACGGTTTATCAGCGGTCTATCAGGATTAAGCAGGGCTTTGTAATTTGCTGAGCTAATACCGTGAACGAATAAGTTAGGGTCATAACTGGGGTTAGAGTACAGCGCTAAGATGCCTCCCGTTTTTGCATCTAATGCGACAATGGCACCACGTTTATCCTTTAATGTCATTTGCGCGATTTGCTGCAGCCCAATATCGAGGGTCAGCATTAAGTCTTTACCGGGCACCGGAGGCGTTTCCTCAACGCGACGTAATACTCGGCCTCGGTTATTAATCTCCACCGATTGCGAGCCTACCTGACCATGTAACTGCGACTCATAAAACTTCTCAAGCCCGAGCTTACCGAAATCCCGGGTGGCGCGATAATTGGTGGCCAAGCCTTGCGCTTCCAGGTTGGTTAGCTCTTTTTTATTCAGTTTGGCAACATATCCAAGAGCATGAGTGAGGGTATCTCCGAAGGGGTAGTACCGGGCTAAGCGAGCCTCGACACTGAACCCTGAGAATTTATGTTGGTTTACAGAAAATAGCGCTACTTCTTTGTCATTCAAACGGCTTTTTAGCACCTGACTCTGGAACCGGCGGTTGTGGCGGATATCGTCGAGAAACTCTGCACGCTGCTGTTCGCTAATATTGAGTAATGCGCTAATATCGTCCAGCGATTGTGTTAGGTCATCCACCTGTTCAGGGATCACCTCAAGGTTATAAACCGGCTTGTTCTCGGCCAGCAAAGTGCCGTTCCTATCGTAAATTAAGCCTCGGTTAGGGGCCACAGGCAACACTTTAATTCGGTTATCGTTGGAACGGGTTTGATAGGTTTTGTGCGCCACCACCTGCAGGTTGTAGAGATTCGAAATTAAAATGGCGACCAGAATAAGAACAAAAATAAAAGCCGTAAAAGAACGGCGCGCAAACAAATTGGCCTCGGCGGAATGATCGCGGATAGGAGTGCGTTTACGCAGCATAAAAACGGCTATTCTCGGTGATAGGGGTGATTGTTATTTAAGCTCCAGCCTCGATATAGGCTTTCCGCTACGATAATGCGAACCAGCGGGTGAGGCAAGGTTAAATTCGATAGCGACCACTTTTGCTCGCTGCGGGCAATGCATTCAGGAGCTAGTCCCTCAGGGCCTCCGATAAGCAAACTGACATCACGACCATCGAGTTGCCATTTTTCCATGGCCTTGGCAAGCTGGTGCGTGTCCATCGCTTTGCCTGTTACTTCTAAGGTAACAATACGATTTCCCTTTGGAATGGCCGCTAAGGTGCGCTCACCTTCTTGCTGTAAAATACGTTTAATATCGGCATTTTTGCCGCGTTTACCAGCGGGTATTTCAATCAGCTCTAGAGCCATGTCCTTGGGAAACCGGCGTTGATACTCGCTAAACCCTGTCTCTACCCAAGATGGCATTTTGGTCCCCACGGCGACCAGTTGGATTTTCACCGTTAACCCCAGAGCTTCTCGAGTTGGTAAAAGTCACGAGTTTCATCTTGCATTACATGCACGACCACGTCACCTAAGTCCACCAATACCCATTCACCGATGTCTTGTCCTTCCATGCCTATCACATCTAAGTCATGTTCCTTGGCCTCTTTGGCAAGGTGTTGGGCGATGGATTGAACTTGGCGTTTGGAATTACCCGAACAGACAACCATGAAATCAGTAATGTTCGATGTGTCGCGAACGTCCAAGGTAATGACGTCACGCGCTTTCATATCGTCAATTTTATCTAATGCAAAATCAAGAAGGTTGTTGGTTTGCAAAATGCACTCTCTAAGTTAGTTAAAGCTTTCTAAGCGGCGTATTTTACCACTATTATCAACCTATATACAGGCGCTTATCGCGGATATATTGGTACACGGGCGGCGTAAGCAGTTCCTCACAAGGCTGCTGACGTTGCAATTTGGCGCGCACCTCGGAGGATGAAACCGCCAGCTGCGGGCCGGGTAAAAAGTAAACAAGCCCGCTGCGTTGGTTATTGAGCGCCGCCCCTTGCTGACACTGATGCTGTGATAAGTATTGCGTGAGTGTTGCTGATAGGTCAAGGCGCTCTTGTGGACGCTGATAGACCACTAAATGACACAAAGATGTAATTTGCTGCCATTGATACCACGAATCAAAGCTGTTGAATGAGTCCAAGCCCATCAAAAAGAGTATTGGCTCTTGGTGATTACCGGCACTATCTAGTTCTTCACGTAACTCTTGTAGGCTCAGTAGTGAGTAGGATGGACCTTCGCGATGCAGCTCGCGCTCATCGATTTTAAAGCGCGGCTCGGAGGCTATGGCTAAGCGTAACATCGCCAGTTTGTCAGCATTACTGATGTTGCTCGCCTGCTTGTGAGCAGGGACGCGGTTGGGCATAAAAAATAGTTGCTCACTATTAAAGTGATTTAAGCACTGATTAGCCATATTAAGATGGCCGATATGAACCGGATCAAACGTACCGCCGAACAGAAGCATATTTACTCCGAAAAAATAGGCGCAGAAAATGCTAAGGTGCGACAGAAGCTCATACTGATGTGTGCAAGCATGGGGTAGGGCGAAGATAACTTGCCGCTTTTAAACTGGCTATCAAAATCACTGAGTAAATCACAAAGTTGCTCTATACGTGCCATGTCTAAGCGCTGCAGGGCTCTTTGATACAAAGGTTGCTGATTCTTCCAAATCCCCAGTTTTTTACACGCGCTATTAAAATCCTGTCCTTGATGACGCAACTCTGCGAGTGTGAGGAGTTGCTGCGCTTCCTTGCCAAGAGCCCAAGCGATGGCGGTGGGCTCGGTGTTATCATTTTGCAGTCGTGCCAACACCTGCATCGCTTTGTCACCCTCGCCACCAAGTACCGCATTAGCCAAATCAAAAATATCAAACTTATTTTGATTCAATAACATGCCTGTAAGGGTACGCCCATCAATGGCTTTATTTGCGTACAGCAAAGCCAGCTTTTCTAGCTCTTGGTGACAGGCCAGGAGGTTCCCCTCTGTGGTATCGAGCAGCACCTGCTTAGCATCCCCTTCAAGATTAAGACCTAGACGTTGACAGTGGTTATCAAGCCAACGCCGTAAGTGATTGCCGGTTAGTGGGTAGCAGGGGACAAAGGTGCCTTCTTTATCAAGCGCTTTAAACCAGGCTGAACGCTGGACGTCTTGCGATGCTTTCATGCCACGGATCACAATAATGCAATCAGGATTCACGCCTTGTGCACATCGCTTCAGGTGCTCGGCGCCGGTTTTCGCAGGCTTTTGGCCGTTTAAGTCTAATTCTATTAAGGTGCGGGAGCTAAATAGCGACAGGCTGTGGTAGTGGCCGTCTAACTCTTGCCAGTCAAATTGCGCTCCGGCGGTGAGTTTAATGACCTCATCAAAGCCTTGTTGGCGGGCATTTTGGCGAATATGGCGGATACACTCATCAACTTGAAAGGGTTCATCGCCAAACACCATGTAAAAAGGTGCCAGCCCACGGGATAGTTGCTGTGCCAGTTGATTCGCGTAGATGCGCATTAGAGCTGTGCTAACTCCCTAACAATGCGGCGACTCGCCTGTTTACGTAGCTCCTCCAACAAAATCGTCATTTCATTGGCTTTAGCTAAGGCATTGTCTGGATCGTCTTGGTAATTGCGATAAAGCTCAAAATATTGCTCGATAGGGTCTTCACCTGCTCGCTTAAGCGTGTAAGACACCGAGTAAATAAGCTCGTATTCTGCGACCTGACCGTTTTTAAACAGCGACAGTGTTCGTCTATCTAGGCGGTCGGAGGTGAGTCGTAACATCGGAGAGTTAGCGCGCAACCCTTTATTGACCTGCACATTACTGCGTGCAAGTTCACTCAATAGTTGCTCATACAGAGCTGAATTAGGATCGCTGGCGTTGACTTCCAAAGTCATGAGATCTTGCGGTAGATCCGAGGCCTTTTTAAGGTGAAAACCACAGCTGCTTAGTAATAATACTAAGCAGCTGATCACTAGGCTATGGCGTAGTGCACTGGCAGCGAACATCTTAGTTCGCCACCACATTAAGCACTTTGCCTTTGATGTAGATGACTTTACGCACGGTGAGTCCATCGGTGAACTTCTGTACGTTGGCATCTGCAAAGGCTGCTTGCTCAACGGCCTGCTGATCTGCATCGGCCGCTAGAGTCAGCTTGGCGCGGACTTTACCATTGACTTGAACTACCACCAGTTTCTCACTTTCAACCATGGCTGATTGATCGGCAACAGGCCATTGTGCGTCAAGGATATCGCCAGGCTTGGCGAGGTCTTGCCACAACTGATGTGATAGGTGTGGGGTAATCGGTGCCAGCATAATCAGCATTGCTTCTAACGCTTCATTGGCTACGGCCTTGTCACCGTCATCAGCTAATGGTGCCTTGATCAGCTTGTTCGATAGCTCCATTACCGCTGCAATGGCGGTATTGAAGGTTTGGCGGCGGGCTAAATCATCAGTGATTTTAGCGATGGCTTTGTGCAACTCGCGACGCAGTTCTTTTTGCGCTTTCGTCAAGCTGGCGACATCTAGCTCAACAAAGCCCGCTTGCTTCACATCATAGGCATACTTGTATACCCGTTTGATAAAGCGATGCGCGCCTTCAACACCGGAGTCAGACCATTCCAATGTTTGCTCTGGTGGCGCTGTAAACATCATAAACAAACGCACGGTATCGGCACCGTATTGGTCGATTACCGTTTGTGGGTCAATGCCATTGTTCTTGGACTTAGACATCTTGCTCATGCCGGCGCTTTCAACCGGTTGACCATCATCCTTGTGCCAAGCTTTAATGATACGGCCTTTGTCATCAGTTTCTACTTCGACGTCACTGGGTGAGAACCAAATATCACCGCCTTTTTCATCTTTGCGGAAGTAGGTGTCGGCCAGGACCATGCCTTGGCAAAGTAGGCGCTCAAATGGCTCATCAGAGTCAACCAAGCCAAAGTCACGTAATAATTTGTGGAAGAAACGCGCATAAAGCAGGTGCAAAATTGCGTGTTCAATACCGCCGATATACTGGTTGACTGGCAGCCAATAGTTAGCTGCGCCTGGCTCAAGCATGCCTTCGTCGTAACGCGGGCTGCAATAACGAGCGTAGTACCAAGATGATTCCATAAAGGTATCGAAGGTATCGGTCTCGTGGAACACGGTTTCACCGTTGACGCTTGCCTTGGCCCATTCAGGGTCTGATTTAATGGGGGAAGTCACGCCGTCCATTACCACATCTTCTGGTAGGCGCACCGGTAGCATATCCTCTGGCGCTGCCAGTTCGCTGCCATCTTCTTTATTCAACATTGGGATAGGTGAACCCCAATAGCGTTGGCGGCTAACGCCCCAATCGCGCAGGCGGAAATTAACCTTGCGCTCACCCACGCCAAGCTCAGCTAACTTATCGGCAATGGCATTAAAGGCGGCATCAAAATCCAGACCATCGAATTCACCAGAATTGATGAGCGTGCCTTTTTCTGTGTAAGCGGCTTTGGATAAATCACACTCGTCACCTTCATTGGCAGCAATAACCTGCTTGATCTCTAGACCGTATGCTGACGCGAACTCAAAATCACGTTGATCGTGTCCTGGTACTGCCATAACTGCACCTGAGCCGTAGTCCATCAACACAAAGTTAGCTATCCAAATCGGCACTTCTTTACCGGTTAGCGGGTGAACTGCGTTCAGACCCGTGGCGATGCCTTTTTTGTCCATGGTGGCAACGTCGGCTTCGGCTACTTTGGTGTTTTTACACTGTTCAACAAACGCTGCAACATCGGCATTACTCTTCGCAGCTTCTTGAGCAATAGGGTGGCCTGCGGCAACAGCCACATAGGTAACACCCATGAAGGTATCGGGACGTGTTGTGTAGACGCTGAATTCGCCTTGGTTATCGGCGCGTTTGAAGGTAATGTCGACGCCTTCAGAGCGGCCAATCCAGTTGCGCTGCATGGTTTTAACTTGCTCAGGCCAGTGCTCAAGCTTGTCTAAATCATCTAATAATTCTTGCGCGTAGTCGGTGATTTTAATAAACCACTGCGGAATTTCTTTTTGCTCAACCACAGCACCAGAGCGCCAACCACGACCATCAATCACCTGCTCGTTTGCCAAAACAGTCTGATCTACAGGGTCCCAGTTAACAGTGGACATTTTTTTGTACACTAGGCCTTTTTCGTACAGCTTAGTGAAGAACCATTGTTCCCACTTGTAGTAATCTGGGTGACAGGTGGCAATCTCACGGTCCCAGTCGTAACCAAAGCCTAATAGTTTGAGCTGGTTACGCATGTAATCAATATTTTGATAGGTCCATTTGGCTGGGGCGGTGTTGTTTTTAATTGCGGCATTCTCTGCCGGCAAGCCAAAGGCGTCCCAACCCATGGGTTGCATAACATTTTTACCTTGCAAGCGCTGGAAGCGAGAAACAACGTCACCAATGGTGTAGTTACGCACGTGACCCATGTGCAGTCGACCACTCGGGTAGGGGAACATGGACAGACAGTAAAACTTCTCTTTTGAGTCGTCTTCACGAACTTGGAAAACCTTGTTTTCTTCCCAGTATGACTGGGCCTTAGCTTCTATTTCCTGCGGGTTATATTGCTCTTGCATCTACTATTCCAGACTTCTTGCAAAATGATGACAAATTTGCCGATAGCATACCCCAAATCGATATCTAATCACAGCAAGGCACAGGCTTTTTTATCGCTGTTATTGAATTGTCGGCAAGCGGGCTATAGTTACAATAGAGAGAGGCTGTTAAATTCAAAAGGAGCGAACATGGCAGATTATCGTCAATGGTTGGGTCAGTTTAGTGATTGGCTCAAAGATGTGAAAGAGCATGAAGTGAAAGACATGGTGTCCTCCTTTATGGAGTCGAAGCAGGCTTTGCAAGAGCTGAGTAAAGACAAGTACGAGCAATATAAACAATATTTACAGCGCGACATCGACCACCTCATTGAACACGAGAAACACTACAACGAGCTAGCATGGCAAGAACTTAAGGAGTCGCTGTGGTTCGAATTATCACATATCGAAGATAAGTCACAATTGGAGTGGCAAGCGCTTAGCCAAGACTTTAAACATAAAGGCGTTTATCACGCTGGAGAATGGATAGCCATGGGCACCTTAGTGTGCCAAAATTGCCATCATCAGGTGGATATTTACCACGCCAGTGAGATTCAGCCTTGCAGTCAATGCGAAGGCATTCACTTCAGCCGTCAGGCACTGCAGCCATAACGCAGTGCTCAGCGGATAATAATTGGGGCCCGCTAATAGGGCCCACTACAAGATGTGTCGAATGAAAGATAAAAGCAATAACGGTGTTACTCCTCTTAGTGCCAATGCGTTGGCCCCACAAATTTCAGCAAATCATGTGCGCACTTGTTTAGCGCATCCCTACCCCGAGGACTTACCTTTTATCGGCCAGCAGCGTGCCGACAGTGCTTTGGAATTTGCTCTGGGTATGCAGCTTCCTGGATACAATGCTTATGTGATGGGAGAGCCAGCGTTAGGGCGCTTCACGTTAGTGCAGCATAAGCTGCAACAACATGCCAAAGAGCGCGAGACGCCGCGTGAGTGGCTCTATGTTAATAATTACGATGATCACCGCGAGCCTATCGCCTTGTTAATGAATCCGGGCGAGGGACAAGTCCTAGTCGACGATATTGATGCGTTGCTGGATGAGATTCTCGATACCTTTCCGGCTGCGTTTGATAACCCAGGGTTCCAACGCAAGAAAAAGTCCATCGATCGTGAATTTGAAGATAAGTACGAAGATGCGTTGGCTGCGGTGGAAGACTTGGCCAATGCCCGCAGTGTCGAGTTGATCGAGGATGAAAATAACGTAGGTTTTGTGCCAATCGTCAACAATCAGCGCCTCAGCGATGAGCAGTTCAGTGCCCTTGATGAGCCCACGCAAGAGCGCTTTCTTGACGCTATCGCAGAGCTTGAAGACGCATTAATTGATGCCCTTATTGAGCTGCCAAAGTGGAAGCGCGAGTCTAGCGAGGCACTGCGCAAGCTGAAGAAAAGCACCGCCGAAGCGGCAATCAAACCGCTTTTACGTGAGCTTGAGCACAAGTATGCCACCCATGTTGGGGTGTTACGTTACTTAAAAGATTTACGCTCAGAGTTGGTCGATACGGTACTCGAGTGGCTTGATGAAGAGCAAGGCAGTGAAGATAACAAAGATGAGTATGATCGTGATGAAATGCTCACCGAATTCTTTGCTCCCAATTTATTGGTGTCTTTTAAAGAAGACGATCCCGCGCCAGTTATTTATGAGCCTAATCCGACCTTTGGTAATCTGTTTGGCAAAATAGAATATTCAACATCGCAAGGGTCGTTGGTAACCAGTTACCGCAGCATTCAGCCTGGCGCACTGCACCGTGCCAATGGTGGTTATCTGATTATGGATGCGGAAAAAGTGATGACCAACGCGCAAGTGTGGGATGGCTTAAAATTATCATTAAAAACACATCAGATAAAAAATGATTTACCTTACCAAGACAGCTCGGTAGGTAGCAGCTTCACCTTACGACCGCAATTGATCCCGCTGGATGTAAAAGTGATTTTACTGGGTTCTCGGGATTTGTATTACACCCTCAATGAATATGACGAAGAGTTTGCCGAGCATTTTCGCGTTCTGGCTGATTTTGATTATTACCTTCCAGGCTCAGATAAATACCAATATCAATTTATCACTAAAGTGATTGAGTATTGTCGAGAAAAGCTGAAAATTGAGCCTAATAATGAGGCGATGGCACTGCTGTTGCGCTTTAGCCACCGCCAGGCTGAGCATCAACAAAAGTTGTCAGCACGGTTTGCCGATGTACTTGAGTTAGTGGCTGAAGCAAGCTTTTACGCTCGTCAGGACAGCAGTGAACAGATCTTAGCTGCCCACGTAGAAGAAGCAATTGCTGGGAAAGAATACCGCACTGGGCAAATGAGCGAAAACATGCTGAGTGATATTCGTGAAGGACACATTCTTATTGATACACAAGGTGAGGCAGTCGGTATTGTTAATGGCCTTACTGTGTTGCACGTGGGTGATACCTCATTTGGCACTCCGGCGCGTATGAGCGCCTCGGTTTATGCAGGCAGTGATGGGGTGATTGATATTGAGCGCGAAGCTGAATTGGGTAAGTCTATTCACTCAAAAGGTGTCATGTTGCTAACCGGTTACCTAGGTAATAAATACGCGCAGGATTTCAGCCTGACTCTCAGTGCCAACATCGCAATTGAGCAAAGCTATGGCTATATCGATGGTGACAGCGCCTCGCTGGCTGAGTTGTGTGCTTTGGTCTCAAGTATTACCCAAGTGCCCATAAAGCAAGGCATTGCACTGACTGGTTCAATCAACCAACGCGGTGAAGTGCAAGCCATTGGCGGTGTTAACGAAAAGATTGAAGGGTTCTTCAAACTTTGCCAAATGCGCGGTTTAGACACTCACCAAGGGGTCATTATTCCCAAGTCAAATTGCTTGAACCTGGTGCTCAATCAAGAGGTAATAAGTGCCGTTGAGCAGGGGAAGTTCCATATTTATCCAGTTTCGAGTGTCGATGAAGCCCTCAGTTTGCTGACTGGTAAGCAATGCGGGCAATTTCATCAGGGCCAATACCCCGAAGGAAGCTTGCACGACTTAGCCATGAAACGCTTGCGGGCTATAGCTGACATTGTTGCTGGTGAGGAAGAAAAGGATGATTAATGCGTTATTAATTCTCGCCATTGTCGTGTTGTTGGTACTGACCTTTCGCGGCCATCGGCGCAATCAAGCGGCAGCAGCAGAAAATGGCGATGCCGAGGCGCAATTTCTGGCTGAGAACAAACACAAAGAAGGAGTTGTGGAGCTTGATTGTGGGGTGCAAATGCTGTGGCATACTCGCAATCAGGCTGGTGAGCAGCCAAGCGCTAAGTCGAAAGTAACGGTGCACTATCGGGGCACATTGCTTGATGGCAGTGAATTCGATAACTCCCAGAAGCGAGGCCAACCCCTGACCTTCAAATTAAACCAAGTGATCAGTGGCTGGCAGCAAGGGTTGCTTGCCATGCATGCTGGAGAGCGGGCCACGCTGTATATTCCAGCTAAACTTGCCTATGGTAACCGCCGGGTGGGGAATATCGCCCCAGCAAGCTTGTTAATCTTCGACGTTGAGCTTATTGCTGTTAACTAAGCTGCTGTAAATACGCTAGGTCAGCGTAACTGATTTAGCGTGTGCCCCGTCAATTTCATGTCCCCCATATAAGTAAAATTGAAAATACAATGTAAAAATATATTTGACAACGCTGTCTTTGTGGCAACAATAAACGGTGGGAGGGCTCAGTGATCAGTGCATGAGCAGCTGGTCGGTCTTACAACGAAAAAATGAGTCAAATATGTCTAAAACAACACAACTATTCACCGTGCTGGGGATCAGCGCAGCCGTCTCCACAGCGGCCCACGCCATTAATGTACAACCCGATCCACAGAACCCCGAGGGCTATGTCGTCGCCAAAGCCGATATTGAAGCCATGGCAGCGGCGAAAACAGCCGATCCTATGTATCAAGTGTGGGCGCAGGCATTGCGTACTCGCGACAATGCCGTGGTTGAAGCTATTGTCCCAGGGAGCGCCACTAACCCCGAAAACGTGCAGCGCGCACAGCGGGTATTTCCACAGCAGCAGTGGGACTTTCTTACGCAAATGGCGGCACCAGAGTACACCTACACGCGATTTTTAAGAGCGATAGGCAAATTCCCCGCGTTTTGTGGCGACTATAGCGATGGGCGCGATGCCGATGCTATTTGCAAACGCTCAATAGTCACAGCCTTTGCTCACTTTGCCCAAGAAACTGGCGGTCATATCAGTAAAGACAACGTCTCTGATAACCCTTTGGGGTTAGAGGAGTGGCAACAAGCGTTAGTGCATGTGCGAGAAATGGGATGGTCCGAGGGCGAAGAGGGCTACACCACAGGCTGCGGTCAAAATGACTGGCAAAACCGTCGTTGGCCATGCGCTCCAGGTCAGGGTTACTTTGGTCGCGGCGCAAAACAGCTCTCTTATCATTTTAACTACGGGGCATTCTCAGAAGTCATGTTCGATGGTGACGCCACCGTATTGCTAAATAACCCGGCGTTAGTGGCGGACTCGTGGTTAAACTTGGCTTCAGCTATTTGGTTTTTCCTCACTCCGCAAGCCCCGAAACCGGCAATGTTACACGTGATTGACCGTACCTGGGTGCCGTCGCAGCGTGAGCGTAATGCCGGGATTGGTTATGGCTTTGGCACCACCATTAATGTTATCAATGGTGGTATAGAGTGCGGCGAGCAAAATAAATATAAGGGCCAACCAGTCAATCGTATTCGTTATTGGCAGGGCCTCGCTCATCACTACAATATCGTTATAGAAAGTGACGAAGAAGACACCTGTTGGCAACAAACCCCGTATGGCAGTCTTAATCTTGAGGGCGCGACAGATGTCTTATACACCAATTGGGAGGGTGATTGGGGCTATTATGCCGACCGCCCCGGTGGCTATTCCTTCGAATGTAAGTTAGTAGGTTATCAAACGGCTTATTCGGCCTTGGTCCCCGGTGACTATGAGAAATGTGTTACTAACTTCTATCAGTCTCATGCCGGCTGGCCGCAAGTGCGCGTTAGCGACACCTTGCCTAGTGAGCCGCCCACAGAGCCGCCTGTGGATGGCGTTGCAGCGTGGGATGCAGCAACGGTCTATGTACAAGGTGAGCAAGTGAGCCAAGGTGGGCAAATCTATGAGGCCAAGTGGTGGACTCAAGGTGATGACCCTCTTAATGGTGGGCCATGGCAACTTATTGACAGTGGCGGCCAAAGCGAGCCGACACCGCCAAGCGATCCGGTAGACCCTGCACCCGGTGACGGTGCGATCACCTGGGATGCGGCGACTATCTACGTCGGGGGTGACCAAGCCAGCAAAAATGGTGTCCTGTATCAGGCTAAATGGTGGACACAAGGTGACGACCCCATCAATGGCGGGCCTTGGCAGCGCGCCAATAACTAAGCTCATGAGTATAGCCTGCCTTAGCGCAGGCTTTTTTATGTCATTGGTCGCAACCCACTGTTTTTCACCTAAGTGTTACATTAGCGTTAATATCGAGGTGTAAGTACCGACTATTATTCAACAGGGGAACAATCCATGACAAAGCTTTCGGTTTTAGGCCAAGCGCTATTGCTGGCAGGTATGTTTAGTGTCACATCAAGCGTTGCGGCCGCTGATTTAGACCAACAAATTCAACAAGCCAATGAACAGGTTGCCGATAAGGTGATCACTTGGCGACGTCATATTCATCAATATCCGGAATTGAGTAACCGTGAGTTTAAGACCGCGCAGTACGTGGCCGAACACTTACAAAGCTTGGGCCTTGAGGTGGAAACCGGCGTGGCTCATACCGGGGTGGTAGCCAGGCTCAAGGGTGATAAACCGGGGCCCTTGATTGCCTTGCGTGCGGATATGGACGCACTGCCTGTGACCGAGCAAGTAGACTTGCCTTTTGCTTCGCAGCAGAGTGCCACTTACCGTGGTCAAAAAGTGGGGGTGATGCATGCCTGTGGTCACGATGCCCACGTCGCTATCCTTATGGCTGTGGCTGAGTCCTTGGTGGCGTTAAAGTCTGAACTAGCTGGGGAAATACTGTTTGTGTTCCAACCAGCGGAAGAAGGCGCTCCTGAGGGAGAGCAGGGCGGTGCCGAACTGATGCTTAAAGAAGGCTTATTTGCACAAAAGCCTGAGGCGGTGTTTGGTTTGCATGTCACCTCATCACTCAATACCGGGCAAATTGGTTTTCGCTCAGGGCCGTTGATGGCCAGTGAGGACTCATTTAACATCAAGGTCAAAGGTCGTCAGACTCATGGCTCACGACCTTGGAATGGAGTCGATCCCATTGTCGCTTCTAGCCAAATTATTATGGCTACACAAACCATTGCTTCGCGCCAAGTCGATGTCACCAAAGCGCCTTCGGTGATTTCTTTTGGTGCCATCAATGGTGGGGTACGCAGTAATATTATCCCTGATGAGGTGGAGATGGTGGGCACTATTCGCACCTTTGATCAGCAAATGCGCGCTGACATCAAGCAGCGTTTGCAAAAAACCGTGGAGTTAACCGCCCAGGCAGCTGGGGCAAAGGCTGATATCCATATCGACCATGGTTACCCGGTCACCGTGAATGACCCGCAGTTAACGAACATGATGACCCCCACGCTGCAACGGGCCGCAGGCAGCGACAATGTCATCACCACGGATCTGATCACCGGCGCTGAAGACTTCTCTTACTACGCCCTGGAAACCCCTGGACTGTTCTTCTTTTTGGGAGTGACGCCAAAGGATCAGGATGCCAAAACGGCGCCAAGCAACCACTCGCCGCACTTTTACATTGACGAGAAAGCGTTGCCGTTAGGGGTCAAAGCGATGACTAACTTGGTGTTTGATTACCTCGACAAGCAATAAAAAAAGCGCCGTTAGGCGCTTTTTTAACTCTTCTAGAATAGTACAGACTCAGGCCCAGTAAGCACAGCAGCGCCAACCACGTAGGCCAACGACCATACAGGGCGTATAGGCTGTCGCCAGAGATCAAGCGAACATCAGCGCGCAGTACATCCGCATCAAATTGCGCAAGGCTAAGTTGTGATTGCGAAATCGGGTCATACACGCCAGTCACCCCAGTATTAGTCACTCGTACCAGTGGACGCTGCAGCTCGAGCGCGCGCATGCGTGAGATTTGCATATGTTGATGAGGTCCGTGGGAGTCGCCAAACCAGGCATCATTACTCACGGTAAAGAGGATATCCGAGTCACTGCGGTAATTATCTCTGACTAAATCCGGAAAGGCGATTTCGTAACAGATAGCGGCAAGGATATGGTAGCCGTTGGCTATCAGGTTATCTTGCACGCGTTCACCGCGACTAAAACTCGACATTGGCAAGTCAAACAGCGGTGCCAAAGGACGTAGTAAGTCTTCAAAAGGCACAAACTCGCCAATAGGTAGTAACTGATGTTTGCGATAGCGGTTTTTATGGAGGTAGCGGTACTGACCTGCGCTGCTGTCTCGTTGTTTTTTACCCACCACCACTAAGGTGTTGTAAACATTGCGGGTATCATATTGATAGTCGACGATGCCGGTGATAAGCGCAGTATCATTAAACACCGCCGCCTTATCCAAGGATGTGAGGTATTCCCCCGCTAACTGTTCGAGCTCGGGGATCGCAGCCTCAGGCCACACCACCAGATCGGCATCCCAATGTAGGCGCGTCATATCTTGGTACTTGAGCATGGTGGGCCAGAAGTTCTCGGGTTGCCAGCGCATGCTTTGCTTGATATTGCCTTGTACTAAGGCCACATTCAGCTGTTTGCCAGAATACTGGTTATAATTGAATACTGTGGCTAGGGCTGCAACTAGGGCGCCTGCGGCGAGTGTTGCCACAAGGGGTTGCCAGACCTTGGCACAAAATAAACGATAAAGGCCATAACCCACGGCCAGCACCAGCACACTTAAGCCAAATTCACCCACTATCGGCGCGAGAACATTTACTGGTGAATCGGTTTGGGTGTAGCCCAGTGATAACCAAGGAAAGCCGGTTAGTAGTGTGCCGCGCAGCCATTCGCTGAAGGCAAAGCTGATTAACAGCGGAGCCAGCCAAGCGCCGCTGTGTTTGTGTATAAACGCAGTGAGTGCCAGTGCCAGTGCAGGATAAAGTGCTAAATACACCACCAGTAAGGCCATAATGGCAATGGAGGCGGGCAGTGGCATACCACCAAACTGGGCTATGGAGACGTGCACCCAGCTTATTCCCGCAGCAAACCAGCCGATGGCAAAGATAAATCCGTACCAAGCCGCTTGTTTGACCGGTGCCTGATAACTGCAATAACACAGCACCGCAATACTAAAAAAAGCTAAAGGCCAGGCGCCGAAAGGGGCATAAGCAAAGGTTAAAACAAGGCCGGCAACCAGTGCCAGCCATGTTTTTTTATCACTAAATTGCTGTTTAAGCCGCGTCAGTATCTTCGCCATCGCTCGATTTCGGCAAGGTAACTTGCAGCTGCAAAATACGACGGCTGTCGGAATTTGTGACCTTAAACTGCAAAGGATCAATGTCTATGATTTCACCGCGCCCAGGCATATGGCCGAAGGCATGCAACACAATACCGCCAATGGTATCGGCTTCGCTGGTGTTGAAATCGGTTTTAAACACGTCGTTAAACTCTTCAATAGGCGTCAGAGCCTGTACAGAGTAAACGTGCTTAGAAACCTTACGGATGGCTTTACTTTCATCTTCATCATCATGCTCGTCTTCAATCTCGCCGACAATGATTTCGAGAATATCTTCAATGGTCACTAAGCCAGACACACCACCATATTCGTCGATAACAATCGCCATGTGGTAGCGCTGTTGGCGAAACTCGTTCAGTAGCGTATCAACCCGCTTACTTTCCGGGACGACTACCGCCGGGCGGAGCATATCGCGTAGGTTTGGTAAGGCGGCCTCTTTGTCCATCAGTAATGGCAATAAGTCCTTGGCCAATAAGATACCTTCGACGTGGTCTTTGTCTTCACACACCACCGGAAAGCGCGAGTGCGAGGACTCGATCATCATCGGTAGTTGATCGAACAGTGGTTTATCTACATCTAAGGTGATCATGTGTGAGCGTGGGATCATAATGTCGCGCACTTTCAGCTCCGACACACCCAATACGCCTTCCATCATTTCCTTGGTCTCAGGGTCAATCAGATCGCGTTCTTGCGCATCTGAGATGACTTCAACCAATTCTTCCTTATTTTGGGGTTCTCCTTGGAACATCTGGGTGATGCGATCCATCCACGATTTTCCAGAAGAACCCTCTCTACTATGCGAGTTTTCGTCGCTCATTAGCTTTATGCGCTCCAAGTTGAATTAATTCCGATAGTGAGCAGAGCCTCACTATTGGGATTAACACTCATCATCCCTGTATGGGTCGCTGATATCAATGGTTGCCAACAGGCGTTTTTCAATCGCTTCCATTTCTTGGGCATCAGCGTCATTTATATGGTCATAGCCAAGTAAATGCAAGCACCCGTGTACCACCATGTGGGCAAAGTGGTCATGAAAGCTTTTTTGCTGTTCCAAAGACTCACGATATACCACTTCGGGGCAAATAATCAAATCCCCAACTAAGGGTAGCTCTACACCTGGGGGGGCATCGAACTCAAAAGACAAAACATTAGTCGGTTTGTCTTTGCCTCGGTAACTATGGTTGAGGCTTTGGCTTTCCTCTGCATTGCTGATGCGAATAGTGATTTCGCTGTTAGGCTTAAGTTCATCAAGCACCAACGCGGCCCAGCGCTGAAATTGCTCAGCGCTCGGTAAGTTATCAAATTCACAAGCAAGTTGCAGATCGACAGTGGTGGTCATGAGTCAGACTCTTTTTTATTTTGCTCTTTAGCGGCACGTTTGGCACGCTGTGCTTCATCATGGCTTTCGTAAGCTTCAACAATAGCAGCGACCACGGGGTGGCGAACCACATCATGAGCTTGGAAAAAGTTAAAGCTGATAGCCTCAACATCACTGAGCACCTCAATTGCATGACGCAGGCCTGAGCGCGCACCTCGAGGCAAATCCACCTGCGTAATATCACCGGTGATCACCGCTTTTGAATTAAAGCCAATACGGGTAAGGAACATCTTCATTTGTTCCACTGTGGTATTTTGGCTCTCATCAAGAATGATAAAAGCGTCATTCAACGTGCGACCACGCATATACGCCAAAGGAGCCACTTCGATGACGTTTTTCTCTATGAGTCGCTCAACCTTCTCAAAGCCAAGCATTTCAAATAAAGCATCATAAAGGGGGCGCAGGTAAGGGTCGATTTTTTGGGTGAGGTCACCAGGTAAAAAGCCTAGTTTTTCACCCGCTTCAACCGCCGGGCGGGTCAATAGAATACGGCGAATCTCTTGGCGTTCGAGGGCATCGACGGCAGCGGCTACGGCTAAGTAAGTTTTTCCGGTCCCTGCTGGGCCAATACCGAAGCTAATGTCGTGATTTAAGATATTAGCCACATACTGACTTTGATTGGGGTTACGCGGTTTGATGACGCCACGGCGGGTTTTAATGAACACTTCTTTCCCCCACACACTGGGCTGCTCTTGTTCGAGCACATCAGCTTCGGTGATGGCTAAGTGTACGTGTTCAGGTTCGATCTCTTTTTGCTTACCTTTAACAGGGGCCGTATCAACGTAAAGATTTTTTAGAATTTCCCCGGCAGCTTTTGCAGTGTGCGGCTTGCCGGTGACTTTAAAGAGGTTTTCGCGGTGTGCAATTTCAACTCCCAGACGACGCTCGATGTGCTTAATATTTTCGTCGAAGGGTCCACACAAAGAAGAAAGGCGGGCATTGTCTGACGGTTCTAAGTAAATATCGATATTCTTCAGCTGGTTACTCAAAGTTGCTTCCTGTTGCTTGGCGCTGCGTAAACGCAGCGCACGATTATTTTAATTCGGGGTGAATGTACCGACGCCGATGTCATTGGCTTGCGGCTCGCTCGGTGCTTTGGCAAGAATGTCGCTCGGCGCGACATCGCGACGTAGATTCATTTCATCTTCAGTGCGCAGCAATTCTCCACGCAGTGAATTAGGCAACGCTTCAGTGATACGGACATCAACAAATTGGCCGATCACAGAATGTGGACCCTCGAAGTTAACTACACGGTTATTTTCGGTGCGTCCACGCAGCTCCATAGGGTTCTTTTTCGAAGGGCCTTCCACCAAAATACGCTGCTCAGTAGCAAACATATCACGGCTGATTTTCTGTGCCATTTGGTTGATGCGGTCTTGTAAAATGTATAGGCGCTGTTTTTTCTCGTCTTCGCTGACGTCATCCGGCAAGTCTGCTGCGGGTGTACCAGGGCGGGCACTGTAAATAAAGCTGAAGCTCATATCAAAGCCGATGTCGTTGATAAGCTTCATGGTTGCTTCAAAGTCTTCGGTGGTTTCGCCTGGGAAGCCGATAATAAAGTCTGAGCTCATGCTGATATTAGGGCGGATCTTACGCAGTTTGCGAATAGTCGACTTATATTCAATGGCCGTGTGGCCACGCTTCATTAGGTTTAACACGCGGTCTGAACCACTTTGTACTGGCAAGTGCAAGTGGTCAACTAACTCAGGTACATCAGCATAGGCATCAATAATATCAGGCGTAAACTCAACAGGGTGCGAGGTCGTGTAGCGAATGCGATCAATACCATCGATGGCGGCCACGTAACGCAGTAAGTCAGAAAAGTAACAGATTTCGCCATCATGCGTCTCGCCACGATATGCGTTAACGTTTTGACCCAGCAGATTCACTTCACGCACGCCTTGCTCAGCCAGTTGCGCAACTTCTAAAAGTACATCATCCAGAGGGCGGCTTACTTCTTCGCCACGAGTGTAGGGCACCACGCAGAACGTGCAGTATTTCGAACAGCCTTCCATAATCGATACAAAGGCACTGGGTCCTTCCGCTTTGGGCTCTGGCAAACGGTCAAACTTTTCGATTTCAGGAAACGTGATATCAACCACTGAACCTTCTTTCGCCTGCACTTGTTGAATCATTTCAGGCAAGCGGTGCAAGGTTTGTGGGCCGAACACGATATCTACGAAAGGCGCACGTTGGCGAATGGTATCACCCTCTTGTGAAGCTACGCAGCCACCAACACCGATAACTAAATCGGGGTTTTGCTCTTTGAGTAGTTTCCAGCGGCCAAGTTGATGGAATACTTTTTCTTGTGCCTTCTCACGGATTGAGCAGGTGTTAAGTAAAATGACATCCGCATCGCTGGCTTCTTCGGTCAACTGATAACCATTGGTGTCATCAAGTAGATCGGCCATTTTCTGGGAGTCATATTCATTCATCTGACAACCCCAGGTTTTTATATGCAGCTTTTTACTCATTGAGATAATGCCTCGCTTTCAATCCGGTAGATAATGCACGACAGAGCTTTGGGTTGGACTAATGGCCCGAGCTTTGCCTAAAGGACGCGTATTTTATATGCTATCGCGCTATGAGCCAAGTATAGATTTGATATTTACACTGTGACACAGGATGACATCAAAGCAACACGCTTTAGCCTGCGCTTAGACTGCCACCATTGCCTTAACTGAGTTACAATCACCATAATATTGAAGCATTTAGAGGCAATAGGCCATGAGTGTAAAAAATGTGCTAATCGTCGGTGGCGGGATGGTCGGAGCTGCTTGTGCCATTAAGCTGGCGCAACAAGGCATGAAGGTGACGGTATTTGAGCGCCACTTTCCAGGTGCCACTACTGATTTGCAAAACAGCCGTGTTGATATTCGTGTCTCAGCGATAAATCGTGCCTCCGAGCGATTGCTTGATGAACTCGGAGCTATGGCGACGATTAAAGCGACGCGTAGCGCGCCGTACACTGAGTTAGAAGCTTTTGAACAGCCCAACGCGCGTTTATTATTTTCCGCCGAACAACTGGGTTTAACCCATTTAGGTCACCTGATTGAAAACAACGTGATTCAAGCAGCGTTATGGCAACAATTCTCACAGTACGATATTACAGCTATCGAAAGTGCTGAGCCAATAAGTGCGATTGACGATGACGGTGAGCAAGTAACACTGACCTTAGGGGCAAAGCAGTATCAAGGCGATCTACTCATTGCTGCCGATGGCGGGCGTTCCGCTGTACGCTCGATGTTAGGAATAGGTAGCGAGGGGTGGCAATATCAGCAACATTGTATGGGCATATTGGTTAAGCTTGATGCCCCGCAGCAGGTGCGTACTTGGCAGCAATTTCAGCGCACCGGGCCAGTGGCGTTTCTACCCATGCAGGCGCCTTATGCCAACTTGATTTGGTATCACCACGGTGATCACTTAGCTCGTTTAAAGGCTTTACCAAAAGAGCAACTGAAACAAGAGATTATTACTCATTTCCCAAGCTTGCCAGGTGATTTTGATATTGAGTCTGTGGCGGTTTTTCCGCTTACCAGAGCCCATGCTCAGCGCTATGTTCAAGGACGCTGCGTGTTAATCGGGGATGCCGCTCACACCATCAACCCGTTGGCAGGGCAGGGGGTCAATCTCGGCTTTGCTGATGTAGTGGCGCTCAGTGCACAGTTACAAAATGACAACCCCATTGATATTGCATTGCAGCGTTATTGGCAAGCGCGCCGTTATGCCAACTTGGCTATGATGAGCACAATGGATGCATGTTATTGGGGGTTCTCTAATGAGAGTGGGCCATTAAAATGGGGGCGTAATCTATTTTTACGCGCGGCAAACCAGGCTGGGCCGATAAAAGATTGGGTACTAAAATACGCGATTGGTCATTAGATCAATCGCCATCTTGCAGTCGTGCCGGATTTTTTTATTAAGTGAATTCTATAAATGCTTATAGGTGGTCGCGATAAGCAAGTAGTGCTTAGACTATGGTGATGTATAAAAGGTGAGATAATAAAAATGGTGCGGAAGGAGAGACTTGAACTCTCACATCCGAAGATACTGGAACCTAAATCCAGCGCGTCTACCAATTCCGCCACTTCCGCATTTTTTACTTTACCTAAAGAAACCTAATTAGAGCGTCTAGTTGGAGACACTAGGCTCATTCCTCAACTTTAGGAAAGTTGGCTGGAGTACCAGGATTTGAACCTGGGAATGGCGGGATCAAAACCCGCTGCCTTACCGCTTGGCGATACTCCAACGAAATCTCAAATCTATTTGTGAACCAGGATTTGAATCTGGGGGTGGATGAGTGAGGGATCAAAACCTCTCTCTTCTGCCCTTACCGCTTGGCGATACTCCAGCAATCCAGGACGATTATTTTAGTTCTTATCGAGAACATGGTGCGGAAGGTGAGACTTGAACTCACACATCCGAAGATACTGGAACCTAAATCCAGCGCGTCTACCAATTCCGCCACTCCCGCATAGTGTATTTTCCATTTTCTTATTGGTAGAAAGAAAATGGTGGCTACGCCCTGATTTGAACAGGGGACCCCATCATTATGAGTGATGTGCTCTAACCAACTGAGCTACGTAGCCAATGGCTGGAGTACCAGGATTTGAACCTGGGAATGGCGGGATCAAAACCCGCTGCCTTACCGCTTGGCGATACTCCAACGAAATCTCAAATCTATTTGTGGACCAGGATTTGAATCTGGGGGTGGATGAGTGAGGGATCAAAACCTCTCTCTTCTGTCCTTACCGCTTCCACTTCGTGGCGAGGCGATACTCCAACAAAATCAAGTTTGATAATTTTAGTTCTTATCAAGAACATGGTGCGGAAGGAGAGACTTGAACTCTCACATCCGAAGATACTGGAACCTAAATCCAGCGCGTCTACCAATTCCGCCACTTCCGCAATATAATCTGGAGCATTTTGGAACTTAAGCCTAAGCTCATTCCTCAACTTCAGAAAAGTTGGCTGGAGTACCAGGATTTGAACCTGGGAATGGCGGGATCAAAACCCGCTGCCTTACCGCTTGGCGATACTCCAACAAAATCAAGTTTGATAATTTTAGTTCTTATCAAGAACATGGTGCGGAAGGAGAGACTTGAACTCTCACATCCGAAGATACTGGAACCTAAATCCAGCGCGTCTACCAATTCCGCCACTTCCGCAATATAATCTGGAGCATTTTGGAACTTAAGCCTAAGCTCATTCCTCAACTTCAGAAAAGTTGGCTGGAGTACCAGGATTTGAACCTGGGAATGGCGGGATCAAAACCCGCTGCCTTACCGCTTGGCGATACTCCAGCTATAGAAAATGATAATTTCAGTTCTTATCGAGAACATGGTGCGGAAGGAGAGACTTGAACTCTCACATCCGAAGATACTGGAACCTAAATCCAGCGCGTCTACCAATTCCGCCACTTCCGCATAAAGTAATTTTCATTTTCTTATTGGTAGAAAGAAAATGGTGGCTACGCCCTGATTTGAACAGGGGACCCCATCATTATGAGTGATGTGCTCTAACCAACTGAGCTACGTAGCCAACTTTTACTTGTTCATCATCGCTGATGCGGGGCGTATTATGCTGATCTGCCGAAAGCGCGTCAACACCTTTTTAGTAAAAACATAACGAGGATGAATTGTTTGCCTGAAAAACAAGCGAAGCGAATAAAAAACAGCTTCTTTTTCTCACTCACAAACAAAAAAGCCCGCTAATAAAGCGGGCTCATTGAAGCGGTGTTTATTACACGTTGAACAAGAAGTTCATTACATCGCCATCTTTAACAATGTAGTCCTTGCCTTCTTGACGCATTTTTCCAGCTTCTTTTGCGCCATTTTCGCCCTTGTATTCAATATAGTCATCAAACGCGATTGTTTGTGCACGGATAAAGCCTTTTTCGAAATCCGTGTGTATTTTTCCTGCTGCTTGTGGCGCTGTTGCACCAACAGGAATCGTCCAAGCACGAACCTCTTTGACGCCCGCAGTGAAGTAAGTTTGCAGCTGTAGCAACTCGTAGCCACCACGAATTACTCGGTTTAAGCCTGGTTCTTCAAGGCCTAAATCTTCCATAAATTCGTTGCGCTCGTCTTCTTCGAGCTCTGACAGTTCAGCTTCTATGGCTGCACAAACCGGAATGACCACTGCATCTTCATTCGCAGCAATCTCGCGCACGGTTTCTAAATGCGGGTTATTTTCAAAGCCGTCTTCGTTGACATTGGCGATGTACATAGTTGGCTTAATGGTTAAGAAGTTTAAGTAATCAATGGCTGCTTTTTCTTCTTTTTCCAAGCGGAGTGAGCGCAATGTTAAGCCTTCATCTAAATGCGCTTTTACTTTCTCAAGCACACTTATCTCGAATTTTGCGTCTTTGTCGCCGCCTTTGGCTTTCTTTGCTTGACGTAGTAGCGCTTTATCAGCACTGTCCATGTCAGCCAACACGAGCTCAGTGTTGATAACTTCAATATCATCGGCAGGGTCGATTTGCCCGGCAACGTGGACAATATTGTCATTTTCAAAGCAGCGCACAACATGACCAATCGCATCGGTTTCGCGAATATTGGCAAGGAATTGGTTCCCTAGACCTTCACCTTTCGAAGCGCCTTTTACCAAACCAGCGATATCAACGAACTCCATGGTCGTAGGTAGAACACGTTGTGGGTTAACAATCTCTGCAAGCTGGTTTAAGCGTGCGTCGGGTACTGGAACAACGCCTGTATTTGGCTCGATAGTACAAAAGGGGAAGTTTTGCGCTTCAATACCAGCTTTGGTAAGCGCGTTGAAAAGGGTTGATTTACCAACATTAGGCAAGCCAACAATACCACATTTAAAACCCATATTATGTATACCTGTTTGTGTTCAAGCCACGCGTCATTATGGCTTAAATGAGTGGAGTCTGTTTTGTGCTTTAAGCACACCGTCTTTCGCCAAAATATCCATGCAGCGCACAGCTTCATCAACTGCGGCGTCGATCTTTTCCTGATCAGCTTGAGGCGCCTTGCCTAACACCCAACCGGTCACTTTATCACGGTGACCTGGGTGGCCAATACCTATACGCAAACGCATAAATTCTTTGTTGTTCGCCATTTTCGCAATGATATCTTTTAGCCCGTTGTGACCGCCGTGTCCACCGCCTTTTTTTAACTTAGCGATGCCCGGTTCTAAATCCATCTCGTCATGAGCAACAAGAATATGCTCAACGGGGATTTTGTAAAAGTTAGCTAAACTGGCCACAGATTTACCACTGAGATTCATATAAGTGGTTGGAATCAGAAGCTTAAATTCGCTGTCACCGATAATAACTTTGCCGGTTAAGCCGTGATGTTTTGCGTCAGGTTTTAGAGTGCAGTTATAGCGCGCGGCCAGTTCTTCGATAAACCAGGCCCCTGCATTATGGCGGGTCTTTTGATATTCGGGGCCTGGATTAGCCAGGCCCACTAGCATTTGAATAGTATTCAAGGTGCTAACACCTTAAACCTTATTCTGCGTCGCTATCAGACGCTTCTTCTGAGTCTTCAGCTGGAGCAGCTTTGTTAGCGTTGACAGTTACAACCGCTTGGTCGTGGTCAGCGCCTTTAGCTAGTTCTACTGAAACAACACCTGCTGGTAGTTTGATCTCAGATAGGTGTAGTGAATCACCAGGAACTAGGTCAGCTACGCTTACTTCGATGAACTCAGGTAGCGCTTTAGGTAGACACGTGATTTCGATTTCAGTTAGTTGGTGAACAGCAGTTGCACCTTTTTTGCTAACTTCTTCATCACCGATGAAGTGAATTGGCACGTTAGTGTGGATCTTAGAGTTCGGGTCAACACGTTGGAAGTCTAAGTGAGTGATCTTAGGCTTGAACGGGTGACGGTGAATGTCTTTAAGAATCGCTTCAACAGACTCACCACCGATGTTCAGGGTAAGAATGTGCGTGTAGAAACCTTCGTGGTCTTGTGCTTGGTTCACTTTGTTGTGGTCAAGCGTTAGTGATACAGCGTCTTTGCCTGCACCGTAAAGGATCGCAGGAACTTTGTCTGCACGACGTAGGCGGCGGCTCGCACCAGTACCTAGCTCTGTACGTACTTCTGCATCAAATGTGTAAAAATCGTTAGACATGATGTCTCCAAATTATCAAATTAATATAGTGTAAGACCTTCGCGACCAAAGGCCTTAACCCAATTGGCAAGCGATGTAACACCACAGCCAATTAAAAAAGGCGCGCTATAGTACCACCGGCCTTGGTTAAAATAAACAGCAGAATAAAAAAAACACCGCCGAGGCGGTGTTTTCTATTTGAGCTCATCGGCGAAGCATTTTAGTGCTCAAACATCGCCGAAATAGATTCTTCGTTGCTAATACGGCGGATGGTCTCGGCCATCATATCAGCCAAGGTTAACACCTTGATATTGTCTAAGGCTTTAAGCTCATCTGACAACGGAATTGAGTCGGTGACAATGACTTCGTCAATTACTGAATTACGCAGATTTTCAGCTGCATTACCGGATAATACTGGGTGGGTGGCATAAGCAAACACGCGTTTAGCGCCATGTTCTTTTAATGCTTCAGCAGCTTTACAGAGTGTGCCGCCAGTATCAATCATGTCATCAACGATAATACAGTCACGACCTTTGACATCACCAATGATGTGCATAACCTGAGACACATTGGCTTGAGGACGACGCTTATCAATAATAGCGAGGTCTTTGTCATCAAGTAACTTCGCAATAGCACGGGCGCGAACGACGCCACCAATGTCAGGTGAGACAACGACGACGTCGTCAAAATCACGCTGAGCCATGTCTTCGATAAGTACAGGGCTGCCAAATACGTTGTCCACCGGCACATCGAAAAAGCCTTGGATTTGCTCGGCGTGGAGGTCTACCGTTAGCACACGGTCGACGCCAACACTTGATAAGAAATCAGCAACAACTTTGGCAGTGATTGGCACACGAGCAGAACGCACACGGCGATCTTGACGGGCATAACCGAAGTACGGCAGTACAGCGGTGATACGCCCAGCTGAAGCGCGGCGCAGCGCATCAACCATGACGATTAATTCCATCAGGTTGTCGTTGGTCGGCGCACAGGTAGACTGGATAATAAAAACGTCCGAGCCACGGACGTTTTCATTAATAGATACACTGATTTCACCGTCGCTAAAACGACCAACTTCGGCATCGCCTAGTTCGATATATAAACGTTTTGCAACTTTTTGAGCTAGGTCAGGCGTTGCATTACCAGCGAAGAGCTTCATGTCTGGCACGGTAGGGTTCCTCGGGCACTGAAATTTTGGACTAACATGCAAGTGAATTTGCAGGCTAACTTAAACACTTTACTTCTACATTAGTTTAAACCAAGCGCTGTATGAGCAGGAGATTGATTTAAACTTTTGGCAACAAAGCCTTGCCACTCGGTGGGCAGCTTTTCTAGAACGTCTAACGCTGCGCGTTCGCTATCGAACGCGGCGAAACAACACGCCCCAGTGCCAGTCATTCTCGACGGGGCGTATTTTAGCAACCACTGCAGTGTTTTTTCAACCTCGCTGTAGAGCTTTTTGACCAGTGCTTCACAGTCATTTCTATGCTCTGCATGCTGCCATTGCTGTGGTAGTGGGGCGCTATCTCGAGGTAAATCAGGGTGGCCAAATACCGCTGCGGTGCTTATATGCACTTGTGGATGTACTACCAAATACCAGTGTTGTGGTACATCAACCGCTTGTAATTGTTCACCAACCCCTCGCGCTAGGGCACTGCGCCCGCCTATAAACACGGGCACATCGGCACCGAGTTGAATGCCTAATTCTGCTAGCTCATCCAGGCTCAGCTTGTTGCCCCACAGTGAATTAAGAGCAAGTAGGGTTGTTGCCGCATCCGATGAACCACCGCCGACACCGCCGCCCATAGGCAATCGCTTGTCGATATCAATATTCACTCCGCACACTTCGAGACCACGCTGCTGATATGCTTGGCGCAAAAGTTCGCCAGCGCGGAAAATAAGGTTATCCTCGTTGGCCACGCCATTCATTGGCGCCAACTCGAGGCGTGAGTCTTGGCGTGGTTGAAAGTGCAACTCATCGCCGTGGTCAAGAAAAGTGAAAAGGGTTTCCAATTCATGATAGCCGTCATCTCGGCGCCCCGTTATATGCAAAAACAAATTAAGTTTAGCCGGTGCTATCACGCTAAGTGCACATGAGTTCATTGCAGTTGCCATTCATTAATTAATAACTTAACGCGCAGAGTATCGTGGCTCAGGGTGATACGCGTGGGTAGCCAAACGCCCTGAATAGCCTCGTAATTTTGGTAACGAATCTGCCACTGACGATTATCCGGGCTCAGCCAGCTGGCGCTACGTACGCGTTGTTGTTGATCAAACTGAGCTGACTCGGCGTCGTAGGCCGCTAACAGCCATTGTTCTGGGGTATCTAAAGGTAACAGCCAACCGCTTAAACGATACACTAAGCTCTGTGCGTTATGTCCTTGGTATTGTTCGCCATCGATATCCAGCTCAACGATATAGGGGTGGCGTTTTAAGCGCAAAACGTTGGTGCCGATAAAGGTGTTTAAATCGAGGCTGTATTCATCGTCTTGTTGTTGCCAAACAAAATTAGCTGATTGCCGCTTCTGTGGTGAAATAAACGCCATTTTACCTTCACTGCGAAAGTGTTTTATTTGCTTAAGGGAGGTGCGCCAAGTGTCGCTAGGTGGTGTGGATTCCGGGATTGTTTGTACACAGCCTGTGAGAAACAAAAAAAACACCAGCAAAATCAATCGAAAGTTAATCAAATGTCTTTCCCGCCTTTCCTTATTCGCTTGATTTTCGTAAAATTATTCGCTTGAAGCAGGTTCAGACCAATGTTATTGCAAGCGATTTTCATTTAGCGTCGACGAATTCGTTTACTGCCATCGATAAAATCCGTTTGGCAGAAGCTATCCATCTATGCGCTAATTTAAAGAATGAGTAAGTATTTAATAAAATTGGTTGTTAAGCAATAGTTGTCCACCATGACCATAGTCGCACTGGGTATTAATCACAAAACAGCATCGGTTGATTTGCGCGAGAGAGTTGCCTTCTCTCCTGAACAACTTGACCGCGCACTACAGCAACTCACAATGCAAGATGAGTTCGCTGAGTCCGTGATCGTCTCGACCTGCAATCGCACTGAAATATATTGTTCACTTGAGAGCGGTACACCGGAGCAAGTGTTGCAGTGGCTCGCGCAGTTTCACCAACTTGATAGCAAAGAACTGGCGGAAAACGTGTACAGCTTTGATCACAGCCAAGCTATCTATCATTTGATGAAGGTGGCCTGCGGTCTCGATTCATTAGTACTGGGTGAGCCGCAAATCCTTGGGCAAATAAAACAAGCGTACGCCAGCGCTAAAAAGAATGGCGGTGTTGGAGTCTTATTCGAGCGCTTATTTCAAAAAACGTTCTCTGTCGCGAAACAGGTGCGTACAGAGACGAATATTGGTGCCAGTGCGGTGTCGGTGGCCTATGCTGCAGTGAATTTAGCCAAACATATTTATGGCAAGCTAGATAACACTCGTGTGCTACTCATTGGCGCTGGTGAAACCATTGAGCTGGTTGCCAGACATATTCATCAGCACTCACCCCAATCAATGACTGTTGCCAACCGTACCATCGACCGCGCCCGAAATTTAGCCGACGAGTTCGCCGCTGGCGTGATATCCTTAGCGCAGTTGCCGGAACAATTACCACAGGCCGATATTGTCATCAGCTCAACGGCCAGTACGTTGCCCATTATCGGTAAAGGGGTGATTGAGCAGGCGCTGAAAAAGCGTAAAAACAAACCTATGCTGTTGATTGATATCGCTGTTCCACGGGATATCGAAAGCCAAGTAGCGGAGCTGGATAACGCCTATTTATATTCAGTGGATGACTTGCAAGCGATCGTCAGCGAAAATATGGCAACGCGAGAGCAAGCAGCAAAAGAAGCCGAGCAGATTATCACCGCGCGAGTCAGTGAGTTTGATAATTGGCTAAAGTCTCTCGATTCAGTGGGACTCATCCGCGATTATCGTAATGATGTGACGCAAACGAAAGAACAACTCCTTGAGCGAGCAATGGCTCAGCTAGCCAGTGGCAAAGAGCCAGAGAAAATCATGGTTGAGCTCGCGAATAAACTCACTAATCGACTGATGCATGCGCCTACTAAGGCGATTAAAGATGCGGCCGAGAAAGGCGAAGTGGGGCAGCTGGCACAAATGCAAAAAATGTTAGGAATTAATCAGGAATAACAAACACATGAAAGAGTCGGTATACCGCAAGTTAGAAACCTTAGTGGAGCGTTATGAAGAAGTTCAAGCGCTACTGAGTGATCCCGAAGTGATAGGCGATCAAGACAGGTTTCGTGCTTTGTCCAAAGAATATGCAGAATTAGAAGAAGTGGCTAAAGCCTTTACCGCCTATCAGCAAGCACAAGAAGATGTGGGCACAGCACAAGAAATGCTCAAAGATTCCGATCCTGATATGCGTGAAATGGCACAAGAAGAATACAAAGAAGCAAAAGCTCAAGTGGAGAGCCTAGAAGAACAATTGCAAGTATTGATGTTGCCTCGTGACCCTCGTGACAACAACAATGTGTTCTTAGAAGTGCGGGCCGGTACGGGCGGTGATGAAGCGGCTATTTTCGCAGGCGATCTATTCCGTATGTACAGCCGCTATGCAGAAAATCAGAAGTGGCAAGTAGAGCTAGTCAGCGCTAACGAAGGTGAACACGGCGGTTATAAAGAGGTGATTGCCAACATCAAAGGCGACGGCGTATACGGTAAGCTAAAGTTTGAATCCGGTGCGCACCGAGTGCAGCGTGTGCCTGAGACGGAATCGCAAGGGCGTGTTCATACCTCCGCGTGTACGGTCGCTGTTATGCCTGAGATCCCAGAAGCCGAAGCCATCGAAATTAATACCGCAGATATTAAAGTAGATACCTTCCGCGCCTCGGGTGCCGGTGGACAGCACGTTAACAAAACCGACTCTGCTATTCGTATTACCCACATTCCTACAGGCGTTGTGGTTGAGTGTCAGGATGAACGTTCACAGCATAAAAACCGCGCTAAAGCAATGTCGGTTCTTGCTGCTCGCTTAGAGCAAGCGGAAACAGAAAAACGTCAGGCAGAAGAGGCCAGCCAGCGTCGTAATTTGGTGGGCAGTGGCGACCGCTCAGAGCGTATTCGTACCTACAATTACCCACAAGGGCGTATTACTGACCACCGTATTAACCTCACCCTGTATCGTTTGAATGAGGTGGTTGCCGGTGATTTAGGCGCTGTGATTGACCCACTATTGATTGAACACCAAGCTGATTTGCTTGCTGCAATGGGTGACGATTAATTGTCGAGTTCGACTATTGATGCCGTGCTGCGTAATGCAGCAACGGCGCTCGCAGACAGCAGTGAATCACCACGCCTAGATGCACAAGTATTATTATTACACGTGTTGCGTAAACCACGCTCCTACCTATTTGCTTGGGGCGATAAGGCCCTCGACGAGCGTCAACTGCGTGAGTTTGAAAAGCTATTAAGTCAGCGTTTGCAGGGGGTGCCAGTTGCCCATTTAACGGGCACCCGCGAGTTTTGGTCCTTACCATTGGCCGTCAACAGTAGCACCTTAATACCGAGACCCGATACCGAGACGCTTGTTGAACAGGCGTTGGCGCTCGACCTACCTGAGAATGCGCAGGTTTTAGACCTCGGTACAGGCACAGGGGCAATTGCTTTGGCGCTGGCTAGTGAACGTCAGCAATGGCAGGTACAAGGGGTTGATGCCAGTGCCGATGCCGTTACCTTAGCTATGCACAACCAACAGTCCCTCGGTATTGCAAACGTGCGCATCTACCAGAGCGATTGGTTCAGTGCTATTGCCGCTCAACGCTTTGACCTTATTGTTAGTAACCCGCCCTATATCGATGAGAGCGACCCTCACCTGAGTGTTGGAGATGTGCGCTATGAACCTCTCAGCGCCTTGGTTGCCAAAGACAATGGCTTAGCCGATATTGACCATATCATTGCCCAAGCGCGCGCTTATTTGCACCCAGGTGCAACGCTGATGTTAGAGCATGGCTTCGAGCAAGGGCAGGCTGTACGGCAACTGTTGACTAATTACGGGTACGTTAATGCGCGGACAGTGGTCGATTTAGGTCAAAATGAGCGCATCACCTTGGCTGAATACACAACTTAGGCCTATGCTTAGGGAGTGACATTGGTCGTTGATTTTTAAAAGGAACTAACATGTCCGAAGACTTTTTATTCAGTGATGAGGAAATTGAAGAAGTCGAGCAAGATAGCCTTGGAACTTGGAAAATCCTTATTGTTGATGATGAACCAGAAGTCCATGCTGTGACGAAACTCGCGCTTAGTGATTTCGAGTTCCAAGAAAAACGGCTGGAGTTTATCAGTGCCTACTCAGGCAGCGAAGCGACGCAGCTAATTAATCAGCACCCAGATGCAGCCATTGTGCTACTCGATGTGGTTATGGAAACCGATGATGCCGGCTTGAAGGTTGCACAGTACATCCGCCATGAAGCCAAAAACCATCATGTGCGTATTATTCTCAGAACAGGTCAGCCTGGCCAGGCGCCAGAGCGCCAAGTAATCGTTAATTACGATATCAACGATTACAAGTCGAAAACTGAACTGACAGCGCAAAAGCTGTTCACCGTAGTGATGTCCAGCCTGCGCTCGTATCGTGACATTTTAGCCATTGAGCAATCGCGCCAGGGACTGGAAAAAATTATCACTGCTTCGCGAGATATATTTGCTTCACACTCCATGGAAACCTTTATTCACGGAGTCATTCAGCAGCTCACTTCCTTACTTGGCTCAGTTGATAAGGCCATGTATGCGACCTCTTTAGTGGCCAGCAGTGAGCAAAAGGACGCGAAAAATTTAGTGGTTTTTGCCGGTCAGGGGGAATTTGAACAAAGCGAGGGTAAATCTCTAGATCAAGTCCTCAGTGCAGAGCAGTTTACCGCCTGTACACAAGCGCTCAATGAAAAAACCATTATTTATAAAGACGATTATCTGTTTGCCCATTGCTCTAGCCAATACAATAACAGCGCCTTGCTTTATATCTCCGGGGTGCCTAAAAACCTAACTACCACGCAACGACACTTGATTGAAATCTTTGCTCAGAACGTACAAATTGCGTATGAAAATGTACAGCTGCAATCGGAAATAGAAGACACTCAGCAGGAGCTGGTGTGGCGCTTAAGCGAGGCGTTAGAGCAGCGCAGTAACGAGACAGGCAACCACGTTCGCCGGGTGTCGCATATCTGCTATGAGTTGGCGCGGGGCTTGGGGTTGAGCGAGCAAGAGTGTGAATTGGTGCGCAGTGCGTCTCCTCTGCATGATGTCGGCAAAGTGGGCGTGCCTGATGCTATTTTACACAAGCCAGGGAAGCTCGATGAGAACGAATGGCAGGTGATGAAACAGCATGCGCAAAAAGGTTACACTATTTTAGCTGATTCTAAACGGCCTTTAGTACAAGCAGGAGCC
Source organism: Pseudoalteromonas sp. THAF3 (assembly GCF_009363775.1). Taxonomy (NCBI): domain Bacteria; kingdom Pseudomonadati; phylum Pseudomonadota; class Gammaproteobacteria; order Alteromonadales; family Pseudoalteromonadaceae; genus Pseudoalteromonas; species Pseudoalteromonas sp. THAF3. Next base: position 2,198,307 of record NZ_CP045418.1, on the reverse strand, counting down.
ACGATTGCTCAAGAGCATCATGAGTGGTGGGATGGCAGTGGCTATCCGCAAGGTAAAAAAGGCCAAGATATTCACGTGTTTGGCCGCATAGTGGCGTTGGCAGATGTCTATGATGCCTTACGTCATCGGCGCAGTTACAAAGAACCTTGGGGTAAAGCCGAAGTCGTGGAAGAAATTCAACGCTTACGCGGGACCCAGTTTGAGCCCAAGCTCGTAGATGTATTTATTGAAAAACTAGACACGCTAGAAACAATTCTAGCGCGCTACCCAGATTAAGGAATGGTATGGATTATATTGCACTAAAACACACCCATGTGTTGTTTGTAGTCTTGAGTGTGGTGCTTTTTTACACCCGCGCTTTCTCACGTATCGGTGGTGGTAAAATTGCTGCGAATAAAGCAGTATTTATATCCAGCCATATTGTTGACACCTTGCTGCTACTGAGTGCGACTGCGCTGCTTGTGGTGGCCAGTATCAACCCCCTTGCAGTGCCATGGCTATGGCAAAAAATTATTTTAGTGGTCGCTTACATTGTTATCGGTTTTAAGCTGCTTAAAGCGCCTACACAAGGCCAAAAATGGTTATGGTTAGGGGTTAATACCCTCGTGCTTTTAGCGATTGGCTACTTGGCTGGGTCGAAATCTGGCTTCTTTAGTTAACAATTAACCACTAAAAACCGCCGAAATTGGTATATCTTCACGATCCTAGGTAAACTAGCGCTCAGTTTTTTTAGCTCGTGAGATGTACCCTATTCTATGTCTGATGTGTGGTTAGATGACCAATTCGATCTAGAGCACAGCTACAGTGTCAGTGCCATCACTCAGTGTATTCAAGCTGAAGCTCGGTGGCATGCACAAGCTAATGTTGATGACGCCTTTGCTCAACTCAAACAGTTACAACAAGCCGCCAGCGAGGTGTATGCGCGTTACAGCGATAAACACCAAGCGCTTGATGCTATCGTTGATTGTTTTTACAGTGACTGGAGCTTCAGTGGCACGCAACAAGAGATGCCAGAGTATCGCCTAAACAGTGTTTATTTTACCTTGCTATACCGCACAGGTAACAGCCTATCATTAGCGATTGTACTGCAAGCCATTTTAGAACATTGTCGCTTTAACGCCGATATTGCACTGATTGATCAAAGTGTTATGGTGCAGGTATCGTTTAGTGCGCAGGAATACTACCTCATAGAACCCGCCTCTGGGCAACAGATATGGCATTTGCAGCCTGAAAACGCGGAAACTGATAATGAGACATTACCTGAGATGGTGTTCGATGAAGAGGCATATAAGCTGTATCTGGCGCATCAAAAATGGGCTTTTATCGGTGCTGAACGTTTTGGCGACGCGCTTGCCTGTGTGGAATTACTGATTGAACTACTCGGTGATGATCCCTATGAGCGGCGCGACAGAGGGTACTTGCTTAACCAAATTGACCGACCAGAACTGGCCAAGGCTGATTTACGTTTTTTTGTCGATGAATGTCCCGACGACCCAGCCATTGAGCTAGTCCGTCATCAAATTGACGAGCTGGATAACAATAACAACACACTCCATTAGGGTAAGGATTTTTTATGGCTCAACCTCATGAGGCACTGATCACCAACGATGCGGTGGTGATGGGTATGCTCGCCGTGATCCTCGGCGTTATATTTAAAACGGCACATAGCCAGCATCGTTTCTGGCAAAAGTTTTATAAGTATGTTCCCGCGCTTTTACTGTGCTACTTTTTACCGTCGTTGCTTAATACTTTTGGCATCGTTGACGGCCACAGTTCCAATGTTTACTACGTTGCTTCGCGGTTTTTGCTACCTGCATGTTTGATATTATTAACCATTAGCATAGATTTAAGAGCGATTATTAATCTCGGCCCTAAGGCGCTGATTATGTTTTTAACCGGCACCGTGGGCATTGTGATTGGCGGGCCTTTAGCTATTTTAGTGATGAGTGCCATCTACCCTGAAGCGGTTGGCGGTCATGGCCCTGATGCCGTGTGGCGGGGAATGACGACAATTGCCGGCAGCTGGATTGGTGGCGGAGCTAACCAAGCATCAATGAAAGAGATGTTCGAGGTTGGCGGCGATATTTTCTCGGCAATGGTGACTGTGGATGTGATTGTTGCCAATCTATGGATGGCGGTACTGTTGCTAATGGCCGGTAATCACAAAGCCATAGATGCGAAAACGGGTGCCGACACCACTGCCATTGAGGATTTGAAAAAGCGGGTCGAAGCTTATCATGCTGAGCATGCGCGTATGCCCACACTGAATGACTACATGACCATTATCGCCATCGCCTTTGGTATTACCGGTTTTGCTCATTTTTGCGGTGATCTGTTAGCCCCGTACTTTGACCAATTTGCATGGGCTCAGGAATACAGCCTAAATAGTAAGTTTTTCTGGCTCATCGTTATTTCGACTACCATAGGCATTAGCTTGTCTTTTACTCGGGTACGTCATATTGAGGCTTTTGGAGCGTCAAAGGTGGCCTCAAGCTTCCTCTATATTTTGGTCGCATCCATCGGCTTACACATGAATATTACCGCTATTTTAGACAGCCCGCTGTATTTCGTAGTGGGTGCTATTTGGATGCTTACCCATGCCAGCTTGATGCTGATTGTCGCGAAACTGATCAAAGCGCCGTTGTTCTACATGGCGGTGGGTTCGCAAGCCAATGTCGGTGGCGCCGCATCAGCGCCGGTGGTGGCATCAGCCTTTCACCCCTCCTTGGCTCCGGTGGGCGTACTGCTGGCGGTGTTAGGTTACGGTGTGGGTACTTACATGGCTTATATTTGTGGCTTGATTATGCAATCAGTCGCCCCTTAAGGAAATGATAATGACGATTGAAAAGTTAACTATCGGTGCCATTGAGTTGGCAAACAAAAACCCCTTTGTGCTGTTTGGTGGTATGAACGTACTCGAATCTCGCGATTTGGCGATGCGTATCGCAGAGCACTATGTGGAGGTCACGAATAAACTCAATATTCCTTATGTATTTAAGGCCTCTTTTGACAAAGCAAATCGGTCGTCTATTTCCTCATACCGTGGTCCGGGTATGGAAGAAGGGCTGAAGATTTTTGAAGAGATTAAGCGTACTTTTGATATTCCATTGATTACCGATGTGCATGAACCCTATCAGGCAGCCCCTGTTGCTGAGGTCGTGGATGTTATTCAGCTCCCGGCATTTTTAGCACGGCAGACGGATTTGGTAACGGCCATGGCGAAAACTGGTAACGTTGTAAACGTCAAAAAGCCACAGTTTTTAGCCCCTCATGAGATGCGTCACATCATCAATAAGTTTGCTGAAGCGGGTAACGAGCAAGTGGCTTTGTGTGAGCGAGGAACCAGCTTTGGCTATAACAACTTAGTGGTTGATATGCTCGGCATGGACGATATGAAAGCCATGGCACCGGTTATTTTTGATGCCACTCATGCGCTACAACGCCCGGGTGGACGCAGTGACAGTGCCGACGGTCGCCGTGCTCAAGCGGCTGAATTGGCGCGCAGTGGTATGGCTCTTGGCCTTGCTGGACTCTTCATTGAAGCCCACCCAAATCCTAACGAAGCTAAATGTGATGGCCCGTGCGCACTGCCATTGGCGAAACTGGAAGGGTACTTAACGCAAATGAAAGCGATCGACGATTTAGTCAAAAGCTTTGCACCATTAGATACTAGCGCCAGCGATTTAGGCTAATATCTTAGTTTGTATCGCGCTTTTCAGAGCCAGCGTGTAGCGCTGGCTTTTTTGTTAATAAGTGTTTTTCATATACATGGGAAAAATCGTCGAAGTATTCACTTAACCAATTACTTTGGTGTTGTCGGTACGACTCGCTGGGTAAAATATGGTTGCGGATAATAGGGTTAATACGGTTGATAAAGGTCGTAGCAAAGTCATTATCAGCGCGCTTGGCACAGCCGATAGCACCAAACACGAGATTTTCTTGGTTATTGGCAATGGGTAAAGTGACAAGCTGAGCGTCATGATGACGGCTGTAGTAAGTGGCGATAAAGGGATAGTCGATGCCGAAGTCGATGCGTTCGTTGACTAACATATCGCCTAACACCGAGGCCTGATCGGCACCACGGTAATTAAGCGTCACTGCTTGGCTATTTTGTATTCGCGATTTGATTTTCTCAATCCATGGGCTGTATTTCCGTCCGGCACCTTGCCCATAGCGCAAACCTGTATCGTTTAAGAGCGAATAAAGGCGCACGGGATTGCCATGTTTTTCGGTTATAGAGCGCTGTTTATGTGCTGTGGTGACGATACCCATTGGCGGATAAACGCTGGTGCGCGTAGAGAATAACACTAAAGGATGATTGTCGCGTTTGATTAGGCAGGGCACACATACATTTTTGCCTTGTTCAAAATAACTCTTTAAGCGCATTTGCGGTAAATGAATGGAGTCATGTTTTAAATCCGGAGTCCGGGCGATAATCTCATCAACGATATCATCGCAAATGCCCGAATCAGAGCTGTTGGCGGGCATGGAAAATGGCGGCGCATTAATGCGTAACCAAGTCACATCGTAGTCATTGGCAAAAGCTGGAAAAGCAACGCTTAGTAGCAAATATAGAAACTTCATAAAAGCAGATTATGACGTTTTTACTTATTAGTCTAGAGGGAGACGTTCTGTTGCTTTCACTCACGGTGATTTTGGGCATGTTCTTAACCAGCCTTTATCAAGTTTATTGTCTACAACTAATCTAATGTTATACTTTACCCACATAAAAAAAACTAATCGTTAGTTATGGCTCGGCGACTCCCCCCTCTAAACTCTCTCAAGGCTTTTGAAGCTGCGGCAAGGCACTTAAGCTTTACCAAAGCAGCAGAAGAGCTGTATGTAACTCAAGCAGCCGTAAGCCATCAGATCAAAACCCTAGAAGAGCATTTAGGGTTGAAATTATTTTTGCGAAAAAATCGCTCCTTGCTATTAACTGAAGAGGGGCAAGGGTACTTTCTCGATATTAAAGAGATTTTTGCACAATTAGTGGATGCTACAGAAAAACTGTTAGCGCGTGGAGCCAAAGGGTCGTTAACGGTGAGCCTGACTCCAAGCTTTGCGATTCAGTGGTTGGTGCCTCGGTTAAGTTTGTTTAACGAGTTACACCCAGAGATCGATGTGCGTATTAAAGCGCAAGACCAGGACGACAATTCACTTCAAGATGATGTTGATATTGCTATCTATTATGGTCGTGGTCATTGGAGTGGCGTGGAAACTCATAAGTTGCACACCGAATACTTGGTGCCTTTGTGTAGCCCTATGCTATTGAACGGCCCTAAACCGCTGAACGAGCCACAAGATTTGCAGTACCACACACTGTTGCACGATACCACGCGCCGACCATGGAAGTTATGGATGAAAACCGCTGGAGTACGCAATGTGCAAGTTAACCAAGGGCCGATATTCTCGCATTCTTCGATGGCGATGCAGGCTGCTGCCCACGGTCAAGGTGTGGCCCTTGGCAACTTGGTGCTGGCGAAACCAGAAATTGATGCGGGGCGATTAATTGTGCCGTTTAATCATACCTTAGAAAGTAAAAACGCTTACTACCTAGTCTTTCGTGAGTCGCAATCGGAGCTCGGTAAAATCGTCTCATTTAAAGAGTGGATGCTAGGGTTAGTTGAAAAAGAACAGGAGCAGCTTTAATGCAGTGGATTGAAGCGCAATCGCCGATTGCCCAGTTTATTTTTGCCCACGGTGCAGGGGCGGGCAGTGACAGTGACTTTATGCAGCAAATGGCAGCGAACATGGCCGCGTTAGGGGTGAGTGTGGGATTATTCGATTTCCCATACATGCAGCGCGCTAAGCAAGAGAACAAACGCCGACCACCGGAAAAAGCCGATAAGCTGTTAGCCAGCTTTAACGAACACCTTGAGCAGCGTCGCTCAGGTTTGCCGCTGTTTATCGGCGGCAAATCCATGGGCGGGCGCATGGCCAGTATGTTGGTTGCTGAGCACCCAAATGATGTCCAAGGCGTGATTGCCTTCGGGTATCCGTTCCACCCGCCAGGAAAAAAAGACAAACTGCGCGTCGCTCATTTTGCCGATATCAAAGTACCTTTTTGTGTGCTGCAAGGAGAGCGCGACACTTTTGGCAAGCAATCAGAGTTGCTCGAGCTTGTCGATACGCGTCCCGCTCAGCTCCATTGGTTGGAAGATGGCGATCATTCTTTGGTGCCGCGTAAAAAAAGTGGCTTTACCCAACAACAGCAATGGCAAAAGGCAGCGGAGCTCGCCATGAGCTTTATCAAGGAGCATTTATGAGTCAGTTATTTCTTATTAGTGGAGCGCTTTTCGCGGGGCTCAGTGTTATACTTGGCGCCTTTGCTGCCCATGGCTTGAAAAGTCGCTTATCGGAGTACGCGATTGGCGTTTTCCAAACCGGTGTTGAATACCAAATGTATCATGCCCTGGGGTTGATTCTGCTTGGCATATTGGCCAAGTTTGGTGTCAACCTTAGCATTAGCGGCTACTTTATGATCGCCGGCATTGTGCTTTTTAGTGGCAGCTTGTATGCCTTAGCCCTAACAAGTATCAAGTGGTTTGGGCCGATTACTCCGATCGGGGGCCTGTGCTTTATTATCGCTTGGGCCGCCATGATCATTAAACTGTTACAAATGAAATAAGTCACCACCATGTCCTGTATTGTTATTTATTGTCGCGCTGGTTTCGAAAATGATGCCGCCGCAGAAATCACCCACCATGCCAGTCAACATGGCGTCGGCGGCTATGTAAAAGCCAAGCCAAACTCGGCATTGGTGGTGTATCACTGCTACAGCCATGATGAAGCGGAATACCTGCTTAAGAAAATTCCATTTAAAGATATGGTGTTTGCTCGGCAATGGTTTGTCGGCAAGCAAATAGCGCGTATGCCTATCGATGACCGTGTTACCAGCTTATGTGAAGCGGCCAAGGAGTTTCCATTATGTGGCGAACTGCGCGTGGAAACCTGTGACACCAACGACGGCAAAGAGCTCTCTAAGTTTTGTAAAAAAATTAGCACGCCACTGGCGAAAGGGTTAGAGAAACAAGAAACCTTACTGCGCCAGCAAGTGAAAAATCGACCGATATTACACGTGTTATTTATCGCCAGTGACACAGCTTATGTGGGCTATTCGTTTAGTTTTAATAATTCAGCACTGTATATGGGGATCCCCCGTTTACGTTATCCGAAAGATGCACCGAGCCGTTCAACGTTGAAACTAGACGAGGCCTTTATGGTGTTCGTCCCAGAAGACGAACAAGAAGACAGGGTGCGCTCCGGAATGAAAGCGGTCGATTTAGGTGCCTGTCCTGGCGGCTGGACCTATCAACTAGTGCGCCGAGGAATGTTTGTGCAAGCCATTGATAATGGCCCTATGGACCAAGCGTTAATGGAAAGCGGACAAGTGAAGCATTACCGCGAGGATGGCTTTAAGTTCCGCCCAGAGCGTCGCAACATCGATTGGTTAGTATGTGACATGGTAGAAAAACCCAGCCGTGTTACCGAGCTTATGATTGATTGGGCGGTGAATGGCTTCGCCAAAGAGCTCATCTTTAACTTGAAACTGCCAATGAAGAAGCGCTTTGACTGTGTATATGAAAATATGCAGCGCATTGACCAAGAGTTGCGCGAGTATGGAGTGAAGTTTAACTTACAGGCTAAGCACTTATACCATGACCGCGAAGAGGTGACGGTGCATGTGCAGGTGCTGCGCGTGCCACAAAACGTATACAGCTAGTCGATAAAGAGCCGGGCAACAACCCGGCTTTTATTATCACCCTTCAGGCGTTATCTGCTCCGCAGTGCTTGGCGCTTTAGTACCCATCCCAGCACGAGGCTGGCGGCAATGATACCGAGCAAATTGGCGCTTAAATCGGCCAAATCAAACGTTCGCGTGGCAATAAACGCTTGGCTTATCTCTTCAATCAGCGCAAATGCAAACACCAAAAGAGCGCCCCAATACACCTTCACTTTACCGTAAAGCGGTATTGCTCTCGCGCCGAGCGCAAGCGTAGCTAACAGTGTAAAAGTCGCAAAAAGCACCAAGTGGCCAAGCTTGTCGCCGTAAGGTATCGTTGCGACCCATTGGAAGAAAATACTGTTTTGGCCGCTATTGGCCAAATAAATAACCCAGCCTAGGAATGCGGCAAAGGCTATTGCCGCAACAACAAATACAGCAGTGAAGTTCGGTTTTATCACAAGTTACGATACTGGCTGCGATAATTTTCTACCCATAATTTCGTGGCACCACAAACCGCCACAGGCATGATGATCATGTTCAAAATAGGCACCGCAGCACATATCATCACTCCGGCACCAAAGCCGTAAGACAAGCCCTGGTGGGCTTTTAGGTCGCGTTTCATATCCCTGAAGCTGACCTTGTGATTATCAAACGCATAGTCTTTATATTGCACCGCAAACATCCAACAGGTGAACAGGGCCCAAATGATCTGTCCGATCACCGGTAAAAACCACATGAGGATGAAAAAGCCAAGGGCGCGAGGTAAGTAGTAGCATAGCTTAGTCCACTCTCGCCCAAGCATACGTGGCACATCGCGCATGGTATCGAGCAAGCCATCATCGTTAATGCGCTGCCCGGTTAAGTGCATCTCCACTTTTTCCGAGAGAATGCCGTTGAACGGCGCGGCAATAAAGTTAGTGATCACCGTGAACACCATAGAGTAGCTAAACAGCAGCACCAATATAGCCAATGGCCATAAAATAAATTCCAGCCAAGTCAGCCATTCCGGCAACTGTGCATTGAGCCAGGCAAACGCATCAGTGAGCCAGCCATAGATAAAGAATAAAGATGTGCCGAAAATCACTAAGTTGATCAACAGCGGGATAAGAACGAAGCGCTTTAGGCCTTTTTGGGTGATCAGCGTAAAGCCACTAAAAAAGTATTCAAAACCACGACCTAACTGCATGGCATACCTCTACTATTTGCATCTCGATGGTTCCGCAGTATAACTAAGGCGTAAACAAATAACAGACTCTATTCATGCTTTGTTGCAAAAAGGCCCAACTTGAGTTGGGCCATAGCCATTATTTATTTTCTTCTAGTTGCTGGGTGTCTTGGCGTTCACGAAAGCCGCCCGCTTTATCATCGCTCAGCTTAGGCGTACCATCTTCGGCTCGCGAGGCTTGGTTCACCTTGAGTATATTTTCTGCGTGCTGGAGGTCGGCTGTATTGGAAAAACCAGCGATGGTCTCACGGCCTTTTAAGAAGCCATCTATTTCATCAACGATGGTATTGAGCTCTTGCTCGTTTTTCTCCATGGTCATCACATAGCGCGGCATTTCCACATTGTCGCTGCCACTACTGGCAAAGGTGCTAGTGTGGATGCGCGAGCTAACAATCCACGGCGTGATTGATGATTTAACAATGACATTTTCACTGCGAGTGGAATCGTGAATGGACATACCGGTGGAGATCTTAGACTCGGTAAAGGTGCCTTCCGTTTTCATATACAGCAGCAGCGAACTAAAGCGCAACTCAGCCCAAAATACATGGCTAAAGTTCTCCAGCATACGTCCGATGGTGCTGAATATTTGCCAGAAGAAAAAGCCACTGAGTAACGCCACGACCAATGCTGATAACTGCCCAAGCCACTGCTGCATTGCAGCACCGTCGCCTCGTTCGGCACTGCGCACAAAGCTGTCTACGTTGTCCCATGACTGGGCTAGAAAGTCGTACAAGCCCTGAACTTTTGCGGCCAAAGCAAACAACAAGCAGGCGCCGATGACCACGCAAAGTTGCGCCGCGATGGTGCTAAATAAGCGCGTCGCTTTGAACCCTTGCGGCGCTGGAGTTGGCGTGAACTCAGGCTGAGTTTCGATTAACAGCTCACCACGAAAATCGCCTTTGCCCTGCGACTGCTCATTCAACGTGGGATCAAAGTCAATGTAGGTGCGGTTGGGGATCTCTCGATAGCGTCGATTGGCCAGCACGATATTTTCAATGTTGATAAAAATTTCATTAGGGTGCACCGACTCCTGTAAATTGGCGCGATATTCGCTCACTTCCGTTTGCGCGTTGCTTTGCTGCGCTCTCGTCGTCAACAAGTAAAACAGCGCGATACTGGCTATGGCACCCAGTGCCAATAAGGTGATAAGGCTAGGCCAGGCAGAAAAGCTAATGACTTGCTCGGTCACACTTTGCCATTGCTGCAATTCATGGGCTGAGGGAGCAAATACATGATGATAAATAAGACCGATGACCACTGGGAAAATCACCGAAAAAGCGATGACTTTTGCCAATGATGCAGCCCCCACATCTTTGAGCTGTTTAACGCGTTTAAGACTGACGGCCTTGGCTGCACTGCGCCAACATAGCAGTAGGTAGACTAAAATAAGCGCTGAAAAAATAGGAATAATAATATGGCCCGCTTTACCGGCAAGCCCAGAAGAAGACACAAAATACGTCAATGCGAAGGCAATAAGCGCGAGCACTGTCTGCAACAACACCGCGACAATTTCTTGTGCGACATTACGCATTGGATAAGGTAAAAACACCAGCTTTGGCATAATCGAATGCACCAAGCGGCCAACCCAACCTTTGGGTTCGCTAAACGTGGTGTTTTTGCGGCCCATCAGCATCGACTCTAGGGTTTTTGCGCTGTAGGCTAACGATCCCTTTCGGCGCTCCAACTCTGCATTTTCTTGCTCGCTTTTAGTGAGGTTTAGCGCCAAGGAGCTAGGCACAGAACGACCAACAAAAAACTTAAACAACTGGAACAAGCCACTGCCACAGCGCTGTAACCCCATAATCAACAGCACAAGGCCAAAGCCGGCGTAGATCCAAGCCGCGACCAAGTTGTGCTCGGTGAGGGTGGTTACTTTAAAGAGGCTATATAGGCCTAATAGGGCGATACATAGGCCGCCGATGGAGCGAATTAACCCTTCCGCTTTAAAGGGGTTGGTTATGCCTAAGCCTTTTGAACCAAAATCATACGCCATAAGGGTTCCTTTTATTCTTGGGCCTGTTGAGCCCGTTCAATACGTTCAGAAATAGCAGGGTGAGAAGATAAGTACTCCCACTGCGAATCTTGCTGAGGGTCCAACTCATGAGCCTGTGCGAGCGCTTCCATGGCCTCAGCAAAGGCTTTCGATGAATAGCCTAAGCGTTTAAGTTCGCGTAATGCGTAATCATCGGCTTGGCGCTCCATATCGCGGGAAAATTGCTGTTGTAGCAACGTCGAGCCGGTGCCCATGATAATCTCAGCAAACCCTTGCAAGTCGCCAAATAAGAGCGCCAAGGATACCGAGGCACCCGCTGATTGCGCCGCTAAGGTGAGACCGTGCTGATACTCGACATGACCAATTTCATGCAACAGCACCGCCAGCAATGCGGTGTCGTTCTCTTTTAATGCGTCGGCCAACTCATCAGTTAACACGACTTGCCCATCGGGCAGAGCAAAGGCATTGGCTCCGATTTTTGGGGCGCTAAAAAAGTGCAATTGTAAATGCGAAGGTGGATGCTCGATCTTGTTTATATGGGTGCGCCACAGGGTGCGGATGTGCTGTTTACGCGCGTCACTCAGTTCGCTGGGTTCAAGGTAAAGGTATTTAACCGCTTCGAAACTTTGCTCTGAGGCAGCATGGACAATGGGTTCAGGCAGAGCGCGAGCCACCGTTGCAGCGGTGCTAGGAATAATTTTGAAAAATAAGGCCCAGCACAGTAAGGCCGCGGCCAAAACACAGACGCAAAGGGCCAACTTATGGCGCTCAATAGCTTCCAATGCTTTGTCCCAGCGCGACTCACTCGGCCAGCGATGCTGAGCGTCGTGAGGCACAAAGCGACTGCCATCGGCAAAGGTCAATTCCACCGGTAGGCCTGTTATTTGTTGCCCTTGCTGATAATCATCAAACTGCGCGATGAGCTCATCATCACTGAGCAGTTGCACACCAGCATCACAAAGCCAAAGCGTGGCGTGCACACTTTGGCTTTGCTTATGCAAGTAATAAACGCCCGTTACTTGCATGGCTTATCCTAATGAAAGGTCAACATCAAAGAAATCAGCTGCTTCTTCAGCAAATGATGAGTTTTGCTCACCTTGCGCGTCAGTCAGTGTTTGCGGATCGCATAAGAAGGTGATCTCAGTGGCTCGGCATAGCATTTTTGCAGTGCGTACTTTTGCCCACGGGATGGCTAAACCGAGAGTACATAACACGGCAAGGGCATTGGTAAGAGTCAGTAAGGTGTAATCCACTATGCGTAAATCGGATTTAAAACCGGCGATACCTTCGATCTCACTGCTATTGAGCAAGTGGTTACGAACATGAGTTTGATACACACCCATGTAAACGGCAAAAATAGCGGTATAGCCAACAACGAATAAGATGATTAATGCCACAGCGCTAATGGTGGTGAGCGATTGTTCAAACCCTTCAGGGTCGAGCATCATGGTTTGTAAACTCAAACCAAATACGCCAGCAATCGTCATGACTATTACACCGACAATGGCACAGGCAACATAGGCCAAAATCACAGCCAAGTAATACTCACCGCCTTTGGTGTTCACAGTGATGGGTTTATCGGCATAGCTAATTTCGCTATGTAGGTATTTATCAATGCGCTTGAGTACGTAAGGCAGCAACAAATAAAGCGTAAATACACTAACGATAGGCAACACGATAAAATTCAAAAATGCATCGCCATAGTTACCTTTAAACGCAAAGCGTACATTGCGATAGCGACTCATGCGCATATTAAAACGCATGCCCTGATTGACCATCCACGGCATTAAAAATAGCAATCCGAACACCGCTAAAACACCGAGAATAGGCACAAATTGAGTACAAAACATATAAATAACAAATAAAATAAAGGCGAGAATGCGGCCTTTTAAAATTTGTATAGGCGATGCAAGGTAATCAAACCGGTGGCCATCAAGTTGGGTGTGACCATAAAAATAGCGATAAGTGCGCACTTTGGCCCAAGCGGAGTATATGCCTAGCGTCAACAAGGTGAGCACGATATTAACGATCCAAATTGAGAAAAACTCTTTCCCGGAGCCGGAAAATTCTACGCGCCGAGAGTAGGCTTCAAACTCTTGCGAGCGCGCGGATGGGGTGGGGGTAGTATCTAAGTCCATTTAAACGTCCATAAGTCCTAAGTAAATTTAAGAGCGTTAATTTAGCGTTAAGCTTAAAATATTGCAACCTGTGCAATGCAACCTTTGATCAGGGCTCCGCTTTATGCTCGCGCATGTGTATAATCGCGACTATTGTCTAGGGGAATGACGAAGGCACTGTATGCTGTCCAAAAACCAACAAAAATATTTGCGCCAGTTAGGGCAAAAGAAATATCGCCGTCAACATCATATGTTTTTAGTACAAGGGGCGAAAAACGTCCTTGAGCTATTGCAAAGCGACCATGATATTGACAGTGTCTTTGCCAGCGAAAGCTTTTTAGCGCAGCATCACCAACTGCTGGGCTCTCGTCTCAATGCCCGCCATATTCACCAAAGCGATGAGGGAAGCCTCTCTAAAGTCAGCACGCTGGTGACCAATAACGAGGTTATTGCTGTTGCGCCTATGCGCGATGTCACTATTCAGGAAACGTCTTGGCAATTGGCCCTTGATGGCGTTAGCGACCCTGGCAACTTAGGCACCCTGATCCGTTTGGCGGATTGGTATGGCTTTTCGCAGATTTTACTTTCACCGAATTGTGCCGACCCATACAACCCCAAGGTGATCAGTGCCACTATGGGTTCATTCACGCGTGTGTCGTGCGCCACAGTTGATTTACCTGAGTACCTGCAACAGCTTGATAAACCTGTTTACGGTGCATTTCTAGGAGGCACTAACGTGCACCATGTCGAATTTGCTCAGCAAGGAGTGCTCGTTATGGGCAGTGAGTCTCATGGTATTAGTGAGGCGGTGGGTCAAGCTATCTCAGAACGAATTACCATTAACGGGTACGGTGGGGCAGAGTCGCTGAATGTGGCTATTGCCAGTGGCATAATTTTAGATAATATAAAGCGTTGTAGCGGTTAGGCCGCAGCCACCAAACATAAAATCATAATAACTGGGGCATCAATGCGCTTAAGCAGCATTAAGCTGGCGGGGTTTAAGTCCTTCGTCGAGGCAACAAAAATACCTTTTCCCGACGCCATGACCTGTGTTGTCGGCCCTAACGGCTGTGGCAAATCGAATGTGATTGATGCCGTTCGTTGGGTGTTAGGAGAAAGCTCGGCAAAGAATTTACGTGGCGACGCGATGAGCGACGTTATTTTTAATGGTGCAGCCACCCGAAAACCGGTCTCCCAAGCCGCCGTTGAACTCATTTTTGATAACACGCAAGGGCGTTTGCCCGGCACCATGGCATCACGTAACCAAGTAGCCATTAAGCGTGTTGTTACCCGCGATGGTCAATCCCTGTATTACCTCAACGGCAGTAAATGTCGTAAGCGAGATATCACTGACATCTTCCTCGGCACCGGCTTGGGCCCGCGCAGTTACGCCATTATCGAGCAAGGGATGATTTCCCGGCTTATCGAAAGTAAACCTCATGAGCTGCGAGTGTTTATCGAAGAAGCTGCTGGCGTGTCGAAATACAAAGAGCGCCGCAGAGAAACACAGACCCGCATTCGCAGCACCCGCGAAAACCTTGAGCGCTTGCTTGATGTGCGTAGTGAACTGCAAGCTCAACTCGATAAACTTGATACTCAGGCGCAGCAAGCCCAGCAATATCGTGAACTCAAAGCCCGACAACGACAGCTAAAAAGTGAACTGGCGGTGTTGAAATGGCAAAAACTACATGCCCAGCAACTGGAAAAATCGCAACAACTCGCGCAGTTAAAAGAGCAGCTCACCTTTATTAAAGAAGCACACAGTGGTGAGCAAGATATACTCAGCGCCTATCAACAGCAAGTTGATGATACCCAGCACGCTTTAGCCGCTGCACAGCAACAGCAGTTCCAAACCGATAATCAGTTGGCGCGAGTCGAGCAGCAACATATTCATAGCAAACAGCAGCTGCAGCAGTTGCATGCAACATTGCAGCAAAGTGATGAAAAGCACCAAGCGCTGGTGGTTGATAAGCGCCAGCAAAACGATGCGGTGGCGCAAAAACAGCAAGAGTTAGCGCAGGTGCGTGAACAGTTGGAATTAATGGAAGCGCAAGCAGAGCAGTTAACTGAGCAGCACCTTATCGCGCAAGAACAATTTGAGCAACTGCAAAACCAGCAACATCAACAGCGTGAGCAGCTGTACCAAAGCCAGCAGCAAGTCCAACAAAGCCAGCATGAGTTGCACGCACTGAGCGCGGAGCAACGCAGTAACACTGAGCAACTGCAAGAGGTGCAAGAGCAACTCAAGGCGCACCACGAGCAACCTATTAATCAACAGCTGCAAGATAGTGAAGCTGAGGTCAAAACCTTGACCACTCAGTTAGCCAGTGCCAAAAGTGAGCAGCAGCGTATCGAAAAGCAATTAACTGTGGCGCAACAGGCCTATCAACAGGGCAAAAACGAATATCAACAACACCAAGATCAAGCGCGTCAACTGAGTGCCAAACAACAAGCGATGGCGGAGTTGCTCGCACAGCACCAAGAGCAACAAAGTCTATTGTTTCAGCTCGAGGTGCAAAGCGGTTATGAAGCGATAATTGAGGCGGCACTGATGCAGTTACAGCATTTGCAGTTAACTGAGCAGCGCCAGGGGAGTTGGCTCCAGCCCACCGAACACCAGGTTAAAGCCGAGGCTGTCAGTGCGTTTATCCAGCAAGGCGAGTACCCGGACCTGCTTGACCGTATCGCCTATGTCGAAAATGGTGATATTACGCTGTTGGCCGATGACTATTGGTTTGCGGTGGTTGACAGCCAAGGTACATTGCATGGTCGTCATTGGGCACTCGAAAATGAGCAAGCACAACAAGGCATCTTAGCTAAGCGTCAGCAACTGGCGCAACTTGATAGCCAGCTTGAGCGTGCACAGCGACAGCAACAACAAAGTGAGCAATATCTACAACAGTTGCATGAGGAGCGAGGGCAGTATACGCAGCAACTGGACAATAGTAAGAAGCAAGTGCATGAGCTTTCACGTAGCCATGCCAGCATGCAAACCCGGTTGGAATTATTGCGCGAGCAACAACAACAATGGCAACAGCAACAACAACGCCTCACTGAAAAACAACAAGCGTTGATGACCCGAGACCGTGAGCTTCAAGATAAGTATGCACTTACTGATGAGCAGTTCCAGCAGGCACAGGAGCAGTTGGAACAAGCGCAGCAGCACAATGAGCAATTGCAGGGTCAGTACGAGCAGGGTCAACAGCACCTGCGCCAATGCGAGCAGCAGTTGCGGGAGCATCAAGCTCGAGTCGCAGATATGCGTCTTAGCGCAGAGCGTCAGCAAAGTGAGCTGTCCCTCAGTGAGAATAAGCTGACACACATCGACAATGAATTAAGCCGCTTGGCGTTAACGGTGGAACAGGCTCAGGAGCAGCAGCAAGCGCTGGAGCAGCCGCTTGAGCAAATGGCCGAGCAAATTGAAACCTTGTTGCAGGCAAAAGAGCGCCTGAGCGAGCAGCAGGTTGATTTGCGCCATCAGCTTGAGTCAGCACAGCAAAACTATGAGCAAAATAAGTCACGCTTAGCCCAAGGTGAGCAGCAGCGTGAGCAATTGCAAGAGCAGATTCAGCAGGTGCTATTGGCGGAGCAAACCCTGACACTGAAAGCGCAGCAGGCGCTAGCACCATTAGAAGAGCTCAAAGTCACGCTCAAAGAGGTGCTCGAAAGCCTTGATGACGATGCCGCAGTGGGTCGCTGGCAAGCGCAACTCACGCAAATTGATAAGCAGTTAGACACGCTTGGCGCTGTTAACCTGGCGGCGATTGATGAGTTTGCCAGTGCCAAGCAGCGCAAAGCTTACCTTGATGAGCAGCTACAAGATTTAACCGATGCCTTGGAGATTTTAGAGTCGGCGATTGCTAAAATTGACCGCCAGACCAAAGCGCAATTTAAAAGTACCTTTGATCAGATCAATGACGATCTCAAAGAGTTGTTCCCTAAGGTCTTTGGCGGCGGCTCAGCCTATTTGGAATTAACCAGCGATGATTTGCTGGAAAGCGGCGTCGCTATCATGGCTCGTCCGCCAGGCAAGAAAAATTCAACGATCCATTTGCTAAGTGGTGGAGAAAAAGCGCTGACCGCATTATCATTGGTGTTTTCAATATTCAGGCTCAATCCAGCCCCGTTTTGTATGCTTGATGAGGTGGATGCACCTCTGGATGATGCCAATGTCGGTCGTTTTTGTCGTTTGGTCGAGGAAATGTCGCAAACAGTGCAGTTTATTTATATAAGTCATAACAAAATAGCCATGGAGATGGCAGGGCGTTTAACCGGCGTGACCATGGCTGAGCCTGGTGTGTCGCGTATGGTTGCGGTGGATATTGAGCAAGCAATGGAAATGGCTCAAGCCAGTTAAGTTAAACAAACACAGAATAAAGGTGAGGGGATGGCCGAAAATCTCAGATGGGTATTAATTTTAATCAGTGCAGTGGTCATTGGTGGTTTGCTAGTTCATGGCTTGTGGTCAGTACGCAAACGCTCTCAGGCAGTCGAGAACAAACCTGCTAAAGCTAAACCACAGCCAAAGGCAGAGCCCCATGAACCGCACAACACGCAAGACACGGTGAGTCGTTCTGAACCTGAGCCAACATCAGTGCAGCATGACGAGCCTAGCTTTGGTGCTATCGACGATGAACCAAGCATTGGCGAAATTAACATTGATGACGAGCCTGCAACGGCGCATGAAGAAACTGAAGCGAATAGTGACAGCGAGCAGCCAGCAGAAGATTTTGTGATCATTCACGTGCATATGCCTGAAGGGCTGCAAATGCAAGGGGCTAAGTTATTACCCTTAGTGCTGACCTTAGGGTTTAAATATTCCGACGATGGTTTTTTCCACCGTCACGAGCAAGCCAGCGGTCAGGGCCCGGTGTTGTTCCGTATGGTTAACATGTACAACCCAGGCACTTTTGACGTCGACAATATGGAGCAGTTCAGCACTGCAGGCGTGAGCTTATTTATGACTTTGCCTAACGATGGCGAAGCCATGGCCACCTTTAATATGTTGCACAGCGCGGCGAAGAAAGTGGCAGATGAGTTTGGCGCTGAGTTATTAGATCATAACCGCCAGCCACTAAGCGTTAGCACCGTGCGTGAATACGTCGAAAAAGTACGTGAATACGCTTAATATCACATTCTGTAAGTAGTAGCAGCCACCCACTTGATGCGGTGGCTTTTTTATGAGGAACTTATGAGTAGCACGCCAGAGCAACGCATTGCACAATTGCGCCTTGAGATAGAAGAGCACAATTACAACTACTACGTATTGGATAACCCCAGCATTCCCGATGCCGAATATGATCGTTTGCTGCGCGAGTTACAGACGCTCGAAAACGAACACCCACATTTGCTTAGCCCTGATTCTCCCAGCCAAAAAGTCGGCGGCACAGCACTGAGCAAGTTTGCTCAAGTCACCCACCAAGTGCCGATGTTATCCTTGGATAATGCCTTTGATGAGAGCGAATTCAACGCCTTTAATAAACGTATTCAAGACCGCTTGGCAGACACGCAAGCACTGGCGTTTTGCTGTGAGCCCAAGTTAGACGGTTTAGCGGTGTCGATTTTGTACCGCGACGGCGTATTAGTGCAAGCGGCAACGCGCGGCGACGGTCAAGTTGGTGAAAATATTACCGAGAACGTTAAAACCATTCGTAATATTCCCCTAAAGCTGCGGGGTGATTACCCACAAGAGTTAGAAGTGCGCGGCGAAGTGTTCATGGATTTAGCGGGTTTTGCGCGCCTTAACGAAGAGGCGACAAAAAACGAGGGCAAAGTGTTTGCCAATCCACGCAATGCCGCAGCGGGAAGCCTGCGTCAGTTAGACTCTAAAATTACCGCTAAGCGGCCATTGATGTTTTATGCCTACTCAATGGGGCAAATTACCGGGGCCGATTTGGCCGACGGCCACTATGAGCAGCTGCACCAATTAAAAGACTGGGGATTGCCGCTGTGCCCGGAGACCAAGCTTGTCAACGGCACAGAGCAAGCGATTGCTTACTATCAAGACATTTTAACCCGCCGAGGCGAGCTTAAATATGAAATTGATGGGGTGGTAATTAAAGTGAATAGTAAGGCTCATCAGCAACGTTTAGGCTTTGTCGCCCGAGCGCCGCGCTGGGCTATTGCCTATAAATTTCCGGCGCAAGAAGAGATCACCCAGTTACTGGATGTGGAATTCCAAGTGGGTCGTACTGGGGCAATTACCCCCGTAGCCCGCTTGCACCCGGTGTACGTAGGGGGGGTGACAGTATCCAACGCCACACTGCACAATGGTGATGAAATAGCCCGCTTAGGCGTAAAAGTTGGTGATACCGTGGTGGTGCGCCGAGCTGGTGATGTGATCCCTCAAATAACTCAAGTGGTGCTTGAGCGCCGCCCCGCAGATGCCAAGGAGATTGTCTTTCCGCAGCAGTGCCCAGTCTGTGATTCCCACGTTGAGCGTATAGAGGGCGAGGCTGTGGCGCGCTGCAGCGGTGGTTTGGTATGTGCTGCGCAGCGTAAAGAGGCCATTAAACACTTTGCCTCACGCAAAGCCATGGATATCGATGGCCTCGGCGATAAAATTGTTGAGCAACTGGTGGAGCGCGAATTAATCCACACGCCAGCAGAGCTTTTTCAACTGCGTCAGGGTCATTTTGAGAGCCTTGAGCGTATGGGGCCCAAATCCGCAGCCAACCTAGTCAGTGCCCTTGAAGCGGCGAAAGAAACAACCTTGGCGAAGTTTATTTACGCGCTGGGGATCCGTGAAGTGGGAGAGGCCACCGCACAAAACTTGGCCATGCACTATCGCACCCTCGACGCGCTAATGCAGGCCGACGTCGAAAGCTTACAAGAGGTCAGCGATGTCGGTGAAGTGGTGGCTAAACACATAGTGAGTTTCTTTAGTGAGACGCTAAACCAGCAAGTGGTTGAGGAATTACTAAAGCAAGGGCTGCACTGGCCGGCTATTGAAGTGAAAGCCGATAACGAGCAACCACTCAATGGTCTAACCTATGTGATCACCGGTACCTTAAGCCAGCTGAGTCGCAATGACGCCAAAGCGAGATTACAAGCATTAGGAGCGAAGGTTGCGGGCAGCGTATCGGCTAAAACTCATGCCTTAGTGGCTGGGGAAAAAGCGGGCTCGAAGCTAACCAAAGCGCAAGAATTGGGAGTGGATGTGCTCTCAGAAGAGGCGCTGCTCGAATTGCTAAGCGAGCATGGCGGTTAATATGAGTGACTTCATTAACTGGCTGAAATTAGGCCTTTATCAACTGGGACAATGGCTATCGCCTTATCTTGGTGATATTGCCTTGGTGTTTGTGGTGTGCATCATCGGCCTGTATGCCGCTGATGTGATCAAGGCGGTGAAAAAAGTAGTTGCTGCGAAGCACTTTATGCTGCGCACCTTAGTGTTTGTGCTGGTGAGTGCATTCGGCTTGGGAGCGCTTACGCTGTGGGTAAGTCCTCTGATCGCTAAATTATTGATGCTCTTTGGCAGCACTTATTTGCCACTGACGGTACTGGCGGCGTTTATATTGGTGGGTGTGTTAGCCGATAGGAAGTCGCAGCTGTGAATCGATATGGCCCCGAGTATTGGGATAAACACGGTGCTTATCGCACCCCTATAGGCTTTACTTTGTCCCTACTGGTGCTGCTTCGGGCTTATCTAATTTGGGCGTTTGCAGCGATTTCGCGACGCCCCGAGCTTGATTTACTCGCCTTGGTATACCAACAAAAACGTGACTTCTTTATTGCCTTAGGGATTGGTGCCATTGCCTTAGTCCCTGCGGTGCTTTACTCATTGCGCCGACCCAGCTCGAGCCTGAAACTCAAACCCCTATGGCGGTTTATGCGTTGGCCGTTATTAGTGTGCGCGATATTGGATTTTACTTGGATCATGCTCCAAGCCGCTCAGCAGTATTATCAATTCTCTCTCCATTTAGCCCTACAGGGAGTCATGGTTGCGTGGGTCATACTGTATTTATTGCGTAGTCGCTACCTCAAAGTCTTTTTCGCTGACTGGCCGGATGAACTGGAAAGCAAAAAAGACGGTGCAGATAAGCGCTAACCAGATGAAGGTCGTTAACGCCGCCCGAGCTGTGGATGTAATGCTTGCTAAATACACCTTATTGGCTCTACCCGTGGTGGTGTTAATTATGGTTTTGACGTTATCTTGGCCTTGGTTAACACTGATCATCGGGGGTGGCTACTTGGTGGCGCTAAGCTCATGCCTTTATCGGCTCACGGCGCTGTTCAGGACGCGCAACCCCATTAGCAATTTTATTCATCGTCAGCAGGGTCAACTCAGAGTGTGCTCACTAGCAGGGGTTTATGATCTCCATGGCCCGTGGCAGAGTATTCCCTTACATAATATCAGACACATTAGGGTGTACGACCATCGTATGTGCATTGTCACTAGCAATAGCGAGTGTGAGCTGAGTTTAGTCGCTACGCGTGACGCGCTATTGGCATACATGCGCGCTATTATGGCCGATACACAGGTCGAAATTAAATAGTTCATGTGGCTAAACAGTGGTCCTAAAAGCAGCCTCGCTGTGGCGTTAGCTTTGCTGTTCTATCATCTTAAGGCATTATCAAATTTAAGGAGTGTTTATGCTTAATTGGCAAGACATCATGCGTATGAGTGAAAAAGGCAACCCCGAGCCTCCTTATCGTGTGGAAAAAAGCGATGAACAGTGGCGGCAGCAACTCAGTGACGAAGCGTTTTATGTGACTCGCCAAAAAGGCACTGAACGTCCATATAGTAGCGATTCATGCACTCTTTTTGAGCCAGGGCGTTACCTTTGTGTGTGCTGCGATAACGTTTTATTCGCCGGTGATGAGAAATTCGACAGCGGCAGCGGTTGGCCTTCTTTTACGCAACCGGCACAAACCAATGCTATCGCCTACATCAGTGATAGTAGCCATGGGATGCAGCGGATTGAAGCGGTGTGCAACGTGTGTGATGCGCATTTGGGGCATGTGTTCCCGGATGGCCCGCCACCGTCTCACCTGCGCTACTGTATTAACGCAGTGGCCATTTATAAAGGCGAGGATTAAAGGAGTACGGGGCGAGGTAGCTCGCCCCACGCAAAGGTTATTGTTGACTGGCTATCCAAGCATCAATGTCTTGCTCAACAATCGCCATAGGGCGAGCCCCGGGAGTGAGAACAACATCGTGGAACGCTTTTATATCGAACTTGTCGCCTAGTGCTGTACGCGCTTTATCACGCAGCTCGACCAGTTTGATCATACCTAGTTTGTAACCTAAGGCCTGACCTGGCCACGCAATATAGCGGTCAATGGCAGAGACAACATCACTCATAGCGGTGCCTGTGGCCTCGGCAAAATAATCAATGGCCTGCTGGCGTGTCCATTTTTTATAGTGCAGGCCGGTGTCTACCACCAAACGTGCAGCGCGGTACACTTCAGCCTGTAATCGTCCTAAGTCACCAAACGGGTCGTCCTGATACATCCCCATCTCATAAGCGACGAGCTCGGAGTAAAGCGCCCAGCCCTCTACATAGGCATTAAAGGAGGCATTTTGGCGCATCAGGCCAATATCTTGTTGCAACATATTCAATGCGATTTGGAAATGGTGTCCCGGTACGGCCTCATGGTATGTGAGTGTTTTCATGCCGAAGCTGGGAACTGCTTTCATATCCTTGAGGTTAATAAAGAATACACCAGGGCGTGAACCGTCCAGCGATGGGCCGTTATAATAGCCGCCGGCGGAGCCTGCCTCAACAGCGACAGGAATACGACGAACCTCTACTTTTTGTGGTGGTAAGGTGGAGAAATACTGCGGCGCCTTGGCGACAATTTTGCTTATCTCACCGCGTAAAAAGGTGAGTAGCTCGGCTCGCCCTGCATCGCTATCTTCATATAAAAAGCGAGGTTCGTTATTGAGTTGCTGCATGCGCTTGCCAACGCTGCCTTCACTGTAGCCGTTGGCTTTAAGGATTTCATCCATACGTTCGGTAATGCGCGCGACCTCATCAAGGCCTAGCTGGTGGATTTGCTCGGCAGTGAGCGTGGAGTCCCCTAAGTAAGTGATTTCATGCTGATAGAAAGCATCGCCATTTGGTTGAGCCCAAATACCGACATCAGTGGGCGCGTGCTCTTCAAGCGCCGCCATGTCTTTGCTTACACCCGCAAAACCAGGATAAATCTCTGTGCGCACGAGTGTCTCGGCAGTGTTTATGTAATCTTGGCGTTGGCGCTCATCAAGGCCGTCGATAGCACTTAGCTTGTTGGCGAATGAGGCAACAAGCGGGTGCTCGCTGGGTTGCACAGCGGTAAAATTAGTTAAATAACCCAATGTGTTTGCAAACAAGGGTTTCGGTAATATGACTCCAAGCTTGGCGTCGGCTTTAAGTTTTTCTCTGACCTGTGCAATAACCTCGGCAAAACCACGTAGACGAGCAAGGTAATTGTCAGCATCTTCAATGTCTGAGACCTCATGCTGATCCTTTAGCAGGTTGGGTAAATCGATGAGCGGACCGGACAGTTGGTTGACCACGTAAGGTAGGTGCCCGCCCCAGGTATCGATATAGCCCGCTGCAAAGTCCTCGTCACCAGCATAATAGCGAGCAATTACCTCATTGACGCGCAGGTGCAATAACTCATCCGCAGCCAGATCAGGGTGTTGCAGTGCTGCTAATTGCTCGCCAGCGCGGCGCATATCTTTTTGCAGTTGCTGCATACCGGCCACCGAATAATCAGGGAGCTGGCGGTTATAGTCACCATAACTTTGCTCTGGTAGCTTAAGCGACGTGGCTAGGGCGCTTTGATGGTTGATAAAGGTTTTGGTGTATTGCTCTACGGCATTATGAACTTGTTCAGACGTTGGCGCTTGATTGCGTTGCTGAGTTGGTTGCTCTGCTTTTGCGATGGTTTGGGGGGCTTCAGAGCAGCCTACTAAGGCCAAAGTGATGGCAAGAGCAAGGGTGTTGATTGGCTTCATTGTTGTCCGTGTTTTTTATTGTCGTTGGGTAGTGACTTAATATACACGCTTGGCATAGCAAAGCTAGCAAGGTGCGGGCAACAATCTAGGCGGCTAAGCGATATGTGAGTGCTTGTTAATATATTTCTGCTTTATCTTTTCAAAGCGCTCGCTCATCTCCGCATCTAAATCCGCCTGTTCCAGTAAGCTTACACACTTGTTGGCAAGTTGCTGGTTAAACGTCATGCCTTGGCGGGTGCTGCCTTCATATAAGCACTGCAATAAGTTTAGGGCAATACTGCGGTTTTTCGGCATCACCCGAAAAGCCTGAGTAAAAGCTTCCAGTGCCAATAGGTAATTGCCCTGTTTAAATTTCTCTACCGCATGGTTGTTCAACTCACGCGGCCCCATGCGTAAATCTCGGCGCTCACTTTGCTGTTGAATGACGCTTTTTAGTTGCAATTCAGAGCGTCTCTCAGGGTAGCGCTCACAATGATCGATAATCTTGTTAAACAATGCCTGTGCTTGCGTGTGAAAGCCTAGCTCATGGTATGCCTTGGCTTGATCAAGGGCACCATCAATAGAGCGAATAGGGGAGTCATCAATGACCAGCTGCTCGATAAGCATTTTGGCTTTGTGGTGTTCATCTTTTAAATAATGAAGCCGCGCGTTAAGAACATCCACCTGGGTTTGTTGCTGGGCATCAGGAAACTGCTTTTTTAGGTCATTAAGGTATTTGGTTGTTTGTCGGGTAACGCGGGATATTTGCTCGCCTTGATCGGTTGTCAGGGCATAATCAATACCTGCTCGAGCGGCATTAAGGTAGACCTCAGGGTTATCGTGTACTGAGTGGCGAGCAAACTTAGCAATATCACGTTTAGCTAGGTAAGTTTGTTCATAATCATGATTGATCTGCGCTACCTGCGAGAGAGACTCTTGACGCTCTAGGTTGCGCGGAGCCATAGTGGTAGCCGCACTTAAGTACTCTTGAGCCTGCTCGAATTGATTCAATTTTATCTCTAACTGCCCTAATAAGTCATAAGCAACAAGACGGGTTTCAGTACGCTCTAGCAGGGTTTTGAGCATGCGGTGGGCGAGGTTATGCTCGTTGTTTCCAATAAGTGCTTCAACTAAGCCAATGCGCGCCCAGGTAAATTTTTGAATATCCAATACAGATTTAAAGAAGGTTTTTGCCTGCTCATATTGCTGCTGCAGTAGCAGAGCATCTCCCTTAAGGCGCAGTAGCACTGCCGCATAACCTTGTTGGCTGGCAAGTTTAGTATCGATCATCTTTACCGCTTTGGAGTAATTCTCATCATCCATGAGCTGGAAAATATCCTTGAGCGCGCGTTTGCGTTTCACTACGCGCTCGATACGGCTTTTCAGTTCTAGGGTATTGAAGGGTTTTACTAAAAAGTCATCGGGGTGTAGCTCAAGCACACTGTGTACTAATGCCCCCGAAGTTTCTGCAGAAATAAAAATAAAGCCGGTGGCGCCTTTGATCAGCTTATTTACCTTGAGCTCTTCGTATAATTGATAGCCATCTTGGTGCTTGCTTAAGTTAAACGCACAGATGATCAAGTCGAAAGCGTCTTCTTTACATAATGTTTTGGCGACTACGGCATTTTCAGCAAAGCGTAAGCGTCTGTAGCCCAAACGCTCTAAAGATTGCTTCATATAGCTAAGTGCTAATGGCTGCTCTTCAATGATTAATATATGCGCTGAGCTGGAAACTTGCTGGGCCATACCGCTACTAGGGAGATGTTATTTAAACCGACTATATAAACTAGTCTAGCTGCTGACAAGTAAATCGCGAATAAAGCCAGAAAATGCTGGTGAAGAGAGTAAAAGCTGTGCAGTCATGGTTAATGTGCAGGCGTTGGATAATAAGAAGGTGGTATGTTGAGTACCTAAGGCTTTATATTACAAGGCGTTTATATATTGTGCTTTATATCTAAAGAGTATCTATACGGTGGGTTGTACTGGACTTGAACCAGTGATTTTTGCCTTGGAATAGGGACTGAGTGCGGTGCTGAGCATCGAGAGTTTTATATCTGGTGAGTGTCTATATGGTGGGTTGTACTGGTTTTGAGCCAGTGATTCTAGCCTTGGAATAGGACTGAGTGCGATGCCGAGCATCGAGGGTTTTATATCTGGTGAGTGTCTATATGGTGGGTTGTACTGGACTTGAACCAGTGATTCTAGCCTTGGAATAGGGAACGAGTGCGATGCTGAGCATCGAGGATTTTATAACTGGTGAGTGTCTATATGGTGGGTTGTACTGGTTTTGAGCCAGTGATTTTTGCCTTGGAATAGGACTGAGTGCGATGGCGAGCATCGAGGGTTTTATATCTGGTGAGTGTCTATATGGTGGGTTGTACTGGACTTGAACCAGTGACCCTCGCCTTGTAAGGGCGATGCTCTCCCAACTGAGCTAACAACCCATATAGAGTTGTGCGGATAAAGCACGGTAGAATGGTGGGTTGTACTGGACTTGAACCAGTGACCCTCGCCTTGTAAGGGCGATGCTCTCCCAACTGAGCTAACAACCCGGGTCTAAGTTATTCTATATGCGATACTCGAAGGTGAGTAAATGGTGGGTTGTACTGGACTTGAACCAGTGACCCTCGCCTTGTAAGGGCGATGCTCTCCCAACTGAGCTAACAACCCATATAGAATATGCAGATGTCTCACTTTAAAATGGTGGGTTGTACTGGACTTGAACCAGTGACCCTCGCCTTGTAAGGGCGATGCTCTCCCAACTGAGCTAACAACCCGGGTCTAAGTTATTCTATATGCGATACTCGAAGATGAGTAAATGGTGGGTTGTACTGGACTTGAACCAGTGACCCTCGCCTTGTAAGGGCGATGCTCTCCCAACTGAGCTAACAACCCATATAGAATAAACAGATGCGTCACTTAAAAAGTGGTGGGTTGTACTGGACTTGAACCAGTGACCCTCGCCTTGTAAGGGCGATGCTCTCCCAACTGAGCTAACAACCCACATCTGACAACAAAGAGTGAGGAAACCTCTCTCGCTGTTGTGGGGCGCTATTATAGATAGAGACGAAAGACTGTCAACACTTGAGTTGCACATTTTGTTTTATATGCGGGTTTTATAAACAACCTGTTCATCAACTACGCACGCGAAGCTAGCACTCTCGCTTATGTGAGTCATAGTTGTGCGCGTGGTAACAAGGGATGTGCGTTCATAGAGCTATATAGGTATCGATACCAGCGCAATAATGAAGGTCTTATTTATGGAGCGCATTATGAATCACAGTCTTTTTATCTCCCACGGGGGAGGGCCGTTACCTCTATTGGCTGAACCAAGTCACACAGGTATGTGTGATGCATTAGCAAAACTAGCGACTCAAATCCCTAAGCCTCAGCTTGTTATTGTAATAAGCGCGCATTGGCTTTCACAGGAGGGAGTTGCTATTAATACCCAGCAACAGCCCAACTTGCTGTATGACTATTACGGTTTTGATAGGGCGGCCTATGATATTGCTTATCCTTGCACGGGTCATACTCGAGTTGCCAACTACTTAGCCGGTTATTTACAACACCAAGGTATACCTACTCTTATTGAGCAGCAACGAGGGCTAGATCATGGTGTCTTTGTACCGTTAAAGTTAATGTATCCAGATGCAGACGTCCCTTGTGTACAAATATCATTGCATGGCGGTTTAGATGAGCGCTTTCATGTAGAGTTAGGGCAACACCTCGCAAATGCTGTTGCTGATCTTGATAACGTATTATTGCTTGGTTCAGGTTTCACCTTTCATAATATGGCTGCATTTAAAAAAGGGCCGATTGATGATACTCAGGGGTATAATCGACAGTTTGAAGATTGGCTCATACACACTTTGCATGCGCCAATGAGTGAAAAGCAGCGCCAACAGCAGTTAATTGCGTGGCGAACAGCACCTGGTGCACTTTATTGTCAGCCCACATCAGAACACTTGCTGCCTTTACACTGTGCATATGGAGCAGCTCGCTGTCGACCTGATACCCATATCTCAACAGAAATTATGGGGTGGAAAGCCAGCTTTTTATTATGGCAACTAGAGGCTTAAATGGTCATTGCGATTAAGGTGATATTTTGGCTGACGAAATAACCACAATAGATACCGGTATTTATCTGTATCAAGTTAGGTAAGTGGTTAATAAAGAGCCACATTTGACTGTTTTTGTCTAACCTTTGCGCGTCTTGGCTAAAATTGCTTCGGTCAGTAAAAAGTTACTTAAAAAGTGTTGACTTTGTTTAGGGGGGTGCATAGAATGCGCCCCGCACTCAACGAGATGAACACCGCAAGTTTGGCAGTTTATCTCAAGCTGTTTGGGGCTATAGCTCAGCTGGGAGAGCGCTTGCATGGCATGCAAGAGGTCGGCGGTTCGATCCCGCCTAGCTCCACCAAATTCTATAGTGCAACACACGTTTCTATCTCGGTAGGCTAAACTTCGAATGTTTAGGTGTGATACTCGTATGGTAAGAGTTTAAATAACCAGTCCTAGTGACATTAAATTCAGCGTTTTTGCTAAGGCCGCTTCGCCTCACTGGTTCGGCTCAGCCTTCAAAAAAATTTATCGAAGTTATACTTCGATAGCGAAATTTGTGTCCCCTTCGTCTAGAGGCCTAGGACACCGCCCTTTCACGGCGGTAACAGGGGTTCGAATCCCCTAGGGGACGCCACTTTACTCGTATGGTAAGAGTTTAAATAACCAGTCCTAGTGACATTAAATTCAGCGTTTTTGCTAAGGCCGCTTCGCCTCACTGGTTCGGCTCAGCCTTTACAAAAATTTATCGAAGTTATACTTCGATAGCGAAATTTTTGTCCCCTTCGTCTAGAGGCCTAGGACACCGCCCTTTCACGGCGGTAACAGGGGTTCGAATCCCCTAGGGGACGCCACTTTACTCGTATGGTAAGAGTCTAAATAACCAGTCCTAGTGACATTAAATTCAGCGTTTTTGCTAAGGCCGCTTCTCCTCACTGGTTCGGCTCAGCCTTTACAAAAATTTATCGAAGTTGTACTTCGATAGCGAAATTTGTGTCCCCTTCGTCTAGAGGCCTAGGACACCGCCCTTTCACGGCGGTAACAGGGGTTCGAATCCCCTAGGGGACGCCACTTTACTCGTATGGTAAGAGTTTAAATAACCAGTCCTAGTGACACAGAATGTAGTGAGCTTGTTGCTCGTACAGGTTCTGCTTGGATGAATAAGGCCATTCGCTTTCGCGGGCTCAAGCTCATCTTACGCAGAATAAGCAAAGTACACTTTGCTAAACCAATTCTGCGTCCCCTTCGTCTAGAGGCCTAGGACACCGCCCTTTCACGGCGGTAACAGGGGTTCGAATCCCCTAGGGGACGCCACTTTCTTCAAGTACTCACTTGAAAAACACCATCTCTTCATAGCTATTAATATTCATCGCTTATAAAAAATTCCCGTTATTTTTTCTTTTCTTGCCACAGAAGTGCGCATTAAAGCGTGGTTTATGGGAAGGATAGGAGCCAAGGGACAACCTTGACTCAGGAGCGTAGCTTAAAAGCTGTTATCAGCCTTTTTCTGGATCAGTTCAATTGCATAGCCATCAGGGTCTTTAACGAAGGCTATTTCTGTCGTGCCTCCTTTTACCGGACCCGGTTCGCGGCTTACTACGCCACCGGCGGCACGAATTTGCTCGCAAGCCTGGTAAATGTCGTCATACTCAATGGCAATATGGCCATAAGCATTGCCGAGATCGTAGCTATCTTCATCCCAGTTATACGTAAGCTCTAACACGGTAGTGTCTTTCTCCTCACCATAACCGACGAAGGCGAGGGTGTAGCGGTATTGCTCGTTGTCGGCACGGCGTAGCTCTTTCATACCCAGTACATTGGTATAAAACTCGATCGAGCGCTCTAAGTTGCCAACACGCAACATGGTGTGTAATAAACGCATTTATGCTACCTCAGTCTTGTCTTTAAATTCACATAAGTCTTCGATAATACAGCTGCCACAGCGCGGTTTGCGCGCCACGCAGGTATAGCGGCCATGGAGAATAAGCCAGTGGTGTACATCAACCTTAAATTCTTTCGGCACGACTTTTTCTAGCTTTTGTTCCACCGCGACGACATCTTTACCCATAGCAAACTTGGTACGGTTAGAGACCCGGAAAATGTGGGTGTCAACGGCAATGGTTGGCCAGCCAAAGGCGGTATTAAGCACGACATTTGCGGTTTTGCGACCAACGCCGGGTAACGCTTCTAAGGCTTCACGGTTTTCAGGGACTTCCCCGCCATGTTGTGACACCAAAATTTCGCACATTTTGTACACGTTATTGGCTTTGGAATTATATAAGCCGATGGTTTTGATACTCTCACGCAGTGCCTCAAGACCGATATCCAAGATTGCTTGTGGCGTATTGGCACGCGGAAAGAGTTTTCTGGTCGCCTTGTTGACCCCGACATCGGTGGCCTGTGCAGATAAAGTCACTGCCACTAAGAGCTCAAAAGGAGAGCTATATTCCAGCTCTGTTTCTGGGTGCGGATTGGCTTCGCGCAACCGCTCAAGGATGAGTCGGCGCTTATCTTTGTTCATTGTTGCCCCTTGATTGTATGTCGTTAAAACGAGCTTAATCTAAACTGGTCACGCGTGCTCGTGGACCTTTTACTTCCTCAGCGCTAGGCGCATGTTTGGCTTTAAGCTGCGCGTCAATGAGATTTTTAGCTGCGATCAGCAAGCCTAAACCAATAAATGCTCCCGGAGGTAAGATGGCCAGCAAGAATTGGTGGTCAAAGTGAATAATGTCTAGACGCAGGCTTTGCGCCCATGGCCCCAGCAGTAAGTCGGCGCCATCGAATAAGGTACCTTGACCAATGAGTTCACGCATGGCACCCAGGAGCACTAAGATCATGGCAAAGCCCAGGCCCATCATGAGCCCATCCCATGCACTTAATAACGCATTGTTTTTAGAAGCAAACGCTTCTGCGCGGCCGATAATGGCACAGTTAGTGACTATCAGAGGGATGAAAATGCCTAACGACTGGTATAAACCAAAGGTAAAAGCGTTCATCAGCAATTGGATAATGGTTACAAACGCGGCGATGATCATCACAAACACGGGAATGCGGATATCTTTAGGCACCCATTGGCGCACCAGAGAGACTGTTACATTAGAGCCCACTAATACCAGTAATGTCGCTATTCCCAGCCCCAGTGCGTTAGTGACTGTGCTGCTGACTGCCAGCAACGGACACAAGCCCAGTAATTGCACTAGCGCCGGGTTGTTGCCCCATACACCTTCTTTAAATAAGGTTTTATATTGGCTCATGATTGCTCCTCAGCTAAGCAATGATTGTCTGCTGTTGCGAGCGTGTCAAAGTGTTGTTGTGCATATAAAACGGTGCTTTTCACTGTTGTCACCACTGCGCGAGGAGTAATGGTTGCGCCGGTGAACTGATCAAACATGCCGCCATCTTTTTTCACTGCCCAACGCTCATCGTCTGCGCCTTGCACTTGCTTATTGGCAAACGAGTAAATCCAATCACTGCGTTTAGTTTCTACTTTATCGCCAAGCCCTGGGGTTTCGTTGTGTTTGGTAACTCGCACTCCACTGACGGTGCCGTCAGGATAAACAGCACTGATCATATCTATATTGCCACTGTAGCCATTGGCGGCGGTACTTTGTAGCACTAAGGCGATGACCTTACCTTGCCTGCGAGCACGATACACTGTGTAGCTCTCACGCGGGCCTAACTGCGGGGTATTGACGGTGGTGCAGTCTAAATAAAGGTCGTTGTCATATTGCGATGCCGGCAACACTTGTTGTAACAAGCCTTGTAACTGCTTTTTCTCTTGGATCGCAATTTTGGGCGCGGTGTATTGCTGCACTAAAGTCACAGCACCTGTAGTTATAAGCGCGAATGCAGCTAAAATTCCACCATTTTTCGCCATCGAAGAAATAATCATGATTTTGCTCCGTGACCATAAGTACGAGGCTGGGTGTAATGATCTATGAGTGGCACTGCCATATTCATCAGTAACACCGCAAAGGCGACGGCATCGGGGTAGCCACCAAAGCTACGAATAAGATACACAATAACGCCTATGGCAGCGCCATAAATTAACCGGCCGCGATTCGTGGTTGATGCCGAAACCGGGTCGGTAGCAATGAAAAACGCACCGAGCATAGTGGCCCCGCTTAACATATGAAATGCCAGCCCAGGTTGGTTGCCCGAGTCGAAGATATAGCCGATGCTTGCACACACAGCCAAGGCACTGAGCATCGCCACCGGAGTGTGCCAATTGATTACGCGTTGTTGTAGCAATAACACGCCACCAAAGAGATAGGCCATGTTGACCCATTGCCAAGCGATCCCAGCGTACTCGCCAAACACAGGTTTTTCCATGCTCTCGGCTACAGTTAGGCCATGGCTAATATCGGTGCGTAGGGTATCCAGTGGCGTGGCCATGGTAACGCCATCAACACCGACACGGATCTGTTCGAGGCTAAAGCCGGCTTCGGTATAGTGTGTGAAGATGAGTGACAGCTCATCGCTAAAACTTAGTGTGTGCTGCATAAGCTCGCTCGGGGGCACCCATAAGGTCATTTGCACTGGGAAGGAGACAAGCAGTAGCACATAGCCTGCCATGGCCGGATTAAATAAATTAAAGCCCAGTCCGCCATAGAGCTGCTTAACAAAGACAATGGCAAAAAAACAGCCAATGACAATAACCCACCACGGGGCGAGGGGAGGAATACTGATAGCCAGTAGAAGTCCCGTGAGCCAAGCACTGCCATCTTGCAAGGTTGGCCAAATTTTACGCCCGCGAATCGCCAGCATAGCGGCTTCGAATACACTCACGCACACTAAGGCTAAAACTAATTGCACCACCACACCCGCGCCGAAAAAATACCACTGTGTGGCAATGCCTGGAAGCGCCGCGAGCGCCACCAAAAGCATTAATTGCGTGACTGATTTATGGCTGTGCTTATAAGGTGAACTCATCATATTGAGCTTCATGATGACTCCTCATCATCGTTTTTATCGGCTTCTCGGGCGGCTTTCTTGGCTTTGGCGCGAGCTATTGCGGCGGCCACAGCAGCTTTTTTGTTATCCTCTGCAGAGGATGCCTCGGTCTCGCCTTCGGCACTGTCATCTGCCCCATCGGGCTGCTGCGTAGTTGTATTGGCTTTTGCCGCCTTTTTCGCTTTGGCGCGAGCTATTGCAGCGGCCACAGCGGCTTTTTTCTTATCCTCAGGGGAGGGGGGATCGCCACTATCTTCGGCTTCGGCACTTTCAACTGCCCCATCGGGCTGCTGCGTAGTTGCATCGGCTTCTCGGGCGGCTTTCTTGGCTTTGGCCCGGGCTATTGCGGCGGCCACAGCGGCTTTTTTCTTATCCTCAGGGGAGGGGGGAACGCCACTATCTTCGGCTTCGGCACTTTCAGCTGCAGCATTGGGCTGCTGCGCAGATGCATCGGCTTTCGCCGCTTTTTTCGCTTTGGCGCGAGCAATAGCAGTGGCCACAGCGGCCTTTTTGTTATCCTCAGCAGAGGATGCCTCGGTCTCGCTTTCGACATTTTCAGCTGCCTCGTCGGGCTGCTGCGTAGATGCATCGGCTTTTGCCGCCTTTTTCGCTTTGGCGCGGGCAATAGCAGCGGCTACGGCGGCCTTTTTATCTTCTGCGGCTGTGGGCTGGCTATCACTTTGTTCACTTTGCTGGGCTTTTTTCGCCTTGGCACGAGCAACAGCAGCGGCGACTGCGGCTTTTTTGTCATCCGCTGTTGCGCTTGGCGTTTGCTCAGGCTGTTGTTTTTGTGCCTTGTATGCACGAGCCTGCTCTTTTCTTTGCGCACGAGCTTGAGCAACCTCTGAGTTATCTGGCTCAGGCGCTTCACCTTGCGCTTTTTTGGCTTTGGCGCGGGCAATAGCTTCGGCGACTTTTGCCTTGTTATCACCTGGCTCTGTTTTCTTTGCTTTCACGCGAGCCAGGGCCTCAGCCACTTTTTCCTTACTTTCACTGCTTTTAGCGGCGCTTCGGCTGGGCCGTTTGTGGCGGTTACGGCGCTCTTCTTGCTCGCGCTCTAAGCGTGCTTTTCTCGCTTCGAAGCGTTCGCGTGCACGCTCAGCTTTTACTTGCTCTATCTGTTGTTCGCGAATTTCAGCTTTTGCGACTCTGTAATACTGTACCAGCGGAATTTCACTTGGGCATACGTAAGCGCAAGCACCGCACTCAATACAATCAAATAACTTATGTTCTTCGAGTTTTTGGTACTCTTTGGTTTTGGCAAACCATTGCAGCTGCTGGGGTAATAAGCTAGCAGGGCAGGCATCTGCGCAGGCACTGCAGCGAATGCAAGCGCGCTCATCACCGGGCGCTGGCATTTCTTGGTTACTGGGAGCTAATATACAGTTGGTGGTTTTGACTACAGGTATGCGCACACTGGGCAAGGTAAAGCCCATCATTGGCCCACCCATAATCACGCGCTGCATTGGCTCAGGATTAAAACCTTGGAAAGCTAATAAATGCTTTATTTCCGTTCCCAGTAAAGCCCAGACGTTACCTTGTTGCTCAAGGGTTTCGCCTGCAAGGGTGACAACGCGTTCGATCAGCGGCTTGCCGAGCTCGACAGCTTGCTGTATCGCATATAAGGTGCCCACATTTTGTACCAGCACACCGATATCGGCGGGGATCCCGCCAGCAGGCACCTCTTTAGAGGTGAGTATCTGAATAAGCTGCTTTTCGCCGCCCGAAGGGTATTTGGTTTCAATCGCTCGGACGATAATATTGTCGTAGTCGGCGCAGGCCTGAGTCATCGCCTCAATGGCCTTCGGCTTATCATCTTCAATACCAATGATAGTCAACTCAGGGCCCAGTAAGTGCTGGATGATATGGATACCGCGTACGATTTCTTCACTGTGCGCTTGCATAAGCACATCATCGGCGCTGATATAAGGTTCACATTCGGCGCCATTAACAATCAAAATATCGATTGGCTGTTTGCTTGCGGTTTTAACATAGGTCGGAAAACCCGCACCGCCCATGCCAGAAATACCAGCATAATGAATGATGTCAACTAGTCGCTCGGCGGTAAGCTGCTGATAATTAGGGTGAGGCACAAGCTCACACCAAGTCTCTTGGCCATCGGGTTCAATAATAATACTCAGCTCAGGAATGGCTGAAGGGTGCGCCGAGGGCATAGGCGTGATATCCACTATACGCCCCGAGGTTGGTGCATGCACCGGCACTGACCAATTGGCATTGGGGCGAGTGAGAGCCTGGCCTTTTAATACCTGCTCACCTGCGTTTACTAATAACTGCCCCTCAGCACCAATGTGCTGTTTGATAGGTAACACCAGTTTTTCGGGCAACGGTAAGCTGTGAATAGGGAGCGAGTTCGTTTTATGTTTATGGGTAGGCGGGTGAATGCCACCAGGGCTTTGCCATAACTCACCGCGACGAATACGTGATAATAAAGAGTCCACACTACACCTCTTAATCTATCTGAGTCACGGGGATGGCATCGAGCTGCCATTTCCACGTTTGTTTACTTTGCGCTAGAGGAATCATATCAATGCAATCCACCGGGCAGGGCTCAACACACAAATCACAGCCAGTGCACTCATCTTTGAGTACGGTATGCATTTGACGTGTTGCCCCAACAATGGCGTCGACCGGGCATGCTTGGATACACTTAGTGCAGCCAATGCATTCGTCTTCGCGAATGTAGGCAACTTTTTTCTCTGGCTCTGCTTCCTCGCCACCGGCGAGTGGCTTCGCTTCTACCCCCATTAAGTCGGCTAGCTTCTTAACAGTTGCTTCACCCCCTGGCGGGCATTTATTGACATCATCACCGTTGGCAATGGCTTCGGCATAAGGGCGACAGCCAGGGTAGCCGCATTGACCGCATTGGGTTTGTGGCAAAATGGCATCAATTTGCTCGACAACAGGATCGCTCTCAACTCGGTAGCGCACAGCAGCAAAACCGAGGATCACGCCAAAAATAAGGGCCAGTACACCCAGGGCGATTAAGGCATAAAATAAGGTCATATTAAAACGTTACCAATCCGCTGAAGCCCATAAAGGCCATCGACATAAGTCCCGCCGTTACCATAGCGATTGCTGCACCTTTGAATGGCACGGGTACATCGGCACCGGCCAAACGCTCACGCATGGCGGCGAATAAAACCAGTACCAGAGAAAAACCAACGGCAGCACCGAAGCCATATACGGCAGATTCAACAAAACTATGCTGCTCTTTGATATTTAACAGGGCAACGCCGAGTACGGCGCAGTTAGTGGTAATTAACGGCAAAAAGATACCTAACAAGCGATAGAGCGTCGGCGAAGTCTTCTGCACCACCATTTCGGTAAACTGCACCACCACGGCGATCACCAAGATGAAACTCATAGTACGCAAAAAGGTGAGCTCTAAGGGCAGCAAAATATATTGATTAACCAGGTAGCTGGTGACGGAGGCCAGCGTCAATACAAAGGTGGTGGCCATAGACATGCCCACGGCGGTGTCCAGCTTACTTGATACGCCCATAAAGGGGCATAGTCCAAGAAACTGTACGAGCACGAAATTGTTTACCAACACGGTACTGACGAGCAGTAAGAGATATTCCGTCATAGCTACCCAAAAAACTGAAAAGAACCCGCGTATTATCCTTATTTCTCGGTCATTTCACAACAGTTGTAAGGGCTTATACGAACAATACAGCGGTGACGAGCACCGCTTTTATGGCGTTTACCTAGCTCAATGGGCCTGAGCTGTCGCGCATCACTAATGAGGGGGTGAAAGTGCGGATAATTTCTTTATCTTGATTACGGGCTCCCCGAGTCTTACTAAAAAGCAAGCGTGCGGCGTGCTGAGAGATAACATCGTTATCCTGATGCGCGGTGGTCAGCTTTGGCCAAGTTTGTTTGGAGAAGGGCGAGTCTTCAAACCCCGTGATCGATAACTCATCGGGAATAGCCATATCCATAAGCCGCGCTGCAAAGAGTGCGCCTGCTGCAATTTCATCGTTACCACCCATCACCGCACTGATATCCAAACGGTTCCCTTCTTTAAGCAGTGCTTTAGCACCATTGACGCCAGATTCAAATGAGTAATCGCCGCGATAAATTAGCTCTTCACGCACCTTGATACTATGATCTTGCAAGGCTTGCTCATAACCAGCGAGTCGTTCGGTGGTTGATTTGTGTCCTTGATCACCACAAATGAAAGCGATGTTACGGTGTCCTAAACTTATTAAGTGAGACGTAATTTCGTATGCAGCAGCGTAGTCATTTACATATATACACGGGCTAGTCTGTTCGCTATCACCACGGCCAGAGAGAATGCGCACATAATGCATACCCATCTCATCGAGCATATCAATCAATGCTTGCTGTTCTGAAAGGGGTGGGGTTAACACTAGGCCTGCGATACGCGAGCGCTTGATCATGGTTTTTAGTTCTTCTTGCATAGTGCTATCGGCATAACTGCAAGGGTGAATGACCAACTCATAACCCTCCTTTCGACAGTGAGACAATACCCCGTTTTGCATATCAATTACATAATAGGCGTTGGGGTTATCATACACTAGGCCAATGGCATAAGAGGATGTTCCTGCAAGGTTGCGGGCAGCTAGGTTAGGTTGGTAGTTTAATTCGTTTACAGCGGCCATAACGATATCGTGCGTTTTCTTGCGCACGGACGGCTCGTTATTTATTACTCGCGAAACCGTTTTCATTGATACACCAGCTAGTTTCGCGACATCATTTATCGTTACTTTCATGTTCTTTTCTTATTATGTCTGTGTTGGCACACAGGTGTTGTCATTAAGAGTAGCAGACACAGAGGTCACTATCGCGGTGGACCTGTTTTGCTTAAGCGTGCTCTATTATTTCCTTGCCGATGAAATCGCTTTGGCGTTGCTGTAGAGCATTTACATCGCTTAAAACGCATACATAGCCATGCTTCTCCATGAGTGTATCTAAAGTTAAATGCAAATAGCAGAGAAAATTTTAAATTTTCCTCATGATACCGGTGTCAAAGACGAAATTATGCGCTATGATCCCTCCACTAAAATCGCAAATTAGCAGATTGACAGCGTTGTCATTTTAACTTAGTGTTAACGCCATTAGGTTGAATTTCGTATATTTGCAGGTAAAAAAGTATCTTCGCTGACAATTCACTTTTTCACAGCGAGCCTTTCGTATTTTTACCTAGCGCTAATGATAGTAACAATAGCCCCATAAGCAAGGACTTAAAGGAAGTATAAAATGGTAGCAAGTCGTTCACAACTAGCGAGCTGGCAGAGCCTAGAAAAGCGCGCTCAGGAATTACAAAACACCCATTTGAAAACGCTTTTTGCAAACGATGATGCGCGT
Organism: Pseudoalteromonas sp. THAF3; assembly: GCF_009363775.1. NCBI lineage: Bacteria > Pseudomonadati > Pseudomonadota > Gammaproteobacteria > Alteromonadales > Pseudoalteromonadaceae > Pseudoalteromonas > Pseudoalteromonas sp. THAF3. The sequence continues at coordinate 2,159,955 of NZ_CP045418.1, read as the reverse complement.
TTCAACACTTTCTCCGTTCAGGCTCCTGGCATTTTATTCGATTATTCTAAGCAGCTAATTAACCAGCCGGTGAAGGACGATTTACTTCGTTTGGCTGAGGACTGTGAATTAGCGCAGTGGCGCGACAAGATGTTCGCGGGTGAAAAAATTAACTTTACCGAACAGCGCGCCGTTTTGCATAGCGCGCTGCGCAACCGTGACCAATCGGCGATTATCGTTGATGGTGAAAATGTGAGCGAGCAAGTCGAGACTGAATTGGAGAAAATGCGCGCTTTTGTTGCCAAAGTGCGCTCAGGTGAATGGCTCGGATTTAGCGGCAAGGCTATTCGCCATGTTGTGAGTATAGGCGTGGGTGGCTCAAACCTGGGTCCACAAATGGCCACTGAGGCTCTCGCAAGCTTTGCCGATGACACCCTAGACGTACATTATGTTTCCAACGCCGATGGTGTACAAATTGCGAAAGTACTGGATGCGGTTGACCCTGAAACCACACTGTTCGTTATTTCCTCAAAGACTTTTACCACCTCTGAAACCATGACCAACGCCCAAACAGCGGTGCAATGGTTACAAGATGCTACGAGCGAAGCGGGTGCAATTGCTAAGCACTTCGTTGCTGTGAGCACCAATTTAGAGAAAACCTCTGCATTTGGCATTGCGCCTGAGAATGTATTTACCATGTGGGATTGGGTTGGTGGTCGCTTTTCAATGTGGAGCGCAATTGGTTTACCTATCGCTTTATATTTAGGTTTCGATGCCTTTATCGAGTTACTTGAAGGGGCATTTGAAATTGACCAACACTTTAAAAACCAGCCAATGGCGAACAACATCCCAGTGCTGATGGGGCTATTAAGTGTCTGGAATACCACTTTCTTAGACCATAAGGCGCAAGCTATTTTACCCTATGACCAAGCATTGCATATGCTCCCCGCCTATTTACAGCAGGGGGAAATGGAAAGTAACGGTAAGTCAGTTAATTTTTCCGGTTCTCGCGTTAATTACACCACAGTCCCGCTTATTTGGGGCATGACTGGAATAAATGGTCAGCACGCGTTTTATCAATATTTACACCAAGGCACCACCATCGTTCCGGCAGATTTTATCGGCTCGATTAAGCCGCAAGTGGAAGTGGGTGAGCATCATCGTGTATTGATGTCGAACTTTTTTGCGCAGACCGAAGCCATGATGAATGGTGTCAGCGCTGAGCAAATCCGCGATGAGCTTACTGCAAAAGGGGTCAGCTCCGAGGAAATTGACCAATTGGTTGCTCACAAAGTACATCAAGGCAATCGTCCTACTTCTTCGATACTGTTAGACACCGTGGATGCGAGAGGACTTGGCCGCCTCATTGCGTTGTATGAACACAAAATTTTTGTCCAAGGTATCATCCTTGAAATTTGCTCTTTTGATCAGTGGGGTGTGGAATTAGGCAAAGGATTGGCTAAAAGCATTGAAGCTGAGCTGAGCGATGGCCAAGTCGGCGATCACGATAGTTCGACAGCCGGATTAATGAATTATTATCAAAGTAAACGATAAACTGAATTTGCTGCCTAGGCAGCACAGCCGAGTAGCGCTGGAGGGCTTAGAGGGGCAGTGTGGTTTTACTGACCCTCTAAGACTCTATTTCCTTTACGGACCAGCACAAAAGAATACCTTTGAACGGGTAGCGCTGGAGTCTTTAGGGCCTGTATGTTTGTGAGAGGACGTATGGTTACCCTAAGACTCATTTATTTTAAAGCTCCGATAACACGAAAACTGTGTCGGAGCTTTGCCATTTTCATTTAGGTGGATTTGGCCGCTGACTTCGTATTCATCGATGTCAGTGTGAAAACTGTCACAGGATAGAGCCGCGAAAGGTTATACTGTCCTCATAATAACAAGTATTATTGGCTCGATAGATAGCCGATGAGAGCAGCCCCTAGGGTGTGAATCTGCATCCACACGAAATGGGCACCAAACAGGTAGAGAGTAAATCATGCTAAATCCTTTTGATATTATCATTTTTGGCGGCGGTGGCGATTTGGCCTTGCGCAAATTGCTTCCGGCGATGTATCGCGCTTATCAGGAAGGGAACCTACCACAAGGGACACGCATCCTCCCCACTGTTCGTGGCGCAGATAAACGTGACGAATATATTGATACCGCTCACAAAGCAATGAAAGAGTACTTGGCCAAAGGTGAGTACAATGCCAAAGATTGGAAGGCGTTCGCAGAGTTCTTAGTGCCAGTCGTTGTCAATGTGACCGAGGCGGACAGTCATTGGGATGAGCTAAAAACGATTTTAGATGAGCACGAAGCAGATAAATCACGTGTATTCTACTTATCATTGCCGCCAGCAGTGTATGGCACCTGCTGTGAAATTCTCTCTGCTAAAGAGTTGATTACTGATACCTCGCGTGTGGTGGTTGAAAAGCCCATCGGCTACTGTGGTAAGTCGGCAGAAGAGATTAACGCGAAAATTGCACAATTCTTCAGTGAAGAGCAGATTTTCCGTATTGACCACTATTTAGGCAAAGAGACGGTTCAAAACCTGATGGCGTTGCGCTTCTCTAACTCTTTGTTTGAGAATTTATGGGATGCCAAGTCGATTGATAATATTCAAATTAGCATCTCGGAAACGGTGGGCCTTGAAAGCCGTGCGGGCTTCTATGATAAAGCCGGCGCGCTGCGTGATATGGTGCAGAACCACTTGTTACAATTACTTTGCTTGGTGGCGATGGAGTCGCCGCATAAGCTCAATGCGAACTCCATTCGCACTGAAAAATTAAAAGTGCTTGAGGCGCTAAGGCCGTTGGTGGGTGAGCAAGTCGATGAAAATATCGTACGTGGCCAATATGTACCAGGCGATCTCGATGGTAAACTCGTACCGGGGTATTTAGAAGAACTGGGTGAAGGCTCAAGCGCGACAGAAACCTTTGTCGCTATCAAAGCGCATATCGATAACTGGCGTTGGGCTGGCGTGCCATTTTATTTGCGCACAGGCAAGCGTATGCATAAGCGTTGTGCGGAGATTGTTGTTGAATACAAGCCGGTCTCGCACAATGTGTATGAGCAAGATGTTGGTCCTATCCAGCCTAATCGCCTGGTGATCCGCCTGCAACCAGAGGAAAGCATCCAACTTACGCTGATGTCTAAGCGTTTAGACAATCTAGAAATGCAACTAGAGCCTGTTACGTTAAATATCGAGCTTTCAGAAACCTACTCAAAGGGTTTCCATTCAGATGCCTATAAGCGCTTAATGTTGGATGCGGCAGCCAATAACCCAGCGCTATTTATTCATCGTGATGAAGTGCGTCAAGCATGGAAATGGATTGATCCTATTATCGAACGTTGGCAGGAAAAAGGGATCCCGTCCCTATACCGAGCTGGCTCATGGGGCCCAGATGATGCAGATGAGCTTCTAGCAACAAATAACCACCGTTGGTTTAATACCGGGGAGGGCGCGTAATGGCGAATATTACAGAACACTTCTTTGATTCCAAAGAGCAGATGACCGCCAGTTTAGCCGAGTCACTAGAGCAGCGCTTAACCCAAGGTTTAGCTGATAATAGCCGTGCAGCGCTGATGGTATCTGGCGGCTCATCGCCGGCTCCCGCCTATAAGTACCTATCAAACCTTGATATTGATTGGCACAAAGTGGATGTTGCTATGGTTGATGAGCGCTGGGTTGATGCCAGCCATGAGAAAAGTAACGAGACTTTCATCAACGATACCTTGCTACAAAATAAGGCTGCGCGCGCTAACTTTATCACCATGAAAAACGCAGCCCCGACTGCTGAGCAAGGCGTTGAAGCATGTGAGCAGCACTATCAGCAAGTGCACCGCCCTTATGATGTAACCATTTTGGGCATGGGGCCGGATGGCCATACTGCGTCTCTTTTCCCGCACGCGCAGGGTTTAGAAACTGGGCTTCAAGCCGAGCAACTGGTATGTGCTATTAATGCGATTGAAAGTGAGGTGACAGGAGCGATTACCGAACGAATGACATTAACGGTGCATGCTATTGCCCAATCAAAGGTCGTGAAGTTACTTATCAGTGGTGAGCAGAAGCTTGCAACTTATAAAGCGGCTAAGCAGCAAGGAGATGTTGCAGAGATGCCACTGCGAGCAATATTGCAGCATCCCGATATTGAGCTCGAGGTGTATTGGGCTCCTTAACCGTATGACTATCAATAATGAATAACAAAAGCGCGGCAATAGCCGCGCTTTTGTTTTTTAGGGATGTAAGCTAAATGGCTGACAGTTTAGCTTTTGGTATCCTGCTAGAAGGCGCAAATCAAAGGCTGCAAAATCGTGCCCCCAAGTTTTTGTAAGCAAATATAGATTTAATTGCAGTGGGCACTAGACGGCAGCAGAATATTTGCATAGAATAACAATGACAGCGCTGTCATTGTTATTGATAATTAATTGTGACCCTTGAAAAGATACAAACGCTTCTGCCCGATGCTCTGTATTAAAGCGCCGCTCAACTATTATCTTTTGTATAAAAATAGTGCTATGAGAATAGTTGTTGTTAAAGTTATCCAAATGGGAGTAGAACAGGGGATACTTTAAGCATTTTAAAATTATTCTTACTTTTACAGGTACTTAGTCGCTCACTTAGCGGTAAGTAGAATCAAAACTGCCCTCTTATTTACCTTAATCAGAAACCAAGTTGCCAATTAGGCTTTACTTTTGTTGTCACATTTGTGTTATATTCATCTCGATTTCACACTAGCAGAGCTAAATTCACCTCTATTAAATGTTCACTAAATCATAGAGTTAAAGATTAACTCGCGGTTTTTTTAAACAAAAAAGCCAAAAAGATGTAGCGAAATTGTAATTTAGGGTGTATGGTTTGTTAGTAGATGACAGCGTTGTCATCATCACTGGGCAGAAGTGATAAAAAAATCAACAAAATGATTCAAGGGGAATCCTGTGTTAGCTAAAAATTTTAAAAAAAGCTTATTAGCAGTGAATATCGGCCTTGCTATGGGTGCTGGTTTTTCCGGCGCAGCAGTAGCGGCTGATGCACAAACTCAAGCAAAAGAAGATGTTGAAGTAATTGAAGTGCGCGGTATCCGCCGCTCATTAGAAGCGTCAATGAATACCAAACGCTTTGCTAATGCCGTGGTAGACGCGGTGTCAGCAGAGGACATTGGTGAATTTCCTGATAATAACCTTGCCGAGGCTCTAGGTCGTGTGCCTGGTGTTACTGTTTCTCGTCAGTTTGGTGAAGGTTCAGCCGTCTCTATCCGTGGTGCGTCAAACTCGCTGACATTAACCACGCTAAATGGTCAGAATGTGGCCTCTACAGGCTGGTATTCACAACAAGCCATTGACCGTACCTTCAACTACTCTATGCTTCCACCAGAAATGATCGCTGATATGGAAGTATACAAGTCATCGCAAGCTGACCTGTTAGAAGGTGGTGTTGGCGGTACTGTAATCGTAAATACCCGCAAGCCTCTAGATTTAGAGCCAATGACTATTTTTGGCAGCGTTAAAGGTTCGGGTTCTAGTCAGTCAGATGAAATCGATCCAACCGTTTCTGGGTTAGTCAGTTGGAAAAACGAAGCTGAGAATTTTGGTGCATTAATTTCTGTTGCACAATCGGACTATACACTGGAACGTCGCGGTGATGAGGCGTTACCTATTTGGGGTGGTCGTATTGCGCCAACTGCTTTTGTGCAAGAGCGTGAGCGCACAGCCTATGATATCCAGCTTCAATACGCACCAACTGATGCACTTGAGTTCGGCGTACACTATATGAACCTTGAGTTGGGTGCTGATGGCGTAAATAACCAAGTATGGATCCCACAAGATACGTCTAACTGCGAAGCGCTGAATGCCGATGGTGTGCCAGAGCGTTGTACTTCATCGCAACAGTGGTTTGATGACACAGGTTTAGGTGCAAACAGCTATTGGGACGTGCGTCCACGTAACGCAACAATGGAAACTGAACTGATTGCCGCAGACATGAAGTTCTTAGGCGATGGCTTCACGGTTGAAGTTCAAGTGGGCACATCAGAAGCCACGGGTGGTACCAATTTTGAAACCAACGTTGCTTATATTTCGGGCCTAGGCGGCTCGGTAGGCACACTTGATGGCACGGGCACGAATTGGATTTTTGATACCGAAGACCAATCTTATCCATTGCCTGCGGCTGGCGAGTACGTTGGCTGGGAAGGTTTACAGCCGGGCGCGATTGTTAATGAGCCGCGTACGGATGAAGAAACGTATGCACAGGTAGATGTAGAGTTCGAAACAGACTTTGAATACATCACGTCAATTAAAACCGGTTTACGTTGGTCCGATCACGATGTTGTTCGTGACAAAAACCGTCCCAACTTGAACTTTGATGGTGCTGCAGAGGCTGAAATCGTTGATGCTGACCGCTTCACCGATGGCCGAATTGATGCTGGCATGAGCGATATCTCTATCCCTAATGGTGATGGCGCTGAGATGATTGCTTATACTCAAGAGTTCATCGAAAGCTGGGCTCGTGAACGCTCAGGGTATGCATCACTAAACGAAGAAACGGTTGCTGCCTATGTAATGGCTAATTACTCAGGTGAAAATTTCCGTGGTAACTTCGGTTTACGTTACGTGTCAACTGAAGCAACCTCGCAAGCCTATGCTTTAGCACCTGGTTTTGTCGACCCAACGCATGCATTTAATAATGGTTATTCGACAGCTTTAACAACTGAAGAGCATGACTATTCAGAGGTTTTACCTAGCTTTAACTTGGCTTATGACCTTTCTCAAGACATGATCTTACGTGTATCTGCTGCGACCGTTATTTCTCGTCCAAACTACAATGACATGTTCAGTAACGCTGCATTAGCAGGTTATGACGACAACGACGATAACAACCAGTCGGTCACCAAAGGGACTCCGTCACTGAGCCCATTTAAAGCGAACCAAGCTGATGTTGGTGTTGAGTATTACTACGCACCGTCTAGCTTAATTGCAGGTAGCTTCTTTTGGAAAGACGTTGACACCTTTACCACAAATACAGAACAACCAGGTCAAAGTATTGGTATCGTTGACCCAGGAACAAACACCGACAACTGGCGTGTAGAAACGTACACAGACGGTGACGGTGGCACCATTTATGGTGCAGAGTTCCAGTTGCAGCATACGTTTGATAACGGTTTCGGGGCTGTTGTAAACTACACTTACTCTGATTCAGATGCCAATGCAGAGAACTTCGTAGATGGCAACTCTGTATTCTCTGATGCATCAGAGCACACAGTGAATACAGTCGCGTTTTATGAGACCGACGCACTATCATTACGTGCGGCCTATACTTGGCGTTCAGAGTACATGATTCGTGAAACGGGTTTCTATGGTAGTCGTCTACATGAAGACTTTGGAACATTGGACTTAAGTGCGAGTTACGATATCAACGAAAACTTCACTATTATCGCCGATGTTACAAACCTTCTAGAGGAAGACAGCATCCAGGTTGGTAACCACCAAAACTGGACTGACACTGATAACCCACGCTTCAGTCGTGGATACCCAGCGTATAATTATCAGGGTGAGTCGCGTTACTCTGTTGGTTTACAATTCCGCTTCTAAAGCGATATTGTTGATAAAACCCGAGCTCATGCTCGGGTTTTTTGTTTAGGCAAGTGGCAGTTTGAAAATGAAAAAATTGAGAAAAGTCGTTATTGTCGGTGGTGGTACATCTGGCTGGTTGGCTGCAAATCACATTGGCAAGAGACTATTAGGCAGCGATATTGAGGTGTGCTTAATTGAGTCACCTAATATTCCAACCATTGGCGTCGGTGAGGGCACTGTGCCGATGATGGTCAGTACCTTACAAAGTTTTGGTATTTCCGAGCAAACCTTTATTACCCAGTGCGATGCGACGTTTAAACAATCAATAAAGTTCATAAACTGGCTTGATAAACACCACCATGGTGAACACAACTATTATCATCATTTGTTCGAATACCCCTTTCCAAATAATCAAGATGTCACGCAAACTTGGCTCAGTGACACAACAACCGCCTCATTCGCCGAAACCGTTTCGTTTCAACACATGCTCTGTGAGCACGGTGTCGGCCCTAAGGCGATAACTCAAGCGCAATACACTGGCCACGCCAGTTATGCCTATCACCTTAATGCGCTCAAGTTTGCCCAACTATTAAAGGACAATGCCACATCTCGGTTCAACGTGAAGTTATTGAAAACCAACGTTACAGCGGTAAAGTGCAATGATGAAGGCTACATCAGTGAGCTGCAAACTGACGATAGTGGCCAAGTCAGCGGCGATTTTTTTGTTGATTGCAGTGGCTTTTCGAGCATTTTGCATCGACAAGCCTTGGGCGTTAAATCAGTGGATGTAAGTGATCAGCTGCCGATTGATAAAGCCATTACGGCCCAAGTCCCGACCTCTGCAGATGATGCGATCCCTCCTTACACGCTGGCCACAGCACATCAGGCAGGGTGGATATGGGACATTGCCCTGACCACACGACGTGGGACCGGCTTTGTGTATGCCAGTGACTACTTAACAAAAGAGCAGGCATATACCAAATTTGAACGTTATTTAGGTCAGCCGTTATCTGGCTTAAAAGTACGGGAAATTGACATGAAAGCGGGGTTCGCTGAGCGGGCTTGGCATAAGAACTGTGTGGCTTTAGGGCTTGCTCAAGGCTTTGTTGAGCCTTTAGAGGCTACCTCCATTCTGCTGACTGACTTTAGTGCAAAGCTGTTGGCCGAGAATTTGCCAGTGCAGCATCATGCGCTAGCGTTAGCCGCTAAGAAGTATAACGAAATTGTCGATTATGCATGGCGCCGAGTCGTCGACTTTATCCAATTGCACTATTATCTTTCAGATCGTCAAGACTCTGCGTTCTGGCGGGCAATGAAGTCAACTGACAGCATGTCTGTGGTGCTCAAAGAACGTCTTGCGTTGTGGCAATACCAAGTCCCTAAAAAGTCTGACTTTAACTCTAAATATGAGGTGTTTGAGCTAGAGAACTACTTGTACATTCTTTATGGTATGCATTTTAAGCCATGCGCTCATTTAGTTGCCAAGCCTGAGCATAAAGAGTTGATTGCTATGCTAACAAGCTATGGTGAGCAGCTGCTAAAGCAGCTGCCTAAGCACCGAGCCTTGCTTAACAATATAGCCCAACATGGGCTGCAGAAAATTTAGCTTTTACACGACGCACCAAACGCTTCGAGCAATGCTCTGTTTGACAAGAGCTTGCTTGCGGCACTGCGTTTTTGTGCGGCGATTGAGGCAAATGCCTTATCGATGATCTCCTCGTTGATTGGCGCTTTTTCAACGTAGTCAGGTAAAAACTCTAATCCATAGAGAATGTATTGCCAACTAGCGAGAGTAAACAGGTCGTATTTGTAGGGTAAGTCGCCATCGGTGATACCATAATGCTGCCAAGCCTTGAGCTTTTCCTGTAGTGAGGCAGGAATGGTCTCGGGGTTTTTCTGCTCTCGCCAAAAAGGGGTATCATCGCGCTTGGTGAGACAATAATGCAGCTTAATGAAATCGATAATGTTGTCCCAACGGGATGTGAAAATACGATTGTATTGTTTTTCTCTCTCGAGCATTGCTTCTCGAGTTGCAGGGAAACGGGCGGCAAGAGAGCGCACTCCCGCCTCAACCATGGCTATAGCGGTTGCTTCCAAAGGCTCGACAAAGCCACTGGAAAAACCGATAGCACAGCAGTTTTTGGCCCACGATTTTTCTCGATAGCCGGTTTTGAAGCTGATATGACGATAGCGCTTCTCACTATCATGGGCAATACCATGATAATCGCACAAGGTTTTCTCAGCCTGCTCTTTGGAGCAGTAGTGTGAATTGTAAACATAACCGGTGCCTCGGCGATTTTGTAAGGCAATATCCCAAATCCATCCGGCGTCTTGCGCCGTGGACACCGTATGGGTCGTGATAGGGGTCTCGGCATCGGCATATTCCACAGGTAACACAACGGCGGTATCGACTGTGAGGTAGTGGCTCTTATCAACAAAAGGCACCCTTAAAGCTTTTGCTAACAGCAAAGAGGAGAAGCCCGTACAGTCGACAAAAAAATCAGCGTCATGCTGGCGTTGCTGCTTATCAACTAAGTGCGCGATGAAACCTTGCTCATCAAGCTCTACTTGCTCAATATCTGCAACAATATGCTCAACTTGTAACTTGTTCATTGCATGCTTTTTGAGTAATTGACCCAGCTTTGCGGCATCGAGGTGGTATGCATACTTGGCAAGCCAAGCATATTCTCCCGTCTCGGGTGTCTTAGGTGCGAGGTTTTCGTCGCACAGGAATGACTGCACCGACGTCGCGTGGGCAAAATCTTGTTGCATCGTGCCTTGATGTTTTCGGCTCACCCAATATGCGCTCAAATCAAGGCCTTTTGGTTTGGCGGGGGGATCAAAAGGGTGGTAATAGGCATGAGGTTTGTCGTTTGGGTTATACAGCCAATTTTTAAAAAGAGCACCTTGCTTAAAGCTGGCGTCACACTCAGCGATAAACTCTTTTTCAGAAAGGCCAATCTCATACAAGGTATTGACGATAGTAGGGAAGGTGCCTTCGCCAACGCCAATTGTGGGGATAGTGTCTGACTCAATAATACTGACTTTAATATCTCGTCCGGTTCGCTTAAAACTACTGGCTAAGTAGGCTGCGCTAAGCCAGCCAGAAGTGCCACCGCCAACGACAATAACACGTGATAAATCTTTCATTCTTATTCCTTTATTTTTTATTCTAAGTAGAAAAAGGAAGCGACACTCAGGCGACCATTATCTATATCATCCTGCTGATTATGTTGTCCCTTTAAATCAGCGCTGTGCAATATATTGCCCTGATAAATAATGATTCTATTGAATTTCGCCGGCACACTCAGTACTCGCTCGAAAAGGTCAGAGTCGCCCTGAATATAACCATCAAAACTATGTGCATGATGCTGAATTGATTTAAGCATGTTTTTGACAGCGTTGTCATCACTAAACTGCGCCATCCCCGTTGGCCGGTAGGAGTAAAAGGAGGTGCCGCCATGTTGCTCAGAGCATAAATAGTGCACGGTTGCATAGTCTTTATTATCTAAGCTATCGATATGGGGGGCTTTTTGAAAGAGCGAAAGTTGAGACTCTTTCACCGTGGTCAGAGATAACTCGTTTCTGTAAATATCTACTTTACCGTCAAGTTGCAACACTCCTCTGTCGCGCAGACTATTGAGTAATTCTGATAGCGCGCGTTTATAGGGTAAAGGCATTTTGTCGCGTTTACCTGGATAAAAAGAGCGGTCCGTTCCCGGAGGGTTAAAGTATGCGGTGGTTTTGGCATAGTGAATGACTTGTTCAGGGTTAGCTAAGAAGTCATCAACGACGACCACGCTTTCATTGGTTGCAGGAATTGCAATGACGTTCGCTTGGTAATCTAAATTCAGTGTATACATTGGTTTTAGCTTGTAACGGGTTAGACAGCATTATGTTAGCCAAAATCAATTAGAGTCAAATGCGATGTTCCATTGCCACAAAATTTTCACTTCCTTTTTCCTAGTAAAACCGCTAGCCTTAGTGCCACTAGATAAGTAACAAATACGTAAAATTAATGGAGCAGTAATATGGCGGAGCAACAAGTGCAGCCTTTGCATAACGAAAAACATGCCAACACAAAAATCAAAAATGGCATTAACCTAGAATTTTTGAAAACTCAGCACCTCGTTCCTGTAGTTGCTCACGAGTTTGGTCGTGTTGCTAACGAATTTCCGATGGCATTCGTTAAAAATAATGAAACTGGTAAATTCCAAGCAGTAGCGATTTTTGGACTTGAACCAGGTGAAAACCTATTTGTAGATGGCGATCAGTGGGTAGCAGGTTTTGCCCCATTAGCTGTGACTCGCTATCCGCTAGGTCTTGTTAAGCACCCAGAAGAAGAGCAGTACGGTGTAGTTATCGATGAAGCTAGCCCGTTGGTAGGCGAGGAAGACGGTAATGCACTGTTTGAAAATGGCGAAGAAACTGAATACCTGAAGCGTCGTAAAGATGCACTTGTGTCGTTCATTGAATTCTCAGGTGTGACTGAAACCTTCACTCAGTATCTTGCAGATAAAGAGCTATTGGTACCACAAACGCTGACTGTGGATATCAAAGGCGAAAAGAAAGATATCTCAGGTATCTATCTAATTGATGAGAAAAAGTTAAATGAGCTAAGCGACGAAGCTTTCCTAGAGCTTCGCAAGCGCGGTTACTTAGCGCCTATTTATTCGTTCCTAACGTCTACTCACCAAGTGGGCCGTCTGGCGCGTTTAAAAGCTCAGCGTGATGCTGACGCATAAATCGCATAAAGCGTGAAAAAGCCCAGCAATTGCTGGGCTTTTTTGTACCTGCTTGTTCAGTTATTACACGAATATGAAAATTGGACCAAAGTTTTATCTCTTTACCCTTGAGTAACGTCGGCCCATGTGAAAAAATTTGAGTTTATTTTGTAACCCCAACTCAGACACGAGGAATCAATTATGCGCATCATCCTATTAGGCGCACCCGGTGCAGGTAAAGGCACGCAAGCTCAGTTTTTAATGGACAAATACAACATTCCGCAAATCTCTACCGGCGATATGTTGCGCGCAGCTATTAAAGAGGGCACACCGCTTGGCTTAGAAGCGAAAAAGGTGATGGATGCCGGACAACTTGTGTCTGACGAGATTATTATTGGTCTTGTAAAAGAGCGTGTCGCCAAGGCTGATTGTGAAAACGGTTTCTTGCTCGATGGTTTCCCACGTACCATCCCTCAAGCCGATGCAATGAAAGAAAATGGCATCGATGTCGATCACGTGATTGAGTTCGATGTGGCTGATGAAGTCATTGTTGAGCGTATGGGCGGACGTCGTGTTCACCCAGGTTCTGGTCGTGTTTACCATGTGGTTTACAATCCACCTAAAGTGGATGGCAAAGATGATGTGACCGGTGAAGATTTGATCATCCGTGACGATGATACTGAAGAGACAGTACGCAAACGTCTTGCTATATATCACGAGCAAACTAAGCCGTTAGTTGATTATTATCAAAAAGAAGCGGCTGCTGGCAACACTCAGTACCATAAACTCGATGGTACCCAAGCTGTTGAAGCAGTCAGCCAGCAGTTAGCCGAACTGCTAGGCTAACCCCGCACTAAAAAAACCGCCTGAAGGCGGTTTTTTTTGATCTTAGCGATTGTTTTCAAAGTATAATCACTTTTAATTTAGCGTTTAGGACTTCATTGCTATGTCACTTGCTTTATCGCAAAGCGCCAGCCGTTACGGGGTGCTGTTAGTTAATCTTGGTACCCCTGATGCGCCCACGTCAAAAGCCGTTCGTGTTTATTTGCGCGAGTTTTTATCCGACACTCGCGTCGTAGAGATACCGCCAGCTGTGTGGTTTTTTATTCTCAACGGCATCATTCTTCCTATTCGCTCGCCCAAGGTGGCTAAAGCATACGCATCAATATGGCAGGAGCAAGGCTCGCCGCTGCGCGCAATTACCGAGCAACAAAGCATCGCCTTACGGCAGCACTTAGAACAAGGGACGGGAGAGGCCATTCACGTCGACTATGCCATGACCTATGGCAACCCCAGCATCGCTAGCCGTATTAAAGATATGCAGGCGCGTGGCATCGACAAGATAGCGGTGTTGCCACTGTATCCGCAGTACTCTGCGACAACCACGGCTGCGGTATTCGACAAGCTGATGGCGCATCTAAAAACCGTGCGTAACTTACCGGAAATTCGTTTCCTTAAGCACTACTACGAGAAGCCTAGCTATATTAATGCATTGGCGCAATCTATTGCTGATTACCGCGCTCAGCATGGCGAGGCGGATAAACTGATTTTCTCTTTTCATGGCATTCCTAAGCGCTGTGTTAAAAAAGGCGATCCTTACTTTGAGCATTGCCAGGCTACAGCGCAAAATACAGCAGCCAAGTTGGGGCTCAGTGATGAGCAATGGATGATGACCTTCCAATCGCGTTTTGGTGCTGAAGAGTGGTTAAAACCCTATACCGATGAAACTTTGGAAGCGTTGCCAGAGCAAGGGGTGAAAACAGTGCAGGTGGTTTGCCCGGCTTTTGCTGCAGACTGCTTAGAAACCTTGGAAGAGATTTCCGTGGAAAACGCCGAAGTGTTCAAAGAGGCGGGAGGCGAGAGCCTAGACTACATTCCCGCGCTTAATGATAGCGAGGCTCATATCGCCTTACTGGCTGAGCTAGCCCAGCAGCAATTGCAGAATTGGTAATACGAAAGGCGCCACGTAAGGCGCCTTTTTACTATCACCAATAAAACCGAGTCTATAAGCTATTCAGTGCTCTGATCGCATGATCGTAATTAGGCTCTTTGGATAGGTCGCTAACGAGTTGTTTGTAGATGACTTTGTGGTCTTTACCCAACACCAATACGGCACGGCTAAGCAAGCCCATATCTTTGATAAGTAAACCATACTGCTCACCGAAATCTCGCCATACTGCATCTGAGAGAGTCTCTAGCTTGTCAATTCCCTCTGCGGCGCAATAACGTTTTTGCGCAAAAGGTAAATCAGTGCTGACAGTTAACATAGCGACTTGAGGGAATTCGCTGGCCACTTTCTCATTAAAGTGCTTTGTTTGAATACTGCACACGCCAGTGTCTAAGCTCGGAACTACACTCAATAGAACCGCTTTGCCTTGGTAGTCATTTAAGCTGCGTGGTTCAAATTGGGCATTCACGGTACGAAAATCCGGTGCGGCATCACCCACTTTGACTCCTTTTCCTAACAGGGTGACAGGCTTTCCTTGGGCTGTGACTTTACCAGCATCAATGGTATTGATAGTCTCGCTTTGCTGAGCTAGCGCCACAGTGCTGCAGGTCAACAGGGTGCACAGTGCTAATTTCTTAAACATAACGCTCTCTTTTCTATTTTCTGCAAAATCCTATGAACTATTATATCTATACGCCAGTACAAAAGGATATAGCGGCGGTGGATATTTAAATTGTGTTTATTGTTATCTTTTATTAACATTAATACAGGCTAGTTTGCGATCTACAACAATAACAACGCATTCCGATACGACTAACCACCATTCAACGATCATGCGAGTGAGGTACTGCCTGTCATGAAAACACCAGTGTTAATTTGTGATGACTCCACAGTTGCTCGCAGGCAGTTAGCCCGATCCCTACCCGAAGATTGGGAAATAAAACTGGAATACGCCGTCAACGGCGAAGACTGCCTAGATAAATTGCAGTCGTTCTCACCGGAAATCTTGTTTCTAGACCTCAACATGCCAGGCATGGATGGTTATCAAGTCTTGCAGGCCATCAAAGAGCGTAATATTCAGGTGCTCGTTGTGGTGGTCTCTGGTGATATCCAACCGACAGCGCACGAGCGTGTCCTTGCGCTTGGTGCGATTGATTTCATTGCCAAACCGTGCGATGCCAACAAATTAGAGCAAATTATTGATCAGCACGGCATAAAAGATAAGGCGGCACGCCAACGTTTAGCCTTGCAGCTCGGGGAACAGCTTGACCCGGATATTCGTGACATTTATCAAGAGATCACCAATGTGGCGATGGGGCAAGCGGGTGACTTGCTCGCGCGGCTACTTAATGTATTCGTAAAGCTGCCTATTCCTAATGTAAACGTACTTGAAGTGAATGAGCTGGCAATGGCACTTCGCTCAATCGACCAAAATGCGGCAACCTCAGGCATCTGTCAGGGCTTTATTGGTGGGGGGACCTCGGGCGAGGCGTTGTTATTGCTTAATGACTCCAGCTTTAAAGAAATTGCTTCACTGATGAATTATGAGGGGGAGATCACCGATGCGGTCGAGCTCGAACTATTAATGGATGTCAGCAATATTTTAGTGGGCTCGGTACTTACCGGCTTAGCGAAGCAGCTTGATGTGGGTTTTTCCCAAGGCCACCCAGTGGTGCTCGGTCAGCATCGTGAAGTTGAAGAATTGGTCTCGGCCAACCGCTCGCGTTGGCAACGTACATTGGCGATAGAAATCAGCTATGGAATTGAGGACCACGATATAAATTGCGACCTCATGTTGTTGTTCACAGAAGATTCCCTGAAAACTCTCAAATACAAAGTCGAATACCTATTGGAAGATTAATTTATGCCTGCAGCTGATTTTAATATGCACGAAATACACTGGCTCATGGATATGTTTAATACCGTGGATGTGGGCCTTGTGGTATTGGACCGCAAATACCGGGTGTGCATATGGAATGGCTTTATGGAGAATCACTCTGGGCTACTGCCTAGTGCGGTGAAAGACAAAGACTTATTCGACTTGTTCCCCAGCATTGATGAGAAGTGGTTTCGAACCAAAACCGAGTCAGTGTTTGTACTGAAAAACCGCTCATTCACTATTTGGGAGCAAAAGCCCTATATTTTTCGCTTTAAGAACTACCGCCCGATCACTGGTAAAGCGAATCATATGTACCAAAATGCGACTTTCATCCCGTTAACCAGTACCACCGGAGATGTGACTCACGTATGCATCATCATTTATGATGTAACCGACGAGGCTGTGAATAAAATCGAATTGGAAGAAGCCAATCGTATGCTCGAGCAAATCAGTCGCACTGACGGGTTAACGCAATTACCTAATCGCAGCTTTTGGGAAGAAAGTCTGCAAAAAGAGTTTAAGCGTGTGAGTCGCTCACAAGGGCATGATAGCTTGTTAATGCTAGATATCGATCACTTCAAAAATATTAACGACAGTCATGGCCATGCGGCAGGAGATGAGGCGTTAAGACACATAGCCAACATTATAAGCAACACCTTGCGCGAAAGTGACATGGCTGGGCGTTATGGCGGTGAAGAGTTTGCTATTACTTTATATGATACAGATGCAGAAGGCGCCAAAGTATTTGCCGAGCGCTTGCGGGCACAGGTTGAAAGTTCGCAAGTGGTTGTTGACGAGGAAGTCATTAAAATGACAATCAGTGTAGGGATCGCTCAGTACGACAGCGCTTTTGAGCAACATGAGCAGTGGGTCGCCGCAGCAGATAAAGCGCTGTACAAGTCGAAACAAGAAGGGCGAAACCGCATTTCTATCGCTAACAACGGCGCTTAATTAAGCGTCGCTGTTTTGCGCTGCAGGGCACTGACTAAGCAGTTGGGTACTGCCATCTTGCTGCTCTTGCTCTAACCTCACGGCAAACCCCCATAACCGGTATAGGTGCTTCATCACCTCATCGCTGGAGTCCGCTAAAGGAATCGATTGATGTGGTACATAGCGTAAAGTTAAAGAACGATCCCCTCTAATATCAACATCATAGATCTGAATATTAGGCTCATGGTTACTGAGGTTGTACTGCGCTGATAGGGTTTCCCTAATTGCTTGGTAACCCGCTTCATCGTGAATAGCTCCGACTTCCAAGTGAGGTTGTTGAGCATCATCAACGATGGAGAACAGTTTGAACTCCCGCATCATACGAGGAGAAAGGAATTGACTGATGAAGCTCTCATCTTTGAAGTTTTGCATGGCAAAGTGCAGGGTCTCCAGCCAGTCACTGCCAGCATACTCCGGAAACCATTGTTTATCCTCATCCGTTGGGTTTTCGCAGATTCGGCGAATATCCGTCATCATATTAAACCCTAAGGCATAAGGGTTAATCCCCGAGTAGTAGTTACTGTTGTAGGGAGGTTGATACACCACATTAGTGTGGCTTTGCAGTACTTCGAGCATAAAGCCGTCGGTGACCTTTCCTTCATCATACAGGTGATTAAGTATGGTGTAATGCCAAAAAGTAGCCCAGCCTTCATTCATTACTTGGGTCTGTTTTTGTGGATAAAAGTACTGCGAGATTTTGCGTACAATACGCACAATTTCTCGTTGCCACGGCTCCAGTAAAGGCGCATTTTTTTCGATGAAATAAAGAATATTTTCTTGTGGCTCACGCGGAAAACGCTCGCGCTTTTGTTTGCTGTGTGACTCAGCCTCTGGAATTGTGCGCCATAACTCATTAACCTGAGACTGTAAGTAGTCTGCTCGCTCTTTCTGTCGTCTCTTTTCTTCGAACAATGAGATTTGCTGTGGCCTTTTATAGCGATCCACACCGTAATTCATTAGCGCATGGCAGGAGTCGAGAATATTCTCCACTTCATCAATACCGTATTTTTGCTCGCATTCGGCAATGTAGTTTTTGGCAAAGAGTAAATAGTCAATAATGGAACCGGCATCCGTCCAGGTTTTAAACAGATAGTTACCCTTAAAAAATGAGTTGTGGCCATAGCAGGCGTGAGCCATGACTAGGGCCTGCATCGGCATGGTGTTTTCTTCCATCAGGTATGCGATACAAGGGTTGGAGTTAATCACAATCTCATAGGCCAGTCCCATTTGTCCGCGCTTATAGTTTTGCTCAGTTTGGATAAATTTCTTACCGTACGACCAATGGTTGTAGCCAATAGGCATACCGACACTGGAGTACGCATCCATCATTTGCTCAGCGGTGATCACTTCAATTTGGTTCGGGTAAGTATCAAGCTTATAGTGTTGTGCAACGCGTTTTATTTCGTCGCGGTATTGCTCAAGCAAATCAAAAGTCCAATCTGGACCATCACTTAATGGCTTTCGAGTCATAATCGCCCCTCATTACTAGGCGCTACGCGCCGTTTTGTTGGCGTTTTTCTTAAATAGCTCTCGGAAAATAGGATAAATATCATCAACAGCACGAATGTGCTCTATGGCAAAGTTGCCGAATTGAGCCGCGAGTTGCTCATACTCTCGCCACAAGCTTTGGTGTGCACGATTGGTGATTTCGACATAGGCATAGTATCGCACCATGGGTAAGATTTTATTGCTCAACAAATCGGCGCATTGCGGTGAATCATCTGCCCAGTTGTCGCCATCGGACGCCTGCGCTGCGTAGATATTCCATTCACTGGATGCGTATCGCTCACTCACTATTTGATGCATCAGTTTTAATGCGCTGGAGACAATGGTGCCGCCAGTCTCTTGCGAGTAAAAAAACTCTTGTTCGTCGACCTCCTTGGCTTGAGTATGATGGCGGATATACACCACCTCAATGTTTTCATAGCTGCGGGTAAGAAATAGGTAGAGAAGAATATAAAAGCGCTTCGCCATGTCTTTGGTGGCTTGATCCATCGAACCAGAGACATCCATAAGGCAAAACATAACGGCCTTAGAAGTGGGGTGCGGACGCTTTTCGTAGTTGCGAAAGCGTAAGTCGTAATTATCAATAAAAGGCACCGCAGATATTTTTCGCTCAAGCACTTCTATCTGCTCAAGGAGCGCGTTAATTTTGGTTTGCTCTGGTACGGGGGCATGCTCAAGTTCAACCAATTGCGCTTTTAGTTCAGCGAGCTCGCGTCGCTTTGCTGCGGTCATCGCCACTCTTCGGGCAAGCGAGCCTTGTAAAGAACGAACAATATCAATATTGCTTGGCATGCCATCGCTGCAAAAGCCAGCGCGGTGCGTTTTCATTTGTACCAGCTTATCGACACTGGTTTCTTGTAAGTTCGGTAGTTCTAAATCTTCAAATAATAAGTCTAGATACTCATCCTTTGAAATTGAGAATACAAACTCATCTTGCCCTTCACCTTGATCGCTGGCTTCGCCCTCACCAGCGCCGCCGCCTTGACCCTGCGGCGGGCGTTTTATTTTATCGCCTTTATTAAATTGGTCGTTGCCCGGGTGCACCTGCTCACGATGCCCCCCGCGACCTTGATGAAAAAAAGGCTCCTTGATGTCTTTGGCGGGGATAGAAATGCTTTCCCCGCTAGAGACATCAGTAACACTGCGTTTATTTATAGCGTCTGAAACGGCTTCTTTAATTTGCTTTTTATAGCGGCGAATAAAGCGCTGTCTGTTTAACGTGCTTTTATTCTTGCCGTTCAGGCGCCTATCGATAAAGTGCGCCATAAAACCTCCCTCAACTCACTACGTGCTGGTTACTGCGATTTGCGAACGCGCAAATACCACTCAGACAGTAAGCGCACTTGTTTCTGGGTGTAGCCTTTTTCAACCATTCGGTTAACGAAGTCTTCGTGTTTTTTCTGATCCTCTGCTGATGTTTTGGTATTAAATGAGATAACTGGCAGTAAGTCCTCGGTGTTGGAGAACATTTTTTTCTCAATCACTGTGCGCAGTTTCTCGTAGCTAGTCCAAAGCGGGTTCTTACCGTTGTTGTGAGCGCGCGCTCGTAAAACAAAATTAACGATCTCGTTGCGGAAGTCTTTGGGGTTAGAAATACCCGCAGGTTTTTCGATTTTCTCCAGCTCAGCATTGAGTGCGGCGCGGTCGAATAGCTGTCCGGTGTCAGGGTCGCGGTATTCTTGATCTTGGATCCAAAAGTCGGCATAGGTGACGTAGCGATCGAAGATATTTTGCCCGTACTCGGAGTACGACTCTAAATAAGCTGTTTGTAGCTCTTTACCGATAAACTCGACATATTGAGGGATCAGGTAGCCTTTTAAGTGCGACAAGTAACGTTCTTGCACTTCGGCGCTGTATTGCTCCCGCTCTATCTGCTGTTCCAATACATAGAAAAGATGGACCGGGTTGGCAGCCACTTCACTGTGATCAAAGTTAAACACGCGCGACAAGATTTTAAATGCAAAGCGGGTTGATAGCCCAGTCATGCCCTCGTCGACGCCGGCATAGTCGCGGTACTCTTGGTAGGATTTGGCTTTAGGGTCGGTATCTTTCAGGCTTTCACCATCGTAGACCCGCATTTTTGAGTAAATACTGGAGTTTTCAGGCTCTTTTAGCCGCGATAACACCGAGAACTTCGCTAAGGTTTCTAAGGTGCCTGGAGCACACGGAGCGTCGCTTAGCTCACTGTTGTGCAGTAACTTATCGTAGATTTTTACCTCTTCAGTGACGCGTAAGCAATACGGCACTTTCACAATGTAAACCCTGTCTAAAAAGGCTTCATTATTCTTATTATTTTTAAACGTTTGCCACTCTGATTCATTTGAGTGGGCCAAAATAATGCCATTAAAGGGCAGGGCGGAAATCCCCTCAGTACCGTTGTAGTTGCCTTCTTGGGTGGCAGTTAGCAGCGGATGCAGTACTTTAATGGGCGCTTTGAACATTTCGACGAATTCCATCAAGCCTTGGTTGGCAAGACATAAAGCGCCTGAGTACGCGTACGCGTCTGGATCGTTTTGCGCGTAATGTTCAAGTTTACGAATATCAACTTTACCCACTAGGGCGGAGATATCTTGGTTGTTTTCATCACCAGGCTCAGTTTTGGCAATGGCCACTTGATTTAAAATAGAGGGGTAGCGCTTTACCACCTTAAATTGACTGATGTCACCATTGTATTCTTTTAATCTTTTCGCTGCCCAAGGCGACATGATGGTACGCAAATAACGCTTTTTAATGCCGTATTCTTTTTCTAGCAGTTCGCCGTCTTCAATGGCATTAAAAAGGCTCAGGGGGTGATCATTCACCGGTGAGCCTTTAAGACAGTAAATAGGCACTTGTTGCATCAAGTACTTAAGCTTTTCAGCAATCGATGATTTACCACCGCCTACAGGGCCGAGCAAGTATAATACTTGTTTACACTCCTCTAGGCCTTGTGCGGCGTGTTTTAGGTAGGAAACAATCTGCTCAATGGCATCTTCCATACCATAAAATTCATTGAAGGCGGGGTATCTTGGTACAACTCGGTTAGAGAAAAGCCGACTTAACACCGCATCTTGCGATGTATCGACCATTTCTGGCTCGCCTATGGCTGTTAGCAGGCGCTCTGGTGCCGTGACATAGGCTGTCTTGTCTTTTTTGCACAGCTCTAGAAACTCGCTAATGCTGTACTCTTCTTCCTGGGATGCTTCAAATCGTGATTGATAATGCTCGAAAATTGTCATACCGACCTCCAAGTTACCCGAAGCTGAGATGAAAGGGTGGAAAGATGCGACTCGGTACTTAAAGCGTAGACAGTAAAGTGAAATTTTGCGAAATATATTAGGAATTTAGTTATTCATATTTAGCGCTATGAACAGCCACAAAAAAGCCGCATGAGCATGGTGCGCACACGGCTTTTATCAACTTAGAACAAGCAGGTGAAAAAATTTCACCTATTTATATCAGCGGTTAAATTAAGCGCTGAAGTTCTGGTTTGCGAAGTCCCAGTTTACTAGCGACCAGAAGCCTTTAAGGTAATCTGGACGTACATTGCGGTAGTCAATGTAGTAAGCATGTTCCCAAAGGTCAACGGTCAGAATTGGAGTTACGCCTTGCTCAGTTAGAGGCGTAGCTGCATTTGATGTGTTAACGATATCCAATGAACCGTCTGCAGTTTTAACTAACCAAGTCCAGCTCGAACCGAAGTTGTTTACTGCTTTGTCATTGAATGCTTCTTGGAACGCTTCAAAAGAGCCCCATTTAGCGTTAATCGCATCGGCTACAGCGCCGGTTGGTGCACCACCACCGTTTGGAGAAAGGCTGTGCCAGTAGAACGTGTGGTTCCAGATCTGAGCAGCATTATTGAAAACACCGCCTTCAGATGAGCATACGATTTCTTCGAGAGATTTACCTTCGAAATCAGTACCAGCAATAAGGCCATTTAGCTTTTGCACGTAGGTGTTGTGGTGTTTACCGTGGTGATACTCAAGCGTCTCTTGAGAGATATGTGGCTCTAATGCATTGATTTCGTATGGTAGTGACGGTAGTTCAAATGCCATGTTTTTCTCCATCTATCATTATTTGAAAAAAGGGCAAGCAGCTGCGCGCGGACTGCGCAAAGTGTACTGAATGCCATTATAGTGGTACTATAATTCCTGAGTATTTTACTCAAGTTTTAGCAAACAGCAACGCCAAAACGGCGACAAGTGCCTGAACCTGCGTTTACAGTAGACGTCTTATACGACGATTTTGCTACATCAGAGCAAAAAATATCGTGGTTGCCTTCATCACCGTCATGCTACGGTATCAACAGCGCGCTGTTTGCTTTAAAATTACTGCTAACGATAGACATTGTGGTCAAAGTGATGGATTTCAACACTTACCGTCACATTTAACAGAAATTGAGGTTGTACATGGAAACCGTTGAAAAGATTAAACAGCAAATTGCTGAAAATCCCATTCTGCTTTATATGAAAGGCTCTCCAAAACTACCAAGCTGTGGCTTTTCTTCTCAAGCAGCGCAAGCGATGATTTCTTGCGGCGAGCAGTTTGCTTACGTTGATATCCTACAAAACCCGGATATTCGTGCTGAGTTACCAAAATATGCGAACTGGCCAACTTTTCCGCAGTTATGGGTGGAAGGTGAGTTAGTCGGTGGTTGCGACATTATTATTGAGATGTTCCAACGCGGCGAGTTGCAGCCTCTCATTGAGCAAACAGCGGCAAAGTACAAAGACGCTGATAGCGAATAAGAGTAAAAAAGCCAGGTTCTCCTGGCTTTTTTATTAACAGTAGAACCCTGTTCAGAGGCTTTGACTGATACCATCGATCAGCGACGCATTTCTCACTAAAAAGCAATTTTTCGAATCCCTCGGTAAAAACTTTCTATCTGCACAACTTCGGTTAAACTTTGTTATTAATAGCAGTTTATTGGGCGTGCCTTGTATGTTCATGCTTTATATTCGTGTGACCGTTTTAATTTTGGCAGTGGCCATACTCCCCGCTAGCTACTCCTACGCGCAGCGTCAATCTATTACGATTGACTATCAAGTAAATGATGCAACCATGAGTTACACAGGTTTTTGGCGTGGCAGCACCTTTATTGTTGATGCAGGGTTCGAGCGTAATGTGATTGTCGCGACGCTTGATTGGCCTCCTTACTTGGGGCGTAATCAATGTCAGGGTGGCTGGCTATTGCATTATATGGCGGCGTTGCTATTGCAGGCTGGGTATAATCCTGAGTTCAGGTTTTTGCCTTGGGCTCGAGCGGTACGCATGACTGAATTGGGTCATGCGGACATTTTAGCTCCAGAGTATGAAATAGAATCATCCGCGCCCTCAGACGTCATCCCTGGCAGCACGCGGCTTAATCATCTCGCATTGTCCTCAGCATTAGCGCATGCACCGGTGCATTATGTGGCTGCAGCAGACAGTGCTATCACCCAGGCCCCGCAAATATCGGAATTGCCCAATTACTCTCTTGGTATCGTTCGTGGCTATCAAAATGCCCCCCAGGTAGATCAAGTGATCGACAGTGGCCAAGTCATTGTTCAGCAAGCTATAGATGATGCGCAAAACCTTAACTTAGTGGTTAACGGGCGCGTTAACCTCATTATTGGCGATCCCTTAGTATTACATACCGTAGCCAGTGCAAACGGTATTGACCGCGCTGCCTACCGAGTATTGCAACCAAGCATAACCAATCAGCCGTTGTATTTTGCGTTATCGAAAACGCGGCCACAGTGGCAAGTGTTGATGCAAGATATCAATCAAACCATCCCTGTTGCCAGTGCTCAGCAATTGCGCCAACAGCTTACTGAGCGTATTGATGAGCACTGTGCAGCTCAGGGCACATATTAAGGTGAATTTTTATTCGCAATGTGAATAATTATTCACGCTCACCTCATCTTTACGTTAACGTAAACGTTCGATTTTAAGCTCGGTATTTACACGATTTGTAAATATGACACTGGTGTCATATAAAAAATAACGAGTATAAATAGTAAAAATACCTCTATATCCCCTTGCTTCGCATATGTTTACAAAGCGTGAAAAATATTCAAGAATGTGAATATGTATTCATAATTTCATTGACACTCTGTTTGCAAAGCGTTAGCGTTGACGGTCTGCTAGGCCGCCTGTGAGGGTTGCTTGCAACGCGGTTAGCACGCAGTAGCAAGGGGGAGAGGAGTCCGCAAATGTTATATGACTCAGCATTAGAAAAAGATAATTGTGGCTTTGGCTTGATAGCCCAAGTCAACGGGCAAGCCAGCCATAAGTTGATTCGCACCGCGATCACGGGTCTTGCCCGTATGGAACACCGGGGTGGTATTTCTGCAGACGGTAAAACCGGTGATGGTTGTGGCTTGCTGATGCAAAAGCCAGACAGCTTTTTTCGAGCTGTAGCCAAAGAAAACAACTGGTTACTGGGCAAAAACTACGCTGTGGGAATGGTTTTCCTAAGCCAAGATCCGGTTCAAGCCGAAGCGGCAAAACGCGTTATCACCAAAGAATTAGAACAAGAAACACTGACCCTACAAGGGTGGCGTGAAGTGCCGACCGATACCAGTTACTTAGGCGATATTGCCTTGAAGCAATTGCCACAGTTTATGCAGGTTTTTGTCAGCGCCCCGGAAGGATGGCGACCAAAAGATTTGGAACGTCGGCTGTACATTGCCCGCCGACGTATCGAAAAACAGTTAGAACAGGATAAGGATTTTTACATTGCTAGCTTGTCTGGGTTAGTCACTGTATATAAAGGCCTGATGATGCCAGAGGACTTGCCAAATTTTTATCTCGATTTGGCAGATATCCGCATGACCTCGGCAATTTGTGTTTTTCACCAACGTTTTTCCACCAATACCCAGCCGCGATGGCCTCTAGCACAGCCGTTCCGCTATTTGGCTCATAACGGTGAAATCAACACCATAACGGGCAATCGACAATGGGCTCGGGCTCGTGCTTATAAGTTTTCCTCGCCACTGCTGCCTGATTTGCAAAGTGCCGCCCCTTTTGTCAACGAGAGTGGCTCAGACTCTTCGAGCTTGGACAACATGTTGGAGTTGTTTTTAGCCGGGGGGATGGACCTGTTCCGCGCGATGCGCATGTTAGTGCCACCGGCATGGCAAAAGAACCGAGCGATGGATGATGATCTGCGCGCATTTTATGATTTCAACTCTATGCATATGGAGCCTTGGGATGGACCTGCAGGCATTGTGATGTCCGATGGTCGCTTTGCTGCATGTAACCTCGACCGTAACGGCTTGCGACCTGCTCGCTATGTGGTGACCCAAGACGGGTTTATCACCTTGGCTTCAGAGGTCGGGATTTGGGATTATGCCGCCGATGAGGTGGTGGAGAAGGGCCGTGTTGGTCCTGGTGAACTGATGGTGGTTGATACCTTGCATGGCAAGGTATGGCACTCAGGGGAGATCGATCAAGACCTCAAAGCAAGACACCCTTACAAACAATGGCTGGAGCAAAACGTTAAGCGCCTCACGCCTTTTGAGAAGCTGACCGACAAAGAAGCCGGTAACCGTTCGTTTGACGCTGATACGCTACTGATTTACCAGAAAATGTTTGCGTACACCAATGAGGAGTTGGACCAGGTCATTCGGGTAATGGGTGAAAATGGCCAAGAAGCCACCGGTTCAATGGGCGATGACACGCCATTTGCGGTACTTTCTGAAGGCCATCGCTCCTTATATGATTATTTTCGACAAAAGTTTGCTCAGGTCACGAATCCGCCTATCGATCCACTGCGCGAAAACCATGTCATGTCACTAACGACCTGCATTGGTCGTGAGCAAAATGTTTTCAATGAAACCACAGGACACGCTAAGCGCTTGCAATTTGATTCGCCAGTGCTGATGTACTCGGA
Organism: Pseudoalteromonas sp. THAF3; assembly: GCF_009363775.1. Classification (NCBI taxonomy): domain Bacteria; kingdom Pseudomonadati; phylum Pseudomonadota; class Gammaproteobacteria; order Alteromonadales; family Pseudoalteromonadaceae; genus Pseudoalteromonas; species Pseudoalteromonas sp. THAF3. The sequence continues at coordinate 2,133,508 of NZ_CP045418.1, read as the reverse complement.
TATGGTGCAGCTGCGCAGTGCCAATGATGAGCACTATAGCCACAGCCAAGTGGACCTAAACTACACCAGTGATGAGACCTTAGAGCAGGCGTTGGAACGCGTTTGTGATGAGGCGCAGCGTAAGGCTGAAGAAGGCGCGGTGATGGTGATTTTAACCGACCGCCATATTACCCAAGACAGCCTGCCTATTCCGGCGGCAATGGCCGTTGGCGCGGTTCAGCAACGTTTAGTGAATAACAACTTGCGTTGTGACACTAACATAATTATCGAAACTGCAAGCGCACGCGATCCTCATCATTTCGCGGTGTTACTTGGTTTTGGTGCAACCGCTATTTACCCTTACCTCGCCTATGAATCGCTGGTGGCGATGAGCGATAATAAGGTGATCGACAAGAGCTATCGCGAAGTGACGTTGTCTTATCGCAATGCTATCAACAAAGGGTTGTTTAAGATTATGTCGAAAATGGGGATCAGTACCATTTCGTCATACCGGTGCTCTATGTTGTTCGAAGCGGTGGGATTATCCGATAAAGTGGTCGAGCTATGCTTTAAAGGCGTAGCGAGTCGTATCGCTGGTGCCTGTTTTGCGGATTTTGAGCACGACCAAGGCAAGTTGCGCAAACTGGCATTTAGTGCACGTAAACTGCTCTCCCATGGTGGGCTGTTAAAATACGTTCATGGCGGCGAATATCACGCTTATAACCCCGATGTGATCCAAACACTGCAAACCGCAGTGCGTTCAGGAGACTATGCGGACTATCAACGTTATGCGGCCCTAGTAAACAATCGTCCCATCACTAATTTACGCGATATGCTCGCGCTGCGCAGCGATACTACGGCCGTTAGTGTCGATGATGTTGAGCCGGCAGAGGCGCTTTATCAGCGCTTTGATTCTGCCGCCATGAGTATCGGCGCTTTATCGCCAGAAGCGCATGAAGCTCTGGCAATTGCGATGAACCGCTTAGGCGGGTGTTCTAACTCGGGCGAGGGTGGCGAGGACAAGCTGCGCTTTGGTACCGAGAAAAATTCACGTATTAAACAAGTGGCATCAGGACGCTTTGGCGTCACTCCGCACTATCTGCGCAGTGCTGATGTTATCCAAATCAAAGTCGCCCAAGGCGCTAAGCCCGGCGAGGGAGGCCAGCTGCCCGGTGAGAAGGTCACACCTTATATCGCAAAACTTCGGTATTCGGTACCAGGTGTGACCTTAATTTCACCTCCACCACACCACGATATTTACTCTATTGAGGATTTGGCGCAGCTGATATTCGACCTCAAGCAGGTGAATCCAAGTGCGATGATCTCGGTTAAGTTGGTATCAGAGCCAGGGGTCGGCACCATTGCTACCGGTGTGGCCAAAGCTTACGCCGACCTTATCACCATAGCCGGGTACGACGGTGGCACCGGGGCCAGCCCACTGACATCGGTAAAGTATGCGGGTAGCCCGTGGGAGTTGGGGTTAGCGGAAACGCAGCAAGCCCTAGTTGAAAATGGCTTGCGTCACCGTATTCGCTTGCAAACAGACGGCGGTTTAAAAACCGGCCTAGATATTATTAAAGCGGCCATTCTCGGCGCTGAAAGCTTTGGTTTTGGCACTGGGCCTATGGTGGCTCTGGGGTGTAAATACCTGCGTATTTGTCACCTCAATAACTGTGCAACCGGTGTAGCGACGCAAGACGAGACGTTACGGGCCAAGCATTATCATGGCTTGCCTGAGATGGCGATGAACTACTTTAAGTTTATTGCCCAAGAAGCGCGAGAAATCATGGCATCGCTGGGCGTCACGCGGCTAGTGGATTTAATTGGTCGTACCGAATTACTCGAAGCCATTGAGGGCAAAACGCCGAAACAGCAAAAAGTCGACCTCAGTCATTTATTGGAGAAGCCCAATAATATCAGCGGTGAGACCCTATACTGCTCGGTGCACAATACTTCGCATTATACGGGGCGCTTGAATGAGGAGCTGCTCGATAAAGCCAAGGAGGCCATTGATAACTTATCGGGTTTAAACTTGGTGAGCCGCATTAATAACACCGATCGTTCCATTGGTGGCATGCTTTCCGGCTATATTGCCTCGAAGCACGGTAACCAGGGTATGGCCGCTGATCCAATTCGTCTTGAGCTACATGGCACTGCCGGGCAATCCTTTGGTGTGTTTAATGCCGGTGGTCTCGAGATGACCCTTATTGGCGATGCCAATGATTATGTCGGTAAAGGCATGGCCGGCGGGCGCTTAGTCGTTCGCCCACCAATGGGCTCATGTTTCCAATCACACCAAGCAGCAATTATTGGCAATACCTGCCTATATGGTGCAACTGGGGGTCATTTATATGCTGCCGGTTGTGCTGGCGAGCGCTTTGGTGTGCGTAACTCCGGCGTCACCGCTGTGGTTGAAGGCTTAGGAGATAATGGCTGCGAATACATGACCGGCGGCGTCGTATGTGTGCTTGGTAAGGTTGGGGTCAACTTTGGTGCAGGGATGACAGGTGGTTTTGCCTATGTACTCGACGAAGCCCAAGACTTTGATAAACGCATCAACCCAGAGCTGGTGGAAATTGTCGAACTAGATAACTTAGTAACACATCATGAGCACCTCCGTGGATTGATAGCTGAACACTTAGAACTCACCGGTTCGCAGCGAGCCGAGGCTATTCTTGCCAGCTTTGATCTGTATTTACCGCTGTTTAAGTTGGTGAAACCAAGATCCAGTGATGTGCAGAGTTTATTGGGCCACCGCGCCCGCAGTAGCGCGGAGTTGCGCGTACAGGCGCAATAGGAGGAAGTATGAGTCAGAATGTTTATCAATTTATTGACGTGCAGCGCGTGGACCCAAGGAAAAAGCCGATTTCCACACGCAAACAGCAGTTTGTCGAGATTTACGAACCATTTTCGCAAAACCAAGTCGACTCTCAGGCCGATCGCTGCTTGGATTGCGGCAACCCCTATTGTGAGTGGCAGTGCCCGGTCCATAATTACATCCCGCAGTGGCTAAAGCTGATCCGCACTGGACGTATACTCGAGGCAGCAGAGCTGTCTCACCGCACCAATAGCCTGCCAGAGGTGTGTGGGCGGGTATGCCCGCAAGACCGTCTTTGTGAAGGCGCTTGTACGCTCAATGAAGACTTCGGCGCGGTGACTATAGGGAATATAGAAAAATACATCACCGATACCGCGTTTGCTATGGGCTGGAAGCCTGATATGAAGCACGTGGTGTGGACCGATAAAAAAGTCGCCATTATAGGTGCTGGCCCCGCTGGCTTGGGGTGTGCTGATGTGTTGGTACGTAATGGCGTTAAGCCGGTGGTATTTGACCGTCACCCAGAAATCGGGGGGTTGCTAACCTTTGGCATTCCTTCTTTCAAGCTCGAAAAAGAAGTAATGCAGCGTCGTCGTGAAATCTTCACCGAGATGGGAGTGGAGTTTCAACTGAATACCGAAATAGGCAAAGATATTGAATTGCAAAGTATTATTGATCAATACGATGCAGTCTTTTTAGGTGTTGGCACATACCAAAGCATGCGCGGCAATTTAGCCAATGAGGATGCCGAAGGCGTCTATGACGCATTACCATTTTTAATTGGTAATACTAATCGCGTGATGGGCTATGATGAAAGCCAAACGCCTTTTGTTGATATGCAAGGCAAGCGTGTTGTCGTGCTTGGCGGTGGAGACACCGCGATGGATTGTGTGCGTACCTCGGTGCGTCAACAGGCAAACCATGTGATCTGTGCCTATCGTCGCGATGAAGAAAATATGCCGGGCTCAAAGCGCGAGGTGAAAAACGCCAAAGAAGAAGGCGTGGAATTCATGTTTAACGTTCAACCTAAAGGTATTGAGGTGAATGAACAAGGCATCGTCACCGGTGTGAAAATGATAAAAACCCAACTCACAGAGGCGGATGAAAATGGTCGTCGCCGCGCTGAAGAAGTCGCGGGCTCTGAACATGTTGTGGCCGCTGATGCCGTGCTCATGGCTTTTGGCTTCAAACCCCACAAGATGGAGTGGTTATCGCCGTTTGGTGTCGAAATCAATAGTTGGGGTGGGATCACTGCGCCTGAGCAAGGCGAATATACTCACCAAACGACTAATCCAAAGATTTTCGCTGGCGGTGACGCGGTACGAGGATCCGATCTGGTCGTCACAGCGATCTTTGAAGGTCGAAACGCCGCCGAGGGCATCATGGACTACCTCGAGGTATAAAGTTCTTTTCTGGGAAAATCAAAGCGGGCCCTTGTTGGCCCGTTTTTTTATAGCTAACAGTGACTGAAAAAGGATAAGCTAAAAACCGCTCAACTGGTTTTTCATCCGTAAGTGCAAATTATGACAGGGAGGTAATGAGCTATGGAATATGTGTTAGCGGTGACTCTGTTTGCCATTTCGGCTTCCATCACTCCAGGACCCAACAATATTTTAGTGATGACTTCTGGCGTTAACTTTGGCGTTAAGCGCAGTTTGCCGCTACTGACAGGCATTTGCGTAGGCTTTGCTGTTATGTTGTTGCTTGTCGGCCTAGGATTTTCTTATGTATTTAGCAGATACCCAAGCCTGCACTTTGTCATAAAGTGTTTAGGTGTTCTTTATTTACTCTACCTTGCGTTCGTTATTGCTTTTTCATCCGCTGCCATTGAGGGGAAGGAGCAGCATCGACCTTTATCATTTATCAATGGTGCGTTATTTCAATGGGTTAATGGTAAAGCTTGGGTTGTTGCTAGCGGCGCTATTGCCGCTTTTACGAGTGTTGGAGGGGAATTTAGTGGCGACAATATTGTTATCGTCCTGACTTTCTTATTGGTGTCATTTCCCTGCGTTGGCGTGTGGCTAATGTTCGGTTCAATGCTTAAAAATCTACTCAACACCGCAAACAGACGTCGCTGGTTTAACCTGACGATGGCTTTGTTACTGGTGTTATCGGTGATACCTGTGCTCAAGGAAATAGTAACAGCACTTTAGTGCACAGCCTCAATCCATAAGACCGTACACATTGCTAATGTCGAGTTGTTAGCGCTCTGAGCGCTCATATAGAGTTAATCGAGTGTCATCCCTCACCCGTGTGCGGCAATCAACTCTTTGGCGTTAGCCAGCGTTGCTTTACTAATGTTGTCCCCTGCTAATAGCCGCGCAATTTCATCGACTCGTCCTTGCTTATTCAACGGCTGCATCTGTGTATAGGTCTCATCGTTGGCCACTTCTTTGGCGACAAAAAACTGGTTCATAGCACTGGAAGCCACCTGCGGTAAATGGGTCACACAGATTACTTGTGTTGATTCACCCAAACGACGTAATAACTTACCTACCGCAGCGGCTGTCGGGCCAGAAATACCCACATCCACTTCATCAAAAATAAGAGTAGGCGTGGTAACCCGTTGAGCGATAATTACTTGAATCGCTAAACTGATGCGCGATAACTCGCCTCCGGATGCTACTTTGCTAAGCGCCTGTAAGGGCTGGCCTGGGTTGGTACTGACCATAAACTCTATGCGGTCTTGGCCTTGCTTACTGGGGGCTCGTGCGTTGTCGTAATCAAGCTCAATGGCAAAGCGGCCATTTTCCATCGATAATTCATGCATACTGGCGCCAATTAACTCGCCCAGTCGCTCAGCCGCGTGTTTGCGGCTGTCTGAAAGCGCTAAACTGTGCTGCTGATAAGCAGCCAGTGCCGAGGCTATTTCTTCGTCTAATTGGGCTAAACGTTGGTCATCAACGCAAATAGCTTCTAACTCAGCCTTAATATGCTGATGGTGCTCTACTAAGGCCTCGGGTTCAACCATGTGCTTTCTTGCCAGAGTTACTGCGGTGCCAAGACGCTCATCTAGATACTGTAAGCGCTGTGGATCGAGCTCGGCGCCATCGCAATAAGCGCGTAACTCGCGGCTAGCTTCTTCCACTTGCACACAGGCATCGTTGAGCATAGTCGCTACGCCCTCAAGAGCGTTATCAATGTTGGCCAGTTCGGCAATAGTAGCGGCGCTTTGTTGCAATGCACCGTTAATGGTTTGTTCTTCGCCCTCATATAAGGCATAAAGCTGTTGTTGTGAGCCTTCTAGTAATTGCTGTGAATGACTGAGTTTGTGATGCTCAGCTTCAATGTCAGCGTATTCACCCTCATTGAGGGAGAACTCATCAAGCTCAGCAACTTGATATTCAAGCAGTTGCTTCTGTGCTTGTTGTTGGGCGTGCTTAGCTTCTAGCTGCTGGCGTTCACGATGGAGATTGGTATAGGTATGATGTGCGTTGGCCACTTGCTCAAGTAGTGCACCGTGGCCTGCGTATTCGTCTAGCAAATGCAGCTGCTGGTCGCTTTTTAACAACAGTTGATGAGCATGTTGGCCATGGATGGAAAGTAAATATTGGCCCAACTCCTTTAGCTGTCCAGCGGTGACGGCAATGCCATTAACGTAACTTTTACTACGGCCATTTTTAGCAACCACGCGACGCAGCAAACACTCGTCATCATCGCCCTCTAACATATGCTCTTGCAAATACTGTTGTGCTTTAGGCAGCTGGCTAATATCAAACCGCGCGCTAATATCGGCTTGCTTTGCCCCTGGGCGCACTGCGCCAGCGTCAGCACGTTCACCTAAACACAGCGACAGCGCATCAATAGCAATGGATTTACCGGCCCCAGTTTCACCGGTTATGGCGGTCATGCCACTGCGCCATTGGGTTTCCAATTCGCTTACAATGGCAAAATTAGTAATTTTTAATCCACACAGCATACTGTTCATCCATCCAGTTATGTATAACTGTTAATCTATACAGTGTTTGTGGTTTTTGCAAATTAAATTTTAAACAGTTTCGTGCTGAGCTGATGAGTGCTCTTGCTGCTCATCGACGTCGTCCTCAGTCTCATCAGGCTCGTCTTTAAGCTGCTCGTGGTCACTGAGATCGCTGGAGGTAAGCTGCGTCAGCAGGGTAGGGAGGATGTCATGGTAAAACGCAGCATTAAACTCAATACCGCGTGTGGGTAATTCACTAATAAAGTATTGAATCCGCTCTGCTAGAGTATCTATGTCGTTACGCACATAAGACTTAGCTAACTCGCTGTCCAACGTCTGCAGCACACGTTCACTGATGTATTCTAAATAAGTGAGGTTATCCTCATTGTGCCCTTGAACAACGAAGAAGTTGCTGCAGATAGCATTGAGTTGCGGCACATGTTTGGGACGTAGAATGCGAGCTTCTTCATACTCATGCAGATGGCTTTGAAAGCGTTGTTGAACTTGCTTGACCCGAGCGTTAAACATACGTCGTTGAGCCTCTCGCGCTTTCTCACGGTTGCGCTCAATGACCATGTACACACCAAGCAAGGTAATAAGTAAAATAAGTGTCAAGATGACGACGAAAACCATGAGGATACGAGTGGGAACCGAAAACAACTAATGCCCTATTCTTATGTAAATAGGGCCTAATTGCAATAAAAACTGAACGCTAAGTTAACGCTGGCTAATACAAGCGTGAACCCCAGTTTAGCTTTTGCCTCAACACGTTATAGTACGAATAGTCAGTTGGATGGACTAGCCGCAAAGGCTTTTCAGCCTTTTTAATAACGACCTCATCACCAGGGAGCAGGGCCAGTACCACGTGACTATCACAACTCACTTGCAGGCTATCGGTATTACTAGGACTGAGTTGCAAACGCACCACACTGTCGCCATCAACGACGAGCGGGCGGCTGGAGAGGGTGTGTGGGAACATAGGTACTAGCGACATGGCATTTAAACCTGGCGTGAGTATAGGCCCGCCACCAGAAAGTGAATAGGCGGTAGAACCCGTGGGCGTGGACACTATCAGGCCATCTGATTTTTGTGAAAAGACAAAATCATCGTTGATAAAACACTCAAATTCAATCATATGAGCCACTTTATCGGCGTGCAGTACGGCCTCATTCATGGCTGAGTTGGCACTTTTTAGCTCAGCATGGCGAAACACTTCGACTTCCAATAAAAAGCGTTTTTCTTCTATATACTGACCGCTGAGAACCTGCTCTAAAGAGGCTTCAAAGCTATCGGGGTTTAAATCGGTTAAAAAGCCTAAGTTACCTCGGTTGACGCCGATCACCCCAACATCAAAGCGGGCAAGCACCCGAGCGGCACCGAGCATGTTACCATCGCCGCCGACAACAATCGCCAAATCGGCCCGTTCACCCAACTCCACTAAATCCACCAAAGTGGCTTCTTTCGCGTCTTCAAGTTGGCCGCCATAGTGGCGCTCGACCAAAACCTTGTAGCCTAGTGCTTGCAAAAAGGTATAGAGGCGTTGTAATGTCAGCGCCGCGCCTTCATGATTGGCTTTACCAATTAAGCCTATGGTTTTAAAAGATGCGCTCATAAATGTGCCAAGACCGAACTAACTCCTTATAGAGTAACGCAAAAGTCAGGGTGTTGAAACTGAGGCAAAGAGCCTAAATTATAACTATATGAAATTATCACCACGTGACGAGCAGATTTTCTCTGCTGTAATGAGCTTGTATTGCGACGGCGAAGGTAATCCTGTCGCCTCGACCCGTATTGCTAAGCAAAAAGGCATGGCGGTGTGCAGTGCCACCGTGCGCAATGCCATGTCTCGACTTGAAAAGCTCGGTTTACTGTACTCACCTCATACCTCTGCGGGGCGTATTCCTACTGAGCAGGGGTTTGCGTTTTGGTTTGACAGCTATTTCGACCTCGACCAACTCGGCTTGTATTGGCAGCCCCCGCAGGACAAACTGATTGAGTTTGCGCATCACCTCGCGCGACGCTTTAAAGTGTGCGTCTGTGTCGGCCTACCACAGGTAACGACGCAAGTTGTATTTCGAGTTGAAGTACTTGATTTTGACCGCAAACATTGGCTGGTGCTGCTGCTTGACCGGCACGGGCAAAGCCATAACATTCTTATTACTAAGCCCGTCGAAGCCAACGACGACATTCGCTATCAGTTTGCAACTTGGCTGAATTCGGTGTTTGCCCAGCAAAATCTGCTCGAGGGGATCCACCGCATGAAAGCAATGAGTCGCACTGCACCGCATTATTGTCATGGTTCGCTGGCTCAGTGGACGCGAGAGCTGGGTAATAAATTGGGCACTGATAACAGCATCGTGGTGGGCGAGAATAACCTCTACGCTCACAGCCAGCACGACCAAGAATATGCTATTGGAGTGCGCTTTTTACATGCGGTTGAAGACAAGCTGGCTTTTCGCAATGGCGTGTCGGTGCTACTAGGTAACAGTGTGCCGATGCCGGGATTTGATGACTTCTTAATATTGAGTTTGGCGTACTTTGCGAATCACGAATACCAAAGCCGGTTTTGTGTGATTGCTCCGAAATCAGCAGAGATCGAAGCAATTATTCAAGAATTTGCGCAAATCGAAGAAGTGGACCTTGAAACCACTTAAACCATCCCCATAATGAAACGCAGTTAAGCAGTTTTTGGAGAACAGATAAATGTCCGAGCAAACACAGGCGAAAGAAAACGAACAGGACAACCCGCAAGAAGCGGTGGAACAAGAGCAGGCGAGTGAGCAACAAGCTCAAGGCGAGGATAACAGCGCAGAAGCTGAAATCGCTGCGCTTCACGCAGAATTAGAAGCGGCGAAGCAGACGATAGAAGATCAAAAAGATAGCGTTGTTCGCGCTGCTGCCGAAGTGGAAAACATTCGTCGTCGTGCGGCTCAAGATGTCGACAAGGCGCACAAGTTTGCACTGGAAAAGTTTGCCGGTGATCTGCTTCCTGTGCTCGATAACCTTGAACGTGCCATTGAGTTCGCTGATAAAGACAACGAGGCTATTAAGCCTATGCTCGAAGGCGTTGAAATGACAGCGAAAAGCTTTGTCGAAGCGCTTGGCAAATTTAACGTTGAAGTGGTTGAGCCACAAGGCGAAACATTCAACCCTGATTTACATCAGGCAATGAGTATGCAACCCAGTGAAGACGTAGCACCTAATACTGTGCTTGCAGTGATGCAAAAGGGCTACACACTCAACGGTCGCCTATTGCGCCCGGCTATGGTGATGGTGTCAAAGGCGCCGTAATAGCCTTTAGATAATGCTTTAAATGCCCGCTTAGCGGGCATTTTTTTTGTGATGCCAAAACTGGGTAAGCAGAATCAGTACTAGGGCACTGAACATCATACTTGAAAATGGCACCGCATTTTCGGGATGGATCAGGGCGAGAATAGGCCCTACCAGCGCGCCGCTACCAAAACGCAAGGTACCAATCACGGCGGTTGCCGTGCCGGAGTTGCGTTCAAATTCCATTAAAATAAGGGCATCAGCATTGCTGGCAATGATACCCAAACTCATCATTAATGGCGCAATACTAAAGACAATAAAGTACAGTGACTGCTGCATTAGGCTCACTGTGAGTAAGGTGCCGCCGGCAATAAAAGCCAGAGCTAAGCCGATAAACAACATGCGCCGAGAACCCACTTTTGGTACCACACGGGTATTGACGAAGTTGCCTATCATCAGCGCTATTACGTTAAAGGCAAATAACACCCCAAACAATTGCTCTGACACTTCAAAGTAATCTAAATAGATAAACGGCACCGAGGTCAAAAAGCAAAAGAAAGCGAATGACGCCAACATTGAGGAGAGTATATCTGCCCGGGCTTTAGGTTCGCTTAGTACTACCGAGTAGCTTTCAAAAAACAGCCTCAAGCCACGCTTTTCGCTGCGATAAATGGGAATGTCGATCAGGTGCATTTGCACCCACACAAGAATAAATACGGCATAGCCCGCTAACGTTAAGAAAATCACTTGCCACTGCGCCAGAGAAAAGATCAGCGAGCCAATACTCGGGGCAATGAGCGGTGCAATCATCATAATCATCGACACATAGCTCATGCCTTTAGCGGTATTTTGCTGATATATATGACGAATAATGCCAGGCACCACAACGGTAGCAGCGGCGCCGGTAAAGGCTTGTGCAGCCCGTAATGCCCAAAAAAGATGGATGTCTTGGCAAAACGCCAACGCCAGTGAGCACAGCGCGAATAGCCCAAGGCCAATGCGGGCAAGGCGACGACGGCCCATTTGATCGGCTATAGGGCCAAAAAACAGCATACCTAACGCATAACCACCCAAGTACACACTCAGTGAAATTTGCACTTGTGGCATGGTCGCGCCTAAATCAGCGGCAATTTGCACCATCGCCGGCAGATACATATCCACCGCAAGCGGGGTAATAGCAACAATACTGGCTAACAGCGGCAGTAATAAACGCCGACTAGGCGTTCTTATATCGTCTGTGGACATAGAATTCAGTCTTCAATTTGATAGTGTGGAGAAACCAAGGCTGGCTTGATACTTTTAACGTATTGGGGTTCAGCGCAGACGGATAAAACACCTTGGTTTGTTCACTATATCACCCGCTGCCAGTAGGTAACAGCCAAATGTTATTAAGATAATGTTAATTATACAGTTTTATACTTTTGCGTAGAGCTAGGCGAGCCCCATCACACTTTGCTATGCTAACCTCATTCGGTAAATAGGGAACAAATCATGAAACATGCTTTAATCGCGCTGGCGCTTGTCGCCGCGCTTGGTGGATGCAAAACATCGCCCACGGGGCGCACCCAAGTGGCTTTATATTCAGACAGTGAGATGAGCCAACTCGGCGGTGCTAGCTTTGAACAAATGAAAAAAGAACAGAAGATCAACAAAGATCCAGCCACCAATGCCTATGTGCAGTGTGTGGCTGATGCGGTGATCAACGTTCTACCGCAGCAATACGCGCAACAAGAGTGGGAAGTGGTGGTGTTTGATGAGCCCTCGGCGAATGCCTTCGCATTACCTGGTGGCTACATTGGTGTGCACACCGGGCTATTAGATGTCGCGCAGAATCAAGATCAACTCGCGACGGTGTTGGGTCATGAGGTGGGGCACGTGATTGCTGAGCACTCAAATGAACGCGTTTCGCAAAGCCAACTACTGCAAACGGGTATGCAGTTAGGTGCTGTGGCACTGGATATGAGCGAGGTGAGCTATCGCAATGAGATTATGCAGGCCTTGGGTCTAGGAGCCCAATTTGGGGTGGTGCTGCCTTTTAGCCGTACTCATGAAAGCGAAGCCGATGAAATCGGTCTTGAGTTGATGGCCAAAGCAGGCTTTGAGCCCCAACAGTCAGTGGCATTGTGGCAGAATATGGCCAAGCAAGGTGGCGCTCGTCAGCCAGAGTTTTTATCAACCCACCCGGCGCCATCAAGTCGCATTACGCAGTTGCAAAAGCAAATGACCAATGCACAAAGCTTGTATAGCAGTGCTCAAAAGCAAGGTAAGCGCCCGCAATGCCGTTAGTCGCTCGGTAAGCACTTAAATGCTCAGCGCCTATAAAAAACTTAAACAAAGGCCGCCAGTATTTATCCCACTGTCACTGGCGGTTGTGCTTATCATTGATAGTTTGATTAGCGCGCCGGTATTTGCCATACAGTGGCACACCCCCATGCTGATGTATCGTATCGGTGTGGTGTTTAGCTCGGTTAAGTTAGTACTGGCTGGTGGTTTGAGCGCATATTTGTGGTGGGCGATAGAAAAGCGCAGCTACAGGCCTTTGGCTACTATCGCCGCGCAAGCAGTCATGCTAATGAGTGCCTTACATGGCATTTTACTGCTTGTGGGTATGCAGAGTGTGATCGATAAATCAAAGCACTATGAGCAGATTGGCCCTTATATCTTGGCGCAACAGCACAATGATAACGAGCCTGGCTACATGCAGGTGCTCTATGTATATTGCCCTAAAGCACTGGGTTTTTACCGCTTAACAGAGGTTCAGCGCCAGCCCGGGCCTCCTGCGATGCTGTTAGTCAAGCGAGATAAACAATGGTTTGTGCAAGGCACTGACCATGCACTGCCATCACCTGGAGAAATCTGTGGCCAATAATTACTTAGTGACACTATTGATAGCCGTGGCGAGTTATAGCGGCTTTAGCAATGCCAAGGGCAGTGATAGCGCTTTGCATCTAGACCCTAGTTTGCCAACAAGCTTAGCGCTGGCCTTTGCTAATGATAACAATATTGAGCCGGATATCAGTGCTTTCAAAGTATTAAATGTGGTGCCTATGAGCAGTCGCTCTGGGCGTCGGGTGGCGATGCTGACCATTGAAAACACTGAAAGCGGCCAACGCAGTTTGAATCATCAGCAGGTCATGGGGCTTTTTGCAGATGGTATGCGGCGCTCACCAGAGGCTTTTAAGCAATTATTTACGGGGCGACAACGTTTGTCTATTACCGTTGATTTTGCGCAGTATGACCACCCGCTGCTTCAGGTGTATACACGTAACGAATAGCCAGTGTGAAACGCAGTCAGATGCTTACAGCACGCCCGCTAAGGAAGAGGTAAGCGAGCGCTTACCTCTACAATAAATCAGCGCTAAGCGCGGCTGATAAACTTGCTCTCAGCGGTGTTAATTTTAATCTTATCGCCGCTGGAAATGTGTTCGGGCACTTGTACTACCAGTCCTGTACTCAAGGTTGCCGGTTTGGTGCGTGCACTGGCCGATGCCCCTTTAATGGATGGTGAGGTGTCTTCAATCACTAATTCAACGCTAGTTGGTAGGTCGATGGACACAGGGCGTCCTTCAACTAACACCACCTGTAAGCCTTTGGTCGACTCGTCAATAAACAGTAGCTGTTCAGCAATGCTGTCTTTGTTGAGATGATAGGGGGTGTAGTCCTCTTCATCCATAAACACATGCTCATCACCGTCAACATACGAAAACATCGCAGCACGACGCTGTAAATCGGCAAAATTAAGCATGTCTTCGGCTTTGAACGTTTCATCCACCTTGGTGCCATCAACCACATCATACATGCGCATGCGGTACAGGCTTCCACCGGCGCGGCCTTGAGGCACAGAGCGCTCAATGTCGCGTACAATCATCACCCGACCTTGATACTCAATAGCCGCGTGTTTTTTTATCTCACTTGCCTTGGGCATTATTATTATTCCTCGATTATCTAAGAGCTGTAAGTTACCTGATCAAAAGGTCCAAGCCAAGTGAATTTGCGGAACCGACTCAGAGGTATTGGTGCCCAGTTTATTGTGCCAATATTGCCATTCGATACCTAGCATCAAGGTGCGTTCTTTGGCGTTAAGCGCGTGGCCCAAATCCCACTGCAGGATCGGTTGTGCTAATACCCAGTTTTGTACTTTTTCGCCAAACTCATTAGTACGGCCATCAATGTACTCAACGTGGCCGGTAAAGTAGAACTTTTGCTCGCCGAGGCTAAAAGGTGCGCCCCAGGCAATATCCAGCATCCAACTGTCGCTTTCGGTTGGCGCGCCGCCGGCACTAATACCATCGCTATCATCAATATAAGCTGTGACTAAGGTAGAGAAAAAGTCAAAGCCATCTACCTGCCAGTCGAGTTTCACGCCGGGTAGGTATTTCAGTACCTTGGCATCGCCTGCGGCATTAAAGCCCATTACAAAACCGACATCCTTGAGAGGGCCGGCACTGATATTTTCGCCAGAGATTTTTGATAGGCTGAAATTGGAGTACCACTCACCGTAGAAATCACTGTCTTGGTAGCCATCATCAAGATCATCATGAATAACATCGATAAAAAAGAAGTTATCGCCGTAATCGTAAGCCGACGCGTGTTGCAAAGACACGACGCTGGTATCTGCTTTTTGGCCCGAGAAGGGGTTTTTAAAGTCGCCATAATTCACGTGCAGTTGAGTCTGACTCCAATTGGCCGCGAACGCTGGCATGCTCAGCAAGCTACAGCCTGTCAATGCACAGGCGACAAGGTTACGTGTATTGATTTTCATAACAAGATGTTTCTAAAAGGAAAGTCAACGCAATTATAGCAGATGATGGCGAACAACCACCATCTGCATGGCGTTGATTTAACCGCGATGGCGCCGCAGTATGATGGTAATAATTGCCGTAACAGCCAAGATGAAGCAGTAATAAGCCGAGGTTGATACCTGCCATGGACTAATGCTAAACGTTGCACCTAGTAGCAGAGCTTGGGCGCCGTATGGCAATGAGCCTTGTAGTACACAGGCAAAAATATCCAGTAAACTGGCCGAGCGTTTTGCTGCAATGTCGCCATCGTCTGCGAGCTTCTTAGCCACCGGGCCTGCGACAATAATGGAGACCGTGTTATTGGCAATACACAAATTCGATGTCATCACTAGCAGCGCAATACCAATTTGGTCAGCCACCTTGCGATTGAAACGGGCAATGATTTTGGTCAACGCTTGAATTTTATTGGCAAGGTAATCCAGCCCCCCACCTCGGCGAATAAACTCCGACAGGCCACCGATGAACATGGATAACAAGAAAATCTCTTGCATGTCACTGAAACCCTGATAAACGTCTTTTACAAAAGCACCGCCTTGGTAGTCGCCTGTAAAGCCCATTATTGCCGCGAAGATAATGCCGCTAAAGAGCACTACAAAGACATTCAGTCCCATCACCGCAAGCACAAGAATAAAGAAATACGGCAACACTAAGAGCCAATCAAACTCCGCTACTTCTACCTGTTGTGGTGGTGGTGTGAGCATGATCAATAATGTAATTGTTAAAATGGCGGCAGGCAGGGCGATTTTTAAATTCTCACGGAATTTGTCTTTCATCTCGCAGCCTTGGGTGCGTGTAGCCGCAATGGTGGTATCAGATATGATCGATAAGTTATCGCCAAACATGGCTCCAGAGACGATAGTACCCGCCATAAGTGCAGGGTCGATGCCTGTTTTCGTCGAGACGGCAAGGGCGATTGGGCCGATGGCGCCAATGGTGCCCATAGACGTGCCCATGGCCGTCGATACTATCGCGGCTATTAGGAACAGCCCAGGTAATAGCATACTTGCAGGAATAAAAGACAGGCCGGCATTGACCACAGCATCAACGCCGCCAGTGGCTCCAGCAACAGCGGAAAATGCGCCAGCCAATAGATAAATCAAACACATGGTGATGATGTTGCTATGCCCAGCACCACGAATAAAGGTTTCTACCGAGGCATTAATACTTTGTTTTGTTATCAAAAAGGCGATAACGATGGCTGGTAGAATCGCGACTGGGGCAGGGAGTTGGTAAAACGCATAATCGACACCTTGCGATTGCAAATACAATCCAGTGCCCAAAAATAGCGCGACAAAAATAAGCAGTGGAAGCAACGACAGTTTTGCCGTTGTTGCGTTGTAAGTAGGCTGCATGAATACCTCAAAAAATGATCGCCAACAGCCAAAAGTTCTTCTTTTAGCTGTATTTCTTTCGCATGATTTGTCCATCAAACCCTGCGTGCGCCCGCAAGCCAAAGACCAAATCGGCGCGTAATTTTGGGCAGTTTATACGTATGGACGGCTAAAGTCTACGGCGTTCATTGTGGTTGTTGTTATTTTACTCAGTAGTAACACAAAAAATTAACATTATCGAGCGCTTAGCCATAATTAGCGGGCTTACCTTGGGCCTAAATTGAAGTCGCACACGACATGACTGCAGGGCATTGTTTTGAATCTTTCTCACTCGCGCACCCTGTGCATCTGCGTTAGCATAGAGGCTATCAGTATTTCATTGATTGAAGGAAAATATATGTCTGCTCGTGTAGGGGTACTCGGTGCCAATGGCCGAATGGGGCAAGTGTTATTAGCTGCAACCAATAATGATGGTGACACGCAGCTCGCAGGCGCTTATGTACGCGCGCACTCGCAACTGCTCGGTGTCAACGTCAACAATATAGTTAAAGACCTAAGTGAACACGCTGAGGGCTTAGCTTTTAGCGCCTTCGATGAGCAAAGTCAGTGTGACGTGCTGATTGATTTCACCCTTCCTGCTGGCATGCTGGCCCACCTTGATATCGCCGTTGCTAAAGGCACACCGATGGTGATTGGTACCACCGGGCTTGATGAGCAACAAATGCAGCGTTTGTATGATGCCAGCGAGCATATCCCCATTGTTTTTGCCCGTAACTTTAGCGTCGGTATTAATTTATTACTTAATTTGGTGCAAACGGCAGCGCAGAAAATGGGTGATGACGCCGACATAGAGGTTTTCGAAGCTCACCACCGCCATAAGATTGATGCGCCATCAGGGACCGCATTAGCCCTTGGTGAAGCCATTGCCGAAGCCAAACAATGGCAACACGATGACGTCGCTGTGTATGACCGCTCACAAAGTGAGCAGGCCAAATCTCAAAAGGAAATTGGCTATTCGGTGCTACGAGGTGGCGATATAGTTGGTGAACATACGGCTTACTTTGCATTAATGGGTGAAAGGCTTGAATTAACACACAAAGCAAGCTCAAGAATGACGTTCGCGCAAGGAGCAGTGAGGGCTGCGAAGTGGGTGCAAAATAAGCAACCTGGCTTTTATACTATGCAAGATGTGCTCGAACTATAGAACTTTAAGGGTGTTTTTACGAGTTTCGGGAGCTTTTCATTGAATAGGTGCTGTTTTTTATATTTACAAACTTTTAATTAGATCTTTCTCCGACTCTCGTGTAGAATATCGTCAATTTGCCAAAATTTCATAATGCGTATAACCAAGCGCTGCAAACGGGTAGTAAATCGGTCATTTTTACTCCCGTTTTTTACTGTTAGGAGGTTAACTTGACTAAATCCGCTCTGTTAGTCCTAGAAGACGGCACAGTGTTTCGCGGTACTGCGATCGGCGCTGACGGCATGTCAGTGGGTGAAGTAGTATTCAACACGTCGATGACTGGTTACCAAGAAATCTTGACTGATCCGTCATATGCCGAACAAATCGTTACCCTGACTTACCCGCATATCGGGAACACGGGTACTAACAGCGAAGACGAAGAAGCGGCACGTATCTGGGCTAAAGGCCTAGTTATCCGCGATTTGCCACTGCTAGCGAGTAATTTCCGCAACCAACAATCGCTCGACGATTACCTAAAAGAACGTAACATTTTAGGCATCGCCGATATCGATACCCGTAAGTTGACTCGTATCCTTCGCGATAAAGGGGCGCAAAACGGGTGTATCATCGCGGGCGATGAGGTTGATGAGAATAAAGCCCTGGAAGCGGCGCAAGCCTTCCCTGGGTTGAAAGGCATGGATTTAGCCAAAGAAGTCTGTACCAGCGAGCCATTTGAGTGGCGCGAAACGAGCTGGACACTGGGCGAGGGCTTTAAAACCCTAAGCGCTGAGGATGAAAAGTTTCATGTGGTTGCCTACGACTTTGGCGTTAAGCGCAACATTCTCAGGATGTTGGTGGATAGAGGCTGTAAGCTCACGGTGGTGCCGGCACAAACCTCGGCAGAAGAGGTGTTAAAGCTTAATCCCGATGGCATTTTCCTCTCTAACGGCCCCGGCGATCCAGAACCTTGTACTTACGCCATTGACGCCATTAAAACCTTCCTAGATAAAAACATCCCTATTTTCGGCATTTGCCTTGGTCACCAACTATTAGCACTGGCTTCAGGTGCAAGCACTGCAAAAATGAAATTTGGCCACCACGGTGGTAACCACCCGGTAAAAGACCTTGACCGTGGTGTAGTGATGATCACTGCGCAAAACCATGGCTTCGCGGCGGATGAAGCAAGCTTGCCAGAGAACCTTAGAGCGACACATAAATCGTTGTTTGATGGCACCTTACAAGGTATCCACCGCACCGATAAGCCTGCGTTTAGTTTCCAAGGCCACCCAGAAGCCAGCCCAGGCCCCCATGACGCAGCCCCGTTGTTCGATCACTTTATCGAACTGATGCAAGCGCAATCTAACTAATTTAAGACCGGAGTAATAATGCCAAAACGTACTGACATAAAAAGCATTCTTATCTTAGGCGCAGGCCCGATCGTTATCGGTCAAGCTTGCGAATTTGACTACTCGGGTGCTCAAGCCTGTAAAGCGCTTAAAGAGGAGGGTTACCGGGTAATCCTTGTTAACTCTAACCCTGCTACGATTATGACCGACCCAGAAATGGCCGATGCCACCTACATCGAGCCTATTCACTGGGAAGTAGTAGAGAAAATCATCGCCAAAGAGAAGCCCGATGCGGTGCTGCCAACCATGGGCGGACAAACCGCATTGAACTGTGCACTCGAGCTGGATAAGCACGGCGTGCTTGCCAAATATGACGTTGAGCTTATCGGTGCCACGGCGGATGCCATTGATAAAGCGGAAAACCGCGAACGCTTTGACGCCGCGATGAAAAATATTGGCCTTGAGTGTCCGCGTGCAGAAATTGCGCGCTCTATGGATGAAGCCCACGATGTGCTTTCGCGCATTGGTTTTCCATGTATTATTCGCCCCTCATTTACCATGGGCGGCACCGGCGGCGGTGTGGCTTACAACATGGAAGAGTTCGACGAAATCTGTACGCGAGGTCTTGACCTATCGCCGACCAATGAGCTGTTGATTGACGAAAGCTTACTGGGCTGGAAAGAGTACGAAATGGAAGTCGTGCGGGACAAAAATGATAACTGCATCATTGTCTGCTCAATTGAAAACTTCGACCCTATGGGCGTACACACCGGTGACTCAATCACTGTAGCGCCGGCACAAACACTGACCGACAAAGAATACCAAATCATGCGTAACGCCTCGATGGCGGTACTGCGTGAAATCGGCGTAGAAACCGGTGGCTCTAACGTACAATTTGGCGTTAATCCAGATAACGGCCGCGTGGTCATTATTGAAATGAACCCTCGCGTGTCACGCTCATCGGCATTGGCTTCAAAAGCGACTGGTTTCCCGATTGCAAAAATCGCTGCCAAACTGGCTGTGGGTTATACCCTGGACGAGCTGCAAAATGATATCACCGGTGGCAAAACTCCGGCGTCATTCGAGCCGTCTATTGACTACGTTGTTACGAAAATTCCACGCTTTAACTTTGAAAAGTTTGCCGGCTCTAATGACCGCCTAACCACACAGATGAAGTCAGTGGGTGAGGTAATGGCTATTGGTCGTAATCAGCAAGAGTCACTGCACAAGGCACTACGTGGATTAGAAGTAGGCGCGACCGGCTTTAACCCGGTATTGCCTATTGGTGAAAAAGGCGCGATTGAGAAAATCACTCGCGAGCTACGTGAGCCGGGCGCTGAGCGTATCTGGTACATCGCCGATGCGATGCGCCATGGTATGAGCGTGGAAGATGTATTTAATTTAACCAAGATTGACCGCTGGTATCTGGTGCAAATTGAAGACATCATCAAAGACGAAGAAAAAGTCAAAGAAGGCGGCCTAGCTGGCCTTACTGGCGACTTCCTACGCGCTTTAAAACGTAAAGGCTTTGCCGATGCGCGTATTGCTGAACTTGCCGGTGTGTCGGAAAAAGAAATCCGTAAAAAGCGTCAGCAGCTGAATATTCTGCCCGTATACAAGCGCGTGGATACTTGTGCAGCTGAGTTTAGCTCAGACACTGCCTACATGTACTCAAGCTATGATGAAGAGTGTGAAGCGGCGCCTTCAGACAAAGACAAAATCATGGTTATCGGTGGCGGTCCAAACCGTATTGGTCAAGGTATCGAATTCGACTACTGCTGTGTGCACGCAGCACTGGCGATGCGCGAAGACGGTTATGAGACCATCATGGTGAACTGTAACCCTGAGACAGTGTCAACAGACTACGATACCTCAGATCGCCTATACTTCGAGCCAATCACCCTTGAAGATGTTCTGGAAATTGCTCGAGTTGAAAAGCCAAAAGGCGTTATCGTGCAATACGGTGGGCAAACACCGTTGAAATTGGCGCGTGCTTTAGAAGCGAACGGTGTACCAATAATTGGTACCTCACCGGATGCCATTGACCGTGCAGAAGACCGTGAGCGTTTCCAGCAAATGGTTGAGCGTTTGAACCTGCTGCAACCTGAAAATGCCACCGTCACGTCGCAAGAAGAGGCGATTGCCAAATCAAAAGAAATTGGCTTCCCGCTGGTGGTTCGTCCCTCTTATGTACTGGGTGGCCGAGCGATGGAAATCGTTTATGATGAAGACGACCTACGCCGCTACATGAATGAAGCGGTATCGGTGTCTAATGAAGCCCCAGTGCTTTTGGACCACTTCCTTGATGATGCCATTGAGGTTGACGTAGACGCAGTGTGTGATGGTGAAACCGTTATTATCGGCGGTATTATGGAGCACATCGAGCAAGCAGGGGTACACTCTGGTGACTCGGCATGTTCTCTACCTGCCCATACACTGAGCCAAGACATTCAAGATGTTATGCGTGAGCAAGTGCGCAACATGGCGCTTGAGCTGGGCGTAATTGGTCTTATGAATACTCAGTTCGCGGTTAAAGACGGTGAAGTGTACCTGATTGAAGTGAACCCTCGTGCCGCGCGTACAATTCCGTTCGTATCAAAGGCGACGGGCGTGCCACTAGCTAAGGTAGCGGCGCGTTGTATGGCTGGTCAAAGCCTAGCGAGCCAAGGCATCAGCAAAGAAACCATTCCACCTTATTATAGTGTTAAAGAGGTGGTGTTACCCTTTGCTAAATTCCAAGGTGTTGACCCAATTCGTGGCCCAGAGATGCGTTCTACCGGTGAAGTGATGGGTGTTGGTGATACTTTCGCCGAAGCCTTCGCAAAAGCGCAGCTTGGAGCAGGTAATGCTTTACCACGCGGTGGTCGCGCGTTACTATCAGTACGTAATGGTGACAAAGCGCGAGCTATCGAGCTTGCTAAAACCATGACTGAACTAGGCTTTGAACTAGACGCAACCTCAGGGACAGCGCAAGCGCTTGAAGATGCGGGCATCGCAGTTCGCCGTGTAAACAAGGTATTTGAGGGCCGTCCTCATATCCTTGACCGCATTAAAAACGGCGAGTACAGCTACATCGTAAACACCACCGAAGGTCGCCAAGCGATTGAGGATTCCAAAGTGTTACGTCGTGGCGCCTTGATGCACAAGACAAACTACACCACCACCTTGAATGCTGCGTTTGCCAACTGTACGGCTAACTCAGCAGACGATCGTGGCCACGTAGCGTCAGTTCAAGAGTTACACCAACGAGTAAACTAAGCGCTTGGCCGCAGTGTTGCTGCGGCCTACCGTAAGTGGGAAAACTATGCAAAAAATTCCAATGACCGCACGCGGTGCAGAGCTATTGCGTGAAGAGTTAAACGAATTAAAGACAGTAACGCGTCCAAAGATCATCGCTGATATCGCCGAAGCGCGTGAACACGGAGATTTGAAAGAGAACGCTGAGTATCACGCTGCCCGTGAGCAACAGGGGTTCTGTGAAGGTCGTATTCAAGAAATTGAAGCGAAACTGTCGAATGCGCAAATTATCGACGTCACTAAAATGCCGAACAACGGCAAAGTGATTTTCGGCACCACGGTCACCATATTAAATGTGGATACCGACGAAGAAGTACGTTATCGCATTGTTGGTGACGACGAAGCGGATATTAAAAATAACCTGATTTCGGTTAATTCACCCATTGCTCGCGGTCTTGTCGGCAAACAGCTCGACGACAGCGTGAACATTGAAACACCTAATGGTGCGGTGGAATACGAAATTATCGAAGTTGAATACCTCTAAACGAGCGTATTCATTCTAAAAAGCCCGCGCCTTGACGCGGGCTTTTTTATGGCAGTGATGCACTTGCGCAGGGAAACCGTGTATTGCGCATCATAGCCTGCGCAAATGACTCAACAAGGAAGCTCCCATGCGTTATCCTGCACCGTTAAAACCCGGTGATACTATCGCCGTTCCCGCGATCTCCTCGGGGGTCGATGCGCCTTTTTGGCCACGTTTGGATTATGTACTGGAGAGCCTGAAGCAACGCGGCTTTCAAGTACGAGAGGGTGACTCGCTACGAAAACAAGGGTTAGTGAGCGCCTCTCCTGAAGCGCGCGCCAATGAGCTGATGGCACTGCTATTGGATGAGACGGTGGCTGCAATTATGCCGCCTTGGGGTGGGGATTTCGCTTTAGATTTATTGCCCCACTTGGATTTTGATGCCTTAGCCAATGCCGCACCTAAGTGGTTAACAGGGTTCTCTGATATCAGCACCATTAGTGCCGTATTAAGCTATCGCTGCCATTGGGCAACCATGCACTGCGCTAATTTAATGCAATTAGGCATCAATGACTGCAGTGCTCAGGTTGAGCAAGTATTTACTGCGCTGAACTTGAGCTTAGGCCAGCAATTGCAACAACGCAGTAGCCAATATTATCAGGCGACACACCCCAACTACCGCACGCATCCCAAAGCCGTTTTTAAGGGAGATATGCCAACTCACACGCGCATGTTATCAGGGGCGCACTCAGCGCAGTTTGCTGGACGTTTAATCGGTGGCTGCGCCGATACATTGTTTCCTTTGTTATGTAGTTCGCTGTTAGACCTAAAGCAGTGGCGAGCACATCACAATCAAGGTGTGATTTTGTATTTGGAAAATGCTGAGCTGAGCCCGGCACAATTTGCTCGGGGCTTATTGGCGGTACGCGCCACTGGAGGCTTAGAGAATCTCAGTGGCATTATTCTCGGGCGCTCATTGTGCCTAGGGCAGGGAGATTTTAGCTACTATGATGCCCTCGATTACGCCCTCCAAGGGGTGGCGTGTCCGGTTGTTATCGATGCTGATATTGGTCATGTTGCGCCCAACTGGGTCATGATTAATGGTGCCGATACTGAATGTGAATTTAAACAGGGTGAACTTAGCCTGGTGCAGTACTATCGCTAACAGCGCGATATACAAAGGCTGATATATAATTTTTAAGGAGCTAATAAATGCACAAGGACAAAGCGATGGCGCAGTGGTGTTTAGAGGAGCAACGCCGTCAACAACAACACTTAGCCACGTTTAATAATTTGCGGCCAACATGGAAAAGCTGGGTGGCGCGTTTGCTTAGCAATTTGCTGGTGGTACTGATATTACAAGCCATGTACCCAGAGGTGCTGAGCGAACCAGTACTCTATGTGCTGGTGATTTTGATATTCGCTCAGGGCTTTGACATGCACAGTCAACACAAGCGCATTAATAAACGTATCGATGCGCTGTATTCACTGTTGTCGCACAAGGATTAAACTTTCTATCGGTAATTTAATGTTGCACTAATACAATGGAAATAGGCTGGCTGGATGGTCAGCTTAGTGTAAGAAGCGCACCTTTATACATAACTCGTTTTTGCTCCAAAACGAGTTAACGTGAATGCTCTGATGGTGGCTTTGGGCGAAGTACGGACACTCACTCCCTAGCTAATCTAGGGAGGGCTTTTCTAATTCCTGCCAAGATGTTGCTCCAACCAATACGCTTATTCCAAAGCTTTCCGTCGACTAAAACTTTATAACAATCGATCCGATCAGTTTTATACAGTTCAAGTTTATGAGTAATGGGTTCACCACTATCGTAATCGGTGATTTCGATTATTCTTCTTAGTTCAGGAATGTTTTGTGGCTCTACAAAGCTTTCTTGTTCTATAGCAAATTTTCGATTAGTGTATGATTTACGATAATTTTTTGAAGCTTTATTAGTTTGTCTATACATAGGTAATCTCCTACCTTACAAGGTAGCATACCTTGCAAGGTCTCACTAATAAGCTGTTATATTTCAATCAAGGTGTGTCGGTGACGTCGAAGATTTGGATTCTAGTAATTTCATTGTTTTTTGTTAGCCCCACGATGGCTAAGAGTGAGATGAACCCAAGAGTTTCAGCTATAAAAAGCAACTTAATCTATGAGGGAACCTTTGTAGAGGCCGAAGTAATTGGACTGATCGTAAAGAGTGATAATGATGCTTTTACGCTTATGCTTGATAGCGATAATCAAATTTGGTTTGACGATTCATTTGTAATGTCCAATGAAGAAAAAAAGCATGTGGCCCCTTATTTAGTAAAAATATTCGAAGAGGCAACTGATCCGCAGCAAAAAGCTGCAATAGCAACAATATTAAAGGCAATGCTATGAAATATAACAAGTTGCTAAAGTTCGTTCGTACACTCACTGGGACAATTAACAGTTGGCTTGGCGCTTCGCGCAAGTATATCCCACTGTTAATTGCCCCTTAGCAAAGCGTTAGTTTTCTCATCAACATCATCATTTATCAACAAGGATAGAAATGGATACTTTCATTGAATTTGTAAAATCAGACATTGGGGTCACGCTGGCTTGGCTTTGTACTGTAGGAAGTACATTGTTTGCTGTGATTACATCAAAGAAAAATAAACAGTTGAAAATAAAAATTGGTGAAATAACAAAGAATTCAACAGTAGATAATAGTCAGGATAGTGTTATGCAAAACGGCCAGAAGAATGTATATACAAAGAACAACTCTGGCGGCATGAAAATTGACATGTAAGGACTAAATCTTGACCATAGGAAATGAAGAGGGTAACCCCCCTGTAAATAAAACAGTTCAAGTTGAACGTAATGCTGGAAATATCATAATCGGGGATTCACCCGAATATGAGATCAGCTCGGCTATAAATGAATTGCTAAAATCATTAGCTAATAAGCCGTTTACGTTTAAGAGAAGCAGAAGACGCCCGTCCTCTGAAACTGTTGTGAAGATTGAACACAATAATCTTAAAGCTAAAAGTCATATCATAAAGCAATATCTAGATCACTCCTCAAAAGTAGAAGAAGCCTATTCTGAGATAGATTCACTGATAACTTTTGGAAAAGATACAATTCTGCAAAATTTAAACGATTTATATTATCTTGCTTTAGACGCTGTTGAAATAGACTATCTAAATTGTGATATAGACATAGCTAAAATCAGAGAAAATTCAGAGTTCATTTTGGATTTTATTATCCAAAGATTAAAAAATACCGTATTTGAATCAAAAAACACTCCAGATTACAAAGAGCATATTGAATTGGGCGTTAATGTCGTCGTCGCTCATGCTTTTATTGAGTGCATAATTATGGAAAATCCAACTTATGATTCCTAGAAATGGTTGTGACCCAGAAATAAATGTTGTAAGTATCGGGGCAAAAATTCTAAAGAGATTGGCAGAGGAAAATTCGTCCTTGGATGTGATACTCACTGACTGTTCTTCAGAATTTAAAGTATCGATTGATCACATTATATTGTCATTAGATTGGTTGTATGCAATTAAGGCTATTGGGATTAATGGAACAGAGGTTTTTATAAATGAAGCTTGTTAGCCTTGAAATAAAGATAAATAGCGAAATAAAAAGATTAGTTAAATTCGAGACAGGCCTTAACCTTATCACAAACAAGCCTAATTCTGGCCGCACAGGAAACAGTGTCGGAAAATCAACATTATCAAGAGTGGTTGATTTTTTAATGCTAGGAAGTATAGACAATATTTACATCGATGAAGAGTTCAAAAAGCCAAACCTTGAGATAGAAACGCTTTTTAAGAACAACGTTGTAACTGCTTCTCTCAGTTTCTTTGACTTCTCAAACAAAATAAATCAAATTTCTCGAAATCTATGTATTGATGGAGAATCTGAATCAAAATTTTGGGTAAATGGTGAAATTGTTGATGAAAAGGAATATGAGTCATTTATTCAGGATAAAATCTTTAATATATCTACTAGAAGGCCTTCTGTTCGAGCTGTAGCGCCTAAATTTATTAGAAATGATAGTCATAGAATGTTGAGTACGACCAAGTTTCTTGATAAACGACAAGGTCCAAAAGATTACAGTGAACTTTTTTTATACCTTTTCGGTTTCAACAATACGTCTCTACTTACAGAGAAAAGAGATGCAACGAATCTGGTTAATAGACGAAAAAGGAATTCAACTTCAATCAATGCTCTAGTGAAAGAGCAAAAGCCAAAAAGTGAGATCAAGAAATATAAGGCAGATGCTAAAGAGCTAGAGAGCAACCTTTTAACATTCGAATATTCGTCAGAATATTCGAATCCAATAGAAAGGCTTTCAGATCTGCAAGTAAAAGAAGACAGGTATACCGAGGAGCTTCTATCAATACAGCGAAAAGTAGACAATATCAATCATACTATAGAGCTATTATCCAAAGACAAAGATGGTTATTTAATCAACGAACTTAAAGCAATATATAGTTTCTCTGGTGTAGCAATTGATGGAGCCTTAAAAGAACTTGAAGACGTTATTTTGTTCCATAGAAATCTCGTTGAAAAAAAGAGGGACTTTCTTACGATTGACTTGCCTAAATTGAATGAGGAATCTGAAGGTCTTCAAGCAGAACTCAGTTCAATACGGAAAGATAAGTTACAAGTTTTTTCTGATATGAGGTCCAAGGAAAG
Organism: Pseudoalteromonas sp. THAF3; assembly: GCF_009363775.1. Lineage (NCBI taxonomy): Bacteria > Pseudomonadati > Pseudomonadota > Gammaproteobacteria > Alteromonadales > Pseudoalteromonadaceae > Pseudoalteromonas > Pseudoalteromonas sp. THAF3. The sequence goes on along the minus strand of NZ_CP045418.1, from coordinate 2,106,420 downwards.
CTTAGATAATGTGACTAAAAACCTGAAACGCCTTGGTGAGCTTAAAGTTGAGCTTGGAAAGTTAGAAGGTCTAATGGAGCAGCAGTCCAAGGCAAAACTAGATCAAACTGAAGCTGAAGCTCAATTACAAAAAATCCTTGAGGCTATTTCCAAAGAGATTGACAATGTTTATGAGTTTGAGAAAAAGTTCAATACACATTTAGGGTCTCTTACCAAAAGTCTTCACGATGAACAATACAGCATAGACTTAGAATTCAATAAGGATAGCGGTATTTGTTCAATAGAGCTCAATAACTCAGCAACTAATCCTGAAGGTGGGAAGAAGAAAGCTGAAGTCATTGCTTTTGATTTTGCATATATACATGCCATTAATGAGTTAAAGTTAAATCGACCAAATTTTATATTTCATGACAGTATTGAGGATATTGACAAAAAACAGATTGAAGATATTTTCAAAGAAGCAAAGAGGCTTCCGGGTCAACAGATTCTGTCAATGCTATCAGATAAAATATCAGAAGAAACTTACAAGAAGATATCGAAAAATGTAATCTTATCTCTTGATGAGGATGAAAAGTTCTTTTGTGTTTAAACAAAAACTAACAAGTCAAATCACTCGGACGCAGCAAAGCTGCGCCGGTGTTTGAAGCGTTATAAGCCACTCTAGTTTGGCACTAAATTAAGGATGATGATGAAAAAAACTCTTTTACTGCTAATGTCTCTTTCGCTATTCGCATGCTCTTCGACTCCCCCTAAGCTTGATGCAAACGAAGAATTCGAACGACTCTATGTCGCGCTTGGAATGGAAGAAATCTTAAGTTCATTTGGTGGTGAAATAAATATCAGTCCTGAAAAATTGTTTTCAGAAACGTTGAGTGATTTACCTGAAAATCAAAAAAGAATTTTTATCGAGTCTATGCCTTCGAAAATAATGACTGATCCTATCAATGTAAATGCAGCTAAAGTTGTATTTAGAACAAAGCTTCTCTCGTTATTAACAGCCGAAGAGTTAAAGATTGCAGCAGACTTTTATTCTAGTAATGTTGGCTTAAAGGCACATCGAGCTATCATAGAGGCAGAAGTAGCTGTTTCTGAGTCTTTAGATTGAATTAATGGCTTATAACAAGTTACTCAAAAGGACGCAAAACGCTTGGCTTATGCTCCTTCGTCGTTAATTTTAGCCAAGCATTTATGCGCCCATTAGTAAGGCGTTAGGTACACATGGTTAGTTCAGGCGTATTCTTAAATATTGGAAAAAGTATTCTAGCTCTCGCTTTAGCTATTTTCGTTATTTTTTGGTTTCCTAGTCCTGCTTTTGATGCCTGTTTCCCTGATAATAATTCTTACGTGTGTAGCCAATGGCCAGAGATATTCGCTGGATGTATGTTTGTCTTAGTTTCATACTTTGCAGGCCCTAAAAGTAAATATCACTATATCCCTGCTTTCTCGCTTTTTGCGTACATAGGTAGTGCGGAGCACATCAGGTTTGGTGGGCAACTTTTAGATGTCCTATATCAGATACCTTCCCAGTCATTTTACTACGGCGGCATCATAGCTTTAGTAGTAATAACTGGGGTAAAGTTTATAAAACGTAACTGGGTGCAAAGTGTACCTAACAAGCTAATAAATAAGGACTAAAAACAGTTTGCTGTTTTCGTTCCTCAAATTTTAGCAAACTATTTTTAGCCCATTATTAGGGCGTTAAGTAGCCAAGGAAAGTACGGCGTTTAAATGACCTACGAAGAATTTTATTACAGCATTGATTGCAGGTTTCCTTATCATCAAGAATGCGAGTGGAAGCGAATCATTGATCAATCAATTGAAATAGGTGAGGACGCGCCTTTTCTCGTGCTTCATGAAATTTGCAGAGTTCCTGCTTCGGAGAAGCTGGAACAAGCAAAACATTTAGAAATGTATAAATATTGGAAGCAATCGTTTGCCAGCCCAGTGCAGGACATCGTTGAAGCAGCTTCACTTTCTTACATCAACAAAACTGAGATAACAGACTCCGAAGCACTCGATATAATGGAAAAACTTTCAGCGTTTCCTAAATCTTATAACGCGCTTCAAGTTGTTTTGTTTGCGTGTCCAGACGATGATGAACTCGTCGACGAAAAATATGAAAACATTGTAGCCGTGTGGAAATCGGCCACTTAACAAGTTACTTAAAAGGACGCATAAATGCTTGGCTTGCGCTCCTTCGTCGCTAATTTTAGCCAAGCATTTATGCGCCCATTAGTAAGGCGTTATGTGATTGAATTTATAATTGGTGTGTTGTATATTTTGAGTAGTTAAAGTTTCTGGCACTAATATTTATCTTTCAAATTCTGATATTTTAGTCTCAATAGCAGTTCACTTTATGTCGGTTTGCTTATTTTTAACCACATTACTAGGGATGGAAGTTATGTCACTAAATAGTCTGATGAGAGCGTGTGCGGGGTTTCTTGGAGGCGGTTTCCCGTAAATCGATACTTACTTGGTATTTTTGTGTTTGTAGATAGAATCTTGGTTTTTGAATCTTATATTATTGCTAGGGGTGAGATCCCCCACCGCCTCACCAATTCAACCCACTAGGTTTGCCTAGTGGGTTTTTTGTATATATTCAGACAATCACATAACAAACAATTTAAGAGGGATTCACAACGCTTGGCACTTTTGCTTCTACTTCAGTTTTAGTGTTTATGGCACAATGCTTTAGGTTTGGGTGGAGGCGTTGTTCACCCCTTAATTGGGCGTTAGGCTTCTTTAAACATAAGGTTCAATCTTGACTCAGAAATGGTATAAAAAAGATGGTAATCAAAGTTCACTCATTAATGGTATCTGTATAATTGCAGGAGCCATAGTAGGTGTTCTCGGAGCGCCTTACGTTAATAAAAATATGGAGCCACCTAAGCAAATTATTTATAAGGTTGGTGATACGAGCGATAATATTGGCCAATACTGGAAGCATTTAAATTTCTCTTTTGTCAGAGAGGAATACATAAACCCTAGGATTATTGAAGAGCTTCTAGGTTGGATTAGTGACTCCTCAGCAACAACGTCCTCAATTGACTTAGTAGCAGCAAATAAAAGTAATAGGTTTTTTGTTGATATAGAGCACAGGAAAGTGGATGGAAAAGAATTAGTCGGTTACATCAGAGAAAAAGGTGAAGGTTCTTTTTTTTATCAGTACATAGGAACTTCGCCTTCCGGAGTACATATAATTCTATGTATAGATCATGGTGGTGGTTCAGGTGTCTTCAAAACTTTGATGCTTTTATCTTTGCGAGCAGACAATGCCTTAGATGGTTACTCTCAAGGTTTTACTAAAAGAGAAAGAGTGCTCTTACATTCAATAGGTCACATTGGATTAGGTGACAGATACTCAGGAAATATCACTTATAAAAATGAGATTTTAACGGTCGGTGAAGATAAAAGCCCAATGAAGCACGGGCTTTGGACCTCCGCACAGAAATTCGAGGTTAAGTAGAACTCTAAGTCTAACAAGTACCTAAACCAAGGGACGCAAACAGCAGGCTTGCGCTCCTCCGTCGCTAATTTTAGCCTGCTATTTTACGCCGGTTAGGCAAGCGTTAGAAGCCTATGAGAATTTATGCCTCGTCGTAGAGAACTAAAAGGGATTGTGAACAATCTCTCTGAATTATTGAGTGGTCGAAATAATGACTATCTCGGCTATTGGGCCGTGGGTCAGTTATTTCTACTTGCACAAGAGCATGGCGTTGATTCGCTCACTCTAAACTTAATAGATTGTAAAAGCGATATTGTCTCACCTGTATTGGTTGATATGTGCCAATCGATGAAGTCTGAGGTGAATCGAATGCTTGCTGCGCATCAGATTCCAAGGGAATGGGTTAAGTCAGTTTCTGCGAAGTTTAGTTTTAATCAAGAGTATCAAGAAAAGTATCACTACTGGCGCTCAGCATTAGGTAAACCTTACTTGGTTCAAGTAGAGATTGAAACAGATTTGGGCTACATAAATAAAGCCACACAAGGTGGTAATGTCCAGCCTCATGATCCTTCAAAAGAGCACCGAAGAGGCAGCTTCTAACAAGCGCCTTAAAAAAATGGACGCAAAATGCTTGGCTTGCGCTCATTCTTCGCTAATTTTAGCCAAGCATTTTCCGCCTCTTAGGCGGGCGTTATATTCAAAGGAAGGATCGGAGTGTTCAATAAGTTTTTGAGTGGATTAGTGTTTGGTAGCGGTTTTGCGATAGCCTTTGTTTTTATTGCCTATTTAGGTCTACAAGTACTCCTTCCTGCTGTAATAAATAACTCTAACAAAACTCCTGAATTTAATGATTCGAAAGCAGCCGAGGTCATAGAGCAAGAGTCATCATCTACTCCCAAAATGACAACCAATAATGATTTCAAACTATATAAAAACTCTAGCGCAAAGATGGAAGTGCCAGAAGGTGGCGGAATTTTATCTATAGCTTCAATAAATACTCCCGCTGGAAATAAGTTCCCTAGCACTTATCAACTTTGGATTACAGAATCAGAGTTTTGGCAGGTTAAAACGAATGAACAAAATGTCGAAATTGAACAACTTAAATATCCGACCGTTTTGCCAATAGATGCCGTTGACGCAACCATGAGAAAACAAGCTGGGTACGCTATGAGTACAATGACAGTTCATTCTGAAGCAATTACATCTTTAAAAATGGGCAATGGTTCATGGCAGGATAAGGACATGAACGGAAAAACGAAAATAACAAAAGAAGGTGTTGTATTTATTCAACCCAATGAATTTTGAATATAACAAGCCAATTAAGGGCGGGACTGCTAAAGCTTGGCTCAGTTTCGCTTCGCTACACAGTTTAGCCAAGCATTACCAGCCCCTTATTGGAGCGTTACCGAATAAATACTCTAACGTGTTTCTGTCCAATAATGATTTAGAGTAGCTGTTTGCTTCTCGCTCTTAACAGCCTTTAAGTAACAACCGTTATTACTGGCCCGCAGCGATTAGCTTATAACCTCTCAAGTAAATGGCTAGCTCAAAAAAAGCCCCGCGATGCGGGGCTTTATGGTTGGGTTAGTAACAATGCTTAATTATGTTGTGCAGCTGGTTTATCACCTACTTCGGTGCTTGGCTCAGGGCGAGAGAACCATTTGCGCATCAGACGCTTGGCATCTTCCAGTGCCACATATTGGCAAGGAATGAGTACCAAGGTGATCACCGTTGCAAAGAGCACCCCGAAAGCCAAGGAAACCGCCATAGGAATCACAATCTGTGCCTGCAAGCTGGTTTCAGTGATAATCGGGATAAGGCCGATAAAGGTGGTGATTGAGGTGAGCAAAATAGCGCGAAAACGCTTGCAGCCCGCTTCGACCACCGCATCTTTTATAGCGATACCCTGGGCACGCGCTTTATTGACAAAGTCCACCATGACCAGCGAGTCGTTAACCACCACACCGGCCACGGCGATGATGCCAAAGAATGACAGGCTACTCATGGTCATGCCCATAAACACATGGCCATAAACCGCGCCGACCACGCCAAAGGGGATCACCGACATGATCAACAAGGGCTGGGTGTAAGAGCGCAAAGGAATTGCCAATAACGCAAAGATAATCATCAGCGATAGCACTAAGTCGCGGATTTGCTCGGCAACGCTTTCCATTTCCTCTTGCACGCGCCCAGCAACCTTGCTTTGTACGCCGGGGTAGTTCTTCAATAAAGCTGGCAGATACTCATCACGGATCTCTCGGGCAATGGTGAAAGGTTCAGCTTGATTGGGGTCTACCGCAGCCCACACGTTAACCGTGCGTTTGGCATTTTCGCGACGGATGCGGTTAACACCGTCGACCAGCGTCACCTCAGCTACTTCTGCCAGCGGCACTTCTGCGCCAGCAGGCGTGATAATGCGCACATCATTAATTTCACTGATGGAATTTCGCTGTTCAATGGGGTAGCGGATCATCACTTTTAACTCTTCGCCATCGCGAAGAATGCGCTGCGCCTCTAAACCGTAAAAGCTAAAGTTCACCTGCGATGCAACATCGGCTAAGGTCAGCCCTAAGCTGTAGGCAATAGGTTTTAAATCCAGCTGTACTTCTTCGGTGGCACTTTGCATGGAGTCATTGATATCACCTACACCGGCCATGGTGGCAAGTTTGTCTTTGAGTTTGGCGGCCACTTCTTTCAACTGTTCGTTATCTCGACCCTCTAAACGGAAGCTGATATCGCCATCATCACGACCGCCGCCATTCATGATGCTATCGTCGATGGTCATTGATTTCAGTCCCGGCAGTGGCGGCATATTTTCACGCCACAGAGCACTGAGCGCAAAGGTATCCATAGGACGCAAATGCGGCTCTACCAATACCATCATCAAGCGAGCGTTAGTGCGCCCTTGCATGTTGACAGAAATATCGCGGATCATTGGCTGGCCGTATTGCTGTTCAATTTGTTTTTCAACATCGAGCACCACTTGCTCAACTTTGCGAGCCGTTGCCAAGGTTGCACTCTCTGAACTGGCGAGATTCATTTCGATATTAATGCCAGGGAAATCATGCGGGATTTTTGGGTTGGCGATAAACTTAATGAGTCCACCGGCGAATAGCCCCGCACTGACAATTAAAATACCCAAAAAGCCCACAATGACGGTGTAACGGTAGTGAATACACCAGGTAACCGCAGGGCGGTATAGTGATTCAATCACGTACTTTAAGCCCGCATCAAAGCGACTGCGCAAACGATGCAACGGGTTGCGTGGGTTAACCGGGCGGTTTTTCATCGCCGCCAAGTGTGCTGGAAGGATCAGTTTTGATTCCACCAAGGAGAACAGTAAGCAGAGGATAATAACGCCGCCTATGGCCTTACTGAATGCTGCGCCAGGGCCGGAAGCGAGTGTTTGCGGTAAAAAAGCGGCCACGGTGGTGAGCACACCAAAGGTGGCGGGCACGGCGACGCGTTTTACGCCGCGTACGACGTTATCTAAACTCTGGCCATGCTTTTCTATCTCCGCATGGGCCGACTCGCCAACCACGATGGCATCGTCTACAACGATCCCCAGAACCAAAATAAAAGCGAACAGTGAGGCAAGGTTAATGGTGATGTCTAGCCCCACGGGCATCATCAGGAAAGCGCCGAGAAAGGACACCGGTAACCCCATCATCACCCAAAAGGCCAAACGAATGCGTAGGAACATGGCTAGCATCAGCATGACTAACACACCGCCCCAAATCATATTCTCGATCATCATATCGAGACGACCTTCGAGGTAGTAGGTTAAATCGACCATAGGCGTTAATTTAACACCTGCGGGTAATTCGGTTTCTTTGCGTTTGAGGTAGTCATCCATTACCGCAGCAACACGGGTGATGTCTTGATCTTTGGAGGCTGCCACCTCGAACATCAGCGAGTTTTTACCATTGTATTTCGAATATTGTAGGCCTTCTTCAAAGCCGTCTTGAATGGTGGCCACATCCCCCAAAAAGACTTGTGCGCCATCTTCAAGGGTAATTAATGGCAGCTTCTCAAATTCATTACCGCGATAGGCTTGTTTTTCCACGCGCATGGATATGTAGCCGTTATCGGAGCGGATTTGTCCGGCAGACATATTGGCCGAGAAGTTACGCACCGCCGTGGCGATATCGCGGAAGGTAAGGCCATATTCGCGCAGCTTATCGGGACTAACTTCAATGCTTATCTCGTAATCTAAGCCGGAGTTAAATTCGACTAAGTTCACTAGCGGCAGACTGAGCATTTCATCATGCAGCTTATTCCCGAGCTCCTTAAGCTGATAATTACTCATATCGCCGTAGAGAGCCAAAATCATGACTTCCTGAGTAAACTTTTGCCGGCGAATATTAGGGCGCTCCATCTCCGCAGGGAAACTGGAAATTGCATCGACCTGCATTTTTACTTCATCGAGCACTTCTTGCGGGTCGTAAGACTCTTCGACCTCAATCCAGCTTTGTGAGTAGCCACGATTAGAGTAGGTGATCAAACGTTTGATCCCCTCCAATCCCTGTAAAGACTCCTCAACCTTGATGGTGATCCCTTCTTCAACCTCTTGAGGGGCCGCACCGGGATAAACCGCCTGAATGCTTAACCAGTTATTCTCAAACTGTGGGAACATTTGTTTGCGAATAGATAGGGCGCTAAGGATACCGCCAACAATGATGAATACCATCAATAAGTTGGCTGCCACCGGATTACGCGCAAACCAAGCGATTAAGCCTTTTTCTCTTTGCTGCGTCATCACTTAGTCCTCTTTCAGTGCCAATTGCGTGTGTGGCTTCTGGGTTGGCTCATCATTTAAGCGTAGCGCCATGCCCTCAGTAGGGTATTCAAGCGCTGAGGTAATGAGTTGCTCTCCGGTCGTCAAACCGGTGTCAACATAGGCCATACCGTCTTGCTCGCGAATAACATTAAGGGCACTGAACTCCAGGGTATTGTCGTTATTCAACAGTGCGACGCGATTTTCTTTGATTAAGTGGCTGGGGATTATTGCCGCATTTCGCAGTTGTTTGCCGGTAATAGTCGCATTGGTGTAGGCACCAAAACGCAGCGGTACGCTGTGTTGGTAAGGAGTGTTTACATAGGCGACCAGATAGGTCATGCGTGAACGTTTATCAACCACGCCTTCATTACGCACTATGGTGCCTTGCCAAGTCACCGCTTTGCCGGCGATATCGCTTTGTAAACTGACTTTCGCGCCGACGCCGCCGTCGACAAGATACTGCATATCGTGATTGGCAACCGGTAAACGCACTTTAGCAATGTCGGTGGCATCGACTTGACCCAGTTTACTACCTGGGCTGACAACACTACCTAAACTAATATTTTTTGCTGTTACTAAGGCATCAAAGGGGGCACGAATCGAGGTGCGCTCTAAATTGCGTTTGGCGCGTTTCACTTGCGCTTGTGCAGCTCTAAAGTTGGCGAGCTTTTCTGCCAGTTGCGGTTTGCGTAAATACAGCTCTGAGGGGATCACCTCATTGGCATTGTCTTTAATACGCTGCCATTCAGCTTTAGCCACATGTGCCTGTGCTTGTTCAATTTCTAGTGCTGATTGAGCTTGAGCTAGACCTGCCTGCGCCTCAATGAGCGCCGCTTCATAATCATTCGGGTCAATACGTAGCAGTTCATCGCCTTTGGCAACAAAGCCACCTTTTACAAATTGCTCAGAAACAGAGACTACCTGACCGCTTACTTGCGCCACAAGCTCCGTTTGCTCTTGCGCCATAACTTCGCCATACGAATGCACTTTTAATGTTACGTCCGTTAATTCCACTGGTGTTACCTCAACCAGTGGGGCGATATCCTGTTGTGCTTTTTGTGGTGGCGGCGACTTCATGGCGCTGAGGGCGACAAACACCCCAATGGCGCCTGCCAATACTCCTAGCGGCAAAAATATTTGTTTTTTACTAGCCACAGTGTTGCTCCCGTATATTTCGATGACAGCTTAATACTATCGTGAATGATGTTTACAGGTATGTGGAAGATGTAACAAACCATGAATTATGTGTCAGCAGCGCGCAAATGATAGGCGACAACTTCAATGCAACGCTATTTATTCCAGCGTTGACATCCGTTTATAGTCAACGACGACTGCGTTATGGGCATGCAGACTTTCTTGGTGTTCAACCTTAAACCAATAACCGAGTAGCCTGGGTTTGTGCTGCAATGCCTGTTTTATACGCCGGGCGGCGTCTTCACAAAACAGCAGGTTTTCGGCATTGAGTTTGGCAAAGGCTTGCTCGTCCTCTCTTTTCACTGCGGTTTGCACGGCGGTGGCAATGACGGCCTCGAACTCGGTGATAAGATCACTGATATAGCCCAAGGTATGACCTTGCATCTGCATGTGAATATAGGCGAATGAGCGCTGACTGTGCGGCGTGGCGATAGAGCCTTGCTCGCTACTTAGCCAGTTGAGCAATGTGTTCTTGTCGATGGTATCGTCTGTAAACTTGCAGGCAATAACGTCGCTCAGAGCTTGGCGCGATAATGCAGCGGAGCAAGGGCAGGTGCTGGAGTAAGGAATAGACAAGCCGAGCTCAATAGTAAACTGGCCTTGCTGATATTCACAATGTAGCGTCACCGGGTAGCCTTGGTACCCGCTCTTATCGCTGATTAAGGCTTTTTTCTCGAGTATAAGGTCAAAACTCAGCTGCAGTTTGGCACTGTGGCTTAGCCCTTGCTGCGAACTGATAAGCTCGCGAAGCAGATGCTCTAAGCGATGGGGCGTCATCGCTTTGTTGCTCAAATGCTGGTTCAGTATTTGATAAAGCCGTGACATATGAATCCCTTTTGCCTGCTTACTATCTAGGCTGACAAAAACATCCGCTTGTGCATGAGTTTGCTGTATCTGCGAGCTGGAAATTGGAACGTGTATGGGTAGGGCAATGTGCTCCATCCCGACCCATTTCAGCGTTAAAGCGGTATCTGCTGGTTGCACTGCAGTAATATCAGGTAAATGGCCCATTTTTTCCTCATTTGGTTAGTCGGTGTGGGGGTTATTAAATGCAGCTATACAGGGCTAAAAAATGCCATCGAGAGTCAGTAATAGCCTCGGTTGCTGATCATGTTGTGGGGGAGAGCGATGCACCAATGCGCTGTGCTCACCGTCAGGCCAAAGTTGTCCTTTGAGCAGTGCCACATCACCTGCTTGTAATTGATGAATATACTCAGCATGGCGATACAGCCCTGATTTTTCGTCACTGAGCCCTTGATTGCCGCTGCCAAGCTTGCTGTAGTCTGCATCGGCGTGGGCTAGCCACTGCGACCCCGGGCCTTGGTAAGTGGTTACTAAGCGCACGGGCACGCGGTCAACATGAAACCGAGGGCACATGGCTTGGCTGATCACTTTGAGCCGTAATCCAACGTGTTCACAGTCAAGCAAACAGCTGAACATATCCACTAATGTAGAGATATCGCTGAACAAGGCCTGATAATCTTGGTGGTTATCAAAGTTACTTTGCAAGGTGTGAAGTACTGACTTTGCACTCACCGTCGAAGTCAATGCGAGATTTGGCTGCGCCTGAATAAGGGTTTGGATTTGCCCGCGTATCGTTGAGTCGAGTGCGCGTTTCCAAATGACGATGTTATGAGCTGGCTGGTAAATTGAAGGTAATACATCAACATTGCTTGACGCTCTCGCTGTTTTTGGCTGATGCACGGGGGGCGCATCAGGGGCATGGGACTGTGTTACTTGCATAGCATCTCTCGTCATTTGTGGTTTGTTATAACATATCATTTATGTTGTGCTCTGCATAGACAGGGTCATGGCTCGAAGCGGGCTATGGTATACTGCGAATTTGTATCATGAAGAGGTGAGTGATAGATGGATTGCCGTTTAGGGTGTGGCGCTTGCTGCATCGCACCGAGTATTTCCAGCGCCATTCCGGGTATGCCGAACGGCAAGAAAGCGGGAGAGCGTTGTGTTCAACTGGATACTAACAACTTATGTAAGTTGTTTAACCAACCTTCGCGGCCCGCTGTATGCAGTCAGTTTAGTGCCACCACGGATGTGTGTGGTCGCACTGATGCCCAAGCAATGTGGCGCATCACCCAATTGGAGGCGCTCACGTAAAGCGCCTCTGTTTGATCTTTACTGAGCTTGAGGAGGGAAGTTGCTGAGAATATCTGCCACTGATTCACGTACCACTTCGGTGCGCTCAATCGGGGTTTGATTCTTTTTCAGGCGTCCCTCTTTAGCTGCCCGCCACACTAACTGGTTTGAAGACCTATCAACGACATCAATGACTAACGTACCTACCTCATACTCACGCGTGGTGGTTTGCACATTGTAACCAATGCCCCAATAGTCCCAGCGAGCGCCGTAACCTGTAGAAAACGTATCGACATCGACCTTGGTATCAACGGATGCATGGTAATTAATTAACACATCTGCTTGTTGGAGGGATACCAGTTCCATGCCCTTGGCGCGAAGCTCATCATTGACCGCTTGTTGCACGCGGCGTTCCATTAGCTCACTAATTTGATAATTATTAGTGCCTTTGGTGAGGCTGGCATTGGGGATCCATGCGAAGGTTTTATATTGCGAGAAATCGACCGATTTGTCGTAGTCAAAATCCGGGTGCGAAGCACAGGCGCCCAGTAATAGTACCAAACCGGCTAGCAGAAGGTTTTTCATTGAATGCTCCTTAGTTGGGCAAAGTGTAAGTCCTACGAATAACATAACACAGGTTCTTAGAAAGCGAGAACTGCGTAGTCTGTTAGTTTTTTACCGCAGCCGTTAGTTCCCCGTAAAGAGAAAATTCGAATTTATTTAAAGCTAATTATATTTTTCTGTGGTAGTCTTTAACTTGCCTTGAGTTAAGGCGTGTAATGTGACGGTTTTGTGCGGCCAATGCTGTAAGAGTGACTATTTAGCTAGTGTGCCCTTAGTACTGTACCTGACCCATCGGCGGCGACACTGGCTCAGGGAGGATAGTGCCTAATTTTAGGCGATTGATACAAATTGACTTACAGGAAAACTAAGTATGTCAGCAGAAGCACAAGGTAAAGTAAAGTTTTTCAACGAAGCAAAAGGCTTTGGCTTTATCGAACAAGAAAATGGTCCAGACGTGTTTGTTCACTTCAGTGCCATTAACGGTAACGGTTTTCGTACTCTTAACGAAGGCCAGCAGGTAACTTTCGGCATCAAACAAGGCCAAAAGGGACCAGAAGCGGAAAATGTAACACCCGTTTAATGCTTATTTGCTCACGCCTGTGAGCGAGTAATTGGTGAAGTCGACTCGGCTTCACTTTTCCCCCTCAAATTACACCTTCTTTGTCATATTAATTTAAAATAAGCCTTCCCAGCGTATAGTGCCTTTTTATTTTTGATATATTATCAATCTTCAATTATTATTTAATCTCCATGTTCAACAATTAAAAGAGACCATAGTGAGAGAGATCAGAGCCTTTGCCAAAACGGCATCGATGAATGAGTTAGAGAAAGCAATTAATATTCTGAATACTGCGCTCGAAAGTCAGCAACAGCAGGAAAAAGCGAAACAGGAAGTTCTCGAACTGATGAAGGAAAAAGGGCTCAGTGTGGATGATATTGTTGACTCGAAACAGGACAAGCGAACTAAGGTTGAACCTAAGTATCGTCGCGAGTTTGAAGGAAAAGTAGTTGAATGGTCAGGCCGTGGTAAGCGTCCGAAAGCATTCCAAGATGTTGACCTAACTAAATACCTCGCAAAATAATAACCTCCAAGGCCCGGTTTCGGGCCTTTTACTTACTTGGGTGTTAGTTGTGTTTACACTCAGAGATTACCAACAAAAAGCCGTTGATAGCACCTTAGCCCACTTTCGCCGCTCAGATAGTGCAGCCGTGATCGTACTACCCACTGGGAGTGGCAAAAGTGTAGTTATTGCTGAACTTGCGCGCCTTGCGCGATTCCCTATTTTGGTGCTGACTCATGTTAAAGAATTAGTACAGCAAAATGCCGAAAAATATAAAGCATTGGGATTAACACCGGGGATCTTTTCTGCAGGTCTTAATGAGAAAGAGTTAAACCAGCAAGTCACCTTTGCCAGTATTCAATCTCTCGCTAAAAGTAGAGATAAGCTAAAAAGGCAATACTCACTTATTATAGTCGATGAGTGTCACCGTATTAGTGACGATGAAAACAGTCAGTATTCACAGCTTATTCAGCACTTAAAAAAAGCAAATAGCAGATTGAAAGTGTTAGGTCTAACCGCGACCCCATATCGCTTAACATCGGGATGGATATATCACCGCCACTATCATGGCTTTGTGCGTGGCTCGGCAGACGCGCCATTTAGCGAGTGTATATATGAATTACCGCTTCGTTATTTAATCAATAAAGGCTATTTAACCCCGCCGAATTGCGTTGATGCTGCAGTGCAAAATTATGACTTTAACTCATTGGCATCCGGCCCCTCAGGTATACCTAGTGAAGGCGATATGAATACACTATTGCAATCGAGTACCCGGGCAACAAAAAGTATTGTCAGTGATATTCAAGCGCAAGCAGATGCTAGACAAGGAGTGATGATATTTGCTGCCACAGTCAAACATGCTTATGAAATAGCTGATTATTTGAGTAGTGAGTCAGTAGCGGTTATAACTGGTCAGACGCCGGCGGCTGAGCGTGATGAAATTATCCTTAGGTTTAAACGCAAAGAGCTAAAATACCTTGTTAATGTATCGGTATTAACCACGGGCTTCGATGCTCCACATGTGGATTTCATCGCCATTTTAAGGCCCACCGAGTCGGTTGGCTTATATCAGCAAATTGTTGGCCGAGGGTTGCGTTTATGCGAGGGGAAAAAAGACTGCTTGGTGATTGATTATGCCGCCAATGGCTTTGACTTATTTTATCCAGAAGTGGGAGCGAAGCGCCCCGACCCGTTGAGTGAGCCGGTGCAAGTATTATGTCCGGGATGTGGCTTTGCCAATATTTTTTGGGGAAAAACGGATGCCAGTGGTCAAGTCATTGAGCATCATGGTCGGCGCTGCCAGGGGCTGCTTGATGATGGTGAGCAAACGCAGCAGTGTGACTATCGCTTTAAATTTAAAGAATGCCCGCAGTGCGGCAGCGAAAATGACATTGCTGCGCGCGAGTGCAGCGCCTGCCAACATCAGCTGGTTGACCCAGATGATAAACTGCGAAAAGCACTTAATTTAAAAGAAGCCATGGTACTGCGCTGTAGTGGCTTAAGTTGTCAAATTACTCAGCCAAGCAAACTCAAAGTTACCTACTTTGATGAAGATGGGGCCAGTGTCGATGAGAGCTATGACTTTAATAATGCCAAGGTGGTGGCTCGATTTAATCGCTTTTACGCGAAGCGGCACACAGTTAGCGGAGTCACAACCTGGCACGATGCTCAGCAGGTGGTTGACCATCAGCACTGCCTGCAAGCACCTGATTTTGTGGTAGCGCGAAAGTCGAAACGATATGGGTGGCAGGTGAGTGACAAACTCTTTGACTATGAGGGCGCTTTTCGAAAGGCAAACGCCCTGTATTAGGGCGTGTGAAATGCTCCTGTGCGGAATGCTTTAAGCCATTAGTCCCCAGCCGTCACCATAACCATTGTGCTTATCAGCTAGACTTTCCAAATAGGCTTCGGTATCCATGATCACATCATGTTGCGGCACCATTTTGATACTTACTTTGACTTCAAATACGCCAGTGTCAGGGCAAGTTCCCAATTGTGAATCGGCGCTTAGTTCGGAACTTTTCAGTGCTTCTTGGTAACTAATAGCATGTTCTTGCTTTTCAAATAGAATAAAGAAGTCCAATGTATGAAAGCCTGTCAAGTCCACACCTTCATCGTGTATTTGCTGTAACATGTGTCCGGTGTCGTCGTCGGGAAATTGCATACCTTGTCTCGTTTTTTTAAGAATCGATAAATTGTCTATTATCTTGTAAGAAATAAAAAGCCTTGAAGGCAAATTTTATTTATTCAGTGGGTGCGCGAAGTCAGTGGCATTTGTTAAACTGATGGACCTACTTTGGGACGTATGAGTGATCTGACCATTCATTGTTGCAGTATTCTTAGATCATGGAGTTCTAGTCGTTTGATTTTCTGCCGCTTTTTCATTCTTCTATCTATTTTAATATGGCCTGCTGTCACTGCACATGCTGCTGTGCAACAAGCAACAACTATTACTGGCTACAGCATTAACGGGTTATCAGGAGAGTTAGAAGAAAATGTTGCGCTTTATTTAGTGCAATTAAAAGGCGAGGTCCCCTCCAGGCAATTACAGCGCTATGCAAGTGCACAAGTTAAAGCGAGTATGCGCGCACTGGGGTATTACCATAGCGAAGTAGAACTCAGTTTAGAGCGCAGCGAAGGCAAAGCGCAAGTAATTGCGAACATCATACCCGGCAAAGCGACGCGCATCGCTAGATTGGATTATCAATTTAGTGGTCCCGGAGAAGACGATCAGCAGCTTAAGGCGGTGCTTGATAGCTTACCTCTGCAGCAAGGGCAGGTTGTACACCATGGCCAATATGATAGTGCTAAATCAGCCATAGATAGGCAACTGTTAGAGCTTGGCTACTTTGACGCCAAGTGGCAACAATCTAAGTTGGCAATTAATCGCTCTCAACACAGTGCAGAGGTGGTGCTGCATGTGCAAACGGGCCCACGTTATGATTATGGGCCGATTAACATCAGCTCTGATACACCAGCAAGCAACTATATTTATTCTCTGGCGCATTTTAAAACCGGGCAGCCCTACCGTGCTACTAAGGTGTCAGAATTCAATCTTGCGTTATCGCAAACGCCTTACTTTAGCAGCGTCCGCGTTTATGCTGATATTCCCGCTCGGACTAATGGCGAAGTGCCGATTCGTGTGGAAGTCTTGCATAAACCACAAGATAGCTTTGAAGTGGGGGGCGGCTATTCAACGGACTTAGGCCCCAAAGCCAGATTCAAATGGTCTCGTCCTTGGATCACCGAAGACGGCCACTATCTTGAGAGTAACCTGAACATTTCCAAACGTCAGCAAGACATCAGTTTTGCCTACACCGTGCCGGTGGACGACCCTAATGACGATATCTGGCGCTTTAGCCTCGGCTACAAGCTCGAAGATAATGTCGATACGGATATCTTCTCGAAAACACTGACAGGCTTAGTGCAAAGACAGTGGAAAGTGGGAGAAGATTGGATACGCACCGCATTTTTGCGCCGAGAATATGAAGAGTTTCGCATTGGCGAGCAGCATCAGCGCACTAAGATGTTGCTACCCGGAGTGAGCTTTGCCCGCAAGCAAAGTAAAGGGGGCACCACGCCGTTTTGGGGTGAGCAATGGTTAATCAGCACTGAAGTGGGCACTGAGCACTTGGCTTCGACCACCGATATTGTCAGAGTCCAGCTACAGTATGCGTGGTTAAACACTTATTGGCAGCGCCATATGTTTTTTACCCGGGTCAATCTGGGTGCTATTTACGTGGATGATATTAATGACGTGCCGGTTTCTATGCGCTTCTTTGCCGGCGGCGATCAGAGTATTCGCGGCTATAAATATGAGTCTATCTCGCCTGAGCGTAATGGCTATAATATTGGTGGTAAATACCTAGCCACCGGCACCTTGGAGTATAATTATCAGTTTGCTGAGAATTGGCGGGCGGCGCTATTCGTTGATGCCGGAACCGCCACCAATGACTTCTCTGAATCATGGTCGGTTGGCACCGGCTTCGGGGTGCGTTATTTAACCCCAGTGGGCCCCATCCGTATTGATCACGCGTGGGCATTATCCACACCTAATAACACCACTCGTTTGAGCATTACTGTGGGGCCGGAATTATGAGCAAAGGATATAAGCGTATTCTCCGATGGTGTGGCGGCCTTGTGGGCACTATTTTAGTGACCTTGTTTTGTTTGTTATTTACGGAGGTAGGTAACAAGGGCATTGCTTATGTGGCCAATCATAGCGTTGATGGGTTGCGCATTTCGCTCAAAGAGGGGCGGTTTTTATATGATGACCCATTTGATATCTCTTTTACCAGCGAACAGATAAGCATCGATGCTGAGGCTGTGCGTATTGACTGGCAGTTATTGGGTTGTGCTGGGCTGTGCTTTCGCCAAGTTGGGGCTGAGTCGCTGACGGTGCAAGTAGCTGATCAGCAAAACGATAAGGCGGCAGCGACTGATGCACAGCCGCCGGCCAGCGAGCCAGTATCACTGCCGACTATTACCATAAAAAGTCTATTTTTAGGACAAGCCAACATCCATGCTGCGGGCCTTAGCGTGTCAGCACGGGATTTTAAATCAGCGCTTGAGGCGCATCAACGAGACGTTAAGGTGCAGCCGTTGCGTCTGCGCTCGCTTGAACTTACTTTACCTGAGAGTGAGCAGCAGCCTTCCTCAGCACCACTTGAGACGCTGCCACCGTTACCGCCTATCGCTTTTGATTTGGGCATCAATGCGCAGCTTAAAAGTGCACAGGTTGCTGACATTATTATCACTCAAGGGCAGCAAAGCCATCGTATCAGTGATTTAAAAGTGGCTGCGGCACTGCAACAACAACAGTTGTCCGTTTCACAACTATCAGCCGCTTACCAATTGCCCGCTGATATCGCGACAAACGAAGGGGATACACTTGAGGCCCAAGCTCAGGGTCAATTCTCTTTTGCTGATGGCAACCCTTTAACAATGTCGCTGCAATTAGCTGCCTTGGGCGAGCGCAGCGAGCTTTCATTCACGGGCAGCTTAGATGAACTTAATGTTCAGGCGCGTAATCAAGGCAAATATACCTTCGAATTAGACGCACAGGCACAATTACGACAGCAAAATTGGCCTTTTGAGTTGGCGTTTTCACACGCACCTTGGCAGCTCGAGGTGCAAGGCCAGCCGTTACAGATAGAACGCACCAACATAAATGCATCGGGTACTTTAGATAACTACCGCGTCGATGTCGATGCATTGACACAGCTAGCAGCATACCCACAAGTGAGCACTTCTTTACAGGCTCAAGGAAGCCTTACCGGCATCAACGCTGCGCCGTTGCAATTGCGAGCGAATGATAGCCACGTTGAGGTAACAACATCAATAGCCTGGCGCGATGGTGTTAGCGCCGATTTTTCTGCGCAGCTAACTAATTTACACAGTGAGTACTTATTAGACACCGTGCGCAGCGACCTATCGGGCCAGCTGCAAGGCCGAGTGAGTGTTGAATCACCCCAGCAGTGGTGGGTGGAGCTTAAACCGTCGTCATTATCAGGCACGATAAACGAGCAACCGCTCACATTTAATGCCGAACTGAATATTGATAGCGATCTCAGTGGCGATATTCATGCTTTTAGTGTACGCCAAGGCGAGAATACATTGGTTATCAATGGCCGCATTGATGAGCAGTGGCAAATAGCCGGCGAATTAAACTTGTCATCATCATCGCCACTTTATCAAGGTTATTCAGGGCAGGGACACGCTCAGTTTAGTATCGAAGGGCAACGTTTATCTCCTAAGCTGCAATTGCAATTGCAACTAGCGACTCTGCAAGGTGAGGGATTGCGAGTGAGCGACGCCACATTAGATATTACAGGGCAATATCAACAAGCCGACTTAGAGTATGACCTTGATGCAGAAGTAGCTAACGTTAGCCTTGATGGCCAAGTTATCAAGGGCATTCAAGTACAGTCTCAGGGCTCCCAACATCACCAACAAAACCATATTCGTGCTGGATTAACTCAAGGGCAAGCGCAGTTGGCGTTTCAGTCTGAACTGCAACAGCAGCAATTGAGCTTGGCAATTACCGAGTTGGAATTGCGCGGCGACGAGTATCAGGTCGCACTGGAGCAAAGTACCGAGTTGGACATTGATCTGGCCCAGCAGAGCGTGCGCACTAAGCCCTTTTGTTTGCAGGGCAATGCCATGCATTTATGCATAGAGCCCAGTGATATCAGCGCCAAGCAGGGACACGTCAACGCTAAGCTTGACTACTTTCACTTACAGTCTCTTACCACTTTGCTGGGACCCAACCTGGGTATAGAGGGGCAAGCGCAAGGACATGCGCAGTTGGCATGGCAAGATAACCAAGCAATGCAGATTGATGCTGAGTTCCATACCCAGCAATTACAAGGGTTGTATAGAAACCAAGGGCAGTTGCAGCGATTGCCTGTGGAAACCTTAATGATAAAGCTAAGCAGTGATGCAAAAAATGCCAATGCTAAGCTAAGCATAGACTCCTCAGTGGTTGGCAGTATTGACGCTGATTTAGCCGTAGAGGATATCACTCAAGCGCAACAACTCTCTGGAGAGGTGCACCTAACAGATACCGACATCAGTAAGTTCACTCACTTTGTGCCTGATGTGAGGAAGTTAGCGGGCAGGTTAAGTGCTAACCTCACTCTCAGCGGCACGTTGGCGCAGCCCTACCTCAATGGTGAGCTCAAGGCGCATGAATTGGCAATTGAAGGGGACGCATTGCCGGTAGCTCTTGCTAATTCTCGACTCGAAGCTGAACTCGATGGTGAGAGTATGACCTTGGAGGGGGAATTGCTCACGCCCGATGGCGGCAAGCTTGCTATTGACGGCTCAGGTGTATGGCTCAGTGATAATCCGGCACTTACCATTTCGCTCTCGGGCGAGCGCTTTATGGTGGTACCGCAGCAAGGGGTCAATGTCGCCATCTCTCCGGATTTAAACATAGATATTAGCGCCCAAAGTGTGCAAGTTGATGGTCGTGTTGATGTTCCTTACGGACGTATCAAAATCAAAGAGTTGCCTAAAGGAGCAGTACAGGTCAGTGATGATGAAATCATTGTGGATGCACCACAAAAGCAGCAAAGTGCACCATTCGCTTATCAAGTGCAGTTAGATGTGGGCGTACATGACGATGTGTATATAGACTCGTTTGGCCTGAAGTCCTACATCATGGGCGACTTGAAGCTAACCGCGAGTAATGAAAGTCCGCCATTGGCAAGTGGCGAGTTAAAACTGGTGGATGGTAAATACCGTGCATTTGGCCAAGATTTAGTGATCCGTACCGGGCAAATTGGGTTCAGTGGTGCGCTTGATAAACCTTACTTAAATGTGCGCGCGATCCGTAATCCAGACACCACCGCCAATGGGGTGATAGCGGGTATCGAATTAATCGGAAATGTTGAACAGCCGAAATTAAACGTGTTCTCGGAGCCGGCCATGGATCGTTCACAAGCGCTTTCTTACGTGCTTAACGGTCAGCCTCTTGGGGATGGTGATACGAACACTGATGCCATGCTAACGCAGATTCTTCTAGCCCAAGGTCTCAATCGCAGTGAGGGGTTTGTATCGCGAGTAGGGGAAACATTTGGTCTCAGCGATATAACCTTAAATTCAAAAGGCAGTGGTGATGATACTAAGGTTGAAATTGCTGGCTATATCGCGCCGGGGATCCAAGTAAAATACAGTGTTGGTGTATTCGAGTCTATCAGTGAAGTGGCTGTGCGCTATCAAATACTGCAAAAACTATATATAGAGGTAACCAGCGGGCTTTATGATACCTTAGATATATTGTATCGGTTTGATGTGGACTAACGCATGTTTAAATGCTGGCTATGGGCATTGTCTTTATTACTGGTGATATGCGAGTGTGGTGCGCAGCAGTCGGTGACGATGCGTGTCGCCCAGGCCGATCATCCTTATATGCAGGCATTATTTACTAAACTAGCTGAGCGCATTGAGTGTTTGCACCAAAAGCAGGTCACATACCAGTATGTTGACCATCTGCCATCACAGCAACGAGCGATTCAACTGTTGGGAGATGAGCACGGGATTGATTTATTCTGGGGTGTGACTTCGCAGCAGCGAGAGCAACAAGGGTGGGCGATTTTAATCCCAATAGCCAAAGGGTTACTGGGTTATCGCATTGCGCTAGTGCGCTCTGATAATCCCGATATCCTGGCGCAAAAAAAGTATATAAGCGATTTTTCATCATTACGAGTGGGTCTAAGTGAAGATTGGCCAGATGCCAACGTGTTCAGCCGTAACGGTTTCACGGTGGATGCGTTTTCTAAATCATCGTCTCATTACGATATGCTGAGAAAAGGCCGCTTCGACTTTCTGCCTGAGGAGCTCACAGCATTTGACCCCCAATCACTGCCTAAGGGGCTGATGTACGACAAACACAATGTCTTTTATTACCCGTCGGCGGTGTACTTGTTTGTTGCAAAAGGTGATAAACAGCGCCACCAATTGCTGAGCTCGGCGCTGCGAAGCTTATTTTCAGATGGCACCATAGAGCGCTTACTGCACACCCATTTAGTCCCCAATATTGATGCGGCGGAACTGGCAACACGCAATTATATTCGCTTGACCAATCCGTTATTACCCGCCTCAGCACCGTTACATATTTCTCATTATTGGTATAACAATAAACAAGGAACTCGCCAATGATCACACGCCTACTTATAGTTGTGAGCTTATTTTTAAGCGCGACTACCAGTGCAGACGACAATCCCTCTCCTACAACTATTATTGATAACGCCAATGCCAGCGAATGGCGAGCCGTTACTGATGAAAACCTAATGATGATTACCTTAGCGACAGGGATAGTGTATCTAGAGGTAAATCCAGAGCTGGCGCCGGCGCATGTTGAGCGCTTGCGCTCACTAGCTAGCCAAGGCTTCTATCGTGGGCTAAGTATGTATCGTTTTGTCGAAGGCTTTGTTGCCCAAGGCGGCGCTGGAGACAAAGACACGGATGTGCCGACGCTGAAAAACGAGTTTGTCAGTCACAGCGAAACAACGCGGCCGTTAGATATCGTCATCAACGAAGATGATGGTTACAGCGCGCGCAGTGGCTTTATTAATGGCTTTGCCGTGGGCCAAAATAAGCAGGGCACACAAACGTGGCAAATTCATTGTCCTGGCGCATTAGGTATGGCGCGGGGCAATGGAGTCGACAGCGCAACCAGTGAATTTTTTGTAGTGCTTGGTCAGGCACCGCGTTACTTGGATAAGAACATTAGCGTA
This sequence comes from Pseudoalteromonas sp. THAF3, assembly GCF_009363775.1. Taxonomy (NCBI): domain Bacteria; kingdom Pseudomonadati; phylum Pseudomonadota; class Gammaproteobacteria; order Alteromonadales; family Pseudoalteromonadaceae; genus Pseudoalteromonas; species Pseudoalteromonas sp. THAF3. The sequence goes on along the minus strand of NZ_CP045418.1, from coordinate 2,084,037 downwards.
TTTGGTCGCGTACTTGTGGGCATGGCCCATATACAGCAGCTACAGCGCTCGCCAAAGCCAGGACAGCCTTTTAACCCGATTGTTGATATCCAATTTGCTGATCAACTACCTGCCAAGCATCGCCCGGTAATTAAAGTAATGCGCACCGACTCACGCAGCTTTGCGGCGCTCGTTGCGGCGCGTAAAAATCGCCCCGAGGCGTGGTTTGTGACCACGCCTGATTATATTGATACCTGCGCCATGAATGTACCGACGATTATTGACGGTTAATGCGCACGTCAAATAAGGTTTTATCGCTGTGCGTGGCGCGGTAAGGGTTAATATCCAGTCCGCCACGGCGAGTGTAGCGGGCATAGACCTCTAGGGACTGCATGGGCGCGCAGGCCATAATATCGGTAAAAATGCGCTCTACACACTGCTCGTGAAACTCGTTGTGGCTGCGAAATGAAATCAGGTAACGCAGCAGCGACTCATGACAAAGAGCCGGGCCTTGGTAGCGTATAACCACGCTGGCCCAATCGGGTTGTGAGGTGATCAAGCAATTAGACTTCAATAAGTGACTATGCAGCGTTTGTTCAACTTGCTGCGCATCGTCGGCTAGGCGCAGTAAGCTTGGTGTCAACTCATAGGTATCGACGGTGATATCGAGCTCATCAATGCACTGACCTGGTAATGCGGTGGCTGCGAAGTGCTGATAATCCTCAGGGCCATACAGTGTTACTTGCACGTCACTTTGGGTCGCCGCACTTAAGTCCTTGGCCATGGTTTGCTGTACTGCTTGCATGCTTTCAAAACGGCTTTGATTGAAGCTATTTAAGTACAACTTAAACGATTTAGACTCAATAATATCCGGGCTTTGACAAGGGAAGGTAAAGGTGGCCACCGCGACCTGTGGTTTGCCTTTAGGATTAAGCCACGATAACTCGTAACCGGTCCAAATATCCTCCCCTTTAAAGGGCAGGGCACGCTCATCTATTTGCAAATCATCACGATTAAGCTTGCGTGCTATGGGATAAAGTAGGGATGGATCGTAGCTGTCTTTATACTCAGTTGCCTTGCCGAGTAGGCTGGCTTTTAACTCTGGGGCGTTGCTGTAATCTGTCATGCTGTGCTATTTGGCGTTACAATATGGCGTAATTATACCTAAATTATTTGAGGCATGCATGAGCGTAAGCACAGAACTTCGGCGCTGTTTACAGGCACACATTAGCAACGAGCAACAACAGTATGGCCGTAACCCGCTGGCGTTTTTCGACCCGGACTCGCCAAGCCCTGCAGCCATTGCCGGCACTGAACAACAGCAGCAAGTTCAGTGGCAAATTCATGAGCGTACCCCCAGTGCTGACTTAAATGAATTGGCAGCGGCCCTGGAAGTGCCTTTCCCACAACAACTGAGCGAATTATTTGGCAGTTACTACAGTGGTAATCTGCCGGCGAGCATCGACGGTCATGGCGTGGAGCTCCTTTTACCTTGGGACGAGGACGACTTTATACGCTTACAGCAAAATATAACCGGTCATGTATTAATGAAACGTCGGTTAAAACAGCAAGACACCGTGTTTATTGGGCTGACCGAGCAGGATGATTTATTGCTGAGTGTGCGATTGAACGATGGTGCAGTCTGCTTAGAATATGTCGGTAAAGAACCGCACCATGTTTTGGCGAATGATATCAGCTCGTTGTTACAGCAATTAGACGTGCTGTAAACACTATTGGTGATCCCAGGAAATATTAGATATCAACTGACATTGTTCACAGCGAAAGTCGAACAATCCAAACCATGGCTCTGCTAGATGCCAATGACCATCGCAGCTTGGGCAGCGACGTTGTTGCTCGGCTGTCAGGCTCTCGCCACCGACACGGTACAAGTAATAGTAGACTGGCTTTTTGGTTAGATAACGGATCCGCTTTGCCAAGTCCAAGCCGCGACGAGTCAGGTCGCTATCAAAGGCGCTGATCTCATGCAGCGCCGCAAATTCGCAGCGTGTTGCACCATTAATTTGGATTTGATCGCATGCCTGCCAGTCTTCTTGCCATTTTATCAGTGTCTTGTAATCGCCGTTGGCGATAGCAGGAATGTGATACAGCGGCACCGGTAAAAAATCATCACCACAATACAACGGGCTGCACGTATGCAAATAGGTGGTGTAAAGAATGTAACTGCTCGGTGCAGCGCAGTTATCTGCACTATTGGCGTGAATATCTTGCCCTATAACCTTGACCTTGGGCGCTAACAACCCGGCATCGTTTAGTTTATCGAGCGCAAACTTCACAAACGGACTGTGGTTGAGCGGGTGCAATGAGTCCTCTTCTGGGCACATTACCCGGGTCACGAAGAAGCCTTCTTTCAATACGGTTGGAAATTCATCGCCGATGATTTGGCCATTGGCTCGAAGCGCCACCACCGTCTGATTTATCGCCTGTTCGGCAGCGCTGAGTTGGGTGTCTTGGTAACAGTCAAAAGTGAGGTCTACAACAAACATTCGCTATTTTGAGTTCTCGAGCAAAGCGAGTAGTTTATCAAGTTTTTCCTCAATGCGATCAAGTTGTGTCGACTTTTGTTCGTTATTCGGCAATTGTGGCTCTATGACCATGTTTTTGAATGCCTCGGGGTTATTTTTATATTGGCTTACAGCGGCAATAATCATTGGCATCGGCACGGGCTCTTTGAGCATCGCTTTGGTCATTGCTACGGTAGGTGTTTTGTTTTGTGCTAATAAGGCTTTGATGGCGTCAAAAACCACAGGGTTCATACAAATGGATTCCTTCTTTTTAATCGCTGAACAGTATAAAGCAAAGGGCCGCAAGGACCCTAATTTTGGATGTTCAATATTAACGAAGAAAGTATGAACCACACCTGTCTTGGGCGAGCTTTATCGCTGTATTAATGCCTTAGCTGGGCGTCTAACTCGTCAATTAATTCGCACCAATCCGCGTCTTGTTCCAAAGATTCAGTAATAAAGTGGCGCTGCGCCTGTGACCAAAACGGCGCATCAGCGAGTTTGAGCTCAGGGCTTAATTTGTGGTCAGTCACAAATTGTTCAATTTGCTCATCGCTGCTGGGCAGGCCGAGCTGTTGAAAAAGGGTCGTCATCGTATGTTTTGAGGTATCCATATAATGTTTCCATTGTGCTCATAAAAGGCTATGGTTAACTATAGAACAACAACGATAACAAGGAAATACCATGCTCGGCGACTATAAAGTTAGGTATCTTACTCCGGAAGATTTGAACGTGGCTGCAAGCCTGATTTATCAGGCTTATCATGACGACCCGCTAATGCGAGAAATATTCAGCGCCGAGAGCAGTAAAACCCAAGAGTATGAAAAAAAGTTACGCGCGCTCATCCGTGAAGAGCTACACAGTTTTTGGCAGGCCAAACAACCATTAGTTGGCTTGTATGTTGATGATGCTCTGCGTGCCATTGCTTGTGTATTTCAATCTGACGCCAGCATGCAGGCGGATCGCTATTGGCACTGGCGACTGAAACTGATGCTCAGTGCTGGTTATTTGACGACTCAGCAGCTCATTGAAAAGGAAAAGACCATTCGCAACGCCTTAAAAACGATGGGGCGCTACTTATTTTTAGCCTTTATTGCAGTGGATCCCCACTATCAACGCCAAGGTTATGGTCATTACCTCCTTAAAGGCCTTGATAATCTTGTTGAGGAAGATAACGAAACGCAAGGACTTGCTGTGTTTGTTACGCAGTCTCAGCATCAAACTTTCTTTGCTAACCACGGTTTTGAGACCATGCAAACTTTGCAATTTAGCAAAGTCAGTGGAGAGTTGTTATTCAAAAAAAGTCCACATTGCGTTTAATGGAAATTTCAATGTGAGAGATCTCTCACATTGGTGTGGGTTTAACGATGAATATGCCCCTACCTTTAGCTCTATAATAAGTCTAACTTATTGATTTGTATAGCCTTCTTCATTGTTTCTACATTATTGCAATAAAACTTTTTGCAAAGCACTTGCTGCATCTTTTTGGCTTTTCTCTAAACTTATCATTGTCAGGACGACAACAGTGCAGGATGCACTTGGCTAAGGAACGGATGTAGGCCAACCACGCAAAGTAATGCAGGAATAGTAACGGAATAGACGGTAACGGACGCCGTTAAAGGACAGGAGCACAGGACGTGCAGGGAAGGCGGGATGCCTAGGAATAGCCAAGGAGGCAAGAGGAACACTTCAGGATGAAGCAAGGAACAAAGCACAGGATATGCATCGGTTAGATAGGGTAATCGAGCAAGGAAAGCAAAAGGGACGACCTTTAGGTCAGCGGTGATGGATACCGCGCAAGGATGATGCAGATTAGGGCGTGACTTACAGTCACGCCTTAGTTTTTTTGGATTCTGTGCGGTGGGATATCGGCCTTACGTAAACGTTCATTCTCCATCCACAACTCTCCCTCGTATAAGGTTTCGCCGTCACTGGAAAACTCAAACATAAAGCGGCTGCGGATCCCAAGCTTACCATTACTTAAAATCGCTAAACGCCACTGTTTGCAAGCAACACTAACAAATTGCACGCCTAATTGTTCAGCTTGACGCTGAGCATGTAACCGCGCAGTTTCTGCCACTTTACGGCGATACCAAAACAACGCTATCACGCCACCACACAGCAGCAGAATCCATAAGGTTTTCACGACGAAAATAACCCACCAATTGCACGAGAAAGCGCATCAGAACGCTGCTCAGACCGTAATATAGCTAATACATGAGGGCGCAACATTGGGATTGCAACTAAGTCGGCAAAAATACTGGCGAACAATGGCTGCTCGGTGTCTATTCGACAGCAGTGCTCTAAGAACTGTGCTAAGGTTTGCGGTGCTTCTAAATAAGCCCAAAGTCGTCCAGCGATGACCTGGCATATGTCAGCATCTTGGCCGTAATCACTGTTCATTACCTGCCCTAGCGCTTGCTCAACCAGCCCCACTGCGCGTGCACTGCTGATGGCGCGAAGCGCATCAATAAGTAGCGCTTTATCCTGATGTTGAATCGCTTGATTGATACTTGTGAGCAGGGTTTGCGCTGCTTCAGTACCTAGCTCACTATTTTCGAGCTGGGCAGCAAGAGGTTGGCGTACTTGTGCAGGTAACTGCGACCATGCTTGGCACAGCAGGGCTTCATTATCTTGATGGTCAATGCGCGCAGCAAAATCGGCAAGGCCTTGCACAGCGACGCTTTGCCAGTCTTGCCAGCCCAACTTACCACTCAAATATAGCTGTGCATGCTCATAGTACTGCGATGCGCTTTGCCGTAACTCTACTTTGATGCGGGCATTGAAAGCGGCACGCTTATTGGCATTGGGAGTAAATACATAAGGGTTGTTATCGAGTTTGCTTTGCTCACCCTCAGCCCCGGTTAACGATGTGCCAATGGCTTCTAGCACCATATTGGCAAAATGGTCACGACTCGCTGCTACCAGCTTACTTTGCTCATCCAACGGCATTTTCAAAAACCACACATAAGGCTCACTCGATGCTTTTGGGTCCCAAAACTGAATCGCCAGTAGCGCATGCTGTGCCAGTGGATATGGATAAGCAATAGTTGTCGACTCAATATCGGCAAAGGTTGCTTTATCTATTTTTTGCACCCGACGACCAATGTCAAATACACGCCATGTGGTGCCGGCGGCATCTAATAATTGTGCCAGTGTGGCGATGTTGTCGCTCATACGCGGCTCCTAGAAAATAAAATTCCGCAAATTATAGGCATATTGCGTCATCAACCCAAGAGAAATGCTAATATAGCGTTTTTGAAGTTACCGCAATAACCGTGTTATGTCGTATTCCATCACTCAATTGCTCACGCAGTTGCAAGGTGAATTAGCTAATGCAGGCTTATGGCAAGATAAGCCCGTTGCTGAGCATTTATTGCAATCCAGCCAACCCTTTTGTGTTGATACCCTTAGGTTCGAACAATGGTTGCAGTTCGTCTTTATTCCCAAAATGCGTGCCCTAATACACGCAAAACATCCTCTGCCTTCGGCTATAGCCTTAACACCCATGGCTGAGGTCTATTGGCCAGGGCGGTATGCGCAATTGCACACAGTGCTTAAGTGCATAGATATTACTCTCGGAGGGGGAGAGTGAACGACTTAACAGATTCGGCAAATGTTGCACCAGTACAGCCGCTCGATATTCTATATCGTGATGAGCACTACATCGCTATTAATAAACCGTCTGGACTACTGGTTCATCGCTCTTTTTTGGATAAGCATGAAACCCAATTTGCAATGCAAATGCTGCGCGATCAAATCGGTCAACATGTGTATCCACTGCATCGCTTAGACAGGCCCACATCCGGTGTCTTATTGTTTGCGCTTAGCAGTGCTGCCGCCAATCGTGCAGGACAGCTGTTCAGTGAAGGAGGGATGCGCAAACGTTATCTAGCGTTAGTCAGAGGTTTTGCCCCTGAGCAGCAATGTATCGACAGGCCGCTAAAGGAAAAACTAGATAAAATTGCCGATAAATACGCGCAACAAGACAAGCCAGCACAATCAGCGCGCACTGATATACGTTGCTTGTTGCAAGCAAGCCTGCCTATCGCCTTAGGAAAGTTTCCCAGTGTTCGTTATTCACTGGTGGAGTGTTGGCCTAAAACAGGGCGTAAGCATCAGATACGTCGCCATATGAAGGGCATTAACCGCCCTTTGATTAACGATGTAAATCACGGTGATAATACGCAAAATCACTTTTTTGCCGAGCACTTCGAGGTTTCGCGGCTTATGCTGTTTGCAACCGATGTATACTTTGGGCATCCTTACAGCGAAGAATTGATTCACATTAATGCACCACTAGGTGAACACGCACTCGCCGTTTTTGAGCGCCTCGGGTGGCCAGTGTGTGAGCAAGCTTATTATGCGAAGGAGTTTTAAATGGCCAAGATTAATATTTTTTACGGCAGTGTCTATGGCGGTGCGGAGCGTCTAGCCGACAGTGCCGAGGAGCAGCTACAAAAGCACGGCCATGAAGCCACAGTGATCGATAACCCGCAAGTGGAAGATGTTAGTAACAGCGAATATATATTAGTGATCACATCGACCACAGGGCAAGGGGATATTCCCGATAACCTCATGCCACTGTTCGCCGCTTTACAAAGCCAGTTTCCTTTATTAGGTGGCACCCCGTTTGCGGTCATTGCCATGGGGGATAGCAGTTATGGCGATACTTTTTGTGGTGCGGGTAAGCAAGTTGAAGAGCTGTTGATGGAGCTGCAAGGTAAGCCGCTGCTGCCACGCTTAGATATTGATGCCCTAGAGGACTTTGATCCCGAGCCGGTGGCGCAACCTTGGTTGGCTCAGTTTGCTGGTGCAATAACCAAGTAGCATGATGCCTTAAGACAAAAAAAGCGCTCTATATGAGCGCTTTTTTTAGCCGCGTTTTACAGCCACAATGAGTTTGAGCTTTTGCCCAGGGTAAAGGTATTTTTTACCGTTTAAGTTATTCCATTTGCGAATGTCGCCAACGCGCAGCCCGAATTGCTTAGCAATGCGTGATAATGAGTCACCACGACGAACCTTGTAGGTAATGGTGCGGTTGGTCGTTTGCGGTAATGCTTGGCCTGTGGATTGGCGAATTTTTAGTTTTTGCCCTAACCGTAACATGGCGTTGTTACCCAGATTATTCCAGGCTTTTAGCTGTGCTACGGTGACGTTGTACTCACGGCTGAGATCCCACAGCGTATCGCCTGACTTTACGGTATGGCTGCGTGTTAGTGATGTCGTACCATTGACTGCTAAACGTACTTTTTCTGGTAAGTGCGAGGCCGCCTTGTCAGATAAAGGCACCATTAGCGTTTGCCCTGCGCGTATGGTGCTTGACTCCAATGCGTTTAAAGTGCGAATAGCGCCAACGCTGGTATTAAACTTTTTAGCGATCACCGATAAGCTATCGCCCGCAGCCACTTCATACTGTTGCCAACGTAAGCGGTCTTGCAACTTCGCTGACGCTAATTGTTGTTTGAATGGCGTGATGCTATCAAGCGGCAATAGTAAGTGATGTGGCCCCTGTGGATCGGTGGCCCAGCGGTTGAATGCAGGGTTGAGGCGATATAGTTCGGAAAGCGAAATACCTGCCATTTCTGCTGCTAAAGCTAAGTCAATCTGTGAGCCAACATCGACACGGTCAATCACTTGGGCATTAACTATTTTGTTCCACTTAATGCCAAACTCATCATGGCGTTTAAGTAGGTCTGCCAGTGCCAATAGTTTTGGCACATAGGCGGTGGTTTCCCGTGGCAGATCAAGTGACCAGAAATCGGTAGGCAGGTGCTTACGGCGATTTTTCTTAATGGCTCGCATGACTCGCCCTTCACCGGAATTATAGGCAGCAATTGCGTTTAGCCAGTCGCCTTCAAGGGTTTTATGCAAATAAGAAAGATAATCCAACGCGGCTCGGGTTGATTCGGCAATATCGCGACGCCCGTCGTACCACCAGTTTTGTTTTAAGCCAAAGCGTTTGCCCGTTTGTGGCATAAACTGCCAAATACCACTGGCACTGCGGTGAGAATAACCGTAGGGGTCGAAAGCACTCTCGACAATCGGCAGCAGCGCAATCTCCATCGGCATTTTACGCTTTTCGACTTCCTCAACAATGTAATATAAATAGGGCTCGGCACGTTTGGCAATGCGATCCATATAAGCTTGATGGCGCGCATAGTAATTACGCTCAGCAACCACAGGACGATTTTGCGGAACTTCTATTGAGAGCTGATAGCGGATCCGCTCCCAGACATCGTCAAATACAGGTGCTTCTTCTAGCTGTTCAACTACCTCATCGCCGCCTAGGGTGTCGATTGTTAGCGCATCGCTTATCTCTTGCGGGGACGCAGTATTGCTAGGGAGTTTAGTGATTGGAACATCCCTAGAGATGGTTTGGCAACCACTTAAAAACGTAGATAACACCGCTGCGATGAGTATATGTTTATTCATGAACTGTTAATCTTTGGGCAAAACTGCGGCGCATACTAGCAAAAATTGATGAGATCCTACAAATTTTGCGCAATTGTACCGCAGATAGAGACTCAGAAATTGTCCTTCCAAGCACGAAGACCTGCAAAGATTGCACTGGGTTCACCGCTGGTAGCGGGTCGATATGCCGTAGGGAGTGCTTGTGGCGATATTTTATCGGCACGAAGGAAAGGGTTGATGCGTTTTTCCTGGCCGATAGTGCTAGGGAGGGTCATCTGTTGTTGCTCACGTAATGCATTGACTTTATTAGTGTAGCGCTGCACCTCTGCATCCTCAGGTTGAGCTGCTGAGGCAAAGGCCATGTTTGCCTGAGTATATTCGTGCGTGCAATACACCAAGGTCTCGTCGCTCAGGGTAAGGAAGGTTTGCATTGATTGCCACATTTGCTCTGGCGTGCCTTCGAATAAGCGGCCACATCCTCCACTGAACAACGTATCCCCACAAAATACCAACTGCTCATTGATATAGCTGATATGATCAAGGGTATGCCCCGGGGTGGCACGCACTAAGAAATTGAGCCCAAATACGTCAATGCTATCGCCATCTGCGAGCGTGTGCTCGATGCCCGTAAATGGGCTATTCTGTGGTCCGTATACCGGCGCCTCTGGGTAGGCTTGTTTCAGTGCGGCGACACCTGTTGTGTGATCCCAATGGTGATGAGTAACTAGTATCCCCGCCAGCTGGTAGTCATGTTGTTCGAGGTAGCGCATTACGGGTTCAGCATCCCCTGGATCGACTACATAAACGTGAGGTTTGGTGGGGTGCACCAGGGCCCAAATATAATTATCATTAAAGGCGTTGATTGCGTCGACTTGCACCATAGCGAATAGCTCTATATCGTTAACTTATGCCCCTTAGTATAACGAGCTAAATCTGTGAAACCAGCACTAAGCTTTCAACAACATCCTGCGCCCTATACCTGGCAGCAGTTTCCTCATGGTGACTACTTGCAAAATGACGTAGAACGTAAGATGCAGCCGTGGTTAGAGCGCATGTTCGGTTATCATCTGTTAAAAATTGGCGATCTGAGCGTACAGCTAGATACGTCCGCGAGCCCCATAAAGCATCAAGTTGGGGTGGCAGCGCGTTCACAACAAGCTGGCGTACTTGCCGAAGTCGATGAGCTCCCTTTCTATGAAGGCAGTGTGGATGCGTGTATTCTGAGCCTGTGTTTAGAATATAACAGCGACCCCCATCATATTTTGCGTGAGGCCCATCGCACACTGATCGCCGGTGGTTACATCGTTATTACCGGCTTTAATCCGTTTAGCTTTTGTGGCGCTGCTAGCTTGATCCCATTTAGCCGTCAAAAACTGCCTTGGAGCGGGCGCTTCTTTACTCCTTCCCGAGTCAAAGACTGGCTCGACCTATTGGGCTTTGAGCTGATAGCTGATGAGCGCTTTTTACATGCTTCATTGGCACGAGGCTCGCGTTTATCGCGCTTTGCCCGCTGGCGCAGTTTTTGCCGTCAATATTTAAAACCCATGGGCAGTGTGTATATGCTGGTGGCACGTAAGCGGGTGACACCCCTGACCCCCATAAAGCCTAAATGGCACGCACGGCCAAGTTTTAAACCTGCTATTAAAGGCGTTGAGGTGAGTCGGCGGCACCGACGCGCGCACCCTGAAGATTAAATGGCACAGCTTTATCCATTAACTTAGGCTTATTGAGGGTGGCATCACGTTGCTGACGCTGTGCGATAAACTGCGGTGCTGATTGTTGTAAATGCACATTTTGTTCACGCTGACAGCCAATGGTGCTGTGGTAGTCTAAAGCTCGCCCCTCAGGTTGATAGTCGTGACACACCCACACCTTGGTGTCACTGGGTAGAGATAACAACTTTTGGATTGAATGGTAGAGCTGTTCAGCACTGCCTTTAGGGAAGTCACAGCGCGCGCTCCCAGAATCGGGCATAAACAAGGTATCGCCAATAAACAAATGGCCATCAACGTAAATGCTGATGCCATCTGGGGTGTGCCCAGGTGTTGCAAGCACCTTAAGCTCAAAATCACCTAAGGGTAGACAGTCGCCATCATTGACTTGCTTATCAAATTGCTCGCCATTAGTGGCACACGCTAGTTGGTATATGGGTTTAAGTGTTTTTTGCACATCGCGGATATGTTGACTGACCACCGTTTGCCCACCACATTGCTCACCAACGTAGTTACATGCGCTGAAGTGGTCGGCGTGCACATGTGTTTCAATGAGCCATTTAAGTGTTAATTGGTGGCGCTCAAGGTAGCGGATAATGATATCGGCACTGGCAAAACTCAGTGTGTCTGTCGCCGCATCGTAATCAGCGACCGCATCAATCAACGCTGCATGTCGCGTGGTAGGGCAAAACAGCACATAACTTAACGTGTGACTAGGAGAATGATAAAAAGGCACCACGGTGAGAGACATAGTTAATCCGTTTTAGGTATATGATATAACCAAAACTTATATTATATGTCTGCGTCTGTAAAGAGGGACAAGATGGGTGCCTCAACACCGTCAATCTGTTGGTTGATAGCCGGTGTCTTCCAACAACGATGCGCTGGTTGCGGCAGTGCGTGCGAGCTCATCGACGATGTCATTTTCTTTATGTCCGCTGTGGCCTTTAACCCAGCGCCAATCAATGGTGTGGCGTTGGCAAGCCTCGTCAAGGCGCTGCCATAAATCAACATTTTTAACCGGTTGCTTGCTGGCCGTACGCCAGCCGCGTTTTTTCCAATTCGCTAACCAACTTTCTATGCCTTCTTTTACGTATTGGCTGTCGGTAGTAAGGACAATGTCACAGGGGCGGGTGAGCGATTCCAAAGCGACAATTGCAGCGAGTAATTCCATGCGGTTATTGGTCGTGGTTTGATACCCTTGACTTAGCGTTTTCTCGTGCTTTCCGTAACGCATAAGAATACCGTATCCCCCAGGACCAGGATTCCCCAAACACGAACCATCGGTATAAATTTCTACGCTTTTTTGCACGCTTTACCTTGTTATTATGTACAATGAACGAAGCAGCAAAGATAGCAAATATGAGCGTAAACTGATATGGCGCAAAGACAAATAGTGCTTGATACCGAAACTACAGGCATTAGCCCGAAAGAGGGGCACCGCATTATTGAGATTGGTTGTGTGGAGTTGATCAACCGCCGGCTAACCGGTAACAATTTTCATGTTTACATTAATCCCCAGCGCGACATCGAAGACGAGGCCATCGACGTGCACGGGATCACCAATGAGTTTTTGCAAGATAAACCGCTATACCACCAAATAGCCGATGAGTTTCTTGACTATATCCGTGGTGCAGAACTCGTTATTCACAATGCCCCGTTCGATGTGGGCTTTATGGACCACGAATTTGCCATGCTGAATCGAGGCTACCCTAATACTGAGCAGGTGTGCCAAGTACTCGACACTTTAACCATGGCCCGGGAAATGCATCCCGGACAAAAGAATAACCTCGATGCGCTTTGCCGCCGTTATGATATTGATAATGCAAAGCGAACGTTGCACGGCGCATTGCTGGATTCTGAGATTCTTGCTGACGTCTACTTAGCGATGACCGGCGGTCAGAAGAAACTTAATTTGGCGCAACATAATGAACAGCAAAACCAAGGCGACGATGGTGACATCATTCGTTTAAACCCAGATAGACCTGCCTTAACGGTGCTGCGTGCCGACGAACAAGAGTTGGCGGCACATGAGCAGCGTCTAGACTTGGTAGAGAAAGAGGGCGGTCATTGTTTGTGGCGCACTCAGTAGAGATAAAAGGTGAAAAGGGTGGTGATGGCAAAATTAATTCTCATCAGTATGGTGCTGCTACTTGGTGTCGGTGTCAGTGCGCCAGCACTGGGCGATGAGCAGGAAAAGCTGACCGTATTGGCCGAGGGCAATGAAATCCCGCTGTTGGATAACCGCTTTCGGATTGACCACGATGTTGACAAGATTACGCTGCTCTTTTTTCGCCGCCAAGGCTCACCCGCCGTTGTGTTGGTGCGCCCGGATGGAAGTAAAATTTATGCCACCCACTCACTCAATGACGACAACCTACAATGGCATGATGAGCTCGGCTACGACTTAATCGTGCTCAACAAACCGATGCCAGGGCCTTGGCAAGTGGTTGGGCAAATTTTGCCGGACAGCCGTATTATGGTTATCGGCGATATCTCTCTTCAAGTTGATGAACTTCCCCCTCTGCTTTTCCGTGGCGAAATTATTAAGCTGACGGGGAAGGTGTTAAATGATGGTGAGCAGGTGAAAATTGGCCGCTTCCGTGATGTCATTAACATGCAAGTTGATTTCGTTAGTACTAATAATAATGAATATAGTAACTTTGGTGCCCGCACAGAGCATGTTGCCAACTTTAAAGATGATGGCCGAGGTTTTGATGAACGCCCGGGTGATGCGATTTTCACGGGGGAGTTTCGTCTTGATTTTGCCGCCGGACAGTGGCGGCCAGAGATAGCCCTGACCACGCCCATCATCCAACGTAAAGTGGTGCAAGAGCCAGTGGTGGTCAAAGAGCCGCCGCTCACCTATGAGCTTCATGAGGGAGCCAAAGGCGAAAGCCACGAGTTACACATTACCCTTGATGAGCAGCTACTCGATCCGCAATCGGTGTTGCTCCAAGGAAAGATCTTTTATCCCAATAACGATGAACAAGCCTTTTCATTGCCAGCTGAGCAAGATAACACGCGCGTGATCACCATTAGCAATTACGAATGGGGGCGTTATTCGCTGCAAATAGAGCTATACGGCACGAACAGTAATGGTCGTGAGTTTATGGCAGCCTTACCGGATTATGAATTTGCCATTGCTCGGCCCATAGAAAAGGTCGAAGAAATAGCGCCCCCGGTGAGCCAAGGGCCTACCGAATTGGCAGAGCAAAGTGATCAGCCAAGTGCGATGAGCAATGCGTTATTCTACAGCTTAGTGGTGTTAGGGAATGTGTTTATTTTGCTCGCTGGGTGGGCAGCCATTCGCGTCTTGGTGCAAAAAAAGCCACTTTTAGGCAATATTAATTTATTGTTCTGGAAGAAAAAAAGTGCCCAAAGTGATGAGCAAGAAACAAACAGCTCTGAAGCTAACTCAGATAAAAATGGCTCAAAAAGTGATAAATCAGGTGAAATTTTAAACCTTTCGATGTCAGATGACTAAAAAAGCCCTAAAAATTCAAAAAAACTATTGACTCACCAAGGGGTGATTCGTATCATTCACGCCGCTGTCAGGGCAGAGCTTCTGGCAGTTTGGATATCGCGGAGTGGTAGTTCAGTTGGTTAGAATACCGGCCTGTCACGCCGGGGGTCGCGGGTTCGAGTCCCGTCCACTCCGCCAGTTATCCAGTGTTTGCTTACTCGTTGGAGTGGTAGTTCAGTTGGTTAGAATACCGGCCTGTCACGCCGGGGGTCGCGGGTTCGAGTCCCGTCCACTCCGCCAGTTAAGTAAACAGCCTTATTCCGTCGCGGAGTGGTAGTTCAGTTGGTTAGAATACCGGCCTGTCACGCCGGGGGTCGCGGGTTCGAGTCCCGTCCACTCCGCCATTCGGAATAGAAAAAATATAAATCTCTGCGGAGTGGTAGTTCAGTTGGTTAGAATACCGGCCTGTCACGCCGGGGGTCGCGGGTTCGAGTCCCGTCCACTCCGCCATCTTTATATTTTTTAGTACATTGCTTTATTCAGCGCTTGTCGCGGAGTGGTAGTTCAGTTGGTTAGAATACCGGCCTGTCACGCCGGGGGTCGCGGGTTCGAGTCCCGTCCACTCCGCCAATGTCTGAATCAATGCTATGTACACACATCGTCACTGCGGAGTGGTAGTTCAGTTGGTTAGAATACCGGCCTGTCACGCCGGGGGTCGCGGGTTCGAGTCCCGTCCACTCCGCCACTTAGACGATGCACTCATACCACTGCGGAGTGGTAGTTCAGTTGGTTAGAATACCGGCCTGTCACGCCGGGGGTCGCGGGTTCGAGTCCCGTCCACTCCGCCACTGAGTGTGCTCACTCAGTATTTCCAGATACATTCTTGTTATTCCTTTATCTATTCCCTTTTAATCCCCGCTATGGGTGCTGCTTCTATTTACCTGTAATAAGCCTAGATAGGCGGGTGCTGTGTTTTCTAGCTATAAGCGCGCTAGCAAAGAACGACGCGACATGTGTAGGCGGTGCGTGAAGGCAGTTAACAGGGGAAAGGTGTGGCCAGCATGCACTGGCCACAGCAGTATTATTGATCTCTTAAATGTTTATCAAGAAAAGACAGATACGCATTGGCCGCTGTAATGCGGTTCTCACGCTTACTAAAGCCGTGGCCCTCGTCGGGGAAGAGTACATACTCAACTGGCACCCCGTTGGCTTTCACTGCGGCAACAAGCTCATCGCTTTCAACCTGTAGAACTCGGGGATCATTGGCTCCTTGTACCACTAATAACGGTTTTTTGATGTTATCTGCGTGGAACAGCGGTGAAATACGACGATGACGCCCTTCATCGGTGGCCGGATCGCCCATCTCATCGTAGAGTGCCTTTTTGTAGCTCTCCCACCAAGGTGGAATGGATTTTAGTGTCCGCACCCAGTTAGTGACACCAAAGATATTGATACCCACTTCAAATTCGTCGGGGGCGAAGGCGAGTGCTGCCGCCGTCATATAGCCACCGTAACTGCCGCCGATAATGCCAATCTTATCGTTATCGACCCAATCCAGTGTTTGTAAGTGCTTTTTGCCGTAGATAATATCTTGTAAGTCTTCTTCACCGTGCTTTTTGTCATCGAGGTGAAAGAAGGTTTTGCCATAGCCGGCACTGCCACGGTTATTCACTGCAAAAACCGCGTAACCTTGGTTCACTAAGAACTGTCGCATAGCATTATAACCCGTGCGGCTTTGGCCACCTGGGCCACCGTGCACCCAGACTAAAGCAGGAACTTTATTCGTGGCTGAAGCCTGCTTAGGCTTATATAAAATGCCCGGAATGGTGAGTCCATCAAAGCTTTTAAAGCGGACCACTTCGCTGCTAACGAGGTTTTCTTCAGCAATGTTTGCACTCAGGGTGTTGGTGAGACGCTGCGCTTGGTCGCTGCCAATTCGCCATACATATAGATTGCGTGGGCTGGTATCTGAGCTTAAATAAAATGACATGATTTGCTCATCATCACTAAATTCGACGCCACTGAGCGTGCCTTTAGGCAGTGTCGATGGCAATGCCAGCTCTTGGTTTGTCTTAGTATCTAAAATCGTTACCTGCGTGCTGGCATCGGCATTGACGGCGCTGACGCGGTATCGTCCAGACTTTGAGTACTCCATAAAGCTGACATCCCAGTCGGCGTCCAAAGCAAGTTCATGCTCTTGTGTGGCCAAGTTATAGCGCCACATCTGGCGAAACTCGCCTTTGGCATTCGTAGTGTAATACAGTGATTGCCCATCAACACTGAAACTCCAGGCGCTATACTTGGCTGGTTGCTCGTGAGCGCTGAGAAGCTTAGGGCCTTCACCCGATGCAGTATCCAGTAGGTAAAAATCACTATCACGGTTATCGTGATGCTTAGTTAGCGCAATATAACGGCCATCTGGGCTAATGGCACTGACATCAAGCCCCGTTTCGTTGGTATAAACACGCTGAGACTCATAACTATTGCTATCGAATTTGTATAAGTCCATAAACTTGGCGTCACGCTGGTTGCTCAGCACATAAAAATGTTGCCCGTCTTGGCTAAAGCCTGCAAATGCCGCGCGGGTCTCTTCGCCGGGCGTTAAATCGGTGATCTCGCCTTGCTGATCGCGAACAAACACGTGGGTACGCTCGTTACCCCCGCTATCTCGGCTAAACAGAATTCGGTCGTCCTTGGGGAAAAATGCCAGTGCATAGGTGCTGTCTTTGGCATCGGTTAGCTGTGTGCGGACGCCGGTTTTAATGTCTACCTCATAGAGGTTAAACACCCCATTCTCATCACTGCTCAGTAGCAGTTTATCACCACTATGGTTGATGCTATTGCCCGTTAAACTTACGGTATCGTAGAAGGTCTCGGCACTGTAAGTTTGGAACTGGCTTTGCGTTTGTACACTTTGTAGCTCGTTAGAAGCGCTCTGCTGGCATCCAGCTAGAGAGAGCGCGATGGCGCCTGCTAGGGCGCTGGCAATAAAATGCTTCGCTATCATAAATATATATCCTGTTAGTTTTTTAGGTATTGTTATTTTCGCTTTTAGTGTTCGGGTTCACGCTGGGAAAAGCAAGGCTAGGGAGGGGCTTTTTTAGGTGCAAATTGTTAGCAAATTTTGCAACAGCCATAAAAAAGCCAGCATATGCTGGCTTGGTGTCGTGGAAAAGTGCAATTGTGCACAAATTATTAAGCAGCAGACGCCTTTTTGTTTGGTCGTCTGCGCGCCGCTTTACCCGCGAGTAGGTCGGCGGGATCAAAGTCATCAACGTTGATCACATCCAAACGTTGCTGCTCGACATCGCGCAATTGATGGGCTTCTTGCTCACTGAGCACGCCTTCATTAAGGCCCATTTGTGCCACCTTATCAAGCTGAGTGAAAGGCAGCTTTTTGCCCGTCGCGCGGCATACCTTATCGAACAGCGGCTCCACAGCAAGAATGTTGCGTAGTGTCTGCTCTTGTTTACCGAGTAGGCTGTGTGGGCCATCGGTTAAGAAAATATGCTGTGACAAGCGCTCACGAGTCTCGTTAGGCGTTTGCAGTAGCTGGGCAATAACATGCTCTTGCTTATCGGTTGGCTTGCGCACTGGGCGGCCCCAAGGGAACAAAATAACCTTAAGCACACCGCGCAAAAACACTGAGGGCATGTTATTGATTAAATCAGCCAGCGCACGCTGACAGCGATACAAGTATTCCTGACAGGCCCATTTAACTAATGGCAAATCTTCTTTGCGGCGGCCTTCGTCGTTGTAGCGTTTCAAAGTCGCTGAGACTAAGTACAGGTAACTTAGCATGTCACCAAGGCGTGCAGAGATGCGCTCTTTGCGTTTTAGTGAGCCACCAAACACTGCCATACAAATATCAGACATCAGCGCCAAAGAGGCACTGAAACGCGCCGCATCGCGATAAAACTCTGTGGTTTCATCCTTATAAGGCACGCTGGTAAAACGCGCTCCGGTTAATGCTAGCCACTTCGTACGTACCAAGTTAGAAATGGTGTAGCCGATATGGCCCATTAGGGCATTGTCGAATACATCCAAAGCTTCATTGCTGTCTTCGATGCTGCAGGCATTCAGCTCGGTTAACACAAACGGATGACAGCGAATCGCGCCTTGACCGTAAATAATCATGTTACGAGTGAGGATGTTGGCGCCTTCTACGGTGATCGCAATAGGGGCACCTTGATAACCTCGGCCAAGGTAGTTATTTGGCCCTAGGCAAATGCCCTTACCGCCATGAACATCCATGGCATGCATGGTGGACTCACGCATTTGCTCGGTCAGGTGATATTTCAAAATGGCTGAAATGACAGATGGCTTTTCACCTAAATCAACCGCGCCGGTAGACATACTGACCGCCGCATCACTGGCATAGGCGTAACCGCCCAGTTTCGCCATAGCTTCTTCAACACCTTCCATTTTGCCAATGGGTAGGCGGAATTGGCGGCGAATACGGCTGTAAGCACCGGTGGCAACAGCAAGCGATTTAATGCCGCCCGTTGAATTTGAGGGTAGGGTAATAGCACGACCAACCGACAAACATTCAACCAGCATACGCCAGCCTTGACCAGCCATTTTTGGACCACCAATAATGTAGTCTAATGGCACGAAAACGTCTTCGCCTTGGGTTGGACCATTTTGGAACGGCACATTCAAAGGGAAGTGGCGACGGCCAATTTTAACGCCTTCCATATCGGTTGGAATAAGCGCACAGGTAATGCCGAGTTCTTTTTTATCGCCCAGCAAGCCGTCTGGATCACGCAGCTTAAAAGCAAGACCAAGCACTGTCGCGACCGGTGCAAGTGTGATGTAGCGCTTGTTCCAAGTTAAGCGAATACCAGTAACTTCTTCGCCGTTAAATTCACCCTTACAGACCACACCAAAATCAGGAATGGCACTGGCATCAGAACCCGCTTCGGGTGAGGTCAGTGCGAAGCATGGGATCTCATCACCTTTAGCCAAACGAGGGAGGTAATGGTCTTTTTGCTCTTTGGTACCATAGTGCTGGAGTAGCTCGCCCGGACCTAATGAGTTAGGGACACCGACAATTGACGATAACAAGGTCGACTTACTGGTGAGCTTTTGCAGCACACATGATTGGGCGTAAGCTGAAAACTCCAAGCCACCAAATTCTTTTTTGATGATCATGGCGAAGAACTTATTGTCCTTCAGATATTGCCAAACCTCTTCCGGTAAATCGGTAAGCTCGTGGGTTGCTTCCCAATCGCTAAACATACCGCACACTTCTTCCACGGGTCCATCAAGGAAAGCCTGCTCTTCAGCGCTCAGCTTTGGAATGGGGTACTGATGTAGTTTATTCCAGTTAGGACGACCACAAAAAAGATCCGCTTCCCACCATGTAGTACCAGCATCAATGGCTGACTTTTCGGTATCTGACATCGTCGGGGTGACTTTTTTGAAAGCCGCAAAAAGAGGTTTTACTAGGTATTGCTGGCGAACTGTCGTTACAGACAGAGGCACGGCAATAACTAAAAAGATAAGCCAGCTAATGATACCAAAACCACCGGCAATGGTGCCGACAATCATTGTTGCAACGGCAAGACCGAGGCAGGTATTAAAACTGGCGCGATGGTAACTGGCGTAAGACAGCACCACAATAAGCGCAAGTATAAAAAAAAGAAGTGTCATAATCTGATTCCTTGTTAGAGGTCTGACCACTAGCAGCTAGATTAGCGTTACTCAATTAGGGTTGCAAGCCCTCTTGGACTAATTATAGGGTGCTTGCACCTTTTATCACTGACAAATTTTAGTCAATGATAACAAAGGTGATAGGCTCTACTCGTTTTATGCTCAATCTAGTACGTACAAACGGCAATAATGGCGTAAGTCTGATCATTTTAAAATGGGCTGTGCACCTTGCCTTCTCGTTATTTATTCAATAATCAAGTGGTAAGAGTGCAGCCAGATAAGCAGGGGAAAATTTGAATTTGGCTCTGGCTTTTAACCCCTTGGCGTTTTTGTGAAATAATAGCAGTATAGAAAGCTGGCGAATAACCCCTTACTACTAGTTGCGCAGCTTGAATACCAAAACATGCTTGTTCTTAAGCTAGTTTATCTTTGATTTTATTGGGAAGTGTTAAATGTGTGAGTTGCTTGGCATGTCTGCCAACGTACCAACAGATATTTGTTTTAGTTTTACCGGCTTGTTAGAGCGTGGCGGAAATACGGGCCCGCACAAAGATGGTTGGGGGATCACGTTTTATGAGGGTAAAGGGTGTCGCTCATTTAAAGACCCATTGCCGAGTAGCGAGTCGGAAATAGCCAAACTGGTGCGCGCGTATCCCATAAAAAGTAAGTCGGTGATCAGTCATATTCGTCAAGCGAATCGTGGACGAACTTGCTTGGAGAACACCCATCCGTTTACTCGCGAGTTATGGGGTAAGGAGATAACCTACGCGCACAATGGTCAGCTCTCAGACTACAGTGATTTAAAGCCCTCTTACTATCGTCCTGTTGGTAATACCGACAGTGAGCTGGCGTTTTGCTGGTTGCTCGACAAAATTCGTGAAAAGTACCCCACAAAACCCAGCAATATGGCGAGTGTTTTTCGTTACGCAGCCAAACTGGCGCACCAACTAAGAGAAAAAGGCGTATTTAATATGCTGCTAACCGATGGTGTGTTTGTACTGGCGTATTGTACTAACAATTTGCACTGGATCACTCGCCGCGCACCTTTTGGTAAGGCCACGCTAATCGATGCTGATATGGTGGTTAACTTTCAACAGGAAACAACACCTGATGATATAGTGACGGTCATCGCAACGCGGCCATTAACCAATGATGAGCGTTGGCAAAAAATGCAACCTGGCGAGTTCGTCTTGTTTAAGTTGGGCGAGAAAATTTAACAACGTACTTGTTTAAATAATGTGAACAAATAAAAAGCCATCTATACTCGGTGCACGCGTTGCCCTAACTTTTGGGCCTAAAAGATTAAAACCAGCGAGTAGAGTAGGATGGCTTTACCTTATATTCATTACCCTTCAAACCCCATCGCCAAACCGCCGTGTGGCATGAAAGATGCGCGCATGTTCGGCTTTTTCTTAGCAGGCTGTGAGCAAAAAATGCAGCACTTTGTTGATACCACGTTGAATTCAATCGACTCCTCACCTTACTTTTTTAAAGTACTGGGCTCATCGCCGTTACTAAGCTTTACTGATATCACCCGCATCGCTTCGTTGCAGGCGCCCTTTAGTGAGTATGGCTGGATGCAAGAGACTGATATCATCATCTGGTTGCCCGTCGTCAAACAAGCAAAGGGTGACGACCGCGCTTTGCATCTATATTGGTTTCCTGCCTTTATTTGTGTAAATAACATTAATGCTTTAATTAATGGCCGCGAGATTTGGGGTTATAACAAATATTTATGTCGCTACAGCATGCCCGAGAATAAGCAGGCAAACAGTGACTTTTCGCTGCAACTAGAAACCTTTCAACCTTACCACCCAAACACACAAATGGCCTGGCATGAGCTATTACGGGTTCGTAGAGTGGATGATAATGACAATTGGCTAAGCGAAGCGTATGAGACGACTAAAGAGATAGCCGAGTTATTGTCGCAAGGAGCGCAAGGGGCGCACCTGAGCAAAGAGCTCATCAAACAGTTGTTAGGCGGGGTTACACACCCTTATTTAGATCAAATTTTGTTTAAACAATGCCCGGATGGAATGGCCCAAAACAGTCTTTACAGCGCCGTGCTGCACTCGCCCTCAACCATCAATGCGATTCATGAGGTGGGGTTATTAGAGGGGGAGTATGAGGTTGATATTCGCCATCTTGATGCCTTTCCACTGCAGCAACTCTTTGGTATCGCTACAGGTAAGCAATGGGCGCGGCTGCCTTATTACGTCAATATGGACTTTGAGCAGGCTGGAGCAAGGGTAATTGTGGAGCAAGGCTATGTCTGAGCAGCAAAAAATCGCGATTCTTGGTGGTGGCGTCAGTGCTATGACCGCTGCTGTGTATTTAACGGAAAAAGCCAATTGGCAACAACAGTTTGATATAACCGTGTATCAGCAAGGCTGGCGTTTGGGTGGCAAAGGCGCCAGTGGTCGCAACGCAAATATGGGCCAACGTATTGAAGAGCATGGCTTACATGTTTGGTTTGGCGCCTATGTAAATTCGTTCCGCACCATAGAGCGAGTTTATCAAGCACTGGATAGACCTGCGACTCACCCTATGGCAACGTGGCAACAGGCATTTAAACCCCATGATGTTATCGCCTTGCAAGAGCATATTAACGGCCAATGGCAGCCTTGGGCCATTGAATTTCCACGAATCGAGGGGAACCCTAGTGCGGGCACTTTGGATTTACACTTTTGGCAAATTGCTCGGCTTTTGGTCGCCTGGCTAGAGAAGTTTGTCGGCGATATAGAGCATGAGCTGGCACATAAACCTGTACTCACCACTCGGAAGCGGCGTGATCAGCATCTTTTAGCCAGCATTATGGAGCAAGTGCAAAGTACCTTCAGCAGTATCACTCTGGAGGTAAGTCAGTTTTACACCGAGCTACGTCAAGATGCGCAGCAGGTTATTTCTAACCCTAGGTTATTATTAGAGCAGCTTAGTGCTTTACTCAATTTGCGTGTTAACGACGAAAGTTTTAGTCACAAGTCGGATCGTTTGGGAACTTGGTATATTGTCCGCAAGCTTAAGCGCTGGCTGCGTGAAGAAGTTCGTGAATTACTCGATGACAATGCGAAGCTGCGTCAAGCCTATATTTGTGCCGATTTAGCGATTGCCATGTTGGTTGGTTTAATACGCGACAAAGTTCATGAGCGTGGCTTTGCCAGTATTAATGACCGTGATTTACGCCAGTGGCTTAGCGATAATGGTGCAGACCCGCACTTTAGCGTTGATAGCGCTCCAGTAAGAGGGTTTTACGACTTAGTGTTTGGCTACCAAGATGGCGATTTTAGCAAACCGAATGTGGAGGCGGGGGTCGCAGCCTTGGCTATCCTACGAATTCTGCTGTGTTACCGTGGCGGCGTAATGTGGAAGATGCAAGCGGGAATGGGCGATGTTATTTTTGCGCCCATCTACGAGCTATTAAAGCAGCGCGGCGTGAAATTTGCCTTTTTTCATCAGGTGCAGCAATTGTATCCCGACAGTAGCGGGCGCTTTGTGCAAAAGATTGAGCTGTGCAAGCAAGTTGATCTTAAGCACCCAGATTATCATCCTTTAGTGGATATCCACGGCTTACCTTGCTGGCCAAGTGAGCCGTTATATACACAAATTAACGCAGACCAAGCGCAACTATTAAAGACCCACAACATAAACCTAGAGTCACATTGGAGTGATTGGGAGGCTGTGTATGAGCGTCATTTCTCTGCACCGCTTGAGCGCATTACCCTTGAGCGCGCAGTGGACTTTGATCATGTGATATGTGGTGTATCAGTGGCAAGCATGGAGCATATAGCGCCGGCGCTTTTAGCAACAGACACTCGGTTAGCGACGAGTGTTAAGGAGCTTGGCACCGTGGCGACCCAAGCAATGCAGCTGTGGCTAAATAAAGACGACCGGCAGCTAGGTTGGCAAGCATCGACAAAACCGCCTATCCTCAGCGCGTTTTCCAAGCCCTTCGACACCTGGGCCGCGATGGCACACCTATTACACTGGGAACAGTGGCCAGAGGATAATCAACCAGTTAATGTCGCGTATTTTTGCAGCGCGTATACGTGCGCTGATTTCCCTCCCGCGAGCGACACGGGTTTTGTGCAGCAGCAATTGCAAAACGTGAAAAACAATTGCCTCAACAAACTCAAGCACAGCATGCATTGGCTGTGGCCAGAAGCTGGCGATAGGGAAGGCTTCCAATGGCATACTTTGTATGCTCCTGCGAGCGCACAGGGTGAGCAACGTTTTGATTATCAATATTGGCGCGTAAACCTCGACCCCAGCGAGCGTTATGTGTTGTCATTAACTGGCACGAGTCAGTACCGTTTGCATACGCAAGAAACCGACTTTAGCAACCTCTACATTACTGGAGATTGGATTAGCACCGGCGTTAATGCCGGTTGTGTAGAGGCGGCGGTGATGGCTGGCATGCAAACAGCACGGGCGCTATCCGGCGTGCCAACCCATATTAGTGGTGAGCGCGGCTTTTTACCTTGGTAACACGCTACTGTTATGACGAGGTTTCTTCTATACTAAGATCAATAATTAAATTAATGCGTTATAAAAAAATGACTTGGCAACTTAAGCGGACTCTGCTGTGTATACCTTTTGCTTGTACGACGGTCGCACAGGCTCAACAAACTTCAGCTGATGAGCAGATGGAAGTGATCGAAGTGTACGCGCAAAAACGGGCTCAGCAAGCCAGTGAAGTCGGTGTATCGATTACCTATATCGGCGAGCAACAGCTCACGGATGCGGCTATCAAAAATACCACCGAGTTAGGACGGTTCTCGGCAAATGTGAAAATATCGCAAAATGCCGCCGAAGGTACACCGCCGGCCATTAATATTCGTGGTGTCGGGCTGATTGATTACAATACCGCTAATACTTCCCCGGTCGGTTTGTATGTTGATGGGGTAAACAGCGGCTCTGCCAGCCATCAAATTGCTAACCTATACGATATACAGCAAGTGGAGGTTCTGAAAGGGCCACAAGGTACGCTTTTTGGCCGTAACACCACAGGGGGCGCAATTTTAGTGCGCACTGCACGCCCTGAGTTCGATAACTACGGCTACGCCAAAGGCGCTATCGGCAGTGATGATTGGCGTCAAGCGCAGCTGGTGGGGAATATGCAGCTGTCCGAACAGCAAGCTTTGAGAGTAGCGTTAAATCACCAGAAATATGATTACACCAGTTACAACCTAGCCCAAGCCTACCCCGAAGCCGGCCTTGAGCAAAATGACGCCCGGGTTAGTTATTTAGGGCAGTGGCAACAGCTCAATTGGTTCACTAAAGTTGAGTACAGTCGCTGGCAGGGACTGACACAGCCTGTCGGAAACATCGGAATTATATCTCCCAGCGATGGCTCACCTTGTACATTGGCTCAAATTAACCAAGGTGGGTGTGTTGACGCATTTGGTTTTAATGATGGCAGCGATGACTTCTGGGCGGTGAAGGTAAACAACAACAATGCTCATGAAACCACCCGTTGGGGACTCACTAATGAGTTAGGTTGGCAAGTGAACACTCACTGGCAAGCGCTCTGGTTACTGGGAGTGAGCGACCTTGAGCGCGACCATGGTTTTAATTGCGATGGCTCGCTCGCGCGGTTGTGCGAGGGAAACCTCGGGTTGCAGACACGCAGCTTGAGCAACGAACTAAGACTGCAAGGGCACTATCAGCAGCATCATATTACTTTGGGTGCATATCAGTTATCCGAGCAAATAGAGCAGTTAAATAATAATGATTTGCTGCGTGACTTTCGCGGCATCTTAGACCCGAGCCTGACGGCTAATTTTTTATACGATAACGAGATAGACACTCGCTCTTGGGCACTGTTTGCTCATGCCCAATGGCAGTTATCGCCGCGTTGGGCATTGATAACTGGGGTACGCTACAGCGATGAAACTGTCGAGTATGATTCTCTCTCCACACTCAATGTGCCGATTGCCGCAGACCCTCAAGGCGGCATCACCATTGATTATTACCAAGTCAGTGGACAGCAAGATGATGACGGCGTTTCTACGGAGCTGGCGCTGCACTACAATGATAGCCGTGATAACCTTTATTATTATCGTTATTCAGACGGCCACAAGAGCGGGGGCTACAATGGCGGTTTCTTATCTACGCCAGAGCAGGCGCAACAGGCTAACTACGGACCAGAGCAGCTTAGTGCCCATGAGATAGGGTTTAAAACGCCATTAATGCGCTCAGGGTTTGGTTTTGATGGGGCTATTTTTTACTATCAGTACGACGACCAACAAGTCTTCATGAATCAAGCTTCAGCTAACCCACAGCAACCGCCTTTGCAATTGTTGGAAAATGTCGCTAGTTCGCGTATTAGCGGAGCGGAGCTGGCAATGCACTATCGCCCTAAAGGGCCCTGGCGTGCACACTTAGCACTTGGTTATATCCCTAATGCAGAGTTTGAGCAATATACAGATCCCTTAGGCAACACCTTGACGGACCATAGGTTGCCATTTACCTCTAAGTGGAATATCAATGGCGCACTGGCTTACTCGTGGGTATGGACCAACGTCGATATGAGGGCGGGGGTGTCATTTGATTTCCAATCAGATTATTATTTTGATCAAAACGAAAACCCTATTGCGTCTCAAGGCGATTATACACTGTGGGATGCGCATATTGTGGCCGATTACCAGCAATGGCAAGCAAGGTTATGGGCAAAAAATGTGTTTGATACACACTACAGCCATTTAAAGTTCGATCTCAGCGAGTTTTTAGGAATGTATGAAGACTTCAAGGGCGAAGGCCGGCGTGTAGGTTTGGATGTAACCTTCCATTTTTAAGATAGATCCTTGAGGTTGTTGTGACGAGGCACTTAATACAGGTATTGATGGGGTTACTGTTGCTGATAAGTGCCCAGACACATTCGGCGAGTTTGCAGCACGTGGTGGTAACACAGAATTCCATGGATTTTGACGCGCCACCCCATTACTACCGCATCAGCGAAACAGCTCAATTACCGACATCAAAAAAACAGTTACTTAGCTGGCTGGAACAGCAGCCTAAAGTAGAGCGTCCGCAGTTATTTGGTGGGCGTTACGTCAGCGTTTACAAGGTCACGAATCAGTCTTCGCAGCAGCAGTGGGTGTATGCCCCCTACAATAGCGTGGTATCTGTCATTAATACGCAGGTATTTACGCAATCAGGAAGCACGCTTTATCAAAGCGGTGAGCGCGGTCAGTATGAGTTTGCTTTTCACTATGGGAAAACACTCACCCTGCCGTTAGATGAGTCGGTAATTATCGTGACCGAGTTTCATAGCGCGGCATTTTATACCCCGCCAAAGATAAAGCTATCTACGCCGAGTGACTATCAGCAGCAAGCGATTTGGGAAAACCTCATCATGATGCTGTGTTTCAGTGTGGGTATTGTACTGGGGCTCTATAACTTATTGATTTACCTAGGCTCAAAAGACAAAACCCATCTTTACTATGCATTTTTTACTGCTGCCTGGGTGTTTGCATGGAGTCACTTCTTTCATATTCCGAGCCAGCTTTTTGCCATCGACTTGACCGCTCTGCACTGGTTTGGCTTTATTCTAACACCTTTGGCTAACACCCTATTTTACATCCACCTGCTCAAGCTTAATGAGACCCATCCACGATTTGCCCGAGGAGCGTTAATCTTCTCATGGGTGTCGTTAATTGGTTTGCCAATAAGTGTAATCTCCCCCGGAGCTGGGTTTATTTGGGCCACATTCGCGACCGCGATAGCGCTGTGTTTAGGGCTTTACATTGGTATTAGACGAATAATGCAAGGCTACAAACCAGCCCGTTATTTTGTGTTGGCTTACATGTGTATGGCGCTACCAAATATGGTGGGCAACTTAACTAATCTTGGGCTATTGCCTTCGGTCAATATTAATTTGTATCACCTTGGTTTAATCGGTACAGCGTTGGATGCGTTGTTACTCGCTTTTGCCGTGGCCGACAAGTTTAGACTGATTAATGATGCCAATGTTGAATTAACTAAAAATCTTGAAGCAAAAGTGCAAGAGCGTACGGGTGAGTTGCAGGCGTTAACGGTTGAGCTACGGGATGCCAGCGAAGCAAAAACTCGCTTTTTGGCGAACATGAGCCATGAGATCCGCACTCCTATGACATCTATCATTGGTTACGCTGAAGGGCTGTTATTAGGGGATGTAAAAGCGAATGAGCAAAGCCAAGCGACCCATGTGATTGCACAAAACGCCCGCCATGTGCTTGGGTTACTCAATGATATTCTCGACATGTCGAAAATAGAAGCAAACCGTCTTGAAGTCGAAAGCGCGAAAACGCACTTATTTAGCGCCATAGGCCAAGTGGAGTCTATTCTTGGTAAGCAAATTCGCGATAAAGGTTTGGGATTTTCGTTGCATTACCACTTTCCATTGCCGGACTATATCTACACCGACGCCACTCGGTTACGACAAATACTGTTAAATTTAACCGCCAACGCCTTAAAATTTACCAGTGTTGGCAGCATTAATATTGATGTTGCAGCAAAGGGTGAGCGCCTTATTATCACCGTAAAAGACACCGGTATTGGCATGAGCGAGCAAGAACAGTTTCAGCTATTTGAAGCCTTCTATCAGGCGGACTCTTCCACTTCACGTAAATACGGTGGCACTGGGTTGGGCCTAAATATATCAAAGAGCTTGGCGCGCAAGCTCGGTGGCGACATTGACGTGCAGAGTATTCAGGGGCAGGGCACCGCTTTTACTGTAGATTTGGCACTTAAAACAACCGAGCAAACGCAGTGGTTAGAGAGCTACAGCAAAGCGCTCAATGCGGATGAGCATAGTGAGGACTGTATCGCTCAAAGTGAGCTGCATGGCCATGTACTGTTGGCAGAGGATAACCGTGATAATGCCAAATTGCTGCAACGTATATTGGAGCGCATGGGATTGCAGGTGACTTGGGTCGAAAACGGTCAGTTAGCTGTCACTCAGGCGTTGGAAAGAGACTTCGACCTAGTGTTGATGGATATCCAAATGCCCATTATGGATGGCGAGCAAGCACTGTCGTTTTTGCAAGCGACGGGGTGTACTACGCCGGTGATTGCACTCACGGCGAATACCATGAGCCATGAAATTGAGCGATATTTAAAGCTTGGATTTGCGGATCACCTTGGTAAACCCATCGACAGAGAGCAGTTTGCTAAAAAGATTGCCCACTATCTCGCACTGCCGGAGCAATTTGTTGATATTGATTTGCCTGAGTCGGATATGCAGGCTCTTCGCGATGACTATGTATCAGGGTTGGCTGAGCAGCGGGTGCAGCTAGAAAACCAATCCAGATATGGGGACCTGATCGGGCTTGGTAAGTCGGTTCATGCCCTTAAAGGAAGCGCTGCAATGTTTGGTTTCGAGCAGCTTCAAGCGTTAGCGGAGCAAGCGGATAAAATATTAAAAAGTGAGCACCCGGAACAGGCTATGGGGTTAATTGATGGCCTCATCGCAGAGCTGGCTAAGCTTGAGCACGATGCGCTTAAGCGCGACCCGAACTTATGTTAATGGGTCGCTTTTTCAAGTTAAAGCAAGCGAGGACAGTTGACGCGGTTTAGATTAGACGACTCAGTCTGATTGTAATCGCCTTTGCATATCTTGGCGCACAATATCCAGTGCCGCGAGCGCGGTACTTGGTTCAATGTCGTTTTGTTCCAACAGCATGATTAGGTCTACGGCTAATTTTACTTCTTCTGGTGCGTTATCGAGATTGTTCTCGGGTTTGGGCATGACTTCCTCGCTTTGCGATTAGGCTTAAGGCTACTTTTACGGCGGCCTCAACCTTCTCCTGCATTTGCTCAGCCTCAGCTGTGGATAGGTAAAATGCCATGTCAACATCAAAGCGAATATAGCGGGGTGGAAGTTGATTGAGCACCGTACAACATAGGTCCGCTAGTGTATCGCTGTCATACATATGCTGCAATTGTTGGCGATCGATTTCCTCTAATACCAACTTTTCGTAATAATTGTGGACGTCGTCATGTAGTTTCATAACTCACTGTTTTCCCGTAACTATACCATCTTAATTAGCATAGCTCAGGTTACCTAACTGTCCAATATAAAGCACTGATGAAATTGCTCTACAAGTTGCCAATGTACTTTGACAAGCTGCTCTACATTGCGTTGATATCCGCCGCCAAGCATAGTGCAAATTGGGATTTGATGGTGTTTAGCATGAGTAAGCACCTGAGCATCACGGGCGCCGACACCGGCCAAGCTTAGGCTCAGGGTTCCTAACTCGTCATCGCTGTGTACATCGGCCCCGGCATTATAGAAAATAATATCCGGGCGATGCAGACGCTGCGTTAACTTTAGCGCTTGTGTGAGTGTCTCCAAGTAAACACGGTCGTCGCAATGCAAGGGCAGAGCAAAGTCGTAGTCTGAGCTTTGCTTGATGCGTGGAAAGTTGCGCTCACCATGCAATGACAAGGTTGTAATGGCGTCGTCCCTTTCAGCGATGGCGGCGCTGCCATCACCTTGGTGAACATCTAAATCAATAATAAGGGCGTTATCAATGAGCCCCACTTGATACAAATATCGAGCTGCGGTGATAGCATCATTAAAAATACAAAAGCCACTGCCATAGTTGCCAAAGGCATGGTGGTAACCGCCCGCTAAATTCATCGCGGCCCCGTCTTTAAGTGCCGCTTGGGCTGCGCCCAAAGTGTTGCCAACTGATTGTAGGGTGCGCTCTACCAATGCGTCGCTGTGGCAAAAGCCGATGCGTTTTTGCGCTTTATCCGCCAACGTGCCAGTGATGAACTGATTAACATAGTCAGCATCATGAGCAAGCTCTAACGTGCTCACCGAGATAGGTTCGGCGCAACTAATAGTAAAACCTGATTTGAGTTCTGGGTGTGCGCACAGCATGTCGAAGAGTTGTTGATATTTACTGATTGGAAAACGATGGTGAGCAGGTAGGTCGAGCTGAGAGTAGATAGGGTGATAAAATAATTTCATCGTATCGCTTGTTTCTCTGCTAATTGTATTTTTTCTTCACAGGCGCTAATGGCCTTACGACAGCGTCCTAAGCGTGCGTGCAGCGCTAAGACTTCCTGATTTAACTTAGCAACGGTGGTGGCATCAGCGCCATGCATCTGTTGTTTGCGGTCGTCAATCATTTGCCCCAAGCGACGTTCAAATTCGTGATTTTTAGCCAGCTCTTGATAAAGCTCATTGGTTGGCTGAATAATTTTTTTCACCGCTTTTTGGTACTTTTTTGCCCTCGCCGTAGGTGTATTTTCTTTCGCCCACACAGAGGTTGCTTTAAGCACTTTGACGATGGCTTCTATTTGCTCGGTAATGTGCGTGAGAGCGAAACCATATTGATGACGACCTTGATGCTCAAGGCTTCTCGTGAGTCTTTCAAGTTGCGTTTGCACTTCATCAACGTAATCAACGAGCAGCATACTTTTGCTATTAAACACACTGCGATCGAACAATGCATGTTTGGATTGCATAAAACGATTTTTAGCAAACCAATTGGCTTTATCAAACTGTTCAGCATCGCTGCGCAGACGCTCCAGTTGTTGCTGTAATCGCGCTAATGCATGGCCAGAGCTCATTATAAATAAGCCTCATAGACGAGTTTCAGTGCTAGCACAATAACAACGGTGTTAAATACCGGGCGGATCATTTTTGAGCCGAAGCGAATAGCTGAATGAGCCCCGAGCCAGGCCCCTAACATCAAGAATAACCCCATGGTGGCGCCGAGTAAGAAGTTAACATGACCGAGTGCTACAAAGGTGATCAGCGAAATAAAGTTACTGACAAAATTCATCGAGCGGGCTAAACCGCAATTGATCAACAGGCTCATTTTATAAAGGAGGCTATTTGACGCGGTCCAGAATGTGCCCGTGCCCGGGCCAGCCATGCCATCGAAAAAGCCTAAGGCTAAGCCTTGGAGCCACTGTTTTATACGCATAGCGCCAGAGAGCAGCGGTAAATCGTTACTTTGCTGTGGACTGAGCTTGCCAAATAAGGAGTAGATAGCGACGGCGATGATCACCACAGGAATGAGTTTGTTGAGAAACTCGGTGCTCATACTATCGACCAATAAGGTGCCTAGGGTAGCGCCGATAGCGGTGGCTAGAATCGACGCAGCCCAGAATTTAGGGTCGAACAAACGTTTACGGTAATAGGTGACACTGGCTGTCAGTGAGCCAAAACTGGCCGCTAACTTGTTAGTCCCCAGAGTTAAGTGCGGGGGTAATCCGGCAGTAAGTAGGGCAGGTACGGTTAACATACCGCCGCCGCCGGCGATAGCATCTATAAAGCCTGCAGCAAGGGCTACGGCGCATAAAATGGCCCAAGTCGATGGGTCGAGAGCTAGTTCAAACATCTAATAATCTATTTTTCGTTTAAAGGGCGGCAAGGTATCGAGCATGGCTTTACCATAACGCTTGGTGATTAAGCGGCGGTCGAAAATGGTAATAACACCACTGTCTCTTTCTTTGCGCAGCAGTCTACCACAGCTTTGTACTAATTTCTTGGCGGCGTCCGGTACGGTAATGGATAAAAACGGGTTGCCTCCTTTTTGCTCTACAAACTCTGCTTGCGCTTCTTCAATCGGTGAGGTGGGCACCGCAAACGGGATTTTTGTGATCACTAGATTAGTCAGGTAATCGCCTGGCAAATCGAGGCCTTCAGACAAACTTTGGGTGCCAAACAGCACACTGCCTTGGGCATCATCAATACGGCGCTTATGGCGTCGGATCAGTGTATCCCGAGAGAGCTCGCCTTGCATTAAAATATCCCACCCTTGTTTACGCAAACGCTCTGCGACATGGTGCATTTGCCAATAGGAAGCAAACAACACCAGATTGGCTTTGGATTTATCTAGGGTATTGGGCAGTGCTTTGGCAAGGTAATCGCTAAACGCTTTGTCGGTTGGTTCACACTCGGTTTTGGGAATATGCAGCTGCGCTTGATTGGGGTAATCAAACGGTGAGGGCACCTTGATAAACTTAACTCCTTGCTCTGAGCGTAGCCCGCTTTCATGGGCAAAATGTTCAAAGGAGCCCAAGACGCTGAGCGTGGCCGAGCACAATACCGCTCCTGCACACTCGCGCCATAATTTATCTTTGAGGTAAAACCCCACTTCAATAGGGCAGTCACTCAGGAGGTAGTCATGGTGGTTTTTATACTCCATGCGCTTTATCCACCTGGCATGGGGAACGCTTTCGCTTTCTTTAGCATAACTTTGCCACAGCTTTTGTAGCGTTTCTAAACGGGCTATATATTGCCCACTTTCGGCTAAAATAGGGTCAGCAATAAACGGCTTCACATCGCCATCATTTACGTCGCTACTGAGCGCTTCGTGCATCTTGTTGAGGGTGCGTAGTGCCGTTTTACTGGCTTCACTGATATCTTTGGCTTGCACTGTGAGCTGTTGGGGCAGCACTCCGTGAGAGAAACGATAGGTGTCGTCTTCGGTATATTGAAAGTCTGCACTATCAAGCATACTCAGCACGGCTTTCATGCCTCTGGCCACATCATCAAGGGCATCATTGAGTTTAAACTGGCTACCTGATGCGCTGGCGCTAAAAATGGTTTGCGCCATTTTGCCGCTGAATTTGAGTAGTTTCTCGAGCCAATCCTGAGTCCCTTTTAAGGTGGCTGCTGCAGATGAAAAGTCGCGAGTGATATGCGGTAAGTGGTGCGCTTCATCAATGACATAAATACAGTTTTCTGGCTCCGGCAAAATCACGCCACCGCCGAGCTCCAAGTCGGCCAACAATAGACTGTGGTTGGCCACTAACACATCCATTTGCGCTATTTTTTGCCGCGCAAGATGGAAAGGGCAGGTTTGGTGTGCTTTCATCTGCCGTTGGCAGGCATGCTTATCACAGGCAATAAGGTGCCATACGCGATCTGGGATCACGTCGGCCCATGAGTCTCGGTCACCTTGCCACTGTTTGTTTTGGTAAGCATCATGCAGCTGATGCAGGCATTTTTGCTCCATGTCACTCAAAGGAGAGTTTAAAGTGGGCATCAACGCGAGTTGCTCTTGTTCGCCATTGACGGCGTTATGGAGCTTATGGGCGCAGATATAGCGCCCCCGGCCTTTGACCAAATCATAACTAAAAGTAAGACCGCTGTGCTGGGCAAAAAAGGGTAACTCTTTATAGAGCAACTGCTCTTGCAAGGCCACTGTAGCGGTTGCAATCACCAGCTTTTTATTACGTTTGAGTGCCAGTGGTAAGGCACCTAAGCAATATGCCAAAGATTTGCCGGTTCCGGTTCCGGCTTCGACCACGCAAATGCGTTGCTTTTTGTCATATTCACCAGCGAGTGTTTTTGCTATTTCTGCGACCAAGTAGTTTTGGCTAGCACGAGGGCGATAATCGTCCATGCTTGAAGCTATCCGCTGATGAGCGTTTCGGATTGTTTTTTTCAGCGGATCGGATAGCATGGTGTATCAACTTATGTATATATTTACAGTGCGACCATTTTAGAGTGTGGCTGCATATGACTCAAGTGACAATTCACTTATGTCGTGATGCTTGGGCAAAACATAGAAAACAACGCGCTGTATTTACTCACTTCTATAGGTATTCGGTTGGCTCCAATAGCAGGGTTTATCCTTTCCGCGCAAACACGGCAACTGAGCGATGGTATCAGCCATGTCTTTTGGCTTGCTACAGACAACGGCCCAGTTAAAGCACAAGCTGTCGCTGAGTCTGCGGTATTTTTCGTTGCCCAATCGCAGCAGCAGCGAGTGATAAAATTGCTCCAAGCCGCTAATTTGCCTTGTGATATACGCGCAGTAACGCTGCACTCTTTTGCCGGTAAACCCATGGCAGGGTGTTATTTTACGCACTTGAATCAGTTTTATGCAGCGCGAGAACAGCTTAAAGAGCAGGGGATTACGTTATACGAAGATGATATCCGCGCGCACGAGCGTTTCTTAATGGAGCGATTTATTCGCGGCGGCGTTTGGGTAGACGGCACCTCCAGTGCTAATGGCTCCTTAGTCCAAGCGCGGTTTAAAAGCCATCCTCACTACCGGCCCACTTTGCGGGTTTTATCGCTGGATATTGAATGCAGTGGCGATGGTGTGCTTTACAGTGTTGGCTTGGTAAGTGAACGGTTTAAAAAGGTGCTGATGGTTGGGCGTAGCACCGAAGAGCGTCCGTGGCTTGAATATGTTGAGGATGAGGCCGCTTTGCTCGTGCGGTTACAAGAGCACATACACCATATAGACCCTGATGTGATCGTTGGTTGGAATGTGGTCGACTTTGACTTTCAGCTGCTGTGCTATCGCGCTCAACAATTGGGTATTCGTCTTAATTTAGGACGCAATAACGAGGCGGTTGTGTGGCGCGGAGGAAAAGTCGCTAAGCTTATAGTTCCCGGGCGCGCTGTACTTGATGGCATTGATATGCTTAAAAACGCCACATATTACTACCCCAGCTTTGCCCTTGATAATGTTGCCCACGAAATCCTTGGCGAGCGAAAGCTTATCGAAAACAAAGACAAAGTTTCCGAGATTTCCCGGCTTTTCAACGAAGATAAACTGCAACTTGCTGAATATAACTTAAAAGACTGTGAGCTTGTATTAGCCATCTTTGCTCGTCTTGAATTGGTCGACTTTGCTATTGTGCGGACCCAGCTTACAGGGCTGCCATTGGAACGGCTAGGAGGGTCGGTGGCGGCGTTCACTAACCTTTATTTGCCATTGTTACATCGCAGTGGTTATGTGGCTCCTAATTTAGGCGATCATGGATTGACCTTCGACAGCCCAGGCGGTTATGTGATGGACTCGGTGCCCGGTCTTTATCAAAATGTTGCAGTTCTTGACTTTAAAAGCCTTTATCCGAGTATTATTCGTACCTTTTGTATCGATCCCATGGGCTTAATAGAAGGGCTCAATGCTCCTGATGACGCAATTGCTGGGTATCATGAGGCATTTTTTTCTCGCAGCAAACATCATCTTCCTGATTTGGTTGCCAGCCTCGCACAGGCCCGCCAAGAGGCCAAAAAGCACCGCGACCCTCATCTTCAGCAAGCTATTAAGATTATCATGAACAGCCTATACGGCGTGCTTGGCTCAAAAGGTTGTCGCTTTTATGACCCTAGACTAGCCAGTTCGATTACCCTGCGCGGGCACGATATTATGCAAACAACGCGACAGTGGCTGATTGAATATGGTGTTGATGTGATTTACGGCGATACCGACTCTACCTTTATCGCACTACCCGAAGAGCTTAGTGACGAACAAAGTCATACGTTAGCCAAAGAGTTAGTGATAAAAATTAACAACCGTTGGCGGCAAACACTTGAACAAAACTATGGAATACCTAGCTATTTGGAGCTTGAATACGAAAGCCTATATCGACCTTTTTTTATGCCCAAGGCAAGGCATAAAGACGTGGGAACGAAGAAACGTTACACTGGTTTATTGGTCCAGAAGCACCGAGAGCTCGTTTTTAAAGGCATGGAGTCGGTGCGTAGCGATTGGACGCCACTGGCGAGAAAGTTTCAAGGTGAACTGTTTCAAGGATTATTCACTGGTGCAAACCTGCAACATATCGTTGATAATTATGTTAACACTTTAAAGAAAGGGGATAGCGCTCAGCTCTTAACTTATGCCAAACGCTTAGGCAAAAACCCTGATGAATACACCAAAGCAACCCCCCCTCATGTGAAAGCTGCACGAAATAGTACTCAAAGTTACACTAAAGGTGATTGGGTTGAGTACGTTATAACAGTTGATGGTCCTCGCTGCACCCCTAGCAGTAGGCCACTGGACTTAGCACATTACCTTGAGAAACAGCTAAAACCCATCATCGATGATATTGCTGATGTGTGCGACGCATCGCTTCACTGCCCTCTAGATAGTCAGTTTACATTAATTTAATCTTAAAGACCTGCTATTTACATGCTGATTTGGTTTGCTCCAGATTTCCAATATGGTGTCGTGTTGTTCTGTCTGTTTTTTGATTGCTTGTTACTTTTGGAGGTGTTTTGTTAATTTGGTGTTGACCCTAGATTCTTTAATTGTTTATTATCGTAACCAAAGTGCATTACTTAGTGCATTTAATTACAAACGGTTAACAGCCGAGATAAAAACAATCACGTCTACAAGTGATCCAGGGAGAATCTAATGTTAAATAGCAAAATCGCAAAATCAGTGCGTTTAGCACTCGTTTTTGGTGCTGCTTCAACAGCAGGCATTTCAGCAAGTGCCATTGCTGCTGAAGAAGGTGCTGATGATGTTGAGCGTATCGAAGTAACCGGTTCGCGTATCAAACGTACTGATCTTGAAACAGCTACTCCAGTACAAGTAACCTCTGCAGAAGATATCGCTATGTCGGGCTTTACCCGCGTCGAAGATATCATGAATAACCTGCCGCAAATCGAGGCATCGCAAACTGCGTTCCAATCAAATGGCGCAACCGGTACAGCAACGCTTGACCTTCGTGGTATGGGTCCTCAGCGTACACTAGTACTTATCAATGGTCGCCGTGCACAGGCTGGTGGTATTTACACACAATCAGCTGATATTAACCAAATTCCAGCTGCACTAATTAAACGCGTTGAAGTAATGACCGGTGGTGGTTCAACAACTTATGGTGCTGATGCAGTAGCGGGTGTTGTTAACTTCGTAATGAATGATGATTTCGAAGGTTTCCAAGTTGATATAGGCGGCTCTGCGTACCAACACGATAATGACAATGAGTACATGCAAGGGTTGATGGACGAGAAGGGCTTCGAATACCCAAGCGGCAGCGATGGTTTTGATGGCGCGGCGTTCGATTTTAGTGCAACACTTGGCGGCACCTTTGATGGTGGTAAAGGTCATGCAGTTGGTTATGTAACCTACACCAAGCAAAATGAATTGCGTCAAGGAGCGCGTGACTACTCTTCATGTGCATTGAACGCCGCAGGTACTGAGTGTGGTGGTTCTGCCAACGCTATTGTGCCAAATTTCTTTATTGCTCCGCTTAATGGTCCTGGTGGTACTTATAACGCTAGTGAAGAGGTTTTCTGGAACTTAACCCCGGATGGAACGTTTGTCCCTGATGATGGCTCCAACCGCTATAACTATGCGCCAGTCAACCATTTTATGCGTCCTGATGAGCGTCATACCTTTGGTTTATTTGCTAACTATGAAATTAATGAGCACTTCAACCCTTATCTAGAGACAATGTTCATGCGAGACCGTACAGGCGCGCAAATCGCTGAGTCTGGAACGTTCTTTGATACGGCGTATGAGTTGCCAATCTCTAGTCCATTGTTTTCTGATGCTCAACGCCAACAATTTAAAGATGCGTTTGGAATTGGCGACGATGACTCTATAGGTGCTTATATTGGTAAGCGAAATGTTGAAGGTGGTCCTCGTACCGATGAGCTAGAGCATAGTTCTTTCCGAATGGTACTTGGTACACGTGGTGAGCTGAGCGATCTTTGGACGTATGATGTGACTGCTCAATACGGCTCAACGTCGTCGTCGTCAGCATATATCAATGACTTCTTTGGTCCACGTATTACCACAGCGCTTTCAGCGAATGGTGAAAGCTGTGCTGACACAGAGGGATGTATTCCTTACGAGGTGTTTACTTACGAGGGCGTGACTCCTGAAGCGGCTGCAGCATTAACAGGTACAGCTATCTTGAATGGTGTTACTGAACAGCTCATCCTAGGTGGTTTCGTATCAGGTGAATTTGATTACTCGCTACCGAGCTCTGATTACCCAATCGCAGCAGTATTTGGTGCAGAGTACCGTGAAGAAACCTTCGAACGTACAGCGGATGAAGTATACGCGCAAGGTCTTCTTCTAGGTCAAGGTGGCACAACTAAGAGTTTGGAAGGTAGTTACGATGTAACTGAATTTTACACAGAGGTAAGTTTACCAATTGTTGAGGGTAAAGCCGGCTTCGAAAACTTCACTCTTGATTTAGCTTATCGTTGGTCAGATTACAGCACCTCAGGCTCTGAGCCTGCTTATAAAGCCGCAATTAACTGGGATATCACGTCAGACTGGAAAGTTCGCGCTAGTTATAACCGTGCGGTACGTGCTGCTAACAATGGCGAATTGTTTGCGCAAGAAACAACAGGCCTTTGGGAAGGTTCAGACCCTTGTGCCGGAGCTACACCAGAGCTAAGTGCTGCGCAGTGTGCAAACACAGGTGTAACAGCAGCTCAGTACGGTACAATTAATCCTAGTCCGGCTTCTCAGTACAATGGACTTTTCGGAGGAAATCAGGAGTTAAAACCTGAAATCGCCGATACAGTTACTTTTGGTTTGGTAGCTGAGCCAATTGAAGGATTAAACTTCACTATTGACTACTGGGATATCGAACTAGAAGGTGCAATTGATAATATTGATCCTCTAATTATATTAGAGCAATGTGCAAAAACTGGTGACGCATCATTTTGCGACAATGTACAACGTACTCCAGGAAATGGCAGCCTATGGGTAGGTAGTGGTCAAATTACATCCTTTGACGTTAACTTAGGTCAGCTAACGTGGGAAGGTATTGATCTGTCTGCCAACTATGATTTTGAGGTTGCTGGTGGCACTTTATCGACTAACCTTCTTGGCTCCTATTTCATTACTAAAGAGTATGACAACGTACCGGGAATTTCTGACATTTACGATTGTGTAAGCAATCTCAATGATGGTTGTTTCGCGCAACCTGAGTGGCGTCACGTGTTCACTATGGACTACGATACGGGAAGTTTCTGGCGTGCAACTTTGAAATGGCGTTATTATGGTGAAGTCAGTGACTACACAGGTCCTGATACGCTTGTTCAAGATGGTATCAGTTCACAAAGTTACTTAGACCTTAAAGGTAGCTTCACTATCAATGATTACACCAGCGTATTAGTGGGTGTTAATAACATCATGGATAAAGAGCCACCATTAGTAGGCGGTTCACTTTCTACCAACGGTAATGCGATTGCGGGTTTCTACGACACATTAGGTCGTTATTTCCACGCAAACGTAACATTCAAGTTCTAAACTTGTTTAATGTCTGAAAAAGCGAGCTTCGGCTCGCTTTTTTTGTTGCTAAATTTTAATATTAATAATCCTAATTTATGGTTTTTGGAGGCCGCTTGACTAGCTTGCAACATGCCGCAGCGCTATTAAAAGAAGACAATAAAAAGCAAGCCATTACTCTGCTCCAAGAGTTGGCTAAGAAAACCGACAAAAAAGAGCCTGCGTTTCGCCAATTACTGCGTTTAGCCTTAGCAGAGCAGCACTGGGAGGAAGCGAAAAACTATGTTGTGTGTTTACAGCAACTAAACCCGAGTAGTCGCGAGTACCGTCAAGTTATTATGGATATCGGTACGCGTTTGGGAGACTTCGCTTTTATTTTCGCTGGATATGAGCGTTATCTGCAGTGTCATGACACCGACGACACAGCACATTTCAATTGTGGGTATTACGCCCGCAAGGCGAGACGTCCTAAAATAGCGATAGCGCACTTTAAGCGCGCCTTAGAGCTCGGCATTGAAGACCCTCATGAGGTGCATCTCAATCTGGCGTTAGTGTACTCCGAGCTGTTACTCGACCCAGAGACCGCGCAACAGTGGCTAGGTAAAGCATTGGAGCTAAAACCTGATTATGTTGATGCACTCTTTAACCTAGCTGCGATCAAAGAGTTTGCCGGAGACAGACGTGCTGCAAAGCAATTGTTTGAACAGGTACTGACCATTGACGCGCAGCACCCATTGGCACTGTCGCGACTTGCGGACCTTGATCAGTTCAATACTGAGTCGGCGCACAATTATGTGACTCGATGCCAAGATGTGATGACTAATATGCCCGCGCAACTAAGGTGTGATTTACACTATAGTTGTGGCAAAGCGCTCGATGATGCGAAACTGTATGAACAGGCATGGATGCATTACTATCAAGCTAACACTGTCAATAAGCAATCTCTTGCACCTTTCAATGTCGCTTCACTTGAGCATACTGAACGAAATATTTTTGCCCGCGCTGAACATATATCTCAGTTAGCCGCGCAAGACTCGCCATCAGTACAGCCAATCATCATTTGTGGTATGTTCCGCTCGGGGTCGACCCTAGTAGAACAAATATTAGGCGCTAGCGGCTGTATTCAGGCTGGTGGTGAGTTGGAGTTTGTACATCGCCAGCTTTTTGAGCTCACCAACAAACCAACTCAATTGCTAAATAAAGCAGGGACGCCGGATTTCGCTCAAGCGTATGATGACTTGTTAGTGAGTGTGGCGAAAGGGCACGATTGGGTTACTGATAAGCGGCCCGAAAATTACCTCTATATAGACATATTAAAGCAGCTCTACCCCGGCTTAAAAGTGATATGGACGCAACGTGATTTAAGAGACAACGCGCTTTCAGCTTACTTTCAGCGCTTGGGGCCGAGCCTTAACTATGCAACTGACCTTGATAACATTCGCCATATGTATGAACATCAACAGCGCCTCAAAGCGCACTGGCATCAGCAGTACGGCAATGACATCATTACTGTCGAGTATGAAAAACTAGTAGCGCAGCCGGAGCAAGTGCTCACGACATTGTTTTCTCAGCTAGGTATCCAGTATAACGGAGAGGCAGAGCGCTTTCATAATCAGCGCTCACATGTCAGAACTGCAAGCGTATGGCAAGTTAGAAAGCCTTTGTATAGCTCATCCGTCGGCCGTTTTGAGCATTATAAAGAGGCGATTTTAGCGCAGCGCGCATTCCCCTATTTCAGTGAACTGCTGTGAGCCGGTTCAAGCGGTTGGCATAATGTCTGTGGGCAAGGTGATACGCGGTTGTTCGCTGGTGATAGGGTAGGTGCCATGCCACAGGTAGCTTGGGAAAATAATAATCCGCCCCGACTGTGAGCAAATGAGTTTATTTATCTGCTCTCGCTCACCTAAATTCAAACAGGTTTCTCCAAGGCGCAGCCACCCACTTCGTATGGGATCGTTCTCATGCATTGACTGCGGTACTTGAATATAAGCCGGGGCTGAAATCCATCTTTAGGGGTGGATATGGTTGCGATGATAACCGCCTTTTCCAAGCTGTACCGACCAACTGCCATTGACTTTAAACTGGCCATAGTTACGTCTATAAAGGGAATGTGAACGATCGGTTGGTAGAGATGCTAAATATTCTGTAATGGCTAGGTGCAATGCCCATTTGTATTCTTTTATGAGCACATAATTAGGAAACAGCAAGTTACCTGAAGTTTGTGTGCCTAATTCAACGCTTAGATCTAATGGTTGTTTGGTCACTTTACGGTGCTTGGCTGTTAAAAGCGCTGAGAGTTCTGATAAAAAGCTAGGTAGTCGAGAAAGCTAGCAGGCGTAGGTAATGATTTAATCTTAACCGTGTGCTCGTAGTCCGACAGCTATTGCTCATCAGCAGTGTACTAATAACCCTGATTAATTTTGCAGTTGGTTAGGCTAATTTGGAAACGAGCTGTACAGGGTGTAAACTGACGGCATCTCGAAACTAGGTATGTATAAAAATACTTATTTTGATAAAGCGCGAGCACCGTTAATAGCTCAATACAGCATTGAGAAGTCAATCTCACTTCATGGTAACGTCTCAATGCTGCATTTGAAATTTAGTCTTTTGACTTTTCCTTTTTCACTCTATCAATATCTTTGATTTCCACAGAGCCGGCAGCCAATTCCTGTTTCTCCTTTAGTTTACGCAGAATTTCTGCTTGCTCAGGAGTAAAGCGACCAAAGTTCGCTGTGCGTGTTTGCATAGTTTGTGAT
Source organism: Pseudoalteromonas sp. THAF3 (assembly GCF_009363775.1). Classification (NCBI taxonomy): domain Bacteria; kingdom Pseudomonadati; phylum Pseudomonadota; class Gammaproteobacteria; order Alteromonadales; family Pseudoalteromonadaceae; genus Pseudoalteromonas; species Pseudoalteromonas sp. THAF3. Next base: position 2,041,587 of record NZ_CP045418.1, on the reverse strand, counting down.
ACCACGCCCACGTTTTGTGCACCTAAACCGCCATCCGCGCCCGCCATACCCGTAGCTTGTCCACCAGAACCATTGACAACAGCATCGAGCATTCCTGCTTGATTATTAGCTACGCCGCTACCTATTTGGCGGGCTGAACTGGTTAAGTCGGCGAGTGTGTAATCTTCAATTTCAATCTCCACTTTTTCAACGTTACGTAGGTCATATTCGAATTGGCCTTTAGCATAAATAGCAATATGGCGTTTCAAGTCATCTTGAAGCTGAGGGAAATAAAATGTGGCTTGTCGGTAATACTGCGACACTTCAAGTATTTCATCATCAATTTGAGCGCCGCGATTTGAATTAATGAACTCTTCTGCGCGTTTTTCTAGTTGCTTATATACAGTGGCCCCTTTAAACGCTGTGGGATGAAGGCTGGGGCTGCCAATGTAACCTTGATAGAAGCCATAGATGACATTCGGCTTTTCTGAGAAATTGGGATACACAATACGTTGCTGGATGTCATTGAGTGAAAGTGGGTGGCCCGCAACGGTAATGAGTTTAGCGTCAAGGAGCCCTTCATCTTCAATTTCATCATCTAATGAGTGCAGCGGATAACGCTTAACCAGCTGCTCTAACAGAGTCATGTTATAAAGATTGAGCCAATAGGCGAGCTGCTCTTTCTTATTAAGCTCACTTAGGGGCATTTCTTGCGGTAAGTTTTCCAGGCTTTCTCTTATTTTAGTGAGTGCGAGCTTTAGATCAGACTTTTTGACTCCCTCGAAATAAAAGCGATTAGCTTCAAGCGCTGTTGCTTTATTACGACCCGATGTCATGCGCGTGCCGATAGTTTGCTCGCTTTTCAAGCGCGAGCGATCCGACATTCCCGTGTTAACAACGGTCATCGCTAACAGTTGGTCAATATCATCGTATGCGACTTCAAATTGGGAATTCCATTTGAAACCACCGAAGGCCTGCGCCAATGTTTGCTCCTTAGCTTGCTGTGCCAAGCTTGGAGCACTGCATACAAATATAAGCACGGTGGTGAGTACAGTGGTGAATCTAAACATAGAAGGTCCTTGTTATTTATTGTTATATAGTTGCCTTATGTTGATTGCGAGCAACACAGAGTAACTAACCTACACCTACCAAGTAGGTGTGAGACTACTTATAAAAGGTACAAATGGCCGATATAGACTGACTTAGTAAGCAACTTACCGCTAATACCTCACTTACTGTAAAAAAAAAGAAATTTAACTTTTCATTTCCAAATTATGTCAATGCCCAGTATAGCGGCTTATAAGTAGAATTGATTTGTTAAAAATATGTTTAAACCAAAAAAGTAAGACGAAATCAAGGAAAATTGCGATAAACATCAAGTTGACAGCACTGGAACCTTTTAGCATTATTGGCAAGTTGGTATCAGTAGAAAGATACCTAGGTTGGTTTGTCACAAGGCAAGCTAATTAAAATTCAAAAAGTAACATTACTTAATTGGTTGGGAACTATGTCTGTTAAAATCAGAAAGAGTCTTGTAGCTTCTGCGTTGGTTGGCGCAGCTGCACTTGCAAGCAACAATGTGATGGCAGATCCGTTGAATGACATCCACAAAGCGGGTGCAACTATCCAAACGGCTGCTAAAAAGTCTCAAACTAAAATCGATAACATCTATGGTCAAACGCAAGAGCTAATCGCTGATTACCGCGCGACTGTTGATGAAACTGAAATCATGAAGGTCTATAACGACCACGTTCAGCGTCTAGTTGATGATCAAAATTCACAAATTGAATCACTAGAGCGTCAGATTGCAGGTATCGACAAAACTAAACAAAACGTTGTGCCTTTGATGTATCGCATGATCGATACGCTTGAGCAATTCATCAAAGCGGACGTTCCGTTTAATACCGAAGATCGCCTAGCTCGCGTTGAAAAGCTACGTGAAATCATGAGCAGTGCTTCTGTAACGACTTCAGAGAAGTTCCGTCAGGTACTTGAAGCATACATGGTTGAGAAAGACTACAGCACGACAATGGTTGCTGACCAAGGTAGCCTGAATATCGACGGTCGTGACATCTCTGTAGACTTCGCACGTCTAGGTCGTATTGCTTATGTTGCGCAATCATTCGACCAGAAGAATGCTTGGGTGTGGAACAACAGCACTAAGCAGTGGGAAGCTTTGGGTGAAGAATTCCTAAAGCCTGTTAAAGAGACAATCCGTATGGCCCGTAAACAGGCTGCACCGGATCTTGTTAAACTTCCAATCTTCGGCGCGGAGTAATAGAGAATGAAGAAACTATTTAAAGGTTTTGCTGTTGCAGCAGTACTATCAGTTTCTGCCGGTGCTGCGCTTAACGCTCATGCAAACACAGAAGTACTTGACCAGATCCTTGATCAAGTTAAAAAAGAGCGTATCTCTGAAGGCAAACTAAACAAACAGCGTGAACAAGAGTTCTTGTCTGCACGCGCTGACAAGCAAGCGTTGCTTAACCAAGCAAAACGTGAACTTGCAGCAGAAAAGGCACGTGGCGAGCGTCTACAAAAAGAGTATGCTCAAAACGAAGTAACCCTAGCGGAAAAAGAGCAAGCGCTTGAAAACGCAAAAGGTACACTAGGTGAGATGTTCGGTGTTGTACGTCGTGCAGCGCAAGAAACCATTGGTTCAATCGAAGCGTCACTAGTTAGTGCTGAAAAGCCTGGCCGTGCTGAAATTCTTCGTTCACTAGCGGCAGCGAAAGAGCTACCAACTACACGTGAACTAGAAGAGCTTTGGATTGCCCTACAAACTGAAATGACTGAGTCTGCGAAAGTTTCTTCTTTCGAAGCTGAAGTTTCAGAGCTAGACGGTTCAACATCAACTAAGCAAGTAACTCGTATCGGTAACTTTAACCTTATTACTGATGACGGTTATTTAGTTTACTCTGCTGAAAACCAAGCGATTCAACCGCTAGGTCGTCAGCCAGACGGTTTCGTACTTGATTCAGCGAAAGACCTAATCGGTACTTCAGCAGACCAGTACACAGGCTTTTACATTGACCCAACTCGTGGCTCAATCCTGCGTCTGAACACGCAAAAAGCTACACCTGAAGAGCGCTTCCACCAAGGTGAAGAAGTAGGTTACATCATCGCTGTACTACTAGTGATTGGTCTACTTATCGCTGTTGTGCGCCTAATCGACCTAACTATCGTTTCAGGTAAAATCAAGAGTCAGCTTAAGAACACCAGCTCACCTTCAGAAGGTAACCCGCTGGGCCGTATTCTTAAAGTTTACCACGACAACAAAAACCAAGACGTTGAAAACCTTGAGCTTAAACTAGACGAAGCGATTCTACGTGAAACGCCACGTATCGAAGCGGGTATCAACATCATCAAGATCTTAGCTGCTATCGCGCCGCTACTAGGTCTACTTGGTACCGTTGTTGGTATGATCAACACCTTCCAACAAATTACCTTGTTCGGTACAGGTGATCCGAAGATCATGGCTGGTTCAATCTCAATGGCTCTAGTAACCACAGCTCTAGGTCTAATTGCGGCACTACCGCTAATCCTAGTTCACGCTATTGTTGCTGGTCGCAGTAAATCAATCATCCACGTTCTTGATGAGCAAAGCGCCGGTATTATCGCTGCTCACGCGGAGAAGGAGAAAGCCTAATGCTAGTCCTGATGGAGATTTGGGAATCTATCAGGGATTTTGTTGGCACAGGCGGCCAGGTATTATACGTGGTCGCGATAGCACTCTTCCTCATGTGGGTTTTAATGATTGAGCGCTATTGGTTCCTACTCTCTGAGTTCCCGAAAATGAAAAAGGGGATTGTAGCGAAGTGGGACGCCCGCCAGGACACTACGTCTTGGTACGCACACAGAATCCGCGATGCATGGATTTCTGAAGCGTCTGAAAAATTAGATGAGCGCATGTTGTTGATTAAGACATTGGTAGCTGTATGTCCACTTATTGGTCTATTAGGTACTGTAACTGGGATGATCGCGGTTTTCGAAACCATGGCAACTCAGGGCACAGGTAACCCTCGACTAATGGCATCAGGTATTTCAATGGCAACAATCCCAACAATGGCTGGAATGGTTGCGGCACTATCGGGTGTATTCTTTAGTACACGTCTTGAAGCACGTGCAAAAATGGCTAAAGAGAAGCTCGTCGATAGCTTGCCTCATCACTAGAGAGAGATTTGAATATGGCACGTAAACAACGTTTTCGTGAAGAAGAAGAAGCAGCCGTCGATATGACGCCGATGCTGGACATCGTATTCATCATGCTTATCTTCTTTATCGTAACTACTTCGTTCGTTAAAGAAGCGGGTATTGATGTAAATAAACCGGAAGCAGCGCAAGCGACTAAGAAGAAGAATGCAAATATCTTCATCGCTGTTCGCTCTAACGGTGAAATTTGGATGGACAAGCGTCAGGTTGATGTCGAGCGTGTTGCTGCAAACATTGAACGTCTATTGGCTGAGCAGCCTACCGAAATCGTAATTATCCAAGCGGATAAAGATGCGAAGCACGGTGTGGTTGTGAAGGTCATGGACCAGATTAAAGCTGCAGGTATCGATAAGATATCAATCGCTGGAGATAAGTAATGATTCGTTTTCTGTTTTCACTGATTGCAGGTGGGGCAGTTACTTTCGGCTTATTCTTTTTCATGGCTTACCTAATCTCCGGTGGAGATAACAGGGCAGCCAACGAGAAAGAGAAGATCGTTGTCGAAATTATGACGAATCCACCTGAATCCAAGGTGCAGGAGCGTAAGCGTGTACCGCCGCCGCCTCCACCACCGCCTAAGCAGCCGCCTAAACCGCAGCCGCCACAGCCTGAGAATAGTAACCCTAACCCAGGTTCACTCGGTTTCAATATGCCAAGTGTTAATGTAGGTAGCTCAGCGGGTGGTCTAAGTGGCCCAGGTGCATTTGGTCGAGATGGTGATGCAACACCTCTTGTTCGAATTGAACCTAAATACCCGGTGCAAGCCGCGCGTGATGGTAAAGAAGGCTGGGTACAGCTTTCATTCACCATTAACGAAGTGGGCGGTGTAGAAGATGTAGAGGTAATCGATGCAGAACCTCGTCGTATCTTCGACCGTGAAGCTAAGCGTGCCTTGCGTAAGTGGAAGTACAAGCCAAAAGTAGTTGATGGCAAGCCGGTTAAACAGCCTGGCATCACTGTTCAGCTTGACTTCAAACTTAACCAAGACCAGTAAGGAGAGTGTAGTATGAAAAATCTATCTAAAGTGACTGCACTCGCTCTGCTTATCTCGTTGTCTGGTAGTGTAGTGAGTACTTCGGTATTTGCTGCGCCTAACTACGAAGAGATAGAAAAGCGCAAAAACGCTAAGACCAAGGTCATGAGTGAGCGCACTGGTAAGAAGGTCATGAAAGCGTTTGAGTTTGTTGATGCAGAAGACTTCAACGGCGCAATCGCAGTTCTTAAAGAACTCGACCCGTCTGATGAGTTTGACCGTGCGACTATTGATCGCTACTTAGGTCAGCTGTATGCCCAAGTAGACAACTATCAGTTGGCTATTAAGTATACACAAGACGCAATCAAGCCAGATGAGCTTAACTTTAACGACCAAGAGCAGGCGATGAAGCTGCTTGGTGACTTGTTGGCTAACATCAAGAAGTACAAAGAAGCAAAGCAAGCGTATATCGACTGGATGGACTTCACTGGTGAAGAAGATCCCACTGTATACACGCGTATCGCTCAAGCGAGTTATGAGCTTGGTCAGTTTAAAGATGTGGTAGAGCCTGCTGAGCGTGCTATTGAGCTCAATGCTAAAAAAGAGCCAAAGAAAGCACCGTTTCAGTTATTGATGGCAGCTCACTATGAAGCAAAAGAATTTGATAAAGCAGTAAAAATTCTTGAGCGCATGGTGAAAACCTGGCCAACAGACGGCAAAGCCTGGGTTAACCTTGGTAAGTTCTATATGCAAGTAGAAGACTATGAAAAAGGTCTCACTACGATGGATATTGCTTACGACAGTGGTTTCTTTGAATCAGAAACTGACTATAAAGTGTTAGCACAGCTCTACTCATTTGTAGGCGTTCCTTACAAAGCCGGTTTCCACATGGAAAAGGCCATCACTGATGGTAAGGTTAAGCGCATTAAGCAAAATGTCACGGCAATGGCTAGCTACTTTCATAATGCTAAAAACATTAAGACAGCAGCGAAGTATTACGAGGAAGCCGCAGAGTTTGATAACGATGCAGAGCTATTCCGTAAAGCCGGTGCCTTGCGCTTACAAGAGGAACAATTCGATAAAGCAGTGGTTTTATTGAAGCGTGCTCTTGATGAAGGCTCTGATAAGAAAGGGACTATTTACTCTGACTTAGCAGAAGCTTACCTACAGCAAGAAAAGTATAAGCAAGCCTACGCTGCGATTACTAAAGCAGCAGAAGATCCAAGCACGCGTAAATTCGCGCGTAGTTGGAAAACCTTCATTAAAGATAAAGCACAACGTAATGGTGTGAGTCTTTAAGCTCCTTATGCAATAATAAAAGGCCCCTTCATTGGGGCCTTTTTTATTTCCACGCAATGCTTATTTAAGGAGCCATACGCGGTGCGCATACACAGCTTAATCTTGCTTGCTTTAGTAACAACAGGGTGCTCTGAGCCTCAATCTATTTCAGCAACTACCTCGCAGCAGGCCTTAGTACAATTGAACGCCAAACTTACAGGCGATTTAACCAGCCCCTTAACGCCTTGGCCTTATTCTGATGCGTATCTCAAGCAGCGCCACGACCTATATCAGCAGTTTGATAGAGCGGCGCTCAGCAAGGCACAGCGCGCAACCTTGGACTATTTAATTACCGAGCAAAGGTATGTACGTCGCTATCAACCTTGGCCGCTAGGCAGCGCTATTTTCCGCTCTGAGCAGGCATTGCAAGATAGTCAAACGCAAGAACAAGCAGCGCAGTGGCTTGAGTTAGTGAAAAGCCGCTTGCAGCAAGGTGAACAAAGCCAAATTTTTGTTAATCGCTATGAATTAGCAATGATGCAAGGTGAAGTAGAGCGGTTAATCGAGCTCGCTGATAACAGTAAACTCAAAAGTGCAGCGGCCCAACTACAACAGTATTTAGTTAACTATCGCCCTCGCAACCAGCTGGGGCTAAGTCAGCTGCCAAATGGCACTCAGTGGTATCAAGCAAAACTAAATTACTACACTGACCAGGTGCAGGCGCCGATTAAATGGCTTATGCAAATTCAAAGTAAGCTGGCTACACTCTCTGAATATGGCATCGCGCCTTTGCGCCAACCAGACAATGACCAGCGCGATGTAGGGCTAGATTGGCGACAAGGCTATGTGAATAAGCGCCTGTGGGCTCAGCAACAGAGTTTGAGTGTGGAACAAACGCGGTTAGCGCTTTTGTATATGGAGCTTGATATAGGTATTCACAGCCAACTTTGGACTGAGCAAATGGCGCTAACGTCGCTAGCCAAACAGGGGATCAGCGAGCGACGAGCAAAGCAAATGGTGTATGAGGTGGTCGCTTATCCAGCGATGAGCTTTATTTATGGCCATTTAATTGCGCGCGACTGATACTGTCGCAGCGCGCGCAGCGCTGCGTCGTCACATCTTTTTCTAAACGGTGTGGCTCTATGGGCTCTTCGCAGTCAGAGCAAAAGCCAAATAACCCCAAATCAAACTGGCACTGAGTCGCTTCTAAGCGCTCTAGCCGGATAATGAGGTCTTTGTATTCTGGGCCTAAATGTTCGCTCAGTAATGCCACCCAGTCGCTTTCCGGCTCGTTGGTAAGCTTAGCATGCAGTCTTCTTTCATGGACTTGTGAAGCTTGTTGTAGCTTTGCCAAGAGTTGTCTGCGCGCATCCGCAAGTGCCTGAGAAACCTGTTGCTCGAAGTCATGGGTGAGGATACTCATAAATCGCCCCGTGTTTGCCTTGAATTGACTTTTATTGTGGCCAATATTCAAACTTGGGAACATGACAAGGATCAACCTTGGCGAATTTAGCAGATATTTTTTATCATCGTTGAGCGTGGTGCTGTAATTGTGCGAGCACTTCTTCCTTATCATGTAGCCGACGAATATCATCAAATAGCTGATCTGCTTGATGGTAAGTTCGTCGTAGATACCCTAACCACTGTTTAGTTCTGTTGGCAAAATAACGCTTCGCTTTGGTGTCGTCATCGTGCATAGATGAGTGAATAATATGGTAAAGCACATCGTGCCAAGTCATTTTCTCATGTATTTTGTTTTGGTCTGCGGCTTTGATCCAAGCCGCTAAGTCTGGCATTGCAAGCGCGCCGCGACCGAGCATCAGATGTTGGCATAAGCTTTGATTTCTCGCACTATGAGCATCGTCGAGGCTCCAAATCTCTCCGTTTGCAACAATTTCAATATCAGCGTTACGCTGCACCAGCGGTGCCAGCAAGTGCCAATAAGCGGGAGGGCGATAGCCGTCGCGTTTAGTACGGGCGTGGATAGCAATACTGTCTGCGCCTGCTTGCACAACAGCATCAAAAATTTCACTACTACGTGAGGTATCGTCAAAGCCCAAGCGTACCTTAGCGGTTACCTTGTGTTCTTGTGCTACTGCTTCACGTACTGTTTTAACGATTTGATAAAGCTGTTCGGGCTCTTTGAGTAGTACGGCGCCGCCTTTACTTTTATTGACCGTCTTTGCTGGGCAGCCAAAGTTAAGGTCAATGCCATGAGAACCGAGCTCTATAGCCTTAATCGCATTTTCTGCCAGGCACTGTGGATGCTGTCCAAGTAGTTGAATCCTCACGGGCGTTCCTGCACGCGTATAACCGCCGTTGAGTAGCTCAGGGCAATAGCGTAAGAAAACACGGCGCGGTAATCGCTGATTGACTACCCGCACAAACTCGGTCACACAGAGGTCAAAGCCGCCAATATCGGTAAGTAGTTGGCGCATTTTAAAATCAACAACGCCTTCCATGGGGGCTAAAATTAGTTTCATATATGACCTTCACTGCTAGCTGGGCGCGTATTCTAACCCGTTCGTCGCTATTGATAAAATACCTATATCGCGCCATAGTTATTCTGGTAATCGATATACCACATAAAAATTTAAAAATAATTTGAAAGGATCCAGGATGCATTCGGGTCTGATCTGTTGAATGCTACCAACCGAGAGAGAGCTAAAGCATGAATAATTTAAAAAAGAACTCCATCGCCTTAACCTTAGGTGCTGTTGTTGCATCGGGTGCGGCTGTGACTGCAACTGATGCGCAGGCCAACCCATTTGAAATGCAAGAGATGGTTGCAGGATACCAGCTTGACGCAGCAGAGGGTAAATGTGGTGAAGGTAAGTGCGGCGGCGAAGCCAAAGGCAAAGAAGGCAAGTGCGGCGAAGGTAAATGCGGCGGTGAAGCCAAAGGCAAAGAAGGCAAGTGCGGTGAAGGAAAATGTGGCGGTCACGGTCATGCCAAAGGTAAAGAAGGCAAGTGCGGCGAAGGTAAATGCGGCGGTGAAGCCAAAGGCAAAGAGGGCAAGTGCGGTGAAGGCAAATGTGGCGGTCACGGTCATGCCAAAGGCAAAGAAGGCAAGTGCGGCGAAGGTAAATGCGGCGGTGAAGCCAAAGGCAAAGAGGGCAAGTGCGGCGAAGGTAAATGTGGCGGTGAAGCCAAAGGTAAAGAAGGTAAGTGTGGTGAAGGCAAATGCGGTGGTCACAGCTAATCAGCCGTGAACTATCGTTAATTACCCGTAGTACCTAACAAGCCGCCGTCGAGCGGCTTGTACACTTTAAGGAGTGCAATATGTTGCAGCAGTCAGCGCCATTAGCTAATGTGGGCCTGGGTCTACGTCGTGAAATGCTGAGCGATATGCTTAATCATATTCCTAAGCAAATTGGCTTTATGGAGGTCGCCCCTGAGAACTGGTTGCGTCTAGGTGGTAAGCTTGGCAAGCAGTTTCGTGCGCTCACAGAGCGTCATCCGTTCATTTGCCATGGTTTATCTTTATCATTGGGCTCGCCCGATCCTTTGGATGTGGCGTTTTTAAAAGATCTGAAGCAGTTTTTTGATGTGCACGATATTCGCCTTTACAGCGAGCACCTCAGTTATTGCTCCGCCGATGGTCATATGTATGATTTGATGCCCATTCCTTTCACAGAGGAGTCGATAAGCTATGTCGCTGCGCGGATCCGCCAAGTGCAAGATGTATTAGAGCGTCCTTTAGTCATTGAAAATGTGTCTTACTATGGCGCGCCAGGGCAGCAGCTTACAGAACTTGAATTTACTCAGCGTATATTGGCAGAAGCCGATTGCCAGTTGCTGCTTGATGTTAATAATATTTATGTGAACTCAGTAAATCATGGCTATGATGCCGAGCAGTTCTTGGCCGGTCTCCCCAGCGAGCGGATCGCCTACATGCATGTGGCTGGGCACTACAACGAGGCCGAAGATTTAATTGTCGACACCCATGGCGCTGATGTGATCGATCCCGTCTGGCAGCTGCTCAGACGAGCTTATGAGTTGCACGGTGTACAGCCAACGTTATTAGAGCGGGACTTTAATATTCCACCACTTAGCCAACTACTTAAAGAAATCGATACCATTGCTGATATCCAACAGCCTTTTTTAGCCCAACAGCAAAGAGCCTGATCATGCAGTTTCAACAACTACAGAAGCAATTTAGCGCCCATATTCGCGACCCCGAAGCTAATCCGCGTCCCGCAGATGTCGAAGACCGGCGAATGAAAATTTATCGTGAGTTGTTTTTCAATAACGTCAATGGCTTTTTAGAAAGCGGCTTTCCTGTGCTGCGAAGCTTGTACGATGATCAGCGGTGGCAGCAGTTAGTACGTCGATTTTTTGCTAGCCATCACGCCACATCCCCCTATTTTTTGGATATTTCTAAAGAATTTGTACTGTTTTTGGCACAGCAGTATGAGTTACAACACAGCGATCCGCCTTTTTTACAAGAGTTAGCCCATTACGAGTGGGTGGAGTTGGCAGTGTCTAGTGCACAAGACAGTGGCCAGTTAAGGCCGCTTTTTAATGTGCAAAAGCAACCTTTGTATATGAGTGAAACCGCGCAAGTAGTGTGTTATCACTTCCCTGTACAAACCATCTCGGTGGATAATCAGCCGCAGCAAGCGGATGAACAGCCCAGCTATATTTGTGTTTATCGCGACCAACAAGATGAGGTGCAGTTTCTTGCCTTAAATATGATGACCGCGTTATTGCTTGATACCCTTTCACAGCAACCAGGCATCACCTTAGCGCAAGTATGTGAAGCTTTACAGCGCCAGGCGCCGCAATTTAATTATCAGCAGCTTTATCAGGGAGCCCTACAAATTGCAGAGCAACTGGCGCAGCGTCAAGTACTGCAAACGCTGGATTGTTAAACTCGATTCGATTATTATATGCGCCGTTTTATCGTGCTTAAAGAGGTAATGAAGATGGCGCAAAAAGGTGATTTTAAAGACCCTTTCAACTTTAAATATTTCGTCGCGTTTATCGCTGTATTTGCTGGCATTGGTTGCTTAAATGCCATTCTAGGTTGGGCCACATCTTTGGCCGCCTAATCACAGTACATACAAAGAAATTGAAGCCCCGTGTTATTCGGGGCTTTTTAGTTTAACTAAACACCTCTTCTAAAACACGGATACTGCCTTGGTCCGCGTCAAGCTTAACTTGGGCACCTACAGGTAAAATAAATTGTCTCTCAATATGGCCGATCATGGCTCCGTGATAGGCTGGAATGTTCAGCGGGGCAATGTAATCAGCCCAGATTTGTTCCAGCGTTAACGACCCATACCCACTGCCAGGCTGACATTGGTTGCAATCACCAAACACGAAGCCGTTAATCTTATCCAATGCGCCCATGAGCTTGAGTGTACTCATCATGCGGTCAATGCGATAAGGCGCTTCATCAATATCCTCTAAAAATAAAATCGCGCCCTCAAAATTGGGTAAATAGTCACTGCCCGCAAGCGCCGATAGTACGGATAAATTACCGCCGATAAGGTGTCCTTGCGATTGTCCTGAGGTAATGGTTTGGGTGAGGTAGTGACGATTAACTAGCTCATCATCAGCTTTGTCTAAATTTTGGTATAGCACTCGCTCGCGATGAACAAATAACTGTTTAAATTGGTGTACATTAAAGGGATTCCACTGGCTTGTGGCGTTGGGACCGTGGAAGCTGATCAACCCAGTTTTAGCAAGCAGGGCGTTATGCAGTGCAGTGATATCAGAGTAGCCCAGTAAGGGCTTAGGGTTAGCCTTGATAATTTGGTAGTCGAGCAGTGGCAAAATGCGTGCAGCGCCAGAGCCGCCGCGCAAGCATACGATAGCATCAACACTGGGGTCGGCAAAAAAGCCGTTAAGGTCGTCAGCGCGCTGTTGATCTAGACCCGCTAAATGCCCACGCCGCGCCATGATATGGGGGCTGAGCTTGACGCGATAACCCAGTGCTTTGATTAACTGCTGCGCTAATATGATGTCTTTATGTTCAGCTGTGGCTGCCGACGGACTGACAACGCCTATCATAGCCCCATCGGGTAAGGCTTTAGGTTTCAGTGTTGCTAAGGTGCTTTGCTGTGGCACACCAATCGCTTGGGCCGCAGGAGCGAGTAGCGCACCGGCACCGAGCACAGTACAGCTTTTCAGGAAGTGACGTTTATTCATGGTATTGCCTCATCGTTTACCCTATAGGTAACGTAATGAAGCAATTATTTCAAATAAAAAAGTTGGCAGGAATAAAATAGTTTTAAGGCAGCCCTCAAAGTGATCTGAAGGCTGCTTTACAGTTACTCTACACCACGAAGTAGGGCGTTGACGCCAACTTTCTCGCGTGTCTGTTGGTCAACTTTCTTGACAATAACGGCGGCATACAGGCTATGGCTGCCATCTTTGCTAGGAATGGACCCAGGCACTACAACGGCTCCGGCTGGAACGCGACCGTAATGAATTTGCCCAGTTTCACGGTCAAAGATACGCGTGCTTTGCGAGATGTACACACCCATAGAAATGACCGCGCCTTGCTCGACAATAACGCCCTCAACAATTTCAGAGCGCGCACCGATAAAGCAGTCATCTTCAATGATAGTCGGGTTAGCCTGCAGTGGTTCGAGCACGCCGCCGATACCGACGCCCCCGGAAAGGTGCACGTTTTTACCAATTTGCGCGCATGAGCCCACTGTGGCCCATGTATCGACCATGGTACCGTCATCGACATAAGCACCAATATTAGTGTAAGAAGGCATCAGAACGACGTTCTTACCAATATAGCTGCCTTTGCGTGCAACGGCGTTGGGCACTACACGCATGCCTTCACGTTGAAATTGCTCGCTGCTGTAGTCGCTAAATTTAAGCGGCACTTTATCGTAGAACTGATTAACGCCATCGCTAATAGGCTGGTTGTCACGGATCCGAAAAGACAACAGCACCGCTTTTTTAAGCCATTGGTGCACCACCCACTCACCCGAGAGCTTTTCAGCCACCCGAGCATCACCTTTATCCAAACGCTCCAATACCGTATCTATCGCGTTTTTTACATCAGCATCAACCGTACTTGGGCTAATCGCGTCACGGTTTTCCCACGCGTTTTCAATAAGGGTTTTTAAATCTGCCATGGTGTCCTCATTAGTGAGCCGATTAAGCGGTGGTCGCTTCATTATCGGCATTTAGTTTTTTCCGAAGTGCCTGATGGATTTTAACTTGTTCTTCATCCGTCAGAGCTTGGTAATCATTATTTGAGACGACAAAAAAGTCTTCTGCGCGCTCACCCACAGTGGTAATGCGGGCGGCGTGTATGTGTAAGCGATGGCGCTGAAAAACCTGCGCTATTTTTGTTAACAGGCCAGGAATATCCACCGCTTGTATTTCAATTAAACTACGGTCTTTGCGCGCGTGCGGCCGCAATACAATTTTTGGTTTAATATTAAAGTCTTTAAAACGCTGCGAACGATTTTTCTTGATCCGGATCTTCTTCTTCGGATCCTGCATTATTTGCTCAAGAGCACGGCGCATGCCGTTGCCGCGACTTTTACTCAACGGCTCGCCATTCACCTCAAGAACAACAAAACTGAAAATGACATAGCCATCTTTGGTGGTCATTACTTGAGCGTGCTGAATCTGTGCTTTTTTAGAGCCAATGACGCTAACTAAACGCGCAAATAAGCCGCCGGTATAAGGGCTATAGGCAAAAACCTGAGTGCCGCCATGCATTGCACAATCGGAAACGGTGACACTCGGTGCGGATAAGTCCTGTGCATTGAGTAAGTGTTCACAGTGCCAAGAGATTTGCTGTTCACTAAAGGCGGTGAAATAATTGGCTTTAAAGCGGCTCCAAAGCAAGTCGATGTGACTCTCATCATACCCTAGATTGATTAACCGCTGCTTAGCTTGCTGCTTCTTATCACGAATTTGGTCACGCATATCCATGGGGTTTTCTAGCCCTAAGCGCAATGCCCGCTGAGTATGCAAATACAGCTCGCGCAGCAGGGTGTTTTTCCAATCATTCCACAGGTTATCGTTGGTGGCACGAATATCGGCCACAGTTAGGCAATAGAGGTAGTCCAGCTGGCGCTCATTTTTTACCTTAGAAGCGAACTCGTTGATCACATCCGGGTCGTTAATATCCTTGCGCTGCGCCGTGACTGACATTAATAAGTGGTTTTCCACCAACCAAGCAATCAATTTACCGTCGGATGTAGGTAGGCGGTGCAGCTTGGCGAATGCAAGTGCATCGACAGCTCCGAGTTCGGAGTGATCGCCGCCGCGACCTTTGGCTATATCGTGAAAAATAGCCGCAAGATATAACAGTTCCGGCTTATCCATGCGGGTGACAATCTCACTGCACAAGGGGAAGTCGCTGACCTTGGATTTATCACTGTACTGATAGATGTTGTTAATCAGCTTATGAGTATGTTCATCGACGGTGTAAGCGTGAAATAAGTCGAACTGCATTTGTCCGAAAATATTACGCCACTGGGGTAGATACGCAGCAATGATGCCGTGTTTGTGCATTAAGGTGAACGCGCGGCCCATGCCGTTGGGGTGTTTTATTAGGCGTAAAAATGCATCGCGACAGGCGGCATAATCTTGCAAGTCACCAAGTAGACGCCGACGGACTTGGCGCATAGTGCGAATGGTGCTGGGGTAAATATGAGTGATTTGCGGATTACTGGCGATGTGCTCGAACAGCACTAACAGCTGATCGCGGCGGAAAAACACAGAAGGGTTTTTAACGCGAATTTGATGACCGATACGCTCAAAGCTGCGGTCCAATTCAACCACCGGTAAATCCCGATGATCCGGTAAAATGGATTGCTCAAAATAAGACAGCAGCATTTGGTTGAGTTCACGGACCCGACTCATAATCCGAAATAGGCGCTTCATCATACGCTCGACCGAGGCTTTACCATCACTACCAAAGCCAAGTATTTCTGCGGCATGGGGCTGGTAGTCGAACAACAGGCGGTTCTCGCTGCGCTCGGCGGCCAAATGCAGAGCAAAACGAATATTCCACAAGTTTTCTAAGCACTCGAGCAGCTCTTGGTACTCCTCGTGGGTGAGGTAACCATGGTTGATGAGCTCTTCTAAGGTTTCGGCATGAAAGTGTTTTTTCGCCACCCAAATGATGGTTTGTAAATCACGCAGACCACCTGGGTTCTCTTTGATGTTCGGCTCGAGATTATAGGCGGTGCCATGGCATTTTCGGTGTCGTAGGTCTTGCTCTTGACGCTTTGCTATAAAAAACTCGTCAGAGCGCCACACCGGGGTTTGTAAAATATGCTGTTTGAGCTTTTCAAACTCGATGTGGTTACCAAAAATAAGGCGGCTTTCCAGTAAGCTTGTGGAAAAACTGACATCTTCACGCTTTTGCTCAATCACTTGCTCTATGGTGCGTACACTGTGACCAATTTCCAAATTCAGATCCCACAGCAGAGTCACAAACTGGCCTATTTTTTCACGCAGCTCGGCGTTGGGCTCTTCGCTAACCAGCAACAGAAAGTCGATATCGGAGTAGGGGTGTAGTTCTCCTCGGCCGTAGCCGCCTACGGCAACCAAAGCCAGCTCAGGCTCATGGGCAAGGTTGCAGCAGTGAAACAGCTTGATCAATAAGCGGTCGATATATTCCGCGCGCGCACGGATGAGTGACCCTACCGGTTGTTTATCAAATTGGTTGCCCAGCCACTTATAAAAGTATTGGCTACAGGCCTTATATTCTTCCAACTCGTCAGCCTGCTCAAGCAGGTCTTTTAATTTATTCGGTAAGGCCACAGGTTTGCCCCTTTTTAATTAGCTGTGTTCAATCACGCGAGGAAGCTTTTCATCGCTGCGTAGGGTTAGTACTTCTACGCCATTGTCGGTCACCAACAAAGTGTGCTCCCATTGTGCTGATAGGCTACGGTCTTTAGTGATCACCGTCCACTCGTCTTTGAGCAGCTTACATTGGCGTTTGCCAGCATTGACCATGGGCTCAATGGTTAAGCACATACCGGCTTTGAGAGTCTCACCGGTGCCTGGGCGACCATAGTGCATGACTTGCGGCTCTTCATGAAACTCTTTACCTATACCGTGGCCACAGTATTCGCGCACAATCGAGTAGCTAAAGCCTTCTGCGTATTTTTGAATGGCGGCACCGATATCGCCTAAACGCACGCCAGGCTTCACCATTTTTATGGCCAGATACAAGCTCTGTTGGGTAATCTCACACAGGCGCTTACCTTGAATAGTTGGCTGGCCTACATGAAACATTTTTGAGGTATCGCCGTGGTAACCATCTTTAATCACGGTGACATCGATATTAATGATATCGCCTTCTTTTAATGGTTTGTCATTGGGGATGCCATGACAAATAACATGGTTAACCGAAGTACAAATTGATTTTGGGAAACCATGATAATTTAACGGCGCCGGAATAGCCCCTTGCTCGTCAACAATGTAGTTATGGCATAGGGTGTTGAGCTCATCAGTGGTCACCCCAGGCTTGACATGTGGGCCTATCATTTCCAATACGTCTGCGGCCAACCGGCCGGCTACGCGCATTTTTTCGATTTCTTCCGGGGTTTTGATCACTGCAGTCATTGATGCTCCAATTGTGTTCTTTAAATAAGTTAAGTGCGCACAAATAGTGCACAAAAGATTGAGTCTTCACGGCCAATATGGTATAAAGCGCGCCGTCTTTTTACAAATTAAAATCACTTGCTTGTTGTTGGTGTTCACCTATAACAGTGAAGTGCTTTATCTGTAACGAAGACACATAACCATTTAATATTAACACACACACATATCGACACATACACTTGGGTGCATCGCGGAATAACTTCCAAGGTGTTGGTGCTATGGGATATGTGGAGGCCTAACCCTAAACATTAGAGGAAAAAATACCATGGCAAACGTTTCAATGCGCGATATGCTTAAGGCGGGTGTACACTTCGGTCACCAAGCTCGTTACTGGAATCCAAAGATGAAGCCGTTCATCTTCGGTGCTCGCAACAAAGTTCATATCATCAACCTTGAGCAAACTGTACCTATGTTTAACGACGCGTTGACTTACCTGTCAAACGTAGCGTCTAACAAAGGCAAAATCCTTTTCGTTGGTACTAAGCGCGCTGCAAGCGAAGCAGTAAAAGAAGCGGCAGTTAAATGTGACCAGTTCTACGTAAATCACCGTTGGTTAGGTGGTATGTTGACTAACTGGAAAACTGTTCGCCAGTCAATCAAGCGTCTTAAAGATCTTGAGACTCAAAGCCAAGACGGCACGTTTGAGAAGCTAACTAAGAAAGAAGCGTTAATGCTTACTCGTGAAATGGCTAAGCTTGAAAAAGGCCTTGGCGGTATCAAAAATATGGGCGGTCTTCCTGATGCGCTTTTCATTATTGATGCAGACCACGAACACATCGCGATTAAAGAAGCAAACAACCTGGGCATCCCAGTAGTATCTATCGTTGATACTAACTCTAACCCAGACGGTGTTGACTACGTTGTTCCTGGTAACGACGATGCAATCCGTGCGATCCAGCTTTACACTAATGCAGTTGCTGATGCAGTTGTTGAAGGTCGTGAAAGCAACATCGCAGTGCAAGCTGAAAAAGACGATTTCGTTGCCGCTGAGTAATTGCAACTCGCTTGTCATCAAGTCTTCATCCTAGTGCGATGAAGACTTGATATTCTTATTTCAAAGTGACCTTGGTCACTTGCTCTAACACATTGATTTGAGGAAATTCCCATGGCTGTAACTGCTGCCCTAGTAAAAGAATTACGCGAGCGCACTGGCGCTGGCATGATGGATTGTAAAAAAGCATTGACTGAAACCAACGGTGACATCGATGCAGCAATCGAAAACATGCGTAAAAACGGTCAAGCGAAAGCTGCTAAAAAAGCAGGTAACATCGCTGCCGAAGGTACTATCATCATCAAAGAAGCTGATGGTGTTGCTGCGCTTGTTGAAGTTAACTGTCAAACAGACTTCGTTGCTAAAGACGACAGCTTCCTAGGTTTCGCTAACACAGTAGCGGACGCTGCAATCGCTGAAAAACTAAGCATTGAAGAGCTTCAAGCTAAGTTCGAAGAAGACCGCGTAGCGCTAGTTGCTAAAATCGGTGAAAACATGAACATCCGTCGTGTTGAGTACATCGAAGGTGCAAACCTGGCTTCTTACCGTCACGGCGAGCGCATCGGTGTTGTTGTTGCCGGTGATGCAGACGCAGAAACGCTTAAGCACGTTGCTATGCACGTTGCCGCTTCTAAGCCTGACTACGTTAACCCTGAAGACGTACCAGCAGACGTAGTTGAAAAAGAAAAAGCAGTACAAGTTGAGATCGCGATGAACGAAGGCAAGCCTGCTGAAATCGCTGAAAAAATGGTTACTGGCCGTATGAAGAAATTCACCGGTGAGATCTCACTAACTGGTCAAGCTTTCATCATGGAACCAAAGCAAACTGTTGGTGAAATGCTTAAAGAGCGTGGCGGTTCTGTTGCAACCTTCAAGCGCCTAGAAGTGGGTGAAGGTATCGAGAAGAAAGAAGAAGACTTCGCTGCAGAAGTTGCGGCTCAAGTAGCTGCTGCAAAAGGCGAGTAATCGCTTAGGTTGGAATTTAACCATGTTGTGTTGGCATTATAAGCAACTTGTTCAAGGCTTCGCGGGTAGCGGGTTTATCCCTCTATTTACGGGGTTGAAGCGATGATTTGCTTTTGCGTCAGACAGCAAAATTAATTAGAATAACCGCGCTCTTATGTACTCACATAGGCGCGGTTATTTTTTATCTCAATTCGTTATTGGCCAGGAAAATATGAATATTAATCGCAAACCTATTTTTAGACGTGTTCTTCTCAAGCTCAGTGGTGAAGCACTGATGGGAGATGAAGGCTTTGGTATAGACCCGAAAGTCTTAGATCGTATGGCTCAAGAAATTAAAGAGCTGGTAGAACTCGACGTAGAAGTGGGTTTGGTGATCGGTGGTGGTAACTTTTTACGCGGTGGCTCGTTAGCAGAGGCGGGTATGAACCGTGTTGTTGGTGACCACATGGGGATGCTGGCCACAGTGATGAATGGCTTAGCGATGCGTGATGCACTTCACCGTGCATTTGTAAATGCTCGCCTCATGTCGGCGATTCCTTTAAACGGTGTATGTGACGCCTATAACTGGGCAGAAGCTATCAGCCTGTTGAAGTCTGGCCGTGTCGTTATCTTCTCGGCGGGCACAGGTAATCCTTTCTTTACCACAGACTCAGCAGCCTGTTTACGTGGCATTGAAATTGAAGCAGATACCGTGATTAAAGCCACTAAAGTGGACGGGGTATTCAGTGATGATCCAGTGAAAAACCCAGATGCCACGCTTTATCGCCATCTTGCCTATAATGAAATTATTGAAAAAGAGTTGAAGGTGATGGACTTAGCGGCATTTACTTTGGCCCGCGACCACAAAATGCCTATCAGCGTCTTTAATATGAATAAACCTGGCGCGCTTAAGCGCGTGATCATGGGTGAAGAAGAGGGAACTTTAATTTCCTCAGAAGCCTCAAGCGAGACAAAATAAGTAGGATACTAGCGTGATAAACGATATTAAAAAAAGTGCGCAAGAGCGCATGCAAAAAAGTGTCGCTGCTCTAGGCAGCCAACTATCTAAAATCCGTACCGGTCGTGCTCACCCAGCATTACTTGACGGCATTACTGTCTCTTATTACGGCGCCGATACTCCGCTTAACCAAGTGGCTAACGTAACAGTTGAAGATTCACGTACATTGGCTATCAGCGTATTTGACAAATCGTTAGCGCAGGCAGTAGAAAAGGCGATCATGACCTCTGATTTGGGCCTTAACCCAGCTGCAGCTGGCACGGTTATTCGGGTACCACTTCCTCCACTTACGGAAGAGCGTCGTAAAGATCTTATCAAGGTCGTGCGTGGTGAAGTAGAGAGCGGCCGCGTAGCTGTGCGTAATATCCGTCGTGACGCGAACAGTGAAATTAAAGCCTTGCTAAAAGACAAAGATATTTCTGAAGATGAAGCGCACCAAAGCGAAGATGAAATTCAGAAACTCACAGATAAGTACATCAAAGAAATGGACGCGCAACTAAGCGCTAAAGAAGAAGAATTGATGGAAATCTAACGCCCAATTTATGGGCATATTGCTCATAAATTGCCATTAGGCTTGTAACGCCGTCTAGGGTATACTAGGCGGCGTTTTTTTGTGGATAATGTGAGTTTTATGGCTTTAGACGCACAGCAAATAGCACAACAATCGCTACCTAAACATGTCGCGATTATCATGGATGGCAATGGCCGCTGGGCACAGGCGCAAGGGCGTCCTCGTGTGTACGGACATAAGAAGGGTGTTGATGCGGTTAAAGATGCAGTGAAATTTTGCTCTAAGCTAGGTATTGAGTCGTTGACTCTGTTTGCCTTTAGCAGCGAGAACTGGCGTCGTCCTGAGGAAGAGGTCAGCACGCTCATGGAACTATTCATGATGGTACTGGGCCGCGAAGTTAAAAAACTCCATAAAAATAACGTTAAATTATCCATAATTGGCGACATGAGTCGCTTTTCTAACAAGTTACAAGAAAAAATAGCTGCAGCTGAGTCACTAACTGCTGAAAACACCGGGTTACGCTTAAATATCGCCGCCAATTATGGGGGCCGATGGGATATAGGGTACGCCGCACAACAGTTAGCGAAGCAAGTACAAGCAGGCGAATTATCAGCGGATGACATTGACGAGCATTCGTTGGCAAAGCATATTAGTCTTAATGAACAAAGTGAGCTGGATTTATTGATCCGCACTGGTGGTGATTTACGCATCAGCAATTTTTTACTTTGGCAGGCGGCCTATGCTGAGCTTTATTTTACGCCGACGTTGTGGCCAGACTTTAACGAGTCGGCTTTTGCTGACGCGATCGCTTGCTACGTATCGCGAGAGCGCCGGTTTGGATGTACTGGTGAACAAATAAAACAACTACTCTGTACAGCTCAGCCCTAAGTTGAAGGTATAACATTTGCTAAAACAACGAATTTTAACGTCTTTGGTGTTAGCGCCACTGGCCTTGGTGCTGGTATTTTTAACACCGTTAGACTGGTTTAGTTATTGTGCAGGCGCAATCGTCTTACTAGGCGCCTATGAATGGTCTGCACTAATGGGTATTTGTAAGCGTGTACAGCGCCTAGGCTATGTTGCCTTGGTCGGCGTAGTAGTCGCATTGATGCAGTGGCATTGGCCAGTCGATAGTTTATGGCAGCAAGGCCAATTGCTGGCAGATGCCAATTATGTGTTCACCTTATCCTTCGCCTGGTGGTTAGTGGCCACCATCTTGGTCATTCGTTATCCTAGATTCAGCGATGCTTGGTCACAAGGTCTGGTAATGCGCGGTGTGGCCGGGCTGTTGACTTTGGCTCCATTGTGGCTGGCATTAAACGTATTGCGCAGTGCCAATTACACCGACTCCAGCCAATTTGGCTCATTTCTTAT
Organism: Pseudoalteromonas sp. THAF3; assembly: GCF_009363775.1. NCBI lineage: Bacteria > Pseudomonadati > Pseudomonadota > Gammaproteobacteria > Alteromonadales > Pseudoalteromonadaceae > Pseudoalteromonas > Pseudoalteromonas sp. THAF3. The sequence goes on along the minus strand of NZ_CP045418.1, from coordinate 2,019,704 downwards.
TCTTGCCGTACTCGGCATCGTATGGAGCGCCGACATCGGCGCCTATTTTTGCGGTAAAAACTTTGGTAAACACAAGCTGATGCCTAAAGTGAGCCCAAACAAAACAATTGAAGGCTTCGTCGGTGGTCTCGCAAGTGCTGCTCTTTTTGTCGTGGGATTTTGCTATTTCAATGGCATCGACCCCAGCTTATGGCTTATCTACGGCGCTATGGCGGTGATTGTGGCGGCGTTTTCAGCCATTGGCGACTTACTTGAGAGTATGTTTAAACGCGAAGCAGGTATGAAAGACAGCGGTAAATGTCTCCCTGGCCATGGCGGCATTCTTGACCGTATAGACAGCCTAACGGCAGCCGCGCCTATTTTTGTGGTGTTCTACGCATGGACCATGACACTATGAGCAAAAAGTGGGTCACTGTATTAGGCTCCACCGGCTCAATTGGGCAAAGTACACTGGATGTTGTTAGCCGTAACAGCGAGCGTTATGGCGTCTTCGCCCTTGTCGCTGGCAGCAATGTGACGCAGATGGTTGCGGATTGCCAGCGCGTTAATCCAAAGTTTGCTTGCCTTAGTGACGATGTCGCCAATCAGGCGCTCACAGCAGAGCTCAATCGCTTGAAACTGCCCACCAAGGTAATTGATTACCGAACAGACCTCGCTATGGCCTGCCAAGACAGCGAGGTCGATATGGTGATGTCCGCTATTGTCGGAGCCGCTGGGCTATTACCAACACTGTATGCTGTGGAAGCTGGCAAAATTGTGTTGTTAGCGAATAAAGAGTCCTTGGTGATGTCGGGGCAGCTGTTTATCGACAAAGTAAAAGCGCATGGGGCGACGCTATTGCCGATTGATAGCGAGCACAATGCTATTTTCCAAAGCATGCCCTCTGGGATTCAAGGGCACAGCGATCAATGCTTGCACCACCATGGGGTGAGCAAAATTTTATTAACCGGCTCGGGTGGCCCTTTTCGTGAACGGCCATTATCGACCTTTGACGATATTACTGTTGCCGAAGCCGTTGCCCACCCAAATTGGTCTATGGGGCAAAAGATTTCTGTAGATTCCGCCACCATGATGAATAAAGGGCTTGAATTTATTGAGGCAAAATGGCTCTTCAACGCAGAGGTCGACGATATTGAGGTGGTTATCCACCCGCAAAGTATGATTCACTCCATGGTGCAGTATGTCGATGGCTCAGTGCTTGCGCAAATGGGACAACCCGATATGCGTACACCTATCGCTCATGCCATGGCTTATCCCGAGCGCATTGATGCCGGCGTAGCACCGCTAAACTTTAGCCAAATGAAAGACTTTAGCTTTCACGCTCCTGACTTTACCCGCTACCCCAACTTAAAACTGGCGATGGATGCATGTCGTGTGGGGCAAAATGCCACCACCACCATTAATGCTGCCAATGAAGAGGCCGTGGCGGCGTTTTTACGCGGTCAGATCCGTTTTCCTGATATCTACAGTATTAATGCTGACACTTTATCAGCGCTGACGCTTACGTATGATGCCAGTCTCGAGGGCGTGTTGGCTTGTGATGCGGATGCACGAACAACGGCGCAGCAATTAATTACAAAGAGGGCGGTTGATGTTTGAATTTGTGTGGCACCTAGGCTCGTTTATTCTCGCTCTGGGCATTTTGGTTACCGTTCATGAATATGGCCACTTTTGGGTGGCGCGCAAAGCGGGCGTTAAAGTGCTCCGCTTTTCTATTGGCTTTGGCAAGCCACTGGTACGCTGGCATGATAAATATGGCACCGAATATGTGCTGGCAATGATCCCCCTGGGCGGTTACGTGAAAATGCTCGATGAACGAGTGGATGACGTACCGCAAGAACAAAAGCATTTATCCTTCAACAGCAAATCAGTGTATTGGCGTATTGCTATTGTCAGTGCCGGCCCATTGGCCAACTTCCTATTTGCAATCTTTGCGTTGTCGTTGATGTATATCATCGGCGTGCAGTCAGTCAAGCCCATTGTCGGTGATGTGACAGAGCAAAGCCGTGCTGAAGCGGCGGGTCTACAGGCGGGCGAACAATTGCTGACTATTGACGGCAAACAAACTCAAGATTGGCAAGAAGTCACATTGGCATTGATGCAGCACCTAGGGGATGACGAGGTGAATGTCAAAGTGCAAGCTGAGTCTGGTTCTCAAGCAGTGCGCACCTTAAATTTACAAGGCTGGACGCTGCAGCAGCGCGATGAGTCGCCCCTGACGTCGATAGGTATTAAGCCTTACCGACCCGATGCAACGCTGACGCTTGCGATGGTTGCTCCAGACTCGCCCGCACACAGTGCGGGGCTCAAAGAGGGCGATGTGTTGGTCAGTGTTGAGGGTGAGCTTATCAAAAGTTGGCAGGCCCTGGTCAATCGTATTGAGCGCTCAGCAGGGCAAGCATTGAACTTTTATGTTATGCGCGGTGCCCAAGGCCTTGATGTGACCATTACCCCAGCTAACAAGCCTACCGAAGATGGTTTCTCTCGAGGTTACTTGGGAGTGGTGCCGGTAGTTGAGCCTTGGCCAGAAGAGGCCATTTCAACACGCAGCTATAACGTGATTGATGCAGCTGGCCTGGGCGTGGCAAAAACATGGCAAATGATTAGTCTGAGCTTTGAGATGATAGCTAATTTAGTCACCGGGCAAGTGTCAATCAAAAATATCAGTGGCCCGGTGGGCATTGCAGTCGGGGCTGGAACTAGCGTAAGCTACGGCTTCGTTGCCTTTTTGAGCTTTTTAGCGTTAATCAGCGTCAGCCTAGGGGTGTTTAATTTGCTCCCCTTGCCGGTGTTAGACGGCGGGCATTTAATGTATTACGTAATTGAACTAATTCGTAAAAAGCCAGTCTCTGAAAAGACACAAGAAATTGGCTTTCGCATCGGTGCCATGTTGTTGTTAGCGCTTACCGCGTTTGCATTACTGAACGACATAGCAAGATTGTAAACAGGTACACCATCCGCTTAACGCGTCAACTGCGTGTTTTTTGAGCGTGATGTATAAAGAAACAGCTGTGTAAGCCAAACAGCAATGATAAGATGGCAGCCAATGATGCAGCCAACGGCCTACTCACCCAGCCAGCCGTGCGCAAAACGGGAATGAGGGTGAGCTAGGTGAAGACACTGTAGTAAAGGACAAAGATAATAAAATGGCTATAAAAAAACATTTGGCAGTTACGAGTTTATTAGGGGCAAGCTTTGCAGCCCTAGGCCAAGAATCCTTTATCGTAGAAGATTTAAAAGTAGAAGGGTTGCAGCGTGTTGCACTCGGTGCAGCGCTGACACACATTCCAATTAACGTTGGCGATCAGGTAGACACCTACACTGTGTCAAAAACCATCAAGTCGCTTCACAAGTCTGGTCACTTCGATGATATCGAAGCGTATCGTGATGGTGAACGCATCGTGTTCAAAGTGACCGAGCGACCCACGATCAGCTCTATCGAATTCGATGGCAACAAAGATATTAAAGACGAGCAGCTTAGTGAGAGCTTGAATCAACAAAATATCCGCCAAGGCGAGCCACTCGACAGAACCGTGCTTGATAGTGTTGAGAAGGGGCTAATCGACTTCTTCCACAGTATTGGTAAGTACAACGCCAAAATCGACCTTGAAATCACTCGCCTACCACGTAACCGGGTTCGCTTAAAGTTAAACTTCGATGAAGGTGATGCCGCTTCAATTCGCCAGATTAACATCGTCGGTAACGAGTTATTCCCTGATGAAGAACTACTGAACCTCGCAGAGTCTAAGCAAGATTTGCCTTGGTACATGTTCATGTCGTCGGATCGCTACCAAAAGCAAACCATTGAAGGGGACTTGGAGAAAATCCGCAGTTATTACCTCGACCGTGGTTACCTGCGCTTTAATATTGACTCAACCCAAGTATCAGTGAGCCCCGAGCGTGAATCAGTCTATGTCACTGCGAACGTCACCGAGGGTGAGCAGTACATGGTCAAAGGCTTTGATTTCATCGGCGACTTGTTAGGCCGTGAAGAGTTAATTAAAAGCGTTATCCCGCTCAAAACAGGTGAGTTGTATAATGGCTCGGTGGTGACGTCTTCAGAAGAATTCATTAAGAGCTTTTTAGCCCGTTTTGGATATGCCAATGCTGAAGTGCGTACCATCCCTGAAATCGACGATGAAAATAAAGAGGTGCAATTAACCTTGTCAGTTGACCCTGGCAAACGTGTTTATGTGCGCCGTATCGATATTTCTGGTAACCAAAACACCGCTGACGAAGTATTGCGCCGGGAAATGACGCAGCTTGAAGGTGCGTGGTTATCAAACCAAAACCTAGAGCGCTCAAAGCTGCAAATTCAGCGTCTTCCTTACATGGAAAGTGTTGAGTTTGATGTTACCCCGGTGCCCGGTATTGATGATGAAGTCGATGTTGATTTCACCGTAAAAGAGCAGTCAGCAGGTAGCTTTACCGCCGGTCTGGCTTATGGTTCTTATTACGGTCTGCAATTTAACATTGGTGTCAGTGAGTCAAACTTCCTAGGGTCAGGCAACCAGGTGTCGTTTAATATCAACACCTCGCGCGGCTCTGAAAGTGTGAGCTTGTCCTACACCGACCCATATTTCACTCCAGATGGGGTATCTCAGGGTTCAAGCATTTTCTATCGTAACTACGATGCCAGTGAGTTCAGCTTGATTGACTATAAGTCAAAGAGTTATGGCCTTGGTACCAACATTGGCTTCCCAATTAATGCCAATAACCGAGTTAATTTCGGTATTCGTTGGATTGAAGAAGAGCTCTCAGACTTAGCCGAATACGAGCAAACTCGAGTGTTGCGTGAGACCTTCTTAGATCCTGAAAATCCGGATGCGGGTTTTGAGTTCACTAAATTTGAGCTCTCAACCGGTTGGTCACGGGTGACCGTGAATCGAGGGTTATTCCCAACAGCGGGTTCACGTCAGTCGCTTAACTTAACGGCAACCACGCCGAACTCTGACCTTAACTACTACAAAGTGAACTATAACTCGCGTTTTTATTGGCCTATCAGTAATGACCATCGCTGGGTATTCTCAACCCGTGCGGCGTTAGGCTATGGTAATGGTTATGGCTCTACCAACGGCTTTGACCAAGTATTACCAGTGCAAGAATTCTTCCGAATCACGGAACAAGAGCTTCGTGGATTCGATAGAAACACCATCTTACCGCGCGCAGTGGTAAGAGCACCTCAGAACATTCCTGGCACCACCTTGCCAGATGGCACGCCAGCTGGCAGTATCGGTGGGGCAGAAGAGTTCGACACCTTGCGCCTTGCTGGGCGTATTGGTGGTAACGCCAAGGCCGTGGCTGGTATGGAAATGATTGTGCCAACGCCATTCTTGGACGAGGAAAATACCAGTTCCGTACGTACCAGCTTCTTTGTTGACGCAGCTAACGTATGGGATACTGAGTTTAACGTAGATCGTTATCAAAATTTACAACCTGATGAACGTGCTCGCTTAGATGACTATTCAGATCCGTCACGCTTTAGGGTGTCGACAGGTCTATCCATTCAGTGGATTTCACCTATGGGGCCGATGTTAATTAGTTTTGCGTATCCGTTGAAAGAACAAGAAGATGATGATACCAAGACCATTAGCTTTAACATCAGTAATACTTTCTAATTCTTAAGGAGTTTTTTGTGAAAAAATTATTTAAAAGTACGGCTATGGCGGTACTCGCTGCACTAACAATGGGTACTTCAATGAGCGCTTTGGCGCACAAAGTGGGCATTGTTGATATGCAAACAATCTATGCGCAAGTACCGCAAACTGCAGCCATTGAGAAGACCCTGCAAAGCGAATTTGCTGAGCGTCGTCAGGAGCTAGAAAAGCTACAAGGTGACATCCGCTTTGAAACTGAGAAGTTCCAGCGTGAAGGCACGGTGATGAGCGATGAGCAGAAGCAAGAGCTGCGCGCGAAGATCCAAGGTATGCAAAAGCAACTAATGGAGAAAGGCCGTCCGCTTGAGCAAGAGATCAAGCGTCGCCAAAACCAAGAGCTAGGCAAATTGCAGCAAACTATCGTTGCAGCGATTCAAGAAGTAGCCAAAGAAGGCGACTTTGACGAAGTTAAAGTGAAAGATGGCACTATCTACTTCAACCCAAGTGAAGTGACCGACCTATCTGAAGACGTTATCGACGCTGTTAGTAAGAAGTAATAATGACAACAACACTAGCGAACATTGCTCAGCACTTAGGTGCTGAGCTAGTTGGTGACCAGGGCCTGCAGATTGACGGTATTCAAACACTGGAAAAAGCAGGCCCTAAACATATCAGTTTCCTCGCCAATAAAAAGTACCGTAGTGCGCTGAACACCACCCAAGCTGGTGCGGTGATCCTCAGTGCGGATGATGCCGAGCATTATGATGGCAACAAGGTTATCTGTGCCGATCCTTATGTCGCCTATGCCAAGTTAGCACAGCTATTAGACACTACGCCGGCAGCAGCACAGGGGGTGCACCCCAGTGCGGTGATAAGCAGTGAAGCAACAGTCAGTGAGAGCGCCAACATTGGCCCTTTCGTGGTTGTTGAAGCCGGTGCTCACATTGGCGAACATGCTCAAATAGGCAGTCATTGCTTTATAGGTGCTAATGCGCGTATTGGCGCAGGTACTAAGTTATGGAATAACGTCACTGTTTACCACGAGGTGAATATAGGCGCGCAGTGCTTGATTCAAGCAAATACCGTGGTGGGTGCCGATGGTTTTGGTTATGCCAATGAACAAGGGCAATGGGTTAAGATCCCGCAGCTTGGATCTGTTATAATCGGCGACCGTGTTGAGATTGGTGCCAGCACCACCATCGACCGAGGTGCCATTGACGACACCCTTATCCACGACAATGTGATTATCGACAACCAATGCCAGATAGCACATAACGTTGAGATTTGTGAGGGGACCGCTATCGCTGGTTGTACCGTGGTTGCAGGCAGTACTAAAATTGGCCGTTATTGCCAAATTGGTGGCCTAAGCGCCATTACCGGTCACGTAGAAATTTGCGACAAAGTAGTACTAACCGGCATGAATATGGTTACCAGTGGCATCAATGAGCCAGGTATTTATTCATCTGGTGTTCCGCACAGCAAAAACAAAGAGTGGCGCCGCACCATCGCGCACTTACGAAATATTGGTGACATGCACAAGCGTATCAAGTCCATTGAAGCGCAGCTGAAGTCGCAAGAGTAAATTAGTTTTAAGGAAAATAAGTTGGCTAATCAGTTAAATAGCTTTGATATTCAAGAAATATTAAGCCTGCTACCCCATCGTTACCCTATGCTGCTCGTTGATCGTGTTATTGATTACACGCCCGGTGAGCGTTTGCATGCGATTAAGAACGTGACCGTGAATGAACCGATTTTTACCGGCCACTTTCCCGATCAGCCCATATTCCCCGGGGTGATGATTCTCGAGGCCCTAGCCCAAGCAACTGGTTTACTCGGCTTTAAAACCACGGAAAATCGCGGTGACAATGAGCTATACTTGTTTGCAGCTATTGATAATGCACGCTTTAAGCACCCAGTAGGGCCTGGCGATACCATGCATTTGCATGTTGAGTTTTTAAAAGAGCGTCGCAATTTATGGAAGTTTTATGGCGAAGCACGCGTCGACGATAAAGTCGTGTGCAGCGCCGAATTGATGTGTGCTAGAAGAGAGTTTTAATCGTGATTCATCCGACCGCAATTATCGAACCGGGCGCAAAGCTTGCCGACGATGTGCAAGTAGGTCCATACAGCTACATCGGCAATGATGTAGAAATCGGTGCAGGGACAATTATTGAGTCGCATGTGGTAGTTAAAGGGCCATCTACTTTAGGTCAAAACAACCACATCTATCAATTCGCATCGGTTGGTGAAGCCTGCCAAGATAAAAAGTACAAGGATGAACCAACGCAGCTGATTATTGGTGATAACAATGTGATCCGCGAATGTGCCACTATCCACCGTGGTACTATTCAGGACCAGGGTATTACCAAAATCGGTAGCAACAACTTATTTATGGCTTATACCCATGTTGCTCACGATGCCGTGATTGGTGATAACGTTATTTTTGCTAACAATGCCAGTGTGGCGGGGCATGTGCATATCGGCAATTGGGTTATTTTGGCTGGCAACTCGGGTGTACATCAGTTTTGCAAAGTAGGCGATCATGCCTTTATCGGTATGTACTCTGGGGTGAACCAAGATGTGCCGCCGTATGTTACCACCATTGGCACGCCGGCACGCCCTGTGGCAATTAATACTGAAGGACTCAAGCGTCGTGGTTTTGAGTCTGATGAGATTATGGCCCTTCGCCGTGCGTACAAAACCTTGTTCCGTAAAGGTTTAAAAGCCGACGAAGCCGTGGCCCAATTAACTGAAGATGCGCAGCAATTTCCAGCCATTCAGCCAATGATTGACCTCGTTCAACAGTCTGAACGCGGTATCATTCGCTAGACTCGATATTTTGAGTGAATAATAAAAAGCGCCTTGAGGGCGCTTTTTTTGTGGCTTAGTTAATCACACTGGTTAGGCGGACATAATCACGGTGCTTTTGCAGTTGCTGATGTGTGCCCGTGGCCCTAACACGGCCCTGCTCGAGCCAAACCACCTGGTCCATACGGTTTAACAGCGTGCTTTCATGGGTCACGGTGATCACGGTACGAGTGTTAAACAGTGCCATTAAGGCGTCAATAACCAGCTCTTGGTTGCGGTTATCCAGTCCGCGTGTGGGCTCGTCGAGTAACAGCACGCGTGGGTCGCGTAATAATTGCTGGGCGATGTGCAAACGTCGCGCTTCGCCTCCAGATAGAGTCCGCCCGCCAGTGCCCACGAGTGTATCGAGCTGATGCTCGGTTGTCGCGACAAAATCCTTCAGCTGCGCTTGAGCAAGCGCCTGCCAAAGTTGCTGCTCGTTGGCATCGCCTTTCGCCAACAGCAAATTGTTCTTAATACTACTACTGAACACATGGCATTGTTGCGACAACATACCCAAGTGCTGGTAAAGCCAATGCGTGTTAAGACTCGAAAGCGGGCGAGAAAAACACTCTAGGCTGCCGGAGCTTGGCTGCAGCTGGGCACTGAGTAATGCCAGTAGGGTGGACTTGCCAGCACCGCTGGCACCAACAATAGCCACTTTTTCGCCTTGCTTAATGGTGAAGCTGATATCGGTTATGCCGTTACTGCTATCGGGGTAGGTGTAATTCAGTGCGTGCAGGGAGTACACCTCTTGGCTAGTGAGCTCGCCTATCTCCGTAGCTTCATTGTGCTTGGGCTGCGCCACCAATTGCCGTAAGCGCTCGCTGCTTGCCAATGTCAGTTCGAGTTTAAGCATGGCATCTGGGAGTGTTAGCACAATTTCAAAGCCCCCGAGTACCAGTAACATCAGCATCGCCAGGTTGACGTTAACCATAGCGCCACTGGTGACCATGGGGATCATAACGATAAGCACGAAAATAATGGTCAGTTGGCTAACAAGTAATGACAGTCCCTGATGGCGCGCATACCAATTTTGTGAGCGTTGTTGCTCGTTAGCTAAAGCATGTTGGGCATGATCGATGTGCTCCCAGTAGCGCTCACAGGCGCCGGCCAGTTGTAGCTCTTTTAATCCCCGGGTCGCTTCCACCAAGCGCTCATTAAGTTGTGTGTGAGCCGCTTGGGTGTGGGTGCCAATGCTCTTTAAGTTGCGGCTCAACCACCAGGGTAACAGTACGCCGCACAGCAGCAGTGCACTGACGCTGACCACCATCAACATTATGCTATACAGGCTTAATACCCAAGCGAACAAAGGCAGCGCAACAAGGGCAAGTAAAATCGGTAAAAGCACACCAATGTAAAACTCATCAAGGCGCTCAACATCGTCTTGCAATTGCGATAGCTGTTGGCCAATACTGGTGAATTGTTGCAAGGGCACTTTAGTGAGCGCTGCAAACACGCTCACTCGCAAGGTTTTGAGCACCAAAAACGTGGTGTTGTGATTGACCAAGCGTTGACCGTAACCACTGGCGGTGCGCACCACCGCCAAAAAACGAATAATGCCCGCTGGGGTAAAATAGTTCATGGTGATCCCTTGCAGCCCGGCACTGGCCATGGCTGCAAGAAACCAACCGGAGATCGCCAGCAAAGTAACATTCGCTATTAAGGCGCACAGCGCCAGTGCCAAGCCAATGACTGCCCACTTTAGGTGGGGGCGCAATAACGATAACAAAAACTGCCAATTAGCCATGATCGACCGCCGCTCCTTGGAGTAAGTGGTTGAGTGCTGAGTGGGGTTGCTGTATCAACAGTGAGTAATTACCTTGCTCAACGATACGGCCATGCTCCATGACCACCACCTGCTGTGCATCGCTGATGGTATGCAAACGATGGGCAATAACGATAATTAAGCAGTGTTTACTGAGCTGCTCTAAGCACCGCTGCACATGCGCCTCACTGTGCTTATCAAGAGCCGCTGTGGGCTCATCTAAAAACAGCACATCGGGTTTGCCTAATAGTGCACGGGCCAAAGCTAGGCGCTGTATTTGCCCTCCGGATAACCCTCTACCGAGCTCGCCTATGGGCGTGTCGTAGCCTTGCGCCAGAGTCATAATATAATCATCCAGGGCAACATCTTTACAGACCGCGCGAATGGCACTCAGTGGTGCCTCTGGTTGCGCCAAGGCGACATTCTCGGCGATGCTGCCACTAAAGAGGGTCGGCGATTGGGCAACCCAAGCGATGCGCTGTTGGTAATGCTGGATGTCCAAAGTGCTTAAGGCGTGGTCGTTTATTTTAATGGCTCCGGCGACACTTGGTTTTAGGCCCATTAAGCAATCCAGCAATGTGGACTTGCCGCTGCCGCTTGCGCCGACAATGGCATGCAGACCGGGGCCGCAGAACTTAAGCGATAGCTGCTGTAAGGTGTCGTGCTGGGCGTCGTCAAAGCGCCAGCACAGATTCTCGGTGCTCACTGTATGGATAGGGATGTCATTTGCTAACGGCTCACCTTTAAGGGTGTCGCTGTCTGCTTTTTGTAGCAGCGACAGCATCGAGCTGGCACTGGCTAAACCTTTGAGCTTGGCATGGTAGTGTTGACCTAACTGGCGCAGCGGCAGATAAAACTCCGGCGCCAACAACAGCACCACAAAACCCGTGGCAAAATCTAACGAGCCAAAGTAAAGGCGAAAGCCAATAATCACAGCCACTAAGGCGATACTGATGGTCGCCAAAAATTCCAGTGCTAAGGTGGATATAAAGGCAATGCGCAGCACCGAGAGGGTGGTGATGCGAAATTTATCGGCCATCAGCGCGACATTTTCAATTTGCTGGCGCTCGTTATTGAATAGCTTCAGCTGCACTAAGCCTTGTAGGCGGTCCATAAAATAATGGCCAAGACGCTGGAGCTGCTGCCAGTTTTGCTCATTGAGCGCCTCGGCTTTATAACCGATTAAAATCATGAAAAAAGGAATGAGTGGCGCCGTAACAAGAAAGATTAACCCAGATTGCCAGTCGATAGGAAACACCACCGCGATAATAGCGAGAGGGATAAAGCCCGCGTAAGCGACTGCGGGAATGTATTTGGCGAAGTAATCGTGCAGTGATTCCACGCCTTGGTTAAGGGTGTTGACCAGCTGCGCTGGGCTGTGTTCAAGCTGACCTTGGCGCTGTTTTGCGACTATGGCTTGCCAAAGTGCATGGCGCATTTGCTGTTTTAGGGCAATGGCGCAGCGCTCACTGACATAGCGACTAACGCCACTGCACAGCGCTCGCAGTACCACTATACCAGCCAGTATGGCTAACTGGGTGTGTTGTTGTGTTAAGTGCTCATCTGCAAACATCACCGCATGGCAAATGTGTGCTAATAAGTAACAGCTCACTATCATCAGTAAGGCATTGACGATACCTAAGGAAATGCTTATCAGCATCGCGCCATTTTGTGAACGTGAAAAGGTTTTTAAAAAAACGCGCAGCTGGTTTTGCTGCGCGCGGTTGGGGCGGGGGGTCATGTATTAATCATGCTCCTTGTGATCGTCGGCCACACAATCATTGTGCTGGCCCATTTCATACCACATGACGTTGATCACGCCGAAGGCAACAGCGAATAATACCCCTAAAATCCACGTAAAATACCACATAGTGCCTCCTTAATAGCTGCCATGGGTGTTGTTTTCAATCTCTTCACTGCTTACTCGGCGCCACATCTTCACATAACACCAAGTGGTGTAAGACAGTACTATAGGGAGCAGTATAGCGACCACAATAAACATGATATTCAAAGTCATGTGGCTGGAAACGGCGTCCCAAATGGTTAAGCTCATATTGGCGTCATGGCTGGATGGCATAATGAAGGGGAACAGGGATGCGCCAAAGGTCATAATAATGCCTAACAACATGATGCTCGAACAGATGAAGCCAAAACCAGGTCTACCCTTAAGTGAGCACAACAAAGCCAACAGACCTCCGGCAAACGCCAAGATTGGGAACGCCAAGGTCCAACTGCGTTCGCTGTAATTGTTCAACCATAATCCAGTTGCCGTGGTCACTGTTTTTGCTAATGGGTCGGCATGGGCATTGGTATCGGCCATAGTGACAATCTGCATGCCGTCGATTTGCGTCAGCCACGCCCCGGCCAAGGCAAAGCCAGCGAGGGCGACAACCAGCGCGATGCGACCGAAACGGGCGCTACGTGAAGCGACGGGCTCAGCAGTGCGCATTTGTAACCATATGCCACCGTGGCCAACCAGCATCGCTACACTGATCACACCGCATAGAAGTGCAAAAGGATTCAACAGCCCAAAGAAGGAGCCGTGATAGCTCACACGCATGAGATTATCGATATGAATAGGCACCCCTTGCAACAAGTTACCAAAGGCCACCCCAAAAATCAGTGCTGGAATGAAACTACCGCAGAAAAGCGCCCAATCCCAGCGGTTACGCCATGTGGGGTTATCCAGTTTCGAGCGATAGTCAAAGGCCAAGGGGCGGAAAAACAGCGCAAACAACACCAGCATCATGGCAAAGTAGAAGCCTGAAAAGGCAGCGGCATACACCATTGGCCAAGCGGCAAAGAGTGCACCGCCTGCGGTAATAAGCCAGACTTGGTTACCGTCCCAGTGTGCACCTACGGTGTTGATCACTACTCGGCGCTCGACATCCTGTTTGGCAACGAAAGGTAACAAGGTGGCAGCGCCCATATCCATGCCGTCAGTAATGGCAAAGCCAATGAGCAATGCGCCAATAAGCACCCACCAGATAAGTTTTAGCGTTTCATAATCAAATATCATGATTTGCTCTCCTGTAGTTGCTGCTGACGCTCGAAGTAATACTTCCCTGTATGCAGTGAGCTTGGCCCCTGCTTAATAAAGTGCAACATTAACCAGATTTCGATAATGGCCAATATGGTGTAAAAGGTAATAAAACCAATTAAAGAGATAAGCACATCATTAAAGGTCAGACTCGAGGTGGCCATAAAGGTCGGTAATACCTCGGAAATAGCCCAAGGCTGGCGGCCATACTCAGCCACAAACCATCCTGTTTCAATGGCAATCCAGGGCAGTGGTATGGCAAATAACGCCGCTTTGAGTAGCCAACGTTTTTGCTCGATTTGACGTTTAGCATTGTAATAAAATGCGGCGGCAAAGATCAGCAGCATCACCATGCCACAGGCAACCATAATACGAAATGCCCAAAACAGGGGCCCAACTTGCGGGATAGAGTCTTGGACCGCCTTTTGGATTTGCGCTTCATCGGCGTTATACACGTCATCCAAATAACGCTTTAATAGTAAGCCGTAGCCTAAATCGTCTTTGTACTGATTGAATTGACGAATATTTTCTGGTGTTTCCTCGCCATTACGCAGCTTTTCCAAGTAGCGATAAGCCACCATACCACTGCGGATACGTTGTTCATGGTTTTGTTGCAACTCTTTAATGCCGGTGACTTCCTCGTCCAGCGAGCGGGTAGCAATAATGCCCATAACATAGGGGATTTTCACCGCCGCATGGGTTTGTTGTGTTTCAGAGTCTGGAAAACCAAATAACGTGAAAGCGGCTGGGGCAGGCTCGGTTTCCCACTCCGCTTCAATCGCCGCGAGTTTCACTTTTTGCACCTCGCCGACCTCGTAGCCGGACTCATCACCGAGCAGAATTACACACAATACCGAGGCTAAGCCAAAACTACAGGCAACCGAAAACGAGCGTTTAGCAAAAGCAACATCACGGCCGCGAAGAATATAAAAGGCACTGATCCCAAGCACAAACATAGAGGCGGCAACATAGCCGGCAGAGACGGTATGAATAAACTTAACCTGTGCCACCGGGTTAAACACCAATTCGGCAAAGCTTTGCATTTCCATACGCATGGTCAGGTAGTTAAACTCTGAACCCACAGGGTTTTGCATCCAGCCATTGGCGACTAGAATCCACAGCGCGGAGAGGTTGGTGCCCACCGCCATAAAGAAGGTCACCCCCAAGTGCTGCACTTTACTGAGCCGATCCCAGCCTAGAAAGAACATGCCGACTAAGGTGGACTCTAAGAAAAATGCCATTAGCCCTTCAATGGCAAGGGGCGCACCGAAGATATCACCAACGTAATGAGAATAATAAGACCAGTTGGTACCAAACTCGAACTCCATAGTCAGTCCGGTGGCCACCCCTAAGGCGAAGTTAATACCAAATAACTTCCCCCAGAATTTCGTCATATCACGGTAAATCTCGCGCCCTGTCATTACATAGACAGACTCCATTATCACCAAAATCCATGTCATCCCTAACGTGAGCGGCACGAACAAAAAGTGATAGAAGGCAGTGATTGCAAATTGTAGACGGGAGATGTCTACAAAGGATTCATCTATCATGGAACACCCCTTAATGTAAGCTTATTTGAAGTTTCAGTAATTATTGAAACTTTGGTTAGTATCCAGACTACTGCTTACGAAGTCAACACAATATTAGCAACATCTAATTTAAAAGAAAGGCACACAGGAAAAATATCAATCAGCTCATCAAGCTAGGCCGTAGAAGGATTGTGCATTTAATAGCAACGAGGTTTTAAGCGCATCGCAAACAGGGTAGACTAGGCGGTTAATAACAACAGCCCAAAGTGGAATCTGTCCCCAATATGAGCGCCACTCAACCTCTTCGCATCGGCATCGTTGCTGGTGAAATGTCCGGTGACATTCTTGGTGAAGGCCTAATAAAAGCCATTAAACAACGCCACCCTGATGCCCAGTTCGTCGGTATTGGCGGTCCCCGTATGAACGCCCTCGGGTGTGAAAGCTTGTTTGATATGGAAGAGCTCTCGGTAATGGGACTCGTTGAGGTGCTCTCGCGCTTGCCTAGGCTGTTAAAGATTCGTAAAGGATTGGTGCAGCACTTTATCGACAATCCCCCTGATGTATTTATTGGCATTGATGCGCCCGATTTTAATTTGCGCGTTGAGCTGCCGTTGAAGCAAGCGGGGATCACCACTGTGCATTATGTCAGTCCTTCGGTGTGGGCGTGGCGACAAAAGCGCATTCATAACATCGCCAAAGCCACCAATTTAGTACTGTCGCTGTTGCCTTTTGAGAAGGCCTTTTATGACAAGTACCAAGTGCCATGCACCTTTGTCGGCCACACCTTGGCCGATGATATCGCTGTAGAGCAAAGCAACCAGCATGCGCGGGCGCAACTGGGGCTCAGTAGCGACGAAAAAGTGTTGGCGCTGTTACCGGGTAGTCGTGGCTCGGAAGTGGGACTACTGACACCCACCTATGCGCAAACCGCCGAGCGTCTGCAGCAAGCCAATCCAGACTTAAAAGTTGTGGTGCCCTTGGTGAACGAAGCGCGCAAAGCGCAGTTCTTAGCGTTGCAACAACAACATGCACCGAAGTTAAACGCGCTATTACTTGATGGTCAATCGAGCTTAGCGATGCAAGCCAGTGACGCGATTCTACTGGCCTCGGGAACCGCCTCACTAGAGGGAATGTTATATAAGAAACCTATGGTGGTGGGTTACAAGCTCAAAGCCATGACCTATTGGATGGTGCAGCATGTGTTTACCTTCACCATCAAATACTTCTCGTTGCCTAATTTATTGGCCGACGAGGAGCTGGTCCCTGAGTTTTTACAGCACCAGTGCAATGTTGATAACTTATGCGCCGCGCTTGAGCCAAAGTTATACGGGGATAATCAAGCCTTGATTGCGCGTTTTACGCAAATCCATAAAGACATTCGCTGCGATGCCAGTGCTCAAGCAGCCAAAGCCGTATTGGAGCTTATTGATGCAAATTAATCGTCCCGATGTTCAGTATATTGCCGGTGTAGATGAAGTGGGGCGTGGCCCGCTGGTGGGGGATGTGGTGACCGCAGCGGTGATCCTTGACCCCAATAAACCGATAGCCGGATTGAGTGATTCAAAAAAGCTGAGCGATAAAAAGCGCACCGCCTTAAGTGCTGAGATAAAAGAAAAGGCATTGAGTTACTGTATCGCCCGTGCCAGTGTCAGCGAGATAGATGAGCTCAATATCTTGCACGCCACCATGCTGGCCATGTCGCGAGCGGTGGCGGGGCTCGATATTACTCCTGACTTTGTCTTTGTTGATGGTAATCGCCTACCGCAACTCGATGTGGCTGCACAAGCCGTGGTCAAAGGCGACGCGCTGGTGGCTGAAATCAGCGCCGCTTCGATTTTAGCTAAGGTGGCGCGGGATGAGGAAATGATAGCCTTGGATGCGCAATTCCCCGAATATGGCTTTGCGGGCCATAAAGGCTACCCAACTAAAGCTCATTTTGCGGCATTGGCCGAACATGGAGCCACCGAGTTTCACCGCAAGAGCTTTAAACCGGTGCAGCGTGTACTCGCCGAGCGGGGGCAATAATGGCCGCACCTGAATTTGTCCATCTGCGCGTTCACAGCGACTTTTCCATGGTTGATGGCTTGGCTAAGACCAAGCCTATTGTCAGTGCGGCGCAAGCACAGCAGCTCAGCGCCTTAGCCATTACCGATCAAATGAACCTGTGCGGTCTGGTGCGTTTTTATGGTGCCGCCCATGGCGCTGGGATAAAACCCATTGTCGGCGCCGATATTTGGCTCAATAGCCCGGAGTTTCCCGATGAGCCTTGTCGTTTGGTGGTATTGGCTAAGAATAACGAAGGCTATAACAACCTCACCTTACTGATTTCTAAAGCCTATTTGCGTGGTCATGTGATGCACCGCGCTATGGTTGACCGGCAGTGGTTGGCGGAGCACAGTGAGGGGCTAATTTTACTCAGTGGCGGCAAAGACGGTGACTTGGGCAAGGCGCTGCTTAAAGGCAATGCCGGAGTGATTGAGGAGATCAGCCAATTTTACCGCCAACATTTTGCCGGCAATTTCTACCTTGAATTAATGCGCACCGGGCGCGCTGATGAAGAAAGCTACTTACATTTGGCCGTTGAGCACGCGACAGCGCATCAACTGCCCGTGGTGGCAACCAATGAAGTGGTGTTTCTTGAGCAGCAAGATTTCGAGCCCCATGAAATTCGTGTCGCCATCCACGACGGCTACACCTTAGAGGATAAGCGCCGACCGAAGCGCTTCTCCAGCGAACAGTATTTAAAAACCCCAGCGCAAATGGCCGAGCTATTCAGTGATATCCCTGAGGCGCTCGCCAATACCGTTGAAATCGCCAAGCGCTGTAACGTGACCGTCCAGCTAGGCACTTACTTTTTGCCAGATTATCCCACTGGTTCGCTGAAAATAGACGACTTCTTGGTTAAAGTCTCTCGTGAAGGTTTAGAAGAGCGGTTGCAATTCCTGTTTCCCGATGAGCAGGTACGCGCTGAGCGTCGCGGCGAATATGACGAGCGCCTGCAAATCGAGCTCGATGTGATTAACCAAATGGGTTTCCCCGGTTACTTCTTAATCGTTATGGAATTCATCCAGTGGTCCAAGGATAACAATATCCCAGTGGGCCCAGGACGTGGTTCCGGTGCCGGTTCACTGGTGGCGTATGCCCTGAAAATTACCGACTTAGACCCACTGCAATTCGATTTGCTATTCGAGCGCTTTTTGAACCCCGAGCGGGTCTCAATGCCGGATTTCGATGTCGACTTTTGTATGGACCGACGGGATGAGGTGATTGATCACGTTTCCAAATTATATGGTCGTGATGCAGTATCACAGATCATCACCTTTGGGACTATGGCCGCAAAGGCGGTGATCCGCGATGTGGGGCGGGTACTGGGCCATCCCTACGGGTTTGTTGACCGTATTTCCAAGTTGGTGCCTGGCGACCCGGGTATGACTTTAGAAAAAGCCTTTGAGGTGGAGCCGCGACTGCCAGAAGCCTACGACGGCGATGAGGAAGTGCGCGATCTCATTGATATGTGCCGTATTCTAGAAGGTTGTACACGAAACGCCGGTAAGCACGCTGGCGGCGTGGTGATATCGCCGACCACCATCACTGATTTTGCGGCGCTGTATTGTGATGAGGAGGGCAAGTTCCCGGTCACGCAATTCGATAAGAATGACGTGGAAACCGCCGGCTTAGTGAAGTTTGACTTCCTCGGTCTGCGTACCTTGACCATCTTGCAATGGGCACTGGATATGACCAACGAGCGCCTAGCCCGTGAAGGCAAGGAGCCGGTGGACATCAATGCCATTCCCCTTAACGACCGCGCCAGTATCGACTTGCTGTTACGGGCCGAAACCACTGCGGTCTTCCAGCTCGAATCGCGCGGGATGAAGGACCTTATCCGCCGCCTGAAGCCGGACTGCTTTGAGGATATGATAGCCCTAGTGGCTTTGTTCCGACCCGGTCCATTGCAATCGGGCATGGTTGATAACTTTATCGACCGTAAGCACGGACGCGAAGAAATCTCCTACCCAGATTCGCAGTATCAGCATGACAGCTTGAAACCGATTTTGGAGCCCACTTACGGGGTTATCCTTTATCAAGAGCAGGTCATGCAGATTGCTCAGGTACTCGCCGGCTACTCACTCGGCGGCGCAGATTTGCTACGTCGAGCCATGGGTAAGAAAAAGCCAGAAGAGATGGCGAAGCAACGTTCAACCTTTGCCGAAGGGGCGCAAAGTCAGGGAATTGACAGCGAATTGGCGATGAAAATCTTTGACTTGGTGGAAAAATTCGCTGGGTACGGATTTAACAAATCGCACTCTGCTGCCTACGCCTTGGTGTCTTACCAAACACTGTGGATGAAAACCCATTACCCCGCTGAATTTATGGCGGCGGTGATGTCAGCAGATATGGATAACACCGATAAAATCGTGACCTTGGTTGATGAGTGCGAGAATATGAAGCTCGCCTTGTTGCCACCGGATGTTAATGCCGGTCTCTACAAGTTTACGGTGAATCGCCAAGGTGAGATTGTGTACGGCATTGGCGCCATCAAAGGCGTGGGTGAAGGACCCGTTGAAGCTATCCTCAGTGCTCGCGAGCAAGGTGGCCCGTTTAAAGATCTCTTTGATTTTTGTGCTCGGGTGGATTTGAAGCGCCTGAATAAACGGGTGATTGAAAAGCTCATTATGTCGGGAGCCATGGATAAACTTGGCCCAGACCAAGTACAAGGTGGACGTGCTATTTTAATGGCCTCACTGCCCGAAGCGATTAAATCAGCCGAGCAGCACAACAAGGCCGAGCAATTAGGCCAAGGCGATATGTTTGGGCTCTTGGCTACCGAACCTGAGGAAGTCAAACAAGCCTTTAAGCGGGTACCTTATTTTACCGATAACCAATGGTTGGATGGCGAGCGCGAAACGCTCGGGCTGTTTTTAACTGGCCATCCCATTAACCAATATCGCAGTGAGCTTAAACATTACACCAGCGGCAAGTTGGTGGATTTAGTGCCCACAGAGCGTGATGTGCAAACCACAGCGGCCGGGCTGGTGATAAATGCACGTACCTTGGTTAATAAAAAGAATAAACGTTGGGGATTGCTGACCTTAGATGACAAGAGTGCGCGAATTGATGTACGCTTATTCCCAGAACAGTTCGAAACTTTCCAAGAATTGCTACAAATCAACAATATCTTGGTTATAACCGGACAGGTCAGCTTTGATAACTTCTCTGGCGGCATTACAATGACCGCCAGAGACGTCTGTACACTCGCTGAGGCCCGTGAAAAGCGCATTAAAGCGATGAAAATGACGGTAGATATGGCGCAAATTGATGCTAACTTCTTCGAAAAGTTAGAGAAAGTGCTGGAACCATATAAGTTCGGTACGTGTCCGATAAAAGTCGTTTATCGCCGGCCGGACGCCTTAGCCGAGCTAGAACTAGGAACACAATGGTGTGTGACGCCAGCGGATGATTTGATTCATAAGTTATCCTTACTGACGGCGCAAGATATCGAATTAGAATTTAATTAAGTGGGTTAATTAGAGCATGAGTCTCAATTATTTGGATTTCGAACTGCCAATTGCCGAATTGGAAGCGAAGATTGAAGAGTTACGCACAGTGAGTCGTGCTGGCGAACTAGATTTAGGGCTGGAAGAAGAAGTCAGCCGTTTAAAAGAGAAAAATGTCGAACTAACTGAAAAGATTTTCTCTGAGTTAGGCGCATGGCAAGTTTCGCAGTTAGCGCGTCACCCTTTGCGTCCTTATACGCGCGACTACATTGAACGTATTTTTACCGAATTTGATGAACTAGCGGGCGATCGTGCCTTCGCTAACGATCCTGCTATTCTCGGTGGTGTAGCCCGTTTAGACGGCGAACCAGTGATGGTGATCGGTCAGCAGAAGGGCCGTGATACGGCAGAGAAGATCAAACGCAATTTTGGTATGCCTAAACCGGAAGGGTATCGCAAAGCGCTGCGCCTAATGGAAATGGCCGAACGTTTCAAAATGCCTATATTCACCTTTATCGACACCCCTGGAGCCTATCCAGGTGTGGGTGCCGAAGAGCGCGGCCAAAGTGAAGCAATTGCTCGTAATTTGAAGGTCATGGCAGCATTAAAAGTGCCAACGGTATGTACCGTGATAGGTGAAGGTGGCTCGGGTGGTGCATTAGCCATTGGTGTTGGCGACCGGGTGAACATGTTGCAATACAGTACCTACTCAGTGATCTCCCCTGAAGGCTGTGCATCGATTCTATGGAAAAGTGCAGAAAAAGCGCCCTTGGCAGCCGAGGCGATGGGTGTGACTGCGCAGCGAGTAAAAGAGCTTGATCTCATCAATACCGTAATTGAAGAGCCTTTAGGTGGCGCTCATCGTAACTACGATGCCATGGCGAAAAGCCTTAAAGCACAGCTTAAGCGCGATTTAGCCGAGCTGCGTGAACATAGCGTTGACGAGATGCTTGATGCTCGCTATCAGCGCTTAATGAGCTTTGGTTACTGTTAAGCCATCGCTAGTAAGGCCGATATTTGTCGGCCTTTTTATTGCCTACCTATGCAAGATACCTTTTCCTCAGAGCTTGATGCTTTACTAAAATGTGCGCCAGACACAAAAGGGTTGGCGGTGGCCCTAAGCGGTGGCCTCGATTCTATGGTGCTTTTAGAATTGGCTTGGCGCTATGCTCAGCGTGAAAACCTAGCGCTGTGTGCTATTCACGTTCATCATAACTTGAGCGCTGATGCCGATCAGTGGTTAGACTTCTGTGCACAGCAGTGTGAGCAGCGTGAGATAGCGTTTTTCAGCGAGCGTGTCCACATTGGCACACAAACGCGTCGTGGTATTGAAGATAAAGCTCGGCAAGAGCGGTATCAAGCACTTGATAGCTGTGCGCCAGCGGGTTATGTGTTGCTACTTGGTCAACACCGCGACGACCAAGTGGAAACCTTCTTTTTACGCCTTAAACGTGGTGCTGGGTTGAAAGGGCTTGGTGGCATGCAGGCGTTGAGCTATTGGCATCAACGGCCGCTATTAAGGCCCCTGTTGGGTTTTTCTCGCGCCGAGCTTAACGATTATGCAGAGCGTCAGGGCCTGCTTCATATTCATGATGAATCAAACGATGATAACGGTTTTGATCGTAATTTCTTACGCAATCAAGCATTACCGCTGCTCAGTGCGCGTTTTAACGGTTTTTATAAAAAAGTCGCGCAGAGTATGGCAATCATACAACGCCAGCAGCGGTTGTTGGATGAAATTGCGCACGATGATATTGCCAACGCCCAGAGCTCACTTAATCTAACATCACTACGTAAGCTCAGCGACGCGCGCTACCACAATGCGTTACGTTATTGGTTACACAGCCATGATGTGGTGATGCCCAGTGAAAAGCAACTACAGGACTTAGCTCAGCAGTTATCGTGCGCTCGCGCTGACAGTCAGATGCAAGTGCCATTGAAGCGTTTGCACGGCTCGCCATGTGTATTACGCCGATATCAAGACCATGCTTATTTGTGCACGGAGCAACCGAGCTTGGAAGCGCAGCGTTTAAGCACTGATTGTACGAGTGTGACGTTGAGTGATGGCACCGTGCTGAGTGCTCAAGCAGGCGAAGGAGTGCGCCCTCTAGAGGGAGCAGAGCAGTTGAGCGTGCGCTTTGGACAGCTAAGTAGCGTAATTCGTCCTCATAATAAAGCGCACTCTAAGAAGTTGTCACAGTGGTTTAAAGCCCTGCAAGTGCCTCCGTGGCAGCGTCAACGCGTGCCGCTTATTTACTACGATGATGTCTTGGTGGCCGTGGTCGGCTATTTCTATAATTATGATTATTTCAGCAAAAACGGAGTGCAATGGCAGTGCAGCGAACGCCCCAAGTAGGTTTATCTTTAGTCAACAAAGCCCCTGCGGCACTAGCCGTTACTTTCACGTTATTAGTGGTGGCGCTGCTGCTGAGCACATTACATGTCAATGTATTGGCATATGCAGGGTTTAGTGGCGTATTATGCGGTGCTTTGTTACTCGCTTACTGGCTAGGCAAGGGCGGCATGTTTTTCGTGCTCGGGATACTGGCACCGCTGGTGAGTGTTATTGCCATTGATATACCCAGCTTTACATCCTTGTTTCAGCTGATTTTGGCATTCTTCTCTGGGTTTTGGCTGCTATTGTGTGTATTTAAGTTAGTGCGCTCTAAAGCGTGACTGTTAGCCTCACCATAATGGGTATCGCGGCCTAAGTTCTTCGCTTGATATAAGGCTTTGTCGGCGCGGGCAAATAAACTCATACTAGAGTCTTTGGCCTCAGCCAAGGCATAACCAATACTGCTTGTCACACCATGACGAGACATCAACGCATTGGCATGCACCGCCTTTTGCACTCGCTCGGCGACAACTTGGTTGGTATCAAAATCGTCGTCGTCAATCAGCACCGCAAACTCATCGCCGCCAAAACGAAAGACCGAGTCGGTACCGCGTACTGAACTTTTTAAGATCATGGCAAACTCTTGTAGAGTTTCATCGCCTACTTGGTGGCCCTGTTGGTCGTTAACCTGCTTAAAGTTATCTAAATCCAATAACATCAAGCTGAAAGGACGGTTCTGACGGCGGCAAACCTCGAGCTTCTTTTCCATGCCAATATTGAAGTCGCTGCGATTATTCAGCCCTGTTAATGGGTCGCGCGTGGCTAGGCGTAACACCCGGTTGTAAGTGAGGGCATTGCGCAGTGGATAGCTGAGTATTTGGTGCCATTGTTTTAGCTGCGTACATAGCTGATCGCTAAACGGGCTGTGGCTGTAGTACACCAGTTGCCCGAGATGTTCTTGTTCAACGTCAATATCGAAGCGATTGGCGACACTGGTGTTGCGGCTGTTGCTCATTTCACTGACGCCCAAACTACTGTGTAATTGCAGGCCATCAAAACTGGCATAAGGCGCTACAAATTGCGCGAACGTATCAAGCAATACCACCACCTCCAGACTACGCTGAAGTTGCTGGGTTAACGCCACGACATTGACCGCAGATTGCGGGCGGCAAAACGATGCCGCTTGCTGCTGATCATGGCTTGATTGTGTATTGGCATAAGTCAAAATGTGGACATTATCCATCTATTGCACTCCCAGACTAAATTCGTAGTGTTTACAAGCGAAAAACATGCCAAATTTTTAAACTGGATATAAAACAAGCCCTTGCTATAGTTAATGGTAAAGTATTAGCCCAGAGTCAGGTCTTTGACGCCAAAGGAGTGCCATGCAACAGCTGTTTATTGAATTGATGGGTCTATTACTCAGTGCGGTGATCTTAGTGTGGATGTTTAAACGCCTTGGATTGCCGCCTATCTTAGCGTACTTAGCCACAGGGTTGTTGGCCGGACCGCATGGATTTGCCTGGCTTGCCAATGGCCATGAAATGCATGGTATCGCTGAGCTTGGCATTGTCTTTTTACTATTCAGTTTGGGCCTCGAATTCTCCCTGCCACGCTTGATTGCCATGCGTAATATCGTGTTTGGTGTTGGCTTACTGCAAGTGGTGCTCACTTCTGCGGTGTTTTTCTTGTTGTTGTGGGGTTTTGCGTTTGACGCGTTGAGCGCGTTTGCCATCGCAACGCTAATGGCGTTGTCCTCTACGGCGGTAGTGGTTAAATGCTTGAAGGATACTGGGCAGCTGCAGAAACGGCGCGGTCAACTCGCTGTTGGGGTGTTGCTGTTCCAAGATTTAGCCGTGGTACCGCTGCTTATTACCATCCCGTTACTGGCCAGTGATACTGAGCAATCATTAACCTATAGTTTGGCAATGGCTTTGGCCAAAGGGGCCGTTGTGTGCACCTTGCTGTGGGCCATCGGCAAATGGTGTTTGCCACGGATTTTCAATGAAGTGGCGCGAATGCGTAATGAAGAGCTGTTTGTATTAACCACTTTATTGGTGACGTTATTTGCCGGTGGGCTAACTTACTGGTTCGGGTTATCCATGGCTTTAGGGGCTTTTTTAGCGGGAATGATGTTGGGTGAAAGCCAGTACCGTCACCAACTTGAAAGTGATATTAGGCCGTTCCGGGACATCCTTATGGGGCTCTTTTTTGTCACCGTGGGGATGCAGTTAAACCTGGCCTATGTATTAACGCATGCCCATATTATTTTCGCCGCGTTAGCGGTATTGATGCTCAGTAAGCTGGTGTTACTGGCTGGTATTGCGCAACTGATGGGGGAGCGCAAAAGCGATGCTTTGAGTGCAGGCCTGATGCTCTGTCAAATGGGGGAGTTCGGCTTTGTATTGGTGGCTTTAGCTGGAAACCAGGGAATTTTTGCCGGTGAGTTGGCGTCGTTTCTCATCGCCTTAGGGGTGTTTTCCATGGCCATTACTCCGTATTTAATAGAGCACTCGCCTAAGTGGGTACATCATCTTTTTCGCGCCAGTACTGAAGCCCCCGAACGCATTGAGTGTGTTGATGAAAGCCTCAGTGAGCATGTGATAATTTGTGGCTACGGGCGAGTTGGACAAAATATCGGGCGTTTTCTTTCCAGTGAGGCGTTGCCTTTTGTTGCCATTGAACTGGACCCTTACCTCGTGCAACAAGGAAGAAATTCCGGTTACCATGCCATGTTTGGCGACGTCACGCAAAAAAGCATTCTTGAGCGTGCAGGAACGGCACAGGCGCGTTTGGTGGTGATTACCTTCACTGATCTTAGCAAGGTACAAATGGTCGCCGAGGTAGTGAAACAAGTCGCGCCGCAGGTGAATATCCTCGCGCGCATGCCCGATGATGCCCATCTTGATGAGTTAAAAGAAAGTGGCGTGTCAGAGGTCGTTCCTGAGTCGTTAGAAGCGAGCCTGATGTTGTCGTCTCATGTACTATTTATGAGTGGGGTGCCGATGAAACGCATTATTCGCCGGGTTAGCCAAGAGCGAGAAAACCGTTACTCCTTATTGCACAGTTATTATATTAGTGATGAGGCGCCACATCGCGATGAAAACACCGAGCGTTTAGAGTACTTGCATGTGTTTGCTTTGGCAGATAACGCCTATGCCGTGGGTAAAACCATCGCCGAGCTCAACCTGCAAGCACGGCGTGTAAGTATTGCCGCACTGCGCCGTCAAGGACGTGAGATAGAAGCGCCCAGTATTGAAACCAGTCTACAGGGGCATGACGTGCTGGTATTAAAGGGCAAACCACGGCGAGTAGAGCGTTGCGAGCGCTTTTTACTTAATGGCGGCAGTTAATCGAGACATAAAAACGCGCGCAGTTGCTCCAGTTGCGCCAGCCCGTCCTGATAACCTAGCTCCATCAAGTGTTGGGTATAGCGGCGTTCAAACAACAAGTAGCTCGGCAAGCTCGACTCACTGTAGCGTTTTACGCCGATACCACGTAGTAGGGTGCGAATGGCCAGCGGCATGTCATCGTAATACTCGCTACTAATGGCATTAAAGTTATGTGATGGGTTGATCACCATTGTATCGATATGCTTGAGCTCACGATGTTTATCTTTCGCGCTCAACAACCCCACCGTACGGTTAATGCGCTCAAGACGCTCTAAATCACCATGCAGTGTGTCAGCAAACACACTGTCCAACAGATGCCCCGCGATATGCGAAATGCCCGGGTAGTGCGGCGCATATTTACGATGTTCCTCTTTGGGCTGTTCAACACCGATAACAAAGATGCGCTCGGCACCAAGGTGAATGGCGCTGGACAGGGGAGACATCTGGTGAATGGAACCATCACCATAGTATTGGTGTCGAATCTTTACGCTGGGAAAGACCACGGGGATAGCACTGGAGGCCATCAGGTGTTCTAAATGGATGCGAGCTTTGACACCCTGACGTTTGGCCCGCCGCCAGGGTTTGGCCTCATTGCTTTGATAGAAGGTAACGGAGTCACCGGTACTGTAGTTAGACGCAGTGACTGCTAACGCATCGAGCACACCACGGTGAATGTTACGGTCGATACGCTCCATAGGCAGCACTTCGGCTAATAACTGCCGCAGAGGGGCATTGTTGAATAAGCTCGCTGGGGCATGGTTGGCGTGCCCAGAGCGAAAGCTCGATAAAATATTTTTTATAAGGTGGCCAAATACATGCGCAAAATCACTGCGATAAACATCGCTGGTGTGAAACTGTCCCCAGACTTGCTCAAGCTTGCGGCTCGCCAAATGAGCACACGAAGCCCAGCATCCAAGCGCCACAGAGTTAATTGCTCCGGCAGAGGTGCCTGTGATCACTTTAAATGGCAGTGGCGCCGTTCTTGGAAGGCTTTGTGTTAGCGCTTTGAGGACACCTACTTGATAAGCGGCTCGGGCGCCGCCGCCGCTCAGTAGCAACGCTGTTCCAGCGCGACCGCAATTAGTTTGCTTTCGCATTGTATTTGCACTTAAATGGACACATAGTGTTAATGTAAAAGATTCTAAAATAAAAAGATATGCTCAACGGCGAGTATACTCGCAGCAATTAGGGCAGATTACTTTTTGAAGATTGGCGATTTTGACTTTTTCATAACGGAGCCTTTATGAGTGAACAACCTACCGAACATGAGAGTAAACGCGGACCCAGCCGTAACAACATCATCCTAGCATTGGTGGTGTTAGTGGTGCTGGCTGTGGTGGTAATTTTTATCGTCAGCAAACAATCTCAACAGCCCTTACCACTTGAGGCCACCCCTGAGCCTGCGCAGTTGCCAGTGGAAGACAAACCTCAGCCTGTTGCAGAGCCCGAGCCTGAAAGTAAACCCCAAGCCGCGCCGACAACCACAGACGTGAGCAACCCCGATGAGCAGCAACAGCGTCCACAGTCTCGTGAAGACGAACAGCCCGAGCCGCAACCCGAGTTGCCGGCCTTGGACGATAGCGATGAGATGGTCAGCGCCAGCTTGCAACAATCACTGGCTCAACCTAGCGCTAATTTGTTGGTCAATGACGACTTGATCCGCCGCACTGTGGTGTTTGTCAATAATCTCGCCGAGGGGCGTGTGGCCACAAACCACTCGCCAGTGGAAAAACTCGAGCAGCCTTTCACAGTGGAAGAGGGCGATGTGCTGACGATGGATCCGAAGAGCTTTGAGCGCTATGACCCGTATGTTGGTATTTTGACCTCAATGAATACCGATCAGTTGGTGGCACTGTATGAACAATATGAACCGCTGATTGAACAGGCCTATGGTGAAGTTGGCGACCCTAACAGTAGTTTTGAGGCGCGCTTAAAGCAGTCGATTGACTTGCTTTTAGAGACACCCGAAATGACTACTCAGGTCCCCTTGTTACGAGATTCAGTCACCTACAAGTACGCTTATTCCGAATGGGAGAATTTACCACCTGCTCAGAAGCAGCTATTACGTATGGGGCCAGAGAATGTTGAGAAGGTAAAAGCGGTATTGAAGAAGCTGCGCGCAGAATTGGATTAATTCAACTTTCGTTAAAAAAGGGGCCATCGGGCCCCTTTGTTATTACTAATTGGCGGTGATCGATAAATTTACACCCGTGGCGCTATTATAGCCGTACAAATCAATGTACCAAGTTCCACTTTGCGGGTTGCTAATGGTACAGGTTTCATTGTTACCATTTTTGTATGGACGGCATTGCCATTGCGACTGACTCGACGGTGAGCCAAGGTTTAAATACAGATCGGCATCGCCGCTACCGCCGGATATACTCACCTGTAATTGCGAATAGCCGCTAGTAAGAGGCTGCTCAAAGCGTTGCCATTGAGAAGACGCGACCGAAATAGGCCCTTCGCTACGATTAATGGGAGTTGGACCGGTTGAACCTGATTGATACTCACCGACCAGGTTGACACCGGAAATGGCATTCCAAGCCTCAACCATCACGTAGTAAGTCCCTGTTTGTGGCGCGCTAAAGCTACAGCTTTCGGTGCTTGATGCCGTGGTACTTTTGCAATCATAGCTACTGAGTGTCGGTGGCGTGCCAAATTGCACGTATAAATCAGCATCACCGCTGCCGCCATAGGTATTAAAGTTAAGATCAGTGGCATCGCTGGGTACATCCATGGTGTAAAGTAGCTGTTCCTTAGCACCAGCGCTAAGGCCAGACTCAACCACACCATTAGTGAGCTCGTTATCACTCGGTGGTGGCGGCGCAGAGCCAGCGCTTTTCGCAAGCTCAGCGAGATAAACACTGGCCAAGCGTGCAAAATTGATGGCATGACTGGCATCAAACTGGTCGTCACTACTGGTGTGAATTCGGTAGTTGATATCACTCATTTTTGATTCAAACGGCATCGAGGCGGCAAAGCCTTGGTTATGCCAAGAGGCATGATCCGAGCATCCGTAACCACATTGATCATAGCCAATAACCAGGTCACTAAGATAAGTGCTGGCAAGGTTTGCCATAAATTGATTCTGGCCGCTGTTGGTATAGTCGGTCATCAATACAATATCTTCAGCTGAGCCGTTATTACCGGTCATATCAAACTGCGCCATGCCCACCACATTGATGCCTTGGCTTTTGTAATCGCTAGCTATAGCGCCGGAGCCTCTGAGTCCCACTTCTTCAGCCGCAAAGCCCATAATTTTGATGGTACGTTTAGGCTTAAAGTCACTGTCGACGACCGCTCGCAGCGTTTCGGTTAATACAGCAATGCCGCTGGCATTATCATCAGCTCCTGGTGCACGACCTTGGCTGGGTGATGATTGGTTAATCGAGTCTAAGTGACCACCAATGATCACCACTTCATCACTTAACTCTTGTCCGGCGATTGTCACCACCACTGAATCTTGAGCCCAACTATGGTTGTAACTTTGCACGGTGATGTCACTGCGACTACTGGCGATTTGTTGCCAGTGGGTGCGTAACCAATCTGCTGCATCAACACCGCTTTGTTGTGAATAATAACGGTTATGAAATGCTGCTAGGGTACTTACGGTGTTATCTAGACGAGTAGTGCTCAGCTCAGCCAGCAGCGCCTGGGCTGCAGCGGGGTTATCGATGCTGTAATTAACAGTGGCAACTGTTTGCGTGTTATTGACTTGAGCCTGTTGCAAGTAGGCTTTCGCCGCTTGCTCAGATTCATGATAAATAAAGCCGCCACAGCGTTTGTACTCATGGTGCATAAAGTCGCTTAGCCGATGTATATGCTTAGGATCTATAGCGATAACATCAACTGCTGTGCCAGCGATTGATTGCGTTGCAGCGCTTTGCCACTGTGTTTTTTGCTGTTTTTGATAGTGCGCCATGGCATGGGCCTCGACCGTGATCCATGCCTTTTCTGGTGCCGCTAAGGCGCTGTTCGTAGCGCAAGTAAGCGCCGCACCGATGGCGAGGTAAGAATATTTCATAAGATGGGTCCTTAAACGAAAAAGGGGCCAGTAGCTGGCCCCTACTCAGGGAGAATGATTTAGTCTGCTTGGATGGATAGGGTGACACCACTTGCTGCGCGGTAGCCACGTAAATCCATATGCCATGTACCTGCTTGCGGATTGCTAAAGGTACAGGTTTCTGAGTTGCCATTGCGATATGGACGACAATCCCAGTCGCTGGTGGTTGATTGCGAACCAAAGTTGACATACAGATCGGCATCGCCGCTACCACCGCTAATGGTTACTGTGAGGTTACTGTAGCCACTGCCAATGTCTTGGCTAAAACGAGCCCAGCCGCTTTGGTTAACACTGATGTTGCTCTCGGTGCGATCAATCGGCGTTGGCCCCGTGCTACCATCGTCATAGTTACCTTCTAAGGTCACATTACTGATCTGGTTCCACGCTTCGACCATGACATAGTACTCGCCGCCTTGAACGGGGCTAATTGCGCATGACTCAGTACTGGTTGATGACGTGCTGTTACAATCGTAATCGTTAAGCGTTGGACGTGAACCGTATTTCACGTATAAATCAGCATCACCCGAACCACCTGAGGTGTTAAAGGTAAGGTTCGTTGCACCTGCGGGCACATTCATAACGAAGAACATTTGCTCTTTCGCCGCACCGGAAATACCTGTACGTGGCACGCCGTTGGTGATTTCTTCGTCAGGTGTTGGCGGAGTTGAACCACAGTCACTACCCGCGCTTAGGCTTGATGTTACCCCTACGGCCGCGAGGGCTGCTTTAACATCATTAGGCTCATAACCAAGATCGCACGCGGCATCCATCACACCGTTACCTGCTAAGTCCCAGTTAGTACTCGCTGTCCAATAAAGCTGGTTAGCACGTGCCATGGTCTTAAAGGCCTTTTGTGTATCCCAGCCGCTGGTGGTTGCCAACAAATAGAAGGCCTTGTTGTACACCCCTGAGCTGTAATGCACATCCATGCCTGAGTAGTAATCTGATTGATTACCAATGGAGCGGCCGTCTTGTGGAGGATTAGCCATGTAACGTAACGCACCATTACCTTTGAAGATTTGCTCACCGACGAGCCAATCATTACTACCCAGCATGTAAGCTTCCGCAGCTTCACCGGCCATATCGGAGAACGCTTCATTTAAGCCGCCTGATTTACCAGAATAAACCAACCCGGAGTTTTGTTCGGTAAAGCCGTGGCTGACTTCGTGTGCAGACACATCAAGGCTGACTAATGGGTAAAAGGTTGTGGCTCCGTCACCGAAGGTCATCGCTTGGCCATCCCAAAACGCATTTTCATAGTTATTGCCATAGTGCACGCGCATACGTAACTGGAATGACAACGGCGCAGTACCAACCCAATCGTTGTACATATTAAACACTACGTTGCCAAAGTAATGGGCATCATTAAGAGGTGAATAGGCGCCATTCACTTGCTGGTAGGTATTTTCTGGGCAGGTAAAGCTGTACGCTGTTGAGCCGCTAGTACCATTATTGAGGTTAATGGTGCGCACATTGGCGTTTTCCATGGTACAAGTGCTGCCAGATTGGCTCACATCCAAATAGCCGTAGTCGGTTCCGTAATTGTATTGTCCGGTTTTCTGGTTGCCGCCTGGGCCGGTGGCATCAGCATGCTGTAAATTGTCGAATTGATGCAATACATTACCGCTTTTGGCGTCGATAATCATGTAGGGACGCGACGGGGTATCACCATAACTGTTGTAGGTCACCTCATAAGCAAGGTGCGCTTTGTTCGCATCGTCTAACCAAATGACTAAGCGAGACTGCTCATTCTCGATGGCAGGCGCTGCTTTGCCTTGATGCATTTTACGATGCATGGCGCGCACTAGTTTGCCTACTTGCTTCTTACTTACCTTGGCGTTTACCGAGGGGACGTCGGCAGCGATGTTATTGACCACGGCGCCATGGGCACGAATAAGCTGATCATCTTTGTTGTAAGTTAGAATGGCATGATCGCCGATAACAGGAATGCCTTTGTGCATTTGCTGATAGCGAAACGTTTTATCGCCGTTTTGACTGTTGTACTGCTTTACAACACTGATACCATCCTGAGTATCAAGGCCGAGTACCGTTGCAGCGGGGGAGGCTGAAACGGCAGTCGACTTTGCCATCATAATATCTTTAATTTGATTTTGTTCACTTAGGTAGGTTTTTTGCGCCGCAATACTCGTTGCGGGCAAAATTGCTGCCAGTGAAACGGCTATTGATAAGGTTGATAGCATAAATCCTTGAGGTTTATTCATTGTTTGCTCCCGATTAGTTTTCCCGAATGGGTGGTGCTGAGCACCGCTAATACTCGTTTGATCCTGCAAACTTCTCCAAAGCGAGCGATTCTAATCTAGTCAAAATGGGTACTAATGTAAAATAAAAGTAAAAATTATTAATTTAAAATTAAATAAATATTAAATTTATCCAGGTTGCTCAATGCCTTGACGAGTAATTTAATGTGTTAAAACGTAATCAAGGTTAAAATGTGTACACTTTTGTTTCCAAAATGTGTAAGTGAAAGGTTATAGCTTCGCGTTGGGTTAGCGAGTTACAAAAGTGGAGCAGGGCTAAAGTGATGCGTATTACTGCGAAATGGTCAGTTACTAGGCAGTTGGTAGTAAATAGTAGGATTTTCCTTGAATCCCAGTAGTAAAGTCGCGATAATCCCTCCTGCGCCCAACAAAGGCCCTCAATGGTAGCCTTATTGGTCCTCTCGCAACACTAGCAGGTGAATCTGGTCAGGCCCGGAAGGGAGCAGCCACAGCGTGTGACGTGTGTGCCGAGATGTGGCTGGTAAGGCTGCCACCCAAATTTCCCCCTTGTTGTTTGAAGTATAAGTTGACAAATTTGAAGTTAAAGTTGACATAAATTTGAACAATAAGTTGTCATAGCCTATTTTTTAGTCAGTGTGCTAAAAAAACACTTAAGTACTGACGCAAACTCAAATACTCTAAAGTAAAAAACTTTTTAAATTTGCTAGTCAAAAGAACAAGGCTTGTTGTCTTATCAAATTGCTCTGTGAGCGCTCAGTCTGCTTCCTCGATCCGTATCACCGTTAATCAGCCAAGATAACTGGATTTGTGCGGCGCTAATAATGAAAATCAACGGCGCTTATTCAGGGTAACCTAAAAGCTCAAGAATCAAATATTAATCATGAAGATGTTCGTCCACACACCCCCACATTAACGCTTTGAAACTACCTAGAAAAATGCAGCTGAGGATGGTGTACGCATCGTTTGGCGGTGTGCTTAGCCAACGAGCGTTGAGTAAATAATTATCAGGCACGCGAAAAGTCACTAGTACGAAAGCGATGGGCTGTCAGAGTGACTTATGGCGTTTGATGGTGGATATGTGGTTTCGATGCCCTAAAAGTAGCGCTTAAATCCACTAGATGCATATCCTCGAGCATGACACCTACTATTTAAAGTAGGAATTTTTCTACTTATCAAAGGTTTTAAGAAAACACCTAAAGAGCTGAGTTATTTATAGAAATTTAAGAGTGAGATTTTTTACTGCTTGGTTGGGTCTATTGAGCTTTCCATGCAGTGAGATAAAAAATGAATTTAAAGTACACGAACTTGATAGTACTCATTTTGATGAGTTTCAGCCTTCTAATACTAGGGCTGTCCTTTACGCTGGGAGCTAACCCTGCAGCAGTTAAGGAGTTTTCAACATTTTATAATGTGACTGGTTTGATCCCAACAAGGACGTTAGGGTTTGTCTTTGGGATTGGCTTATGCTTTATGGCTATGAGCTTTTTACTGACTTATATGGAGGTGATGGATACAAAGGTATCGTTTTTATTGGTTACCATCGTTTGTGTTTTCGTGCTTTTGACTCTAGTGTCACCAAGTCGATGGTTAGCCTCTGAAGGTGGGTTCCCGGTTATTGGCTCTGGGCAGGGAATTATCAAATATTTTGCGATACTGCCAGTTTTCACATTTTTGTTTTATAAAGATAAATTCAAAGATAATTGCCACACTGCTTTAAATTATCTGCCTGTTGCAATGGTGTTGTTTTGGATTGGAGGCGTGAAGTTTATGGAGTTTGAGGCTAAAGCAATTGTAAAACTGGTTGAGACCTCTCCTTTTATGTCTTGGATGTACGAAGTGTTTAGTGTTCAAATGGCCTCTAACGTTATAGGTTTTTTCGACATCACTTTTGCCTTTCTTTTGGGTGTAGGCATTATTTTTCGTCAGCAAAGGCTAATTCTACTCAGCGTGTTGGCTTGCTTTTCAGTTTTCTTGATGACTCAAACGTTTATGTTTAGCGCAGAAGCTGCACTGAGCGACGAAACTTTACTGAATCGGCTAGGACAGTTTGTAATAAAAGATCTATGGTTCATAGCCAACCTTGTGATAGTGCTTCACCTCACAACCAGTAATGAGGGCAAGGTGTTTATGGCGAAGAGAGCCTAACTAGCTTTATCTTTACACGAGTACATTTGCTGATCTGCAATGTGTATGAAATCCCTTAAATTGGCATTTTGGCTGGGAGCAATCTCCGCTCCCCCCGCTGAAAAACAAATCTCGGGGGCCCCTAAATTGTCACACTCGCTATTTTGTTTATCATTTATGCGCTGTATGAATTCTTTTTGTGCGACCTGGTCATCACTGTTAAGCATTACGACAAATTCGTCGCCTCCCCAACGGCACAATAAGTCGGACTCTCTAGTGCAAGACTTTAGGATATGGGCGAAGCGCTGCAATACCTGATCTCCGGCTTCATGCCCTAAAGTATCATTGATGGACTTAAAGTTGTTTAAATCTATGAAAAGCAGCTGTGCGTTTCTATTGAGCCGACAGGACAGGGCAGTAAACTTGTCAAAGGCTTCCTCGAAACCACGGCGGTTATAGATGCCAGTGAGTGGATCAAGACGGCTTTCAACTTTCAATTCATTCTCTTTATATATATGCGCTAAATCGCTATTAATGACGTCTCTCATTAGCTCAAAAACATCGAATAAATGCTGCTTGTAGTCGGTGGGAGCCGTATCCATAACACACAAGGTGCCAAAGCTTCTGCCATCAGGCCACTGTATTGGATATCCCAAGTAGGAGACGTAATTATCTTTGGTATATTCGGGGTTGTCATTCCATTGGTCGGTTGTTGAAGTGTCTTTAACATACATTGGTGTATTACTTTGCACCACATGATGACAATAAACATTGACTTCTTTGCTAGCTGAACCACCAGGAGAGTAATGGGTTGTTGGTAACTCCGAAGCCACTAACACCTCAATGCCTTTGGTTGAAGCTTGGTTGATAAAAGCCACCGGGGAATTGAATAGTGCAGCGACCGTGTTTACTAGTTTTTGCCATCGCATCCATTCAACATCTTCTATCGCTAAATCATGAAGCGATTTATAAGGATACCCTGACATACTTACTCCTCAAGGCTAGATTGACTACGAAATTATAGTTCAATTTAAGCGGTTGTCATTAAAGTAGTTCATCGAGTGGATAGCTGGTTTGCGTTGGCAATGCTAATTTATCTGTATTACTGCGTAAGTAACGCCTTAGACTATGTTTGGTCATCACCACTGATAAGGCAAGTCGCCAGTAACAAGCAAACTTGCCTTTTGTTTACGGAACTGAAAGTGCAGTTAATAAACCCTTATACTTTTATCACCTTAAATACGTCGTTGGTGCGGATGTACAGGACCGTTTCTGATTGAGTGGTAAAGCGGTGGTCGGTAACGCCTTCAGAGCTAAAAAGGCTGCCTGCTTTAAGAGAAGTTGTGGTGTTTTGGCCTTCGTACTCGATATTTCCTTTGATGACGACGGCTTTAAATTGTGAAGACTCACTCTTTAAGTTAACAGATGTATTTGCGGCCACTTTCAAGAAATACCCGGTCATTGCAGTGCCTGAACTGCTTTGCCATAGTTTTGACAAGGCGATTCCGGAGCCTGACAACATTTTTGATTGATGAGAATCAACCCATGCTATATTTGACCAATGAAGATTGAGGGGTTGCTCTTTTGTAGCAAATTGCTGTTGCGGCGGTTTGACTAAGTAAGGACCCTCGTCTATCTCCAAGTAAATCATATTTTCAGCGCTGTTCGCAGCGGTTATATGATTTGAGCCTGCCGGCTGAGTCCAGAATGAACCTGTGGTCATCCAGTTCGGCTGCGCTGTAGGATCGTCATTGTGCAGACTACCACTAATAACCACCGCACGATACGCGACATTATGAATATGTGGGGGAGATGAAAAATCAGGCTTGAACTTTACCAGCATGCCTGTGGCACCTGACGTTGTTCTATCACCCCATAGATTGAGCGCTTTTGGGCTATTCTCACCACGTAAAGGGTTTAGGTACCCCCATTCAATCTTGTTATCAAACGGCTTTACAAAGGTCGACTGCGCCTCGTCAGCGTTTACAAAGTGGCTACTAAGTATTACCAAGCTTATAAATGAAAGCCTTAAAGTGAGTAGCATAAGATTCTCCTAAAGTGTGAGTGTGAGGAGCTTTCCCAGTTGGCTCCTCACAGAAAATTGAAGATACCGAAAAACTACAGCGTCACCACAACTTTACCTGTTGCTTTACCGCTTTCCAGCCGTTGATGAGCTTGACCAATTTGCTCAAGGGTATAACGCGATTCATCCAAGACTGGTTTTAATTTTTTACTATCAACCAACTCTGCCAACCGCGCCAATATCACTCCATGCTCGCTGCGACCAGTGTTATGAAGCATTGGAATAAGCATGAACACTACATGCAGTGACAAGCCTTTAAAGTGAACCATGTTTAAGTCTAAGTTGAGCATGGAAACGGTGGATACGACATGTGCGTTAAGCGCCGCAGCTTCGAAAGAGTTTAGGAGGTTCTCGCCACCCACCGAATCGAACACCACGTCAAATCCCTTGTCCTTGGTATATTGCTGCGTGTAACTGGCAACGGACTCTGTTTTGTAGTTAATAGGGGTTGCTCCAAGCTGCTCTATTAACTCAAGTTGGCGCTCCCCTCCGCCTGTTGAGTATACTTCTGCTCCAAAGTGGCGAGCTAGTTGCAGTGCAATGTGGCCAACGCCTCCAGAGCCGCCATGGACTAGCACTTTTTGGCCTTGCTTTACGTTGGCGCGAATAAGCCCTTCATATGCTGTTATCCCCACTAGTGGAATTGCAGCGGCTTCCTCCATAGATGCTGTTTTAGGTTTGATGGCGACTAAATCAGCATCCGCAACAATATATTCAGCGAGAGTGCCTGGAAGGTCAGCTAAACCGCCTGCACAACCGTAAACTTCATCCCCCACTTTAAATGACTGAACGCCTTCACCAACTGCTTCAACCACTCCTGCAAAATCCATCCCTAAAAGGGCTGGAGCCGAAGGAGATAAAGGCAGATCAGCGCCCATTTGACGGATCATCGTATCCACTGTATTGACGCTAGTGGCCGCAATTTTCACAAGTACATGGCCTTTTTTCACTTCCGGCTTTGTGAGTTCTGTTAGCTCGAATACATCCGGACTTCCGAATTTATTTACAATCATAGCTTTCATAACGTGACCTATTGTCGATTTGATTGGAACGTTTTTTAGTCTAATTGCTGTGTTTTCATTTGAAAATTGCTATTTTAAAAGAATCAGTTTTTTGATTTTATTGAAAATGAATTTAGATCACTTAAAACTATTTATTCGCGCCGCACACACGTACAACATCAGTCAAGCAGGTAAGGAGTTAGGCTTAAGTCCCGCTGTTGCCAGTGCACATATTTCTAAACTTGAAAAAGATTTAGGAATACGATTGCTACACCGTACAACACGCAAGGTATCCCTTACTGAGGATGGCCATGCCTTTGTCCGTTATGCAGAGGACGTGATTGATAGTATCGAGGCTGCTAAAGCATCTGTGGGAATCGGCAATGCGAGTCCTCGGGGGACATTGCGCATTGCCGCTCCAGCTTCATTTGGCAGAATGCATTTGCTTCCGGCAATACCAAAATTTCTGACTAAATATCCACAAGTTTCGATTGACCTAAAATTATCCGACACGATTATCGATCTTGTAGAAGGGGGGTTTGACATTGCTATTCGCAATGCTGAAATGACTGACTCAAGCCTCATCGCGCGGAAATTGGCAGCAGACACTAGAGTAATATGCGCCGCCCCAGATTACCTATCCGAACATGGTCTCCCCACGACCCCCAGCGATTTGTATGAGCATAACTGCATTACGCTAAATAATGTCGACCGTTGGTCTTTTCTTGGCCCTGAAGGTCAGATAAACATCAAAGCAAAAGGAAACTTCTCGACAGATAATGGTGAGGCTATTCGTGATGCCTGTATCGCAGGTCTTGGGATTACCATTAACTCACGATGGAGTGCCTATAAGGAACTCGCCTCAGGAAAGCTAGTAGAGCTCCTTCCAGAGTATCCACTTGTTTCCGATACGGCAATATGGGCGGTATATCCGAGCTCGCGCCAACTGGCGCCTAAAGTGCGAAGCCTTATAGATTATTTGATCGAATATTTTGGTTCCGTTCCTTACTGGGATAAATACGGGTCTTGATTTTTATAGACGATCAGTCTATTTTTTTGATTATGAGTACAAATATGAAACCAAAGCGTCCACGAGGGCGCCCGGCAAAGGTCTTGGGCGAGCATAACGATACCCGTCGTAGGTTACTTCATGCCGGAGTTGAGGTGTTGACGGAAGCTGGCTATTCGAGTATTGGAATAGAAACCATACTAAAGAGAGAGGGGATCCCGAAAGGATCATTTTATCACTACTTTGATAGTAAGGAGGCTTTCGGTAAGGCTGTTATAGAGAGCTACAATCAATTTTTTAAAAAAAAGTTAGCAAAGCATTTGCAATCCGATGAACATAAGCCGCTCAGTGGTTTTCACGCATTTGTCGCAGATGCTATGTCCGGAATTGAGAAATATAAATTTCGCCGAGGCTGCCTTATCGGTAATCTTGGCCAAGAGCTTAGTACTTTGCCTACCAGCTTTGGTGATCAGTTAACTGATGTATTCACTCAGTGGAGTTATCTATTAGCAGAGTATCTTAAAGCAGAACAAGATAAGGGCAATGTCTACAGTTCCATAGACTGCACTTATCACAGTAAGCTATTTTGGATAGGTTGGGAGGGGGCAATTCTTCATACTAAGCTTCAAAAGGATGTTGAGCCAATCAGAATGTTTGTAGATTTTTACCTAAGCGGTTTAAAAGCGTAATTTTTTTTATATTTTTATAGACGATCGGTCTAATTTGGAGGTTTTATGTTTAACGCTTTAGTCATAGACAAAAACGGTGAGCAAACAACGGCGCTAAAATCCGTTGACCAATCACTATTACATGAGGGCGATGTTGTCATTGATATCGCCTATTCGACCCTAAATTACAAAGATGCCTTGGCTATTTGCCATAAACCGGGTGTCGTAAAGCAATGGCCAATGATCCCAGGTATCGACTTCGCAGGGGTTGTCAAAAGCTCATCTCATAGTCGTTTCAAGGCGGGAGATGCGGTACTTCTCAATGGGTATGGTGTTGGGGAAAAGCATACCGGTGGCCTTGCCCAGCAAGCTCGTGTTAACGGCGATTGGCTGGTTCCACTGCCAGAAAATCTAAGCCTTAAGCAATCAATGGCTATTGGAACCGCTGGATACACATCTATGCTATGTGTTTTAGCCCTAGAGAAGCAAGGTGTTACTCCTGAGTCAGGGCCTATATTAGTAACCGGAGCTGCAGGAGGAGTGGGCTCGATAGCAATCTCAATCTTAAGTAAGCTGGGTTACAACGTAACTGCTGTTTCAGGGCGTTTAGAACAAGAAAGTTACCTCCGTAATCTAGGAGCGAATGCAGTTTTGCCGCGTTGCGAATTTGAAGGTGAGGCGAAACCACTCTCCAAGGAAAAGTATGCAGGTGTTGTAGATGTTGCAGGCTCAAACATATTGGCCAATGCTATTGCT
This sequence comes from Pseudoalteromonas sp. THAF3, assembly GCF_009363775.1. Classification (NCBI taxonomy): domain Bacteria; kingdom Pseudomonadati; phylum Pseudomonadota; class Gammaproteobacteria; order Alteromonadales; family Pseudoalteromonadaceae; genus Pseudoalteromonas; species Pseudoalteromonas sp. THAF3. Next base: position 1,979,757 of record NZ_CP045418.1, on the reverse strand, counting down.
CAAACTCAATACGGTGGAGTAGTAACAGCTTGTGGATTGGCTGCAGGCATGGACTTGCCTACAAGTGTAGCCCCTTTTATTTTAAGAGGCGTTAAACTCATTGGTATTGATAGCGTCATGGCACCAATGGAGCAACGCTTAGAAGCTTGGCAGCGTCTAACGGTCGACTTGGAACTGTCGATGCTCGATGATGTGATACAGTGCATCCCTTTAAGTGGTGTGCAAGAGGTAGCACAGCAGTTACTGCATGGCCAAGTGCGAGGTCGGGTTATTGTCGATGTTAATGCGTAATATTTTGTATCTGGTTGCGAGAGACTCGCTTTAGTTTGGCAATATTAAGGAACTTCAAATAGCCGCCGGGAGTATTGATAATTTTGATTTATCTCCCAACCTTCGTCATCAGTGGCCCAAAGCAGTGCGTGGTAACTGCCAGCGAGCCACTGTGCATTAATGACTAAAGCTCAGCGTGGGGGCCAAACACTTCGTAATGTATACGATGATCACTCACCCCCATTGCGATTAAGTGGGTTTTTACAAACTTCATAAAGGCCAGCGGACCACATACGTAAAAGTCACCATTGTCGATGGGCAGTGTGATAGCACAGAAGTTCATGAAGCCGTTAAATGTATTTACCATGTCGCCTGGCTCGTGGTTATACCAGGTCGCATGTTGCCAGTGGTGATCAGCGCATAGCGTTGCGGTGCGCTGAGCGAACGAGTGTTGAGCACGGGTCTCGCAGGCATGGAGATAGGTTACAGGGAAGGGGTAATTACGTGCGGCTAGGGTTTCTAACATGGCTTGCATGGGCGTTACGCCTACGCCTGCAGAAATTAAAACCACAGGGGCTTGTCGGTCTTGCCAGAAAAAATCTCCCGTTGGCGCATGTAAGTCAACGATGTCGCCAAGTTTAAGATGATCATGTAAGAAGTTCGACATGACTCCTGTATGTTCACCCACCTCACGCTTGACCGAAATGCGGTAACTTTTGCCATTTGCTGTGCTCGATAGCGAGTATTGGCGGATTTCGGTGTGGGCCGAAGTAGAGGGCTTAAGCTCGATAGCAATGTATTGCCCGGGTTTGAAGTCCATCACTGCTTGCTGATCAACGGGCTCGAACGTAAAGCTGGTGACCAGCTGTGATTCCTTTACCTTGTGAGTCAAGCTAAAGGCGCGCTTGCCGCGCCAGCCACCGCTTGCTTGCTCGCGAGCTGTATACAGAGCCTGCTCACGCTGAGTAAACAGTTGCGCCAACACCGCATAGGCAGCGCGCCAAGCCTGCTCAACCTCACAACTAAAGTGGTCACCTAGCAGCTCGCGCATGGTTTCAATTAAGTGATGGCCAATGATGTGGTAATCATCAGGCTGTATGTTAAAGCTCACATGCTTGTTAGCAATACGCTCCACAGCGTGCTTGAGTACAGCGACATTATCAAGGTTGTTAGCATAGGCTATTATAGCTTCAAATAGTGCCACTTTCTGGCGTCCTGAATGTTGATTACTTAAGTTAAATACGTCTTTTAATTCAGGGTTATGGGTAAACATTCGTTGATAAAAATGATCGGTCACTGTCGTCCCTGCTGCACTTATTAAGGGCAGCGTTGATTTAACCGTATTGATGTGGTGTGAAGATAACATGCATACTCCGCAAAGTTATTGGCGCGGTGCACTGAGCACCGGCCAGTAGGTGAAAAAGAAAATCGTAAATGAGGCAATCCAAAGCGCGGCGCTCAAGGCCCAGCCTACAAATGCATGGCCAGTCAACGTCAGAGTAAAGCGCAGCAATGTAGCCCCAACCAAGCATATAAAAGCGGCTGTGATCTGGGGTTTAACGTTGAGTTTGCGCCCTGTGTGCCCTAACGAGACGCGACTTATCATCGCGAGGATCATCAAACCAATGGCTCCGAGGGTGATTAGGTGCAGGGCGTTGCTAAAGAGTAATGTGTCGATGTAGTAACTCAGACCCAGCGCAATAAGCCCGAGCCCCATAAAAGCGTATGCGCTATGCAGCGACCACAGCAAAGGAATGGTGAAGGTACTTAAGCTAGACCACGGTTTCATACGAATAAGGTGCACGCACCCTGTGCCTATCAACAATATGGCTGGGGAAAAGGGCAATAATTCGAAGTGGCTGGTGATAAACACAACTAGGCAAGTGATCGTGAGTGGCAGCTGTATTTTCTCTGCCCATATCATCGGTGTTTGGGCATCAATATTTGCACCGCGAGCCGTAAAAAAGGGGATCACCCGGCCGCCAACGACCCCAATGAGAAGCGTAAACAGCAATACAGCTGAGCGGATAAGGTGCAACGCGATTAAATGCTCACCCATGAGCGCGAGCACCAAGGTGGCTGCGTTTAGTGTCGCCAGTGCCATTAGCATGGGCACGAAAAGGTAGTTGCGTACATTGCCCGCGCTGAAAACGATACGCGTAAAGGTGAACACAATGGCGGCCCACCATAAAAGCGACATAATTAACGCGGCGATAATAGTGGTGTGCGTGTTAGTAAATACCAGTATACGAGTACACACCCAAAGTAACAGTAAAGCTGCCACGGGGAGGCCCGTTATACTGGGCAACCCTGTCCATGTTTGCACCGCCGTCATTATAAAACCAACGGCGATGAGCGCTGCAAAACCAAAGATCATTTCATGACTGTGCCACAGCACGGCTGGCAATATTGGTTGCGGTAAAGTGATGAGCCCGGCCAGCATCGCTGCCCATAAAGCAATAGCTGTCGCCGCAAATAGCGCGCCAGTTAAGAAAAATGAGCGAAACGCTAATTGCCAAAACGGATGGTGAAAGCCATTTTGTTTATTGTCGGGCGTGTTGGGTTCTTGTATTTGCATTTAAAATACCCTGTAGCCCAAGCCATAAACGCCGACACAACGCACCACATACGCCAACTTAAAGATTGCCGCGAACACTATGGTGCCGATATGGGCAGTTATCTGAATGGAGATGGGTAAATATGAGTCGAAATAAAAGCTCATTAATAGGCTGCAAATAACGAGGCCAAGTGACAACACCATGCTCCAGTTAGCAGCAATAATGCATTTTTGAAAGCTTAACTGTGCCCCCTCAAGTGCATGATTAGTGGGAAGAACAAACTGCGAGTACATAGGCGCTCCTACAAATGAATCTATTGGAGCTATATCAAAACTAGTGCCATCTTTTTAACTTGTTGATAAATATAAGTTATCTAATGAATTGGATTGTTTTTGTGTCATTAAGACATACTTGTTATGCGTGTCTTAATGACTACAATGGAGTTAAAATGATTTCGGGCCACGTATATGAACCGCCTTACCGACAACCAACTTTTGGAATTATCCATCACCCTCGCGCAGAGCGTCGCCAGTCAACAGCGCTTTGATGAATTGCTCAGTGCCATTCGTAAAGTGATCACCTGCGATGCCATCATGTTACTGGCTCACAAAGGCGACTATTTACAGCCTCTGGCTCATCAAGGGCTGAGCCATGAAATACTTGGGCGTCGCTTTGTTATTGCTGAGCACCCTCGGTTTGTTGCGATTTGTCAGTCCTTAACAGCTACGCGTTTCCCCGCAGAGTGTGAACTGGCTGACCCATATGATGGCTTACTCACGGCTATGGAGGGCGACTTACCTGTGCATGCGTGTATGGGGATCCCGCTGTATTTCCAAAATCAGCTACTTGGTGTATTAACGTTGGATAGTCTATCTCCAGGGGTGTTTGATTCACTTTCGGAGCGCTCATTGGCGTTAATTGCATCCATGGCCTCGGTGAGCTTACATACGGCACTGACTGTTGATTTGCTTGAGGCCAATGTCAGCCATTCACAAGAAGTATTGCGTGCTCTGAGCGAACCCAGTGCCTCAGGCTGTCCGGCGGAAATCATTGGCCAAAGCCCCTGTATTGATAAACTTAAAAATGAAATTTCCTTGGTGGCCCCATCCAATTACTCGGTACTTATTGAAGGCGAAAGCGGCACAGGTAAGGAGCTGGTGGCGCACAGTGTGCATCAGCAATCAAGTCGGGGTGACCAAGCGCTTATTTATGTCAATTGCGCGGCGCTGCCAGAGAACTTGGTAGAGAGCGAATTATTTGGTCATATTAAAGGTGCGTTTACCGGGGCTGAGCGCAAACGAGCGGGTAAGTTTGTCATTGCCAGCGGTGGCACCTTGTTTTTAGATGAGGTGGGGGAGTTACCCTTAGCTGCGCAAAGTAAGCTTTTACGGGCGTTACAAAGTAATGAGGTTCAACCTGTTGGCCAAGATGAAGTGATAAAGGTGGATGTGCGTGTTATTGCCGCCACTAATCGTGATTTAAAAGCTGAGGTGGAAAGCGGGCGCTTTCGCAGCGACTTGTATCACCGCCTCAACGTATACCCATTAAAAGTGCCGCCTTTACGTGAGCGTATGGCAGACATCCCACTATTGGCTGGTTTCTTTATCGAGCGTGCAAGGCGAAAACTCGGTGTAAACCAGCTGAAAATTTCCCCAGCGCTTTTAGACAGACTCGCCCAGTATACTTGGCCGGGCAATGTTCGCGAGTTTGAGCACTTATTGAACCGCGCAGCATTAAAGGCCTGTGCCAAAGTACCAATACACAGCCGCCATGATAGCCTGGTGACCTTGACGCTCGGCGACTGCGATGAACTGCACGAGACAACGCAAAGAAAATCAGACCCGCTAAACACCGAGGAGAACACGCAAACGCCACTTCTATCAGATATAACGCCTGACTCCATGACGATAAAGGAACCGATTAATTTGCGCCAGGCTGTGGATGATTACCAACGCCAGATAGTCAAACGTGCCTTACAGGCTCATCAAGGCAACTGGAGCCGAACAGCCAAGCATTTAGGTGTTGATCGCGCTAACTTAATTCGTCTGGCTAAGCGTTTGCAAATACACGTTGAGAAAGTCGTGTTTTGAAAAAGGCGATGATTGACTTCGGGGTTCCCAGCTAAAGAGCGGTCACTACTTAAATGCTCATTAAAGAAAACGCTGTTTCGAAGAGGTTTGCTTAGTGTGACAGCATAATTAAGCAATAAAGTAGACGCTGCACCCATGACTAAACTCGTTTTGTGGTGTCGCTTTTCAAAATGTTTAACGCTATCTTTATTGAGCGTCTTGTTTGTTGTGAGAGTGTAAATGACCGATTTAAGTAAAGTTCTCGTGATTGACGATGAGCCCATTGATACCCTTCAGTTGGAGCATGCGTTGGCAGGGGTAGGTGAAGTTCAATCATGTAACGAGAGCAGTGGAGCGATGGCGCTTATTGCCGATTTTAAGCCAGATATTTTGTTGCTCGATTTAGAAATGCCCACCATGAGTGGTTTTGACTTACTGGCCCAAATTCAACGCCAGCCCTCATTCAGTGCGCTGCGCATTATAGTTATCACTGCGCACAACGACCCGGAAATCGAAGAGCGCGCACTCGCGCTGGGTGCAATCGACTTTATCTCCAAGCCTTTGAATCTTACGTTATGTCGTATGCGAGTAGAGAACCATGCCAAAGTGCGTGCACAAGAGCGAGCATTGGAAAAGACACAAAGGTTACTTGCGGCAGAAAAAGAGCATCTGCGCATTACCCTAGACTCTATCGCGGATGGCGTAATTTCGACCGATGAGCATGCCTGTATCACCTACCTGAACCCGGTCGCACAACGTTTGACTGGTTGGTCGCAAACCGCTGCTAAGGGACGACATATTGAAGAGGTGATGAAGCTAAGGGATGCCTCAACGAAAGAAGCGTCTATTAATCCTTTGACCGTGGCATTAAAAGAAAACAGGCCTGTGGCCATGGCAATAAATACTCAACTGGTCAGTAAACAAGGGCTGGAGTACCGCGTGGAGGACAGTGCTGCGCCAATCCTTGACGAGCAACGCCAACAGCGTGGTGCCGTGATGGTGTTTCAGGACGTGAGTGAAACCCTCGCTATGTCAGTGCAAATGACCTACCTCGCTCATCATGATCAGCTCACCGCACTGCCTAATCGAGTACTGTTGCATGACCGGCTTACACAAGGCATTGCCAGAGCTTCAGCTGGCAACCGTAAAGTAAGCTTAATGCTGCTTGATTTAGATAACTTTAAATATATAAATGACGCCATGGGCCATCACATTGGCGATGAAATTATCGCGCATGTTGGCCACAGTCTTGACCGCTTTGCCTGTAGTGATATTACTGTCGCTCGTGTCGGCGGCGATGAGTTTGCTTTGGTGGTGCCGCAAGAGAAAAGTTCGTTCGGGTTGGAGGGTTTAATTAGCCAGTTGCTAGATGTCATCGCTAAGCCTTTTCGGTTGGGAGGCGAGCAACATAACTTGAGTGCCAGTGTGGGTATCAGCGTCTATCCAGACGATGCCTCCAGTGTTGAAGAAATGCTTCGTCATGCCGACTCAGCTATGTATAAGGCGAAACAAGCAGGGGCGAATAGTTACTGTTATTTCAGCGATGATTTACAACACGAAATGAACCAACGCTTAGCTGTCGGCTATACGCTTCGTGAAGCACTGGAGCAAAACGCGTTAGAAGTTCACTATCAGCCTAAATTTGACTTACATACCAATGACATTATCGGAGCAGAGGGGTTAGTGCGATTAAGAGACGCAGATGGCAAGTTAATATCACCAGCTCAGTTTATTGAATATGCTGAAGAGTCAGGCTTGATTTATCGTCTTGGTGAACAGGTTCTAGAGCAATGCTGCCGTGACGCCAAAGCATGGCTCGATGCTGGGCATGCGCAGAAAGTAGCGGTTAATATTTCGGCAAAGCAGTTTTCTGACTCTGCGCTGGTCGATACCGTTGCCGCTATACTTGAGAAAACTCAGCTGCCGAGTCGATATTTAGAGCTCGAGGTTACTGAATCTGCCCTTATAGACAGTTACGAGCAAACGGCCACTCAACTACAATCTATTGCCGATATGGGCGTAAGCATTGCTCTTGATGACTTTGGTACCGGCTACTCAAGCCTTTCTTATCTAAGGCTTTTCCCCCTGAATGTATTGAAAATAGACCAATCTTTTGTGCGAGATATGCTGGCAGAGCCCCAAGCGTTAGATATTGTGACGGCTATCATAGACCTAGCAAATTCGCTAGGCTTGGAAATTGTCGCAGAGGGCATTGAAACCGAACCGCAAGCCAAAAAGCTCCGTTCTTTGGGGTGCGGCATTGGCCAAGGGTATTTACTGGCTAAACCCATGGTATCTGTGTCATTGTCACAGTTATTAGAGCAACAAGCAGCAGGAACGCTATGCACCTAGATATAAAACCGTTTTCCCAGTGTAAAGTGCTGGTGGTCGACGATGATGAAATTGCGCGGCTAACCTTAGAAGCAATGTTGGAAGAGTACTTTGATGTCACTACATTGAGTGATAGTTCCCAAGTTTTAGCGCACTGCGCTGCTGAGGTACCCGATTTAATTCTACTCGACGTCAATATGCCCCATATTAGCGGCTTAGAGGTCTGTAAAGAACTAAAACAAAGCGCTTTGCTTGAACAAGTGCCCGTGGTCTTTGTGACTGGCACCTATGACACCCAATCGCAAAATGCATGCTGGGAGGCGGGAGCCAGTGATTTTATCGGAAAACCCGTTGCGGCCTCAACGCTAATTCACCGAACGCAAAATCACCTTGAAAATAAGTTGAGACTGGAAGCTCTCATTAAGCTCACATATAAAGACTCTTTGACAGGACTTTACAATCGTCATTACTTAGATGAGGAAGTCGTGAACTCATTGCGTCAATCTATACGTGAATGTAAACCTTTTAGTGTACTGATGGTCGATATTGACCACTTTAAGCAATATAACGACCACTATGGCCACCCTCAAGGCGATGAATGCCTTAAGCAAGTTGCGCAGGTGTTGCATCAGAGCCTGCGCAGACCCCATGATGTGGCGGTACGCTTTGGCGGTGAGGAGTTCCTAGTGATCATGCCCTATACGGATGCAAGTGGTTGCGAGTATATTTGCAAGCAAATAATGAATAATTTAAGCGCAGCTAATCTTAAACATGACTATTCGCCGTTTGCGCAGGTGACCGTTAGTATTGGTGCTACAACCAGTAATCAGAGCGCTGAAGTAGCCCTTGAAACACTGATAGCAGATGCAGATCAAGCCCTTTACGAGGCTAAACGAGCGGGTCGAAATCGGTATCAGTGTCTAGCTTAAGTACAGCCAAGCAAGAAGAAATTTTTTCTAATTTAAGGGCTTAGTCTACACTTTGTAGCAAACTTAACGACAGGAATCCGGTTAATGAGCTACTCTCCCACACGTCGGCGATTTTTACGTACCCTAGGTCAGGGAGCAGCGGTATCAACGCTTGCTCTCAAAGCGCCCTATGTCTTCGCAAAGAAAAAAGTCACCCTCAGGGTCATGGGCACACATGTGACCTTACAAGAAGAGCTACGCCAACGGGCGATGCGCGAGTTGGGTATTCACTTAGTGTTTGCCCCTATGGGCAGTGCGGCACTGTTACAAAAAGCAGCGGCAGACCCAAGCTCGTTTGATGTATACGAGCAATGGTCAGACTCTATTAATATTTTATGGCAAGCAGGCGCGATACAACCCATTGACGTTGATAGGTTAACTTACTGGGATGAAATTAATAACCTAACAAAAACGGGGCAACTGACCAAAAACGCACGAGTGGGGGCGGGGGATGCGCCCAATAAAATCTTGTATGTGCAGGATGATGGCCAGTTAGGGCCGCAGGCCACAGACAAAGTTAGCTTTATGCCTTACGTGCACAATGTTGACTCCTTTGGCTATAACACTCAGCACATTGCTAAAGGCCGGGCTTATGAAACTGAGTCTTGGTCATGGCTTTTGGATGAGCAAAACAAAGGTAAAGTGGCGCTTGTGAATGCACCAACCATCGGTATTTTCGATGCTGCTTTGGCAGTACAGGGTCAGGGGCTCATGACATTTAAAGACATGGGTAATATGTCCATTGCTGAAATTGATAAGCTTTTCAGTATTTTGCTTGCTAAAAAGCGCCAAGGTCATTTCTCTGGCTTCTGGACCTCTGTACCCCAGTCGGTCGATTTTATGAAAACGAACCGAGTGCACATACAAAGCATGTTTTCACCGGGGGTGAGCGCCTGCCGAGGGCAAGGAATCCCTGTGGTCTATGCAGCGCCTAAGGAAGGCTACCGGGCCTGGCATGGGGTCATGTGTTTATCAGCACACACCACTGGAGCTGTTAAAGACGCAGCGTATGAGTATATGAATTGGTGGTTATCAGGTTACCCAGGGGCCTTTATTGCACGCCAAGGCTACTATATTTCTAACCCCCAACGTAGTCAGCCATTGATGTCCAAAGCAGAGTGGCAATATTGGTATGAGGGGAATGAAGCCAGTATGGATTTGCGTGGCACTGATGGCAAGGTATCGGTCCAGGCTGGGCAAATACGTAACGGTGGCAGTTACACAAAACGTTTTTCTAATGTTGCGGTGTGGAATACGGTGATGCCAAATTACGACTATAGCCTTGATAAATGGTATGAATTACTCAATGCGTAAGGATAGGTGGTGATTGAATTCATATCTCGCTCCGTTGCCGCGAAAATGACACTGGCACTGGCCCTAGTAGTTGCTACGCTCGTTGCTAGTTACCTTGTAATGGACCGCAGGCTACAGAGTATAGAACGCTCTGTTGATGATATTACCGACATTAGCAATCATGCCATCGGTATTTTGCGTATTAATAAAGACATTGTTGAAATGCAGCGCGATATTTCGGTATATGGGGCCTCTGGGAGTATCGCCGTATTTGAAAAAATAGAGCAAAACTACCGCAGTATTCAGCAGCGCCTTGATACCCTCAACGACGTCAGTGTAGCGCCTAGCGAGCAACCCTACATTGATGCAATGAACGATTTGGTTGAACGCTATGGTAACAACCTCAAGGTGTTGACTAAACGCTATACCATCCGCAGTTCACTGATTGATGACGACTTACCAAGAATTTATCAAGGTGCCATCGACCGTCTAGAAGGTCTCAAAAAATTAACCACTAATACCGACGAGCGTTTACGTATCACGGAAACGATTAATTCATGGCACCGCTTGCACTATAACGCTCGACTGTTTTTAACAAAAAAGGACTATGCTAAGCGTCAAGAGGTCAGACAAATTATTACCTCCCTTTTAGTGTTCGAGCGCAATCTCAGTGCACCCTTAGTGAACAAGTATCCTGAATTGGTAGGGTCAATTGTGCCGTTGGTAAAAGAGTACCAGAGCGTATTTAATAAAAGCGTGCAGGCCAACCGCAACTACTTTACTTTAGTTAATGTAGTGATGGCAGGGGATGCCATTGAATTTAGCGCCCTAGCAGATACGTTAAGAGAGCAATCACTAGAAAGGTTGCAGCAAATCAAGCATACGGCAGAGTCCAGTGTTTCGAATACGACTCATATTCTTAACTTTTTAGGGGGGGCGGCAGCACTCTATGTCGTCGTTCTAGCGCTGTTTTTCCACTTTCATATTGCCAAAGCGGTGCGCCGACTGACCAATAGCTTTCGTTGCTTTTTACAAGGAGATTTATCTGCACCGATTACTGACACTGAACGCAAGGATGAAATTGGCGTGTTGGCTGGCGCTGCCAACCGTTTTCGCGAACTCAGCAAGGAGTTTATTGTTGCTAAGCAGGCAGCTGAGCGCACGAGCAAGGTGAAGTCAGAGTTTTTAGCCAATATGAGCCATGAAATTCGCACGCCTATGAATGGTATTCTCGGTATGGCAAGGCAGCTTAGTAACACGACATTAAGCACTGAACAAAAACGTATGCTGGGTATGATTCGCTCTTCTGGCACTAGTTTGCTGGTGATCATTAACGACATCCTCGATTTGAGCAAAATTGAGGCCGGAAAAATTGAACTCGACTGTCAACCTGTCGCACTTACCTCCCTTCTTGAGGAGCTTCGTCATCTTTTTACTGAACAAACTGAGGCCAAAGGTGTTCAGTTATTTATTAGCGCAACACAGAGCGACAATGAGCTTATCTTTGACGCAGATGAGACCCGCTTAAAGCAAGTACTCATGAATTTATTGGGCAATGCCGTGAAATTTACCGAAAAAGGCAGTGTGGCTTTGAACGTGACCATGAGCCAGCAAAAAGGCGATGAGCTAACATTGCTGTTTAGTGTCGCAGATACAGGGATTGGCATAGCACCAGAGCATATCAACTCGCTTTTTGAAGCCTTTTCTCAAGCTGATACATCCATTACTCGGCGCTTTGGCGGCACGGGCTTGGGGCTGACTATTACCAGCAAACTATTGGCACTAATGGGAAGCGCTTTAAAGGTGGAAAGTGAGCTTGGTCAAGGGTCCCATTTTTACTTCGAGCTCAGCACTCAAGTGAGTGCGTACAAGCAACAGACCGACGTAAGCTTGCAAGAACAGAATACCCACACGCAAGACTTCTCAACACTGAGCGTGCTAGTTGTCGAGGATAATGAAGTTAATCAAATGGTGACAGAGGCGCTACTTAATGAATTCGGGATATCGGCTATTAGTATAGCAAGCGACGGGGAGCAAGCGATTGCCATGTGTGAGACTGGAGCCTATGACATTATCTTTATGGATATGCAAATGCCTGTGCTTGATGGCCCGCAGGCGACGCGAGTGATTAAAACGTTGCCCAATTACGGCTCAGTCCCAGTGATTGCGCTAACGGCCAATGTGCTATCGGCAGACCGACAACGCTGCTTTGATGCGGGGATGGATGATTTTCTTACTAAGCCTATTGAGTATCAGTATCTAGAACGCGTATTAATGACTTGGTGTGTGATGTGTACAGCTCCGAAAAATGTAATTAGCTAGTGGAGAGCGATAATGAAGTTACTTAGCAATAAACGTATAAACAAACTAACATCGCGCACGTTCGTTGCCGTTATCTTGACTTCTTTTATTCTCTCGCTATGTTCTGCCATTTTGATATTTGAAGGGAATGTTAAAGGAAATACGCTAAAGCAGATACGCGTTGACCTGGAGGAAACTGCGGAGCGACTCAAAGAAGTGGTGACCAAATCCGTTGCTAACTATAAGGCCGATCTACGTTTTTTACATTCTACGCCGCCGATTGCAGGCTTGCCGCAAGCACATTATAACAATGGCAAGGACCCCGCCGATGGTACAACCTATTCACAGTGGAGAGAGCAGCTTGAAACCATTTTTATTGGCTTTATGGAGAACAACCTTGCTGTTGAACAACTACGAGTAATTAGTATAAGCGCTGAGGGCAAGGAGTTGGTGCGCGTACAACGCCGAGGTGCTTCTGTAGAAGCTGTACCGGAGCATGCTTTGCAAGCTAAGGCTGGCGAAAGATACTTTTTGCCCAGCTCACAGCTGGGGTTGAATCAAATTTATATGTCGCCTTTATCGTTAAATCGAGAATTTGGTGATATATCTTTCCCCTATAAACCCATGTTGCGTTTTGCAATACCTATTTACAGTGAACAAGGTAAGCGGTTTGCGTTTTTGATTATGAATGTCAATGCCAATCAACTTATTTCACAATTGGTGGGGACTACGTTTGATTATTCACATCTAGTGATCACCAGCTCGGAGGGAGACGTTGTTTATCACCCTATCGAGCAGTATCGATTCACTCGTGATTTAGCCCCAGATATAACTTGGTCGTCGCTCTATAGCAGGCCCATCGAGTATCAAGGTATTTACTTCGCAGAGCAACGTTTCCTAGAGCAACAGGGAGTGTATATTTATTCCGCAAAAGTGCAAACCCGTCCCAACAACGAATTTGGATTCGTTAACTTTAATCTACTCACTCCCGAAAGCCATATTCAAGCATTAGTGAACGAAAAACGGCTCTTCACTTACGCTTTCATAGCGATAGTGGTGGTACTTTGCTTAATTATGATGATTACTTTTCACCGTAGCGCCATCCGTAGTCAACTGCTTGCGGACGCTCGCCGTGAGTCCTCAGCGATTGTGGAAGGCTCAATTGATGCCATAGTCGGTATTAATTTAAAAGGGCAGGTAACTAGCTTGAACCATGCCGCTGAACAGCTGTTGTTTGTCACTAGCCAAGCTGGAGTTGGTAAACATTACGAGCAACTATCGCTGCTACAAACACTACCGGTGAAAAAGTATATTACAGATTTGCAAACATCGGAAACACAAATAAAAGATCAGTGCGAAGTGGTTATTGATGAGCGTGCATTATGCTTGGCAGTTTCTGTTAGCCCCGTCGTATCTGAAGCTCAAGATTTAATCGGTATCGCGCTCATTATTCGCGATATCAGTAAAGAAAAAGCGGCAGAGCTGAAAGTTAAACGCCTAAATTCTGAATTAGAGGCCAAGGTTCGACAGCGTACCCAGGCTCTCGCACAAGCTAAAGATGAAGCCCTAAAGAATAGTGATATTAAAAGTGCGTTTATTTCTAACATCAGTCATGAACTACGTACTCCACTTAACGGCGTGATTGGCACGCTCAATATTTTAAAGCGTGAGCCATTGCCCGAGAAGGCAAAAAAGTTAACCGATATGATGGAGCTAAGCGCGTCTAACTTAAGGCTGCTTATAAACGATATTTTAGATTTATCAAAAATAGAAGCCGGAAAGCTCGATTTAACTCCCAAACCTTTTGACCCTGTCTCTTTATTGGAAAGCTTGGTTGAGTCCTGTGCTGCTCGTGCCTATGACAAGGGGTTGGAAGTGTTTATTGATCCCCAGCAGCTGTGCTGCACGCAGGTAGTGGCTGACCCTCTTCGCTTTACGCAAATAGTGAATAACCTTATCAGTAACGCTATTAAGTTTACGGAACAAGGGTATATCCGTGTTATTGCTTCAGGTGATGTCAATGATGGCCAATCATATCGTTTACAGGTAAGTGTGGAAGATAGTGGTATGGGCATTGACGAGCAGGTGCAACCACAGTTATTCAAGGCATTCAGCCAAGCCGATGGCAACATTGCCGCGCGCTATGGGGGAACGGGCCTTGGGTTATCTATTTGCAAGCAATTATGCCAATTAATGGCTGGTGATATTAGTGTGACCAGCCAACAAGGTGAAGGCAGCACGTTTAGCTTTTATATCTCCTTGCCCCTGGAAAGTGTGAGGATGACTCAGAAAATAACTCATTTCGACCAAAAACGCAGCGCTGTGATAAGCCCGAATAAATACACGCAAACGCATATATGTCACTTGATTGAAGGCGAAGGAGGGCTTGTTGACAATGATATAGAACAAGCACCTGGTAGTGCAGAGTACGACTTTATCTTTATTGATGGTGTGGCTTACAGTGCTGAGGAGCTAAGTAAGTTGGTCACCAAGTGGCAGCAAGACTGCCCGCAAGCTCAACTTGTATTGCTACAGCAGCCGGGTACGGGATCGCCAAAAAGCCTCAGTGTTGATGTTGTTACAATCAGTAAGCCATTGACTCACAGCGACTTGTTAAGGCTCATAGGCGCAAAAGAGGTCATACCGCTAACGCGCGGACAAAATGATGCTAATGAGCGTGCTGATGATATCTCAGAGGAGTTAATGCAACGTATTAGTGGTTGTCGAGTGCTGATAGTTGATGATAATGAAATTAATGTTGAAGTGGCGTGCGGCGTATTGAATACTTTGCCAGTAGAGCTTGAGAAAGCATATAACGGCAAACAAGCCATTGATCTGTTGCAAAACAGTGCGCGCGAGGGCAAAGCCATTAACTGTGTGTTGATGGATTGTCAGATGCCTGTTCTCGATGGTTATCAGACTAGCGAGCAAATTCGTGCGGGTGCCGCCGGTTCTGAGTTTACCGATATTCCCATCATTGCGATGACGGCAAATGCCATGATGGGGGAGCGAGAGAAGTGCTTAACAGCGGGCATGAGCGATTATATTAGTAAGCCTATCAACCCAGATGAAGTACTGGAAAAAGTTCTGCACTGGGGGCTATCAAATTATGACAATCATTCTCAGCCCCAGATAGGTGAGCAAGTTAGCAATACTCAAGGCGCCAAACAGCCGCTTTGGGATAGAGACGCGGCGCTCTCTCGGATGCTAAATAAAGAGGTGTTGCTGAATAAAATATGCCGACTGTTCATCAAAACCGCGCCGCAAAAACTGGTTCAACTGCATCAAAGCCTTAGCGATGAAAATCATGAACAGGTGCGTCAAGTGGCGCACTCGTTGAAAGGCCTATGCGGCGAAATTAGTGCAACAAGACTACACCAGCTGCTAGATGAAGTGGAACAGCACGCTGGCAAGGGAAACCTACAAGTGCAGGCTCAAGTGCAGGAAATCGATAATAGTCTGCCTGATCTTATTGCAGATATTGAGCATCATTTAGAAGTGTCTGACTAGATATTGCTGTTAAGGGGCTTGAGCCCACGCAGCGGCAAATGCACCTGCTATAAATAGAAGGCCGCAATGGCCTGCATATAGTTCGGTGCTAGTATCTCTTTTTTTAGGTGTTTTGCGCTGTTTCTAGCTCTTTAATCTTTTTATAGATTTCATCGGCCTCGTAGGTTAATAGTGAATAACCGCGAGTGTTGCCGTTGCGCTGGGCATGCATGGCTTGTTCGAGTTTCTGCGCGTGTTGGCGTTCAAGTTTTTTGCTGGGATTCGATTTAAACCATGAGAACATCGGCTGACTCCTTCTTATTGTCCAGATTTGTACGGGGCCTAAACCCAAAGAGTTTAAAATCATCTATATTTTTCATCAGTGGCAATATTTTTCACACCATTAAGGAGCACGAATGCCCGGAAGTTACCCAGATAAAATACGTGGACTGGCGCTCTATGATGGCCGTTTTGATGCCTACCAATTAAAAGCGCAGGGCTGCGACGTGTTATTTGCTTCATACCCCGCAGGTACCACCATTGCAGCGCACACCCACGACACAGACAACCATGGGGTGATCATAAAAGGAGAATTAATACTGACGATGAAGGGTAAAACGCAGCGCGTTGGTGCAGGGCAGTGGTATTGCGTACCTGCTCATGTTGAGCATGAGGCGCACTTTGAAGTGCAGACCGATGAGATTGAGTTTTGGTTTAACGCAGAAAAAGAAAAATAAATTCACCCCTTTTTGTTTCCCCCGGCGTTTTGTTGCTAAGCCCGTTTAAATGGGTGTGTTTTCAAAAGGGGATTACTATGCAACAAACGCAAACTTTTCATAATCAGCTCTTCGCTCCCAGCGCAAAAATATTGGCGTGTGTATTTCTTGGTAGCGCAGTGACCTTCGCTATTTTCTTATTTATGGTGTCTTTACTCGATGGCCCTACTAGGGTGCCTGATGCACCGAAGGAGTATCCCATCGTCGAGATCCTCCAGCCCAAAGAGCCAACCAAGGTCATTGAGAAAGCGAAACCGGTGCCGCCTAAAGTACCACCGCGACCGCAGGAGCGTCCACAAGTTGCGGCTGAGCCTGCCTTTGAGGGCCCGGGGACAATAGCGGTTACCCCTGATGTACCTGCACCCTCAACTCAACTTGATGCTTTTCCAAGTGCGGCACAAGGCGCGGCAAGACCTTTGGTAAGAGTACCACCTCAATATCCACCGCAGGCGGCGCGCGAGGGTATCGAAGGGTTTGTGGTATTAAGATATGATATCTCCGCAACGGGGGCGGTAATGAACGCCGAGGTTATCGACAGCGAACCCAAACGTATTTTCGACCGCCATGCCTTAAAAGCACTGCGCAAGTGGAAGTTTAACCCCATGCTTGATAACGGTGGTGCGCAAGTACAGCGCAATCAACAAGTAAGGTTAGACTTCAATTTGCAGCAATAAAGGGAGAGCGGCAACTGCGGTTGCCGCACCAAGGAGTCGTTATGATAAAAGCCGCAGCGGCTTGGTTTTTAAAGCCAAAGTTACAACAAAATGAGCCGTTGAGCGATGAGCAGTTAGTGCACCAAGCACTCAAGGGGGATGCTCAGAGTAAAGCGGCGAAGCACGCGTTAGTATCGCGCTTGAGCGACGATTTACTTTACTTTTTGCAAGCGCAACTAGGCAGTGTGATTGACGATACGCACACCCGTCGGCAGCTGGCATTAGATATGCTGCAGGAAATATGGCTAATGTGGCTCTCGCATCCGCAGCGCTATCAAGACCAAGGTCACGGCAGTTTTAAAGCGTGGTTGTTTCGTGTTGCTCGAAATCGCGTAATCGATTATGCCCGTCGGGTCAAAGTGACGTTAGATATCGACACGGATGAAATAGCTATCACCTTGAATATAGACCATCAGCAGGTTGATAGACTCATTGCTGATGCCGAACTAGCCCAGTTATCAGCGGCCATGCAGCAGCTGCCCTTTCATCAAAAAGAGGCGCTGATGCTCCAACTCGAGGGGTTCAGCTTGGGTGAGATCGCGACCATTACTCACACCGCTAAAGAGAGTGTCAAAACCCGTTTACGCTATGCCAGAGACAAGTTGGCGATAGTACTGCAAGCAGGAGCAAAGAATGACTAAGTTAAGTGACGAGCGTTTACACCAAGCGCATCAGCGGCAAAAGCGAGAGCTGCGATTAACTGATACTGAAAAGAAGCAGTTGCACCACACCTTGTTTAAATCAAGGCACATCAAACAAGCATGGTGGATGCGAACACAGTGGCTCATGGCTTGTGCCGCTGTGTTTGTGCTCGGCGCGATAAGCTGGCAGCAGTATCATGGGCCGGCACCGAGTACTTACACCTTGGCGTCTTATCAGCGTATTGAAATCTATGACTTGCAAGGCAGTGAGCAGCGCGTACGTGTGAGTGCGGTGGTGCCCAGAGAAATTCGCAACATTGAAGATGCTGAGCGTCAATTAAGCGCGCAGTTACAGCGCCAACAACTTGCTTATGGTGCGGCAATTGAGGGTGAGTACCAGCGTATAGCGCGTGTTGTGCACCTTGATGATGATTGGCTACTTGCTGATTGCCAAGAGCAAGTACTGCTTGCGTTGAGTGCCCCATTATTGGCGCGTTTAAATACGCCGGCGAGGGTGCCTGAAAAGGATATGCTTATGCAGTTAGAGTTTAATACTCAAGGCCAACTCGTTGCCGTGCGTGGCGCACCGAGTCAATCATGTGGGTAGCGAGCGTGGCAAGCAGCGATGCTACTTGCCGACATTTTTATAGCGGGGTGTAGGGAACATATTTGGCCAATTCAACCTGGAATTGTTCGACACCATCTTTGCCCTTGTACATACGCACCATCATGTAATTCATTTTTGGTGCAAACCAAGCGATTGCTTGGCGCTTATCGTTATCGTAAAGGCGCTTTACCTTAACTGTTTCTACATTGCCAATAGGCAAGGTGATGGTTTCAGTGCCGACAACCTCAAAAGCATATTCGCGACTATTACCTTTTTTATCCACTATGGGGTAGGCAAATCGCTCTTGTCCTTCGGCTAATGCTTTGCGTAGGGCTATTTGGTAAGACAGTACATCTTGATAATCTGCTTTCCAAGGGCAATCGAGCGCGTATTTAGATTCGTTACTGAATACTTGTTGATTGCTGTGATCGAAGCTGATCTTGTACTCTTTATCAGGGCCTGTACCGGTGCGCTCCATGGTGTAGTAAATAGGCGTTACTTCGCCATCGGTAAACTGAAAGCGACTGGTTTCTTCACGTTCGTCGGAAAAAATCATCCACTCTATATCGCTGCGATAACTCAGTTGGTAGTGGCTATCGTCAATACGCGTGAGGGCGCGCCTGGCTTTACCGTGGCGTTCACCTTGGCGAGTGACATGGTACTCCGCGCTGTATTCAGTAAGGGCAGAGGTTGCATCGCTGGCTTGAGATTGCGGCTGTGCATCAGCGGCGAAAGAGCCGCAGCCTAAAGCTGCGACCAATAAAATATTAGCTGTCCAAGTACGCGTTAAGGTCGGCACCTTGGCTAGGAAGGGGGTTGTTATCGAGCACTGCATAGTTATCTTCCATCGTCAGTCGTTGTTCGCTGAACCACTTTACTACCAACGGATAGATTATATGTTCTTGTGCGTGGACTTTTTGTGCCAGCGTTTGTGCTGTGTCACCATTTTCAATGGGCACTTGGGCTTGGACAATTACAGGTCCGCCATCGAGCTCCTCGGTAACAAAGTGAACGCTAACGCCATGCACTTTATCGTTTGCATCTAGTGCGCGCTGGTGGGTGTTCAGCCCTTGATACTTAGGCAACAATGAAGGATGAATGTTCAACATTTTTCCTTTAAATTTTTGCACTAAGCTAGGGGTTAGAATACGCATAAATCCAGCTAATACAACACAGTCTGGTGAAAAACTATCAATAAGCTCACCCAGAGCCACATCGTATTCATCGCGAGAGGCAAAAGCTTTATGGTCTAGTACTTCAGCGCGGATCCCGCTATTGCGAGCGCGCTCTAGGCCATAGGCGTCGGCTTTGTTGCTGATCACCGCGCATACTTCAGCGGGAACATTTCCCGCTGCACAGGCGTCAATAATCGCTTGCAAGTTTGAGCCGCTGCCCGAAATCAATACTACGAGTCGGGCATGGGCCATTACTTACTTCCACCTAGAATTTCTACTTGCTCTTCATCGGCGCCGGCATCTTGAATTTCACCGATGTGCCATGCGTCTTCACCTGCGTCTTTCAGGATGCTTAAGCTTTGCTCTAGTTTATCGGCTGGCACGGCAATAACCATACCGACACCACAGTTGAAGGTGCGATACATTTCGTGTGTTTCAATATTGCCGTTTTCTTGTAGCCAGTTAAATACCGCAGGCCACTGCCAGCTATCGCCTTTAATCACGGCTTTAGCTGATTGTGGTAATACACGTGGGATATTTTCCCAGAAGCCGCCACCTGTGATGTGTGAAAGCGCATGCACATCAACTTGTTTAAGTAGCTCCAGTACCGGCTTAACATAGATACGGGTAGGTTCCAGTAGATGCTCGGCAAGAGGTTTGCCCGCAAATTCGCTGCTGGTATCTGCGCCCGACACTTCAAGTACCTTGCGGATCAATGAATAGCCATTGGAATGAGGACCACTTGAGGCTAACGCAATGAGTTGATCGCCAGCTGCGACTTTGGTGCCATCGATAATGCCTTGTTTTTCCACCACACCAACGCAAAAGCCAGCCATGTCGTAGTCATCACCTTCGTACATTCCCGGCATTTCTGCAGTTTCACCACCTATAAGGGCACAACCTGAAAGCTCACAGCCTGCGCCAATACCGGTGACCACATCGGCGGCGGTATCAACATCTAACTTTCCAGTGGCGTAGTAATCTAGGAAAAATAATGGCTCCGCACCTTGGACGATCAAGTCGTTGACACACATTGCCACAAGGTCAATCCCTACCGTATCGTGCTTTTTTAAGTCGATAGCGAGGCGTAGCTTAGTGCCAACGCCATCAGTACCAGCAACAAGAACAGGCTCTTTGTAGCCAGTGGGGAGCTGGCAGAGCGCGCCAAAGCCACCAATTCCGCCCATCACTTCAGGGCGTTTAGTCTTTTTAACAACGCCTTTAATGCGCTCAACGAGGGCGTTACCAGCGTCAATATCGACGCCAGCGTCTTTGTAGCTAAGAGACTGTTTTTGTTCGCTCACAGGTTTTCCTCAAATAAATTTAGGGGTTGCTTAGAAACGCCGGGCATTTTACAGCAAATGCCCCTTGGAGGCTAGAAAAAGGAGGACGAATGTCCTTGTTAGGCTGTGGCAACCAGCACGGCGCGAAGTGGCGCTGGATACCCTTCGATGGTTTTGTTTACATCATTTGGGTCAAGGAAGTCGGCCAGCGACTCATTTTCCATCCACGACGTGCGCCGTTGCTCTGCCAATGACGTCTGATCGGTGTCAACAACGCGAATATCTTTAAAGCCGACGCGTCGCAACCACAGCTGCAATGCGTCGGTGCTTGGGATGTACCACACGTTGCGCATCTTTGCGTAGCGGTCTTCCGGCATCAGTACCGTGTGAATATCGCCCTCCACGACCAAGGTCTCTAACACCAGTTCACCTCCCGGGCGCAATTGCGCTCGTAGCTGTGCTAAGAAATCGATAGGGGAGCGCCGATGATAAAGCACCCCCATGGAAAATACCGTATCGAAGGCTTTTAATGCTGGCAGTTGTTCAACGCCCAGAGGCAGCAAATGCACGGCAGGGTCTGGGTGATACTGTTTAATGGCTTGGAATTGACACAAAAACAAGTCGCTGGGGTCGATGCCCACCACCAGTTCGGCGCCTTCACCACGCATACGCCACAGGTGGTAGCCTGAGCCGCAGCCAATATCTAGGACCTTACGATGTGATAAATCGCTAATATGGGGTAACACGCGATCCCATTTCCAGTCGCTGCGCCATTCGGTGTCAATGTCGATACCAAACAGTGAAAACGGGCCTTTACGCCACGGCATAAAGCGCTTTAGTAGATGCGTTAACTGTTTACGTTCGCCGTCGCTAATGTCTTCGGCTTGGCCTATTGCGACCTGCGTACGAACATCAATGTTTGATGGCGTTAACTCAGGCAGGTTGTTTAGCACTTTTTGCCATTTTGGCATATCGCCATGACGAGCTTGGTCCTGCCAATGTTGCAACTGCCCAGGTAAGGTATTTAGCCAGTGGCTCAAATCGGTGCAGGCAATGTGTTGATAAAACTGATTAAACCATTGATTCATAACTGTTCCGTTTATTTAATTGCGACCATAGAGCAAAAGTTAAAGCACTGATACCACACTTGGTTTTGGCTAAAGCCGACGTCTTGCAAGCGTTCAATATGGGTGCTCAAGGTGTCGGTGCGCATGACATTTTCAATGGCGGTGCGCTTTTGGCTTATCTCTAACTCCGAGTAGCCATTGGCGCGCTTGAAATCATGATGGAGGTCAACCAATAACTCATCGACATCGGCATTTTCGCCCTTGAGTTTTTCACTTAGCAGCAATACACCTCCGGGCTTTAGGGCGTTAAAAATGCGCGTTAGCAGGGCATGGCGTTGCTCAGGTGGAATAAATTGCATGGTGAAGTTCATCGCCACGACAGAGGCGTTTTCAAGTTTGGCGTCAAGAATGTCGCCAAGCAGCACGTCAACGGGCACAGCAGAGCGAAAGCCTTGCAAATGCATGCGACAACGTTCAACCATGGCTTGAGAGTTATCAATGGCAACTATTTCACAGCCACTTTGGGTGAGGTTACGGCGCATACTAAGGGTTACGGCGCCTAGCGAGCAGCCTAAATCATACAGCCGCGTATGTGGCTGTGCGTATTTGCCGGCTAATTTACCAAGGGTGCTAACGATGGTGGCATACCCTGGTACCGAGCGTTCAATCATATCTGGGAACACCTCGACGACGTTGGCATCGAAGGTGAAATCTTTTACTTGCTGTTCAGCAGCATAAATACTGTCTTTCACTGACACTTTGCTAAGCTCTAGATAGAAACAATGACAATATTTTATCAAATTTGTTGGCGCTGTGGTGAGCTTTAGCAGCACAAATCGGCCGCGTTAGGCTGCATTCGCTTTCGCTGGGTCACAAAAGGTGCCAAAAAATGTAAACAGTACTGGCTAGTTTTTCGGTTATTCAGTAAGTTAACCGCTGTAGTATGGTTTTATGCCAGTAAATAACGATGTGAGACAGTGCATGAAAAAAAGCAAAGTAATTAGTACCGAGGATATTCTTTCCACGTTATGTCATTCGGTGACCGAGGTGTTGTCTTCTGCCAGCGGCAATAACATTAGCTATTCGGCCATGGTGCAAAAAATAACCCGCACCTGTATGCGCCCGGATATTGGCTGCTTCGTGTTATTCGATGGTGGCTTTACAGGGTTGGTGGTGACGAATTTTACCGCGCAAGCGGCGATGGAAGTCTATTCGGACTACTTGCGTAACATGGGCATGCCCGAGGAAGAGTTAGCGAAGAGCCACCTTTCTGATGATGTTTCCAATGTGCTAGGGGAGCTCATGAACCAAATCGTCGGTGACTTTACTAATAAAGTCAGGGAGCAACTGCACACGTCGATCACCCAAAATCAGCCGAAAATGATGGCCATCAACAAGCAAGTGCAAATCTCTGTGGATACCACTATGGACAGGCCTCAGGCGCGCCGTGTGACGTTTACCACACAGAACCAAAACATTTTTTATCTTGAATTGGCGATGGATAAAACGGAGTTCATCAAGCTTCATGATTTTGACATCACCGATGCGGTAGACCCTGATGACATCATTGAAAGTGCCCATGCCGATAAGCAACAAGCTGAAGAAAAAGCAAAAAAGCAGCAGGCTGAGCAGGATATCGATGATGATTTTATGGAAAACTTAGGTCTTTAATAGCCCCATACACGGCGTGAGGCTAACAATATTTGCGACCCTCTGTGACTGGTGTGATGCCAGTACATAGGCCAGCGCAGCTGTGCTAAAAGAGCTGTTCCTGTTGGTGCTTTTCACCCGGGAATGGCTCAACGGCACGGTGATAATAGCCACAAAAGCGCTGCAAATCCTGCGCAAACTGGCGTGCCAGTAAAGGCGCTCCGTCGTTATCAGCGGTGTGTAAAAACACATAAGGTGACTTGCCTTCATCTAACCACTGTTTAATCTTTGCCAACCAAGGCTGGTAATAGTGCTGATACTCATCACTTAGCGCAGCAATCACAAAACGCACCACTGGGCGCTCGCCCAAGGCCACCGCATGCACTGGTAAATGAGGTTTCTTCTGCTGTGCGTCAATAATGGCGTCACTATAGGGAGAGACGGCAAACAGCGCCCGGGTGTCCATACAAACACGATCAATATTATGTTGATGTAAAAATCGGTTCAGCGCGCGCTCGCTGTCACCTTTGGTAAAAAAATCGCGGTGGCGCACTTCCACGCTGTAGTGCAAGTCTTTGGGTAGTTGGGCAATAAAGTGTTGCAGTCGGGGTAGGTGCGTTGGTGTAAAGCTTGCTGGCAATTGCAACATCAAGCTGCCTACTTTGCTGAATAAGGGCGCCATTAGTTCAAGCCAGTGTGTGAGTTCTTGCTTTGGAGCTTGCAAGGCACTGTCGTGGCTAAAACGCTTTGGAAATTTAAAGGTAAAGCGGAAGTGCTCATCACTGCTGTGCAGCCAGCGTTTTACCACATCGGGGCTGGGGTCGGCATAGAAAGTGGTGTTTCCCTCCACTGCATTAAATACTTCGCTGTAACGGGCGAGCATCTGTGATTGTTGGCAGTGTTGGGCAAATAATTGTCCTTTCCACGCGGTATTAGACCACTGTGGACAACCTAGATAAAGCATGGTTAGAGCACGGTTCATAGTGATTGGCAGCTATGCTAGCACAGCTTTATGGCTTTGGATGTTCAATAAGTGTGCAACTCGGAGTTTGCTTCGTGACATTGACTGCCGTTTTTATATAATTGACGCAATTAATTTGGCCACTGCGTGCTTAAACCAATGCGCGCTTACAATTAAAACAGGAATATTATGCGCTCTATATATTGCGGACACTTAAATAAAAGTCATGTCGACCAAGAAGTTACTCTGTGTGGGTGGATCAACAAACGCCGCGATTTAGGTGGTTTGATCTTCGTCGATGTGCGTGACCGCGAAGGTTTGGTGCAGGTGGTGTTCGACCCGGAAGTCGAAGGGCTTATGGATGTGGCGAATAAACTTCGTCAAGAATTCTGTGTACAAGTCAAAGGGGTAGTCCGCGCTCGCCCTGACAGCCAAGTCAACAAAGACATGAGCACAGGTGAAGTGGAAATTCTGGGTACTGGCCTTGAGATCATTAACCGCAGCGACGCTCTACCACTGGATTTTAACCAGCAAAACTCCGAAGAGCGCCGTCTAAAATACCGTTACTTGGATCTTCGCCGCTTAGAGATGAGCGACCGCATTAAGTTGCGTGCCAAAGCCACAAGTTTTGTTCGCCGCTTCCTTGATAGCAATGACTTCCTCGATATTGAAACGCCGGTACTGACGAAAGCGACCCCTGAAGGAGCACGTGACTACCTTGTGCCAAGCCGTGTGCACCATGGTAGTTTCTATGCACTGCCGCAGTCGCCACAGTTGTTTAAACAATTGTTGATGATGTCTGGCTTTGACCGTTACTACCAAATCGTTAAATGTTTCCGTGATGAAGATTTACGTGCCGACCGCCAGCCAGAGTTCACGCAAATCGATATCGAAACCTCATTTATGAGTTCAGACCAAGTTCGCGGTGTTACTGAAAAACTGATCCGTGATATGTGGCAAGAGTTGCTGAATGTTGATTTGGGCGAGTTCCCGGTGATGGCCTACAGCGAAGCCATGCGTCGTTTCGGTTCAGATAAGCCTGACCTACGTAACCCGATGGAGCTTATTGACGTTGCTGATTTGGTTAAAGACGTTGAGTTTAAAGTGTTCTCTGGTCCTGCCAATGATGAGAAAGGCCGCGTAGCTGTGCTTAGTGTGCCAGGCGGAGCGTCGTTGTCACGTAAGCAAATTGATGAGTACACCAAATTTATCGGCATCTATGGCGCTAAAGGTTTAGCCTGGATGAAGGTCAATGACCGCGACGCAGGTGTGGAAGGCGTGCAATCACCGATTGCTAAATTCTTGAACGAAGAGGTGATCACCGCCTTACTTGAACGCACCAATGCGCAAACAGGCGATATCATTTTATTTGGTGCCGACTCACGCAATGTGGTCAATGAAGCCATGGGTGCGCTGCGCTTGAAGATTGGTTTAGACCTTGAGCTAACTGATTTAACTAAATGGGCACCATTGTGGGTCGTAGACTTCCCGATGTTTGAAGAAGACGATGAAGGTAATCTACACGCGGTTCACCACCCATTTACAGCGCCAAAAGATGTCAGCCCAGAGGAGCTGGAAGCTAACCCTGCCGGCACGCTTTCTGATGCCTACGACATGGTTCTTAATGGTTACGAAGTCGGTGGTGGTTCGGTGCGTATCCACAACAATGCGATGCAACAAGCGGCGTTCCGAGTATTGGGGATTAATGAGCAAGAGCAACAAGATAAATTCGGTTTCCTACTCGATGCGTTGAAGTATGGTACACCGCCGCACGCTGGCTTGGCGTTCGGCCTTGACCGTCTAGTGATGTTGCTTTGTGGTACAGACAATATTCGTGATGTCATTGCCTTCCCGAAAACGACGCAAGCATCTTGTTTGATGACCGATGCCCCGAGTGTAGCAAATCCCGACGCTTTGCAAGAGCTGGGTATCGGAGTGACTGCCTCTGAGAGTGAACAAAGCGAATAAGCGATAGCGATAAAAGAAGCGGCTCAGGCCGCTTTTTTTATGCTTCAGCTTTACACTGGTCATACATACAGTTACCATTTCCATAAGCGAGAATAATAAGAAGGTCAGTGGGTGAGTATAATTTTGGGAATTGACCCCGGCTCGCGCTTTACCGGCTATGGTGTCGTGCAGCAGCAAGGGCATAAGTTCCATTACTTGGGCAGTGGCTGTATTAAGCTAGGTGATAACGCCTTTCCGTTGCGTCTAAAAATGGTTTTCCAAGGCGTCAGCCAACTCATTGAGCAATTTAACCCTACCGCGTTTGCCATAGAACAAGTGTTTATGGCCCACAATCCTGATTCGGCATTAAAGCTAGGGCAAGCCCGGGGCGCAGCCATTGTCGCCGCCAC
Organism: Pseudoalteromonas sp. THAF3; assembly: GCF_009363775.1. Classification (NCBI taxonomy): domain Bacteria; kingdom Pseudomonadati; phylum Pseudomonadota; class Gammaproteobacteria; order Alteromonadales; family Pseudoalteromonadaceae; genus Pseudoalteromonas; species Pseudoalteromonas sp. THAF3. The sequence continues at coordinate 1,953,248 of NZ_CP045418.1, read as the reverse complement.
CTTGGCCGATATTGACGTGTCAGAATACTCCGCGCGGCAAGTGAAACAAGCAGTGGTTGGGCGAGGCTCTGCGGAAAAGGCACAGGTACAACACATGGTGAAGCATATTTTGAAGCTGCCAGCGACGCCGCAAGCAGATGCCGCCGACGCCTTGGCTATTGCCATGTGCCATGGTCACTCACAACAAAACTTAATAAAACTGTCCGGTCAAGCACGTAAAACCGTGCGCGGACGCTTGAGGTAACAATGATAGGACGAATTAGAGGATTGTTGGTTGAGAAGCAGCCCCCTGAAGTGTTAGTGGAAGCAGCGGGCATTGGCTATGAAATCAACCTCCCCATGAGTTGCTTTTACGCACTTCCCGAGTGTGGCGAACAGGTCACCTTGTATACCCACTTTGTGGTGCGAGAGGATGCGCAGCTGTTATTTGGGTTTAATACGAAAAACGAACGCGCCCTGTTTCGAGAATTATTAAAAGCCAATGGGGTAGGGCCTAAACTAGGCCTAGGTATTTTATCGGGAATGTCGGCAGAGCAATTTATCCATTGCGTTCATCATGGCGATGCAAGCACCTTAGTAAAGCTTCCCGGCGTTGGCAAAAAAACCGCAGAGCGGTTAGTGTTAGAAATGAAAGACAGGCTTAAAGATTGGGGTCCTGACTTATTTACCCCTCACACTGACGCGGCACCAATAGATGCGCCCAATGGTGATACTTTGGTCGCGAATAATGCCCAAGACGATGCGGTAGCAGCACTTGAAGCTCTGGGCTATAAAAATACTCAGGCAGTGAAGTCGGTAAAAGCAGTCGCGAAGCCAGGCATGGCCTCCGAAGAAATGATTAAGCAAGCGCTCAAAGCGATGCTATAACAGAGATACCATCATGATAGAAGCGGATCGGCTGATTGAGCCAGAGGTACAGGGTAATGAGGATGTGGTCGATAGAGCCATTCGGCCTAAATTATTGGCCGACTATCACGGCCAACCTCATGTTAAACAGCAGATGGATATTTTTATCGAGGCCGCACGCTCACGTAGCGAGGCCTTAGATCATCTCCTTATATTTGGTCCCCCAGGGTTAGGTAAAACCACGTTAGCCAATATTGTTGCTAATGAACTCGATGTGAGTATTAAAACGACTTCCGGTCCGGTGTTGGAAAAAGCCGGCGATCTCGCCGCCTTACTGACAAACTTAGAAGCTCATGATGTGCTGTTTATCGACGAAATTCATCGTATGAGTCCGCATGTTGAGGAAATACTCTATCCAGCCATGGAAGACTATCAACTCGATATCATGATTGGTGAAGGCCCCGCAGCGCGCTCGATTAAACTTGATTTACCGCCATTTACTTTAATTGGTGCTACGACCCGTGCAGGCTCATTAACCTCTCCGCTGCGCGATCGCTTCGGTATTGTGCAACGTTTGGAGTTTTATTCTGTTGCCGACCTTGCCGCCATTGTCAAACGCTCCGCCGATCATCTAGGTTTAGCAGTTGACGAGCAGGGCGCTTTAGAAGTCGCCAAGCGCTCGCGAGGGACTCCCCGCATAGCTAACCGACTACTGCGTCGAGTGCGAGATTTTGCTGAAGTTAAAGGTGATGGTCGTGTATGCATTGATATTGCCGCACAAGCGCTCGATATGGTCGATGTAGACAAAAGCGGTTTTGATTATATGGACCGTAAATACTTGTTAGCGATTATAGAAAAGTTTATGGGCGGGCCGGTGGGGCTGGATAATCTCGCAGCAGCCATCGGCGAGGAAAAAGAAACCATAGAAGATGTGATTGAACCCTATCTAATACAGCAAGGCTTTATCCAGCGTACGCCGCGAGGACGGATTGTATCAGATCATGCCTATGCGCATTTTGGTCTCAGTAAAACAACAGACTAACCTTGGCACACCATGCCGAGCGTTTTGGCTCGGCCCAACCTGCCTCATTCTCTTCCCAATACACCCAAGTCTAGGTCGACGTTACTAAGCTGCTCGCCTCATAAGCTTATTAAAAGTAGAGTAATTCACAACAGATTAAGCTGTGCTTGGTATCTTATTGCAGGCAAAAAAAAGCCCGCTAACAAAGCGGGCAAAACAACAAGTTGAAGGAAGTAAATCCAAATAAGCCAAGTGAATGAGCAACGCTAAAGTTAATCAATCAATGGCCGAGGTGGGGAATCAGAAACCACCTCTTGAACTGTGCATAAGAGCTCAATTGGTTGCGCTAGCTCAGTACAGGGTGAATATTACGGACTAAATGGGCCCTAATCAAACTAGAAAAATTATATTTTTCGGATAAGAAAATCTAATATTGAATATTTTTTTAAGATGGTAATTTTCATCGTAAAGTATGGGTTTATGTTTTTTCAATATTGATATTAAAGGGAAATATTATTTGTGTGCTTTTTTTGTTCTATTAGATTTACTAGTTTCTAACGTGTAGATATTTTAGCAAATGAAAGCTTATGCGAACAAAGTGCATAAAACGCAATTAATTTGAACTTTTGTTAGGGTTTTAAAGCCCAATAATGGCGTGTACTTTTTTACATCGCATCATTAATTAGGTGTTTAACTTGGGTTTGTAGCAATTCGTGGCAAGGCCATTGTCAGCGCTACAACGACTGGTTACACTAGTGCTCATTGTGTCGTGCTCAAAGACACGTGGAAGTTGTAAACTGCGCCTCAGGAGAAAAGACGTGGATTCTGGATTAAATTTTATTGATCTTATTTTAAAAGCCAGCTTTTTAGTACAGCTGGTGATGCTTACCTTAGTAGCTCTGTCGGTAATATCGTGGGCCATCATCATTCAGCGTCGTAAAACCTTGGGCCATGCGCTTAGTAGCGCCAAGAAATTCGAATCGCGTTTTTGGTCAGGTGTTGATTTGTCGAAGCTTTACAGTGAGATTTCGGCGCGTGGCAATAAAAGTGAAGGACTAGAAGCGTTATTTACCTCAGGCTTCAAAGAATTTGCACGACACAAAAAGAATAATGTTCATTCTGCGGGTATGGTCACCGAAGGCGCACATCGTGCGATGCGTGTGGCACTTTCTCGTGAGATTGAAAAACTTGAAACAAGCTTGTCCTTCCTTGCAACCATAGGTTCAATCAGCCCCTACATTGGCTTGTTTGGTACCGTGTGGGGGATCATGACAGCCTTTATCGCCCTCGGTGAAGTAAAGCAAGCAACACTGCAAATGGTCGCCCCGGGTATCGCCGAGGCCTTGATTGCTACTGCAATGGGCTTGTTTGCAGCCATCCCTGCGGTTATCGCGTACAACCGCTTTGCCAATAAAGTTGAGAAAATAGAGTCGCATTACGCCAACTTCATGGAAGAATTTTCCAATATTCTTCATCGCCAAGCGATCACCCAAGAGGTAAAGTCGAATGTATCAGCGTAAGAAACGTCGTCCGGTCGCAGAGATCAACGTTGTTCCTTACATCGACGTGATGTTGGTGCTGCTGATAATCTTTATGGCCACAGCACCACTTATCACCCACGGGGTCAAAGTTGATTTGCCAAAGATGGAAAAATCCGAGCTGGTGGAAACTAAAGATGCACCGCCGATTATTGCCTCTATCGACGCCGATGGTAAGTACTATGTGAGTGTGGGTACTGACCCCGAAGCACCGATGGAAGCGGTGGATGTCGCCGCTGTCATCAAACTCAAGTTAGAGCAAAACCCCGATACTCCAGTGATGATTAAAGGATCAGGCCGCGTCAGTTATCAAGAAGTATTGCTATTAATGGACTTTTTGAAAAACGCCGGAGTACCCGAGGTAGGCTTAATGACGGAGTCGTTTGAGGATTAGCATGCAGCAGTATAAAACGCCACTTCTCATTTCCCTCGCTTTACACCTTGCGCTTATTGGTGCTTTGGTGGGCGTGGGTTTATTTCGTGATTCAGCACCTGAAATCATGAAAGTGACTCTTAATACACCGAGTAATGAAGATACGCCAGAGCAAGCAGTTAGCGCCGTGTCTGTTGATCAAAAACAAGTGGAGCAACGCCTCGCTGATCTTAAGCAGAAAGAGGAAGCCAAAAAGCGTGCCGAGCAACAGCGTATTAAAGAGTTGGAAGAACGCGCCGCCGCCGCCCGCAAACAGCGTGAGGCCGAAGCCGAGCAGATCAAAAAGTTAGAGCGGCAGCGTCAAGCCAAAGAGCGTGAACGTAAACAGGCTGAGGCCGAAGCTAAACGTGCTCGAGAGCAAGAACGTAAAGAGCGCGAAAAAGCACGTAAAGCCCAGCAGGAAAAAGAAAAGGCAGAGCAAGCGGCTAAAGCGGCTGCTGAAAAACGTCGCAAGGAAGAAGAAGCAGCGCGCAAGGCCGAAGCTGAACGTAAACGCAAAGAGCAAGAAGCTGCCCGCAAGGCTGAAGAAGCAAGACAAAAAGCGCTGGCTGAGCAACTGCTGCAAGAGCAATTGGCTGCCGAGCAAGCGGCACGCTCGAAAGCGCGTCGACAGCAAGTGATGTCGGAAGTGGACAAATACCGCGCTCTTATCGCCCAACGCATTCAGCAAAACTTGCTATTAGATCAGAGCTACCGTGGTAAAGAGTGCCGATTAAACATTAAATTGGCATTCAACGGCTTGGTCACCAGTGTCAGTTCACTCGGTGGCGACCAGCAAGTCTGTGAAGCTGCGGTTCGTGCAGTGCGCCGTGCCGATACCTTACCGGTCTCTAAAGATCGTGATGTATTTGAAAAATTAAAAGATATTAACTTAACGGTTAAACCAGAGTTTTAGGGGAACACCATGGTAAAGATGTGCCGATACCTGTTTATTTCCATGCTAGCTAGCGTCAGTCTATGGGCTAATGCAGCGTTGGAAATTGTTATCACTGAAGGGGTCGACAGTGCCCGACCTATCGCTGTGGTGCCGTTTGCCTACGAAGGCACCGGTGAAATGCCGATGCGCATAAGTGAAGTGGTCGCCGCTGACTTGCGTCGCAGTGGTAAGTTTAAGTCAATCGCCAGCATTAACATGCCACAGCGCCCAAGTACTGATGCTGATGTGGACTACAGTGCCTGGGTTCAAGAAGGGGTGGAAGCCATTGTTGTTGGTCGTGTACAGCAACAAAATGGCGGCCGATACCTGGTCAGTTACGAGCTAATCGACGTGCTCCGTGGGCAAATAACCGGTGGCGAGACACGCATTCTCAACAACGGTAAGTTAATCAAAAGCCAAGACCATGTACTTGACGCTCGGGAAACAGTCATCACGGCGCAAAACTTCCGCCGTTACGGTCACCGCATTAGCGATGTCGTATACGAGGCGTTGACGGGTGAACGCGGCGCATTTTTAACTAAAATTGCCTACGTGATTGTACGTGATCAAGATGATAAGCCTTATCAGCTTGTTGTGGCGGATTACGATGGTTATAACGAGCAGGTACTACTGCGCTCTAAAGAGCCACTGATGTCACCCTCATGGTCACCTGATGGCAATAAATTGGCTTATGTCACCTTTGAAAATCGTCAAAGTCAGATCTATATCCAAGATATTTACACAGGCCAGCGACAGTTAGTCACCAGCCACCCAGGTATCAACGGTGCCCCGCAATTTTCACCTGATGGCACGAAATTAGCTATGGTGCTATCAAAAGACCGCACCGGTGCTACTGAGCTTTATTTGTACGACTTACAAACAAAGCAAGAGCGTCGTTTAACTCGCCACCGGAGTATCGATACCGAGCCAACTTGGCATCCAAACGGCAAAGAGCTCCTGTTTACCTCGGAAAGGGGTGGTAATGCCCAGATTTATAAGTTAAATTTAGATTCAGGCCGAGTGAAACGCATGACGTTCGACGGTGATATGAATTTAAATGGCTCAGTTACGCCCGATGGCAAGCACTTAGTGATGGTAAATCGGACGCTGGGCCGTTATCACATTGCTAAGAAGGATCTTGAATCAGGCAACTTCCAAGTACTTACACGTACACGTTTGGATGAGTCGCCGAGCGTGGCGCCCAACGGCTCCATGATTATTTACAGCACGATGCATAACAACAAAAATGTATTGGCTTTGGTTTCAATGGATGGTCGTTTTAAAGCGCGTTTACCCGTACTTGATGGACAAGTAAAAGCGCCAGCTTGGTCACCGTTTTTATAATTCGCTCAGGGTATAGTCAGCTTTGGACGCATAAACTTGAATTTTATGTAAATTGCTTACTATATTAAGACAAATTGAAAATCAGGTGCTGGTTTCACTTTTTGATAATAGGAATCTACTCAATGCAACTTAAAAAAATAGTTAAAGGTCTGCTTATTGCAGTGCCAGTTATGACGCTAGCGGCATGTAGTTCTTCATCTAGCCAAGATGAAGGCCAAGCCAACGAGACAAATCAAGTTGAAACCCAAACAACTGATACAGTTGAAGTGGAAACAGTAAAACGCGAGAAAACAGCAGAAGAGAAGCTGCGCGAAAAGTATGAAGCGCTTCGTCAACAGCAAATCATTTACTTTGATTTTGATAAGGCAACCATTCAGAGCAAGTATGCTGAATTGCTACAAGCTCACGCTCAGTTCCTAACGCAGAACCCTTCTGTAAAAGTACTTATCGAAGGTCACGCAGATGAGCGTGGTACGCCAGAGTACAACATTGCACTAGGTGAAAGCCGTGGTCAGTCTGTAGAAAAATACCTACAGAGCCTAGGTGTTAATCCTAACCAAATGTCTGTTGTTAGCTACGGTGAAGAGAAGCCGATGGTTAAAGCGCGTAACGAAGAAGCGTTCGCCAAAAACCGCCGTGCAGTCTTGGTATACTAAAATTTAAAAGAGTAACAATGAAGCCGAAAATTATTTTGGCAGCCTTACTCATGAGCGGGAGCACCCAAGTTTGGGCTGCTCCCGCTCCTGTTTCAGAGGCCTCTGCCAGTGAATCAAGTGTCGAAAAACGTTTAAGCCGCTTAGAGCAAATGATGCAAACTCGCAATTTGCTTCAAGCCGATTTACAACAGCAACTGGATCTGTTGCAAGATGAAGTGAGTCAGTTGCGCGGGGTGACCGAAGAGCACAGCTACAAGCTAGAAAAGGTGCTGCAACGTCAGCGCGAGCTATATCAAGAAATAGAAAACCGTGTTAGCGCCGCTTATTCGCAGCAGCAACAGCCAAGCTATGATGATGGTTACAGTACGTCCAGTGCCGCGACCACCAGTGATAGCGCTGCCAGCAGTGCCGCGCCGATGAGTAGTAACCTGTCGGAAAATGAAGCGTATGACAAAGCGGTCAAGCTGATCATGCAGGACAAGCGCTACGATGCAGCTATTCCTGAGTTTCAAGCATTTCTGCAAACCTATCCAGAGTCAGTATACGTGCCGAACGCACATTATTGGTTAGGCCAACTTTTGACGATTAAAGGTGATACGAGCGGCGCCAAGGGCCACTTCGAAACCGTGGTGAATCAATATACTGATTCTAATAAGCGTGCCGATGCGATGCTTAAGTTGGGTACCTTGGAACAACAGCAAGGCCAACTCGCCAAAGCGAAGCAATTGTTTAATAAAGTGATTGCTGAGTACCCTAACACCACAGCCGCTAAATTAGCGACCGAGCGTGTTAGTAAGTTGTAGCAGATTTTGCTAAGTGTTTGCTTTTAGACCGCAGGCAGTTTAAAGCGGTCTAAAATTAGGCAACTAAGCGGAAAAACTAAAAAAAACCGAGCATTTGTATTGCACTTGGTTTTTAAATAAGTATTATAAGCGCCCGCAGCAGACGATAACCCCTCGGGGATAACGCTGCGCAAATAACGACAAAATGGGTCATTAGCTCAGTTGGTAGAGCAGTGGACTTTTAATCCATTGGTCGATGGTTCGAATCCATCATGACCCACCATTTTTTCGTTATCCAGGCATTGCCTGCTGAAGAAGCAAGCAAGGTGTTGGGTCATTAGCTCAGTTGGTAGAGCAGTGGACTTTTAATCCATTGGTCGATGGTTCGAATCCATCATGACCCACCATTTTATATAAAGCCTACTATCAAGCGATTTAGTCGCAATGATGGGTCATTAGCTCAGTTGGTAGAGCAGTGGACTTTTAATCCATTGGTCGATGGTTCGAATCCATCATGACCCACCACTTTATATAACGCCTACTATCAAGCGATTTAGTCGCAATGATGGGTCATTAGCTCAGTTGGTAGAGCAGTGGACTTTTAATCCATTGGTCGATGGTTCGAATCCATCATGACCCACCACTTTACATCATCAGCTACATGCGTAGCGCACTTTCAAATATTGAAAGACACCAGTTATGGGTCATTAGCTCAGTTGGTTGAACAGTCGACATCGAGATATTATTTCGATGGTCTGTGAAAGCGAGTCAGGACGACGAGCCGGAACACCGCTTCAGGATGAATTAATGGCATTAAAACTCGGTATGGGTCATTAGCTCAGTTGGTAGAGCAGTGGACTTTTAATCCATTGGTCGATGGTTCGAATCCATCATGACCCACCATCCCCTTTTCTCATTATTACCCAACTTCTTATAATTAAGCGCACAAGAATCTAGTCGTAGCGCAGACCTTTGCTTCTTTTTAGCGTCATAGTTTCGTATAATTACGGCAATACTTTTGCAATGTAGATGTAGTTTGACCAGTATGGGTATCAGCGAGAATATCATGCCGGAGGATTATATTTTTCCTCCTAAGCCAGCTCCTCTTTCTGATGAGCAGAAACAGCAGCACAAGGCGCGCATTAAACAATTACTGCAAGAAAAAAATGCAGTGTTAGTGGCGCATTATTATACCGATCCAGAGATCCAGGCCCTAGCAGAGGAGACCGGCGGCTGCGTAGCAGACTCGTTGGAGATGGCTCGCTTCGGCGCGCGCCAAGAGAACGCTGATATGATCATCGTAGCGGGTGTGCGTTTTATGGGTGAGACAGCGAAGATCTTAACTCCAGAAAAAACCGTGGTCATGCCCACCTTAGAGGCAACATGCTCATTGGATGTGGGTTGCCCAATTGATGAATTTAGCCGCTTTTGCGATCAGCACCCTGACCGTAAAGTAGTCGTGTATGCGAATACTTCAACGGCTGTAAAAGCGCGCGCTGATTGGATCGTTACGTCATCTTGTGCGTTAGAAATCGTTGAGCATCTAGATAGCGAAGGCGAGAAGATCATTTGGGGCCCAGATAAGCACCTCGGTAGCTACATTCAAAATCAGACCGGAGCTGATATGATCATGTGGAATGGCGCATGTATTGTTCATGATGAGTTTAAAACCAAAGCGCTCAAAGATATGAAAGCGCTGCACCCTGATGCAGCGGTTTTGGTGCACCCTGAGTCACCTGCTGAGATAGTTGAACTTGCTGATGCCGTAGGCTCCACGAGTCAGCTTATCAAAGCGGCACAAACCATGGACAACAAGAAGTTTATTGTTGCCACCGATCGCGGTATTTTCTATAAAATGCAGCAGCTGTGCCCAGAAAAAGAGTTTTTTGAAGCACCGACTGCAGGTGAAGGCGCAACGTGTAAAAGCTGTGCCCACTGCCCGTGGATGGCCATGAACGGCCTCAAAGCCATTGAGGAAGCGCTCATAGACCCGCAAGGCAAAGAGGTGTTTGTGGACATGGAACTGCGCCAAGGCGCACTGCGCTCGCTTAATCGCATGCTAGACTTCACCGCCGCCATGGCACGTTAACGGTGTTTTACTAACCAGTTGATTTGGTTTTGTTAAAAACACCTTGCAACCCCGGCAGTGATTGCATAGTATATGCGGCGCTGCCAAGGCAGCGAAAAGTGCGGAGAGGTGGCTGAGTGGCTGAAGGCGCACGACTGGAACTCGTGTATACGTTAATAGCGTATCGAGGGTTCGAATCCCTCCCTCTCCGCCATTAATTTAATACAAAAAAGCCCAGCATTATGCTGGGCTTTTTTGTTTCAATGTCCGGTCGCAAGCTTCTTTCCATCTATCAATCTTCACTTTGTAGGCAAGGCTTTTAGCCTTACACAGGGTTTAGTCAGGCTAAAGCCAGACCCACAGGAGTATATTGTAGGCAAGGCATTGGGCCTTGTGATTGTCAGGCTAAAGCAAGACCTACAGGGGATTGTGTTGTAGGCAAGGCATTGGCCTTGCGGTTGTCAGGTTAAAGCCAGACTTCCAGGGGGTTATGTTGTAGGCATGGCATTGGCCTTGCGTTTGTCAGGCTAAAGCCCAACCCGCAGGAGTGTGTTGTAGGCAAGGCATTGGCCTTGCGATTATCCGGCTAAAGCCCAAACCACAGGGGGAATGTGTTGTAGGCAAGACATTGGCCTTGTGATTGTCAGGCTAAATCCCGACCCACAGGGGATTGCTTGTAGGCAAGGCATTGGCCTTGCGATTGTCAGGCTCAAGCCCGACCCACATGAGTCTGTTGTAGGCAAGGCATTGGCCTTGCGGTTGTCAGGCTAAAGCCCGACCCACAGGAGTGTGTTGCAGGCAAGGCATTGGCCTTGCGATTGCCCGGCTAAAGCCCAAACCGACAGAGATACTTGCGCATTGCCGCTCGCATTACTCCCTACTCGCACTTTATTTGCTGCTCACCGAGGTGATATACGTTATTAACGGCGACGTAGCCACCTGAGAGAATGGCGGTGGCGGGCAGAAGTATCGGCGTGAGTAATATCCCAGAGAGGGAATAATAAGTGTTCGTCTCTTCAGCTACGTTCACAATGCGCAAAGTCTTCTTGTCTGACGAGAGCTCACACTTACGCTCTACATAAGGGGTGTCGCTGGGCATCACAACGCAGGCGCTAGAGATGATACACAGCGTGGCTATAACGACTGATTTGAGGTATTGCATCGTAGTCCCTTCGATTAAGCTAGTTCATCAGCGACTTCAGCTATTTTTTGCCGTAACCATACGTGGCTAACATCGCGATGTAATAGCGGCGACCAAATCATATCCAACTCAAAAGGTGCAATGGGGAAAGGCGGCTCTAAAATGGTGAGCCCGGGATCGTCTTTATAAATTTTTGCGGCTTTGGAGGGCAAGGTGGCAATGAGATTTTGCTCCTTGGCCAAATGAATAGCCACGTGGTAATTACGGGTAAAGGTGGCGATATTCCGATGCTTACCAAAATGTGCTAAGGCTTCGTCCACCCACCCGAGTTTTTGCACATCCTCTGGGTCCATGCCTACGCCCACACCAAAACCGGTTTTGCTAACCCAAATATGGCGGGCATGAAGATAACTGTCGAGGTTAAAGTTATTTAAAATCGGGTTGTCTGATTTGACCAAACACGAGAAGCTGTCTTTCCAGATACGTTTATGATGAAACGACTGAGGCAGTTTTTCAAAACGGTTAAGCGCCATATCAACCTTGCCATTTTCAACATCATGAAAGGTCACATCACTGGGCGTAAGAATATCCAAAGTGGTATCCGGGGCTTCCTCATGTAACTTACTCAGTAATCGTGGAGCCAAGGTACTGGCTGCGTAGTCACTGGCCATCATGCGAAACACACGCTTACTGCTTTGCGGCTCAAAGTCGCGATTCGGCGCTAGCGTTTCCTCTAACGTCATGAGCACACCACGGATCACGGGTTGCAGCTCCAGTGCGCGCTCAGTGGGAACCATGCCCTCACTGGTGCGCACTAGCAGCGGATCATTAAGCAGATTTCGTAAGCGTTTTAAACCATTACTCATTGCCGGCTGAGTAATACTCAACTGATTCGCGGCCTTTGTTACATTGCATTCGCGAAGCAAAGTATCAAGATAGACGAGTAGGTTTAAATCAATCTTATTTATATTCATTACTTGCTGCCATTTTTATTATTTATGCCTAGTGTAGCTTAAAGGTGGCTAAGAAAACACACTACCAATGATGTATAAAGCGTTGGCACTGTGGGTAGGGATAAACCTGTTTATACTCACCTTGAGTGATTTTAGCTTGTGCTTGGCGCCAGTAAGCGGGGTCGAGAAGCTCAGGGTGAGTGGCCAGTAGTGCTTGTTTGTGCACCGGGTTGGGTAATACAAAGGTGCTTAGTTGCTCGGGGAACACATCGTTAGGTGCGACCGACAAAGTGCTTTCTTCGCCGCAGGCATCGTCATGGCCAAGCTCGCGAAACTGCATATCGGTGAGGTACTGCACTTCGTCATAGTCATAAAATACCACGCGGCGATGTTTCGTCACGCCAAAGTTCTTTAATAACATATCACCGGGAAAGATATTGGCGGCAATCATATCTTTGAGTGCTTGGCCGTATTCATCAATGGCTTGCGCGGCTTTAGTACTATCCACTTCCTGCAAGTATAAGTTCAACGGCGTCATACGGCGCTCAATATACAAATGCTTGATGATGAGCATATCGCCTTCAATACGAATAGAGTTGGCAATACTCGCCTTAAACACCTCAAGTAGTGGCGCGCTAAAGCAGCTCAAAGGTAAAGCAACATCTGAATATTCCAAGGTGTCTGCCATGCGGCCAACACGGTCATGACGCTTAACCAACTGGTAGCGCTCGAGCACTGTTTTACGGCCAAAGGGTTTGCTTGAGCCAAAGCGATCACGGATCACTTTAAACACATAGGGAAACGAGGGCAGGGTAAATACCATCATCACCATGCCGGGGGTGCCGGCAGCCAATTCAAACTGCTCATGAGCGTGACCCATATGCTCGAGTAACTCGCGGTAGAATTCTGTCTTACCTTGCTTATGAAAGCCAATGGCATTGTAGAGCTCAGCTTTGGTTTTACCGGGCATCAACTGATTGAGAAAGTGCACCAGCGCCGAAGGAGCATGGGTTTGCACCATAAAATAAGCACGGGCAAAGCCAAAAATGACCCGCATTTGCGACGACCGAGTCAGCAAGGCATCAATATACAGGCCCTTGTTACCATCATGAAGCACGGCTATGACAAAGGGTTGTGTGCCTGTTTGCGAAACCACACGGCCAACAATATAGGCGGCCTGGCCGCGATAAAAGGGCGCTTGTAAAATATCAAAGCGCATTTGGTAACTTTGCACATGGGTCTCGGGCGCTTGTTTGATAAAGGCTTTCACTAATAAACGAATGTCTCTATCGAGATTGGCAAACGCACAGCCAAATTCAAATTGCGTAATGATTTTGCGAATCGTCGGCTTAAGTCCCTCGGTAACCGGAAAATAACTACGATATTCGGCTTCCACTGGGAGCGCGGGAGCATCGGCAAGCGTGGCTTGCACAAAGATAAAGTTATTATGGTAATACTTGCGATGGAACAAGCGACAAAATACCGAGTTATAAAAGGTTTCGGCCAGCTCTGCTTGGGGATGAAAAGTGAGGAAAGCGCGGTAACATTCTTTAGTTTGGGTCCATAAACTGGTCTGCTCAGCCGGGTCACCGACGCAATCGCGAAGCTGCGCTACAGTCTCATTCACGCGTTTGTCGTAGTAACTAATACGCTTACTGGCGATGGCGCGCATTTGGCTCCAATCGCGCTCAGCAAAAGCCGCAGGAGCTTGAGCTGTTATTGATTGAAACAACTGATAGTGATGGTGAAAGCCATCAAGAATGCGTTGCGCTACGGCCTGTGCTTGCACTGGGATCCCTCTTAGAGTAGAAGCTCTAAACTAGACTATGCCAAGGGCAAGCTATGGTGCAAGCCTTATTGATATTTTTTTAACGACTTTTCTAATTGCGCCAAACGCTTTTCCGTTTGCTTAATGCGTTCGTTGTAGCGCTGCTCAATCCCCTTGATGTTAGCATTAACTTCTTTTTTCAGGGCTTTGCGCTCATCATCAGACATTAAGCGTTCTAAACGTTGTTCTTCGGCTAGTGTTTTAGCGCTACGTTCACGTTTTAAAATAACCAGCCGGTGTTTAGTTGAACGTAACTGCAGCTCGATATTATCTCGGCGCTGTTCTAGCTGTAGCTCGGTAAGTTGCTTCGAAAAGTTGTTATCAAGCGGCTTAATTTCGACATTTGAGTGACGTACTTCATGCTCTTGTGCCTGCTCATCACAGGGAAACTGGCTAAACGTCGTGCCATTTTTTGTCTCGCACTTATAGTAAACGGTATTAGCCGTAGCCTGTGTAGCGGCGGCCGCACACATTGCCAAGGCAGTGGCAATAACTCTTTTCTTTGTCACTTTGATACCTCTGATCAGACCTCATTCATTTTTTAATATAGATGAACTAAAAATGAATGTCACTAAAGCAATACTAAGGTATGAAAAAGGTTCAATCAGTCACGCTCAGCAGTACCTACTGAGCGTTGAATTTCTTCAGCTGTTTTAAGCCTTGAATAAGGAAGGGAATATCAAGCTGTTGATCAACGCCAAAGCCCTCGGTGGCAGAAATGTGTTTATAACTACCGTCGCTGTTGAGCAGCGTAATGCGGTCTTTACGCATGGCAATAAATACACCCTGCGAGTAATTGATATTCGCCATGGCGTCAGTGTGAGTCAGGCTGTTAGCGATAAGGGCGGCGCGAGCTAACTCATCGCAGTCCCAATATTCGCTCAACACTGTGGCGATAATATCTTGTGGCTGGGCAATGAGCGTACTCTGTTGTAGCTGAGGGTCATTGCTCCATAGCTGTGAAATAGCGGTGATACGAGAAGGGTGCTCAGCCTCCAGAGCAAAGGCAAACACCTTACGCTGGCCATCTAGTGGTGCGGTATTATCCTGATCGATGCGCACTCGGGGCGACGGATCGCTATGGATAAAACGGTAGGCATCGATATTGGTATCGAAGGTGATAGGCGTGCGACGCCACAGAGGGTCAATACTGTCTTTAGTGAGACTCTGACGGTAGTAGCTAGGCAGCCCATACACTAAATTGAATAATGCATCTTGCTTGGCAACCGGGTGTAGTAGCTTTGCTGCAGGTTGCAGTGCAGGGTTTGCAGCAACAAACTCGGCTAGTTGCTGGGTGGATGAGAACACCCGAATATCGACTTGCGGCGCATCGGCGTCAAGTTCACAGCTCGGTAAGGTTGCGGGCATGACAAAACTAACAGTTGGGCCATTAACATTAACCTGGCGTGCTTGCTCATATTGCTCAAGATCTAATAAGTCGTTTTTTGCCAGTAGCGACTTGGCTGTTGTCGGATAAGACAGGGGTAACATATTGTCTTGTTTAGTAATATCAAACTCTAGTGCAGCGTCCGCCCAAATATGAATACTGTGGCTTAGCGCAAAACACAGCACCAACGAAGCGGAGATATATCGGCCAAATCGAAGTCGTTTTAATTGCGCTAGGTGATGCCAAGCATAATTACTTATCAGTAACTGATAGGCGAGTATCATCAAAATTAGGGCGCTCACCAGCAAGGTTGACAACGCGGGCGTGTTGGTTACGTTGCGCCAAAATAACGATAAGATTTCCCCCAGTGCACTGTAATTTAGATGATACCCGAGGTTGTAATACACGAATGCATCGACCGCCAGTAGCGTCATACCTGCCGTGGCAAGTACCGAGGCCATACCGCGAATATGTCTGGGATAGGGGAAGATAAGTGACAGTGGGAAAATAGTCAGCACAAAGGCTAAAAAGGTAATAAAGGCGGTGTGGCTGAGCCACGTAACCACCATATAAACACTGCCAATAGCTGTTGTTGGGGCGGCATCAGCAAAGAGGTAGGCAAGGCTAATAACCAGCGCAAGACCAATATTCGCCAAGGTAAACCAATGGCCCCAAGCAAGAAGCTGACTCGCTTTTGAGGCGAATTGATTTTGCGCAGATAAGTTCATTACCTTACTTTACCGAGTCGGCAAGGGCGTTGGCAAAGTTTTGTGCAACTGAGGCCCTTTTTGCTTCGGGCACATGCTCTTTAATAATATGCGTGATAGTATTGCCCAAACACATCAGGCTTAAATCTACCGGCGCCTTCTTTTCGGCAAGGACAGCAACTAGCTGATCGACAAGTTGTTCTACTTCTTCATTAGTATATTTAGATAACGCTGGCATCGGTGGATTTCATACTGATTATATATTCTTGTATTTTAACACCGCAGGAGTGAAAAACAAAGATGAGCACTGAGGTTAAAAAGCTGGTTGTGCACTACGTCGACAAAGAAGACGACAGTACCCAAATTCATTTGCGCAACGACGAAATGCCAATTAATGATCGTGTAAACGTGTTTATTGAACAGCTCCACCATGCTTATAACGGCAAACCTGGAAAAGGCTTTTGCGCCTTCAGCCCTGAGAAAAGCAGTGTGGTTGCCAGCAGTATGCAAAGTTATCGAAATAACGAGTTGGGATTTTGGCAGGTCACCGAGCAAGCGGCGAGTGTGCTAAAAGAAGAGCTCGATAAATACGCTTTCAATGAAAGTGGTTATTTAGTTTTTTGCCATTATCAATATGTCGCCAGTGACTATATTTTAATCGCGCTTATTAATATTAAAGAGCATTATACTATTACCTCCGAGCTTGATTTGGCGGCGTCTCGCCATTTAGATATTACCCGCATGCAATTGGCAGCGCGTATTGACCTTGCCGCGTGGGATACACAGCCCGAGGATAATCGCTATATCTCCTTTATTAAAGGTCGCGCTGGGCGCAAAGTGGCCGACTTCTTTTTAGACTTTTTAGGGTGCGAAGAGGGCATTGATCCGAAGCAGCAAAGTCGCTCTATGCTTAGCGCCGTAGAAGATTACTTAAGCGAGCAAGAGCTAGATAAAGAAGAAAAAGATGAGCGCCGTCGCGAGGTGTTTGACTACTGTAGCGACAGAATCAGTAGTGGTGAAGATGCCAATATTGAAGACATAGGGCGCGCCATCAGCAAAGATGATGAGCAAAGCTTTAACAGCTTTTACGAGCAGCAAAGCTATGATTTGGCTGAATCTTTCCCGGTGGATAAAAAGACCGTGACCGGCATGGTTAAACTCTCGGGCATGGGTGGCGGCGTGAGCGTGGGATTTGAGCGCAAGCACCTTGGTGAGCGAGTGATTTATGATCCAGTCAACGACACCTTGACTATCAAGGGCGTGCCGCCAAATTTAAAAGACCAACTCGATCAGCTCGGTGATGAGTCTTAGTACTATACAGTGGGGTTAACGTCCACTGGGAACTGAGCGTTATAGAGATACAAAAAAGCCGCTGTGAAAACAGCGGCTTTTTTTATGATGGTACAAGCGCCTTAGTCGTTGACTGTCTGTGCTTGATGCTCATCTTGGTGTGCAGCATGTGCCACCTTAGTGTCAGTCGACACTGTCTTCGGCGTTGCTGCATCGGCATAAGCATGGCCTACCGGTGCAACCGAACCAGGCTTCAATGTGCTGCTTTGTAGCGTCATACGCGCTTCGCTTGGCATGGCTTTCGGCACTTCAGAAGCAGCCACCAATGCTACCGCTTGCGGTTGTGTCGCAGGCGCACTGGCGTGACCTAAAGCTTTGCTTATAGCGGGTGTTACCGCTCGCTGTGGCTCAGGTGCAGGCTCAGCTGAAGGCTCAGCCGCTTCTTGCTTAACAACGGCTGCGGGTGCAGGTTCAGCTGAAGGCTTATCTTCTGGCTCTAATGACGCTTGCGGTTCGCTCTCAGGCTGTTTCGCTTCGCTAGATGCGGATGCTTCAGCGACTTCAGTCTCAGGCTGCTGCGCAGGTTCTCCAGATTCTACCTCAGCAACGCTTTGCTCAGGTTGTACCTCGGCTGCTGGCTCATCAGTATCAATGATTTGCTCAGCGGCAGGAGCGGTCTCTTCTTGCACGGCCGCAACCGGAGCTGCTTCAGCTTCTATAGCCGGGGCCTGCTCAGCGGTCTCTTGCGTACCGTTAGTTGGCGCTGTCTCTGCTGCTGCGTTGTCAGTGGCTGCAGTCGTTTTTGTATCGTCGTTCACTTGCTTTGGCGTGTCATCGCTTGGTTGTTGCGACTGCTCAGCCATGGCTTGATCTGCGACGGGTACAAATGCCGGTGAATCACTGTCACCTTCTTGCTTATCACGACGGCGGCGTTGACCCGCAGCGCGTAAGTGACGTGGTGAGCGGCGAGTACGGGTACGACCCTCTTTTTCACCTTCACCTTGCTCATTGCTCTGCGCTTGCTCGTCAATGGTTTGCGGTGCTTCGTCAAGCGATGCTTTCTTTGAAGCCACATCATTGTGCTTGTCCGCAGTCTCTTGCTGCTTTTGCTCTTTACCTTGCGTTGGCTTGGTTGGCTTATCCGCCTTCTCAAGTGCCTTTTCTGGCTGAGCCACAGCTGCTTGCTGCTCAGGGTTTTCAACAGCAGCTACTGGCTTCTCTTCGCTAGCAGTGTTGTTCTGAGTGTTTTCTACGCGTACTTTCTTACGCAGATTGCGGCGTTGGCGACGCTGCTTTGGCTTCGCTTGCTGTTGCTCGTCGCTTTGCGCATCCTTGGCAGTATTCGCAACATCTTTATTTTCTTGCTCGTTGGTGGTGTTGTTGTCGTTACGGTTATCGCGACGACGGTTTTGACCGCCACGACGACGCTTATTGCGATTACCACCGCGCTCGTTTCGATTATTGCTTTCTTCAGCCTTATCTTTATCTTGCTCAGCAACCTCGGCGTTTTGCGTGCGCGGACCTTTTGGCTTATTGCGCGATTGATTATTACGACGACGCTGATTATTGCGACGACGATCACCACCGCCACGACGCTCGTGATTGCTCTGTTGTTTACGTTGCTTATCTTGCTCTGGCTGCTCTTGCTCATCACTAAACAAGCTCTTCAACCATTGCCCGATACGGCTTAGTAAACCTGGCTCTTCTGTGGCTTTGGGTTGCGCTTTAGGGGCGCTCACTGGCGCCGGGTCCTTCGGCATAACTACACCCTTAAGCACAGGCTCTTCGCGCTTCGGTGCGACAGGTGCGCGTGAGTACTCGACTGCTTCCGCCTCAGGCTCAGCAATCTGCTCGTAGCTAGCCGCTTCTAAGGTTTCATCTTTACGTAAACGCACTACTTCATAGTGAGGTGTTTCCATGTGTTGGTTTGGAATGATCACTACATCACAGTTATGACGTTTTTCGATTCGTTGTACGCTGCGGCGTTTTTCATTTAACAGGTAAGCACCGACGGCAACAGGGACCTGGGCATTCACTTGTGAGGTGTTGTCTTTGATTGCTTCTTCTTCAATCAAGCGCAAAATTGAAAGCGCAATGGATTCGTTTGAGCGGATTGTGCCTTGGCCACTACAGCGTGGGCAGGTGCCTTGGCTCGCTTCACCAAGAGAAGGGCGCAAACGTTGACGCGACATTTCCAACAGGCCAAAACGTGAAATCTTACCGATTTGCACGCGGGCACGGTCTTGGCGTGCAGCATCTTTTAAGCGGTTTTCTACTTCACGTTGGTGACGTGGAGGAGTCATATCGATAAAGTCGATTACGATCAGGCCACCAAGGTCACGCAGGCGCAGTTGACGGGCGATTTCATCGGCCGCTTCTAAGTTGGTGTTCAAGGCCGTTTCTTCGATATCACTGCCTTTGGTTGCCTTTGACGAGTTGATATCAATAGAAGTCAGGGCTTCAGTTGGGTCAATAACGATTGAACCACCTGATGGTAAGCGTACTTCACGCTGGAACGCTGACTCAATTTGGCTTTCGATTTGGTAATGAGTGAACAAAGGCACATCGTTTTGATACAACTTTACACGGCTCATGAAGTCAGGGCGGAAGCGCTCAATATGCGCTTTGGCTTCTTCAAATACCTTTGGCTTATCAATTAAGATTTCACCAATATCACGGCGTAAGTAATCACGAATAGCGCGGAAAATCACGTTGCTTTCTTGGTGAATCAAGAAAGGGGCTTTATCGCTATCGGCTGCTTCTTTGATTGCTTGCCAGTGAACCAGCAGGGCCTTAAGGTCATAGTCAAGCTCTTCGAATGATTTACCAACACCAGCGGTGCGGACAATCAACCCCATGCCTTTAGGCAAATCTAAGCGGCTAAGTGCGTCTTTTAATTCGGCACGCTCTTCACCTTCAATGCGACGAGAAATACCGCCGGCGCGAGGGTTATTCGGCATCAGGACAAGATAGCTACCAGCAACACTAATAAAGGTAGTCAGAGCCGCGCCTTTTTGACCACGTTCTTCCTTATCAACCTGAACAATGACTTCTTGACCTTCTTTGATCACGTCTTTGATGTTTGGGCGACCGTTGAAGGTATAACCGCTAGGGAAGTAAGTACGAGCGATTTCTTTTAGAGGTAAGAAACCGTGGCGTTCGGCGCCATAATCAACAAAAGCGGCTTCAAGTGAAGGTTCGATACGGGTAATTTTACCCTTGTAAATATTGGCTTTTTTTTGTTCGTGTCCAGGGCTTTCGATATCTAAATCATACAGGCGCTGGCCATCAACCAGTGCAACGCGCATTTCTTCTTGCTGCGTCGCATTGATTAGCATACGTTTCATATTGTTACTCTTAAATTCTGTGCATAGTGCCCGACCACTTAGGTCTTTCGGCGCTCTTATTTTTGTCTTCGGTGCAGTCTCACGACTGGGCTTTTAACGCAAAAGCTTAACGTTCTAGTTTCACCTTGTGTTGCAACTGGCGATAAAAATAGCGGCCAATAGGGCCTTATTTGTCACACTCAACGCGTGGACTTAACGCAGTGCAGTTTATCTTCAACAAGATGACTGTGTCGTTTTTACCGATACACCTTCACGGTGGTCGATAGCATTATGTTCATTGTCTACATTAGTGGTATTTGCCCTAAGCATGTGCTTAATCAAAGCAAAAACCCATCGTTTTATTGTTCGTTTCCGCTTGCCCTTTTGGGCGCTTGCCACTTGCGGTCGCAGCCAGCGAAGCAATCTATTACGCGCATTGCTTGCTACTGCCGTCACGTGGGTTCTGGGTGATAAAAGCTGTGGAAATACGAGCTCGAATCTGTATGATCGCTTTCCCAGAATGTGTTTCACGCAAGTTTGGCCTAAGCCAATGGCAACGTAAACAACTACCGCTTAACGGTGGTTTTACGTGCTTGGATTATCCCATTAAAACCGCTGCGTTAGCAACTAAATTATGACTCAAATCAGTGATTAGGCAATGAAAGACTCCATAGGCACTCAGGTAAGCTTTGTAACAGTCGATGAAGACTACAGCGGACAGCGCATCGACAACTTTTTGATTACCAAACTAAAAGGGGTGCCCAAAAGCGCGGTATACCGTATTTTGCGCAAAGGCGAAGTGCGGGTGAACAAAAAGCGGGTGAAGCCGGTGTATAAGCTGCAAAGCGGCGATACTGTGCGCATTCCGCCGATAAAAATTGCCGAGCGTCCAGAGCAGCAGGTACCCACTAATCTTGATAAAGTGAGCAAGCTCGAAGACGCTATTTTATTCGAAGATAAGTACCTTATTGTCATCAATAAACCCGCAGGTATGGCGGTGCATGGTGGTAGTGGCTTAAGTTTTGGCTTGATTGAGGCGTTACGAGCGCTGCGACCGCAGGAGAAGAGCCTGGAATTGGTGCACCGCTTAGACCGTGACACCTCCGGGTGTTTATTGATTGCTAAAAAACGCGCGGTGTTAAAAGGCTTGCATGAGCAACTGCGAGAAAAAACCATGGAGAAAAACTATTGGGCGCTGGTTGCCGGACAATGGGATGCTAAGGTGCGCAACGTGACTGAGCCGCTCAATAAAAACACTTTGCAATCCGGTGAGCGAGTGGTGCGGGTTGACCATGAACGGGGTAAAGCGTCCCATACTCGTTTTCGCGTGCTCGAGCGTTTCGAACAGTGCTCCTTGGTACAGGCATCGCCAGTGACCGGGCGGACTCACCAAATCCGCGTGCACACTCAGTGCAAAGGCCACCCGATTGCCTGTGATGATAAATATGGCGAGCAAGTATTCGATACCGCGATGCGCGAATCGGGCCTGAGCCGCTTGTTCTTGCACGCTCGCGAGCTGCGTTTTATTCATCCTAAAACGGAAACCACCATGGCACTTGAAGCACCGTTAGACAAGGCTTTAACGCATTGCTTGGAGAAGTTACGTCGTGCTTAATAGCAAAGAGCTTATTATTTTTGATTGGGACGGCACGGTGATGGACTCGGTAGGCAAAATTGTTGCCACCCTGCAAGGCGCTGCACGTCATTTTAGCGTGCCAGAACCCACCGATGAGGCGGCCAAGAATATTATCGGGTTGAGCTTAGAAACCGCGATTGCCACGTTATTTCCCGAGCACAGTCAACTCCACACCGACCTGGTGGCGCGTTACAAACATCACTATGTATATGAAGATAATACGCCAACGCCGCTTTTTGCTGAGGTTGAAACGACTCTTGCAGCGCTTAAAAGTCAGGGTTATCGGCTGGCAGTAGCAACGGGTAAAAGCCGCAAGGGTTTAGACCGTTTACTCGCTGAGTCTCAGTTGACTGATTACTTTGAGTATACGCGCACCAGTTGTGAGGCTCATTCAAAACCACACCCCGATATGCTCGAGCAAATTTTAACGATGTGTGATGTCAGTGCTGATAAAGCACTGATGATTGGGGATACGCAAATTGATATGCAGCTGGCGGCCAATGCCAAGGTCGATGCCGTGGGAGTCACCTTCGGGGTGCATAATGCCGCGCAGTTGCAACAGTTTTCCCCCGTTGCAACCGTCGATCATTTCAGCGATTTGCGTACGTTATTACAGCGCTAGCGGGTCAATTTGCCAATTCAGTAGCATGGTGTTGAGTTGCAACAGTGGAAGTCCTACTAGGCTATTAGCGTCATTCCCTTGCATGCGGGCAAATAAACAAACTCCCAAGCCTTCGCTTTTAAAGCTGCCTGCGCAATTAAGCGGTTGCTCTTTAGCAATGTAATTGGCAATTTGCTGCTCGCTTAGGGTGCGAAACTGCACCGTAAAAGGTTCGACAACCACCTGGGTCTTATCCGTTTCTAAATCAAGCAATGCCAGCGAAGTTAAAAAGGTGACTTCATCGCCACTAAAGCGCGCCAGTTGTTGCTGAGCTCGAGCAACCGTATGCGGTTTTCCTAAAATGTCGCCTTGATGCACAGCGACCTGATCAGAGCCTATTACGATGCCTTTGTTATAGTGTTGGTGCGCGGCATTGGCTTTGGCGAGGGCGAGGCGACGCACTAATACTTCTGGGGCTTCATTGTGTTCAGGTGTTTCGTCAATATCAGGGGAAAAATGAGTGAATTCAGGGATAATTTTTTTTAATAATTGCTGCCGAAATGGCGAACTAGAGGCTAAGATAAAAGCTAATTTCATGGCCCGATCATCGATTTGTTAAACATCGGCCTTAGAATACGGCGCAATCAGGCGAAAAACAAAAGGAAAGTCGAATTTTATTTTGACTCTACTAGCAACTATCTATATGATGCAGCCCCTATGCAAAAGGTGAAGATTCCCGTCACCCTTGACCCGGGCAGGGCCGCAACACGCAAGTTAGAATATGACGGCGTGATTCGGCTTGAAGAACTTTCTCGATTCGAGCAAGTTGTGCTGGACTCAAGTGGTGAGATAGCGGTACATGTTCATTGCAAACATGACGAGCAAGGTTTAACGGTGCTGTCGGGGTCGATTAAGACCACGGTGACACTAACCTGTCAGCGTTGCAATGAAGAGTTTAGGTTGGATTTGGATCAACACTTTGCTTATACGCCAGTTGGCATAGGTGCAGAGTCTGGTGATCTTCCGGATTACTATGATGTCGTGGAGCTAGATGAGAACGGCGAAGTCAACCTTCGGAAATTAGTGGAAGATGAGTTGATATTGGCTATTCCTATCGTGCCTATGCATGACGAAGCATCTTGTCGATACTCTGAAGAAGCGAAAAGCTTTGGAGAGATCGAGGCAGAAGATGAAAAACCAAATCCATTTGAAATTTTGAAACAACTTAAGAAAGATTCTTAGGAGAAGGCTAATGGCGGTACAAAAAAGCAAAAAGTCTCGTGCAAGACGTGGTATGCGTCGTTCACACGATGCGATCAGTGGTCCAGCTCTAACAGTTGATAAAGTGACTGGTGAAACTCACCGTCGTCACCACGTCACTGCAGACGGCTACTACAAAGGCGTTAAAGTAGTTTCTAAGTAAGAGATTGCTTTATGCAACGCAGTCTAACCATTGCGTTAGATATGATGGGGGGCGATTACGGCCCCCGTTCATCTATCCCCGCCGCAGTTGAAGCGGTTCATCTACATCCAACACTTACCCTGATCCTCTGCGGTAATGAGCAGTTATTACAAGAGCAACTTTCTCAGCTCGATGCACTGCAACATCCACGATTAAAAATTCAGCACTGCACGCAAATTGTCACTAATGCTGACGAGCCAGCTTCTGCGCTGCGTAATAAAAAAGACGCATCAATGCGTATTGCCCTAGATTTAGTCAAGCAAGGTAAAGCGCAGGCTTGTGTTAGTTCTGGGAATACCGGGGCGCTATTTGCCATGGCCCATTATGTGCTAAAAATGTTGCCCGGCATTAAACGCCCAGCGCTGATCTCATCGGTGCCCACTGAGACCAAAAAACCGGTTTATTTACTTGATTTAGGCGCTAACGTTCACTGTGATGCCCATACTTTGTATCAATTTGGCATTATGGGATCGGTGGTTGCTCGCGAGTCACAAGATATCGAGCACCCCCGTGTGAGCTTGCTTAATATCGGTTCGGAAGATATTAAAGGTCATGAAGGCATTAAAGAAGCGGCGCAGATGATGCAAAAGAACCCCGCGCTTAATTACACTGGTTACAGCGAGGGCAGTGATATTTTTAGCGGCAAGTCAGATGTGATCGTGTGTGAGGGTTTCGTCGGTAATGTGGCGCTCAAAACCTGTGAAGGCATTGCTAAATTGATTATGCACAAGATGACGCGTGCATTGAAAAAGCATTTGCTTTATCGCGGTTTGGCGCTAATTCTTATGCCTGTCATAAAAAAAATATATAAAAAGGTGAACCCCGACCAGTATAACGGTGCATCTTTGGTAGGATTGCGCGGTATAGTGGTTAAAAGTCACGGAAATGCCTCAGCGAGTGCATTTCTTGCGGCAATTAATGAGGCTGTAAGGGAAGTGCAACGACAGTTGCCAGAGAAGATACAAACGGCCTTTGCAGAGCATGAACCCATGCAAGACGCGAGTTAAGCGCTGCGCCAACCTCCCTCCTCATTAACTGCCTGCCAATATTCGCGAACATCGCTAAAACAAACGAAAAGAGCAGCATATGTCTGAAAAAATCGCAATTTTATTTCCAGGTCAAGGCTCCCAGAGCGTTGGTATGTTAACCGAGCTATTGGCTGAGTCGAGCACCGTGCAAGAGACCTTCCGTGAAGCGTCTGATGCCCTTGGCTATGATTTGGCTGACTTGGTACTTAATGGTCCACAAGACAAGCTAAACGAAACCCATCGTACGCAACCAGCACTACTGTGTGCATCAGTGGCTATTTTCCGCCATTGGCAACAGCAAACAAATCAAGGGCACGAGTTGGTGCTTGCTGGGCACAGTCTAGGCGAGTATTCAGCGCTGGTGTGTGCTGGGGTATTAAGCCTGGCCGATGGCGTGAAACTCGTAGAAAAACGCGGCCAATATATGCAGCAGGCGGTTCCTGCTGGCGTCGGCTCAATGGCTGCGATTATTGGTTTAGATGATGATGCAATTGCCAAAGCGTGTGCCCAGAGCGCACAAGATCAAGTGGTTGCACCGGTGAATTATAACTCACCAGGCCAAGTGGTGATTGCCGGTAACAAAGAGGCGGTAGAGCGCGCCAGTGAAGCCTGTAAGGAGGCCGGAGCGAAACGTGCATTGCCACTTGCTGTGAGTGTGCCATCGCATTGTGAGTTGATGAAGCCAGCGGCAGAGCAATTAAAGGCTGATTTAGATGCGTTGGCGTTGCAGGCACCTAAATACAGTGTCATTAATAATGTTGATGTCAGTGCCGAGCAAGACATTGAAGCAATCAAAGATGCCTTGGTCCGCCAACTGTATTCGCCTGTACGTTGGACTGAAACCATGCAAGCTATTGCAAAGCAGGGCGTGACACAAGCGTATGAATTTGGCCCAGGTAAAGTACTTACAGGGCTAGTAAAACGAATTGATAAATCAGTTGCATGCAGTGCAGTGAATGACATCGCCAGCATTGATGCAGCGAAATAAAAGAGAACAATGATGGCAAATTTATTTTCCTTAGAAGGCAAAGTTGTATTAGTAACGGGCGCCAGCCGAGGTATCGGTAAAGCGGTCGCTGAATTACTAGTAGAGCAGGGCGCCACGGTTGCCGGCACCGCGACCAGCGACAACGGTGCAGAGAAAATTTCTGCATACTTAGGTGAAAACGGTAAAGGCTACAAGCTAAATGTCACGGACAGTGATTCTATTGCTGACACGTTAGCGGCCATTAAAGCTGATTTCGGCGATCTTGATGTGCTTGTTAATAATGCCGGCATCACCCGCGATAACCTCTTAATGCGCATGAAAGACGATGAGTGGCAGGACATTATCGACACCAACTTGTCGGCTATTTATCGTTTATCGAAAGCGGTGTTACGGCCAATGATGAAGAAAAAGTCAGGGCGTATTATTAACATCGGCTCGGTTGTTGGCACCATGGGTAATGCTGGGCAAGCAAACTATGCCGCTGCCAAAGCAGGTGTTATCGGTTTTTCAAAATCCTTGGCCCGTGAAGTGGCTTCGCGCGGTATTACTGTAAACGTTGTGGCTCCAGGTTTTATTCAAACAGATATGACTGATGAGCTGACTGATGAGCAAAAAGCGGCTACGCTTGCCAATGTACCGGCAGGACGTTTGGGACACCCGTCTGAGATTGCCGCTGCGGTTTGTTATTTAGCCTCTGATGCGGGCGCATACGTTTCTGGTGAAACTTTGCATGTAAATGGCGCAATGTACATGGTGTAAAGGCTAAAACAGCCGTAAAAAGGTCGCAAAAACTCGGCTCAAAACGTTGAAGTTTTTGTGATCTTGCTTTAAACATACTTGAAATCGCTGTGAAAATGGGCGATAAAAGGGCAACTTTTGAATCTTAGAGGTTTGACCAGCCAAAAAACTCTGGGCAAATCCTTGAATCAGACAAATATGCTGCGTAAACTACGCCGCAATCTGAAAAATAACGCAATAGCGTTTAAATAAAGGAAAGAAGAATGAGCGACATCCAAGAACGCGTAAAGAAAATCATCGTTGAGCAGCTAGGTGTTAAAGAAGAAGAAGTAAAGCTTGAAGCGTCTTTCGTTGACGATCTAGGTGCGGACTCTCTTGATACTGTTGAGCTAGTAATGGCGCTAGAAGAAGAATTCGATACTGAGATCCCAGACGAAGAAGCTGAGAAGATCACTACAGTTCAAGCAGCTATCGATTACGTTACAGCTCACGCTGAGTAATCAACGCATTTCTATTTAAGGGCAGCATTCAGCTGCCCTTAGTCTATCTGAGACTCCCATCACATATTCCCTTTTGGAGGACACCGTGGCTAAACGTCGAGTCGTAGTGACTGGCTTAGGTATGCTAACGCCGCTGGGTAACGATGTAGCGTCTACCTGGCAAGGCTTATTAAATGGACAAAGTGGCATAGGCCCTATCACCCATTTTGATACAACAGATTTTGGCACCAAGTTCGCCGGTTTAATTAAAGATTTTGATGCCACTGATTACATGGCAAAAAAAGATACCAAGAAAATGGATTTATTTATCCAATATGGTATCGCTGCAGGCCTTCAGGCGTTGGACGATTCTGGCTTAGAAATCACCGAACAAAATGCTGATCGCGTTGGTGTAGCTGTAGGTTCTGGTATTGGTGGCTTGTCTCTGATTGAAGAAAACCACGAAAAGCTTTTAAATTTAGGCCCACGTAAACTGTCGCCTTTTTATGTGCCATCGACCATCATTAATATGATCTCTGGCCATCTTTCAATTATGAAAGGTCTGCGTGGACCGAATATCTCCATCGTTACTGCCTGTACGACCGGTTTGCACAATATTGGTCATGCAGCGCGTATGATTGCCTATGGCGATGCCGATGCCATGCTTGCCGGTGGTGCTGAAAAAGCATCCACGCCAATGGGTATGGGCGGCTTTAGCGCCGCACGAGCGCTCTCCACTCGCAACGACGACCCGCAAGCGGCATCACGTCCTTGGGATAAAGACCGCGATGGTTTTGTACTCTCTGATGGTGCAGGTGTGATTGTGCTTGAAGAGTATGAGCATGCCAAAGCGCGAGGCGCTAATATTTATGCTGAGCTCGTCGGTTTTGGTATGAGCGGCGACGCTTTCCATATGACTTCGCCGCCAGCGGATGGTGCTGGCGCCGGTTTATCAATGGCCAATGCTATAAAAGATGCGGCCGTGAACCCAGAACAAGTGGGTTATATCAATGCGCACGGAACGTCGACTCCTGCAGGTGATAAGGCAGAGACCCAAGCCGTGAAGAATGTCTTTGGTGATGCCGCCAATAAAGTCATGGTCGGCTCTTCGAAATCGATGATGGGCCACCTTCTAGGTGCGGCGGGTTCTGTTGAATCAATCATCACTATCCTATCGCTGCGCGACCAGCAGGTGTCACCGACCATTAATTTGGATAACCCGGACGAGGGCTGTGATCTAGATTACATTGCCCATACTGCGCGAGATGCAAAACTTGATTATGCACTGTGTAACTCGTTTGGCTTTGGTGGTACTAACGGTTCATTGTTATTCAAAAAAGTATAAAGTGAATCCCTAGTTACGGCGTAGACCGCACTAGGGCTATACTGGTACTATAAGCTCGGTTATGACCGAGCTTTTTTATATGGATAAAACAATAATAAACGGCCAAGTGGCCACTTCTTTAAGTATCAATGATCGTGGGTTGAATTATGGTGATGGTTTTTTTACCACAGCTAAGGTCAGCCAGCGTGAGGTTGAACTGTGGCCTTTGCATATTGCTCGGTTGCAACAGTGTGCAACTCGCTTAGGTTTCCCTGAATTAGACATAGCTGCGCTCGAAGGAGACGTAGATGCTTTAATAGCAATGGCTCCAAGCGATGACTATGTTCTTAAAATAGTGTACACACGCGGCAGTGGCGGGCGTGGTTATGCTCCTCCAACAGATGCCCACATCCAGCGTATTGTGCGATTAATGCCGTACCCCACTCAGTATCAAACATTGGCAGAGACCGGCTTGAGCTTGTCGATTGCGCAGACCCGTTTAGCACAGCAACCGCTGTTAGCAGGGTTGAAAACGCTTAATCGTTTGGAGCAAGTATTGGTGAAGCAAGAAGTCGCAAAAGCACCCAGTGATGATATGCTAGTACTTGATACAACCGATAATGTTATTGAGACTTCCAGCGCTAATTTGTTGCTGTATCAACAAGGCGAGTGGTTTACCCCAAAACTTGACCAAGCGGGAGTAAAAGGGGTGTATCTAACGCATTTAAGCCAACATTTAGCTGTGCGCGAGCGACGTGTAAACTTAGCCACACTCTTCAGTGTGGATGCCTTGTATTGCTGTAACAGTTTGATGGGAGTGATCCCTATAAAGCGCTTGGCGCATCACGACTACAATGTAGATATTAGTAAAAGCGTGCTCACCAAAGCACTGAATAATAAGGGATTGGGTTAATGTTACGGGTGGTCATATCGGTGTTGTTGTTAGCCATTGTTGCGACGGCAACGGGTTACTATCAAATTAAACAAGCTATGGTGGCACCACTGCATTTACCTGAATCTCAGTTGGTGGAGGTACACAGTGGCACCGGGTTCAACCAACTGTGCCACCAATGGCAGCAAAAGCAATGGCTTGATAGCTGCTGGCGGTTCCAAGTATTAGCCAAGCTTGACCCCACGTTAACTGATCTTAAAGCCGGACTTTATCAGCTCAACCCGGGCACTGCACTTGCCGCGTTTAGACAAATTAGCCAAGGCAAAGAGCACCAGTTTAGCTTCACCATTATCGAAGGCGATAACTTGCGCCAGGTGCTAAGTCGACTTCAGCGCGCTCCCTATATAGAAAAGCCGTTGCATTGGGGCGACGAATTTCTTGGAAAGCCACTGGATGAGCAGCTGGAAGGGCGTTTTTTTCCCGATACGTATCATTATCATGGCGGAGACCATGCCGTGCAGGTGCTGACTCGCGCCTATCGTAAAATGGAAATTGAATTAGACCAAGCGTGGCAGCAACGTAGTAGCAGTTCGCCACTCAATAGTGCTGATGAGGCATTAATTTTAGCCTCAATTATAGAGAAAGAAACCGGTGTTGCTGGGGAGCGGGCGTTAATTGCATCGGTGTTTGTTAACCGTCTTAACAAAGGCATGCGCTTGCAGACTGATCCTACGGTTATCTATGGTATTGGCCCTGAATTCGATGGCAATATTACCCGCGCCCATCTACGTGAAAAAACGCCATATAATACCTATCGTATTGATGGCTTGCCGCCTACGCCCATTGCTATGCCGTCAAAAGCGGCCTTAGTGGCTGCGGTGCAACCGCAACAATCAGACTATTATTATTTTGTCGCCAAGGGCGATGGCAGTCATCAGTTTTCAAAACGGCTTGAAGATCATAACCGAGCCGTACGTCAGTATCAGTTAAAGAGTCGAAATGACAGCTAAGTTTATTGTAATTGAAGGCCTTGAGGGGTCGGGAAAGTCGACGGCAATGAAAATTTGCGCCGACACGTTGGCGCGTGCCAACATTGACTATATTACTACCCGCGAGCCCGGTGGCACGCCCGTGGCTGAGCAGCTGCGCACTATTGTTAAACATGCAGAGAAAGAATCCATTAGTACGCAAACCGAGTTACTATTGATGTACGCTGCACGCTCGCAGCTATTGGAAAATGTGATTCGCCCGGCGCTTGCCAGTGGCCAATGGGTGCTTGGCGATCGTCACGATTTATCATCACAGGCTTATCAAGGTGGCGGTCGACAAATTTCTTGTGAAGTAATGAACTTCCTTAGCCAGTATGTACTGGCCGGTACTCGCCCTGATCTTACTGTGTATTTAGACATCGAACCTGCTTTAGGTTTGGCTCGTGCTCGAGGCCGAGGTGAGTTAGATCGCATCGAGCGTGAAGACTTAAGTTTTTTTGAGCGCACACGCGCGCGCTATCTTGAACTTGCTGAACAGGATGAACGCATTGTTGTTATTGATGCCTCTCAAGCAATTGAAAAAGTGCATCAGGATATTGAGCAAACGCTCTGTGAGTTTATAGCGAGACGATAATGTACCCATGGTTAAGTGCTATTGGGCAACAGTATGCCCGCCAGTTTGCGCAAGGGCGTTTGCACCACGCACATTTACTCTACGGTCCACAGGGCGTTGGTAAAAGGGCACTTGCTGAGTATTTAAGTGAGGCGCTGTTATGCCACCATAATGAGGGTATGCACCCCTGTGGACAATGCAAAAGCTGTCAGCTCAACCAAGCAGGCACACACCCAGATAGCTTAGTGTTGAGCGATGAGGGGGCCTCTATCGGGGTCGACAGTGTCCGTGCCATTAGTGATTTCGTGCATCACAGTGCGCAGCAAGGCGGGGCTAAATGTATCATTGTCCCTGAGGCTCAACGCATGACGGTGGCGGCCAGTAATGCTTTGTT
This sequence comes from Pseudoalteromonas sp. THAF3, assembly GCF_009363775.1. NCBI lineage: Bacteria > Pseudomonadati > Pseudomonadota > Gammaproteobacteria > Alteromonadales > Pseudoalteromonadaceae > Pseudoalteromonas > Pseudoalteromonas sp. THAF3. Next base: position 1,921,868 of record NZ_CP045418.1, on the reverse strand, counting down.
AAAAACCTTGGAAGAGCCTAACGCGCACTGTTACCTGTGGCTATTAAGTTCAGACAGTGCCACGTTACCGGCAACGATTCTAAGCCGCTGTGCTAAGCAACACGTATATGTTGATGATGAGCATGCAGTGCAGCAGTGGCTAACTCACCATGCGGCGATGGCAATGGCAAGCGCCTTTGCAAAGCACTTTATCTCGCAACCTTTGTTACTAAAGCACTGGCAAGATAATGATGAGCTAGAGCAAATTCAAACCTTGTATCAGGCAGTTAGCCAGCTACAAAATGGCACAGATGGGCACAAGTTAGTTGATATTTTGACGCAAAACTCACAATATATTGCTATCTTTAGGCTGTTTGTCAGCCAATTTTTATTGCAACAGTCTCAAAAAGGGGCCAGTTTTGCGTCGCTGCAACGTTGTGAACAGCAATTGCAACGCTTTAGTGAAACGTTAACACAGACCTCAGGACTAAATATTACTTTGGCGGTGTCGCAGTTGCTGCGCACCCTAAGACGAGAATTCCAATAATAAAGGAGCCAATGTGCAAGAGCTACTTGTAGAATTAGACGATTTGGATGAGTTGTATCGTTGTTATATGCCTTATATAAAAAGTGGCGGCTTGTTCGTGCGCACCAACATGAATTACGAAATGGGCCAATCGCTGGCGCTACGCGTTACCTTGCCAGACTCGCTCGAAGACGATGTGGTCACCGGGAAAGTCGTATGGGTGACGCCGATTGGCGCGCAGAGCTCTAACCCCCCGGGTATCGGCATCGGTTTTATCGACGATAAGACGCATGTGCGCGACAAGATCGAAAAAATGCTCGGCACTATGTTAAACTCCGGCAATCCAACGTACACCATGTAAGGCCCAAGGCCTTACATCAACCAAGCAGTATTCCATGATTGTAGATTCGCATTGCCACCTCGATAAACTTGACTTTGATAAGCTAGACACAGACTTAGACGGTGTTTTACAACAGGCGCGAGAGCGTGATGTTGAACACTTTTTGTGTGTTAACGTGACCTTGGATAAATTTCCACAAATGCTTGAGACGATTGCTCCTTACAGCGATGTATCGGCATCTTGTGGGGTGCATCCATTGGACCAAAAAGACGCGCTCAATATTGACCAGCTCCGACAATTGGCTGCCAGTGATAAGGTCGTTGCCGTTGGTGAAACCGGTCTTGATTACTACTACAGTGCTGAAACCAAGCCAGTACAACTAGAGAGTTTTGTCGGCCACATTGATGTCGCCAACGAGTTGGATAAACCGCTTATTATTCACACCCGAGATGCGCGCGAGGATACCATTAACCTCATGCGCGAACACCACGCTGAACGCTGTGGTGGCGTGTTGCATTGCTTTACTGAAGATTACGACATGGCAAAAAAAGCCATGGATTTGGGCTTTTATATCTCTATCTCCGGAATTGTGACATTTCGCAATGCTGAGCAGTTACGTGATGTCGTTAAGCAAATTCCGCTCGACAGGTTACTGATTGAGACCGACTCGCCTTATTTGGCACCGGTGCCGCATCGTGGGAAAACCAATCAGCCTGCGTATGTGCAGGATGTAGCTTACTTTATTGCTGAGCTTAAAGGCATCAGTTATAAAGAGCTGGCAACGGCCACTACCGACAACTTTTATCGCTTGTTCAACCGTATTCCTCGGCGTTAATTAGGGTAGGGCCGGCGCAATGACATCGTTACCTGTGTTGCTTTTAGGCCCTGTGGTGCGCCGCGCTGAGAAACAGCAAATCCGCATCCAGCTGGCGACTTCCCAGGCGTTAGAGCCAGTGTTTAAGCTTCATCAGCACCCCAGTGAGCAACACACCGAAACACTGCGCCTGGGAGAGCATTTATACCTCCATAACTGTACCCTTACGCCAGTGAATGGCGCATTTAGTACCGATATCCACCTCGCTTACAGCCTGTATTTTGGTACTGAAGCCCATGATTTGAGTGATTATTGTTACGCTGATACCCGGGCGCCAAGTGTACTTATCCCGGAGCAACTGCGCTCTGTGCTTCATGGCTCCTGCCGCAACCCTCATCACTACAGTGAAGATGCCCTCGTGCAGGGCGATAAGTTAATGCAGCAAAGTCATAGTAATGCCGAGAAAAGATCTCAGCTGTTGCTCCTTAGCGGCGATCAAATTTATGCTGACGACGTGGCTGGGCCGATGCTGCTGGCTATCCACCAGCTGATTGAGCGTCTCGGCATTTATCGCGAGGGTGAGCAGCTGATAGCGCTCAGCCAACAAGTACAAGATGACTTGTATAATCGTGCTTGTAAATTGCCCCATACGCCATGGCAAAAGCGCTCGAAGTGGCAATTAGGCTATTGGCTGCGCCGCGACGAGCCGCACTTTAGTAGTGTCAAAAGTGCCAACCACTTAGTGCATTTTGAAGAATTCATAGCGCTTTACCTATTGAGCTTGGGGGCACCGTGTTGGCAACTAATCGACACCGAGCAACTTCAACTCAGTGACAGTCACCCCCATTACCAAACCTTCCAACAAGAGCGCACCCACGTGCTTGATTTCGCTGCCTCGCAGCCTTATGCGGCGCGGCTATTTGCTCATGTGTCGAGTTTGATGATTTTTGACGACCATGATGTGACTGATGATTGGAACCTTACCGCAAATTGGGAGCAAGCGGTGTATACCCACCCGGCTAGCCGTGCGATTATCGGCAACGCCATGCTCAGCTATGCGTTGTTTCAGGGTTGGGGGAACTGCGCCAGTGACACGCCATGGCCGTTCTTTGAGGCATTGAAAAAAGCCCGAGGGGATGGCTTTTGGCATTTAGCGCCACTGTATAAGCCATTATTAAACTACGACTATTGGCACTATGAATTGCCAACTAGCCCTAAGGTTGTGGTACTTGACACGCGTACCCACCGCTGGCGTAACGAACAAGATTTTAACGAACCTTCAGGGCTATTAGATTGGCAGCGACTACTGGAGTTGGAGAACAGTCTTCAGGGCTCGGAGCAAGTATTACTGGTATCGCCTGCGCCGGTATTTGGGGTTAAGTCCATTGAAGCTATTCAAGCTGTGTTTACTCTGTGTAATCAGCCGCTGGTGGTAGATTGTGAAAACTGGATGGCACATGAGGGATCAGCTAAAAAGCTGCTGAATATTTTCCGCCGTTTGGATACGCCCCAAGAAACCATTATTCTCTCTGGCGACGTTCATTATTCGTTTTGTTTTTCGGTGCGGGCGCGTTTCTCCGAACGAGAAAACCGCATTTGGCAACTAACCGCTAGCGGCATTAAAAACGAATTTCCACGAAAGCTGATTAACGTGCTCGACAAGCTTGATTCGATTTTGTACTCACCACGAAGTCCACTGAATTTATTCACTAAACGCTGGCAAATGAAAGTTGATAAACACGACACCACCTCGGGGCCACAAAAGCATTTGGTCAGTCATGCAGCGATTAGTCTAGTGGAGCTAGAACACGGCAAATTGTGTCGTTATCGACTGTTACACAGTGACGACAGTGTCACCGAATATGAGCTTGATTAGCCCTTAGCTACGCTGTAGGCACTGAATAATGCTTTGCGCCAAAACTAAGCTGGTTTGCGGTAAAGTGCTGAGAGAGTTTGCTAGCGGTTGATAGTTTTCGTCGCTGTTATTACAGGTATCTAGAAGAGTGAGCTTGGGCGCTGCAGCAGAATAGCTGCGCTGCTGTAAAAATGCGTAACTGTCTGAGTCTTTGCTGTATTTGGGCGCCACTTGCGCGTGCATTTGTGCATCAATACTGCGCTCAACCAAAATTGGAGGGATCACACCGATAAGACCAAATAGACCAAATGCGTACACTGTGTTTATTATTTTATCCTTCATCGCTGTTTTCCTCTGTGTTTGTAAAGTTTTCGCGGACATTGAAATTTTTATCAATGAATGTCGCTAAATAGCGACATTTTTCGTCTTTGCACGGTTAAGTATCAAAAACAGTGCCAACTTAGTTCAACGTGTTCTATTCGCGCTGATAATGGTGTGAAAGCTCCTGTTGGCGACCTGGATAAAGTGGCAAAAGCCCGGTTTTCGAATGTGTTGATGAAAAGGCCAGCAAAGTGCAAACATAGATTGGTGATGTACGCATTCCATTCGCTGAAGATGGTCAACCAGAGACTAAAGCACAAGTGATGCGCTTTGAAAATGGTGAAACAGTGATGCAGGGAGATATGACTATTGTGCTCAATAATGCCGTGGCGTTAGCAGATAAAGTAACTTACATATCGTCAAAGAGTGGTTTGATTGCAAAAGCAGATAAAGTGGCGGTTAACTTTAAGTGATTGGCAACGCTTTGACTAAGGTGTACGCATGCTCGCAGCATTAGTGCGAGCGATAAGACAATATAACTATCTGAGCTAGCTGAGGATATGGTCATAACTGTCAAAGTTCAGATTGGACGCCTTGTTAACCTGAAGTCCAACCGAAGTTAAGGAGCCGTACGATTACTGCGTACGTAGTCGGCGACCTCGCTGACGGTGCCCACCCAAAAGCCATTTTCGGGGTCGTTAATATACGCGAGCAGTTGCTCCAACGCTTGTGTGTCGACGGTATAAGGGCCCCGTTGGCCAATATCGTGGCCTGCTAAGATAACCCAGCTGTTATTTTCGCGATAGCGCTTTAGTAATTCTTTGATTTGCGCAAAACGCAGACCATCAATACGTATTCCAGTGAGCTGGGCAAAGTCGGTAAAATTGGGATTGTTGGCCGTCTCATCATTCCAAGTGCGGCCGGTATCAAACAGGGTCGCTACCAAGGGCACATAGCTTTGTGTGTCTTTACCCCGGCCAACAAAAGTATGACCACAGGGATAGGCAAACGCGCGAGGGGTCACACCTAAATGTTTCTTAAAATAGTGGTTAGCCTCTTTAATGTCGTTTTCTAACCAAGCTAGGGTGGTCTGCTCTAGAGACAGGCCTTTTTTACGCAGCCATTCAAAGTTACCAGAGCATAAATGGTGGCTTGTGTGATTGCCTAATTCATGGCCATTGTTAATCGCCGTTTGCCACTGCGCTAAGCGCTCAGCAATGGGCTCAGGTTGGGCATAGAAAGTCGCTTTTACTTGGTATTTGTCTAAAATGGCCATGCCTACATCAACTTGAGAGTGGCGACCATCATCAAAACTTAGACTGATGGCATTGGGCTTCCCATTGGGGTAGCTAAATCCGCTATAAAGACCGTTTGGTTGATCTTGGGCCTTTGCTTTTGCGTCACTCATTCCCAGTGCAGCACTCAGCATAGCAGTTACCAACAAAGCTCCTCGCAAAACCATAATAACTCACTCCCCATCAGAACCTTATGCCACTATATTAAGGGAGTGTGGGCGCGGCTAGAGGACAAAGGGTAAAAGCAAAAAATTTCATGTTCGTAGTGCCTTATTTGGGGAGACGGGCGCACTGTGTTGTTGCTCAGGTAAGGAGTAGACAGTCATGGGCGGCTAGACGTGCCCAAGCAACCTAAGGTTTAGGGAAGTAGCTTTAACTTTCAATGCTTTAAAATATTAGAGTCGGCTTTCAAAGAAGCATGAGGCGAAAAAATGCCCAGGACGAATCCGCATTGTCCTGGGCCCAGGGGAATGGCTCATGATGAGCCGTGCGCTAACTAATAAACTTTACACATTCATACGGGAGAAGCGAAAGTTCTTATAATTGTAGTTAACGCCGGGCGAAAATGGAAATAAAAACCTAGTATTAAATTACTATAAAAAACAACTTATTAACTAAACTCTGTAAATAATTGTAAAAAACTGGCCAGTGTTTCTTAACCGTTTATTACCAAGTTATACCCAAGTTATTAACTGCCCATCCATCACTAAATCGCGGGCCAGCGCATTCTTAATTTTCTGCCCTTGCCATTTACCTAAGCCTACGGGCGCGCCGTTAAGCGTGAGGATCACCTCACCTTTGTGCTTGCTCGGCTCATCTAAGCGGATATCCTGACCGTGAAAGTACTGCTGAGCTTGCTGTGGGTTTAGCGCCATGGTATTGCGCGTTGCATACTGGCCTAAACAGGTTGCGAACTCATGCTCTAGCCGCACCCCATTTCTGTGAGTGGTGCCTATTTGAATACCAATGCGCGAGTATTTAATGGCTGTAAATAATTGCTCATCGTCGATGTCGGGGAACAACCATATTTCCTTATCGCGTTGCATCAGTCGGCCAGCTAATTTATCCATGGCAAATTGTTGCTGCACATATTGCTGCAGTTGCTGTTGGGCCTTTTTCTCCATTGCCGTAAAAGGGAAGCGACCTTTTTTGGTTTTCGGCGTACAGCTACTTTGACTGCCCAATTTTTTAAAGCGGGCGATAAAGAAACCTTCACTATCGAAAAGCTGTGGCCACACATGTAAATAGCCTTGCTCAGTGCTGGCTTCATTGGCGTCAGGGAACAGCCCATGTAAGGGTTCAATCTCGATAAGCCCTGGAAATTGAGCGAGCAAATACTCGCATACCGCATGATTTTCTACCGGGGTCAGTGTACAGGTAGAATAAACTAGTGTACCGCCGGGTTTTAAAGCATGAAATGCGCTTTTGATCAGCGTTTTTTGTACGTCGCTAATATCAATATTGGATTGCAATGACCAGTTCTTTAATGCGTCTGGGTCTTTGCGCACGGTGCCTTCACCGGAGCATGGTGCATCGAGCAAAATGGCATCAAAGCTTTCCTGCATATAATCGCCGAAAACGGCACCATCAAAGTGCGATAAGCCAACATTGCGAGCGCCCACTCGTTTGAGTGTGGCACTGAGTGCTTTTAGCCGTGATGATGACAGTTCGTTGGCCACCAGCAAGCCTTGGTTATCTAATAGCGCCACTAATTGCGAGGTTTTACTGCCTGGTGCCGCCGCCATATCGAGCACCGTTTCAGCGCCTTCAAGGGCATCGGCTAGGGCCATCGGCGGCAACATGGAGCTGGCCTCTTGCACATAAATACAGCCACTTAAGTGAATGTCGGTGCGGCCAATGGGCAATGCCTGTTCTTCCTCTTGCGGGCGAGTGAGCCAAAATCCCTCAGGGCACCATGGAATAGCAGTAATGTGCCACTGTTTGTCGGCGCAATAATCGCGAAATGCTGCCACCGACATTTTTAATGTATTCACCCGTACCGCGCGCTTCAGCGGGCGTTGGCAGGCGGCAACGAAGTCTTGTAATTGCAAGTGTTCGGGGAGGTAGGACGCAACGTCGTCCAAAAAGGCATCGGGAATATAAGTATGCTTATCCATCGCGATTTTAACTACAGCGGCTGTGACGGTGAGCTATAGTTTATCGCATCCGCTTTGGCATTGCTTTGCTTTTTAAGCTGTCGACACTTTTATGTAATAAAGCGAGTTTACAGTGTGTACAACGCTATAAATTGTGTTTATGTCGACAATTAAAGGTGAGGGTTATTGACAATTACCGGCATCGATCCCATAGTACAGGCCTAGATTGTCGACAATTTCGAGAAAAGCCGTGAGCGAACAGCTGCATTCACATCAACCTATTACCACTGCTGCCGATCAAGTGTTTGTTGATCTGCGCCGCGCTATTGTCGAGGGCGATATTGAGCAGGGCTCAAAAATATCCGAACCCGAGCTGGCCAAACGCTTTGGGGTGTCACGTGCCACCCTGCGCGATGCCCTTAATCGCCTAGAGGCCTGTAATCTGGTCGAGCGCAAAGCCAACGTCGGTTGTCGCGTGGTGGCGCTTACGCCGGAGCGGTTAATTGAAGTCTATCAGGTACGCGCCGCACTAGAGGGGTTAGCCTGTCGCCTTGCCGCCGAAAACATGGCTGATGAAGAAATTGCCTCGCTGAAAGGCTTATTGAATAAACACCTTAACGAGCAACGTGTTAAAGAAGGCGAATCCTATTACCAAGAAGCGGGTGACTTGGATTTCCATTATCGCATTATTAAAGGCTCTAAAAACGAGCATTTATTCAACTTGTTATACAACGACCTATATCAGTTGATCCGCATGTATAGGGTGCAAATGGGAATGACAGGGCCAAGGGTATCTAAAGCCTTCGACGAACACCTTGCCATTATTAATGCCATTGACAATCGCGATGGCGAGCTTGCCGAGTTGCTGATGAAACGTCATATCAGCTACTCCATGAATAATATTGAAAATAAGTTTAACGCGGCCCACTCAGGATAACCGCGCATCTAACAGGAGAACCCCATGTCCGCAGGAAAGAAATTTAGACAAGCATTGGCGGCAAACAAGCCGCTGCAAGTAGTGGGCACCATCAATGCTTACTGCGCCATTATGGCCAAACAACTGGGTCATCAGGCAATTTACCTCTCAGGCGGTGGCGTAGCCAACGCTTCTTATGGGTTGCCCGATTTGGGCATGACCTCATTGAACGACGTAATTGCCGATGTGCAACGTATTACTTCGGCCTGTGACTTACCTCTGTTGGTTGATATCGATACCGGTTGGGGCGGCGCATTCAATATCGCTAAAACCATTCGCGATATGGAAAAAGCCGGGGCCGCAGCGGTGCATATGGAAGATCAGGTGGCGCAAAAGCGCTGTGGTCACCGCCCGAATAAAGAAATCGTCTCAGTTGACGAGATGGTTGATCGCATTAAAGCCGCCGTTGATGCGCGCACCGACCCTGACTTTTTCATTATGGCGCGCACCGACTCGTTTGCTCAAGAAGGTCTAGAGGCCGCCATTGAACGGGCAAAAGCCTATGTGGCCGCCGGTGCCGATGGCATATTCGCAGAAGCGGTGCAAACCGAGGAGCACTATCGCGCCTTTGCTGAGGCCCTTGATGTGCCGATTCTCGCCAATATTACCGAGTTTGGTAAAACCGAGCTTTGGAATCGCAAAGAGCTAGGCGAGTGGGGCGTGGATATGGTGCTTTACCCGCTGTCGGCGTTCCGTGCCATGAATAAAGCGGCGGAGAATGTGTATAAATCAATTCTTGAAAATGGCGACCAAAAAGCGGTGCTAGATGAGATGCAAACACGCATGGATCTATACGATTATTTGGGCTATCACGAATACGAGAAAAAGCTCGACGCCTTGTTTGCCGAAGGCAAAAACAAGTAACGCATTGACAGTTTCAACAGGAAAAAAATTCAGGAGCAAGAAAATGGTAGATAAAGCATTAGGTGGCGCAGGCTTGCGCGGACAAGTGGCCGGCGAAACGGCGTTGTGTACAGTAGGTAAAAGTGGCTCAGGGCTGACCTATCGTGGTTACGATATCAGTGAGCTGGCTGACAAGGTGCAATTTGAAGAAGTGGCGTATTTATTATCGCGCGGCGAGTTGCCAAACCAAGGCCAGCTGGTTGAATACAAAGCCAAACTAAAGTCGCTACGGGGCCTACCGCAAGCACTGAAAAGCGTGTTAGAGACCATCCCTAAAGATGCACACCCGATGGACGTGATGCGTACCGGCTGTTCTATGCTTGGTAACCTAGAAACCGAAACTGATTTTGCCAATGCTGATGATGCTATCGACCGCATGGTGGCTATTTTCCCAAGCATTATCTGTTATTGGTATCGCTTTACCCATGACGGTGTGCGTATTGACGTAGAAACCGATGATGACACTGTGGGGGCGCACTTCTTACACTTGTTACATGACAAAGCGCCATCACAACTGTTTGCCGACGTAATGAATGTGTCGTTGATCCTTTATGCTGAGCATGAATTTAACGCCTCAACCTTTACCGCTCGTGTGTGTGCTTCAACCTTGTCAGACATTCATTCATGCGTAACCGGCGCTATAGGCTCATTGCGTGGCCCACTGCATGGCGGTGCCAATGAAGCGGCGATGGATATGATTGAAGGCTTTAAAGACGCCGAACATGCCGAGCAAGAGTTAATGGGCATGCTGGCACGAAAAGACAAAATCATGGGCTTTGGCCACGCCATTTATCGTGAGAGTGACCCACGCAATGTGATCATCAAGAAATACTCAGAGCGCTTGGCGAAAGAGGTGGGCGATGATGTGCTTTACCCCGTGTCGGTGCGCTGTGAAGAAGTGATGTGGCGCGAGAAAAAGCTGTTCTGTAATGCCGATTTCTTCCATGCTTCGGCGTATCACTTTATGGGCATCCCTACTAAGCTATTCACGCCCATTTTCGTGATGAGTCGCGTTACTGGCTGGACTGCTCATGTTAAAGAGCAACGTGCCAATAACCGTATTATCCGTCCAAGCGCCGAATACACTGGCCCTGATTCTCGTCCCGTGCCCGCGATGAGCGAGCGCTAAACACCGTTTCTTTATGGCAGCCTTTGGGCTGCCTTTTTCTGCAATGTAGAGCGAATTATGAATTCTTTATACCGTAAGCCGCTGCCCAACTCGGATCTAATTTACTACGATACCCAAGAGGCGGTGGATGCCATTGAACCGGGGGCTTATGCTAAGCTCCCTTACACCTCTAAAGTTCTGGCTGAGAACCTTGTGCGTCGCTGCGAACCAGCGCAGTTAACCGCGAGCTTAGAGCAACTTATTTACCGTAAACGCGATTTGGATTTTCCTTGGTACCCAGCTCGGGTGGTGTGTCACGATATTTTGGGGCAAACCGCGCTGGTGGATTTAGCCGGTTTGCGTGACGCTATCGCCGCGAAAGGCGGCGATCCGGCCAAGGTTAACCCTGTGGTGCCAACCCAGCTGATCGTTGACCATTCACTGGCGGTGGAACATGCAGGGTTTGAAGAGGATGCCTTTGAGAAAAACCGCGCCATTGAAGACCGCCGCAACGAAGATCGCTTCCACTTTATTAACTGGACCAAAACAGCGTTCAAAAACGTCGATGTGATCCCACCGGGCAACGGCATTATGCACCAGATTAATCTGGAGAAGATGTCGCCGGTGATCCAAGCCCGTGATGGGGTTGCCTTTCCAGATACCCTAGTGGGCACCGATAGCCATACACCGCATGTGGACGCGTTAGGCGTTATTGCCGTGGGCGTTGGCGGCCTAGAAGCCGAAAGCGTGATGCTCGGGCGAGCTTCTTATATGCGCTTGCCTGATATTGTTGGTGTGGAGCTAACCGGTAAGCCCCAACCGGGCATTACCGCAACCGACATTGTTCTGGCGTTAACCGAGTTTTTACGTCAGCAGCGTGTTGTTTCAAGCTACTTAGAGTTTTTCGGCGAGGGCGCAAGCCACCTTACTTTGGGCGATCGCGCCACCATTTCCAACATGACACCAGAATATGGTGCCACGGCGGCAATGTTCTATATCGATGAGCAAACCATTGATTACCTTAAACTCACCGGTCGTGATGACGAGCAGGTACAGTTAGTTGAGCAGTACGCGAAACACACAGGTTTGTGGGCAGATGCGATGACCCAAGCTCAGTATGAGCGGGTATTGCGTTTTGATTTAAGTGCCGTGGGTCGCAACTTAGCTGGGCCATCAAACCCTCATGCTCGCCTTGCGACCGCCGATTTGCAAGCACGAGGCATAGCCAAAGAAGTTGAGCAACAGCCTGGGTTAATGCCCGATGGAGCGGTGATCATTGCCGCCATCACTAGTTGTACCAATACCTCAAACCCACGTAATGTGATAGCCGCCGGCTTGTTAGCGCGTAACGCCAATAAACACGGCTTAATGCGTAAGCCTTGGGTGAAAACCTCACTGGCGCCGGGCTCAAAAGCGGTAAAACTCTATCTTGAAGAAGCCAATCTACTACCGGAGTTGGAGCAGTTAGGTTTTGGTGTGGTCGGTTTTGCCTGTACATCCTGTAACGGTATGAGTGGCGCACTCGACCCGCAAATTCAAAAAGAAGTGGTGGAGCGAGATCTGTACGCCACAGCGGTGCTCTCAGGGAATCGTAACTTTGATGGTCGTATCCACCCCTACGCTAAGCAAGCGTTTTTAGCATCACCGCCTTTGGTGGTCGCCTACGCCATTGCTGGTACCATTCGCTTTGATATTGAAAAGGATGTCCTAGGTCATGATAGCGATGGCAATGCCATTACCTTAAAAGACCTATGGCCAAGCGATGAAGAAATCGATGCGGTGATTGCCAAGAGCGTCAAGCCGGAGCATTTCCGTCAGGTCTATGAGCCGATGTTCGATTTAAGTGTCGACTATGGCGAGAAAAACGACCCGCTCTATCAGTGGCGAGAAAAAAGCACCTACATTCGTCGTCCGCCATACTGGGAAGGCGCGTTGGCAGCAGAGCGTACACTCACGGATCTGCGCCCTTTAGCGGTATTAGGGGATAACATCACCACCGATCACCTATCGCCATCAAACGCCATCCTGGCCAGCAGTGCAGCAGGGGAATATTTAGCGTCGATGGGGGTGCCGGAGGAAGACTTTAACTCTTATGCCACGCACCGTGGTGACCACCTAACCGCTCAGCGGGCGACCTTTGCTAACCCAAGACTGCGCAATGAAATGGCCGTGGTAGACGGGGAAGTGCAAGAGGGCTCACTGACGCGTTTAGAGCCGCAAGGCGAAGTCATGCGTATGTGGGAAGCAATAGAAACCTACATGCAGCGCAAACAGCCGCTGATTATCGTCGCTGGTGCTGATTATGGTCAGGGCTCATCACGAGACTGGGCCGCCAAAGGTGTACGCTTAGCGGGTGTGGAAGTGATCTTAGCCGAAGGCTTTGAGCGCATTCACCGCACCAACCTGATTGGTATGGGTGTGTTGCCGCTGGAGTTCAGTGCTGGTGAAAATCGCAAGACCTTGGCCCTTGATGGCAGCGAAACCTACAGTGTGGTGGGTGAGCCAGCACCGGGAGCCAGTCTTGAAGTGCGCATTACCCGTGCCAATGGCGACGAGCTCACTATCACCAGCAAATGCCGTCTCGATACCCAGGAAGAGCTGTCGATTTACAGCGCCGGCGGGGTATTACAGCGCTTTGCGAAGGACTTCCTCGAGGCCACCACCTAGCAACAACAGGTGGGCTACGGCCCACCTTCACTGAGGTAGATAAATGTCACAACAAATAAAAATACCGGCCACATACATGCGCGGCGGTACCAGCAAAGGGGTGTTTTTCGCTCTCGATGATTTACCTGAGCCAGCGCAACAACCCGGACCTTATCGTGATGCCTTGTTGCTCCGTGTTATCGGCAGTCCCGACCCCTATGGTAAGCACACCGATGGCATGGGTGGGGCGACATCCAGCACCAGTAAAACGGTGATCCTCTCAAAAAGCACGCAAGCCGAGCACGATGTTGACTATTTGTTTGGTCAAGTGGCCATAGATAAAGCATTCATCGATTGGAGCGGTAACTGTGGCAATTTAACCGCAGCGGTGGGCGCGTTTGCCATAAATAATGGCCTAGTCGATAACCACCGAATTCCTGAAAACGGCATCGCCGAGGTGCGTATTTGGCAGGCCAATATTGAAAAAACCATTATTGCCCATGTACCCATGCAAGACGGGTTAGTACAAGAGCTGGGTGATTTTGAGCTCGATGGTGTTACTTTTCCTGCCGCAGAGGTCAAAATTGATTTTATCTCGCCGGTGGGTGAGGGCGCAGTGCTGCCAACGGGTAACGCAGTGGATAGCCTAGCGGTGCCGGGCGAAGGGGAGCTTAAAGCCAGCTTTATCAATGCTGGGATCCCCACCATTTTCGTTAATGCCGAGGCGTTGGGGTATCGTGGTAATGAATTGCAAGAGCACATTAATGGCGACCCTGAGGCGCTGGCTCGTTTTGAGCGTATCCGTGCCTATGGCGCCTTAAAAATGGGGCTCATCAAGAATATCGACGAAGCGCAAGCGCGTCAGCATACACCGAAAATTGCTATGGTGGCACCGCCGAGCGATTATACCGCCTCCAGCGGTAAAGCAATCAATGGCGATGACATTGATGTGCAAGTACGCGCTTTATCAATGGGCAAATTACATCATGCGATGATGGGCACCGCCGCCGTAGCCATTGCTACTGCCGCTGCGATACCCGGCACCTTAGTGAATATTGCCGCCGGTGGGCAAACGCGCAACGGCGTGACCTTCGGACACCCCTCAGGGACTTTGCAGGTGGGAGCGAAGGTGACGATGCAATCCCAAGATTGTGACGTGCACAGCGTCAGCATGAGCCGCAGCGCGCGACGACTGATGGCAGGCTGGGTTTACGTTCCTGAACCGCAATCGTGACACTCAAAAAAACCGAGCACCTTGAGGGTTGCTCGGTTTTTTTGTACCCAGAGCTGATCTCTGCTACCGTAACTGCCGTACTGAAAAACAGTCAATAAAGCTTTGCTATCAAGCGATTAAGGCTAATTCTGTTGCTTTTTTGGGTTTTATTTAATAATCTGAATGATAGCTATTAACATTACGGAGAAAGGTATGTTTAAATCTCTCACTGCCATTGCGGCTTTGTTCTTTTCGTCAATGACCTTTGCCAATTGCGAGTTTACCATCGAAGGTAACGACGCAATGCAATTCAATAAAAAATCAATGGAAGTCCCTAAAAGCTGTGAAACAGTTAAAGTCACGCTTAAGCATACAGGTAAGATCCCTAAGAAATCAATGGGTCATAACTGGGTGCTAACCACTAAAGGTGACATGCAGGCTGTAGCCAGTGCCGGTATGGGCGCGGGCTTAGATAACAACTACCTGCCTGCAGGTGATGAGCGCATTATTGCTGCTACCGACATCATTGGCGGCGGTGAGCAAACCACGGTGGAATTTTCTACCAAAGATATGAGTGCTGACGGCGAGTATATGTTTTTCTGCTCGTTCCCGGGTCACTCAGCGTTAATGAAAGGCACTTTCAAGCTTATCTAACGCCAAATAAGCCGAGCGTCCGCTCGGCTTTGCTCTCTTTCCCGCCTTTACCTTTCGCTCTTGTTATTTTGTGCAATATAAGCGCTCGGCGCTTGCCCGTAGTACTGCTTAAAGCTGCGGCTGAAATGACTAATACTATTGAACCCACAGGCAAAGCAAGTTTCGGTGACGGCTTTAGAGCGCTCTAGCATTAAACCTGCATGTTCTAAACGGCGCTTAAGAATGTAAGCATGGGGAGTCATGCCCAAATGGCGGCGAAACTCACTAAAGAATTTGCTGCGGCTCATACAGGCGAGACGAGCAAGGGTATCCACATCGAGTGGGGCGGCAATATGCTGCTCAATGTGGCTTAAGACTTGATGAAGAGCGGTTGCCTGCGGGTCGTGTAAAGCGCAGCGCAATAATGCGTGATGATCTTGTTCGCGCAGTAGCCGCACAATCAGCTCAGTGGTTGCCAGCTCAATCAGTAAGGCTCTATCGCTTTTATTTTCTGTAAACGCCCCGGCCAAGCGCTGGTAGATGGCCTCGGTGGTGGTGCTATGGGTAAGCTGCAGAGTCGCAGGTTGCTGATCATGATAGCTGCACTGGGCGCTTAATGACATTTGCTCGGCCACATTGGCGATGCGCTCGGCGTCGACTTCAAGGGTCAGGCAACGGGTTGGACGCTCTAGGGTCGCTAATGGAAAGTCGATGTGCACCTGCTCATCGGCGGCGATAACAAAGCTTTGCCCTGGGGTGAAATCCCGCGCCTGCTGTAAGCTTTGGTGATGCATTACCTTTTTACCCTCGACCATGGCACAAAACATCAACTCATCGGTGCGAAAGGGGACTTGTTCACAGCGTTCAAAGGTTTCATACATGCACAATTGAATGCCAGGCGCATTCACGACACTGCGATGGTCAATAAGAGTGTGGACGCTGTCGAAAGCGCTGGGGTTGCCATATAACATGTTTAATTCCTTTGCTTTGTGCTTGCTCTAGCATGGCTAAAAAATGGACATTTAGTCAAGCGCTTTGGATGTAAAGACAACCGCTTCACGGGCAAAGTTGTGTAGTTTTGCAGTGATGCAACAACAAGGACAATAACGATGATATACGCAAATCCTAATACTCCCGGTGCGGTGGTTGATTTTAAGCCGCAATATGAGAACTACATTGGTGGCAAGTGGGTAAGCCCGGTGCAAGGTCGGTATTTTGATAACACCACACCGGTGACTGGGGAGGTTATTTGTAAAATCCCGCAATCGTGTGCAAAAGACATTGAACTGGCCTTGGATGCGGCGCACCAAGCACAACAAACATGGGGCAAAACATCGGTGACAGAGCGCAGCAACTTATTGCTGGCGATTGCTCAGCGGGTGCAAGAGCACAGCGAGCAGCTGGCCGTTGCTGAAACCTGGGATAACGGTAAAGCAGTGCGCGAGACGCTGAATGCCGATATTCCCCTGGTGGCCGATCACTTTCGGTATTTCGCCGGCTGTATTCGCGCTCAAGAGGGCAGCATTGGTGATTTAGATGAGCACACCGTGGCCTATCATTTTTACGAGCCTTTAGGCGTGGTTGGGCAAATTATTCCCTGGAATTTTCCGTTGCTGATGGCGGCGTGGAAACTTGCACCGGCACTGGCGGCAGGGAACAGTGTGGTGCTCAAACCGGCGGAGCAAACCCCAGTATCCATTTTGAAATTTATTGAACTCATTGGCGATATTTTGCCTGCGGGGGTGCTTAATGTGGTCAATGGCTATGGCGCCGAAGCGGGTCAGGCATTGGCCAGCAGCACGCGCATTGCAAAAATTGCCTTTACTGGCTCGACCCCGGTGGGAGCGCATATTCTTAAGTGTGCCGCCGAGAATATCATTCCCTCCACGGTGGAATTAGGCGGTAAATCTCCCAATGTCTATTTTGCCGATGTATTGAATCAAAGTGATGAATTTATTGATAAGTGCGTTGAAGGCGCCGTGCTGGCCTTTTTCAATCAAGGGGAAGTGTGTACTTGTCCATCGCGGTTATTAGTACAAGAGAGTATGTACGACGAATTTATCGCCCGGGTGATTGCCCGCACCAAGCAAATTAAACGCGGTAATCCGCTCGATACCGACACCATGGTTGGCGCTCAAGCCTCACAGCAGCAATTCGATAAAATCATGAGTTACTTTAGCATCGGCAAGGAAGAAGGTGCCGAAGTGCTTATCGGCGGTGACGCCGAACGCTTCGACAATGAGCTTAATAATGGTTTTTATATTCAGCCGACCTTACTCAAAGGACACAATCAAATGCGGGTGTTCCGCGAGGAAATCTTTGGTCCTGTGGTCAGTGTCACTACCTTTAAGGACGAACAAGAAGCGATTGCCATTGCCAACGATACCGAGTTTGGGTTGGGCGCAGGGCTTTGGACGCGGGATATGAATCGTGCCTATCGGGTTGGCAGAGCCATTGAAGCGGGTCGGGTGTGGACCAATTGTTATCATCATTATCCTGCCCATGCCGCGTTTGGCGGTTATAAAAAGTCGGGCGTTGGCCGCGAAACGCATAAGATGATGCTTGAGCACTATCAGCAAACCAAAAACCTACTGGTTAGCTACAGTGATAATGCCTTAGGGTTTTTCTAACTCACCATCCCCTATAACGTCTTGATATATTTCCATAGCAAGACAACAAAAAGGGCAGGTAACCCCTGCCCATAACTGACTCATAGTGCGCTATCAGTGCACCTTATTTGGTTTTGAGCAACCATTCGCTTAGTAGCCTGACCCCATAGCCGGTGCCGCCTACATTCACTTCACCGTCAGCCTTGCTCGCTAACGCATTACCGGCAATATCGAGGTGAACCCAGCGGGTGTCTCCAGCAAAGTGTTGTAAGAATGAAGCCGCCGTGGTTGCTCCCGGGCCTCCTGAGCCGATGTTTTGAATATCAGCAATGTCTGACTTTAACTTGTCTTTATAGCCTAAAGGTAAGCGCCATACTTGCTCGTTCACCGCTTTGCCTGCTGCCGTTAATTCGCTGACTAATTGCTCGTCATCAGAGAAAATTGCGCTATAGCGATTGCCTACGGCGCGTACTTTTGAGCCAGTGAGTGTGGCTACATCCACCATAATCTGCGGCTTAAACTGGCTGCGCGCATACCACATGGCATCGCTGAGCACTAACCGGCCTTCGGCGTCGGTATTGAGTACCTCGACACTTAAGCCTTCAGCGGTGCGCAGGATGTCTCCCGGCGCTATGGCGGTTTCAGACACCATGTTGGCGGCCATGCCCATTACGGCAACGACATTAACATCGGCTTTGCTCAGCGCCATGGCTTTCACGGTACCTAGCACCGCCGCAGCACCGGCCATGTCGGATTTCATCCGCGCGATTGAAGCGCCGGTTTTAATGCTATAGCCACCTGAATCAAAGGTAATGCCTTTACCAACCAAAGCAATGGGTGCGTCATCGCTGCCTTGATAATGTGCAACCACCAGTCGAGCACCGTCTTTGCTGCCTCGGCCAACGCCTTCCAACGCCCCCATGCCGAGGGCTTTGACCTGCTCAGGCCCCAATACCTCGACTTTAACACCGAGCTCGCGTAGTTGCTGCGCTGCTTGTGCAAACTCTACAGGGGTTAAGGCGCTCGGCACCTCGGAGGTGAGGTCACGGGCTAAAAATACACCTTGCTCTATATGACTTAGGGCTTGATATGCCTGCTCGGCGCGCGCTTGATCAGCAACATCAAAGTGATAGCTTAGCGTCGTTTTTGCTGCATCGCTTTTTTTATAGGTATCGAAGCTGTGGTCGCGCAGGTTAACGCCATGGGCAAATTGAGCCGCTAATTCGGTATTAGATAACTGCCCATTGATAGTGGCAAAATCGATGTTTGCCGTCGTCACCTTCATGCCCTCAAGCAGGCCATGCACGTTGCCACCGAGTTTGGCTGTACGCGCTGCATCAAGCTCGTCTTGAGCGCCAAGGCCGACGACAACGACGCGTTCATAGTTTGAGTCTACAGGGGCTAGAAGCTGTACATGCTTATTATACTCGCCGTTAAACTGGGCGGTGTTAAGTGCTTTTTGTAATTGTTGTTGCGCTTGTGATGATAACACTGAGGTATTGAGCGCTTGGTCTTGCTCTTGCAGCAAGACCAAAGTGCCGTTACTTGCTAATTCGCTATGGAATTGGATATCGGCTCCATGGCTGCTGGCTGCAACCATGGCTAACGACAATGCACTGAGTTTAAGGTACGACATAGACTTTCCCTTTAATACGTTAAATCGCTGCCTTTTTACCTTATTTCAGTGCATTTGATAACAGTTTGTCGTTCAATCGCGGGTTTCTGCCGATTAACGCCCTGATTGTGAGCGGCGCTCATGCTTCTTGCGCTGCAACCAGCGTCGGCGCGCGAAACGGCGCATGTTAGCAATTTGGTCGGTTTCATCCAAAATAGCTTGGCCAATAATGGTTTCTATGATGTCTTCTAAGGTGATTAAACCTTGCCATGAGCCGTATTCATCATACACCAAGCACATGTGTTGCTGCTCCTCAATTAACTGGCTTAACAAGTGTTCCACGCTGATGTTATTGGCAACCACTTTAGCCTTACGCGCCAGCTCAATAGCGTATTCTTTGTCGCCGGTGGCAATTAAATCACTTTTAAATAACACCCCATGTGGGGCTTCATCGTCATCAAGCAGTGGGAAGCGAGAAAATTGGCTCTTGATTACTTTTTCACGCACCTCACTAAGATGGGCATCGGGTTTGAGCGTTTCACATACAATGCGCGGCGTCATAATATCGCGCACCTTGATGGTATGAAGGTCAAGAATGTTGGCGATAGCGCGGTGCTCACTGTCATCAATACTGTTTATTTCTGCTCCCAGTGATGCCAAGGCTTTTAACTCGACGCGCAAATCTTCCTCAGTGGCGCTGCCGCCAAGCAGTCGAGTAATTCTGTCTGATATCCAAATAAATGGCTTGAGTACCCATATTAAAAAGTTGAGCAGTGGAGGCATGGCCACCGCAATTTGCGGCCAGAACCGCGCACCTAGGGTTTTCGGGATGATCTCCGAGAGCAATAAAATAAGAATGGTCATCACCGCTGAGGCAATGCCTAAATAACCATTCCCAAACACCACGGTGACTTGCGCACCGACACCCGCAGCGCCGACGGTGTGGGCTACCGTGTTTAAGGTAAGAATGGCAGCCAAAGGTTGGTCGATGCGATCTTTTAAGCGCTTGAGTTGGGTGTAACGCTGTGGGTGTTCAAGCTTTTGCTTGGCAATAAAGCTGGGGGTGATGGATAGCAATGCTGCTTCAAGAACAGAACAAATAAACGACACGGCAATAGATAGCACCGCGAAAGCGATAAGTAATATCATGGTTGCTCTGGGCAATCCTTCTTAGTTAGTTGAAAAATGCTATACGCAAAGCATGTATATTGAGGTCAAAAACAATAGATCAAGCGCGACCTTATGACAATATAGCAATCAAAATAACGCGGGCTAAAACTTATGTTCAGCCCGCGTTTGGGATTAGCCTGCCAGCTTGGCTTGGGTGCTATGAATAACCCAATATGCCCCGGTTATTACTGCAAGTGTGGGCAGCGCTAATTTGGCAAAATGAACCATCAGCGGCTGCTCAAGGTGTGTGAATACGCTTAGCAAACCATACAGTGTGATAAGCATTGCCAAGGCCAGGGCATTGCGTAACCCTTGGCTTTTAGTCATGTAGGTCACCAACATCCCCGTTAATATGCATGCGCTAGCGCCAATGGCTAAGGTCAGTGCAGTTAAGCTCATATCTTGGCTCGCTAAGCTTTGCGCCTGAGCCATATCCACTCCTTCTGGCAGCCAAACTTGGATTGCTACGGCACTGGCGATTGCGGTAACCAGCAGATAAGCTAAAAAAGCCAGTATTACAGATTTTATTACTAATTTATCGTTGAACATGGTGCTCTCCTTTTTGTTAATTGAATCAGTTAGCAAGGAGTGCAGGGCATGAACTTATAAGTCGAATTTAAACACCTGTTTGCGCCAACCGCGATAACAAATGACCGCGATAGATACTAATAAAGAGACAGCGACGGTATCTTTAAGTAGGGTCATGGTCTGTTGGTCAATGCTGCCACTTTGAAAAGCGGAGTATACCCCCCAAAAACCAAAACAATTTGCCGCAATCACCGCCAGC
This sequence comes from Pseudoalteromonas sp. THAF3, assembly GCF_009363775.1. NCBI lineage: Bacteria > Pseudomonadati > Pseudomonadota > Gammaproteobacteria > Alteromonadales > Pseudoalteromonadaceae > Pseudoalteromonas > Pseudoalteromonas sp. THAF3. The sequence goes on along the minus strand of NZ_CP045418.1, from coordinate 1,900,982 downwards.
AGCCCAATCAAGTATTTTACTCGCAGGTGTTGCGGTGCAGGTAAGGGTTGAGAGGGTATAGGCTGTGATGGTGGCACAGGTGCCTCGGTATTGTTCGTTGTCGATTGCACAGCCAGTAATTGCTGGCAATCTAAATCAAGAGCGGCAGCAATGCTTTTAATGGACTCCCCTGAGGCCACGCCTTTGGCTTCTATTCTTTGTACTGTGCGTAAGCTCAATCCGGCTATCTCGGCAAGCTGCTCTTGTGATAGGCAACGTTTATCTCGTTGGTTTTTAATTTCTGTAGTATTGATGTTCATTTTCATTGTTGTGGTCTCCTTGCTAACTGAGCCTTTAAATTAGCAAGTGAACCGCTCCTACTGTACGTTAGCGATGTGTTATCTACCCGACACCTTTACGACACTCAAGCGCCAGCGCCTGTTATTAGTGGCTTTAACAAGCCTTGCATGCAATTTAAACAAATGCAACTTGGCGGTAAACATACGGGTTGCTCGATCGTTTTTTCGGCTTTTTTCGTACTGAGCCACAGTTTTAAGATCACAATCAACGCGCAAATGAGTAAAGATAAAGCAGTGCCTACTTCCAAGTTCTCCCGAGCCTTACGATTTGGTTCATTGGCAGGGCGAGTAGCCAGCAATGTTGCCTATGGCGGCTTAAAATCCATGGTCACAGGGCAAAATAAAAGCACCAAAGAGTTAGTGTTAAACAGCAAAAATATTGAGCAATTGGCGCAGCAATTGGCGCATTTGCGTGGTGCGGCGATGAAACTCGGTCAGTTATTGTCAATGGACGCCGGCGAGCTATTAAGTCCGGAGCTCAGTGCGCTATTGTCGCGGTTACGTAACAAAGCCACACCCATGCCACACAAGCAGCTGACCCAAACCTTAAAGCAGCAATGGGGAGCACATTGGCTAGACGGTCTGGCTAATTTTGAGTTGCGCCCTTTCGCTGCGGCATCCATCGGACAGGTACACCGTGCATACACTGATAGCGGCACAAAGCTAGCCGTGAAAGTGCAATACCCTGGGGTGGCCAAAAGCATTGAAAGCGATGTGGATAATGTCGTGAGGCTGCTTAAGCTCACTGGTTTACTGCCAAAAGGGTTGGACATTGACGAGCTAATTGCCGAGGCGAAAGCTCAGCTGCTTAATGAAGCGGACTACACCCTAGAGGCGCATTACATGAACCAGTACCAAGAAAAGCTGGGGCCAAGTTCACACTTTGTGGTGCCAAAAGCGCAGAGCGAGTTGTGCACTGAACAAATTTTAGCCATGGAATTTGTTGAGGGCGAGGCCATTGAGCAGGCGCTTACCTGTACGCAAGAAGAGCGCAATCGTTTAGTGATGCATCTACTCACCCTGTTTATGCATGAGCTTTTTGACTTTCGCTTAATGCAAACCGACCCCAACTTTGCTAATTACCTGTATCAGCGCGACACCGGTCGTATTGTACTGCTCGATTTTGGTGCGACCCGCGCCATTAGCGAGTCCATTAGCCGGGGATATTGGCGGCTTATTGAGGGCGCCATAACAGGCGAGCGCGGCGTCATGGCACATGCGGCCCGTGATATCGGTTATTTTAGTGATGATGTGGATAAGGCTTATGAGCAAAACGTGCTCGATATTTTTGCTTTGGCCTGTGAACCGCTAACGGCAGATGGTGAGTACGACTTTGCCAGCAGTGATTTGGCTGCGAGAATCAAGCAAAAAGGCTTGGCAATGAGCAGTCGCGAACAGCAATGGCATAGCCCCCCTGTGGATGCATTGTTTATTCATCGCAAACTCGCTGGGCTATTCTTAATTGCAGCTAAGTTGCAGGCGAGGGTCAATGTTAACGATATTTTTAATGAGCAAAGAAAAAGTAGTGGTGTGAGCTAACTCACACCTAATTAGGGACAAAAACGGGAGGGGTTAAGAGATTAGTAGTTTATTTCGATTTGACCTACAGAGACTGAACCTGTCTGCCATGTAGTACGGCACTGTAAGTTCAAGATTGCGTCTGGCTCAAAGTTATTATCAATTGTGGTGACATAATTCACGAATTGCTTAGACGAGATAGTATCATCTGATATATCTGTCCAATCAAACCCTTTACCAGTACCGAAACGAAGCCATTTGTCTTTGCCACCATCAGGCGTTTTACGAATTCGAGAGATTAGACAGCCTCCGGCTGATACATTCAGACCTTGAGTAATACCATGGACGGTAAGGGTCACATTCCCCATGTTTTCGTTCAGCGGCACACTACAGTGGAAGAAGCGCTCTGTGCGCGAAAATTTTGGATCAAAGATGAAATAACCATTGGCAGAAGCACCGACCTCTTCCAAGGCCACTTGGGTTAGCGCATTTAATTCACCTGATGAAGCAATAAGGTTGTTTACAGCCTCTGCTTTTAGCGCTGAGTCTTCAAAACAATGTGCTGCTCCGGGGAAAACAGCAGTTTGAGCGAATGCAGTACCTGAAGCTAGGGTAATAGCCGCTGCGATTAGTTTTGTTTTTAACATAAAAATTCCTTGTCAAATTGATTGTCCCTAATACGTGTAACTTACCATGTATTTATGTTATAAGAATAAGAAATTATTATTATTTTTATTGCGTTTAGTGGTACGAGTTAAAAATTAACTAGTTCGAAGTATTGAGATGTAACTATATGACTAATATATAAATTAGGGATGATATGGGCTTTAAAGTAAACCATTACGCAGCAAAAACGATCAACCGCACCTTTAGCACCGATTGGGAAACACTCATCATCGAGTTGATAATTGGCGGCATCTGCGCCGTGTTGGCGGTCGTTGGCTATCAAGCAAATTTACTACTGGTGTTTGGCCCTGCGGGGCTCATTAGCGCCATTTGCTTTTTGGGCATTACCTACAATCTATACCAGTATTGGCAGGATAAGCGCCACTCGGCGAAAGGTGATTAGAGAGGCCCTAGGCTCAAGGTAATTCGACGTTAGACTGCCCAATGCTGAGCGAGTAGGTTTTCCAGAGCAAAAGTAACCATGAGCGATACGCCTAGCAAAAGAGCATTTGTCGTTGCTCGAACCAACCAAGGGGCGGCTGTATAGGAGAGCCTCTTGGGGGTTGATACTAATGCCAGTGCACCCATCAAGCCAAACCATGGAGTGAAAAACACAATTAGCTGCCATTTGATCAGGGAGACCGCTAAATCATGCAGCGCACCACTGAACAAAAACGTAATCCACACAGCCAACGCCTTAGGTAAGTAGATATTAAGAGGGCGCATAATATAACGCGACAAGTAATAGCCCCAGATGGGGTTCCAGTAGTGCCAAAAGGTCGCGAACGAGCCTGCTCCAAAGGCGCGATAAAGCATATTCCTCAATGAGTGCGTTGCCCCCATGGGCACGCCATTTGTTCTTTTTACATATTGGCGAAGTGACAGCATAAAGGCCTTTATCATAGAAATGATGAACATAGCCACGTACAAAGCGAGCTTGTGTGAACTAACATCAGCTCACAACCGATTGGTTCAAACTTACCATCAGTGCTGCTATGTGCCAATTTTAACTATTGTTTTATAAAGTTTTACGAGTTCGGCTATACACCTGCTATCTCCAGCTCAACACACATACCCAACAAATAGTCTGTTAGCCCTTAGACTAAGTGAAACCTGGTGAACAGGTACTGGGATTAAGCGGTTTATATTGTTTCTGGGCCCAGTTTAAAGGAAGTGGACACCACGACTTACAAAGAACAGTGGCTACATGTTTGGGTGATGATGATATTGGAACTGATCCTATTGTGGTTGAGAAGATACTTAACCACCAGTTGCAAGGGATGCGAAAGGTTTATAACTTGCAGGAGTATATGAAAAAGCGTGTAGAAGCCCTGAAAGCTTGGGGAAGCAAGCACTCAGAAGTTTTGTAAATTATTGATTTATTAGACGAAAGTGATAATGTTAGCTTGTTAATTCATAATGGTTAGTACTTAGGTTGCGAATGGGCATAAAACGTATTCAAATAAGAAATATTTTATCCTTTAAAGAAGCTGATATTTCAGGGCTTGAGCAAGTTACATGTTTACTCGGTAAAAACAATGCTGGTAAATCAAATTTACTCAAAGCTATCAGTTTTTTCTATAAAGCTTTGGAAGGTGTTAGATGTATTCCTTTGGAGTTGAATAGCAATTATGACTCATATGGTCAGATTTCGATTACATTTGATACATTTCATATTAATAAGCTTGTACACTCTTATAAAGCTCAGAAAAACCATTACTTCTCAAAGGTTAGATCCGCATTATTCCCAAGGGAAAAAAATATGTGGTTTAGCTTTTTTAGTACGGGAGAAAGGCCAAAGGAATATGATGAATTAACCTTAACCCTTAACATTCGAAATGATAGTAGTTATAGCTTCGAAGGCGGATCTAGCACATTACGAGAATTGATTTTAGATATATTCCCATTATTTGAAATTGACTCTAGACATTTGGAACTTCATGACTGGAATCACTTGTGGCAATTTTTAGGCAAATTACGCCCTTTTAACGCAGTTGAATTTCAAACCCAGTTTGAGAGCTTTTTAGAAGAGAGTGAACTTGAAACTTACAGAAAAAAAATTGATGAGATAAACAGGCTAAGTAGTACTATACCTTACAGGTATAGAGATAAAATAATGGCTTATTTAAAGGCTGGTTTGAAAGGCGATAAGTTTGAGTTTAATGGATTTGACTTGAGTAGAACTTCAGATGGAACAAATTCATACAACTATATCTTAACTGTGCTAAACCTTATTTCTGCTTTATCTAAAAGGACATATCAAACCCCAGTTATTTTTGTTGATGAGCCTGAGATAGGGTTGCACCCGAAAATGAGTGAAAAGCTTATTCATGAATTTCAATATAGACTTGAACAACTCTATACAAATAAAGAGGGAGAAAAACTGAAAACTTCTAGGCCAAAACTAATACTCTCGACCCATTCTCAAAATATTGTAAAACAAGTGATTAAAAGCTTTAATAATGAACATAAAGTGATTCACTTTTATAAAAAAAACACGGATTTCTCAACAAGTGTTTCCTATGCGAAATCTAAATTCGATGATTCGAATTTTATTTGTAACTTTGGAGATAATGAAGCGAGGCTTTTTTTTAGCTCATTTATACTATTTGTTGAAGGTCAGACAGAAAAAGAAGTTTTTGAAAATAACCATTTAATCAGAAAGTTCCCATGGCTTCTAGGTGTAGATGTCTACAAAGCTAGCGATGAAAAGGTTAGCAAAAAAATAACCCCCGATTTTATAAATACAAAAATACCATACAAGTTTCTCTTTGATGCAGATAAGGGAGTCAAAATTCACTATGATAAGAGTATAGGTGAAAATATATTAAAATTTGACCGATGTGGAAGCTCACTAGACTTAAGACCTATCGCCATAAAGAAAATAAAAGAACGCGCCTATATGTCTTATTCTTTAACAAAAAATGATACACCAAACTTAGCACGTGAAGTTTATCGCTTGGCTGGCAAAATCATTAGTTTGGATAAAGCCCCTATCTCGATCTGTCCTCTTCGATTGACTTGTAAGAAAAGCGATTTCTTATCTGATTTATTTTTTAGTATCAATAGAGTTCTAAGGGGACAAAATGTAATTGTACTAAGCACGACAATTGAAGGTGCATTAATTAATGAAAAGTCATTGAACTTATTCTTGAGTTGGTTAAGAACTAAGTGTGATGTTGATGAAATATATAAGAAAATTAATGAAGTTTCTTTTCTCAATAATAGTGCACTTACGCAATACTTAAGGATTGCATTTTCAGGCAAATCTGACACATTGGTAAAAATGAAAAAATTTAAAAGAAACGATACACCAACAACTCTCGTTGAGGATGAAGCCAAGAAAACAATGAAGTCCTTGGAAGCTATACTTAACTCCTCTGGGAACACCCACAAGACAAGCGGTTGGGTTTCTGACTTTTTGAACTATGCAATATTAGAACTTGAACATGAGTCTAAAGAGAGCAAATCTGAATTTGAGAAACTATTTCGAGTTTACTTCAAGGAGCTTTATGATACTCTTTCTCAGCTACGTTACGGTAGTTCAGAAGGGGAAAGCTTGCTTTAAAAGGTTGTCACCTTTCAAGCCCTTATTTACTAGCTCCATATGTCTAGTAGTTCGATTCTAAAATCCCACTAAAGTGGAACTTTGTAATTTGTACCGTAACGTAGCCAACTTATGAAATTATCTCAAAAAGAAATATTTAAAGCTCTCCAAGTTGAGTCAATAGACGATATCAAAAATATTAGTAGTGACTTTTCTTTTAAGGGTGGGTTTTATATTCCAAACGACCTGAAATATAAAACATCAAGTCAAAATCTAAGTAAGCTCTTTTCTAAACTTCCTTTAAGCTCTGCAGCAAAGGCATATCGTAAAAATCATTCTTACTTCGACTTTTTCAGGCCCCATTTAGGAGGAAAGTATTTTCTTAGATTGGATATAAAAGCGTTCTTTAATTCAATCAAAAGAGAGCAAATTGAAGACTTTCTTATTTCTCACCTAAAAGGTAAGAATGCATATGAGATTAAGTTTCTTGCTAAAAGGATTTCGTTTTTTCTTACTGTTGAAGCTGATAAAGACCAGATATTACCTATCGGTTTCCCAGCATCTCCTGCCATAGCAAACCTTGTTTTTAGGCCTTTAGACATTGCTATCGAAAAGCTATGCCAAGAAAAAAAAATCATATATTCTAGATATTCTGATGATCTTATGTTTTCAAGTGAGAATAGCTCAACAATCCATTCTAATTGGTTTGAATCTCAAATTTCATATATCATCAGTAAGCTAGATATGCGTTTGAACACAAGGAAAAGAATAGCTACTACAGACACAATATCCTTAAATGGTTATGTTATTTCTGGTGAAAGTCCAAATAAGAAAATTAGTTTTTCGAATCAAAGGCTAAGAATTTTAAAGAAGCTTATTCACTATAAAAAGGTTCGAAAGCTTCCAGATAAAGTGATTGCAAAAAAGTTGTTTCAAGATAATCTAAAAAGTTTGGATTCAAGTTTGAAATTTGCTAAAAAGGAAAGTTTTCTTGATACTTTCTGTAGAGATCAAGTGATTAACAAACTCAGAGGTTTTAGGTCTTACTTAATAAGCTTATTGAATTATGATGATCTCTACTCTTGTGTTCAAAGCGAACATAGGGAACATATCAGCAGTCTAACCGAAGAACTCAATACTATAATTTTAAGCTATGATAGAGGTTGATATGGATGGTGAAAGATTACGCCGTTACTGGTCTAAAGAAGTTGAAGCTCTATTGTTAACTTACAAGCAGTTTGAAACTCTTATTCCTGCACATGGAAAGCATGGGGCGGCTCATACCGGTGAAGATGGTCGATTTGTTGAAGACCTTTTGTCAGAGTACCTCAAAAAGTTTCTTCCTAATGGTATTGAGGTTTTGACAGGTTTTATTTTACGTCCAGCCGTAAAAACCGGGGGAAGTGGAAAGAAACGTAAATCTGATACAGATGAACACTCTTCTCAGTTAGATATTATTGTTTATGATTCTCAAAATTTTCCAATATTTCAAAGGTTTGGTAATAGCGTCATCGTACCTCCCGAAGGAGTGATTGGTATTATTTCAGTCAAAAAACATTTAAACGACGGTGACATTGAAAAGGAATGTAAAGCTTTGTACCAAGCTGCAAAGTTGTGTAGGTCTTTAGAGAGTTTGGGCTCTAAGACATCAGTTAGAGGACCTTTCCTCTCACTTGTATCTATGAAATCGAAGATCAAAAAGGCTGACCCAGATACGATAGAATGGATTTTTAGGCGTATGCAAAGTGTATATTCCGTTGGGGAACGCCCCAAATATGACTATCTAGTAAATTACATTGGCTCACTTTCTGATTTCAGCATCCACAAGAAAAAATCTAAGCTTGAAAGAGGAGAGCTTTCAGCAAAGTACATCGCTTTTAATCATACAGAGAATGAGCTTCACCTAGGACTGCAATATCTTTTGAGTGGACTATTGTCCGTTTATTATGACGAAACTCGGAGAAATATCGCAAGGCCAGGGTTTACTTCTTTTCCAGCCAAAGACATTGAAATGTCTTTGGGAGAGATAATATGTAGTACAGAGAGGTAAAATGCTCTGAGCCTAATTAAGATAAACTAAAATTATCTCAGACCTAAAATGGCCCATTTTCTGTGAAATGGTCTCTAAGACCTTTTCATACTTATGCCCCAAGCTTTTCGGTTCAAACATTTGCTCTTGAGCATAACTATGTCTAAGACCGTGAGCGCCAGTTGAAAATAATAAAGCGCGGCTTGAGGCTGTCCACTTTCCCTAAACTGAGACAGACATAATTAGAGTTTTCTGTAATGATTAACGCAGGAGACGACTATGAAAAAACACGCTATACAAAGTCTCAGATCATCGTAGTATTAAAAGAAGCCGATGCGGGTAGGAAGGTTGAGGAAGTGTGCCGTCAGCAAGGTATCAGCAGTGCAACCTATTACAACTGGAAGTCCAAATACGGTGGGATGGAAGCCTCTGACGTCAAACGGTTGAAGGAGCTTGAAGAGGAAAATGCCAAGCTTAAGAAAATGTTTGCAGATGTCAGTTTGGAAAATCATGCGATTAAGGAGCTTTTCGAAAAAAAGGGGTTGGTGACAGCGGATAAACTAGAATGCGTCAGCGTATTCGTTGGTCCGGGGCTAATTATCGTAAGGGTTTGTCTGTTTGTTGGCATGGGCCGTTGGCCGTTCGACCTTTTATCGCCCTGAACGAGACTGGTTTAAAGCAAATGCTGCTGTTATTGATGCTATCAATGCCGTGCTTGAAAAGTTGCCAAGAGCAGGCTTCTGGAGTTGTTTTGGCCGAATGCGCTTTAAAGGTTTTCCCTTCAAACATAAACGCGTTTATCGCGTGTATTGCCAGATGGAGTTGAATCTAAAACGAAGAACGAAACGTGTGCTACCCAAACGAATTGCTCAGCCCTTAGAAGTGCAGGAGCAAGCCAACCACAAATGGGCGCTCGATTTTATGCACGACATATTGTATTGCGGTAAACGATTCAGAACGTTGAATGTGGTGGACGAAGGAACGCGAGAGTGCCTTGCAATTGAGGTAGATACCTCGTTGCCCGCTGGCCGTGTCGTACGCGTGTTAGAATAGCTTAAGGCTGAGCGCAGATTACCGAGTCAGCTGCGCGTAGAATGGCCCAGAGTTAATATCAGCTACCCTGACTGATTGGTGCGAGGCTAATCAGTCAGGGTAGCTGATGTATATCCAGCCTGGCAAGCCGCAGCAAAATGGCTTAGTTGAACGCTTTAACGGTTCATTCCGAAGAGAGCTTCTTGATGCCTACTTGTTTGAGAATCTCAGCCAAGTGCGAGATATGGTTTGGTTCTGCCTATTGGATTATAACGGAGAACGAACCCATGAAAGTCTCGGAAATCTGCCGCCGGCAGCTTACCGAGCAAAACTGGAAAATTATCATTTAGAACTGTGTCATTAACGGGAAAGTGGACAGAATCAGACCACTTTTTTCCGCCAGCGATGTCGTAACGCTGAAGATAATTTATTTTTCTGTCCACTACAGTGATTGGCTGAGACAAGCGTTGTAGCTCCAACTTATCGGCAAGAGTAGCTGGAATACCTACACAAAAGATGGTTGTTGAAACTATTAAGTACAGTTAAGAGGCTATGGAGGGCTGTACTCAAAGAATGTGACGATTATGCTTCCAAAATCACATAAACCCAGTGTCGTATAGTGCTCCATGCAGAATGCTTAGACTATCTGGGAAAGTGAAGTTTTTTCTTTTCTTATTAAAAGGATCTAAATAGTTGTACGGCTCACGAACAGCATACAAAGGGTTGTGGTAAACTTGTATATATAGGACTCGATGACGCTTTGAGGCTTTAAATACAGCATAAACTTCGCTCTCAAAGACCATATTGATACTATCGAACGAATACTCGAATGGATGCTCATGCATATCAGGTACTTCAGGGAGAATGATAGTTCTTGAGCAAGATAGTATCAATAAACAGCTGAACACCTTTGCCTCTAACAATTGGCTGTGTTCTAGGGGCGGGAGCAACAAGATCTACCCGGTACTTAGCCTTTCTTGATATTGCCATGACATCAGATCCCTCAATGAATCCATTCAATATGTCTAACATTACACGAGAGTGAAAAATACCTTAGCCCTAATGACAATTGTATGTAGGTGTCCTCCTATATATGCCCCCAGTATGGGTATGGTGAGAAAAATAATTAGGTTTAGCCAGTAAAATATTTAAGGAGGTATTGGTGCGATAAATATGCGATATAGATTTAAATAACTAAGCAGTTAAGTGCGAAAAAGTTGATTATGGAAAGATGTAACTTATTGAATAGGGGGGAGAAGAATGGTCGGCATAGCAGGATTTGAACCTGCGACCCCTGACACCCCATGACAGTGCGCTACCAGGCTGCGCTATATGCCGACTTGGATTGCAATAGTACGGAAATATTTTGTAAATGCAAGCATCGGCTGATGCGTTTGCTTATAAAACGTTCATATTCGCCGATTTAATTACAAAAAAGAAAAAAGCGCTAATTTTCAGCGCTTTTGTTGAGTTATTTTGGTGTATCAGAGGCTATTTGTTCAGCCAGTTACTGATTTGTGTTTTCATAATATCCCGTAGGATCGGCTGCGCTTCAGCATTAGGGTGAATGTTATCGTTTTGCATTAATTCACCGTTGGTCGCCACTTGCTCTACAAAAAAGGGCATTAAGGTCACTTGCTTTTCCTTGGCCACATCAACAAAGCTTTGCTCGAATAATTCGGTATAACGGCGGCCATAATTGGGTGGAATACGAATTTGCATTAACGCCACCTCAGCACCGGCCTCTCGGCTTTTATCTATTAGTGCTTGCAGGTTGGCTTTCATTTTAGTGACGGGAAAACCACGTAAGCCGTCGTTCCCGCCAAGCTCAATGAGCACATGGGTAGGGGTGTGCTCTTTAAGAGTCGCATCAAGGCGGCGCAATGCTCCCCCTGTGGTTTCACCGCTTATACTGGCATTAATCAGGGTAGTGGGCGTATTTTGTTGTTCGTACGTATCTTGTAACAATTGCACCCAGCCTTGGTGTTGTTTTAACCCATAGGCTGCGCTTAAGCTGTCACCTAGGACAAGTATCTGATTGTCAGCCCAAGCGAATAATGGTTTAGTGACAAGCAGTAAGACGATAAAAACACGTAGGATTGAAGCACTCATATGTCAGCGTTATCTCAATTAAATATTATTCAAGTCAAAGAATTAACTAAGTCCGTTAATACGCTTGACGGCGATTTAACGATCCTCAGCGACATTACCTTTAATGTCAAGCCAGGCGAGTCGGTGGCCATTGTTGGCGCCTCGGGCTCGGGTAAATCCACATTGTTGAGCTTGTTAGCAGGGCTTGATGTGGCAAGCTCGGGAAGCATTACCTTAGATGGTGATGCTTTGGAGCAACTGGACGAAGAAGGGCGCGCGGCCTTGCGTGCGCAAAAAGTCGGGTTTGTATTCCAATCCTTTATGCTGGTGCAAAGCCTCAGTGCACTTGAGAATGTGATGTTGCCAGCTGAGCTTGCTAACCAAAATGATGCCAAAGAGCAGGCGTTGGCGCTGTTGGAGAAGGTCGGTTTGAGTCATCGCGTTGAGCATTACCCTTCGCAGCTTTCGGGTGGTGAACAGCAGCGAGTTGCTATCGCACGTGCCTTTATTGGTACGCCGCAAATCCTGTTTGCTGATGAGCCTTCGGCAAACTTAGATAGTAAAAACGGTAAAATGATTGAAGAGCTGTTGTTTGAGCTTAACCAACAGCAAGGCACCACGCTGGTGCTGGTTACACACGATGAAGCACTGGCACAGCGATGCGACCGTATTTTGCACATCGAAGGCGGCAGTCTAACCGAACTGAGTGAGCCGAAGGAGCAGGTCAATGTGGGCTAAATTGGCATTTAGACTGTTTTTGAGAGAGCTGCGCCGAGGCGAGCTCACGGTGATATGTGCAGCCATTGCGTTGGCAGTGATGACGGTGTTGACCTTGTCCTCGGTAACTGACCGTATTGGTCAGGCCATTTTGCAAAAATCCAACGCTTTTATCGCTGCCGATAGAGCGCTGGCCAGTAACCATGCGTTGCCAGATGAATACCGCCAGCAAGCACAGAAAATGGGCTTGAAAACGGCGCAGCTTACGTTTTTCGATACCATGCTCTTTGCCAATGACCGCATGCAACTGGCGGCAATAAAAGCAGCGTCATCAGCCTATCCTCTTAAAGGTGACCTACTCATTAAAAGCGATTTTGATGCCCAAGAGCAAGTGGCCGAGGGCGGTCCTAAAGAGGGCAACGTTTGGCTCAATGAAACGGTGATGTATTCATTGGATCTGCAAGTGGGCGATGAGGTTGAGTTAGGTGCTGCCACCTTTACCGTTAGCCATATTTTGAGCGAAGAACCGGATGCGCCGTTCAATATTTTCTCTGGCAGTCGCCGGGTGTTGCTTAATGAAGCAGATATCGCCAAAACTGAGGTGATCCAACCGGGGAGTCGGGTGTTCTACCGTCAACTCTATGCTGGCGACGGTGACGATGTCGAAGCGTTCTATCAATGGCTAAAGCCTCAACTGGCCGAAAACCAACGTTGGTATGGGGTGAAAGACAGGCAGTCGCCCATAGCTAATTCGCTAGAGCGTTCGGAGCGCTTTTTACTGTTGGCAGGTCTGTTGGGCATTATTCTCGCGGCAGTGGCTATTGCGGTATCAGCAAAGCGTTATTGCGAGCGCCAATACGACCCAGTGGCAATGATGAAAACCTTAGGCGGGGCTCGTGCACAAATACGCGCCATTTATTTGCTGCACTTGTCACTGGTGTGTGGTTTTTCACTGCTAATTGGCCTTGCTGTAGGCTATTCGCTGCAGCACGTGGCCGCCGACTATATGGCTAAAAGTATGGATATTAGCCTGCCGCCCGCGTCGCTGCGCCCGTGGTTAAGTGCGGTATTCATCGGGGTTGTGTGCGCGGTGATGTTTTCTATTAAGCCGCTGCTCGATCTATTTGATATTCCGCCGTTACGGGTATTGCGTCGAAACCTCGGTGACAGGTTGGTGGTGAGCAAAATCCACCTCGCGCTCTCGGCGTTGACGGTTTTTGGGTTAATGTGGTTATTCAGCGGTAAAATCAAAATTACCCTAATCTTATTCGCCTCATCGGCCCTTGTGGTGGTGGTGCTGTTTGTCGCCTCAAAAGTGATTTTTGGCACAGGGCGAAAGCTCGGTCTCAGCCCCGGTAACAGTTGGTCTTTAGCGCTGGCGTCAATTCAAAAGCGGGCTAATGCCAATGCCGTGCAATTAATCAGCTTTGCGCTGGCGATTAAGCTGTTACTGTTTCTCATTGTGCTTAAAAATGACATGATCAATGACTGGCAATCGCAATTACCAGCGGATGCCCCTAATGCGTTTCTTGTTAATATTAGCGAGCAAGAAAAACAGCCCGTTGCTGATTATCTCGCGACTAATAACATTGAGGTGTCGCGCTTTTACCCGACCATTCGTGGGCGCGTCAATGCCGTTAATGGCGAGAAAGTCGCGCGAGAGGTGTCATTAGAGGATAACGAGAAAAAGGATGAAGAAGCACGCTCTGGCGTGGGCCGTGAGCTGAACTTGACGTGGGTTCGCGATATGCCAAGCCATAACACCCTAACCAAAGGGCAGTGGTTTACAGAGCAAAGCCAAGGGGAAGTCTCTATTGAGCAATCAATGGCTGAGCGGTTGGAGATTCAACTGGGCGATACCATTACCTTTTTAATCGGCTCGCAAAGCTTTGATGCCGAGGTTACCAGCTTTCGTGAAGTGAATTGGTCCACCCTAAAACCAAACTTCTTTATGATCCTAAGCCCAGACTTGCTCGCTGAATTCCCGGCAACCTATATTGCGGCAGCACGTATTGATGATGGCGAAAATAAAGCCTTTACTCAGCTATTGCGGCAGTATCCCACCATTACGGCTATCGATGTCGACAACTTTGTCGAACAAATTCGCTCAACCATCGAGCAGGTGTCGTTAGCCATAGGGTTTGTGCTGGCAATCGTGGTGGTCTGTGGTGCCTTGGTATTAATTTCGCAAGTCCAGGCGAGCTTGGGTGAGCGGATGCAAGAGGTCGTTATTTTACGCACCTTGGGAGCGCGCGGAAAGTTGATCCGAGGAGCCACCTTGTATGAATTCTTACTACTGGGGTTGATAGCTGGCGTAGTTGCCGCCTTAGTGAGCGATGTGGCGCTTTTCATTGTGCAGAGACAGTTATTTGAGCTACCTGGAAAGTTCCACCCTGATATATGGTTCATCGGGCCCGTAGCGGGTGCTTTGTTTGTGGCACTATTAGGGTACACTATGATAGCGCGAACACTCAACAAGAACACCAGTGGTTTGCTACGCAAACTGATGTAGACAAAAAGGCCGCTTTAACAAGCGGCTTTTTTAATTGCGGTTAAGGAGTTGAGCCAGGGCAGGTTTGAGTTCGGGGTGGCGAAAGCGAAAGCCCTCGTCTATCAGCCGCTGGGGTTGAACATTTTGCCCATAGAGCAATAAATCGGCCATTTCTCCCATCATCAGCCGTAATGCAAAAGCGGGCATGCGCACGATGGCAGGGCGGCGCAGTACTTCAGCGAGCGTTTTAGAGAATTCCTCATTATTGACGGGCTTAGGCGCGGTGGCGTTGATGGCGCCGCTAATATGATCGTATTTTATTAGGTACATAATTAGCTGCACCATGTCATCAAGGTGGATCCAGGACATGTATTGTTGGCCATCTCCTATGGGGCCACCGAGGCCAAAGCGAAATGCGGGGAGCATTTTTCCTAAGGCACCGCCTTGGGCACTTAGCACAATACCGGTACGCAGTAAGCACACACGGGTTTGTGCTTTGCTTGCAGCTGCCTCCCAGTCGCGACAAAGCTGGTGGCTAAATTCATCATAGCAGTGGCTGAAGTCTTCGGTGATCTCCACATCTCCTTGGCGGCCGTAATAGCCAATGGCGCTGCCCGATATTAGTGCCTTTGGTTTGTTGTCTGCGGCATTTATCTTGGCCACGATAGCTTCGGTGGTATTGAGTCGGGAGTCGTAGATACGCTTTTTTTGTTGCTCGCTCCAACGCTTATTAACGATGGGCTCACCGGCGAGATTGATCACGATATCGACATTATTAAAATCAACCTCATCCAAGCTTTGGATGGCTTCAATACGATGACCCAACTTTATGTACGCCCGTGAGGGGGAGCGAGTGAGTACCGTAACCCTATGGTGGTTAAGTAAATGCTTGTATAGTTCGCTACCTATGAGCCCTGTGGCTCCGGTGATCAAGATATGCATGGGTGCCATCGTGTTGCTAATTCACTTTGTTTCTAGTTTAGTTCAAATACTACGAAACTGGCGAATTTAAGATCATTTCCTATGGCCAATCAATGGTTTATTTTCAAACGTATCTCACCTAAACTAGCATCACTTGTCTGCTTTAAGGAAACGAACTGTGCCCAGCTTCACTGGAGCGAGTAAAAGCCTCCTAGTTATGGCCGCCTTGGTGGTGGTTTTGGCAGGGGTGAAAACCGCAAGCGCCTTGGTGGTGCCTTTTATTCTATCGGTATTCATTGCCATCATCTGCAACCCTTTGATTGATACTTTAGGTCGCTACCGAATTCCCAAAGGCGTGGCAGTGAGCATTGTTATACTGCTGGTGGTCGCCGTCCTTTTGAGTATTGGCGGCTTGGTAGGGCAGTCGGTGAATGATTTCTCGCAAAACCTGCCGCAGTATAAAGAGCAATTAAAGAAAGAGTTTGTGTGGGCGGTGAACACGTTAGCGCAATACAATATTTTCCTAAATAAAGAGCAACTGATCTCAATGTTTGACCCTGGGAAAATGATTGATGTAGCCACCAACATGTTAACTGGGCTAGGCGGGGTGATGGCTAACCTGTTTTTAATCATCATTACCGTGGTGTTTATGTTATTTGAAGGACCCAGTATTAGTCGCAAAATTCACTTAGCGTTAGATGACCCAGATATGAAAATGGCGCAAATAGACCGTTTTCTTGAGTCCATTAACTCGTATTTGGCGATTAAAACCTTAGTTAGCTTAGCGACAGGCTTTTTAGCGACCATGTTATTGTGGGCGCTGGACGTCGACTACTTTATTTTGTGGGGCGTGGTTGCCTTTATGTTTAACTACATTCCCAATATCGGCTCTATTATCGCCGCTGTGCCGCCGGTATTGCTGGCTTTGATCACGCAAAACCCATTGACTGCGGCTTTTGTGGGCATGGGATACTTAGTCATCAATGCGGTGATGGGCAACGTGGTCGAGCCTAAATTTATGGGTCGGGGATTAGGCTTATCGACCTTAGTGGTGTTTTTATCGTTAATCTTTTGGGGCTGGTTATTGGGCACAGTGGGTATGCTGCTGTCTGTGCCTTTGACTATGGTGGTGAAAATAGCCCTAGAAGAGAGCGAAGAAGGACGCTGGCTTGCCACCTTACTTGGCGCCGACGTAGACGACGCTAAGCAAAGTGACCAAGGTTAATCCAGTGGTACGCGATAACTGTCGATACGCTGCTCAATAAGCCGTAACTCACAATGTTTATACGCCATCGCCGCAGCCGCAGCGTCGGGCATCACACGCAGATAACGCCACCGACAGCTGTCTTCAAGATAGCTGTCAAAGCTCTGCTGCGAGCGTAAATAAATATCCAATGGCTGAGTGATCCCCGATTGCTTAGCGAAGTTTTCGAGCTGCAGCTGACGCTTATTCTGCCACGCAGTCAAATCTCGACGCAGAAGCTCTAACTGGCGGTCAAGACATTGGATATAGTCACGACGACTATCGGGTGTTTCGCCTACCGGCGCGCATTGCGCAATTTCATTAGCATCAACAGTATTGAACAAACAGGCGCCGAGGCCAATGGTTAACACAAAAAAGTGACGTTTCATAATGACGTTAGGTTATCTCTTGGTAATCAAACTCAAGCATAAAGCGAGCGCCGCCCAAGGGGCTGTCGTCAATGCTTAAAATACCATGATAGCCGTTTACGAGATCAGCGACAATGGCCATACCCACACCGTGGCCGCTTTCATAGCTATCAAGGCGGGTACCACGCTGCAACAGCAACTCACGCTTCTCCTCAGGCACGCCAGGACCATCGTCTTCAATCATCAGTTTAAGACGCTTCTTACGTTGCTCGACCTTTAAACTCACCTGCGAGACACAGGCTTTACAGGCGTTATCAATGAGGTTGCCAAGCAGTTCCATTAAATCGGTTTTATCGCCCAAGAAAAAGTGTTTGTCGCTCACATCGACACTGAATTCGATGTCTTTATCACGATACACTTTACTCATGGCATTGAAGATAGAATCTGCTACCGGCTTAATATGCGTTTGTTTTTTCCATGTATCGGACGCACCCGTGGCTGCGCGCTTTAATTGGTGTTCGATCATCACATTGATGCGGTCCAACTGCTCTTGGGCATCGTCATCGCTGGCCATAGGGCTTGACTTAAGTACAGCCAAGGGGGTTTTCAGGGCGTGGGCAAGGTCACTTAAAGACGCGCGATAACGCTCTTTTTGCCGTTGCTGTGACTCCAACAGTAGGTTCAAATCGGCTTTTATATTTTGCAGCTCAACAGGGTAGTTGCCTTTGATACGCGTGCCTTCGCCCGATTCAATGGCTTTTATCTCTTTATCTAAGCGATGTAATGGACGAGAGTTCCAGATAAAGCCGATGATCATCAACACGGTGATCACCACACCCATAATTAACATCCAGTTTATTGATGTCTCCTTAAACCCTTCCATCAGCCTTAATAAACCATCGTTACTTTTAACCACAATGAAGCGGGCTTCAATGGTTTGGTCGAGATTCGCGAGGATCCCAGTGAGTGACAGTTGCCAGTATTTGCGACCATTGACGGTCACGAGGCGAAAATCCGCTTTACCGGTTTCGGTGATCACTAAGTCCGGTTTGTAATCAATATTTAAGGCGGACTCACTTTGCCAGACTCGCTCGTTGCCATTATAAATCATGGCATAGGTGTCTGATGTGACGCGGTTCAGCTCGGGGGCAAGAATACTGCGTGGCATTTCTACACCACGCTCACTGTATTCAACTTCAGATATTAATGAGTATAAATGCGCTTCGAGGGTTTTTTCAGTGGCCTCCACTAATGAGGCACGATACGCGTTGCCAATCGAAGCAAATAAAATAGGCATGGCTACGATCAACAAAAAGACAAGGATAAATCCTTGTCTTATTTTCAGTGAAACTTGATTTCCTACCACTGGGTGCGCAGCCTGTATCCTCGCCCACGTAGGGTCTCAACGGGGTTCAGGGTGCCTTCTGGGTCCAGTTTCTTGCGCAGACGCAGGACAAATACTTCTATCACGTTAGAGTCGAGATCAAAGTCTTGGTCGTAAATGTGCTCGGTCAATTCCGATTTAGAAATCACTTTTTGTGGATTCACCATCAGATATTCCAACACTTTATATTCGTAAGCGGTCAGGTTGAGCTCGCGCTCTTCTACCCATACCTGCTGCGAGCGTGTATGAATACGGATTGGGCCGTTTTCAATTTCAGGGTTAGCCTGACCCGCACTGCGACGAATTAATGCGTTACAACGAGCGATTAACTCTTCCACATGAAATGGCTTGGTAAGGTAATCGTCGGCACCGGCATCGAGGCCTTCGACCTTATCTTGCCAGCGATCGCGCGCAGTCAAAATTAAGATAGGGATGTCGACACCATTTTTACGGGCTTGTCTGATAAGCTCAATACCATCAATTTTTGGTAAGCCTAAATCAACCACCGCCATATCCAGTGGGTATTCACAAATATGGAAAAGGCCCGCTTCTCCATCATTGCACAAATCAACGCTGTAGCGCTCTTTTTCTAGGGCACTACGCAGGTTATCTGCCAAATGTAAGTCGTCTTCAATTACTAGTATGCGCATTAATTATTTTCCTTCTCTACCTGCCCGGTGCGTTTTGAGACGCTGACGTCAACCACACGGCCCTTGGGCTTTAATATACGAACAATAAACTTTTCCCTTTGTTCAGATATCTTTAACACTTTACCGTTTTCGGCTTCTTTGGCAATTGCCACTGCCTGCTTTTTATCAATGTCTTTGGGGGGCGTTGAGCCAGCCTGGGCCACTGACGTGGCTAAAACAAAAGCAGTAAATATAGCGGCTATATATTTAAGCATGGTTCAAAGAACTCCCAATTGATCTTTCGTTGCGCAACATACACTGCACTTGCAGCGGCAATGTCGCAAGCATACAAAAAATCAATTAACCTTTACTGAATTACGCTGGAAGCACCTTCTTGAAGGGCTTGACTACTGAGTTTTCATATACACCAGCGGCGATATAGGGGTCATCAGCGGCCCATTCCCGTGCATCTTCTAAGGATGCAAATTCAGCTACGACTAATGAGCCCGTAAAGCCAGCTCCACCCGGGTCGTTACTGTCCGTCGCTGGAAGTGGTCCGGCAAGGTGTAAGCGCCCTTGGTGCTGTAACTCTTGCAAGCGTGCAAGATGCGCTGGACGCGCCTTAAGACGCTGCTCGAGCGAATTTTCCACATCGGTGGAATAAATCATGTACAACATAATAATAACCAAGTACTTGGTATCGATTACATTTATGATAGCCAGCAATGATAGGCGTTGTAAATTAATATCGTTGTTTAAATGGGACCGCGCCCACCAGCAGTCGTTAAAGCTTGAAAAGCTTTGTTTAACACTGGTAGAGTCGGGTTAAAACAATAACAAGGTTTTTCTATGAGCGAAAAACGTGAACATTTTAGCTCTCGCTTGGGCTTTATTCTTGCTGCTGCAGGCTCTGCGGTAGGTATTGGCAACCTCGTTGGGTTTCCCGTTTCGGCCACCAAAAACGGCGGTGGTGCCTTTCTTTTAGTTTATGCACTGTTTGTGGCGTTTATTTGTTTGCCAGTCATGATGGCGGAAATGGCAATGGGCCGAAAAGCGCAAAAAGACCCTTATGGTGCATACAAAACACTGTCGGATAATTCACCGCGCTGGCGCGGTGCAGGAATTCTTGCGGTACTGACGCCGTTTATGATTGCGGTGTTTTACATGGTCATTACGGTGTGGATTTTCGGTTATCTGGCACAAACAGCCATGGGCAACCTTGATGCGCTTGCCGACCCCGGTAACTTTGGCCGCTTCATTAATGAATACAGTATTTTTGGCTACATGGTGGTGGTCGCCATTGTGGTTAACTTAATCCTGGTCGGTGGCGTTAAAGAGGGCATTGAAAAGGCTGCGAAGTTCTTAATGCCAGCCCTTTTTGTGCTGCTCATCGGTTTGGTTGCCTATGTATTGACCTTGGATAATGCTATGGCGGGTGTGCGTTATTATGTGGTCCCGGATTTCTCCAAAATGAATGCCAGCGTACTCAATGGTGCCTTATCACAAGCGTTTTTCTCGCTGTCGTTAGGGATGGGGATTTTGATGACCTACGCGTCCTACATCTCGAAAAAGGATGATATTGTTGGTGGCGCAAAGATGGTCGCCATCACCGATTCACTGGTGGCTTTTACCGCTGGCTTAATGGTGTTGCCAGCCATTTTTAGCTTTAATCCGGATACTGACCCAAGCCAACTCTCAGAGTCGTCGGTGTCGATGATATTTGTTTATTTACCGAAGATTCTTTTGGCACTGCAAACCGATATTGGTTATATGGGCGCGTCTATGGTGGCGTTTGTATTTTTCTTGTTGGTGTTTTTCGCTGCCATTACGTCGTTGGTGTCGATTGTAGAGGTGCCCACAGCAACGCTTATTGAGGAAAAGGGCTACAGCCGCAAAAAAGCGCTGTTAGTTTTAGCTGGCGCTATCGGCTTACTCACCATTGGCTGTACCGTATCATTTGGCATGGTCGATTGGTTGACTCAGTTCACCCACTACGGTGATGCTGATAAGAGCTTCTTTGATGTGGTTTATGACGTGTTTTATGACACCATTTTACCTCTTAATGGCTTGATGGTGTGTTTGTTTGTTATGTATCGTTGGAAGAAGGCGCGTTTGAATGATGAGCTTTTGCAAGGCTGCGCTAGTTACGAAGGCAGCTTCATGCAAAAGTACGTGAATTTCTCACTATCAACCTTTATCCCAGCGATTTTGCTGTTGATTTTCATCAATACTGTGGCAACCAAGTTTTTCGCCATCAGTATCTTCGGCTTTTAATTCGCCGGTCGGGGGCTAGCCTAAATAGCCCCCGAATCTAAATAACTGCCAAGTCCCAGAGTAAACATCCACAACCCCCACAAACTATGTTCCAGTACACACACAAGTGTGGAGCGTGAGTGCGCATAGGTATAAGAAAACAATAGCCCACCGCAAAACGACAATACTATCGCAACCCAATTCCCATAAACCATGTGTGCCAAGGAAAATACGCTGGCACTTAACCAAATACGCCAAGTTTTGCTAGGAATGATGGGCTTATAGCGGTGAAAGAAATAGGTGCGAAAAATCAGCTCTTGTGGCAACACAGAGAGCAGCGGGTATAACACCAGTAGCATTAACCAGCTCAATGGTGATTGCAGCGGGTAGCTAAACCAGTTTTCCTGATTGAGAATGCCATAGAGCACACCCGAGAATAATGCTCCGGTGAGAAAAAACGTGGCAATGCGCTTACGCACTGCTGAGAACTGCCCCATGGATGTGATGCGAAAGCGTTTAAAGTGGGGATCGGTAAGCAGAATAAAACAGCATACGGTAGTCAGGGTGATCAACGCAGGGATCAGCCAGTTATGCAAATACTCGCGCATCAGCAAGCCGGCAACCGGCAATAGGATAAAGATACAGAACAGTTCTAGCCAGCGATACTGCGCGTTATTCAATGTTTCAGCCCATTGCTACACTCAATATGTACTCAGTGTAGCAGGGCTGTACGACAGCTTTATGACTCTTCTTCAGGAAAGTAAGGGTAAAGACGCATAATCGTGGCAATAATAGCCACAAAGGTGATGCCGATAAGGCCGAACACTTTGAAGTTTACCCAAAAGTCGAGCGAGAAATTGTAGGCAACATAAATGTTGAGCACTGCAATAACGGCAAATAAAATAACCCAGAAAATGTTTAACTGCTCCCAAATCCGCTCTGGTACCGCAATCTCTTGGCCTTGCTCACCGCCTTGCTTCTCTTCTACCGACTTGAGTAACCCAGTGAGTGCCTTTTGCACTAGGTTCTTTTTGAAAAACAGCCGTGCGGCTAATAACACCACCGCTAACAGCGCATAAATGAAGGTGGCCTTCCATTGGATAAAATGCTCATCTCGAAACAGAATAGTCATGGTTCCTAACACCAGGGCGATAGCGAAAAACACCCAATGACGCTTAGCAATATGGCCCTCTTTAAAATAGCCATAAGCAAGCTGCAGGGCACTGGTGCCGATTAATACGCCCGTCGCCCAGTAGATATCAACGAGTTTATAAACAGCGAAAAATAAAATTAGCGGAATGTATTCAATTAAAGTACTCATTCACGACGTCCATTACATTAGGTAGCAGCCGTTTTACCAGTATCTGAGAGCAAGCTCAAGGATCAGTGCGACATTGACATTTTCATTGTCGCCTTTTAGGCTGCGCGGCTTTGAGTTTTCAGTAGGTAGCACCGTGAACAAAAAGCAACTAATTGACGCCATGCATGGGCGCAGTGGATTAACTAAGCAACAATCTGCGGCAGCGTTAACATCGCTCATTGAGGCGATAACGCGGTCTTTACACGAAGGGGATGCGGTATTTATACCTAAGTTTGGTAACTTTTCGCTTAGCTATCATCCGGCGAAACGCGGTCGTAACCCGCAAACAGGGGAGGAAATAGAAATAGCAGGGCAAAATAAAGTGGCCTTCAAATGCGCCAAGGCATTAAAAGACCACATACAGCCAGGCTAACCCTTGGTCGCCTCTTTCATGGCGATAGTAAACACTTTCAGCTCTTCACACATGGCCTCTGGGTGGTCCAGGTTGGCGGCAATAATTTTTACCACGGCGGAGCCACTGATAGCCCCCGCAGCACCACTGCTCAGGGCTTGGCTCACATCATCCGGAGTGCTAATACCAAAGCCAAGCAACGCAGGTGCGGCATGATATTCTTTTAGCTTGGCAATCATCGAATCTGCTGGCATTTGCGCTTTGGTTTCAGTGCCCGTGACGCCTGCTCGGGAGAGCAAGTAGGTGTAACCGCGCCCGTAAGAGGCGCACTGTCGAAGGGTGTCATCATCGGCATTGGGGGTGGCGATAAAAATCGGCTCAATGCCGGTTTCAGTGGCCGCTTGACGGAACATTTTCGACTCATGTAAGGGCACATCGGCGACCAAGATTGAGTCTACCCCAGCGTCTTTGGCTTGTTGGTAAAACTGCTGCGGTCCACGGGCTAATACCAAGTTAGAATACAGTAGTAAACCAATTGGAATATCTGCGTTATAGGCACGAATTTCGCGAATGATGTCAAAGCAATCATCGGTGCTAATGTTCGCCTCTAAGGCGCGAATATTAGCAGCTTGAATCACCGGGCCATCGGCAATTGGATCGGAGTAGGGGATGCCCAACTCTAATGCGTCGGCACCGCCATCAATCAGGCTTTTAATAATGGCAATACTTTGTGCTTTACCTGGATCGCCCAAGGTCACAAAGGGCACAAACGCGCCTTCATTGCTCTCGGCGAGGTTGGCGAAGGTGGTGGCATAACGACTCATGATATATCTCCTTTAGCAGCAAGCACTTGATGCACATGGGCCAAGTCTTTGTCACCTCGGCCGCTGAGGTTTACAACAATAATACACTCTTCACTTTGTTGCTCCGCGTACTGGAGGGCATAGGCCAGTGCGTGGCTCGACTCAAGTGCCGGTATAATGCCCTCATGGCGTGCCAGCGCCTTAAATGCATCCAGCGCTTCATCATCGGTGATACCCACATATTGGGCGCGGCCGCTTTCATGCAGATGCGCGTGCTGAGGCCCCACTGCGGGGTAGTCTAAGCCTGCCGATACTGAGTAGGACTCTTCAATTTGGCCTTGTTCGGTTTGCATGATGTAGGTGTAAGCGCCATGCAAAATTCCTTTGCTGCCACGACATAAGGTCGCGCCATGTTCACCGCTATCAAGGCCCTTACCTGCGGGTTCAACGCCGATCAGCTTGACGCTCGGCTCATCAATGAAATCGGTGAACATGCCAATGGCGTTAGAGCCGCCGCCGACACAAGCAATGACCGCATCGGGTAAACGTCCTTCGGTTTCCAGAACCTGTTGTTTGGCTTCTTCACCAATCATTTTTTGGAACTCGCGCACCACCGTTGGGAAAGGGTGTGGTCCGGCAGCGGTACCAAGCAGATAGTGCGCCGTTTTATAATTCGCTGACCAGTCACGCAGCGCTTCGTTCACGGCGTCTTTCAAGGTGCCAGAGCCGGCGGTAACAGGTATCACTTCAGCGCCCATCAAGCGCATACGAAATACATTAGGCTGCTGGCGCTCGACGTCTTTAGCGCCCATATAAATGCGGCACTTTAAACCCAACAGCGCACAGGCTAAAGCCGTAGCCACACCGTGCTGACCAGCACCGGTCTCAGCGATGACTTCCTCTTTGCCCATGCGTTTGGTGAGCAAGGCCTGGCCCAACACTTGGTTGGTTTTATGGGCGCCACCGTGAAGTAAATCCTCACGCTTAAGATACAGTTTGACCTTGGGGTTTTTCACCAAGTTACGCGTTAATGTTAAAGGTGTCGGACGGCCGGCATATTCATTGAGCAAAGAGTGAAACTCTTTCTCAAAAAGCGGGTCGTGTTGTGATTTATTAAACTCGGCTTCTAGCTGTTTAAGCGCCGGCACCAAAAGCTCCGGCACAAACATGCCGCCAAAATCGCCAAAATAGGCTGAATTACTCATAACCACCTCAATAATTCCGAATTGCCGCAAAGGCAGCATTAATTTTCTGTGTACATTTTTTACCGGGTGCGGTTTCTACGCCGGAATTAATATCCAGCCCGGTTGCGTTGTGTGCTAAAGCGTCAGCAATATTGCCAGGGGTCAAGCCGCCTGCCAGCATGAAAGGGGGTTCAGCCTGCGCCAGCAGTTGCCAGTTAAATTGCTCACCGGTGCCACCTTTCGCTTGTTTGCTATACGTGTCATAGAGAATACGGTCGACGCCCGCGAGCGCTTTAGGCAGCTGTGTAGCCACCGCTTGTGCTTTCCAAATTTGGCACGATAACGGCAGCGCTTGGCGTAATGACTGAATATAATGCTCATCCTCCCCTCCATGCAGCTGCACGGCAGCCAGTTTTAATCGCGTGGCATAGTCGCTGACTTGCGCAATCGGTGCGTCAACGAAAACCCCTACGTAATGCAGCGGCGCACTATCAACAATGGCCTTGGCGCAATCAATGTCAACATAGCGGGGTGAGCCTGGATAGAAAATCAGGCCACCATAATAGGCACCAGCTTGGTATACCGCTTGTGCATCCTGTGAGCGCGTAAGACCACAGACTTTATGCTCGCCAAAAATTAAGGCGCGACAAGCGCTTTCAATATCAGCCTGGGCCATAATAGAACTGCCAACCAGAAACCCGTCACACAAGGTGCTTAAGCGCTGCACGTCTTTATGGCTGTAAATGCCCGACTCAGAAATCACCACTTTATCACTGGGGATCAATTGGCGAAGCCGTTCAGTGGTCGCCAAATCGGTCGATAAGTCGCGTAAGTCACGGTTATTGATACCGATGATCTCGGCGTTCAACGCCAGCGCCCGAGTTACTTCCTGCTCATTGCTCACCTCAGTTAATACATCCATATTCAGTGACTTAGCCAGTTTGCTAAGCGCCGTGTAGGTGTCGTCATCAAGCACTGAGAGCATCAATAAAATAGCATCACCGCCGTGTAAACGAGCCAAATAAACTTGATAAGGGTCGATAAAGAAATCTTTGCAAATCAGTGGCTGGCTGACTTTCTGTCGTACCTGGGTTAAGTAGTCAAAATGGCCTTGAAAGTACTTTTCGTCGGTCAGCACACTAATACAGCTGGCGTACTTTTTATAGACGGCAGTGATTTCATCCAGGTTAAATACATCGCGAATAAGCCCTTTTGAGGGCGATGCCTTTTTGCATTCCAGAATAAAGCTCGTTGGGCTCTGTTTCAGGGCACGATAAAAATCACGGTCGCTCGCAGTGATGTCGTCAATAAAACTCGCTAACGGTTGCGTGCGTTGACGCTGCGCTACCTCATGGCGTTTATCGGCAACAATTTTTTCTAATACATTAGCCATGACTTACCTCAATGATGGTATCAAGCGTGCGTTGTGCTTGCTGGGATTGTAAAACGTCTTGAACCTGCGCGCTGGCCTCTTTGAAATTAGCCGCTTTGCCGGTCAATACTAATAACGCTGCGACATTGATCACCACCGCACTGGTGTGCGCTGGCTCTCCTTGGCCGCTTAAAATCGCCCGCGTGGCATTGGCGTTGTAGTCTGGCCCCTGACCACTGAGTTGCGCAAGTGAATAGTTTGCAAGTCCGAAGTCACTGGGGTTTAAGGTGTACTCATGCAGTCGCCCTTGGTTGAGTTCAACCACTCGAGTCTCACCGTGTAAGGCGATTTCATCGGTGCCGGCACCATGGACGACCATCGCCCGTTTGCATCCTAAGGTTTGCAGGGTCTTTGCCATAGGTAAGCATAAGGCAGGGTCGTACACCCCGAGTAATTGATAATCCGGTGCCGCCGGGTTAGCAAGCGGCCCGAGAATATTAAACAGGGTTCGTGTTTTAAGGGTGGTACGCACCGCCATCGCGTGCTTGACCCCTTGGTGGTAAAGCGGAGCGAACAAAAACGCAAAGCCGGTTTGCTCTAGCATCGCGGCGGCTTGCTCTGGGCTCATGTCGATATTGATACCCAGGCTTTGTAACAAATCAGACGACCCTGAGTTACTCGATACACTGCGGTTACCATGTTTAACCATATTAATTCCACAGGCGGCGGCTACAAGCGCTGCCGTGGTGCTGATATTAATAGTGTTGGCACCATCACCACCGGTGCCACAGGCATCGACCAAGTGTTGCGCCGAGGTGTTAAAGGGTAGGGCATTGGCGCGCATAGCGGCGGCGGCCCCGGCAATCTCGTCGGCGCATTCACCCTTAATTTTCAGCGCGGTAAGCATGGCCGACAGGGTGATATCATCAATCTCGCCGCGCATTACGCTATCGAACAGTTGCTGTGACTCTGCAAAGGTTAAGT
This sequence comes from Pseudoalteromonas sp. THAF3, assembly GCF_009363775.1. Classification (NCBI taxonomy): domain Bacteria; kingdom Pseudomonadati; phylum Pseudomonadota; class Gammaproteobacteria; order Alteromonadales; family Pseudoalteromonadaceae; genus Pseudoalteromonas; species Pseudoalteromonas sp. THAF3. Next base: position 1,873,700 of record NZ_CP045418.1, on the reverse strand, counting down.
CCTGCTGCTGATACAGCTTATTCATTACATCCATGAGTTACCCCTGTGCTGTTAAATATTCAAGGCTTTGCTGCAATAGTTGCGCGCCATGAGGAGTTAGAATCGACTCTGGGTGAAACTGATAGCCAAGCACCTTATCTTGATGCTGACACACAGCCATCGGCATGCCCTGGTACTGCGCGATAATCGCTAATTGCTCGCTTACCTTGGTTGCCACTAAGGAATGGTAACGGGCCACCACAAGGTGCTCGCCAAAACCATTAAAAGCGGGGTGAGGCGTTAAGCTAATGGTGGATGATTTACCATGCACCGTTTGCTGGGCATGGCCAATTTCACCCCCATACGCCAGCGTTAATGCTTGTTGCCCGAGACAAATCCCAAGCATCGGGAAACGTCCCCGACACAGGTCAATGAGCGCCATTAAACATCCCGCGCTGTCGGGCGCGCCGGGCCCGGGGGACAGCACGAGCACCACCGGCTGGGTTTCTGCGCACATGCGCTCGAATATGACTTCCGCCGCCACGGTATTGCGATACACCACCAACTCTTGGCGCAACTGCGCAAATTCATCCACCAAGTTATAACTGAAAGAGTCTTCGTTATCTAAGAAGTAAATCTTATAATTCATGCGTTTGTTGCTCCTTGGCTGGTGGCGATAGCGCGCAGTACGGCGCCGGCTTTTGCGCGAGTCTCATCGGCTTCACTTTGCGGGTCTGAGTCATAAACCACCCCAGCACCGGCTTGCACATGGGCCAGGCCATCTTTGACAAAAGCACTGCGGATAACAATACAGGAGTCCATGGCTCCCTCACCCGTGAGATAGCCGACGGCACCGCCATAGCTGCCTCGGCGTTTCTTTTCTACTTCACGAATTAAGCGTGCAGCGCTGACCTTGGGGGCGCCAACTAAAGTGCCCATATTCATGCAGGCCGAGTAAGCGTGCAGTGCATCAAGGTCTTCTTTTAACTGTCCTACCACCCGCGAAACAAGGTGCATGACATGGGAGTATCTATCGACTTTGAGTAGCTCTTTAACGTGACGCGTGCCGGCCTGGCTGATACGAGCTACGTCGTTACGCGCTAAATCGACAAGCATGATGTGCTCGGCGCGCTCTTTGCCATCATTGCGCAAATCGAGCTCGATGCGCGAATCGAGGTCTAAATTTAAACGTCCATCGGCATGTTTACCACGCGGGCGCGTGCCCGCTATCGGGTACACCTCAACTTGATTGCTCTGGGCGCAGTATTTTAAGGCCGATTCAGGCGAGGCGCCGAACAGCGTAAAATCTTGGTCGCGCAAATAGAACATATAGGGGCTGGGGTTTTGTGTTTTCAGCTGTGCATAGGCCGCTAATGGCTGTTGGCAAGGCAGAGTAAAGGTTCGTGAAGGCACCACCTGAAAAATATCACCATCGATAATATGTTGCTTTAGTTGGCTAACCTGCGCCTTGAAGTCTTCGTCACTGATATCGACACTGGCTTCTACAGGCTGCGCCGTTGCCTGCGGTGCTGGTAGTACCTCCACATCATCACAGAGGGTGTTTAAGCGTTCGACTTTTTGTCCTACCTCAAAGCAATTAGCATGCACTTGCGGGCCATTGAACACGTTACCGATAATTTCAGTGCTCTGTGCTTGGTGATCAACCACCACTAGGGTTTCAGCAAGGTAAAAAACATAGTCTGGGCAGCTGTTATCTTTTGCCTCGACGGCGGGCAGTTGCTCAACATTCGCGACCATGTCGTAGCCCATTACGCCGCCTAAGAAAATGGCAAACGGATTGTCAGAGTTGTTGCTGATGCGATTAATGCACTGACGTAGGGTATCGAAGGCGTTGGCTGCTTTGAGCTTGGCATGCTCATCTAAGTCGCCGGCCACGGGCGGGTAGCTGATTTGCAAGGTGGTGTTATCGAGTGTGGTGGTGCCGGCATCAATGTGGCGCTGCAAGTAAGGCAGCAGTTGCGCGCCGTTATTGGATAGCGCGACGACACTGACCTCGCTGCCGTTACACTCTATGCGCAATGCGCTATCAACTAATACGATACTTTTTAAATTGGCTTTGGAGTCTATTTCTGCGGACTCCAGTAACAGGCTATTATCGGTATCGAGCTTGGCGAATAGGCTCAGCGCAGAGGGGATGTAGTCTCGCCGCTGGCTAATGCTGGTCACCTGACCGGGCTCGGTCGAGATGTGGCTAAAAATCATAAAAAGTCCTCATTCCCAAAATGTATTGCCATCGGTTTTATTGCTGCTAGCAATGATGATGGCCTAAAAACAAAAAACCCGCATACTTCGAAAAGCTGCGGGTTGCAATTATGCTCAGCCGTAACAAGGCCCACCCGCTATCTCGAGTGCCACCACCAAATTACTGTTACGAACTGCGTTAAAATCATGTTACTTACCTTAGTGTAGATACAAAAAAACCCGCTTGCTGCGGGTTTTGTTAATCAGGCAGTACTCACTGCGCACGACTAATTCCACCCGCGATTACGAGTGCCACCACCATGTCATATGTGTGTTGTTAGCCTGTGACTGCATGAGCTTGATAATCCTAATTAATTGATGGCTGTTAGTTAAACCTAGCTGAGCATCAGTGTCAACCATTTTATAAATAAAAAGTTATTGCCGCGCTGCGGGGTGAAAAATGATAAGCTAATGGCATTATTGATAGCTGTTAAGAGGGCTGTGTGCTTAAGTACGATTTACATTGCCACAGTAATTTTTCCGACGGGACCTTAAGTGTTGATGAGCTGGTATCGAGAGCCGCCGACAAGGGAGTTGATGTGCTCGCGCTCACCGATCACGATACCATTGCCGGTATCGCTCCAGCGCGCGCCGCGATAGCTGCGCAGGCGCTCGACCTAGAATTGGTTGCCGGAGTCGAAATATCCACGCGCTGGCACAGCTTTGAAATTCATATTGTTGGCTTGCAGGTTGACACCCAGGCTCTGGAACTGACAGCGTTATTGGCTGAACAACAGCAAAAGCGCAGTGAACGAGCGATAAAAATAGGCGAACGTCTGCAAAAGGCAGGGTTTGAAAACACCTATGAACAAGCCTGTGAGCTGGCCGCTGAGGCGCAAGTAACGCGTGCCCATTTTGCCCGGGTGTTAATGGCGCAAGGCGCAGCGAAGACCTTTCAAGGCATCTTCAAAAAATACCTCAGTCGCGGCAACACCGGGTATGTGCCAAGTACATGGTGTGACATGCACACCGCCATTAAGGCCATCGCCGCAGCAGGCGGGCAGAGTGTGCTCGCGCATCCGGCTCGATACAAAATGTCGAATAAGTGGCTGCGTAAGTTAGTAAACGAATTCGCCACGCTCGGTGGCGATGCAATGGAAGTGGCCCAAACCCAACAAGCGCCCTGTGAAAGGCAGTTTTTAGGGCAGCTAGCGCGTGAGCATGGACTGCTGTGCTCGCAAGGTTCTGATTTCCATTTTCCTTTACCTTACATAGAATTAGGAAAGAACCTATACTTACCTAAAGACTGTGAAGGCGTATGGCAGCGTTGGCAGTAGTCGTTATCACAAAGCAAGGATAAACATGAGTCAATTTTTTCACATTCACCCGCAAAATCCGCAGCCACGGCTGATCCAACAAGCGGTGGATATTGTGCGCAAAGGCGGCGTAATGGTCTATCCCACCGATTCTGGGTATGCCATAGGGTGCCAACTAGGGGAAAAGGCCGCGCAAGAGCGGATCACCCGAATTCGGGGTATCGAAAAGCACCATAATTTTACTTTGATGTGTCGCGATTTATCAGAGCTTGCGACCTATGCGCGCGTTGATAACCAGATGTTTCGGTTGATCAAGAATAATACGCCAGGCCCTTATACCTTTATTTTCAAAGGCACTAAGGAAGTACCACGACGAGTATTAAACGATAAAAAGAAAACCATTGGTATTCGCGTCACCGATCATCCTATTAGTAAGGCGTTGCTTGAAGAGCTTGGCGCACCCTTAATGTCGTGTTCATTGATTTTGCCAGGCGCTGAATTCACCGAGTCTGACCCCGATGAAATTCGTGATCGTTTAGAGAAGCACGTCGATGTGATCATCCATGGTGGTTTTTTGAGTGAACAGGCCACTACTGTGGTGGACTTGTCCGATGACGCAGTGGAGATTTTGCGTGTCGGCTGTGGTGATCCCAGTCCCTTTGAATAATGACCCAAGATACTTTGGTAGAGCAGCAAAAGCTGCCGCTGGCGTTTATTCGCGGCGAGGCCGTGGTTGAAAAGCCAGAAGATTTATATATTCCACCGGATGCCCTAGAAGTCGTACTCGAGACTTTTGAAGGGCCTTTGGACTTGCTGCTTTATCTTATCAAAAAGCACAAACTCGATGTTCTTGAGCTGTCTATTTTTAGCATCACCGAGCAATATATGCGCTATGTGGAAATGATGCGTGAGTTTCAATTGGAGCTCGCCGGTGAGTATTTGGTGATGGCGGCGCTATTGGCGCAGATAAAATCACGTTTATTGTTACCTGTGCATGAAGAACTCGGTGAGGAAGAGGAAGACCCTCGCGCCGAGCTGGTCAGACGGTTGCAAGAATATGAGCAATTTAAAAAGGCGGCGGAGCAGCTCGATGAATTGCCGCGCATGGAGCGCGATATTTTTACCGCTCACGCGTTAGTTGAAGAAGCGGCTATGCCTGAGCCTTTATTTCCTGAAGTAGCGCTAGAAGAATTAATGCTGGCACTCAGTGATGTCATGGCCCGAGCCAAAACCTTTGAGCATCATCATATCACTCCTGAGCAGCTATCGACCCGGGCACGCATGAGCGCTATTTTAGCGCAATTACAAAACCACTCCGGTTATATTGATTTTGCCTTGCTATTTACCCCACAAGAAGGGCGCGCCGGTGTGGTGGTGACCTTTATAGCCATATTAGAGCTCACCAAAGAAGGGCTTATTCACTGCCAACAAGCTAATAGCGAAAGTGCCATACATGTGCGTTTAAAAGAGCATGCTGCAGCGTGATTTGCATTGCCTTATGGTGTAGCTCTGCCATAATAGCGCCCGCGATGGAGGTCTGAGCATGAGCACGCGACGCATTAGTGACGAGCAGCTTATAGAGTTGCTAGAGGCGGCAATTTTCGTTGCCCCTAAACCGCTGACAAAAAAACAACTCAAAGAAACTGTACTCAGTGATATTAATGTGTCTTCTAAGCGCGTTAATGAAGCTTTAGAGGCCATCAGCGCGCATTATCAAACCCGAGGGATCCGCTTAGTGCACGTTGGCTCAGGCTATCGCTTTCAAGCGTGCAGTAGCTTAAGCCCTTGGCTCAGCAAGCTATTCCAAGAACGGGCACCGAAATATTCAAGGGCGTTAATGGAAACCCTGTCACTGATAGCCTATCGTCAACCTATAACCCGAGGCGAAATAGAGCAAGTGCGAGGTGTGACTGTTGCTAGCAATATTATGAAAACATTGCAGGAGCGCGGTTGGGTGAAGGTGATTGGCCATAAGGAAGTCCCTGGTCGCCCCGCGTTATATGCGACGACGAATGAATTTTTAGATTATTTTTCGCTATCTGGCTTAGAGCAATTACCGCCGCTCCCTGAGCAGCAACAAAGCCAGATAGACAAGTTATTACACGATCCTTCTGTGAGAGAACCATCTGAATGAGTGAAAAGTTACAAAAAGTCCTAGCCAGAGCCGGCGTCGGCTCCCGTCGCGAGATGGAAAAGTACATCGAGGCCAACCGCGTGAGCGTTGATGGCAAAGTGGCGCGCTTAGGCGATCGCGTTGAGCCTAATCAAACCATTCGTGTTGATGGCCACATTGTCAAAGTTGAAGAGCCACAAGAGCGAGTGTGTCGGGTATTAATGTACCACAAACCTGAAGGTGAGCTGTGCACCCGTAAAGACCCTGAAGGGCGTCGTACGGTATTTGACAGACTACCGCGAATTGAAGGCGACCGCTGGATTGCTATTGGTCGTTTAGATATTAACACCTCAGGGTTGCTGCTATTTACTAACGATGGAGAGCTCGCCAATAGGGTGATGCACCCGAGCTACGAAATTGAGCGTGAATATTCGGTGCGCGTATTTGGTGATGTAAGCAAAGAAGCAGTTCGCAACCTCACCAAAGGCGTGGAGCTCGATGATGGGCCGGCACGTTTTCATAGTGTTAAGCCTATGGGCGGTGAGGGCATCAATAAATGGTTTAACGTTACATTGAGCGAGGGGCGTAACCGTGAGGTACGTCGTATGTGGCAATCCCAAGGGGTGGAAGTATCGCGCCTGATCCGCGTACGTTATGGCGAGCTGGAGCTCAATAAGCGCTTACCACAAGGTGGCTGGGAAGAACTTGAACTCAGTAAAGTGAATTACCTGCGTAAGACCGTTAAGTTAAAGCCTGAAACACAAACTAAGTTATCGGTTGACCCTATCAAGCGAAAAGACAAACGCGCTAAAGTGAACCGCATTAGAAAGGCTGTTAAAAAGCATAATCAGCGCGTGCAACAACAAAAGAAGCGCCGTTAATTCAGATACAAAAAACGCCGCAATCAACGCGGCGTTTTTTACATCTATGATGTGCTAATTATTTCTTTTTAATTTGCGCATCCAACGACTGACCATTAACTTCACTAGAGTCATCACTCATTAAATAAAGGTACGTGGGCATCAAGTCTTCAGGCGTTGCTAGCTTGTCTTTGTCTTCTCCCGGGTAAGCACTGGCACGCATACTCGTGCGGGTCGCGCCTGGGTTAATACAATTGATGCGAATATTGGTTTTATCGACTTCTTTCGACCACGTCTGCATCATGCCTTCGGTGGCAAATTTAGAAATAGCATAAGCCCCCCAAAATTCGCGGCCTTCGCGGCCAACACCCGACGACGTAAACACAACCGATGCATTGTTTGATTTCTTTAACACAGGAAACAACGCTTTGGTCAGCATTGCTTGCGCAGTGACATTGACCTTCATGATGTTCTCGAAAGTGGATGTACAGAAATGTTCCATTGGGCCTAATGCACCTAGGATACCAGCATTGTTTAATAAGCCATCGAGCTTACCAAATTGCTGATCAATAGTGGCGGCCAGGTCACGGTAATTTTGCTGCGTGGCGCCTTTTAAATCTAATGGAACAATCGCTGGTTGTGGGCCACCTGCAGCGACGATTTCATCGTAAACTGCTTCGAGCTTTTTAGTTGTTTTACCTAATAAAATTACTGTAGCACCGTATTTGGCATAGGTTAACGCGGCAACCCGACCGATGCCGTCGCCAGCCCCAGTAATTAATATGACTTTTTCATCTAATGCATTTGCACTTGCTTGGTAGTTTTGCATAAGCTGCACCTAGAGCATGATCTTTTTAAGAATTTTACCATACTCAAATAACAAGTAATCGATTTAATTACAAAATTAAGTGGCGAAAGGCATAGGTTTACGTTAAGTTAAACTGGTCTAATGTGTCATTAACATTTTGCTATCTTTAATACACACATAATAAGCAGATAACAATAAAAAAGGTTTGGAGCCAACAACATGAAAAAATTGCTACTTCCTCTCGCTGTAGCGTCTGCGCTCGCTGGCTGTGGTGGCGGAGAAACGCTCGAAGACGTTAAAAATGAAACACCTACGGTTGTTCCGCAATCCACAGTGGTGTTTGACCCCGGTGCCGGGGAAATCTCCGTACCCAATGATCTGCTTTTAAGCGGCACCACCGATGGCACCTTGAATATTCCTGGTGAAGGCGATGATTACACTAACCCCCAACTGGCGCTCGGTGCGTTAGATGGGTGGTCGACGCAAATGCCGTATGCCATTGATTTCGATTTTTCCCCTGGTGTAAGCCTTGATGCAACATCGGCTGCAACACCGGGTAATGTGCGTATTTTTGAAGTTGTGATGGGCGCCGACCAAAGCTCACAAACCTGCGCCCAAGTACCGGCAGGCATCGCCTGTGAATATGTTAAAGAGCTTAACTTTGGCGTTGACTTTATCACCCAAGCCAGTGGTAATTCCGTGGCCGTGGTGCCACTTAAGCCATTTACTCAAGGGCGCTCGTACATTACGGTATTGACCAACGGCCTGACCGACTCAGCCGGTAACGCCATTGCCCCGTCATCGACCTATGCAAGCGTTAGCAGTGAAGACCCACTTGTTACTGAGCAGCAACTGAGTTTGCAAGCGGTGATCAATAGTTACGAAGACGTTATTGTCGGCGGCAGTGACCTAAGCAAAGACGACATTGTTTACTCAGCAGCGATGACCATGCAAAGCGCAGGTGAAGTGCTCGGCACGATTAAAAGCTTGCTTGCTGCGTCGCTCACTCAAGATAGCCTACCAAAGCCTGAGATGATGATCCCACAACAGCCTGCGCTCACAGTAGGGCAGGTTTTTGCGGCTCAAGGCATGCAAGACATTAATCCTGCATTTAACGCTGTGAGCTATGAAAAAGGCAGCATTGTTCTTCCTTACTACTTAAAAAGCCCACAAGGCAAAGAGCTCAGTGATTTAAACAACACCTACTGGCAAGCAAACTGCGACAGCGCTGTAACCGTGCTTGGTTATAAAGAGCAGGCTGGCGAAGCATTCCCTGAGCAACCAGTGAGTGAAAATGATGCGATATGTGCCACTCTCAGCGGCGGTCAATTGCGTGATTTGAGCTTGGATGACAAACGTCACCTCACGAAATACAACACCATTCCGAAAGTGCAGAGCTATCGCAATATACCTGTACAGGTTACAAAACCGGCAGATTTAATGACCTTAAACGCTATCCGCAGTCAGCTTGGGCTTGATGCCATGAGCATGCCTGCTGCTGGCTGGCCAGTTGTTATCATGCAACATGGGATTACCAGTCGCAAAGAGGATATGCTGGCGTTGACCGCGGCGCTAAGTATTCAAGGTTTTGCCACCGTTGCTATTGACCACCCGGCTCACGGTGAGCGTGGAATCGATGTCGACAATGATGGCACTGACGATTTTAATGCGACCACAGGCTCTGTGCTTGCGTATATGAATTTGAATTCATTGCTGGTCGCGCGTGATAACTTACGCCAATCAGCTGCGGATTTACTGGGTTTGCGCCTAGGCCTTAATTTTGCCAACGACCCTATGCTCAACACGATGGATGTGGGCTTCGTCGGTCACTCCTTAGGTGCGGTTGTGGCCCCGGCTTTCTTATCTATGACGAATGCGGAGCTTGACCCTCAGGTTGATCCATTGTTTAAAGTGAACACGGTGGCACTTGGCAGTGGTGGTGGCGGCATCGCCAATTTCTTACTTGCATCAGATTCATTTGGGCCATTTATCCAAGGTTCAGTCTTAGCTGGTGCAGGAACCGATGAGTCAGCAGCGTTTGGCGCATTCCTACAAGAAGGCGCAGTCTCTAGCTGTGCACAATTTATTGATAACCAAGAGGCGTACGTTGGCTGTGGTTATCAAGCGTTTTTAGCGCAGTTAACAGCTCAAGGTGACACTGCCAGCTTGGCTAATATTCAAGGGTTGTTAACGCAGTTTACCTACGCTGCACAAACATTGCTTGATGCCGGTGACCCAACCAACTACGCAATGCGTGTAAACGCACAGCAAACCCCAGTTTATACCAGCGTGGTTGTGGGTGATGGCATGGAAAACAAGCCGGATACGGTGATCCCGCCTATGGTTGAGAGCAACCCCATTGCCGGCACTATTCCACTTGCAATGATGATGGGCGCTGACAATGCAGCACAAACGCAGTTAGCAGATAGCCCACAAAGCTACCTAGTACGCTTTAGTAAAGGCCACCATGGTACCCTTTTGACGCCAGCTGCGAACCCGCAAGCAGGAGCAAGTGCAGCAGATAGCGCTGCAGCGAATGCTGAAATGCAACAGCAAGTAGCGACCTATCTGAAATCCAAAGGTACGATATTGCCTATCACTAATGAAGATGTGATAGCCCAGTAAGCACACTGGTTTCGACTATCAGCCGCGCAATTGCGCGGCTTTTTTGTGGCTAATGGCTGTGCTACATTGCCGTGCATCAACAATGAAAGAGGGACTCTAGGTGGAGTATATTTATGAATACGGGTTATTTTTTGCAAAAACCCTGACTTTTTTAGTGGCAATCGTCATTATCATCGCAATGATTGCAGGAGCGGCAAATAAACCTAAAAGTAAAGAAGGATCACTTCAGGTTGACGATCTCTCAGCAAAGTTAAAACAGTTGAAAGATGATTTTTTAGCAAACACCCTAGATAAAAAAGCCTTAAAAGCGCTGAAGAAAGAACAGAAAAAGGCAGCTAAAAGTGACAGCGGTGAAACACAGCAAGGGCGCCTATACGTGATTGATTTTGTTGGCTCCATGGATGCTCATGAAGTTGAGAGCCTACGTGAGGAAGTCACGGCGATTTTAACATTGGCCGATAAGCAAAAAGATAAGGTATTAGTGCGCTTGGAAAGCGGCGGAGGCGTTGTCCATGGGTATGGCTTAGCAGCGTCGCAACTGGCCCGTTTGAAAGCGGCACAGATACCACTGACCATCGCCATTGATAAAGTCGCCGCCAGTGGTGGATATATGATGGCATGTGTTGGCGATGAAATCATTGCTGCGCCTTTTGCTATTGTTGGCTCTATTGGTGTGGTTGCGCAAATACCAAACTTTAACAAGGTGCTGAAAAAGAACGATATTGATCTAGAGCTCATTACCGCAGGGCAGTATAAGCGGACCCTCACTTTGTTTGGTGAAAACACTGATGAAGGGCGAGAAAAGTTCCGCCAAGAAATTGAGCAAACGCATCAATTGTTCAAACACTTTGTCAGCGAGCATCGCCCTGAATTAGACTTAGGCACCGTCGCTACCGGGGAGCACTGGTTTGCGATTGATGCCAAAGAAAAAGGCTTAGTGGATAGAATCACGACCAGTGATGATGAATTACTGGCACTGAGTAAAGAGCGACAAGCTTACAAAGTGAGCTATAAGAAAAAACAAGGCTTGGCGGATAAAGTCGCGCATAGCCTAAGCCTCGCGGTGGAAAAAGCAGGTTTAAAGATATGGTCTAAGGGTCAGCGCCTGAGACCTTAATTTAGATATAAAAAAACCTCGCTACAACGGCGAGGTTTTTTTATACAAGTGAAGTTAGCTTCTTGCTTTGGGCTTATATTCTTCCAGTTCTTTAGCCGACTCGAGATCGTTAAAGACAGTCTCATCAAGCTGCCCTTCAGATTTGGCAACAACACAGGTAACCATACAATCACCGGTCACATTAACCGCAGTACGCGTCATATCTAACAATCTATCGACGCCGATAATAATCGCGATACCTTCGACGGGTAGCCCCACCTGATTCAGTACCATCGCCAGCATAATCAAGCCCACTCCTGGCACTCCAGCGGTTCCAACGGATGCCAATGTGGCGGTAAGAATAACCATTAGGTAATCTGAAATACTTAAATCGACACCAAACACTTGAGCGATAAACACGGTTGCACAGCCTTGCATAATGGCGGTGCCATCCATATTAATGGTGGCTCCCAGTGGCACAGTGAATGAGGCTACGGAGTTACTGGCACCGAGCTTTTTAGTCGCGGTCTCAAGTGTAATAGGCATGGTTGCACTGGAGCTTGAGGTGCTAAACGCAAACAAACAAGTGTGCTTCATCTGCGATAAAAAGGTGACAGGACTTAAGCCAGTCAGCACTTTTAATAGGATAGAGTAGTTAATTAACCCATGGATCAGCAGCGCTGCGACCACCACACCGAAATACTTCATCAGGCTCCAAATAAGCCCCAGCTCAATGGTCGTAAACAGTTTTGCCATCAAACAAAAGACCCCGTAAGGGGCAATGTTCATAAGTAAGGTAACCAGTTTAAGAATGACGTTATTGAGGTCCTCAAAAACGGCGCTTAGGCGCTGGCCCGCTTCGCCACTGAGGGCCATAGCAATACCGAATAGTAGCGCAAAAACAATGACCTGCAACATGTTACCACTGGCCATAGCATCAATAGGGTTGGTGGGGAACATATTGATGATGACCTGAGCCAGCGTCGGCGCTTCTTTCGCATCAAAGGTTGCATCATTTGGCAAGGTGACGCCATCGCCTGGGCTTACTAACAGCGCTAAGGTAATGGCGACGGTGATGGCAATGGCGGTGGTACCCACATACATGGCGATAGACTTACCACCTAAACGACCTAAGGTTTTCGGGTCACTGAGGCTACAAGTACCACAAACGAGGGACACAAATACCAGTGGCACCACCAACATTTTTAAGCTGGCAATGAAGATTTGCCCGCCAATATTGAATAAACCGTCAACAAAAAAGCCTTTAACAGGAAAGGCAAACAAGCCTAAATCAAGTAATAATTCGTCTTCACCGGCCAAAATCAACTTGAACAAAAAGCCGACAACAACACCTAGCGCCATACCAATCATAATACGCGTGGTGAGAGACATTGAACCTTTTTCAGACATAGGTATGATTCATCTTCGTTATTGTAATTCGCTATAGCCTATCAGCGAAAATCACTCAATGCAGCGAAAAACGACAACTTTTTTCAAAAAAGGAATGCGTAATTCACTCATCCTGGGTTAATATTAAGTAAATAATTTAAACAATAAAACGTTAGGGAGAAGTCAATGCGTTTTGTGCGATTGCTCAGTGCCTCTTTACTGAGTTTACTTCTAGTCGCCTGCGGTGGCGGCGGTAGTTTAGAAGAAGGTGGTGACACGGGGGGAGATGGTAGTTCTTCTGGTAGTTATTCCATTACCGTAACCGTGGTGGACAGTGAAGGCAATGCAATATCTGCCGAAAATCCTATTTCTAATGATAACCCGGCGCAAGCAGTAGCAACGCTCAGCGCAACTTCAGGCTCGGTGTCCGGTAAGGCCATTGAGTTTAGCCTGCAGCAAGTAAGTGGCAATACCCTAGGTGAGCTAAAACCTGCTTCTGCACAAACGAACGCAGATGGTGTCGCACAGGTCACTATTGGCCCAGGTCAAGTGAAAGGCGCGGGTCGTGTAACCGCAACTTACATTCCGGCTGCGGGAGACCAAGTGACAGCGCAAGCGGATTTTACCACCCAAGGTGATGACGTTGTTATTACCGAGGAAACCGCCGATGTTGACGTGTTACTACTCACTGGTTGTAACGCTGGTTGGGATGATGACCGTGATAACGTCATGCTTGACCCCCGTGACCCAAATACTGGTTGTAATATCGTCAATAGCATTTCTTCTAATGAAGTGGGCGAGATTTACGTTGAAGTAACCAGCATTCAAAGTGGCGACGGCGTGGGCTCGGCAATCGTTAATGCCCAGACCTCAGTGGGTACGGTATTGCCATCATCTGGTACTGCATTAACCGACTCGTTTGGCCGCGCTTTATTGCGTTTACAGCCAGGCAACCAAGGTGGTGCAGGCACGATCTCGGTTGAAGCCTTGGGCGTCACTGACACCACTAATTTTGCAGTAGGTGTGGTAGATTTAGAGCTGACTGTTGATAACGGCTTGGCAACGGATGACAACAATAATGTTATTCCACTTAAAGCCGGTGGCAGTACGGTTATCGAAGTGCAACTTCGCGATGATGAAGGCAACCTATTCCAAACTCCGACCGATGTTGAATTTAGCTCCACTTGTGCCGCCAGTGGCCAATCGACCCTGGATGATAAAGTAAAATCGCGTGCCGGTATTGCTACAGCAACCTATCGCGCAAACGGCTGTAACATTGAAGATAATGTCACTGTAACAGTAGAAACTGGCGGTAAAAACTACACCGCGACAACTATTATTCCGGTTGAAGCGTCGCCTGTGCAATCTATTCAATTTATGGATGTAAGCGAAGCGTTTATCGCACTTCCTCCGGGTGAAGGCGGTGTTCCTACACAATCTGTGGTGCGCTTTAAACTTCTTGATGAAGATGGCAACCCAGTGGCTCAAGACCGCATCGATTTTCGTTTGACGGACGGTACCGGTGAAGCGACACTGACTCAGGCAACGGGTAATACCGATAATAACGGTGTGGTGCAAACCACAGTGACCTCTGGTGTGGTCCCAGGTGCCCTAGTTGTAAAAGCTTGCTATGTGCCAAAAGCCGATGTGGCCGCCTTGCCTGAAGGTGATGATTTGACCTGTTGGGTTGATGAGTATCAAGCCTGCCAAGCAGCCGATGCACCCAGCTCTTGCCCTGAAGGTGAACTTCGACTTATTCCGCTAAGTGAGCAGATCAGCTCAGTATCGAGCTTGCTTACTTTAAGCTCAGGCGTGACCGATCAGAACAGCTTTGATTTAAGCACCGATGTTATAAATTCCAACTCGCTTTATTACAACGGAGTTACTTCAAATCTAACGGTATTTTTTGGCGACCAGTTCAACCAGCTAAGTGGTGATGGTGTTGAAGCAACCGTATTAACCGAAGCCGGTGTTACGGGGGTTATTGATGGCACGCAGTTTAACCCCACCTTTAAGTGTCAAACCACCGATGCGGCCTGTACCATTCAATGGCGCAGCCAAGGCGATAGACCGTTTTGGGATTACAAATGGGGTAACCGTATTGGTGATATCGATGGCGACTCATCTACCACCGAGGGCGTTAACCCAAAAACGGGTGTGCAAAACTGCGATCCTTGGTTTGGCGTTGCTGCACCTTGTATTAATGGTATGGTACGCGCTAAAAACGACCCTAATGGTATTGTAATGGGCGGGCGCGTTACCGTGATGGCGGTAGCCAAAGGCCAAGAAAACTTTGTTGATGAAGAGTCAAGCGGTGGTGTGACCCGCCGTAACGGCCTGTTCGATATTGGTGAGTACTATCAAGAGTATGACTTAACCGAAGCATTTATCGACCATAACGAAAACGGCGCCTTCGATAAAGCCAACTGCGATCCAGCACCTGGGCCTACTGACCCTTGTTCAGAGCTAATCTCACGAGGCGGTCATAACGAAACATGGCGTGATCTTGATAACGATGGCATCTTTGATGAAGCAGATGGCAAATACAACGGCTTACTGTGCTCACAAGAAGCTGAAGCGGCCGGTGAGTGTACTCGTGAGTTAATTGAAGTGCGCAGCAGCGTAGAGCTGGTGATGTCTGGTGATGAGCCTTATGTTCGCTTTGCGATTGACTCAAACAGTTGTACAACCGATGCGCAGCGCGTGCTTGAGTCAACTAATGTCGCTGGTAAATGTGACATTGAACTCGTCAATGTAAGTACTGAAGCGGGCGGAGGCTTGGCATCACAAGCTATCGACATCTATTACAGTGATGAATTTGGTAATCCACTGCCAGCAGGAACGGAAGTGGAAATATCTACTTCAAATGGTTCTCTAGATATTCTAGAAAACAGTGCGGTAATCGGTAATACCAACAGAGACACACCTATTCGTTCACGCGTACTTATCTCTCGCGAGTCTGAAGGTAACCAAAAAACAGCAGGTAGTTTAACAATTACCTTCACTATTCCATCAGGGTTTGATGATGGTGATGCCAAGGTTGTATCTGCATCCATGACTGTTGTTGATGATCAGTAGCAAATTGCTTGATTAAACAAAATGCCAACCGCTCGGTTGGCATTTTTGTTTTTATTCCTATATATTGCCCGGCGTTAGCCTGTGCACCGGTGATTAATCACCATAACGGACAAAATCACAGCAACAGCTGGTCAAAAAATCGCTGATTAGATAAAAGTTTAGCGTCAAAGCTTGTAACAATAGGTGTTTGTAGATATACCTATATTTATTCGTGCCCACGAACAAGGGCAATCATTATAAAAAGAGATAGGTCAACTTAGGCTATTATGGGCAAATCGCTAGTCATTGTAGAGTCTCCTGCAAAAGCAAAAACAATTAATAAATACCTAGGCAAGGACTATGTTGTTAAGTCCAGCGTAGGTCACGTACGCGACCTTCCCACCTCTGGGTCAGGTAAGGCGAAGGCGCCTGCGGCAAAATCCCCCGCCGAAGTGCGCAAAATGGCCCCTGAGGAAAAAGCCGCCTATAAAAAGAAGCGTGACTATCAAAACCTAGTTGCACGCATGGGTATTGACCCAGAAAAAGGCTGGGAGCCTCACTATGAGGTGCTACCCGGCAAAGAAAAAGTTGTTCAAGAATTAAAAAAACTCGCCGAAACGGCAGATGAAATTTATCTCGCAACGGATTTGGATAGAGAAGGGGAAGCCATTGCATGGCACCTTGAAGAGATTATCGGCGGTGATAAGTCGAAGTACAAACGGGTGGTTTTTAACGAAATCACCAAAAATGCCATTCAGCAGGCCTTTTCTACCCCGGGCGAGCTGAATACCGATATGGTACAGGCTCAGCAAGCGCGACGCTTCCTAGACCGTGTTGTTGGCTTTATGGTCTCGCCTTTGTTGTGGCAAAAAGTGGCGCGCGGGTTATCTGCTGGGCGCGTGCAGTCTGTTGCCGTTCGTCTTCTTGTGGAACGCGAGCGCGAAATCAAGGCCTTTATCCCGCAAGAGTTTTGGGATATTCATGCCGATGTACAAGCCAAAGCCGATGCGTTACGTCTTCTGGTGACCAAAGAGCAAGGTAAAGCCTTTAAACCGGTTAATAAAGATCAGGCAGACTCTGCTGTGGCGCAGCTGCAATCGGCTCAGTACCAAGTTACCGACGTTGAAGAAAAACCGAGTAAAAGCCGCCCAAGTGCGCCTTTTATCACCTCCACCATGCAACAAGCGGCCAGTACGCGCTTAGGGTATGGCGTTAAAAAGACCATGATGCTAGCGCAGCGTCTTTACGAAGCCGGTTATATTACCTATATGCGTACTGACTCGACTAACTTGTCACAAGACGCTATCGCCATGTGTCGCGGCTATGTGGCCGATAATTTTGGCGACAATTACCTGCCGGAAAAAGCTAATATTTACAGCGCAAAAGGCAACGCACAAGAAGCGCACGAAGCAATCCGGCCGTCAGATGTAAACGTTCTTTCAGGGCATGTTGAGGGTGTTGATGCTGACGCGAAGAAACTGTATGAGCTTATTTGGCGTCAATTTGTTGCCTGCCAAATGGTGCCAGCGCAATACGATTTAACCACAGTGACGGTTACAGCGGGTGAGTTTGAGCTTAAAGCCAAAGGCCGCGTATTGCGTTTTGATGGTTGGACCCGAGTACAACCTGCCGTGCGCAAGAAAAGCGATGAAGAGCAAGCGCTGCCAGCATTGAGTGTCGGTGATAAATTAAGCTTAGATAAGCTGGACCCACAACAGCACTTTACCAAGCCGCCAGCGCGATACAGTGAAGCAAGCTTGGTTAAAGAGCTTGAGAAGCGCGGTATCGGTCGACCCTCAACCTATGCTTCGATCATCGGCACTATTCAGGACAGAGGCTATGTGCGGGTGGAAAACCGTCGTTTCTTCGCTGAAAAAATGGGTGAAATCGTCACCGATCGCCTTGTTGAGAACTTTACCGAGCTGTTGAACTACGACTTTACCGCCAAAATGGAAGAGCGCCTGGATGATATTGCCGAGGGCGAACGCCAGTGGACTCAAGTGCTGGATAACTTTTATGCCGACTTCTCGGAAAAGTTAGCCATTGCCAGTGGCGATGAGGCGCAAGGCGGAATGCGTCAAAACCAAATGGTCGAGACTGACATTGATTGTCCTAGCTGTGGCAGAAAAATGGGGATCCGCACAGCATCAACCGGTGTGTTCTTAGGTTGTACTGGGTATAACTTGCCACCTAAAGAGCGCTGCACCACCACCATGAACCTTACGCCAGGTGAGGAAGCGGTCAATGCTGATGAAGTTGAAGATGTTGAAACATCAACACTGATGCAAATGAAGCGTTGCCCTAAATGTGGAACTGCCATGGATTCATATTTAATTGATGAAACGCGCAAATTGCATGTCTGTGGTAATAACCCCGCGTGCAGTGGCTACCTCATTGAACAAGGGCAGTTTAAGCTCAAGGGCTATGATGGTCCGATTATTGAGTGCGATAAGTGTGGCGCAGATATGGAGCTGAAAAACGGTCGTTTCGGTAAGTATTTTGGCTGTACCAATGAAGACTGTAAAAACACCCGTAAACTGCTCAAAAATGGCGAGCCGGCACCACCTAAAGAGGACCCGGTGCACTTGCCAGAGCTTGAATGCGAGAAATCGGATGCCTATTTCGTGCTGCGTGATGGCGCTGCCGGTATATTCTTGGCTGCCTCTACTTTTCCTAAGTCACGGGAGACTCGAGCGCCTAAGGTTTCTGAATTAAAGCGTTTTCGCGAGCGTATATCACCTAAATTTTACTATTTAGCCGATGCGCCAGAGACTGACTCTGATGGTAACCCAGCGGTAGTACGTTTTAGCCGTAAGACCAAGTCGCAGTATGTAATGACTGAAGTCGATGGTAAAGCGACCGGCTGGAAGGCAACCTACGAAAATGGCAAATGGGTTGAAGAAGAGAAAAAGAAAGCGAAAAAGAAAAAGTAACCCGCAGAAAAAAGAAAAAGCCGCTCACAATGATTGAGCGGCTTTTTTACTCCCCTAGGCCCATATTAGGCAAGTGGCTATTTGATATTCACTTGTTGTACGTGCTGGTAACCATTGTCACTGAGCTCATCATTGACACAGTCGAGCACATACTGATACTGGCTTTGCGCATCAATGTCATCTTCCGTGGCCCAGTCTAGGCACATCTGCGTGTGCTCCTTGATTATCTCCTCGGGGGCGACTGGTAGGTCATCGCTGGCAAAAGCACTTTGTAAGCCAATAGCAAACAGCGCACTTAAAACAAGGTATTTCATTGCATAGTTCCTCTTTGGAAAGTGCTTTATTTTTAGCGTAATCCCCGGTTTTTAGAAAGTGAGTTATTTTTATCGTCAAGATAACCGACGTTGTCCTTGGGTGAACAATATGACTTTTGAACAAGCATAAAAAAAGCACCCCGTAGGGTGCTAAAAAATGTCACGTTTTATGACACAAGGGAAGGGGTTAAAGACGAGCAAACCAACAACCAAATGCAGGTAAATGCAGTGTTTGGCCTTGCAATTGCCCAGTGTGATGGCACAGCGAGCCTTGATATTGATGACTGGGCGCGTGCGTTACCTCGACACTCACGGGTTGCTCCGATAGGTTAAAATAACAACATATGGACTCATCACCGTGGTTGCGGGTAAAGGCAAGAACGGGCTCATGAGTATCAATAAAGTGAATGTCACCTTCAACTAACGCACGATGCTGACGCCGCCAAGCCATAAATTCGCTGTAGGCATTGAGCGTTGAATGAGCATCCTGTTGTTGTTTGGCAACATGTTGTAGACTGTGAGCATGGCTTACCGGCAGCCATGGTTTTACCGTGCTAAACCCGGCGTGCTCACCGTCTTGCCAAGGCATCGGCGTGCGACAGCCATCACGGCCTTTAAAGTTGGGCCAAAAAGTGATGCCATAGGGGTCTTGCAAATCTTCGAATGCAACATCCGCTTCGCCTAATGCCAGTTCTTCACCTTGATACATGCACACACTGCCACGTAGGGAGCCAAGCAGTGCGGTCAACATTTTTACCTGTTCAGGGTTAACTTCGCCGTTTTTTGCCCAACGGCTGGCAACACGCTCCACATCATGATTACTAAACGCCCAGCAAGGCCAGCCCTCGAGCATATTCGCCTCTAAGGTCTCGACCGTTTTACGAATATAGGCGCTGCTGTAATCATCGGTTAGTAGCTCGAAACTATATCCCATATGCAGCTTGTCACCGCCGCTGGTGTATTCGGCCATGGTCGCAAGGGAATCCTCAGAGGAGATCTCCCCAAGTGCTACCGTACCCGGGTACTTGTCGAGTAAGGCACGAATATCGCGCATAAAGTCGAGGTTTTCAGGTTGCGTATTGTTGTAGTAATGGTATTGAAAAGCGTACGGGTTATCTTCGCTAAAACCACGGCCTTGGCGCTTTTCTTTTGGCTTTGCCGGGTTATCACGTAATTGCGCGTCGTGATAACAAAAGTTAATGGCATCTAAGCGGAAGCCATCAACCCCTTTTTTGAGCCAAAACTCCACGTTATCCAGCACCGCTTGACGCACTTGCGGGTTATGGAAATTAAGGTCTGGCTGCTCGGTAAGAAAGTTATGCAAATAATACTGTTCGCGACGAGGCTCCCATTGCCATGCTGGGCCGCCGAAAATGGATAACCAATTGTTAGGCTGCGTACCATCTTCTTTAGCGTTTGCCCACACGTACCAATCGGCATAGTCATTATTGTTTGATTCGCGGCTTTGCAAGAACCAGGGATGCTGATCAGAGGTGTGGCTCAATACCTGATCAATAATGATTTTAATATCGCGCTGATGTGCTTCGGCGATCAGTTCATCGAAGTCTGTAAGATCGCCAAAAATAGGGTCAATATCACGATAGTCGCTGATGTCATAACCGAAATCCTTCATTGGCGATTTAAAGAACGGTGAGATCCACACCGCATCCACACCCAAGCTTTTTATGTAATCAAGGCGGTTAATAATACCTCGGAGGTCGCCAATTCCATCGCCGTTTGTATCTTGAAAGCTGCGGGGGTAAATCTGATAAATTACCGCACCTTTCCACCAAAGAGGGTTCGCCATGTTTCGCTCCAGAACATCGGTTAATTTTTTTGCTTGGCAAAGAATACGGCAACCTCAGAACGCTTGTAAAAAATCTGCATACGTATGCATGATGTATTCGTATGCAAAAGCGCATTAGGTGGCTTTAGTGTTTGCTTGGCTTTGTCACCAAACTGATACCAAAAGGCTGTTTACCAATGGAAACAGTGCCATTGAGCTGGCTGGTTCCGGTAATCGGGTCTTGCACTTATTTAAGGCGATTCAGCCCACCAATGCACTAAAGTAGTGCGAAAATGAATGGTAAGACCAATTACCACGCCACAGTATGGGCTTTTACTATCATGTTCTCAGTAGCCCTAACAGTAAGGGATGTGGGCTTATTTATCGGTTCAGGGGGCTGGCGTAGGCTAGGGCAGCGTATTGTTGGGGGTGTTAAATTGTAACTGTGCTGTAAAGGCTAGCAAGCTCGCATATTTACTGGATTGTTGCTAATTTTTATGTAACTAAAATGTAAAATATTGCAGCTGCAATTACATTGAATACGTATGCATAAGTTTGTTAATAATTTAAGACGAGCGTTAGTATTTTTTGCGACAACAACACGAGCCAAATTGGTGCAGCGCTAACTATCACCAATTGGTCCTAATAAAATGGTTAATCGGGATAAAACACTATGTCTATGTTCAAACCAAGTATGCTAACGCTTGCACTGTTGAGTGCCGGTTTAGGTAGCCAAGTCGCGTATGCTCAAGGCAACGAAGCGCAGGCGCAAGCCGATGAGCAGCAAGATGTTGAAGTGATTGAAGTACGTGGCTTTCGCCGCAGTGTCGTCGAGTCAATCAATACCAAGCGTTTTGCAACAGAAGTGGTAGAGTCAGTGTCTGCTGAAGACATTGGTAAATTACCAGATTCGTCTATTGCTGAATCTATTGCTCGCTTACCTGGTTTGACTGCACAGCGCTTAGACGGTCGCGCATCACGTGTCAGCGTACGTGGTTTTAGCGAAAACGAGAGCGCCACCACCTTTAATGGTCGTGAACAAGTCTCTATCAGCGACAATCGTGGCGTAGAATTCGACCTTTACCCGTCAGAAATTATGAGCGGTGTAACGGTCTATAAAACACCGAGTGCGTCACTTGATGCTGAAGGCATTGCCGGTGTTATCGATATGCAAACAGTCCGCCCGCTAAGCAAGGGCGAGCAGGTCATTCAGTTTAACGGCCAGCTTGAGCAAACTAGTTTCGATAAACTAAATCCAGACGGCGATGACAAAGGCTTCCGTGGTACGGTTTCTTACATTGATCAGTTCGCTGACGATACCTTTGGCGTTGCTTTTGCCTATACAACAATGAGTTCACCCAACCAAGAGAAGCGTTGGAACTCATGGGGCTACCCTGAATTTACTACAGACTCAGGGGATACGTATTCAATCTTGGGTGGGGCGAAACCTTTTGTGCGCTCATCAACGCTCGAGCGTGACTCTGCGATGTTAGTGCTTGAATACGCGCCTACCAGCGACTTGAGCATGACCTTTGACGCGCTTTATGTTGATTTTACTGACGAAAAAATCCTTCGTGGTATTGAAGTCCCGTTTGCTTGGGGTCAAGGCTCAATCTCTCCTGAGAGCGCAACGGTTGATGCAGACAGCGGCTTTATCACCAGCGCTTTAACAGAAGGTCAACGCGTTGTCGTTCGTAACGACTTTGAAGAGCGTAAAGCGGATCTGAGTCAGTTTGGCTTTAATGTAGAATACCTCCTTAGTAACGACTGGGAGCTGGAATTTGACGCTAGTCGCTCCGAAGTAGAGCGTCAAGTATGGAGTATCGAAAGCTACTCAGGTACAGGTCGTGGTGACAATAACGGTATTTCCGATAATATCGGTTATGCCTTTGATGATGGCAACACCGGCGCCCAGTTCTCGCACCAGCTTGATTACAGCGACTTCAACCTTATTCAATTAGGTGGGCCTTTATCTTGGGGCTCCAGTGCGGCATTAAATAATCAATATGGCTTAACCGGCACGCCATATGAGAATACCGCACAAGATGGCTTTATTAATGCTCCAGAAGTGGAAGACGAATTAACTACGTTGAAATTGGCCGCTAGCAAGGCAATGGATAACGCCTACATCAGCGGTGTGGAATTTGGCGTGTCTTATCGTGACCGTGAGAAAACCAAGGTCTCTGAAGGCTACTTTATGACTTTGGCTGATTTCTCTTACCCAGAGAACGTCGGCATGCTCGAAGTGCCTGAGCAGTATCGTCTAGGTAGTGCCGATTTAAGCTTTATTGGCATGGGCCCAATGGTCGCTTACGATACCCGGGCGCTCGTGGATGACGGTTACTATAATCTGCTGCGTGAAAGCCTAACCGACTCTAAGCACTTAACACGTTCATGGACAGTGCAAGAAGAAGTCACCGCCGCTTTTGTACAAGCCAATATTAATGCAGAGCTAGGTGATATCCCAGTAACGGGTAATGTCGGTGTGCGTTATGTGTATACCAAACAGTCGTCACAGGGTAATGCCTTTAATGTCGTTGATGGCCTCGTTGTGGCCGAACCCACCGATATTAGCCACGACTACAGCAATGTGCTGCCGAGCCTAAACCTTAACTTTGCTCTAGATGAGCAGCAAACGCTGCGTTTTGGTGCGGCGAAAACCATTTCTCGTGCGCGCTTAGATGAAATGAATGCCTCAATCAGCGCGTCGTACAATGCCCAGCAGCCAGATGAAAACGGCAATTATTGGTCGGTATCCGGCGGCAACCCGGAGCTTGAACCCAAAGAGGCGACGGGCTTCGACTTAAGCTATGAGAACTACTTTAGTGAAGAAGGTTACTTCTCGGCAGCGGTGTTCTATAAAGACCTGAACCAATGGATTTTTGACGGTAACTATGAGATTGATATGAGCGGCGTGGCGGACCCAGCTACTGGTGAAATTCCACCAAACAGCACCGGCACCGGCTCAGGTAAAATCAATGGCGGTGGCGGTGATCTGTGGGGTTACGAGCTCTCTGTGGCATTACCGTTTAACTTATTCGCCGATGAGCTAGAAGGTTTTGGCCTACTGGCTAGCCATACCGGTGTTGAGCAGGATATGGAAGACCCCAGTGGCAACGACTATGAATTGCCAGGTTTGTCTGACAGCATTCAAAGCTTAACCTTGTACTATGAGCGCTATGGCTTCACCGCACGTACGAGCATGCGTAAGCGTAGTGACTTTAAAGGCGATATTTACGGTGTGGGTTTCTCAACTGACCAAGTCGATATCCAAGGCGAAACCATCTGGGATGCACAGCTTGGGTATGACTTTGCTGATTCCGGTATTCAAGGCCTAGAGAGTCTAGAAATTACTTTCCAAGTGCAAAACATCACCGAAGAGCCGTTTATCTCGCTACAAGGTGACAATGCCCTGCAAGTACGTGATTACCAAGATTATGGTCGTACCTACTTGCTCGGTTTCAAGTATGAGCTATAACTCTTAACTGTCGTAACTTGTTTAAAAAGCCCTTGAATTTTCAAGGGCTTTTTTGAAGTTAACAGCTAATAGCGGGGCACGCAGAGATGGCAAATATTAATCGGGTGGTGATCTTAGGAGGCGGCACAGCAGGGTGGTTAAGTGCCGCGTTGCTGGCAAAAATGCTGGGTAAACAGCTGAGTATCACCTTAGTGGAGTCCACGGATATTGGTACTGTCGGTGTCGGCGAAGCGACCATACCGCCGATTGTCGCCTTTAACAACGCCTTGGGGATTGATGAAAAAACGCTGATACAGCGCACCGGGGCGACGATCAAATTAGGGATCCAGTTTGAAAACTGGGGCCGCAAGGGCGACAGCTACATGCATGCGTTTGGTCATTTAGGTAAAGCGCTGCCCTTTTGTGATTTTCATCACCTTTTTCACCATGCAAAAGAGCAAGGTCTAGGCCATTCGTTGTGGGATTACTCACTTAATTTCCAAGCGGCAAAAGCAGGGCGCTTTGCACCACTGCGACATTTACCCAATACCCAGTTAGCCGGTACTGAGCATGCGTATCATTTTGACGCCAGCTTGTATGCGCAACTGTTGCGCGAGCGCGCCGAACACTTTGGCGTTCAGCGTATAGACGCTAAGGTTGATAAGGTTGAGCAAAGTGATAACGGTGATGTGCAGGCGTTGGTGTTACAATCAGGCGAGCGCGTAGAAGGGGACTTATTCATTGATTGCAGCGGTCAACGAGCGCTGTTGATAGCGCAAACCTTAGGGGTCGGTTTTGAGGATTGGTCACACTGGTTACCGTGCGACCGCGCTATCGCTGTGCAATCGCATCACGGCGACGATAAAGACCCGCTACCTTATACCCGCTCCATCGCTCATGATAGCGGTTGGCAGTGGCAAATCCCGTTGCAGCATCGCGTTGGCAATGGCTTAGTTTACTGCTCTCGCTACCTCGATGACGACCAAGCCAAGGCGCAGTTACTAGCAAACCTTCCCGGTGAGGCATTGCATGAGCCCCGGGTGATCCCATTTCGCACTGGTGCTAGGCGCCAGCAATGGCACAAAAATGTGGTCGCCATCGGTTTAAGCAGTGGCTTCCTTGAACCCCTTGAGTCCACCAGTATCCATTTGATTCAAACTGCGGTGATCCGCTTATTGAAACATTTTCCACACCAAGGCATTGCCTCCGCCTCGGTGCGTGCATTTAACCGCTTATTTAGCACCGAAATGGCGCAAATTCGCGACTTTATTATTCTCCATTATGCCCTCAATCAGCGCCAAGATAGTCGTTTTTGGCGTTACTGCGCCGATATGGAACTGCCGCCATCTCTTGGCGAGCGTATCGCCCAGTTCCAACAAAGCGGGCAGGTGCATCGTTATCAAGATGAACTCTTTGCCGAAGTGGCCTGGCAGCAGGTATTGATCGGTCAAAACTGTTGGCCCCAACAGCACCACCCGCTGGCTGAGCAATTATCAAATGAGCAACTTGATGAATTACTGCAAAGTTTGCGCACACTGATTAACCAAGCAGTGCAAAGTATGCCGAGCCATCAACAATTTATTCAAAGGAATCTAAGCTAATGCGTGTATTTATGGTGTTATGGGCCTTATTGGCACTACCCTGTCAGGGCGTCGAAGTGGCGCCAAAACATTGGTGGGTAGGAATGCAAAACCCCGATGTGCAATTGCTGCTGCATGCCCCAAATACTGCCCAGCGGCAGTGGCAGTTACGCCCATACGACGGCGTTACACTAACGCGTCAGCATCATCTTGACTCCGATAACTATCAGTTTCTCAGCGTGCATATCGGTGCCCAGGCTTATCCAGGCACACTGCAGTTTGTCGCCGATGATGGCACGCAATTTGATTATCAACTCAAGGCGCGGGCGCACGATTCAAAGCAACGTCAGGGTTTTAGCAGTGATGATGTGATCTACCTTATTAACCCCGATCGCTTTGCTAACGGCAACGTGCATAACGATAACCACCCCAGCATGATAGAAAAAGTCGACCGTCAGGCGCGCGACGGCCGCCGTGGCGGTGATTTACAAGGGATAACCGAGCGTCTAGATTACCTGCAGCGCATGGGTTTTACGCAACTATGGCTCACTCCAGCGCGAGAAAATAATATGGCCACAGGGTCATACCATGGGTATGCGATGACCAACCTGTATGCCATCGACCCGCGCATGGGCGGCAATGAGGCCTATTTTGATATGGTGGCGCAAGCCGCTGAGCGGGGCATCGGGGTGATCATGGATATGGTGCCCAATCACATTGGCGCCAATCACCCATGGGTAGCCGATAAACCGAGCCGAGATTGGATTAACAATGGCGGTGAGTTTTTGGCTAATAATCATCGCCGACAAACGGTGATGGACCCTCACAGCAGCGTATACGATCGCACTCGCTTTAACGATGCGTGGTTTGTACCAGCAATGCCCGACCTGAATCAGCGTGTAGACGAGCTCAGCACTTATTTGATTCAGCACAGTATATGGTGGATTGAGCAGGCCGGGCTTAGCGGTATTCGCGTCGATACCAATTCCTATTCCGATAAAGCCTTTATGGCCCGTTGGAGTCAGGCCATTATGGCCGAGTATCCCAACTTTAGTATTGTTGGTGAAGAGTGGACCACCAACCCAGGAATTATTGCTTATTGGCAGCGAGGCAAACATAACCAAGACGGTTTTAGTACCGCCATCAATTCAATGATGGACTTCCCGCTGCAAGCGGCTCTGGTCAAAGCCCTCAATGAAGAGCCCGGTTGGCACACCGGTTGGGTGCGGGTGTATCAAAGTCTCGGTAATGACTTTATGTATGCCAACGCCGATGACTTGCTGGTGTTTGCCGATAACCATGACATGAGCCGCATATACACCCAGCTCGGGCAAAGCGTTAACAAAACCAAGTTGGCAATGACACTGATGCTTACTATTCGTGGCATTCCCCAAGTCTATTATGGTACAGAGGTGTTACTTGATAACACCCCTTCGGATGCCCATGGGGATATTCGCATTGAGTTCCCCGGCGGTTTCAGTGGCCATCAAGCCGATGCCATCACTGGGCAAGGCTTGAGCGCAGAGCAAACACAGATGCAAGACTATCTGCGCACCTTATTGCAGCTGCGCAAACAATTTAGTGCGCTGCGTCAAGGTCGGATGGTGCACTTTGCTCCCAAGGACAATGTCTACCTTTATGCCCGTATTGATAATGAGCAGCGCATTGTGGTGATATTGAACAAAGGCAATAAACAGCACCTAGAACTGGCGCCTTATGCCGAGATTTTACAAGGCGCAAAGCAGGCCAAAAACCTGCTAAGTGGTGAGATGTTACGGTTAAATCAAACGCTGGCAATCGGCGCTGAACAAGCCATGATTTTAGCACTGCAATAGAGTGAATACGTATGCACGGCATATCAAAGGGGCCGTGGAGAACGTAGTATTTTTGTCATAAAAGAAATAACAAAGTGTACCCATGAAAGACAACAAGTTAACAACCACGCTACTGGCTGGGTCATTGGCTGTAGCCCTGCTAGGCTGCTCTGAAAACACCAGCTCCTCGCACAGCAAAGACGCTGAAAAAGAGCTGCAACAAGATGCCGAGCAAGTACAAAAGCCGGTGGTCTACCAAGTGTTTACGCGCTTATTTGGTAACACCAAGCAAACTAATAAACCATGGGGCACGCTCAGCGAAAATGGCGTAGGCAAATTTGCTGATTTTGATGACAAAGCCCTCGCGGGGATTAAAGAGTTAGGAGTGACTCATATTTGGTATACCGGGGTGTTACACCACGCCACGGTCACCGACTACAGTGACTTCGGTCTGCCAGGTGATGACCCTGATGTGGTTAAGGGGCGGGCGGGCTCACCCTATGCCATTAAAGATTATTATAACGTTAACCCCGACCTAGCGGCGAAACCAAGCGATCGCTTACAAGAGTTCGAGGCCTTGATTGCCCGTACTCATGAGCAGGGCATGAAAGTGCTTATCGATATTGTGCCTAACCATGTCGCCCGTGACTATCACTCGGTATCTAAGCCCGAGGGAGTAGCGGATTTCGGCGCCAATGACGATACCAGCGTCAGCTATCGCCGCGATAACAACTTTTATTATGTGGTCGGTGAGTCATTTAAAGTACCGCAGTCGCCACAGTATCAAGTACTCGGGGGGATGAGCCACCCCAAGGCCGATGGCCACTTTGCGGAAACACCAGCGAAATGGACCGGCAATGGTGCACGCAAGGCGCAGCCTGATATCAATGATTGGTACGAGACGGTAAAGATCAATTATGGTGTCAAACCCGATGGCAGCTATGACTTCCCGCGTTTGCCTGAGGACTACGCGAACAAAGATTACCGTGCTCACTACCAGTTTTGGCAAGATAAATCCCTACCGGATAGCTGGTATAAATTCCGCGATATCACTCAGTACTGGCTGGCCAAAGGCGTTGATGGCTTTCGCTATGATATGGCCGAAATGGTGCCAGTAGAGTTTTGGAGCTTCCTAAACTCCGCTATAAAAATGACCAACCCCGATGCCTTCTTACTTGCCGAAGTGTATAACCCAAGCCTATATCGCCCTTATATTCACCAAGGGAAAATGGATTACCTGTACGACAAGGTGGGTTTTTATGACACCTTAAAAGCCATTATTCAGGGCCAGCAAGGTGCGGATACTTTGCTTGCTAAGCACCAAGAGGTGGCGGATATTGAGCAGCATATGTTGCACTTTTTAGAAAACCACGACGAGCAGCGTATCGCCAGCAGCGATTTCGCCGGCGATATGAACTGGGGCAAGCCCGCGATGACGGTATCGACCCTAATCGGACGCTCGCCAAGCATGCTCTATTTTGGCCAAACGGTGGGCGAAGATGGCTCCGAAGAGCCCGGGTTTGGCGACCCAACACGCACCAGTATTTTTGACTACATTGGGGTGCCTGCTCATCAACAGTGGATGAATAACGGTGCTTTTGACGGTGCACTGCTGAGCCCAGAGCAGCGCCAATTACGGCAGTTTTATGTCCAACTTATGGCCCTTAATTCGTTGCCTGCCATTGTCGGCGGTGAGCTGCAGAGCGTTGCCAACTCACAACCAAAGCAGGTGGTTAGCTTTGTGCGCCAACTCGCGCAGCAGCGCATTCTTGTGGTGGCTAACTTCGCGCAGCAGCCACAGTCTGTGCGTATTGATATCGCCAGTGGCGAGGGGGAAACCTTACTAGGCACAGAGCCACAACTCGATGCCCAAGGCATCAGCTTAACATTGCCATATCAGGGTGTCAGTGTGGTGCAATTAGGAAGTAAACAATAATGCAAAACGAAAGACCCAGCTTAAGCTTTTGGCAAATATGGAATATGTGCCTCGGATTCATGGGGATCCAGTTTGGCTTTGCGTTGCAAAACGCCAATGTCAGCCGCATTTTCCAAACGCTCGGAGCAAAAATCGATGACATCCCCATTTTATGGGTGGCGGCGCCGCTTACCGGGCTTATCGTGCAACCCATTATTGGCTATATGAGTGATAAAACGTGGGGGCGCTTAGGACGTCGCCGTCCGTATTTCTTTTACGGTGCGATCGTCACCACGGCGGCCTTAGTGGTGATGCCTAACTCACCGACACTGTGGGTTGCAGCGGGCATGTTATGGATTATGGACGCGTCAATTAACGTCACCATGGAACCCTTTCGTGCATTAGTCGGTGATAACTTGCCGAACAAGCAACGTGCGCTCGGCTACTCACTACAGAGCTTTTTCATAGGCGTGGGTGCGGTGGTCGCTTCCAGTTTACCGTGGATCTTAAGCAATTGGTTTGATGTCAGTAATACCGCTGCCGCCGGGGTGATTCCTCCTTCAGTGCAGTATGCCTTTTACGTCGGCGGTGCGTTCTTGTTGGGAAGTGTTATGTGGACAGTGTTTACCACCAAGGAATACAGCCCAGAGCAGCTCGCGGCGTTTAATGACGACGCACAGGCCAATGCCACTATCAATACCACGCAGGTCATTAACTTTGCTCGCACTTTAGTGGTCAGCGGCCTATCAGGGGCGGCGATTATCGCAGCCGTTGGGGTGATGGACTTAGAGAAAGAATTGTACTTGCTCGGGGGTTTACTGCTGGCCTTTGCCATGTTACAAGGCATCGCCGCTTGGCAACAGCGCCAAGGCTACACAGGTAACGGCTTCTTCACGGTGGTACACGATGTTTTCACTATGCCCAAGGCCATGCGTCAACTTGCTTGGGTGCAGTTTTTTAGTTGGTTTTCGCTCTTTGCGATGTGGATTTACACCACGGCTGCGGTGACCAGTCACCACTATGGCAGTGTCGATGTCACTTCTAAAGCTTACAATGATGGTGCTGACTGGGTTGGCGTGCTGTTTGCCGCTTATAACGGCTTTGCTGCGCTGGCCGCACTGGTGATCCCGGTGATGGTGAAGCGCGTTGGTATTCGCATCGCTCATGCCCTTAACCTGCTCTTAGGTGCACTGTCGCTGGCCAGCTTTTTGGTTATTAGTGACCCAGCCTGGCTGATGCTGCCTATGGTGGGAATTGGCTTTGCGTGGGCGTCTATTCTTTCGTTGCCTTATGCCATGCTCTCGAGCGCGCTACCGAGCTCGAAAATGGGCGTGTACATGGGTATTTTCAATTTCTTTATCGTTATTCCGCAGTTGCTTGCAGCCAGTATTCTCGGGCTTATTTTAAAGCATGGCTTTGCCAATCAACCTATTTACGCGCTCATCATTGGTGGCGTGTCTTTTGTGTTGGCAGCGCTTGCACTTACGCGGGTGAAACTTAATCATTAATCTAAGGGTGATACAGTGAAAGTATTAAACGTAATTGCCAGTGCCATGGTACTGGCAACGGTGGCGGGATGTAACAGTGCCGCCCCCACAGCGAACAGCGATAGCGCGCCAGGGGCTCCTGGCGATAAACCGTTTTGGGCGTATTCGGGGAAAACCGGTATTGGTACCTCTTATGAGGCTTATCAACAAGGTCGTTACGATGACAACAGTGCCACAGGCACGGTATCAAAAGTGTGGTTCTCCTTGGCAAAGGGGATGATCACCGAAACCATGTTTGGGTTGATTCACCAAGCGCAAATTCGTGACATGCAATTTATTGTCAGTGGTGCGGACTTCGTTGTCGCTGAAAGCGATGGTCTTAGCAATCGCGTGGAATACCTTGATGTCGACCCCCAAGGGCGACCGACATCATTGGCATACAGAGTAACCAGTGAGGATAGCCAAGGGCGTTTTCGCATTATTAAAGATATCTTTACCGACCCGGATGCGCAGTCACTGATGGTGCGCGTACGTTTTCAGGCCAATGAGCCAGGGTTGCGAGCACATGTGCAGGTGAACCCTTATGTGAATAATGATGGCCTTGACGACCGGGCCAAAGTTGCCGACGATGCCCTTATTGCTTATTCCGGTGCCCACTACCTGAGCTTGCAAAGCGCCAAGGGTCTTAATGACGGCTCCGTTGGTTTTGTTGGTCAATCGGATCGCTACTCGCAGCTTAAAGCGCGCGGCGAGTTCACGCGTTATCAAAGCACTGGCGAGCAAGCGGGGAATGTCGCCATGAGTGCCACACTCGGCGAGATAAGCGAAAACAGTCAGTTTGATCTGGTGTTAAGTTATGGCAGCAGTGAGCAAGAAGCGCTTGCCCAGGGTCAAAAGACACTGAAGCGCGGCTATGACAAGGTGCTTGCGCACTATAATGGGGATGGCGATGCCATTGGCTGGCAGGATTATTTGCAGAGCTTGCAGCTCGAGCGTCTCTATGATGCCAGCACCGATGGCGGCAAATTACTCAATACCAGTGCCTTAGTGCTCAAA
This sequence comes from Pseudoalteromonas sp. THAF3, assembly GCF_009363775.1. Taxonomy (NCBI): domain Bacteria; kingdom Pseudomonadati; phylum Pseudomonadota; class Gammaproteobacteria; order Alteromonadales; family Pseudoalteromonadaceae; genus Pseudoalteromonas; species Pseudoalteromonas sp. THAF3. Next base: position 1,841,913 of record NZ_CP045418.1, on the reverse strand, counting down.
GCGCAGGAAGACAAAACCCATGCTGGGGCATTGATTGCCTCTTTATCAAACCCATGGGGTGATACCGTGGCCGCAGAGCAAGGCCATACTGGCTATAAGGCGGTATGGGTACGCGACTTCTATCAAGTTGCTATGGCGTTTCTAGCCATGGGGGATACGCAAACGGCAAAAGCGGCGTTTAACTATTTACCTAAGGTCCAGGTACGAGAGGATACCCCTGGCAACCAAGGTGATACTGGCTGGTTTTTACAAAAGACCCATGTTGACGGTGAATTAGAGTGGGTTGGGGTGCAGCTGGATCAAACCGCAATGCCTATCATGCTCGCTTGGAAACTATACAAAGGCGGGGTGCTGTCGAAAAACGAACTCACTCAATGGTATCGTACCATGCTGCAGCCGGCTGCAGACTTCTTGGTCGAAGGGGGACAGGCAAAAATCCTGTGGAATGACACCCAGATCACCCCGCCTTATACGCAGCAGGAGCGTTGGGAAGAGCAAGCAGGCTACTCGCCTTCTACTACCGCCGCCGTAGTAGCTGGATTGATCAGTGCCGGGGAAATTGCCAAGCTAAGCGGTGATACCGACAGTGCCCAGCGTTATTTGGCAACGGCGAAGCAGTATGAGCAAGACATTGAAGCCTTGATGTTTACCAGTAAAGGTACATTAACGGGTGAAGCCAGCGATGGCCGCTATTTTGTGCGTATCGCTCAGGATGAAAATACCAATGGCGATACCCCGCTGGCAGCAAACAATGGTCGTGCCGGCATGGACAAAAAGCAGATTTTAGATGGCGGCTTTTTAGAACTGGTGCGCTATGGCGTGCGTGGTGCAGACAGCGAGTCGGTGACGGCGTCTCTGCCTGAATACGACGACCAAAGTCTCGTCGATAATCTGCGAGTCAAATATACCTTTACCGATGAGCAGGGGCGCGCCTATCCCGGTTGGCGTCGCTATGGTAACGATGGTTACGGCGAAGATGAAAAACGGGGCAGCAACTATGCCGAGGACGGCAACAATACCGATGGTCAGCGCGGTCGGGTATGGCCCTTTTTCACCGGTGAGCGGGGTCATTATGAAATTGCCGCAGCCAATGCCGTACGTGGCGGGCTCACAGCGCAAGACTATCAGCGTATCCAGCACACCTATGTGTTCGGTATGGAAGCCTTTGCTAATAAGGGCATGATGCTGCCAGAGCAAGTGTGGGATGGTGTCGGTGTCAACCCGTTCGGCTATGAGCTTGGCGAGGGCACAAACTCGGCCACGCCACTGGCGTGGACTCACGCCGAATACGTGAAGCTACTGCGTTCATTGACTGATAAGACAGTATGGGACCATTACCCCATTGTTGAGCAAGCGTTGCAGTAAACGACCTTGAGAAATACAAGCCGCTGGCGTTATCGCAGCGGCTTTTTATGATTAACCTATCGGCAACAGGCTGCGCGCAGCGTTACTAACGGCTGGATTGGCGCACGATAAGCTGCGGAGGCAAAATGCTGTTCGCTAAGTCGACTTCTTGCTCACCGATCAGGCTGAGTAAGTTAGCCACCAACATCTGTCCGGCCAAAGTGGTATTTTGTTGGACGGTAGACAGCGGGGGCGTACAAAAGCGCGCCACAGCTAAGTCATCGAAACCAACGACAGACACATCATGGGGGACCCGAAGTCCCGCCTCTTGCAAAGCACGAATGGCGCCTATGGCGATTAAGTCGCTGGCACCGAATAAAGCGTTAAAGGTAATGTTGTTGGCCAGTAAGGATTTGGTCGCTTGATAACCGGATTCTTCGGTAGAAATAGCGGTGGCCATTTTACGCTCGCTTACATGTTTGCCGTTGTCCTGTAAGCGCTGCTCGAAGCCCTTGAAGCGAGCGCTAAATTCTGGGCTGTGGTGTGAGGCATCTCCAATAAACGCACAATCAGTGCGACCCAATTCAATAAAGTGCTCTGCCACTAAGCGCCCCCCATACTGGTTATCACAGCTTACCGTGAGCTCTGGACGGCCATCCACATTAGCGCCCCAGCAAACGAACTTAGTATTGGTATCTAATAAGCGGGCGAATTTGGCTTGGTAGTCAATGTAGTCCCCGTAGCCAAGCAAAATAATGCCATCGGCACGATGACTTTCAGCGTAATCGGCGTGCCAGTCATTACTACTGGATTGAAAGGACACTAACAGGTCATAGCCTTCTTTGGCGCAAGCGCGGGTAATAGATCCCAGCATGGATAAAAAGAAAGGGTTAATTTGCGACTCGTCTGAAGTAGGGTCTTCAAATAAGAGTACTGCTAGGGTCGAGCTTTGTTGCGCCCGTAAATTGCTGGCGTTCTTATCCACCTTGTAATTTAGCTTGCGCGCGACTTCAACCACTTTACGCCGTGTCTCCTCATTTACCAATGGGCTCCCTCGTAGGGCACGGGAAACCGTGGACTGAGAAACCCCAGCATAATGGGCAATGTCGAAAGAGGTGGCTTTACCTTTCATGTATTTCCTCATAGAGCGCTCGCAATAGTCCACGACAATACAGCCAAGTACCATTAAAGAGAAGCGAAGTGTCTGCAAAAAACGGGCATTTTGCTACATTTTTGCCGCAAACTGAAAATTTTTATTGATTCATAGCTGACACCGGTGTCATAATGTCGGCGTTTTATCATTTTGTTGTCACAAAACGGTTTGGCTGCCCGCTGCCCGGGCAGCACTTTTTTCAGTAGCGCGAAAAAAGTACAGCTAACATAAAGTTAATAAGTTTATACCAGTTAAGTCAATGGTGAAGAAAAGCGCAGCCTACACACCCACACCATGACGCTGGATAAATAACAAGAGAATACATTATGAGTCCAGCGAGTACACAGGCAGAGAGCAAGGTGCCATTCGCACCCATTTTGGTCGCTGATATTGGCGGCACTAATGCGCGTTTTGCGCTGATCACCGACTACCTCCCCAACGACAACGAGTTTGTCATTAGCCATCGCCATACTTTTCCTAGCAGCGATTTCAGCACCTTTGAAGATGCGATTAGTGAATACCTAGCGCAATTATCAGAAATCACTATAAGCCGTGCATGCCTTGCCGTTGCAGGGCCAGTTAAGGGTGAAGAAGTGATGCTGACTAATCTTGGCTGGCACTTCAACGTCACCCAGCTGAAAGCGCGCTTCGACTTTAGCAATTTACAGGTTATCAATGACTTCGCGGCGTTTGCCTATGCCGCGCCTTACCTTAATACCAGCGATAACATTGTTGTTAAACAAGGCCAAGCGCAGGCACAGGCTAATATTGCTGTGTTTGGTCCCGGCACCGGTTTCGGCGCTGCGTGTTTAGTGCGCTCTCAAGGTAATCAAGCGGTGATGAGCTGTGAAGCAGGGCATATTAGTCTTGCCCCAGTGACAGAGCTGGACCGACAACTCCATAACGTGCTGCGCGATGAGTTGCAGCATGTTTCTGTTGAGAATGTGTTTGCCGGCCCCGGCATAGCAAGGCTGTATCAGGCCATGGCTAAGGTTGAGGGGGCGCAGGTCAATGAACTCGATGCAGCGCAAATTGCTGCGCTTGCACAAAGTGGTGAATGCCATATCGCTACCAAAACACTGAATCACTTCTGTGACTGGATAGGCAGTGTGGCTGGTGATATCGCCTTGAGCTTTGGCGCTCTGGGCGGAGTGTATATTGGCGGTGGCATTTTGCCGCGCATGCACGAGCGCTTGCTTAATAGTCGCTTTAACGAGCGTTTTATCGCCAAAGGCATGATGTCACAGTACAATAGTCAAATTCCGGTGACCTTGGTGTGCCAAGAGAATATTCCTTTTATTGGCGCTGCGGCGTGTATCCACCAAGGGCAGAGTAAGGACTAAGTTGCGCGGATTATGAAAAAGATAACAATTAATAGTGTTGCCAGTTACGCCGGCGTATCCAAAAAAACTGTGTCTCGGGTATTAAATAACGAGCCTAATGTCAGTGATGCGACCCGAGAAAAGGTGCTTAAAGCCTTTAAAGAGCTGGATTATACGCCGAATCCCATTGCCCGGGGTCTAGCGCGCAATCGCAGCTTTATTATTGGTTGTCTTTACGATAATCCATCAAAAAGTTATATCACACGTTTGCAAAGCGGTGCACTGGCAGCGTGCCATGAGCATGGCTTTAATTTGTTGATCCACCCTTGTGAGTTGCGCGCAGAGGCGTTACTTGAAAATATAGAACAGCTGCTGCAAACCTCGCGTCTAGATGGTTTGGTATTGACTCCGCCATTTTCAGATCATGCGGAGTTGGTGGCGTTTTTGCGTAAAAAAGGCGTGCCATTCGCCCGTGTCGCCTCGGTGAAACTTGATGACGACTCTATTTCTGTGCGCAGTAATGACGAGCAGGGCGCTTTTGAGATCACCGAGCTATTGATTAATATGGGGCACAAAGATATCGCCTTTATCAAAGGTCACCCCGACCACAGTGCTACCGAGCAGCGCTTTAATGGTTATCGACGAGCGCTCAAGCAACACGGTATTGAATATCAAGAACGGTTAGTGGAAGAGGGTAACTTCTCCTACCATTCTGGTGCCGACAGTGCACGCACCATTTTACATTTAAACCCTCGGCCTACGGCGGTTTTTGCCTCGAACGATTACATGGCCGCAGCGGCGCTCAAGTTAGCAACGCAAATGAACTTGAAAGTACCGGATGATATTTCCATTGCAGGTTTCGATAACGCGCCGATAGCCCGTCATATTTGGCCCGGTTTGACGACCATCGCGCAACCGGTTGAGGAAATGACGCGTCTTGCGGTTGACCACCTGATAGAGCAAATCAATCATGCCACCGATGAGCAGCAAGAGGGCGAGCAACGTCAACCTCTTCAGCTGACCCTCGAAGCCGAATTGATTACTCGTGAGTCCACGGCGGCACCGAAAGCCTAAACAGCAACCAAATCCCAATTGCAACTGGCCCATATTCAGCTCGCTGATATGGGCCTTTTTGTGATCTAACCAACTATACTTTGAGTCACATTACACCCTGACTAGCGCTGTTATTTTTTCGTTTTTATTTGGTAAATAACTCGCAACATAGAAATTTTAAACTAAATTTATAGACAGGGTTGACACCGGTGTCAAAGGTGTGAGTTAATAACCCTGACACCGGTGTCAGCTTGGTTGTGAGAGACGAGTTGGCAGCGTACCTTTGAACGGGTAAATCAAAGCTGCTCAGTACTTCATTGCCTTGGAGTCGGTATTGAAGTACTGAGCCTTTTATCCACCAACGGCAAGAAGAGCAGAATTATGTTGCATCCGCGTATTAAAGAAGTCACCGAACGAGTTATAGAGCGCAGCAAGGCGACACGCCAAGCGTATCTAGCTCGTATGAACGAAGCCAAATCTCAAGAGCGCGTTCGAGCCGGTATCGGGTGTGGCAATTTGGCCCACGTGATGGCCGCCTGTAGCAGCGACGATAAAGCCCGCTTAAGTGGCGACGAAAAACCAAACCTCGCTGTCATTAACGCCTACAATGACATGCTTTCCGCGCATGTACCTTATAAAGAATACCCTGACCTTATTAAACAAGTAGCGAAAAAATTTGATGCCACTGCGCAAGTCGCCGGTGGCGTACCTGCGATGTGTGATGGTGTCACCCAAGGCCGTGATGGCATGGACCTTTCGTTATTCTCCCGTGATGTTATCGCTATGTCCACGGCAGTGGCATTGTCTCATGATGTATTTGATGGCGTGTTTTGCCTCGGGGTGTGTGACAAAATCGTCCCAGGCCTAGTGATTGGTGCCTTATCATTCGGTCATTTACCGGTTTACTTTTTACCTGCAGGGCCGATGCCTTCAGGTATTCCAAACAAAGAGAAAGCCCGTATTCGTCAAAAATTCGCGCAAGGACTAGTGAGTCGTGAAGAGCTCCTTAAGGCCGAGAGCGAGTCTTACCATAGTGCCGGTACATGTACCTTCTATGGCACCGCAAACTCCAACCAAATGTTAATGGAAATCATGGGCTTACATTTACCTGGAAGCTCCTTCATTAATCCTTATACAGAGTTACGCGATGGTCTCACTGCCAATGCGGTAGAAACCATGCTTAAGCAACTCGTAGAGAGTAAAGACGCAGTGCCCATGTCCGAGGTGATGAGCGAGAAAACCATCATTAACGGTCTAGTTGGTCTACTGGCGACGGGTGGTTCAACCAACCACGCCATTCACCTTGTGGCTATTGCCAAGGCTGCAGGGGTGGAATTGACGTGGAAAGACATGTCAGACCTATCTGAAATCGTGCCACTGTTGACGCGTATTTACCCCAACGGCCATGCCGATGTAAACCATTTCCAAGCCGCAGGCGGCATGGGCTTTTTAATGAAGCAACTACGAGACAAAGGCCTATTGCATAATGATGTAAAAACCATTCTCGGAGAAGGGCTCGACCCTTACACCACTGAGCCTCGCTTAGATAAAGATAGTAACCTGATCGTTTCTGACGCCAGCGGCCCAAGCAAAGTGAAGTGGGTACCATGCCCTGACAATTCACATGATGAGGATGTGTTACGTCCGGCGGACAATCCTTTCCATCGTAGCGGTGGTTTGCAGCTATTAAGCGGTAATTTAGGTAAAGCAGTCATTAAAGTGTCTGCGGTCCAAGAGCAGCACCAAGTAGTGAGTGCGCCGGCCAAGGTGTTCTCAGATCAGGCCGAGCTTCAGGCCGCCTTTGGTCGTGGTGAATTAAACCAAGACTTTATCGCGGTTATCAAAGAGCAAGGTCCAAAAGCCAAAGGTATGCCGGAGCTACATAAGCTGACACCTGTCATGGCCAGCCTGCAAGACCAAGGTTATAAAGTGGCGATTGTCACTGACGGGCGCATGTCCGGTGCCTCAGGCAAAGTGCCTGCGGCGATTCACTTGGCGCCCGAGGCAGTTGAAGGTGGCCTAATCGCAAAAATTCGCGAAGGCGATTTAATTACCTTAGATGCGCCAAGCGGCGAGCTAAAAGTACACGTCAGCGATGAAGAGCTTGCCCAGCGTGAAGTGGAGCTGGTGCACACAGGGCCAACCTTTGGCACCGGTCGTGAGCTTTTCGCTGGTTTTAGAAATATTGTCAGCAGTGCAGATTTAGGCGCGAGCGCCTTTGCGCCAGCTTACGAACAACAATAATTGCGCTGGGAATGAGGACAAACTATGTCAATTGAACAGATTTTAACATCGGCACCGGTCGTGCCAGTGGTTGTTATCGACCGCTTAGAAGATGCCGAGCCACTAGCGAAAGCTTTATATAACGGCGGTCTTAAAGCACTGGAGATCACCTTGCGTACACCCGTTGCTGCAGAAGCAGTAAAGGTGATGAAACAGGCCGTTCCTGACGCGTATGTAGGCACCGGTACGGTGATTGATAAAGCCACATTTGATGCCTCTATTGCAGCCGGAGCTGACTTTATGGTCAGTCCCGGTGTTAACGACCAACTGCTAGAGCTTGCTAGTCAGTGCGATACCCCTTTCTTGCCCGGAGCGGCCACGCCAAGCGAAGTAATGAGGCTCGCTGAGCGTGGCTTCTCTTTTTTGAAGTTTTTCCCTGCCCAGGCAGCAGGAGGCCCAGCGATGCTTAAGTCTATTGGTGGGCCATTACCTGGAGTGAAGTTTTGCCCTACAGGTGGCATTAGTTTAGACACCGCACCCCAGTATTTGGCCCTTAACAACGTAGTCTGTGTGGGCGGAACTTGGATGCTAGATAAAACACTTATTGAAAAACAGGACTGGCACGCAATTGAGCAGCTCGCACGTCAAGCCAGCCAACTGAAATAGTCGAGGGGAGAGTAAGATGATTAAAGTTGCTATTAACGGATATGGCCGTATTGGTCGCAACACTTTGCGTGCACTGTACGAGTCTGGTTTAAATACTGATATTCAAATTGTTGCCATTAATGACTTGGCGCCGGCGAACGTCAATGCACACCTAACACAGTTCGATTCCGTGCACGGCCAGTTTTCGCAAAAAGTAACCTTGCGAGATGATGTGATGGTGATTGGCAGTGATGAAATTAAGCTGGTACAAGAGCGTGACCCAGCGAACTTGCCTTGGGCAGAGCTGGGCGTCGATATTGTCCTCGAGTGCACAGGCTTATTCACCAAACGTGAAGGCGCCGCTAAGCACATTGAGGCGGGTGCCAAGAAGGTGATTGTCTCAGCACCAGGTACTGATATGGACGCCACCGTCGTTCATGGTGTTAACGATGATGTTCTCGATGCCAGCAGCACGATTATTTCTAATGCCTCTTGCACCACCAACTGTTTAGCACCCGTGGCCAAAGCACTGAATGACAGCATCGGTATAGAGCAAGGCAGCATGACGACGATTCACGCTTACACCAATGACCAAAATTTATCTGATGTATATCACCCCGACCTTTACCGTGCCCGTAGCGCCACGCAGTCGATGATCCCTACCAAAACTGGTGCTGCTAAGGCCGTTGGTTTGGTACTTCCAGAGCTGGCAGGCAAACTTGATGGCATGGCGGTACGAGTACCGACCATCAACGTGTCTTTGGTCGATTTAACCTTTGTTGCCAAACGCGACACCAGTGCAAGCGAAGTCAATGAAATCGTCAAAGCCGCAGCCCAAGGTGCGATGAGCCAAGTGCTTGATTATAACGAGCTACCGTTGGTTTCTATCGATTTTAATCATAACCCTGCATCATCAGTGTTTGATTCAACGCAAACCAAGGTCGATGGTAAATTGGTTAAAGTAATGGCTTGGTACGACAACGAATGGGGATTCTCAAATCGGATGTTAGATCAAGTGAAAAACTTAGCACAGTTTTTATAGTTCCATTGTTGTTAAGTAAAGCCGCCTTGAGCGGCTTTTTTTATGCTTGGTATTTTGACTTGTAGTTGAAGCCAACTATGCTCTTAAATACGTTGACTACATAAATCAATACATTGAAATTACAACGTTTTGCAACCTGGCTTTTGGGCTCAGCTGTCCTCATTATTGGCTCCTTAATTGCCGCCACAACTTATGTCTACTTTAGTTTGCACACCTTAACTGACGTGCAGCGTCAGGTGCAGCAATATCAGTATTCTGTAGACCGATTAGTGATATTAAAAAACGAGCTGTTACTGAATCGCGACGAAGCCAGCGTGCAGGCACTGCATCGGCAAATAGACAGTCATATTGCCGCGCAATTAAGTAATCCTTTTAATGCCCAAACCCATGCCCAATCTGCACTTATCACTGAAACTCAGCAGGCCCTAGAGGAATACATAGCACACCTCAATACCTTGGTGAGTTTGTTAACGCGTATGGGACTCAATGAGGATAAAGGTCTACGCCAGCACTTTCGTGCCCAAGCACATAAACTTCAAGAGTTAGCCGAAGAGCAGAACAACCTCATTCTAAACAACGAAGTATTAGAGCTAAGAAGGCGTGAAAAGGATTACTTAATGCGCTTTGATGACCAGTACCTAGCGCAGCATCGCCAGCATTATGACGCTATCCTCACCCTTATTGAGCGCCAGCGACTAGGCAATAGTGCGTCTCGTATACTTAAAAGTTATGGGCAAAACTTTGCAGAAGTGGTGGCGCTGTTTAACCGCATTGGTGTGCATGGTGATGAGGGAATAAGGCAGACGTTGAGGCAGCAGGAAAGCCGCATCGAGGACTTACTGCAGCGACTCGATATTCAATATACGCAAACGCAAATCGATGATGCGTTACTTGCGATTACGGCCACCTTGGTGGTTGTGGTTCTTGTTGCCGTGGTGCTGTTAGCGTTCTTGCAGCTTCTGAGTATGCGTGTCAATGATTCACTCACCCGCTTACACCGGCAAATCAGGCAAGTCATGGATGAAGAGGACTTCTCCTCACGCACTGGGCTGGATGGGCGCGATGAAATAGGACGGTTGGGTCAGGATATCGATCAACTCTTTGCCTTTATTGAAGAACTTCTTGAACGCTTAGCGAACGCACAAAATAAGCTGGTAGAGGAGGCTAAGCTCGCCAGTTTAGGCAGTATGGTCAGTGGCTTTGCCCATGAACTTAATACGCCAATTGGCGTTGCCATTACTAGCCAGTCATTGTTGAAAGACCAATTTTCCTTACTGAAAACAGATTTTTCCACCGGAAAGTTGAAAAAACATACTCTCAGCGCACTTATTGATAACGCCGAGCAATCGTTAGCGCTGTTGGAAAATAACCTCAATCGCAGCGCCAGTTTGATTGATACATTTAAAATGATGGCGGCACAAAACCAGTATGACAAAGAAGGCCTATTTAATGTGCGCACAACTGTGAGTCATATCATGACTAGTTTGCAGTCTGAGTTTGATTCGGCTGTGGCTATCTACCACATTGATATTGATGAGCAGCTTGAGATCATTTCTTCACCCGCAGCGCTGACCCATATTATAACCTGCTGTGTGCGCAATTGCTTGATGCATGGTAAGACAAACGGGCGCACGCTGGAAGTCGGTATCAGAGTGAAAGAGCAAAATAGCGCGTTGCACTTGTTTATAGAAGACAATGGGCCCGGCATTGAGGAGCCGTTATTGAGCAAAGCATTTGAGCCTTTCATTACCACCAAGCGTCATGAAGGTGGCACTGGGTTGGGTTTGGCGATTGTCTACAACCTAGTCCGTAGTAATTTAGATGGCCAAATCACCTTGCACAACCTACCGCAACGAGGTTTAAGCGTGCATGTGACCTTCACGCCTAAGTCTATCCAGCGCGGATAGCTTATATATAACTTTCCATATATACGTTATTGCATATATACAACGTTAAGGGTAAGATAGGTATATTCGATATTTCGTATATATAGTGTATGGCTGTACATTTTTTTAAAGCGCTCAGTGATGATACTCGTCTACAGACGTGTTTACTTATTGCCGAGCAAAAAGAGCTGTGTGTGTGCGAGTTGGTTTGCGCCTTGGCACTGAGCCAGCCGAAAATATCTCGCCATTTGGCGCTGCTAAAAGAGGCGAGGGTGTTGGCGACACGTCGAGACCGTCAATGGGTGTATTATCGTATCGACTCCAACCAACCCCAGTGGCGGCAGCAGATTATAACCACCACGCTAAATAACCAAGCAGAATTAATAGAAGATGCACTGGCGCGATTACAGGCAATGGATAATCGCCCCTCGTGCTGCGATTGATGGAGAAAACCATGACATTGAAAGTAGGCATTAATGGCTTTGGCCGCATGGGACGGTTGGTGTTGCGCGCGGCCTATGACTGGCCGGAAATAGAGTTTGTTCATATCAACGACCCCGCAGGTGATGCTGCTACGCTCGCGCACTTATTGGAATTTGATTCGGTGCACGGACGTTGGCAATACCCAGTTAGCGCTGATGATGAGGCTCTGTGCATCAATGAGCAGCGAATCCAATGCAGCGCCAATAAGGCGATTGCTGATACCGATTGGTCGCAGTGCGATATTGTTATTGAAGCGTCCGGAAAGATGAAAAAAACCGAACTGCTGCGCCAGTATCTTACTCAAGGGGTGCGTAAAGTCGTGGTCACCGCTCCGGTTAAAGAGCAAGGCGTCCTGAATGTGGTGATGGGCGTTAATGATGCGCTTTATTGCCCAGATAGCCATGATATTGTCACTGCGGCTTCATGTACCACTAACTGTCTCGCGCCGGTGGTTAAAGTGTTGCAAGATAAAATTGGTATTAAGCATGGCTCCATGACTACTATTCACGATATCACCAATACGCAAACGATTTTGGATGCCCCTCATAAGGACTTACGTCGAGCGCGCGCCTGTGGTATGAGCCTGATCCCGACCACCACCGGCTCGGCCACGGCCATCACCCATATCTTTCCTGAACTTAAAGGCAAGCTCAACGGTCACGCAGTGCGAGTGCCCCTAGCGAATGCATCGATCACCGACTGCGTGTTTGAGCTTAACCGTGAAACCACAGAGCAAGAGTTAAATACCTGGTTTAAAGAGGCTGCTCAGGGCGAGCTAAAGGGCATCTTAGGTTATGAAGAAAAGCCCTTGGTATCAATAGACTATCGCACCGATCCGCGTTCAAGCATCGTCGATGCACTGTCGACCATGGTGGTCAATGGCACCCAGGCGAAGTTGTACCTGTGGTATGACAACGAGTGGGGTTATGCCAATCGTGCCGCCGAGCTGATGCGCAAAGTCGGCAATAGCCTGTAGGGACCTGCTATGAATACTTCGCCAATTCAGCAGTATGGCGTGATCACCGCAAATTATTGGGCTTTTACGCTCAGTGATGGCGCGCTGCGCATGCTGGTGGTTCTGTACTTCTACCAGCTCGGCTATGCGCCTTTGGCCATCGCCATGCTGTTTTTGTTTTACGAGTTTTTTGGCGTGGTAACCAACCTTGTAGGAGGTTGGCTTGGGGCCCGTATCGGCCTCAATCGCACCATGCAAATAGGCATGGGATTGCAACTGATTGCTCTGGCCATGTTGTTAGTGGATAACAGCTGGCTCAGTGTTCCTTGGGTAATGGCAGCGCAGGCACTCAGTGGCATAGCTAAAGATCTCAATAAAATGAGCGCGAAAAGTGCCATTAAAACCGTGGTCAGTGACACACAACAAGGGCGTTTATACCGCTGGATAGCGCTACTCACCGGGTCTAAAAATGCCTTAAAAGGGGCGGGCTACTTTGCTGGTGGTGCGCTGCTGTCGTTACTCGGTTTTAGCGGTGCAGTGATTGCGTTAATGGTCGTGGTGGGTGCTGGCTTTATCCTCAGTGCCCTGTTGCTCGGTGAGGATCTAGGTCGTAGTAAGTTTAAACCTAAATTTCGACAATTGTTTTCTAAGAACGCTGCACTGAATCGCCTAGCAGCTGCGCGTATGTTGCTTTTTGCCTCTCGCGATGTCTGGTTTGTGGTGGCCTTACCGGTGTTCTTTATTAGTGAGCTAGGTTGGCAACACACTGAGGTTGGCAGTTTTATGGCGCTGTGGATTATTGGCTATGGCGTAGTGCAAAGTATCGCGCCGCGCTTGAGCCGTCATGCCAGGGTGTCGGTGTTTCACCAAGCAACCGCATTTAGTGCATTGTTGACGCTAACAACGGCGCTGTTAATAGCGGTGTGGTTGCTGTTTGCCACCACCCAGAGTGTGCAAAATATTGTCTTGGTGGTCGGGTTATTATGTTTTGGTGCGGTGTTTGCGGTTAACTCATCGCTGCATAGTTACCTAGTCGTCAAACTCGCAGACAGAGATGCAGTGTCTTTGGATGTGGGCTTTTATTACATGGCCAACGCCATGGGAAGGCTTATTGGCACCGTGTTATCGGGCTGGTTATACCAACAAAGCGGCCTACTGGCTTGTTTAGTCAGCGCGTTATTGATGCAAATAGCCACCTGGTGGGTGACCCGAAAGATAGCTTAAATACGCGGCCAAGCATTCGCTTGTGGCCGCGTTGATATTCTTTTTTTGCTGTCAGCACGGCCGTTTTGTTTTTCAATCAAGGGCAACCGCACACACTCTTTTACATTTTTCGCCGAACTTTTTGTGCTCGCGCCCACCTAAGGCAAAAAGGAGTGAACCATGTCTCAACCAGCTAAACGCCGCCATTGGGCTGCGCAATTAATTAAGAACAACCGTGGATTTATCTGTTTTATAATCGGCATGTCGGTATTTCGCAGCGCTTTTGCCGATTGGTATACCGTGCCGACGGGCTCTATGCTGCCAACAATAGAAGTGGGTGACCGGATTACCGTGAATAAGATGGCCTATGATTTGCGCATCCCTTTTAGTGATGTTTCGCTGTTACGAATGGGCGAGCCAGAGCGTGGCGATATTGTGGTGTTTGATTCCCTGGCAGCTGATAACCGACTCATTAAGCGTGTTGTGGGAGTGCCAGGCGATACCATCGCAATGCACGATGAGGTGTTAATTATCAATGGCCAGGCGCAGCGTTATAAGGTGACAAAGGAGAACGCTAAGGCGTTGTTTGCCACCGAGTTGCTCGGTGACCTCGCCCATGCCATTCGTATTGATAAAACCCGTGCCATGCATGCTGGTAACTTTGCGCCGATACTGATCCCCAGCGATCACTATTTAATGATGGGCGATAACCGCCGTAACAGTGCCGACTCACGCTATTATGGCTTAGTGCCACGGGGAGAGTTAAAAGGGAAAGCTCATCACGTGGCCTTTTCTTTGGACTATGACCATTATTATCTGCCCAAGCGAGAGCGCTTTGGTGAATCCTTATACAGCTACAGTGAGTAAGCGATGAACACCCTAGGCATTATTGGCGGCATGAGCTGGCAAAGTACACAAAGTTACTATCAACTTATAAATCAAGGCGTGGCGCAGCGATTAGGGGGGCTGCACAGTGCTCAAATAATTCTCAATAGTGTCGACTTTGCCACTATAGCGCAGCTACAGCACGACAATCAGTGGTCGCAACTGGCGGATCGCCTCGGCTATGCTGCAACACAGTTACAGCGTGCAGGTGCTGACTGTGTGCTTATCGCCACCAATACCATGCATAAAGTCGCCGATGAGGTAAGCGCCCATATTGCTATACCACTTTTGCATATCGTTGATGCGGTCGGTGAAGCGCTGCAACAACAGGGAATTACCACCGTAGGTCTATTGGGCACGGCGTTTACCATGGAGCAGCCTTTTTACCGCCAGCGCTTGTATGAGCAGTTCAATATCAGTGTCCTAGTGCCGAATGCTCAGCAGCGCCAGCGCGTTCACGAGGTGATTTACCAGCAATTGTGTAAAGGGCATATATGTCAGCAGGCTAAGTCTGATTACCTCAATATTGTCACTGAGCTCGGCCACCAAGGAGCCCAAGGCGTCATCTTAGGGTGTACAGAAATCGGGTTGTTGCTAAAGCAACAAGACACCGCCATCGCATTATTTGACACCACGGCACTGCATGCGCAAGCGGCGGTCAATTTTGCCTTGCGCTAAATAACACAGCGGTGTGTCTAGTCAGTTATATAAAATGAGAACGCCACCAACCATAAGATTTGCCAGCCGTAACTCAAACGTTGATATAGGCCTGGGTAAGTGCGGGCTTTAAAAGCTAGATGAAGCCGATAGCAAAAATA
Organism: Pseudoalteromonas sp. THAF3; assembly: GCF_009363775.1. Lineage (NCBI taxonomy): Bacteria > Pseudomonadati > Pseudomonadota > Gammaproteobacteria > Alteromonadales > Pseudoalteromonadaceae > Pseudoalteromonas > Pseudoalteromonas sp. THAF3. The sequence goes on along the minus strand of NZ_CP045418.1, from coordinate 1,826,901 downwards.
TAAGCAGGCGCAGACACACAGTAGCGAGAATCCCCGCATAAGCGATGTGAACTTCGATGATAACGCGACTATGCTCGGGGCAATGAGCAAGGAAAGCAACATCAGCGCCCCACAATAGGAGTGAATGGTGCAGCTCAGGGTGGGGTGCTCAGTATAGGGGTCGCTATCCATCGCAAACAGCCCGCACCCCCAGGTTGATACCCCATGCACAATGACTAAGATGCCGATACTCAGATAGGCCAGTGAACCGTCGCTGACGCTGATGACATAAGCGCCAAACAGAGTAAAGAGCAGCCCTAATGGATAATTATTTATCAGCGGTGAGAGGGTATGTGTCGGGCTGCCTGTGGCGCCAAGCTCACTACAAAACTGGCGAGTATGGCTGTATTGAGGATAGAACAGTGACGCAACATAGACCCCAGTGATGAGCCAGATAGAGGCAGCGATCCCCGAATATTGCAATATGCTTTGCATCGTTTTCTTCCCTGATTTATTGCTATTAACGTGTAGCTATCAAAGTATCACTTTTTACTTAATCACACATGATAAACGCTTTTTGAGTCTGGTCACTGCGAGCACCAGCTAGTTGAGCAACTTGGAGTAGCTCAGGGGTTATTGCAAATTCGGCCCCCGTGCCTGGCCAATAGAAGTCACTCGGGATGGCAGCGTTCTCATTTAAGCACAGTGTCAGTAACACCGGCGCTGCGGGGAATAACGCTTCTTCGCCTTTTTCCACCAACATCGCGTAGCTAATATCACCACTTTGTTGTCCTCGTATTGGGGTGATAATCTCGCCACGGTAGATATGCCACACTAAAGCCTTATCATCGGTAATACTGCTGACGCTGTGCACGCGCACCACTGCGCTAAAGGGGGTTTGTTGTATACTTCTTTGCAAAAAATCTTGCTGGGCATCAAGCATACTCGGGCTTGGCGCTTGCCCAGCATAACTGCAATTAAGCGGCAAAAACGCCGCGACTAACAAACACAAAAATCCTTTTCTCACTCTGTGCTCCCAGCGTGGTAGCTAATTTAAAGGCGACAGAAATAAGTGCCTTCCATCGCAGTCAGTTTTTAGCTAGCTTGGTCTTGCTCTACTTTAATCCAGTCACGCTCGTCAACCCAGTTCTGTTTACCATCACCTAGGGTGCGAATCGGGACGATATAGTCGCAGCTTATTTGCGGCTTCACCGAAGCAAAAATAGGCACAAAGCCAAAGCTCAGTGCGGTTTCAATGATCGCCTGTTGGTTTTGTGGGTCAATATCAGCCGCTTCATCAATATATAAAGGCACGCGATACAGGCTCTTTTCTTTGTCGGATAGCAAATGGCGTATAAATAGCATGCCACATAGCAGTTTAATGGTGATACGGGTGCCATTGGAGCCAGCGGAGTCTATTTTATCGAAGTACTCGGTTTCGCCAGCGCGATTAATCACCTGAAAGCGAATATCGAATAAATCACTCAATGTCAGCCCTGCCTTTTCCGAGGCGAGCTTAATTAACTGATCTTTCGCCTCATTCACTTGCGACTCGTTGATATGTTGCTCTGAGAGCAAATCAAGGCTGTCACCCTGTTCATACAGATCAGAGGTCGCCAAAATGGTATCAATGCTTTGCACTAGCATCTGCCTAGGCAGCACATCAATTTTAAAGCCTTGCAGGTTAGAGATTTGCTGCTCACTGATGCCATCGTTAAATAACCGCATCTCTGCCGTTAACCTATCAAGGTCTTGGCGTAACCCTTTGATCGTTGCCGCTACCTCGGTGAGGGCCACACGGGCTTGGCGGTTGACGGCTTCGCGCTCGTTATCAATGTTGTGATAGGCGCTGATGAGTTTTTGGTATTTACTCAGCTCATCGCTTTCATTGTCGAACTTGGTAATCCCGGCATTGTAGATGTGTAAGTAGGTGTTGCGAATATTAATATCGAAGTTGCGCAGCTCCTGACAATCTTTGTTAAAGGTATGAATGGTGTCAGCCAGTGAATCAAAATCAAAGTTAATGTCGATTAAGTACGGCGTCACCTTACCGCCTACAACATCTAACGTGTGATCGATACGCTCGCTTTTAACCTGCTCTAAGCGTGCCTTTTGTCGTGCCAGGACTTCAATCTTGGAGTTCACAATCGCGCGGCTATCGGCAATCCCCGCTGCACTTTGCTGTACCTCGCTGAGATAACCATCCACCTCTTCTTGTTCACCGTTCAGGGTCTCCATCAGTGCCAGCTGCGCTTGCTGCGAGCGCTGCATCACCTGGTATTGCTCATAGCGCTTTAATGCCGCCTCTTGGGCCATCAACTGCTCATAAAGGGCGTCACGCTCAGCTTGTTTGCCGGCGACATCGGCGGCTACGTCACGCTGCGCCTTTAAATCGGTTAATGAATGCTCCAATGACTGCAATTGCTCGGTGAGCTGTGCTTTATCGGCGCCACTTTGCATTTGCACCACAGGCAGCTTTTTAAGCTTGATGGTGGCCCCGGGCAGCACTAACTCACCGCCGCGTATCGCCTCGCTCAACAGGCTTAAGAAGTCGCCAAAGGCGTGCTCATCGTCTATGCTAATTTCGCCGCCGCTGGTGGTGGCAAAAGAGAGCAAGTCTGGGTTTAAAATGCGCGAAATTTCTTCAACCTCTTTAAGCGATAAATCTTCGCGCATGCGAGTAAACAGGTTGTACTCAAGGTTTTTGAGTTGCAATTTCAGACTTTTAATTTGCTTTTGCGTTTCCTTAATACGGAAATCTAAGGTGTGTAAGCTTTGTCCTTCGGCACTTTTCAATGAGTGACTAAGGGTTTCATATTCACCTTTCAGCGCTTTTAGCTCGCTGTGTAAGGTATCACTATTAGCGAGTTCAAATTCATGATGCAGAGCATCAAAATCACTAAACCAGGCGTTGAGTTCGGTAATTTTGCGCTCAATATCCCGAGATTGTTGCACATATAAACGCTGCTTTTGCTCAAACTCGTGCTTTTGCGACTCAATGGCCGAGAGTTGCTCATTGAGCTCGTCATTTTGCGCCTCGAAATACTCAGCGTACTCGCTCAAGGCAACATCTATTTTCGGCCCATAGGCACCCAGCTTACCCTTGAGCGCACTTTGATGTTCCAGCATGTTTTCTAAGGCGGCAATGGGCTCTTGCATGGTCTCTAATGCATTGAGCTCGCGGCGGGCTCGGTTAACCTTATCAAAGGCGCGTTGCCACACTTCGTAGAAGTCTACATGGGCATTGGACATATGACGTTCAAACACACGCAGCATAAAGCGTTTAACATCGCCGGCCCCGAGCTTATGAAGATTAAGCATACGGCGAAAAATTTCTTTGTAAGTAGGCGCGTCGCTGACATTATTAAGCGGGATCATGCGTAAGTTGATATCGCCGTCAAAGGGTGTAGCACCGCCAATCAGCAAGGCATTGAGCTCTTGCGCCTTGAGCTCGAGCGGCTGGTAGCCTTTGTCCTGTAAATGCTTAAATAGCCGGGTGTACTTAACGATGCGTTTATTGTCGGTAAAATCTTCTAAATTTAAAGCGCCGTTATAGCAAAAATACTGATGAGCGAAACCGGCGATTTTACCCAGCCCAGCGACGCCGATGACCACTTTGCCATGGGGAAGATCGGCCTCCAATAAAATGTAGGATTGGTCGGAGGCAAAATAAAACTTACGAGTTTCCTCTAAGTCATGGCCATCCCACTCGGTGAGCCGCAAGTCGTTAATCAAAGGAAACTGTAAGGCATTAATGACCGAGCTTTTTCCGGTGTTGTTAGGAGCACATATAGAGCTACTTTTATGCAAGGGGATAACGCACTTGGCATAGCCGGCAGTATTTAACAACGCGAGTTTGCTTAATCCATGTAACTGCTGCATTTATAGCTCCTCGGCGCTTTCTAGCGCATCACTGTTTACTTCTAATAGGGCATCTAAATAGCGATGGATGGGCGCGAGCAGGCGAAAGGCATGGTCTTTTTCTTTGCATAGCCCCAAGCGCACCATGCGCATTAACACGTCTTTGCGCAGGTCGGTGCCGGAGAAAATCTCCAGTTGGTCAAACAGCACCTTGTTGTGCAATACCAACTCTTGGCATAGCTCTAAATCCACCTCACTGTCGAAGAGTGCACGCATTGGATCTTTACCGGCATTGGCGTAGTGTTCGATTAAGGTGTAGATAAAAAGCGCGATGGCCCGCGATATTTTGCCCATATTGGCGGTGCCTTCATCCATAGCGAAGTAATAAAAGCCTCGCGCATCATGCACAAGGGTGTGGCCTAAGGCCGTAAATAACAGCTCGTATTGGTCTCGCTGTTGATCTAGCTCTTGCCAGGCCAAGTTGTCTTGCTCGCTGATGTGGTAGCCACTGACTAGTTTTTTGTTAATGTAATGCAGTTGCGTTAGCTGCGATAAATCAATCTGACTCATACCGGGTCATTACTCTCATTAGTGGGCTCGCTGGCGGCAACGAAGGGATACAAGGTAAAGCGCTTGCCAGCGAAGGTCTTTTGTTCGGGGTGGGCATCTTGCTCGAGTGCTAAGCTCGCGTCGTTAATAAGCTTTTGATACAGATAAAGTAGCTCATCGGCTTCTAGTTCTGGGTAGGAGCCACTGAGTACATCGATAACCTGTTGTTTGCCTGCGCGCTTTTTATTGTTGCTTTTAAACAAAGCGCGCACATCGCCATAAGCGGGGATCGCTGGCGGTGTATAGGGCGCAGCTTGGTCGCCATCGGGCAGCTCAAAGTCGTGCTCTTCAAATTCAGCCAACCCTGCCATATAGGCTGTTAGCTGAGCATTACTGCCGAGCTGGTGGCGCATCGGATCGGAGGCGAAAAATGGCTGATGGGCACTCATAACCGTGTCTAACCCGCGCTTTCTTATGTGTGCCAGCACTTTTGCTGCCTGACGGGTGATCAATGTGTTTTGTCGTAATTCCTCACGCAGTGGCATAAGAATATCGGCGCTGTGACGCAAGCTTTGCTGACCCACTTGATGCATATCGAGGATGCGGGTGCGCAGCTGCTCAAGCATGCGAATACTGGCGCTGTCACGACCACTTTGCTTTAGTGTATACAAGTGCGCGCTGAGGCCTTGCTCAATGGCATCAAAGCACAGCTGAAATGGGCCGTTGATATCGAGCATGGCTAACATCGGCTCGATGTACTCATCGAACGCTTCAATAACGGCTTTGTAGCGCTTTGCCAGCGACAAGTGCGAGGCGTCAGACTTGGCTTGCTCAACTAAGTTGTAAATGGCATTTTCGTTATGTCGATATAGCTTAACGATTTTGCGAACCCGTTCATCCATAATCCGGCTGTAACGACTAATATCCATGTAATCAGCATCATCAACCGCTTGTGCCAATTTAGTGCTTAAGCGTTGCAGGTCTTCCACCAAAACGTGAATCTCTGCGGCCACACCGAGACTTTCATCTTGCAACAAGTAAGCGGCAAAATCACTAATGGCGCGGTTAATCTCCAACTGCGAAGACTTGGCCAAGGGCACCAAGATATCTTGATTGAGTAGGCGGTTGGTTTCTTTGTATATTTGCGCGCCGGAATAATGGGGAAAGTGCTGCTTCACTATACTCTGCACTTCTTTAATACTGAAATCGCCCATCTTGTAGCGTTTAATCAGAGTTTCCAGCACCGGCCATAGCTCTGTCAGCGTATTGAGAACGCGCTTGGCTAGTATCATGTTATGTATTCTTTGTGCTTGGCAATGGGGAGCGATTATAACGAAAGCGAACTAAGGGTAAAACAGCTTTTGCGCCGTTGCGCAAGCTTTACACGAGGGGAGTAAAAAAATTGTCATATTAGCGTATTTGGTAATAGCCCCGGGACATAAGCGGTGTTAGAATTCGCGCCGCTTGCAGACCAAAAACCTGTTATTGGTCTGACAATTAACCCAGGGTACTCCTAAGTTTGTTTTTTGTAGCGCGGGTGTGTGCATACGGGCAGTAAACTTAGCAGTATTGTTCTATTCGCCTATAGCAAGGAAAAATACCAAAAATGGTCAGTGCGCTCATCTTGACGCTCATTGCCGTGGCCTTTGTGCTTATTGTCGTGGAAGATGTCATCCACGTGAATAAGGCCAAAACCACGCTGTTTTTCGGCACCCTGTGCTGGATCATCCTCTTTATCTCCCCACTAAACGGTCACTCCCTCGACCACATTAAGCATGAACTCAATGAGAATATTTTAGAAATTGCCACCCTTTGGCTATTTTTAATGGCGGCAATGACCTTTGTTGCCTATCTCAATTCCAAAGGGTTCATTCAAAACTTAGTGCAACGCGTATTGCCCAGCGAAATAAGTGAGCGTAAATTAATGTTCCTGATTGCTGGTTTTGCCTTTTTGTTTTCGTCGATTTCCGACAATATCACCGCAACCTTAGTGTCATTGGCGGTGGTGATGTCGTTGAAGTTAGACGGACGCAAGCTGGTTAAGTACGCTACGTTAATCATCTTCGCGGTTAACTCAGGGGGGGTGTCGCTTATTACCGGTGATGTCACCACGCTAATGATCTTCCTTGCTGATAAAGTCACCATAGCTAATCTTCTGCTGCTAGTGGCCCCAGCAGCACTGAGCGTTATTGTGCTCGCTGCTTTGTTATCGATGAAAATGAATGGCCGAGTGAGCTTCGCCTTGGGCGAGCCTAAAGCGATAGAAAAGACCGATATCACCATTGCGGCTATTTTTATCTCCACCATTATCGGTACTCTAACCATGAGTGTGCTGTATTCCATTCCGCCTTTGCTGACTTTTTTGTTCGGGCTTTCGGTGATGTTCCTAAGCGCCCAGTTCTTGATGCGCAAAAAAGACGTGAATAAAAAAATCATCGACTACATTCGTGAAATTGAATACGACACCTTACTGTTCTTTGTTGGTGTGTTGCTGTTGGTCGGCGCACTAAAAGAGGTTGGAGTGCTGGCGCAATTTACCCACTTGTATGAAGTATTGGCACCGAATCAAGCCAACTACTTGATGGGCATACTCTCGGCAGCGGTGGATAATGTGCCACTGACCGCAGCGTTATTAAAAGCAGATATTCACATGCAAACCCGCGACTGGCTCGCGTTTACCTATGCCACCGGCGTGGGTGGGTCGATGCTAGTTATCGGCTCGGCCGCAGGTATCATTGCCATGAGTAAGGTGCGTGATCTTACCTTTATGAGCTATCTGCGCAATACGGTGTACTTATTAATTGCTTATTCAGTAGGTTACAGCGGAGCCTACATGATGGGTGCGTTTGTTTAAGTACTACAAAGTGGTATATCATTGACAGCATGAGGGCCATTATTTTGGCCCTCATAATGCACACATGTAGGCATGGATTGCGATTACACGGTAAAAAGGATTGGCGCCCATTTTTTAGTTATTAGCAGTGATGTGCACCTTGGTTCTTAGAACTGGTCGTTGATCGCTGCAAAACATTTCCTTTCTCTGTAAGCTTCGCTTTTTATATCGGTGTTTAATTAGCTGCATCTATGTATTAAGAGGTCATATGACGTTAGAAGTAATACAGAATCCAGAACAAGACTTACTCGACTTTATTGCTCAGCAAATCAGCCAATATAATTGGGCCCATTGGCAAAATGTAGAACGTAAACCTTTAGCGGTTAGCTGGCGCGATGATCAAGGCGAAGTAAAAGCCGGTGCCAGTGGCCGCACCTTTGGTCATTGGTTGCTATTGGATTATCTTTGGGTGAGTGACACATTGCGTGGGCAAGGTATCGGCTCACAGTGTCTCACTGCCATAGAACAAGCCGCAAAGGCGCGCGGGTGCACCTATGTGCTGCTCGATACCTTGGATTTTCAGGCGCAACCGTTTTATGAGCGTCATGGCTATGAAACACAATGGGTGCAACAGCAATATCCGCTTGACGGCAAAAAATACTTTATGAGCAAACAGCTTCATGAGTAAGCCGAGACGGTACTTAAAAAGAACAAGGAGGTTAGTTTTGGCGGCATTACTGTTTGGTTTTATATTCGCGTTTCTAGTGCCCGAGCCGGTGACCATTCCCGTGCATGGGGCAAGCAGCGCTGATTGGCATCAAGATACCTTTTGGTATGAACCTTGGGGAAGCTCTGGGGTGCATAAAGGGGTAGATATTTTTGCCAATAAAGGCACTGACGTGGTGGCCGCTTCACATCACTTGGTGATTTATCGTGGACAGTGGCCCAAGGGCGGCAATGTGATGATTGCCCTCGGACCAAAATGGCGATTACACTATTATGCTCATCTAGACAGCTTCAGTGATAGCGAACGTCGTTGGTTTAGTGGCGGTGAGCAAATAGGCAGTGTTGGCACCAGCGGCAATGCCCAAGGTAAAGCCGCTCATTTACACTACTCATTGGTGACTTTAATTCCTTACTTTTGGCTTATTGATAGCGCCCCCCAAGGCGTCAAGAAAGCCTTCTACCTCAACCCTATAACTTATTTCGACAACTAACGGAGCAACGGATGCGATTAGTATTACTGGCTTTGGCGTTTATTTTACTGCTATGCAGTTGCGCAGAACCCGTCCCTGCACAAAAGCGCGATTATGTCGGGCACTGGCAAAGTCCCAGCATGAGTTTATTGATTCTTGAAGATGGCACAGTTGCCTATAAACGCTATAAAAACGGGGGCTCTACCTCAGTGGAAGGGCCGTTGCAATCATTCGAGGGTGACGACTTCAGTGTTGGCATTGGTTTTTTCAGCACCACCTTCATCGTCAACGAGCCACCGAACAACAACGACGGTCAATGGACTATGGTCGTTGACAATGAACGGCTAATAAAACAACCGTCTGCCTACAGCCATTAAATTCAGTTTTCATCAAACAAGGAAGACCCCAGTGAGTCAACTTACCCGCAAAAAGCAATTTGCCACGCGTGCGGTGATCACCCGCGCTTTATACACCGGTGCATTGTTTATCTATGTACTGTTTTTTATTAATTTTATGATGGAGCAGAGCTTTTGGGCGCAAGCGATATCGGTGTTGATATTTAGCTTTATGCTCAGTGCCCAGTATCAATGGAGCATCGAGCCCATACGCTGTAGTGCCATATTTGTTGAGCATGGGGTACTGAACTTACTTGATACGCCGATAAAGCTCGCTGATGTCAAAGAGGTAATTTACTGCCAGCACCAGCGTTATGAACATGTTGTTCGTTTTCGCTATCACAATAGAACTTTTCAAGACTTTGAGCTCTCCTCGAGTGACCTGATAGCCGATTTACAGCTTTATCATTTTTTAGTGGCCCAAGGTTTGGTGGTGCGCATGACTGAAGACAGTAGTCAGTTTTCTTAGATATTGGCGAGCACTCACTATTAGCTTATCTCATGAAGATTTTATTCACAGGAAAGGTAACTTTATTTTTCACACAGTATCGAGCATTTATTCTTTATAAGAAATTTTTTATAAGTTGATTGTTGCGTAATTAAGGAATTATAACGTTGGCTTTTTAATGAAAAAGAGGTGTTCAGATTTATTTATTGTTGATAGGTTAATAGCGACTTGATTGAAAAACAATCAACTTAGTTTCTGTTTATATAAATGATAAGTTTATGTAGCATTTTTGTTTCCAAGCTATTGTTAAGGAAATAAAAATGAGACAAAAAATTTTATCAGCCTGTGTGTTGGCGTTGCTCTTTTTCGTGGCCAATAATGTATTGGCATCTAGCTCACAAATAAAAGTAACAGACTACAATACCTTCTATGATACCCAAGTAAACAGTGTAAATTGCGGAGGGTATTGGGACGAGCGATTAGTGAGAGTCTGTGATTATAGAACCGAGTTAGTAGACGTTTCTTACAAACGTTGTCACTACAGGCTTACAGCATCGGCTTCTAATAGCGATGCGCCAGAGTGGGAAACTCGCGTTGTATTATCAACACAAAGTTGCCCAGCAAACTGGACAATTGCCGGACCTTCTGGCCAGGCTCCCGGTGGCGTATATATGCATCAACACAACTCCTATTTCACTCAACAAGAAGAGCAAACCGTCGAATATAATTGTCGTATGGAAACGCGAACTGTTTGGGTGCCAGTTGATGGTGAGCATTGCCCCATACAACCTTAATTAGATTCCATAATCGGCAATACACAGGCTGGCTGCGGCCAACTTGTGTATCCAAGCAATCATTCACCGCCAGAACACCTTCCAGTGAAGTGTGATATTGACTTCTAGCCGTCTGCTAGGTACATTGCTGATTCACTTCGGTCGTAAGACCGAATGTGTCGCAGAAGAGGTGCGATAGCTAGGTAGTAAACGTGAGGCCGACGACAGCCTTTGATCGTTTATGAGGGAGACTATCGCCGAGGAAGTGCATTGTGCGTCGCAATGGCTTTCGGTTCTTGAGGCTGAATCCTCGGAACTGTCACCTGTAGGGGTGGAGGGCTTCTGGCAATGGACATTCTTACCTTTTTAGTCTTGCCAAGTTCTCCTGATTGTATTTGAAAAATAACTCGTTTTTCATCTCGGAGAGATAATGAATCAGGAATATTCTGTCGCCAAGTTTGGCGGCACTTCAGTGGCCGATCATGGCGCTATGAGCCGGTGTGCACAAATCATCGCAGATAATAACAATGTGCGTGTAGTGGTTGTCAGCGCCAGTGCCGGGGTCACCAATCACCTGGTAGCGTTATGCCAAAGTGCATTAACGCCTCAGCAGCGCCAAGCGCACATCGATGGGGTGATCGCCATCCAGCTCAATATTCTCGAATATGTCAGCCTTGATGCCGATTTAGCCCACGGCTTTGATGTCACCTTGAGCGCCTTTCGAAGCAGTGCTGCGCAAGCGCCACAATCGAGCGCTCACAGCGATGAGCTACTGAGTTTTGGCGAGCGTTTCTCCTCTTATTTGTTTACTCAGGTATTACGGGAACACGGCGTGGCGGCAACGCGCTTTGATGTGCGTTCGGTGCTCAAAACAGATAGTCAGTTTGGCAAAGCCCAGCCCAATATTAAAACTACGGCACAGCAAGCCCATGCCCAATTGCTGCCGTTGCTTAAAGATCAAGTGGTTGTCACTCAGGGCTTTATGGGCAGTGATGACTATGGCGATACCACCACGTTAGGGCGCGGGGGGTCGGATTACAGCGCGGCCTTATTAGCCGAGGCGATTGGCGCGAACAGCGTATATATTTGGACCGATGTGGTCGGTATTTTCAGCACCGATCCCAGAGTCTGTACCAAAGCCGCACCCATCGCCCACTTAAGCTTTGACGAAGCCGCCGAAATGGCAACCTTTGGCGCAAAAGTCTTACACCCGGCAACTATCTTACCCGCTGCGCGCAGTGGCATCAGTGTGTTTGTTGGCTCCAGTCGCGAACCACAAGGGGGTGGAACCTGGATACAAAAAACGCCACAAGGAGACACTTTAGCCGGGGTTCGCGCTGTGACTCAGCGTAAAAACCAAATTCTCTTGACCCTAAAAAGCCCGGAAATGTTATTAGCGAGCGGCTTTTTAGCGCGGGTGTTTACTATTTTGAGTGAGCATAAAATCTCCGTTGATTTGGTCACAACTTCGGAAATAAGTGTCGCACTGACGCTCGATAATGCCCCGAATGCCAGTCGTCCGGAGCTAGATCAGCAAGCCCTTGAGCGTTTAAGCGAGTTTTGCCATGTGTCAGTTGAGAATAACCTCACATTGGTGGCGTTAATTGGCTCGGAGATTGTACTGCGTCAGAGCGAGTTGAATTTAATGCAGGTGCTCAGTGAGTTTGATATTCGCCTTATTTGTCACGGCGCATCGAAACATAACCTGTGCTTCTTGGTTGAGCAAAGCCAGTCTGATGCGGTGGTGCAAACTATTCATCAACGGCTGCTGGAAGGTTAACAGTAAGCACCGGGCGCTGCGTATCGGTGATGAGGCTGATATCAAAGTGCCCGGCAAATAGCTCCTGACAATACACCTGGCCATCAAGGGCGGCGATAAGCTCCAAGATGGGTTGGCCTAACAAGGTGGCAATGGGTTGCTTAGTCGCTTTTGCGTAGGCTTCTTTTAATGTCCACACCCGGAAAAAGGTCTCAACATCGCTGCCAATATCCCTTGCCTCGGCCTCAGGATAATAGTGCGCCGCCAGCTTCTTAAAGGCGCGTGCGTTGTCAATTTTCTCAATATCTACGCCTAATAAGGCTGCGCCGCGCGTCATCGCGACGGCAATGTGGCCGTGAGCGTGGCTGATGACTACCCGCGCATCGAGGGGGTGGCCATCAACGCTGAGCACCAGCTGCGCCTGACCAACGTCAAATTCACTGCACCAGGCAGCAAGGGGGTAATCGCGATACTGTGGGTAGAGTTGTCGCGCCAGCTGTTTTATAGCCCAGCGTGTGGCGCGATATTCCTGCTGCGCCTGCACCTTTTTACGTTTTGCTAAGACCGCTTGCTCTATGCGGTGCAAATGTGAGTCATCTAATTCACTGTGCGCCTTAGCACAATAAAGCAACACCACGTTGCTGTGCTTGGCATATTGCTCGGTATCGGTCGGTAAAGGTGAAAAGCGATAGGCAGGGTTTAGCATCAAGGACATTCCGATAAGCGTGGCTATGACTACTTTAATACGGGTAATTATGATTTAATAGCGGCAAAACAATAACAGATATCCCTGCGAATGACGAATAAGCGTGACGGTTTCCAAAGCCGTATAGGTTTTGTACTAGCGGCAGCTGGTGCAGCAGTAGGCCTAGGTAATATTTGGGGTTTTCCAACTCAAGCAGCGAATCACGGCGGCGGTGCTTTTTTACTGGTGTATTTCATAGTCATCTTTGCCTTGGCACTGCCAGCACTGTTCACTGAGCTGTACTTGGGCTACGCCGCTCAAGCCAACCCGGTACAAGCACTCAAACGGGCCTGGCAACCAAAAGCAGCAAAAATCGGGGCAGGGGCTGGTTATATCGGTTTAGCCGGGGCCATTGTCATGCTGAGCTTTTATTCCATCGTTGCCGGATGGATGTTGGCCCATGCCTTAGCGCCGCTGTGCGAGATGCTGGGAATGGAAGACGCTGCCGCATTTTTAAGTGGTGACTCCCTCGCCCGAAACCTTATTTTCACGCCGCTGATGTTGGTGTTAACCGCAAGCATTATTTTAAAAGGGGTTAAATCGGGGATTGAAGCCTGGTCGCGGCGATTAATGCCGTTGCTTTTGGTGCTGTTAGTTGGCTTGATTTTCTATATCGGCTCGTTACCCGGCGCCGGTGAAGGCTTTAGTAATTATCTGCAACCTGACTTTACCAAGGTGTGGGACCCAGATTTAATCATCGCTGCCATGGGACAAGCGTTTTTCTCATTGTCGCTGGGGGTAGGCTGCATGATGATCTACGGCTCTTATTTAAAGCCCGGGGCGAATATCGGTAAGCTCACCCTGAGTGTGGCGGCGCTTGATACATCGGTGGCGTTTTTGGCCGGCCTGCTTATTGTGCCCGCGATTTTTGTCGCCAGCCACAATGGCGTGGAAGTATTCCAGAACGGTAAACTGATTGGCGAAGGGCAATTGATCTTTGCGGTGCTCCCGCAACTGTTCAATACCATGGGCAGCATGGGGCTGGTGATTGCCTTGGCCTTTTTCGTTCTCATGTCGATTGCTTCGCTGACCTCAACCATTTCTTCGACCGAGATCCCGGTGGCGTTTTTGGTGGAAAATCATGGTATCGGCCGTAAAGCAGCCACTTGGCTGGTTAGCGCCGTGGTGATGTTGGCATCGCTCACCATAGTATTTAATTTCGATTGGCTGTTTGGCTTAGTGATCCAAGTATTTACTCAGTACCAGTTGCCTTTAATGGGGTTGTTCTACTTTCTTACCCTCGGCTGGGTGTGGCGCCGTGGTAATCAATTAGCGCAATCTGACAAGATGAGTATTGTGGCGCTGCGCTGGTATATACGCCTAGTATGTCCGGTGCTAATGACCGCCGTGTTTATTAATGTGGCGCTGAAATAGCCGGCGCCACTTAGTGTTTTAAGGAGCGCAAACGCGATTGGTTAGTGCTTCACCCTTGGCGTATTGCAGTAAATTATCAAAGGTGGTTTGCACGATTTGCTGCAACGCTTCTTCGGTGAAAAATCCCTGATGCCCGGTGATCAACACATTTTGGAAGGTAAGTAGGCGGGCGAAGACATCATCTTGAAGAATCTCCTCTGAGCGGTCTTTAAAAAACAATTCCGACTCTTGCTCGTACACGTCTAACCCCAAATACCCAAGCTGACCGCTTTTTAGCGCATTGATACAGGCTTTGGTATCGAGCAGCGCGCCGCGCCCGGTGTTAATCAACATGGCGCCACGTTTCATATGGCTCAGTGCGTCGCTGTTTATAATATGGTGAGTTTGCTCGTTTAAGGGGCAGTGTAAGCTGATAATATCGCTTTGCGCTAATAATGTGGCTTTATCGACCAGGGTAAAGTCGCCTTCAGGCTTCGCTGGGTCGACCACCAGCACCTTGGCGCCAAAACCGTTCAGTATACGGCACAGCGCGAGCCCTATTTTACCGCACCCGATAAGCCCCACGGTTTTGCCATGTAAGTTAAAACCTAGCAGGCCGTTGAGGTCGAAGTTATCCTCACGCACACGGTTATAGGCTTTGTGGGTTTTACGCGATAGGGTCAAGATCAGGGCGAGACAATGTTCTGCCACAGCCTCTGGGCTGTAGGCGGGCACCCGCGCAACCTCAATACCTAAGCGTGCGGCGTGGTCTAAATCAACGTTGTTAAAACCTGCACAGCGCAGTAACACCAGCTTAATACCTAGCTCGTTGAGCTTATCGAGTACCTGTTTGTTGACCACGTCATTTACAAATACGCATACGCTGTCGCACCCTTGCGCCAGCGAGGCAGTGAGCTCATTAAGCTGAGCATCGAAGAAATGGATCTCAACGTTATCTGGACAATGTTCGCTGAATGCGTGTTGCTCATACCTTTGCGAGCTGAATAGGGCTAATTTCATCAAGTTGACTCTCTATTACCGCACGAAGGGTATCGGGTTTGGTCCGAGGTGCGTAGCGGTTCACCAGTTGGCCCTGAGAGTTTATTAGAAATTTAGTGAAATTCCATTTTATTGCCCGGTTTTGTGCAATGCCCCGAGTGTGTTCTTTTAAATAATTAAACAGCGGGTGGGCGTCAGGACCGTTGACCATTACCTTACTAAACAATGGAAAGCTAACATTAAATGTGCTGGTGCAAAAGGCTTTTATATCCTCATTTGAGCCTTGCTCATGGCGGCCAAATTGATTGCAAGGAAATCCCAATACCACTAAGCCCCGCTGTTGGTAGTCGCTAAAAACACGCTCCAACGCACTATATTGATTACTAAAGTTACAGGTACTGGCGGTGTTTACAATGAGTGCAACGCGTCCTTGTAACTGTTTAAATGAATAGGGCGTGCCATCGATGAGGGTGGCATTGAAATGGTAAATACTATCCATTGTGAGCTCCATAACTCAAAACAAGGCGTTTTTGTACGATGCCTTTGTTATACTTTTTTGCGTTTTCTCGAGGCTATCAGGCAAATAGGTCAAAATTATGTCAAAAATGTGTACCTTTATCGGTTTAGGCGTCATGGGCTACCCCATGGCCGGGCACCTGCAACAAGCAGGGTTTGATGTGTGCGTATACAACCGTACAGCGTCAAAGTCGCAGCAGTGGGTAGAGCAATATGGCGGGCGCAGTGCTGCAACGCCAGAACAAGCGGCCCAAGGCGCAGACTTTGTGTTTGTATGTGTTGGCAATGACGATGATGTGCGCAGCGTGATTTATGGTGAGCACGGGGCGCTGGCGGGTATGCACGAGGGTGCCTTGCTGGTTGATCACACCACCACCTCCGCCGAGCTTGCCAGGGAGTTGGGTGATGCCGCTAAAGCCCAAGGTATTGCCTTTATTGATGCGCCGGTCTCTGGTGGTCAGGCGGGCGCCGAAAATGGCGTACTAACCGTGATGTGTGGCGGGAGCGATGCGGCTTTTGCCAAGGTGCAGCCAGTGATGGCAGCCTACAGTCGCTTTAGCCAATTACAAGGTGATATCGGCAGCGGCCAGCTCTGTAAAATGGTAAATCAGATTTGTATTGCCGGTGTGGTACAGGGCCTGGCAGAAGGTTTACATTTTGCGAAAAAAGCCGGGCTCGATGGCGACAAGGTGGTAGAGACCATCGCCAAGGGGGCAGCCGGGTCTTGGCAAATGGAAAATCGCCATCAAACCATGTGGCAAGGAGAGTATGAGTTTGGTTTTGCCGTTGATTGGATGCGCAAAGACCTAGGTATTGCTCTTGATGAGGCGCGCAATAACGGGGCTAGCCTAGGTCTTACGGCATTGGTGGATCAATACTACAGTGACGTACAAGCTATGGGCGGTGGCCGTTTTGACACCTCCAGCTTACTGGCGCGGCTGGAAAAGCTAAACCCCAGTAAGTAGCGGTATACGCCCACAAGCTAAAGGCTTTGGGCGTAGTGGTATAGGGCTTTGAGCACCGCCATATTGCGCTCATTGCCTTCATTCTCGTGCACTAGGTTTTCTAGGCTGAGCATGAAGTCTTGCGCCCCAATAGAGGGGCTGTCCTCGCCATTCATCAGTTTGTTTTGACAGTACTTTCGCCACGAATCCAGCTCGCTGGGGGTCAGCGTTTCCGGCCAATTACGGGCGCGATAACGAAACAGCAAGGTGGTGAATTTATCATCTTCAAAGTCAATGTCTAAACCGGCGAGCTGCATGGGCTCAGTGGCGCGAATAATATCAAACTTGGCCTTATCACTGTTGCTGATAAAACCGTTATAAAGTTGATAGTCGGGGTTGTCGGTATCAGCAAACTGGCGCGTGTCGTTAAACACTTCGGCGACCTTATCGCGTAACTCGGGGTGGGCTTTTAGTACCTTTAAGTGGGCTAAACATTGTTCGCGATCGATCCCCAAACGTTCGGCGTTCTCTGGCAACAAGGTTTTCGCGGGGGCAAGAATAGGGCATTTATTGACATGCACCAGTTTTAAGCCAATCGGCGCTTGTCCAGGAGGCAGTTCATCATGGCGAGTGTAGAGATACTCGCGTAACTGCTCGACACTTAAATCCAACAGCGGTTGCGGGTCTTGCGTTAAGTTAAAGCACACCACCGCGTTTTTATTATTGGGATGAAAGCTCATTGGCGCAATCCAAGTCGTGCAGCCTTGGCTTGCAGGAATACGCGATGAGGTATGCACTAGCGGCGTCATGTTATAAACATCCACCAAATCAAGCAGCGCTTTTTTATGGCGCAACGAGAAAAAGAAGTGATACAGCTTAGGCTGCGTGTCTTTAATCAGTTTTGCCAGCGCAATTGTGGCTTTTACATCGCTCAGGGCATCGTGGGCATCGGCGTGCTCAATGCCATTGGCTTTGGTTAGGTCTTCAAGGCGGAAGCTGACGCTGCCATCTTCCTTTTGCGGCCAGTTAATACCTTGCGGGCGCAGGGCATAACAGGCACGTACTAAATCAATAATATCCCAACGGCTATTGCCATTTTGCCACTCACGAGCGTAAGGGTCATAAAAATTACGGTATAAAGTGTAGCGGCTAACCTCATCATCAAAACGAATACTGTTGTAACCAGCCACACAGGTATTCGGGCGGGCGAATTCGTCATGAATTTTAGCGATAAACTCTGCTTCATTAAGGCCATGACGCAGCGCATGCTGTGGCGTGATCCCTGTGACTAAACAGGCCTCGGGGTGGGGCAGATAATCCGGCGCCGGACGGCAATACTCAATAAGCGGCTCACCGATGATATTCAGATCTAAATCGGTGCGAATACCAGCAAACTGACTGGGACGATCTTTTTGCGGGTTTGCCCCCCAAGTTTCATAATCGTGCCAGTAGATAGTAGGCTGGTCATTGTCATTTCTGAGTTCTGCCATATTATTGCTTTTCCATATAAATCAGTGTTTTGCTGCTTTACTACTTTGCCTGTTGTTATTATGTGTCTTCGTAATCGTCGCGCTGTGTGTATAAATATGTGTATACTTTTTCGCGAAAAAGGTGTCTATTTTTTAACGCTGCTTAGCGGCATACGATGATGCAAATTGCTCGGCAAAGAATATGCACTAAGCATACTAACACATTGAGCTGATTTAAGAATAAAGGTAACTAAGTAAACAACTTACTTTTAGTCTAGTTTCAGCTCAAGCTCATCTATAAAAATTAAGCTGCTATTCCGAATATGTGTGATGAAATAAACACCACCGAATACAAGACTGGATCCATACTTTCCTTACCACCCTGAGCAGCGCTCAGAGAGTCACATATGTTAAAGCCATAGCACCCGCTACTAAGATCATTAATGTAGAGATAGCCACAACTAGCGCAATGTTCTCGTCAGATTGGTTGAGTTAGGCTCATCATTGAGAAAAAAGCACTTACAACTAGAGTGATACCAAAATTTAATTCAATAAAAAACTAGGTAAAAAACAAAAAGATCTACCCAAATAACCTAGGGGCTTAAAAATACAAAGAATTTACGCATCAAAAATCATGTTTTGTAAAAATATCTTAATTTTTTATCGTTATATTTAGAAGTTATTTAAATGATAAAATCTTGTAGTTAATTTTTTCTTACAGTTTTACTTATCCACAATATGTCAAGGTTTTTGCCTCTTGCCAACACTTAGTAGCCTCACTATATTGCTATTGTGATAATTCAGATACACGTATGGATTTTTAATATGCGTATTAAATAAAAGGGTCGTGCTGGAACACGACCCTTTTGGAAGTACTTGCCGAAGCAAGGCTCTTGATTGACAAATCAAGCCTATATCAATGCAAAAATTTCAGCAAGCAGTGTGCAACCGTCCTTATAAGGAAAACAACTATGAAGATTGAGATAACAATTGAGTTGTCGAACACTTCTATCATCGCTTTGTGTCATGCTGTCACAGCGTTTATTAGTCTAATTGGTCTTTGATATTAAAGGGGGTTAGTCCCCTTTGCTTTTTTCCGACTCTGCGGGGCTTTGTTTGTGTATACTCATACAATGATGATATGCCTCCAAATTCTATAGTTCTACAAGCAACATTAGGTTTGTCTAGTCGTAGCCAATGGCTGAATCATCGCCATCTCCCACTTAAGATTCTCTTCTACTTAAAAATTATGCCATGTCAATTTGTTCAACAGCTAGCATCTTTTTCTCATTCGACGTTCATTATAGCTATGACCAATTTGAGTAGATAAAACTCCTATAAACAAAGAAAAAGATAAATACCAGGCAAAATAATAAAGATAGATTAGCAACCCTAAAAAAGTGGCCAAATAAGGAATCCACACGTGAATATAGGATGCTAAGTTATCTTTTGTGATGAATTCAGCAAAATCTTCCTCGCTACATATAATGTAATTAACACAACTGGATATTTCAGAATTGACAATCAAACACACACCTGTTATCAACATCCAGGTATCTCTGTAGCTATCTAAAATTTTCAAATGAAAGAATATAACTGTGAATCCTAGAATAATGTTTACTTTATTCAGGAATAAAAGCTTTTCTATTGTTGTGCTGTCTTTGGTGAGTTCCAATTTAATTCCCTTTAACGCTGTATACTGCTATTTAATATCGATTTGGCCTGTTTTTTACGAAAAATACAATAGTGTTCTGTTCTTGGTGATATTGCTCAAAAATCTTAGTAACAAAAACATCTTTACCCTATGATTCATACTGGCCATATTGAGTCTTGGGCTTTAGCTTGTTGAACCTACCAACGTACGGACTGTATTTGTCTCCAGCAAACCCTCTAGCAAAAAAATGCCTAGCAACTTAACATGCCCTTGGCATATCCACTTCCCCGAGCTCACCTGTTTAACTTGTTAAATGAGTGTTTAGGGCGATAACGGGGAATGAGAACCTAAGGCACTAACTATAAAACGCGTAAAAACAAATCTTTTATTTAGGCTTTCAACCTATTCGCCAAAGGCTAGTCGCGTTTTTTTCGTTGCCCGGTAATCATGGGCGGTATTAGCGGGATGCGCCCCCACCAGCTAACCACGATAACCGCAATAATATGGATAATGGCGATGGCATACAGAGTATTGGCCGCCAAGGCATGGATGTCTTGCAGTAGCGAGTTACCGAACAGGGCATCGATTTCCTCAAGCATAAATCCAGTAACGGAAAGTGCAATAAATAGCAGCCAAGTTGCAAACACCATCAGCCAGCCAATAGGGTTATGGCCGGATTCGGTAGGGATATGGCGCTCTTTGAGGTGAGTGATGTGCGCGCTTATCGCAGCGCGGTTGATAACGGCTGCGCGGATACGGGCGTAGCCCGAGGGAAAGATGCCCCAAATCAGCCGCAGTAGCACTAAAACACCAGCGCTGTAACCCAACCACTGATGCCACGAGCCACCGGCTTCAATAATGAAGTAATTAGTAGTAAAGATGCCGACAAGGGACCAATGGACGATACGTACCACCGGGTCCCATATTTTGATTGTGCTGCTCACTAATGCGCTTCTTGTTTAACTACCGAGCCGTCTACTGGGTTAAAGTAAATTTCAACCTTGTTGTTATCTTTATCGGTGCCATAAATCTCATAGCAGCTGCCATCGGTCACTTTAAACTCATTGATGCTATAGCCCTTGGCTTGCAGTGTTGTTTTAAAGTCGCTTTGATCCAGCCATTGGCTTTGCGGCGCATCAGTACAAACGGTGACATCATTAGCAACACCGCAGCCAGATAGTATTAACATCGATGCTGCAAGCGATAGAGTTCGTTTAATATACATAACCCATTTCTCCTTTTTTGCTGTTGTATCACTAAAACAAACCCGGGGCAGATGATCAATGCGCTTGATCAATAAATGTGCAAAGTATCTGATGCCGCCTACACACCAAAAACACTATCAGCGTTGCTAAGCTTAGTTGGTGGGCTGCGAAAGCTGGTAGCCTTGCTCACGAAATAAGCTCAACGCTGCTTTAACAACCTGGGGGTCATATAATTTACCGGCATTAGTTTCTATTTCCACAAGGGCAGCGTCCAGTCCTAGCGCATGGCGGTAGGGTCGAGATGTGGCCATTGATTCAATCACATCGGCAACGGCAATAATGCGCGCTTCAAGCAAAATATCCTCGCCTTTCAAGCCTTGCGGGTAGCCGCTGCCATCCATGCGTTCATGGTGCTGATAAGCGACTTTGGCGATAGGCCAAGGAAAAGGAATACTCTTTAAAATTTGATAGCCATGCTCAGCGTGCGTTTTAATAATGGCAAACTCGCTGTGGCTTAAGCGCGTGGGTTTGGTCAAATATTCAGTAAATCACCTACTCTGGACTCGTGGCCAGCCGTGTAGGGGTCGCGCAGTTCAACCATGCTCGAGATAGCTTCAATCGTGCCGAGTACGGTATTTTCCAACCAGCTAGAATAGTGTCTTACCTGATTAAGCGCGCCTTCCTCGGCGCTAATATCGCACAAAATACCAATATAGCGCTACGGGTGAGAGCCGCTCACCAAGTGCATTTCGTCGTGAATATGAATATAGTGGCCATCTCTGTGTTTGATGCGGTAATAGTGGTGTCCGCCACCGGCGCCGATAATACGATGACTTTTCTTCTTGAGCAGGGAGTTTATCGTCTGGGTGTAGACTTTTCGACCACCAACCCATGGCCATTGCTTGCTCAGCTTGGTATCCCAGCACTTTGGCGACATTGTCACTCACCCATACGGTTTGGCTGCGCTGAGCAGTCACCTCAATGGCGTAGGTGACAATAGGCATGTGTTTAAAGTAGTTGGGTAATTTGTACAGCAGCAGCTGCTCATCGCTCTTAGCAGCAGAGACAAAGGTTTGAGCGTTATTGAGTTTCTTCAGTAAAAAGTGCAAGGCCACAGACATTAGCAGGACAAAACTCACTCCTTTGCCAATAGAAAGCGCCAACGAGTCTTCGAAATCTCCCCGTACTAATGCCAAAACCAATCGCTGGAAACTATTCAAAGAGTGCTAATAACAGCATAAAGGCCAACTATTTGATTTCGACTTAGCCCGCTCATGTACTGCTCTTAGAAATGTGCGATAAACCCATTTTTTATACTCGTCGCATTTTACTGTTCGCTATATATGCATAATAATACAATAATAAATCAAAGGGTGAGCATTCAACTTAAGGAGAATGTTATGCGCTATGTCAAATAATGCTGTGATAAGCTGCTTTATGATCCACCACACCATGCAAAACGTTTTTAAACGTTCGCTCTTTTATTATTTACTTTTGATGGTACCACCATGTTTCTGCGAAAAAGTCACCTCGCTGAGCTGAAAAGCTTGCAAGATGAAGTGCTCATTTACAAGCAAATATTCTCTAGTTTAAGTGAAGAGATGATCCATCTAACCATGGATTTGCAGGGAGTGATTATCTCTGCCAACACACTTTTTGAAACTGAGACCCAGATTAGCAGCCACGCGTGGCAAGCCAGAGCGTTGCTCGACTTCGTGCCAAATTTGGCGCGCAGCACGGAGCACTACAAGGCGCTTAAAAATGCGTTAACTCAGCGCAAGCACTGGGCTGGTGCTTTGGAAATGCAAAATAATGACCAGCACTTGTGGTTACGTGTCGTATTGCAGCCGATTGTGGATGCCAGCGGGCACTGTACGCACTTTGATCTGTTCGCATCGAATCTAACCCGCACCATTAACACCTCAAGGCACAATGAAAATGTCATCAGCGCTATTGAGCGTTCTATGGCCGTGATCCGATTTAACCCTCAAGGAAATATAATCGACGCTAACGACTTATTTCTAAACACTGTGGGTTATCGCCTTGAGGAAGTCAAAGGCAAGCACCACAGCATGTTTTGTGAGCCGGCACTGGCTAATAGCCATGAGTATCGTGAGTTTTGGCAAAAGCTCAATCGCGGAGATTACATTGCCGACCGTTTTAAGCGTATCGACAAGCAGGGACGAGAAATTTATCTCGAAGCCTCTTATAACCCTATTTTCGACAGCCATGGTCAGCTCTATGAGATAGTTAAGTTTGCCACCGACATCACTGCGCAAGTAGAGCGCGAAAGCCAAGTAAATCATGCTGCTCAAATCGCTTACGACACCTCAATTAACACTCAAAGCAGTGCCAGTGATGGGGCTGCCATTATGGAAGAAACCGCAGCGGTTATGAGCCAATTAGCAGCAAAAATGGACAGTGCGTCTGAGAAGATCAATGCCCTTGAAGCGCAATCGGCGCAAATAAATAAAATTGTTCAAGCCATCAGCGGCATCGCCGAGCAAACCAACTTATTGGCGCTTAACGCCGCCATTGAAGCTGCGCGGGCAGGTGAGCTTGGGCGCGGTTTTGCGGTGGTTGCCGATGAGGTTAGAGAGTTGGCCTCGCGAACCTCAAAGTCGACCGAGGAAATCATTGGAGTGGTCAATGATAACGCGCAACTGACCTTGGAAGCGGTGCAAACCATAGGTGAAAATAAAGACACAGCCACCGAGGTTGCAGAGAAAGTCAATGATGCCAGTGCGGTGATTGAGGAAATACGCGAAGCGTCTCAAAAAGTCGTGGATGCGGTATCACAATTTGCTAACCGGCTGTCTTAAGGCAGCCGCTCAAGCGTTTAGTGACTCGGTATATGTACTTCTGGGAGCCCTTCAAACTGGGGCTTCGCCAACAAATAACCCTGCATTAGATTAATGCCGGCTGCTCGCAACCAATGATATTCGCCCTCTGTTTCAATGCCCTCGGCAAGCACCTGAATACCCAGCTCACGCAGCAAATTCACACAGTTTTTTATGATGATCTGTCGAGTTTTATCCTGGTCGATATTGCGGATCATCAACATGTCTAATTTAACAATGTCGGTTTGAAAGTCAGCTAATAGGTTAAGTCCTGAATAACCTGCGCCAAAGTCGTCCGTGGCAGTCATAAAACCCAATTTACGATAATACTCAACGATGCGTTTGATATGGTGCGCATCACCTACCTTCTCAGCCTCGGTAAACTCGAACATAATTCGCTCAATAGGAAACTGGTAACGCTCAGCGGCTTCC
This sequence comes from Pseudoalteromonas sp. THAF3, assembly GCF_009363775.1. Classification (NCBI taxonomy): domain Bacteria; kingdom Pseudomonadati; phylum Pseudomonadota; class Gammaproteobacteria; order Alteromonadales; family Pseudoalteromonadaceae; genus Pseudoalteromonas; species Pseudoalteromonas sp. THAF3. The sequence goes on along the minus strand of NZ_CP045418.1, from coordinate 1,802,951 downwards.
AGTGTTGTTTTGATACATCGTTCAGGTTCATAGATGGCATTCGGTAAAAAGTTAATGCTCAGCATCGAGGGTATTTGCAGCTTGGCAGCCAAGGCAATAGCTTTAATACGGCAGTGCTGATCAAACATATATTTATTTTCATCGGTGAGCTGGCTTATTACCGCACCGGCGGGTTCATTGTTAACGCCACGCACAAGCGCTTCATACCCAAATACCTCGCCTTGTTGGCAATCAACAATGGGTTGGAACGCCATGGTAAAGTCAAAAGGGAGAGGGGGCGTGTTAATGCAGCGGCGACACTGAGATGCCATCAATGAATTCTCTTATTATTAACTTCAAACACTGGTATTAACACTAGCTGGTATTTGTGGGCTGTACAAGCTAAGTCGATGATTTTTGGAAAGACCTGAGCATAATCTCCACAGTTGGCAGCAAATTTATGATATTTCACACAATTGTTATCTTTTAGTGGTACAAACCCACGTACTTGATAAAATAGCGGCGTTAACAAGCCAACGCCAAAAAGGAACTCTTGTGCGCTATCTCATCTTTTTACTTTTTTCATTTTCGCTTCATGCTCAACTTGTCATTGATGAAACCACACAAAACTATGCCGTCAGCGCCGACGCGCCCGATGGTCTTTTACACGCACTCGATAGTGCTTCGCCGGTAAAGCGTGATAACAAGGTTGTGCATGGTTACACCTACTACGATATCCGCTGGCAGTTTTGGTTTGATAGTAAGTCACGCCAATGTGATATCAATAAGGTAACCACTACCTTAGAACTGGAATACACGCTGCCACAACTAACAGATAGTACTGAGAGTGTGAAAAAGGCGTGGTCGCAGTGGTTTTCGTATTTGGCCGAGCATGAGCATGAACATGGTCGTATGATAAAGGCGATGGCACAGCGCATAGACGAGCAACTAGAGGCCATTCCCGAGTTGGGCAGTTGCCGCGTGATTGAACAACAGGCAGCGCTTATCGGCAATGCTCTAAAACAAGAACTAGCACAGCAACTGCAAGCATACGACGAGCAAACCAATCATGGCCGCACTGAAAAGGCGTGGCTGGTGGATCACCTCCAAGCCACACCCAATTAGCCGTTAAGGGGTTAACAGGGCTGCGAGCTCCTCAACACTGTTAACTACATAATCAGGCGCTGGGGCTAAAGGGTAAAGCTGTTTGCCTGGGCGCGCAATAAAGGCGGTTTGCATACCCGCCGCCTTAGCTCCGGCCACATCCCAGCCATGGGCTGCAACCATCAGCGCCTGCTCGGGTGCAACGTTTAGCTTTTTCAGTGCCCATTGATAAGCGCGAAGATCCGGTTTGTATATTTGCAGGTCTTCAATGCTCAGGCGCTGCGAGAAATACGTTGTTAGTCCTGCATGTTCAAACTGGGTTTTCACGCCATAATTTGATGAATTAGTTAAGCTCACTAAGGTAAAGCCGTTATCTTTTAAGCGCTGTAACCCCGGTTTTACATCAGCATGCGCGGGCAAGCTTAATAAAGCAGGCACGATCGCTTGTTTTGCTTGCTGCTTTGAAAGTTCAATCCCCTGATTTTTTGCCACCATCTGCAATGCGGCAACGCCAATATCACCAAAATCCTGATAGTCGCCGCTGACCGTTGTCACCAGTGAATGGTGTAGCATGGTTGAAAACCACAGCGGTAACAATTGTTGCTGGCCATCCAGTGCCCCTGCAACTGAAGTGCGCATTGCTTCAAGATCAAGCAGGGTCTCGTTAACATCAAAAAAGATAACTTTAGGTCGTTGTTGGGCATAGCTTGCGGGCATAGTTAAAACTCCAAAAATCAGAGTGAGAATGACGAAATACGTACGCATGGTGGTCTCCATAGTGTGTTTTCATCAGTTTATTGATTTAATTTTTTTACATATAGTGCTAAATAACGAAACTTAAATTCGAAATAATTAAATCATGTATAGCACCGCCGACTTGGAAACCTTTATTGCCATCATTAAGCATCAGGGCATTGTGAATGCCGCTAAACAGCTGCGGCTGTCGCCTGCCACGGTCAGCCATCGGCTGGCTAAAATAGAGCGCCACTTAGGCAGTGTGCTTATTTTTCGTGATGCGCGCTCGTTAAAGCTATCACCGCAAGGTGAGATTTTTTACCAGCGAATTGAGGGAATTTTAGAGGCGCTGTACGACGCAGAATTTGAAATAGGCGCGCGTAGCTCCACGGTGGCGGGCGTACTCAAAGTAACCATGCCGCCTTGGGTCTTTTCTCAGTTTGTTATGCCGAGACTGGGTGAGTTTGAACAGCAATACCCGCAATTAACCTTGGATTTCAATATTACCGACCACTTTGTCAATATCGTTGAAACGCGCCAGGATGTGGCTATTCGCGTTGGGCAATTGCCCGACTCAGGTTTGCTTGCGCGCAAACTGGTGGATAACCACCGTTTACTGTGCGCCGCGCCTAGTTATATTGCCCGTTACGGTATGCCACAGAGTGTTGCACAACTTCAGCAGCACTATTTTGTGTGCTTACCTTGGCAACGGCAATTTAAGCTGCAGGTGGGCAAACAGGTGCGCACTTATAATGCCCGTACTCGTTTTACCATTTCGAATTCAGATAACATGACCTCGGCGGCACTGGCAGGCCATGGTATTGCCATAAAATCACAAATAGCCATTAAGCAGGCATTGGACGGCGGTGAATTAGTCGAAGTCTTGCCTCAAGCGCTTGTCAACCCACAAGCGCCGGTGTGGTTTTTGCGCGCGCAACATTCTTTAGCCACGCGCAGAGTTGAAGTGTTTTATGATTTTATGAAGATGTGCTTCGCACATTTATAAACAGCGATAGCACAGCGAGCAGGGCACTGGTTAATAAAACAAACAGCCCCTCAACACACCAAGTAATCATTAACGCCACCACCAAGGCACTGCCTAAAGAGGCCATATTCAGTTGGATTTGCGGGCGGTAGGATTGCCATACCGACTGGCCAACATCAATCACCGGCGCAGTCAGCAAGTGCCAATAAGGGTTACTTTGATAATCAGATACTGCGTTCTCTAGTTGCTCTTGGCGCTCCAAGAGTAAGGCTAAATTGTCACCGCCTTTGGCATAAATGCGGTCGTCACTTTGTTGATAGTGAGCCAACAGTTTTTCTAAGGAGCCATCAAAGAATTGCTTGGCGTCGTCTTTAAACGGGGCAATGGCTTGTGTTACCTCGTCGTTGCTTGCACGCAGTGCATGGCCATAATCGTCAACAAAGCCCGGCACTTGCAAACCCAGCAACGCGGCAATAAAAAACACGCATAAACGCACATAATGACGACACCAACGAATAATATCTTTAAGCATACACATCCATCTACGGGCACATTGCCGCACTGACCCCAGTTATGATGATTAAGTTATCACTTCACTCACACAATTGGTATGTCTTAGCGTAGCTAGCGCGCTGCACTGAGCAATCCGTTCGGGTATTGGCGCGGTACTGTTAAAGTTAATAGCTGTTGATGTTGGCGATAACGGTTATGGAGAATATCGACACGTTTAACAAAGTCGCGGGTTTGCTGAAAAGGAGGCACGCCACTGTAATGGGCAACGTTGCCAGGGCCGGCGTTATAGGCCGCTGCGGCCAGTTTCGTATTTCCTTTAAAGCGCTTTAATAGCTTAGCAAAATAGGCGCTGCCGGCGGCAATATTGCTATCGGGGTCGAAGGGGTTATCGATGTTGTAGGCTTTGACTAGTAAAGGCATGAGTTGCATCAGCCCTTTGGCGCCCTTATGTGATTGCGCATTAGGGTTAAAGCCCGATTCGGCATGCACTATGGCTTGCAACAATGCCACATCTAAGTCATTTTTGAGCGCTTCTTCGTACAAGGTTTGACGAAACTTGTAGGGGTGCAAAGGGGTTGAATACCAGCTTTGATAACGCGATTGCTCGCAGCGTTGGCATTTTACTTCAACAACACGAAAGCCACTGACTTTTGGTTTTTGATCGGTGAATACCGCAATGCCCTCGCTGTTGTAATAGTGGTAGATCACCGGATCGTTGGCGCCAAAGGCGGATATGGAGCAGGCCATCCAAATACTGGAGGCGAAGATGATGCGCGTTAACAACATAGTGCCAAACCCTGTGATAAACGTTCTTTAAGCCTAGCACAGGGTCAGCCTTTTGGCTGATAAAATAGCCATTACACGATCGCTTTAAGGCACTAAGCGATCACTGCTGAAAATCATAAATACTGCCTAAATTCATAAGTTTAGTTAATTCATCTAAGGCGGCGTAAGATTCTTGGATCAGCAGCGGATCGCGCAGATCGTCCTGGCATAGCTGGTCACGATAATGACGTTCCACCCAATCACTTAGGGTGTGATGTAACTTATCAGAGAACAAACAGGCTGGGTTTGTGGCAGCCAATTCTTGCTCAGTTAACACCACTCGTAAGCGCAAACAAGCTGGGCCACCGCCATTTTGCATACTTTGTTTGATATCCACGTAATGAACTTCATCCAAGGTATCTGGCTGAGTGAGTAAATCATCTAAATACGCCTTAACCGCTGGGTTCTCAGCACACTCCTGCGGCGCAATCAGCGCTGTGGCATTGCTAGGCAGGGTAATAAGCTGGCTATTAAACAAATAACTGCTCACGGCATCGGCAACACTCACTGCCTCGGTGGGTACTTCAACAATACTAAGGCGATGGGCGTCGTTATACAGTGCACTGTAAGCAGAGCTTATTGTATCCAGAGCTTGGTGTTGCTTATAAAAGGCTTGCTCGTGGCAAAAAAGCAGCTGCTCATTACCAACGGCAATGACATCATTATGAAACACGCCTTGGTCGATCACCTCTGGATTCTGCTGAATATACAGCTGTTGGCTATCATCGAGCTGGTGCAAGCGAGCAATAGCAGCGCTGGCCTCAAGGGTATGGCGAGCAGGGAATTTTTGTGGTTTCACACTGCCTTCATTAAAGGCCTCACGCCCATACACAAATAAGTGCAAGCCCTTATCGCCGTGCTTTGGGCATAAGCGGGTATGATTTGCAGCGCCTTCATCGGCGAAATGGTCGTGCCCAAGTAAGGGGGCGTGATGGGCAAAATAGTTTGAATTAGCGAACGTTGCTTGTAATACCCGGCCCGTGGTTGGCGCTTCAATGGAGCGATGCAACTTATTGCTTAAATTGGCCGCCGTAAAATGAACGCGGTTATCGGCACTGTCGCTTGAGGGGGATACGGTGGCAGCATTCGCACTCCACATTGCTGATGAAGAAAAGCATGCACTTAATAAAGTAGGGTTATATTTGTACGCTTTTTCGAGTATTTGTGCATCCGAGCCAGTAAACCCCAGCTGCTTTAACAGTGCCATATGAGGGCGTGCGTGAGGGGCCAGTACACCTTGGTGTAAACCCAGCTGACGCATCCTGCGCATTTTCTCAAGCCCCTGCAAGGCCGCTTGTTTAGGGTTAGATGGCTGCGCTGCAAAACGCTTAGAGGCAACATTACCAAAAGACAATCCGGCGTAGTTATGGGTGGGGCCTACTAAGCCGTCAAAGTTTACTTCATAGCTGTGCATAGTACTCCTTAAAAATGCCTGTAACAGTAAAGGGCAGCTTTAAACCTAGCGGTGATGTTGTGCAAGTGCAATGTCAACGTCATTGAGTTGTTTTAATAGCTGCTGGCGCCGTTTGAGCAAAGTGCCTCGCGATGAGCTTTGGTCGTGCATTCGCAGCGCCTTATATATTTCCCGTTTAGAGAGCTTAGTATGAGCCGCCGCTTGCGAGACGCTAATTTGCTTATTCAACAAACGGGGCATCACAGACGCGAGGCTATTCATCGTATTTACCCTGCGCATAGTCATGAATCTGCCAAATACTAATATCGAAATGCCAAAGTAGGTAAAGGGTTTCACGTAGCTGTTGCATAACGGCGCTCCTGATGTGGGTGACGCTGTAGCTAATGAATAATCTGTGCCATTAATACAAAGAGTAATAAATACATAGACCTATAGCTTGATGGAAGTATTTAAAAGGGGTGTTAAGCACTGTTTTGGGTCATTTTTAACTGTGGTTGCACCATGCTTTTGCACTGTGTGCTCAAGTATTAAGCACCCATCGTTTGGTCATGTAAGTGTTTCATTAAAGCCTGAAAGCTTTGCAGGCAAGCTGTCATTAAAAATACAGCCAGAAACTATAAAAGTCATTAATTTCAGTAGGTTATTAATTTGGCACGATGGCTGCTCATACTTAAATGTGTTTAATTTAAAGGAGATTAATATGAGTACACCTTTAGCAGGTAAGAAAGTAGCCATCCTAGCCACTGATGGGTTCGAACAAAGCGAACTGGTATCTCCTCGTAAAGCGTTACTCGATGCCGGTGCCGAGGTAGACATTATCTCTATTAAGCCAGGCACTATTCGAGGTTGGGAGGACGACCACTGGGGCGAAGAAATAAAAGTAGATAAGCTAGCGCAAGAAGTCAGCGCGGTTGAATACAACGCCCTAGTACTGCCCGGCGGCTTATTTAACCCCGATGCACTGCGCCAAGACACCGAAGCAAAACGCTTTGTGGATGGCTTCTTCCAAGAAGATTACATCAAACCCGTTGCAGCTATTTGCCACGGTCCGTGGATGCTAGCGGAAATTGATAAATTAAAAGGGCGCAAAGTCACCTCGTACCCAAGTATACGCACCGACTTAGAAAATGCCGGAGCCAATTGGGTAGACGAGCAAGTTGTGGTGGATAATGGCCTGGTCACCAGCCGTAAGCCCGGCGATTTGCAAGCCTTCAACAAAAAACTAGTTGAAGAGGTATGGGAAGGTCGCCACGGCGAATAATTAGCCCCATTTGCTTTTCAATAAAAGCCAGCAGCCTCACTGCTGGCTTTTTTGTGGATGCAATAAATGAAGCTGTACTTTATTAAACCCACTAGTAAACGCAGCGTATTTTTTATATGAAAAGCAGCAGACTCAGATGTTTAAGCGTTATTGTTGAGAGTTAATATTTCTCTTCAATAGGCATATGGTTTTTTTATGCGTCACCACATTGGACATGCTCATAGGTGAAGCGCCCGAAAACCTATCCAACAGAGCGTGTTATGCAATGTAATACCAACCATTAATGAGTGAATAATAGTTCCAACCACCTGAATTTAATACAGTTATCTATTTACATAACGAGCCAAACTCGGCTCGATTAACTCATTGCGCGTTTTCCACCTCACGACTGAGTATCGACGTGACGAAACTCAGCTGCTAACTTAATTAACAATAAATAAACATTGGCGTGGTAAAAACACAAAGAGCTATTTGGTTTAAGCCGAAATTGTACTTTGGGATCAGGAGCAGAATGAGTCTGTTAAGACTAGTGATAAACCTTTTAACTCATGGAAGAGAGTGCGTAATTATATCGATGGCACGCAAAAATTAACTGAAGAGTGTGAGTCAACTCTCAAAGAGATTCTAACTTTTGTATTTTGCAAATAAGAACATAACAAAGCCAGCCAGCAGGACGCAGCAATGTTGCGCCTCTGCTGGTGGGTGCTATTCAATCAAAGAACTCGTCCGCAATAACTTCGACAGTGTTTTAGGTGTCTAGGAATTTAAGGGATTTTTATGAAGAAAATAACGCTTTTTATCGTTTCTATTACTGCAATAATTGGAGTTGCCGTTTTTGTTATTGGAGACATACAGAAAAAGACTATAAAGGATTCAATTGCTTCAACTTTAAATGTCGATTCAAGTAAAATAATTCTGAACCTCCCCCCCAAAAACGCCCGATTTCCAGGAACAATACTATCACCAAACAAGTCATCACTTATGGTTTATACCGCTGGTAATTTAGATGATGAATCAGTTTTGAAGGGCGAAAAATTCTCTGTAGAGGCGATTGTTAATGATATGTCCAGTGTACAGGGGGCGGGTCAAAGCTCTTTACTAAATAGCGCTTTTTCTAATGATGAGCAACTAGAAGTAACTCTCAAAATTAAAGATGCATATGTAGCAGAACTACCAGTTGGTGCTTTAAAAGAAAGAATAAATGAAAACGAATTAGTTCAAACTGCAATGAAAAAAAACATTGACCCAATCATTGTTAGTCGTGCCTACATAGGGAAAATAGAGTATGTAGTTCGCGCACTTAGTGAAGCGGGAATAAAGGCACTCGCCGAAATTTCTAAAACGGGGTATGAAGTCGAGAAAACCAGACTAGGCTCTTTTAACTTCTCGGACAATATAGAAGGCAGAAGAGAGATATCATTTTCTATCAATGCACCGATAATATTTGCTTACGAAGTGATGGGGGCGAGCCGAGTAGCCACTGATTTATCTGATCAGGGAGAATTAGTGTTAAATGAGTTGAGTGCTAGAAGAGTGAAAGAGATCAGAGACGAAAACTCATTGCGAGCTCAAAAGAATCATAAATCATTTGGAGCAATTACCATTGCTAATGCTCATTACGAGAACTTTAGCTCACTAAACGTACCGCAAGCTACACAAGCATCTATTTTGATGGAGCGCTTATTTGAAAGCTATAATCCAGTTTTTACTAAACAGCTTAATAGTACTAAAGAAATGCCGCTAAGTGATGAGAGGCTTTTAGATTGGACGATTGATCTAACATTAGAGCTTTTGCAGAATCCCGTCGACCACTTAGTAGTGTATTACACAGGACATGGCCTATCTTTACCAAATGGAGAAATTGTACTTCTTCAAGGTAACGTCAATAAAGACTACGCGGAACGTGCTGCGAAAAACTATAAACCTTCTCTTAGCGAATCTGGGGATGGGCTTATTCTTGTAGAACAACTTTATAATGCACTTGCTATGACAAACGTGCCCTTCACACTAATTATTGATGCATGCTACCCAAATGACGAAATGGCTGCTGCTCTAACTAGAGTAAGTATGCTTTTAGGAGACAAGGAAGGTGATGAACTTTACTACATTGGTAATAATGCTCTAATTACAGATGAGCTTTCAGATATTGGGAAAGTTATGCGACAAATCGGAAGCCGATTTGAGTATCGCCAACAAGACAACGCTGTAATTTTTTCTTCAAAGCCTGGTGCTAAATCAGGGTTTAAACCTAATCCTATTGATCCTTACGGCCTAGAGTTGCCTCCATTAGCAGCACGAATATTAAAATTTAACGACTATATTGATCATGATGGTAAAAAAATAAAGCTAGCTGATATTATCAGAATGAATATCGACTCAGTAAATGGTATTGGCGAAATTAGCCTAAGTGGCTCAATTACATGGAGCAATTTAGAAGTAATGACCAATTCTTTGGGGGAGTGAGAGCTATTATGTGCCACATATTCAAGCTTCTGAGCCTAGGAGGTGCGTAAGAATCACATGCACTCGGATAGCAAAAAGTGGCGCGGCTTTCGCTGCACTTCAACCCAAGCGCTTTTTCTGCCTTTGATGTAAGGCGTTCCCTCCAGGACTCGTAGATAAAAGGATTTATATTTTGCCCCCACAAAATAATGAAGATTTAAAACTCGTTCATATTCCTGCATTAGTCGCAGTGCTATTAAACGCCGAAACGAAAAAAGGCGTTCCCTTAACTGAGCAAGAAGTGTTAGATATAAGAGACTCTTCACAATGTATGGCTATGCCACTTGATGTTGCTGAGGAGCTGGCAGAAGAAAGAGGTTATGCCGATATCGACCCTGAGAATGCATGGGATGAATGGCAAAGTGTTAGATTGGAACTGCTTAAAGGTTAGATATTGTTGCCCAAAAATGCAAAAAAAGAACGCAAACCAGAAACCTAGATTTAGTTGTAGTGGAGCGATTGTACGTCGATGGACTCATTAAAATTAAAAGACTTTCTTCACCCTCGGCCAGCGCCAAGAGGGATTGATGTTCTGTGCAAATTACAACACTTCTCAATTATTACTTATGCTGTGGACCCTTCACGATTTGAGGGGCTTTTTCCCGAGCGATTTGAATTGGATACCCTAGAAATTAATGGTGAAGAAAAGGCGTTAATTTCTGTTGTTCCTTTCATTGATGTTGATTTTACCTCGGCTGTTTTTCCATTCCCTAAATTTACCATGGGCCAAACAAACTACCGCATCTACATTATCGATAAAAAGACCAACGAAAGGTGTGTTTGGTTCCTAGGTACCACGTTGGATTCATGGACGTTAGTTGTCCCTAGGTTTGTTTGGAACTTGCCTTGGTATAGTGGCAAAGTGAAGTTTGATTGTGAGTTCGATTCATCAACCAGGCTATATTCACAATATAAAATGGTTACCCAAGCCGATTGGGCGCCAGCACATGTTGAACTAACCCAAAGCCCAGACTCTAAACTGGAGTTACCGGGCTTTCCTGATGTAGAAACGGGGTTGGTATATTTAACTCATCCGCTTGCGGGCTTTTATTATCGCCGTGACGGTAAACTGGGGACGTATCGAGTCTGGCACAAAGCGCTAGAAGTGAAGCCGGCAAACCTTGAATCGGCCAACTTTGGCTTGTTATCGCGCTTGGGTTTAGTGACGCCAGAGGAGCAACAAGTCGCGCATAGCGTTCTTGTTGAACCTATTAATGAATTTACTATTTATTTACCTCCTAAAGTGATTAGATAAAACTACAGTATGGCGTGGAAACGTTATTGGCAGCCCTTGGCACTAGGGTGGCGCACTGTTGTTGCCATGGCATATAGCGTGGTGTAACGCAGAGTCAGTTGCTTGTCGTTAATTTATGGGCACAGTGCGAACAGTTAAAAGAGGAATTCAGATGTATAAGGGAAGTTGTTTGTGTGGTTCAATCCAGTTTCAATTGCAGGGCACTCTCACTGATATCATTCATTGTCATTGCTCTTTATGTCGCAAGGCCAGCGGCAGTGCCTATGCAACCAATGGCTTCATTAATGCAGAAGATTTAAAAATAACAGACAAAGCAGGTACTTTGACTTATTACCAAAGTGCCGAGGGTAAACGTAAATACTTTTGCAGCCAGTGCGGGGCACCCATTTACAGTGCTAATGCACAGTCGCCAAACAGGTATCGGCTGCGCCTAGGAGCATTAGACAGCGATATTATAGAGCGACCCATTTCTCATAATTTTGTGACCTCAAAAGCAAACTGGGATGAGTTAGACGCAGCGCTCCCTCGTTATGAAAAGCACGAGCCTGGGCGCCAGTGAACTTGGCGCTGGGCTAGGCTGCAATCTGGCACCGACGGCGTTGGGTGCTTTGTAGGAAATAGCGCTGCCTTATATTAATTTCCTCAGTCAAACTCCCTCTTAAACAGTGTTAGATTTGCAACAGTCTGTTGCCCTGTGAGCTGATCGCAAGCACGCGTGAAAATATCTCATTATGCGTTTTGTTGGTTTGTTTCTATTATCCCTTGTATCTATTTGAGGTTCGCAGCAGATGCCTTGGCACTTATCCTGCTAACACCCTATATGTGGCGGGTGACACCCTCACTTTTCGGCGTGTTTGCACCGAGAAAGCGCATTATATGCACTGTAATAATGCGTCCATATTTCTTTGCTAACCTCGCCATCAGACTTTGCAAAACACACCGATTTGCTGAGCAGTATCCATAGCACATTGATGTGGCGAACAAATATACACTTGTTTGGAGCCCAGCTATGTTAAAGAAGCGTTTTTTCAAAACAAAAAACGAAGCAGAAGTGACCTTTGAGTATGAGCACCCACACGCAGCCCGTGTTGCGCTCGTGGCGGAATTTAATCAATGGCAACCTTTGCCCATGACCTGCTCGAAAAAAGGCAGCACATTTCGCGTTAAAACGCGCCTTCCCAAAAACAGCGAATTTCATTTTCGCTACTTAATTGATGACCAAGAGTGGGATAACGACCACCAAGCCGATGCCTATGTTGCCAATGCCTATGGCACTGACAACAGTGTGGTATCAACCCATGTTCAGCCTTAACAATGCAGACGCTGGCACAAAGCCTCTATCTGATGGGGGTTGGCGACAGCTACGTGGATTACCAAGGGCAACTGCAACAATTTGATCAAGCGTTGCGGGTAAAAGTGCTTGAGGCCATGGGGGTCGATGTTGATAACCTCGACGCCTTAGCCGCGCTTAACTATCAGCTTGATGCGGCCCCTTGGCAGCAACTTTGCGATGACATTATGGTTATCTCGGAGCCTTCGCCACGTTTAGTTATCCGCCTGAGCGAGGCGCAGTTTCAGCGGCAGCAGAGTGCAAGCTTGCACCTAGAGGTGAACGCAACACACGCTAACTGGTGCATTAGCCAAGGGCAAGTCACCGGTGACTACGTGATTGATGGCTGTCGCTACCTCGCACTTAGCTATGAACTGGGTCAAGGTTGGTTGGCGCCTGGGTTTTACGCCGCTCGGGTCCGCGTCGCAGAGCATAGCGCTGAGCTAGAGCTGTGGTGGGCGCCACAACACGTTTATCAAGGCGCTTATGGCCAGCAAGCAGCTGTTAAAAGTGTGGGGTTATCGTGCGGCTTGTACACCTTGGTGAGCGAACACGGGGTGGGCATGGGTGATTTTGCGGATCTTAAAGCGCTGCTGCGCGAAGCCACTGCGTTATCCATAGATTATGTGCTACTTAATCCCTTGCACTTACTCGATTGTAATGATGCCAGTAGGCATAGCCCGTACAGCCCTAGCAGCCGCATGCTTATCCATCCGCTGTACATTGCCGTTCAGGATTCACCGGAATGTGATGCGGCGATTTTGGCGCAGCTTAATGAGGCTAAAAGGCACTATAGCAATGTAGCAAGTGCGCCTTGGCTTGATTACGAGCAAGTCTATGCGCTTAAGCTGCCATTATTACACGCGTTATTTGAGCGTTTTTGCACCACAGCAAGTGCTGAGCGCAAGGCCGAATTTGCACAGTTTAAAGAGCAGCACCGTGTGGCTCTTGATACCTTGGATGAACCAGATGATGAGCAGGCTTGTTATTGGCAATGGCAAGCCTGGCTGCAGCGCCAAGAATGCCAAAATATAGCGCAAGAGGCGGGTATGGAGTTGGGCCTTATCAATGATTTGGCCGTTGGCGTGAGTGACGGTGGTGGCGAGTTTAATCGTTACCGAGCACTGTTTACCCCCCATGCCTGTATTGGTGCGCCGCCGGATGATTTTGCGCCACAGGGGCAAAATTGGGGCATGCCAGCATTGTTGCCGCAAGCGATGAAGCGCCACCGGTTTGCCTATGCCAAAGCGTTATTTAGCGCCAATATGCAAGGGGCAGGGGCGCTGCGTATTGATCATGTGATGGCGTTGATGCGCATTTGGTGGTGTGTCGATGAGCAGGGCTGTTATGTCTATTACCCCTTTGATGAGTTGTTAGCGCTAATAAAAATACTCAGTCATCAACACCAATGTGTGGTGATTGGTGAAGATTTAGGCGTGGTGCCAGAGCAAGTACGACAGGCCTTGGCACAAGCGCAGATATTCTCCAACACCGTGTATTACTTTTGTTACCAGCACTCAGCCTTTAGCGCGCCGCAACACCTTGATGGGCAGACCTTATTGATGATCAGCAACCACGATTTACCGCCTTTTGCCCAGTGGTGGCAGGGCGATGATCTTAATCAAGCGCTGCAACTGGCGCTTATCAGTGCAGAGCAAAAACAGTCGTTATATGAGCAACGTCAAAACCATCAAAGCGCGCTGATTGAGCGACTCACCCAACAAGGGCAGTCGGTTTCGTTACACAGCACCAGTGCCGATGTATATCGCGCCTTGTGCCGGGCACTTGCCCAAGGAAGTAGTAAGTTATTGACCCTGCAACTTGATGATTTAGACGGCCAACATGCGCCGGTCAATATCCCCGGTACGCACCGTGAATACCCGAACTGGCGACGACAGTTGAGCCAATCTGCTGTCGCTATTTTAAAGCAGCAACAGCAGTTTATCTGTGAACTGACTAGGAGTCGTCATGGAACATGCAATGATTGATAATACGCCACTTCCTGATTTAGCCGATGCTGTTTGCGCCCTTGAAGGGGCGCAAGTGGGTGAGCCGCGACAGCTATTGGGCCATCAATGTATTGACGGCAGCTGGTATGTGATTCTCTACAAGCCCGGTGCTTTGGCGGTGGAGGTGCAATTTGCCACTCACACTTGTATTGCCCAGCGCTATTCAGACTCCGAGGTATTTATCGCGCCAGCGCAGGCGGAATTTGTTCCGTATCAGCTCTGTGTTACTTACCCAGAGGCTGTGGTGGTTCAGGCCGACCCATTTTGCTTACCCCTAGGGCTCAGTGCCGCCGATTTATATTATTTCCGCCAAGGCACAGAGCAACAGGCGCAGCGCCACCTTGGCGCCCATATGATGACCCTGCAAGGCCACCCTGGCGTACGTTTTAGTGTGTGGGCTCCTAATGCCCTCGCGGTGAGTGTGACTGGGGATTTTAACCACTGGGATAGTCGCCAGCACCCCATGGCGCGGGTTGAAGACAGCGGTGTTTGGGCGATTTTTATACCCGATGTAGCGCCGGGCCAATGCTACAAGTACCATATTCGTACGTTATCGGGCGAGGCCTTACTAAAAGCCGACCCCTATGCATTTGCTACAGAGCTGCCGCCAAATACCGCCTCGCGTGTCAGTGCAGTTACGTTGCCTAAAGCGCTGGATGAGCAAAGCTATGAGCAACGCGAGCGCCGCAATGCCATCGATGCGGCCATTAGTATTTATGAGCTGCATATTGGCTCTTGGCGGCGCACCGCCGATAACCAATTTTTAAATTACCGTGAGTTAGCCGCGCAATTAATTCCGTACGTTGAAGAAATGGGGTTTACCCATATTCAATTAATGCCCGTTAGCGAATTCCCCTTTGATGGCTCTTGGGGATATCAGAGCACCGGCCTTTTCGCGCCTACCTCGCGCTTCGGCAGCGGCGATGATTTTGCCTATTTCTGCGCGCAATGCCGTGCGCACAATATTGGTGTGCTAATAGATTGGGTGCCGGGGCATTTCCCGGCAGATGCTCACGGTTTAGGGCGTTTTGATGGCACGCATTTGTATGAGCATGCCGATCATCGCCAAGGGTATCATCCAGATTGGCATACCTATATTTACAATTATGAGCGCCAAGAGGTACGTAGCTTTCTCACCTCTAGCGCCAGCTTTTGGTTAGAGCAATACGGGGTAGATGGATTGCGCGTGGATGCCGTGGCATCGATGCTATACCTTGATTATAGTCGTGAGCATGGGCAGTGGTTGGCCAACCACTTGGGCGGGCGAGAAAACCTCGGTGCTATTGCTTGCCTGCAGCAAATCAACAGTGTGTGCTATGGGCGAAATCGCGGCATTATGATGGTCGCAGAGGAATCGACCGCGTGGCCTGGAGTCACACAAACCACCGACAGTGGCGGCTTAGGGTTCGGTTTTAAGTGGAATATGGGCTGGATGAATGACTCATTACGCTACATGCAGTTAGACCCGATTTACCGCCAATACCATCACCACGACATGACCTTTTCCATGGTCTATGCCTACAGTGAAAATTACATTTTGCCTTTAAGCCATGATGAAGTCGTTCATGGTAAAGGGTCGCTGCTGAGTAAAATGCCAGGAGATAGTTGGCAGCAACATGCGAACCTGCGCGCCTATTTAGGTTTTATGTGGGCTCATCCTGGCAAAAAGCTGCTATTTATGGGCGGCGAGTTCGCTCAGCAGCGCGAGTGGGATCATAACCATGCGCTGGATTGGCACCTGCTTGATGACCCAGCGCACCAAGGCATGCAGCGTTGGGTTAAATGCCTGAATCAGCTTTATCGTTCTTACCCGGCTCTGCATGAAAATGACTGTGATGAGCGTGGGTTTCGGTGGTTAGATGGGAATAATAGCCAGCAAAGCATTTACAGCTTTGTACGTATTGCCAGTAGCCGCCCGCAAGTCGTGCTCGCGGTTGTGAATATGACGCCTCAAGTACATCATGATTTTCGCATTGGTGTGCCTCACGCTGGTAGTTACCGAGTTATCGCTAATAGCGATGAGAGTCAATACTTCGGCAGTGGCGTTAGGGTGTGCGCTGAGCGACCTGCAAATAAGCAACTATCCCCATCGGAGCCACTCTATTCAGAGCCACTCCTTTCGGAGCCTCTACCCTGGCATGGGCAAAGTCAGTCTATCAGCATCTGTGTGCCGCCATTGGCTTGTGTTTATCTGTTGTGGGAGGCACCTGATCATGAGTAAATTTATTACCAAGCCGGGCGTTGGTGCTCCCTTGGGGGCTTATATTGATGATCAAGGGGTTAATTTTTGCTTGTACTCGCGTCATGCCAGTGCCGTGTACTTGTGTCTGTATGATGCTTCTGGGCACAGTGAAATTGCACGCATAGTCCTGCATAAAGGTGAACCCGGGTATTGGCATGTTCATGTTGCAGGGGCTGCAAAAGGGCAGTTATATGGCTATCGTGTGGATGGTCCTTTTGCTCCTGAACAAGGGCAGTTGTTTAATATTAACAAGTTGCTGCTCGACCCTTATGCACACTCGCTATTTGGTGATTTTCAACACAGTATTCGCCACCGCGCTATTGATGAGCAAGGTAAGCTATGTCCGTTTGATAATGCTCACTTAATGCCTAAAGCACAGGTAACCGCGCTGAGCCAGTATAAAGGTAAACGCCCGGAGATTGCCTGGCATGACACTGTTATTTACGAATGTCATGTCAAGGGGTGGTCGCAGCGCCACCCCGATATTGAGAACGCCCAACGCGGGTGTTTTGCAGCCTTAGCAACGCCGCAATTCATTGAGCATATCAAGGCGCTAGGTGTGACCAGCATTGAGCTTATGCCCGTGCAGCAGTTCATTAGTGAAGCGTTTTTACAGCCACTCGGGCTGAGTAATTATTGGGGCTATAACACCCTGAGCTTTTTCACTCCGCATAGTGATTATTTGGTTAGCGGCGATGTGCACGAATTTCAAGCCATGGTCGCGGAGTTACATCAACACAATATCGAAGTGCTGATTGATGTGGTTTACAACCACAGCTGTGAAGGCGAAGCCCTTGGCCCTTGTTGCCACCTAAGGGGCATCGATAATCGCAGTTATTATCGCCTTGATGAGCAAGGCCATTATATTAACGACACCGGCTGCGGTAACACCTTAGATTTAACCCAACAGGGTGCGTTGCGCTTGGTCATGGACAGCTTACGGCATTGGTATCGGGTATATGGGGTTGATGGTTTTCGTTTTGACTTGGCCAGTATTTTAGGCCGAGAGCGCCATGGTTTTAGCCCTGAACATGTCTTTTTTCAATGCCTTGCTCAAGACCCGGTATTACAACACGCGAAACTGATTGCCGAGCCTTGGGATATTGGCCCCGGAGGTTACCAGCTTGGCGCTTTTCCTGCTCCATGGCGACAGTGGAATGACCAATATCGCGATGTTGTCAGGCGGTTTTGGCGCGGCGATAGCGATTTACTGGGGGTGTTAGCCAAGCGCTTGCATGGCTCTGCCGACATTTTCAGCGCCACCGGCATGGTGCCAAGCTACAGCATTAATTTTATAACCAGTCATGATGGCTATACCTTGGCCGACCTGGTCAGCTATGAGCAAAAGCATAATCACGCCAACGGAGAGCACAATCAAGACGGTCATAATGCCAACTACAGTTGTAATTATGGTGTGGAAGGGCACAGCGACGATGCCCACATCAAGTTACTGCGTTTGCGAGCACAAAAAAACTTACTGCTCACCTTATTACTTTCCAAAGGCGTGCCCATGCTCAGCGCCGGCTCGGAAATGGGGCACTCACAGGGGGGCAACAATAATGCATATTGCCAAGATAACGCCATTAATTGGCTTAGTTGGCACGATGTCTCTCGCCACCATCCGTTAGCACTGTTTATCAGCGATGTGCAAAGGCTGCGTCGTGAATTCGCCATTTTTACGCACCCGGAGTACATCCATGACAACGATCCGCGCTTTGTGATTGCTTGGTATCGCCCTGACGGGCAGCCGATGAGCAATGACGATTGGCATGACCCCTCGCTGCATACCTTGGTGTATTACAGTATCGATACCCAGGCCCATCACTATTTATGTGTGGTACTGCATCGCGGCGGGCGCGAGCAAGCGCTGCGCTTAGTGAGCCCTGATAATACGCCACTGCAATGGCACCTGCGCTTGAGTACGGATGAACACAGTGTGTCTGCAACGCAGGGCATCGCTGTGGATCAAGAAATAACCTTAACTCCCTGTAGTGGTTGGGTGTTTAGTAACGTTGAAAACAAACACAATACAAGGCAAACACTATGACTACGTCTGGCACTGTATGCCACCCTGTGGATTGGCAGGATGCGCCGCTACTTGATAGCGAAACGTTGGCCGATGATTTGGCTCGCCATTTTCACTATACCCTCGGGCGCGACAAGGTGGGCGAATCGCAGCATTATTTGTATCAAGCACTGGCGCTGACAATACGTGATAGGCTGGTGGCCCGCATGCGACAAACCCGCAATGTCACCACCTCAGTGCCAACACGAAGAGTGGCCTACCTGTCGTTAGAGTTTCTCATCGGACGTAGCTTAAATAACGCTACTTTAAACCTAGATATGGCTGCTGAGGTGAGCGCCGCATTAGCCAATTACTGCGCCGAGCTCGAACATATAGCCAGCGCTGAGCACGACGCTGGTTTAGGAAATGGTGGTTTAGGGCGTTTGGCTGCGTGCTTCTTAGATAGCTGTGCGACCATGGCCTTGCCGGTCACAGGTTATGGTATTCGTTATGAATACGGCATGTTTAATCAACGCATTGATAATGGTCAGCAAATAGAGCAGCCCGATCATTGGCTGCGTGAAGGCCATCCATGGGAATTACCAGCACCGGATAAAACCGTGCGGGTGAAGTTTTTTGGTCATGTCGATATTTATCGAGATCATCAAGGCCGCGAGCACCGCCAATGGCTGGACACCCAAGATGTGTTAGCTGTGCCTTATGATGTGCCCGTGCCAGGCTATGGTAATGATATCGTCAATACCTTACGGCTATTTAAAAGTGAGGCCACCGATGAGTTTGACCTTGATGAATTCAATGCTGGTGGCTATGCCGAGGCTGTGGCGCAAAAAAACCTCGCCGAGCAAATTTCCATGGTGCTGTATCCCAATGACAGCAGTGAAAATGGCAAAGAGCTGCGCCTGCGCCAACAATATTTTCTCTGTAGTGCCGCACTGCAAGACCGCCTCAACCAATGGATAGCAATCAAAGGCGCACAGTTTACAGATTTTGCCGATTATCATGTATTTCAACTCAACGATACGCATCCCAGTATTGCCGTAGCTGAATTAATGCGCCTGCTTATCGACGAACACTGCTTGAGTTGGGACGATGCTTGGCAGATAACCACTCGTACCATGGCCTACACCAACCACACCTTGTTACCTGAAGCGCTGGAAAAATGGTCTGTGGCTTTAATGCAACGGCTACTGCCGCGTTTGATGCAAATTATCTATGAAATTAACGCACGGTTCTTAATCTTAGTCGCCAAACAGTGGCCCGGGTGTGCACAAAAACAGCGTGCTTTGTCGCTTATTGAAGAGGGGGCAAATCCCCAGGTGCGTATGGCTTATTTAGCCATCGTTGGCAGTTATTCTGTCAATGGGGTGGCGGCGCTGCATAGCCGCTTACTGAAAGAGCAGTTGTTTGCAGATTTTTATGCGCTGTGGCCACAGAAGTTTAATAACAAGACCAATGGGGTCACACCTAGGCGTTGGCTATCCCATTGTAACCCCGAGCTGGCAAAGTTGATCACCGCCAAAATAGGCGATGATTGGGTAAAAGATTTCGCGCATATTAACCGTATTCGCCGTTACTACGATGATGATAGCTTTATTGCCGCGTGGCAAAAGGTAAAACAAGCCAACAAAGCGCGGCTGTGCGAGTTGGTGCAACAGCGCTGCGCCGTGCAATTTGACTCGACCATGCTGTTTGATGTGCAGGTGA
The DNA here is from genome assembly GCF_009363775.1 of Pseudoalteromonas sp. THAF3. NCBI lineage: Bacteria > Pseudomonadati > Pseudomonadota > Gammaproteobacteria > Alteromonadales > Pseudoalteromonadaceae > Pseudoalteromonas > Pseudoalteromonas sp. THAF3. Next base: position 1,783,067 of record NZ_CP045418.1, on the reverse strand, counting down.
AGCGCATTCATGAATATAAACGCCAGTTGCTCAATATTTTGCATGTGATTCATTTATACCGGCGCATTTGTGATGGCGATACGCAAGGCATGGTGCCCCGTTGTGTGCTGATCGGAGGCAAAGCGGCCCCCGGTTACGATATGGCTAAGCGCATTATTAAGTTGATATGTAATGTTGCCAACACCATTAACGATGACCCCCGTGCGAAGGCATGGTTAAGGGTGGCGTTTTTACCGAATTACAATGTCACAGCGATGGAAACAATTTGCCCTGGAGCGGATTTATCAGAGCAAATATCCACGGCGGGTAAGGAAGCGTCAGGCACCGGCAATATGAAGTTTATGATGAATGGCGCACTGACCATAGGCACCCTGGATGGCGCCAATGTGGAAATGCTTGAAGCACTCGGTGGCGAGCACTTTTTTACTTTTGGCGCCAAGATTGAGCAAATTGACGATATCCGTAGGCACTATAGCGCACGCGCTATTATTGATAACGACCCGCAGCTGCAAAAAGTAATCGCTTTGCTACAAAGCGGTCATTTTAATTTGTGTGAGCCGAATATTTTCGCTCCCATTATTAACCTCCTTTATGACGATAGCGATCCTTGGCTTACCTGTTATGACTTTGCCAGTTACTGCCAAGCTCAACAAGCTGTCAGCGAAGCTTATCAAGACCCTCAACACTGGACTCAAATGAGTATTTTAAATACCGCTGCCTCTGGTCAGTTTTCCAGTGATCGCACTATTGCCCAATACAGTGAAGACATATGGCAGTTACAGGCCATGCCAACGTGCCAAGGAGAATAACGATGCCAAGTTATGCAAATCGATACATTAGTACTTTAACCCGTGATACTTACGCCTTGATCCTCGCTGGAGGCAGGGGATCGCGGTTACATGAGCTGACCAACTGGCGCGCCAAGCCGGCCGTGTATTTTGGGGGTAAGCATCGCATCATTGATTTTCCGCTGTCGAACTGCATCAATTCGGGGATACGTAGGGTCGGGGTGGCGACTCAATATAAGTCGCACTCGTTAATTCGTCATGTACATCGCGCCTGGGGACACTTTAAAAAAGAGCTCGGTGAGTCAGTAGAGATTTTACCCGCGTCACAGCGCTACGGCGATGAGTGGTATTGCGGCACTGCCGATGCGGTATTTCAGAATATGGACATCATTCGTCATGAGCTACCCCGTTATGTCATGATTTTATCAGGCGATCATGTTTACCGTATGGACTACGGGGCGTTACTGGCAAAACATGTAGAAACGGGCGCCGATATGACGGTGTGCTGTATTGAAGTCGATACCGAAGAGGCTGCCAACACCTTTGGCGTTATGACCGTCGACGAACAAAACCGTATTCGCCGCTTTGATGAAAAGCCCGCTGTGCCGAATGAAATTCCAGCAAAGCCGGGTCGGTGCTTAGCTTCGATGGGCAACTACGTGTTTAACACTGAATTTTTATTTGAGCAATTGCAAAAAGATGCGCAAAACAGCTGCTCGGGGCGAGATTTTGGTCACGATATCATCCCGGCAATCATCGACAATCACCAGGTATATGCCTTCCCATTTACCGATCCGAGCATGTCTGGGCAGCCCTATTGGCGTGATGTTGGCACCTTAGATTCGTTTTGGGAAGCGAATATGGAGTTGGTTGAACCGGAGCCGAAATTGGATTTGTACGACCCCACTTGGCCCATTTGGACCTATCAAGAGCAATTACCGCCAGCGAAGTTTATTTTTGATGACGATGAACGCCGGGGGATGGCGGTGGATTCAACGGTTTCCGGTGGCTGTATTATTTCCGGCTCGCAAGTGCGCAAATCGCTATTATTTTCTAATGTGCACGTGCACTCATTTTGTCAAATTGAGCAAGCGGTGGTGCTCCCCGGTGTGGTCGTTCATCGCGGTTGCCATATTAAGCGAGCGATCATTGACCGGGGCTGTGAGATACCTGAAGGACTGACCATTGGCTTAGATCATGAGGAAGATATTGAACACGGCTTTCGCGTATCCAAAAATGGCATTGTGTTGGTAACGCGCGATATGTTGGCGGCGCTTGCGCAAAAAACCGATGCCCAGAGTCAGCAGCGAGCGTAATAATGAAATCAGTGTTATTTGTTTGTGCTGAGAGTAGCGCCATTGTCGGTGCGAAAGTGGGTGGAGTGGCTGATGTGGTGGGCAATGTGTCAAAAGCCTTGGCCGAGCAAGGTACTCAAGTCGATGTCATTTTGCCGCATTACCAATGTATGGAGCTCATTGAGGCGCAGCCCTGTGCCGAGGTGCAGGTTCACTTTGCTCACCAACGGCTTAATATACAGCTTTTATTGGTAAGCAAACGCGATGGAGTCAGTCACTATGTGTTGTCGCATCCGTGGCTGTGCAGTGAACATGTTTATCATCACGATGAAGATGGCCGGCCCTTTGCCGCAGACGCCAGTAAGTTTGCCTTATTTTGCTTGGCGGTGGCACAGGCAATAGAGCAAGGTGTACTGGCGGCTGATGTGTTGCATTTACATGATTGGCACAGCGCCACGTTGGCGGTGCTTCGTGCTTATGGCAACGATTTGCAAAGACTAAAAGCCATGCACACGGTGTACACCATTCACAACTTAGCATTGCAAGGAGTGAGGCCGTTTGCCCACGACCCGTCGGCGCTTGAATCGTGGTTTCCATGGTTAAGCTACGATGGCCAGCGTATTTGCGATCCGCGCTATCCCCATTGCTATAATCCGATGCGCGCTGCCATTGAACTATGTGACAAAGTGCACGTGGTCTCGCCCCAGTATATGCAAGAGGTTCAGCGTCCAAGCAATATGGAGCATGGTTTTATCGGTGGAGAAGGGTTGGAAAACCAGTTGGTTGCCGCGCAGCAGCAAAATCGGTTGTTGGGCATCCTCAATGGCTGTGACTACCAAAGCGAGTCGGTAAATTACACTCAAAAACGGTTATGGCAGCTCGCTGAGCAGGCTGTATTACTATGGATGGGCAAGGCCAATCAGTTAAGCGCGAGTCATTACATCGCCCATGTTCGCCTGCAACAATGGCGTGCCAACGAGGTCACACCCTGGCTATGCTCTGTAGGGCGGATCAGCCCGCAAAAAGTCGCGCTATTGCTTGATGATGATACGCTGGGTGAACTGTTGCGATGTTTAGCTGAGCAAGGCAAGCACTTTATGATGCTGGGCTCTGGCGACCCGGCGCTTGAAGCGTTGCTAACACAGGCGATGGCCGAGCATGACAACTTCTTGTTTGTACGTGGTTTTGCCCTGGAATTGGGTGATGCGATGTACCAGCTTGGGTCATTATTTTGTATGCCCAGTTCATTTGAACCATGTGGCATCAGTCAGCTTTTAGCGATGCGCGAGGGCACGCCCTGCTTAGTACATCAAGTAGGCGGCCTTAAAGACACCATTGCCGAAGGCGTCAATGGTTTCACCTTCACAGGCAATAGCCCAAAACAGCAAAGTCGGCAGCTACTCACTGCCTTGCAGCGTGCTCTTGATGTTTATCATAACGATCCAGCTCAGTGGCAGACATTGTGCGCGCAAGCCAAAAACACGCGCTTTGACTGGCACCAAGTCGCCATCAGTTACCTTGAGCAGTTGTACACCCATTAGTTGCGGCGCAAACGACTCAGCGACACCCTGGGGAGGCGGCCTAAAACAGGTCGATATCCCCTTCATCCTGATTAGCATTGTCCGGTGAAATTGCGCCGGATTGCACAAGATCATCAAAAAAGTGCAGCTGATCACGGCCATTATTTTTTGCATAATAAAGTGCTTTGTCGGCGTTCTCTAATACGCTGATGGGGAAGTCATAAGGGCTGATACGAGCCATCCCCACACTGACTGTCAGCGTTTTTACAAAGGGGAAGTGGGTGTTGCGCACATGGTCCATAAACGCCTGCATTTTTTCATTGATATCTTCTTGTTTGCAAGGCTCAAAAATAAGAACAAATTCTTCGCCGCCGAAGCGAAACATTAAGTCTGAAGCGCGGAAGAAGCCGCGCATCTGCTGCGCCAAGATAAGCAATACCTCATCACCACAGACATGACCATAGTTATCATTAACTTGTTTGAAGTGGTCGATATCCACCATTGCTAACCACGAGTAACTCTCGGGTTGGCGCTTGCGGTTATTATTCTCTCGGTTATGGGCTTTTTGGTTCATCACTTGCTTTTCTAGCAGGCGTTTAAATTTACGCTCAAAGGTTTGCCGATTTAGTAATCCGGTCAGCTTGTCGCGCTCATTCTCATGTAAAATGGTTAGGTAATTTTCGTAAATACGACAAAAGGCGTTTAGTAACACTTGTTGTGATGAGCTCAAGTGATTACTGACCACCTTGATGGCGACCACAGGTTTATCAAAAATCGAAATGGGCAGCCAACGATGCTCAATGCCATTGTTGTTCTGTACGGTAATGATACAAGCAGATTGTAAACACGAGAGAAGTTCAGATTCAGGGGATTCTACAATGTGTGTGTCGTGCCATTGATATTGGCCGGCATTCTCATGGTGTAGCACCAGGCTGCACTCGATGACCTTGCGGCCAAAGTCCTGTAAGTCCTTATAAACTGCTATCTCTTGGCACTGTATGAACTCTTGTAGGGTGGTGACTAGGCTGTATTCGAGGGAGTTTACATCTCTGGTTTTAGTAATTTTGATAACCGAGTTTAATAATTCTTCTTGCATGATTCGGTAGGCCCTATAAATTTACCACATAATGCGACCTACGTGGTCGCTAGCCCTGAGTATAGTCAATATATAAAAACCGGGACGTCCATTTCCGTCATTGTCATATTTTCTTCTCTTTATTGTTCCGACCTATATGCTTGGCATCTTGCAGCTCGGCTCGCAGCGAGTAATGGCCTAACACGTTGCTTGTAATCAAAAAAGGGAATTTGAATCTAACGATATAACCACAACGAATATAAAATATATTGTATACATTATTAACTAAATGTTAACTTTGCCGCGAGTTCAATCAACCCAGAAAAGGTACATTATGAGAAAATCAGCAATTACGTCGGCACTGATGGTTACGCTTGGCTGCGTAGCTGGCCACGTTAGCGCGCACCCGGGCACCAGTGATGGCAAGCGATTGTTTAAACCTATAAGTGCACAGCATTCATTGGCCGTTGCCCATGAGACGGACCAGCAGAGGCAACATATCGCGCCGCCAACGGCTGATAGGCAAACGCAGCTTTCTTCAATCCATTTAGTTAATGAGCTTTCACCTTCTAGCTTGATGGCAGATGCGAGTGCGCAGTGTGCTCTGCAGCAATTGGCTGACGCGTCGAGCGCCACCATCGCCGAGCAAGTGACCAGTCAGGGTGTGGATTGCGTCAACGCGCTATTTAGTGCCAGCAATGATATCGCTGGACAAATTGTTACTGATGGTAAAATGTTAGCAGTCGCTGATAGGGCGCTTGTGCTTGCCAGCAATTATAACGGCCAAGGCAGTGCTAATTTGGAAGCGCTATTTTTGTTTCTGCGCGCTGGCTTCTATGTCGAGTTCTATAACGATCAGGTAAGCTTATCGCTAGCTGCAACTGAGGCGACCCAGCAAGCACTGGATGCCTTTGTCGCCAATACCCACTTTTATGCCAACAGCGACGCCCATGGCAAGACGCTTAGTGAAGTGATCATCACTATGGATAGCGCTGAATTACAACACCGCTACTTACCGCAAGTTAAACAATGGCTAAGTCGTTGGGACCAAAGTTATGGTAATAGCTGGCATATGCGCTCGGCGGTAAATGGTATTTTTACCATTTTGTTCCGAGGCCAATGGAATGATGAATTCATGGCGCTGGCAAAAACCGATACGGAGCTGGCACGATTGTTAGGTGAGTTCACAGCGCAAACCTGGATGATAGGTAGCGACAGCGAATATCTGATCACCAACGCGGCAAGGGAGTTAGCGCGGTTAAAAATGCACAGCGGCGAGCCAATTGAAGATGAGGCCGATAAGCAGCTTAGCGCACTATTTGCCCGTTATAACATGGTTGGCTACGGTGATGCCCTCTGGTTAGGCGCAGCCGATATCGTCGATTACTACGGTGCCTGCGCGCAGTTTGAGGTATGTGGTTTTAAAGAACAGGTTGAGCAGCAGGTATTGGGTCAAATTCACCAGTGCAGTGACACCATTCGCATTCGTGCACAGCAATTAAGTGCCAGTCAACAACAAGCAGCCTGTGAAAAAATGGCCTACGAAGAAGGGGTGTTCCACGACAAGTTAGCCACTAATAATCAACCTGTTGCCGATGATTTGAACTCCTTCTTACAGGTGAATGTGTTCAATAGCAGCGACGATTATAAAAAATATGCTGGGGTTATTTTTGGCATCGATACCAACAATGGCGGTATGTATTTAGAGGGTGATCCGAGCAACCCGGACAATCAGGCCAACTTTGTTGCTTACGAGGCCAGCTATGCCAACGCTGACCACTATGTCTGGAATTTAGAGCATGAATATGTTCACTACTTAGACGGGCGCTTTAATCTTTATGGTGACTTTAATGCCCCGACAGCCGATATAGTTTGGTGGAGTGAGGGAGTGGCTGAATATGTCTCGTTACTTGAGGACAACAGCGCTGCAATTGAGACCATAAAAGATGGCAGCACTTACCAATTAGGCGAGGTGTTTGCCACCACGTATGCCGGTTTTGACCAAGATAGAATTTATCGCTGGGGGTACTTGGGGGTGCGCTTTATGTTTGAGCGTCACCGTAGCGAGTTGGCCAACATGCTAGCGAATACTCGCCAGGGCAACTGGCAAGGCTATCAAAGCCAAATGAATAGCTGGGCGGCGAGTTATGGCAATGAATTCACGACTTGGACACAAGCGCTCGCTGGTGGCGAGAACAATACCGCGCCAACGGCCCGCATTAACGCCCTCGATACCGGGGTTGTGAATCAAAGTGTGAGCTTCGATGGCAGTGCGAGCAGCGACAGCGAAGGCGCTATCGCAAGCTATCTTTGGGACTTTGGTGACGGCACATCAGGGCGAGGGGCTATTGCACAGCATAGCTATAATCAGCCGGGAAGTTACATCGTGACCTTGAGTGTGAGTGATGAGCAGGGCCTGAGCCACAGTATCAGTCACAGTATTACCATTGAGGCCGATAGCAGCGGCGGTATTACTGAGCTGAGCAATGGGCAAAGCGTGTCTATCAGTGGAGCACAAGATAGCGAGCAAGTGTTCCGTATCACACTGCCGCAAGGCACTTCAGCACTTGATGTGACCCTTTCAGGAGGCAGTGGTGATGCTGACCTTTATGTTCGTGAACAACAAGCCCCCACCACAGGCGAGTTTGACTGTCGTCCGTATATTGGTGGTAATGAGGAACAATGCCAGCTCAATCTAGGTAGCGCGACCAGTGAAGTGTATATCATGGTCAGGGGGTATAATGCGTTTGCGGATGTGAGCCTAACAGCCAGCTATCAGGCGCCTTCTCACATCGATGATATGTGCGCGCAACAAGGACCGCGTACTGATGGTCGCTTAGTGGCCGGTGAGACTATCTGCTTAGGTGCGCAGGCACCGATGTGGTTTAGTATTGAAAATGTCGCCGCAGCGCAAAGTGTGCGTATCGAAACGGCCCATGGCAGTGGCGATTTAATGCTGGAATATGCCAACCAAGGCTGGCCCAACGGCAGCAATGTTGAGGCCCGCAGTGATACATCAGGAAACGTGGAGTGTTTATCGGTGAGTGGTCAAAGCGACTACTGGGGGTATTTAAAAGTATCCGGCAACAGCGCTGGAGCGAGCTTGAAACTTAGTATTGATGAGGGCCATTGTCAGTAAACCAAAGACACAAAAAACCTGCGTTAGCGCAGGTTTTTTTCATATTAGCAATTAGTTATTGCTCATCTCGGCGTAGTTCTTACACGCTTCAACATCTTTACACTCGCCGTATAGATAGAGTGAGTGATTAGTTAGCGTAATGCCGTTTTCTTCTGCGATTTCTACCTGACGACGTTCAATCATGTCGTCTTCAAACTCGATCACTCGACCACATTTTAAACACACTAAATGGTCGTGGTGCGTAGAGCCGGCCAATTCAAATACCGATTTGCCGCCTTCGAAGTGGTGGCGGGTGACAATGCCAGCATCATCGAACTGGTTTAAAACGCGATAAACAGTAGCCAGACCGATCTCTTCGCTGTTATCAAGCAGGATTTTGTAGACGTCCTCGGCACTGATGTGTTGGTTATCCGGAGACTGGAGGATTTCTAGGATTTTAATACGCGGTAGCGTGACCTTTAAGCCCGCTTTTTTAAGCTCTAGATTATGATCAGTCATTCAACTTGTTCTCGATTTTAGATTCTTGGTTGCACCGCTAAGCCACAGCAAGCGGTGCGTGCGACGCATAATAATGGCTAAGAATAACGTGCTTTACTATCAAGTGTAAAGCCAAGTTACCCTTAGCGTTTTTGTTCTTAGTCGGCAAGTTCTGCTAGGCACATTTCATCAAAAATCTGCTTACACCAGGTTTTCACACGCTCATCGGTCAGCTCTGGTTGACGGTCTTCATCAATGCCCAAGCCAACGAAATGCTCGTCATCAACCAGCCCTTTTGATGCTTCAAAATCATAGCCTTCGGTAGGCCAATTACCGACTACAATAGCACCACGCTCGGTGATAATGTCGTTGACCATGCCCATGGCATCAAGGAAGTACTCGGCATAATCTTCTTGATCACCACAACCAAAGATAGCACATAGCTTGCCGTCAAAGTCGATTTCTTCTAGTTCAGGGAAAAAGTCATCCCAGTCACACTGCGCTTCGCCGTAGTACCATGTGGGGATACCAAAGAGCAGCAGGTCAAACTCTGCAATCTCTTCTTTGCTGCTTTTCGCGATGTCGTGCACGGCTACCATGTTCTTGCCGAGCTCTTTTTGGATCATTTTTGCAACGTGCTCAGTGTTACCCGTATCACTACCAAAAAATATACCTACACTTGCCATGAATAAATAACCTTTTATGTATCTATAGCCAATCGTTCTTGCAAAATGGTTTCAATCAACGCACTACGGCTAATATTCTGCGCATCTGCCATATCATTTAATGCTTGATACAGCTCTGATGAAACTTTAAATTCGACGCGTTTCAAGCCCCGCGCTTTATCGCGCTTGAGCTGGTTACGCTTATTTACTTTCAGTTGTAACTCCCGAGGGAGCGGGTTAGTTTTTGGACGACCCGGGCGTCGCTCATACTCGAATAAATCGAGCGTGGTTCTATCTAGCTCTGACTTGGCCATGGTTAACCCACACCTGCTCCTTGCCAGAAGACTTGAATAAGCCCTTTGGCGATAAAGCCGGAACAGCCTAAAAACAACACAAGCCAGACAATATAACGACCAAATTTAGGCACATCGCCTTTTTTAAGTACGTCTTGAATTGCCATGCCGATGAAAAAAAAGATGCCAGCAAGGCCAAAATATAACCCGAGGGTATCGATCTCATTGATTAATTGGTCGACCATTGACTGCTACCTATCTGTAAAACGGCGCGCATTGTAGCACAGAAAAATCCAATAATTTAGGTGATATTGAGGCTTTTAGCCTCCGTTATACTAACCCTAAATTACGCTCATACTATTGATATGGATTAACGTGTTAAAAAATCAACGATGGATTTATTTACTGCTGCCGGTTTTTCAGCGTGTAGCCAATGTCCGGTGCCTTGAATTACTTTTGCTTTGGCATTCGGGAACAGGGTCATGATCTGTTCTTTGTGCTCAGGCAAAATATAATCTGAGTCGCCACCTTTAACGAACAGTGTATCACACAAACAAGAATCATTTACAACTGGCTGCGATAGGATATTAGCATATTGCTGTTTTAGCACTGGCAAATTAAATTGCCATTCTAAGGAGCCTTTGTCGGTTTTTTTCAAGCTTTTAGCCAAAAACTGGCGTACACCCGGTGTGGCTATGTATTCACTCATTAACTCATCCGCTTGCGAACGTGAGCCAACTGATGCACTGGCAACGCCTTCAAGCGCTTGAAAAATGGCGTCATGACGGGAGTGGTAACTCACTGGAGCCACGTCAAGTACAACGAGCTTGCTGACGCGCTCGGGTGCATCTATTGCTACTTGCATAGCCACTTTGCCGCCCATGGAATGACCAACAATGTGCGCTTGCGCGATCTCCAGCTCATCCATCAGCGCAATAATGTCCTCGGCCATAGCGGGGTAGGTCATGGTCTCACTGTGAAAAGATTGACCGTGATTGCGCACGTCCACGTTAATTACATGAAACTGCTCACTGAGGGCTCTGGCAACGACTTTAAGATTATCTAATGAGCCAAATAAACCATGAATAACAATCACAGTGGGAGCATTTTTTGGCGCCTCAGAGCTGCTTTGATAATTTAGTAACATAAACACGTTATCATCGATGAAAGTAGGTAAATTGTGCCCACTGGGCGCGCGCAATGCAACACTTGGTCAAACACTGCTCAGTTGCTAAGGGCCTATACAGGGCACGCCCCCTAGCTTATTCAGGTAACTTGGGTATAATTCTGCAAAGCATTTGTAAACTTGGCAGTAATGACAGGAATATCATGAAAAAAATAGAAATAGACGACGAGCTATACCAATATATTGCCAGCAATACCCAAAGCATTGGCGAAAGTGCCTCTGAGATTTTGCGTCGTTTATTGAATTTGCAAAGCGCAGCGCCCGTAGCTGCGCCAGCCACTGTAGAAACCGATGTAAGCGATGAGCCCGAGGAGCAGCAAGCGCAGCCCATGGCTGAAGCTGATGATAGCCAAGCCAGCGTGTTCGACATTCTTAATAAAGAAGAATTGGCGATGCAAAAGGGCGTTGTTGGCCGCTTCTTGTTTATTCTTGCAGCGCTGCACCGCACCCATAAAACCACATTCCACCGCGTACTGAATATTAAAGGCCGTGACCGTCGATACTTTGGTAAAAGTAAAGAGGAGTTGCAGGCCAGTGGTAGCAGTCTAAACCCAAAGAATATCGATGACAGTCCTTTTTGGGTAATGACCAACTCTAATACCACCCGTAAGAAAATGATGTTGCATGAAGCGGCGTTAGAGCTGGGTTACACTAAAGAGCAAGCAGAAACTATTCGCGACTATTTATAAGGAATCAGGTATGGCCCTTCACCCCAATGCCGGAAAACTCGCCAAGCAAGCCGATCTTGTTAATGTACCTAAATTAATGAGCGCTTATTATCTCAATGAGCCTGATGTGGAGCAATTTCCAGAGCACCGGGTCGCATTTGGTACTTCCGGTCATCGTGGTTGTTCTTTTAATACGCAATTTAATGAATCTCACATTTTGGCTATTACCCAGGCTATTTGTGATTACCGCAAAAAAGAGAATATTTTCGGGCCACTGTTTTTAGGCAAAGATACGCATGCGTTGTCGGAGTCGGCGTTTAATTCTGCCATTGAGGTATTGGTCGCCAACGAAGTGCAAATCATTACCCAGCAAGACGATGACTTTACGCCCACTCCGGTGATAAGCCATGCGGTAGTGAGCCACAATAAAGCCCACCCACATGAATTGGCCGACGGCATTGTGGTGACACCCTCACATAATCCACCTCAAGATGGTGGTTTTAAATATAATCCGCCCAATGGTGGGCCTGCTGATACCAACGCCACAAAATGGATTGAAGATAGAGCGAATCAGTTACTCATTGAAGATCTGGTGGAAGTGGAGCTTTTCCCCTTTGCTAAGGCCGTGCGCTCTGGTTTTATCAAATACGTGGACTTAATAACCCCATTTGTTGCTGATTTAGCCAATGTCGTTGATATGCACGCGATCGCCAAATCAGGGATCACCATAGGTATCGACCCCCTCGGTGGTTCGGGAATTCATTATTGGCCGCATATTGCCAAGCAATATGGATTAAACCTCACGGTTGTGAACGACGCGATAGACCCGCGTTTTGCGTTTATGCCACAAGATAAAGATGGCAAAATCCGAATGGATTGCTCATCCCCTTATGCGATGACCAATTTGGTCGCACTAAAAGACCGCTTCGATATTGGCATTGGTAACGACCCAGATTATGACCGCCACGGTATTGTTACCCCAGACGGGTTGATGAACCCCAACCACTTTCTTGCCGTCGCTATTGATTACCTATTGACTCATCGCAGCGCGTGGCCGGGCGATGTGAAAGTCGGTAAAACTTTGGTCTCCAGTGCGATGATTGATAAAGTGGTACAAAGCCACGGTAAAACCTTGTTTGAAGTCCCTGTGGGCTTTAAATGGTTTGTTGACGGTTTGCATAGCAGCGAATTGTGTTTCGGCGGTGAAGAAAGTGCCGGAGCTTCGTATCTACGCTTAGATGGCTCGGTATGGAACACCGATAAAGACGGATTTGTTATGGGGTTACTTGCTGCTGAGATTCTCGCCGTTACCGGCAAAACGCCTTCGCAGTACTACCAGCAGCTAGTGGCAAAATTTGGCGAGCCTGTGTACAAACGCATTGACGCCCCTGCTAATAGTGAGCAAAAAGCGAAACTGAAAGCACTCAGTGCTGAGGCCATTACGGCCACTGAACTGGCCGGAGATGCGATCACAGCCAAGCTGACTCATGCGCCAGGCAATGATGCTCCGATTGGTGGTCTAAAAGTAGTGACTGAAAATGGCTGGTTTGCGGCCAGACCGTCGGGCACCGAAGACATTTACAAGATTTACCTTGAGTCCTTCCAAGGTGAAGAACATTTACAACAATTAGAACAAGCAGCCAAGGCGTTGGTTGATAACGCCATTGCTTAACCCGCTCATATAAGCCAGTCGTTCGACTGGCTTTTTACTGTTTATCTTGATAACGCTGCCGATAGGCGGCGAAGCTCTCACAATAAAGGTGTACTATGTATTTACAGCGTCTGAAAGAGACCGGTGACTTCCTTAGCATAACCCGTGAAAATGAATTCAATCTGCCGCCAGAGCAGTTCACGCTTGATAATGGCACAATTGTAAAGGTCCTTGACACAGGAGTCATTGAATTCACTCCAGCGCAATACGGTGATAAGGATTTTGTTTTCTCCAGTGCCGTGCATGGCAATGAAACTGCGCCTATAGAAATTTGTGATCAACTGATACAAGCCATTATCGCTGAACACATTACTTTAACTCACCGTGTGCTGTTCATTTTTGGTAATCCGAAATCAATTAATATTGGCCAGCGTTTTGTCGATGAAAACCTTAATCGTCTGTTCTGCGGCAAGCACAGCGAGGGTGGGGTAGATAACCCTGAGCGTCAGCGCGCGAAAAAGCTTGAACACTATGTAGAGCAGTTCTTTACCATGGCGGGGCAAGGGCGCTATCGTGCACATTATGACCTGCATACCGCGATTCGCGACTCCAAGAACGAGAAATTTGCGGTGTATCCGTTTTTACATGGTAAACCCCATAAACGCGAACAACTACAGTTTTTGCTTAGTTGTGGTGTACAAACGGTGTTGCTAATGTCTGAACCCGCATCCACCTTCAGTTATTTTTCTTCCCGTCATTTTGATGCAGATGCGTTCACTATTGAATTAGGGAAAGTGCGTCCTTTTGGTGACAACGACATGAGCCGTTTCGCTAAAGCCAAAGCCACCCTTGAGGCATTGATCACGCAAGAAACCGTGACTTACCCTGAACTTCATGCGGATGATGTTGAGTTATTTTCGGTTTATCGCACCATTAATCGCCATCATGAAGATTTCAGCTTTACCTTTGCCGACGATGTGCCTAATTTCACTGGCTTCGCCAAAGGTGAATTATTAGGTCATGATGGTGAGCAAGAAATTCGTGCCGAGGTAGAGGGTGAGGCGATTATTTTCCCTAACGCTAAAGTCGCATTGGGGCAACGAGCTTTGCTCACAGTTGTCCCCACAAAACTCACCGATGAGTTCATCTGATCCGACCACTTTGCTCCGTAATATCCATTTATTTCAATACGTTACGGAGCGTACACGGAACTTGCCAAGGCCCCATTCTCAATGATGTGAATATTCGGCTATCATTAGTTGAATATACCTTTACGTTGACGTAAAGTGGCGGCAGCATAATTTAAACTAAGCGCGTGTAGTGGAAGATTTAGACCATTATTCACTAACTGAAAGACTAACTATTGCAAGTCAGTCGATCAGCAAAGCAACAATAACAACATCTCAACGCTTAGCTTGGTGACAACAACAGAAGGGAAGGTTATGACTAACCCCAATAATGTTTCGTTGAATATTAATCACGAACTAGAATTTATTGATGGCCATGGCCTCGATGTGCCTACTTATCGCGTTCTTAGCGAACAAGGTAGTGTGCTTGAGGGTGCAAAAGAGCCAGAAATTGATAAGCAAACAGCGCTAAAAATATACGATACCATGCGCTTCATACGTGCCTTAGACGAGCGTATGCAAGCAGCACAACGCCAAGGGCGTGTCAGCTTTTATATGCAGTGTTTAGGTGAAGAAGCTGCGGTAACCGCCAGTGCGGCGGCGCTTGATGATAACGATATGATCATGGCGCAGTATCGTGAGCAGGCGGCGCTACGCTACCGAGGTTTTACCCTAGAGCAGTTCATGAATCAGATGTTCTCAAACGAGCAGGACTTGGGTAAAGGCCGCCAAATGCCAATCCACTATGGCTCTCGTGAGCTCAACTACATGACCATCTCGTCACCGCTGGGCACGCAAATTCCACAAGCGACTGGGTATGCTTATGGGCAGAAACTGAAGCATGTCAACAAAGACTCCGGCGAGCTCGATAGCACTATTGATAATGTCACCATTTGCTATTTTGGCGAAGGGGCGGCATCAGAGGGTGATTTTCATGCCGGGTTAAATATGGCCGCTGTACATAAAGCGCCAGTGCTGTTTTTTGCTCGTAACAACGGTTATGCGATTTCCACCCCCGCCGATGAGCAGTTTGCCGGCGACGGTATTGCATCGCGTGGTGTGGGTTATGGTATTAAAGCTATCCGTGTAGATGGAGCCGATGCCTTAGCCGTTTATGCGGCGACCAAAAAGGCACGTGAAATTGCCACCGAAACCGGTGAACCTGTGCTAATTGAATCCCTCGCTTACCGTCTAGGGGCGCACTCTACTTCGGATGACCCGAGCGGCTACCGCTCTAAAGATGAAGAAGCGGGCTTTCGTGAAAACTGTCCAGTCGCACGTTTTCGCAATTGGTTGCTGAGTAAAGGCTGGCTTGATGAACAAGAAGACGAGCAAGTGAAAGAGAAAGTGCGTGAGCAAATTCTTGAAGCATTAAAGGCGGCAGAGAAAGTGGCTAAGCCACCGTTGGAAGACCTTATTAGCGACGTGTATGACACGCCCATCCCGAGTCTTGAAAAGCAATACAATGAATTAAAGACTCATATTAAGAAGTACCCCGATGCCTATCCAACAACAGCAGGGAGATTGAAATAATGAAAACAATGAACATGCTTCATGCTATCAACTCGGCGTTGGATATCACCATGGCAGAGCACGACCATGCCTGTATTTTCGGTGAGGATGTTGGCTACTTTGGCGGTGTATTTCGGGCCACGTCCGGATTACAAGAGAAATACGGGAAACACCGGGTATTCAACACGCCGCTAACCGAACAAGGGATTGCGGGATTCGCCAACGGTTTAGCTGCGTTTGGTGCGCCAGCGATTGCTGAAATTCAATTTGCGGATTACATTTTCCCTGCGTTTGACCAAATCGTTAATGAGTCAGCGAAGTTCCGTTACCGCAGCGGTAACGAGTTTAATGTCGGTAATCTTACCATCCGTACACCTTATGGTGGTGGCATTGCCGGAGGTTTATACCACTCGCAATCGCCTGAAGCGTATTTTGCGCACACCCCGGGGTTAAAGATTGTAGTACCGCGTAACCCATACCAAGCCAAAGGCTTACTGCGCGCTGCCATCAAAGATGACAACCCAGTGCTGTTCTTCGAACCAAAGCGTCTCTATCGGGCCTCTACTGGCGAAGTGCCCGAGGAAGATTACACCATTGAGCTGGGCAAAGCCGAAGTGGTGCAAGAAGGTAAAGACGTGACTGTATTGGCCTGGGGTGCACAGATGGAAATCATTGCAGCAGCGGCTGAGAAAGCTAAAGAGCAGGGGATCAGTGTGGAGCTGATAGACTTGCGCAGCATCCTTCCTTGGGACGTCGATACCGTTGCTGAGTCTGTGAAAAAGACAGGTCGACTCGTGGTGAGTCATGAAGCGCCTATTACTAATGGTTTTGGCGCCGAGATTGTGGCGACCATCCAGCAACAATGCTTCCTTTACTTGGAATCACCCATCACGCGTGTGTGTGGCTTGGATACACCGTATCCATTAGCACTAGAAAAAGAATATATTCCAGATGCGCTGAAGGTATTCGAAGCCATTAAAAACGCGGTTGAGTTTTAAGGGGATAATCATGGCAAAAGATTTTATTTTACCAGATATTGGTGAAGGCATTGTTGAATGTGAAGTGGTTGAGTGGTTGGTGGCAGTCGGTGACGAAGTCAAAGAAGATCAACCCATTTGCGATGTCATGACTGACAAAGCCCTAGTGCAAATCCCAGCGGTACATGATGGCGTGATCACTGAGCTTTATTATGCCAAAGGGGATATTGCTAAAGTACATCAACCATTGTTTGCAATGGATGTAAACGGCGAGCAAGAAGACAGCTCCAAGGCGCAAAGCACCGAGCAAGAGCCCGAAGTGAAGCAAGCGAGTGCAACGTCTAACAGCGCGGGTACTCAGCGCGAGGACTTTATCTTGCCTGATATTGGCGAGGGCATTGTCGAGTGTGAAATAGTTGAATGGTTGGTGAGTGAAGGCGATACCATTAAAGAAGACCAAGCGGTATGTGATGTGATGACAGACAAGGCGCTGGTGCAAATCCCTGCTAAGTACGACGGTCAAGTGGTCAAGCTCTATTATCAAAAGGGTGATATTGCTAAGGTGCACAGCCCGCTATTCCAAATGGAAATTGCCGGTTCGACAAACGCCGAGCAACGTAACGAGAGCACTGACTCGGCAGCGCAATCACAGCATAATGAAGCAGCCTCAGAGGCCAATACTGACACCTCTGTTGCCCAAGGAAAAGCATTAGCATCTCCTGCTGTGCGTCGCCGTGCGCGTGAGCATGATATTGACATCAGCAAAGTTCCTGGCAGCGGTAAAAATGGCCGTGTATACAAAGAAGACATTGAACGCTTCTTGGCATCTGGTGACACAGCGCAAAGTGCTTCGCAGCAAGGGCCGAGCAACACTACATCGAGTAACGCCAATCAACAAAGTGGCGGGTCTCGTGTAGAGCCGATCAAAGGTATGAAAGCGGCCATGGCGAAGCAGATGTCGGCGTCGGTTTCCACTATTCCGCACTTTACATACAGTGACGAAATTGACCTTACGGACTTAATCGCATTGCGCGGCGCGCTCAAAGAGCAGTATAAGCAGCAAGGCGTGAAGTTAACTATGATGCCATTTTTCATCAAGGCGCTATCACTGGCGATGCAAGAATTCCCGGTGTTAAACGCGCAAGTCAATGATGAGTGCACTGAGTTAACCTACTTCGATGACCACAACATTGGCATGGCCGTTGACTCTAAACTTGGATTGCTGGTACCCAATGTAAAACAAGTGCAGAGCAAATCGATTGTTGATGTCGCTAACGAAGTAACTCGCCTTACTGACAGTGCCCGAGAAGGGCGTGTAGCGCCAGCCGATTTGAAATCAGGGACTATCTCTATTTCTAACATCGGTGCTATTGGCGGCACGACAGCTACACCGATTATCAATAAGCCTGAAGTAGCCATTGTTGCCCTTGGTAAAGTACAGCAATTGCCGCGCTTTAACGAAGCTGGTGATGTTGAAGCGCGTGCAATAATGCAGGTCAGTTGGTCAGGGGATCACCGTGTAATTGATGGCGGCACCATCGCCCGCTTTAATAATCTATGGAAAGATTTCTTAGAGCAGCCAAGTAAAATGCTGATGGCAATGCGCTAACTGGTCCAATTAGCTGAACAAAAACTGAAAAAACTAGCTCCGGCTAGTTTTTTTTATAGCTATTTTCCTCTATTATTATCCTAACTTTTGCGCTGCAAAGGTGGCTTGCTCTGACGTACATCGCTCAGGACAAAGGAATTTCAAAATAACTAATAGGAAAATAGTGATGAACTATTATATTGAAGCGTTTCAACGCTTTGCTGATTTTAAAGGCCGTATCCGTCGTAAAGCTTACTGGATGTTCTTTTTATTCAACTTCATCTTTAGCATCGTTACTGCGGTGATTGATGGCGTTTTAGGCACGGCTTTTATCGGTTCAATCTACTCGTTAGTGCTACTTGTTCCAAGTTTAGCTGCGGGTGCTCGTCGCTTACACGATACTGGCCGTTCTGGTTGGTGGCAACTACTTTACCTTATTCCAATTATCGGTTTTATCGTAGTTATTATCTTCCTTGCGCAAGACAGCCAAGAAGGTGACAACGATTGGGGTGCAAACCCTAAAGAAGGTGATATCGAAGGCGCCACTGCCTAATCGATAACGAGATATATAGAGCCGGTTTAGTACCGGCTTTTTTTATGTCCACAGCTTTATAAAATACCAGCCATAGCCTAAAACGAGCGCCGGTATCAAGGTATAGACTGTAGCAATAAATGCGGCCTTGGGTGACAGGGCGATGGCAGGGAATAAGGCATCCCCATCATTTGAGATGGCATTGGCCAACAAGGCACTGAATGGGAGCCCACCTTGAAGGTATAGGCCAGTGACAACAATCTGCGGGCCACAACCAGGAATTAAACCAATCAGCGCAGCGATTAAGGGTGTCCATAACGCATACTGATTAAACCATACCGCTAAATCAAGCCCTGCGAGGGTGCTGACAAGTTCAAACGTAATAAACGCAGCCACTACCCATACAGTAATAAAGTGGGTATCTTGTATAGCCTTAAGAGTTGCAGATTCTGGCTCGGGCGGACAGTCTTCACAGGCAATAGATTGATAATTACCCTCATTTTTGGTGAGCGCCCACACCAGCATCGACGCCACCGCTAAAAAACTACCGCCATACAGCACCATGGTATCGGCACCTTGGAATAGGGTTGCCGGCTCGATATTAAACGCCAAAACGAGGGCAACAAGTAATAGCAATGGTAATGCCCATATCCATATTTGCTTTGTTGCCATCAATAGCGGGCTTGCAGGTTTGCCTTGCAATACATCGGGGTCTGGTTTTTTATGATGAAATTCGATATCGGCGTGTATTTTATTGACTAGCGTGCCCATTAACGTGCCCGCCACCAAGCTAATAGCAAGGACTAACAGGGCATCAAAAGGACTGGCTGCCAAGAGCAAAAAGGCAGCATCCCCCATTGTGGCGCTTAACACCGCAACAACGGCACCGAAACTGACTTGCCCCCGGGTAAATTGGGTCACGACAATAATGGCGCCACCACAGCCTGGCAACGCGCCTAAGAACGCCGCAAATAACACTTCAAATTTAGGGTAACGCTGAGAGAACTGGCCTAATTCCAGTAAAGGGTAACGCTTTATCAGCAGGTAGTAGAGCAGTAGGGTAGCAGCGACAAAGACACTGACCTGAAAGAACGCATCACTGAGCGCCGTTAACGTCAGTTCGCGGGTGCTAGGTAAGGCCAACAGTAGCGCCAAACCAAGAGGGAAAAATAACCGTTTATTAATGACTTTCATCCAATTGGTTGTAAGAACACAGGGTGAGAGAGTCGATACGGGCATAATGTGTAACCTAGATCATAAACTAGGTTACACTATAGTTTAATCTAAATGATAATTAAACCTATTTAGATCTTTGGAATTCCGCGTCTGCATACCACTGCGGCCATTCGCTTTGCTGTGAGATGTCATAGCCCACTTTATAGAACAGCTGCAAATCCTGTACTGCACCGGATAAATCCCATTCATCGCGATAGCGATCGCAAGGCTGGTGATAACAGCCGCGCAACACTAGGCCCATACGCTTACGGTACTTAGCTGTTTGCGCATCTGCAGGCTCACTGCCACCCCCGGCATACATCGCTGGCACACCCATGTTGGCAAAGGCAAAGTGATCAGAGCGATAATACCCACCTGAGCTTGGTTTAGGGTCACCAGACACGCTGCGCTGCTGCATTTTAGCGGCTTCGCTTAGCATATCATCAAGTTCAGACTTACCCATGCCCACAACGCTAATGTCTTTAACCTTACCGAGTAGGTTCAAGCTGTCCATATTGATATTGGCAACGGTTTTATCGATATCGATAACCGGGTTAGCAGCGTAGTATTTTGCCCCTAACAGACCTTGCTCTTCAGCAGTAACGGCTAAAAACGTCATAGAACGGTCTGGATTTTTGGGCAATGTGGCAAAGGCTTCAGCGACTTCAATCATACCGCCAGTGCCGGTGGCATTATCATGTGCGCCATTATAAATCTGGTCGCCCTTACGATTGTTATCGGTTCCTAAGTGATCCCAGTGCGCGGAGTAGATAATGTGCTCATCAGGTTTCGTGCTGCCCGGTAGCGTGGCGATAAAGTTATAGGAAATCGATTTTTTGATTTCGCTGTTTACTTCAACGCTGGCAGTTAAATCGCCCATATCAACATGGTAAGCACCTTCGCTTGCACGTTGTTTAGCTTGGTCAAAATCCAGACCGGCTTTTGCGAATAGCTCTTTGGCTACATCCACAGTCACCCAGCCTTCCACCGCCACGCGGTCCATATTGTTGTTATCTTTTTGGAAGCCAAACTGTGGGCCGCTCCACGAGTTTTCGACCACCGACCACGGATAAGATGCAGGTGCGGTCTCGTGCACAATAATAGCACCAGCAGCGCCTTGGCGGCTTGCTTCTTCGTATTTATATGTCCAGCGGCCATAGTAGGTCATGGCATCGCCGGTGAACAACTCCGGATCTTTGGTCGCAAACCCTGGGTCGTTAACTAGCATCACCACGGTCTTGCCTTTTACATCAAGGCCTTCATAGTCGTTCCAGCCATATTCTGGGGCATTCACACCATAGCCAACAAATACCAGCTCAGAGTCATTGATGGCTTCTTTAGCACTAATACGGCTGGTCCCCATGACCATGTCTTTTTTATATTGGTAGTCTTTACCACCAATGTTAAGGGTCATATTGGGGTCGGCTTCAATCGACACCAGCGGCACTTCTTGTAAGAAGCTATCACCATTGCCGGGCTTAAAGCCTAGGGCCGTAAATTGTTCGGTGAGATAAGCCAGCGTAAGCTCTTCGCCTTTGGTTGACGGAGCACGTCCGCCAAACTCATCGGAAGCCAGTGTTTTAACGTGCTGCGCGAGTTGTTCAGCGTTGATGCTGTTCCAGCCCGCCATAACGTCTTGTTCAGTAATTTGTGTGCTTGCACAGCCAGCAAGGATGCCGCCGGCAAGTAAAGTCAGTGGGAAATAGCGTTTCATATTTATTCATTTCATTGCTATAAGACGACAGCCAGTATAAGGATAGCGATGAAATTACACCAGTTTTTGCGCTAAACTAGGCAAAATTTACGGTTAAAATAAGTAGTAATGAAACGTTTTACCCCCTATCCACAGTGGCGCACTGATTGTTTACAAGGTGGTGCATTTGCCCACCTCAATGCCCTGTTTGCCTTAGAGCAATATCGTGACTGGCCGAGTTTAAGTGAGTTAAACCAACATCAATTGGTGAACGCCCAAGGTTTGGCCATAGAATTTATAGCCAATAGCGAGTTTGAACTGGATGGGCGCTATTATGAGCAATTCATTTATGAAACTGGCAAAGTCCCCACGCGCAGCGAAAACTGGCATGACTTGTTTGGTGCTTATATATGGCGGCTATTTCCTAAAACCAAGGCCTTACTCAATCGCTTACATATTGAGGAAATGGCCCTGCAAACCTGCTCTAAGCGCAGTAAAACCCGTAATGCACTGACCTTGTTTGATGAATGTGCCGTGGTATTAGCGGTGAGTGACCCCAGTTGGATAACCGCCTTTCGCCAACACCAGTGGCAGGAGGTGTTTGTAGAGCGCAAAGAGCAGTGGCAACATAGCATTCGTGCCTATACTTTTGGCCATGCTAATTATGAAATGCTGACACAGCCGTTTATTGGCTTAACGGGGAAAGCGTTATTTATAGACGTTGACGCTGATATATTTTGTAAAGATTTAAGTGCCCAATACCGCTACCTCGATGCGCGCCTATATGAGATGATAGCCGAGCAAAATGTGTTGGCTGATAACTCGCAGCTATCCCCGCTTCCCTTGCTCGGGGTACCGGGATGGTATGACGATAATGTCGACCCAAATTTTTATGCCAATACGGACTACTTTCGACCAAAACGAAGGAACACAAAATAATGATAAGAGTGAATGGGCTACAGAAAAAGTTCAAACTCACCAAAGACCATAAGAAAAATGTCAAAGAGTCGCAGCAAGACCCACGTGAAGACAAAGACTTTTTCCATTCGGTTCGCGATGTCAGCTTTCATTGCAATCAAGGTGAAGTGCTGGGGTTACTTGGGCCTAATGGCGCCGGTAAAACCACCACGCTACGAATGCTATCAACCGCATTAAAGCCCGACTCGGGAAGCATTGAAGTCAATGGCGTGGACGCGGTTAAAAAGCCCTTAGCGGGGCGCAAAGCCATTGGTTTTCTCTCGGGGTCAACAGGCTTATATGGGCGCTTAACAGCGAAAGAAAATGTTGAGTACTTCGCCAAACTCCATGGTCTGAGAGGTTCGGCGCTCGCTGAGCGTTGTGAAGAGCTGTTTACCTTATTGGATATGCACAGCTTTTTGGATAAACGAGCCGATAACCTGTCTACTGGAATGAAGCAAAAAACCAATATCGCCAGAGCCGTGGTACATAAGCCCGATGTGGTGATATTGGATGAGCCCACCACAGGCTTAGATATTATGACCACGCAAACGGTGATTAACTTTATAAAAGGCCTTAAAGAGCAGGGCACACCCGTGATTTTCTCGACCCATCATCTCGATGAGGTTGCGTTATTGTGTGACCGCGTCAGTGTCATTGACTTAGGGGTCACTTGCTTCGACGGCACCTTAGCGCAGTTTAGCGAGCAAGGGCGCGCGACAGCCCTGAACGACGCGTTTATGAATATTCTTGAGGATCATCGCCATGTATGAAGTATTTTTAAAGGAAATAAAAGAACTGTTACGCGATAGAAAAACGCTGATGTTCGTGGTTGCGCTGCCGCTGCTTATTTTTCCGATAATTTTTGCGCTTATTGGCTTTTTAGCATCGCAGGCCGCGCTTGAGGCTAAGCAGGAAGTGCACACATATGCCATCGTTAATGCCCAATATGCAGAGCCTTTCGCGAAGGAAGTCTTTTTTCATAAAAGCTTTAAAGAGCTTGAACAAAAGCATTCATACCAGAGCATTGAAGACTTAAAAGCGGCGGTGGAAGCCGGGACCATCGATGTCGGTATTTACATTCCACAGGATGCGCAAGGGTCGCTGGATAACGGTGAGCAAAGCACCTGGCAAGTTATATTTAATGATGCGCAAACCATCAACTTCTTATTTACCAACTTGAAAGAAGTGGCGGACAAATACGCGCAGCAACTACAAAGTGCCAAGCTTATTGAGCTTGGGGTCAGTGAAGATGCCCAGGCGGCGTTGCTACAGCCCATTGAGCTTGAGAAGGTCAATACCGCCGATCAGCGCGAGAATCTCGGTGAAAAAATCGGTGCCTATATCCCTTATCTGCTGCTACCTTTAGTGCTGACGGGCGCTATGTATCCAGCCATTGACTTAGGGGCCGGTGAAAAAGAACGCGGTACTCTGGAAACCCTGTTATTGACGCCTCTATCACGTACTCAAGTGGTGCTCGGTAAATTCTTAACAGTATTTTGCAGTGGCATTACCAGTGCCATGGTCACGGTGCTCAGTTTTGGATTATGGATCACCCTGGCTGGGCAATTTATTGAGCTTGATATGCTAAAAGAAGCCTTTGGTACGGTAATGGTGACCGACTTATTATTGATTTTGTTGCTATTAATTCCGGTTGCCGCGATTTTTGGCTCTTTAGCGCTGACCATTTCTATTTATGCGCGCAGCTTTAAAGAAGCACAAAACTACATGTCTCCGCTGTCATTTTTAGTGTTCATCCCTATCATTGTCGCCATCATGCCGAATATGGAATTGACCGCTAAAACAGCGCTGATCCCTATCACTAATATTTGCCTGGCTATCAAAGAGATCATCAAAGGCACAGTTGATTTGGGCTTAGTGGGACTTATCTTTGCAGCCACCGTGGTGCTTGCCGGGGTGTTACTGGCATTTTGTACCTACTGGTTTAATAAAGAGGATGTGTTGTTTCGCTAAATTAGGTAATTTAGTTAACTAATTGTTACCTAATGTAATATCTATATAAGGCGTTCCTTCTATACTCAGCACTACGCTAAATGGTATAGAAGGAACCGTCATGAATCTTACCCAACCGCTCATCTTGGCGACTAGCATCGCGCTGGTGCTTAGTGGCTGTAACAATGCGACCCCAGTGGCTGATGAAATACAAAGCGGTGATCCGCTGTTTTGCAAGGCCAGTCAGCAATGGGTTACCAACCCCAGTAACCCACCGGCAGAAATTCCGGGGGATGGTGAGAACCTATGCCAGTTTTATCAATTTTCTTGGCAGTGGTTTATCAATCTAATGGCAGCGCCACAATCGACACGCAATTTCCTTGATTCCGGCCAATATCCCGTGTTTTTGGGGACTGAACAAAACTCCTGTGCAACAAACACCGTTGCGTCAAAGCTCTTTATTCGCACGCAGAAAGACAGCCACACTAGCAGCAGTGATTTCACTTTGCCTAGCGGCACCAACCAGGCGCTCAACGACGCAGTTATTTATGACCAACAAGGTAACGTCGTTCTCTACGAGGCTCGCTTTAATAAAGACATGTGTAATGTTGCATCAACCTCGACAACGCTGCCTGCTGGCACGACAGAGATAAAGTCGTCTTGGCGCAAGATCAGCGAACAAGAGAAAAGTGACTATGTGTGGATCCAATCTGATACTAACGCCAATGGCAAGCTTGAGAGCGACGAGATTTACGGTATGGTGGGTTTTCATTTAGTAAAAAGTACGGCGCTGCACCCAGAGTTTATTTGGGCTACGTTCGAGCACCGTAGCAACGCCCCCGACTGTCAAACTAAGCCACAAAAGTCGCAAGGGTGGAGTTTTGCCAGTAGCCAATGCGCAAGCTCCCTACCTAACCCGAAAGCGGGCTGTGACTTCAATAAAACAGCGGATATCTCCGGCAGCACCCCCTTAACTGGCACGCCAACAGAAATTTGCCAAGTCTACGCACAAGGTACACGTGAAGGGGATAATCAAGCGACAAAAAATCGCGCTAATATCACTACCATTAATAAGCAGTTACAAAGCAGCTTTGCCGCCTTGCCTAATAGCAGTGAGCTCCAGGTACTCAGCCAGTACAAGTTAGTTGGGGCATTGTGGGTCAGTGATACCAGTCAATCCAGCAGCCTTGAGAATCAACGAGGCTCTATTCAACTTGCCAATACCACCATGGAGACCAATGCTCAGCAAGGATTTGGTGAGTTGAGTTACAGTGGTAAAAGTAGCCTGCAACCCGCTGCTAATTGTTTTGCTTGTCATGGCTATAGCGGACCGCAAAGTAATGCGCAAGTTAGTCATATCTTCACCCATATTCACGGTAGCGGCGAAGGAAAATAGGTAAAGGGTTTTTTCAGCCATGCGCCCTTAGCGGCGCTTTACTTGGCAGCTTAGTTTGCTAATATCGTCCATTATTCAAAGGATTGCTTTATCAGTGGACGATATTTATGCGCTTATTATTGGTCTGGCTGGCGATGGTAGCCAGCTCTGCTTCAGCCCAGTCACTTACCCTCGTTTATCAAGTAGACAACCGCCACACCAGTGAGCGCGGTGAAGCGGTGTTACATATATCCAATTCGGCCATTGCCAACCATTACCGCTTGCCCGATATGCAGTTATCGCAAATCACCCGGCAAGGCGAGGGCCAGTATGTGCTTATTCATAGCCACAAGCAGATCTTGTTTCGCGACTTTCAGCCTTTTTATGAAAATGCCAGTAGCCAACTTAAAGCTATGGCCGAGAGAATGGGCAAGAGTGAGCAGCAGTTATGGAAGATGATGCTCGACCCTAGCAACGACCCCAGTGCGGCCACTTTCTCTCAAATAAATACACAGCAATACCAAGGAGTACGTGATGAGGTTGTGGTATATCGTGTGCAGACTGAGCAATCGCGACTTAGTGCCTCCGAGCTTGATTGGCTCAAAACTCGTTTAGAGCAGCAGATGCAAATTCCTCAGTCAGGACTGGGGTTAATGGCCGACAACGTCGATGAATTACTGCGTTTATTTACCTATGATCACGATGCGCTTCCTAGTCGCATAGAGGATCTTGATAGCGGCTATGTATTGACACTACAAAAGCACAAATGGGGGGCCGTAGAGCCGTCGGCCTTTTCTTTGCCCGCAGGGTATCTTAAAAAAGACATCACTGAACAAACTCTCAATCTCATGGAATACCTGCAAAATTTAAACGAGTAGAAAAGCTCAAACCAAATCAAAGCTCGGTCATAAAAAGGAATAAAAATGAGCCAAGGATTACAGATAAAATCGTTGCGGGAGTGGATAGCGACCATTTTAGCAGGCTTCTTTTCACTGTTAGTCGTCCTAGCTATCGTTAGCGGTGATATTGAGTCAGTTGTGATAAACACGCTGTTTACTTTGTTGCTTGCGGCTTATCAGCGGCGCTTTATACTCGATAACGACGCTCTGCTAATTCGCAGCCAACTAAAGTTGTTTGGCATCGGGATGATAACCTTTAGCGTAAAGCGTATTGCGCTGTCATCGCTCAATGAGCTTGTGCTAACGTTTGGACGCGCTAAAAACGAGTTAATGCTTACCTTTTCATCTGAGCATAGCACCCAAGTGGAGCGCTTCGACTTTAGAGGCCAAGGTGAACTGATCAAGCGCTTACTTTCGGACTCAGGCATTGATTACACCCTACGTAGTAAGGAGACAGCGAGTAAAAGGGGGCACAAAGCCGCTGTAGCCAGCAAAGACACTGTGGCTGATGTTTTCTATCGCCATACTTCTCCTGGCGAGATACTCTCAAGCCATAGCGTGTCGCGCTTTGCGATGCCACTGCCAAACAGTCAACGTAAGACTGTATATATTGCGGTCGCTTTTGGTTTGCTTATAACTATAGGCGTTGTGAGCTCATCCCAAAACTGGATCGCAGGGTGTGTTCTTTTAGTGCTGACCTACCTGAGTTATTGGCTGGTTAGAGCCCATTTATGTAATCAGTATTACTTTATCGCCCAATCACCTCAAAGCGATATTGTGGTTGACGAGCAGTATTTACAACTCCCGGCACTGCTGTTTACAGACAAAAAAGCGCGTAAGGTAGCAAAGGAGCAAGTCCGCACGATAGAGGCAAGATGGAATTATTACGTAGTAGATAGCTATTCCATTGGCTGGTCTCGACGCAAAATTAAACGCCCACACGTGGTGTCATTAACCTTTATAACCGACGAAGGCCCGACTATTGCAGTCAGCAATATGGCCATCAATGGTCAAGCGTTGTTATTAGCGCTTACGCATAAGAACTATCCAGTATCGCTTGAGCGCTCAACAAAACAGGCACTGCCGATGCTGTTTCATATACGTATTGCCGTTTTATTGGGCGTTGTTGGCATTATCATCTCATCAATGATTCGTTTTCTATAAATAAGGACTGTTATGAAAAAACTAACGTTAATAGTCTTGCTGGGGATTATCAGTAGCACCGCACCTTATGCTCAACAAGTGAAAACTGATAACTCACTGAAAGCCACGTTGTTTGGCAGAGGCGATAGTAATCTTGATATTCAACTGGAGAAAGCTAAACAGGGGGATGCACAAGCTATGGCCCGCTCTGGTTGGCTTTTTTCTTTAGGGTTGAAGCCAGATTATGACAAATCGCACTACTGGCTCAATAAAGCTATTGAAAACGGAAACACAACCGCGTTCTATTTTTATGCAAAATTATATGAAGAGGGAAAGTTTGGGGAAAAGAACCCTAAGAAGGCGTTCGATTATTATCAGCAGGGCGCTGACAATGGCAATTTAACCGCTATGTACTTCGTATATGAAGCCTATCGAGATGGCAAAGGCGTTGCCATGGATGAGCAAAAAGCCGAGGAAGTACTCAATGAGTGCGCCAAAGCGGGTGGAGAACTCTGTACAATTTTAAAAGAAACGAGGGCTAACCTCAAACGTTCAAGAAAACAATCAAACTAAGCAGGGGCTGCCAATTTAGCGCTGTTCGCTCAGTTTCAATGTGCATAAAGTGCATAGGGATAAAAGAAGGAAAGACACACATGAAAGGACAAGGATTAGGGCTGTTAGTGGGGACTGTGGGGATATCATTACTGTCATTTGCTGCGGTGAAGCTATTTTTATTTGTTGAACCCCCTGGGTTTATCAATATTGGAATGATGGCCGTGGGCAGTATACTGTGTTTATCGAGTCTCTTTCTCGTTACGCGTAAATCCCTAAACCTTTAAGCGTTCCGCTTTCTAGATACAGATATAAAAGGTTTACAGGGAGTCAGCGGCAGCCGTCATGGTTGCCGCTGCAAACAACTAACCTATCAAGTTATACAGAAGCGCAGAAACCGCCAGTACACCTACAAGTAACACAAAGTACGTACTGAGCTTGCCTTTGTAACGTGCAAGGGAAGGGACTTTGTACACTGCAATCATCGGCATAATAAATAAGATCATCGCGATAATTGGACCTGAAATCGCCCCCATCATATCCAAAATACTGGGGTTATAGATGGCGCAAATCCAAATCGCCACGAACATCAAGGCAACACCTAGCTTATCCGCTCCCTGATAACTTAATTTCGAATGCTTAACCGCCAAACCATTAAAGCTCTCGCGTGCTCCTAAGAAGTGACCAAAAAACGACGAGGTGATGGCAATAAAGGCCACCAAGGGGCCAACATAGGCCAAAAGAGGGTTGTCATAGGTATTAGCAAGATAAGAGAGCACGGAAATATTGGCTTCCTTTGCGGCTTCAAGCTGTTCAGCACTGAGCGCAAAAACACATGAGAATACAAAAAGAAGTACAAAACTTATCAGCATAATTGCAGTGTACTTGAGGATTTTGTCAGACTTTACACGTGCACTTTGGCCATAATGACGACGCTGTGCATTGGCAAAGCTGGAGATCGCCGCAGCATGACTAAAAGAAAATACGATAACAGGCACGGCCAGCCATAAGTTCTCAATAAACTGCGGCGCTTGGGCGATATCTGTACTGGGGACCTGCCAGTGTGGAATTAAATACAGAGATAAACCAAACAGTACCGCGACTAAAGGGTAAACCAGGATGGCAAAGGCGCGCAGCATTAGTTTTTCGCCTCCGAGCATCACGGCCACCATGGCTGCCACCAATACGCCGGACAGTAGCGCACGAGGTGGCTGTGCAAAGCCCAGTTGATGCACGATAAAGTCATTCACGGTGTTGGTCAGGCCGACTCCGTAAATAAGTAAAATAGGGAAGATAGATAGAAAATACAGCAGTGAGATTAATCTGCCAGCGCCAGCACCGAAGTGTTCTTGCACCACATCAGTGAAGTCACTGTCGTCGTGTTTAGAAGATAACACAAAGCGTGCTAAGCCTCGGTGCGCGAGGTAGGTCATGGGGAATGCGGCACAGGCCATAATGATGAGGGGCCAAAAGCCGCCAAAGCCGACATTAATGGGTAAGAATAAAATACCTGCACCCACTGCGGTGCCAAATAAACTTAATACCCAATGGGTATCGTGGCGAGACCACGCCGGTGCTGTGGTGGTGCCTTCACCGCCGAGCACATGTTGAGAGGAACTCATAGATACTACCTTTGAACTGCATAAAAACGTGGCAATCATACAGAATTTGGCAAGGTAATTCATACTTATGCCAAAAATTGTTATAGCAATCCAACTTTGGTCGTACTAATTAGAATAACTAGCTAAATGATGTTCTTTTTTTAGCCAAAGAGTGTGGTGTTGAAATAAAAACGGCCCTATTTAGGGCCGTTGGCAGTCGTGATTTAGTATTAAATCTTTTGTTCTGCAGGTTGTTCGCTTGGGTTTGGTTCAGGAACTTCTGGGGCATTTTGGCCCGCACGCTCCCAATACTTCGCTTTGAAGTTAAACAATACCAAGATAATACCTACACCAATACTGAACAAGGCTATTTGCATGTATAGGCCAGGGATTTCTTGAACGTTTTCTGGGTCAAAGCTACCAGCTAGTAAGCCAGAGATAATATTACCAATGGAGTAGGTAAGAACAAATACGCCCATCATTTGGCCCACATAACGTGCTGGCGACAAGCGGCTTACCGCACTGAGTGCGACTGGGCTTAGGCATAGCTCACCTACCGTGTGTAAGAAGTAAGTGGTAATAAGCCAATAAGGTGCGACTTTCAGGCCATCAGCAGCATATTGCGCGGCAAAGAACATGACTAAAAAGCCAGTTGCCATAATGATAAGACCCACGGCACATTTAACGCTGTACGATGGCGTGATCATGCGCTTGGCAAGGTTAATCCACAGTGCTGCAAAAAATGGCGACAATATGATGATAAAAAATGAGTTCGCTGACTGGAACCATGCTGTTGGGATCTCAAAAGAACCCAGCATACGGTCGGTGTAGTCGCGAGCGAATAAGTTCAAGGACGAACCAGCCTGTTCGAACCCTGACCAAAAACATGCTGAGGCCACACAAACTAAGAATAGTGCCCACATGCGCTGCTTTTCATCGTCTGTTAGTTCACCTAAAAAGTAGATGTAGCCAAAGTAAATGAAAAAGGTGATGGTAAAGACGATGGCTACCGAGCCCGCTAAAGCGACCGGGTCAATGACCAACCAGCCATTGTGTGCAGCGTAAACAGTCAGTGCGACCATCGCAATTGATGCGCCAATGACAGTCCAAGCAAGCGATGCGCCCTTGGTCGACAATGGGTTTGCTGGCTTATCATTGATGCCGCGAATACTACCTTGAGTCAGGCGGTACTGCACTAAACCGATGGCCATGCCCACGGCTGCTGCACCAAAGGCCCAGTGCCAACCGACATTTTCCATAAAGTAGCCACATACACCGTAGCCAATCATAGAGCCGAGGTTGATGCCCATGTAATAAATCGCGTAGCCACTGTCGCGACGCTCATCTTCGGTTTTATACAGCTGACCTACCATGGCACTGATGTTTGGTTTTAATAAACCGGTGCCGGTAGCAACAAATATTAAGCCGATAAAGAACGAACTAGGGTGGGGAATTGCGAGGATAATATGGCCGATCATAATAACGATACCGCCATACCAGACAGTTCGCTGACCGCCTAACAGGCGATCTGAGATCCAACCACCGGGTAAGCCAAGGAAGTAGACTGCACCGGTATAGAGGCCGTAAATTGCCGCAGCAGACGCTACCGTGAAGGCCAAACCTTCCTCTTGCAGCGATGCGGTCATAAACAGCACTAACATGGCACGCATGCCGTAGTAACTCATGCGCTCCCACATTTCTGTGAAAAACAGGGTTTGTAACCCTTTGGGATGACCGAAAAAGGCGGTATCCAATTTTGAATCCCCAGCCGCCGAAGTCGGTGGCGTGGGTATCTGCTCATCAGACATAGATTCACTTCCATTATTGTCGTTATAGTGAGCAGTTATTAGTACGTGAAATAAGCTCAATATGCAACCAAATCGCGCCTTACAGAGGCTAGATGGTTAGATTTATAGCAATAGCTGTGAATAAATTAATCAACCTTGGACGTGTCGTTGAATAATGCCTACAGCCATGTAATGAATTTATGCTGCCTTGCTATTCACTTCGCTTAACGGGTTTGAAGCCATCACATGCTGGGTGTCTGACCAGTGCAAAAGCTCAATACGGCCCTGATGATTCTCTACCAAGGCGCTACAGTTCTCTATCCAATCGCCATCGTTACAGTAAATAATACCATCACTGACTCGTAGCTTGGGTTGGTGAATATGACCACAGACAATGCCGTCATAGCCTCGGCGCTTGGCCTCGTGAATAGCCGCATCTTCAAATGCTGTAATCGCTTGTTGGGCCTTGTGTACACGAGATTTTAACCACGCTGCTAAAGACCAATAGCGGCCACCAAAAAGGCGGCGCACTCGATTATGCCAGCGATTTAAAAATAGCAAAAAGTCATAGGCGGCGTCGCCGATAATACTGATCAGTTTGCTGTAACGCGTTGCAGAATCAAAGTCATCACCGTGCAAGATAACAAAGCGCTTACCATTACCTGTGGTATGCACAAACTGCCGGTGTACTTCTACGCCCATGAGCAGCTCTTTATCATACTTACGAAAGGTCTCATCGTGATTACCTGGTACGTAAATGACCCGAGTGCCTGCTTTTACTTTCTCCTGCAGTGCTTGCAGTACATGGTAGTGACTGGAATGCCAAAAGAACCGCCTTTTCATTGACCATAAATCAATAATATCGCCCACTAAATAAAGTGTATCGCACTGAATATGGGCTAAAAAGTCGAGTAAATAGTCGGCTTTACAATCTTTGCAACCTAAATGAATATCAGAGATAAATACGGCCGGGTAATGGGTGGTTTTACGTTGTTTCATAATGGTGTGACTCGCAGCGTAATAATAGTGAGGCTAGAGCGTAGCGATGACAAAAAAAAGACTAAAAAAAGAACAATCCGTGACAACTATCGGATCTGCTTGTCTAACGGTATGAGCCTGATTATTATTGCGACCTTCAGCCAGCCTTGGTAAGCAAGTGCTGGGAGACAATGAGCCAATATGACAGCAAAGCAATAATTTGTTCGCTTTAACAGGCTTTACGCTTTGCCAAGAACCGGTCATTTTGGCGATGTTTTAGCAGTGCCTCGTCGACCATAAAACTTGGGTGTAACGAGGATAAACGCGTAAAGCGTAATAGGAGAGCAACATGAAGTATCGTTTAGCTGGGCTGTGTATCGTGTTAACAGCTGCGCTTAGCGGTTGCCAAGACGAGCCATTAACGCAACAACTGCCTGTGGATATGAGTAATCCCGCTGCAAAATTCTGTGTTGATCAGGGCGGGCAATACCTTGTTGAGCAACAGCCTCAAGGCGAGAACAGCTTTTGTGTATTGGATAACGGATCCAAAATTGACGCGTGGGAGTTTTTCCGCAAATACCAGTAATAAAAAAGCCAGTCTCTCGACTGGCTTTTTTCGTTTATGCTTTAGCAAGCTCGGCAACAATGGCGGCTACCGCACCATCAATATCCAGCAACTGCTTTTCACCTGTACGGCGGTTTTTAAGCTCTACTTGATCATTATCGAGGTTACGCTCACCAATCACTAAGGTCAGTGGCACACCCAGTAGTTCCATATCGTTAAACATGACGCCAGGGCGCTCTTTGCGATCGTCAAAAAGTACATCAATGCCCGCTTGTTGCAATTCGCTGTAAAAGCGCTCAGCAATATCAGGGATACGATGTGACTTGTGCATATTCATGGGCACGATAGCCAGTTCGTACGGAGCGATATTTTTCGGCCAAATAATGCCGTATTTATCATTGTTTTGCTCGATGGCAGCGGCAACGATACGGGATACACCGATACCGTAACAGCCCATAGTCATGGTCTGGTTTTTACCACTTTCTGCCAATACTCCGGCTTTCATAGCCTCGGAATACTTGGTGCCAAGCTGGAAGATATGACCAACTTCAATCCCTCGTTTAATACTCAGAGTACCGTTACCACAAGGGCTCGGATCGCCATCAACCACGTTACGAATATCCGCAACTTGGTAGTCATTGACGTCGCGATCCCAGTTGATGCCACTGAAGTGAACATTATCTTCGTTGGCACCGGCGACAAAATCCGCCATCACCGCCGCTGAGCGGTCAACAATAATCGCTGTATTTAAGCCAACAGGGCCTAAAGAGCCAGGACGAGCGCCTACTGCTTTTACAATGTCCGCTTCGCTCGCCATTTCCAGTGGTGCCTGCACGCCTTCAAGCTTCTCTGCTTTGAGTTCGTTGAGCTCATGATCGCCACGCAGTACTAAAGCAACCAGTGGGCGTTGCTCTTGCTCGTCTGCTTCGCCGTAAACAAATAAAGTTTTCACACCACGGTGCGGCTTAACGCCATAATGCTCTTTAAGTTCAGCAATGGTTTTTGCTTTCGGCGTATCGAACTTTTGCAATTCTTTGCTGGGCTCAGGACGGGCTTCGCTCGGGGCTTTTGCCTCTGCCTTTTCGATATTTGCGGCATAATCACTGCCATCACTGAAGGCGATAGCGTCTTCACCGGATTCGGCCAATACGTGGAATTCATGAGACAAATTACCACCAATGGAACCGGTGTCTGCAAGAACTGGGCGGTAATCTAGGCCTAAACGGTCGAAAATATTGCAATATGCTTGGTGTAGCTTTTCATACGTTTTTGCTAAACACTCGTCACTTAGGTGGAACGAGTAAGCGTCTTTCATGACGAACTCGCGCGAGCGCATGATGCCAAAACGAGGACGAATTTCATCGCGCACTTTGGTCTGTACTTGGTATAAGGTGATTGGCAGCTGTTTGTAGCTACTAATTTCTTTACGTACGCAATCAGTGATCACTTCTTCGTGGGTAGGTCCTAACGCAAAAGGGCGTTTATGACGGTCTTCAATACGCAAAAGCTCAGGACCATATTGTTCCCAACGGCCCGACTCCTGCCACAACTCAGCAGGTTGAATGATGGGCATGAGCATCTCAATGGCGCCAGCCTTATTCATTTCCTCACGAACAATGTTTTCAACTTTTTTCAGCACTTTAACGCCGGAAGGCAGCCAAGTGTATAGGCCGGCGGCGAGTTTGCGGATCATGCCCGCACGAAGCATGAGCTGGTGGCTCACCACCTCGGCATCTGAGGGCGTCTCTTTCAGGGTCGCAAGTAAATACTGACTGGTACGCATGAATATTCCGTTTTTTATTTAATGATTAATAGGTAAGAGCGCTAGTTTAGCAGCGCTCGGGCGCAGGGCAAAGCGCTAAAGCGGGCAAATTTCGAGAACATGATTGTGCTCACCGTCTACTTGCCAGCGAATATTAAAATCATACAAGGTCATGCCGTAGTGCTGCACCCCAGCCTGACTCTTTTTATACGCTGGCCGTGGGTCTTGCTGAAGCACTTGAGTGATAAATTGCTCAAGCACTAGAGCGGGGTCGCTGTTGTCGATAACACTTTGTGCTTGTTCAGAAAAACTGACACTCATCTGGGTGTGTGGCCGGGTATCGGCAAAGCCAGCACTGGCATCCATCATGGCATCGGAATAAGGCAGATAGGGCTTGATATCAATAATCGGGGTGCCATCGAGTAAGTCGATTCCCCCTAAACGAAGACTAAGCTGCCCGTGTTGGTAATTCACACCCAGCAATTCGACTGCGCTCATGCCAATGGCGTTGGGACGGAATGTCGCTCGCGTAGCGAACACACCTTTGCGAGCGTTTCCGCCTAAGCGAGGAGGGCGAACTAAGGGTGAATAGCCTTTATCAGCCGTTTCATGAAAACGAAACAACAGCCATAGGTGGCTAAACTCCTCGATACCACGCACAAACTCTTCTTTGTTAAATTCATCGGTAAAGATAAGATCAGCGCGCGCCGCGCTAACTAGGCGAGGTTGTCGCGGGATAGCAAACTTTTGTTTATACGGAGAGCGAATATGGCCAATGGCGGTGATTTGATACTGGGACGACACAATGTTTTACACAGCGAATTAAGGTGAGCGCAGTGTAGTCATGGCATCGGGTAAAAACAAGGGGCACAGGGCCCCTTGTACAAGTAGGGAAAGCGCAGTGCTATTTAGAATAGATATTCAACCGAAACAGACGCGACGTCCATTTCAGGGTCAATTTGTTCGTCTAGTTCATAACGCTCGTACTCAAGATTGAAGCGTACTTGCTCTGTCATCGCAAACTGTACGCCGGCGCCGTAAAATACATCGCCACCATCGGCCTGCGTGGTGGCAATGGTTAGGTCATCAAGTTGCGCACGTAGATCTGCATCCCATTCTAGCCAACCGGCGGTTGCGTAAACTTTGAAACGCTCACTAACAGGCAGAGCGAGTTTAGTTGATAGCGAAACACCATCTAGTTCTGCTTGTTGGTCGATATCAGACACTTCATCAAAATTGTGATAGCCGAGCTCGAAACTCCAATAATCATTGAGCTGTGTGCCCACGTAAGCTTCAAGCATACCGGCATCGTCATCAAATTCAGTATCTAGGTCATCATTGTCGAACTCAAATGAGTATTGGCCGTAACCGATACCGGTGTAGAAACGAGGGTTCACTTCACTACTTGGTTCATAACTTGTAGGGGCCGCCATCGCTGTAGTTGTCGTCAAAGCCATAGCTAAAGCGCAAAGGGAAAAGCGAGCAGTTTTATTAGTGTGTTTCATCTTGATTCTCCATTTTGTTAGTTCATGTCTAACAAAGCAGAGGCCATGCCAAGAGTCTTAAAACAACTAAAATTAGGTGTTTTATTAATATATAATTCAGTTAGTTACAGAAAAGCGCAGAGTTGTTTACAAAGCCTTAGGGAGTGTAACGCGCGGCTGTTTTGTATGGACCTGAAAAAGGTGTAAAATTTTCCGGTAAATGTCAAAATTACACCCTGAATGGAACCTAACTAATTGATTAATAGTCGATTAACAGGTCTTCTGTAAAAGTGTTTCGGTTTCGATGGCTATCTCTTTCATTTTGATCGCATACGCCTCTAGGCGCTTCTGTTCTTCTGTTTTTGCCTTAAAGCATGGCACCTCTACTGGGTAGCCGGCTTGGTCCATAGCGACAAAGCTGATCACGCAGTGGTTAGTCTCGACCATGTGTTGCGTCTTGGGGTCGCCACAGCGTACTTGTATAAATATTTGCATACTGGTTTTACCGGTATGCGCAATAGAGGCGTTAACTTCAACTAATTGACCCACTAACACTGGCCGGCGAAATTTTACTCCGGCCACAGATACCGTGACACAGTAATGGCCGCTCCAACCTGCGGCACAGGCATAGCCAGCTTGATCTATCCATTTCATGACGACTCCGCCGTGGACCTTACCACCGAAATTGACATCGGTAGGCTCGGCTAAAAATCGAAAAGTAACCGTATCTTGACTCATAGAGCTCCCCAAATATGCTCGACCTGTTACAGCAAGTGTAGTGTATATAAATAAAAAAGGGGCTTACGCCCCAGTTGCAACTTAGGATAAAGTACTTAATAACAACTACATATTAGGGTAGTTAGGACCACCCGCTCCCTCTGGGGTGACCCAGGTGATGTTTTGGCTGGGATCTTTGATGTCACAGGTTTTACAGTGCACACAGTTTTGCGCATTGATCACAAACTTTGCCTCACCTTCACTGTCATCCACTTCGTAAACCCCAGCTGGGCAGTAGCGCTGTGCTGGTTCATCAAAGCGTGGCAAATTAACCGTAATAGGTATCGCAGCATCCTTTAATTGTAAGTGACACGGCTGAGACTCTTCGTGATTGGTGTTAGACAAAAAGACCGATGAGAGTTTGTCAAAACTAAGCTCACCATCTGGCTTTGGGTAGTCAATTTTCGGTGCTTGTGAGCTGCTCAGTAGGGTCGCGTAATCAGGGGTGTTGTCTTTAAAGGTAAAAGGCAGCTTTCCTGCGAATAGGTTTTGGTCCAGCGTGTTATACGCGCCCCCGAAGAACTTACCCAATTTGTGCATCGCCGGCCCAAAATTGCGTGAGCGGTAAAGCTCATCATACACCCAAGAAGATTCAAAACGCTGCGCGTAGTCAGCCAAATCAGTGTGCTGATCACCGACTTTAATCGCCTCAAAGATACTTTCGGCTGCCAACATACCGGATTTCATTGCGGTGTGATTGCCTTTGATTTTAGCAAAATTCAGCGTACCTGCATCACAGCCCACGAGTAGGCCGCCCGGGAAGTACATTTTCGGTAGCGAATGTAACCCGCCTTTGGCTATAGCACGCGCGCCGTAGGCTAAGCGTTTACCGCCTTTGAGCACATCGGCGAATACAGGATGATGTTTCATTCGCTGAAATTCATCAAAAGGACTTAAGTGCGGGTTGGTGTAGTTAAGGTCGACAATGAGGCCCACCACCACTTGGTTATCCTCGCAGTGGTACATAAATGCGCCGCCATTGGTATCTCCACTAAGCGGCCACCCAGTGCCATGAACCACTTTTCCTTGTTGATGTTGCTGTGCATCTACTTGCCAGATTTCTTTAAAACCAAGACCGTAGTGTTGCACAGAGCGATCTTTATCAAGGGCAAATTGATTGATCAGTTGTTTACCTAAGTGGCCACGGCAGCCCTCTGCGAAAATGGTGTATTTTGCTCTGAGCTCCATCCCCGGCATAAACCCAGGCTTTTCATTGCCCTCTTTATCGCGACCCATATCACCGGTAATGATGCCTTTGACGCTGTCGTCTTCAATAAGTAGTTCGTGCGCGGAAAAACCAGGGAAAATTTCGACCCCTAATTGTTCTGCTTGCTCGGCTAAAAAACGACAAACGTTGCCCATAGAGACGATATAGTTGCCATTATTATGAAATGTTTTGGGCACCATAAAGTGGGGCAGGGATTTAGCTTTTTGCTCATCACTGAACCATAAAATTTCGTCTTCGGTGACTTGGGTATGCAGTGGCGCGCCTAACTCCTGCCAATTAGGGAGTAGCTCATCGAGTGCGCGAGTTTCGAAAACGGCACCGGAGAGCACATGAGCACCTACCTCAGAGCCTTTTTCAACCACGCAAATCATCAATTCTTGTTGTTGTTCTTGTGCTAATTGCGCGAGCTTAATGGCGCTAGCAAGGCCGCTGGGCCCTGCACCGACGATGACCACGTCAAATTCCATGGTTTCGCGTTCTACCATAATGATCCCCTGCTTTATATGACGGTATAAGGTGTTACGAAATGCAAATTATTCGTTACACAAAAGGTTATTGCCCAAGGTTATTTTAGGTTGACGTTTACGTCAACAGGAAGTAGTCTGATTTCATCAAATAAATAAGTTTACGTTAACGTCAGGTGTGGGCGTGTCAGTAGTAACCGCGCAGGTTATAGCCGCTTTAGAACGTCCACTCGCGTGTCAACAGGAGCAAATATGAAAGTATTAGTGCCCATCAAACGTGTCATCGACTACAACGTCAAAGTACGCGTAAAGGCAGATAACAGCGATGTCGATTTGGCGAATGTGAAAATGGCGATGAACCCATTTTGCGAAATCGCCATAGAAGAAGCTATTCGCCTAAAAGAATCTGGTAAGGCAACGGAAGTGGTTGCTGTGACTATTGGTGATAAGTCATCGCAAGAGCAGTTGCGCACTGCACTGGCACTGGGCGCCGACAGCGCTATTCACATCGAAAGTGATGAGAAGCTAGACTCACTGTATGTGGCAAAGCTACTCGACAAGTTAATTGATGAACAGCAACCCGATCTGGTTATCTTAGGGAAGCAAAGTATCGATTCGGACAATAACCAGACTGGGCAAATGCTGGCTGCGCTGCGCGGATGGGGGCAGGGCACATTTGCCTCAAAAGTGGATATTAACGATGGCAAAGTGAATGTGACGCGTGAGGTTGATGGTGGCTTACAAACTGTAGCGCTCACGCTTCCTGCGATTGTCACGACTGATTTGCGTCTCAACGAGCCCCGTTATGCATCATTGCCTAACATTATGAAAGCAAAACGCAAACCTTTAGATGTGAAAAGCGCTGCGGATATGGGCGTCGACCTTGCTGCGCGAGTGCAGTTGGTGAGCGTGGAAGAGCCAGCTCAGCGTCAAGGTGGTGAAATCGTTGAAGACGTTGAAACCTTAGTGAACAAGTTAAAAAATGAAGCAAAGGTGGTGTCATGAAAGCATTAGTGGTAGCTGAGCACGAGTACGGTGAACTAAAGCCTGAAACCGCGAAAACATTAAGCGCGGCGCACAAAGTAGGCGCTGATATTGATGTGTTGCTGGTTGGTGAGAACCTTAATGACGCGGCTGAACAGGCCAGTAAGCTCAGCGGTGTAAGCCGTGTGTTGGTCGCTGACAGCAGTGACTATGCACACCAACTAGCTGAAAACACTGCTGATTTAATTGTGAGCTTAGCGGGTGATTACAGCCATCTATTTGCCAGTGCGACGACCACCGGTAAAAACATTATGCCACGGGTTGCAGCGCTATTAGATAAAGCCCAAGTATCGGACATTATTGATGTTATCGACGCTGATACGTTCAAACGCCCGATTTATGCTGGTAACGCCATTGCGACGGTGAAGTCACTTGAGTCTGTGCATGTTATTACTGTGCGTGCCAGTGCCTTTGATGCAGTGAGCAGCGACGGCAGTGCCAGCATCGAAAAGATTGACAATAGCATGGCCTCAACGAACAGTGAGTTTGTCTCTAAAGAGCAAACTGAGTCTGAACGCCCTGAATTAACCGCTGCTGATGTTGTTATTTCCGGCGGCCGAGGTATGCAAAATGGTGAAAACTTCAAACTGTTAGAAGGTATTGCCGATAAGCTCGGTGCGGCTATTGGCGCATCACGCGCTGCGGTAGACGCTGGCTTTGTGCCGAACGATATGCAAGTAGGGCAAACCGGTAAAATTGTCGCTCCTGATTTATACATAGCCGTGGGTATCAGTGGTGCCATCCAGCATTTGGCAGGTATGAAAGACTCAAAGGTCATTGTAGCTATCAACAAAGACCCAGAGGCACCGATTTTCCAAGTAGCTGACTATGGGTTAGTGGCTGATTTATTCGATGTTCTACCTGAGTTAGAAGCCAAGCTTTAAAGCGTAACTAGTTTACAAAAAGCCCGCAACGGGTTTCCTTTCGCGGGCTTTCTTGTTGGTCATTGCTGTCCTAGCGGCAGTAAGGCAAATAAAAACCCGCTACGTGAGCGGGTTTTTGATGTCTATAGCGTGCGCCGTTATTAGTAAGTAGCGCTGCCTTTAGTGCGAGGGAAGGCAATCACGTCACGGACATTGCCCATACCGGTCACGTAAGCGACCAAACGTTCAAAGCCTAAACCAAAGCCTGAGTGAGGCACCGTGCCGTAGCGACGCAAGTCGCGATACCAGCTATAGTCTTCTTTGTTTAAGCCCATTTCCTCTAAACGAGCATCAAGCACATCTAAACGTTCTTCACGCTGCGAGCCACCGATGATCTCGCCAATGCCTGGGGCAACCACATCCATCGCTGCCACCGTCTTGCCGTCTTCGTTCTGGCGCATGTAGAAGGCTTTGATATCGCGCGGGTAGTTTTTGATAACTACAGGCGCTTTGAAGTGCTCTTCAGCCAGATAACGCTCATGTTCAGATTGTAAATCCACGCCCCACTCAACAGCGTATTCAAACTTCTTACCGCACGCCTTAAGAATCTCGATAGCGTCGGTGTAATCAACCTGCGCAAAGTCCTTGCTGACGAATTCTTCAAGACGACTGATGGCCGTTTTCTCGATACGTTGTGCGAAGAACTCCATGTCATCACGACGCTCTTCCAATACCGCTGCGAATACATACTTGAGCATGTCCTCG
This sequence comes from Pseudoalteromonas sp. THAF3, assembly GCF_009363775.1. Classification (NCBI taxonomy): domain Bacteria; kingdom Pseudomonadati; phylum Pseudomonadota; class Gammaproteobacteria; order Alteromonadales; family Pseudoalteromonadaceae; genus Pseudoalteromonas; species Pseudoalteromonas sp. THAF3. Next base: position 1,741,469 of record NZ_CP045418.1, on the reverse strand, counting down.
GCAAGTTTGGCGATGTCGTTCAAATCGGCAAAAGCCACTTCCGGCTCGACCATCCAGAACTCTGCAAGGTGGCGCGAGGTATTAGAGTTTTCAGCACGGAAGGTTGGGCCAAAAGTGTAGATCTTTGACATTGCGCTGGCATAGGTTTCACCGTTGAGCTGGCCTGATACCGTTAAAAATGCTTCTTTACCGAAAAAGTCTTCGCTGTAGTCAATATCGCCCTTATCAGTGCGTGGTAGATTCTGCATATCCAATGTCGACACTCGGAACATTTCACCAGCACCTTCGCAGTCACTGGCGGTAATGATGGGGGTGCTGATCCACATGTAGCCACGCTCATGGAAAAAGCGGTGGATAGCCTGCGATAAACAGTTACGAACACGGGTAACCGCGCCAATCACGTTGGTGCGTGGACGCAGGTGGGCGTGCTCACGTAGGTACTCAATACTATGGCGCTTTGCTGCCATAGGGTAAGTGTCAGGATTTTCTACCCAGCCAATTACTTCAACGCTGTCCGCTTGAATTTCAAAGGCCTGACCTTTGCCGGCTGACGCTACGAGCTTACCGGTTACGCTTACCGAGCAGCCGGCCGTTAAACGCGTTACTTCATCATAATTATTGAGCGAATTAGGCACTACAGCTTGGATAGGATCAAAACTCGAACCGTCATGAACGGCTAGAAACGAAATACCTGCTTTAGAATCGCGACGTGTGCGCACCCAACCTTTAATGTTGACCTGGGTGTCCACGGCAACGGCGCCTTTTAATAGCTCGGCGATTGCTGTATGGCTCATTTTCACTCCAATGATTACTATTGCCCACTGCGCTGCACCTTGGCAGCAGCAGTATTATGATGAAAGTTAAGAGGCCTATCTTAACCGTGATTTAGGGAGAAAAAAACTGCCAATTGCCTCAATCAGGGCAGAAATACGTAAAAGCGTAGAAAATATCACCTAAACTAATCATATATAACTTATTATTGAGACGCTTTAGCATGTTGAGGGGAGATAAACCGGGCCCTTTTCGATTAGTCGCTTGGTGTGCAGGTGTAGGCTGGGTGCTTTTTGTTGGGGTATTAGTATTGATTCACTACGCTCGCCCTGATGTAGATTACGGCATATTACGTTATTTCGACGTGCCCATTCGCGAGCATTGGCTCTTAAAACCGAAAAATAGCGCCTTAATCATGCTAATGCTGTGTGGTCTTTGCTGCGTTTGTGGCATTATAAGGGCAAGAAATATAAATAAAATGATGCATCTGGCTGCACTTTCGCTTATTGCTTTAGCGTTTTTGTGTGTCAGCTTTACCCTTGCAATCTTAAGTTAAAACGCAGTGAGTAGTTAATGAAACAAGCTTTTATCCTACGCGGCTTGCCAGGTAGTGGTAAAACCCACTATGCGCAGAGCCTTGCCGACGACCTCGTTGCCGGCGATGCTAGCCAATACTTTATTTGCAGTACCGACGATTTCTTCGTGCAAGATGGTCACTATCAATTTGATAAGCACAAGTTACCTGAATATCACAATCTTAATTTAGCCCGTTATATTAAAGCGCTCGCGGAGGGCATTCCGTTAGTGATTGTTGATAACACCAATATCAAAAAATGGGAATTTATCGCCTATATTGAAGCCGCGCATGCGCTCGGTTATCAAGTCAAAGAGGTGATCGTTGGCGAGGTAAAAGACAAAGCAATGCAACACCTATATGCTCAGCGCAACACCCACAAAGTAGCGCTGCGGACGATAGCGAAAATGGCCTATCAATTTGAGTGGTAATTGACCATATCAAGGAGCATTCATGAGTAACAAGCAAGTAGAGCATGACACCCAAAAACCTAAACTAGCGCATGAGCTCCACCAAGAACTTCCCGTTGACCATCCCGATGCGTTTTTTCGCATGCTACACAAAGTGATTCGCTTTGCTATTTGTGTTTTAGCCCTGTGTATGGTGGCAGTTATACTCTGGGGGGTCGGTGATGTTATGTACATTATCTACGAGCGATTAATGCAGCCACCTTACTTTTTACTAGATGTAAATGACATCTTTTATACCTTTGGTGGCTTTATGGCTGTGTTGATAGCGGTGGAAATATTTATCAACATTAGGATGTATCTAGGGAGCAATGTTTTTCCTGTCAAGCTTGTCGTCGCGACTGCTTTGATGGCTATCGCTCGTAAAGTGATCATCCTTGATTTTGACACCCTCACCCCGCTTTACCTGATAGGTATCGCCGCCACAACTTTAGCGCTGGGGATAACCTACTGGCTTTTGGGCAAAGCACCCAATGATGATTATGATCATTAGATGGATATTGATAAAAAAACCGCCTCAAGGGCGGTTTTTTATTACATGGCGTTGTATTCGTCTTCCCAGAAGAACTTTTCTTCGCCAAATGCCGGCTTTAAGTCATTAAGCCATGTGGCGTTCTCGTCATACTTGGCGAAGAAAGGACGCTGCACCCAATCTGGGTTGCGAGCTTGAATAAAGCGCAGTACGAAGACCTTTTCACCGGCAATCTCGCTGACACCAGATACTTCCACCTTACCTGGACCGGCACTCATAGATGGGCCGCGCACGGTACGACTGACACCAGATACCTGTTTATAAGCCTCGCGGAAGGTTTCCCAAGTTTTATACAGGGGTAATTCAAAGTATCGCTTGGCCCCGGTATCACGTTCAATAAACATGTAGTACGGGATCATCCCTAGCTGCGTTTGCTCTTTCCACATTTCCGCCCACATATTAGGGTCGGTATTAATGTTATTAAGGAGTGGTGCTTGAGTACGGATTTGCGCGCCAGTTTTACGCAATAAGGCAATCGCTTCACGTGTAGCTGCGGTGCGCAGCTCTTGCTTATGGTTTATGTGAGCCATAATAGAAACGTGCTTGCCCGCATCCACAAGCTCTTTAATTAAGGCGAGCAAGTCTTGCGCATCAGGATCGGTTAAATAACGGAATGGCCAGAAAGTCAGTGACTTGGTGCCGATACGGATGGTGCGAATATGGTCAAATTCGGGATCTTTAAGCTTTTCAAGATAGCCACGAAGCTTTACGGTACGCATCACCATTGGGTCGCCGCCGGTTACGAGTAGATCGGTAACCTCTTTGTGCTCACGCAGATAATTATGCAGTAAGTCCGCATCGTTGTTATTGAATCGTGTCGCTTTACCAACAAACTGCGCCCAGCGGAAGCAGAAAGTACAGTAAGAGTGACAGTATTGTCCTTGTGCAGGGAAGAACAATACGGTTTCTTTGTATTTGTGTTGAATGCCTTCAACGCGCTCACCATCGAGCTCGGGCACATTCTTTTCCATTTGCCCGGCAGGATGCGGGTTCAGCTTGTTACGGATCTGTTGTGCCAGTTCCATTACCTGTTCAGCGGTTGGGTCCGTTCTATGCAGCGCAGCCATTTGCTCGTACGACTCGTCATCTAACATACCACGCTGAGGGAACGTAAGTTGGAATACCGGATCATTGGGGACTTTATCCCAATCAATCAATTCTTCAATTACAAAGTTATTTACGCGGAATGGGAATACACTGGCCACGACCTTCATCTCAAAGCGCATATGCTCTGGTAGTTGGTGTAGGGCTTCAATTTTATCAATTTGACGGTGTTGATACACGGTAAACCTAGGCGGGACAAAGGTTTCCGCTGGCTGTATTTGAACGGTTTGCTGCATATATTTTCACTTGCTAGTTGAAAAGGTTGGTACTCTAACAAAAAGGTCAAGCCAATTCCTAGTCCTAAGTGCGAATATAATTGCGCTGTAACACGCAAAGAGCGGCCTTTGGCGCGCTCAAGCAGGTATAAAATTGCTACGCAGTGAAACTAATTGTTCAGCGAAAAGTAAGTTAACTCTTTGAGCTGGTTATAAACTGTGGTGATTCCCAGCTCAAAGAGGCAACAGTCACCACCTCATTAGTAGTAACCCTGAGCGATGGCATCGTATATTGCCGTGGCTAAGCGCTGAATGTCGTTTTCGCTGCTAACAAAAGGCGGCATAAGATAAATCAATTTACCAAAGGGGCGGATCCACACTCCTTGGCTGACAAAGAACTGTTGGATCTTGGCGACATCCACAGCACTATTGAGCTCAACCACACCAATGGCGCCAAGGCGGCGTACATCAACCACGGCGGCTAATTCGCGGCAGCGCTCTAAGGCACCAAGCCAATGATGAATATCGTTTATCTGCCCATGCCAATTGTTATCGAGTAGCAACTCGAGACTTTTGTTGGCCACAGCGCAGGCCAGCGGGTTACCCATAAAGGTGGGACCGTGCATCAAAACGCCTGCTTCGCCTTCGCAAATACCGCGTGCTACATGACTCGTGGTCAGTGTTGCGGCTAAGGTCATATAGCCACCGGTAAGTGCTTTACCCACACACATAATATCTGGAGTTATATCGGCATGTTCAACAGCGAACAAGGTACCGGTGCGGCCAAAACCAGTGGCAATTTCATCGCAAATAAGCAATATCTCGTAGCGGTCGCACAACTGGCGCACGGTTTTTAAATAGTCGGGATGATAAAAGTTCATACCGCCGGCATTTTGGACTATCGGCTCAATGATAAAAGCCGCCACTTCATGATGATGTTTGGCAAAGTATTGCTCTAGGGTGTGCGCCTCTTCTGCGTCAAAGCGTTCATCGAAACGGCTACGGGGTGGCGGCACAAAGATTTGTTCGGGTAAAAATCCGCGATACATACTGTGCATTGAGTTGACCGGGTCGCACACACTCATAGCGGCAAAGGTATCGCCGTGATAGCCCTTTTGTGGGGTCATAAGTTTATGCTTTTGTTTATGGCCTTGGCTATACCAATATTGCACTGCCATTTTTATCGCCACTTCCACACTTACTGAGCCGCCATCGGCAAGAAACACCTTGTCGAGCGCTTTGGGGGTCATCGCCACTAACTTTTTACACAGTTCAACTGCTGGCGCGTGAGTGATGCCGCCAAACATAACATGGCTCATATTGTTGCTTTGGCTTTGCAGCGCTTCATTTAACTGGGGGTGATTGTAGCCGTGCAGGGCACTCCACCACGATGCCATACCATCAATTAAGGCTTCGCCACTTTGTAGATAAATGCGGGTTCCCTCAGCATGGGTAATGGGATAATTGGGAAGAGGGTTGAGCATTGATGTGTAGGGGTGCCAAATGTGCTCACGATCAAACTCAGTGTCGATATGTGTATAATTATTGCTCATAGGTAAACTTCAAATGTCATTGCAGCGTTGACAATACTAAGGCAACTCGTAGACTGATACAAAATTAAATTCTACCGTCGATAATAAAGAGAACTCTATGGAACAGGCCGAAATCCGTCATAACTGGACGCACGAACAAGTTAAAGCCCTTTTTGACATGCCATTTAATGATTTGCTGTTCAAAGCGGCAAGCATTCACCGTCAACACTTTAACCCCAACGAAGTGCAAATTTCGACTTTATTATCGATTAAAACCGGCGCCTGCCCAGAAGATTGTAAATATTGTCCTCAGTCAGGGCACTACAAAACCGACCTCGAGCGTGAACGCTTGATGGAAGTAGAAAAAGTGGTTGAGCAGGCCAGGGCCGCCAAGTCAAAAGGTGCGACCCGTTTTTGCATGGGTGCAGCATGGTCAGACCCTAAAGACCGCGACATGCCTTACATTGAGCGCATGGTCCGAGAAGTAAAAGAGCTGGGTTTAGAAACCTGCATGACACTGGGCAAGCTCGATAACGATAAAGCCAAGCAGCTGCGCGGGGCGGGGTTAGACTACTATAACCATAACCTTGATACTTCACCTGAATACTATGAGCAGATTATCACGACGCGCACTTACCAAGACCGTTTAGACACACTGGATCATGTGCGTGATGCCGGCATGAAGGTATGCTCCGGTGGCATTATCGGTATGGGAGAGCAGGCTTCTGATCGCTACGGCCTACTGATCCAGTTAGCTAACTTGCCTAAGCAACCGGAAAGTGTGCCGATTAATATGTTGGTTAAGGTCAAGGGCACGCCTTTAGAAAACGTCGATGATTTAGACCAGTTCGAATTCATTCGCACCATTGCTGTGGCGCGTATCATGATGCCGAAAAGCTACGTGCGTTTATCAGCAGGGCGCACGGCAATGAATGAGCAGATGCAAAGCATGTGTTTCTTTGCCGGAGCAAATTCCATCTTCTATGGTGACAAACTGCTGACCACCGATAACCCTGAAGCCGATGCCGATATGAACCTTATTCGCAAACTGGGGATGCGCCCAGAGCAGGCTCAGGATTACTCAGATGAGGCCTATGAAGCGTCATTGAGTTCAGCTATCGCTGATAAGAAAACCTCTGAGCTGTTTTACGAAGCACCCTAATGGCGTTTGAATACATTGATAATGTGCTCGAGGGTGCCAAAGAGCAGCACTTACTGCGTCAGCGCGTGGTAGTCGATGACATTTGTGCGCGCACCTTGGCCGTGGATGGTCGACGCTACTTAAATTTTGCGTCCAATGACTATCTTGCTTTAGGCGATCGGCCGCTGCCGCCATTGAAAGGGCGCAGTGGCGGGCACAGTTCGCCGTTGGTTACTGGTTACAGTCGTGAGCAAGCAGAGCTGGAGCAACGTTTTTGTGCACTTTATGGCTTTGAGTCAGCGCTGCTGTTTGCCAGCGGTTTTAGTGCTAATGCCAGTGTGCTAAAAGCCTTGTTTGCTCAAGCCCGTGAAGGCTTGATTGTGCAAGACAAACTGAATCATGCCAGTTTAGTCGATGGCGGCCTTGCGGCAAACGCACAGATGCAGCGCTTTAATCACAATAATATGGCGCATCTGGATGCGCGCTTGGGTAAATCCAAAGCCCACCATAAACTGGTAGTAAGCGAGGGCGTGTTCTCGATGGATGGGGACTGCGCGCCGCTTGAACAGCTACGCAGTCAGTGTGAGAAGCACCGGGCCTGGTTAATGCTTGATGATGCCCATGGGTTTGGGGTGCTCGGTGGAGGCAAAGGCAGCGCTGCGGTGCTTAAGCCTGATATTTTAGTGCTCACCTTTGGTAAAGCGCTGGCTGCCAACGGGGCTATCGTACTAGCTAGCAACAAAGTCATCGATTTGCTGCTGCAAAGTAATCGCGATTACACCTATTCTACGGCACTGTCCGCTTTGCAATGTGAGCTGATTGACACCCGACTGACGCAGTTGTTGGCGGCTGACGCCGAGCGTCAACATTTATCTGCACTGATTGATTACTTTAAAAGCCAATGTGCGACGGCTCATTTAGCGCTGATGCCCTCAGATACACCGATACAGCCGTTGATCGTCGGCGATAGTGAATCAGCGTTGGTAATGCAAAATCAACTTCGTGAAAAAGGCATATGGCTTAGTGCCATACGACCGCCCACCGTGGCCCACAATACTGCGCGTTTGCGTATTACCTTAACGGCGGCTCATACTGAGGAAGATATCGACACCTTAGTCAGCGCCTTGGAGCAATGCCGATGAGTGCGGCATTAAAACTTACTACCCAGCGGCAATTCTCTAAAGCGGCAACGAATTATCAGCAGCATGCGCGAGTGCAAGCCGCGAGCAGTACTGTTTTGTTAGACCACATTGGCGCCAGACATTTGGGTGTATGTTTAGACTTAGGCGCGGGTCCCGGCGTCAATAGCCATGCGCTCAGTGTCAGGGCACAGCAGTTAGTGTCCCTTGATTTATCAGAATCCATGCTACAGTGTGCACGAACCTTAGGTGGCGATGACAATCATGTGGTGTGCGCAGATATGGACACGCTACCAATACGCAGTGCAGCGATAGACACTGTCTTTAGTAACTTTGCGATGCAATGGTCTGCTGATTTAGCTGCCTTACTTTGCGAGTTACACCGTATTTTAACGGCGAATGGGCGGGCATATATTGCTGTGGTGAGCGAAGGCTCCCTTGAGGAAGTGAAAGCTGCTTTTGCCACGGCAGGGGTGCCAGCCATTAACCAATTTATACGTGTTGACGATTTGACCACAGCGGCAAAGCAAGCTGGGTTTAAGGTGCAATGGCAGCATCAAGCAAAGCTATTTGATCGCTTTGACAGTGCTAAACAGGCGTTAAAAAGTTTATCGGCTATTGGTGCCAATAGCTGTGAGCATGGCCACCGTCACTTATCGAAAAATCAGTATATGCAGATTCTAAACCATTTACAGGGATCGCAGCTGGACGTGGAGTTAAGCTACAACGTCTCATTTTTGGAGCTCATTAAATGAAACAATTTTTTGTTACCGCAACCGATACCGATGCAGGTAAAACCCATGTCACCAGCTTGCTACTGAAACTCGCTGTACAGCATAAAAAGAAGGCGGCCGGGTTCAAGCCCATCGCCGCTGGTGCTGAGGAGGCGTTTGGCCGACTGGTCAATACTGATGCACTGACACTCATCGAAAGCGGCAACACCAATGTGCTCTATGAGCAAGTAAATCCGTTTATTTTTGCGCCACCGATTGCACCTCATATTGCCGCTGCGCAGCAAGGAGAACATATTAGCGTTAGCAAGTTACGCAGCGCATACGACGAGTTTAAAAGTTGCGGTGCCGATATTCTCATTACCGAAGGCGCCGGAGGTTGGCTATTACCCATTAATGACACGGAGCTGTTAAGTGATTGGGTGCTTGCTGAGCAGCTGCCAGTCATTTTAGTGGTGGGTATGAAACTCGGTTGCCTCAACCATGCATTATTAACGATGGAAGTGCTGGCGCATCAAGGTATACATGTCGCTGGGTGGATAGCCAACCAAGTGGATCCACAGATGCAGGAATACGATGCCAATTTAGCCACCTTGAAAGCAAGGCTGCCAGCCCCATTTCTCGGAGAAAGCCCTTATACCGAGCACACACCAAAGCTAAAAATCCACCGCGCTCTTATGGAGCTATTCGAGTTAGGTTAAGGTTACAGTTGCTTACAAATCCGTTTGCCGAAATAACTTGATACCGTAAACATCTGCCTATATATATTGAGCATAACGCGTCGATAGGGTGACGCTATCCATTATGGATCACTCGATGATCCCTAATGAATAATCTTACCCGTTGGAGAAATGTAGTATGAAACGTGTTGTGCTCTTTTTATTGACCAACCTTGCCGTTATGTTAGTGCTTGGTGTGGTGTTATCTATCGTATTCTCAGTGCTGGGGATATCAAGTCGCAGTATGGGGGGGATCCTCATCATCGCCGCTGTGTTTGGTTTTGGTGGCTCCTTTATCTCATTGTTGATGTCTAAGTGGATAGCTAAACGCTCCACTGGCGCATATGTTATTGAGCAGCCGCGCTCCGGTACCGAGCAGTGGCTGGTAAACACGGTTGCCGAGCAAGCGCGTCAACGTGGTATCAACATGCCAGAGGTCGCTATTTACGACAGCCCAGAAATCAATGCTTTTGCTACTGGACCATCGAAAAACAACGCGTTAGTCGCGGTAAGCAGTGGCTTGCTTCACAACATGAGGCAAGAAGAAGCCGAAGCGGTACTCGCTCATGAAGTCTCTCATGTGGCCAATGGCGACATGGTGACATTGACGTTGATTCAAGGAGTCGTGAATACCTTTGTTATTTTCTTTGCTAAGGTATTGGCTGGTATCGTTGATAATTTCCTCAATGGCGATGAGGAGCAAAGTGGCCCAAGCTGGACTTATTTTATCTTCGACATGGTGTTTCAGGTGTTATTTGGCATACTCGCTTCCGTGGTCGTTGCTTACTTCAGCCGCAAACGTGAATTTGCCGCAGACAGAGGCGCAGCCGAGTTAGTGGGCGCACATAAAATGCGTGCCGCACTAGAGCGCTTAAAAGGCAACCATGAGTCACAGCTAGAAGGCTCAATGATGGCCTTTGGTATCGCACCAGGGCGCTCTATTGGTGAGCTATTTGCTTCACACCCGCCATTGGATGCGCGAATTCATGCACTGTCAACACATAGCTAACGACTGTTGTGGAACTAAAAAAAGCGCACTTAGGAGTGCGCTTTTTTGTTTTCAGTAAAGCAATTACGCGCTTTGTTGCTGGCGTTGCTGCTGGTTGGGGATCAACTCCTCAACCACCTCTTTGGCGCTTAGGGTGTAGCGGACGCCATCAAACATCACCGAGACGAACTCCTCAATGCCAGTGATCCCTGTTAACGTCCAGCCTTCGCCGCGTTTAGGGCAGTACACCGTGGTAGTAGGAGGAACCATAATAAAATCATCAGCCATGAGTATTTTTAACTTCTAGTGCTTGCTCTTGAGCATAGTTTAAGGCAATAATTCGCTAACTCAAGCCCGATATATTCTTACTGCTATGAATCGCTGCCCATCTCGCGGGCTTAGTTTACGCCCCATAGGCCACAAAGATGCGCCGGCAATGTTTGCTATTCTCTCACAGCCTTTGGTTTTTCGCTTTAATGATTATTTACCACCGAAAACTAAAACTGAGGTGCGTAGTATGATTCAAGCGGACATCGAACTACTTCTAAAAGGGCAAGGCGTGCGCTTTGCTATCATTCACCAGCGCCAGGTCATTGGTAGCTGCGGCTTATATAATATCGGCCAAGGTTGCGCGGAGCTCGGCTTTGAACTTCATCCTCAGCATTGGGGTAAAGGTTATATGCAAGCAGCAATAGCTTTGCTATTAGCCGAATACGGCCGCTATATTGATAAGCCGCTCACGCGTATCCAAGCACGAGTGATGGTCGAAAATCACCGCAGTATCAATACGCTTACCCGTACAGGCTTCAAACCAATTAGCGCGCAACTCTATAGTTTAGCGTTACCGGCCTGTACACTCGATGTTGCCGAGCAACTCAATCAAGCAAGTTAATCCTGATTAGAGTAGGGCGAGCTTGGCACTTAAGCGACGCACCATAGCATTAGCGTTAGGGGATGGCTGATTTAAACCTTCTATCAAAGTCATAAAGTAACAGTCCATCATGGCTGCGGCACGCACCTCGTCATACTGGGGAGCCGATGCAAATAACAACGCTTTAAATTGCTGTATTTGTTCATCGAAAAACTGTCCTTGCCAAATCAAACTCTGTAGTAGGGTCTTACTGAATTCCACATGCTGCAAATAAAACGCATACAGGTGTGTGGCATAGTGGCGCATTTTCAGTTTTGGCTGCTGATGGTCGTCACTGCGTTGGGCATCAGCGATGACGTTATCAATCTGCGCAATCATTAACACCTTGAGCAACTCATCTTTATTCGCAAAATGGCTAAACAAGGTGCCATTTGCTATCCCTGCTGCCTTGGCAATATCACGTGTTGACGTGCTCTCAAACCCTTTGGCAATAAACAGCTCCCACGCGGTTTGGCAGATCCGTGTTCGTGTTTGCAGTTTTTTAGGCGTTAATTGGTTACTCAAAACAAACCCTTTTGCTTGATATTGAGCGTGCTCAATTATTATAATGAGCGTGCTCATTTTTATAAGTTAATGGAAAACTACAATGGAATCAGTCGTTAATATAGTATCACGGATAATCGGTTATGTGTTGTTTGTGCCCTTTATATGCTTTTACAGCTATGTGTTAGGGCCGGTGCTAAAGGCGGTGCTCATCCCCGGAGGGGTGGTGGTTTTGGCATTGATAATGGGGCCTGCTAAGGCATGGCGAGTTTGGAAAGCAGCGAATGGATAACTTTGTTCATTGCCTCTAGCAACAAAACTTAGCCATGCTTTTTATCGGGCTTTTTAGTATAATGCGCGACAATTTTTGCGGTGAAAGAGAATCACTGCGGCGCTAACCCCCCTTGATGCTTGGTCATCATACGGCGTAATTTACATTTATATCGTTCATACTGAGGAGTGGCAATGAAAGTAGGAATTATTATGGGCTCAAAGTCAGACTGGCCCACCATGCAACATGCGGCGGATATGCTGGATAAATTCGGTGTCGAGTATGAAACCAAAGTGGTTTCTGCGCATCGCACTCCTCAACTTTTAGCTGATTATGCCAGCTCAGCTGCTGAGCGTGGTATTAAAGTGATCATCGCCGGTGCTGGCGGGGCTGCGCATTTACCGGGTATGGCGGCCGCTTTTACCTCGCTACCGGTATTGGGCGTGCCAGTAAAATCGAAAGCGCTCAATGGTGTTGACTCGTTATTATCAATCTGCCAAATGCCAAAAGGTGTGGCGGTAGGTACTTTAGCTATTGGTGATGCCGGTGCCGCTAATGCGGGACTGTTGGCAGCGCAAATTTTGGGCTGTCAGCAACCAGAGCTACTGGCGAAAATTGACCAATTTCGTGCCGAGCAGACAGAGACTGTTTTAGCTAACCCTAACCCAGCTGAATAAGCGAGTTGTATATGCAAATGTTAGTTCTGGGCGCGGGCCAACTAGCGCGTATGATGGCGCTTGTGGCAGCGCCGCTGGATATCCATATTCGTGCTTATGACGTGGCTAGCAAACAAGTGGTGCACCCGGTAACCGGTGAGCACTATACGCAAACGTTAGAGCAAGCAATCGCCAGTAGCGACCGTATTACTGCTGAGTTTGAGCATATTCCAAGCGATGTGCTTGCGGCCTGTGAGCAAAGCGGCAAATTCTTCCCCGGTAAAAAAGCCATTGAATGCGGCGGCGACCGCGCCAAAGAGAAGGCGCTGCTCGATAGTGCTGGCGTACCGAGTGCTCCGTATATTTTAGTGAGTGAACGTGCCCACCTCGAGCAAGCGGTGAATGAACTGGGTTTACCTTTGGTGATCAAAACTTGTCAGGCTGGGTACGACGGCAAAGGCCAATGGCGCTTAAAAAGCATCGACCAGGCTGATGAAATCTGGCAAGAAATGCAGGCATTTTTAGATAAAGATGCGTCGCATCGCATTATTTGTGAAAAAATGATTGCGTTTGACCGTGAAGTTTCAGTGATAGGTGCGCGCGATGCACAAGGGAATGTAAAAGTATACCCGGTCACCGAAAATGAACACACTGACGGGGTGTTGACGCTGTCGGTAGCAGGCATCGTCAGCCAAGACATGCAATCTCAGGCGGTTGATGCCTACAGCAAAATAGCCAATGCGCTGGATTATGTTGGCGTACTTGCTATCGAGTTTTTCGATGTTGACGGTGAATTGCTAGTCAATGAGATTGCGCCGCGTGTGCACAACTCGGGTCATTGGACACAGCAAGGCGCTTATTGTTGCCAGTTCGAGAACCATGTGCGTGCTGTTGCCGGTTTGCCTTTGGGCTGTACTTATCTATTGCAGCCAAGTGCGATGATTAACGTTTTGGGTCAGCCAGCGATCCCGGCAGAGGTATTGGCTACCACCGGCGTTCGCAGTCACTGGTATGGTAAAGCGGTAAAACCAGGGCGAAAAATGGGTCATATCAATGTCAGTGCTAATACTTTGCATGAGCTTGGGGAACGTCTCGGTGAATTGCATGAGCACCTCAGCGAGCAGGATTATCCTGGTATTGAAGCACGAGCCCATCAGTTAATTCTTAATTAGCGCGTGTGGTTGCGCAGTGCAGATAGCAACCAACAAGACTACTTAAGCGAATAAACCGAGCCTTGAAGCTCGGTTTTTTCATCCCAAACGCTGACACAATGTCATTAACAGCTGCTAGTATGGCGTTTTCATTTTGCTTATATAAGAGAAAACCCTAAATGACCTTGTGCAAACGTTTTGGCCTTATTGGCTCCTTGTGTCTGTTCGTTGCGGCCTGTGCGCAACCTCATTCGTCTGTGCCAACAACGCTGCGTATCGCGACCTTTAACGTTAGTATGGATGGCTCGAACTACGTTACTAATCCCAGTGAGCTAAGTGAATCGCCTTTACCTGCCTTGCTAGCCCAAGGGCAACACCCACAAATTCACAATATCGCGCATATTATTCAACGGGTGCGTCCTGATGTGATATTACTCAATGAATTCGACTATAACGAGGATTGGCGCGAACAAGTCGATGCTTTTCAACGCCACTATTTAGGCAAGGATCATGGCAGTGTAAAAGCCATTCACTACCCCTACAGCTATAGTGCGCCCGTTAATACCGGTGTTGCCAGCGACTACGACTTTGACGGCAATGGTGAGCTCTCTGGCAATGGCGGGGATGCTTATGGCTTTGGTTTCTACCCTGGCCAATACGGGATGGTGATCTTAAGCCGCTATCCCATTGACCATGAGCGCGTGCGCACGTTTGCACAATTGAAATGGGCGCAACAACCGCAGGCGCAGATGCCCATGCTTGATGGCAATGCTTTTTATGATAACCGTACATGGCAAGCTGCGCGCTTAAGCTCTAAGTCATTCTGGGATGTGCCTATCAGCGTTGATGGTAAACGTGTGCATCTGTTGGCATCTCATCCTACACCACCGGTGTTCGATGGTCCGGAAGATAGAAACGGTCTGCGTAATAAAGCTGAGATTAAATTAATCGCCGATTATTTAGATAATCAAAGCGATTATTTGGTGGATGACCAAGGCCGCCAAGGAGGCCTCGATGACAACAGCCGATTTGTTATCTTGGGAGATTTGAACGCTGCACCGCAAGGCGATAAAGCGCGTCCTGAGGCCATTAATCAAGTGTTAGCTCATGATAAAGTGGATGCCAGTATGGTGCCCGAGAGCACCGGAGGAGCAGGGGTGGAAGAGCAAGCTTATGCGCGTTATTACACCGCAAGCTGGCGTGCTAGAGCTGATTATGTGTTGCCATCAAAGTTCGGTTTTGAGCCTATCTCGGCAGGTGTATATTGGCCGACGGAGCAAAACCCGGCACAATATAAATTAATTAGTGATAGAAAAGCCTCGTCAGATCATCGTCTTGTGTGGATGGACCTAAAATTAATAAAAAAACAGTGAACCATTTAGCCGCTTAGTACTCTATATATATGTGAAGCAGGTCCCGTACTTGTTTCGTTATTGCTAGCGCAGAGTTTTGGTCAGCATCCCTTGCTGACCTTTTTTTTGTCTAAGTAAACTGCCGTTGGTCTTAAAACACTGTCTTTGCTTGTAAGTTTTTGCTTAAATCAGGGCACCGTGTATTTAGTTGAAGACAATCATGTTCCATAAATCAGTACTGGCGGCGACCATTGCTTCCAGTTTTATCCTCAGCGGCTGTCAAAGCACCGCACAACAAAGCAACACGCAAGTAGAAACGAATCAAACTTCCGCCCCAAGTCAAGTGGAGACACCGGCAAAACCAGGTTCAGTGGCTATTACCTTAGAACAAGCCATGGCTGATCCGGACTGGATAGGTAACCAGCCAGAAGGCGCGTTTTGGCACAGCGATTCAAATACCGTTGTTTATCAGCAAAAACAACAAGGTAATCAACTACGCGACACCTACACACAGGCCGTTGGCGCAGACAGTGCAACCAAAGTAACGCTGGCGCAGCTACACACTTTGGGCGATGACAAGGCCGTATACAGTCAAGATAACCGCTTACAAGCCTATGTATTTAAAGGGGATGTATTTGTTCGTGATACTGCTGCTAACACCTTAGTGCAAATCACCAAAACGTCGGCATTTGAATCTGCGCCGCAGTTTTTAAATGATAACAGCCTAGTATATCGCCGTGGCAACGTGTTTATGCATGTAGACTTAGGCTCCGGGCTGCACAGTGAGTTAGCCAACCTTAAGCTTGAAGATAAGCCAATCAAGGTTAATGAGCCGAAAAGCTACATTGCTAAGGAACAACATAAGCTTATTGACTATGTTGCACTGCAGCTAAAAAACCAAAAAGATGCTCTCGAGCGCGACCAGCAGTTAGCGAATGAAAATAGCGCGGTAGTCGATGCCACCATTTACCTAGGCGATAAAAAGCGTTTAGTGGATGCCCAGCTCTCTCCCGATGGCAGTAAGCTTATCGTTGCGCTAACCGATGACAGAAGCTGGCGCGCAGACACCGACATCATGCCTAATTACATTACCCAAGATGCAGGGGTAGAATCGGTACCAGCCCGTCGCCGGGTTGCGGATGCCAAGCCACAGGGCACAGAATTGGTGTATATCGACTTGCCAAGCAAAGCAAAAACGACGCTGACCTATAATACCTTGCCCGGTTGGAATGAAGATGTGCTTGCCGAGGTGAAGCGTGAAAACTATGCCCGCCAAGGCAAAGAGTATGAAAGCGAAACTAAGCGCCGTGAAATCAATTTAATGATGGATTGGGGCTGGGGTCAAAGTGCCATTCAATGGAACCGCAGTGGCTCACAAGTTGCTGTTATGCTTGAGGCTTGGGATAATAAAGACCGCTGGATAGCGACCGTTGACTTTAAAGGTAAAAAGTTAGTGAACCAACACCGTTTACATGACGATGCTTGGATTAACTACACCTTTAATGATTTCGGTTGGTTAAACACCAGCGACACTTTGTATTTCTTGTCAGAGCAATCCGGTTATAGCCACATCTACACAAAGCCGTTAACAGGTAAAGCAACCCAGCGTACCAAGGGTCAATTTGAGGTTTCCGATCTGACCTTGAGCGAAAATGACCAATATCTGTACTACAAAGCGAATAAAAAGCACCCAGGTATTTACGAGGTGTATCGCTTAAACCTGGATAGCGGCAACAGCGAGGCGCTAACCAGCCTTGATGGCATGACTGACTATAGTTTGAGTCCTGATGAGCAAAAACTGCTGTTACAGCACTCAAAAATCATGCACCCGCCGGAGCTTTATGTCATGGATGCGGCACCGGGGGCTAAGGTTACGCAGCTAACTCACACCGTATCAGAGCAATTCAAAGCGACTAAGCTGGTGGCTCCGAAAGTGGTTGCCGTACCGTCGAGCCATGGTGAGCAACCGGTGTATGCGAAAGTGTATTATCCCAGCGATTACCAAAGCGATGAAAGCGGTAATACCCGCAAGGCGGTTATTTTCAACCACGGCGCCGGTTATTTGCAAAACTCACACTTTGGCTGGTCCGGTTACTTCCGCGAGTTTATGTTCCACTCGTTGCTTGCCAGCGAAGGCTATGTGGTTATGGATATGGACTACCGCGCCTCGAAAGGGTATGGCCGCGATTGGCGTACTGCCATTTATCGACAAATGGGAACGCCAGAGACGCAAGACTTGGTTGATGGGGTAAAATGGATGCAGGCTAACGCCAATGTTGATGTTGAGCGGGTCGGTACTTACGGCGGCTCATACGGTGGCTTTATGACCTTTATGGCGCTGTTCACCGAGCCTGAACTATTCCAAGCCGGAGCGGCACTGCGCCCTGTGAGCGATTGGGCACATTATAACGCCCCGTATACCTCTAATATTCTCAATCACCCAGATGTTGACCCTATTGCCTACGAGCGTAGCTCGCCTATCTACTTCGCTGAAGGGTTAGAGAAGCCGCTATTGATCAATGCGCCGATGGTTGATGACAATGTGTTCTTCCAAGATGTTGTGCGCTTAGTGCAGCGCTTGATTGAACTGGAGAAAGAGGACTTTGAAACGGCTATCTTCCCAGTTGAACCGCACGGATTTGTGCAGCCTTCAAGTTGGCTAGATGAATACCGCCGCATTTATAAGCTGTTTGAAGAGAACCTTTAATCGCTAACGAAAAACCCGAGCTAAGCCTCGGGTTTTTTTATGCCTCGCCACTCTAGTAGCGCTAAGCCCAAGCCACACAACAGCCCGAATAGATGAGCCTCAATAGCCACGCGGGAGTCAATTAATGCCTCAACGTCACTACTGGCGCCAACAATTTGCTCGTAAGCCACCTTGGCTATTACGCCTACGATAATTAAATACCCGGTTTTTTCACCGCTGCGAATATCTTTCACCGCACCATAGGCAATCAAGCCGTGCAATGAACCACTTAAGCCGACATATAAAGAGATGTTCGGGCTAAAGCCGTATAAACAGAGGCCAACCCCAAAAGACAAGAGCAGCAAATAAAGCCAATACTTACGCACACTAAAAAAATGGCCATGGAGCGACCATAGCACTAGAGCACCTGCCATGTTCATGCCTAAATGCGGCCAATTGCTGTGTAAAAAGTGCCCTGTTAGCAAGCGATACCACTGGCCCTCAGCGATGGCGGGGCGCTGAAAAGACAATGGCCCAGCGGCATCAATTACCATAAGCAGTGTACACAGTGCGATCAGTGGCCAGACAGACAGCATTGCGCGGTGCGAAAAGAGGGTTTTAAACACAGTCATAACTTAACAGTGGTCGTTATTTTTTGCCTATTGTGCCCCTTTGCCTTTAAGATGCCAATTAATTAACCACGACAATAACACTCAGCGCTATGTTACGAACTTATACCCAGATAGCAGCGGCTCTCTCGTTGCTTATTAGCTCTGGCTGCACAGCCACCACGACCACCAATAAACAGGTGCTCGCCGATAGAGAGCCTGAGGCCACCACGGCGGTGGTGACAAAACAACAAGTGAGCGGTGAGCATTACATGGTTGCCGCTGCCAATCCCTATGCGGTGCGCGCCGGTGAAGCGATTTTAGCTGAAGGGGGCAGTGCCATAGACGCAGCCATTGCCGTGCAATTGGTACTGACGTTGGTCGAGCCGCAATCGTCCGGTATTGGCGGTGGGGCCTTTATTTTGCACTATGATGCAAAGCAGCGCCGACTCACCACCTATGATGGCCGCGAGCAAGCTCCTAGCAAAGCGACACCGGAGTTATTTGTGGATGGCAATGGCAAGGCTGTTCGCTGGATTGATGCAGTGGTTGGCGGGCGCTCAGTGGGGGCTCCTGGGGTCTTGAAGGCGCTGGCCAAAGCCCATGAACGTGATGGCAAATTACCTTGGTCCCGTTTATTTGAGGAGGCCATTACTTTAGCCGAGCAAGGGTTTAAGGTTTCACCGCGATTACATAAGCTTTTAGCGCGGCGCATTAACCCCGGAGTGGAGAAAATGCCTGCGGCGCGGGCGTATTTCTTTCCCGGTGGTGCGCCTTTGGCCATTGGCACCGTTAAGCAAAACCCCGCCTTGGCATCGCTTTATAAACGCTTGGCCAGCGAGGGAGTGGATGCCTTTTATCATGGTGACAATGCCAAAGCCATTGCTAAAGCAGTACAAACAAGTCCCATCGCCCCAGGTTTACTCACTGAGCAAGACATTAATAACTATGTCGCCAAAGAGCGTGCCCCGGTGTGTGTGGGCTATCATCAATACCGAGTGTGCTCGATGGCACCGCCCAGCAGCGGTGGCATGGCAGTTTTGCAAATCTTGAAACTGCTGGAGGATAAAAACCTCAGCCAATATGCGGTTAATAGCCCCAAAGCGCTGCATTACTTCACCCAAGCGTCGCGCTTAGCCTTCGCTGATCGCGAGGTCTATATGGCCGACCCCGACTACCAACCCGTGCCGACGCAAGCGCTACTCGATAATAGCTACCTTGATAAACGTGCCTTATTGATGCTTGAGCATGATGCTAAAAAGCAAGCTGGACACCCGGGTGTGGGTATTGCCTATGGTAAGGACGATGCCTTTGAGTTGCCCAATACCAGCCACATTTCCATTGTTGATAATCAAGGCAACGCAGTGTCGATGACCACCTCCATTGAAATGGCATTTGGCTCTACCGTAATGGTCAATGGCTATCTGCTCAATAACCAGCTCACCGATTTTGCGCTATCGCCAAAGCGTGATGGCAAATATGTATTAAATCGCGTTGAAGGCGGTAAGCGCCCGCGCAGCTCTATGGCCCCCGTGATGGTATTTAATGAAGATGGTTCTTTGCGTTTAGTGATTGGCTCGCCCGGCGGCAGCCGTATCATTAATTATGTGGCCCATGCATTGGTCGGGGTGTTGGATTGGCAGCTGAGCGCCCAGCAAGCGATCAATCTGCCCCGTATTACTAATCGTAACCATATCACCACCTTAGAGCAGGGCACTGAGCTGGTGGAGCTACGAACGCAGCTCGAGCAATGGGGCCACAAAGTGCGTATTGGTGACCTGAACTCTGGCATTCATGCAGTCGAGGTGAAAGGCGGTAAGCTCTATGGCAGTGCCGATCCACGCCGAGAGGGAATCGCTCTCGGAAAATAAAGGTAAACAAACAGCAGGTATTTGAATGCCTGCTGTTTGTTAACAAAGATTCATTGGTGTGT
Organism: Pseudoalteromonas sp. THAF3; assembly: GCF_009363775.1. Lineage (NCBI taxonomy): Bacteria > Pseudomonadati > Pseudomonadota > Gammaproteobacteria > Alteromonadales > Pseudoalteromonadaceae > Pseudoalteromonas > Pseudoalteromonas sp. THAF3. The sequence continues at coordinate 1,721,485 of NZ_CP045418.1, read as the reverse complement.
ATCAAAAATGATAATGCGCCAATCAGCGATAAATCAATGGTCTGATAAGCCCAAATGGGTTTGCAATTTGCGCGCTAAGGGCAATAATATCAGGCAATCTCCTTCTGTGCTAAGTAGGCAATATGACAGACAAATCCAACGATAAAACCAATACACACACCGATCCCAATTACTTGTACATTCCTTACGCTGGTCCGACCTTGTTAGAAACGCCACTACTAAATAAAGGCAGTGCTTTTTCTCAGCGTGAGCGTGAAAGCTTCAACTTGGCAGGCTTACTGCCGCCACGTTTTGAGACCATTGAAGAGCAAGTAGAACGCTGTTACCAACAGTACTCTAGCTTCCAAGATAACCTTAATAAGCATATCTACTTGCGCGCCATCCAAGACAATAACGAAACGCTTTACTATCGTTTGGTGCGAGACCACATTGAAGAGATGATGCCGATTATTTACACGCCAACAGTGGGTGATGCGTGTGAGCAGTTCTCAGATATTTATCGTAGCTCGCGCGGTTTGTTTATCTCCTATGAAGACCGCCACAATATTGATGATATTTTACGTAATGCTACCAAAGGCAAGGTGAAGGTTATCGTTGTTACCGATGGTGAACGTATCCTTGGCCTAGGCGATCAGGGCATTGGTGGCATGGGTATCCCCATTGGTAAGTTATCGCTATACACCGCGTGCGGTGGTATCAGCCCGGCCTACACGCTGCCGGTGATGCTGGATGTTGGCACTAATAACGAGAAACTACTGAACGACCCAATGTACATGGGCGCACGTCACCCACGTATTGGCCAGCAAGAGTATGACGAGTTTTTAGAGTTGTTCATCAAAGCGGTGAAGCGCCGTTGGCCCAATGTTATGCTGCAATTTGAAGACTTTGCTCAGCCTAACGCGATGCCTCTGCTGAAGCGCTACCGCGACGAAATTTGTAGCTTTAATGATGATATTCAAGGCACTGCCGCTGTCACTGTGGGCACCTTGCTGGCCGCGTGTCGAGTGAAGGGCACCCGTTTGAGTGACCAAAAGGTAGTGTTTGTTGGGGCTGGCTCCGCAGGATGTGGCATCGCCGAGCAGGTGATCAGCCAAATGGTCTCTGAAGGGATCAGTGAAGAGCAGGCGCGCAGTCAAATCTTTATGGTTGATCGTTTTGGCCTATTGAGCGAGGGCATGCAAGGCCTGCGTGATTTCCAACAGGCGTTGGTACAATCCAATGAAGCGCTCTCGCAGTGGCAGTACAGCGGTGATTATGCCTCTTTGCTTGATGTTATGCATTGTGCTGAGCCAGGCATTATTATCGGCGTATCTGGGCAGCCAGGGCTATTCACCGAGCAGGTGATCCGCGCAATGGCATCAAGCCACGAAAACCCGATTATCTTCCCGCTTTCAAACCCGTCCAAACAGGTTGAAGCGCATCCGAGTGATGTGTTGGCGTGGACACAAGGGCGTGCCATCATCGCCACAGGTAGTCCATTTGGCAGCGTGGAATATGATGGCCAGCAGTATGTTATTCCGCAGTGTAATAACAGTTATATCTTCCCGGGCATTGGCCTTGGTGCAATTGCCATTAAGGCTAAGCGCATTACCGATGAAATGTTGATGGCGGCCAGTGAAACCTTAGCGTCGAGCTCACCCCTTGCCAATGATGGCAAAGGGAGCCTACTGCCGCCACTGACTGAGATTGAATCGCTATCTAAACGTATCGCCTTTGCTGTGGCTAAAGTCGCCATCGCCCAAGGTGAAGCGTTGGAATTTAGCGATGAGGATATTATCAAGGCCATCGATAATAATTATTGGCACCCTGAGTATCGAAACTACAAGCGAGTCAGCATCTAGCCTTCGCGAATATGAGCAAACGCCGTGCAACTGCACGGCGTTTTGCGTTGAAGGAAAGGTTAAGTAAGACCAATCACAGTGCCTTTTTAGTTGTCTTTATTAATAATGGCGTTAGATAAGTATGCAACCGCTGTGGATAAGGCTGCGTTGCAAAGGAGTAAAACGAATTTTGAATTGGCAGCAGCTAGTTGATAATCGCCAACGATTCTTTTGGGTGTTACAGATAGCCGGTTGGATAGGTTATGCCCTGGTGAATTACATTGGTTCCAAAGTATTTGAGATGCGCGACATCTATGTCTTTGTGATCTTGCTTAATGCCTATGCGGGCTGCTTAATGACGGTTCCGCTGCGTTACCTGTATCGCCGGGTGTGGAATGCCAAGCCGTGGCTGCTCGTGTTGGTGGTGTTCACCGCTTCCTACGCCACAGGGACCTTGTGGTCGGTGGTACAAAAATTTAATTTGTGGGAAATTTATCGCCATGGTTACCGCCCTGATGAGTGGTTTTATTACTTTCAACAGGGCCTTGATGCGGTCTATATCATCCTTTGTTGGAGTGGTTTGTACTTTGGCATTAAATATTACCAATTGCTCCAAGGGGAGCGACAAAAAGCGCTGAAAGCCAATACCATGGCTCATGAGGCGCAATTAAAAATGTTGCGCTATCAGCTTAATCCGCATTTTTTGTTTAATACCCTTAATGCGATATCGACGCTGATTTTAGTGGAAGAGAATAAAGACGCCAACAAGATGGTGTCACGGTTAAGCGATTTTTTACGCTATACGCTCAATACCGATCCGATAAAGAAAGTGCCACTCGAGCAAGAGATCCATGCGTTGAGTCTGTATTTGGAAATCGAGCGAGTACGTTTTGATGACCGCCTAGCGGTGGACATGCAAGTCAGTGATGAAGCAAGCCATGCCTTGGTCCCGAGCTTGATTTTGCAACCGTTAATTGAAAACTCATTGAAGTATGCCATTGCGCAGATGACACAAGGCGGGGTGATCAGTATTAAAGCCCAAGTGTTTGCCAACGAGCTGTTACTGGAAGTGAGCGATAATGGCCCTGGCGCTGAGCTTAAAGATGGCCAATTGGTCAATGCCACCGGTGTCGGTGTGGCCAATACTAAAGATCGACTAAAGACACTTTACGAGAACAATTATTCATTTGTATTATCAGGGAATACGCCCACCGGTCTGACGGTAAACATACGTATCCCCTATGAAAAGGCTGTAGCAGAATGAATACCATAAAAACCCTCATCGTGGATGATGAATCGCTGGCCCGTAAAGGGTTGGCTATACGATTAGCTGATATTGAATGCATTGAGCTGGTACAGCAATGCGCTCAAGGGCAAGAGGCCGTCGACATTTGTCGCAGCGAGCCTATCGACTTGGTTTTTTTGGATATTCAGATGCCAGGTATGAATGGCTTTGAGGTCGCGGATGCGTTAGCGCAACTGCCAGACTCACAACAACCTTTGGTGGTGTTTGTCACTGCCTTCGACCGTTACGCCGTTCAAGCTTTTGAAGTCCATGCTTTGGACTATGTACTCAAACCCGTAGATGACAACAGACTAAAACAGGCGGTGGAGAAAGTGCAATCACATCTAAAAACACAACAAGACAACACCCATAAGAAAAAGCTAGCGAGTTTTGTGGCCGGGATCACAGGCAATAATTGCGAGGAAATTCTCAAGAAACTAGCCTCGGGTGACTCATTAGAAACTAAGCGCTACCCAGAGTCGCTGGCGGTGAAAGAGCAGGGCGAGATCATCCGTGTGCCTACCAATACCATCCAATGGGTTGATGCGGCAGGAGACTACATGTGCCTGCACTGTGGTGATGGGCAAACCCATATTCTACGTAAAACCATGAAAGAGCTTGAGCAAGAACTCGACCCTGGGTTGTTTGTTCGTGTACACCGCAGCGCCATTGTTAATTCAAAGCAAATCAACAAGCTGGTGACGCAAGTCAGTGGTGAATACCTGCTGGTGCTCACCAACGGACAGGAGCTTAAAGTCAGTCGCAGCTATCGAGATAAAGTCAAAGCGGCGCTGGCCAATTAACGGCGAAAGCGTTTTAAGCGGGCGACAAAATCACGATTACGCTGTTGTGTGTCGCTGGTGTGCTCAAAAGCCAAAGTTTTCAGCTGATTATTAACGACACCGACCATGACACCATCAGCGCCAGCATTAAGGTGATCGATGGCGCTGCAGCCTAACTGCGTTGCTAATATGCGATCGCCTGCCACAGGGGCGCCGCCACGCTGTACATAGCCCAGAATGGCACTGCGGCTTTCAACGCCGCTGTGCTCGGTCAGCTGGGCCGCTAATTGTTCGGCGCTAATAGATAGCGAGTGCTCCGCCATGACCAGCACGTAGCTATGACCGGCATCATTATTAATATTCGCTTTCACTTGCTCATACAGTTTTTGTAAAAACTGTGGCTCGTCATCAATCAGTTCCTTACAAATTATTTGCTCCGCGCCACTGGCAAGGCCTGCTTCCATGGCAATGATACCGCAATCTCGACCCATTACCTCGACAACAAAAGTACGTTCAAACGCTTGCGCGGTATCGCGAATTTTATCGATACACCCCAATGCGGTATCTATTGCGGTGTGAAAGCCGATGGTTTCATCACTGCCATTAATATCGTTATCAATGGTACCGGGGATCCCAATAATTTGCCCTGACCAGTGCTCTGCAAGTGCCTGAGCACCTTTAAAGCTGCCATCTCCGCCAATGACGACTAAGGCATCGATGTGGCACTTACGCAGGCTATTGGCAGCTTGTAACAAACCATCTGGGTGGTGCATTTGCGGGCAGCGGGCCGATTTTAAAATAGTGCCACCTCGGTGGATGATATCGGTCACGCTGGCTGCGTTGAGTTCAGTGAAGTGTTCATTGATAAGGCCGTTGTAGCCACTAAAAAAGCCGAAGACCTGATGTTGATGAGATAGTGCGCTGAGCGTAACAGCGCGAATTGCAGCATTCATACCGGGGGCATCACCGCCGGAAGTGAGTACTGCAATTCGTTTTGAATGAGACATAAGTTGCTGCTTCAGATAGAAAACTTATGTCTACTATTTACCCTACAGTGACAATTTTCAAGGTATTTGTGGCACCGATGGTTTCCATTAAGTCACCGTGGGTGAGGATCACGGTATCGCCTTTTTGCAATTCGCCAAGCTCTACTAAGGTATTCATTGCTTCACTAACAATACATTCTTTGGTGAAGTTAGTAGAGTCAAAACGCACTGGATATACGCCGCGATACAGCGCGGTCTGACCCAGTGTTTTGCCATGGCGTGAAAGTGAATAAATAGGCAGACCCGAAGAGATGCGTGACATCAGCTTAGAGGTGTTGCCTGATTCAGTGAGCGCGACAATGGCCTTCACTGTACCCAGGTGGTTAGCCGCATACATAGCAGATAGTGCGATGGTTTCTGCATTATCGGCAAACATGCTATCAAGGCGGTGCTTAGAAATGTGCGTTTCTTTTTGTGACTCAGCACCTAGGCAAACACGGGCCATGGTGGCAACTGTTTGCTCAGGGTAATCCCCTGCGGCTGTTTCAGCAGAGAGCATGACCGCATCGGTGCCATCAAGCACGGCGTTAGCAACGTCCATGACTTCAGCGCGCGTGGGCATGGGGTTATCAATCATTGATTCCATCATCTGTGTTGCGGTGACCACCACACGGTTCAATGAACGAGCTCGGCTGATAATGGTTTTTTGTTTACCCACTAACTCCGCATCACCGATTTCAACGCCTAAATCTCCGCGCGCAACCATCACTGCGTCGGATGCGAGGATAATGTCGTCTATGGCTTCAACCGTCTCTACCGCTTCTGCACGTTCGATTTTCGCTAGCAATTGAGCATCTGAACCGGCCTTTTCTGCCAATGAACGCACATAGCGCATATCATCGCCAGAGCGGGGGAAAGACACGGCGATATAATCGACGCCAATTTTAGTCGCGGTGATAAGATCTTCTTTATCTTTATCAGTAAATGCAGGGGCAGTCAGGCCACCACCGAGGCGATTAATGCCTTTGTTGTTAGACAATACGCCGCCGACTTTTACGCTGCAGTGTACTTTTTGTCCTTCAACACGCTCTACGGTCAGCTGGATTAAACCGTCGTTAAGTAACAATAGGTCGCCAGCTTTAACGTCTTGAGGTAATTCTTTATAGTCGATCCCCACGCCATTAACATCACCCTCACCTGGGGCAAGGGCTGCATCAAGGATAAAGGGGGCGCCAGGGGCGAGGTTCACTTTCCCTTCTTTAAAGGTGCTTACGCGGATTTTCGGGCCTTGTAAGTCAGCGAGGATGGCAACATGAGTGCCTAGGCGCTGAGCGATCTCACGCACGGCTTCAGCGCGCGCTTGGTGGTCACTGGCCACCCCATGAGAGAAGTTTAAGCGCACGACATTGGCGCCAGCGCGGATGATTTTTTCTAAGTTATTATCTCTGTCCGTGGCAGGGCCAAGGGTGGCCACAATTTTCGTACGTCTTGGCATGCATTTCTCCTGTAGGCATTATTGCTTATAGCATGTTAGAGCAGGGAAGGACGCTCCGCCAGCTCTAATTCCTATTATTCGTTAACAAGATTTCAGCATTATGACACCGGTGTCAGATTCAGTCAATTAAGCTTACCCGCAAACTTTATCCATGTACCTTGCGTTAATTTGATATAATTCAACGCCGGGGATTGAATGGGGCATCGTATGCCCTATAATGCCCGCCGTATTTACGTTGAATTACCCAGTCGTACGTTTTACCGAGGAGGAAACTGGATGCAAGTTGCATTAGTAGGTCTTGGGGTGATGGGCAAAAATCTCGCCCTGAACTTAATCGAAAAAGGGCTCACCCTAGTAGCCTATGATACCAACCCCGATGCCGGGGAAGAATTGTTAAGCTGCGCCAAATCACAAGGAATGGCCGAGCGCTTGCACATTGTTTCAGACCTTCACGACATGGTGCGTCGTTTAGAAACGCCGCGCTCTATCCTTTTGTTGGTACCGGCAGGCGAGTTGGTTGACAAAGTCTGCCACGACCTGGTCGATGCCGGTGTCAGTAAAGACGATATCATCATCGATTGCGGTAACAGTAATTATAAAGACGGCATTGCCCGCAAATTGAAATTCCAAAACAAATTTGAGTTTGCCACGATGGGGATTTCCGGTGGTGCAGAAGGCGCACGCCATGGTCCGGCCATGATGGCGAGCGGCTCCGAAGGGGGCTGGGAGCGCATTGAACCTTGGTTTGAGAAAGTAGCTGCCAGTTACAACGGCGACTCGTGTTTTGCCCGCGTTGGCCAATCCGCCAGTGGCCATTTTGTGAAAATGGTGCACAATGGCATCGAGTATGCCCTTATGCAGCTTATTGCCGAGACTTACCAGCTATTACGCTTGGGCGCTGGCAAAACACCACAGCAAATTGCCGAGATTTTTGATACCTGGGCCGAGGGCGAGCTTAATAGCTATTTACTCTCTATCTCTAGCCATATCCTCAAGTTAGCAACCAAGGACGATACACCGCTGGTCGATTTAATCGATAACAAGGTGGGCGCCAAGGGCACCGGCTTATGGACGGCACAAAATGCCTTGGAGCTTGGTATTGCCGTGCCATCACTTGTTGCTGCGGTGCAGGCACGTCACTTAACTAATACCGGTGATACCCACGCGGCTAAAGAAATGACCTATGCAGCAAAGCAAACGGACAGTATCGATATTGATATTGACCAGTTGCAGCAAGCGTTTCATTTAGCGAGCCTGCTTTGCTACCGCCAAGGCTTGGCACTGATCAAGGGCGCGTCACGAAACCATCAATGGAAAGTTGATTTAAACAAAACACTGCAAACTTGGCGTGCAGGGTGCATTATTCGTGCAGATTACCTAGACCAAATTGCTCAGGGTGTTGAGTTTATTGATACCTTAGATGAGCAGGCGAAGGCGCTTCGTAGTGTCACTGGTGCGGCCGTGACCACTGGTTTGGCATTCCCGGTACTGTGTGCAACACAAAATTACCTAGCAACGCTAAGCACTCCAAGTAATGGTCATCTAGTGCAAGCGCAGCGTGACTACTTTGGTGAGCATGGTATTAAAACCCACACTGGTGAGTTATGCCATCTGACTGATCTGGTCGATATTGACGCTAAAGTACGCTAATTAATTAGCTGCTTTTTCAATCAAAAGAGCCCTGTCCATACAGGGCTTTATTGTATATGCTAAAAACACATTCCAAGTTTCTTTTTTGAGGACTTTAAAGTGTTACGCATTCTCTGTTTGGCACTGTTGAGTGTAGGTATTATTGGCTGCACTCAGCCTCAACAACCCGCAAATAAACTCGCAAATGCCGATACCCTATACTTTGGCGGCCCGATTCTAACGATGGTCGGTGACGACCCCCAGTATGTTGAGGCGCTTGCAACCAAAGATGGTCGGATCCTATTTACCGGTCAACTTAATAAAGCAAATGATCATGTTGGCGAGCAGACTAAACAAGTGAACTTACAAGGGCAGGCGCTATTGCCTGGGTTCATAGATGCCCACAGTCACCTTTTCAATGCTGGTTTAGCACAGTTGAGTGCTGATTTACTCCCAGGGCCTGACGGCCAAGTAAATTCTATTGAGTCGTTGCTGAGCACCTTAACGCAATGGCACCAGCGTCAACCTATGTTAGCGAAAAAGCTCGGCTGGATCGTTGGCATGGGGTATGACGACTCACAACTGGCGCAGCGCCGGCACCCAACTGCCACAGAGCTCGACACAGTCTCCAGCGAACTACCTATTTTGATTATGCACCAGTCCGGGCATTTGGGGGTTATGAATACCAAAGCCTTGGAAATGGTGGGTTACCTACCACAGGCCCCACACATTGATGGCGGTTTAATACGTATTGATGAACTTTCTAATCAAGCGAATGGGGTGCTTGAGGAAATGGCTCTTTTTCAGCCCTTGTTTAGTGTTTTTGCGGCCATTGATAAGCAATTACAAGATGAAATAGCGAGCGCAGGTCTTGCCCTTTACATGGCCAATGGTTACACCACTGCTCAAGAAGGTCGTGCAGATAAAAGCACCAGTATGTATTGGTTAGCACGGGCGCAAAAGCAGTCTTTGCCGATTGATGTGGCTATCTACCCTGATCTTGAGCAGGAATATGATTTTATGCTTGAACAAGGCGCTAGCAAAAATTACCAAGGCGGGGCACGAATAGCCGGCGTCAAATTGAGTTTTGATGGCTCGCCTCAAGGGAAAACAGCCTGGCTCAGTAAACCTTATCTTCATCCGCCAGCAGGGCATAACTCTGAGTATCGTGGCTACCCAGCCATTGCCGATGATAAGGCTCGCTCTAAGCTCGTTGCACAGGCCTATGCCAACAACTGGCAACTGATTGTTCATACCAATGGTGACGCCGCAGCAGACGCCTTATTGCGAGATATAGAAAGCGCAGCGATAAGATTTGAGCAGGCAGGTCGCAGGACGGTGATGATCCACGCGCAAACTGTTCGTGAAGATCAGCTTAAACGTATGAAACAGCTAGCAGTGATCCCGTCTTTTTTCTCTATGCATACCTTCTATTGGGGAGATTGGCACCGAGATGAAGTATTAGGACTGGAGCGTGCTGAGAATATTTCTCCCACAGGGTGGGCGCAAAAACACGCCATGCGCTTTACCCAACATCATGATGCACCTGTGGTAAAGCCCAACCCATTACGCGTGTTATCAACAACTGTTAATCGTAAGACACGCTCTGGCAAAGTGTTGGGGGCGCACCATCAAGTGAGCCCTTATATTGCTTTGAAATCTATGACAGAGTGGGCGGCTTGGCAGTACTTTGAAGAGTCAAATAAAGGGACGTTAGAGGTAGGGAAGTTAGCTGATTTCGTTATTCTTGATAAAGACCCGCTGCGCGTTGAGCCGGAGCAACTTGAGCAATTACAGGTTCAGCAAACCATAAAAGCAGACCAAGTGGTTTATGATGTGAATCACGCCCTGTGAGGGGGCTTTTGCAAAGCGAGTTGGTACAGGCTGCGGCTTATCTTATTGCGCTAGTGAACTATGCGTGCAGATAGATACCACTAGCAATAAAAGGCACAGTCGCTGCTGTGCCTAAATATCACTTAGCGACTCAACTCTCCGCGCAAATTATCTTGCATTAAATGGCGAATACTTTGCGGGCTTGCGTTTTTGCTTAGCAAGTAGTGTAACTTACTGAGGCAAGCTTCTAGGGTCATATCATAGCCACTGATCACACCGACGTTTAGCAGTGCATTGCCCGTAGCGTAGCCGCCCATATTAACTTGCCCTTGTAAGCACTGGGTAAGGTTTACGACGATAATGCCACGTTCGTTCGCATTTGCTAAAAGCTCTAGAAACTCGTGGTTTTGAGGCGCATTACCGACACCAAAACTCAGTAAGATGAGCGCTTTAATATCGTCATTAATAATAGAGCTGACCACATCGGCGCTGATCCCTGGGTATAAGTGCAGCACGGCAATAGCTTGAGGGGTGATGCGCGAGACTTGTAAATCGTTGTCGATATAGGGGCTTAGCTGGCCTTCTAGCAGCCGAATGTTAATCCCTGCTTTTGCCAGCGGCGGCAAATTTGGAGAGTCAAACGCATTGAACCCATCGGCGTGGATTTTGGTGGCGCGATTGCCTCTAAATAGCTGATTATTAAAAAATAAACTGACTTCTGCAATGGGGTAGTTAGCTGCTAAATACATCGCATTTAGGAGGTTCACTTGGCCATCAGAGCGCAGCTGTGACAACGGAATTTGCGAGCCGGTGATAATGACTGGTTTGGTCAGGTTTTCAAACATAAACGATAAGGCAGACGCGGTGTAGGCCATGGTATCGGTGCCATGAAGTACCACAAAACCATCATAGTCGTGGTACTTGGCTTTAATATCGTCGGCTATCATCTGCCAATGCGCCGGTGACATATCAGAAGAATCGATCAGCGGGCAGTATTCTTCAATGTCAAACAGCGGCATCTCGTCGCGATTAAATTCAGCACTGTTTTTCACCGTCTCGGTTAAAAATCCCGCCGCTGGCACATAGCCTTGGCTGGATTTTTTCATACCTATGGTACCGCCTGTATAAGCGATATAAATGCGTTTACGTTTCATAAAAAAAGCCCGATGAAATTCATCGGGCTAGTATATCATTCCAGGCTTTAAGCGCTAGTTAGAAACACGACATACCAAGCACTTAGCGTAGATGCCATCAGGGTCATTGTAGTTTTGTAAACTCTGAACCTGCTGCTCAACCTGTTTTAGTAAGCTGTTGACCTGCATGGTCGCACCAAGGTTTGCGCTTGCCGGGGTCTGCTTATCGATTAGTGTGCTAACCATGGACGAGCTCAATAAGCTATTTAACAGTTGCTCACGCGGCGTCAGCTGTTGCTCAATGAGTTTTACGTCATACTGCTTGAGGCTGGCCATTTCAGCGGCAGCGCTGATGGCTGCGTCTTTATCACCAAGTTTGTCCACTAGCCCGAGCTCTTTTGCTTGAGTTGCAATCCACACTCGGCCTTGGGCGATATCATCCACCTCAGCAGGGCTCATATTGCGAGACTGTGCAACCACATTCAAAAAGCGCTCGTAGGCATTCTCAACACTCATTTGAATCGCTTGTGCCATCTTATCTTTTAGACCCAACAGAATGGATGAGCCTTTCAGTTCGGTTGTCCCCACACCATCAGAATATACTCCCAACTCGGCAGCACTGTCTTCAAATGTCATGATTGTGCCAAATACGCCGATTGAACCAGTGATGGTGCTTGGAGCAGCCCATATTTCATTGGCTGCAGAAGCAATCCAATAACCGCCCGAAGCTGCTACTGAGCCCATAGAGGCAACCACAGGTTTGCCTGCTTCTTTAAGTGCGATCACTTCGCGACGAATAACTTCTGAGGCAAACATGCTGCCGCCACCGGAATCAATGCGTAATACCACGGCTTTAACCAAGTCATCTTCACGGGCTTCACGAAGTAGGGCTGCTGTGCTGTCTCCCCCGATTTCGCCAGCGCGTCGCTCACCATCAACAATGGTTCCTTTAGCAACGATAACCGCTACCTTTTCCGTGATTGGGTTTTCGAATGGCATGGGCGATTTAAACGATGCGAGGTAGTCGTTAAAGCCAATTTGTAAAAAGTTTTTACCTTCGTCGTCGTAACCGACTAGGTCGACCATCTGTTGACGAATTTGTTGATTATTTTTAAGTGCATCCACCCAACCAAAACGCTGTGCATACTCACCACTGTTCCCGTCTACTTGCGAAAGCTTGCGTAAATAGTCGTCAAGGGTTTCATCAAAGTTGCTGGCATCGAAGCCACGTAGTGCGGTGATTTCATCTTTATACTGCTGCCACAATTCACCAAGCCACTCTTTATTCGCTTCCTTTGCAGCGGGGGACATGTCGTTACGAATCAAAGGTTCAACCGCAGACTTAAAGGTACCGACGCGGAAAACGTGTTGCGTCACTTTAAGCTTATCGAGTGCCTCTTTGAAATACACTGGATAGACACCAAAACCATCGATTGAAACGCCGCCATAAGGATGTAAATTTACTTCGTCAGCATGCGCTGCCAAGTAATATTGACTTTGGGTGTAATAATAGCCAGTAGCAATAACCGGTTTGCCCTGCGCTTTGAAAGCGTCAATGGCATCGGCAACGGCATTGAGTTTATTAATGTGCGCGCCACCCATCTGCTGTAAATCGAGCAGCATAGCGGTGATACGATCATCTTTAGCAGCGTTATTGATCACATCAACAACGTCATCAACCAAAATTTCTGCCGGCTCATCTTGACCCCCAAACGGTCCAGCAAATACTGCATCGAGAGGGTCAACATAGCGTTTCTGCTCAACTAAATAACCATTTAAGTTAAGTGTCAGCACGGCACCGTCAGGGACGATAATCTCGCCTTCATCGCTTGCAATAGACGCTATAATAGCGATAACAAGCACTATAAAAAGAATGTTGACCAAAAGTTGGCGCGAGAAGTTAATTCCATGCCAAGTGGCCTTTACTGCTTTTTTAATCAAAATCAGATCCTTACTTTATCCATTTTGGGGGCGTACGGGATAGAATCCCATATTAGCCTAAAGGGTTGAAAAGTTTAAACAGAAAAAAGTAACGAAGTGTTTATATTGGCGAATACTGTATCGCTAGTGCTTGCTCAATGTGGCAAAGATCGCTACCCTGAAACAGGTATGACCAGATAATAGTAAAGGGGTAACACCATGCTAGAACAACCACTAAAATTGATGCATGGAGAATTAAGAAACCGGCTCGTGATGGGCTCTATGCACACCGGTTTAGAAGAGGGGTGGCATAATCGCAAACGCCTCGCTGCATTCTACGAAGAACGCGCGAAGGGAGGCGTGGGCCTCATTGTTACAGGCGGTTATAGTCCAAATATTCGCGGTAAGCTTACGCCTATTTCGTCCTCCTTTAACAGTGTATTTGATGTAGTAAAGCATAAAAAATACACCCAAGCCGTGCACAAGCACGGTGGCAAGATTTGTTTGCAACTGCTTCACGCCGGACGGTATGCCTACCACCCATTTAGCTGCGCGCCAAGCGCTATTCAGGCGCCTATTTCGCCTTACACGCCGAAGGCTATGTCGGTGGGGATGATAAAAAGCACCGTTAAAGACTTTGCCAAAAGCGCCAAGCTAGCGCAAAAAGCCGGTTATGATGGTGTCGAAATCATGGGTTCAGAAGGCTATTTAATAAACGAATTTATGGCACCGCATACCAATAAGCGCACCGACGAATACGGCGGTAGCAATGAAAACCGTATGCGTTTAGCTAAGGAAATCGTCTCAGCCGTGCGCGCTGCTGTCAGTGATGACTTTATGATTGTATTTCGCCTGTCGGTGATGGATTTAATTCCTGATGGTTCGACAGCCGAAGAGGTTACTGCTCAGGCCAAAGCGCTGGATGCGGCGGGCGTTGATATTTTCAACACCGGCATTGGCTGGCACGAGGCGCGCGTGCCAACAATTGCTTCTATGGTGCCGCCAGGGGCCTTTAGAGAAGCTTCAGAGCGCCTTAAACAAGCAACAGATAAGCCCGTTATTGCCGTCAACCGTATCAACACGCCGGAAATAGCCAATAGCATTTTAAACCAAGGTCAAGCCGACATGATATCCATGGCTCGGCCACTGCTTGCTGACCCAGAGCTCTTTAATAAATATGCGCAACAACGCAGCGAACAAATCAATATTTGCATAGGGTGTAACCAAGGCTGTCTGGATCACGTGTTCAAAGGGCAACGAGCCACTTGCTTGGTGAACCCACTGGCCGCATTCGAGCTTGACTACGCCATCACAAAAGCCGCAAAAGCGAAAAAGGTATTGGTTGTTGGCGCTGGGCCTGCGGGACTTGCAGCAAGTATTTATTTACGCCAACGTGGCCATAACGTCACCTTAATCGAAAAATCCAATGATTTAGGCGGTCAGTTCAATCTCGCTATGCGTATCCCGGGTAAAGAAGACTTTCAATTAGCACTCAAATACTTCAGTGAAGAGGTGGTGCGTCAAGGCGTTGATTTGCAAACCAATACGGCATATGAGCCGGCCATGCTTAGCAAATACGATGATGTGGTATTCGCCTGTGGGGTGTCGCCTCGTGAAGCGGATATTGAATGCGCCGATGGTAAACGCATCTATCGTTATGACGAGGTTATTCGCGGTGACGTGACGCTCACCGACCGCATCGCTATTTTAGGTGCAGGTGGGATAGGCTTTGATATGGTTGCGTTTTTAACCGAGCAACATCACCAAAGCGTTGAGCATTTCAAAGCCCAGTGGGGCATTGAGCAACCCATTGAACTGCATAAAAGCGATAGAAAGATTTATATGCTTAAGCGCAGTGCAGGGCGTTTCGGTAAAGGGTTAGGGAAAACCACCGGTTGGATCCACCGTAAAGTGGCAAAGATGCACGACGTGGAGCAAATTGGTGAATGTCAGTACGAGCGTTTTGATAACGAGGGGTTACACATTCGTGTAAATGGCGAAGCAAAAGTGCTGAATGTTGATACTGTGATAGGTTGCATTGGGCAAACTGCCAATGATGCCCAATTTAAGCAAGTTGATCAGCAACATAGTGCTCAAGTCCATGTGATAGGTGGTGCTAAGCTGGCCGCAGAAATTGACGCTAAGCGGGCAATTAAAGAAGCCTTACTAGTAGCGAGAGAAATTTAATAGTGCCTAGCAAAGCAAAAGCTAACTGCTGTCAATAATATGAAATAACTTCCGGCACCCGGCGGTCTGTGTGCTATATCAATATTAGTTAACTCAGACCCAAGGTGCCCTATGCTCACCACCGTTACCGGTGTTTACCGTTCACTGCTATCACAACTCAGCTTTCTCGATGGGCTACCATCGTTGTGTATGCGCTTAATTCTTGCCCCTGTGATGATCATTGCGGGCTTTAATAAACTCAACCTTGCTAATAGCGACCTTGCGTGGTCGCAACGATTACTCGCCGATGCCAATGTCATTGCTTGGTTCGGCAATAGCGACTGGGGCTTGGGCCTACCATTTGCTGAGGTACTTGCTTTTTTAGCCGGGTGGACCGAATTTTTAGGTGGATGGCTCATCCTTGTTGGCTTGTTTACACGCTTAGTGAGTATCCCTTTAATGTTTACCATGGTTGTGGCCGCTACAACCGTGCATTGGCATAATGGCTGGTTTGCAATTACGCCAACTAACCCAGATACCAGTGCCGCGAAAGTGCTTGATTGGGTAGGGGTTCCAGGAGCGCAGCAGAGTCTAGAGAACTCCATACAAGCCAAGCAGCGGCTCGATATTATGAAGCAGCTGATTGCCGAAAATGGCCGCCCTGAGTATTTATATGAAACCGGCAACATCGTCATTCTTAATAACGGTATTGAGTTTGCGAGTATCTATTTTGCCATGTTGTTAGCGCTATTTTTTTATGGTGGTGGTCGTTTTGTCAGCCTCGATTATTACCTGCGTCCAGCACCTCGTGAATAACGCCAGGTGCTAGCCACTCATTCTCAGTAGCTACAACTCTATGGCCCGTTTGGGCCATTTTTATCATCGCTTGAATATGGTACTCTTTTGTTAATTATTCACATTCTCATATATAGCCATGAATGCAAAAGAGCTTTTATTAAATCGTCAATCTGATAGCCAGCTTTCTTTTCCCGGGCCTAATGCTCAACAACTTGAACTTATTCAGCAAGCGGCACTGAGAGTACCAGATCATGGCCACCTTGCGCCGTGGAAATTCGTCGTTTTACAAGAACGCCAGCGCGAAAAGCTAGGTGATATTTTCTTACAGGCGGCGCAAAAAGAAGACATGGGCGAGCGAGTGATTGAGCGTGCAGCGTCATTGCCTGAGCGAGCTCCAATGGTGATCGTCTGTATCATGAAGTACATTGAACACGATAAAGTGCCGTGGGTCGAGCAAGTGGCCAGTGCTAGCTGCGCGACATTTGCGATGCAACAAGCGGCATTTGCCCAAGGTTTATCGGGTATTTGGCGAACGGGTGCATTTGCGAAATCAGCCACAGTTAAACAGGCTTTAAAGCTCACTGATGACGACGAAATTGTCGGCTTCCTTTATCTGGGAACGCCCACCGTGGATTGTCCTAAGAAGCGTCGCCACCAAGTTGCTGATTTTTTTACCGACTCGCTGTGAACTATTTTAATAAGTTAGTGTCAAATGCCCTGTGCGGGCAACGAGCATTATATTGTGCCCGCAGCTACGAATGAGTCATCTTTCATTAACCTTTTATTTGTTATTGTGTGTCGAATTTCGCCAAATTAACGGGAAAATAATCTAAATGCTCGGTTTTTTATCATGATTATTTTTGTTAGGCTAAGTTTTGAGCAGACCCTAATAAATAATAAGAAGAAGATGTATTGCTATGGGTAACCTATTTTTAAGAGAGAAAGAACGCTGGGGCTTATGGACCTTCTGGGGTGTCGTTGGGGCGTTATTAACGACCTATGTGGCGATGCTAACCAAAGCGCCTCTTTACATCACCTTGAGCGCCATGGCCGTGGTCGTGTTTATTGCCATTTGGATGCTTTACACTAAACGTTTTGGCTTTTTACGAGCACTTAAGGTCTCCGCTTATATTTTGTGTTTCAGTGCACTACCGGCTTTATGTTTGCTCATTGTTCCTGCCAGTAAGAATCAACGGCCAGAACTTATTACCCAAAGTGTGATTTTTGCACTGTTGGCGCTTATAGGCTGTGTTATTTGTGCGCTGATCGCCAAGCGCCCTCGGCAATATTACTAAATTGATTTAAAACGCTTTACAGCGCCAGCAAAAGCCATTAATATGCGCGCCAATTCGGAGAGATGGCAGAGCGGTTGAATGCACCGGTCTTGAAAACCGGCATGGGTTAATAGCCCATCTAGGGTTCGAATCCCTATCTCTCCGCCACCTCATTCCCAAAACCGCCTTATTGGCGGTTTTTTTCGTTTTTCTTCCCGTTATAATGGCGGCTATTAACCTATTAGGATTTACTCGCTCATGCATAATGTAATGCGTATTGTTGCTTGGGGCATTGTGGCATTTTTATATGCACAGGGCTTGGATGTGGTGTTAACTCTCGTTCGCGATGCCGAGCTAAACTGGATTATGACGTTAACTGCCATTGCCGGTTTTAACCTGCTTACCGCCCATTTAATCACAAAATACGATAACACCTTGGCTATTTTAAGCGCACTGATCATAAGCTGTTTGGGCATCATCGTATTTGGGGTCATGATCCAGCCATTATTTGTAGGGCTCCCTTATTGGCTATGGGTATTTAGCATTGTCTCTTTGCTGCTTTTCGTTTGGTTAATGCCTTGGATCAGCGCAAAAGTGGCCAATAGTTCGGCAAATGAGCGCTCATCGTCTTAGATTTTCTAGCCAGCACTGACGTGCGTTTTTCAGTGTGTTACCCTGTGCAGGCATTTATAGAAACAAAAGATGAACAACTTTATGTCTGATAAATTTAATACCGACGCGGAAAAGGCAAGCTACGGCATTGGCCTACAAATGGGTGAGCAACTAAAAGCAACCCCTTTCGAAGGAATGAACGTAAATTCCGTGTTTGAAGGAATGAAGGATGCCTTTACCGGTGAAAGCTTCCAAGTAGAAATCCCTGAAATCCAGGCAGCGTTTGAGAAAATTAACGCAGAGATTCAGCAACGCCGCGAAGAAGAAGCAAAAGTATTGGCCGCAGAAGGCGAAGCTTTTCTAGCTGACAACGCTAAGCGTGCAGAAGTAACAGTGACTGAATCGGGTCTACAGTACGAAGTAATCGAACAGGGCGAAGGTGACAAGCCTAGCGCTGATGCGACCGTTCGCACCCATTACCATGGTGCACTTATCAACGGTACTGTATTTGATAGCTCTTACGAGCGCGGCGAGCCTGCAGAGTTCCCAGTAGGTGGTGTTATTAAAGGTTGGACCGAGGCGTTACAAATGATGCCTACAGGTTCAAAGTGGCGCTTGTATGTGCCGCATGACCTTGCTTACGGTGAGCGCGGTGCAGGTGCAGCTATTGCTCCTTATTCAACACTTATTTTCGATATCGAGCTTATCGACATCCTGTAAGTGTTATACGCATAAAAAAACCGCCAATTGGCGGTTTTTTTATGGCTTAAATTTAGCTGTTATGGTCAGAGTTTCGAGCTTGCCATGCTTTTTTAACACCGCGACACCACAAAAAATCAACTACTATAAAGCTAATAAGCGCGGCGACTGTGCCACACACCAGCGAACCTACTAAAAACGCAGGCCCAATGGTTGTGAGGCTGTCACTCAGCCACTGCCAACTCGCCTCAAAGTAAAAGGCTTGCTCTTGATGTCCTAAAATCCACGTACCAACCAAATAAGAAAAATAGAAAATCGGCGGCATAGTCAAAGGGTTGGTGATCCACACTAGGGCGATGGACAAAGGCAGGTTGACCCGCAGAGGTATTGCCACAGCAGCCGCTAAAATCATCTGGAAGGGAACCGGAATGAATGCGAAAAATAGGCCTACGGAAAAGGCACCTCGCGCCGATCGTCTGTTTAAATGCCACAGATTAGCATCATGTAAAAATCGCCCAAATATGCGTAGCGACTTTTGCTGTTTAATCTTATTGTGATCGGGTAAAAACCGTTGAATGGTTTTCTTCGCCATGGGATAGGGCCCTGTACATCTATTGCGGTGTGCAGTGGATTCGCGTTCGGGTGTATTTTGTCACTTTTCACCCCGTCACTGCCAGTACTTTTTATCATAATACCTATAATGGCAATAATCAGGGTGTATTGTGGTGTATTTTTAGGCTTTATTCGCGGTGTGGTCTTCGCCATTGGCTATACCCTGGTTTACCACCAACTTATATTTACCTGGCATGGACCATCGTTGAGTGGTGCATACGTTGAGGTGCATGGCACAGTTCAACAAACACGGGTATTGGGGGCAACTCAATTTGTCACCTTGCGCCTCAATGATGTGGCTGATTACGCTGTTCCTTTTTATCAAAACCATTTACTCAGTGTAGCGGTGCATGCCAATCAGCCTGTCGCAATGGGTGCTAACCTGAGCGCTGATATGCGCGTCAAATCGAAACGCTGGCGTGTTAACTACGATGTGCTCGATAGGCGAATTTATGGGTTTCTACATGGGTTCAGTTTCACAGCAAGCTCACCTAAAAACATAACGATTACTAACGCATCGCCGTCGATAAGGCAGCGTTACCTGACTTGGTTGAAAGCGCAGCTGCAACCGCTTGAGTTAAAAGGCGTATACTTAGCACTACTAAGCGCAGAACGCAGTGATATAGAGCCCAAGCACAATCAGTTCTTCAAACACAGCGGTATTATCCATTTATTAGCTATTTCCGGGTTGCATATCTCTTTGCTGTACGGGTTGTGCTTTATAGGTATTAAGTGCGGGCTTTGGTGTGTAGCGCATGGGGTGCGCTCAGGACAATGGCAACAGGCCCTTACAAACCGATTAGTGGCAGGTGTGGCGCTTTTGATATCTGGTATATTTGTGCTGTTATGCGCGCTGCCTATCAGTGCTCAACGAGCTTGGCTGATGTTAGCCGTTTTTGTTTGGCTGTATTTTTCACGACAACACTATTCGTTGTCGCGATGCTTGCTTATCGCCTTGGCCTGCGTGTTGTTAGCGAATCCCTTCGCGTTACTTAATATCGGGCTTTGGTTTTCTTTTCTGGCTGTGGCGGCCATCGTTATTGCTTTGGTGCAGTCGCAACGATGGCACTGGCTTAGTCGTTATATGTTCATTCAGCTATGGTTGTTTATTGCCTTAGCGCCATTGAGTGCAGCGACGTTCGGTGGATTTTCATGGGCCAGTGCCCCGGTGAATCTGGTTGCCGTTCCTTTTGTCAGCTTTATTTTATTGCCTTTACTGATTGTCGTGGTATTAACGGGATTCAGCGAACCAATGCTGTGGCTATTGCGTCAGTTGGACTTGGCGCTATCCTCGACGTTAGAAGGGGTGACAGATCTTGGCCCAGCACTTTGGTTTTCCACCGGTGAGCTTGATATCACAGTGGTTATTATTTATTACCTTGCAGTTTTGGCCATGCTGATAAAACCCAGTTTATGGCCTGTGTGTTATGCAGGGGGTTTGTTTGTTGGCTATTGTGCACAGCAATGGGTTTATCAACCCAGATGGCAACTTGATGTGCTTGATGTCGGCCATGGGCTGAGCATAGTGATCAGCCGCCAGGGCAAAGCCGTGGTTTATGATCTCGGACCTAGTTATTTCTCGCGCTACTCGATAGTTAAAAATACCTTGCTACCTATCATTAACGCACGAGGCTTGCAGGTCGAGCATACCATTATTTCACACAGCGATAATGACCATGCTGGCGGGCTAGAGCACTGGTTACAAGCAGGGTATGGGCACACCTTAAAATCCTTTCATAATGGTAGTCCAGGTATCTGTAGAATGAGCGAATTGAGCTGGCATGGCTTGACTGTTCGCTCTATTTGGCCGCATAGCAAACAGCAAACTGACAATGCTAACTCTTGTGTGGTGCACATCAGTGATGGCAAATACAATGTGCTACTAAGCGGTGATATCACCGAGCGAGAAGAGCAGCAGCTATTAACGCAAGATAAAATAAGGCCAGTGGATGTCTTGGTCAGTGCCCATCATGGCAGTGACAGCTCTTCCAGTGCCGCGTTTATTAAACAAACCAAGCCTAAGGTGGTGATTCATTCAAGTGGCGCCCGTCGTAATTGGCAGATGCCACACCCCGAGGTGTTCGCACGTTTTGCAGCGCATAATGCTGAGCAATACCAAACTAAATTGCAAGGTGGTATTCGGGTGCAATTTTATGACACCGAAATGCAGATAAAAACAGCAAAAGCAGACAAAAGCTATTGGTTTATCAGTGATTGAGTTTTGTTTTTGCTTTGCTAAAGCTACAATATCCGCTATTGCGTTGATTCGAGAGTATTATGCAGCAAAGCGCCTCCCAAAGTTATAAGCGACTACTTGGTTATGTAAAAACTTATAAAGCCGCCGCCATTGTCGCCATTATTGGCATGCTAGGGTATTCAGCAATGGATGCCACCTTTGTGTGGCTAATGCAGCCATTTATCGATGAAGGTTTAACTGAGCGTAACAGCGCTGTTTTGACTTGGGCTCCTTTTGTTGTGATTGCGTTGGTATTAGGGCGCGGCGCATTTAACTTTGTGTCCAGTTACTGTTTGGCCTATGTGGGTTCGCAAGTGGTGCGCTCATTACGCCAAGACTTGTTCCAACACATGCTTAATCTCCCGGTGAGTTTTCATGATAAGCACTCCAATGGTGAGCTTATCTCAAAGATCACCTTTGATACCGAGCAGGTGCAGCAGGCTATTACCAAAGCCTTGTTGGTGCTGGTGCGCGAAGGGGCGTATGTGGCATTTTTATTGGTGGTGATGTTTGCCGCCAGTTGGAAGCTGTCGCTGGTGTTTTTAGTGATCACGCCGATTGTTGCCATCATCGTGACTGTGGTGTCTAAGCGTTTTCGCCGTATTTCCAAAAATATTCAAAATGCCATGGGTGATGTTACCCGTTGCTCAGAGCAAATGCTCTCAGGACACAAAGTGATCCATGGTTTTAATGGCCAGCAACAGGAAACAGAGCGATTTGCCCATGTTAACAATATCAACCGCCTGCAACGGGTGAAAATGGATGCCACCAAAGCGCTGAGCGTATCGGTCATTCAAATTCTTGCGGCCTCATCTATGGCGGTGATCTTAGTGCTTATCTCCATGCCCAGCATGCTTAACTCAATTACTTCTGGAACCTTTGTCAGCCTGATCTCGTCGATGATGCTGATGCTACGCCCGCTGAAACAGCTATCGAACGTAAACAGCGAGCTGCAACGTGGTATCGCCGCTGCGCAAAGTATCTTCACCGTGCTTGATACCGAACAGGAAAAAGACACCGGCACGCGAGTACTAGAAAAAGCCAAAGGGCATATTCAAATTACCGACTTGACCTTCCATTACCCCGATGTCGCAGAGCCGGTATTAAAATCATTGTCACTGGATATTACTCCGGGGCAAAATATCGCCCTGGTCGGGCGTTCGGGTTCGGGTAAGTCGACGCTGTCGAATTTATTACCCCGTTACTATGACGTCGACCCGGCATCGGCGATTAAACTCGATGGTATTGCCACCAATGAGTTGACTCTAGCGAGCCTGCGTCAACAGTTTGCTATTGTCTCGCAACAGGTGGTGCTCTTTAACGATACTATTGCTAACAATATTATGTATGGCTTGGCAAAACCGCTGAGCGAACAAGCCCTAATCGAAGTGGCTAAAAAAGCACATGTGTGGGAGTTTGTTAAAGACTTGCCGCAAGGCTTAAATACCATGATTGGTGAAGACGGTGTCATGCTCTCTGGGGGTCAGCGCCAGCGTATTGCCATTGCCAGGGCTCTGGTTAAAGATGCACCGATACTGATCCTCGATGAGGCCACCTCAGCACTCGATACCGAGTCGGAAAAGTTAATCCAGCAAGCGCTTGAGTCGCTGATGAAAGATAAAACCGCGATTATTATCGCCCACCGTTTGTCGACCATAGAGCAAGTAGATTGCATTTATGTGCTCGACCATGGACAAATTATTGAACAGGGCACCCACGGCGAGCTGTTAAATGCTAACGGTACCTATGCGGCGCTGGCAAAAATGCAGCAAGGCGAGGGGCAATGAGTCGCGCCGATAACGGCATCGGCGCTGCGATAGAGCGCTCTTGGTTTCGCCGATTAAGCCTGATTACGGTGCTGTTATTGCCGTTAACGGCCTTATACTGGCTGATTAGTCATGTCCGTCGCCTAGGCTATCGTCTGGGCCTATTCGCGACTTATCGCGCGCCAGTACCGGTGATTGTCGTGGGTAATATCAGTGTGGGTGGTAACGGTAAAACGCCCATGACACTCTATCTGGCCGAGCTGCTGCAGCAACGCGGTAAGCGCGTCGGTATTATTTCCCGTGGCTATGGCAGCCACCCCCCAGAGATGCCCTTTGTGGTCACAGCGGACACCGAGCCCCATCAAGGCGGCGATGAGCCGGTGCTACTGGCCAAACGCAGCGGATGTGCGGTGGTGATTGGCGGCGATCGCAAGGCCAGCATAGAAAAGCTGCTGGCGCTACACAGTGTCGATGTCATTCTCAGCGATGATGGCCTGCAGCATTATGCGCTAGAGCGCGATATCGAATTATGTATAGTCGATGCCGCGCGGCGCTTTGGCAATGGCTTACTGCTCCCCGCAGGGCCGTTGCGCGAGGGGCAAGGGCGGCTAAAATCTGTCGATTTGGTGATCTACAATGGTGAGCAAGCAGGACAAGCCAGTTATCAGTTAGCCTCATCCGGGCTTTATGGGGTTGCCGATGAGCAGCCGCTATCGCCCCCGTTTGCAAAGGGCGTCGCCATCAGTGCGATTGGCAATCCGGAGCGCTTTGAGCAGAGCCTGCAAGCAATTGGCGTGGCTATTAGTGAAGCCGTGCATTATCGTGACCATCACCATTATCAAGCATCGGATTTAACCCAGTTTGGCGAACAGGCTGTCTATATGACAGAGAAAGATGCGGTAAAATGTCGTACTTTCGCTCACCGGCAGTGTTATTATTTACGCGTAGATGCCAAGGCCAATCAGGTTTTGGAAACTCAATTAACAACTATTTTAAAACGTAAAGGGGTGCTGTAAATGGCGTTCGATACTAAGCTCTTAGAAATTATTGCCTGCCCAGTTTGTAAGGGAAAGTTGCGCTACGATAAAGACAATCAAGAACTCATTAGTACCGCTGCGAAACTGGCTTACCCAATTCGTGATGACATTCCGGTACTGTTGGAAAACGAAGCGCGAGAGTTGAGCAGTGACGAGGTTGAGCAGTGGAATTCGTAGTTATTATTCCCGCACGCTATGCCTCTACACGCTTACCAGGCAAACCGCTGGCTGATATAGCCGGCAAGCCAATGATTCAGCACGTCTATGAGCGTGCGGTGTTATCTGGCGCGACGGCGGTTTATGTGGCCACCGATCACGTTGATGTGGCGACCGTGTGCGAGGGCTTCGGTGCCCCCGTGGTGATGACCCGGGAAGATCACCAATCCGGCACAGAGCGTTTAGCCGAGGTCGTAGCTAAGCTAGCGTTAGATGACGACACGCTGGTGGTTAATGTGCAAGGCGATGAGCCGTTACTAGCGCCAGAAAATGTCGCCCAAGTGGCGCAATTGCTCAGTGGTAACGACGCGCCGATGGCGACCCTGTCGACGGCGATTATAGACCGCGAAGAGGCACTCAATCCCAATGCAGTGAAGGTGGTGAGTAACACCGCACAGCAAGCACTTTATTTCTCCCGCGCGCCGATCCCTTATCATCGCGATGCATTACTAACAAAAAGCTGCGAGTTAGACATTCGCCACATGCAACGCCATATCGGTATCTATGCCTATCGCGCAGGTTTTATTAATGAGTATATCGGCTTGGCGCCATCGCCTTTAGAACAACTGGAGTCGCTTGAGCAATTACGTGTGCTTTATCATGGCTTCACCATTAACGTGGCTGAAGCCAAGCAGGTGCCCGCTGCGGGAGTGGATACCGAAGAAGACCTAGCGCGAGTGATAAGCGCACTTCAATGAGTACCCTCACAGTCATCAATGATGACAGCGATTTCACCGTTGTATATAAACCGGCGGGGATGGATTTTCACTCGCAGGATAACGAGCCAGGGCTGGTGGCCATAGCCCAGCAGCAATTGGACACTAAGTTCTACCCTGTACATCGCCTTGATAAGGTGACCTCAGGTTTAGTGCTGCTACCAAAAAGCAGCGCGGCGGCGGCGACATTCACGGCGATGTTCAGTGCCCATGAAGTAGATAAATTCTATATGGCGCTTTGTACGGCAAAACCGAAAAAGAAGCAGGGGTGGATCAAAGGTGACATGGGCAAAGCCCGGCGCGGCGCTTTCAAGCTACTTAAAACCCAGGAAAACCCCGCTATTACCCGATTTTATAGCTACTCGCTGGCACCGGGACTAAGGGGCATGGTGTTAAAGCCTTACAGTGGCAAAACACATCAGCTCCGTGTCGCTATGAAGTCATTATCGGCACCGATTCTGGGCGATACCCTGTATGGCGCCGAGGCCAGCGATCGCACCTATTTACATGCGTACGCGCTGCGTTTTCAATATCGCGACCAGCATTATTGCTTTTGTGCGCCGATGCAAGAAGGACAGCATGCAGCACAGTTAAATACACTTTTAAGCTTTTGTGACAACCAACCTTGGCAGTTAAATTGGTAGAGACAATGACACAAGATGATTATCAACTTCGCTTCGGTGGTATCAGCCGCCTTTACGGACAACAGCAAACCCAATGGCTGCAGCAGGCGCATTTCTGTGTCATCGGCATTGGCGGGGTCGGCAGTTGGGTAGCCGAGGCGCTGGCGCGTACCGGAGTAGGGCAGCTCACCCTTATCGACCTCGATGATATATGCGTTACCAACAGTAACCGGCAAATTCATGCGCATTCGCAATCGGTGGGCGAAGCCAAAGTAGAGGCCATGAAAGCGCGTTGTCAGCTTATCAACCCACAGATCACCGTGCATGTGATTGATGATTTCATCACCTTGGATAATATTCGCGAACACATTCAAGGCTTTGACTACGTCATCGATGCCATTGATGCGGTGAAGGAAAAGGCGGCTTTGATTGCCCATTGCAAACGCAATAAGCTACCTATTATCACCACCGGTGGCGCGGGAGGGCAAACCGACCCCAGTGAGATAAAATTTGGCGATGTTGCCAAAACCACCCACGACCCGCTATTAGCAAAGGTTCGCTACCTATTGCGCAAACAGTATAACTTTAGCAACAATCCGAAGCGTAAGTTTGATGTCGATTGTGTGTATTCCACCGAGCAGTTGGTCTATCCCGATGGCCATGGGCAGGTATGTCGAGCTAAGCAAGGGGCCGATTCAACGATGAATATGGACTGTGCTAATGGCTTTGGCTCGGCAACCATGGTGACCGGCAGCTTTGGCTTTTTCGCAGCAGCTAAAGCAGTGCGCAAATACTTAAATAAGCGCCAACGTTTGAGTGAGCAAAGCCAGAGTTAACAGTGGCTTTTGGCAAATTGGTTAATCGCGCTGACAATGGCGCGAATGCCATTACCGCGCGAGGGGCTAAGGTGGCGCATCAACCCTAACTCCTCGAACTCTTGCTCGGCGTCAAGGGCCGCTGCTTGTTGCGGGGTTTTACCGTTGTACATCATGAGAATCAACGCCAGTAACCCTTTAACAATGCGAGTGTCGGAATCGGCCACCACAACCAGCTTATCTTCTTGGGGAGTGAAGTCGATATACAACCAGACATTACTTTCACAGCCGGAAACCTTAGCTTCATCGACTTTGAGCTCATTGGCAAGGACTGGCAAGCTTTTTCCCAACAGCATCAACTCACGATAACGTTGTTGCCAGCCGTGAAGGGCTTGAAAAGCCTGTTTTAGCTCTGGGTAATTGCTATAACTCATGGTGCCATCATCTCCAAGGTATTACGTAGTGCACTGATAAAGTGGTCGATTTCTGCAAAGGTATTATAAAACGCCAAGCTGACTCTCACCGTACCATTGACCCCTAACGCATGCATTAACGGCTGCGCGCAGTGGTGGCCATGGCGCAGGGCAATGCCTTCCATATCGAGCAAGGTGGCAATGTCATAGGGGTGCTCAGATTGTACATAAAAGCTGACGGTGCCGACATTATGCTGCATGTCGCCAAGCAAGGACACCGACTCAATGTCGCTTAAGTGCGCCACTAAATACTGCATTAAGCTACGCTCGTGCGCTGCTAGGGCGGCGCTATCGAGGTTATTTAAATACTCAATGGCGGCAGCAAAGCCAAGCACCGCACTGATATTTGGTGTGCCGGTTTCAAACTTACTCGGGGGCGGGTTAAATTCGGTATGCTCGATACGTACTTTAGCGACCATTTCGCCGCCGGTTTGAAAAACATCGAGCTGCTGAAGACAACTAAAGCGCCCGAACAGTCCGCCAAGGCCGGTAGGGCCAAGACATTTATGCGCCGAAAACACGAAAAAGTCGCAGCCCAAGTCGGCCACTTGTGGGCGCAAATGCAGCAGCGACTGGGCACCATCAACCAAGGTCCAAGCACCTTGTTGCTTGGCCTGACTGAGTAGCGCTTTAACGGGGTTAATGTTGCCAAGAGCATTAGAAACATGGGCCAGGGCAAATACCTTGGGGCGATACTGGGCAATCATTTGCTCCGCTTGAGCGATATCGAGTAGGCCTGCGGGGGTGACCGGTACGGCCATCAATGTTGCACCGGTGCGGCTCGCTAGCTGCTGCCAAGGCACGATGTTGGCGTGGTGCTCAAGTTCGGTTATTAAAATCACGTCTTTGGGTTGTAGCTGCGCCGTCAGCCCATAGGCAACCAAGTTAATAGCCTCGGTGGCCCCTTTGGTCCATACCAGTTCGTTATGTTGACAGCCGATAAATTCGGCCACTTGCTGGCGTGCGTGCTCATAACGGCTGGTTGCTTGCTGACTTAATTGGTGTGCGCCGCGATGCACGTTGGCGTTTTCTTGGCTGTAAAAGCGCGTCAAGGTGTCAATCACACAGCGTGGTTTGTGCGCCGTTGCGGCCGAATCAAAATAAACACGTTCGGTGTCACCATGTTGAGTCAGGGCAGGGAAATCTTGGCGTATTGCGTCTATATCAAACATGGTTAGTAAAGCTGGCTGTACAAATGCCGCCATTGTAGAGAACTAGGCTAAAATGGCAATCAAAAAGGCCGCTGGGAGCGACCTTTTTCAACTCTAAAACGCGTTGCTTAGCGCTTGTCTTGAGCGACGTAATCGCGCTTCGTTGCGCCTTTGTATAGCTGACGTGGACGGCTGATCTTGTGACCAGGCTGAGACAGCATTTCATCCCAGTGCGAGATCCAACCGACAGTACGCGACATAGCGAAAATAACGGTGAACATGCTGGTTGGGATACCGATCGCCTTAAGAATGATACCTGAGTAGAAGTCTACGTTCGGGTATAGTTTCTTCTCAACGAAGTAAGGGTCTTCAAGAGCAATTTGCTCTAAGCGCATAGCAACATCTAGAAGAGGATCTTCGATGTTTAGCTCTTTCAATACTTCGTGGCAGGTGTCACGCATTACCGTGGCACGTGGGTCGAAGTTTTTGTAAACACGGTGACCGAAGCCCATTAGGCGGAACGGGTCGTTCTTGTCTTTCGCTTTAGCGATGTATTCGTCGATGCGATCAACTGAGCCAATCTCTTGCAGCATGTTCAAACATGCTTCGTTAGCACCACCGTGCGCAGGGCCCCAAAGTGATGCGATACCCGCTGCGATACATGCATAAGGGTTGGCACCAGATGAACCAGCAATACGGACTGTTGAGGTTGATGCGTTTTGCTCGTGGTCAGCGTGCAACATGAAGATACGGTCCATGGCTTTAGCAAGCACAGGATTTACTTGGTAATCTTCAGAAGGCACTGAGAACATCATGTGTAAGAAGTTCTCTGCGTAGCTCAGGTCGTTACGTGGGTAAACGAATGGTTGACCAATGGTGTACTTGTACGCCATCGCTGCGATAGTCGGCAGTTTCGCAACTAGGCGAGTGGCACTGCGCTTACGCTGCGCTGGGTCTGAGATGTCTA
Organism: Pseudoalteromonas sp. THAF3; assembly: GCF_009363775.1. Lineage (NCBI taxonomy): Bacteria > Pseudomonadati > Pseudomonadota > Gammaproteobacteria > Alteromonadales > Pseudoalteromonadaceae > Pseudoalteromonas > Pseudoalteromonas sp. THAF3. The sequence continues at coordinate 1,692,441 of NZ_CP045418.1, read as the reverse complement.
AGTCTTGGTGATAGAAAGAAGACATGGCACCAACCACACCACATAGCATCGCCATTGGGTGAGCATCAACGCGGAAACCTTGGAAGAAGGCCGCCACTTTCTCGTGCACCATAGTGCTTAAGGTGATTGACTTAGAGAATTCTTCAAGCTCTGCTTCTGACGGTAATTCACCGTTAAGCAGTAAGTAGCAAAGTTCGACGTAGTTAGATTGTTCAGCAAGCTGATCAATGGGGTAACCACGGTGTAGCAATACGCCTTTACCACCATCGATGTAGGTGATAGATGAGTCACAAGAGCCAGTCGACATGAACCCTGGGTCGTAGGTGAAGTAGCCGTGTGCGCCTAAGGTACGGACGTCGATAACGTCTTGACCCGCAGTACCTTCGTAAATGGGAAGTTCAATCGGGTCTTGTCCATCAATATGGACAGTGGCTTTCTTATCTGCCATCTAATTATCTCCTATAAGAATAACAAGCTAAAGCTGTTATGCGTGATACTAATGTTAAGCAAATTCCGATCATTCTAACGTACAAGAGGGGTAGAAAGTCAATTTTAATGCATTTGTGTATAATAAATATTCTGCAAAGATTAAATATTATACCAATGGCTAATTCGCAAACCTCCGTGACTAAACAAGAATTGTAATATCCGCTGCAGACTTATATACTGTCAGGGGTTCAATACCGTAACGTCTTTGAGTAAACCGTTTATGACAAACACGTGAAATTTCGCTTTAAAATTGAACAAATAAAGTGATCTTTTTTCGCGTCTGTGGGTTTATTTATGTGAGCGCATTTATGCAGTGATTGCATAAATGGTTATAACAACAATGTAGATGGCTCTATTTATCAATGTGAGCAAGATGGGCAAGTAACTGTGAAAAAGCAAAGACCTGTAAATCTCGATCTAACGACCATCTCTATGCCAGCAACGGCCAAAGCATCAATTCTGCACCGCGTCACCGGTGTCGCAATGTTCTTTGCCTTGACCTTTGTTATCTGGGCATGGGCTGTGTCACTGTCTTCTCCGGAAGGATTTGAATTTGTCAAAAGCCTGTTAACCGGGTTTGTTGCCAAATTTATCGCCTGGGGTACCCTCACCGTTCTCTCGTATCACTTCATCGCAGGTGTACGCCACTTAATCCAAGACTTGGGTCCGTGGAAAGAATTAGATTCAGGCAATGCAACCGCTAAAATCGGCTTTGTATTGTGGGTGATTGTTGCCGTATTGGCGGGAGTTTGGCTATGGTCTTAAATCAAGCATCTTTAAAGCGTGATGGTGTTCAGGATTTCGTATCACTACGAGCGACGGCACTTATCATCAGCTCTTATGCACTATTTATTATTGGTTATCTGCTATGCACTCCAGCATTAACCTATGAAGCATGGTCGGGGTTATTCGGTAACTTCGCGATGAAGGTATACACCCTAATCGCCCTTGCGTGCATTATGGTGCACGCACGCATCGGCCTATGGCAGGTGCTGACCGACTATGTAAAGAACGCCAAACTACGCGCGTTTCTTGGCTTCGTATTAAACCTTATGGCCCTATCTTACGTAGTAGTTGGCCTGTTTGTTCTATGGGGTGTTTAAGTGAAATATTCAGTTCGCGAATTTGACGCAGTAGTGGTTGGCGCTGGCGGTGCAGGTATGCGCGCAGCGTTAGCAATCACTGAATCAGGCAAGTCTTGTGCGCTTATTTCCAAGGTTTTCCCAACCCGTTCACACACCGTGTCGGCTCAGGGTGGTATTACCGTAGCACTAGGTAACTCGCACGAGGATAACTGGGAATGGCACATGTACGATACCGTTAAGGGCTCCGACTACATCGGTGACCAAGACGCCATTGAGTACATGTGTAAAACTGGCCCAGAGGCAATCACCGAGCTTGAAAACATGGGCTTGCCTTTCTCACGCTTTGAGAACGGCCGCGTATATCAGCGCCCATTCGGTGGTCAGTCGAAAAACTTCGGCGGCGAGCAAGCAGCGCGTACAGCGGCTGCAGCGGACCGTACCGGTCACGCCTTGCTGCACTGCTTATATCAGCAAAACGTAAAGAACAAAACCAATGTATATTCTGAGTGGTATGCACTGGACCTTGTTAAAAACGACGACGGCGCGGTAGTGGGTTGTACAGCTATCGACATCGAGTCTGGTGAAGTGGTTTACTTCAAATCGAAAGTGGTTGTGCTTGCCACCGGTGGTGCAGGGCGTATTTATGCCTCGACCACTAACGCGCACATCAACACGGGTGACGGCGTGGGTATGGCCACACGTGCTGGCGTAGCCATGCAAGACATGGAAATGTGGCAGTTCCACCCAACCGGGATCGCCGGTGCCGGAACCCTGGTAACTGAAGGTTGCCGTGGTGAAGGGGGTTATCTTCTGAACAAAGATGGCGAGCGCTTCATGGAGCGTTATGCGCCTAATGCCAAAGACTTGGCGTCACGTGACGTAGTTGCCCGTTCAATGATGACCGAAATCCGTGAAGGTCGTGGTTGTGAAGGTCCATGGGGCCCGCATATTAAACTGAAACTGGATCACCTTGGTGAGGAAACGCTAAATCTACGTCTACCTGGCGTATGTGACCTAGCTAAAACCTTTGCTCACGTTGACCCAGCGAAAGAGCCAATTCCAGTTATTCCAACTTGTCACTACATGATGGGTGGTGTACCAACTAATGTAAACGGCCAAGTACTAAGCGTTGATGCCCAAGGCAACGACACGCTTGTAGAAGGTCTATTCGCAGTCGGTGAAATCGCTTGTGTATCTGTACACGGTGCTAACCGCCTAGGTGGTAACTCTCTACTTGATTTGGTTGTATTTGGTCGTGCAGCAGGTAACTACCTAGGTGTTTACTTGAACGATTACCAAGCGCAACGTGATGCTTCAAGCGACAACATTGAAGGTGCATTGGCACGTTTCAACCGTTGGGAAACATCAAAAGAAGGCCAGGGCGAAGACCCAGTGCAAATCAAAAAAGACCTACAGCAATGTATGCAGCTTAACTTCTCGGTATTCCGTGAAGGGGATTCAATGGCAACGGGTCTTAAAGAGCTTAAAGAAATTCGCGAGCGTCTACAGCATGCCCGCTTAGACGACAAATCAACCGAGTTCAACACTCAACGCATCGAGTGTTTAGAGCTTGATAACTTGATGGAAACAGCTTACTCAACAGCGGTTGCTGCGAATTTCCGTACTGAGAGCCGTGGTGCGCACTCGCGCTTCGACTACCCGGACCGTGATGACGAAAATTGGCTGTGCCACAGTGTTTACAACCCTGAGACAGAAGAAATGTCTAAGCGTGATGTAAACTATGCACCTAAGCTTCGTGAAGCGTTCCCACCTAAAGCTCGTACTTACTAGGAGAGATGACGATGGCAACTTTAGAATTATCTGTTTATCGTTACAATCCAGACGTGGATGATGCGCCATTCATGAAAGACTACACCCTTGAGGTGGAAGAAGGTCGTGACATGATGGTGCTTGACGCACTGCTGATGTTAAAAGAGCAAGATCCAAGCCTGGCATTTCGTCGTTCCTGCCGTGAAGGGGTATGTGGCTCCGATGGTGTGAACATGAATGGTAAAAATGGCCTTGCCTGTATTACGCCAATTTCTGCATTGCAGACAAACGGCAAGGGCAAGGTAGTGATTCGTCCACTACCGGGTTTACCGGTTATTCGTGACCTTGTAATCGACATGTCGCAATTCTACACTCAGTACGAGAAAGTGAAGCCGTATCTCATTAATGATACGCCTCCAGCGGGTGAGCGTTTGCAGTCGATTGAAGATCGTGAAAAGCTAGATGGGCTATACGAATGTATTCTTTGTGCATGTTGTTCAACATCATGCCCAAGCTTCTGGTGGAATCCAGACAAATTTATCGGCCCGGCCGGCCTATTACACGCTTACCGCTTCTTAGCGGATAGCCGAGATACCGCCACCGATGAGCGCTTGGCAGATTTAGACGATGCATTCAGCGTATTCCGTTGTCACAATATCATGAACTGTGTCAATGTATGTCCGAAAGGTTTGAATCCGACTAAAGCGATTGGGCAAATCAAATCAATGCTTCTTAATCGTTCCGTTTAAGGGCATAATAGAACTAAGAATGGCTGGACGTCTGTCTGGCCATTCTTCGATCACTTACTTGAGTTTTAAGTAAGTCAGACAATGTAAATTCTGCGCTAGATAAAAGGGCTTATAAATGCACGATGGTGTGATGAAGGCATGGCTAGAGTCTTCTCATCTGTACGGCGGTAACGTTGCCTATGTTGAGGAGCTTTATGAAGCATATCTTGATGATGTGACTTCAGTGCCAGAAGAATGGCGTGAAGTGTTCGAGCAACTTCCCAAAGTGGAAGGGGTGGATGTAGAAACTAAGCATTCACAAGTAAGAGCTGAATTCGCCAAGCTGGCAAAAAATAAACATCGCGAAGTAGTTGTTGCAGAAGGTGGTCAGGGTGACCCCAAACAGATCAAAGTATTGCAACTGATAAATGCTTTTCGATTCCGTGGTCACCAAAACGCGAATCTTGACCCACTCGGGATTTGGAAACGTGAACGCGTTCGCGATTTGGAGTTAGACTTCCACGGTCTTTCTGAAGACGATTTTGACACTGAGTTTTATGTAGGTTCGTTTGCTGCCGGCGGCGAAATGATGAAACTGGGTGACTTATACAAAGCATTGAAGGCAACCTATTGTGGTTCCATTGGTGCCGAGTACATGCACATCACATCTACCGAAGAAAAACGTTGGCTACAGCAACGCTTAGAATCGGTTCAAGCACGCCCTCAATTCGATAGCAAAACCAAGCAGCGCATTCTTAAAGGCTTGATTGCGGCCGATGGTCTTGAAAAATACCTAGGCTCGAAATTCCCAGGTGCCAAACGCTTCTCATTGGAAGGTGGCGACGCCTTAGTGCCAATGCTTAAAGAGCTTATTCACCGCGCTGGTGAAAGTGGCCAACAAGAAGCGGTTATTGGTATGGCCCACCGTGGTCGTCTCAATGTGTTAGTGAATGTACTAGGTAAAAACCCATCGGCGCTGTTCGATGAGTTTGCTGGTAAGCACGATGACACGCTGGGCTCTGGTGACGTGAAATACCATATGGGTTACTCATCAGACTTCGCCACCGAAGGCGGCAGCGTACACATGGCCTTGGCATTTAACCCCTCACACCTAGAGATTGTTAATCCAGTGGTGATGGGCTCGGTACGCGCTCGTCTTGACCGTTTAGAATGTGAAAGTGGTTCAAAAGCACTGCCTATCACCATCCACGGTGACTCGGCCATCGCCGGTCAGGGTTGTGTGCAAGAAACCTTCAATATGTCGCAAACTAATGCCTTTAAAGTAGGCGGCAGTGTGCGCATCGTGGTTAACAACCAAGTCGGTTTTACTACCTCTAAACAAGACGATACACGCTCTACTGACTACTGTACCGACATCGCGAAAATGGTGCAGTCACCGATTTTCCACGTTAACTCCGACGACCCTGAAGCGGTTGCCTTAGTGACGCAAATTGCACTTGATTTCCGTAATCAGTTCAAACGCGATGTGGTTATTGATTTAGTGTGTTACCGCCGTCATGGACACAACGAAGCGGATGAGCCAAGCGCCACGCAGCCGTTGATGTATAAAAAGATTAAAAAGCACCCAGTGCCGCGCCAAATCTATGCTGATCAGCTGGTTAGCGAAGGTGTCTTGAGTGAAAAAGAGATTAAGAAACTTGCTGATGATTACCGCAACGGCCTAGACGAAGGCAACTGCGTGGTTGAAGAAATCGAGCCAGAAACTAAGCACTCTTCTGATTGGTCGAAATTCGTCGGTCACGATTGGGATACCGAGTATGAAACTCATATTCCTGTTGAAAAGCTTAAAGAGCTTGGCGAGAAGGTGGCTTCTTATCCAGAAGAGCACAAAGCGCAATCTCGGGTTAAGAAGATTTACGATGACCGCAAAGCGATGGCCGCCGGCGAGAAAAAACTCGACTGGGGTATGGCTGAGACCCTTGCATATGCCACTATGGTTGAGCAGGGCACAGACATTCGTCTAACCGGCCAAGATTCAGGCCGTGGTACCTTCTTCCACCGTCATGCTGTGGTGCATAATCAAGAAGATGCATCCACCTATTTACCGCTGCAACACATCAAAGAAGACCAGGGTAAATTTGAGGTGTACGACTCGGTGCTTTCAGAAGAAGCCGTGCTTGCATTTGAATATGGTTACGCCACCGCCGAGCCAACATCACTGGTGATGTGGGAAGCGCAGTTTGGTGATTTCGCCAATGGTGCGCAGGTAGTATTTGACCAATTCCTAAGCTCAGGCGAACAAAAATGGGGTCGTTTATGCGGCCTAACCTGTTTGCTACCTCATGGCTACGAAGGTCAAGGCCCAGAGCACAGCTCAGCCCGCCTAGAGCGTTTCTTGCAGCTATGTGCAGACCACAACATGCAAGTGTGTGTGCCGTCAACGCCAGCGCAGGTTTACGCTATGTTGCGTCGTCAATCAGTGCGCCCACTGCGTCGTCCACTGATTGTTATGACCCCGAAATCATTGTTGCGTCACCCGTTAGCCGTTTCTACGCTAGAAGAGTTATCTGAAGGCGTATTCCACAATATGATCGACGAAATCGATGATATTGATGCTAAAAACGTTGAACGCGTGGTGTTCTGTAGCGGTAAAGTTTACTACGAGCTGCTGCAAGAGCGTCGTAAGCAAGAGCTGGATAACATTGCCATCGTGCGTGTTGAGCAGCTTTACCCATTCCCGCATCAGGAAATGGCAGACATTATCGAACGCTACAGCCATGTGAAAGATTTCGTATGGTGTCAGGAAGAGCCACAAAACCAGGGTGCATGGTACTGCTCGCAGCACCACTTCTGGCAGGCAATTCCGCAAGGTGCAAACCTAACTTATGCAGGACGTAACGCGTCCGCGTCACCGGCATGTGGTTACATGTCAGTACATACTAAAGAACAACAAGCGTTAGTCGCTGACGCGCTTACCATTAAAAAATAAGGGATAAGAGATGACCACAGAAATCAAGGTTCCTGTTCTTCCTGAGTCAGTTGCAGACGCCACCGTTGCAACTTGGCATGTCAGTGTTGGCGACAAAGTAAGTCGTGACCAGAACCTCGTAGACATCGAAACCGATAAAGTCGTACTTGAAGTAGCGGCGCCGGCAGACGGTGTGATCAGCGAGATTAAAGAGCAAGAAGGCGCAACGGTACTTGCTGAGCAAGTACTAGCCATTGTTGGCGATGCCGACGATGCGCCTGCTGCTGATGAGAACAGCAGCGACGATAACGCTAAAAGTGAAGAAAAAGCTGATTCAGCACCAGCAAAAGACAGCGGTGCTTCAGAAGGTAAAGAAGTGGATATTAAAGTACCTGTACTTCCTGAATCTGTTGCCGATGCCACCATCGCAACATGGCATGTACAACCAGGTGAAGCGGTAAGCCGCGACCAGAACTTGGTTGATATCGAAACTGACAAAGTTGTACTTGAAGTGGTAGCCCCGGATGACGGTGTCATGGGCGAGCACGTTCACGGTGAAGGCGATACGGTCACAGCCGAGCAAGTTATCGGTAAAGTGAAAGTAGGCGCTAAAGCCGCTGGCGGTAGCAAAGAAGAGTCTGCTCCGGCTGCCGAGCAAAGTGGTGATGACAGCGCCAGTGATGCATTGACTCCTTCAGTACGCCGCCTCATTGCTGAAAAAGGCCTAGATGCGTCAAAAATCAAAGGTTCAGGCAAAAACGGTCGTGTTACTAAAGAAGACGTAGACAAGTTCCTTAAGCAAGCGCCGGCTAAGCAAGAAAGCAAAGCCGATGATGCTCAGTCAGCGCCTGTGGGTAACCGCACGCAAAAACGCGTACCGATGACACGTTTGCGTAAGACCATCGCTAACCGCCTACTTGAAGCGAAAAACTCAACGGCGATGTTGACCACCTTTAACGAAGTGAACATGAAGCCAATCATGGACCTTCGTAAGCAATACAAAGACGCCTTTGAAGAGCGCCACGGTATCCGTTTAGGCTTCATGTCGTTCTATGTTAAAGCGGTAGTAGAAGCGCTTAAACGCTTCCCAGATGTGAACGCATCAATCGATGGCGACGACATCGTTTATCACAACTACTTCGATATCAGCATTGCGGTATCAACACCGCGTGGCTTGGTAACGCCAGTACTACGCGATTGTGACAAGCTGTCGGTTGCAGAAATCGAAGCCGGTATTCGCGAACTAGCACTTAAAGGCCGTGATGGTAAGCTAACGGTTGAAGACATGACCGGTGGTAACTTTACTATCACCAACGGTGGTGTATTTGGCTCACTATTATCAACGCCAATCATCAACTTGCCACAGTCTTCAATCTTGGGTATGCACAAAATCCAAGAGCGTCCTATGGCGGTGAATGGCAAAGTTGAGATTCTACCTATGATGTATTTGGCCCTGTCTTATGACCACCGCCAAATCGATGGTAAAGAGTCTGTTGGCTTCTTAGTGACCATTAAAGAGATGTTAGAAGATCCAACACGTCTTCTACTTGATGTATAAACATCGAGAATGAATAAAAATTAAGCTGTGGCCCGCGCCGCAGCTTTTTTTTGCCGCCTTTAGTCCCACTAGGGTTTTCAAGCATAGCCATGGGATCTATACTAGGTGCGCAATTTGGGATGGTTGGGTAAATTGCATATTTATTCAGCTCTTTTAGTACAAAAAATTGGATAAAGCATCATGAATTTGCATGAGTATCAGGCAAAACAACTTTTTGCCGAATATGGTTTACCAGTTTCTGAAGGTTACGCATGTGACACACCTCAAGAAGCTGCTGAAGCTGCTGATAAAATCGGCGGTGATAAATGGGTTGTTAAATGTCAGGTTCACGCCGGTGGCCGTGGTAAAGCGGGCGGTGTAAAACTTGCTGACAGCAAACAAGAAATCAAAGAGTTTGCACAGAACTGGCTAGGTAAAAACCTAGTAACTTTCCAAACTGACGAAAATGGTCAGCCTGTTGCAAAGATCCTTGTTGAAAGCTGCACTGACATTGCAAACGAACTCTACCTTGGTGCTGTTGTCGACCGCGCTTCACGTAAAGTTGTTTTCATGGCGTCTACCGAAGGCGGTGTTGAAATCGAAACTGTTGCTGAAGAAACGCCAGAGCTTATCCACAAAGCTGAGATCGACCCACTTGTAGGTCCTCAGGCTTACCAAGGCCGTGAGCTTGCTTTCAAACTTGGCTTGAACCCAACTCAACTTAAGCAGTTCGTTAAGATCTTCATGGGTCTTGGCAACATGTTTATCGATCACGATTTCGCGCTACTTGAAATCAACCCACTGGTTATCACTGACGAAGGCAACCTACACTGCCTAGACGGTAAAATCGGTGTTGATGGCAACGCACTATATCGTCAGCCTAAAATCCGCGCGATGCACGATCCTTCGCAAGAAGACGAGCGTGAAGCACACGCAGCACAGTGGGAACTAAACTACGTAGCGCTAGACGGTACTGTAGGCTGCATGGTAAATGGTGCGGGTCTTGCGATGGGTACTATGGACATCGTTAACCTACACGGCGGCAAGCCAGCTAACTTCCTAGATGTGGGCGGCGGTGCAACTAAAGAGCGCGTTGCTGAAGCATTTAAGATCATCCTTTCTGATGACAATGTTAAAGCAGTACTTGTTAACATCTTCGGCGGTATCGTACGTTGTGACATGATCGCAGAAGGTATTATCGGTGCGGTTAAAGAAGTTGGCGTAAACGTACCTGTAGTTGTACGTCTTGAAGGTACTAACGCTGAACTAGGCCGTGACGTTCTTGCTAACTCAGGTCTAGACATCATTGCTGCAGAATCTCTAACAGACGCAGCTGAAAAAGTTGTTGCTGCTGCGGAGGGCAAATAATGTCTGTACTAATTAATAAAGACACTAAGGTAATCTGCCAAGGTTTCACTGGTGGTCAGGGTACGTTCCACTCTGAGCAAGCAATCGAATACGGTACGCAGATGGTTGGTGGTGTATCACCAGGTAAAGGCGGTCAAACGCACCTAGGTCTGCCGGTATTTAACACTGTACGTGACGCTGTTGAAGAAACAGGCGCAACGGCTTCTGTTATCTACGTACCAGCGCCTTTCTGTAAAGATGCAATCCTTGAAGCGATCGATGCGGGCATTGAGCTAATCGTTTGTATCACCGAAGGTATCCCAACGCTAGACATGGTTGACGTTAAAGTTAAGCTTGATGAAACTGGCGTGCGTATGATTGGTCCTAACTGCCCAGGTGTAATCACTCCGGGTGAGTCTAAGATTGGTATCATGCCTGGTCACATCCACAAGCCTGGTAAAGTAGGCATCGTATCACGTTCTGGTACTTTGACTTACGAAGCCGTTAAGCAAACAACTGACGCTGGCTTTGGTCAATCTTCATGTGTTGGTATCGGTGGTGACCCAATTCCTGGTACTAACTTCATCGACGTACTAGAGATGTTCGAAAAAGATCCGCAAACTGAAGCTATCGTAATGATCGGTGAGATCGGCGGTACAGCTGAAGAAGAAGCGGCTGCGTACATCAAAGACAACGTCACTAAGCCTGTTGTTTCATACATTGCCGGTGTAACTGCACCTCCAGGCAAACGTATGGGTCACGCTGGTGCGATTATCGCAGGCGGTAAAGGTACTGCTGACGAGAAATTTGCAGCCTTAGAAGCAGCGGGCGTACAAACTGTACGTTCACTTGCTGAAATTGGCAACGCACTAAAAGAGAAAACCGGTTGGTAAGCTCTGCTAGTGAGTGACATAAAAACCCGCCTTGAGCGGGTTTTTTTATGGCTGCACAGATGCTCAGTTAAAAGTGAGTAGGGGAAATGCCAACGGGAGCGAGCACCGGTTCTGCGCTTTCTTTTTTTGCCATGCACTGTATTAACCTAGAGTGTGTTATGATGGCAGCGTGATCAGTAAAGAGAACACCTTGAGGCGCCATTGCGCCGACGCTCTTTACGCCTGTGTAGCAAGCAGCTACGCCTTTTTAATTTTTTGGTGATGCAATCGGGTTTAAGCTTGTTTCGCCATGTATACCGAGTTGATATGACCGAACAGCAAGTACCATCAGCAAACAACACCATCAAAACCGAAGACACCATCCAATTCAGTGACTTAAAACTACAACCTAAACTACTTCAAGCGATTGAACGCCAAGGCTACCAGCATCCTTCACCAATACAGGCGCAAGGCATTCCTGCGGTGTTATCCGGCCACGATGTGATGGCCGCAGCGCAAACTGGCACCGGCAAAACAGCGGGTTTTACCTTACCGATGCTAGAAATATTAAGTAAAGGGCAGCGTGCTCGCGGTAATAACGTGCGAGCTTTAGTGCTTGCTCCTACCCGTGAGCTGGCCGCTCAGGTGGGTGCCAGTGTCGCCACGTATGGTAAAGAGTTAGCGCTGAGTTATTGCGTGGCCTTTGGTGGCGTTAAAATTAACCCGCAAATGATGCAACTGCGTCGCGGGGCCGATATTCTCGTGGCCACGCCCGGACGGTTAATGGATTTGTATCAGCAAAATGCCATTAAATTTGAGCAACTAGAAATGCTGGTGCTTGATGAAGCCGACCGCATGTTAGATATGGGCTTTATTCACGATATTCGCCGCATTATTAAGTTATTGCCGCCGAAACGACAAAACCTCCTGTACTCGGCGACCTTCTCTGATGAGATCCGTGATTTGGCGAAAACCATAGTCCACCAGCCGCTAGAGATTTCTGTGGTGCCTGCCAATACCACGGCAAAAACCATAGAGCAGTGGGTTTACCCAGTGGATAAATCGCGCAAAACAGCGCTGCTAAGTCATTTAATTAAAGAAAATGATTGGCAGCAGGTGTTGGTGTTTAGCCGCACCAAGCATGGCGCGAATCGTATTGCCACTAATTTGGAAAAGCGTGGTATTCACTCTGCCGCGATTCATGGCAACAAGAGCCAAGGCGCCAGAACCAAAGCGTTGGCCGGATTTAAAGACGGCAGTATTAAAGTTCTGGTGGCCACCGATATCGCCGCGCGCGGCATTGATATTGACCAGCTTCCTTGTGTGATCAACTTTGACTTGCCCAATGTTGCCGAAGACTATGTTCACCGTATCGGACGAACCGGCCGGGCAGGGGCCTCAGGATTGGCTATCTCATTTGTCACAGCCGATGAAGCAAAAGACTTAAACGGCATTGAAAACCTTATTCAAGAGTTATTGCCACGGCAAACCATAGCGGGCTTTGAGCCCACGAATGAGGTGGCACCAAGCACATTGCGGGCGCCGAAAAAGCCTAAAAAACCCAAAAAGCCGAAAGCAGCCAAAGCTGAGCAGCCAGGCAACACCGCTAAGCAAGCAGTGAAAAAGAAGCCTTCGCACGCGAAAAAAGCGGCGAGTGCGCCGCAGCAAGGTAAGCCGCAGCAGGGTAAAGAGCAGGGCAGTGCTAATAAACCCAAAGGGCGCGATGGCGACTCAGCCCAAGCGAAAAGCCCGGCAAGAAGAAATAACCGCTGGAGAACTCGACGCGCCAAAACCGGCATCAGCTAGGCTCTAACACTTATCAAAAAAAAGCGAGCCCCAGAGTGGCTCGCTTTTTTGAGTGTATTTCCAAGGCTAGTGTGAACTTTCGGCACGCAGTGGCTAGCTGATGCGGTCGCTACCGCCGCGCTCTGCGGTAAATTTGACGGCTGCAAGGCATTGTTAGATTTCCGGACTTTCAGGTTCAGAACGCTGTTTCGCGTAAGGAGTTAATACTAATCGGAAACACAGCCACCATAAATAGATTGATGGCGCTGAATAATAAGTGCCAGTTGAACCAAGCCCATGTGACACCACATTTCGTAGATTCGCATATGTTCGCTCTTGCAATAAGCCTTTGAGATCCATAATTAGGTCATATCCAAAAAGCTCCAATGCGACCTCATGGTCAAGAATTGCGGATATTCGCAATTCTTCTTGGACACCATGTGTATTGAGCGTTGACACCCTTACACCTGATTGTTTGAGAATATTTCTAAGAGAGTTTTCTAGCAGCGGGATTATGATCGGAAGTGCAACTTCATACTTTCCGTCCAAACCAGCTAGCAGCCCTTGCGCCCACATACGTTCTTGGCCCGGCGCTACAAATGGGTTGTTCGTGGTAAGGGCTTCGAACTCAGTTAACGTAAATGGATGCTCAACTCGAATGATGTCAGATGCTGGCAAGATACAGCCAGCAACAGAAATTTGATGATTCAACGCTGCCGAGCGGTAAAGGTTGTGACTTGAAACTTCGCCTGTGTCGAAGCTGCCTGGAGACTTTGCAATTACCTTGCCCTCGTGGTCCAGATGCGTAGCGCCGAACAAATGCGAAAGTGGGTGCTTCTTTGCAAGCTCCTCAGCCTGTTGCTTTAGTTTCTCGTAGTTAGGCACTGAAGTGATACTAAATGCAAAAACGAAAAGAGCCTCCCGAAAAGGCTTGCCCTCTATGGTTTCCACAGTCTGAGATACGCAATCCGATATATCGAGTGGCTTCTCAAACTTACCCATTTCGTCTAGACTCTGCTTTTGGAACTCCAGTAACTCTGTATAGAGCTCGTCGCGTCGCCCCTTAGAATTTGGAACTGCTTTATATGCTTCAATGGCCTGTTGCATCCAATGGGCAGCGGACATTCCACCACCCAAGCCTTTTGCGTTACTCACATAGGTTTCAGCAAGGGCCGTTTGTGCTGCGTTTGCTGCCTCTTCATTTTTAGCCTTCCGGGCAGCACTTACAGCGAGTTTCCAGTAATTTTCAGCTCTATGGTGATCCCCAACTGATTCTGCGATGTTTGCCGCTGTTTGCGAGGCTTCTAGTAGTTCCTCAGCCTCAGCGGCACCAAAGTCTAGAAGTAGTTGAATAGACCGAGCAGTTATGAACTTTTTGTCCGCTGTGATGTGATTTTGAACCCAAGACAGAAACAATTCTGCTACTGAATCAAACAGCTCAGAATTCTTCTTTCTAAACAATGCCGATAGTCTCAGCGCACGTTCGGCGTACTCGGCACTATGTGTCCAATGTTCTAGATCGAAATATTTGCGGGCACAGTTTATATACTCATTAATTGCTTGTTCCGCATTATCTGGTGAGCGTAGACGCAACCATAAAACATCTAGAACTCTTGCCTTGAGCGCGCTTGATTCAAGGTAGGGATGAGTCTCTTGAAGTAGCGAGAGCTGGTCTTCAGTTAAATCCTCAGGAATAGGTGAGCGGCCCTCAGGAGTTTGCATGAGGGGGCCGAATGGGGAGGCGCTATCTTCACGTTTAGAGTGATATGAAGCGACGGAGGCCAGAACTTTGAGGCAACCTCGAGTCTCCAAGCCAATGGTGGCGTCTTCCGCTTTCTGCCGTAACGTACTCTGATAGTAGACACAGTCGAAATCATCGCATGTTGCGATGATTTCGTTGGCAATGGTGGCTGCTTCTATGTGACTCATAAAACTCTCCAAGGAAATCTAACGCCCGCATAAGGGGCTGATAATTGTTTGCTAAAATGTGAAACGAAGCGGAACCGAGCAAACTATTAGCAATCCCGTGCTTAATGCGCTTGTTATAAGCCTATTCGACAAACTTATAGTTTGCTCTTTTTTCACAAAGTGCGTCCCAAACCTCTTGAGATATTAATTTACTAGCCCAACCATAATATCCCCATGTTTTGGCTAAATCTTCTTGCCAGCAAGCGTCGCATGTTAAAGAGTGATGATGAACACTATTACTTACAATATCTTTGTAAACTTCATGCAATGTACTCGGGTTATTGCAGTAACATTTATATTTTTCGTCTCTTGTCCTTATTTCCAAAGGACCTACAATTCGTTGATAAATTTTAGGGTGTAACTTCTTTAGCCTTTGATTTACCGCATCTAAAACATCAGTGCGCTTTTTATCTATTGCATTGGTTCTTAAATTCAATAGCTCTTTCTCTGTATCATATCGTCCCTGATGGATTCGAGAGATTATTCCGCTCACCTAAACCTCCGAGGCTTATAACAACTTAATATCGAGCGATTGGGTCGTTTTTCTAACGCAATCATTCTCGTTTTTGTCCTAAGACCATTGATAGCAAATTAAACAAGTACTTACCAGCATTGAAGTTAGGCGGTATTGCTCTAAACGTGGATACGACAAAAACGACCCAATGGGTCGTTTTCCTGACTATGGGGGAAACTCAAAGAGTGTGGATGTATAAACAGTTATTTTCGCGTGGGTGAAAGAGGGCATGCCGCCCATGGCCGATAGCTCGTTTTGTACCATGGACGATATAGTTCGCTGCCAGATGGCAGTTATGTTAGTTAAATATCGATTCGCATCTGAACCCCTGATTCACGAACAAAGTCTTCATCATGGCTAACGAGAATAAAGCCTCCAGGGTATTGATTGAGCGCTTGGGCTAGCATAAGTTTTGACTCAAGGTCGAGATGGTTATCAGGTTCATCGAGCAGTAAAAAAGGTTTAGCTTGCTGGTGACTAACAATAAGCATGGCTAACTTCATCTTCTCACCGCCACTAAGCATGTGACCAAGACGAAATACATTGTCACGACTAAAGCCAACGCCTGCTAGCAATGTTCTGGCATCACTCTCCTTAAGGCCACGGCAAAGCGTTACAAGGTTATCGAGTAGCGATAAATCCCCTCGAATAACCCCAAAATGTTGATCAAGGTAATATAACGGGGTATTGAGTTGCAGCTCGCCTTGCTGGAGAGAAACGTCACCTAATAGCGTTTTCAGGAGCGTTGATTTACCACTGCCGTTTTTGCCTGTCAGATAAATCTTATCATGAGCGTATGCTTGAAATGAGATAGGCTCGGTGCGACCAAACGGCAATACGCCTTGACGCATCGAGATGACTTTACGTGAGCGAATAGGGGTATGCGCTAAATAGAGTTTTTGGCCTTTCAGTGACTCTTTGTGCGCCTTGAGTGAGTGCTCTGTATTGTGCAAATGCGCTCGACGAAGCTGCTCATTTTTAGTTCGATTAGATGCCTGTGCCGTTGCTTTGTCTTTCTTAGCATCAAGCAACACTTTGGACTGACTGCCATTCTTTCGTAACTGCGTACCTTGAGCCGCTCTTTGCTCTGCCTTTTCACGGTTTTTCTGCGTTTGTACTTGTAAGTGCTTTTTTTGTTTATCAATGCTTGCCAGTTTTCGTTCAAGCGCTTGTAACTCGGCCTTTTTTTGTTCGGCGTACAGAGTGTAGTTGCCGCCAAATACCTGTAACCCAAGCTCTGAAAGCTGCCAAATTTCGTCCATTTCATGCAGTAACTTTCGCTCATGACTGACAAGTAAAATAGCGCCTTTGAAGGCGCGCATAGACTGAATTAACCAGTGTTTAGCCTGCACATCAAGGTGATTGGATGGCTCATCAAGTATGAGTAATTCAACATTGCTTGCAAACAACTGCCAAAGCTTTAAACGGGCTAATTGCCCACCACTGAGTTGAGTGCATGGAAAATCTAGATCTGTTGGTAAGCCTTGCTCTTTTAATTGCTGAGTGAGTTTTAAGGGCAAGTCCCATTGTTCCTTTATTATATCAAACCAATGCTGTGAACAATCACCCGACTCAACCCGCTTTATCGCTTCAAGCACCTGATCTTTACCCAAGAACTGAGCAATCGTCAGCTCGCAAGATAATAACGGGGGTGGCTGCTGATGATACACAGCCACTGATTGAGGCAAAGCAACAGCCCCACTTGATGGTTGTTGTTCACCACTTAAAATTGACGCGAGTATTGATTTCCCAACGCCGTTACGCCCGACTAAGCCAACACGCTTGTTAGACAGTGAACATGACAGTTGCTGAAAGAGAAAATCGCCGTTATCCAATTGATAACTTATGTTGTAAGCCTGTAGTAATGGCATAAAGTGCCTCCTGTATGAGAGGGGCAACAGTCGCAGCTAGCTATCTTTTAGAGGTGATTAATACCACTATACGCTTCTGCCAATCGGCAAAATACATAATGCACTTGTACAGACATATCGGAATGTGAGCTACGCCTACTAACCCTGTAAATCCAAAAAGAAAATAAGAAATGGATGACAGGTTTAGTTGTTCATGTTGGCGCAATCTCCTTAGAAGTGATAAACCAAGGTTACAGTATCCTTTCCGGCTGGGTCAAGATGCCTCCTACTGGCAAAACTATTATGCGCACCAACTCTGGTTGGGGAAGTGCGCACTACCCGAATGCTCAAAAGACTCACCGTTTAAGCATTTCACGCGAGTGTACTACCGCGAATAGTTAATTATCTTCGCGTTTTTGGTAAATGCCACTTTAGTTGGTTTCAATTTACTCCACAGGTTTATTTTGAACTTCGTTGACGTGCTACAAGCGAACGTTGAGAACAAGCACATTGCACCATGCAAGACCTGACACAATCACTTGTTATTACTTCTGTTTTATAGGGCAAGAAATGCTTTCATTAAACGCGTGGAGAAGGCAAAAGTATGGGTATCAAATTGCTCTAATACCCATACAAGGAGTGCTTAAGTTTGGCTGACTTGTTCAAAGGCTGGCATGATGCTTTGTGTGGCCTGCTTTTGCTGCTGATGTTTCGACATTTTAAAGAAAATAACAGCAAACATAGCGGCAACGATATCAACCATATAGCTTGAGTAAAAGAGCGCATTCCCGTTATTTAGTGCAAGTTTCACTAGCGTTGATAACACCATTAATGCACACAAACTCGCGAGTAAATAAAGGCCAACCGTCGTTGCCTTTTGTACAGGTTTTAAGAAGCTATATATCACAAAAGCAAAAAACGCGGTGTAGTAACTGTATAGGGTGGCGTAGTTTGCGTTAGCAACAAATGTAGCTAGCCATTTAGCTGCAACTAACGTGAAGGCAACGGCTATCATCGACCCTAAACAAACACCAATAGTGAGTTTTGCCATAAACAACGTACTGCGTTTGTTGGGATCTTTTTTGAAGCGCTTATCTATCCATAATAAATTGCCTGAATAGAACAAAAATGCCCCAAGTAAGCCCATTATAAAGTAACCCCAGCGCCCCCATTCTCCACCATAGGTGCCAAAGTGGAGTGAAAATATACTGGCCACCATGTTACCCCACACTGCATCTTCGCCTTGTGGGTAGCTTGAGTTAACGACCTCTAAGGTATACGGGTTCATAAACAAATAGTCAGTATCTGGGCCGCGCACAACCGCATTGTTGTTACTCATCATAAACACCGCAGAGGGCGAAGCTGAATTTAAATTACTGTAGCGAATGTGGATAGGCTCATAGCCAGGCGCATAGCTTTTAGCTGCAAGCACTTGTTCGTCGATACTAGGTAAGTTGTCAATGTGAAAACTTTGCGCAGCGGGAGTAGGGCGCTGAAACAGCGGTTTATCATCATAAAATTGCGCTAAGCCACCATAAATAAAGTCATGAAATGCAAACACCACCACAGTGAAGGCTATGACTAAATGAAACGGTAAACTGGCAATCCCCACAAGGTTATGGCTGTCGAGCCAAAACCGGCTTGGCCCTTTTTCTTTACGCAGTGCAAAAAAGGTTTTAACGAGTGTCGGCAGTAAAATAATGACCCCAGAGACCAAAGCTAAAAAATACAACACACTGGCAATACCTAGAATATAAACCCCTGATTGGTCATGGCCAATTTCACCAATAAAGCCTGCTGTGCGATGTAAGTAATCAATTAAATCGCCAAGTTCGTTTTCAGTTTGCGCGCTAACGTTTAATGTGCCATCAGCATTGAGGTGGGCGTAGTTGAGCTGTTTATCAAGCTCCATGCCACGGGCACTGCCTTTGATATACCAAAAAAGAGGCGCGTCTTGGGTATGTAAGTCTAGGTTAAAGCCTTTAGCAAGTTGTTCACCACGCACACTTAATACCGTATCTACCAGTTTTTGGTAGTCATAATCAGAACTGGTTACTTTAGGCGCGGTAACCGGTGCAGCCCACCGTTGTATTTCGTGTTTAAACATGGTCAGGCTGCCAGCATAAAAACCAATAAACAGCACTAAGCCAGCAATAATGCCCGTCCATGTATGTACACCTTGATAGGTGCGTAAAATATCCGATCTTACTTTCATAGTGCGTTCCTTAGCATGAAAAATAGGCCATAAAGCAGCACAGTTAAGCTGCCAAGGACAAGCCAAGCTTGCTTTGCAGAGTTGAACAAATAGCTAAAACTAAAAATGGTTAGCCAAATAGGGGTGATCATCCACATGTTAAATTGCACTTTATCTCGAGCTTCAATGCCTCCAGGGCCATACCAAGCAAAAAAAGCAATGAATATAAATGACAGTGCCAACCCTAAAAAGGCACCGGCTAGCGTTTTACCTAACCACGTTGGTTGGCGCTTTGATGAGTTTGTCATGAATTACCCTTTGTTTGCAGCAGGCTAATAAAAGGGATCAGCATTAGCATAAGCATCACGCTAAAGATTATGTAGAACACAGCTGCTGTGGCTGATAGCTGCACAAAGGCAAGTGTTAGTGCACACGCTATTAATGCAAACGATAGTAATCGCCAATGTTTTTTTATCGGTTTTTTTAAAAATCGCTGTTGTTTTCTGGTGCAGTAAAAAGTGCTGACAGCGAAAACGATGAGTAAAGTAACGGTGAAAATGAGCATAAAATGAGAGTTGGAATTTATGTTATATCGCATTGTAAATGATAACTAAACTCAATTGCAATATCATTAAGCCTGTGTTAATTTCCTAGCGCTTTTTATCAAGCTCGATTTGTTTAATTCTAATAATCTCTTACGGGGAAAGGACATTGGCTACTGCATTAAAACTCAACACAATAACCAAGGTTATTTTTGCATCGTTACTTGTTGCTCAAGGCTCGGCTTGGGCTGACGACGAGCAAAGCAGTCGAGAATCAATGGACACTATTGTTGTTACCGGTGAAAAAACGGAAAAGTCTCTTAAAGAAACCATGTCGTCGGTGGCGGTTGTTGATAAGGCGCGACTAGAAAACGGCCAGCTTGCGTCTATATCCGAAGCGCTCTCAGAAATGGCAAACGTGGTGGTGTTAACGGGTTCGGTGCCTGATATGCGAGGGGTGTCTGGTAATGGTGGGGCAACCGGTTTTAACTCATTTAGCGGAGGTTCAAAAGCCCGTGTTTCAACGTTAATTGATGGTGTAAGCCAACCCTTTGTTGCTGACTTGACGGGTGATACCGGCCTTTGGGATGTAGAGCAAATTGAGGTTTACCGGGGGCCGCAATCAACTAGCAATGGTCGCAATAGCATCGCAGGTGCGGTGTACATGACAACGAAAGCGCCAACTCAGGATTTTGAAGGGGCAGTGCGCGTAGGTTATCGCAATCAAGATAGCTACCTTGATACTGCCGCAGTGGTATCGGGAGCATTAGTAGAGGATGTATTAGCATTTCGCTTATCAACTCAGTATGTCGATGGCGAAACTTTTTCGAACCCGTCGGTATACGAAACAAACCCAACTGATCGTGAATTAAACAAGTTAAATACCAGCAGTACGCGCGCTAAATTACTTTACACGCCAAGCAAAGACCTTGCCGTGCAGCTGACTTACTCAACTTACAGTGAAGAGGGGAACTCCGGTCGTAAATACTTTGTTGCGGACGAACCATTTGATTATAAGCCCCTATATCAACGTATTGTGGATACAGACTCTGATACTACGCAAGTAAATGTCGATTACAGTATTAATGATGATTTTTCGTTAGACGTATTAGTTGCTTACATGGATTATCAATGGAGTTTTGAGGCATACGAGCCAGTTGAAAGCGCCGAATCTGACGTATCAATGGACGAGAGCAATATCACCGTCGATACCAAGCTCAACTTTGGGCTAAACAACCACTTTTACTCGGGGTTTATCGGCCTTGCTTACTTTGATCGCGACCAAGAATTTGAAAGTGTGGGGGCAACAAACTACTACGGTGACGATAGCAGTAAATCGACCGCAGTTTATGGCGAAACAAGCTTTAACTTAAGCCAAGAATTAACACTAACAGCGGGCCTTCGTATTGAGCGTGAAGAACAATTACGTAATTTCAATATGGCGTTTCGTGGCGATCAGCTCGTTGAACAGCTTGATAATTCACACACAGTGCGTTTACCAAAGTTAGCGATTCAATATGATGTTAGCGACGAAACGACCTTATTTGCCAGTGCTCGCCGTGGCTATAACGCAGGGGGCGGTGCACTCGATTTTTCCGCTGAAGATTACTACTACTACGACGAAGAAACGGTTAATACCTATGAAATAGGTTCGCGCAGCGTAATAGATAATGGCGACATCAATATTAGCGCTAATGTGTTTTACAACAATTTTAACGGATATCAAGCATTAAGTTCAGCGCGCAGAATCACGAATGTAGAAGATGCTCATAGCTACGGTTTAGAGGTCGATGCTTACAGTATGCTTGGAGAGCAGTGGCAGTTACATGGTGGTTTTGGTTTATTAAAAACTAACATTGATGAATCATCAGCCTTTCCAGATGCCGTTGGCAGTGATTTAAACTCTGCACCCGAACTAACGGCGAGTTTA
This sequence comes from Pseudoalteromonas sp. THAF3, assembly GCF_009363775.1. Lineage (NCBI taxonomy): Bacteria > Pseudomonadati > Pseudomonadota > Gammaproteobacteria > Alteromonadales > Pseudoalteromonadaceae > Pseudoalteromonas > Pseudoalteromonas sp. THAF3. The sequence goes on along the minus strand of NZ_CP045418.1, from coordinate 1,670,901 downwards.
GGTCTTTCACACTGGTTTACCGATAGCCTAAAAGTAAATTTAAGCGCCAACTATGTGGGTGAGTATTATGGTGACTTAACAAACACCGAAGAGCGCATTGCAGGTGATTACACTATTACTCGTTTATCGATGACCTACGACACCGAGCAATGGTTGATCAGTGCCTTCATCAATAACGCCCTAGATGAAGAGGCATATACTTCAAAAGAGCCAGCAAGTGGCCGTTACCCACAAGGTTATGCGGCCGTTGTGAACCCGCAAACAGTGGGTGCATCAGTTACTTACCGATTCTAATCTAACAAGATAGCTAGTCGCTGATGAACCAGCGACTAGCTTAATTTAAACCGTTTCCGTACATTAATCCCGCAATTAAGTAATAGCGCTTTTTCATACACGACATTATTTCTTTGACTTCTGCTGGTGTCAGAAGAACGGAAAAATAGGCTAGTTGAATACCTAAGCTACCAAGATCAGTATTGGGGTATGTTGTTTGGTAACCCTAAAAATTTCCCCTGTACCATGAAGGCTTAGACAGTCATATTAAAAGGGTACGTATTTCATTGTTCGTAGCATTAGGATTGTTTTTCGGCTTATTCATATATCTTATTGCTGCAAACGGCTTATAACAAGAGACTATGGCGTCAATAGCTCTTTTTAAGCTTTTGGCGCTTCCCACATTGCCCCATCTCTGAGCATCGAATTTAAGATCACCACCATTTTTCTGACACACGCAATAATGGCCACTTTTTTCGGTTTCCCGGCTGCAATCAGGCGCTGATATGTGGTTTTAAACACCGGATTACACTGCATCGCAGACATCATTGCCATGTACAGCACAGTCCCTTACCTAGGGTCTGCCGCCCTGGATGGTTCTGAGGCCCTTATAGCGACCGCTTTCCCGATTCATGGGTGCAACACCGACCAGAGATGCGGCCTGTTTGTTGTTAATGTAACCGAGTTCAGGCAGGTTACTTATGATGGACGCAGCAGCGATTTTACCTATGCCGGGCATGCTCTGTAAAATGTCGCTTTTTGCCTGATAGTCAGGACAGCTTGTGATCAGCGCGGCAATTTTATTTTCTATTTTTTCAATCTGATTTTTAAACGCTGTCAGGATAGGTTTGATGGTCATCGCCAGATATTTAGGCATGATGTTCAGGCGGTTCTTTTCCATCGTTTGCATGGTCAGTAGTTGGTTTCGCCGTGTCACCAAGTCACTCATAGCCTGCATGGTCTCTGGCTTGAGTGCTGACAAATTGGGTTGAATGGCTTCGCCGTAATGGGCAATCAACTTGGCATCGAGCTTATCGGTTTTAGCGCGTTGGCCGATGGCACCGGCAAAGCGTTTTACATGAATCGGGTTGGCGACAACGAAGGGTAAATCAGCCTTCGCGCAGGCAACTATGAAGTTGAACTCAAGTCGTCCTGTGGCCTCAATCACGATACGAACAGGGTTAAATTTCTTCAGTTTGATGATGGCCTCGCGGATCCCTTTACCGTCATTTGAAACGGTAAAATAGATATCCAGCGGGCGAATATAGATGTCGAGTTGGGATTTACCAGTATCGACACCGACGTTTATGTTTTGATCCGTTTTAGTATTCATAATAAGCTAACTCTTGCTTGCACAATGCGGGCTCGAGACCCAGTAGACTATTCGAGTGTGGTGCTTAGAGTCCTATGCGGCATTCGTTCTTGTTATCGGTCTCTCAACTGAGGAGCCAGCGCTTAATCGAACTGCCGCATGGAAAGCTTAAGTTGCAGCTTAAGCCTGGGTCTCACATTACCCTAAACTGGTTTAAAATAATAAAAATATGGAGTTATTATCCATACAAGCTGTTTAAGAGGGGGTCGCAACGCGTGGCATTTTTTCTATGCGTGAAGTTTCATGGAGAGCTCGGTGAATAAAGTCGCTATCGGAATTTCAAGTGCGCTATTGCTAGTTATTGTTGTTGGAATATTTTTTCAAAGATATGCATTAGCTTGTGAATTTTCTCATATGCTAGATTTTCGAGAAATAAACAATCAGTTCCACATTGGAAGCGATATACCACCAGAGCGCATCGAAGATTTGTCTCAGATTGTCTCTTCCGCATTAAAGAGGATTGATGGAGTCTACGGGAAGCCTGAATCAACACCAAAAATATTGTTTACATCAGACTCTGCCACGGCAATTATTTTTGGAGCCAATGAAACGGCCACCATGCATCGAACGCCTTGGCGATCATGTATTATTGTTGGTCCTAAAGGCCAAAATGTGGACGTCATAGCTCATGAATGGTTGCACGCGGAAATCCAGCAACGTGTCGGCTTTTGGCGTTTTATTCAAGAAGTTCCTGTATGGTTTGATGAAGGGGTGGCACTCACGTTAGATCATAGAGAGCCTTTTTTGCCAGAAAACATCGACTTGTCAAACGAACGAGTTGAGGACGTCCGTAATTTAGTAACAGGAAAGGACTTCTTTTCTGGTAATATCATGGAGCATTATAAAGCTGCCAGAATGGCGGTGATACCATTAATACAAGCTGACAGCCTATACCAAAAGCTTGAACAAATTTCTAATGGCGGCAGTTTCGATGCCGTATTTTTGAAAGCTAACAAGTCAATACAACCCACCGCTAACGCGTCGGCTGATTGAGGCGTTACATTGCAATAATATATTAAATATGAAGTATAAATGCCCAAGTTGCGATAAGACTATTTTCAATCGAAGGTTATCGCATTGTGAATTTTGTAGCTTTGAGTTACCACAAGAGCTATTGCTGAGTGATGCCGAAAAAATTAAGCTGGATAAAGAGTATAAGAAAGCTCAATTAAATACATCTAGGCGAAGGTTAAGTAAAGATGTTGGCTATTCGGGGGTGACTGAAGCGAACGAAGTTAGCTTTCTGCTCGGAGTGCCGAGTCTTCGCACTAGAGCACCCAGACAATGTATTAAATGTAGTTTACCTGTTTCAGAGGACTTTGAAGATTGCCCATATTGTTTTGGCAAGAACGAAAGTGAAGTAAACAAAGCAAGGGTAGCTTACCAACAAGAAATGAAATTGGTTCAGGGGCTCGGTAAATACTTTATTATGGCTTTTTTACTAGTCGCTTTGATTATGATTGGTGTATTTGCCGTATAACAAGTTAGTTAAACTGTGGGCGTAAAACAACAGGCGTGCGCTCCTTGGTTGCTTATTTTGCCTGCTATTTTTTGCTTTTTATCAAGCATTATGAAAATAAGGATGGAACCCATTGAAAAGAGTATACCTGACGATATTGATTCTCTCTGTAGTAATGGTCTTGGGAGCTTGGAATATAAGTAAATCAAGAACTTTTCAGGTTTTTGGAGAGGTAGTCGCAAAGGCCGAAACGAATGAAAAGGTTATCGCCTTAACCTTTGATGATGGTCCTTGGGGGGCGAAATATACCACTCAAGTGTTGAATATCCTCGAAGAGCATGATGTGAAGGGTACGTTCTTCCTCAATGGGTCGGGAATTCAACAAAACAAGCAATCGGCTATAGACCTGGTTAACGCAGGTCATCAGATAGGCAATCATTCGTACAGCCATAAAAATATGATGTTAATGGGGCTAGACGAGGTGGGGGAGGAAGTCGACTCCACTACAGCCTTAATTCGCCAGATTGGATTTGAGGGTGAGATATACTTTAGGCCTCCGTATGGTAAAAAGCTTTTTGTTTTGCCCTATTATTTGAATTCGGAAGGAATAAAAACAATCACATGGAACGTTGAGCCTGAAACCTATCCTAAAGTTGCAGGAAGTTCTGCGTCTATCGCAGAGTATGTTGTTAACTCTTCTACTCCAGGTTCAATTATTCTTTTACACGTTTTGGGGTCTAAAAACAAAGAATCGCGAGATGCTATAGGGCCAATAATTAAGGGGCTGAGAGCAAAGGGCTACAAATTTGTTACGGTCTCACAGTTGCTAGGGGAAAGTGCATAACAAATGCAAGCAACCGACTCGCTGCGCTCCCGGCTGTTGCGGGCGTTAGCCACAGGACTTACGCAACTATCTAAGGAAGGATGAAATAATTAATGTCTGAAAACTCGGAAGCGATATAAATAGCGAGGAGAAAAATCAAGGGAAGGTATCCAAATCTTTCCCATGATTTTCGCTCTACCAGCAATAAGTTTATGTTATATCCTAAACTAACGACCAATCATTAGGGAGCCTTTTGGGCGCAATTGGTTTTTCCCCTGGTAGGTGCATTAAGGTTTGGAATTGGTTTCTTTTCTCTTCGCTTCAAATCATGGTCTAGGCGATTAGCAAAGTCCACTAACAGGCTGTCATTCTCTTATCATCGCTTAACCGTGAGTATGACTCTTATTATTTAACGTTAGGCTTAAAAACTTTAATCTCAAAAATTAAGTTATCATCCTCTTCGGGCAAATAAGATATTTTAACTCTATTACCCTCTTTTATTACTTTTGAATCATGCGCTCTGTTGGCGAAGAACATGCCGCTAGTGCCAAAATCATTATAATCAAAACTAACCTTCCCAACTTTAAATCTCTCACTTCGACTGCTAGAGCTACTAATATCTAACTCTTTTATTATACCTTCAACATAAACCAATTCCCCAGATTCGATTCTTTCGATTCTTTCAATTCTTTTATAATAAGCATAAATATTAATAGCCAAATAAAACAAAACTAACGAAAATAGTAATCTAAAATCCATTAAATTAGAAAGTTTTAGCTTATCCTCGTATAACCTCTTGAGAAAGAAAAAAGAGAAGATTAAAGATAAGGTAATCGCGATCGTGATATAGAAGTCCCAGCCTATAGTTGGAATTTTAGATTGATAATAAATCTCAAACATTATTGCTCTCTATCTAATCTTGGTTGTACATGCATATGAACCATGTTCGCTCCGTTTCCCTTACCTATATCAATCCAGAAATTGCACACCACGAACTATGCGGCTTGTTTTTACTCGATTACTAAATTTTTATAAGGACATTACAAAAAGCATTGTTGCTATGTGAGATAGGGATGACCTTTCCCCTGATTTTCGCTCTATCAGCAATAAGTTTATGTTATTCCTAAACGAACGACCAATCATTGGAGAGTCTTTTGGATGCAATTAGCTTTTCCCCTGGTAGGTGCATTAACGTTTGGAATTGGTTTCTTTGCTCTTCGCTTCAAATCATGGTCTAGGCGATTAACAAAGTCCACTAACAGGCTGTCATTCTCTTATCATCGTTTAACCGTGAGTGTGACTCTTATTGCTTAACGTTAGGCTTAAAAACTTTAATCTCAAAAATTAAGTTATCATCCTCTTTGGGCAAATAAGATATTTTAACTCTATTCCCCTCTTTTATTACTTTTGAATCATGCGCTCTGTTGGCGAAAAACAGGCCACTAGTGACAACATCATTATAATCAAAACTAACCTTTCCAACTTTAAAGCTCTCACTTCGACTGCTATAGCTACTAATATCTAACTCTTTTATTATACCTTCAACAGAAACCAACTCTCCAGACTCAATTCTTTCTATCGTTTCAAACAATTCATAATAGCTATAAATTTCAGTAAGAAAATACAAAAAAACTAACGAAAACAGTAATCTAAAATCCATTAAATTAGAAAGTTTTAGCTTATCCTCATATAACCTCTTGAGAAAGAAAAAAAAGAAGGCTAAAGAGAAGGTAATCGCGATCGTGATATAGAAGTCCCAGCCTATAGTTGGAATTTTAGATTGATAATAAATCTCAAACATTATTGCTCTCTATCTAATCTTGGTTGTACATGCATATGAACCATGTTCGCTCCGTTTCCCTTACCTATATCAATCCAGAAACTGCACACCACGAACTATGCGGCTTGTATTTAATCGGTTACTAAATTTTGATAAGGACATTACAAAAAGCATTTCAGCTATGTGAGATAGGGATGACGTACATATATGTTATTCATATGGCTGTTTACTCACCTAGCCTTAAGACTAGGTGGTGAAAAAGTCCACAAGCGGAGCACTTACCGTACTATTGCGTTTATATAACTCAGTGAAACCACAATCCAGGCAGCTAATGGTTACATATTTACCGGTTTCATAATCCAGAATACTTTCTAAGCGATCAGCCGCAGCATAGAGTTGACCAGCTTCATAACCTTTGCACTTACACTTGGGGCATTGGTAATCACCACCTTGTTTTTCAGCGATAATTTTTTTAATTAAATTAAACCTTTCCGGGAAGCTGTCCTTATCGATAGAAGAGTAGGCGTCAAATAGTTCATCTAAGGAATATGAACTGTAATTTGGTTCATTGTCAAACATCAATCTTTCTCCAACAGTGGGTAGAATACTTATTAGCGAGAATTGTCAGGGCACGCCACTTCGTTAAACACAAGCCTAAACAAATACAAACCTCTGAGTAAGGCGCAAAGAGCTGTCGCAATTTATTAGGTAAATTTAGAACTACCTCAGACAGTGTGAGTGGAGTGGGCAACATTCTCACCGACATTGGAAAACTGGGTAACTTCGTGTCCATTTACAGTATTTGATTTCTCTAAAGTTGCAACAAGTGGCTTGGGTGTTTTTAGGTAAAGTGTGTTATGCGTCGCTTTCGCTGAGTGCTTCCACTGAGCGGCACTTCGGAAACGTTGAACATCCCCAAAACTGAGCACCTTTATTGGCGCCGCGTTTGGTTTTACGAATAACCATCGCGGAGCCGCAGCGCGAACACGTTTTTGCGTTGGCTTTGTTCGTTAGCAAGTCTTTTACATGACGACGATGGTTAAAATTAGTAACCACGCCTTTTTTAAGCTTTAACTCGTTAATGGATGCAATAATGTCATGGCACTCGGCGATTGAAAACACTGGCTGAGTAAATTGCTTAATATAAGCCACGCATCCTCGTGCATAAGTAACATTGTCTGGCATCACGGTTTTAAACTTACTATTACCGATAAAAACGACTACTGAATGCAACGTATTTGGTGCAATCGCCAATAGCGACTCGAGAGTTTTAGTATGTTTATAATTTTGATGAAGTGGGTTCTGAAAACGCGTTGAATGACGGTAAATTTTTTGCGTCCATTGCTTTTGTGTTTTAGAGCCAAATATCCAGCCTTTCATATTTTTGGTTTCCACAACGAATAACCCATATACAGAAATAACAAGGTGGTCTATTTGCGTCGTTCCGCTCTCAGTTGGCAGAGTTACGTCTTTCACTAATGTGTAATCCGACGAGGGTAACTGTGATAACAGTCTATTTATAAAAAACTCGCCGGCGCAGCCTTTGAACCAAGGGCTTTTGAATATACTGAGAATAATAATTAGCGGTACGAAGTACCAAACTTCCGCTAACCCCCCGGCTAGCAGTGCTAGTATGTCCACATAACATCCTTATTTAAATCTTACCGCAGTTCAATGCGGCAAATTGGTAATGTACTCCTGAGTACAGCAGCCTCTGGCGCGACGGCACGCGTATGTAAGTATAAATTAGCGAGCCTTGTTTCTGGCGACGTGGCTGCTCAAAATATAGAGGCTGTATATATAGGTTAAGGGCCAGATTAGCATAATGATAATTGCCACGAATAGACGTTTATTTTTAAAACAATGAATCAAAGAACAGGCCCAAAGATAAAATAAAGAAAGCAGTGATAAGGCAAGAAGTAGCACTTCCCATACGTACATCTCCTCACCATCTAGGCTTGAGTCAGCAACACGAGGGTCACCTAAGTTACCCAGTAATATGTAATAACCCCACATTGAAAGGCTAAGAATTAACAGCAAACAGAGAGAGCTAGACTTCAAATAGTATTTCATCATTTTTAATTAGCGGAGCTGCCAGCAGAGACATTGCTTAGCTTGTTGAGCTTTGCAACTTTCTGCCGGCAGCTACTTTGTTTTCCTACAGGTCTTTCAATTTAACGTAGATTTCCATTTCTACGTAGCCATCAACTCTTACATCATTCAGATAACGCTCCAACATTGGAAAGTTGTCGGGTTCAAATCCGCTATTAGGCAGCCAGTCAGAATAAATACCTAGCTGGGCCTGAATCGTCTCCTCTGGAATGCCCTTAAAATAGACGACGGCATACTTACCTTTTGGAATTTCAGATGGCGAAAATGGCGGCTTTATGATCACGTTTTCGCCAACCACAATCGAGGCGCTGTAGCGGCACTTATCCTCGGGAGTGACTGTTGGATTATCAAACGCGAAGGCAAAGCGCTGTTGTTCGTCCGCTTTTATGCCATTATTCGTTGCCCATTCAATTATTTTATCCCATGCGTTATATATAGACTCAGGCTCATAGCCTCGTTGTGAGACTAAAGTACATACGCGCTGGGTATCAAGGTCTTTGATCTCAACATTCATATTTATATCCTTTGATTTAGTTTTAATCATCACTTCATTTGTGATGTGTGCAGGATATAAATCGCGAGGATGGAAATCTTTTCCATATTTGCTAAAGATTTTTCCAATCTTGCTATTTTTAACTTTCTCTGGGTTTCGTATTTGTGATGGCGTGAAGCCAAAGTGAAGCTTAACGGCTTTTGCGAAGTTGGCACTTGATGAAAAACCACAGGCTAAGGCTATTTCGGTGACTGTTAACTGGTCTTTAAAGATTAATAAATTCGCAGCTCGCTCAAGTCTTCGCCGGGCGATGTAATCGTTGACGGTTTCACCGATAACCCCGGTAAAAATACGATGAAAGTGATAAGGCGAGAAATGGCTAACTTTTGCCACATCAGCAAGGGAAATTTTTTCCGTCAAATGAGTTTCAATGTATTGGATTACTCTCTCAATGCGCTTTTTATATTCTCTGTCCATAGAAACCTGATTTAAAATATGGCTACTGTGATATTTTCTGCCACAGTATTAAAGGCGAAGCGGGGGAGTGAGCTTACCACCTGCTAGTGGCTTAGCACAGCAGGCAGCAAGGCGGGTATAAAGCGCGGTTAGGCTTTTTTCACAAACTTAGCGGTGACCATCATTTCACCTACGCCATCGACCTTACAGTCGAGCTCATGGTCTTTACTGTCTTGGATGCGGCGGATCACGGCTTTGGTGCCGATTTTCATTACCATTGAGCTGCCTTTTACTTTCAAGTCTTTGGCAAGGGTCACCTTGTCGCCTTCATTTAACTCCGTGCCGTTGGCGTCTTTGGCTGTGATCGCTTCTTCTTCTTCGATTTGATTGGGGTCCCATTCATAGGCGCATTCAGGGCAAATCAATTGGTTTTGGTCTTGATACACGTATTGTGAATCACATTTTGGGCAAGGAGGAAGAGACATACTATTTAACTACTGAGATTGACAATAGCGCCAATGATAAAGGCTGGGACGGGATTTTGCGAGTGCCTTCGCACACAAAAAAGCCCCAAACAAGTTGGGGCTTAGTATATTACCTTAGCTTTAGTCTAAGTAAGTGACTTCACCTAGGTTCAAGCTTTCGATTTGCTCTTTGATTTTAGCAACATCGCCAACAATTACCCATGTAAGCTGCTTGGGCTTAATAACTGACTGTGCCTGCTTAGCGATAGCCTGCGTATCTGGCTGTTGCACTAGCTGCGGGTATTTTTCTAAATAGCTTACGTCGCGGCCATTGTCGTAGGCATCAGCCAAGGCATTAAGCAGAGAACGTTTCTTCTCATAGCGACCTGGCAGTTTCGCGATTTTATTGGCAACCACTTTGTCCAGCTCTTCTTGAGTAGCTGGTTGCTCGCCAATATAGCCGTTAAGCTCTTTCAGAATTTCCTGCATTGACTCTTTGGTCTTATCGGTTTGCACTGGGGCAAACACGAAGAACGTACTTTGTGCGTCGGTATCCATTAAAATAGTCCGAGCACCGTAAGACCACCCCTTGTCTTCACGTAAATTCATATTCATACGTGAGGTGAAACTGCCGCCGATGATGGTGTTCATCATATCCAAGGTCACTTCTTGCTGGGCGTCAGTGTCGTTGGCATCGGGCCCCAGCAACCCAGAAATAATCAATGACTGCGGCGAGTCTGGTTTATCAAGTACAAAGACCCGCGCTTGCTCGGCGTTGTCCACCGTCGGAATATCTAAACTAGGCGCCGCTTGCTGTGGTGCCTGCCAGCTTGCTAAGGCTTGTTCAAGGCTCTGCTTCAATTGCGCTTGGTCAATATCGCCAACAACCACTAAGCGCGCAAGATCAGGGCGCATCCATTTCTCGGTGTAGGCGAGCATATCATCACGGCTAATTGCCGCTACTGATTCTTCGTTACCAGTACCGGTCAGCGGTTTACCGTAAGGGTGGCTGGCACCGTAGAGCAGGGGCGGTAATACACGTAGGGCATTGCTCATAGGCCGTGCCTTTTCTTGCTTGATTTGCTGCAAGATGAGTGTGCGCACGCGCTCAATGTCGCTGTCATTAAAGCTGGGGTTTTGCAGTACCTCAGAAAACAGCGCTAAGCTTTGTTGCCAGTTAATAGCCATGGCCGACATCGACAGCGAGGTCTTATCAAGGCTTGCACTGGTGTCGATAGATGCGCCAAGTTTTTCGAGCTCTTCAGCAAGAGCCAAGGCCGATAACTCACCGGCGCCTTCATCAAGCATATTGGCGGTGAAATTGGCCACGCCTGGCTTGTTATTATCGTCACTGGCGGTACCGGCAGATATATCTAAGCGCATATTAATCACCGGTGTATCGCTGCGCTGAGATAACACCACTTCAAGGCCATTACTTAGGGTAAAGGTATTCACCTCGGGCAAGTCAAGACTCGGGACGTCACCTGCACCCGGTACTCCAGTGGAACGATCAACGCCTTGTTCGTTGGCGCTAAGCTCGGCAAATGGGTGCACGGTCAACACAAAGTCGCCACTGCTTAGCCAGCGCTCGGCCGCGCCTTGTACATCGCTGGTTGTGGCGTTGCTGGTAATTTCAAACGCGCGTTTATAGTAGCCTGGGTCGTTGTGATACACGGCACCGGAGGCAAGTACATCAGATTTACCGCCAAAGCCGCCCACGCCTTCTACTTGTTTTACCCACTCAGCGGCGTTAGAGAACTTAATACGGTTAAGTTCATCAGTGGTGGGGCCCTTAGCAATGATGTTAGCAATTTCTTCATCGATGATGGCTTCGATTTTTTCAATAATTGACTTATCAAGGGCATCAACACCAATGATCAGCTGACCCGCTAAGGTGCGCAGGTAGTTAAAGCTAAATACGTTAGATGCTAATTGCTCATCGTACACCAAGCGTTGATACAAACGCGAATTCTTACCACCGGCTAACACGTCACTTAGCAGGTTTAAATACTCGCCATCGGTGGTGCCTTTTTCTGCGGTGTTCCACACCTTCACTATACGCGAAGCAGGTACCCGGTCTTTGATCACCATGCGCGATTGCTCATCACGCTTGGCTATCCACTTTTCCAGTTTGGCTACCGGTTTACCCGGTTTAATATCGCCAAAGTATTTGTTAGCCTTTTTCTTCGCAGTCTCAACGTCAATATCACCGGCTAGCACTAACACTGCGTTATTGGGGCCGTAATAGTCTTTGAACCACTGATGCACATCGTCTAACGATGCCGCATTTAAGTCTTCCATCGAGCCGATGACTGACCATGAATAAGGGTGGCCTTGTGGGAAAGTGTATTTCCACACGTTATTCCACATGGTGCCATAAGGCTGAGCTTCACCTTGGCGTTTTTCATTTTGTACTACGCCGCGTTGCTCATCGAGCTTGTCTTGAGTGATAGCGCCAAGCAAGTGGCCCATACGGTCAGACTCCATCCACAATGCCATATCGAGGGCAGGGGTCGGGACGTTTTGGAAATAATTGGTTCTATCTGAGTTAGTGGTACCATTTTGCTCGGTGGCACCCGCGCGCTCGAATGGTCCGAAATACTCGTCGTCGTAGTTTTCGGTGCCATTAAACATTAAATGCTCAAATAAGTGCGCAAAACCGGTTTTACCCACCTGTTCGTTCTTAGCGCCTACGTCATACCACACGTTCACCGCCACAATTGGCGCTTTACGGTCGGTGTGCACGACCACGGTTAGACCATTGTCCAGGGTGAACGTTTGATAATCGATATTAACGAATGGCAGCGCTGGCGCTGCAGTTTGTTCCGCCTGTTGGGTTGCGGAGGTATTCGTTTGCGACGCAGTGCTTGCGCAGCCGCTGAGGGATAACATCACGGCGACGCTAATCGCGCTTAAAGACATCTTATTCATGGTAGTCCTTGTTATTCTATTTATGAGTCCAGTAGTAACTTAGCATGATTTTGTAACCAGCGGCATCATCGATGCGAGCACAGGAGAGTTACAAATGTAAGAAAATATGTTTAGTTATTTAAAGCATAAAAAAAACCCCTCAAATGAGGGGTTTTGGGTAACACAGTGCCAACTAGCACTGGGAATGAGGATGGTACATTAACGGGGTGTCCCGTTAGTCAAAGCGCATCTCGGGAACATCGCCTTCAACGATGAGTTTCCCTGCGGTTTTGCTGATTATTTCATCAACACTAACACCGGGTGCACGCTCTAGCAAATGGAACGCGCCGTCTTTGACTTCTAGCACTGCGAGGTCAGTCACTATCTTTTTAACGCAATTCACGCCGGTTAGTGGCAGTGTACATTGCTCTAGCAACTTCGAATCACCGTGCTTACTTGCATGGGTCATGGTGACGATAATGTTTTTCGCCCCCGCCACGAGATCCATGGCGCCGCCCATGCCTTTGATTAATTTCTTGGGGATCATCCACGAGGCGATATTGCCTTGCTGATCCACTTCAAATGCACCGAGTACCGTCAAGTCTACATGACCACCACGGATCATGGCAAAGCTATCGGCGCTATTAAATATGGCTGCACCTGTGGCTGCTGTAACGGTTTCTTTACCCGCATTGATCATATCAGCATCGAGCTCATCTTCGCTTGGGTAGGGACCCATCCCCAATAGCCCGTTTTCTGATTGCAACATGACCTCAATGCCGTGCGGTACATAGTTGGCCACCAGCGTGGGAATACCAATACCTAGGTTAACGTAATATCCGTCTTCGAGCTCTTGCGCCACGCGTTGGGCGATTTGTTCGCGGTTTAATGACATGCTCAGTACTCCTTAGGCAGTGCGTGTGGTAACACGTTCAATACGTTTTTCAAAATCGCCTTTGATAACGCGATTGACGTAAATCCCTGGGGTATGGATTTGGCTGGGCTCCAACTCGCCCGGCTCGACAATCTCTTCCACCTCAGCAACGGTAATTTTACCCGCTGTCGCGGCCATGGGGTTGAAGTTCATGGCCGTATGGCGAAATACCAGGTTACCGTAGCGGTCGGCTTTCCACGCCTTAACAATGGCAAACTCACCGGTGACTGATTCTTCGAGAATATAGGGGCGGCCATTAAACTCTTTTACTTCTTTGCCTTCGGCGACCGGTGTGCCGTAGCCAGTGGCGGTGTAAAAGGCTGGAATACCGGCACCGCCGGCGCGCATCTTCTCAGCCAAGGTGCCTTGTGGGGTGAGCTCAACTTCTAATTCGCCATCCAGCATTTGTCTTTCGAAAAGGGCGTTTTCACCGACGTAAGACGCCATGATTTTTTTAATTTGTTTATCTTCGAGTAGCACACCAAGGCCGAAGTCATCCACGCCACAGTTATTAGAAACCACGGTGAGGTCTTTCACCCCTAGGCGTTTAATTTCACTAATGAGGCCTTCTGGGATCCCGCACAGGCCAAAGCCGCCTGCGATCACGGTGTCACCGTCTTTAATTCCCGCCATTGCATCGGCGTAACTGGTGACTACTTTGTCAAAACCGGACATGTCTACGCACTCCTTCGTTGTTGTTATTGGTCACAGTGGGCAAGAACGGCGTTTGCGACCTTGCTTTGTGGTTGTTTATCAAGGGCGCGGCATATTGCTGCGCCTGTCTGTGCCAATCTTTGTAAATCAATACCTGGGTTGATGCCAAGCTTTTGTAATAGATAAACCACATCTTCGGTGGCAACATTTCCTGACGCGCCTTTGGCGTAGGGGCAACCACCGAGTCCCGCCACGGCACTGTCAATGGTAGCAATCCCCATTTTGAGCGCCGTGTAGATGTTACTGATGGCTTGGCCGTAGGTATCATGAAAGTGTACCGCTAGCTTGTCAGCGCTAATATCTTGCAATAGCACGCTCAGCAGGCTTTCTACTTGGTTGGCAGTGCCCACACCAATGGTGTCGCCAAGGCTGACTTCGTAACAGCCTAAATCGAGCAGCTGCTGGCTGACCTCGAGCACTTTTTGGGCGCTGACTTCGCCTTGATACGGGCACCCCAGCACACAGCTTACATAGCCGCGCACCTTGATGCCGTTAGCCTGAGCTAAAGCCACCACTGGGCGAAAGCGCTCAATGCTCTCATCAATGCTGCAATTAATGTTTTTGTTGGTGAAGGCTTCACTGGCCGCAGTAAAAATCGCAAATTCGCCCACCCCGGCTTGCAGTGCAAGCTCAGCTCCTTTTAGGTTGGGGGTCAGGGCGCTGAATAATACTTCATCGGGGCGCTCAATAGCGGCAAATACCGCGCTGGAGTCGGCCATTTGTGGCACCCACTTCGGTGAAACAAAGGCGCCGCCCTCAATATGTTTAAGCCCAGCGTCACACAAACCATTTATCAGCGCGACCTTGGCAGCCAAGGGCACACTGGTTTCGTTTTGCAGGCCGTCGCGGGCCCCAACTTCGACGATGCGCACTTGATTAGGCATGGCCATTAGCTGTGCTCCTCGACCACGGCAAGTAACGCGCCATGACTAACGAGCTCACCCTCGCCATAGCAGTAACTGCTTAACACGCCATCATGAGGGGCATTAAGCGTATACTCCATTTTCATGGCTTCCATGACCACGATGGCATCGCCTTGAGAGACCTCAGCGCCAAGCGCCTGCAGGTGTTTGACCACTGTGCCATTCATTGGCGCGGCAAGGGCGTCGTTGGCACTTTGCTCAGCGCCAATGTAGTGCTTTGATGCCAGCTCAAACTGGAATTGTTGGGCGTCACGCATGACACACAAGTGCTCGCTATCAACGGTGGCTTCGGCGCTAAAGCGCTGGCCATCGACCACCACCACATAGTGGTTGCCATGGCGTTCGCCATTAATGTTATAGCGCTGACCATCAATATCCACCGACATCCCGGTGGTGGCCACATGCATAACCACATCGTGACCAATAAGCGGCACGGCAACTTCATTGACTGAGTTGAGCTTAAAGCCCGCTAAACGTTGCCACGGTGAGGCGCTCGATTGCTGGGTATTTAATTGGCAGAAATACACCCAAGCGGCCATCGCCAATGTATGAGCATCGGCTTGGGGCTCAACGGTCAATGCATCGCTGTGACTGTCAATAAAATGGGTATCCATGGTGCCTTGTTGCAACGGCTCGGCTTGAGTCAGCGCCAATAAAAAGCCAATATTCGCTTTTACCCCGGCAATATGAGTTTGTTTTAGGGCATCAGCCAAAAGCGCTAAGGCCTGCTCACGGTTATCGCCGGTAACAATAAGTTTGGCTACCATGGGGTCGTAAAATGGGCTTATTTCATCGCCACTGGTCACCCCGGTATCAATACGTATCTGTGCGCTGGCCGGTGGAAATTGCACATGGGTAAGGGTGCCGCTACTGGGCATAAATTGCTGCGCCGGGTCTTCGGCGTAAATGCGTGCTTCAAAGCTGTGCCCGCTAATGCGTACCTGCTCTTGCGTTAATGGCAAAGGCTGCCCTGAAGCAATGGCAATTTGCCATTTCACTAAATCAACACCGGTGACCATCTCCGTGACCGGGTGCTCAACCTGTAGTCGGGTGTTCATCTCCATGAAGAAGAACTCTTCACCACAGAGTAAAAACTCCACCGTACCGGCGCCGACATAATCAATGGCCTGCGCACAGCGCACAGCGGCTTCGCCCATAGCGGTGCGTAAGGCATCACTGAGTCCGGGGGCGGGGGCCTCTTCAATTACTTTTTGGTGACGGCGCTGCAAAGAGCAGTCGCGATCGCCAAGGTAGATGCAATTTCCCGACTTATCGGCAAACACTTGCACTTCAACGTGACGTGGGGTGTCCACATAGCGTTCAATGAGCACCAGATCATTGCCAAAACTACTGGCTGCCTCGCGTTTTGCGCCCTCAAGGTGCTCGACGAAGTCGGCCTTGTCGCGCACTACGCGCATGCCTTTACCGCCGCCGCCATAGGCCGCCTTAATAAGTACGGGGTAACCGATTTTATCCGCCTCTTGGCGTAAAAACTCGGTGTCTTGTTGGTCGCCATAATAACCGGGAACCAGTGGTACATTAGCCGCTGCCATAATTTCTTTGGCGCGGGTTTTAGAGCCCATGGCTTCAATGCTTTTGGCACTGGGGCCAATAAACGTCAGGCCTTCGCGCTCGCAGCGCTCGGCAAAGGCTTCGTTTTCAGATAGGAAGCCGTAACCGGGGTGAATGCAGTCGGCCGCCGCCTGCTTGGCAACGCGAAACAAGGTCTCAATATCTAAATAGGATGATTTGCTTGGTGCCGGACCAATATGAAAGGCACTATCGGCTAATTTAACGTGTTGGGCATTGGCATCGGCGTCGGAATAGACGGCGATGGTGTGCAGCCCCATGGCCTTAGCACTGCGGATAATGCGGCAGGCGATTTCACCGCGATTGGCGATTAAAATTCGTTTTAACATAGCTTATCCTTGTTGTTGCCAGGCTGGAGCTTGCTTTTCAAAAAACGCCGTAAGCCCAATTTGGCCCTCGTCGCTGACGCGGATCGCGGCGATACGCTCGGCGGTCAGTTGGCGTAAAGAATCATCGATGGGCTGATGAGCCACCTCGGCAATTAGGCGCTTCGCTGCTTTGACTGCTTGCGGGCCATTATCGGCTAATTTACTGAGCAGTTGCTCGGCGCTGGCGTCCAGATCGTCACTGAGTTCGTGGATCAGCCCGAGCGTTTGTGCTTGCTCGGCGTTAAATACCTCTGCGGTGAGGAAATAACGTCGCGCATTGCGCTCGCCCATGGCGTTGATCACGTAAGGACTGATCACGGCAGGAATAAGCCCCAGTTTGACTTCTGACAGGCAGAACTTGGCGCTGCTATCGGCGAGGGCAATGTCGCAACAGGCAATGAGCCCCAGCGCGCCGCCAAAAGCGGCTCCTTGCACTAAACACACCGTGGGCAGGGGACACTCATACAACACCTGCATCAAGCGTGCGAGCTCCATGGAGTCAGCTACGTTATCCTCGAAGCTATTGTCCTTCATGGATTTCATCCAGTTTAAATCGGCCCCAGCGGAGAAGTGCTTGCCTTCACTTTTGAGTACCAAAGCGCGTACATCTAAGGTGCTGGCATGCTCGATACAGCGGATCATTTCGTTGATAAGCACATCGTCAAAGGCGTTGTGTTTTTCAACACGGGCCAAGGTTAAGATGGCGATGCGACTTTTAGTTATTGTTAATGTGACAGACATAGCGCCTCCTTACATCCTAAATATGCCAAACTCGGATTCTTTCGCTGGCGCGTTGGTGGTGGCCTCAAGTGCCAAACCGAGTACCGAGCGGGTGTCGGCAGGGTCTATGATGCCGTCGTCCCAAAGCCTTGCACTGGCGTAGTAGGGGTGCCCTTGGCGCTCATACTGCTCAATGATGGGCTTTTTAAATTCATTTAGCTGTTCATCGCTCATGGACTCGCCTTTGCGCGCTAGGCCATCTTGCTTCACTTGTGCTAATACCCCTGCGGCCTGTTCACCGCCCATCACAGAAATACGAGCGTTGGGCCACATCCACATCATGGTCGGCTCATAGGCGCGGCCACACATGCCGTAGTTACCGGCGCCATACGAGCCACCAATAAGAATGGTAAACTTAGGCACCTCGGCACAGCTTACGGCGGTCACCATTTTCGCGCCGTGCTTGGCGATGCCCTCGGCCTCGTATTTCTGCCCGACCATAAAGCCGGTGATATTCTGCAAAAACACCAGTGGGATATTACGTTTGGCACACAGCTGAATAAAATGCGCGCCTTTTTGCGCCGACTCGCTAAACAACACGCCGTTGTTAGCAACAATGCCCACTGGGTGGCCGTAAATCTCAGCAAAGCCGGTCACTAGGGTCTCGCCAAAGTAGCGCTTAAATTCATCAAAAGAAGAGTCATCGACGACGCGTGCAATCACCTCGCGCACATCAAAGCTCTTTTTCAAGTCGGTGCCGACAATGCCGTAGAGCTCGTGGATATCGTAGCGTGGTGCCTTAATCTCTTTTAATACCGGCGCGACTGGGCGTACATGATTGGTGCGGGCAATACATTGGCGCGCAATCGACAGGGCGTGCTCGTCATTGTCAGCATAATGGTCAGCTACACCGGAGGTTTTACAATGCACATCGGCACCGCCTAAGTCTTCGGCGCTCACTTCTTCCCCGGTAGCCGCTTTAACCAAAGGTGGGCCGGCAAGGAAAATAGTGCCTTGCTCTTTGACAATAATACTTTCATCAGCCATCGCGGGAACATAGGCGCCGCCAGCGGTACACAGCCCCATGACCACGGCGATTTGTGGGATCCCTTTTGCCGACATGCGCGCCTGATTGTAGAATATACGGCCAAAGTGCAGTTTATCGGGAAACACTTCGTCTTGCTCTGGCAGGTTAGCGCCGCCGGAGTCGACCAGATAAATACAAGGTAGGTGGCAACGCTCGGCAATTTCTTGAGCGCGCAGGTGCTTTTTCACCGTCAGCGGGAAGTAGGTGCCGCCTTTAACGGTGGCATCGTTACCGACAATCATGCACTCCACGCCTTGCACTCGACCAATCCCGGCAACCACACCGGCGCAGGGAATGTCTTGCTCATACACGCCGTGGGCGGCGAACTGGCCGATTTCCAAAAACGGCGAGCCCTCATCGAGCAAATGTTCAATACGGTCACGAACAAATAATTTGCCTCGACTTTGGTGGCGCTCCACGTATTTTGGACCACCGCCACCACGAATAGTAGCAGCGCGCTCATGAAGGTCTTGAACCAATGAGCGCATCGACTCGTCGTTATTGAGAAACTGCGGGTCTTTAGGATTAATAGCAGAAGATAAAATCGTCATAACGCACCTTAGCGGCTTTCGGTGAATAGCTCGCGGCCAATCAGCATACGGCGAATTTCTGAGGTGCCAGCACCAATTTCATACAGCTTGGCATCACGCAGCAGGCGCCCAGTGGGGTATTCGTTTATGTAGCCATTGCCGCCCAGAATCTGAATTGCATCTAAGGCCATTTTTGTTGCTAGTTCAGCCGCGTATAAGATAACGCCGGCCGCATCTTTACGGGTGGTTTCGCCTCTGTCGCACGCTTGGGCAACGGTGTAAACATAGGAGCGTGCGGCATTCATTTGCGTATACATATCGGCAATTTTGCCCTGAATAAGTTGGAAGTTACCAATAGGGCTGTCGAACTGTTTACGCTCATGAATATAAGGAACGACCACGTCCATACACGCTTGCATAATACCCAGCGGTCCGCCAGCGAGTACTACGCGCTCATAATCGAGGCCACTCATAAGTACTTTGACACCCTCATTAAGGTTGCCAAGAATGTTCTCTTCGGGCACGGCGCAATCCTCAAACACTAGTTCACAGGTGTTTGAGCCACGCATCCCCAATTTATCGAGCTTTTGCGCTTGGCTGAATCCAGGAGTGTCACGCTCGACGATAAACGCGGTGATCCCTTTCGGGCCGGCGCTGGCATCGGTTTTGGCATAAATTACAAAGGTGTGAGCGTCAGGACCATTAGTGATCCACATCTTGTTGCCGTTTAGAATGTAGTGGTCGCCTTTTTTCTCCGCTTTTAAGCGCATAGACACCACGTCTGAACCGGCACCAGGTTCACTCATCGCCAATGCACCGATGTGCTCGCCACTGACCAGTTTAGGCAGATATTTTTCTTTTTGTTGCTCGTTACCGTTACGGAAGATTTGGTTAACGCAAAGGTTAGAGTGTGCGCCATAGCTTAAGCCAATTGAGGCGCTGGCACGGCTTACTTCTTCCATCGCAATAACATGTTCGAGATAACCTAAGCCGGCACCACCATATTGCTCATCTACCGTCATGCCTAGTAGCCCCATCTCACCAAATTTAGGCCACAGCTCATTGGGGAACATGTTTTTCTCATCAGTTTGTTCAGCAAGCGGCGCAATCTCGGCGCTGGCGAATGAGTTTACGTGGGAGCGGATCATATCGGCTGTTTCCCCGAGGCCGAAGTTGAGTTCTTTATAAAGCGAAATTGTACTCATGGTGATTAATCCTGTTGTAAATGTGAGAGGGTTTCACGGCAGCGTTTCTCAGCCGTAACGAGTTCCATTAGCACGACTTTAATGTCGTCCATTTGCTGATTGAGGTGTGCTTTCTTTTCTTCGATAAGATCGAGCATAGTGACAAGCTGCTTGGCACTGGATTTGTCCGCGTCATAAAGTTCGAACAATCGACCCGTTTCTGCTAGGGTGAAACCTAAGCGTTTACCGCGAAGGATCAGCTTCAAGCGCACTTTATCGCGTTTAGAATAGATTCTGGTTTGGCCATTTCGTCTCGGAGTAATAAGCCCTTGGTCTTCGTAAAAACGAATACTGCGGGTGGTTATATCAAACTCCTTGGCAAGCTCACTGATAGAGAACGTTTGCTCGCTGGCCGTTGGGCTTTGCTCTGTCATTGTCTTTTAGTCTTATCTACTACAAATTTTTAACACCAATATAAGTGAAGTTTACGTAAAGGTAAAGCTGCATTTGGTGCTCACTTTTATTCTACTATTTTCTTTTCCATAAGCCCTGAAGCTAACTGTTTATAAGGCTTAGCTTAGAATGGCGTTGATTTTATAGGCGTAACTAGGCGGTGGCTGCTAAAGTTTACAGCGATTGAAATTTCATCATCTCACTTATCTAATTGACGTTGGCGTAAACGTAAATTTTATGTATGCTCAAGTGAAATTGATATGGAGAACACAGTATGAGTACACCATTGCAGGATAACGATATTGTTATTGTTAGTGCCCAGCGTACCGCCATGGGTGGTTTTATGGGTGCACTAAGCGGTGCCAGCGCCACCGAATTAGGCGCAAGCGCAATCAAAGGCGCCTTAGCGAGCGTTAATCTAGATGCCGGCGAAATTGACGAAGTCATTATGGGGTGTGTTTTGCCCGCTGCTTTGGGTCAAGCGCCTGCGCGTCAAGCGATGTTGAAAGCAGGTATGGAAAAGCACACTGGTGCAACAACCATTAATAAGGTGTGTGGCTCAGGTCTAAAAGCGGTAATGCTTGCTCATGACCTAATCAAAGCTGGCAGTGTTAATAGTGTTATCGCTGGTGGCATGGAAAGCATGTCAAATGCTCCTTATATGTTACCGAAGGCGCGCTCAGGCATGCGCATGGGCCACGGCGAAGTAAAAGACCATATGATGATGGATGGCTTAGAGGACGCTTACGATAATCTCGCAATGGGGTGTTTTGCACAAAGCACAGCCGATCAATACGACATGACTCGTGAGCAAATGGACGAATTTGCACTTAACTCACTTGCTAAAGCCAACAAAGCAATTGAAAGCGGGGCCTTTAAAACGGAAATCACCGCGCACACTATCAGCAGTCGTAAAGGAGACGTGACAGTGGAGGTGGATGAGCAGCCAGGGAACGCCCGTCCAGATAAAATTCCGTCATTGCGCCCAGCGTTTAAAAAAGACGGCACCATCACCGCAGCAAACTCTTCGTCAATCTCTGATGGCGCTGCGGCACTTGTGGTAATGAGCTACGGCGAAGCGCAAAAGCAAGGCATGACCCCCATTGCCCGGATCAGCGGGCACAGCACCCACTCACGTTTACCGGCTGAATTTACCATCGCCCCGGTTGGCGCTATGGAGAAGCTACTGAAAAAGCTTGATTGGCAAGTAGACGACGTTGATTTATGGGAAATCAATGAAGCCTTTGCCATGGTCACGATGCTGGCTATTAATGAAATGAAACTTGATGCTGACAAAGTTAATGTCCACGGCGGCGCGTGTGCACTTGGCCATCCAATTGGAGCCAGTGGCGCACGAATTTTGACCACGCTAATTCATGCGTTGCGTAATCAAGGCAAACAGCGCGGTGTCGCGTCACTGTGTATCGGTGGCGGCGAAGCCGTTGCCTTGGCTATCGAAACACTTTAATTTTTTCGCGCCCATAATTACTACAACACTGGGCGCTGCTATTTTGGGGAGTATGCATCATGCATCAGGTACCACTTTATATCGGCGGCGAAATGCGCCAATCCACATCATCACAATGGCTGGATGTTCTTAACCCAGCAAACCAGGAAGTCTTGGCGCAAGTGCCACTGGCTACCGAAGACGAAGTCAATGAGGCGATTGCCTCAGCTAAAGAAGCGTTTAAAACGTGGAAAGATGTGCCGGTCACTGAGCGAGCACGCATTATGATGCGTTATGCGCAGTTACTAAAAGAGCATCATGATGAAATAGCTACAATTATCTGCCATGAGTTAGGTAAAACTTTTGAAGATGCCAAAGGCGACGTTTGGCGTGGTATTGAGGTTGTTGAGCAAGCGGCGAACGCCCCATCAAATATGATGGGGGAGACGGTTTCTAACGTCGCCCGCAATATTGATACCTATTCATTAATCCAACCTTTAGGGGTATGTGCGGGGATCACCCCGTTTAACTTCCCGGCGATGATCCCACTGTGGATGTTCCCGCTAGCTATCGTTTGTGGCAATACCTTTGTCCTTAAGCCTTCTGAGCAAGATCCGCTCACGCCGATGCGCCTAGTGGAGTTATTTGAAGAAGCCGGTGCACCTAAAGGGGTGTTGCAGGTGGTACATGGCGCAAAAGACCAGGTTAATCAGATCCTAGAGCATGATGATGTGCGCGCTATCTCGTTTGTCGGCTCCTGTGCAGTAGGTCAATACATTTACGATAAAGGCACCGCTAACCTCAAACGGGTGCAGTGCTGTGTAGGTGCTAAAAACCACCTCGTGGTGATGCCAGATGCCCATAAAGAGAATGTTATTAATAACCTAGTGGGCTCTTCGGTTGGCGCCGCAGGGCAGCGCTGTATGGGTATTTCAGTGGCGGTGTTCGTGGGTCAGTCAAAGCAATGGGTTGATGATTTGAAAACTGCGTTGAGCAAAGTACACCCAGGTACTTGGGATAATCAAGATGCTGCGTATGGCCCGCAGACCACAGCTGCGGCCAAAGAGCGTATTCTGTCTTTGATTGCCAAAGGTAAAGAAGAAGGTGCCGAGTGTTTGCTTGATGGTTCAGATTGCACTGTAGAAGGCTATGAGAAGGGCAACTGGGTGGGGCCAACTTTATTTGCCAATGTGACTCCAGACATGGCTATCTACCGCGAGGAGATTTTTGGCCCGGTACTGTGCTGTGTGTTTGTGGATACCTTGGAAGAGGCCATCGCCTTAATCAACGACAACCCTTATGGCAATGGTACATCGCTATTTACCGCCAGTGGCGCAGCGGCACGTAAATTCCAGCATCATATTGAAGTGGGTCAGGTGGGTATCAATGTGCCAATTCCTGTGCCGTTACCGTTTTTCTCCTTTACTGGCTGGAAGGGCTCGTTTTATGGCGACCAGCATACCTATGGCAAACAAGGTGTGCGTTTTTACACCGAGACCAAAACCATCACCGCACGTTGGTTTGAAGACGACGCAGTCAGCGGTCCCAATATGAGCATCAACCTAAAATAACTGGTTCGGCCGGCTAAATCCGGCCGCTATGTAAGTAGTAAAGAGAGTGCATTATGGATTTTAACCTTACAGAAGACCAACAAGCCTTTGCCGATATGGCTGAGCGTTTTGCTGCCCAAGAGTTGGCCCCGTTTGCAGCTAAATGGGACCAAGAACATATTTTTCCAATAGAGACCCTACAAAAAGCCGGTGAGCTGGGCTTTTGTGGCCTCTATACTCCGGAAGAAGTCGGTGGTCTAGGGCTGTCACGTCTTGACTCAAGCATCATTTTCGAGCAGCTAGCTAAGGGCTGTACCGCCACAACCGCCATGCTTACTATCCACAATATGGCGACGTGGATGGTCGCAAGCTTTGGTACTGATAGCGCCAAGGAGCGTTATTGCCCTGAGCTTGTCACCGGTGAAAAACTGGCTTCGTATTGTCTAACCGAGCCAGGCAGTGGCTCCGATGCGGCGTCGCTAAAAACAAAAGCGGTTCGCGACGGGGATGATTATCTGATCAGCGGCTCAAAAATGTTTATTTCCGGCGCTGGCAGTACCCAGGTGTTAGTGGTGATGGCTCGCACCGGTGAAGCAGGGCCCAAGGGCATTAGCGCTTTTGTTGTGCCTGCTGATGCCGAAGGGATCAGCTATGGTAAAGCCGAAGAAAAAATGGGCTGGAACGCGCAACCAACCCGTTTGGTCACGTTTGAAAATGTACGCATTCCTCAAGACCATTTGTTAGGTCAAGAGGGCGAGGGCTTCAAGTTTGCCATGCAAGGGCTTGATGGTGGCCGCATTAATATTGCGACCTGCTCATTAGGTACGGCGCAGCAGGCATTGAACACGGCGAAAGAATACCTTAAAGAGCGTGAACAGTTTGGTAAGCCATTAGCGGCGTTTCAAGCACTGCAGTTTAAGCTTGCAGATATGAACACCGAACTGGTGGCGGCCCGACAAATGATCCGCTTAGCGGCGTTTAAGCTCGACAGCAATGACAGTGAAAAAACCACTTACTGCGCCATGGCTAAACGTTTTGCCACCGATGTGGGCGTAAAGGTCTGCGATGACGCACTGCAAATTCATGGCGGTTATGGCTATATCAAAGAATACCCATTGGAGCGCCACCTTCGTGATGTGCGCGTACATCAAATTTTAGAAGGCACTAACGAAATCATGCGAGTGATCATTGCGCGCCGTATTTTGGCCGATCACGTCAGCGAAATTCTATAAGGAGTCATTATGTCGTCAGCACAAATAAAGTTGGAAAAACGTGGCCACACTGCCATTTTAACAATGAGCAACCCACCGGCTAATACGTGGACGAAAGAGACACTGACAGCACTTAAAGAGCAGGTTGAAGCCCTAAACGCCGACAAGGACATTTTTGCCTTGGTGCTTACCGGTGAAGGAGAGAAATTTTTCTCTGCTGGGGCCGATTTAAATGTGTTTGCCAGTGGCGATAAAGGGGTTGCTGCACAAATGTCACAAGTATTTGGCGCCGCCTTTGAAACCTTAAGCGATTTTCGTGGTGTGTCTATTGCTGCCATCAATGGTTTTGCTATGGGCGGAGGCTTGGAAGTGGCCTTAGCCTGTGATATTCGCATCGCCGAAGAGCAAGCGCAGATGGCCTTACCTGAGGCAAAAGTGGGTCTGCTTCCGTGTGCTGGTGGCACTCAAAATTTGGCGCTCTTAGTTGGTGAAGGTTGGGCTAAGCGCATGATTTTGTGTGGTGAGCGTATTAAAGCGGACAAAGCGCATAGCATAGGCTTAATTGAAGAGGTCGTTGGCAGCGGTGAAAGCTTAGATAAAGCTCTTGCCCTCGCTGAGCAGGTAGGTGAGCAAAGCCCAGTCGCGGTCAGCTATTGTAAAACTCTTATTCAACAGGGCCGTCATGGCGATATTCGCAGCGCTTTGCCACTTGAACGCGAGTTATTCGTGAAGCTATTCGACACCCAGGACCAAACCGAGGGCGTTAACGCGTTCCTTGAAAAGCGTAAAGCGAAGTGGGTGAATGGCTAATGGACGAACTTATCCCGTTAAATAATCAAGACGCCGAAGTTGTCTTTGAACTGGCTCAGTGTAGCAACGGTTCTAAAATTGGATTGGCAACGCTCAATGTCCCTAAGGCTCTCAACGCGCTGAACTTGAACATGATTCGCTTGCTTGATAAGCAATTGAAGCATTGGACCGATGACGATGAATTAGCCTTTGTAGTTCTTAAAGGGATGGGTGATAAAGCGTTTTGTGCTGGTGGTGATGTCGTCAGCTTGCACAGCGCTATGGCTACAGGGGAGCCTGCAGACTATGGGCAAACCTTTTTCAGTGAGGAATACCGTCTTGATTATGCCATCCACTGTTACAACAAACCGATTGTTGTGTGGGGTGATGGTATTATCATGGGCGGCGGTATGGGCCTAATGGCTGGCGCCAGTCATCGGGTGGTCACTGAGCGCTCAAAGCTTGCGATGCCGGAGATCACCATTGGCTTGTACCCTGACGTAGGCGCGAGCTACTTTTTGCAAAAAGCACCGGACAACATTGGCTTGTTCTTAGGCCTGACCGGGGCATTGATGAATGCCGATGATGCGCGCTTCGCTGCCCTTGCCGATCACAGTATCGATAGCAATAAGTTTACCGCCTTACTGGCAACCTTGTGCGAGCAGAGTTGGGGCAAAGTGGCTGCACTCAATCATGATAAGCTCACTCAACTTTTGAAGAAGTTTGATGGTGAGTCAAAAACCATGGAAAAAGGTGGCCTACGCACTCATTTGAACACCATAAATCGTATGAGCGAATACAGCGATTTAGCAGGTAAGGTAAACTACCTTACGGGAATAGAAAGTGATGATAAATGGTTAGCTAAAGCCGTAAAAACGCTGAAGCATGGATGTCCGCTAAGTGCTCACTTGGTATTTGAACAACTTAAGCGTGCTCAAGGGCTGTCACTCAAAGCCTGCTTCAAAATGGAGCTGGGTATGTCGGTGACGTGTTGTGAAGTGGGTGAGTTTCAAGAAGGGGTGCGCGCATTGCTGATAGACAAAGACATGAGTCCGCAGTGGCAATACCCAAGTTTGCAAGAGGTACCTGAGTCGGTAATTGAGCGCTTTTTTAATCGCCAGTGGCGTGAACATCCACTTGAAACCCTAGTCTAGGAGGCAGCATGGCAAAAATAGGATTTATTGGTTTAGGTAATATGGGTGCGCCTATGGCGCGTAACCTAATTAAGGCCGGCCACTCGGTTAGTGTCTTTGATTTAAACAAGCAGGTGGTCAACGAGCTTGCCGATGAAGGCGCGCATGCAGGTACAACCGCTGATGAGGTCACTCACGGCGCACAGTTTGTGATCTCCATGTTGCCAGCTGCAAAGCATGTTAAGTCGTTATACTTGGCAGACGATGGTTTAATCCATCATTTAGCCAGTGACACTGTAGTGATTGACTGTTCAACCATTGATGCGGCCAGTGCCACTGAAGTCGGACAAGCCTTAGCCGATAAGGGCATTGCCTTTGTCGATGCGCCCGTCTCGGGCGGGGTCGCTGGAGCTAGTGCTGGTACCTTGACCTTTATTGTTGGTGGCGCTAAGACTCACTTTAATGCCGTGCAACCGGTCCTGGAAGATATGGGGAAAAATATCTTCCATGCTGGCGATATTGGCGCCGGTCAGGTGGCAAAAATCTGCAATAACATGCTGCTGAGTATTTTAATGGCCGGGACCAGTGAAGCTTTGCAAATGGGCATTAATCACGGCTTAGACCCCAAAGTGCTGTCGGACATCATGGTCAATAGCTCGGGGCGGAACTGGACGTTAGAATTGTACAATCCTTGCCCTGGGGTACTGGAAAACGTGCCATCAAGCAATAACTATCAGCCCGGTTTTATGGTCGATTTAATGGCCAAAGATTTGGGCTTAGCACTGGAAGCCGCTCAGAATTCTGGCTCGGCTACCCCTTTAGGGGCGCTTAGCAAAAACTTGTACACCCTGCTACAAAACCAAGGGGCAGGGGCGCAAGACTTCAGTGCTATATTCAATTTATTCGAGAAGAAGTAACTATGGAATTAAACAACAAAGTAGTCGTCGTCACCGGTGGTGCCCAAGGTTTGGGATTATCGATGGCCGCTATGGCGGCGAAAGCCGGTGCACATTTGGCGCTGATTGATATGGACAGCGCTTTATTAGACGAGGCGATAGCACAGCTAAAAACTCACAGCACGCTCGCCGATGCCAAAATCCAAGGCTATATCTGCAATGTCAGCGTTGAACAAGAAGTTGAGCAGACATTCGCTGCTATTGCGAAAGACTTTGGTGCTATCCACGGCTTGATAAACAATGCCGGCATCTTGCGTGATGGCTTATTTATCAAGGCGAAAGAGGGCAAGGTAGTCGATAAAATGTCACTAAGCCAATTTCAATCGGTCATTGATGTCAACCTGACCGGGGTGTTCTTGTGCGGGCGCGAAGCCGCCGTGCACATGGTGGAGCACGCCGAGGGCGGGGTGATTATTAATATGTCCAGCGTGGCTCGTTCCGGAAACATGGGGCAAACTAACTACTCAGCAGCTAAAGCGGGTGTAGTGGCCATGACCACAAGCTGGGCTAAAGAGCTTGGTCGTTATGGTATTCGTGTGGGTGCCATTGCACCTGGCGTGATCCGCACTAAAATGACCGATGCAATGAAGCCTGAAGCGAAAGAGCGTCTTGTTAAAATGAAGCCGGTGGGCCGTTTAGGTGAAGCAGAAGAAATCGCGCATACGGCGAAGTACATCTTCGAAAATGATTTCTTTACCGGTCGCGTGGTCGAGATAGACGGCGGTATTCGCCTGTAAAATTGGCAAGCTAATATAACAAAGGGCGCTGTTAGCGCCCTTTTTAGTGGTTATTCACTTTTGCTGATATTGGTTTCAGATTTCATCTCAATGCCGTTGTCGGTGATATCTGTTGTCAATGATAGCTTCATGTTTTGCTTAGCCAACGAGTGGATTTCAGGTGGCAATTCTTCACCTTTACTGGCGGCGGCTTCAAGAACAATGTCCATCATCGGTGCAAATTGCAGGCTCATACCTAATACACCGTTGGCATCCACTGCTTGTGAACTCATGTCAGCAGCGAGCGCTGTTGATTTTTCACCATTGTACACGGTGATGTGTTGACCGTTTATAGCCAGTTGAGCATCCACATTACCGCTGGCAGGCACAGGCATAATTTCATTCATCGAAATAGGCGTGCCATCACTAGGGATTTCAATTTGTGCTAGCTGCGGCACTAACCCTTTTGCGGTGTTTATGAGTGTTGTTGGATCATCGGCGCTAAGCGTGACTAACGCATCAATATCACTTACTTGTGGGGTATAGCCACTGAAATCCATCACCACATTTTGTACGCTAACGCTGATCCCTTTTACTCCGGCAGCCATGCCGGTGGCCATCGCCATAGCCATTGGGTTTGATTGTTTCGCTTGCTGTTGTGCCATCATTAGCGGCTCACAGGTAAACTCAGCCTGCGTAAATGCGCTCCAAACGGTATTAGCAAGTGGTGCAAGTTTACCCACATCGATACCGTAACCGACACTAAATAAGCCGTCGTCTTTATTGGTCACGTGACTTGGAATAAAGCCGCGAACAGTTTGTAATGCGCCCAAAATATCTTTGTCCGTGCTTTCAATCACAATATCCGCATCAAAGTCGGCGCTGCTGTCACTGACTTTGACATTTGACGTGCCAGAGACGATAGCGGGCCATTTCGCTGCAATAGCTGGAATGTCTGCTTTACAACCAGCGGTGCGCAAAGCTTGCATTGCTTGTGCTTGACCCATTTTCGTAAGGATGGCATCAAGCATACTGCTTAAACGTGAAGGTTTGTCAGCGACTGCTGCTGAGGCTAATGCTTCAAAGTTAACGTAGCTAATCGAGCTGCCGTCCCACTGATACTTATTGATGTAGTCATTAACACGATTGGAGCTGTTTAAACTTGTTTGCGCTTTTTCAGTGGCAAGGGCTAAGGCAAGGTCATCTTGATTGTTGAATTCACTATCTAGGGTCACTGTTAGCCAGTTATCTTTAATCGCAGCGATAATCGCCACGGAGCTGCTGTCATCAAGTGCAAGGGTAAAGCGGGTGTAAGACTGCGAATTCAATGATTCATCAGCGTAGCTTACGCCTGCGTTGTCGGCTGCTTTTTTCAGCGTATTGATAAAGTTTTGCGGTTGTTCGAGCTCAGCGCGCATTACCGGCATTAAACCAATAGCGTACCCTAGGTAGCGTAGGTCATTACCAATGCCCCACGTTTGCGTATAACTGCCATCGCGTACGCTACTCTCGTACTGGTTTAGTAGTTCGAAGAAGAATACGGCGTTAACGTTTCCTTGAGCCTTTGCACGTTCGATAGCTTGGGTGAGCTCTTCGTCGGTGCCGCTGGACATCATGTCAGAGGGTAACAACTGTGCGTATTGCTTATATGGAAACGGCTTTAACTGTGAAGCAAAAAAGACAGTATCAGCAGGCACATAATCTAGCTCAGCCATACTCGCGCCGCCGCCAGCACCTTGGTTTGAATAATAAAGGCCTGCCGCCACAGCAGCGGCAACAGCACCGCCGATTAGTACTTTTTTCATGGGAATTCCCTTTCGTTGTCGTTCAAAGCGTAAAAGAATACGTTATTGCCGTTTTTAGGACAAGCATTTTAGGCGCGCAAAGTGGTGCTTTATGTTGTCGAATATGTAACAAAAAGCGTAAACTTAGCAATTAGTTAGCAGATAACACCCAGAGGCAAGCTTGGCGCAGCGGGCAATCACCAATTTTTATATTAATGAAGAGCAATCTATTTATTTGCTCTCCCATCGCGATGCTAAAAAGCATAAGCAATGGCTGAATATATGCATTAAACAGCTCACCATGCTGGGCTATAAAAATGTTGAGTTAATTGGCTCCGGCGCATTTGGTTTTGTGTTCGCAGGTATTGATGATAGGCAACAACACTGGGTGTTTAAATTCTCTCGTATTACCTTAGCGCAATCAGTACGCGATAGGCTCGAAGACGAAGCCTATATGCTTTCACGTTTTGATCATCCGATGATCCCGCAATTTTATGCCTTTGAGCGGGTAAAAAAGCAAGGCATATTGATGATGGCGCGAGCCGAGGGAGAAGACTTAGAACAATTGTCTATTCGCCAAGGCAAGTTTACTGCCAAGCAACTTCTCGATTTAGCGCTGCAGCTCCACCAGTTATTACATGTATTACGAAACTACCGAGGTGGGATCACTCCTATGCCCGTTGTTCATGGGGATATTAAGCCTTCCAATTTGGTCTGGGATGAGCGCAGCAAAACCTTGTCACTGGTTGATTGGGGGAGCTCTGTTTATGCGCAGCTGGATGCCAGTGGGCAGCCCATTGCCGCAAATGTGATGGACTTAATGTCTGCGGATGTAACCAATACCAACGCGCGCATGGGGGATGTCTACTTTATTGGTGATGAGCAAATGTCTGGGGCGCAATCGTCTCCGCGTTTTGACGAGCAGGGGGTGGCGTCAACGTTGTACGCGCTGGCGTCAGCGCAGTCGTGCCGTTTTGGTGCGCAAGTGATACCTGCTGCATCACTGGGGTTGCCCAAAGAATTTGCCCGGGTGATTGATGCCATGCTCAGCAAAGACAAGGCAACGCGCGACGCCGGCGGCGACTATTTTATGCGTAATATGCCGACCATGGCCCGCGCCTATGTTCCTGATAATCCGTTGGTTCGAGATAAAGCATTGATCCCAGTTTGGAAGGCGCAGGTAGCCACTTTGCCCGATACCGTAGTGTACAGCTCGCGTAAGCAGTTTTTGCGTCAGGCAGACAGTCAACAGCGGTTGGTTGATGTTAATGATGCGCAATTGGAGCGCTATTACCGAGAATTTTTATTTGATACCGGTGATACTGAAAAAGCGTTTTTGGCAGCGATCAGCCGCTTGGCCAAGTACCCCGTTGTGGGCGGTTTGAGCTTTCACTGGAAGCAGTCATCACTGTTTGTTGAATCAAGCTTAATCTTGTATGACGAGTCATTAGAGCCTTCATTCCAAGATGCGGTAGATAACACCGTGAAGTTGGCGCAAGGGATCACCCAAAAAGGGTTGTTTAAATGTTGTCTATTCGATGCCCGACAAACAATTCAACTTGAGCGTGATGCCACCGGTGCCTTTAAGTTCGAGCAACTGCCACAATTGCATTATGACGTTATTAATATACCCGGTACTGAGATGCTGAGGCCGCATTCTTATTTTGAAGATGGTAAAGACCCGGATGAGCAGCTACAGCTTCCCAAGAAAATCATTCAATGCGTATTTGAGCTTAATAAAATCCACCACACCGGATGCATCATTTTTGAATCTTTGCCCCAACGTTTGAAGATACACCATTATTATCGGTTATTGGATGCCAGCCAAGAAGTACGATTTAGCCAACTACTTGACGAGATTATGCAATACGCGATGGCCATTGACGGCATAGGTGTTGCGGGCTTTATGAAACTCCCTTACAAAAACACGCGAGAGTTCGAACTGTGCGCCGTGCAGAGTGAAGACTTCCTGGCAAAAAATCCTAAAAAACATAATTGAGCCAGTAATCACGTGCACAGTGCATGACTAAGCACATAACAAAGCCAGCGTGGTGTTGAACTTAGAGTTAATGTTATTCATGGACATAAATTATGGCAAATTTGTGTCACATTAAGGGTTGAATTTAAGGTCAATAGACGGCAGATTAGAACTAAGGGCAGGAACTTTTTTAGCGAAACCACTGTCTTTATTTATAAGCGTTAGGCGCGTGTTTGATCATTTAAGCGCGCGCAAAAATCCACGTAAAAATAGTCCAATAAAAAGGTCGGCGAACGCGAGGTACGACCACTGAAATTTTTCAAAACTAAATTTAATCCGCGCTCAGCCAGTTAGGGTTTGTCAATAGGCAAAGGTTAAATTTGTTGATTGCAAGTGACAGTTTTATTAACTATCCATTAAATGTAGATGACCGATTCACTACAACGTATCAAAACTATAATGGTGAGGACTTACCTATGAAGAGACAAAAGCGTGATCGTCTAGAACGTGCACATTCTCAAGGTTATAAAGCAGGCATGGCAGGCCGTTCAAAAGAACATTGCCCCTACCAACAAATAGATCCACGATCACAATGGCTCGGAGGGTGGCGTGAAGCCGTCGAAGACCGCTCTATGTATAAAGTATAAAGAGCAAACGAATAAAAGAACGCCGCAATTACGCGGCGTTTTTCGTCTCTAGCGTCTACATTTAAAAAGCGCTGGTATCTTGGAATAAACCCACTTTTAGATCTTTAGCTTCATAAATAACGCGACCGTCTACTTCCACTGTGCCATCGGCCATACCCATGAATAATTTACGCTTAATCACGCGTTTCATCTGGACACGGTAAGTTACTTTTTTAGCAGTAGGCAAAATTTGTCCGGTGAATTTTACTTCACCTACACCCAGGGCACGCCCTAAGCCAGGGCCGCCAGACCAACCAAGGAAAAAGCCAACGATCTGCCACATTGCATCGAGGCCAAGGCAGCCGGGCATCACCGGATCGCCTTTAAAGTGACAATCAAAAAACCATAGGTTGGGGTTAATATCGAGTTCAGCGACAATTTCGCCTTTACCGTATTGGCCACCGTCATCAGTGATTGAGGTGATACGGTCCATCATCAACATGTTATCGATAGGCAAGCGGCAGTTACCTTCGCCGAACATTTCGCCTTGGCCACATGAAACCAAGTCTTCTTTGGAGTAGCTATTTTTTTGTTCCATAACACACTTTATTGTCGAAAATTTGCCAGCTACTTTAGCGTACACTTGTACGCTAAACAACTCTGAACAGTGCTTTAGGATGTTATTTTTACGCCATTTTTGTGTCTGTAGTGTGACTGCTTCGTTATTGCCACGTAGCAATGTTGGATTTATCACCAAGGATTCAAATTCAGGCAGCATTTTTACTTCATCCCTTGTATAATTGCGACATCTTCTCAACTGCATGCAAGGACAGTGTATGACGCTCTTCGTCAACGACTTAACCGTGATTGATTTCTCCTTTTTTTGCCCCCAGCGCGGCCCGGTTGGTGAGAGTTGGATTGTTGACTTGACTTTAGACGGTGATTTGAACGATGAATCCATGTTGCTTGACTTTGGTTTAGTGAAAAAACAAATCAAGGGCATTATTGATAACAGTGTTGACCACACCCTGGCGGTACCCACTAAAGCCAATATCGATATCCTTCAGGGCGATGACAAAGTGACGCTGAAAAGTAACTTTGGCGATAACAACGAACACCATTTCGCTATGAGCGGCCCAAAGCAAGCGGTTTGCTTGATTGACGCACCGAGTATTAATGAGCAAGTAGTGACCGAGTATCTAGTCGCTGAAATCACTCCTCAGCTGCCAGAGAACGTCAAGGGTATTACTTTGTCGTTGCGTGCTGAGCAGCATCAGAGCTTTTATTATCACTATTCTCATGGCCTAAAAAAACACGACGGCAACTGCCAGCGAATTGTTCATGGCCACCGCTCAACGTTAGGCGTTTGGCTAGATGGTATGGCCATGCCCAGTGTGCAAAAGCAGTGGGCTAAGCGTTGGGCTGATATTTACTTGGTCAGCGAAGAGGATGTGGTGGAGGCTGCACACTTACAAGATATAAGCGCAGCACCAGGAGACATCTGTAGCCGTTACCATGCTAATCAAGGTGAGTTTGAATTGGCAATCAGTGCAAAGCGTACTGAGGTACTGCCTTGTGATACCACAGTCGAATGTATCGCCGATTATATGGCCAAGCAAATTAAGCAAGCTTACCCGGATAAGCAAGTAGAGGTTCGCGCCTATGAAGGTGTAGGCAAAGGGGCGATTGGTTATGCTTAAACGTATGGCAATCACCGCCTTGCTCCTTGGGGCATCATTGTGTGCGCCCATTAAGAGCGAAGCCCAAGAGCTGCCGACCCCATTGATTAAAGGTCAGTTGACCCAAGGTGGTATGGTTATAGGACAGCTACAAGATGCTAAAAAGGTCGTTTTTGCTGAGCGCGAGCTTAAACTTAGCAAAGATGGCTATTTTGTTTTTGGCTTCGGCCGTGATGCACAAACTGATCAGCAATTAAAGTGGCAAAGCCAAGATGAGCAATGGCATCAACTTGATTTCAGCATTGCGGAGCGCGAGTATCAGATAGATAAAATAGAAGGTGTGGCAAGTAAATATGTCGCCCCGCCTGAAAAGGTTTTAGAGCGCATCCGTAACGATGCAAAACTGGTTCGCCAAGCACGTGCTAACAACAGTGAACGCACGGCGTTCCTTGAGCCGGTATATCGTCCTGCAGTGGGTCGAATTTCTGGTGTGTATGGCAGCCAGCGTTACTTTAACGGTACCCCTAAACGGCCACACTTTGGTCTCGACATCGCTAACAAGACAGGTACACCTATCTACGCACCAATCAGTGGTGAAGTCGTGATGGCGCATCCTGAGCTTTATTATTCCGGTGGCACCGTCATTTTAGACCATGGTTATGGTATTACTTCCACTTATATTCACATGCACAAGGTGTTGGTTGATGTGGGCGATACCGTGAAAACCGGCGATGTGATAGGGCAAATAGGGGCTACTGGCCGGGTAACTGGCCCCCATTTAGATTGGCGTTTCAATTGGTTTAATGAACGATTGGATCCACAATTACTTATGATTGATACATTAGCGAGTGAAGTTAATACGAATGAGCAGTAAGTTAGATAAAGAAGCCGTTGTTGCACAGCGCATAGAAGATTCGGAAACATCGGTGACTAAAACCGTGTTTCCTGGGCGTACCAACCATCATAATACCTTATTTGGTGGCGATGCACTGGCATGGATGGATGAAGCGGCATTTATTGCAGCCACCCGTTTTTGTCGCAAACCATTAGTGACTATTTCGTCCGACCGTGTTGATTTTAAAGAAGCAATACCGGCGGGCACATTTGCTGAGTTGGTTTCTCGCGTAGTCCATGTGGGCAATACCAGCTTAAAAGTGGATGTGGAGATATTTCTTGAAACCATGCACCGCGATGACAAACATTTAGCGATTCGTGGCAGCTTTACCTTTGTTGCTGTGGATGACAACCACAGGCCAACGCCTGTCGTGTGCGAACGCATGCTCAACGGGTTTAAATAAATTCTTATTTGTTAGGCCGCAGCATCGCGGCCTTTATTTCACCAATAAGTGAACACATCATACAATGTATAGTTTTTACATTACGCAGCGTCAGTGTGTGGGGTAGTAATATTGGGCTTTGACAACGCCGCCCATGTCTAACCCCAATAGCAATGAAACGGACTGCTCATCGCTGCTCAGTAGCAATAGGCTTAATACGCCGCCATGATAGTCAGCGTTTTTATCATACTGAAAGCGCTGCCATTGCTCGCCACCATTATCACTTACGTCGACATAAAGAGGCTGGGGAGCACGTTTTTGACTCTTGTTCCACCCAGCACTAATTAGCGTGTGAGTATTTTCTGTATAGATAAAATCAAAATAGAAACGATAGGGTACCTGTTCATCTCGGTAGATTTGTGTCCACGTTTCGCCTTGGTCGGCACTTTTCATTAAGCCACCTTCACCACTGATAATAATCTCCCCCTGGGAAGTGGTCTTAATCGCTTTAATTGTGCTCGGGGCAGGAAACAAGTCGTGGTATTCCTGCTGTGCAAGGTTCTCTAAATCTACGCGACGTAATATTGGGTTTTCGATTGCACCTTGGCCACCGTACCACAGCATATTGCCGCTTTTGTGCATAGAGGCCGTCATGCCGGTAGCCGCATACCCATATTCTCCTGCCAGCGCTTGCCAACTTACTCCATCATCATAGGAGGCCGAAAGAACCAAGTTCCCCGTCCCGTATAAGGCTGATTCAGTGCAATAGAGTGCGTAGATGTGTTCACTTTCGCTTGGGGCAAAACGATGCTCAATATGACTTAGCTCTTCGTTCATCGACACTTTCGTCAGTGTCGAGCGTTGGGCTGGGCGAGTGGCATAGAAAAGCTCGGTGCTGTTTGCACACATGGCACTGATAGGGGCTGAGGTCGTGGCTACTTTCTGCCACTGAGTAAACGTGTCATTGCTGGATTTAAATAAGCCGGTATCAGTCCCGGCATAAATCGCATCGTTGAAATGAACCAGGTGATTAATGCGCTCGCCCGACAGTCCCGCATCTGTAAAGGTAATACCTGAAGGTGTTGGCTCAGGTTCAGGGGCTGGCTCTATCGGTGTTGAAGTTGCATTATCGCTGCCGACGCAGCCAGTTAACGTAGCACAAATAACACTGAGTAATGTTAGTTGCTTGAACATCTCACCTCCTTGTGTGGGTATTAATTGGCTAAAATCTGTCCCCTTTATAGCACAAGGGCCGCTAGCCACCCAAACAAAACCAGTGGAATATTAAAATGTAAGAAAGTTGGTACCACGGTATCCCATATGTGGTCATGTTGGCCGTCGACATTCAATCCTGAAGTGGGCCCGAGTGTTGAATCTGACGCCGGTGAACCTGCATCACCCAGGGCACCCGCTGTGCCTACTAATGCAGCCGTGGCCATTGGGGAGAACCCCAGTTGCAAACACAAAGGAACGAAAAGTGCTGCAATAATTGGAACTGTAGAAAATGAGCTGCCGATCCCCATGGTAATGAGTAGTCCTACTAACAGAATAAGCGCCGCCGCTAATGGTTTGTTGCCCTGAATCATATCTGCTGCACTGGCAACGAGTGAGTCAACATGACCGGTGGCTTTCATAACTTCAGCAAATCCTTGCGCTGAAATCATAATGAAGCCGATCATCGCCATCATCGCCACTCCTTTGGAGAACACATCTTGATTTTCATGCCATTTAACAATGCCAAACACAGTAAACACAATCACCCCAACAAGACCACCGAGAATCATCGATTGACTCAGAAATTGAGCTGCGAGTGACAGCACGATTGCCACAGAGCCTATGGCTAAGACCTTTGATGGGTGGGCTATTGCATTCTCAGTCTCTTCTGTGGCGAGCGATATATTGTTATAGCTGCGGCTTTTGCGATAACTGATAAAAAGCGCAACACATAAGCCGAAAACCATGCCCAGTGCC
Source organism: Pseudoalteromonas sp. THAF3 (assembly GCF_009363775.1). Lineage (NCBI taxonomy): Bacteria > Pseudomonadati > Pseudomonadota > Gammaproteobacteria > Alteromonadales > Pseudoalteromonadaceae > Pseudoalteromonas > Pseudoalteromonas sp. THAF3. Next base: position 1,633,139 of record NZ_CP045418.1, on the reverse strand, counting down.
GGGATCACCATAGCTAGAGGAACGCTGGTTTTGTCGATTGATAAGCCATTCTCGACCAAATTTAAATGCAAAATGTTGTATAAATAAATGCCCCCAAAGCCATAAGGCAACACCATATAAGCCGTAGCTAAGCCGAAGGTGAGTGTGCAGGCGAGGGCGCGGCGGTCTAACTTTAAGCCATTCGTGATACCTAACAGCGGTGGAATGAGTATAGGAATAAAAGCGATATGAACAGGAATGAGATTTTGTGATGCCAAAGAGCAAAAGAGAATCACTGAAAGCACCGCAAAAGATAAAAACCGCGAAGAAATATGCTCTTGCCCCATCATTTTCAATAGTCGACGAGCGAGTAAAGTGGTGAGGCCCGATTTCGAGATAGCCACTGCAAAGGCGCCGAGCATAGCATAACTGAGAGCAATTTCAGCGCCGCCTGAGAGGCCATTATTGAACGCTTCCACCGTAGTTTTTAAAGGTAGTCCAGCGATTAATCCGCTGGTTACAGCTGCGACAGTCATTGCCACGATTACGTTCACTCGTAACAGGGTGAGTGCAAGCATCAAAATGACGCCAATTAATACCGAATTCATATTCTAGCCTATTATTTTTATTGCTTTTTTGACCTGTTTTACAAGGTCTTTTTTCTGTGCTTTGGTAAGCGGGCGTTGCTTATAAGCGGCCAATGTATAAAGCTGCTCTATACGTGCAAGTGGCGTTGCCGCGCCGGGGCAGTGTGTTGCTAATTGTGCCAGCTTTTGCTTGGGTGTGCTATTTTGCGTGCTAAGCAGTGCCTGTTTATCTGCATATAAAAACAGCCTATTCAGCCATTTAGCGCTGAAGCTCATTGACTGCTGTTGTTTGCGACTACCCAATAACAATAACCCAAGTAGAACAAGTGCAACCACGCAAAGGGCCAACACCATGCTGTACTGTGCTATTTGGTTACCGAGTAAATCTTTAAGCACGCTTTTTTGTTTTTGTTGATCAAAACCAAGCACCCACTTTGTCCAGCTGTAATCGAGCTCTTCCAATGTTAATCGCAACCAGTTCAATGCCTCTATATGGCTCAACTGTAATAAGCCGACATCAAGGTTATCCATAAACTCTTGTTGCAATTCTTGAACCTGAGAGAGCGAGCCATTTAATCGCTCTGGCGCGACCACACTGGTTGCATCAAAACGCTGCCATTGATTGCCATCATAGTACTCAACCCAGGCGTGGGCATCATACTGATATACACGCAGGTAATTACCCTGTTCACTTTGCTCTCCTCCCAAATACCCTGATACCACACGTGCAGGGATCCCGGCAGCACGCATTATAAATGCACTTGTACTGGCATAATGGCCACAAAAGCCACGCTTAGTTTGGGTTAGAAATACGTCAAGGGAGTTGTCATCGGTGATCGGTGTTGGAGTCAACGTGTAGCTAAAGCCTTGTTGTTCATAAAAGCCCATCAGCCGGCTAGCAAACTGGTTTGCCGTGTTTGTACTTTGACTCAACTGCCGGGCTAAGGCTCTTGCCTGCGGATTCCCATCCGTTGGCAGTAGGCGGTTAAGACGTGATTGGTAATTAGTCAGGACACTTGCTTGCACCGGTCGGTAAAGCAATGGGTATTGAAAGCTCGATGCTGCTGACTCTTTGCGCTTAAGTAAACCGCCTCGTAAATTCTCTACTTTTTGACTCGGGCTAACACTGTCTTGCAATGCATATAGCCAGCGGTTTGCGGAGCTTTCTAAGTACAGAGTGGCCTGAGCGCTATAGCTCTGCCAGTCTATATCTGTACGAGGGCGAGGAGGGCGCTGCGCTTTTATCCATGCTTTGCCGTCGAATTCTTCATGATTAAGCGCTCGCCAATAATAGGGGGGCGCAGGAAGTTGCCCTGGAAACTCAGCACGAAACACCAAGTCATCGGACTTCGCCAGATTGGCAATATTGAACGGGTCTATACGCTCATTAAGGCCTGTTTTAGCACCGCCAGCGCCAGGAAGTTTCCAAAATGCAGGCACTTTGGGAATAAATAACAACAATAACGCAGCGATGGGGATTGCCATAGCGAACGAGCCAAGTGCTTGAAAGTAGGCTCGTTTGGGCGTGCGAGCACCATGTAAGGCGGCTAAAGATGCCAACAAACAAACGTAAAATATGGCCACTAATATTGAGCTATATAAAGACTGTTGATAAAGGAACACAGTCGATAATGAAAAGAAGGTAAGCACAATGACAGTCGATAGCTGCTTGGACGTTTTCGCTTGTAAGAGCTTTAATATTGCTGCCTGTAACAGCATTGACACGAACAGTAGGACACTTTCATCATAGCTGACCGACACAAACAGCACACCTAAACAAGCCGCAGCCAATAAGTTAGTAGCCAGTGCACCTGGGCGAGTCAATGACTTGTTTGCCAGCAATAAATTCCAAAGACACAGTAACAATAACAGGCTCAGCATTAAGGAGGGGAGTTCTGCGCCTATTAACGTGAAAATACCGATGTAGATGACACTGAGCACCGTGCTAACAAAAGACAGCATCATTTCTCTCCATTTTTAAATAAAGCCAGTGCACGCAATGCATTAGTATAATGGGAGGGGCTGTTATCAGCATCAAACTGAGTATTGCCAATACGCAGCGCAAGCTTTGTTTGGGTGCTTTTCGCCTGCTCAATGGAATAGGCCATTGCACTCAGACGTTGCTCAACACTGCCTTGTAGTGATGCGTAGTCGAGCATATATTGCGCATCCTGATAAGATACAAACTCTTTCACTAACAACTGCTCACGCTTGGCAAAGTGTTTCCAAGAAATGCGGCGGTAGTCAGCACCTTGTTTATATTCATTCAAGGCATAAAACTCTTCATTTCCTGACTGTGGCTTAAGCGCGTTCACTTCACCTTGGTTTTCACTGGCCTCATAGGTCAGTGCAGTATTGTGCGCTTGTGCAGATGGATAAACAAAGTAATGGGCATGTGGCTCTAAATAGCTCCATACTTTAGCGAGGCCAAATGGGAACCCCGTTGAAATCTGAAGTCGTGTTGCTGGATACTTACCACGGGAACATTTACGGCCACTTACAAGCACGACCTGGGCATCTTGGCTAACGCGTTCCACTTCCTTACATTGACCTTGCCACGTTAGTTTAACGCCATAGCTGGTACGCGAGTTATTGCATACAGTAATATTCAATACAGGTGTTTGGTTCGCAAAAACATCACTAATATTATTAAATTTGACCTCGAGGCCCTTTAAGTTGGTATAGGCCTGAATTAACGACATCAATACCAACACCAACATCAAATAAGAGACAACTTGCACTAGGTTATTCTGATAATTGGCGGCCAAGATAAAGTTCAACACGGCAATAAGTAAAAAGCCCAAGCCCAGCTTAGATGGCAGCACATATAACGTACTGTGACCCAGTGTCAGGTGCTTTTTTTTGTGTTTATCACGCAGCAGTAGGGATTCTATTCGCGTTCGTATGGACGACCATCCCTGTTGCATTGTTGCAAGCATACTAAAGCGGAACCTTGACGCGAGCGAGAATATCACTGCATACAGAGCCTTGACTGTAAACGTCATGCGGATTAATACGATGCTCACAAATACTAGCGAACACAGCTTGCACATCTTCTGGCATAACAAAGTCACGGCCTTCCATAAATGCCCAAGCCCGTGCACCCTGGGCGAGCGCGATGCTGGCACGAGGAGATAAAGGATGACTGATATCTTTATCATGACGGGTGTGAGTTACGAGTGACAAGATATAATCAACAACGGTATTGGCTATAGTGACCTTATCAACATTGGCCTGCATGGCTTGTAATTGCTCGGCACTGATAATGGCATCAATCGCTTTATCACGCTGAGGAATATGGCCACGAATGAGTTGTTTTTCCGCATCGGCTGGGGGGAATCCTAAGCTTAAGCGCATAAAGAACCGGTCTAGCTGTGACTCTGGCAATAGAAAGGTGCCGGATTGATGCTGTGGGTTTTGCGTTGCAACCACAAAAAATGGAGTAGGGAGCGTATATCGTTCAGAGTCGATACTGACACAGCCTTCTTCCATGGCCTCTAGCAACGCACTCTGTGTTTTAGGGCCCGCGCGGTTTATTTCGTCGGCGAGTACCACTTGGCTAAATACCGGGCCTTTATGAAACGAGAAGCGCTGCTCTTGAGTGTTAAAAATGCTCGCCCCCAGAATATCTGCTGGCAACAAGTCACTGGTAAATTGAATACGTTGATAACTCATCCCCAGGGCTTGTGCCAAGCCATGCGACAGGGTTGTTTTACCCATACCTGGAAGATCTTCTAATAATAAATGGCCGCGCGCTAACATTGCACACAGAGCTAACTTTATTTGCTGTTCTTTGCCATAAATAACATCAGCTAGGCCTAGGGTCAGCTGTTTTAATTGTTCTTGCATAAGGGGGCTTATTAATTTAGTTCTAAACGCTTCATAACCATATCAACCTTATTCGCGTTGAATGGTTTGCTAATGTATTCTTGCGCACCGAATTCCCAGCTATGTTCTACGTTTTCCTGGGAGTTATGATCAGCGCAAAGGATAATTCGACTGTGGGGATGTAAATCTTTTAGGTAACTGACGACGTCGCAACCATCAGTGTCTGGGAGCGCTATATCCACAAATATCACCTCTGGCTCCAGTTGTGATAACAGCGGTTTGGCCTCTGCGACATCTGTAGCAACCGCGACTTGGTCGTAACCCAGCTCGGTGAGGATGGTGGTCAAAGAACTTCGCATGGACTGATCATCATCAATGATCAGAATCGGCTCCAAAGGGCGAACAAACTCCATAATACGTCTTTTTATTCGTGGTTTGGTTACTAATACTATGCGATAAGCGCATATTGCTCAATACAACCATAGACTAAAGCGCAGTAACTAACTAGGAAATTGTATAAATTGGTAAATGAACAACACTTGTCACAACATACTATACTAAAAGCCGTAATGACTCTAAAATGTCCGATACCGTCTAGTATTGGACTTTTAGTGTCGGTTTCTATGATAGTTATTTGGTTATTATAGTAACCTCCTATAAATTAGATTATGTTAAATAGCCTCAAAATGACTACTCGCAGCACCATTCTATAGTTCAGCCAAAATGACAGCCCTAAGCCTTGTTTTCATAACTTTTCTATTTTGGGTATTTTTGGCGAAAATTTTTTTAAATTTTTTTTCTTGTCGCCCTGTTTTGTGCCGATAAGTACCGGACTTTTTTCGTAAGTATGACTGGTTCGGATAAATCGACACATTAAAGGAGTGAAAATGATCGATTTTAAACGACTACTGCGCAATGCAGGTTTTATTACCGACCAGGGCTTAATTGACCGTAAAGGCGCGATGGCCGCTTTGGGAGTCAGTGAAAGCACGTTAGATAGATGGATGCGCACGAACAAGCCCACACCAAGTGCGACGACGTTGCTTGAGTCCATGGCCGCTGGCGGTATTCCCCAACAAGGCGATTGGGTTGGTTTTATGATTGGCCGTGATGGCCGCTTACATACCCCGCACGGTGCCAGCTATTCTCCCCAGGAACTCGAGCGCGTGTGGTTGTTGATGCAAAGTAATCGCTTCAAAGACCGAACGATTATCAACTTACGACGTGAAATATCTCAACTTCATAACCTGGTGCATACCCGTGATAAGCTGCGTGAAATGGGCACAGAGCTTGTTAACATGGCTGATAACTGGGAGTTTTTAAACGAGCTGGCCGAGGTAGTAACCGACGATACCGGTACGTAATTTATTACGTAATTTTAGTCCTGGTTCGTAATCTGCGAGCCAATTATTACGAACCAGGCTCATTGTTCGTACGAACAAAAAAAGGGCCTGCATACGCAAGGCCCAATCCTTTAGGAGAATTTAACGATAGCAAAGCGCCCTTTACACTGGCTTAACTGCCTTTGCTTTGCGGATATTACCAATTACCGATGGCACGACATTTTTAAGTGACGAAATCCCCCACACACCGCCATTAATGGCTATCCAGGTTTGCACTAGCCACGGTGGGACATTCTCTAGGTTCGCGAATATCTCTTTACCATGAGCCGGACTGACGACGGTGATCACAATTGGCGCCGTGAACATGGCATACGAAAAGTAACGCAGCCCTTTGTCCTTATCCTGCAAATTCGCCATTTCCCATTCATGGTTATAGTCCTTTTCGCTTTGGGCCAATCGCGCCTGGTTCTGGATGACGGCGAGGTTACGTTCATGCTCGGCTTGCTTCTCGGCGGCGCGGTTCTTGAGCCACTGTTTAACGGGGGCAAAGATGCCCCCTAACCATTCCCAACTCATTTTGGATCCCTTAGCGCTTGAATGTCGTCGCGCAGTTGCTGCATTCCTTGCTTTATCCAGGCAATATCCGTTTTATTGATGGCCGTGCATACCAAGACGGTGATCACGTTACTCACTAGGAGCAAGTCGAACTTGTCCATACCCTACCCCTTAAGCGCTGTAACGATGGTTGAGGCGTTCACCTCTTGCCCTATGAGCGGATAGTAGGCTGGCTTTAACTTGAGTTGGGGGTCGAATATCTGCTCGATATAATCGCCGTGGTCCTCATGCGTTAAATACATGGCTTTTAACCAGGTGCGGTCTATCACCTCATAATCAGCGCCCAATTTATCAGGCTTGAGATAAAACCCTGGGTTGGGGTATTTGATATACCCCGAGCCATTAAGGGCAAACTGAATTTCTGCCAGCGCATCGGCCACGGGGCGCGTAACCCCTGCGGCGATGTTATCAGCGGCATCGTAAAAGGTTTTCCCTTTTTTCAGCACGTAGAGGCCAGCGGCAGCAAGCAGCAAATAAGGAAAGTTAACGGTTAAGAACTTACCCATAGAACCCCCATTCAAAGCCCTGGCGAATTTCGTCCAGGCTAAACGGTTGTGAGCCGTTTTCCATATGTATCATTGCCGCGAGCACTTGCGGATAAGTATCACGGTCTAGTGCCTGGTTGCGTGGTAGGCCCGTTTTTGTTGTCACGAATTCAATATAGTTCTGTGTGTCGTTCTCGCTCGGTGGTGCCCAGCGTGACACAATACCTTCGATGTCACGCAGCTGGTGACGGTGTGCATAGGTGCGCAAGATGCGCCCTGCTGCTCGCAAGCCATGCTTCGGCGTTTCGAACACGACAAAGGGGCCATCTGTGCCCGTCATGCCCTGCCACTTATCGCCACTGTACTTGATGTTTAACGGGTTGTTGTTGCGTAAGCCTTTTGCCTGTGCCATGAAATATGCTCCTGAAATTAGAATGAGTGCCCCGACGGCCAATAGAACGTGGTTTCTGTTCACTAGCTAAACCCCTTAAGCACTCTGAGTTGCTGTTTAGCTATAATGCGCTTTTTCTCGGTGCTAACTAATTCAACATCACCGTTTCTCGGGTGGACAACCAAATTGCCGCCTGACCAGCCCATATAGACTGATGCCGAAGAACTCCAAGTGTGAGGCCCTGGGTAACTAACTAATGTTGCTCCATCATCCTCAGATTCGTAGAAATTGCCGTCGACGCCATAAATCAATAAACCGCTGGGGGTAGCAATAGCCGCAGCGCCCCCTGCAACCAGGTTAAGGTTAAGACTGGCTTTATTAATCGTGTAGACGCTAGAGTTAGACCCCTTCGTTGAAAATACGAGTATGCGGTCATTTTCAGTGCACTGGGCCTCATAGTTGATACCTTTGTCTATTTGCCCAATTGGTTGATCAGTTCCCCAGGAGTCAGCGAGCGTTGCAGTTTCAAAGACATAAGTGTCAATCCCCACTACTGCTAAAAACTTGTCGTCAAATGCTCGCAAAACATTCCACTTAGGGCCGCCGACCATTTTCATATCCCACACAGTGTTCATGTTATTGTCGCGACTGACGTACACAAAGCCTGGCTCAGTTCCCAGACCAGCAATAATGAATTTCCCCGCACTTTCAGAGTAGGTCATACAATCACACCGACTCAGATGTACATCTGCGCTTCCTGTTCCTGTCGCAGACAGAAATGGCATCCACTTAACCCCCTGCGCACCAGTGCGTATATTGAAAATGTGGATATGGCCGTAAGAGCCACAAGCCGCAATTTCGTCCTCTGAAATCCGCGTAACATGTTCATACTGCTGAACACCTGATATATGCTCTAGCAGCTGATATTGCCCATCTTTGTAGACAAATAGCCCGGCACTCGTCGCAACGTATAACCCCGTTTCGTGCTCGAGTGTCGCAAACGTGTAGCCACCGTCGAAAGGAACTTGTGTTGATTGCGTCGTTGGTTGGTATTCTGCCCTTTCTTCAATCGCAGCCCAAATCTCGGCTGCGCCCGCAATTTCAACCTCTTGATGTGCAGCAACAGGGATACCGTTTTCTTTGCTCACATTGCTTCCGCCATACCACCAAGGGAGATCAGAAACTATGCGCGCATTTAAGCGGTTTGGTTCGAACGGTAGAACAAGTTCAGAGTCTCCGTAATGATTTGATAGCCCATTTTGCAACGCATTAGCGTTCTGTGCTGGCGCATCATAACCAAGCGGCCAGATATCGGCCCATATTTCAACGCGCTGCTCTTGCTCAGCTTCGATGACGATACGCTCAAACTCTTTTGCAAACGCAATCTCAAACCCCGCGCGCACCTCTGTATCCAAAAGCAATTCAGTCTTAGCGTGAACGCGCAGCCTGAGCGCCGTTTGACACTTGATCAACTTGAAGTGGTGGCCGCGCTTTGAAATTTCGCGCATTTCGCCAGCGCGTATTGTTTGCTTGTACAGCATTAGTTTGTCCCCTTACTTAACGCAACAAGTACGACTGCGCCAGCGGCAGCAATGCCGATGTACATCATTGTTTTGTTGGTGCTGATGGCGAGCTGCTGCCCATCTGAGCGGCTCGCGTCGTTTGCGAACTGTAACGCCTGCTTATGAGCCAATAGCGTTTGATCGCCTGCCTCCTCGTAAGCGTCAGCCGTTTCGGCGATAACATCACGCGCTAAGTTACTGCTGTTATTGGCGGTAAAATACGCCATTTCTGATACCCGTTCACTGCTATTGTCAATCGCAAGAAGTGAGTCTTGCAACGTATCCCGAGCAAAGTCGGTGTTCGTTGCGTGCATGTTCTCTGATAGATAAGCTACGTCGCGGGCCAACTCACTATTAGCATCAATAGATGTTTCAGCCAGGTAGTTTTGCGCCATGATTGAGTCACGCGCTAGGCTCGTGTTTTCGCCGACAACATCAGCACCAAAGCTAAAACCATCGCTAATAAGCCCTGCAAATTGGTCTGTAACCCCTTCGGCGAAATGCAAAGAATCTTGGTTTACGTCCCGCGCCAAGTCATAACCCCCACGCACAGCCGAATCACCAAAGTCGAAGCCCGCACGGGCCATATCAACCGCGCCATCAATTAACCCGCCGTCTGTGCTGGTGATATTGAACGAATTGCCGTTACCATTGGTGATAAAGCCCTGGTTATCACCCGACACACCAATCGTTGTGCTGGTGTTATTGGTTTGCTGGCGGCTGGATGAACTAGATCTGCTACCCATTATATTGCCATCCTGTAAACGTGATGCCCGTTGTTATCGTGCATCAGAAATTTAAACTGATACGCCCGTAATAAGCGCTTAAGCGCGGGGCGTTTGGTGTGAAAGAGAATTGCGCCCGCCTTGAGGCGTTGGCCCAGGCGTACAATTAATGGCGCGATATGATTTAGATTTGCGCCCTGGGCGCAGACAACGACAAGGCCGTCTGCATCCAGGCGTAACACACAATAGCAACCCATGTGCTCAACAAGTAAAGCCCGGCTCGTTGCTATCTCTTGCCGTATTTCGGCGTAATCGTTGGTGCTTCCGGCTGCATCCTTGATGTGCTCAAGCTCGCTAATGTGTGCTATACGCATTACTTTTTACGTGTCATTAGGTACAGGCCAACAACCGCAATGCCGCCTAAAATCAGCAATTGGTTGTTGGTACCGCCACCAAAACTTAAATTACCGCCTTGAAAGCGTTGGTTAAGTGTTTGGTCGCCAGTTTCAGCACTGGCACTTGAACTAATAGGACTGCCCGCCCCGTTCGTCATGCCCCCCATGCCGCCTAACCCTGCGACTGCGCCCATTCCTGGAAACATTACTCACCCTCCGCAGTAGGTGCATCACGCAGCAATTTGCGCACCCCTTCTGCTACAAAGTTTGCAGCCACTGCGATAGCGACCCCGTAAGCGAAATAACGCCAGCCTTTTGGTGAATTGCGCATGGCTATTTCCCCTTAAGTAACAGGGCCACAAGCAGCAAACCGACAGAGCCCATTAATACAGTTTTTTGAGGAACCCCAAAAATCATTGGCTCTTGCGGCTGTTGTGTCGCCGTTTGTTTGGGCGCTTCTACTTGCACAGCTGCACCGTTTTCGTACTCAGGCAAATATGACTGCTCAAGTCGGCCTTGGCCGGATGAATTCTTAGCGGCTTTAATCGCTTCGTACTCACCGTATGCGTTGACCGCTTGTGACAGCAGACCGCCAATAGTGGTGCCCCAGTTTGACACTGGTTGCGCCCCTCCTGTTGGTTGCATCATGGTGCGCCCCCTTAGAAACTAGACTTTGCGTAATCCGCAAAGTAGTACACGACCACCTCAGCTTGGCCCGCCGTGGTCGCATCAATGCGCAAGCGCATATCACGAATGGCTTTATCAAGCTTGAGCGACTCGTACATATCGCCCTCGAGCATGAAATCAATCCAATACTGGTTGCTAATGGCGGTGCGGCCATTTTGCTTATTGATGTGGTTATGCAGTGCTTTGGGGATAGAGTCGCGCCACTTGGTGTTGTCGACTAGGAACTCGACGCCATCGATGCCTGGGGCTTTAATAAGAATACCCGCAATGTGCGCACCGTCAGGCCGTGGCAAGTTGTCGATTTCAGTGCGGCCGTTGATAAGGTTGTACATAAACGAACGGCGCTTAAACACCCAGCCGACAGGCGCGGGGGCGCTCTTTTCTGCAAACGCTTCGATTGCCGGTGCTGTTGCAGCGCTATCGATATCGAACTTCAGTTGCAGCGTGGATAAACCGACCGTGCCCAGGGCGAAGAAACGACGCTCAATTAATGCCGCTTTTTGCGCGCTTTCTAGCTGGTCTTGCACAAAGTGGAATGTGGCATAGTCCGCCAAGGTTTCACGCTGAAAACGGGCGTTTTCATCAAGCAAGTCCTGCAATGAGCGGTACTCGGTGAGCATTCGGCCATTCGTTTCAATACGAATATTTTTAATCTGGTTGGCTGTTACGCCTGTATACGCCAAGTGGATTTTGTCGTAAGTCAGGCCGACAGGTAGGTTTAGAGATACTGTGTTGCCAGCTTCAACACCTGTGAAATTAGGTAACTTTTCAATCGCTCGCATACCGCCCCCTTAATTTACTAGGCGCTTAACTGGGCGCAGAGCGGACACTTTATTGATTGCGGCGAGAACACCGATAGTCATAGCGATAGTGATTAAACGATTTTTGCTAAACATGTTGTGCTGTCTCCAATGGTTGCACTAGGTAAAGAACCCAAAGCGGGTGACAGCATTTAAGCGGGAATAAAAAAGGGCCGTTGTAGCTATAACTAAAGCTATTTCGGCCCCTTAAAATTTTTTGATTTTTAGCTTTAGCTCAATATTTTTTTACTGGCTAAGTGTTCCTCTATTAATTGTTGAAACTCAGTTATCGTTTTAGGCTTTAGCTCCTTACCCTCATCGATGGCGTAAGCATGACAGATTAATAGCCAAGATTGCCTAAGCGCTTTGCGTTTTCGCCTGGCATGGTTGCGCTTGGCCCGTTCTATTTGTAGGTCATGCCATTTTGAAACTTGAGGGATAAACATAACATCAGCACCTATTCCTTTTCGCTTCGTCTTTTTAGCTGGTACTCACATATTTGCTTATCTTGCTTAACAGATTGTAGATTCTCACTGCCAACAATAACCCCAAAAGAAAATACAATTAACATGACAAATAAAACAGATAGAATAAGCCCGACTGGCTCTTTTACAGGCTCTTTTACAGGCTCTTTTATAGCAAAACTCTCTTTCATAGCGCTTCCTAAAATTTAATGGTTTCGAGTGTGGCCGCGTCGGTTCCTTTGCGTATCCAGTATTGGACTTGCTTGCGGTGAATGTTCTCAATGCTTTGCAAATCAGCCACAGATATTCCCATTTCCCCAGCCATATACTTGTAACTCGCCATGGTCTTAAGTGCACCGCACCAGGTATATTCGACCTGGTTCATAATAGTTTTATCGCACTCTTGGGGGCGTTGGGTAATGGCGTAGAGCTTGCCGCCGTACTTTCGTATTTTGCGGCACAGCTGCCCCCAATGCTCGGTGGCTTTTGATACCCGGGTAACATCAGCAATTTCATCGCATATCACCGTCATTGGGGCGGCTTGGTGAAGAATGGCAAACACCAGCTGCGCGTAACGCTCGAAGTTATCCTCGTTGGGTTGAACTGTGAGAGCGCAACGTATTGGCCCAAACCCTGAACGCTTGACCAGGCGTTCAAATGCGGCCATTGATTTAACCCGTGGTAAGCGGTAATCCTCGTCGGGGTCCCAAGCAACAATGCGCGGCTGTTTAAAGTCAATTGTCTGGCGTAAAAATGCTGACTTACCGCTGCCGCTGGCCCCGACAATGAGCACGTTTTCATTCGCAAGGGATGGATCATGGCGCTTTAGTTTCTTCGGCGCTGGCTTGCGCTTGGTCATCTTGGCCCCCTTGTTGTTCCAGTTGTTGTTGCTCAGCTTGGTTAGCAAACTCAATCATGGCCCGAGGGCCAAAGATACCCGCGACGGTTGCAGCCAGCGCCCAGCCAGGTGAAAGGTCTGTTTCTGGCATCACCGCATCAATACGGTCTGATAGCTCCACCAATTCGCCTTGCTGCAAAGCCCAGTGGTCGCCAAAGCGCTTGGCCGCAAAATCAGTGGCGAACTTAATACCGATGCAGATCATTTCGCCGGCATTACTGCCAGCTGCGCCTTCGGTGTTGCTTTGAGCCATCACCGCTTCTGTAATGTCGGCATCGTCATCTAGAATGTCGGTAAAGTCGGGCTGGCCTAGATCAACTTCTTGGCCTAGGTCTGTGGGTTGGTCTTGGTTTGGTAAACTCATTCGTCCTCATCCTCAAACATGCGAGATAGTAAACTTTTCTTGTTTTGCGCCTTAGCTGCGACACGTTCCTGGCGCTCGCGGGCCTGCTCGCTAACTTCGTGAGCCGCTTCGCTGGCTTCTGCTTCGTTCAATGACCGCATGTTATCTTCGATAAACTTTTGCCCGCCTGGTAACGGAATTTGTACCGTGCCGCATGGGCCATTGGGGCCGTCGTAGCATCGGTAATACCATTTCGCGTTGCGGCTAGCTTGCTTGTGCACCGTTGCATCACGACTGCCACAGTGCGGGCAGGTGATTTTGCCGTATATCTCCTTACCCATTGGCCGACTCCGCTTTATCTAAGCGTTTCTCTAGCCCTTCAATCATTTTGTGCTGGCAAACGATTGCCTTGCGCGTTGATTTAGCCAGTTGAAGTGCTTTGTCTTTCACAGCAAGGGGGTTGCTGCCCTTGATTGCTTGCTCGAGCACGTTCATCTGCTCTATGGTGGTGTAAAAAAGTGATTTTAAATCAGTAGCTTGCGTTGAATTACTCATGTAACCGCCTGTTTTTAAACAAAAAAACGAAAATTGTGGATAAGTGGACAAAAGCCGCTGGCGCGTCTTGTTGCCGCACTTACCGCACAACCCAATAAGCCGTGGATATGATGGACAAAGCCCCTAGCGGGCCTGTTGACCACATATCACACCGCCCAATAAAATTTTTTGAATTTTCTCAGGTCGGTTTGCCTCGGTAGCGCCCTTGCGGGCGCGGGAAAGGCTGGCCCTTGCAGGGCCTTGCACCTCGCTTGCGCCTTGAGGTTGCATGAGCAAAAGCAAAATGCCGCTTTCGCTCAAAAAAATGCTGGCCCCTCGCGGGGCTTTTCTCCTGGAGAATGCGCGCGCTATACCGCTGGGGACTCTTTGCCCCCTTGCTACATCCTCGCTGCGCTTCGGATGCAGCAAGCCCCTTACGAACCGCTAAAGAACTAACCGAACTGAATCGGGCCTAAAGCTAATCGCAATGTCGGCGCTGCACCCAAAGCCGCTTGGTAAGCTTTGCTAAAGGCCTAAAGCTAGGCACTTAGCTAAAGCTATGCTTCGGATGGCCGCACGCTTTGGTGAGCGTTACGGCAAGAGTGGCTATTCAAGCGCTTTCAACCTAATGCGCCCCTGGTACCCGTGCCCACTCTCACAGCGTTGGCCGTATTCCTAACGGTGATGTTGCGCAAGGTTGCGAGCCTTGTATTACCCCTGTTGGGCGCTTGTCCTAGCCGTTGCCGCTGTCGCTTCGTACACGTAGGGCTATTGGTACTGTTCCCGTGATAACCCTATGAGGACACTCACCCCCCACGAACTGCGGCACACCTAGACCACTTACTCTATGATCCAATCTAAGTGCTAAAGCCCCACAGCCGCTTATTTAACGAGTGCATTCTTAGCTAAAGCTACTGCGATAGCTTTAGCTAAAAACGCAAAAACCAGCCGTTAAGCTGGTTCTGTGATTCGCTCTAGGCCAAGGGCTTTAGCTTGTTTCTTTAATGTTCCATACTCGCGTACATTTAATTCTATGGAGGCACCAATAAGGGAACAATCATAAAAAGGTGACTTCACATGAGTAAAAACATACTTTGTGCCATCAACGAGTGTGTCACCTGAAAACGAAAGCTCGTTAAAGTAAATAAGATGTCTGGTACACGTAGCACTATCTTTAAGCTCTAAGCTATAGCCAGTGTGGGGGCATTCTTGAATTGATATTGTCTTCATTAGCGCATTTATCCTTTCAGGTCTTAGGTTCCATTCAGGCCAAATTAAAAAGCAAGGGCTAAACTGAGGACTGCTACCCCCTCAGTCGCCCCGCCGACCTGAAATCGCCACCGCAGTTTTTGGATCTAAACGTTGCTGGCGGATCAAATAGTAAACCTACGAGGTAACGTGTCAACCCAGTGGGTAACGTTGCAAAGCCTGAAAAGCACTGTATTCTTTGCAATATAACGCCGACCTGAAAGAAGAAAAGTTATGAAAATAAGCAACTCGATTGAGCTGCTCGACTGGTTTAAAGAGTCCGTGGACATTGACTCTGATTACTCACTCGCAAAGCTGCTAGGCTTTTCAAGACAGTACATTAGTAAGGTTAGGAACGGTAGAGCCGTATTTTCTGACTTTAAAGCGCTTGAGTTAGCCATTCTAGGGAAACACCCTGAACCGCTTAAAGTCGTTGCTGCTATTGAAGCTGAGCGTGAAGAGAGGGCAGGAAACCACGAAAAAGCAAAAATTTGGAGAGAGCAAGCCGCATGAGCTTTTTCACCCCACCCCATTCTAAAGGTTGCAAAACATACAAACCCAGTCATAGCAAGGGCTACAGAGGTGGTCGATACTTGATAGGTCGATTATGTTAAATAGAGTTTAAACCTATTTAACCAACATCAATCGTCTAGTTAATGTATGACACAAACAAGCCTCTTTCGCTTTGAACCCATCAATCTTACCCTCGTACAGAGCAAAGCGTTCATTACGGTTCATCGCTAAAAGCTTGTAGCTAGGCATTTACCTTTTAAAACCTTGAGTCACTCTCACAAGGATTGCCATCGTTATCACCGTCCATTTTTGTATTCGGACAGTTTCGAATGAAAAACACAGCTTCTTCTCGTGATCTCATTTGGCTACAGTACTGGCGCCCATCACACTTAAATGTTTGTCGTGGCGTGGTGTCTACTGCGGTGTCGGGGATTTGTTGAATAGCTCTTGGACTGCCGACTTGCTCGGTAAAATCTAAATAGTTGAATAATAGAACCGACATAACCCCAACCACTAATACAGGCACTAGCTTATTCGCACCGGGCTTGTTGGTGCTTTTTGAGGTTTTGAATTTCTTCGCGGCAACTCCCTCTATACGAGCATTTGTCGCGCGCGTTTTCCCTTCATGCCTTTCAACTTCAAAGTAAATATAGTCGCCTTGTTTTGGCGATCGACTCATGTGCTTAAGCGTTGAAATGTGAATAAAGGTATTTGATGAAAGCTCTGCTGCGCTGATGAAACCGAACCCTTTATCGTCATTCCAATTGACTAGTTTACCGCGATACATGTGCTCGTCCTTGTTAGCAAATAAAGCTGCGATATTACAAATAATTACCAAGAAAATCTATAAATTACTCGTTGAATCAATCCCCTAACAATCATTACAGAAAAGGTTTGGCTACAGTTCCTCAGTCTTTGTCGGCGCTTGTTTTAAATCGTTACACTTTTTGCGTTGCAAACAAGCGCTTTGAATATAAAAATTACCTGAGTTACCGCACGTATACTCAAAATTTTAACAGTGTGGGCATTAAGGAGAAGTCAATGAAGTACGCAATCATCATCTTAACTGCAGTAATGGCTGGCTGCGCATCCCCTGAACAACAGCAATCATTTGAACAAGCTATGCTAGAGCAAGCAAACTGCTCTGGTGAGGTTGAGCAAAGTTATCGTATGACTTTTTATAGCTCAGACAAGCCAGAGAATGTGGGTAAAACCGAGCTGCAAAAAAAATGCAACCCGATCCCTACCCATGGTGATTTTGAGAAAAAGAAATAGCCATTTTCGTTGGGTTAAAATAACAAAATAATCAGGGCTTTATAAATAGAGCCCTAACGTCGCATCGAGCAGTAAGCTAATCGCCAATAAAACGATGACAGAGAATGTCAGCACCATGCTCACCACGCGAATCTTAAGCTGCTCATTGCTTTGGGCGATATTGCTTGCGTGCAGCAACCTCCCTAATACTAAGGCGGCACCAAATAGATGGCAATAATGACTCGCTAAGCCTTGATACTCATTGAGAAAAAGTAAAATCAGTGCAAATGGCACATACTCAATGAAGTTTCCGTGTGCACGAATCGCGCGTATTAAGCCTTCATCTTCGCCTGTACCTATGGACTTTTGAGCTTTGCGCCGTGCTTTAACAACATACATACTCAACTGCACATAAACCAGCGCTAAAATTGCAGCGTAAATTGAGACTATCACCCTAACCCCTTAACAAATCATAATTTGAGTAAGAACTTACAGGGCTTGGAGTAAAAAGAAAAGTGCCGACGGTAAACAAAATGCGTTTAGCCGCCGGCAGTTGGAGAGGTCGTTTCGATATCATGACTGCATCATGATAATTTCTATACTCTTAGTCCTCGAGCAAAAACACCGCGTTCACCTTCGCAATGATTTTGATTTCACCGATGTTATAAGCATCTTCCACTTTCGCGCTACCAGCGCTATCAGCCCGTACCATCATGGCCTCGACCTGGGGCATTGGACGCGCGTAATCTTGTTGGGCACTGATACTATAGACCTTTTCAATGCGGGCGTTGAAACCTTCTGCGTAGGTGTTAGCTTTGGCGTTTGCATCTTTGAATGCTTTTTGCTGCGCTTGGCTAAAAAGCTCATCATGATTGGTTAAGCCAAATTGCGACTGCCCTACTTGATTAGCCCCTTGCTGAATAAGGCCTTGCAGAGTTTGCGCATAGCTATCAATATTGCGCAAAATAATGCTGAGGTTACGACTGACTTCATAACCGTCAAATTCGTTGGTTTGAGTATCGCGGTTATAACGCGTTTTGCTGCGCACATTTAGTTGGCTAGCGTGAATATCTTTGCTGGCAACTCCCTGCTCTTTTAACGCCAGAATCATGGCCGCAAGTTTGTCATCAGCCGCTTTCTTTGCCGCAACAACATCCTTGCTGTGTTCATTGACACTGACATTCAACGTGACCTTATCGGGAGTGGCCCACACCTCCCCTACACCAGTAACTTGAACGTGAGGTTCATCAGGGATACTGGCGGCATGAGCGCCGAATGCGATGCCTGATGTAAGTATTAGAGAAATAAGCTTTTTCATGTTTTTACCCATTAGCAAATAATGCTATCCAGTTTAGGGTGAAAACGTTAATTGTGCCTGAATAAAAAAGGCCAGCATGACGCTGGCCTGTTATTAAATGTTATCCGAGTTTATCGGAAGCAACGCGGTATTTGGGGTCTTCGATAACATTGATCTCGACTAAATCGCGCGCTTTATGCAGTAGTTGCTTACAGTCAGGGCTAACATGACGTAGGTGTAAGGTTTTACCTTGCTTGGTGTATTTCTCAGCGAGGTTATCTATAGCTTCAATGGCACTGTGATCGGCAACTCGGCTATGCTTGAACTCTACAATGACATCTTTAGGGTCATTCTTAACATCAAATAACTCAATAAAGTTTTTCACTGAGCCAAAGAACAAAGGTCCATGTAACTCATATACTTTTGACCCTTCTTCATCAATGTAGCTTTCGGTGTAAATATGTTTGGCATGCTGCCAAGCAAACACTAGCGCAGAGACAATAATACCCACGCAGACCGCAATGGCTAAGTCTGTGGCCACAGTTACGGCACTGACCAAAAAGATAACGAAGGCGTCAGATTTAGGTACTTTGCGCATAATGCGGAAACTTGACCATTCAAAAGTGCCTATAACCACCATAAACATAACGCCAACCAGTGCCGCCAAAGGCACCATCTCAATATAGCTTGCGGCAAACAAAATGAAGGCCAGTAGCATCAGAGCAGCTGTCACACCCGATAAACGACTGCGGCCACCTGAGTTGATATTAATCATTGATTGGCCAATCATGGCACAGCCACCCATCGCGCCAAAGAAACCACAAGTCAAGTTAGCTGCGCCCTGGCCCATGCATTCTTTATTACTTTGACCACGGGTGTCTGTGATTTCGTCAATTAGCGTAAGCGTTAGTAACGATTCGATTAGACCAATGGCGGCAAGAATCACGGCGTATGGCAGGATGATTTGGAATGTTTCCCAGTTGAGCGGCACTTGAGGGATATGGAATTCAGGTAAACCACCGGCGATTGTGGCGCTGGCATCACCGGTCATATCTTTAACAAAGTCGATAACCGTGCGGGCTTCTAAATCTAACCCTAAAACTAAACCCGTCACCACGACAATCGCTGCCAAACTTGAAGGAATAGCAGTGGTTAGTTTAGGTAAAAAGTGAATGATAGCCATGGTCAAAGCAACCAGGCCCAGCATGGTAGCCATCATTTCGCCTTGCATCCACTGCATTTGGCCATCGTCGCCAAGTACTTTAAATTGGCCAAGTTGAGCGAGAAAGATAACAATGGCCAAGCCGTTTACAAACCCCAACATCACAGGGTGCGGCACCATACGAATAAACTTACCAAGTTTAAAGACCCCAGCGAGAATTTGCAGTATGCCCATCAACACCACCGTGGCAAACAGGTACTCTACCCCATGGGTCACGACGAGGGAGGTCATGACAACAGCAAGGGCACCGGTGGCGCCAGATATCATGCCCGGGCGACCGCCTAATAAAGAAGTTATTAGGCCAACAATAAAGGCCGCGTATAAACCAACCAGAGGGTCTACTTGGGCTACAAAAGCAAAGGCAACGGCTTCGGGGACCAGCGCTAGGGCCACCGTCAATCCAGACAATATATCGTTTTTAGCAGAGCTTGGGGCTTTGCTTAATAAGTTAAACATTCATTCCTCGTGTACGTTAGGCAGAGCTCTTCGAAAAGGCCGCAGAGTCTAGCAAAATACCGAGAAATTAACAATTGAGTAAAAAGCTGAAGGCAGGCTTACTGCCACTTTTACAGTGGCAGTGCGGTGGAGCGCTTAACACAGGTCATAGTCACATTCGAATGTACTTCTTGCACATAGGGAAGGCTTAATAAGTGGTCTCGAACGAACTGCTCATAGCCTTCAATACCCTTGGAGATAATACGCAACATAAAGTCCATGGTACCCGCCATAGTGTAGCATTCAGTGACCTCATCATAGCTCATAATCAGCTTTTCAAAATCTGCGAGCTGGTCTCGGCCGTGGTTAGACAAACGTACATGGGCGTATACAAGCATATCGAAGCCTAGCTGCTTCTCATCTAGCAAGGCCACTTTGCCTTTGATATAGCCCTCCTGCTCAAGACGTGCAATACGGCGCCAACATGGTGATTGGGAAAGGCCGACTTGATCGGCTATTTCGGCGGTCGATAAACTGGCATCCTGTTGCAGCAATGCCAAGATCTGACGGTCAACTTGGTTTAATGACATTGATTTTTCTTTTTTAATTGTGAATTAGGTAAAATTATACATAACGCAAGGGTTTTCGTCTGTACTTTTTAACCGAATTTTCCGCTAATAAACGGGTTTTTATGGCGCTCTTGTCCTACCAAGGTCTCTTCACCATGACCGCTAAGCAATCGATAGTCATCATCTAGGCTAAGCACCTCTCGTTTGATAGAAGCGATTAATGTTGGGCCATCGCCTTTTGGAAAGTCCGTCCGCCCTATTGAACCTTTAAAAATCACATCGCCAACAACGGCAAGCTTATGACTATGACAAACAAAAATCACGTGCCCTGGCGTATGTCCCGGGCAATGGCGTACTTCAAATTGCTGCTCACCTAAACTTATTGTTTGCCCATGCTCGAGCCAGGTGTCGGGCAAAAAAGGCACTTGCGGCGCAAAGCCAAACATCTGAGCCTGCTGCGCCAAGGCATCAAACCAAAATTGCTCATCTCGTTGCGGGCCAACAATGTCGATTTGGTAATGTTTGCGCAATGTATCCGCTGCACCAACATGATCTAAATGGCCATGAGTTAGCCAAATCACACTGGGCTCAATGCCGCGCTGTGTTAACGCACGGATGATTTTATCACTATCGCCACCGGGGTCGATAATAGCGGCCTGACCACTTTGTGCGCATTGCAATATGCGGCAATTTTGCATAAAGGGAGTAACAGGAATGGTGGTAATTTTCATAAGTTAAAACTGCATTAATATTGGGTAGTGCAAATAATGCTGATCATAATACGGTGTTTGCGCATAAAGCCAAGCTCTGCGAGCATCACTGTCGTTTGCAAAGTCTTCATCTTTAAGTTTGGCGTTGTAACGCTCGGCGATATCCGGGTTTGACTCAAGCATTTGCTGCGCATATGGAGCGAGTGCATAGTTCTCAACATACTCAGTGCGCTGAAAAATACTGTGGAAGAAGCCCCACTGGAACAATGAGTCTGGCGCCTCTGGGTGCAGCATATGTGTAGCCAAAAGCCCTAAGGGTTGTGTCGTGCTTACCTTCAGCCACTGCTGATTTACTGTCGTTTTCGCCGTGCTGTAATCAAACTCTGCACTAACGCGAAAGCGCCCCTCAAATGGTGCTTGAGCAAATTGATGATTAACAATACGTGCTTGTGCCAATGGCAACTCGATGTCTGCGGTAACAGGCTTAATTTCAATTCCCTGCATTTTTAAGGTCGCGATCACATCAGTATATTGGCGTGGAATATAAAAAGCCTTGGGCACATCAACCTCGGTTTTTATCTCCTTTTGCCAGAATATGGGTAACGCATCGTAATGCTTAGGTTTGCCTAAATAACGTACTTCTTTAGCACCCGTTGCAGTGCTTTCATAGTAATCATAGGCAATCCCCTTAAAGGCAATGGTATCAGGCTCTTTGGCATAGCTGCGTTCAACAACGAGATGTTCTTGCTGCTGCACTTTAGACTGTGCCACGGCCGCGTTTATATCATCACCATGTCGGGTCAAGGCGGTGATAGCGCCGTCAATAAGCACATAAGTACCCAATACCCGTTGTTTATAGGGCTTAAGCGAATGGTTTTCTACCAAAATGGTGGGTAAATGGCGTAACTCGCCCCAACCATTTGAATAGCGAGGTCCAGCGACCCACCCAGCAAGACCTTTCGCAAAATCCATTTTATCCATGACGAACACTAAAGGCCCAGGAATATGCCCCATTTCTTCAAGTTTCTGGTCAATGACAGGCGCTATCCATTGATCCATCGCAGCTGTCACTTTTGGTGTGGCGCTGGCGAACGTTGGCGCATAACCATAAGTAATATCGTATTGGTAATCGGCGCCATCGGTAACATGAATATCGAGGTACAGACTGGGTTGATACTGATTAACAACCTCAGCTAATGCGCACACACCAGGGGTATCAAGCTTAGTGAAATCACGGTTTAAATTGAGGTTTTGACCATTGGTTCGAAAACCCATAACAGCAGGACCGCGCTGGTTGATGCGATTATAGGCACTGGCACGCTCGTGACCGTCAACGTTTAAAATCGGTATAAACAGTAGGTTAACGCTTTTTAAGATATCCAATCGTTTACCGGTGGCAATGTCTCGCAACAACATAAAGCCTGCGTCTTTACCGTCAATTTCACCACTGTGAATACCCGCTTGAATCAATAACGTGGGTTTGTCGCTATTAGCAATGTGCGCCGCGCTATTATTTCCTTGCTCGCTGGCAACCAGCATGTTGATATCACGACCCGCGTCACTTTGACCTATTTTAACTAGGCTGAACTGGGTCGGGTTAGCCTGTTGTAAGCGCTTTAAATAGGTCATCGTCGCTTGATAGTCGGGAGAGATCATTCCCCCAGAGTGTTCAAACGCCGTGGTTAACACGCCTTGTTGCTGCATCAACGCTTCACTTTGGCCATGCCAAGGGAACAGTTTGGGCAAGTGGGCATCAGCGGCTAGGGCCGTGGCTAATAACAAGCTGGTAAACATAATACGCTCTTTTTGTTGTTGTTTTGCTGTATTTGAGTATAACAAGGGGGCTTTAAAGGTGGCCAGGATTGCGACGAAATGGTAGTTTTTCGCTATGACGTTGGCACTGAGTGCAAATTATGAAAACCATTCTTATCACCGGCTGCTCTAGCGGTATAGGCTATTACTGTGCTAAACAACTGCAAAAGCGCGGTTACCAAGTGATCGCTAGTTGTCGCAATGTAGACGACGTACGCGCTCTCAACGAGCAAGGCATCACCTGTGTGCAGCTTGATTACACCGATACTGACTCCATTGAACAAGGGCTAGCCGATGCCCTGGCTTTTAGCGGCGGTAAACTAGACGCCTTGTTCAATAATGGCGCTTATGGTCAACCTGGCGCTGTGGAAGATTTACCCGTGGCAGCGCTGCGCCGGCAATTTGAAACCAATGTTTTCGGCTGGCATCACCTTACCCAATTAGTATGTAAAAAGATGCGCCAACAAGGTCATGGCCGTATCATTCAAAATTCATCGGTGTTGGGGTTAGTCACCTTGCCCTATCGCGGCGCTTATAATGCCAGTAAATTTGCATTGGAGGGATTAACAGATACCTTGCGCTTAGAGCTACAAGGCTCCGGTGTATATATTTCTTTGATTGAGCCTGGGCCGATCAGTTCGCGCTTTCGTGATAATGCACTGCACGCATTTTTAACCTCAGGCATTGATATTGAAAAAAGTGCGCACCGAGATAATTATTTAGCGCAGCAGCGGCGGTTGGAGTCCACCAGTGGCCCTCAGCCTTTTACCCTGGGACCTGAAGCGGTTTATAAACGCTTGGTGCATGCGTTAGAGTCGCAGCGCCCGCAGGCCCGTTACTATGTTACCACGCCCACCTATCTATTCGGTTTCCTTAAACGTATTTTACCAAGCAGCTGGCTTGACTGGGTGCTTACCAAGTCGCGCTAATGGCTATAGAAGTGATTTTCAGGCATTAAAAAAGGAGCCAAAAGGCTCCTTTCTTCTGCTAACACAGGTAGATTAAGCTGAAAGACCTTCTTTCGCTTTAGCTACTAATGCTGCGAATGCAGTTTGGTCATAAACAGCGATATCTGCAAGGATCTTACGATCGATTTCTACAGAAGTCTTTTTAAGACCGTTGATGAAACGGCTGTAAGACAAACCATTTTGACGAGCTGCAGCGTTGATACGTGCAATCCATAGTTGACGGAAAGTACGTTTCTTCGCACGACGGTCACGGTAAGCGTATTGACCCGCTTTAGTAACCGCTTGGAAAGCTACGCGGTAAACACGTGAACGTGCACCGTAGTAACCTTTAGCTTGCTTTAAAACTTTCTTGTGACGTGCGCGCGCGATAGTACCGCGTTTTACTCTTGCCATTATTCTATACCCCTATTAAGCGAATGGTAACATACGAGAAACTAAGCCGTGATCGTTCTTGTGAACCATTAGCTTAGGACGTAGGTGAAGCTTACGCTTAGAGGTTTTCTTGGTCAGAATGTGACGAAGGTGCGCTTGTTTACGCTTGAAACCACCAGAAGCAGTTTTCTTGAAGCGCTTAGCGGCGCCACGGTGTGTTTTTAGCTTATAAGCCATTGCAATAACTCCAATTGATATTGCTTAAATTTAGCAAGCAGGCGGTTTGAGTTCACAAACACTTTTTTGGCCCAACTTACTCCCAAAACCGGTGAGAGCGCTTAAAAAAGCGCCCTACTTCAACCGGATAGATACAGGTGCCACTGCCTTAGAAAATAAGTCATGTGGCTTGTAAACCTGCACTAATTCGTTAAACGCGCGGAGTATACTATTTTTTAGCCACCGGCGCTAGCATCATGATCATTTGGCGGCCTTCCACTTTTTTCGGGAATGACTCGACCTGTGCCAACTCTTGCAGATCATCTTTAATGCGATTCAAAAGCTCGATACCAATTTCTTGGTGGGCCATTTCACGACCACGGAAACGGATCGTTACTTTTGCCTTATCGCCAGCTTCTAAGAACTTGGTTAGATTGCGAAGCTTAACTTGGTAGTCACCAATGTCTGTACCAGGGCGGAACTTAACTTCCTTAACCTGAATTTGCTTTTGCTTCTTCTTCTGTTCTTTTTGCGCTTTGCTTTTTTCAAAAAGGAACTTACCGTAGTCCATTACCTTACAAACGGGGGGTTCAGCATTTGGGCTGATCTCTACTAGATCGACACCCGCCTCATCCGCCATTGACTGAGCTTCACTCAGGGACACGATGCCTGCTTGTTCACCTTCAAAGTCAATTAGTCGAACTTCTTTTGCCGTAATATCTTCGTTAATACGATTTTTTTGGACCTGTTGTTGGCCCTTTTTTCCGCCTCTAATGGTACGTTCCTCCAAGAATATTAAAAACTAAAAGGGTGTATTCGATACTGTTTGATACACCCTTTCGATCACAAATTACTGTCTTGTTTTAATTTCATTTGTGATTTTAGTGATAAAGTCATCGACTTTAAATTTACCTAGGTCTTCACCTGTACGTGTTCTTACTGCCACTTCTTGCTGCTCTACTTCTTTGTCACCAACAACTAGCAAGTAAGGAATACGTTTTAAAGTATGTTCGCGAATTTTAAAGCCAATTTTCTCATTTCTCAAGTCGGCTGCGGCGCGAATACCCAGTTTATTCAATTTTTGTACAACTTCGTGCACATAATCAGACTGTTTGTCAGTGATGTTCATAATCACCACCTGCTTAGGAGCAAGCCAGGTTGGGAACAGCCCTGCGTATTCTTCGGTCAAAATACCGATAAAGCGTTCGATTGAACCCAGAATAGCACGGTGAATCATCACCGGAGTGCGACGCTCGTTGTTCTCAGCCACATAAGTTGCGCCAAGACGTCCTGGTAACATAAAGTCTAGCTGTACTGTACCACACTGCCACGCTCGCTCTAAGCAATCATACAAAGTAAATTCAATTTTCGGACCATAGAAGGCACCTTCACCTGGTAGGTATTCGAATTCAATGTCTTTATCGCTCAATGCTTGCGCCAAGGCTTTCTCGGCTTTATCCCACAGTTCATCTTCACCGATGCGCTTTTCTGGGCGTGTAGAAAGCTTTACAACAATCTTTTCAAAACCAAAGGTCGAATAAGTGTCGTAAACCATATCGATACACGCCGTCACCTCTTGCAAGATTTGCTCTTCTGTACAGAAAACATGAGCATCATCTTGAGTAAAGCCACGTACGCGCATCAAGCCGTGCAACGCACCCGATGGCTCGTTACGGTGACAACAACCAAATTCGGCCATACGCAAAGGTAAATCACGGTAAGATTTCAAACCTTGGTTGAAAATCTGCACGTGACCAGGACAGTTCATTGGTTTAATAGCATACTCACGTTTCTCTGACTCCGTGGTGAACATGGCATCGCCGTATTTGTCCCAGTGGCCTGATTTTTCCCACAGTCCACGGTCCATCATTAGCGGCCCTTTCACCTCTTCATAGTCATATTCGCGCAGTTTTTCGCGAACAAACTCTTCGAGCTCGCGGTAAATGCTCCAACCATCATTGTGCCAAAACACCATACCTGGCGCTTCTTCTTGCCAGTGCCATAAATCTAGGGCTTTACCAATTTTACGGTGATCGCGTTTTTCCGCTTCTTCTAAGCGCTGCAAGTAGCCTTTAAGTTGCTTTTTATCACTCCATGCGGTGCCATAAATACGCTGCAACATTTTATTGTCAGAGTCGCCACGCCAGTATGCACCTGCTACTTTCATCAATTTAAAGTGCTGACAAAAGCTCATATTAGGTACGTGTGGGCCACGACACATATCCACGTACTCTTCGTGGTGGTATAAACCAGGACGGTCATCTTTAGCGATATTCTCGTCCAAGATTTCAACTTTATAAGGTTCGCCACGTTGTTCAAACGTGTCGCGGGCCTGTTGCCAGCTCACGGTCTTCTTAACCACGTCATATTTGGTTTTCGCAAGTTCTTTCATACGCTTTTCAAGCGCTTCTAAATCTTCTTGCGTCAGCGAGTGCTCCATATCGACATCATAATAAAAGCCGTTGTCGATAGTTGGACCAATGGCCATTTTTGCATCAGGATACAATTGCTTAATGGCGTGGCCGATAAGGTGCGCACAGGAGTGACGGATAATTTCTAAACCGTCTTCATCTTTTGCGGTGATGATCTCTAACCGTGCGTCTTCGCTGATTAAATCACAGGCGTCAACACGCTCACCGTTAACACGCCCAGCGATGGTCGCTTTGGCAAGGCCTGGGCCGATGTCTTGTGCTACGTCTAACGTGGATACAGGGTTTTCAAATGAACGCTGACTGCCGTCAGGAAGAGTAATTACTGGCATGTTTAATCCTTGTACAGTGGTGACACCTACGCCGCGCCACGTGTATTTATTTGTCTATTTAATAAGTCTAATCAACGCTTATACCAACAAGCATTGCGATGATACTGCCGCCCACACAGCGTGAGCGAGGCGCTATTTTGGCGCGCTATAGAGGTAAATACAAGGCTCGTCTGCTAATTTTCTTAACAAATTTTGTATGCGCTTCTGATATACTAATGCCATTGATAAAAAAGGTGATATTTGACTATGCATACTTGCGGCGTAGAAATAAAAGGCAGTGAAGTTTTACTATGCCTTCTAAGTAAAGAAAATGATGTGTTTGACATCCGTGATGTGCGCCAAACACGTTTTGTTTTAAGCGATGCCAACGATACTGAAGAAATCCAAAAGTTTCATCGCGACTTTAAAAAGCTGATGGAAGATTACCAAGTGGATGCTATCGCCATCAAGGCGCGACCTCATAAAGGAAAGTTCGCTGGCGGCGCGGTTGGCTTTAAAATGGAAGCGGCACTGCAGCTGATAACTAACTTAGATGTGCACATTATTAGTGCCACAGAGATGAAAGAGCAGCTTAAGCGCAACCCATTACCTATTGAGTTCGCTGATACGGGGCTGAAGAAGTTTCAAGAGCAAGCCTTTATGACGGCGTATGTCGATATTATGCTGCGCACTTACGCTAAGCAGTAATCTCCCCCGACAGTAACAGGCCGCAGAAATGGCCTGTTACGTTATCGCCCGGTAATAATCGCTAACGCATGCCTCTCATCCATGTCTAACTCCCCGGCTAAAGAGCGCGGTGTCGCGTCAAAATGCGCAAACGGGTGTTCATTTTCATAGTGTTCGCTGAGGTGTTCTAACACCTTCGGATGAATATAATACTGTTCGCAAATGTTCGCGGTATTGCCTAATTGTTTGGCAACGAGTTTAACCAGCTGAGACTTAAATTTGCGCCTTGGGTGCGCCTGTACCTGCTCTGCGGCTACGTGGGCAAAGCGCACCGCCATTCGCGTCCCCGCCCAGGTACGATAATCTTTGGCACTAAAGTGGCCGCCAAAAACACGGTGGATAAATTCGTTAATATCATCACTTTGCAGGTCATGCCATTGGCCTTGTTGATAATAACGTAGCAAGCTATACCCTTGTTGCTCTGCACTTGAAGCCACTAATTCAGCAAGCTCAGTATCGTCGATGCGCACCTCTCGGTGTTTTGCGTGTTTACCTTTAAAGCTAAATTGTACATGGTCGTCTTTAATATCCACATGCTTGCGTCGAAGCGTGGTTAACCCGCAAGTTTCATTGGCTTTGTAATAATTATTATTGCCTACACGAATCGCGGTAAGGTCTAAGATTGCGCACCCAAGCGCGCACACTTTGTCTTTCGTCCAATCAGGTTCTGCCAATAAGGATAAGCATTGCCCTCGCGCATCTGGAAGCTGAGCAGCGAATTCACCTAACTTGGCAAATTTTTTTTGCTGTTGCGCCAATTGCCAATGGGCGTGGTAAATGTATTGTCGCTTTCCTTTGCCATCAACGCCAACGGCCTGCACCTTATTGTACTGGCAAGCGCTAATACGTACATCACGCCACATAGGAGGCACAACCAACTCTCGCATTCGTTTTAAGTAAGCACGACTGGTTATCTTTTCCTTATCAAGATGGAAGTATTCAAATCCTTTTCCCCGTTTACGACGCGTTGTCGTAAGGGTATTACACTCGTGGTAGGTTGTGCTTGGGGCAACGTTACAATCCATTCTTCTTCCTTTTTTTTCCGATAATAGCTACTACGCAGCACATCTTCACCTGGCGCACTGTGAAAGGTAAAAAATAATACGCTTTGTTGGCTGTACGACTATGACGTTTTTACCGCCTACAATTGAAAAGCTTTCATAGTTGCCCATGAAAAAGGCGTTGGTTTATACATTTCAAGCGTTCGAAGATAAAGATAAAACACTGTTTAATAATGGTTTTTATGTATTCCCTCGATTTGGCACAAGCATTGCTCCTATTAAATCGAATTCAAAATTGAAGGAGCACAATTATGACAATGCAACGTTCAGAGAAAATCACAGACATTATCAAAGTACTAAAGGGTGGCATTGATTTTTACTCCGATGCCAAAGACAACATTGATAGTAATGATGTACGTACCGTGTTCCAAAACATGATCGATGAAAAGCACAAAGCGGTGACCGACTTGCAACCCTTTGCCATTGAAGAGCAAGGCGAAATTGAAACCGGCTCAGACACCCTGGTTGATGTACGTAAAACCTACACTAAGGTGATGAGCGCGATTAAGAGCAACGAAGAGCATACGTACATCAAACACCTTGAAGAGGTTGAAGATAAAGTGCTTGAAGAGTTCGACGATGCACTAGAAGAGTCGCAGCCACCTCAGTGCGCACAAGTTCTTTCTCAGCTTCGTGAACGCATGCAAATTTGCCACGATAAAATGAAGGCACTGCAAGAAGCAACGAGCTAAATTATTTCTCTCCCCAAGACGATGTAGCGGGCCCATGGCCCGCTTTTTATGTCGACAAAAACTAAACCTTTAGTCTAATTCCAATAGAAACCACCTCAAAATAATGGAAAGTGTCGACACTCTGTGCTTGATTAGGTGTTGAAGAACCTAAAATGACAACATCTATCCGGGCAAGGAGGCAGTCAATGCCGCAACAACAAGACAATCACTCCCCTTCACTACCGTTAACGTTGAGCCAGTACCACGGCTCATTTTTAACGCCGCTTAGCGAGCGAACCATCGCCGAGCATCTTGATTATATTGTCGACAAATACCCTGACAATGAAGCGATTGTGGTGCGCCACCAAGGGATCCGTTGGACTTACCGCCAGTATTTACGGGAAATAGAGCGCCTCGCTGCGGGCTTACTCGCTCTAGGTGTACAGCCAGGGGATCGGGTTGGCATTTGGTCTCCCAACAATATTGAATGGTCCTTGGTGCAATTCGCAAGCGCCAAAATTGGCGCCATTATGGTGTGCATTAATCCCGCCTATCGCCCTCATGAGTTGGCCTTTGCCATTAACAACGTGGGTGTAAAGTATTTGGTGATGGCCGAGCAATTTAAAGCATCAAACTACGTTGATATGATCTACCAACTTGCACCGGAATTAAAAGACGGTGGCAAAACCACCCTGCAAGCGCTGCCCACTCTAGAGCAAGTTATTATTCTCTCCGAGCAACCTTTTGCCGGCATGACATCATTTAAGTCGGTTCAACAATTGGGCGAGGATACGCACTACCAGCAAATGAGGGTTATTGAAGCGCAACTTCGACCCGATGACGCCATTAATATCCAATTTACCTCGGGGACAACCGGGAACCCCAAAGGCGCCACGCTCTCGCACCGCAATATTTTAAACAACGGTTTGCTGGTTGCCCAAGCGATGCACTTTAATGATAAAGACAGACTGTGTATTCCGGTGCCCCTGTACCATTGCTTCGGCATGGTGCTGGGTAATCTAGTGTGTTTGGCCAGTGGTGCCTGTGCGATATTTCCAGCTCCCTCATTCGATGCAATCAGCACCCTAAGCTGCGTTGAGCAAGAACGCTGTACGGCGCTCCACGGCGTACCAACGATGTTTATTGCGCAACTAGAGCACCCCGACTTTCAGCAGTACGATCTCAGTACCTTACGCACCGGAGTCATGGCTGGCAGCACCTGCCCGCAAGAATTGATGCGCAAAGTACACAGTGATTTTCATATGCGCGAGGTGGTGATTGGCTACGGGCAGACCGAGTGCAGCCCCATCAACCATATTACCCAAACCGATGCACCAATTGACAAACAAGTGCAAACCGTGGGCCGAGCGATGGCGCACACAGAAATTAAAATTATTGATGAACGCGGCCAAATCGCTGCCATTGGTAGCCCGGGTGAAATTTGTGCTCGCGGCTACTGTGTGATGCAAGGCTATTGGGGCGATGAAGCGAAAACTAACGCCACGATCGACGCTGAGGGCTGGCTACACTCTGGCGATTTAGGGGTCATGGATGAGCAAGGTTACGTGACCATCGTTGGCCGTATTAAAGATATGATAATTCGTGGTGGCGAGAACATTTATCCGCGCGAAATAGAAGAAGTGCTGTATTTGCACGATGCTGTCAGTGATGCGGCGGTCTTTGGTATCCCCGATGATAAATTTGGCGAGCAAGTATGCTTGTGGCTCAAAGCAAAGGACAACCGCGATATCGATGAGCCGCAAATTCGGGCCTACCTAAAAGATCAACTCGCATATTTTAAAGTGCCTAAGTATATTCGTATCGTCGAGGAATACCCGATGACGGTCACCGGGAAATTACAAAAGTTTAAAATGCGCGAAATGATGCTTGCAGAGCTCAATGAGCAAGCACAAAGCGCGTAGCTAGGAGTCGGCATAGTCACCACAGTGGTGCAAAATTAGCACACTCGTTGCGCTAGGTTTTACGCCGCAAAATCGCTACACTGACGCCTTAAATCAGTTAGTTATGTGTGGTGCTATGCTTTCCTTTTTCGAAAAACTAACCGCCCCTTTTCCCGAGCGCACAACTACCGCGCCACCCAAGGGATTATGGGCTTTTTGCCGTTATTACACCCAAGGCATGGGCTGGCCGCTGGCGGTGATGTCAATCAGCGCCGCCTTATTAGCCATTGTTGAAGTTTCGCTATTTAGCTTTATGGGTCAACTCGTTGACTGGCTTGGACAGACAACCCCGGATCAGCTGTTAAGCACCGAAACCGATACGCTTTGGTTTATGGGCCTAGTCACTATTGTGCTGTTGCCTATTTTAGTGTTTGCTCACTCAGCCGTTCTCCATCAAAGCTTGCTCGGTAATTACCCCATGGCCATCCGCTGGTTGGCGCACCGTTACCTGCTGCGCCAAAGTGTGAGCTTTTATGCCGATGACTTTGCCGGGCGCATTGCCACTAAGGTGATGCAAACGTCGTTGGCGGTAAGGGAAACCGTCATCAAGCTACTGGATGTCGCGGTGTATATTGTGGTGTATTTTTCCGCCATGCTGTTCTTTGTTGGCCAGGCAGATTGGCGCTTAATGATGCCAATTTTAGGCTGGCTTGTAGGTTATATTGCAGTGCAGCGTTATTTTATTCCGCGCCTTAAAGCGGTCGCCGAGCAACAAGCCGAAGCCCGCTCGCAAATGACAGGCCGTATTGTTGATAGCTATACCAATATCGCCACTATCAAACTCTTCTCTCATTCATCGCGGGAGGAGCAATATGCCCGTGAATCGATGGAGCTGTTTTTAGACCCGGTATATCGACAAATGCGTCTGGTCACTAAGTTACAAGTGAGCGTGCAGCTGCTTAACTACGGCTTGGTGGCGGTGATTGCGGCGTTATCGATTTACCTTTGGTCTATTAGTTTAATCAGCGTCGGCGCCATTGCCATTGCCGTTAGTTTAGCACTTCGCCTTAACGGCATGGCGCAGTGGATCATGTGGGAAGTCAGCGCCCTGTTTGAAAATATCGGCACCGTTGCCGATGGCATGAACACCTTAACGAAACCCATAACCATAACCGACGCAGAGGATGCCAACACGCTGAAGGTGACCCATGGGCGCATTGACTTTAATAACATCACCTTTAATTATGCCAAGCCAATTACCCCGTCACACCCGCCGGTGCTCGATGGGCTATCTCTGAACATTGGTGCTGGCGAAAAAGTTGGGGTTGTTGGTCGCTCTGGCGCCGGTAAATCAACCTTAGTTAACCTGTTATTGCGCTTTTATGATGTTGAGCAAGGACACATTCGTATTGATGATGCGCCGATAAACCAGGTGACTCAGGAAAGCCTACGCCAACATATCGCTATGGTGTCACAAGATACCGCGCTGCTGCATCGTAGCGTGCGCGAAAATATCGGTTATGGCTTAGCCGATGCCACGGATGAGCAAATCATCGCCGCTGCGAAAAAGGCTGAGGCATGGGACTTTGTTAGTGAACTGGAAGACAGTCATGGTAATAAAGGGCTGGATGCGCAAGTGGGTGAGCGCGGCGTTAAGTTATCAGGTGGCCAGCGTCAGCGTATCGCGATTGCCCGCGTACTGTTAAAAGACGCCCCTATTTTAGTGCTCGATGAAGCCACATCAGCTTTAGACTCTGAGGTAGAGGCAGCGATTCAAGCGAGCCTAGATACCTTAATGGAAAATAAAACCGTTATTGCCATTGCCCATCGCTTATCAACCATAGCGCAAATGGACCGCTTGGTGGTGATGGACAAAGGCCATATTGTTGAGCAAGGCACACACCAAGAGCTTATCGCCCAAGGGGGGATCTACGCCCAACTGTGGGCCCATCAAACCGGTGGCTTTATAGGCACAGACTAATAAACAAGGGGCCATACAAGGCCCCTTTTTTCTCGATGTTGAACGCCCCACTAAGGAGCGAGTAATGTTGAACGCCCCACTAAGGAGCGAGTAATTGTTGGCTAAAATGTGTAGCAAAGCGAAACCGAGTCAACGGTTACGAGTCCCGCTTCAGTGGCTTGATACTTATTGAACTTTCTCCCCGAAGTTTAGCGAAATACTAAACTTCAAGGCGACCAAACCAAAAGGAGAAAGCTCAATGAAATTTTATACCAAATTACATGATTTTTACTGTGGTATCGACTTACATGCTCGAATTCTTTATGTCTGTATCTTGAATGACAAGGGTGAAAAGGTGGTTCATAAAAAGATAAAGGCAGATAAACAAGCATTATTGTCACTCATTGATCCCTACATAGGGCAAGTAGTCATTGGCGTAGAGTGTATGCATTGTTGGTATTGGGTTAGCGACTTATGCAAAGAACATGATGTTGATTTCGTGCTCGGTCACGCTCTTTACATGAAAGCCATTCACGGTGGTAAAGCCAAAAAAGACAAAATTGATTCTTATAAAATCGCCAGTTTGCTACGCGGTGGCAACTTTCCTCTTGCTTATGATTATCCAAGTGAGATGAGAGCGACTCGTGATTTACTGCGTCGAAGAACCAAGCTTGTTCAGCATGGTGCTCAGCTTAAAGCGCATATCGTTAACACGAACAGCCAATATAATTATCCCGCGCTAGAGTTGCACATGAAAAACAAATGTGTGCGGGAAGAATTCAGAACGCGTTATGACGACCCCGTTGTTCAACGTAATATCAATTTCGACTTAGCCATCCTCGATAGCTACGCTCAAGAACTAAAATACCTTGAATGTTTTCTTGAGCGCAAAGCACAACAACATCGCCCTGACTATTACGCTCAATTGCGAACGGTACCAGGCATCGGGCTCATATTAGCGATGACCATACTTTATGAAATTGGCGACATAGAGCGCTTTGAGTCAGTCCAAAAGTTTGCTTCCTATTCCCGCTTAGTTAAATGCAAAGCTGAATCAGCAGGTAAAACCTACGGCACAAGTGGTAATAAAATTGGCAACGGTCATTTAAAATGGGCGTTCAGTGAAGCCGCTATTCTCTATTTACGAGGTAACGACAAAGCAAGACGTTATCTAAACAAACTACAAAAGCGTATGAGCAAAGCCAAAGCGTTATCCGCCTTGGCCCATAAACTCGGCCGCGCTGTTTACTTCATGTTAAAGAATAAAACGGTTTTCGATGATGAACGGTTTTTAAGCGCCTAAGTCGCACGATGGGGTGAGCTGAACGCCAAACTAGATAAGCAAGAACTATCGCGCGTTATTTGTGACGTATATGCCACAAAGCATGATATGGCAGGTAAATATAGTCGCCGTATAAGCTACTTGCGCTTGATTAGACACCCCATTGGTGCGCATTAACAATGAGCAAAATTGTTTACACCTTAGTTGAGCCTGAAACTAACTGGAGCCACGAGCCAACTGACTTGAATAGTGCCTTCTTAAGGTTAACCGATGAATGTCTAGTGCCCCTAACCACCATAAGGAATGACAGAGTTAGGCAGTGATGAGATCACAATAAGAGAGCCTCTATATGTGTTTGCCGTAAGCAATTTATTTAACGGCCACAATGACAGAGCGAAGTAGATTATTTTGCTAATTGAAAAACAGTTAGCTGCCTATCGGCAGCTAAAGAAGGTTCTATTGTTTATTTGACGGAAGAAGGTTCATATGTGTTATATACCGGTTAATCACCAGCCTTATTTTTAGGTAATTGCACTTTTAATAAAACATAAGCTGGTATTAAAGGGAGGAAGGCCAACCATGACAATGGAGATACAACCCAAAACCAAATAAACCAACATTCGGCAGCAACTAGCAGTAAAAATTTAATGGCACGATGAAGTAACATTAAATCCCCCATAAAGGCTATAGGTAAACCAAACCCGAGCATAGCTACTACAACAATAGATGGATGAAGTGCCTCAAAGGTTAATCCTTTAAACGAGTGATAAAATTCCCACCCATAACTGAAAAGCAATGGGCTTAGTATGCAAAACACACAAATTATACCCCAGCTAGTATCCCGCTGATGTTTTGAATGTGCGTCATTTTTTTCTTGAAGTTTACTCAATGCATCCATAGGTATATAACGCCGCATTAAGGTGTGAGCAACGCTACCACGAAACGAAACTATATCACCGTAAACATGAAACCCAACGATGGAATGAAAAATGCCAAGCGTTGGGAATCACTCTTAAATGCTTTGTTATGCTTATATGTTACGCATTGCCCACTTTTTTTGCTTATCAGACATCTTAAAATATTCCTTATTCAAATATGTATCGTTTAGATTGAACATATTAACTTTTTTTGTCTCTTGACCATTATAGGAAACTCTTAAGAAGACACTATGCTCCCCTCTATCAATCCATAAATCATCAAACTCTTGGATTGCAGCATCGAAGAAGAAGCAAAATTTTAGCTTTCGCTTTTTGTCTCTACTTTTACTTGGCAAAAAGTTAATTAATGTAGCGTACACATATGGTAATAGACCTGGCTCTAAGTTTGCGTACCCATAAACCCTAAGTTCTTTTGCACGTTTTAATATTGAGATGAACTCTTTAAAGTCTAGAAATGGAACAAGGTCTTGATTCAATACTCCATATATTTGTTCAATATTTTCCCTTACAAAATTTCTATTTCTTTCTTCAGCTTCAACATCAATTTTGGTCGGAGGCTTAGAGATATAAGGTCGAGCTGCTGGCTCTTTAGTTGGACAAAACTCTTTATCATTGTGATAAAAATGCCCGTCGTCTTTTTTATGCCCACCACGTGAATACATCGGACGTTTACAGACAGGACAACGACCACCACCCCAATCATTAGCTTTTTGATAACCCTTATCAGCAGCTAGCATTGTATATTCAGCGTGATCTATTAAACGAAACTCTTCTGGATGTAAAACTTGTAGCATCAGAAATTAATCCCTTTCAAATCAATAAATTAACGTGGAAATTTTACACTAAAATCTAGATATCACCACGACAAATAGCACACGATATGACACATTTTCAAATAAGCATAACAGCTTATTAGTGAGACCTTACAAGGTTTGCTACCTTGTAAGATAAGAAGTGGCCTATGATGTATAGACACACTAATGAAGCTACAAAAATTAAATTAAATCTTACACTAATAGAAGTAATCACATTTCACAACAAGAAGGCTGCTCCCCTTTATACGTTACCAGCGAAACTTAAACGATGATTTAAGTCACAAATTTCGATAGTTGAAAGCCTGCAATACATAGGCTGGTGTTGTTTAAAACTAACCGAATTGATTGTTATAAAGTCTTTATAGATGGCAAGCTTTGGAAGGAGCGCATTGGCTGGAACGACACCCTTGCTGGTGTTAGGAAAGCGCCACCCGAAACAGGTTAGAGACTAATATTGGTCACTCGCCCTAAAAAATCGGTAACTA
Organism: Pseudoalteromonas sp. THAF3; assembly: GCF_009363775.1. Taxonomy (NCBI): domain Bacteria; kingdom Pseudomonadati; phylum Pseudomonadota; class Gammaproteobacteria; order Alteromonadales; family Pseudoalteromonadaceae; genus Pseudoalteromonas; species Pseudoalteromonas sp. THAF3. The sequence continues at coordinate 1,596,287 of NZ_CP045418.1, read as the reverse complement.
AGGAAAAGTGGCTTAATTTAGTTCGAATTGGCCACAGACCCCAAACCGCTTTAATAAAAAAGCGGGCGAATACATCTCTACCCGCTTTCAGTATGCCTCTATCTCTAAGACATTTCACCCGCTTCAAGCTCGTAGATTCTACTGCTCACAGCATTAACAGATAAACACACCCCACACCGAAAAGATTAAAAGAATAAGATTTCCAGTGTGAGGAGCACGAGCATCACGATATTCGCAAGCCAGCCGATCATGAAGAAATAACTTCGGGGGCTGGGGTTGGATTCGGTGGCCATCACGTAGTAAAGCAGCATATGAATGACTCTAGCGGCGACAAATACCGCGCTGGCAATAGCGAAGATGGGCCCTGACACCCCCAAGTGCAGACCGACTAGGGCACAAACAATATACAGCGGCGCGTTTTCTAATGTATTTTGAAACGTTCGGTGGGCACGAAAGATAAATGAGTCATGAGACAGGTTATCATCAATTTTTCCTGGAATGGCGTTATCGGCCCTCGCCTTTACAGTTGAAGCCACAAACCACTGCGCTACCAACATCCAGGCAAACAACACCAATGACACCAAAATAACCGCAGAATAGTCCATACTTTCTCCTTGTAATTTGCTTTATATTAGCTACGGCCAAGGCGTGCGATGCGATCAAAAAAGGCCGCTAAAATGCGGCCTTTTCAATAAGCTACTAATAATTAAGCAGCACTGATACGCTCTAACCCACCCATGTAAGGGCGCAGCGCCTGTGGCACTTCAATACTGCCATCCGCCTGTTGGTAATTCTCCAAAATAGCCACTAACGTACGGCCCACGGCTAACCCTGAACCATTGAGTGTATGCAGTAATTCCGGCTTTTTCTCGCCCGCGCGGCGGAAACGCGCTTGCATACGGCGCGCTTGGAAGTCGCCCATATTTGAACAAGACGAAATTTCGCGATAGGTGTCTTGTGCTGGCAACCACACTTCTAAGTCATAGGTTTTCATTGCACCAAAGCCCATATCGCCGGTACACAACACTACTTTACGATACGGCAACTCAAGCGCCTGTAAGATTTGCTCGGCATGAGAAGTTAGCTCTTCCAGTGCCTGCATTGAATCTTCAGGTTTAACCAATTGCACTAACTCAACTTTGTCGAACTGGTGCTGACGAATTAAGCCCCGCGTATCGCGGCCATAGCTGCCTGCTTCACTGCGAAAACACGGAGTATGGGCAGTCATTCGTACTGGCAGCTCTTTTTCTTCAAAGATTTCGTCACGCGCACAGTTCGTCAGCGGCACTTCAGCGGTAGGGATCAGGCTAAAGCCATCATCGTGCTCACCCAGTTTCTCTGTGTGGAATAAGTCTTCTGCAAACTTAGGTAGCTGACCCGTGCCTAACAAACTGTCTTTATTCACTAAATAAGGCACATACATTTCGGTATAGCCGTTTTTATCGGTGTGCGTATCGAGCATAAACTGCACCAACGCGCGATGCATGCGCGCGATTTGCCCACGCATTACTGTAAAGCGGGCACCCGAGAGCTTCACCCCGGCTTCAAAATCCAGCCCTTTATCCAGCGCTTCGCCTAAATCAACGTGGTCTTTGACCTCAAAATCATAGCTCTTTGGCTCACCCCAACGGCTAACCTCGACGTTATCGTCTTCATCGTTGCCTGCTGGAACATCTTCTGCTGGCAAATTAGGCAGGCCTAAGGCAATGTCCTTTAATTCATTGAGGACGGCATCTTGCTCTTTTTTGGCATTTTCGAGCTCATCACCTAAATTGGCAACAGCATCCAATAAAGGTTGAATATCTTCACCCTTCGCCTTCGCTTGACCAATGGCTTTGGAACGGGAGTTACGCTCGCTTTGTAATTCTTGCGTTTTAGTCTGTAGCGCTTTACGTTGTTCTTCGAGTTGTGCCAGTTTCGCTACGTCTAATTCAAAGCCACGTGCCTTTAAACGGGCTGCTGTTTGCTCTACGTCCTGACGAAGATACTTTGAGTCTAACATGTGAGTTTTTAACCTTTTTGCGTTGTTAGCATGAGGCCTATCCAAGCCATAAATATACACATCCCCACATTAAGGAGGACGTTTAACGCCACTTTCAACCACTGCCCTTGCTGAAGCAACAACAGCGTATCCATGGAAAATGTAGAAAATGTTGTCAGCGCGCCCAAAAACCCGACTCCGAGTGTGACGCGGTGCGGATGCGATAGCATTTCGCGATCCAACAGGCCATATAATATGCCCATTAACAATGAACCGAGAATATTAACCGCCAGCGTGCCAAAAGGGAATCCCTTAGGCAGCAGTTTTAGTGCTAATTCACTTATACCAAAGCGGGCGCAGGCACCCAAGGCCCCGCCAATGGCAATAAAAAAGTAGGTACTAAGAGCGCTCATAGCGCTTCCTGTCGCTTTGCGCATCACGCTCTTGCAAATAAGCAAGCTTATCACTAATGCGTTTTTCTAAACCACGATCACTGGGATGATAATAGCGGCTGTCAGCAATCTCCTCGGGGAAGAAGTTCTCGCCTGCTGCATAGGCTCCCGGCTCGTTGTGGGCATAGCGATAATCCTCGCCGAAGCCCTGCTCTTTCATTAATTGCGTGGGCGCATTGCGAATGTGATAAGGCACATCGAGGTGAGCGGTCTCTTTCGCATGACGTTTGGCCTCATTAAAGGCCATATATACGGCATTACTTTTCGGCGCACTAGCTAGGTATAAGGTGGCTTGAGCTATGGCTCGTTCACCTTCGCTGGGGCCAACCCGGTGAAAGATATCCCAGGCATTCAGTGCCACCTCCATGGCTTTGGGGTCTGCATTGCCAATGTCTTCGGTGGCAATCGCTAATAGCCGCCGCGCCACATACAAGGGATCGCCTCCGGCGGTGAGAATACGGCAATACCAATACAATGCCGCGTCCGGCGCGGAGCCGCGCACTGATTTATGAAAAGCAGAAATCAAATCGTAGTAATGATCGCCCCCCTTATCGTATTGGGCAACCATTTGCGGCGCGACTTGCTTGAGCACCGCCTGATTAATACAGCCTTGGTGTTGCTGCGCCAAATTTGCCGCCACTTCCAGCAGGTTAAGTACACTGCGAGCGTCGCCATTGGCGCTGTGGCACAACTGCTCAAGGCTATCGGGCTCGATGGTCACACCTTGCTGGCGAAGAATGTCATCCTGTTCTAGCGCCTGATTCACCACTGCCTGCAAATCTTCAGCTGAAAGCTTTTTCAGCGTGTACACTCTGGCGCGCGACAGCACGGCGTTATTCAGTGCAAAAGAGGGGTTCTCTGTGGTGGCGCCAATAAAGATGAAGGTGCCGTTTTCAACATGCGGCAATAGTGCGTCTTGCTGCGACTTATTAAAGCGGTGTACTTCATCCACAAATAATAAGCTGCGTTTGCCTTGCTGTTGTAGCAAGTCGCTGGCACTGTCGACAGCCTCACGGATATCTTTCACCCCTGCGCTGACCGCCGATAACTCCAAAAACTGGGCATCGCTGTGGTGCGCAATAATATGCGCCAGCGTGGTCTTACCAACCCCAGGTGGCCCCCACAAAATTAAGCTGTGGCAATGGCCACTTTTAATGGCTTGGTACAAGGGTTGCTCTGTGCCTAATATGTGGCTTTGGCCGATGTACTGATCCAATGTGTGTGGGCGCATGCGCGCCGCCAACGGGCGCACATCGGGGGCAAAGTCTAGGGAGAAATTATTCGCCACGGTTTATCTCGGCTTGTGGCGCTCGCTGATCATCAACAAACACGTGCTCAGGAATGGTAAATTCAAACACGCTGTCATCAATATCAACATTGCGCTTGGGCGCATCAAAATGAAAGTGTGAACGCTGACCTGATTGGTCAAGCACCTCAAGTGCTGCAACTTGTTGCTGCTCATCAAAATGCAACGTCAGCTTTTCTGCTTGCGCATCTTCAGTATTTTTCGGGGTAATCTCAAAGCCAGCTTCGATTTGCTTGATACTAAACTGCTGCCACAGCTCTTCATCTTCTGTGGTGAGCAGAATAAACGGCGTATTATCAATTAGTTTAGAGGTATCCAGTACCGTCACTTGCTCGGCGAAAGGGTCAAAGTAATAGCTATCAACCCCGTTGGAGACAAACAAGGTTTCGTCTGGTTGTTGTTGCTCCCAACGAATTTTCCGTGGCTGTTCTAGTTGCAATTTGCCTTTACTTTCACTCACCAGCTGCCCCTGCGGGTCAAACACTTGCTGTGAAAAAGCCGAGCTGAGTGAGTCCAAACCCTTTAGCTGTTGTTGCAGCATCTGTGCGTCGTCGGCAAAAACTGTTGATGAAAACAGGGCGACACTTGCCACTGCACTGTATAAAAATTGTTTCATATTACTTCCTTAGCCAGCGTTATTCTTAACTAGCACTTCACGGGCGCCATTATGGCCGGGCGAACTGACTAAACCGGAGTGCTCCATTTGTTCAACCAATCGCGCAGCGCGGTTGTAACCAACACGCAGTTTACGCTGTACACTTGATACCGACACACGACCACTTTCAATAACAAAAGCGCAGGCCTCGTCATACAATGGGTCTGATTCATCGTCGCCGTCTTCGGATGTTTCCCCTGGCAGCAATACGTCTTCGACGGCGTCACCATTGAGTATTTCATCCACATAATCAGGTTTACCTCGGGCCTTCCAATCACTCACAACCGCGTGAACCTCATGGTCATCAACAAAGGCGCCATGAACTCGGATTGGCACACTGGTCCCTGGTGGTAAATACAGCATGTCACCCATGCCTAAAAGATGCTCGGCCCCTTGTTGGTCAAGAATAGTCCGCGAGTCTATTTTCGAGGACACCTGAAACGCCATACGTGTAGGGATATTGGCTTTAATCAGGCCGGTGATCACATCCACCGATGGACGCTGTGTAGCCAATACCAAATGAATGCCTGCAGCCCGTGCTTTTTGTGCTATTCGGGCAATGAGCTCTTCCACTTTTTTACCAACAATCATCATCATATCGGCGAATTCATCAATCACCACGACAATGCTGGGTAACTTGTCTAGCTCTTGCGGCCCATCAGCCATGCCATCTGTGTCTTTGAACAAAGGATCTAAAATAGGTTCCCCTGCGGCTTTAGCATCAAGCACTTTTTGGTTGTAGCCCTTAAGGTTACGCACCCCTAAAGCCGACATTAATTTATAGCGGCGCTCCATTTCACCAACACACCAACGCAGTGCATTGGCCGCTTCTTTCATATCGGTGACCACTTCACACAGTAGATGTGGGATCCCCTCGTACACCGATAACTCAAGCATTTTCGGGTCGATCATGATCATGCGCACATCTTCTGGCGGTGATTTATATAGCAAGCTTAAAATCATCACATTAACGCCCACTGACTTACCCGAGCCGGTGGTACCCGCTACCAACAAGTGCGGCATTTTGGCTAAGTCTGCAACCACAGGTTGCCCGGCAATGTCTTTACCTAATACCATGGTTAGTGGCGATTTATTTTGCTCAAACTTAGGGGCATTGATCACTTCTGATAGGCGCACAATTTCGCGGTGCTTATTAGGTAATTCGAGACCGACATAGGTTTTCCCTGGGATCACCTCAACCACACGCACACTGACCGCAGATAACGAGCGTGCTAAGTCTTTCGATAAACCGGAGATTTTCGCGACCTTTACCCCCGGCGCTAAATCGAGTTCAAAGCGTGTAACTACCGGACCGGGATAAACCCCTACAACGGACGCTTGTACGCCAAAATCTTGCAGCTTGCTTTCTACTAAACGAGAAACAGCCTCGAGCTCTTCTTCAGAAATGGGGTTTTTCTGTTTATCCGGCCTATCAAGTAAATCCAACGAAGGAAGCGGCTCCATGGGCGGCTTTTCTTCTAATAGCTGTTCGAATTTCTCTTTGGCTGTTGGCGCTTTTTTGTGTGCCACTGTGGTTGTTGCCACTGAATTGTTGGTCCCTTTGTGCGCTAATGCAACAGCCGAGTTCGCCCCTTTATTTTGGGGCTGTGTACTTGGTGTTGCCTCGGTGGGCACTTGGTCTAGCTCGTTAAGCGCGCTGACGGTATCAAAGCCCTCATCATCAATGGCGCTAAAATTCATCTCATCGCCGAGCATGGCATCAATATCATCAAATGCCGGATGTTGTTTAGGCGCCTCTTTAATAGCGCTCTGCGTATCACTGTCACTGCTTTGCTCCTGCCAAGGCTCTTTTTTAGGCTCTGGCGAAAACATAGCCGCAGCTTTATCTAACAATGATTTGTCTTTATCGGCTTCAACTTCTGTGTCGGCGTTATCGCTTTTAATTTCTAGCTTTGGCTCTTGAGCGCTCTGCATCGCTTCCACTTGTGGATTTGATTCATTGGCTAAGCTGCGCTGCTCGGCTTCAGCAAATTCACTTTGGTATTGGCCGCGTTTGCTTTGCAACCACTGCCAAACAAACAAGGCCGCTTTCATAACATACGCGCCCAAGGTATCAACAAATTGAACCCAAGAAACACCTGTAAGTAAGGTCATGCCGGCAAAGAAAAAGCACAATAATAGGATAGAGGTACCCGTGAAATTAAATGCTGGCATCATCGCACCGGCAATAACATCCCCCACTACCCCACCGGAAGAAAAATAAAAAATATCGTCAAAATTAATGGAGCTAATAGCGCAAGCGCTCAATGTAAACAGCACTAAGCCGATGAGGCGCAGCGCTAAAGTAACATAATCTAAGCTAAGCACTCTGTGGGGGCGTTTAAAAACGAGATACCCAAACAGTTGAATGGCTGCGGGAACTAAAAACGCCAACCAACCAAAACTAAATAATAAAATATCCGCCACCCACGCACCCGCTGTGCCGGTGATATTTTTAACATCGACAAACTCACCTGTTTGCGACCAGGACGGATCGGCTGGGTCAAAACTCACCAGCGCACACAAAATAAAAATGGCTAGCGCGGTGCTGACTATTAAGCCAGTTTCAAGCAGTCTTTGGACACCATTTAGGCGCATATTCCATTATCCTTATTCTTTCTTTCGATACTACAGCGCATTACTCTTACCTTATCAATTCTCAGCTGAATATGCACTGGGTTTATAATCAGTAATTGTAATCGGCACGAGCATTAACGGGCCCTTAAGGAACTTGTGGACGGATAATTAATGCCTCTTCACCCTTTACTTCTTCCATGACCACATAAGTGCGGCTTTCACTGATATTGGGTAGCTTCAGCAAAATATCGCCAAGCACCTGACGATACTCAGACATATCGGTCACTCGTGTTTTCAGCAAAAAGTCGAAGTTCCCTGATACTAAGTGGCACTCCACAATCTCATCGTGCTTTTTTACCGCTTGGTTAAATTCGTCAAACACATCGGGAGATGTTTTGGTAATGGTCACTTCCACATACACTAACAGCGCCTGACCGAGCTTGGCGGGGTCGACCACCGCTTTGTAACCACGAATATACCCTTCACGCTCAAGTTTTTTCACGCGTTCCAAACAAGGGGTCGCACTAAGGCCAATTCGTTTTGCCAATTCAACGTTGGAAATACGGCCATCCCGTTGCAATTCGACTAAAATTTTACGGTCGATGCGGTCTAGTTGTGTATACATAGTTAATGAAAGTGGATTTATCTAATTTTACTTTGATTTAAGTGTATTCAACTGGCTTGAAAATGTAAAACAGTGAGACACACTATTTAGGCATAAGTACAATAGTGAAAAATTTTCCTGTTCACAAAAGGTATAGTAACTATGATTATTGGTGTACCAAAAGAGATAAAAAACCATGAGTACCGTGTTGGTATGATCCCAGCCAGCGCGCGTGAACTTATCAACCATGGTCACGAAGTCATTGTTGAAACGAATGCTGGTTTAGGCATTGGTTTTACTGACGAAGATTACATCGAAGTAGGCGCAAAAATCTTACCAAACGCGGCAGATGTGTTCGCCCAAGCAGAGATGATCATCAAAGTAAAAGAGCCGCAAGCTGTTGAGCGTGCGATGCTACGCCAAGATCAAATCTTGTTTACTTACCTTCACCTAGCGCCAGATTTACCACAAACTGAAGACCTAGTGAAAAGCGGCGCTATCTGTATCGCATACGAGACCGTAACCGATGCTAAAGGCGGTTTACCGCTACTTGCTCCGATGTCAGAAGTGGCGGGTCGTATGTCTATCCAAGCCGGTGCTCAGGCACTTGAAAAGTCAAAGCAAGGCCTTGGCATGTTGCTTGGTGGCGTACCGGGTGTTGAGCCTGCTAAAGTTGTGGTTATCGGCGGTGGTATGGTTGGCCGTAACGCAGCCCAAATGGCTGTCGGCCTAGGCGCTGATGTGACCATTTTAGACCGTAACGTTGACGTACTACGTAGCCTTAACGCTCAGTTTGGTTCTCTTGCTAAAGTAGTGTATTCAACTGCCGACGCGCTAGAGAAGCACGTACTGGATGCCGACTTAGTGATTGGTGGCGTACTTATTCCAGGTGCTGCAGCACCTAAGCTTGTGACTGCTGAGCATATCAAAGCAATGAAGCCTGGTGCAGCGATTGTTGACGTAGCTATCGACCAAGGTGGTTGTATTGCGACTTCGAAGCCTACCACTCATGACGAGCCAACATACATTGTTGATGACGTAGTTCACTACTGCGTTGCGAATATGCCAGGTGCAGTACCACGTACATCAACCTTCGCGCTTAACAACGCGACATTGCCGTACATCATCAAGCTGGCTAACAAAGGCTACAAGCAAGCACTTCTTGAAGACGAGCACTTCCTAGAAGGCCTTAACGTCATCAAAGGTAAAGTAACTTATAAAGAAGTTGCTGAAGCATTTGATATGGAATACCTTGACCCACGCACTGCGGTTGAGAGCCTATAACGACAAGTTATAAGTGACTAAATATAAAGGGCAGATACACTATCTGCCCTTTTTTATTGCCGATTAACAACTATTCCAGATTATCTATGACCCTATCCCGAATAACGCGAAGCTTGTAAGCCTTTAATTTACTCAGTGACTGTTAATTAAGAGCAAGTATGAGACCGGTCGGAGGCGGTCGGACACACTCGATTTTGGACAAAAACACGTTAGAGTATTTATTCAGTAACGCCCTACTCAGCCGAGCCGTTGTTTGGCATCGGCTGCATTTGATTGTTAGGTAACGTTGCATGCCCAGCTTTAACTTGGTCTGCTATGTACTTATCTATAGCATTTTTTAAATTGCTGCTTGGGTGAGTGTTACAATATGAACCGATACTCAAAATAAAATTTTGACCTTCTGGCATTTTGTCAGGTGACTTACCTTGTTTAAAAACAACACCCGTTCCTGTTAAGTATCCAGCCCACCAATTTTTATAACCATATTGCCAATTGGGTTCATTTTTCTTTTTATTATATTGAGAGCACTCGACGCTACCGAATACAGTATTGTTTTCTGTTGCGTTTAATTGCTCAGCAATAATTAATGCAAATACGAGTGTAATCAGTTGCGAGAATCTCATTTATTTACCTAACGCCCGCATAATGGGCGGAGAAAGCTTGGCTAAAATCAGCGAGGAACGAACGTCAGCCAAGCTTTGGACGTCCGTTCACTAATGCGCTTGTCATACGTTTTTACCACTGATAATGATGTTACAAGCTTTAGTAACACTGTCCCGATAATACTCGATAGTTTCTTTTAATTCTTTATCAGCTTTAATCAGAAACTCTTCTGAGCACTTTGACCTAACATGAATTAAGGGTAAATGATCTGTTTCTGATTCAATTTCACCAAAAATATGAAATTCAGTGTTCCAGCATTGGCCATACTTTTCATTACCAATATGCGATAGCTTAATTACGTTATCTAAGTAATCTTCATCGCTTTCCAGCAGCTTTTTCGCAAACTTAATTGCTTCTTCAGGCATTCATTTTCTCCGAACTCTAGAAAAATTGGTCTTCCCCATCAAAAGTAGACAGGTTATTACGCAAACCGTTGTTCATACTCCAGCGGGCTGAGATAGCCTAACGCTGAGTGACGTCGTTTGCGGTTATAAAATATTTCAATGTATTCAAACATACAGGATTTAACGTGTTGTATCGAGTGGAATTTCTCGGCATAAACCAGCTCAACTTTGAGACGACTGAAGAAGGATTCCATCACCGCATTATCCCAGCAATTGCTCTTTCGGCTCATGCTGATTATCGCACCTGATGAACGCACTAAATCCTGATAGGCCACCGCACGGTACTGCACGCCTCTATCTGAGTGAAGCATCAAACCTGGTTTAACCTCCCTGCGGGCCAGTGCCATGTTGAAAGCATCTGAAATCAGCTTGACCGTCATCGACGTGTCTAATGCCCAACCGACAATCGCCCTTGAGAACAGGTCCATCACAGCGGCCAGGTAAAGCCACTGGCCGCGAACACGGATATAAGTGATATCTGATACCCATTTCCTGTTGGCACGCTCTGTGATGAACTGCTGGGCAAGCACATTCCCTTCTACATTCGAGTTTGAATAGCTGCTGCGACTGTAACGGAACGCTTTGCCATTTCTTGCCTTGAGAGCCAGCTCTTGCATGATTTTAGCGACCGTATTGAGGCTACATCGAACACCGCTGGCATTGAGTTCATAGGTTAGTCTGGGCGCGCCGTAGCGTGCCTTAAAGACCTCATAAGCCTCTTTCACATGATGGGCCAACTCAGCATGTTTCTGTGCTTTATTGCTCGGCTTTCGGTTCAAGTAACGATAAAAGCCAGAGCGTGAGACTTTCAATGCTCTGCACATCAAGGTGATCCGGAACTGGCCTACATACTGCGCAATCAGCGCGTACTTTACTCCTGGCTTTTCGCAAAGTACGCGGCTGCCTTTTTTAAGAATTCATTTTCCTCTTTCAGGTCGTGTAGCTCGCGCTTGAGACGGCGCAGTTCCTCACTTTCATGTTTCGAGTAATCAACGCCTTGAACGGTATTAAATTGCTTGTCGGAAAGACGGTTGAATTGCCTACGCCAGTTATAAATTTGCTGGGCGCTGATCCCCAGCTCTTCGGCGACGGATTTGTTGGTATTTCCGGGTTGCTCCGCCCTTCGAACCGCTTCGCGACGAAACTCTTCGGTATAGGCCTGGGTTCTTTTCTTTTTAGTCATGAGACACCTCTTTTCTAACTATAGAAGGTGTCTACTTTTTTTGGGTAAGTCCTAAATATAACGCCTTGCTCACCGGAAAATTAGGAGCGCAGCGAGTAATTTTTCCGAGTTCAGCAACTTGTTACACCTCTTTTTTGAAGCTGAGTAGAGACATTTCAGAATATGTTATACACTTTTCTTCCGGCGAGTAATTCGCTTGGTAAAACTTAAAATCATCTCTATCTGTTTCTCTACATTTTTTCTCAATTATTTTTATTACTTTCAATTTATCTTCTGTTGTCGTTTTAATCCCAAAAATAATGCCTTTAAGAGATGAGAATTCATAATTTAATGATCTATCTTTTGGATCAGAAAAACTATCTAATGAGCTCGCAAGGATCAAACGATGTTCGTTTTCATATGACCAATCTTTTGATTTAACTGTTACATCTCTATAAAAATTTTCCCAGTAATTTTCACGCCAACTATCTTCAGATTTAATCATGTCATCTGCACATTCACTCAAGGCACCATTTAACGAGTACCACATAGAATTCAGCTTAGGGATAGGAAGTCGACCAAGCATACGAAAGAAATCTATTTGACCATAACCTTGAATGTAATCTATCGGATAAAACATTCTGTTTCTAAATCCATAAGTAGGACCAGATGTAGAGCTGTAACCATTTCTTCCTTTTAGTTTTAGAAAGAATTTTTCATTAATTACATCAGCATTAAAGATCAAGCAAGCACCAGAATGATTATCACCATTATGCCCCCATACTGAAGAACTCTTACACTCAGACATAAAACATGCGGTATACCAATCAGGGAAAACCAACTTTTCAAGTTGAGAGATATATTCTTTAGGGAACTCAATAATTACTAGATTTCTATTCTTTTTGTCACTATCGATATTTCCATTAAATCGATATATAAGATCCATCTGTAGATTACTATGATGATGTGCTGAAAACATAGCGTTTGCTATTTTTTCATCACCACCGCTCTCAAGTAAGCTTTTCTCAAGAATACCTATAAAGTCTCGGCTTAATAGGTCGCGAATTGGTTTATCTGCTTCAGAGTTTCTGTTGTCTCGCTCAGGAATAAGTCCACTTCTTTCATATTCTGAATAAATGACTTCAAGCGCATAACTATGGATATTTCGAAGATAGAAAAACAATTCATCTCTTCTTACAGGTGTTGTTCGCTTGGAAATTGATTCGATAAGCTTAATTAGGCTTTCATTATCAAAGAATTTGTTTGTAATGTTTACGAATAACTCTTGATACATTGGCGTAGGAAAATCTTCCTCACCAGAAAAAACCGGCATGTGGGCTGTAGTTATGGGGTACTCTTCACCTGAAATTATTAACAAAGAACAAAGCCTCTCAAGGCATAATAGATAATGTCGGAACAAATTTCTCCATACTATGAAGTCACCTCTCCAATACATATCTCGAAAGCCTTCCATAGGATCGTTTAATGATTCTGGCTCTGCAAAATAGATGCTTTGATTTTCTAATTCTTCGAACTCTCCAATCAAACTATTAATACGTCTGAACCTGTAAAATTCCTTCTTCATATAATAGAACTCAATTTATTGGGGGGTGTAACAGCTTATTAGTGAGACCTTGCAAGGTATGCTACCTTGTAAGGTAGGAGATTACCTATGTATAGACAAACTAATAAAGCTTCAAAAAATTATCGTAAATCATACACTAATCGAAAATTTGCTATAGAACAAGAAAGCTTTGTAGAGCCACAAAACATTCCTGAACTAAGAAGAATAATCGAAATCACCGATTACGATAGTGGTGAACCCATTACTCATAAACTTGAGCTGTATAAAACTGATAGAATCGATTGTTATAAAGTTTTAGTCGACGGAAAGCTTTGGAAAAAACGTATTGGTTGGAGCAACATCTTGGCAGGAATTAGAAAAGCCCTCCCTAGATTAGCTAGATAGTGACAGTCCGTTTTGGGGCAGAAATACATTAGCCGAACGTTGCTTTGTAGAATTGGGCAAGTTGAATTTGATGACTGTTACCATCTCAAGAACGCTATTTAGTGGCCTCGAGCAATAGGCAACAACCGGCACCAGATGGTGCCGACTTGCTAATTTAAACTTGTTGTTTTAGTCGCTGTACATCTTTTTGCGGTGGTAAACCAAAGAGGCGGCTGTACTCTCGCGAAAACTGTGAAGGGCTTTCATACCCCACTACACCACTCGCTTGGTTGGCATCAAGACCATTTATAAACATTTGGTCCCTGGCTTCTTGTAGCCGCAGGGTTTTTAGATACTGGAGCGGACTTGTACCCGTTATGCTCTTAAAGTGTTGTCTAAACGAAGAAGCACTCATGTGAGCTTGTTCAGCCAGTTGATCAATATGTATTGGTCTCATGAAATTCTGCTTCAACCAACTGATCACTCTCACTATATGACTACTGGGTGAACCTTCTAAAGCCAACTTTCTTAAGTGTGGGCCGTGAGGCCCCTGCAATAAGCGAATAACAACCTCTTTCTCAATCAGAGGCAATAAACTGTCTCTAAGAGCATCGTTATATTCGAGCTCAAACAACCGGTTAAGGGCGTCAACCAGACCTGAATCTACATTATGTATAGACAAAGGCTCAAAAATTGTAGAACTCGTTTGCTTGGGGAAATTTAGTTCCGCCGCAGTACGCAAAATCATGTTGTAATCTAGCTTTAGCAACATCGCTACAAAGGGTTGGTGGCGGTTCGCTTCTGAAACATGTGATACCAAAGGCAAATCGAAGGTGGTCAACATACTTTGTCCTGCTGAACATGGCAGCACTTTATCTTCAATGGATAGGATTTTGGCACCTTGCAATATCACGGCAAGACTCAGAGTATAAATGCAGTGCAAAGGCTCTGTTGGCGTATTCCTAATGTGCATGGTTAGCTCAGGGATAAGACTTTTATGATCGCCGGGCTTTTTGCTAAATAAGGAGACCTTTTGCGCCAATGGCTTCACCAAGTCTAAATGATTGTTTTCGACCATACTCATTCTCTACTTACTGAACTTATAAACTATCAAGCTGAGCATCAAATTGCTCAAGTAATTCTTCGGTTGTTATCTGCGACCCCATGCGCCCGCGCTTCACGTATCTGTGGCTAAATGCCGTTGCACCATTGGACCTTACTAACTGTTCAAAGTCATCGATAAAATATTGCTCAAACTTACTATTAAAGGTGTTGAATAAGACCACCTTTTTATCGTTGAATTGATGGTCTTTAGCAAATTGCCATATCGGTGGCGCTGGGCTGTACAGCCAAATTGGCGACCCCAAAAAGATGGTATCGTATTGCTTAAGATCGATGTGGTTAGGCGTAATAGTCGCGATATCGCTTCTTGCGTCACTGAGCGCGCTTATCAATCCCGGTACGCCTAACTCATAACCTGAGTCAAATATCTCGTAAATATCGCCTTGGTATTTATCAGCTATATGTTGCGCTACGACTCCCGTATTTCCTGAACGAGAAAAGACGACCACCGCGACCTTCGTTTTTTGATTTGCAGCCTTTGGCGACGAATTTAACCGTGATTTGTTGTTTTCATACTGGGCGTTCTCAACACGAGTGACAGCAAATAAAACGACCAATACAGTTACTACAGCAAGAGCCAACAGTATCATCAACCACTTAATCATCAGCGTCACTCCCGTTTGAGAAAATCATTACATAAAGGCTGGCTTGTCGCCATCGGTGTTAGGCTTGTTAACACCGATATTTCTTTTTGAATAGGTGTCCGGCTGCAAAATGATGTCAGTGATTAACGTTGCCACACTCTTTCTCGACACCTCGGTGCCTTTAAATACTTCATTTCGCTCTGTGGTTTCAAAATCAACTTCGTCGTTATCGGTTAACCACGCGGCTCTTAAGATGGAGTAATCTAATTTCGAAGACTCAATGATATCTGCAGCTTCGCGATACGTTCCTAAGTATTGACCTATTTCACGGTCATTCCACTTACCAAATTCTCCTGGTAATTCATTGTAAATGCCCAACGAGTTGACAAAAATTAGCCGAGAAATATGTAATTTCTCCATCGCGCCTACAACGCTTTTTGCCATCGCAGCCATGTCGCCGAAAAGATTCGCATAGACAATATCAGCGCCTGCCAAAGCGGCTTCTAATTGCGATTGATTAAGAACATCCGCAGTCACAACATCCGCATTATTAGGGAGTTCACCTTGTAATTTACTGGCATCGCGCACCACTAAACGCATTCGGATATCATCTATATTGGCCAGCATAACCACTACCCAAGAGGCGATTTGCCCGCTGGCGCCTAAAATTACAACATTTTCCATCGCTCATTCTCTTTACAATATGCTGCAGTGGCGGTCACGCTGTGCGCAAAACCGCTCTGCATTTTGGGCTACAGATGTTGTGCTAAGAAAGGTAAAATACGCTCCATAGCAAGACCGACCGGCTCAGGGTTATCGTACAAGTCATAGTGTGACCAGTTTTCTAGCTCTACGAGCTGCCTGTCTTTTGACGCAAATGACTTACCGTACATTTCTTTACCATCACGATAAGCGCCAAATGCCCCCACATCTTGTCCAACAACCGCCATCATCGGCTGGGTCATGAGTATTTCAGCAAACGCGAATGCATCCCAACTTAATGTCTTTTGCGCGTGTGAAAACAACATGCGTGTTGCGCCACCCTCTGATTGACCCCGAGGCGTTTTATAGTAGTCGGTCGCTTCAAAGACGTCTCGCTCGGTTAAACCATTCTCTTTGGCAAATTCGACACTTGGTGGTAAAAGCTCATTCACCTGTAATTCGCCACCGAGTGCTTCGGCTGTGCGTTGTGCTGCCATTGCTTCAAGTGCACCAATAGGGTTGAACTCAGAGAACGCTTCTCTGAATAAACGACCTAAGTTAACAGGAGTGATACCTACCACTGCTTTAACGCGTTTCTCGGTGAGCGCTGAATTAAATACATAGCCACCACCGCCACAAACGCCAATTGAGCCTATGCGATTGTTGTCTACATAAGGCAGAGTCACTGCGTAATCAATAACACGGCTGATGTCTTCAACACGTTGTGAAGGGTCTTCAATATAGCGCGGTGTGCCGCCAGATTGACCCTGAAAACTCGCATCATAGGCAATTACCACATAGCCCGCTTCCGCTAATGCTTTGCCATACACACTGCTAGAGGTTTGCTCTTTACAGCTACCAAATGGGTGAACGCTCACTATGGTCGGGTATGCTTTGGAACCATCGAAGCCTTCTGGCGTTAGAATCAATGCCGAAATAGCCCACGCCATATCGTGATTTTGAATATTTACCGATTGAGTGTTCATGAAACTCTCCTAAATGCAAAATAAGGGTATGAGCCCAGTCAGGGGCTGGGCTCATACGAGCGTGTCTAGTTACAGAGTACGCTCAAAGAATGGTGCTAACACACCGATGGCTTCGGTGATTTCGCTCTCACCATCGTATAAATCCATGTGGTTTGCACCCTCTACAATGTGCATAGATTTATCGGTCGTTGCAGCACGCGCCATTAGGTCATCACTCATCCATTTACTGCCAGCATCACTGCCCACTACGGTTAGCAGAGGTTGAGTGAAGAAGGCTTCTGCTTTGAAAAATGCATCGTAGGTGATGATTTGGTTTAAGCTGCGAGCAGTGGCAAAACCCGGTGCTGTGCAGTATGCCGCACGGTCTGTGTGGTAATACTCCCATGCTTGGCGTAACTCTTCGTTTGGCGCATCTTCTTCTTTGAGCGGAGCCATAGGAATAGTCGCGATTGGGTTGCCACTGGCATCAGATGTACGTGAGTCAGAGCCTGCCTGAATGTAAGGAATTGCATCGCTGTCTTTAACACTGTTGTCCCAACCGTTTCGGAACATCTGGCCAATATTAACCATACTCACCGTGCCTACAGCCTTAATACGACGATCATTAATTGCGGCATTCGCTGTGTAACCTGCACCAGCACAAATACCCATAGCACCAATACGGTCGTTGTCGACATAAGGTAAGGTTATAAGGTAATCGATTACTGCGCTTACATCTTCCGTACGAACATGTGGGTTTTCAAGTTGGCGAGGCTCACCTGTACTTTCACCTTGGTAAGAAGCGTCGTACGCAACGGCAATAAACCCTTGCTCAGCAAGTTTGCGCGCATAAGTGCCCGCAGTTTGTTCTTTTACACCACCACCTGGGTGAGAAACTACAACCGCTGGGTATGTTTTTGATTCATCAAAACCTGCTGGCAGGTTAAGTAGTCCTGCAATTGTGATGTCTAAACCATTTGTGTTCGGGAAAGTAACGTTAGTCATGACAGTGTGTCCTCTTCGGGTTAATTGAATTAGGGCTCAGAGTACTCTCTGCTAGCGAGCAACTTGCTTAGCGCCCTTCATTGATATTAAGTATAGGTACCAGCACTCAACGATACTTGCCTAAAATGACGAGTTAATTGTCAAAAATGGTAAGCAATACTCGTATTTGACGATTTGAACGCTTGATTAGTCGGCCCGCTCTGCTTAATGCCAACCTACAATCAAGAACCCAATGAGGGAATACCCTGTGTGGGCATCGGGTAACCCATTATTTTGTTGAGAGTTCACATTTTGATTTATTGAACTGAGTGTGAGGCCCAAACGAGTTTATAAGATATGCTTAGTATACAAGGAGAGTAATTGTCCGTTCTTCTCAGCTCAAAGCCGCCCTTAGAGCGTTTGAGTTAACTTATAATGGGGCAAAAACGAGTTGCACCTGAAAACCTGGTTTTGGCACTGAATCGACCGTCGCACCAAATACTAAATCGGTATAACCTCCCTATTCTTCCCCCACACTTGGGTCACAATAAACGGGTGAAAACAACGATTACGCAAACAAAAAAGCGACCCGTTATGAGTCGCTTTATAAAGGTGAATGCTGCGATATGGCGTTAAATGAACCGTTTTACAACAAAGTCCACTTTGACGCGCTTAGCTTGGCCAAGAATCTTTTGCACTGGCTCTGGGTAGTCAGCCATTTTCTCCAGCTCTTTATAGCTGTTTAGGCGGGTACAATGTTGCATAATCGCCTGCTTCTCTTGCTCAATCGCTGCAACCATTTGTCCGTCTTTGTCATCAATAAAAATACCGTTTTCGATATCCAGACCCCAAGCTCGAGGATTAAGGTTATGACCACTTAATAAGTGGTAACGCTTGTCGCTGCATATACCCTTGAGGTGAAACGAGTTGCTGTCATGTTTCCACAGGTACACATTAAGATTACCCGCTTCGATAAAGCGCTTTTGGTTTTTTAGGAACTTGGCCAAAATGGTTTCGTATAAATAAGGCAGAGCCCCTACTTTCGAAAAGCGCTCAGGCGGAGGGATGTAAAAATCATTGGCGGTTTTATCACCGACAACAATGGTGACTTGCTTACCTTGACGTAAAAGCCTTCGTAGCGCTCTTAACAGCGGCGTTGGGAAATTAAAGTAAGGAGTATATAGCACAAGCTCATTATCGGTGATATCAAACAGTTGCTTGATTAAACGATTAAGTTTGTTGTTGCGCCGCCCAAGCCCAATAAAGGGGCGTACGGTTAAGGAAGCATGGCTGTCTTGGCTGCTCTGGCGGTAACTTGCTTTTTTCAGCGCCCTTACTAATTGCTTGTGCTCGGCTTTAATATCGACAAAGGCTGGAATTGGCCGTTTGTCTAAGCGCGGCACGGCGTCTGAGGCGATTAAGGTCTGCTCTACAAACTCAACAAAGGCGTCACTTAATTGTGCTTGCTTGATAACAAAATACCGGTCTAAGCGGTAGCGCTCGAAATAGTGTAGATAAACGTTATTTAGGCTCGCTCCGCTGTACAGCAAGGTGTCGTCGATGACGAAGCCTTTTAGATGCAGCACCCCAAACAATTCCTTAGCTTTTACTGGCACGCCATATACTTGCACGTTGGAGCCGCTTTGCTGTAAGCGCTGGTAATACAAAGCCGCATTGCCCTCGCTTTTGTCGGCACCAATGAGCCCACGCTGAGCACGATGAAAATCGACCAGTACTTTTACTTCCAACTCTGGGTTTTGGCGCGATGCGTCATGCAATGCATCAAGAATTTCCCGACCCGCTTCATCATCTTGAAGGTACAAAGCGGTGATATAAATACGGTGTTTAGCCGAGGCAATCAGCTCAAGCAGCCGCTGCCGGTAGCTTTTTGCATCAAGTAAAATATCAATGTCTTGTTGTTCGAGCGCATAGCCCGCTTGATGTTGCCAAAAATACATGAGGCCCTTATTTTTCTGCGTCGCCGGGGGCGCACCCTCGGGGCGAGTTTATAATTGCTCTAGAACATAGCAAAAAAAATATCACAGGTCATGAAATAACGGTTTGTTATTCGTTATTTGCTGTAATAACGCACAAGTACAGATTTTTTGACATCCTGCGGTTTTAGCGCTGAGTTATGTTTGCAAAATTGTTTACTTATGGATTGTTTTTCTTAGAATCACCCGCATAACTATGTTCACATGAATTAATTGGAAAGTTGTATGAGCGCCAAACACTGTAAATTACTTATTCTTGGCTCCGGCCCAGCGGGATACACCGCAGCCGTCTATGCCGCCCGTGCTAACCTTAACCCTGTGCTGGTTACTGGTATTCAACAAGGCGGCCAGTTAACCACGACCACTGAAGTTGAAAACTGGCCTGGTGATGCCCACGGTTTAACGGGTCCGGCTTTAATGGAGCGTATGAAAGAGCATGCTGAGCGCTTTGAAACTGAAATTGTGTTCGATCACATCAATGAGGTGAATACCCAGGTTCGTCCGTTCGAACTCAAAGGTGACAGCGGCACGTACACAGCCGATGCGCTGATCATCGCCACCGGTGCATCAGCTAAATACCTTGGCCTTGATTCAGAAACGGCCTTCCAAGGCCGTGGCGTGTCTGCGTGTGCGACCTGTGACGGATTCTTCTACAAGAACCAAAAAGTGGCTGTTGTTGGTGGCGGTAACACCGCTGTTGAGGAAGCGCTGTATTTGTCTAACATCGCCTCTGAAGTTCACGTAATTCACCGCCGTGATAGCTTTAGAAGTGAGAAAATCCTTTCTGATCGATTATTAGAAAAGGCTGAAAATGGCAACGTAACTATCCATTGGAATCGTACACTTGATGAAGTTTTAGGTGACGACATGGGCGTAACAGGTGTGCGTATTAAAGATGCCAATTCTGACGCCACCGAAGAGCTTGATGTAATGGGCGTGTTTATTGCGATTGGCCATAAGCCGAACACCGATATGTTCCAAGGCCAGTTAGAAATGAAAGACGGTTATTTAGTTGTTGAATCAGGCCTAAATGGCAATGCTACACAAACCAGTGTGGAAGGTGTTTTTGCTGCCGGTGACGTGTCTGACCACATTTACCGCCAAGCAATTACCTCTGCTGGTACAGGCTGTATGGCGGCGCTCGATGCCGAGCGTTACCTAGATAACTTAAAATAAGTATTGATGGGGCTGCGGCCCCATTATTCTATGACTCAATATTTACACCACTTGGGTAGCATTGACGAAGGCTTCCCACACCCGAATACTGCGCTAGAGAACCCTGATGGCCTCCTTGCTATTGGTGGTTGCCTTAGCCCTTCACGCTTAAGCGATGCGTATCGCCAAGGTATTTTTCCTTGGTATAGTGAAGGTGAACCTCTTATGTGGTGGTCTCCTAGCGAGCGCGCCGTCATCGAGCTTGATGATTTCCACGTTAGTCGTAGCCTGCGTAAAAGCGCACGCAAACTTGCTATCAGCGTAAGCGTGAATCAGTGTTTTGCTGAGGTTATCCATCAGTGCAAAGTACAGCGCATAGCGCAAGAAGGTACTTGGATCACCGATGCGATGGAGCACGCATATATCCAAGCTCATCATCAAAACCTAGCCCATAGCGTTGAAGTATGGCAAGGGCCCCGTTTGGTTGGCGGACTTTATGGCATTATGCTGTCACGCGTGTTTTGCGGTGAGTCGATGTTTTTTCGCCAACGGGACTGCTCCAAATTAGCAATGTGGGCGCTGGTGGAATTGCTCAAGCAACATGGTGGAGATTTTATCGACTGCCAAATGATGAACCCCTATTTGGCGCAGTTGGGGGCAACTCCCCTACCCAGAGAGGATTTTTTAGCTAGACTTAAAGAGAGTAATCAATATCCCATTGATTTGTCTTTTTGGCGAGCACGACAACTAGAGTCTCCTTATGGCGCAACACCTTCCCATAAAAATAGGCCTTAGCCAACGTTTTCCTTGTAGTTATCTTGATGAACAAGAAGAACAGCTGTTGGTTATTCTTGATCCCTTATGTTATACCCCGCAAGGGTTTGAAGCGCTCTTGCAACATGGCTTTCGCCGTAGTGGTGAACAAATATATCGACCCCATTGCCCCAGTTGCACGGCCTGTGAATCGGTGCGCATATTAGCCAGTGAGTTCACACCTTCACGTTCGCAAAAGCGTAAGCTTAATAAAGTCAAAGAGTTTGCCGTGCATGTGAGTCACTTTGAGCGTCCTGAATACTACCCGCTGTACGAACGCTATATTAATGAGCGCCACAGTGATGGCAGTATGTATCCCGCTGAGCGCAGTCAGTTTGAAAGTTTCTTACTGTGCAAGTGGATGAACATCGCTTTTATTGAGCTTTGGCATCAAGAGCGCTTGATTGGCGTTGCCGTTACCGATGTTATGCCCAACTCCTTGTCTGCGATTTATACTTTTTTTGACCCTGACTATGAGGCGCTTAGCTTGGGAAGCGTGATGATCCTTAAACAGATAGAGCATGCCCAGAAGCTGGCAAAAGACTTCGTCTATTTGGGATATCAAATCGATGATTGTCGCAAGATGCGCTATAAATTGCAGTACCGACCAGCGCAAAGATTGCATGCAGATGCGTGGATTGCTGTCGAATGAGCACAAATTCGACAAATTCAGTGCCTTGGCTTTACTTATTCGTTGCTTTTCGGCACAATCGCATGCGTTTAACTATCACAGAGGTGTTACGCTAGATATGGCGAAAGAAGACGTAATTGAAATGCAAGGGACGGTACTTGATACCCTACCTAATACTATGTTCCGTGTAGAACTAGAAAACGGCCACGTAGTTGTGGCGCATATTTCCGGTAAAATGCGTAAAAACTACATTCGTATTTTGACTGGTGATAAAGTAACTGTGGAACTTACGCCTTACGACTTAAGCAAAGGCCGCATCGTTTTCCGCGCGCGCTAATTTGCCAGCGAAGCCAGTTTAGCAAAAAGCCCAGCAAGTGCTGGGCTTTTTGCTAAGTGCCACGCACATTAGGCGGGGCTAAGCTCTTCAGAGTAGTTAAATTCCAGTTTATCGTTTTTGACATCCACTTTCACATCACCGCCATCAACGAGCTGACCAAATAATATTTCGTTAGCCAATGGTTTCTTAACTTGCTCCTGTATCACTCGCGCCATTGGCCGTGCACCCATAGCTTTGTCATAGCCTTTATGTGCCAACCAAGTACGTGCTTCGTCGGTCAGTTCAAGGTTGACTGATTTCTTATCAAGCTGTGCTTGCAGCTCTACCAAGAATTTATCAACCACTTGCAAGATCACCTCGGTATCAAGGTGGTTGAACCAAATGATATTATCCAAACGGTTTCTAAACTCTGGCGTAAATACCTTGTTGATTTCCGCTAACGCATCATGCGATGAGTCTTGCGTAGCAAAACCAATGGAATTTTTCACCGTTTCTTGCACACCAGCATTGGTGGTCATCACTAAAATAACATTACGGAAGTCCGCCTTACGGCCGTTGTTATCGGTTAGTGTGCCGTGATCCATAACCTGCAACAGGATGTTGTAAATATCACTGTGTGCTTTTTCGATTTCATCGAGTAGCACAACGGCATGTGGCTGCTTGATCACCGCATCAGTCAACAGCCCTCCTTGCTCGTAACCAACATACCCAGGCGGTGCGCCTATCAAGCGACTTACGGCATGGCGCTCCATATACTCAGACATATCAAAGCGGATAAATTCAATACCTAAACACGTGGCCAACTGTTTAGTCACTTCTGTTTTACCCACGCCCGTTGGACCGGCAAATAAGAATGAGCCCACCGGCTTATCTTCATTGGCAAGACCCGAGCGCGACAAACGTATCGCCGAAGATAAAGCCTCAATTGACTGATCTTGGCCGAACACCAACATTTTGAGGTTGCGGTCGAGGTTTTTAAGCACTTCTTTGTCGCTTGAAGACACACTTTGCTGCGGAATGCGCGCTATCTTAGCGATAATTTGCTCAATATCGGCAACATTAATGGTTTTCTTGCGCTTAGATACAGGCTGCAAGCGTTGATTTGCCCCCGCTTCATCAATGACATCAATGGCTTTATCAGGCAAATGACGCTCATTGATATATTTTGCACTTAGCTCTGCTGCCGCACGCAGTGCCTTTTGCGTGTAGCGTATGCCGTGGTGCTCTTCATAACGTTCTTTCAGACCATTAAGAATCTTTGCAGTGTCTTCAACGCTTGGCTCGCTCACATCTATTTTCTGGAAACGACGCACTAAAGCGCGGTCTTTTTCAAAAATGTTCTTAAACTCGTTATAGGTCGTCGACCCCATGCAGCGAAGCTCGCCACTTGAAAGCAATGGCTTAATTAAATTCGATGCATCCATAACGCCGCCCGAGGCTGCGCCAGCGCCAATAATGGTGTGGATTTCATCAATAAAGAGAATGGCCCCAGGTTCTTTTTGAAGCTGTTTGAGCAAACTCTTTAAACGTTTTTCAAAATCACCCCGGTACTTAGTACCAGCAAGCAAGGCACCCATATCAAGGGAGTAAACCACGCCATCGGCGATAACTTCAGGGACTTCATTGTGAATAATACGATATGCCAACCCTTCGGCTATGGCTGTTTTACCCACGCCCGCTTCGCCGACCAACAACGGGTTATTCTTTTTGCGCCGACACAACACTTGAACGGTACGCTCCACTTCTTGATCGCGACCGATCAGCGGGTCTACCTGCCCTTTTTCTGCCTGCACGTTGAGGTTAGTGGTATATTTGTCGAGAATATTTTGCTCTTCCGACGCTTCACCACCCATTTCCTCGTGAATTTCTTCATGATCACCGAGTTCTTCACCCTCGTCATCCATGCGCGAAATGCCGTGGGAGATAAAGTTCACTACATCGAGGCGATTAACGTCGTTTTTCTTCAATAAGTAAACGGCTTGGCTCTCTTGTTCAGAGAAGATAGCAACCAGCACGTTTACGCCTGTGACTTCACTTTTCCCGGACGACTGCACATGAAACACGGCACGCTGTAAAACGCGCTGAAAACCAAGTGTTGGCTGGGTTTCCCGTTCTTGTTCAAGATCTGAGATGACCGGCGTTGTTTCATCAATAAACTCAGACAATTCGTTACGCAACAAACTCAAGTCAACACCGCAGGCAATGAGGGCTTCATTCGCGGATGGATTATCTAGTAATGCCAGCAGCAAATGCTCCACCGTCATAAACTCATGGCGGCGTGTGCGGGCTTCTTTGAACGCGTTGTTCAAGGTAATCTCTAGATCTTTATTTAGCATTGGCAACCCCCAAAACTTTCAAACTTTTATTCCTGCTCACAACTGCAAAGCAGTGGATGCTCATGGTCACGGGCGTAGCGGTTAACCTGCTCTGTTTTGGTATGGGCAATATCTGCAGGGTAGATACCGCAAACCGCTTTACCCTCGTGATGGACCTTGAGCATCACGTCTGTTGCTCTTTCGCTATCCATATTGAAAAACGTTACTAATACTTCAATAACGAAGTCCATGGGCGTGTAGTCGTCGTTATTTAAGATTACCTTAAACTTACGCGGTGGCTGCAGCTTTTGCTTTTGCTCTTCACGACTACGCTCTACAACACCTGAATCTTTCATTCCACTCATATCTAAATATAGTCTTGTCTCTAGATCTCAAGCAAACCTGAAATCAAAAATAAATAAACTGTTAAAAAAATGCACAAAAAACTTGACTGAATGACCAAATAAACTACAGTCAAACGTGGACTGGCTATTCATTCGCCAGTCTAACAAACTATCAGGTTTAGATTAACTAAATTAGTCAACTTATAGAAGGATGTAGAAGTATGGCTTGTGGAAAAGTCAAATGGTTCAACAACGCCAAAGGGTTCGGTTTTATCCAGGAAGATGGCAGCGAAGAAGATATCTTTGCCCACTATTCCACTATTCAGATGGACGGATATAAAACACTGAAAGCTGGCCAAGATGTTACCTTTGAACTGCAACAAGGGCCTAAAGGCCTGCACGCAACCAATATTGCACCAACTGATGGCTCTGAACCGCTTTAATGCGGAAAGACCTAAGTGCTTTTGAAGCGTACGCAGACATCAAACAGTACATCGAAGAGCGGGCTTTGCAGTATTTCGGCTCGCTTTGATTTTCCCCCTGACCCCTCCCTCATTTTTATTTACCGTAAAATTCGTTCATTTGTGTAAACATTACTTGAATTTTTTCTAATCGCCCTAACGTCTAGGTGAATGGAGCTTTTCTGTTTAGCTTGTTACACTGCCATACAGTAACAGCACGAGTTGGCCGCGCTAAACTAGACTTTAAAAGCGGTCGATACGATACAACGATAAATTAGGACACAAAATGACCTCGAAAATCATTTATACAAAAACTGATGAGGCGCCAGCCCTGGCTACCTACTCACTCCTACCTGTTATTGAAGCCTATTCCAAAGCTGCGGGCGTTGAGGTAGAAACCCGTGATATCTCGCTAGCCGGGCGCATCATTGCGCTATTCCCCGATTTCCTAAACGAAGATCAGCGCATTGGCGATGCACTTGCCGAATTAGGTGAGTTGGCAAAAACACCTGAAGCAAACATTATCAAACTGCCTAACATCAGTGCCTCAATTCCACAGCTGAAAGCGGCTATTAAAGAGTTACAAGCGCAGGGTTATGCCCTTCCAGATTACCCAGATGAGCCAAAGAACGAGCAAGAACAAGACGTTAAAGCACGTTATGACAAAGTAAAAGGCAGTGCGGTAAACCCTGTATTACGTGAAGGTAACTCAGATCGTCGTGCGCCTTCTTCTGTAAAAGCGTACGCTCGCAAAAACCCACATTCAATGGGCGCATGGAGCAAAGATTCACAGTCACGTGTCGCGTCAATGCAAGACGGCGATTTCTTCGGCTCTGAGCAGTCAGTGACCGTTGATAAAGCCACTAGCGTGCGTATTGAACATGTTGACGGTGCAGGTAACACCACCGTATTAAAGCCAGAAGTAAAATTACTTGATGGCGAAATTATTGATGGCTCACGCATGAGCGCAGCAAAATTACAGGCCTTTATTGGCGAGCAAATTGATGCCGCGAAAGAGCAAGGCGTGTTGTTCTCGCTGCACATGAAAGCCACTATGATGAAAGTGTCTGACCCAATTATCTTCGGCCACGCGGTCAAGGTGTTCTACAAAGACGTTTTCGACAAGCACGGCGAGCTCTTTGATGAGCTGGGCGTAGACGTCAAAAACGGTATTGGCGATGTGTATGCACGTATCGAAAACCTTGATGAAGCCAAGCGCAAAGAAATCGAAGCGGACATTATGGCCGTGTATGACAAGCGCCCACGCGTAGCCATGGTTGACTCAGACCGAGGTATCACCAACTTACATGTACCTAGCGATGTGATCATTGACGCGTCAATGCCAGCCGCTATTCGTTCATCAGGGCAAATGTGGAACGCCGATGGCCAGTTGCAAGATGCTGCGTTTGTTATCCCAGATCGCAGCTACTCTGGCGTATACGATGCAACCGTTGAGTTTTGTAAAAAGCACGGCGCATTTGACCCAAGCACCATGGGCAGCGTGCCTAACGTCGGCTTGATGGCGCAAAAAGCGGAAGAGTATGGCTCACACGACAAAACGTTTGAGATCAAATCAGCCGGTAAAGTACGCGTTGTCGATGCGAACGGTCACACCTTAATCGAGCACGATGTTGAAGCCGGTGATATTTGGCGTATGTGTCAGGTTAAAGACGCGCCTATCCAAGACTGGGTTAAATTAGCAGTGAACCGTTCACGCGCGTCGAACACCCCTGCGGTATTCTGGTTGAATGAAAACCGCGCCCATGACGCCGAGCTAATCAAAAAGGTGAACACCTATTTACCTCAGCACGATACTGACGGCCTAGATATTCGTATCATGGACCCAGTCGCGGCAACGCAGTTCTCATTAGAGCGTATCAAAGACGGTAAAGACACCATTTCCGTTACCGGTAACGTATTGCGTGACTACCTAACTGACCTATTCCCGATTCTAGAGTTGGGAACCAGTGCTAAAATGCTGTCTATCGTTCCATTAATGAATGGTGGTGGCCTGTTTGAAACTGGCGCCGGCGGTAGTGCACCTAAGCACGTGCAGCAATTCCAAAAAGAAAACCACTTACGTTGGGATTCTTTAGGTGAATTCCTTGCGCTGGCAGCATCATACGAGCACCTAAGCGGCCGCTTTGACAATGCCAAGGCACAAGTGCTCGCCGATACGTTAGATGCAGCAACAGCGAAGTTCTTAGATGAAAACAAATCACCGTCTCGTAAAGTAGGTGAAATCGATAACCGTGGTAGCCACTTCTACCTAACGCTGTTCTGGGCCGAAGCGCTTGCAGCTCAAGATGACGATGCTGATCTAAAAGCACGTTTCACAGAAATTGCAGGTGAGTTGCGTAGCAACGAGCAGAAGATTATGGATGAGCTTAACGGTGCCCAAGGTAAAGCCATGGACATTGGTGGTTATTACCAGCCAAATGAACAACTTGCCTTCGGCGCGATGCGTCCAAGCGAGACATTTAACGCGATTCTAGCTAAACTTAAGTAATCGCCATTAATGCATTGGAAGGCACCCGTAATGGGTGCCTTTTTTATTGGAAAAACTAACATTGATGAAACAACCACGTGGATTTAAAAGCGCAAGCGGGCATGCGCGCACGCGCCCGAAAAAAGCCAGCAAGCCCCCGTTGCCGAAAGAGCAAGTAAAAGTCGTGCTGTTTAATAAGCCTTTCGATGTGCTTAGCCAATTCACCGACGCTGAAAAACGGCAAACCCTGGCGGATTTTGTTCCAATTAAACATGTGTATGCCGCTGGTCGCCTAGATAGAGACTCTGAAGGCCTGCTACTGCTTACTAACTGCGGTAAGTTACAACATCAACTGGCTAATCCGAAAAAAAACACCTTTAAAACCTATTGGGCCCAAGTCGAAGGCGCAGTCAGTAAAGAAGCGCTCGAGGCACTACGAACCGGGGTCGAATTAAAAGATGGTCTGACCCGCCCTGCCAAGGTAAGTGTGATTGCCGAGCCACCTCACCTTTGGCCTCGTAACCCGCCTATTCGTGAGCGCAAAAGTGTGCCCACTACCTGGCTGCAAATTGCTATCAGTGAAGGGCGTAACCGCCAAGTAAGGCGCATGACCGCCCATGTGGGCCACCCCACCCTTAGGTTGGTAAGAGCCAGCATAGGTGAGTATCAATTGGGTGAGTTACAACCCGGCCAGTATCAGGAACTGCACCCTTATGCATAAGCCAAATGTCACGGTCGCCATAGTCGTAAAGAGCGCAGAGCGCTATTTACTGGTAGAAGAGCGCGATAAAAGCACCGGCCAGCGTGTATTGAATCAGCCAGCCGGCCATTTGGAAGCGAACGAAAGCTTAATAGCAGCAGCGCAGCGCGAGTTATTGGAAGAAACAGGGCTCAACCTCGCGCCGCAAGGCCTAGTGGGTATTTACAGTTTACAAGCGCGCAATGGCACCCATTATTTGCGATTTTGCTTTTTTACTGAGCTCGATGAAGCAAGTGAAACCGCTCCCCAAGATAGCGATATTATTGCCTGCCACTGGCTGAACATAGCGCAAATCAAGGAGCAGCCATTGCGTTCGAGCATCGTGTTAACATGCATTGATGACGCCCAAAACCGCCCTATTTTACCCTTAGAATATCTGCGTCATTGTCAAGACTAAGCGCGCAGCAGTACTTCAAGCCCTTATGTAAGCGTGGTATAATCCGCGCCTTAGTAGCAACGTGATAGTTATTTTCAGTTTTTATGACCGATAACAGCCAAATAAAAGTCATCGTCGGCATGTCCGGCGGTGTAGATTCCTCCGTCTCAGCATACCTGTTAAAAGAGCAAGGCTACCAAGTGGAAGGCTTGTTTATGAAAAACTGGGAAGAAGACGACAATGACGAATATTGTGCCGCCGCCGAAGATTTAAAAGATGCGGAAATGGTATGTGAAAAGCTGGGAATTGAGCTGCATACGGTCAACTTCGCTGCCGAATACTGGGATAACGTGTTTGAGTACTTCTTAGCCGAATACAAGGCAGGACGTACCCCGAACCCAGATATCATGTGCAATAAAGAAATCAAATTTAAAGCCTTTTTAGAATTTGCTGCAGAAGCCTTAGGCGCCGACTATATAGCCACAGGTCACTATGTGCGCCGTGAGCAACGCGGTGATAAGTTTGTTATGCTGCGCGGCGAAGACGACAATAAAGACCAAAGCTACTTTTTGTATACTTTGAGTCATGAACATATCGCGCAAACCCTCTTCCCGGTCGGTGATATTCCCAAGCCACAAGTGCGTGCTATCGCTGAGCAACAAGGCCTAGTCACCCACGATAAAAAAGACAGCACTGGTATTTGCTTCATCGGCGAGCGCAAATTTAAAGACTTTCTACAGCGTTACTTGCCCGCCCAACCCGGTAACATTGAAGATACCGAAGGTGAAGTTGTCGGCGAGCATGAAGGGTTGATGTATCACACTCTAGGACAGCGTAAAGGTTTGCATATAGGCGGTTTAAAAGAAGGTTCAGGTGAGCCTTGGTATGTGGTTGATAAAGACATTGAGCGCAACGTGCTTATCGTTGGCCAAGGCAAAAATCATCCACGGCTATTTAGCAACGGCTTAAACGCCAATCAACTGCATTGGGTTGATCGCATCGGGCCTAAGGGCACATGCCGACTTACGGTAAAAACCCGCTATCGCCAACAAGATATCCCCTGCACTGTGGTCGCTGGTGAAGACGGCGTCGCACGCGTGCTTTTTGATGAGCCGCAAAAAGCGGTAACACCCGGTCAATCGGCGGTCTTTTATGATGGAGATGTGTGCCTAGGTGGCGGCATTATCGACTCGGTGATTAAATAATATGAATGCCAATCAGATCATGGCCCTAGCCGCTATGTGCCAAGTGGCCATTCAAGTACAAAAGCTCGCTAAGTATGGCCAAGCCCAGCAAAGTGATATCGAACCCCTGCTCAATTCGCTGGTAGTTACCGACCCGGATAACGTCGAAGATGTATACGGCTCTCGTCGCGAGCTATACAGCGGCTATCGCGCCCTGGTGGCGCAGCTAAGTGCCGGCACCGAGAAAAACGTCGAACTCGTAAAATATGTCGGTGGCTTAATTCAGCTCGAGCGTATCTTAGCCTCCAAGCCCGAGGCGTTGAATAAGTTGGGTAGTGAAATTCAAACCACTAAAAATAAGCTGACTCATTTAGAGCTAATGGATGAGTCCATTATTGCCGCTTTTGCCGAGACTTATGCGACGGTAATAAGCCCCCTTGGGCAACGTATTCAAGTATTTGGTCAGCCTCAACTACTCAAACAAAGCAGCATCCAAAACCGTATTCGCGCCCTGCTATTAGCCGGTATTCGCGCGGCGGTGTTATGGCGCCAGTTAGGCGGAAAACGGCGGCATTTTATTTTTGCCAAGCGCAAGATGTTGGCATTGGCCAAAGAACAACTTTAAACCCCAGCGCCGCCCCGGTGGCGTACACATAGACATTATCGTTCAAACGTAAAACTTAGGAGTTAATATGGAGCTTTCAGCGTTAACCGCGATCTCTCCGGTAGATGGGCGCTACGGTAGCAAGACCAGCGAATTACGTAGCATTTTTAGTGAATACGGCCTGATCAAATACCGCGTACAGGTAGAAGTACGTTGGTTACAAGCTCTTGCTGCTGCCGAGCAGATCACTGAAGTTCCGGCTTTAAGTAGCGAAGCCAATGCACTCCTCGATGGCATTGTAGCCAATTTCAACGAGCAAGACGCACAGCGTGTCAAAGATATCGAGCGCACCACCAACCATGATGTTAAAGCCGTTGAATATTTACTAAAAGAAAAAGTGGCTGATAACGCTGAGCTTAACGCCATCAACGAATTTATCCACTTCGCCTGCACCTCGGAAGACATTAACAACCTATCTCATGGTTTAATGCTGCGCGAAGCCCGTGATAGCGTATTACTCCCTTACATGGATCAACTGCTTGAGGCTATTAAAGCCAAAGCGGTTGAGTACAAATCGGTGGCGATGATGACCCGTACTCACGGTCAGCCTGCTTCGCCTTCGACCATGGGTAAAGAGTTTGCCAATGTTTATATGCGCTTAAAACGCCAACGTGATCAGGTTGCGAGCATTGAATTGCTTGGCAAGATCAATGGCGCAGTCGGTAACTATAACGCTCACTTAAGTGCTTACCCTGATTACGATTGGCACCGCCACGCCGAGCGTTTTGTTACAAGCCTGGGCCTAAGCTGGAATGCCTTTACAACACAAATCGAACCGCATGACTATATTGCCGAGCTGTTTGATGCCGTTGCCCGCTTCAACACCATTATCATCGACTTTGACCGTGATGTGTGGGGTTATATTGCTCTAAACCACTTTAAGCAAAAGACCATTGCCGGCGAGATTGGCTCATCAACCATGCCGCATAAAGTGAACCCGATTGATTTTGAAAACTCCGAAGGTAACCTTGGCATCGCCAACGCTATTTTCGCCCACCTAGCGCAAAAACTACCAATTTCTCGTTGGCAGCGTGACCTCACCGACTCAACCGTATTACGTAACTTAGGTGTAGGCATGGGTTATACCTTGATTGCCTACCAAGCGACGTTAAAAGGTGTAAGCAAGCTAGAAGTGAACGAAGAGCGCCTATTAGCTGAGCTTGACCAAAACTGGGAGCTACTTGCTGAGCCGATTCAAACCGTAATGCGTAAATACGGCATTGAAAAACCGTATGAAAAGCTTAAAGAGCTGACTCGAGGTAAACGTGTAGACCAAGCCGCTATGGCCGAGTTTATCGACACCCTAGCGTTACCCGAGCAAATCAAAGCGCAATTAAAAGAATTAACACCGGCAAATTATATTGGCCGTGCCGTTGAATTTGTAGATAACCTATAAGTCCATCGACAGTGATAACATAAAAGCGAAAGGGCTGCCCTTTCGCTTTTTTATTGGGAGAAACTATGTATAGCTTAACAATCAATGAGCTGACTAAAGAACAGTTTTTGCAACACTATTGGCAAAAGAAGCCCCTGCTGATAAAAGCGGGCTTTACTGATTTCAATGATCCACTTTCGCCCGAAGAGCTTGCCGGGCTTGCTATGGAAGAAGGGATTGAATCACGGATTGTCACCAATGATGGCAGTTGGCAATGTCTAAATGGTCCTTTTGAAGACTTTAGCGCCCTTGGCGAGTCTGACTCAACCTTGCTGGTGCAGGCGGTGGACCATTGGCATCCTGAGACAAGTCAATTGCTGGAACCATTTCGATTTATCCCGAACTGGCGTATTGATGATTTAATGGTTAGTTACTCTACCCCAGGCGGCGGCGTTGGCCCCCACTTGGACCAGTATGATGTGTTCATTATTCAAGGGCAAGGTCAACGCCATTGGCGCGTTGGCGAGGTCAATAAGAACCTACGTCAATTCAGTGCTAATAAGGGATTATTACAAGTCGACCCCTTTGAAGCCGTTATTGATGTGCAACTAGAGCCTGGCGATATTCTCTATATTCCCCCGAATGCACCGCACGAAGGCTATGCTGTGGCCCCCTCACTGAACTACTCGGTGGGCTTTCGCGCTCCCAACCAAGTTGATTTAATGAGTGCCTTTGCCGATCACCTTATCGATCACGACCTCGGTCAACATCGCTATGGCGACCCAGAACTGGCAATTCGTAGCAGCCAAGGCCAGCTTCATACACACGAGCTCGACACCCTACGTGCGCTAATGCATCAGGTAATCGATGATGATAAGGTGTTTTTGCGCTTTATTGGCGAAACGTTGAGCCAACCTAAACACGACAAAGACTTACTCCCTGTTGAACCCGCCATGTGCGCAGATACTATTTGCGACTATGTGAGCGATTATCCGCATTTATACAAGGCAGGAGGCTTACGAGCCCTATACATTACTCGCGATAACGCGGTGATATTATTTGTCGAGGGACACAGCTTTTCCCTACCAATTGAGCATCTTGGCGTTATACGAGCCTTGTGTGATCAGCAAAGCATCTGCACATCTGTACTTGAGCCTGCGTTAAATTGTTTACTTTTTCGACAAACCTTGTCTACACTGATCAATGAGGGATACTGGTACAGTGAATAGGAGGGTATATGTCCTATCAGATCCACCAAGTCGACTGGGGATCACAAGACAACCCAATAAGGCAAATTCGCGAAAGGGTTTTTGTGTGTGAGCTGAATATACCAAAGGCCATCGAGTTTGATGGCCGCGATACAACCGCCCTACACTTTATTGCCTATGCAGATAACGGCGAACCCGTTGCCACTGCGCGGCTATGTAAAGATGGCTTACTTGGCCGAATAGCTGTGCTACCGCCCCATCGAAATCGAGGCATTTACTCGCAAATGCTCACTTTCATACTGAGCAACGCGGCCAGCAATGGCTTAGAGTCGATATGCATTAACTGCTTACTCGATGAAGTAGAGCGCTTTAAGAACAAGGGGTTCTCGCCGTGTGGGTGCGTGTTTATGGAGGCGGGCATTCCAAGGCAACGCCTGCAATGCCCCATTTCACAATGTGACTCAAGCCCTTTTACGATGGTTCATTAACCCATAACGCGTCTTTGTCACACAGCTCATACAAGCCGTGAGCGCGCTTGATTAGCAGTTGTGCAAAGTCGTGTTGGGTTTTATCTAAGTTTTGGCTATTGAGTAGCTGCTCAGCTTGCATTTGCCACTGCAACGAGAAATAGCGCATTGCCTCACGTGCGTTGGTCGCTGCTGTAACCTCAACATGATCAGCAGGCAAGCGCCCTGTGATCACCCAATAGGTTTTGCCGTTTTGCGCTCTAAATTTCCACACTGCACACAAAGGGGCGAGGAATCGACTGTCTTTGTCGACAACCGATTTAGGCATAATGCCCTTCTCTGCTAAGTGCTTTTGCGCACTTTGGAAACAGTGGCGTTGGAATTCGCGAATTTCTTGTTCTTTTTGCTGTTCTTGTTGTTCTGACATGTTACTACTTTTTTATCTGTTAACGCTGGCTTCACTTTACGAATTACCACTGCGTGTTGCAAGAGCTACGACGGATTTTGCCGTTAATTGCCAAGTACTTTAGCTGGGTCCACTTTACTGGCCTGCCAAGCTGGGTATATAGAGGCTAAAACAGTGATGACAAGGGCAATCACAGCAATAGCAACAATATCCTGCCAATGGATTTGCGAAGGTAAAAAGTCGATAAAGTAGACCCCAGCTAGCTTGTTCTCACCGATAAAGGCACTCCACCAAGCAAAAAGTTCGGTGATGTTCATGGCTAACAGTACGCCGATAACAATACCTACTATAATCGCGAACAGCGCTGACACCACACCTTGCAGTAAAAATGCATGCATAATCACAAAGTCACTGGCCCCCATGGTGCGCAATATAGCGATGGCGCTTTGTTTTTCTTTTACTTCCATAAATAGAGACGAAACGATATTAAAGCTCGCCACCGCGATGATCAGAAAGACACTTAAATACACAATAGTGCGAACCATTTGAATGTCCGCATAGAGGCTGCCTTGGGTTCTTATCCAGCTATTGACGTACACATAATCACTGAGTGTACGGCCTATGGCCATTGCCTGAGTTTGCGCGGCAAAGACATCATGCAGTGTTACTCTTAGCCCTGTGACCTGATGGTCAGCCATTGAAAAAGCCGATTGCAACCTAGACATAGGCAGGTAAATCAATTGCTTATCAAGCGGCCCATGGCTGTTTAGCATGGCCACCACCCGACCTTGTATGCGGATCGGTGCAGACAGTCCTTTGCTTTTATTCGTCACATCACTCATTAGCAAAGTGATATCATCACCAATATTAACCGCCAGTTGTTTTGCTAGCTGCTGGCCGATAATAACCTCATTGCCTGCGAGTTGTGCTAAAGGTTTACCATCAATAAACTCATCGGCGATTGATACTTGGCTCTCAAACTCCGGCACAATCCCCCGAAGCTGGGCGGCGGCAAGTTCACCTCGATATTGCGCCATAGCATTGGCAGCAACAAAAGGCGCCGCGCTGGCTACCGCATCCTGCTCAGCCAGTTGCTGGCGTTTCGCTTGCCAGTTATCAATAGGGGTATCAGCGGCGACATACTCTACATGAGGCACCAAGGCTAGCAGCCGCTCTACTAACTGCTGCTGAAACCCATTAACCACCGAGAGCGCTAATATCAGTACCGCCACACCGAGGATAATGCCAAGACTGGAGCTTTTCGCCATAAAGCCCATAAATCCTGAGTGATGCTGAGATTTACGAAACCGCCGCGCAAGTTGGTAGCTTAGCTGTAGGGCATTCATTGCGCTGTGCCCACCACAGGTTCATGAAGCACCCCTTCATCAAGTTCCACCTGGCGACTCAACTTCCCTGCTAACTCCAAATCATGGGTTACCACCACAAAGCTGGTTCCTAAATCTTGTTGTAACTGAGCAATTAGTTCATAAATACGCTGGGCATTATGTTTGTCTAAATTACCTGTGGGCTCATCGGCCAAGACTAAGGCAGGCTCGTTAACGATGGCCCGAGCAATAGCAACTCGTTGGCGCTCTCCGCCGGATAGCTTGGCAGGCTTATGGCTCAAGCGGTGTGAGAGGCCAACGCGCTCAAGCATAGCTGCTGCCTTTTGCTGGGCTTGTTTAGCGTTGACCCCAGCGATGAGCAGTGGCATAGCGACATTTTCTAGTGCGGTAAACTCCATCAATAGGTGATGAAACTGATAGATAAAACCGAGGTGCTTGTTACGAAATTGGGCCTGTTGCTTACGGCTGAGCGCCGCAACATCGGTATCACAAATACGTAATTGGCCGCTACTTGGTACATCTAAGGTGCCAAGAATATGCAACAAAGTGCTTTTTCCAGACCCAGAGGCGCCAACAATGGCAACACTTTCGCCGCGCTCTAAAGATAAATCGATGCCTTTTAAAACAGTAAACTCTTCTGCTGCATCGGCATATGTTTTGATTAGGCTTTCACAGCGTAACACTGCATTACTCATATCGTAGAACCTCTGCCGGGCGGACCTGCGCCGCTTTTTTTGCTGGGTATAGCGTTGCTAAAAAGCTCATAAAAATCGCTCCGGCAACAATCGCTAATAAATTAATAGAGGATACCACCACGGGCAGCTCCTGCTGCCCTAGAAGCTGGATTCCTATACTCGCTAAAAGGGTATTCAAATTGCTCACCACCAACAGTGCCAATACGGCGCCGATAATGCTACCCACTACACCGTTGTACATACCCTGAACCATAAACACGCGAGCCACTTGGCGGTAGTTAAGCCCTAATGTTTGCAAAATAGCGACTTCACCTTGTTTTTCTCGCACCATCATGGTCAACGACGAAACAATATTAAATACCGCCACCAATATAATCAGTCCGAGCAGTAGGCTCATGATACGCTTTTCCATTGCCACTGCTGAAAACAGGCTTCCCTGACTTTGCCGCCAATCGGTTATGCCTTCACGCTGGCCGATGGGGAGTTTACGTAGCACCTCACCCACTAAGAAAGGGTCCTTGAGCATCACTTCTAATGGCGCGTGCGCTTGCTCACGGATGCGCATCACGCGTTGCAATGATTCGCCAGAGGTGAACAAGGTATGCATATCAAGCTCCGACCCAGTGCGATAGATGGCGTTAATGGTAAATAATCGCTGTGCGGGAATACGCCCCATGGGGGTATAGGTCGAGACACTGGGAATGGTCACACGCAACGTGTCTCCCAAGCCGACCTGCAAAGAACGAGCAAGGTAACGGCTAATGGCGATGGTGTAGCGCTGGGCAAAAACCTGCCTACTATCGCCTACTTCAACATGTTCTGTGACATGCTCAGGAAGCGCTTCATAGGGAGCTTGCAGCAATACACCTTGGATATCGGCGCCGCTTTGCACAATCGCCTGCGCTTGATGGTAACGGTTGATAGCTTTGACCTCAGGCATTTGCTGCAACCTTGTTTGCAGTGCTTGTTGCTGCGCTTCATTGCGTTGCTGCATATCGATTTGCAGATGAGGGATCATCGATAACATTGAGCGTTTGAGGTTGTTTTCAAAGCCATCCATCACCGACATAACCGTAAACAAGGCGGTGATCCCTAAGGCGATACCAGCGATGGAGAAAAACGACACAAAAGACACAAAGGCACTGCCTTTGGAGAGTCGCGAATATCGCAGGCCAATAAATAAACTGACAGGCTTATACATCAACAGGTTAACAGTCCAATTGCAAAGCGATGATGCTAACACAGGGGCCAGCGAATAGGTATCCCAACGCGTCCATCACCTGTGTTTACACAGAGCTGGGCTTAAAAATTAGGCTTGAGCGTTTCACTGAGGTGATCGGCAAAGTAATCTAGCAAGGTTTTGGTGGCATTCGCTAAATAAAGGTTAGCCGGGGTGACGGCCCAAATGGGCTCTTTGCGTATCGCAAATGGTTGCAGTACCTCATGCAAACGCCCCTGTTGTAAATCGCTGCGCACGTAGTAATCAGGCAGTTGCACCAATCCTAGTCCTTGCTTGGCGGCATCCGCTAGTGCCCAACCGCTATTACAACGCAGCCGGGTTTTAGTGATTTTCACATGGCGCACCCGTTGTTGCTCAGCAAAACGCCAATAATCCGAATGACCAACTAGGCAATGATGATAGTTGAGTTCGCTTAAAGCATAAGGCTCTCCCTGCTGCTCAAGGTATGAAGGTGCGCCACAAACCACCACAGCGCGGGCACCAATGCGCCGTGCAGTGAGGTTGGAGTCAGCCAGCTCACCGATACGGATGGCCAAGTCGATATGTTCTGATATCAAATCTAAAGATTGGTTACTGAGCATCATATTGACGCTCACTTTGGGGTATTTAGCCATAAATCGATGCACCAAGGGCATAATAAATTGCTCACCAAACATCACCGGTGCGGTAATTTTAAGTTGCCCACTGGGCTGCGCTTGTTGCTCTTTGAGAGCCCACTCCCCTTGCTCCAATACCGCTTGCGCCTTTTTAGCATGATGCAACAGCAGCTCACCTTGCTGCGTTAGCACCACTTTACGTGTGCTGCGGATAAACAGCTGAGTATTGTAGTACTCCTCCAAAGCGCTTACCGAGCGGCTTATATGCGCCACAGATGTGCCTAGTTGTTTGGCTGCTTGAGTGAAAGAAGCCGCTTGCGCAGCAGCGACAAACTCGACCATACCTTGCCAGCGCATTATTACCTCTGTGTAAAAGTATATTAATCTGGGCCAAAAAGTATCATATTGTGTAATAATTTCACCACTTTTACATAAACGGGAACACAAAAATGGCCGAATTTATTAAATCAAAAGCTGCTGTAGCCTGGGGTCCAAAGCAACCACTTAAAATTGAAGAAGTGGATGTCATGATGCCTAAGGCCGGTGAGGTGCTGGTTAAAGTCCATGCATCTGGCGTATGCCACACTGACGCATTCACTCTTTCCGGTGAAGATCCAGAGGGCATATTCCCTGCCATTTTGGGCCATGAAGGAGGCGGTGTTGTTGAAGCCGTCGGTGAAGGAGTCACCAGTGTGGCGGTAGGCGATCATGTTATTCCACTTTATACGCCAGAGTGTGGTGAGTGTAAATTCTGTACTTCTGGCAAAACCAACCTATGTCAGAAAATTCGCGAAACCCAAGGTAAAGGCCTGATGCCAGATGGCACCACACGCTTTTATAAAGACGGTGAGCCAATTTATCACTACATGGGCACCTCTACCTTTTCGGAGTACACGGTCCTACCGGAAATCTCATTAGCAAAAGTGAATAAAGAAGCGCCTTTGGAAGAAGTGTGTTTACTTGGTTGCGGCGTCACCACCGGGATGGGTGCGGTGCTCAATACTGCAAAAGTACAGCCGGGTGATACCGTCGCTATTTTTGGTCTCGGTGGCATTGGCTTGTCAGCCATTATTGGCGCGAAAATGGCCGGTGCAAGCCGTATTATCGGCATTGATATCAACGAGAGCAAATTCGCCCTGGCAGAAAAACTGGGGGCCACTGACTTAGTTAATTCCAATGATTACGACAAGCCTATCCAAGAGGTCATTGTCGAGATGACCGACGGCGGCGTTGATTTCTCGTTTGAGTGTATTGGTAACGTCAATGTTATGCGCAGTGCTCTAGAGTGCTGTCATAAAGGCTGGGGTGAGTCCGTAGTTATTGGTGTTGCCGGTGCTGGACAAGAGATTTCTACCCGTCCTTTCCAATTGGTCACCGGTCGTGTATGGCGCGGAAGTGCCTTTGGTGGCGTTAAGGGACGCTCAGAGTTACCAGAAATTGTAGAGCGTTACCTAAACAACGAATTTGCTCTTAATGATTTCATAACCCACACCATGGGCCTTGAGGATATCAACGAGGCGTTTGATCTGATGCATCAAGGCAAGAGCATTCGCAGCGTCATCCATTTTGATAAGTAGAGGGTACTATGAGCCTTGAGCTGATCTCAAAGAACAAGGTTCACGGCGGTTGGCATAAACGCTACCGCCATGAATCTGCCGTCAACAACTGCACGATGACGTTCGCTATCTATTTACCACCCGGGGTGGATGAAAGTCAGCGCGCGCCGGTGCTGTATTGGCTTTCCGGTTTAACCTGCAGCGATGAGAACTTTATGCAAAAAGCAGCAGCATTCAAAAGTGCTGCTGAGCTTGGTCTTATTATCGTTGCCGCTGATACCAGCCCTCGTGGCGAGCAAGTTGCGGACGATAAAGAAGGTGCCTATGATTTCGGCCTGGGTGCTGGGTTTTACGTTAATGCCACGCAAGCACCTTATGATCAACACTACCAGATGTATGATTATATCAATGAGGAACTACCGGCGCTTATTAACGAGCATTTCCCGGTCAGTGGTAAGCAAAGCATCAGCGGCCACTCCATGGGCGGTCACGGCGCGTTGGTATTAGGGCTGCGTAATAGCGATAAGTTTGCCAGTATCAGTGCCTTCGCGCCGATAGCGAGCCCCACTCGGTGTCCTTGGGGTGAAAAAGCCTTAGCCGGCTATTTGGGCAATGATAAGCAGACGTGGCGCGAATATGACAGTAGCTTACTACTGGCAGAGACTAACGCCGAGCAGTGTCCCCCGCTCCTGATCAGTCAGGGGTTGGCGGACGATTTCCTGCAACAGCAGCTTAAACCTGAGCTGCTACAAGCAAGCGCTGATGAAGCGGGCATTGCGCTTATTCTCGAGCAACATCCCGGTTACGATCATAGCTACTTCTTTATTAGCAGCTTTATTGATCAACATTTGCGTTTTCACGCCAAGCAC
The DNA here is from genome assembly GCF_009363775.1 of Pseudoalteromonas sp. THAF3. Taxonomy (NCBI): domain Bacteria; kingdom Pseudomonadati; phylum Pseudomonadota; class Gammaproteobacteria; order Alteromonadales; family Pseudoalteromonadaceae; genus Pseudoalteromonas; species Pseudoalteromonas sp. THAF3. The sequence continues at coordinate 1,555,614 of NZ_CP045418.1, read as the reverse complement.
TTAGCTTAATCCCAACCCCCTCCTGAGTGTCATTACTCGGGAGGGTGTTGCTGCGAGTCGTCAAGCAGCTCTTGGGTAAAGGCGCGAATAAACCCCACAAGTTGCACAATAAAGATCAGTAAAAAAGGAATACCACCAATTACCGCAATATTGCGGTTAAGCGGTTCATCGGCAATAAGCAGCAATGCAAGGCTTATCACCGCCATCGCTGATGACCACAAAATGAGTGAGGCGCGCGAGTGCACGCTTTCACAGAGCTGGCGGATCACCAGCAGCGCAGAATCGGCACTGGTGGCCACAAACACCATGAGTAATAACAAACTGAGCCACGCCAATAGTTCGCCAACACCACCGAGTTGCGAGAAGAAAATAAACACACCTTGAGTGTAATCGGCGCTGATCACGGCAGCTAAATCCGCCTGGGTCTGGCTATCCAATGCCAGTGCTGAGCCCCCTAATACGCTGAACCACACTAAGCTGACCATTGTTGGGATAATAGTCACACCGAGAATGTATTGCCATAGCGGTCGACCACGGGATATACGCGCTAAAAACAGCCCTACAAAGGGCCCCCACGCCAACCACCAAAAATAGTAATTATAGGTCCAGGTTGAGGCCCAATCAGCATCTTTTAATTGCGAGTCAAACTGCCATGCACCTGAAACCACCAGCAGCAGGTACTCTTTTAGACCATTCCACAAAGTGCTCAAAATAGGCGTTAGCGGCACCGTCAATATTACCAACGCCATCATAATAAACGCTAGATAGACATTGAACTTACTGAGCACCTGAATACCACGGCGCAGCCCAAAACGAGCTGACGTAACATACAAGGCGGTGATCGCGAGCAGCATTAAAGCACCGACCCAATGTGCGTTTAAACTCAAGCCGTAATGCTCAAGTTTAATGGTGACGCCATTTTTCAACAACATACTGGCATTGGCAATGGTGCCCACCACGCCAAAAAAGATGGCGATAATGGCAACAAAATAAATAACTCGTTTGATGCGAACTTTATGCTTTACTCCTAAGGAGCCCGGCAACGCGTGTAATACCGGAGCGCTGAGATCATCGGCGTTTTTTATCGCCCGCGTAACACCGCCGAGCATCAAACCAAATACTGCGTAAAGTGCCCATGCATGAAAGCCCCAATTGAGCATAGTTAAGGCCATACTGGCGGCGACTGGCTCGGGATACATGCTGTGCTTAAGAGGCATTTGATGGCTGTGCAATACCGGCTCAGCGACGCCCCAAAACACCAACCCCGAGCCCATGCCTGCGGCAAACAGCATGGCCAACCAGCCGAAAGTGGAAAACTCTTTTTGGGCATCAGCACCACCCATTTTCTTTCCCGCTAAGGGACTAAAGCACAACATCAACAAAGCGAGCAGGAGCGCGTTTACAAACAGGAAAAAGCCGCTGCCCAAGTAGGCAATAGCTGTTTGAATGGCAGGTTGAATTAACGTTTTTAGGCCCTGGGGCCATAACGCGGTAATCGCCGCAATAGCGACACACACCACCAGCGCTTTACGTTCTAGGGAGTTTTTCACTACGCACCGAGCAATAAAGACAAACGCGTATTTTAGCTACAGGCTGCGCCCGAGGCAATTGCTTTACCGTGATAAAGCAGGCCACCTGAGTGACCTGCGGGTATATTGCGCAAATCTCCAAGAATTATGGCAGCAGCCCATAATCAATGAACAATGGTTGCGCTATTTCATATCTGCAAAAGGGTTCTCAATGTTAAGTTTCACCGAGTTTGTAAACCCGGGAATGCGCATTTGCTGCTGATCAAAGTGAATATCAGCCTCATCGATTAGGCCTTCACCAAAGCGATAGATGATGTTGAATTCACCTTGCTGTGCTTGTTGCCAGTAAATTTGCTGCTGATCAAGGGTACTTTGCAAGCGCTTGTGGTGTTCGCTCATCGCCTGCTCTCCATGACGTTTAGCCAACATCTTTTTGGTCAATTCGGGGCTTAGCACGGGCGCAGTAGCGTTGTTACCACCAAAGCCCTTCGAGTTAATAAAGGCAACGTCCTGCGCCTCACAGTGACGATGGGTCAAACTGATATGTAAGCGGTCATCGTGCACATCATCAGCCACTTTATCGATGGTCGTGATCCCCGGCATGATGTTGGTATCAAACACCCCTAATGCAAAGGCGAGCTGATCGCCACTGGCTGGCGCGATGGTATGGCCCACATAGGCTTTCGGGGCTACGATAGGCCATTGCTCAATACCATAGGCGCTGGCAATACGGTCGTAAATAGCAGACTCAGTGACGCGATTTTGCGGCGTACTTGAGCCATGGGCCAATACAAAGCTGCGCTGTGTTAAAGATTCATCGCCGACCATGGCTTGGGCTAAGGCCACAGATTTGGCCATGGTGATGTAATTACCCGGCCCTGGCGCAGTTATTGACTTTTTATACCCATCGGCATTTACAAATACCTCTGGCACACTGCCACGTATTTGCGCACCCAACTCTAAGGCTAGGGCGTCATCCATAAGAATGGTGACTTGTGCCCCCTCACCTATGGTGAAACCGCAGTTGTCACCGAACGGGCGGGAAGTACGGCGATAATCGACTTCATCGGTGTTATCAAGCTTTTTCAAATTATCATCGTTGGCCAACGCACCCATATTCCCGAAGCCTTCAATAATCTCCGGCTCGATGGCACACTCACTTGAAGCCACAATAGCCACGCGCGTACGCCCGGCGGTAATATCATTCACCGCAGCGCGTAGATTGTATAAAAACGTGGCACAGGCACCCGATGTGGTAAACGTCGTGCCGACACTGCCGGTTACGTAGGCATTGATAAAATCCGTCGACATGGTGTTTAAACCAAGCGCTAACTGCTTAGTACTGACGCGATCACCTTGTAAACGGGAACGAAATAGACCGCCTAAGCCTTCGCTATTGACCTGCCCCGCAACCGAAGCGCTGTAAGTACCAATTTGATCGGGCGCTACAGCACTCATTACTTTTTGCCAATCAAGGCCACTGGAATGGATAGCATCACTGGCTGCAAAAATTGTCGCTTGCAGCCCCCGAGGCTGATAACGGCTGTTATATAACACCGACGGGTCAAAGCCCGTTGGCAATTGCCCCGCCGCTTTAATCGGGTTATCTCGGAAACTATCATGCTTAAAGGTAAATTCGCCGTTGATACGTACTTCGACTTGGCCTTTATCTAGCTCAGTTATTTGCCAGTTACTAGGCACTGGCGAAGGTAATTGCCGTGCTCGCGTGGTAAAGATGATCGCTTGTTCGCTGTGACCGGTTAACTTTTGCTGCCAGTGAGTCGCGTCCACATCGAAGTGCGTCGCCTCAATACGGCGAATAAGCGTACCCGATAAAATTTGTTCGCCAAGCTGGCTCTCAACATTGTCAAGAGTAATGGTATTTCCATCGCCATCAACTAATTGCTCTTCTTGCTTACTCACCAAATTCATAAGCGCAGCAAGACCAAGCAAGGTTTCTTGGCGCTGTTGCTGCCCTAAAGCATCGAGGACAACACGACGAAACCCTTGGTTAAACGAAGTACGGCCAGCGGCATTGATGCCACCCATAGCGACAATGACAGGTAATGCTTTCATAATAACTCTAAGACGTTAAGACTTTATATGCCTCTAGTGTAAGTGGAACTACACCAGGCCTTTGTGCTTTAATGGCCATATATTTATTAAAAATAGCCAAATTAAAGTGGTCGGAGCTTTATATGTCCCCTTACAACGTCATGATTGCCCTGTATCCGCATATGCTGGCCACCAGCTTAACCTTGCCGTTTGAGATGCTTCAGGCTGGCTACGCTTATGCTAAGCGCCATGTGCCAAATTGCCGGGCACTGAGTATTGAGCTGCTTAGCCATAACCGAGAGCCGGTTACCGCACACAGCGGATTGCCGTTTTTTCCAGGCCGTAACTACGATGATATTTCGCATTTTGATTTATTGATTTTACCGAGCCTGTGGCGTAACCCCAGACCAGTATTGCGCCAACAAAATGCATTGGTAGCGGCATTACGGGCGATGAACTGCAAGCACACAGCCATGATAGGGGTGGGCACTGGCAATTGCTTTTTAGCGGAAGCTGGGTTGCTGGATGGTCACCCTGCCACCACGCACTGGCATTATGCTGCGCAGTTCAAACGTGACTACCCCAAGGTTGATCTAAAACCGGAATACTTCATCACCCAAGCCGAAGGGCTATACAGTGTTGCCAGCCTTAACGCGCTCGCAGATGTGATTGTTCATCTATTAGAAAGCCTCTACGGTCGCGCATGTGCTTTACATGTGCAGCGTAACTTCTCACATGAGGTCCGTAAGCCCTATGAACAGCAGCGTTATCTAGAGGGGATGAATGAACGCCACCCTGATGAGCTGATAGCGCAAATCCAATTTTGGATGAAAAACAACTTAAGCGCTGAGCTGAGTATTACAGAACTTGCAAGCTCCTTTGATATTTCTCAGCGTAGCCTCACCCGGCGTTTTAAACAGGCCGCAGGCCTCAGCCCCAACCAATATTGGCGTAAACTGAAAATTCAAAGCGCTCAAGAGCTGCTCGCCAGCTCCAACTTAACGATTAACGACATTGCAATGGAATTAGGCTTTAGTAATCAAGCCCTTCTTAATCGCCTATTTCGTCAAGAGCTGGGGCAAAGCCCCAGTGAGTATCGAGCCTTGGTGCGCAAAAAGCTGTTCGACAGCAGTGGCTGAGATATTGTTACGAACGCCCGTTAAATTCATCCCGAGGCAAAAACTCTAACACCGTCGCATTGATACAATAGCGCGCCTTGCCATCAGGCCCCTCATTGGGAAACACATGACCCAGGTGAATGCCCGACGACTTGGAGCGGATCTCAATGCGCTGCATACCGAAGCTGTTGTCTTGATGACGAGTCACTTGCCCTGCCACCGGCTGAGTGAAAGACAACCAACCGGTGCCGGAATTGAAGCGGTCGCGAGTATCGAACAGTGGTGCCCCTGATAGTTTATCAACAAACACTCCGTCCGGCGTGTTTTTGAATACCTCATATTGCTTACAAAATCGGCTGTCCGTCCCTTTGGCGAATGCTACCCGGTATGCTTCTGAATCACCCAGTTTAAAGGCGCCGAGAGCTTTGTAGAATAACTCAGGTGGCATATAACCTTGGTGCGCAGCTACTTCTTGGCCATTTTCTATAAATAAAATGGTGGGGGTGGCGTAAGTCTCAGAAGTAATGGTGAGGCCTTGAAGCTGCGAAGCGTAACGTAAATGTACGTCAATCGTGCCCTGATAACTTGCCAACACCTCTTGTTTAAACTTCTCACAATAAGGGCAATAGTTTGGTGAGTCTAAAACGACAATGTGTTTGCCCTCAAGCAGTTGAGTGTTGTCTTGGTGCTCCGTCTCCTTGGCGTTAAACACCACGCCGGTAGAGTGATCCGGACAGTATCCATTGGGATTCTTACGCAAGTAGTCTTGATGATAGCGCTCAGCCATATGGAATTTATCCAGCGGTTTGATGAGCGTAGCTATCTTACCGTAACCCGCCTCGCTCAATAATGCTTGGTATTGTGCTTTTACTCGCTGCGCAAGTTCAGTTTGTTCGTTGCTGTAAGTGAGTATGGTCGAGCGATATTGCGTACCTCGGTCATTCCCTTGGCGATTGACTTGGGTGGGGTCATGTTGCTCAAAATAAAACTGTAAAATACGCTCTAATGAGATGGCATTGGCATTAAAGGTCACCCTAACCACCTCAGCGTAGTTGTTCTCATCATAGCGCCGCTTAGCAGCAATGATATTTTTGTATGTCGGTTTGAAACCACGCCCATCGGCATAGCCTGACTGAGCATCGAGCACTCCAGGGAGAGCTTCAAAGCGTTTTTCAACCCCCCAGAAGCACCCTGCTCCGAGCACGACGCGTTCTTTCGCGACACTCATTTGTGCGTCATTGTTGTCTGCGCCCATGGCTGCTGTGCTGGTAACGAGAAAAATAAGAAGAAAAAACAACTTGTTAAACATGCTAGCCTCATTAAACTAAATGATCATAGAAGCCCTGTAAGTACGTAGAGTGAATACAACGGTACCGCCAGACCTATGCTATTGCTTTACGCAGTAGCGTGTCTTTTAGTTGACCGTTCACACCAATAAATTTATTCATTGAGTACACGCATGAAAGACAAACTGACCAAAGAAGCCATATATGAACGCCTCGCCAACGTCGAAGATGCACGCGCTTGTAAAGCCATCGACGAAAATGCCTGTAAAGTGGTGCCCGGCAATTACTTAACCTTGCTACTGGCACAAATTCTCAGCAAGTTTGCTGATGCGCTGCTTAACCCTAAAGTCACCCTGCCTTGGTTGATGCAAAGTTTGCAGGTTCCCAGTGCACTGATCGCGTGGCTGGTGCCTATTCGCGAGTCTGGCTCATTATTACCGCAGTTAGCAATTGCCGACTTTATTCGTACTTTAGCGGTGCGCAAGTGGGTGTGGGTGCTAGGTGCCATAGTGCAAAGTCTTTGTATATTTGCCATGGTCGCAGTGGGGTTAACCTTGCAAGGCACCACAGCGGGACTTGCCATCATCGCTTTGCTGGTGGTGTTCTCCTTAGCGCGCGGGTTTAATTCCGTCGCTGCAAAAGATGTACTGGGCAAGGTCATCCCCAAGCAGCAACGCGGCAGTTTATCCGGCTTTGCGGCAAGTGCAGCTGGGCTTGCGACCATTACCTTTGGCCTTGGTTTATGGTTTTATCAACAGCAAGGGGATAAATCAGCGGTACTCATTGCCTTGACCTGTGGTGCCCTTGTATGGCTAATGGCCGCCCTCACCTATGGTCGTATTCGAGAATACAGCGGCGCTACAGAAGGAGGTCGAAATGGCCTTCGCCATGCGCTGAGCAAGCTCACTTTACTTAAGACTGACAAACAATTTGCGCACTTTGTGCTAACCCGAGCATTGCTATTGTGTTCAGCGTTAAGCGCCCCTTTTTATATTGTGCTGGCCAGTGAACAGCAGTTCGACTTTTCATTACTCGCTTTATTTATGGGAATTTCCGGCGTCGCCAGCTTAATCTCTGCACCCATTTGGGGACGTCTCAGTGATTTATCCAGTAAGCATGTGCTCGTCTTAGGTGCCACCTTAGTTAGCATCAATGGTTTTGCCGTTTACCTGGTCGCGACCTATTACCCTGGTTTGTTGAGTCATATTGCCTTTTTGCCAGCAATGTATCTGGTATTAACCATTGCTCACCAAGGCGTGCGTTTAGGACGCAAAACCTACGTGGTTGATATGGCAGAGGGCAATAAACGTACAGATTATGTGGCGGTAAGCAACACGGTTATAGGGGTCTGTTTATTGGCGTTTGGCAGTTTGGGCTTGTTAAGCCACTGGCTCAACAATGCTGAACTAATTTTAATTTACAGCATTCTCGGCATTGCAGGGGCTATTAGCGCTTTGATGTTGCCACGGGTTTAACTTTATCGCACGCGGTACTTAATTATCCGCATTTATGCTAATTTGCTAGCACAATAACAACAACTCAGTGAGGAGTTTATGGCCACAGCGAGACCTGATCCGCGCTTTTATCATATTGATACCCATACCTTGGTACTCGATTGCAGTGCCATAGACAGCATTGAGCATCAACACAAGCAGCGCATGGTCAATCACTTGGCCAACACGTATATAAATCAAGGCTGTTGTATTGATGTGGTCAGCGCCCATCAATGTCTGACTCTGTATTGTGCTCAAGGCACTGATGTTGTGCAGTTGCAACAGCAGTTGCTAACAGCGTGGCATCAGCTTGACGAAACGACGCTCAGTCACGCACACCACGACATTCCCGTGCACTATGGGGGCGAATACGGTATTGATTTAGAAGCCGTAGCTGAGGCCAGCAAGATGAGTGTCAAGGAAGTCATAGAGCTGCACAGTAGCGCCTTGTACGAGGTCGATTTTCTTGGCTTTCAACCTGGCTTCGCTTATATCAGTGGGCTCCCCAAAGCGCTGCATTTACCGCGCCTAGACACGCCCCGTACCGAAGTGAAAAAAGGCACCGTCGCCATCGCTCACGATAAAACCGCCATTTATCCTGCGCAATCCCCAGGGGGATGGAACCTGATTGGCTACACTGATCTGTGTTTATTCGACAAACATAATACCCCCCCTGCTTTATTTGCACCCGGTGATACTATTCGCTTTGTGGAGGTAGACCATGATTGAAGTGATAAAAAGCGGCCCACAGTTAAGTATTCAGGATTTGGGGCGATTCAATTATCGCCATTTGGGTGTATCGCAAGCAGGCGCTGCCGACAGTGATGCCCTGCGTATTGCCAACCGATTGGTGGGGAACCCAGATAATACGCCAGCGCTTGAGGTGACCTTAGGCATGGCGCAGCTAAAATTTTGCAGTAGCCAGTGCTTTTCACTCAGTGGCGCCGACATGAGTGCTAATCTCAATGGTGCTCGAGTTGATCCAGGCTGGAGTTATCAAGCCCAGCCTGGTGACATACTGACTTTCGCTTCCAGCGCACTGAACCTGCGCTGTTACCTTGCCTTTGCCGGAGGCATTGTCGCCACGGCAGAACTGGGTAGCTACAGCACCGATATCATGGCCGGTTTGGGCGCCAATCACGGTCGTGCACTCAGTGCGGGTGATCGAATAGCCATCCACCCTAGCAACTTTCACCCGCAGGGTTTTGGGGCCCGCTTACCGACCCGCCAAGGGCCTATTCATTTTATCCCGGAACAACGCGATCATGGTTTAACCGCATCAATCAAAAGCGCTTTTATTGAAGGCCGTTGGCAAGTTGCACCGCAAAGTAACCGCATGGGGTTGCGACTGCATTGGCCACAGCATGAGCGCCTGAGCCACTACCTCGGGATCGCCAGCACAGCGGTGAGCCCCGGTACCATCCAATTACCTGGCAATGGCGAGCCCATTGTGTTGCTTAATGATTGTCAGACAACGGGCGGCTACCCTATTCTCGGTCACGTGATCAGTGCAGACTTGCCCTGCTTAGGGCAGGCTCGTGCCGGCGCTGAGTTGCAGTTCGAGGCCGTGAGCCTAGCACAAGCAGAAGCGATAAATGCAGCCCACCAGCATGAACTTAACCGCCTTGAGATTGCCATACGGGGCCGCCAACACGCTCGCTAAGGTATCGCGCTTTGGTTTTCGACACAGTGCACTCCTCACCCTAGCTAAGGCGCACCACCTTGGTGCGTCGCAATTACGCCTATCGACCGAAAATGTGCGAATGCTGTTGCTTTTTCCCCGCAACAAACTTACTCCGACCTATTATGGTGCATAACAGCTTTTTTATGACTTATTTCAGTGCATTAAATTTGCATTAAAGAGGTAAATTGCGGTGTGACTTGGCAAATTTTTTCTGATACAACAAAGGTGAAGTAACAGGAATGAGGAAAAACCATGTGTTCAATCTTTGCCGTGCTGGATATAAAATCTGGCGCACAAAAGCTGCGCGAGCAAGCCATAGATATGTCCAAGCTATTACGTCATCGGGGCCCCGATTGGTCTGGTGTTTACAGTAGCGATAATGCCATTTTGGTGCATGAACGACTGGCTATCGTCGGTGTTCAAAGCGGTGCCCAACCTTTGTATAACGCCGATCGAAGTCATGTTTTGGCTGTCAACGGCGAAATTTATAACCACCAACAGCTCGCTGAGACGCTAACAATCGATTTTGACTTTCAAACGCAAAGCGATTGCGAGGTGATCTTAGCTTTATACGAACAACAAGGCAGTGATTTTTTAGATGACTTAAACGGTATCTTTGCCTTTTGTTTGTACGATGAGCGCAAAAATAAATACCTGATTGGCCGCGATCATATCGGTATCGTGCCCCTTTACACAGGTCGCGATGAGCAAGGCAATTTTTATGTTGCCAGTGAGCTTAAAGCACTGTCCCCTATTTGCAATCATATTGAAGAATTCCCTCCGGGCCACTACCTTGACAGTGATATCGGAGAGTATCGCCCTTACTATCAACGCGATTGGCAGCACTTTGACAACGTCAAGGATAACCCTGCAGAAGCCAAAGCCGTACGTGAGGGTTTGGAAGCAGCGGTAAAGCGCCAGTTAATGTGTGATGTTCCCTATGGCGTATTGCTATCTGGCGGGCTCGATTCGTCGGTGATCTCGGCAATCACACAAAAATTTGCCAGTAAACGCATAGAAGACAATGACGCCAGTGATGCATGGTGGCCTCGCCTACATTCATTCTCCATTGGTCTAGAAGGGTCGCCCGACTTAGCTGCCGCAGAGCAAGTCGCCAAACAAATAGGCACCATTCATCACCCCATTCACTTTACCGTGCAACAAGGCATTGATGCCTTAAAAGAAGTGATCTATCACTTAGAGACCTATGATGTCACCACAGTACGCGCGTCCACGCCCATGTATCTAATGGCTCGGCAAATTAAAGCCATGGGCATAAAAATGGTGCTCTCCGGGGAAGGCGCCGATGAGCTATTTGGTGGCTATTTGTATTTTCATAAAGCCCCCAATGCGCAAGAGTTCCATGAAGAACTTAATCGTAAAGTCTCTAAATTGCATATGTTCGACTGCCTGCGAGCGAATAAATCAATGGCAGCATGGGGGGTGGAAGCCAGAGTGCCGTTTTTGGATAAAGAATTTGTCGATACTGCCATGCGCATTAACCCTGAGGCGAAAATGTGTAAAGACGGGAAAATAGAAAAACACATTATTCGCCAAGCCTTCGAAGGCTACTTACCGGACGATGTGCTGTGGCGACAAAAAGAGCAGTTCTCCGACGGCGTTGGCTATAGCTGGATAGACTCACTGAAGGACTATGTCGATACCCAAGTCAGTGATATTGATATGGCCAATGCCCACTATCGTTTCCCACTAAACACGCCACAAACCAAAGAGGCGTATTTCTATCGCAGTATTTTCAGTCAACACTTCCCAGGAGAAGCGCCAACCCGGTGTGTGCCTCATGGCAAATCCGTGGCCTGTTCAACCCCTGAGGCTTTAGCTTGGGATGCATCTTTTGCCGATAACGCTGACCCGTCAGGTCGAGCAGCCAACACTCACCAAGCGGCCTATGCAACGCCCAAAGCATAGGCTGTATCCGGCAAAATCAAAGCTTGCGCTGCGCTTGAGTAAACGCTTTGGCTGCAGCGCGCTTTACTTTGCCAAGATATTCAGTCAGCTATCGGGCCGGGGGGCCAACCCCAGTTGGGTGTTTGATGGGCCACGCTTACAAGCCCATCACTGCCATCATGTTTCAATGCGCTTAGCGCCTGTGATGTGCACCTTTGTGACTAACCACGCTCGTTCACAAATGATCCAATGGTGGCAAAATGGCCATGCTGTGCGCCGCTGCGGTCACGGCACGCTCGCTCACATTGCGTGCAGCGCCAATGGCAAATCAATGTGCTCCAAAACAGAGCCTCTTAGCGGCGGACTCGCTGTTAACTCTCAAGCGATGTTAACCTTTGACGCCCTTGAAGCAAGTCCTTGCAATGACAACAGCTTATCAAAAATCGTAAACCTGCCTTTGACCTTCACTGGCAGCGAACCTTTTGGCTATGATTTCATGCAATGCGACAGCGACGATCTTCGTTTCCTTGAAGTGGATTTAGAGCACCTTGCTACGCGCCGCAACGCACTGATCGTCATCAATAAGCCGAGTCACCTTCAACGACATTGGCAATGTCGCTACTTTGCGCCGCAATTCGGTAACCCGGAGGACTTGGCAACCGCATCTGCCCTCGCTGTGATAGCGCCCTGGCTGCACCGTCATTATGGTCTTAATAGCGCAGTCATCCACCAGGGTTCGAGTCGCCTAAACTATAAGTTATCCGGTCAATATGTGCGTATTTTTGCCAAGGTGTTAGCGCTGCGGCTTCACTAAGCACAGCGCAAAATCCCCTTGCGAATCGCACCAACTATCTACCAGGGTCAATCCGGCATTGCCAATCAAGGAACTAAAACTCGCTAACGTGTACTTATGCGAATTTTCGGTATGAATGGACTCTCCTGCACGAAGCGTAAAACGCTGATCTCGCACACTGATGCAGGTGTCTTGATTCGCCACCAAGTGCATTTCAACGCGGTGTTGTTCACTGTTGAAGCGGGCCTCATGGCGAAAGTGCTCTAAGCACAGATGTGCGCCTAGCTCGCGCGCAATACGCGTCAGTAGATTACGATTAAACGCAGCGGTAACCCCTTCTCTATCATCATAGGCGGCCAATAATCGTGGTGTCGCTTTAATTAAATCAATACCAATGAGCACACGGCCGTTGTGACCACACAGCGTACGTAAATTATGCAGCACTTCAATTGCATGGATGGGGGAAAAGTTGCCTAAGGTTGAGCCTGGGAAAAACACCACATTATTGCTGCCATTCAGGCCATGCTGTTGCACTAACGCCTTGATAGTCGGGCCATGGGTAAAGTCACCATGCAGTGGGTGGATGTTGACGTGGGCAAAGCGCTGGCGCAAACGCTGCTGAGTATACAGCAACATTTCTGTGGAAATTTCCAGGGGTATAAAGCCATTTACGTCAGGCATGTTATCCAGTAAATACGCGACTTTCTGGCCCGAGCCGCAGCCGGGTTCGATCACGGTTGCCTGTGTCGGCAAGTGCGCGACGATGTCCTGCGCATACTGTGCCAGCAAGGCCAATTCTGTGCGCGTAAGATAGTACTCTTGCAGCGCCGTGATCTGCTCAAACAATTGCGCACCAAAGTCGTCGTACAGGTATTTGCATGGCAGCGTTTTTTGACTTCGCGATAGGCCATCAATAACGTCATCCAAAAAGCTCTGACGGCAGGTGAATGGCAATGCATGGTTACTCATAGATTCTGTCCTTGGCGAGGCGAATGCCACTACACATCCACCGTTGATGGGGGTAAAAAAAGTTGCGATACGTTAATCGCGTATGCTGCTTGGGGGTGAAATACGACCCACCTCTGAGCACCTGCTGATTCACCATAAACTTTCCGTTATATTCCCCGGCATCGCCCGCAAATGGCCGAAACCCAGGGTATGGCTGATAGCTACTTAAAGTCCACTGCCAAGCGCAGTCATCGATTTGTGCGATATCACAATGACCTGCTTGAGCTTGCTCCATGGCCCACTCCCACTCAAACTCACTTGGCAACCGCGCACCTTTAAATTGGGCGAAGGCACTGGCTTCATAAAAGCTGATGTGACGCACTGGTGCATTCATCGCAAGCGGGATTGGTCCTTGGGGGGTGAATTCATACCAATTGTTATTCTGGTAGCGCCAATACAGCGGCGCTTTTATCTGCTGGCGCTGTAACCAACTAAAGCCATCACTGTGCCAAAACTCACTGCGCTGATAGCCTTGTGCTTCGATAAAGGCCAGATAGTCTGCGTTGGTGACAAGATGTGATGCAATGGAAAACTCATTAATATAGACGCGGTGACGGGGCCGCTCATTGTCAAAACTAAAGCCCGCTTGCGCCCCTATTTGCGCATCTGTGTTAGCAAAATCCAGCCACTGCCTGGGTTGCTCGTTCGAGGGACACACTAAGTGCTCGTCTAAAGTCGGGTACTGCGGATTAACACTGAAGTTATAAAGCATATCCATACGCATTAACTCTTGGTGCTGCTGTTCATGCGCAATCCCTAAGCTGACCCACTCTGCGCACTCATCGCTATCATGCTCAAGGGCGGCAACAACGTGGTTATCAACCCAGTGGCGATAATCCATCACTTGGCGCAATGAAGGACGAGATAATACGCCCCGTTGAGGGCGTGAGAACTGCTCACCGATACCTTGATAATAGGAATTGAACAGCACCTTGAAATCAGGATGCAAAGGCGCAGAAATAATCTTTTTTGGCGCAAGTAAAAATGTTTCAAAGAACCAACTGGTGTGCGCCAAATGCCATTTCATTGGGCTCACATCAGCCATTGCTTGAATTTGACAATCTTCAGCACTGAGGTTTGCCACCAAGGCTTCGCTGTTCTCCCGACACTGGCGGTACTGCTCTATCAACGCATGGGTTGTTTTGGTCACGACACGCACACCTTAAATTATTGTTGTTGTATTTGAGCTTGGTTCCTAAAGCCTAGACGAGCCTCAGTAATTTTCCATTCCCTTGTTTGTAATCAATTATTTACACACCAGTTGTGAACTTAGCAGCAAAAAGTTGCACCGAGGTGGCAGCTAAGAGACACTTTTGTGGCACTAAAATAACAACTAGGAACTCTTGATTATGCGTTTTCGCTCTCTAAGCGCCTTTGCGCTCGCTGTTGCTGCCTCACCGGCACTGGCAGACGAAGGTATGTGGCAACCTCACCAGCTTCCGGAATTGGAATCTGTGTTAAAGCAAAAAGGGTTAGAAATAGACCCTAAGAACATCTCTAAGCTCACCGAATTCCCGATGAATGCAGTTATCAGCTTAGGGGGGTGTACAGCCTCATTTGTGTCGCCTAAAGGTTTAGTCGTCACCAACCATCACTGCGCGTACGGCTCCATTCAATATAATTCCAGTGCCGATAATAATATTCTGGAAAACGGCTTTTTAGCGAAAAAGCCTGAACAGGAATTACCTGCCGCCCCAGGCTCTCGAGTGTATGTAACCGAGCAAGTCACTAATGTCACTGACAAGGTGAATGCCCAGTTAAACGATGATATGGATGGTAATACACGCTACAAAGCCATCGAAAAAGCAGAAAAATCGCTGGTGGCTGAATGTGAAAAAGACGTCGGTTACCGCTGTAACGTCTATACCTTCCATGGTGGATTGGAATATTACCTGATTAAAGCACTGGAAATTAAAGATGTGCGTTTGGTTTATAACCCAGCCATGGGCGTCGGTAAATATGGCGGTGATATTGATAACTGGATGTGGCCGCGCCACACCGGCGACTATTCATTTTACCGTGCCTACGTCAGTAAAGACGGTCAACCTGCAGAGTACAGTGAAGATAATATGCCGTTCACTCCAGATTCTTACCTGAAAGTCAGTGCCAAAGGCGTTAAAGAGGGTGATTTTGTGATGGTTACCGGCTACCCGGGGCGCACCAACCGTTACCGCACTGCCTCCGAAGTGGCACACCAATTTACCCATGTGTACCCTACTGCTAAAGCCTATCGTGAGCAAAGCATTGATATCATAAAGGCGCAGGCTCCGGAAGGCTCACAAGCACGTATAGCCTACGAGAGTACTTTGGCTGGACTGGCTAATTATGCGAAAAACTATGGTGGCATGATTGACTCCTATCAAAACACTGATATGCAAACACGCAAAGATGCTTTGGCGCAAAAACTTGCGACTTGGATCAAGTCGGACAGTGCGCGTCAATCGCGCTACGGCGATACCCTTACCCAGCTCAATGAGCTGGTAAAGCAATCGCAAGCAACCAGTGAGCTGGACTTGATTTTAGGCTACATGGGTCGCAGTGCCATGCTCTCTAGTGCGCAGCGTTTATACCGCCTAGCCAATGAGAAGCAATTGCCTGATGCTGAGCGTGAACCTGGCTACCAACAGCGCGATCAAGCTCGTTTTGAAGCGCGCATGACCAGCCTATCTCGTCGTTACGACGACACCGTGGATAGCGCCATTCTCGCCCACTTTATCGACCTTTATGCACAACTGCCGCAAGCGCAGCGTATTGCATCTTTAGATAAAGCCTTAGGGATTGATAAGGATTATGATAGCGAGGCCATGCGCCAGCGCATCGACTCTTGGTATGCTAAGACCGAGCTTAACGAACAGCAAGCTCGTATCGATTGGATGAATAAATCAGTATCAGAGTTCAAACAAAGCGACGATCCGTTTTTGGCAATCGCTGTAGCCACTTATGATGATATGCGCAGCCGAGAAAAGGCGAAAAAGGCGCTCAGCGGTGAACTGGCTAAAGTACGTCCGCAATATATGGCGGCTATTATTGCCTTTTACCAAGAGCAAGGGTTACCCGTCTATGCTGATGCTAATAGCACCTTACGTGTGACTTATGGCACAGTGAAAGGCTACTCGCCTAAAGACGCACTGACCTATACGCCGTTTACAACCTTAGAGGGCATCGCGCAGAAGTACACTGGCGAAGCGCCTTTTGACGCACCGAAAAAGCAAATGCAGCTAATTGCCGACAAACAATATGGTGAATACCAAATGTCGTCGCTTGGCTCAGTGCCGGTCAACTTTTTAAGCACCGTTGATACCACAGGTGGTAACTCAGGCTCGCCAACGTTAAATGGTAAAGCTGAATTAGTCGGCCTGCTGTTTGACGGCGTAAGTGAAAGTATTATCGGTGATTGGGACTATGATCCTAACCTCAACCGCTCCATTCATGTAGACACTCGCTATATGCTGTGGGTCATGGAGCATGTGGATAATGCCGATAACCTACTTGCTGAAATGGATATCGTTCGATAATTTGCAGTGAAATTATTTTTACTCATAAGCGCCTTCGGGCGCTTTTTTGATCGCTCCTTAAAACATCCCCGTAATGTATAAGATTCAAGCTGTTAGACAATTGGTGATTTACATTTACATTTTTGCTTCTAAACTAGTGTAAGTGATATGGGGCCTATTTTAGTTAGTCTACAAACCACCTTTCTGTGCGCTGGCACGCAGGGTAACTCACATAGGTCTAAGCTCTAAGGGCATTATGACAATAACTAGAGGTATGCATGAGTGAACATCATGATAAGTATAGTATAGAAAATACCGACTACACCGTCGGCCAGGACAACGTGCAAAAATGGGGATTTGATGTCCATAACCCTGTTTTTGGCGTCAGTGCTGGCCTTATTTTGGTGTTTTTAACCGCCGTTTTAGTAACCGACCCGGCCACCGCCAAAGGGGCGTTAGATGGTATCAAGTTAGATATTATCAACAATTTTGACGCCTTATTTATGTGGGCTGCAAACATTTTTGTGATCTTCTGTTTGGCTTTAATCGTCTCTCCTTACGGAAATATCCGCTTAGGTGGTGAAAGCGCCAGACCAACTCACTCACGTATTTCATGGTTAGCGATGTTATTTGCAGCCGGCATGGGGATTGGCTTGATGTTTTGGGGCGTTGCAGAGCCAGTCGCCTATTTCACAGGCTGGTATGAAACTCCCCTTGGTGTTGAAGCAAACACACCCGAAGCAGCTAAGGTCGCTATGGGGGCAACCATGTTCCATTGGGGTTTACACCCTTGGGCTATCTATGCAGTTGTCGCATTATCTTTAGCTTTTTTCGCTTACAACAAAGGCTTACCCCTCTCTATTCGCTCTATTTTCTACCCGTTACTGGGCGATCGCGCTTGGGGCTGGCCTGGTCACATCATTGATATATTAGCTGTTCTTGCGACTTTATTCGGTCTTGCGACCTCATTGGGTTTAGGCGCTCAACAAGCCTCAGCAGGGATTAACCATGTGTTTGGCAGCGACGGCGATATTGGCATGCAAGTGGCCGTTATCGCGGGCGTGACCTTTTTGGCTATCGCCTCTGTAGTGCGCGGTATTGATGGCGGTGTAAAACTGCTCAGCAACGTTAATATGGCCATCGCCTTTGCATTACTGGTATTTGTTGGTTTGGTGGGTTTTGCCGCAGCAATGGGCAATGTGCCCAATACCATTATGGGGTATGTGGAAAACATTATTCCACTTAGTAATCCGCACGGTCGTGAAGACGAAGCTTGGATGCATGGTTGGACTGTGTTCTATTGGGCATGGTGGATTTCTTGGTCACCGTTTGTTGGCATGTTCATCGCGCGTGTATCCGAAGGCCGTACAATTCGTGAATTCTTAACAGCAGTACTGCTGATCCCGACGCTCGTCACCGTATTGTGGATGTCTATCTATGGTGGTATTGCTATTGAACAAGTTATTGATGGGGTTGGTACCTTAGGTGAAAAAGGCTTGACTGAAGTTCCTCTGGCGATGTTCCAGATGTTTGAACAACTGCCTATGGCAAGTGTCCTTTCTTTTATCGCCATTGTTTTAGTGTTGGTATTTTTCATCACCTCATCTGACTCTGGCTCATTGGTTATCGACTCGATTACCGCCGGCGGTAAAGTAGATGCGCCTGTTCCTCAGCGTATATTTTGGGCAACCGTGGAAGGTGCCATTGCCGCTGCACTGCTATGGATTGGTGGTACAGAGGCCATAGAGGCGCTGCAAGCTGGAGCAGTATCGACTGGTTTGCCCTTTACCATTGTGCTACTGCTAATGTGTGTAAGCTTAATTTTAGGCCTGCGCACCGAGCCCCGCCCTGGTAAGTAGTTAACCTTAACCTAAGTAAAACGCCGCAATATTGCGGCGTTTTTTGTATCTAGGGTGTCACTTCCATAACTGCGACAGCGGTGTGTCAGGGCGATAATGATAACGCAACTGCGCTTGCAGTAATTCGGCGGTCGCAAGAGCATCTGTCAATGCGTTATGACCCTGATAGGCCGGCAGGTTATAGCGCAGCCGAGTGTCCCCCAAGCGCAAAGAACCAATTTTATCTTTAAATAGCCGACCTAATAATCCACGACGTGCTAGTAGCGCTTGGTGCTCAACATCCATGGTATCAATTAACGCAAACTCGATCCCCTCACCTATGCGCCGCTCTAATGCATTAAAGAAAAACGGCCGCTCAATAGCATGGTAGTGAACCACGGCTACATGCCCGGCGAGAGCCTCAAGTACAGGCTCCAATACGGCGGTTAAATCCGGAGCATTGGCAATTTCAGAATGAGTTATACCATGAATAACAATGGACGATTCTGCTAGTTGCTGGCTTGGCTTGACCAACCAATGCCCCGATCGTTGGCAATAAATGCGATGCCAACTAAACGGCACCACACCAATACTGACAATATCATCGTTGTGAGCATCTAAACCTGTGGTTTCAAAATCTAAAGCCGCAAAGGGCACATGTTCTAAAGGGGTATCTCCAGCGGGGATACTAGCTTGATAAAACTGCCTCAGTTGCGGCGACTGGCATTGCTTCGCTAGTGCTTGATAGCGCGATGGCCAAT
The DNA here is from genome assembly GCF_009363775.1 of Pseudoalteromonas sp. THAF3. Lineage (NCBI taxonomy): Bacteria > Pseudomonadati > Pseudomonadota > Gammaproteobacteria > Alteromonadales > Pseudoalteromonadaceae > Pseudoalteromonas > Pseudoalteromonas sp. THAF3. The sequence continues at coordinate 1,536,647 of NZ_CP045418.1, read as the reverse complement.
CAAGCAAAGACGCTTTGTTAGCCATTACTTCAACCCTGCGCCGTTTTGATAACGAAATTTTAAGAAGCTTTGTGCTTTTTCTAAAATCGCAAAAGCCTCTTTTAGGTTTCGTTGCTCGAAAGGCGACAGCAAATGCGGGTCTAGGTGGTTATCCGGTGCTTCGCCTTGCTCTATTTGCCATGCTTGGTGACGAATACGGGTCATGGCAATGTATTCAAGTGCATCACGCAGATCCTGTGCCTTGCCTTCAGGCAATAACTTGGCTTCAATAATATCTTCTAGGCGTTCAAAGGAGTTTTGCTTACGCGAGCTGACCGCTAAGGCATGGACCCGCACCACGTCAGTCAACGGCGCTGTACCACGGCGTTTAAGGTTAATTGAGCGCTTGTGTTCACCATCATGTTCGAGTACGAACCCTTTAAAGAACCCCAGTGGCGGAGTTCTATTTCGCGCATTGGAGGCGATGTTGGCAAGGAAGCGACGGTTTGCTTTGGCTTCTTTAGCAATAAAGGATTTTAGCGCGTCGGCCCATTTAGTTTTGCCCCACACGCCATCGAGGTCAAAAAAGATAGAGCAATGCAGTAGCGCCTGAGGTTTAGGCTCAGCTATCCACGATGCAAATGTGTCTCGCCACTGTGAGCGTGTAAGGCGCCATTTCTTAAATGAAGCCATAATTTCACCCTCGCAATAGCTGTACCCGCACGCAGCGAGCCCATCACAGACAAAGTCCGCCAGCGCTTGAAAGTACTCGTCATGCTGCGCTTCATCAAAGCTGTCATCGAGAATAATGGCATTATCTTGGTCCGTCACTATCAATTGTTCATCTCGCGCCATTGAACCTAACGCGATAAAACAATAAGGGATAGGAGGAGGTCCTAGCTTTTCTTCTGCTAATGCTAACAGCCGCTGTTTAAACGTACGACCAATCACCGCCATAGCAGTGCCTATCATGTGTGAATTGGCATCTTCATTAACCATACGCACAAATACAGAGGGTAATTGCCGAGCATAATGAGTGAGGTCTTCAACGCTTTGCTGCGCGAGAATACCGCGCACTAACAATAGGCTACTTTGCGATTCATAACGCAAAATATCAGAAAGTGAAATGACACCGATGGGCCGACGTTTATGCAATACCGGCAAATGGTGCAAGTTATCACGCAGCATCGCTAAAACTGCTTCAAAGACATAATCATTGGCGTCTAACAGCGTAAGGTTAGTTGACATAACTTGCTCAGCAGCAATAGCTAAAGAATGCCCCTGCGCCACAACCTTAGTGCGTATATCGCGATCTGTAATAATACCCACGACTTGCCCATCATCTTCTTCTGGGTCATCGCTAAGAGGCTTGTTGGCATCAGTGACCAACACACTGGATACGCTCTCTTGGGTCATCAAAGCCGCAACCTCCTGCACACTGGCAGTGGTGCTGACAGTAACCACATCACGATGTAATAAAACCTTGAGTTTAGCGGTAGTCAAATCATTACTATCAGCTTGCTCAACAACGGCTTGGTGCAAACGAACATTGCCATCTGCTTCAAAATAATCCGCAAATGGCTCAAATTTATCGCAATAGTCACTAAATAGCTCAACACTAATGCAATACACTAGGGTGTCTTCCATTGCTTTGACGGGAAAGCGCACTTTGCGGTTCATCAGTAAGCCCATTTGGCCAAAGATCCCCCCTTCGTCCATACGGTTGTATAAGTCCCCATTGCGCCGATACGACTCCACTGAGCCACTGCGGATCACGTACAAATCGGAAATGTCATCGCCATAATTGAGAATGTCAGAGCCGGCGCGGAAATACGCTACCTCGACCTGTTGAGCAAGGTTATTAAGGGCATCTTCGGGGAGATGGTCAAAGGGTGGATGGGCACTCAAAAATTGTGCAATTTCGATTTGCTCAGCTTGCATAGTGCTGCCTTTAAAGGTGCTAATATACTGAGCTTAATACAAAATTGCTGAAAAAAAAATGTCCGCACCTGGTGCGGACATTTATTTATTAATGCGCTTGTTCTAATTCCTGCGCTAGTTGTTTGCTTTCATCACCTCGTGGCGAGGTGAAACGCGCCAGTCCTAAGTAAATCACCGGAGTGAGGAATAAAGTAAACAGCACCGCTAATGCCAAACCGCCGAAGACCACCCAACCTATGGCGTTGCGTGCTTCCGCCCCTGCACCGGTGGATAAAATCAGCGGTAAAGCTCCCAATAAGGTGGACACTAAGGTCATCGCAATGGGACGTAAACGCACCAGCGCAGCGCGCTCAACCGCCTCTCGCACAGGGTGTCCCCGGTCACGCAGTTGGTCGGCAAATTCCACCAACAAGATTGCGTTTTTAGCAATCAAGCCAATCAGCATCACTAAACCAATCTGCGAATAGATATTCAGCGATGTACCGGTTAGATACAGTGCTAAAATCGCCGACGTGATACCGAAAGGCACTGTGATCATCACCACCACAGCACTGTTAACACTTTCGAATTGCGCTGCCAGTACCAGTAACACAATGACAAAGGCCAATACATAGGTCATCAGTACTTCATTGGCCGTTTCTTCAAAGGTCAATGCCTCGCCTTTGAATGCCAAAGTGATGCCACTGGGCAAATGCTGCTGCGATAAATCTCGCAGCTGCTCTACAAGCTGCGCCATTGGCATTTCCGGTGGCAACTCCATATCCATTTCTATGGCGCGGCGCTGCGCATGGCGCTCCAGCTCTGCAGCCACCCCTTCTTCGCTGATATTAGCAACAGAGCTCAACGGCACCAATTGACCATTACTGGCGCCAACATACAGGTTTGCTAGGTCGCTAGGAGAATTGATAGTACGATTTTGTGCTTGCAGCATAATCGGGATAGATTGGTCACCGACGTTTAAATCCGCCACGTCGTCGCCATTGATGGCTGCGCGTAAGGTGATGGCAATGTCACTTAGATCAACACCCAGCTCTTGTGCACGACGGCGATCGATATTAACTCTCAGCTGCGGCTGCGACGGCTGATAAGAAATGCGTACTGGCGCCACTTGTGGGATAGCCTTTTCCACCTCAGCGGCGAATTGTTGGGCAGCAATAAAAATTTGCTCATAATCTTGGCCCAATAATGCCAGCTCGACCCCACCCCCTTGACCGCGCAAATTCAAACTATTAGAACCAAATGCGCGCGCAGGTGCGCCGGGTATATCGCCTAATGGCCCGCGAATTTTGTTAATAATTTCCTGTTGGCTAAAATGACGCTCATCCCAATGCTTTAATGGCACAGTGATAAAAGTAATATTCGGATCCCACTGCCCAACCACGGTATAGATAGATTCTATTTCGCCACTTTCGACATAGGGCAACAGAATGTCTTCCATTTCCTTGGCTTGGCGGTCCATAAAGTTGAGACCGACGCCATCAGGTCCACGAGCAAAAATACGGATTTTACCTCTGTCTTCACTCGGTAAAAGCTCATTTTCTAATTGCGAATAAAGTGCCCCCGACGCCACAGCCACCAAAGCACAGGCAATTAACGTAAGCCAAGCATGGTTCAGTACTTTGTGAATACACCACTTGTAAACGTTCGCCAGCGCATGCCCTACTTTACCAAACACATGTTTGCCGCCGCTTTTCAGTTTTAGTTTCGATGTCAAAGCAGGCACTAAGGACAACGCCACAAAGCTGGATATAATTACTGCCCCAGCTAATACACCACCAAATTCACGAAATAATTTTCCTGCGGTAGAGGGTAAAAATGCGATGGGTACGAAAACAGCGGCTAACACGGCAGTTGTCGCCACCACCGCAAAGAACACCTCGCGCGTTCCCACTACAGCAGCCGCACGACGCCCAAGGCCTAAGCTTCGTTGGCGCTGAATATTTTCACTGACAACAATGGCATCATCGACTATCAACCCGGTTGCTAATACCAAGGCCAGCAAGGTCAAAATATTAATAGAAAAGCCCAGTGCCCAAATCAGCGCTAACGACCCCACCAGCGCCACAGGAATGGCGAAGGCCGGAACTAAGGTGGCACGCCATGAGCCAATAAACACCCATAAGGTAATGACCACCAAAATGACGGTGAGCACCAAAGAATTTAACACCTCATCCACTGAGCTGCGGATAAACTGAGCATCATCTGAGGTCAGCGTGAAAGTCATATCAGGGAAACGCTCACGCATTTGAGTTAATAGCGATAACACTTCATCAGAAATTTCGATGGTATTAGACTGGGCTTGGCGGATCACTTCCATGCCTATTACAGGCTGGCCATCCAAGCGCACCATGGAGCGTGGATCGGCCGGGCCAAAATAGACCGCTGCGATATCGGCAATGCGGGTATCATCGCCGACGATAATATCCCCCACTTGCTCGGCCGTGACCGAGGTGGCGTCGGCGCGCACGATTAATTGCTGATCATTCGATTTTAAACTCCCCGCCGGCACATCAAAGGGCGCTTGGCGCAGGGCATCAGCAACATCGGGGACAGTCAGGTTAAAGCTGCTCAGTTTAAGTGGGTCGATACGCACTCGCAGCACCCGCTCTCGATCGCCATTGAGGCGTACATCAGCGACACCGGGAATGGTCAGAAATTGCGGTGCTAAATCAGTCTCAACTCGCTCCGTTAGCGCTTCCAGTGACAACGCCTCACTGCTGACCGTCAATGACACCACCGCCTCGGCGTCATTATCGGCTTTGATTATTGAGACACGCTCGACCTCTTCTGGGAGTTCGCGTTGAACCCGTGCCACCGATTCTCGCGTTTCGTTGGCGGCATCATCGAGGTTCACACCTGGGCGAAACTCGACCACGATACGAGAACTCCCTTCCTCACTTTGCGCGCGAATCGACTTTACGCCGCTTACGCGGGCTACCGCGCCCTCAAGCTTGCTCGTCACTTCCGTATCGACCGTTTCCGGAGAGCCACCAGGGAAAGACGCTGACACAGTAATACGAGGGCGGTCGACATCGGGTAGCTCACGCACTTCAACGCCTGCAATAGCGGCAATGCCGGCAATAATAATGAGTAAGTTGAGTACCACAATGAGGACCGGCCGGCGAATCGCCATCGACGGCAAGTCTTGGATATGGGCAGATGTTTGCTCGCTCATCACTTACTCCTTGCGTGCCAATGCGGGTTGCTCAAAGCGCACACTTTGCTGAGGTCGTAAGCTTTGTACCCCTTCGACTATGAGGTAATCACCGGCATTTAAATCACCGCTTACAAGCAAACGCCCGGATAACCGTTGTGCTATTTTTACATCAACGCGAGTGGCTTTGTTATCGACGCTTTTCCACACATACGGGCCCGTTGCCCCCCATAAGAGAGCGGCTTCTGGGACAACCGAATAAGCCTGCCCTTGCATGTTTAGATTGACACGAAAACCCATGCCCGGGATAAACTGTTCATTATCATTGGCTATTTTTGCTTTGACACGAATAGTGCGGTTTTGCGCATCGATTCGCGAGTCCATATAAGCGATATCGGCACTGAGCTGTTTTTGCGTGTGCCAAGGCACTACGGTGACACTGGCACCACCGCGCAGCATAGGCACAGCCGCTTCTGGGGCTTTAAAGTTGATGTACAACGCACTGATATCATCAATACTCGCAATCGCGGTTTGCTCGGTGATGCGATCGCCAACTTCCACGTCGGTCAGCCCCATTACACCACTGAAAGGAGCACGCACTTGACGGTCTTGCAACTCTGCTTTTGCCACTTGCAGCGCCACTTTGGCTAAGTCTCGCTGCGTCAGCGCATCGTCACGTTCGCTTTTAGGGATAGCGCCTTTAGCGAAGCTGTCTTCTAAGCGTTTTAATGTTCGCTCTGCATCGGCTAATTGTATTTGCGCTTCTTGAAGCGCCGCGCTTTGCAAGCGTGAATCAAGCTCCAATAGCAAGTCGCCAGCCTGCACTTCATCCCCAGGCTGAAAATACACACCGGTGACGCGATCCCCCACTGCTGGGTAAAGCACGACCGAGCGAATCGCCTCCGTACTGCCGACCGCCTGAACTTGCTGCTGTGCTCGCTCTTGGCTCACGGCATTGACGACCACACGCTTGCCCTCAGCGGCCAGCGCATTGCTAGATACTATGAAACTACAAATTAATGCACAAAATACCTGCTTCAAGGAACTCCACCTTCATTATTGTTGTTGGCCACAACCATTGGCCGCTTTAAATTAATACTCTGTGTACGTAGTGTAACAGCTCTGTGATCAGCCTTGACGCTAAGCTCGATCAGTGACCACTGTAATGCGACTAATCGCTTCCCTTTTTTGGGAAATACAATACATAGCGTTATTTAATCACACATAGCTGCGGACTCATGCTGACTTTGCATATCTTTACTTTGTGGATAATCAAGGGATGGTTGTTAGGCTCAACGCCAAGTGGATGCTGAAATAGGCGCTACTTTGAGCCAATAACTTAGCTCAAAGCACGTCCTCTTTTGTCACTGGCTTTTGCGCCGCTATTTCTTGCGCTTGTTGCTTATCTTGTGCATCTGCGTTTATTCCCTGTTGCTGGCGACCCTGCTGCGGAGAGAAAGTAAGTGAAGCGTACAATGGGAAATGATCTGAGCCAATATTAGGCAGTGGCCGAATCTCATTTAAGGTGAAATGGCGAGAGTGAAATAAGTGATCCAACGGCCAGCGCACCAAGGGGTAATCAGCATGAAAGGTATTAAATAACCCTCGACCTATACGCGGGTCTAAAAGGCCACTGACTTTTCTAAATAACCGTGTAGTACGCGACCAAGCGACATCGTTTAGGTCGCCGGTTATAAGCGTCGGTATCGATTGCTCAGCTACACGTCGAGCCACCACCAATAATTCAGCATCACGGGGAGTAGAATGGCTATTTTCAGTGGGACTCGGTGGCGCTGGATGAAGGAAATGCACCCGCACTATATTCCCTGAGCGCAGTACCAAGTCGCCATGAATAGATGGCACATCATCCTCGACTAAATAACGTATTTCACTGTTTTCTATGGCTAAGCGCGAATAAACATGTATACCATAGAGGTTATCCAACGGACACTTTATACTGTGCGGTCTTTGCGCTAACAACACATCCAGTTGGTCTTGCCACCATTGGTCAGACTCCAAAGTGATCACCACGTCGGGGTTATGTTCATGAATAAGCGCAAGCAGAGCTTTGCTATTGCGGTTGGTCATGAGCACGTTAGAAACCAAAATACTTAGGCTGTTGTCACTATCTTGGCTCTGACAACTATGCACTTCTTTACGCCACACTGGCGTATACGGTAACACCCACCATAATTGCCATAGCAAGCAACCGAGCGTCGCAGTGACCATGAGCCAGGATGCAATGCTTGCAAAAGAAAGAAAGTATGCTTGCAGTATTAGTAAAAGAGTCGCGATGGCCGCAAACTGTAAACGCGGGAAATCAAAACCCCGAACACTCCAATGACCGATAGGTAATAGGGGTAAACAGGTCGCTAAAACGAGAAACAAAGTGACTACCCCAAGCGCCTCAAACATGGCCTTTCCTTCTAATTGTTTTAATTCGGCTTTGCGCCCTGCACAGCTTTTTATAAAAGCACATAAGCTTATGAAAAAAAAGTGCGTTATATACAGTTGATGGTGATAGGTAGGTCGTTGTAGTCGTCACAACGATAAAGACTGCTCATTGATTAATAGGCTCTTTACTTTATGTGCTTTTTCAAAATGATCGAGCCGATGGGTGTGAATCCACCAAGTAGCCGCCTCCATCAGCAGCTCTGGATCATCATTTTTATTTTTGAAAAAAGCGTAGAAAGATAACCCTACCTGCTCCCCTTTACGCGCTATTTGTTGCTCGCATTTAGCTATCATCGTGCTGCGTAGTGTCGCTCTCATCATCCTTGCTCTTTAAAACGAAAAAGGAAGTGTTCAACACTTCCTTTTCGGTGGCTAATTATTTGCTAGCAGCGCGTTGCTGTTCTTTGAGCTTTTGCTTTTGCTCTTTGCGCTTTTGTAACATTTCTTGGGCCTCATGGCCAATATGACCCTCACCACGCTGCTTCGCCAAGTCGATTTGCTTTTGGCGCTCTGCAAAACGTTGGCGCTGCTCTTCGCTCAAACTGTCATGACAGTGATGACAAGACACACCCTGCATGTACTGCGGCTTTTGCTTATCGTCTTCGGTAATAGGCATACGACAGGCATGACATTGGTCGTATTGACCCTTGTTTAGGTCATGATCCACAGCAACACGGTTGTCGAATACAAAGCACTCACCTTCCCACATGGTTTCTTCCTTAGGCACTTCTTCTAAGTACTTAAGAATACCGCCCTCAAGGTGGTAGACCTCTTCAAACCCCTGCTCTTTCATATAAGCTGTGGATTTTTCGCAGCGAATACCGCCAGTACAGAACATGGCTACTTTTTTGTGCTTTTTAGGGTCAAGGTTTTGCTCCGCCCAATTTGGAAATTCGCGGAACGTCTTTGTTTGCGGATCAACGGCATTTTTAAAGGTACCAATTTCTATCTCGTAATCGTTACGGGTATCCACCAACACCACCTCAGGGTCGCTTATCAACGCGTTCCAATCCTTTGGTTTCACATAGGTGCCCACCACTTCTCGTGGGTCGATACCTTCAACACCCATGGTGACTATTTCTTTTTTCAGCTTCACTTTGGTGCGGTAGAAAGGACATTCATCGTCAAAAGACTCTTTGGTAACGATATTAGCGAGGTTAGGTTGCTTATCAAGCCATCCAAGTAAGGCATCAATCCCTTCGCGTTTACCCGCGACCGTACCATTGATACCCTCTTTGGCAAGCAGTAACGTACCACGTACGTCATTAGCAAGCATGACATCTAAAAGAGGTTGGCGAAGTTGTTCGAAATCAGGCAGCGCAACAAACTTATACAGCGCGCACACGACGTATTGATCAGACATAGTAACTGTTACCTTCAGTGCTTTTAAAACGAAACCGAATCGTAAATCCGGCGCAATGGTCGGCGTATTTTACTGATTGTGGTGAAAAACGCAAAATTCACTGCCAGTGAACTGTCTCATTACGTTATAATAGCGGTGGATAAACTGTAATTTTGGAGAGTTAATTTGCAATTTAGTGATTTGGGTATCGATTCTCGACTGTGTGGGCAACTAACGCATCAAGGTATTACCACGCCCACCGATATCCAAGCGCAGGCCATACCCTTGGCACTCGCTGGCCATGACTTATTTGCGCAATCAAAAACCGGGTCAGGTAAGACACTTGCCTTCTTGTTGCCTGCAGTACAACGGGTTATGAAGCAGCGGGCCCTATCAAAGCGCGACCCCCGTGTAGTAATTGTCACCCCGACTCGCGAGTTAGCGTCACAAGTATACTCACAGCTACGTTTACTGATAGCCGGAACGGCACTGTCGGGAACAAAAGTGATTGGCGGTGAGAACTTTAACGACCAAGTTAAGGCGCTGCGCAAGAATCCACATTTTGTGATTGGCACGCCAGGGCGAATTGCCGACCACCTTGATGGCCGCTCATTACAATTAGGCGGCCTGGAATTGCTCATTTTTGATGAGGCCGACCGCATCCTTGACCTCGGTTTTACCGAGCAAGTTGAGCGTATCAATGCGGCCGCAGATCATCGTCTGCGCCAAAGCCTTTTGTTTTCAGCTACTTTGGAGCACGCTCAGGTCGGTGCGCTCTCGCGTAACCTATTACGCAACCCTAAGGGCGTGACCATTAGTGCCGCCACAGATGAGCATAGCGATATCTCACAGCATCTGTATTTGGCGGATCACCTCGACCATAAAGAGGCCCTGCTCGATCACTTTATTGCCCAAGAGAATGTTGGTCAGTGTATTATTTTTACCGCCACACGAGATGATACCGAGCGCTTGTGTAACAAGCTCACGGCGCAAGGTTTTAAGGCCGTCGCTCTCGCGGGCACGCTGGCGCAAAGCAAACGGCTGGATATTATGGACGCCTTTAGCCGTGGGCTATACCAAGTGTTGGTTACCACCGACGTAGCGTCACGGGGCCTCGATTTGCTTAACGTCACCCATGTAATCAATTTTGACTTGCCAAAACATGCGGAAGAATACATTCACCGTATTGGTCGTACTGGCCGCGCGGGCTTTAAAGGTCATGCCATTTCATTGGTGGGGCCGAAAGATTGGCAAAGTTACCTGGCGATAAACCAATTTATGCGCCGTCCTTTGCCGTTCAGTGAAGTTGAGGGGCTAGTCGGCAAGTTTAAAGGCTTTACTCGTCCAAAGCCGCCAGCGAATACAAAGAAAAAGCCCCAGGATAAAACTAAGCCAGCAACATCTAAAAAACCTCTTGCTAAGCGCAAGAAAAGTAAATCCATGCAAGTAAAAGTGGCGCAACCCGCACCGTTTGACCCGAACAGCATGGGCGTAAAACGCAAGCCTAAAAAAAATAACGACACAGAGAGCGAATAATGAGTGAATTAGGTCAATGGCAAACGCTGTTTGTTGAGGAAGTCGCAGGCGAAGGCGCGTATTTGCGAAGCACCGAACTCGGTGAAGTCTTTTTACCGGCCTCTGAGCTGCCCGATGATTTACAACAAGGTGATAGCTTAGGCGTATTTGTCTATTTAGATAGTATGGGCCACGCCACCGCAACTCGAAAAAAACCATTAGCGCAAGTGGGCGATTTTGCTTTTTTACAAGTTAAACAAGTCAACAAAACCGGCGCCTTTTTAGATTGGGGTCTGGATAAAGACTTGTTGGTACCCTTTAACGAACAAAAGCCCCGAATGCGAGAGGGAAATAGTTATTTAGTAAAGCTCTACCTGGACAATGCCTCCAAACGTATTTGTGCATCCAGTAACCTCAATAAATTTGTCGGTCACGCAAAGCCTCGTTACCAGCTCAACGATGCCGTTGACATCATGGTGGCTGCTAAAACCGACTTAGGCTACAAAGTGATTGTCGATGATAGCCATTGGGGACTTATTTTTCATAATCGCGTACATCGCCCGCTGTACGTTGGTCAACAGCTTAACGCGTTCGTCTTACAGTGCCGCGAAGATGACAAACTTGATATTGTCTTAGAAAAGCAAGGAATAGCAAAGCTAGACCCGCTTAAAGAGCAAATACTGCAAGCGTTAAAAGACGGTGGTGGCGTGTTGCCGCTTGGAGATAAGTCTGCGCCGGAGGCCATAAAGCGCCAGTTTGGCACCTCAAAAGCGAACTTTAAAAAGGCTATTGGTGGTCTGTTTAAAGATCAACTTATTGATATCGAGGCCACACGAATCACATTAAAAACGCGACCTTAGGTCGCGTTTTTGCGTAGATTAGTAGGATTGATAATGAAGGTCATCGTAAGGCAGTGCGCAGCGTACATAACGCTTAGAATAATCAAGCAACTCTGAGCGGTTACTAATACTCAATGGAGCAAGCCGAAAGATACGCCCTTCACACTCGACACGTTTAATATCATGGCCTTCCATACAATTACCCACTGAACGCCCAGATTCCAACAGCATTGCTTCATTATTGGCACAAATTGCATAGACACGTTTTGCCAGTGCCTCTTTCAGAGCAAATAGATCCACATCTTGGTATTCTACCTGCTCAATCAACAGCGCCAGTGCGCGCGCATTACTTTCTGCGGTGCTCTGGCGATGATAATAGTAACCTGCGGCCACGATGAGGGCTATCAGCAGAATGTATTTCACCTTAGTCTCCTAGACTCTCATTAATCTCAGTTAATACCGCAACTGGATCAGCAGCTTGCGTGATTGGACGACCAATAACCAGATAGTCGCTGCCGCTCGCGACGGCTCGCTCTGGTGTCATTATACGTTTTTGGTCCCCGGCATCGCTTCCTGCTGGGCGGATCCCCGGTGTCACGAGTGTAAACTCTGACCCCAACTGTGATTTTAATAACTGCGCTTCTTGCGCTGAACAAACTACACCATCAAGACCAGCCTGCTGTGCAAGCTTGGCTAGATACAATACTTGTTCTTGTGGGGATTTATCAATACCTAATTGTTTTAATTGTATTTCATCCATACTGGTAAGGACGGTTACCGCAATCAGTAACGGCGCTTTGTCGCCGAAAGGAGTCAATGCTGCTTTCGCCTTTTCCATCATTGTCACACCGCCACTGGCATGAACATTAACCATCCATACCCCTAATTTTGCAGCCGCAGTCACCGCTTTAGCAACAGTGTTAGGAATATCATGGAATTTCAAATCGAGAAATACATCGAAGCCCAAATCCACCAATTGTTTGACAAAATCGGGACCAAACAACGTAAACATTTCTTTGCCTACCTTTAAGCGGCAAGTGCTAGGTGATAATTGCTTTACAAAAGCTAAGGCTTTGTCTTGGTCGTCATAATCTAAGGCGATCAATACTTTTTTAGAATCAACAGAGCTCATTTTTTTCCTGTTTAAAAACCATCAAGCCCACGGCTTGGCTGTATAGACTCCCAGTGTCGACATGAAGGACATAACCAGTAATGGCTATGGCTTTCAAAACCACAATGCTGACATTGATAGTCTGCCTTGGTGTCTATATATGATTGGATCAGTTTATCTATGGGGTTTAATGCCTCATCAAGTTGGGCATTTTGACCAGCCAATAATTGTAACAGAAAACGAAAGCCACGGATATTCGGCTGTTTCTTCAAGCTTTTGGTGAGAAACTCCATAGCCGCTTGGTTTTCGCCTCGTGTTAATAAATGCTGGCAATAATGAATTTTAAGAAGGACACCGCCTTGCTCTACCAGCTCACTCAACAATTGCTCGAACTGTTGCTGTAAATTCAAATGACGATAGGCGTTGGCTAGCTTATCAATCACTAACGGTGAGCAGCGGGTAAATTGAGTGACTAAGTCACGCCAATAGTGAATTGCTTGCACATAGTCTTCCCGTTGATAAGCCTGTAACCCCAGTTCATGTAAGGGGCGAATACTCGGCTCGCCTACTCCTAAGGCTTGTGACATCAACTCTGTTTGCTGACTGTTAAGGGCTGCCTCACAGTAAAAATTCGCAATCGCAATACGTTGTTGGCTGTGAATGAATAAATGGGCATGACGCTGGTATAACTCAACGCCTTTTTGCCACTCTCGCGTTTGTGAGTATAAGGTGATCAGCGGTTCAATGGCCTGCTGACGCTTCCCTTTAACAAGGATAAGTAGGTGCTCTTCTGCGCTATCAAGTAATCCAGCCAAGATATAGTCCTGTGCTAACTCTAAGCGACTTTCAGTGAGCTGATCTTGATTTAAGTTAGGGTGTTCAAGTAATAATTCATGAATCTTGATGGCGCGGTCAAGCTCGCCGCGTTTGCGAAATAATGCCGCCAAGGTCAAGTAATGCTCAACCGAGTCCGCAGAGACCTCGAGTAATTGAATAAGGTGTTCAAGGCCTTGATCCTCTTCCCTATCAAGTAGGTACTTAAGGCCTTTACTGTATTCGGCGGTGATTTTACGATTATGTTGATGGGCTTGGTTTTTGGCACTGTTTTTACCCATTATCCAGCCGTAGCCCGCAGCTACAGGCAAGAGTAAAAACAACAGTTCAAGCATGGCTAACCGTCTTTTTCAGTGGCAGGCTCAGGGCCTATGTCATTGTTGGAATCACGGGCTAGCTTGGTATTGCGTCGCTGCAAGCGGTAGTTTTGCCACTTTAACTTGGAAAACACACGGAAACTTACAAAACAACCGACTAATAGGCCAATAACAAAACACACGCTGATGAGGGCAGCAAGTGGTAATTGAGCGCTAGCAATAAGATAATTTACTTGAACAGACTGTGGATTTTGCGAACCCAATACGAAGGCAATAAAAACACACAGTACAAAAAGAACGATTTTTACAACCTTCACTCGGTAACGACTCCGTTGTTATTATTGTATGCTCTCGTTAACGCGATCGCGCAATTCTTTGCCTGGTTTAAAATGAGGGACATATTTACCGTCTAGCTCAACGGTTTCTCCGGTTTTTGGATTTCGGCCTGTACGTGGTGCACGGTAATGAAGGGAAAAGCTACCAAAGCCGCGAATTTCGATGCGCTCGGCGCTAGAGAGCGAGCCGGCCATCTGTTCTAGAATTTCTTTTACGGCATTTTCAACATCACGAGCTTGGATGTGTGAGTGTTGTTCTGCAAGCTGTTCTATTAACTCTGACTTGGTCATAATGTTTCCTCAAGTGCTTACAAAAGGAAGGGCTTGCGCCCTTCCTAGACTCGACTAAAGCTTAGTCTTTTTGTGCATTTTTAAATGCAGCAGCCATAGCGTTTTCGAACTGAGGCTCATCTGCCTTCAGTTTCTCAAGCGCTTCTTTCTCTTCAGCTTCGTAAATCGCTTTTACAGAAAGGCTGATAGCGCGGTTCTTACGATCTACGCCAACAAACTTCGCTTCGATTTCGTCGCCTTCAGAAGCAACTGCAGTTGCATCTTCTACACGCTCTTGAGCGATGTCTGCTACACGGATGTAACCTTCAACGCCTTCAACAAGCTCAACTGTTGCACCTTTAGCATCAACAGCTGTCACTTTACCTTTAACAATAGCACCTTTTTTGTTTGCGTCTAGGTAGTTATTGAAAGGATCCGCTTCGATTTGCTTAACGCCTAGAGAGATACGCTCACGCTCTGGGTCAACTTGAAGAACGATAGCTGTGATCTCGTCACCTTTCTTGTATTCACGTACAGCTTCTTCGCCAGGCGTGTTCCAAGAAATATCAGATAGGTGTACAAGACCGTCGATGCCGCCTTCAAGACCGATGAAGATACCGAAGTCAGTGATTGACTTGATCTTACCAGTAACTTGGTCGCCTTTGTTGTTAAGACGCGCAAATTCCTGCCAAGGGTTCGCTTTACACTGCTTAAGACCTAGAGAAATACGACGACGCTCTTCGTCGATCTCTAGTACCATTACTTCAACAGTATCACCTAGTGATACCACTTTAGATGGGTGGATGTTCTTGTTAGTCCAATCCATCTCAGAAACGTGTACTAGACCTTCTACGCCTTCTTCGATTTCAACGAAGCAACCGTAGTCAGTTAGGTTAGTTACACGACCAGTTAGCTTAGCGCCTTCTGGGTAACGGTTAGCAATTTCTTGCCATGGATCTTCGCCAAGCTGCTTAAGACCTAGAGAAACACGTGTTTTCTCTTTGTCGAACTTAAGTACTTTAACGTTGATTTCGTCGCCAACATTTACGATTTCTGAAGGGTGCTTAACACGCTTCCACGCCATGTCAGTGATGTGTAGTAGACCGTCTACACCACCTAGATCTACGAACGCACCGTAATCGGTAAGGTTCTTAACGATACCTTTAACTTCTTGACCTTCAACAAGGTTAGCAAGTAGCTCTTCACGTTCAGCTGAGTTTTCAGACTCAATAACAGCACGACGTGAAACAACAACGTTGTTGCGTTTCTGGTCAAGCTTGATTACTTTGAACTCTAGCTCTTTACCTTCAAGGTGAGTGGTGTCACGTACTGGACGAACATCAACAAGTGAACCAGGTAGGAAGGCACGGATTGAATCTACTTCAACAGTGAAGCCGCCTTTAACCTTGCCATTGATAACACCAGTAACTGTTTCGTTTTCTTCACACGCTTTTTCAAGGCGAATCCACGCTTCGTGGCGCTTCGCTTTTTCACGAGAAAGAATAGTTTCACCGAAGCCGTCTTCGATAGCGTCTAGTGCTACATCTACTTCGTCACCAACGGCAACTTCTAGTTCACCAGCAGTATTTTTGAACTGCTCTGCAGGAATGGCACTTTCTGACTTTAGGCCAGCGTCTACAAGAACGATGTTGTTCTCGATAGAGATTACGGTACCTTTTACGATTGAGCCCTGTTGAGCTTCAAAATCCTGTAGGCTTTCTTCAAATAACTGCGCAAAATTTTCTGACATACTTAATACGTCTCTATAAGTTAAATTCTCCACATCGCGTCACTGCTCAGCGGGGTTATTAGTAAAACATCAGCATCCTGCCAATGTGAAATAAATTAGTCTTTTATACTCGTATGCGGGAGTTTGCCGGCTAAGACCGCATCTTCTAGGATCTTATTAACCTGAGCGAACACCTGTTCGGCATTGAGCTGCGTTGTATCAACAGTGATAGCATCATCCGCTGGCACAAGGGGTGCCACGCTGCGATTCATATCACGTTCGTCACGTGCTTTAATGTCCTCGAGTAGACCACCTAGTGTAACATCCAGGCCACGCTCCTTCAACTCTTTAAAACGGCGCTCGGCGCGCTCTTCGGCACTGGCAGTGAGGTAAATCTTCACCTCGGCATCGGGGAATACCACCGTGCCCATATCTCTGCCATCGGCGATTAAGCCGTTTTCGCTGCGAAATGCGCGTTGACGGCGCAGTAATGCTTCGCGTACACGCGGCAGCGCGGCAACTTTAGACGCCGCAGCGCCGACTTCTTCGTTGCGAATGCCATGGGTGACTTCTTCACCCTCAAGGATAATCTTGCTCGAGTCGGTCTCGTTATCAAATTCGAATTGCACATCTAAATTCGCCGCCAGAGGAACAAGGGCCTCTTCGCTATCTAGGGCTATTTGGTGGTGTAACGCGGCGAGCGCTAACACCCGGTAAATTGCACCACTATCAAGCACGTCCCAGCCTAATTTTTGTGCAAGTAAGCGACACACCGTACCCTTGCCTGAGCCACTTGGCCCATCAATGGTGATCACCGGCATTGATGCCTGCATTCAAACCTCCTGCATGCACAGCAAACATTAAAATCGGCGGTATTATACGCGAACTTTTCTGCAAATTCGCGTCATTACAGTAGTTTTTTAATATTGTTTTGTAACAGATCAAGTATCAGCCTGCTTGCGAAAAAGCGTAAACAGGCTGCAAAGGCTAGTACTGACTGACGTGTAACAGTGTATCAAAATAGGTAGGGAAAGTTTTCGCGGTGCAATTCGGGTCGTTAATAGTGACAGGCCACCCGCCCACAGCAACCAATGAAAAGCACATCGCGATACGATGGTCGTTATAAGTATCGATAGCGACATCATTAAGTTCTGTTACCGGGGTGATTTCGATATAGTCTTCGCCCTCTATGACCTCAGCGCCCAACTTCTTCAACTCGGTTGCCATTGCATGTAACCGGTCGGTTTCTTTGACTCGCCAATTATAGATATTACGAATTGCCGTTTTGCCCTTTGCAAACAGTGCGACTGTTGCCAGGGTCATTGCTGCATCAGGGATCGCATTGGCGTCAATGTCCACGCCTTTGAGTGTACCTTTGCGCACAACCAACTTGGTATCATACCAATCAATGTCAGCCCCCACCTGCTGCATAACCTTTGCAAAGCCGATATCTCCTTGTACACTTTGCGAGCCAACACCATGAATGGTGATTTCACCGCCAGCAATGGCTGCCGCCGCAACAAAATAAGATGCTGAGGAAGCGTCGCCTTCAACCATAATGCGCCCAGGGCTTTGGTATGTTTGTCCGCCTTTGACATAGAAGCGTTGATAATTGTCATGTTCAACATGGACGCCAAATTTCGCCATCACCCCAAGGGTGATATCTATATAGGGCTTAGAAACCAACTCACCTTTAATGCTGATGTTGGTATCCCCCTGAAACAGCGGGGCGGCCATCAATAAAGCGGTCAGAAACTGACTGGAAATACTGCCATCAATGCTTACTTCCCCCCCGCTGAGTCCTTGACCGTGAATCACCAACGGCGGATAGTGGCGCTGTTTGCTGTAGTGAATATCGGCTCCCAGTGACTGTAGCGCATCCACCAAGTGGCCAATCGGACGCTCTTCCATGCGCGGCTCGCCTGTCAGTGTGAAAGAGCCCGAAGTTGCTGCTAGCACCGCAGTCAGAGGTCGAAATGCGGTGCCCGCGTTACCGAGAAACAAGGCATCATCTGGGGTATCCAGTTCACCGCCCCGCCCATGCACCACAGCCTGTGTTTTATCATCGCTCAATTCAACCTTAACCCCTAAGGCCGAGAGCGCTGCAAGCATATGACGAATATCATCGCTATCGAGCAGGTTGGTCACTGTGGTGTTGCCCTGTGCAAGTGCTGCCAGCAATAAGATGCGGTTAGAAAGACTTTTTGAACCTGGGAGGGTGACCTCGCCATTGACGCCTTTGATTGGCGCTAATCGTAATGACTCCATCACCCATGCTCCTTGGCAAACTCATCCATAAAGGTCACTAGCGCCTCAATACCGACAACGGGCATGGCGTTGTAGATGCTCGCACGCATGCCGCCAACAAAACGATGCCCTTCTAACGCCAGTAAGCCCGCCTGTTTAGACAGTGCTAAGAAGCGCTCGTTATGGCGCTCGTCGTTCAACCAAAATGGTACATTCATCAATGAGCGGCAGGCTTTGTCCACTTTATTATTGTAAAACGAGGAGCTATCGATGTAATCATACAAGATGGCCGCTTTATTTTTATTATGGCGCTGCATAGCTGGCACACCACCGTGCTGCTCGAGATATTTAAATACTTCATCAGCCAGATACCAAGCGAAGGTCGGCGGCGTGTTATACATACTGCCTTGCTTGGCCTCCACCGCGTAATCCAGTATTCCTGGGCGCGGCAAACCTTGGCGCTCAAGCAGCGTCTTACGAACAATCACAATAGCAAGCCCTGAAGGACCAATATTTTTTTGCGCACCGGCGTAAATGACATCAAAGTCATCAACATTGATTTCCCGCGATAGAATCATCGACGACATATCGGCCACGATAGGCGCACTAGGGTGGCGAGGCACGTCAAATAATTCAACACCATCAATGGTTTCATTAGGGCAATAATGAATGTAGCTGGCTTTTTCAGGCAATGGCCATTGCGCCACCGGTGTTACGCCAAACTGACCATCACGGTCATCACGTACGTTCAGTTCAACCACATCGGTGTACTTACGCGCTTCTGTCGCCGCGCCGTCAGACCAAATACCGGTATTAACATACACCGCTGGTGCATCGTCCAAATGCAGATTCATTGGCACAGCGGCAAATTGACCACGACCGCCACCATGCATAAAGAGCACGGCAAAGTCATCGCTAATGTTCATTAACCGGCGCAACCGCGCCTCACACTGTTGCGCCATGGTTAAAAACGGTTCAGCTCGGTGACTCACTTCCATCACCGAGACTCCAAGATTTTGCCAATCTAAAAATTCACTCTGTGCCTTTTTCATAACCTCGGGTGGCAACATGGCAGGGCCTGCACAAAAGTTGTATACGCTCATTACTTCTATTTCCTCATTCCATATGCGCATGGATAACACCTAGGACGCTATGCACCACGATTAAGTGCTCGAAAGGTATTATCAACAAATAAAAAAAGCGGCCGAAGCCGCTTTCATATACTAAGAGATTTACTCAGGCGTGTCATCGCCTGCAGTGGGTGCCTGTGAATTTTCTGGCACCTCATTTTGCTCTATGTCGACTAGGTCTTCATCATCGATTTCTTCGATACGTTGTAACCCAACCACAGCCTCACCGTCAATGGTGCGGATCAAAATGACCCCCTGCGTGTTACGACCAACGCGAGACACTTCATTAACACGAGTACGTACTAAGGTGCCGCGATTAGAAATGATCATAATTTCATCATTGTCATCGACTTGCACCGCACCAACTACAGGGCCATTGCGCTCGCTCACTTTAATTGAGACCACGCCTTGTGTCGCTCGACTCTTAGCTGGATACTCTTCTAATGGTGTGCGTTTACCATAGCCATTCTCGGTCACGGTTAGGATAGCGCCATCCCCTTGCGGTACAATTAACGATACCACTTTGACGTCGTCTGGCATCTTGATGCCACGAACACCTGTCGCAGTACGACCCATAGGACGCAGAGCAAGCAGTTCTTCGCCCGTTTCAGGGTCGCGTTTAACTTCACCCGTTTCAGCATCGCGTTGTTTCTCATTGAAACGCACTACTTTGCCGTGCTCGGTAAATAGCATAATGTCGTCTTCACCAGTGGTGATACGTGCACCGATTAAGCTATCCCCTTCGTTCAGGTTAATCGCGATGATGCCGCTGGCGCGTTGACGGCTGTAGGCCGTCAGTGGCGTTTTCTTAACAACACCGCTGGCGGTCGCCATGACAATAAACTTGTCTTCTTCGTATTCACGCACAGGCAATATCGTGGTGATACGTTCATCAGCTTCGAGCGGTAGTAAGTTAACAATCGGCTTACCACGCGCTGCGCGGCTGGCAAGTGGCAACTGATAGACTTTCAGCCAATACAAACGCCCTGCGCTGGAGAAGCATAAAATGGTGTCGTGGGTATTGGCGACCAGTAAGCGCTCGATGAAATCTTCATCTTTCATCTTCGTTGCCGACTTACCCTTACCGCCTCGACGCTGGGCCTCATAATCACTCAAAGGCTGGTACTTAACATAGCCTTCATGGGACAAGGTCACCACCACATCTTCTTCGTTGATTAAATCTTCTAAGCTGATGTCGTGCGCCGCAGCACTGATTTCAGTACGACGCTCATCGCCATAGGTGTCTTTAATCAATACTAACTCGTCACGGATCACTTCCATCAAACGCTCAGGTGAACCGAGGATATGTAACAACTCAGCGATAAGCTCAAGTAGCTCTTGGTATTCATCAAGGATCTTACCGTGCTCTAGGCCTGTCAGCTTATGTAAGCGCAGCTCCAAAATAGCCTGAGCTTGGGGCTCTGATAGATAGTATTGACCATCGCGAATACCTAAACCATCAGCAAGCCAGTCTGGGCGCGCAGCATCATCACCGGCTTTTTCTAGCATGGCTTTTACGTTGCCGAGCTCCCACGGGCGAGATACTAACGCTTCTTTCGCCTCGGCCGGTGTTGGCGACTTACGGATCAGCTCAATGACCGGGTCGATATTCGCCAAAGCAATCGCAAGGCCTTCAAGGGTGTGTGCACGGTCACGGGCTTTACGTAAATCGTATACAGTCCGGCGAGTGACCACTTCACGACGATGAAGAATAAAGGCTTCAAGCATCTCTTTGAGGTTGAAACAACGTGGCTGATTGCCATCTAGGGCAACCATATTCATGCCAAACACTGTTTGCATTTGCGTTTGTGCATACAGGTTATTGAGGATAACTTCGCCGACTTCACCGCGTTTTACCTCGATAACAATGCGCATACCGTCTTTATCAGACTCATCACGCAGCGCACTGATCCCCTCAATCTTCTTGTCTTTAACCAGTTCGGCGATTTTTTCAATCAAGCGCGCTTTGTTAACCTGGTACGGGATTTCATGGACAACAATGGTTTCGCGCCCGGTTTTTTCATCCACTTCGACATCGGCACGAGCGCGGATATAAATCTTACCACGACCGGTTTTATAGGCCTGCTCAATGCCCTTTTTGCCATTGATAATAGCTGCAGTAGGGAAATCAGGACCAGGAATGTAGTCCATCAACTCTTCAATCGTGGTTTCCGGCTCTTTAATAAGCGCCAAACAACCATTGATCACTTCGGTGAGGTTATGCGGCGGTATGTTAGTCGCCATACCGACGGCAATACCCGAAGAACCATTGACGAGTAAGTTAGGCACTTTGGTCGGCAACACATCTGGGATTTGCTCGGTGCCGTCGTAGTTCGGCACAAAGTCTACAGTTTCTTTTTCTAAATCAGCCAGTAGCTCTTGTGATAGCTTCGCCATACGTACTTCGGTGTAACGCATCGCTGCCGCTGAGTCACCATCTACCGAGCCAAAGTTACCTTGACCATCAACAAGCATGTAACGCAAGGAGAATGGCTGTGCCATACGAACGATGGTGTCGTACACTGCACTGTCGCCATGGGGGTGGTATTTACCGATTACATCACCGACTACACGAGCCGATTTCTTATAGGGTTTATTCCAGTCATTGCGGAGTTCATTCATGGCAAACAACACACGACGGTGAACAGGCTTAAGCCCGTCACGCACATCGGGAAGCGCACGCCCTACAATTACACTCATAGCGTAATCGAGGTAGGAATTTTTTAACTCATCTTCAATATTAACCGGAAGGACTTCGTTGGCGAGATCAGTCATTGATTCCACTTTCCTTCTTCATTGACAGCCTCCGTCCCCAACAAAGTGAAGGAGAATCAGCGACTGTCATTTGTCGTTATTATCTGCGTTCATGCTATCACATTATTTTTGATTTTACAGGCGCTAAATCTTTGCGATTTGCGAAAATCCCCCCGTATAATGGCCTCATAAACACGAGGAAGTTTTATATGACCGAACATCAAAATGTAGACCACAGCGAGATAGCCAAATTTGAGGCCATTGCCGAACGTTGGTGGGATTTCGACGGCGAATTCAAACCACTACACGATATCAACCCTCTGCGACTGGATTTCATCGCCCAGCACGCACAAGGGCTGGCGCAAAAGCAGGCCGTAGATATAGGCTGCGGAGGTGGAATTTTAGCTGAAAGCATGGCCAAGCTCGGCGCCCAAGTCACGGGAATTGATATGGGCCAAGAGCCACTCAATGTAGCGAAGCTGCACGCGCTGGAGTCTGGGGTAAAAGTGGATTATCAGTTAAGCACTGCCGAAGCATTTAGCGAACACCACAGTGAACAGTTTGATGTGGTCACTTGTATGGAAATGCTTGAGCATGTGCCTGAACCCGAGTCGGTTATTGCCGCCGCCGCCCGCCTCGCTAAACCAGGAGCAAACGTGTATTTCTCTACGCTCAATAAAACCACTAAAGCCTATTTGCTGGCAATACTGGGAGCGGAGAAGGTGCTAAAAATGGTTCCTGAAGGCACGCACGACCATAGTAAGTTTATTCGCCCCTCGCAACTTATAGCATGGGCTGAGCAACAAGGGCTCAAAGTGCGTCACAGCGCCGGCTTAAGTTATAACCCGCTGACAAAACAATTTACCCTTAACAACGACGTTAGCGTTAACTATATATTGCACTTCGAAAAATTACTGTGATCGAAAATGATCCGCGTATTGTATTGGCAAATTCGCGGATGACGAATACACTATATCTGGTGGCTTGTTAATTTTTGAACACCAGATATAGTGATTTGAAATGATCGTCACGAATACAATTTAAGCGTATTGATGATAAAAAAATCAGTCGCTATCGGTACAAAAATTTCGTTTAAATTGTTTTTTTGGCGTTGATTTTCATCTAAATACAGCTTTAAAAATGCTATAAGGTTAACGATCACTAACCCCTTGTAGTTATCCACAGATTGTCAAGGTATGCGCCTCTTGCAAAAGCATCGCTACCCCACTATCTTGTGAGTCGCTGTGATGAAAACACCATATATAGTGTTTAAATCTTGGCCAATTAGGCCGTGCTTTAATCTGCTGTACTCATAAATAGGTGATAGCGAAGCACTATCCTGGCAGTAAAGTAACATCCGCTGGTGTAAATACGGGCGGCAACACGTATTTCTCAGCCGTGCGCTAAGACAACTAATTATAAATACGGGCAATAACTATGAACCAACAGCTATCTGTTAGTAAACGCGACGGACGTAAGGAAGCGCTGGATTTAGATAAAATCCATCGCGTTATTACTTGGGCGGCAGAAGGTCTGAATAATGTATCTGTCTCACAAGTTGAACTTAAGTCCCATATTCAGTTCTATGACGGTATCCGCACCGAAGACATTCATGAGACAATCATTAAGTCAGCAGCAGATCTGATCTCAAAAGACACTCCTGACTATCAGTTTTTGGCAGCTCGCCTTGCCATCTTTCATCTAAGAAAGAAAGCTTATGGCCAATTTGAGCCACCGAAGCTGTATGACCACGTAGTTAAGCTCGTTGAAGATAAACGCTACGATCAACATTTACTCACTGATTACACTCAGTCTGAGTTCGAGCAAATGGATGCCTTTATTGATCATAGCCGAGACTTAAACTTCAGCTACGCCGCAGTAAAGCAGTTGGAAGGTAAATACCTAGTCCAAAACCGTGTTACTGGCGACATTTACGAGAGCGCGCAATTTTTATATGTATTAGTGGCTGCCAGCTTATTCTCTGAATACCCAAAAGAAACGCGTCTTGACTATGTTAAGCGCTTTTACGATGCCGTTTCTACATTCAAAATTTCGTTGCCAACACCGATTATGTCGGGTGTGCGCACACCGACTCGTCAATTTAGCTCATGCGTACTGATTGAGTGTGACGATAGCCTAGATTCCATTAACGCGACTTCTTCTGCAATCGTTAAATACGTATCACAGCGTGCCGGTATTGGTATTAACGCCGGACGCATTCGTGCCCTAGGCAGCCCAATCCGTAACGGTGAAGCCTACCATACAGGTTGTATCCCATTTTATAAGCACTTCCAAACGGCAGTAAAAAGCTGCTCTCAAGGTGGGGTGCGCGGCGGCGCAGCCACACTCTTCTACCCACTGTGGCACTTGGAAGTGGAAAATCTGCTGGTCTTGAAGAATAACCGAGGTGTCGATGACAACCGGGTACGCCATCTAGATTATGGTGTGCAGTTTAATAAGCTGATGTATACCCGACTCATTAAAGACGGCCACATTACCTTATTCAGTCCATCGGATGTGCCAGGCTTGTACGATGCCTTTTTCGAAGACCAAGAAAAGTTCGAACAGCTTTATGTGCAGTACGAACAAGACGACAGTATTCGCAAAAAACGTATCAAGGCCATTGAGCTGTTTTCGATGTTTTTGCAAGAGCGTGCCAGCACTGGGCGCATCTATCTGCAAAACGTGGATCACTGTAATACTCACAGCCCGTTTGATGCTAAAGTCGCGCCTATTCGTCAATCTAATTTATGTTTAGAAATCGCGCTGCCGACTAAACCGATGAATAATGTTATGGACGAAGAAGGCGAAATTGCCTTGTGTACGCTATCGGCATTTAACCTCGGTGCTATCAATTCACTCGACGAGCTCGAAGAGCTGGCCGAACTAGGTGTCCGCGCCCTTGATAGCCTGTTGGATTACCAAGAGTACCCAGTTCCTGCTGCGTATAACGCCACCATGGGCCGCCGTACTTTGGGTATTGGCGTCATTAACTTTGCCTATTACTTAGCTAAAAATGGCAAACGTTATTCCGATGGCAGTGCCAACGCGCTAACACACAAAACTTTTGAGGCGATTCAATATTACTTAATGAAAGCGTCAAATGAGTTAGCGAAAGAAAAAGGCGCTTGTCCTAAGTTTAACGAAACAACCTATGCTCAAGGCGTTATGCCTATCGATACTTATAAGAAGGATCTCGATAGTGTATGTGACGAGCCGTTGCACCTTGATTGGGATGGACTACGCGAAAGCATTAAAACCCATGGTATGCGTAACTCGACGCTTTCAGCGTTAATGCCTTCAGAGACATCATCGCAAATTTCTAATGCCACGAACGGCATCGAGCCACCGCGTGGGCACATCAGCGTTAAAGCATCCAAAGACGGTATTTTGAAGCAGGTAGTGCCTGAATATGAGCGTTTGAAAGAGCAGTACGAGTTACTTTGGGATATCCCTTCTAACGATGGCTACCTGCAACTTGTTGGCATTATGCAGAAGTTCGTTGACCAAACGATTTCAGCCAATACCAACTATGATCCAAACAAGTTCGAAGGCGGTAAAGTACCTATGAAGTTACTGCTTAAAGACTTATTGACCGCGTACAAGCTTGGTGTCAAAACGTTGTACTACCATAACACTCGTGATGGTGCAGCTGACTCGCAAGACGAGCTTAAGCCAGAACAAGCCGATGACGGCTGTGAAGGCGGCGCGTGTAAAATATAATTACAGCATGCGGCTGTGTACAGCCGCATTCCTTTGTTGTTCTACCAAGTAGATTGAGACCCCACGACTATGTCATACACCACTTTTAGCCGTAATCATAACGACCAATTAAAAGAACCGATGTTTTTTGGGCAAACGGTGAATGTGTCACGTTACGACCAGCAGAAGTACCCTATTTTTGAGAAGTTAATTGAAAAGCAACTGTCTTTCTTTTGGCGCCCGGAAGAAGTGGATGTCAGCAAAGACCGTGTTGATTTTCAATCATTGCCCGATCATGAACGTCACATTTTCTTGAGTAACCTGAAATACCAAACCCTGCTAGACAGTGTTCAAGGGCGCTCACCCAACGTTGCCTTGCTACCTATCGTGTCACTGCCCGAGTTGGAAACCTGGATAGAAACATGGGCGTTCAGTGAGACCATTCACAGTCGCTCATACACTCATATCATTCGCAATGTAACGCAATCCCCTGAGCTTATTTTTGATGACATTGTCACCAATGACAAAATTAATGAACGTGCCGACGCGGTGACTCGTTACTATGATGACTTAATCCACTTAACATCAATTTATAACCTGTACGGCGAAGGTCAGCACACCGTCAACGGCGATGTCATCGATGTGAGTCTTTACGAGCTTAAGAAACGTTTGTATTTAGCGATGATGTCGGTGAATATTCTCGAAGCCATTCGCTTCTATGTGTCGTTTGCATGCTCGTTTGCGTTTGCAGAGCGTGAACTGATGGAAGGCAATGCGAAAATCATTAAGCTTATTGCACGTGATGAAGCCTTGCACCTCTCTGGCACGCAGCACATGCTCAATATTATGCAAGAAGGTAAGGACGACCCGCAAATGGCAGAGGTAGCAGCCGAGTGCCGCGAACAAGCCATTGCGATGTTTGTCGATGCAGCGCAACAAGAAAAAGAGTGGGCTGAATATCTCTTCAAAGATGGCTCTATGATAGGGCTCAACAAAGACATTCTCTGTCAGTACGTTGAGTACATTACCAATGTGCGTATGAGCGCGGTGGGCTTGCCAACTCAATTTGAAACTCAAAGCAATCCGATCCCATGGATCAATGCTTGGTTGGTATCTGATAACGTGCAAGTTGCTCCGCAGGAAGCGGAAATCAGCTCTTACTTAGTTGGCCAAATCGATTCGCAAGTGGATGCTAACGACTTTGGTGACTTTGACCTTTAATATAAGCGGGGCCCCTTTGGCCCCTACTTTTCCTCATCGTGTCTAACAAACCCGCTATAATCACACTTAATGGCCAAGCCCTGCTTCACCCAGAGCAGAGCCCCAGCTTGTTGCATAGCCTAGAAAGCCAAGGTGTCGATGCGCCATATCAATGCCGTGAAGGGTTTTGCGGCGCTTGTCGAGCCAAGCTATGTCAAGGCAGCGTGGTGTATCGCCACGAGCCGCTTGCTTTTATTCGTGATGGTGAAATATTACTGTGTTGCTCCACCCCTGAAGGTGACATTACAATAAGTTTTGACGACTAGAACCAACTCACCTGCAGTGCTGAACGAACAAATACCTCGTTGGCAGTAATACTGATTTCATCACTGTCAACACTCACATGCCATGCCAAAGAGCGCGCCAACATGGCCTCTAGGCGCTCAATAAAAGCGTTTTCGATAGCAATTAGCTCAACTCGCTGATGTGCTAGTAACCAGTGCTGTAGCTCACTATCAACTGGCAGTACGGTGATCACATACAATTGTTGAGCCTCGCGATACAGCTTATTTAAGACCTTAATATCACCTGTGAACACTTCGATAACCAGCTCATAATCATCGAAATCATTTTTGGCATAAACATCACGCTGTGGTTTTTCACGGGCGTCACATAACGTAAGGTCATGGCGATAAGCAAATAAGCAAAATCCAAGCAGTCGTAGGATAAAGTGGTGTAGGGATTCGTTATCTCGCCGCGCGGTTGTAAAATGCTCATTCAATTGGCAGTGATGAACGTTATCATTAATTGTAAAGTGTGCTTTAAACACCCTTCCTTTATCGCTCATAAGTCCCGCTTCCTGATCCATGATACTTAGTAAGTATAGAGCAAGGCGCTGAGTAACAACGAATAAACTCGAGGTTATAGTATAACATTGTTGAGTTTATTGATTTGCTAATGTTATATTATAGCCAATGTCAGTAACTGGAAGTATTCTTATGTTCAAACCTGCGCCTCTTTCTCTCACTATTGCCGCGCTACTGAGTGCGCCCAATGCGCTCGCGGGCACTGTGACCGGAACCGTTATCGACCCTCAACAGCAACCCATCGAAAACGTTATTGTCCACTACCATGGTAAACAGCAAAGCGTTCGTACCAATGCCAATGGTGAGTTCTCAATCACCCTAGATTCAGCGGGCGAGCTACATTTCAGTAAAGACGACTATATTGATAAGCGCGTGGCGGTCAATGAGCAAGACCAAACGGTTCAAGTCAACCTTACCCCCTCCGCAATTGAAACCGTTGTTGTTTACGCTTCGGGACTGGATAAAAATAACCTCGACATGGTATCGCCAGTATCTGTACTGAGCGGCGATGCACTGCGTGATAGCGCGCAACCAACATTGGGTGAGACCCTCAAAGGGATCCCAGGCATTAACGCCAGTTATTTCGGCCCTGTTTCATCGAGCCCTATCATTCGTGGTTTAGATGGCCCACGTGTAAAGATCACTCAAAATGGTTTAGACAGCAGTGATGCCTCTCGCGTCGGTCCGGATCATGCTGTGACCACCGAGTCTATTGCTGCTGAGCAAATAGAAGTACTTCGTGGCCCAGCTACGTTGTTGTATGGCTCTGGTGCTATCGGTGGTGTAGTGAACGTCGTTGATAACCGTATCCCCACCGATCGTATTGAGGGTTACGAAGGAGCGGCTGAATACAGCCATGATACCGTATCGACTACCAACACCTATGCGGGTAAATTTGCAGCGGGTCACGATGGCTTTAATGTCCATGTCGATGGCACTGACCGTGTTGGTCATGATTATGAGACTCCACGTTTTTACACCCAAGAGCATGAGGGCGAATTAGAGCCTCACGATAAAGTGGATAATACCTTTATCGATAGTGCCACGGTTAATTTAGGCACCAGTTACGTTGCCGATCATTGGACCCTTGGTTTGTCTTATGGCCGTATTGAGAGCGACTACGGAATTCCAGCCCACTCTCATGACCATCACGATCATGAAGAGCACGGACACGATGAACATGGCCATGAAGATCATGGACACGAGGATGAGCATGACGGTCACGATGAACATGCCGGCGAAGAGCAAGCCCACAATGTATTTGCGCGCGTTGAGCAAGACCGCTGGCAAGCGTTAGCAAGTTACTCATTCCACGACAGTATCATAGAAACACTGAGCGTTCGCGCAGGTTACACAGATTACCGACACGCTGAAGTGGAAGAGCAGACAATCGGTACCTTATTCGAAAATACCACCCATGAAGCACGCATCAATGCCAAGCATCGCGTTGGTCAATGGCACGGTACATTGGGCTATCACTACACTGACTCTGACTATGCAGCTTCGGGTGCCGAAGCCTTTACACCTGCGACAGAAACGCAAGTACACGCCCTGTACTTGCTGGAAGAGCGTGAATTTGGTGACTGGACATTAGAGCTTGGTGCTCGCGTCGAAGATTACAGTTTGTCTAGCGATATAGCTGGTACATCAGATCATGAAGATGAACATGACAGTCATGACCATGAACAAGAGCATCATGATGAGCACCTCGAAGACCCAGAGCTTATCGCTTACGAGTATGATGAGACAAACATGAGCTTTTCATTAGGTGGGATTTGGCAGTACCAAGAAGGTTACAGTTTAGCTGTCAGTTTATCTCATTCTGAGCGTGCTCCACTAACGGCTGAGCTGCTATCTAATGGTGAGCATATCGCAACATCAACGTACGAGTTAGGTCTTGCTTATGATATAGAAGACGGTGAGGCGCACTTTAACGGCCAAAATGTGCAACAAGAAGTGGCAAACAACATTGATGTCAGCTGGCGTAAATACATCGGTGATTTTGGCGTTAACCTAAGTGTGTTCTATAACGACGTTGAAAACTTCTATTACCAACAAGATACTGGCTTGGTATATGAGCATGATGAAGGCTTCATTGCTGCACAGCTTGGCGATGAAGACGCCATGACAGTGTATCAATATCAGTCTCAAGACGCCGAACTTTATGGCTTCGAGTTAGATATGCACTACCAAATTAGCCAGCAATGGCGTATTAAGGGCTTTGCCGACTCGGTCAGCGCAAAACTCGATAACGGTGAGTATATTCCTCGTATTCCTGCCGCCAAGCTTGGTACCCAGCTTGATTACACCCTACAAAATTGGGACTTAGCACTTAAGGCCACGCACTATCTTGAACAAGATGATACTGCCGCCTCAGAAACGGTCACCGACGCTTATACCTTAGTTGACTTCACCGTTGACTATAACTTCGCCGTGGGGTCGTTTGATGGCGTGGCTTACATGCAATTAAATAACCTGACTGATGAGCTTGGCTTTGTTCATAGCTCCTTTATAAAAGAGCAAGCTCCGTTACCTGGGCGTAATCTGCGTCTCGGTATTCGCGCTTACTTCTAATTCGGTTAGACATAAAAAAAGCCCGCATTTGCGGGCTTTTTTTATGTTTGTAACCTTAACCGTGTTTACGGCGCCAGCCTAGCAGCGGTAACGCCAATAAGGCGAGCCAACCTAGACTTCCGCTTTGACGCTCGTAGGTTTCTGCAGCCTCAGGTGGGCACTCTTCAACCTCACCGCCGGCGATAGGAGTGAGTTTCACTGGTTTGGCTACACTCTCGTATAGCGTCTCACCATCACTATCGACCTCCACTTCACCGAAAGAATTCAACTTAGGTTCGGTTTTAGTAGCAACACCATAAATGATGTTGTCATCATCAATGGCCGTTGCTTCAGCGAAGGTATACGGATAATTGCTTTCACCATCAACGTCATAGCACGGCAATAAATCATTAATATTAGCGATTTTGTCATCACCTAAGGTGTAGATGAAGCCTTCACGACGACGACTGCCTGAGTTAACAACATCGACTTCACCTTCGCCGACAATGACGCCCTGCTCGTTTATGTCACGGCCCACTGAGCTTGAACTGGTAAAGTAGTCTGTCGGGAACACTGTGGTGCCCGTTTCAATGTTATGGTAGAAGAACTTGGTCGTGCGTCGCCCTTCGATGTTTTTGGTGGCGTAGCCGGTGACGATGCCATTATCAGTAATCGCCGTTGCCTTACCAGAGTACCAATCATCTTCTTGGTCGATGATTTCTAGTACTTCACCATCTTTAAACAGGGCTGGCAGGGTATTAATGCGATTATCGTTGTTATTATCACGGATATGTGAATAACCAACGGCAATTCCTTGTGCATTAACGGCCAACGCCGTAGAGACGAATGCACTGTTTTCGTCTTCTTCAATGCTCAACCCTAAACCAAGGTTCTTTGTATCAACCACATTTAAATCTGCATCCAAGGTCCACAACGTGGCTCGGCGGTCATACAAACCGTTGCGGGTATTGCTGGCGCTGCGATTTTCGATTTCCCAAACGCACACCGCAACCGGCTCATCTTCACCGTCGCAGCGATCGTCATAGTTATCTTGGCGATCTTCAGGCACCCCAGTTGAGCTGTCACCAACCACATAGTAACCGCCATCAGGGCGCATAACGATATCATTCGCTGTCCCTTGACCGCCGTATAAATCGCTGATCACTGGCAAGGTGACTACCGTGCCATCGACACCTACAACCACCCCGCGAGAGCGAAAATCGCGCACAAAATAGGTTTGCGCCTCATCATCGCCACTCGGCGTGAATTCTATTTGTTCATAAGGTGCTGATGACCACCCTGCGCGCACTCCATCTTCACTGATAGCGTTATATAAGTTGGCGACGCTGCGCGTCAAACCGTCGTAATGATCGCTTTGCTCGTCTAATAACACCTGCTCTGTTGCTGGGCTCGGTGTAAAGTTTACAGCCACGCTATCAGCAATTTTCTGCCAGTTGGCATCGCTGTTAACACTAGATGTTGATAGGAAGCTGAGCATAAAACGATGCGCATCAGCATTGAGGTTACCTGCTTCGATATCGTCCAAGGTAAAGGTAATTTCTTTATCAATGGCTTCGAACTGACTACGCTCCCAATCATCGTATGCGTTGGTGATCTGGCTATCGCTAAAGTCTATGTAACTAACATCGATTGGAAGATTGTATACACCACGAGCTTGGCCAATAACCTCGCCATTATTATTAGCATCAGTAACGTAATGGTGTTTCGCAATATCTAAGGTACTCAGC
The DNA here is from genome assembly GCF_009363775.1 of Pseudoalteromonas sp. THAF3. Taxonomy (NCBI): domain Bacteria; kingdom Pseudomonadati; phylum Pseudomonadota; class Gammaproteobacteria; order Alteromonadales; family Pseudoalteromonadaceae; genus Pseudoalteromonas; species Pseudoalteromonas sp. THAF3. The sequence continues at coordinate 1,504,627 of NZ_CP045418.1, read as the reverse complement.
TCCTCCACCTGATAAACGGCACCATGGACATGGGCGCTCAAGCCGGTAAGAATGCTCAATGCGACTAAGGATTTTTTCATGTTCTTCCCTACTACTGATTTTGTAATTCTTCGAGTTCTTCCCAACGGGCGAACGCAGCTTCAAGCTTCGACTCAAGCTCGGCCAATTGGTTCAATTTAGCGCTGGTAGTTTCGTTATCTTGCTTAAAAAAGTCACTACTATTGACCTCTTGTTGCAATGTGTCAATAGCTTGCTCAAACTGTTCCACCTGCTCAGGTAAGGTTTCGAGTTCGCGCTTATGCTTATAAGACAGCTTATTACTGGATTTAGGCTTGCTCGTTTTGCTCTGCGCTTGTTGCTGTTCGGCCTCGGCACTGGCTTTACGCTGCGCCTCTAGTGCCGCCAACTGCTGGGCGCGATAAGCTTCATAATCGCTGTAACCGCCCACCACTTCGGTGATTTTACCATTGCCGTCAAATCCCCATACGCTGGAACAGGTGTTATCGATAAACTCCCGGTCGTGACTAACAATCAACACCGTGCCTTGATATTGGTTAACAATATCTTCTAATAGCTCGAGTGTTTCAATATCAAGGTCGTTAGTCGGCTCATCGAGTACCAATACATTCGATGGCTGCAAGAAAATTTTCGCTAGTAACAGGCGGTTCTTTTCTCCCCCAGAGAGCGCCTTCACTGGCGTGCGAGCGCGCTTAGGGGGGAATAGAAAGTCTTGCAAGTAACCCAGGACATGGCGTGAGCGCCCGCCTACATTGACTTCCTGCTTACCGTCCGCGACGTTGTCTTGCACGCTTGCCTCTTCATCAAGCTTGGCACGGTATTGGTCAAAATAAGCTATTTCTAAATTAACGCCCTGTTTAAGTTGTCCTTTGGTGCTTTGCAACTGCCCAAATAGTAGCTTCAACAAGGTCGTTTTGCCGACCCCATTAGGGCCGACGAGGCCAACACGGTCACCACGCATCAATAACGTGGAAAAGTCATCAACTATCACTTTGTCACCAAAGGCATGGCATAAATGCTTGGCCTCGGCAACTAACTTGCCTGAACGTGCTGCGGTTTCAATATTTAAATCAACTTTGCCGACTTGCTCTACCCGTTGTTTACGTTCTTGTCGCAGTGCTTTAAGCGCGCGTACGCGGCCTTCATTACGGGTCCGTCGCGCCTTAATGCCTTGGCGGATCCACGCCTCTTCTTCTGCCAGCTTTTTATCAAACTCGGCGTTTTGCTGTTCTTGCACTTTTAAATCGTGAGCTTTGCGCTCTAGGTAAGTTGCATAATCCCCTGGGTATGAGACCAACTGGCCACGGTCCAAATCGAGAATGCGGGTGGCTAAGGCGCGGATAAAGGCACGGTCATGCGAAATAAAGATAATCGCACCTTTAAACTCTTTCAAAAATTGCTCTAACCACTTAACCGATGCGACATCAAGGTGGTTGGTGGGCTCATCCAATAGCAGTAAATCGGGTTCACCAACCAGGGCTTTCGCCAATGCCACTTTACGCAACCACCCTCCTGAAAGAGTGGCTAATTGCGCGTCTGCATCTAATTCTAATTGCCCCAGTACGAGCTTAATTTTGGAATCAAATCGCCAGCCATCTTGGGCTTCGATATCGGCAGAAATACTTGCCAGACGCGACAATGCTTTTTCATCATCGGCATGCTCAGCAAGCTGTGCGTTTAAGGCATGAAACTCTTTAAGTAATTTAGCAACGGTGGGCAGGCCATCGGCCACATAGTCGAATACGCTGCCCTCACTATCACGGGGCGGATCTTGCTCTAGGCGCGCGATTTTAAGCTCACCTACCTGATTAATGTCACCATCATCAAGGATTACATCACCGCTAAGGACTTTTAAAAAAGTCGATTTTCCGGCGCCGTTACGGCCAACGACACACACACGCTCGCCCTGCTCGATAACGGCATTGGCACCGTCAAGTAACGGATGAGTTCCATAGGCCAACTGGCCGTTTGTTATTCTAATAAGGTCCATACTGCTCTATCAATTGATTGATTGCCTGCTGGTCAAAAGGCCATCCCAGCTCGGCCTCGGGTCGATGTGCCAACGCCATAACGGGAATACGCACTTGGTAGGCGCTAAGCCACTCGGGATCATCGATGATGTCACGCAATTCAATAGCACTCACTTGTGGATGCTGCGCCAACATTACTTGCGCTTGCTCGCACAGGTGACACCCTTCGGTGTGATATAACACCACCTTAGCCACGGCGAATGATCCAGGCATTGTGAATATGTTTGTTACGGGCAAAATCTGCAGACTGCGTCTGCTCAGTGATATTTTCAACAACCAAGCCTTGTAAAGCCAGTGCGTCTTCGTCCATCTTAAAACCACGTTTATTGTTCGAAAACACTAAGGTGCCATTTTTTGCCAATAACTTAGCTGTGTCTACCAATAGGCTGACATGGTCACGCTGTACATCAAAGCTTTCCTTCATGCGTTTTGAGTTTGAAAAGGTTGGCGGGTCGAGAAAAATAACATCGTACTCACCGCGCGTACGTTTTACCCACTCTAAACAATTGCCATGCTCAAAACGATAGCGCGGGCTCTTTAATTTATTCAATGCGAAGTTACGCTGCGCCCATTGCAGATAGGTTTTCGACATATCCACGGTGGTCACTGATTTAGCTCCGCCCAGCGCCGCTTGCACCGAGGCTGTGCCTGTATAGGCAAATAGGTTCAGCACCCGTTGATCTTTGGCGATATCACGAATGTACTTACGCGCCAAACGGTGATCGAGGAAAATACCGGTATCAAGATAGTCATATAAATTCACCTCAAACAGCGCGCCATACTCGCTAATCACTTGGGTGCGACCTTGATTCGCTTGCGCTTGGTATTGACTGTCACCTTTTTGCCGCTGTCGCACTTTCAAGGCAACATTAGCTGGCGCCAGCGACAGCGTCTCACAGGTTAACATTAATACATCCTGCAGACGTTTCTGGGCGACGCTCTCATCGATGTTCTTTGGCGCAGCATACTCGTAGATCACCGCACTATCTGGATAGACATCCACGGCGACATTGTATTCAGGAATATCGGCATCATAAATACGATAAGCGGTGATTTGCTCTTGCTTGAGCCACTTTTTCAGACCCTGACGGTTCTTTTTCAGGCGATTGGCAAAGGCCACCGACTGCTCAAAATGCAGTGGTGTTTTATCCCCTTTATGCCCTTGGGTCTGCTCTTCGGTAATGTCGTACAGTGCCAATACCGTATCGATGGGGCCATTTTTAAACTTGTATTGCTTGTGCTTAACTAATTTAAACAACTTCAGTAGCTCTGCATCACTCACTAGCAAAGCGCTGCGCCAGTGGCAAAAGCCCTGTTTGAGTTGATGCCCCAGCTGGCGGTACAGGGCCAAAATTTCGGCCATCGATCCCAAGCGTTCACCGTAAGGTAAGTTCGCAATGACCACACCGGGGCGTTTACACGGCGCCTTCATATTGGCCAAATCACCTGTGTCAAAATCGATATACTCAGCGACTTCGGCGCGCGTAGCATTGTCTTTAGCCTTGGCAATGACGTTGGGGTTAATATCATGACCAATGAGCCAAGGTTTAGCGCTGTCGTTAATCTCATCGCGCAGCGATTGCTTTAATTCTTTAAATTTGACCGCTCGGTGACTGGGTAAACGTTCAAAGGCAAACTGCTCACGTTGCAAACCCGGAGCAATGTTTTTTGCCATTAGCGCCGCTTCAATGAGTAAGGTGCCAGAGCCACAGGTGGGATCAAACAGCGGTTGCGTGGTGTCATCTAGCCAGCCACTGCGCATAATCAACGCGGCCGCTAGGTTTTCTTTTAAGGGAGCTTTGCCCTGAGCGCTTCGGTATCCACGCTGTGAAAGACGAGGACCTGAATAATCAATGTACAGCGTCAGCTTATCACGGTTGAGTTTGGCAACCACCCTTACATCAGGGTGCTCTTTGCTGACATTTGGGCGGCGCTCGTATAAGTCGTGGAAGTAATCACAAATTGCGTCTTTTATAACAAGGCCACCAAACTGACTGTTTTTCAGCTGGCGGTTAGTGCCATTAAACTCCACGGCAAAAGACTGATCCGGCCCAAAATACTCTTGCCAAGGCTGAAAGCGGGCAAAATTATATAACGCGGTTTTGTCTTCAACACCACTGCCCTGTTGCAATTGCAGCATGACCCGAGTAGCAAGGCGCGTCGTTAAACAAATGCGTTGAGCAGTAAGGCTATCAGCACTGAACTCCACCGCGCCAACACGCTGTTTTTGTACTTCGGCGCCAAGCGCGCTGAGCTCTTGCTCGAGTAACTGTTCAATGCCTATGGAAGTAAGGGCAACAAATTGCAAAGTGACTATCCTATCTCGTAAATTCGCCGAGATTGTATCATAGCCGAGGAAGGTTAAGCGCGCTTTTGTTGGTTCTGAGCGGATAAAATAGGATGAATTCGGTTGTTCAGTACCTTGATAACCTCAAACTGTTTTAGGCTAAGATTTTCATCAAGTGCGAAGTGTGGTTCCAAGCACAAACAAACACTGGCGCCATCGGCACAATCAACAATGAGAAACTGGCCGCTTTGGCACTGTGAAGTAAGGCTAACAATGGCTTCTTGATTGATATCTCGGCCGGTGTATGGCGCAAAAAACCAACTTTTAGCGAGCACAGGCTTAAGATAGTGTTTTACCGCTGTAGCGTTAAGTGCTATTTGACAAATCTGCGCATCACTCCACAGATTAAACGTACTTAGATACTCGCCCACTTGCTTATAAAAGTCGGCGTCAAGGAGGTTAAATTGGGGCTCACTCAAGGCTTCATCCGTCAGCTGGCGCAGCTTATAGGGCGTGCAAAACTGCATCTCTCCCATATCGAGCACTAAGCGATTTTGCTCACTCGAAATTTGCCATTGCCAATGTCGTTGTGCCTGTAACATGTTGCCCTCTAAATCCGTAAAAGCCTTTGTACACCTACCTTATAACTTTGGATTATAGCGTTAGTTGATCCCATGTAAAATAGATTCTAAGAATATTTTATGAGGGATCAAACACTAACATAACTGATCCTTATAAGGCGCGAACGATCCTTTTCACTAAAGCTGGGCCTTCATAGATAAAGCCGGTATACACTTGCAGTAGATCAGCACCGCCATCAAGCTTTTCCTTGGCGGCTTCGGCACTGTCTATGCCACCGACACCGATAATAGGTAACCGCCCTTGCGATAACCGTTTGATCTCTTTAATAACTTCTAGAGACTTAGCCCGCACCGGGCGTCCTGATAGGCCGCCAGCCTCATCGGCATATTGCAAACCCGCGACAGCGCTGCGCTCTAAGGTGGTATTAGTCGCAATCACCCCGTCAATGTGGTTGTTCAATAACGATTGGGTGACCTGCTCGACTTGAACACTGTCTAAATCCGGTGCAACCTTGACCAGCATCGGGACTTGTTTATGGTGTTTGGCTGCCAAGTCTAGCTGTTCATTTTTCAAACTCGATAACAAGTCATCGAGCGCTTCGCCGTATTGCAAGTCACGCAGCCCTGGGGTATTTGGCGAAGAAATGTTAACGGTTATATACGAGGCATGTTCAAAGACTTTACGCATACAATGGATATAGTCGTCCTTGCCCTGCTCATTAGGCGTGTCTTTGTTTTTACCTATGTTGATCCCTAAGATGCCATCATAATTGGCGGCTTTGACATTCGCCACTAAGTTATCAACGCCTTTGTTGTTGAACCCCATACGGTTGATCACCGCATGTTGCTCTGGCAAACGGAAAATGCGCGGCTTGTCATTTCCTTGCTGAGGTCGCGGAGTTACCGTACCCACCTCAATAAAACCAAACCCCATCTGAGCAAAGGCTTCAATGCATTCGGCATTTTTATCTAATCCAGCCGCCAACCCCACGGGGTTTTTAAATTCAAGGCCAAGGAAATTAACCGGTTTGTCTGGAACTGATTGGGACCACGCCATGGATAAGGGCGTGTTGGCATAGCGGCTTAAATTAGACAATGCGAAGTCATGCGCCCACTCAGCGTCTTTAGTGAACATAAACCGACGCGCTAAATCATAAAACATGGAACCCCCAAAAAATACCCCAGACAAAAGCTGGGGTATTCTACAGAGTTTTACTGCTTTTTAACAGCGGCGCTTACGCCCGTTGATCACAGTTGTGTGCAAGCAACATCAATTCCCGTAGTGCTACTGAGAACTTAGCAAAGTCATGGCTTTGCGAAGTTTTAAATTCGCTAAGCATTTGTTGCCAGCGATGCAATACAGCATTATTTGCTTCCATCCACGCGTCAATTTGCGCATCCACATCTTGCTCTTTGTCATCGAAGCTACGCAGTACCACATCAGTTAATGTGCGTTGCTGCCAATCGAGCTCTTCGCGATAAGATGCACGCGCCAAGGCTTGCCAATGGTTTTGCACTGGCTGATGAGTGATTTGCGTTAAGAACCAGTGCAAGCCCATGCGCGCACCCAGCTTGAAGTAGGTGTTTGACACCAAGGCTGTGTTGCGCTCGGTTTGCGCGGCCACTTCGGCCAAGTCCATGGTGGAGAACAAGCTCGATAGTGACACAATACGCATCGCCAATTGAGCAGGTACGCCTTGATCGGCCAGGCTCTTGGCGTTTTCGCGGATTTGCTCGCTCTCATCACTTACCATGTAGCTGTGTAAGTTATCCGTCAAGTCTTTAAAACAAGGCGCAAAATGAGCGATGGTTTGCTCAATAGTCCATGCTTTATTACGGTGACGTAAGAACCAACGTGTTACTCGACGTACAGTACGACGTAGCTGATACAGCATTTCTGTTTGCACTTCAGCATCTATCTTATTGTCGAGCGCTTCGATTTCCGACCAGGTCTGCGGCATATCGAAAATCTCGCGAGCAATGGAGTAACATAAGGCGATTTCAGCGTCTGATGCGCCCGTTTCTTCGTGCATACGCACCATGAAGTTTAAGCCCATGTCGTTGACGATGTTATTGGCCAACTTAGTAGCAATAATTTCGCCACGCAACGGGTGGTTATCCATGGCTGAATTGAACCGCTCACGCAGTGGTACAGGGAACGACTGAACCAGCAGCTGACGGTAGTACGGGTTCTCAGTGATCTCGTCGGTGACTAAGGTCTCTTTGAGCACCATTTTCGCATAGGACACCAACACTGACAGCTCTGGACGAGTCAAGTCTTTACCCGCAGCTGCGCGCTCAGCAAGCTCTTCGTCAGTAGGTAAGAACTCAATAGCACGATCGAGCTTACCGTCTTTTTCAAGCGCGTGGATAAAGCGGATCTTCTCTTTTAATGTCGATGCGCCCTTAGATTGCGTCACTGAGATAGTATGAGTCTGACGATAACAATCTTGTAGTACTAGCTCTGACACTTCATCGGTCATCGCGTACAACAGCTCGTCACGTTGCTTTTTAGTGAGCTCTCCTTCACCCACTAAAGAGTTCAGTAGGATCTTGATGTTCACTTCGTTATCAGAACACGCCACACCGCCCACGTTATCGATAAAGTCGGTATTAATACGCCCACCTTTGGCCGCAAATTCAATACGACCAAGTTGAGTAGCGCCTAAGTTACCGCCCTCACCGAAGATTTTCGCACCCAGTTCACCGCCGTTGATACGCAATGCATCATTTGCACGGTCGCCAACATCTGAGTCTGTCTCAGACTTAGCCTTGACATAGGTGCCAATACCGCCATTCCACAACAAGTCGACTGGCATCTTCAGGAGCGCTTTGATTAGCTCATTAGGCGTCATCGCCGCTTTCTTAGTACCCACCATCTTCTTGATTTCAGGCGTTAAGGTAATCGACTTAGCACTGCGGGCAAAGATACCACCGCCTTTGGAGATGAGTTCACTGTTATAGTCTTCCCAGCTCGAGCGCGGTAATTCAAACAAGCGCTTACGCTCGTCCCAAGATGTTGCAGCATCAGGGTTCGGGTCGATGAAAATATGCATGTGGTTAAAAGCCGCCTGCAGACGGGTATGCTTCGAGAGCAACATGCCGTTGCCGAATACGTCACCAGCCATATCACCGATGGCAACCGCAGTGAAATCGTTGTTCTGGCAATCAATACCAATTTCGCGGAAATGACGTTTAACAGACTCCCACGCGCCTTTTGCGGTAATCCCCATCTTCTTGTGGTCATAACCAATCGAGCCACCGGAAGCAAAGGCATCACCTAGCCAGAAGTCATATTCGCCAGCGATCCCGTTGGCAATATCAGAGAAGGTGGCGGTGCCTTTATCGGCGGCGACCACTAAGTACGGGTCATCTTCGTCATGACGTGTGACATTCTCTGGTGGAACAATGTCGCCATGTACGATGTTATCGGTGATATCAAGCAAACCACGGATAAAGATTTTGTAGCACTCTTGCCCTTCTTTAAAGAAGGCTTCACGCTCACTAGGCAGTTGCTTACAAACAAAACCACCCTTTGAGCCAACAGGCACAATAACGGTGTTCTTAACCTGCTGCGCTTTTACAAGGCCCAAAACCTCGGTACGGAAATCTTCACGACGGTCTGACCAACGCAATCCGCCGCGCGCTACTTTACCGCCGCGAAGGTGAACACCTTCAACACGTGGTGAGTAGACAAAAATTTCAAACGCCGGCAGTGGCAATGGCATCTCTGGAATCAAGCTTGGCTTGACCTTGAAAGAGATATACGACTTGAATACGCCGGTGTCGTCTTTCTGATAATAGTTAGTGCGCAGCGTGGCGTTGATCATATCAACGTACAAGCGAATGATGCGGTCATCATCAAGGTTGGCAACGTTCTCGAGCGATTCATACACCTGAGCAACGAGCTTCTCCAAGGCTTTTTCGCTGCCTGGTGCTTTCACTGAGAACTTTTTCGCAAACAGCTTCACGATTTGTGTCGCAATATCTGGGTAGTTAGCGAAGGTGCTTTCAATGTAAGTCTGCGAGAACGTCACTCCGATTTGGCGCATGTACTTGGCATAAGCACGCAAAATCGAGGCTTCGCGGCCCGTTAAGCCACCATTGAGCACTAAACGGTTAAAGCCGTCGTTTTCCAGGCGGTTATTCCATACATCGGTGAGCGCTTTTTGGAAACGCGCAGATACTTTGTCAAAGTCAGCGATCTCTTTGTTGTCGAGCAACATTGAGAAGTCCATAATCCAGTTCACTTGGCCGTCAGAGGTTTTTACCGCATACGGCGTTTCACCGATAACGCGTAAGCCAAAGTTTTCTAACATCGGCATCACGTCAGACAAATGGATAGGCTCGTCTTTGTGGAATAACGACAACCGAACAATATTCGAGCTCACTTCTTCTTGTGGGCGGTAGAACAACATCTCTAGTTTGTTGTCGTCATTGAGCAGCTCAAGTTTTTCAATATCAACCACTGCGGCACTTGGCAACACTTGGTCTTTGTATGAGCTGGCGAAGGCGTTGGCATATTTACGGTTTAATTCATTACCGCGCGCTTCGCCATTGCTGCCTAATAGCGCTGATTGTAGTTTGTCTTCCCAAGTACGGGCTGCTTCTACTAAATTATTTTCGATTTCTTTCACGTCGTAATCTACGTCACTGTTGTTGACTCGCACAATATAGTGGGTACGAGCAAGGCTGGACTCGGAGAAATAGGTGGTAAAGCTGACTTTCTCATCGGAGCCAAAGGCATCAGCAAGAATTTGCTGCGTTTCACGGCGCAGTGCAGTGTTATAACGCTCACGTGGCACATACACCATGCACGAGAAAAAGCGTCCGTAAGTGTCTTTGCGCACAAACAGGCGGCACATGTCGCGCTCTTGAATATGTAAAACCCCCATGGCCACATCCAGTAGCTCTTGTTCGCGGGCTTGTACTAGCTCATCACGAGGATAGGTTTCGAGAATATTAAGGACCGCTTTGTAGGCGTGGGTGCCCTCGGCAAAGTCGCTCATCTCTAGAACACGACGAATTTTCGACTTTAACACGGGTACATCGGCCGCACTGTTGTTGTAGAAACTGGATGAGAACAAGCCAATAAAGCGATCCTCGCCAATAACGTTGCCGTCTTTATCAAAGCGCTTTACACCGATGTAATCAATGTGTGCAGGGCGATGCACTCGCGATACCGAGTTGGTTTTCGTTAATACCAACAAATTATTGCTGCGTGCTTCTTTGCGTGCGATTTCTGGCATATTAGAAAGTAACCGCACTTGCTCTTCGTCAGAGTTCTTCATTAACCCTAGACTTGTGCCTTTCACACCGCTGAGCTGATGATCACCTTTTACCGGCTTAAGTTCGTATTGACGATAGCCCATCAAGGTAAAGTTATCGCTGGCCAGCCACTCTAGAAATTCAACCGTTTCGTTCAATTCGGTTTTATCGACATTGTGTGGACGCTTAGGGAGATCGTTAATCACATCCAGCAACTGCTGACGAATGGGTTGCCAATCTTCAACAGCCACCGACACATCATTAAGCACAGAATCAAGCTCTTCTTTAAACGCTTTAATTTCCGCGTCATCGGTCTGGCGATCGATTTCAATAAAGAACACGGTTTTGGTCGAGCTCGACTCTTGTTCCGCTTTTAAGTTTGAGAGATTAGTAATAGTGCCATCTTTATCGCGCTGAATTTTTAATGGCGTATGCAGTAATAAGTGAGAAGCGATGTTCGCGCGGTTAAGTGCCATGCGAACGGAGTCAACGAGAAACGGCATATCTTTAGCAATGATCTCGACAATGGTATGCGAGGACTGCCAGCCGTGCTTAGCAACTTCGGGATTGAATACGCGGATAACAGCATCATCGCCTTTTTTACTCTCTAACGAGTTCCAAAGGCTCAACGCTGCGCCGTAGAGGTCACTGTCGTTTCGGTGTGTCAGATCTTCATTCGACATGTTGCGATAAAGCGCCTTGGCGAATTTGTCGACCAGTGACACTTTGTCTGCGTGAACTTTGCTTTGAATAAGCTTGCTGACGTTATTAAGAATAACGGAAGCGTGACCATCATTTTGTGTCATTGTGTGTTCCTTAATCTATACCGCCTTGTGAACGGGTGACTGAATAGCGTGGAGTCAGTTAAATTCTAACGCTTTTACAGCTAATAAAAAGCCTTTTCGATGAAATCAGACCAATGATTTCAGCATGTTGGCATTCTATTCACAAAATATAGATAGAAATGGCCGGTTAAGGCCATTTCTGTACACAAGTATTCACATTATTTTTTCTGGTCAGACCAGAGAAAGGCACCGATTGCTGGCAAAATGAGCACTGCACCGAGCATATTCACCAAGAACATGAAGGTCAGCAAGATGCCCATATCAACTTGGAACTTCAATGCAGAGAAGATCCATGTGCTCACTCCCACTGCCAAGGTGATACCAGTAAAGAGCACGGCACTGCCCCGCTCTGCTAGTGCATTTCGATACGCTTCACTTAAGTGCACGCCTTGTTTGAGCTGAGTCATCATCGACGAGAGAATGTAAATACCATAGTCGACACCGATACCCACCCCCAGTGCAATGACGGGTAAGGTCGACACCGTTAGGCCTATTTCCAGCCCCACCATCAGCGCCTGCGCCAACGTTGAAACAATGTATAGCGGCAACACCACGGCGATAGTGGCGCGCAGCGAGCGGAAGCTCAATAAACACAATACAATCACCGCACCGTAGACGTACAGCATCATCGGCGTTTGCGCTTTCGATACCGATTCATTCGTTGCCGCCATCACGCCAATTGGTCCGGATGCCAGTCGGAATGACACTTTGTCTGTGCCAAATTCAGCACCGTATTCTTTCACTGCGGCCACTACGCGCTCTATGCTCTCGGCCTTGTGATCTTCCATAAAGATGATCACTGGCATCACCGAGCAATCGCCATTGAGAAGACCTGAGCTGGTTTCCACCCGTGAAGTTGCTTGCACGAGAGAAGCGCTATTGCGTGGTAGCGTTTGCCACTTCAAATTGCCTTCGTTGTAACCAGCATTCACGGCTTTAGCGACACTGGCTAAAGAAACACTGCTTTGCACCCCAGGGATATTATCCATACGCCATTGGAATTGGCTGATACGGTCCATCACTTCGTGCTCGGTACAAGCTGCTGGGTAGGCTTCGACAATCACTTTTAAGATATCGACAGATATACTGTAGCGATCGGAGATGAGGAAGGTGTCTTGGTTGTAACGCGCCTCCTCGTGCAGCGCCGGTGCCCCAGCGTGTAAATCGCCTATGCGCATGTTTTGTGACTGCCAGTAGCCAAATGCAAACAACACAGCGGTGCAAATTAAAATAGCCGTCGCATTTTTCTTGTTAGTGGTGGCAACCAACAATTCACGGAGCTTAAATAGCGCGTTCTTATTGGCATTATCGGCTTCTAGTACCGCGAGCTTTGAAAAGGTCAGATAAGACGCTATCACAGGCAACAGAAGCAGGTTAGTGAAGATGATCACCGCCACACCTAAACTGGCTGTAATCGCCAACTCGCGAATAATACCGATGTCTATCGCCAGCAAGGTTAAGAAGCCCACCGTATCCGATAGCAAAGCAATGCCGCCGGGGATCAGTAAGGCTTTAAAGCTTGATTGCGCAGCGGTTTTGGCATCACTGCCTAACTGCACTTTCTTGGCAATGCCGTTGATCATCTGCACACCGTGGCTCACGCCAATAGCAAATACCAAGAACGGCACTAAAATCGACATTGGATCAAGGCCAAAGCCAAGTGTTGATAGCAGCCCCATTTGCCAAACCACAGCAATAATCGAGCAGCCTATTGGCAGCAGTGTGAGCTTGAAGCTTTTACAAAACAGCCAGACCATCACTAAGGTAATTGCGATGGCGATAGCGAAGAAAAGAACCACGTCTTTGGCACCCTCAGCAATATCACCGGCCATTTTTGCAAAGCCGATAATATGGATGCTGACGTTGTCAGTGCTTAAAGGAGTGCGAATTTTACTCTCTAATTGCTCTGCAATATCAAGAGTGTCGAGCTTTTCACCGGTTTGTGGGTCAAACTCCATGAGCTGAGCGCTGACCATGGCACAGGAGTAGTCCGAGGCCACCATGCGCCCTACAACTTTGGCCTTTTCAATATTTTCTTTTACTCGTGCAAGGCCTGCTTTGTCGGCACTGAAGTTTGCAGGAATAATAGGGCCACCGCTGAATCCATCTTCAACCACCTCAACAAAGCGCGCGCTTGGAGAGTAAATTGAATTAACCAGTGGGCGGTTAACCCCAGGGATGAAATACAGTTGGTCGTGTACCGCTTTTAATTGGGTAAAAAATTCCGGGTTAAAAATATCGCCACGCGCATCACACACGGAAATGAGAATGCCGTTGGCGCCACCAAACTGCTTCTCGTGTTTGGTATACACCTTCATGTATTGGTGATTAAGCGGGATATTCTTATTGAACGACGCATCTAATTGCAGTTTAGTTGCCTGCCACGCCAAGGCCACGGTGGCGATAATAAAGGCCAAGATCACCCACATGCGATGGCGGAATAAACTGCGCTCTAATAATTCCACTAAAGTTTGCATGATTAGTTTAACTCCTTGGTTTGAATGCCCGCTTCCGTTGCTAGAATCAACTTACCAGCAAACTCCGCACCATCCATCACGGCTTTACCATCAGCGCGTTGACGCGCCTTGAGCTGGTTCTGTTGCATGTTTTCTAAGCGGTAAATCACAGCGGAGTTACCAAAAATATACACCCCACCCTTGTTGCTTTCGACGATGCTGTTCATGGTTGCTTGCTCTTGCGTACGCAGTGCTTGCCACTGGCCGCTTTCGCCTCGTTTAAATGCATTACCGCGTAAACCGGCAACCAGTATTTCGCCTTCGACCTCTGCAATATCGAAAAAGGAGCCATGATATATCTCCTGTTCCCGTTGCCAGCTTTGACCCTGGCTGGTGCTGTGCGCTATCAGTCCCATTTCACCTGCAATGTAAAGCCCTTTGGAAGTCTCAGCAATGCGGTTAAAGTGCGGCAAGATGGAGCTAGTTTCTATCTCATAACCTTCTGGATCGTTGACCTTCAAATCATTGAGGTAGTCCCTATCTTCGGGGTAAAGAAGGCTATCTAAAAAGCGTTTAGTCCAGTTTTGGCCACCATCTTTGGTCTCGAAGTACATTCCATAGGCACCCACAGCAACGCCGTTTTGCTTATCGAAAAAGTGAATATCCAAGCACGGTTTATCAAGATCAGGACGATACTGCAGTAACTGCCAGCTGGCGCCGCCATCGGTGGTGCCTAAGATGCTGGCATCGTGACCACATGCCCAGCCTTGTTGATTATCAATAAAGAACACCGCTGTCAGCAGGGTATCAATAGGACTGGTGGCCTGCTGCCATTGCTCGCCATCATCGCTGTATACAATGGTGCCATGTTGGCCAACGGCGATAACGCGTGATTCTGTTGTGGTGATATCGGTAAATAACGTGCGCGTGGCACTGTCAGCCTGATAAGCCGGTTGTGGTGTCTCTTGTTGCGCGCTGACGCCAAGGGGCAAAAGCAACACCGCCCAAAGCAAGTACTTCATATCTAATTGAGCCTATAGAGGGTTAACGTGAGAGCCTCAGGCCTGCAGCAGCAGACCTGAGGAGTTCCGAGGAGATTAACGGCGCCCTTCGCGACGAAGTGCATTAGATGTAAACTCATTGTCTTGGAACGACTCAGAGAAGTCGTACATTTTCTCTTGGTTATCTAAGCCAATAGCCAAGTAACGACGTGAGTTTAGGTCGTGATAAACATCCAACGTACTCCAGTGCGTTGGTACTTCGTAATAGTTCACACCGTGGGCCATGGCTACACGATACATTTGGTCGCGGTTATCGTATAAATCGGCGACCGAAATCTGCCAGCTGTCCTCATCGATGTAAAACACGCGTTTCTTATAAATGTGGCGAGTACCTTCTTTAAGCGTCGCTTCAACCACCCAGACGCGGTGTTTTTCATAACGCACATGTTCTGGATTAACGTGACCAGGTTTAAGAATGTCATCGTACTCTAGCTCATCGCTATGCAATTTATAGCTGTTATACGGAATGTACATTTCTTTTTTACCTTTGAGTTCCCAGTTATAACGGTTCGGTGAACCATTGAACATGTCGAAGTCATCGGTAGTACGCAAGTTATCAGACGCTGTTCCCGGTGCATCGTATGCAACATTAGGGGCACGGCGAACACGGCGCTGACCGGTGTTATACGTCCATGCTTGGCGTGGCGTGAGGATTTGGTCCATGGTTT
The DNA here is from genome assembly GCF_009363775.1 of Pseudoalteromonas sp. THAF3. Classification (NCBI taxonomy): domain Bacteria; kingdom Pseudomonadati; phylum Pseudomonadota; class Gammaproteobacteria; order Alteromonadales; family Pseudoalteromonadaceae; genus Pseudoalteromonas; species Pseudoalteromonas sp. THAF3. The sequence goes on along the minus strand of NZ_CP045418.1, from coordinate 1,489,413 downwards.
CGTGCACTAACAATGCGGTGCCTGCAAGGCGCGCTGGCTCGGTGACACGCTGTTTAAATTTAAACAGAATATTCGACTCTTGCAGCTGCTCCGGTGTGGCCTCTGGATCCGAGTACTTCACTAACAACTGCTCATCAAAACCAATCAGGTTGTACGAACCCGAGGCTGTTGGCATGGCTTGACCACCATAACGACCAATCGATAAACCACGGTAGCGCAACAAGTGGTTCCACACCGCCTCTAAGCCGTTTTCCGGAATTGGAAATGGCACACCGATAGCGGTGTTTTTGATGCCGTTACCGCCTTCAATCAACTCCGCTTCAGTGGCATACTTCTTCGTTGCATCGTAATAAAACTGCGGGAAAGATGCACTACGGCGAGTCGGATAGATATGCATTTTGAAGGTGTCAGGGTACGCCTCAAATAAGGCTATCTGACCCGGGCTCAAGAATTCCTTGTGCTGTTCCAAGTTCGACTTATCAATGGTGACAAGGACCTGATCATCTGCATAAGGGTCAGGGTGATGCATCCCTTGCTCATAATTCTCTGGAGCTTTAGTAATACCACCATCCCAAGCAGGGATAGAGCCATCTTCATTACCTGCTTTAAGTGCACCAATAGGTGTCAAATCCGCGCCCAGGCGTTCAGCCTGCTCGGGTGTTATTTTTGCCTGTACTGCAGAAGTGGCAAAGATGCCACAAAAGGCTGCTGCAATGAGGGTAGGTTTAGTTAACATGCGTGTACCCTTTTAAATTGAATATTTAATATTAAACGACACAAAGTCTCGGTCTGAGAAGTTATTCGTCGCACCACCGCCCCAGAAAGAGCTATAGCCGACGTCGAAAGACCAAGTATTTTGATAATTAAAGTTCAGGTTAATCCCCAACGATTTTCTATCTTCAATAAACAAGTACATTGGGTCAGGTGTAATGCCATTGACGTCGTGGGAGAATACGAACTTAGGTGAAAAGTTTACGCCTGAGAAGAGATTGAAGTAATCCCCCTTGGCAATAAGACGATATCCCCACGCCGAAGCCGTTGGGAATGGATTTGTTTCTGGGCCATTGGAAAGCGCCATTTGCAACGCGGTATAGTCGGCCGCAGGTCCTTGAATGACGCCACTGCGTCCAGTCCCCGCCACATTCAAACGCAGCTCATCGTACTCTGGCATGTTATTAACACGCACCCCGCCGACTTCACCAACAACGGCCCAGCTGTCAGCACCTAGATAAGGGCCAAACAGGTGTGTGGCAGTGAATTGTAGCTGTGCCGTGTTGCGCAAGATATAACCCTGTGCCGTTTCACCTGGGCCTACAACCGAGGTCGCATCGCCTGGGCTCAACTGTGAAATACCCGCAAATTCTGGACGTAACCCGGCAACAGCTAGTTGCTCAGGCATACCGGCATATAGAAGCTCTACGTCATCCACTTGCAGTGGTTCATCCTGACGAAACGCAAATTCGCCTGAGAATGCGGTCTCGCCTAACGCCGTGTTAAAGCTCAAGCCATACAGTTTAATGTCTTCTGGATAGGCTAATACCGCTTTGGTAAACGCTTGCAGATCGGTGACGTTGTCTTCTGTGATTTCCGTCGTCGCCAACATCGCTAAATCATCGCCAATGGCAGTAAAGTCCGATACTTGTCCAGAGATAACTGGGCGGCGGCTATGATAATTGATGTAGTAAAGCGCTACTTCAGTATCATTGAAGTCAGGCATAAACATACCTAGGCGCAAACCATACTGGCCGCCATCATCGGGCTCAGTCTTACCTTTGTGACCTTTGCCTTTAAGTGCCACCTTAGTGGGGTATGCCAAGTACATATTAGCCAGTAACTGTTGCCCCGCTGCTGAATTAGGGTCAATACCCTGCGCCGCTGCGGCCATCTGCCAATCACTGCCAAGGTTGTTGAGGCTCTCGGTTAAAAAGGCAAGGTCAATATCTGGGTTGGAGGTGAAACCTAACTGTACGTTTTGGTTAAAACCGTTTTCCGAGGCAAAATCGTTGGTCGAGAAATAACTTCCCGATGCTGGTAGACGAGTTTCATGCCACTCGTACTGATAGAAACCTTCAAGATAGATGTTATCGGTAATACCTAGTGAGGCCCATAACATGCCGACGGGAATAAAGGCTTCTTTTACTTCAGCACCCGGTGCCTTCAGACGGTCGATATCTACAGGGTTAACATTGATACCATGTGATATTAGGGTACTTTCACCCCAGTTTACAACTTGTTGACCTAAACGCACAGAGAGCGGGTTGCGACCTTCATTGAAATCAAAATCGGCCCAAATGAAGGCATCAAGCAAACGAAAATCAGCACAGACTTGCTCTTTGGTTTCGTCATAGTCACAGGGATCAACCTGTTCTCCTGAGGTAGGATTGGTGTAAGCAAAGTCACCATCCATCAAAGCGAAATCATAAAAATACATGAAGCGCGAGAAGAAACCGTACATGTCGCCATTGATGGCTAACTCATGTGTGCCTTTTAGCTGCTGTGAAAAGGTATCGCCACTATCAAAGTTTAAGTTACCCGCATCACCATTATTAGAGTAAGCGCCAGGTTGGGCCCACACATCTGCAGATGAATAGATTGGATTCAAAGCGGCGTTATAACCGGTCCAGTCAAAGCGTGGATGGTTACTTTTACCTATGTTGGCGTCGAAGTTTCTATCTTCCGTACGAATGCTTTGTCCGTATGAAAATGTCGAGTCAAAGTTAACATCGAAGTCCCCGACTGTAAAACTGGCACTGTGTGCGGCGCTACTCATGCCGAGCATCGCTCCCCCTACACAGAGCGCTAAACGATGCTTAGCAAATAGTGGCTGTCTTATCATTGTTGCTTCCCCCCTTTGCGCGGGTAATTAAGATCAAGTTATTGTTTTTAGTGTAGTCTTATACATTAGAAAGGATACGCGAAATTTACAAACAATCTAGATTAATGGCCTGTAATAAGCGTTAATTTTCCTTTATCTGCGCTAATGGTATGACATCCTACCACTATTTTTATACATGACAATAACGTTAACGACAAATGCAATTTACAACTGTTTAAAAATAGCGCACATAAGCAGGTTGAATTAGTGAACGCGCTCTAAGCGAATAAACTTATTATTCGCATCCAATAACAAGCGAAAACGCCCACGGATGCCGATTTGTGACATATAGGGAAGCAGTTTGTTAGCCGGGAAACGAATTTTTCGCCCGGCGTCGTCAATGACTTGCACAGCAGAAATCCGGCCTTTGTAATAGGCCAGACACTGGCTGTAACTCATAGATAGCGTGAAATAAAATTCTTTAATCTCATTCACTGAGGGCTTTATCTACCTTTTCAAATAAATCTTTGCTGAGTTTTGGTAATACCTTTAAACGCTCTAGTTGCTCTTTCATCAACTGCTGACGCGTACTATCAAAACGTCGCCATGCCAACAACGGCGTGATCAGGCGCGAAGCGTTCTGTGGATTGATATCATTGAGCTTCACTAAAGCATCACCCAATAGCGCGTAGCCCTGCCCGTCTTTGGCATGAAATTGCGTTGGGTTACTCATCGCAAAGGCACCAATAAGAGCACGTACTCGATTGGGGTTACGCCAACTAAAGTGAGGGTGTTGGTATAAACGAGTCAGATTGGCAAAGCTGTCCGAGCCTTTGCGCAGGGCCTGAAGATTAAACCATTTATCCATCACAAGAGTATCATGCTGCCAACGCGCCGCGAACTTGTCTAACATAGCGCCACTGCGAGGGTGTTGAGCAAGGATCAACGCTTTTATCGCCGCCAAAGATAAAGTCATTGAGCCCTGATGTGCCTGGGTCTCAATAAATTCAAGCTGCGTATCTACGCGCGCTAAATACCCCATACAGGTCGCGAGTAACGCTCGCTTGGCAACGCTTTGTTGCGATTGCTGCTTATCGTCGCTGAGTTGGCTCACTACTTCGCTCAGCGGCACTTGCAAGTGCTCGGCAATTTGTTGCGCAAATGCCTCAGTCACGGCTGTGATGGCATCAACAGGGACTTGCTCAAAATGAGCACTCAAGGTATCAAAGCTAGGTAGCTGTAATAGCTCTGCGACTAAGGCCAGATCATGTTCTTGACCGGCTAATGCAGCATTAAGTAAGTCACTCAATGTGGCTAACACTGCTTCATCAAGCTGGGCTTTTTCGCCCCGTCCAAGCTCGTCTAGAATACACCCGCTTAATGCACTTTGCTGCGCATCCCAGCGGGAGAAGTCGCTGCTAGCATGGCGCACTATATGCAATTGATCGTTAAGGCTCTGCTCAAACTGAACTTTAACCGGCGCGGAGAAGTCCTCAAACAGCACCGCTACGGGTCGCTCGGTGATATTGTCAAACACAAACTGCTGTTCACTTTGGTGTAACTGCAATACGTTATCAGCGACGCCATGCGCATTTAAGCTCAATGCCTTACCTTGGCTATCAAGCAGTTCAATCGCCACAGGGATGAGCAAATTATCTTTGTTTGGTTGATCTGCTGTCGGGCTATGGTGCTGACTCAGGGTGAGTACATATTGCTGCTGTTGCGCGTCGAACTGTTCCTGCACATGTACTTGTGGGGTACCCGATTGGCTGTACCAGCGTTTAAACTGTGAGGCATCAAAGCCATTCGCATCACTCATAGCGCTAATGAAATCATCACAAGTCACCGCTTGGCCGTCATGACGCTCAATGTAGCACTGCATGCCTTTTTGGAAGCCTTGCTCACCCAGCAATGTATGCAGCATACGGATCACTTCGGCGCCCTTATCATACACCGTCACGGTATAAAAATTATTCATTTCTAAGACCTTCTCAGGGCGAATAGGATGAGCCATTGGCCCCGCATCTTCAGCGAACTGATGTGTGCGCATCACCTTAACCGCATCGATTCGGTTGAGGGCTCGTGAGCCTAGATCGCAGCTGAACTCCTGATCTCGAAACACCGTCAATCCCTCTTTCAAAGAGAGCTGAAACCAATCCCGACAAGTCACACGGTTACCCGTCCAATTATGGAAATATTCGTGACCGACAATAGATTCAATCAAATGGAAATCGCGATCCGTTGAGGTTTCTTCATTGGCGAGCACACATTTCGAGTTAAAGACATTTAACCCTTTGTTTTCCATCGCTCCCATATTGAAAAAGTCGACCGCAACTATCATGTACACATCAAGGTCGTATTCGAGATTAAAGCGCTGTTCATCCCATTGCATTGCCCGCTTGAGGGACGCCATCGCATGCGGGGCTTTACTTAAATTCCCCTTATCTACATAGAGCTCTAATGCCACTTCACGACCAGAGACAGTTGTGTAGCTATCACGTAATACGTCGAAGTCCCCGGCTACCAAGGCAAATAAGTAGCTTGGCTTTTTAAAGGGGTCGTGCCAAGTTGCAAAGTGGCGGCCATCAGCCAAGTCACCGCTGGCAATCTTGTTGCCATTTGACAGTAGATAGGGGAACTGGGCTTTATCCGCTTTGATGGTGACCTCATACTCGGCCATAACATCAGGTATATCAAGGAAGTACGTGATTTTACGAAACCCCTCAGCTTCACACTGGGTGCAATAAGCACCGTCTGATAAATACAGACCTTCTAATGAGCTATTGGTTTGTGGCGAACAGGCCGTTGTTATCTCTAGTACAAAGTGTTGTGGCACATCGCGCAGCAGTAATTGCTCGTCGTTAATGTCGTAGTTGGTGAACGTATGGCCATCAACTTTTACCTCTTTTAGAGTTAAATCTATACCATCTAACACTAAGTCATTTGCCGGGTTTGCCTCATTGCGACGCACCTCGGAGCGGGCATACACTGTGGTTTGTGTCGGCTGTAAATCAACGTCTAAGGTAAGGGTATCAATAAAAAAATGAGGGGGTTGGTAGTCTTTTAAATACTTCGCATTGCCATGCTGGGAGGTCATATAGGACAGTCCTCTGTTGCTCATAGTGGGCATCAGGTGATGCCCACATTATAGGTTATTCGCTACGTTGCGCTTGTGTTTCAGGCTGTAAGTGTTTTGGCTCTAACTTTAAAATCTTAATACCGAAATAAGCATAGATCACTGCTAACACTGGATTAATCAAATTAAAGAAGGCGTATAGAGCGTAATCAAATGGGTTAATTAGCAGTACACTTTGCATGTAGGCACCACAGGTATTCCAAGGGATAAGTGGGCTGGTTATAGTGCCGCCATCTTCTAACGTACGTGACAAATTCACTGGGCGTAAGCCCCGTTTTTTGTATTCTTCTTTAAACATGCGACCCGGCACGACAATAGCAATGTACTGATCAGCAGCGACTAAATTGGTACCGATACATGTGGCGATAGTGGATGCGATAAGCGACCCTGTGGATTTAGCTATTTTTAAGATGCTGCGCACAAACACATCTAGCAGGCCGGTCTTTTCCATGATAGCGCCGAACATCAACGCCATCATAATGAGCCAAGTGGTGGTCAACATCCCCGACATGCCGCCGCCAGAGAGCAAGCTATCCATTTTTGCATTGCCAGTTTGAATAGCAAAACCATCAAAAAAGGTTGCCCAAACTAGCTTAAAATAGCCAACTAATTGGCCTTGGGAGACATCCACTTGGCTGGCTAATAATTCGCCTTGGAACAGTAGCGCCCACACTGCGCCTAATACTGCCCCAATAGAAATTGCCGGGAATGCCGGCATTTTGCGAATAGCCAGTGCCAACAACACCACTAAAGGCACCAAGTTGACGATGCTAATGTTAAAGTTGTCCTGCAACAGCCCAACCATGTTATCTATGCCTGCGGTATCGCTGCTCACGTCGGCGTTAAAGCCCATAAAGATGAAAATAATCACGGCTATCACAAAACTCGGAACCGTGGTCCAAAGCATGTGGTGGATATGAGTAAATAAGTCGGCCCCTGCCACTGCTGGCGCTAAGTTAGTGGTTTCCGACAGTGGGCTGAGCTTGTCACCAAAGTAAGCACCGGATATAACCGCACCGGCGGTGACCACAGGATCTAAGTCTAACCCATTGGCTACCCCAAGTAAGGCCACACCTATGGTGGCTGCGGTAGTCCAAGAGCTACCGATACTCATCGCAACAATTCCGCATATAACGCAGCTTGCGGCATAAAACCAATGCGGGTTAATAATTTGTAGGCCGTAATAAATGAGCGTCGGCACGGTGCCCGATAGCAGCCAAGTGCCAATCAAGGCACCGACCATCAACAGTATTAATATAGCGCCCAAGGAGATAGTGATGCCTTTAATCATCGCCTCTTCAAGGGTTTTCCAGGTATAGCCGTTTTTTAAACCGATCAATGCTGCGGTGAACGTCGCAAACAGTAAGGCTATTTGGTTGGGGCCTGACGACGAGCTGTCACCATAGAGATACACCGCTGCGCCGAGCAAACAAATAAGCACGACGATGGGGATCAATGCATCAAGAAACTTGGCTTCTTTGGTGGTTGTCACAATGATTCTCCTGCCCTCGCCTTAAGCACGACACACGAGGGTTATTGTTATTATCAGCGCAAAGAGTACCAGAGGAAAACATTTTTAACACCGTCTAAACGACAAAAAGGGCGCTCAAAGCGCCCTTTTTCGTGGTTTTTGGTTACTTATTGTTCTTCGCCAAGCGCCCTTGTTTAATATAATCTTGGGTGATTAACGCCGCCTCTTCCAAGAATGGGTCGAATTCATCTAATACCTCAGGGGCATCATCAACGTCTTCCACTTTTTCCAATCCTAGACGCGCAAGCCGCTCGTTGGTGCGCTTCAAGGCAAGCTCTTTGCGCTCATCACGTTGGTCAAGACGCTCTTTCTCATTCAAAGAGATGAATTTACGATCTTTCTCTTCTTTGTACTTTTTGATGTCTTGCATCACGTAATTGAATTCAGGCTCGCTGGCAACACGCTTATCGTGCTCCTTCGCCAAATAATTGATGGTGCCATCAAGGGTATCGACCATCGCGTAATTAGCACGGACAATGCTATCCCATGGCAACGCGTTGTCTTCTTGGCTCTCTCCCCACTCTGCGGGGTCTATCGGAGAAGGCAACTCAATATCAGGGACCACGCCTTTGTGCTGGGTACTGCCACCATCAATACGGTAGAACTTAGCGATGGTGTACTGCACGCTACCTAGTGGGTTGTCGTACAAGTCGTAGTTGCGTCCCAGGCCTCGGTGTTGCTGCACCGTGCCCTTACCAAAGGTTTGCTCACCAATGATCACCGCACGACCGTAATCTTGCATAGCAGCCGCGAAAATTTCCGATGCCGAAGCACTGTAACGGTCCACTAATACAGTCAGTGGACCATCATAATAGGTCACACCATCTCGGTCTTTTTGCTGCTCAATTCGTCCGTTAAGAGTATGAATTTGCACCACCGGCCCTTGATCGATAAACAAGCCTGTTAGCTTGGTGGCTTCATACAAGGAGCCGCCACCATTTTGGCGTAAATCAATAACCACGCCATCTACTTTTTGCTCTTTTAACTTGACCAGCTCGCCTTTAACATCCTCAGAGAGGTTGTTATAGAAGCCTGGGATTTCAATCACGCCAATTTTGCTGGTCAGCTCAGAATAGCTGGCTTCGAACACACTCGATTTCGCTGCACGATCTTCAAGACGCACTTTATCACGTGTGATCTCTACTACTTTGGGCATGCCGTGGTCATCTTTACCCTCTAGGTACTGCAACCGCACCACAGTGCCTTTAGGGCCTTTAATGAGATCAACGACATCATCTAAACGCCAACCGATCACATCAACAAAATCGTCTTCCCCTTGAGCAACACCGACAATGCGGTCTTCGGGGCTGATTTCACCGGTTTTATCCGCTGGGCCGCCGGGCACTAGAGAACGAATAACGGTGTAGTCTTCGTCGTAACTAAGGACCGCGCCAATGCCTTCGAGTTCAAGATCCATGTCCATCTTGAACTGCTCAGCACGTCGGGGTGATAAATAGGAAGTATGAGCTTCAATAGAACGCGCGAACGCGTTCATAATAATTTGGAAAGCGTCTTCGCTTTTTGTTTGCACTAAGCGTTTTAAGGTGTAGGTATAGCGTTTTTCCAATACCTCTTTGATGCCTTCCCAGTCTTTGCCGGTCAGCTTCAAACGCAGCGCATCGTATTTGACCTTTTGTCGCCATAACTCATTGAGTTCTTCCTGCGTTTTCGCATAGGGCGCCTGTTCACGGTCAAAGTAATATTTGTCGTCCTTAGTGAAGTCAAATTCATTCTCAAGTAAAGACAATGAATAGTCGTAGCGCTCGAAACGACGCTTCATACTAAGGTTAAATAAGTCATAGGCAAAATCGAGTTTGCCGGATTTCAATGCATTATCAAACTTATCACGATATTGCTCGTACTTAGCAATATCCTGCTCTAGGAAGATAGTGCGATTGAAATCCAACGATTCAATGTAACGGTCGTACATTTGCTCCGACAGTTCATCATTGAATCGTATTGGCTTGTAGTGTGCACGTGTGAAGAGATTCGTCACTCGTTTACTTGCTGTACTGTGTTGCGACTCCTGCTGTAGGGTCGGCAAATCAGCCATGGTGACCTTATCCAGTGAGGCTAAGGCCGGTGCTGCTACAAGGGCAGCGACCAGTGGGATGAGTGAAAACGACTTACTCATGCACAACTCCTTCTTTTTATACTAGGTATAAGCTATCTGCTTTAGTTTTTACCTGCATGCCGGTGACTAATTCAACGTGGATATCATCTTTGTTGACTTCAGTGATAGTACCGTTGACTAGCGCCTGACCTAGTTTAACTTTAACTTTGGTATTAGCCTTGACCTTGTCGCTTGGCAAAGGTTCAACTTTGTTACTACGACGCGGTGCAGGTTCTGCATTCTTTTTGACTTTAGCGCCTTTAGGGTGAGGCTTACCAGGTCCACTTGGACGTTTTTTGTAACCCTTTGTATCACCGTCTTTAGCACCACGAGCAGGCTTTTTACGTTTAGCCATTTTTGCGCGGCTTTGCTCAAGCGCAGTTTTTGCATGCTCAACGTGCTCTTGCTCTACTTTTTCTGCTTGGTTGCCATCTAAATCAACGCGGTATTCATTATTAACAACCGCTTCAAGGTAGCGCCAGTGTGAAGTGTACTTTCTCAACGCTTGACGAACTTGCGTTTTGCTGACCTTTTCACTGCCTTCAATACGTTCGGCAATGTCTTTAAAAATACCGACTTTAAGTGGCTTAATGCCTTCTTTTTGTTTAAAACAATTGGGAAATTCCTGGTATAGGAATTCCAATACTTCGTTTATGTCTTTTAGCTTGTTTGTGGTTTCCATTTCTAAACCTTAAATTTACATCTGCTCGTCTTGCGCCGAGTCGACATAGTGTTCAACCCAGTCCATTAATTCTTCGTGTTCAGCATCGAGAAGCGCGGTGTCTCCGCGTAATTGCTCCCAAATACCGTTAATTATTTCATCTATGCGTTCGCAGCTTAGATCATCATCCAAGCGTTCCCATGCATGGTGGATTAGTTCGTTGTAACGCTCAGTAACGAACTCCTCTTCCCCTTCCCAGTCGCCAATATCGGACTGTGCGAAAAGGTAGTCATGTACACTAAGTAAGTCTTTCATTACAGGTATTTTTCGATGCTGTGAACTAGCTTCTCAAGGCCCTGCTTATCTTGCTCATCGAACCGTCCCACTGTAGGACTGTCGATGTCAAGAACGGCAATGGCATTTCCTTGCTTTTTCACCACCACCACAACTTCAGAGTTTGACGCCGCATCGCAGGCGATATGCCCGGGGAATTGATGAACGTCAGTTACCAGTTGAGTGGTATCTTCAGCAACAGCAGTACCACACACACCTTTTCCAACTTCAATGCGTACACACGCTGGTTTTCCTTGGAACGGCCCTAACACCATTTGTTGTGGCGACTCCAAAATGTAAAACCCTGCCCAGTTTATATCCTCTAAAGACATAAATAACAGCGCACTAATGTTCGCCATATTAGCAATTTGATTGGTTTCATCACTGACCAGCGCGAGTGCTTGCTGTGTCAGGGATTCATAAAAGGCTTCTTTACTCATTCACACTACTACTTCACATAGAATACGCAGTGTTTAAGGTACTCTTTGTGGCGCGCAAATGAAACCTTTTATCATGAAAAAAGTGATGCAGTCGCTTGAAAAAACGCTGATTGATTATTTTTACGCCATGAAGATAGGTAAGATTAAGCTTCGCGGGCGCTGCCCCGGCGCAGGGCAAACAAGAACAGTCCACTTCCAAGTGCCGCCATCAGTGCGTTGACAATGAGTAAAAACCCCGCCTGCGCGCCAAAAGCATAACTGAACAACGCCCCTCCTAGTAGACCTAATGTGAGTACGCCGCTGAAATGCACTTTATTGTACTTGTACATCAGCAAATAACCGGGGACGACAAACACAGCCATCGCCAATCCCAAGATATGGGCGTTAGCAATAGCAGATAACAATACGGCAAAAAAAAGTTGCGCACCGTTTTGCTGTGCCCCTAAGGCGTAATAAATGCCTAACACCACACCAATCAATACCGGTGCTAATAAGGAATATAAAACTGCTTTTGCGAGGGTGTGTTTCATAATAATGACTGCTGAACATGATTTATGAAAGCATTGCAGATCTGCAAAATCCTGCCAATAGCGACGTTAGTCGTAGAAAGCAAAAAGGCCTCAGCATATGCTGAGGCCTTTAATAGTGGCGGAGAGATAGGGATTCGAACCCTAGATGGGCTATTAACCCATGCCGGTTTTCAAGACCGGTGCATTCAACCGCTCTGCCATCTCTCCTAAAGCGGTACTTAGATAACTGCGTCACCTAAATAGAAATTAAGTGGCGGAGAGATAGGGATTCGAACCCTAGATGGGCTATTAACCCATGCCGGTTTTCAAGACCGGTGCATTCAACCGCTCTGCCATCTCTCCGCAGCGGCGTGCATATTAGTGAAATGCCTGACGTTTGTGAAGTGTTATTTTAAAATAATGTTCTAAATGGCTATTTTTTATCATAATCGCACAGCAATCGAACAATTTGCGAATTTTGCAGTCTATTGAAAGGTAAAGGTTTGCCCATATATAGAAGACTTGGTAATCTTTAACTCAGGTGCCCTCGGGTACTTCGAGGATCGATTTCAATTTAAGGAGTTTCACAATGGCGTTTAATAACTCGTACAGCTCGGCTAAGCCGGTGATGTCGACCATTGAGACAAATAAGGTTTTAAAAAACACTTACTTTTTACTCGCGATGACGTTGGCATTTAGTGCTGTGACAGCGGGTATTTCAATGGCGCTTAACCCACCGTTCTTTACCGGTATCGTTTGTTCACTGATTGCCCTCGGCATGTTGTTCATTATCAACAAAAAAGCAGACTCTTCAGCAGGTGTGCTACTGACCTTTGCTTTTACCGGTATTCTTGGTTTCGGCCTCGGTCCGATGTTGAACCACTATGCTGCGATGGCAAACGGCCCAATGTTGATCATGCAAGCACTTGGCTCAACGGCACTGATCTTCTTTGGTCTTTCTGCTTATGCACTCACGACTAAGAAAGACTTCTCCTTTATGGGCGGTTTTTTGATGGTTGGCTTGGTTGTTGTGATTATCACCAGCATCGTTAATATCTTTATCGGTAGCTCGATGGTGTTCATGGTCACTAATGCAGCCGTTGTGCTTATCATGTCGGGCCTCATCCTGTTTGATACCAGCCGCATCATTAACGGTGGTGAAACTAACTACGTGCGTGCAACTGTAGCGTTGTACCTAAACGTATATAACTTATTCACTTCGTTACTGCACCTACTTGGCGCAGCTGATGACTAATTAGCAATATTTGCTAAAATGAGCCCCATTCATTGGGGCTTTTTTGTGGATGTAATTTGGCCAGCTTCGTATTATCACTGCATAGCGCACCGAGTGATGCCATCACTTTGGTGGCGCTCAAACGCTTTGTTGACAATGCCCTCTCGCTTGGGCACCAAATAAAAACGATTTTTCTCTATCAAGATGGGGTTTATCATGCGCTGGATCAGTTCGATGTCACTAGCGATGAGTTCGATGTCGCAGCGCTGTGGCAGCAGCTCTTTGATAGCGGAATTGAATTGAGCCTATGTATCACCGCAGCCAACAAGCGCGGCATTGACACCGAGCAGGTTAAACTATTTAACGTCTCCGGACTTGCAGAGTTTGCCATGCTCGCCACTGACGCCGACAGGTGGGTACAATTCAAATGAATAACATCTTAGTCATCTCTAAACACGGGCCCTATCATCAGCAAAGTCTGCGCGAGTCCTTAGATATGGTCCTTATTTTCGCCGCTATTGATCAGCAGGTTATATGGTTACTAGAAGGCGCAGCGGTACTCTCACTAGTGAAAAATCAACGCCCCAGCGCGCAGCAACAAAAAGACTTTACTAAAGCCATCGGCATGTTGGAAATCTATGATATTGAATCTGTCTATGTGTGCGCCGATGCGCTGAACGAGCATGGCTTGAGCACCGATGACCTGGCGATAGAGGTGCAAATCGCCTATGACAATGACAAGCGTGCATTAATCAAGCAAGTGGATAAGGTAGTGACTTTATGAGCAAGGGTACATTATTCATCGTGCGTAGTGCACTTAGCGAGCACCCTACTCTGAGCAGCATCATTAGCAAGGAAGACGGCGTGTTACTGCGTGCTGAGGCCTGTTACAATGCGTCGGCTTTTGTAGGGCTGGGTGTGGCCACTTATGCCCTTGAGCAAGATGTGAATGCCTGTGGCGGGCACCATCGCACAACAGGTGTCACCGTGATTAACGATGCGCAATGGGTCGAATTGACCTTACAATACCAACGAACAATCAGTGAGTAAATCAGTGAGTAACATGATTGAATTCAACGGCCAAGAAATAGCAACAGACAAACAAGGCTATCTGCTCGATAGTAGCCAGTGGCATAAAGAATTAGCCCCGGTTATCGCCGCGCAAGAGAACATTGAGCTCACAGAGGCGCATTGGGAAGTGGTGATGTTTGTCCGTGACTTTTATCAGGAATTTGATACCAGCCCTGCGATTCGTATGCTGGTAAAGGCCATGGCAAAGAAGTTGGGAGAGGACAAGGGTAATAGCAAATACTTGTATAAGCTCTTTCCCAAGGGGCCGGCAAAACAAGCGACTAAAATAGCCGGTTTACCCAAACCGGCTCGATGTATTTAGCCTTACCACTAACAAGCTATGCTGAGCTTGTCAGGATCATCTGACAGGCTCATAAACTTTTCTTTTGAGCCAACATACCACCTTTTAAAGTTTCTTCGCTTTGCGCCGAAAGGGGATAGTCCAAGCACCAAACTTATACCTTCCTAAATATCTTCGTTTCCATAATCAGCCCTCAAGCTCCTTCTTAATTCGGGGAACTACCACACGATAAGTTTTATCTGCTTCTTGTTTAGCAAATATTTGCTTCACACCCATTGTTATTAAGGTGGTAAAGTGCGACACGGCTCTCAAGTCCTTTAGGAAGGCAGCGAAGCGTCCTTATTCGGTACTTTTGAGTTCCATTTTGAGTTCTCCATTATCACATAAAAAATGATTAGGTCAGTCAAGATGAAAACGATGATATCTATCGTTATGTTTGCCTCCTGCTCCCAGTAAATAATAACGGGCGCAAAAATCAAACAAATACTGGAGGCAAGATAACAACACCCTATTAGCTTCAGCTTACCCCCAGTGAAGATTTTGCGTTCATAGCCTATACCGTATAAAGCAATGACCGCAAAAAATGTCGCTACTGTAGATGCAGTATTAACAGCCATAGAAAAGTAAGACTGCTCCATTCCTTGGTAAGCTGAAAACGGTACTGCGGTAGCCAATGAATTTCCAATTATGAGTAACCAAAAAAATAGCTTCGCTAAAAATTTGAACCTCATAGAGCCCTACTCTAGCTTAATCTAAGCCATTAAGGGCGCCACGCACACTGCGATACAGGGCTCCCATGGTCGAGTCAAAGACCCACTTAATCATTTTATAAGTTAGCTCAAACGCTTTGCCCACAACCTTGCCTGCGAAAACCAGCATATGCCCTAATAAACCTAAGGTTTGCTCGGCAAAACGCGCAGACGCCTTCGCTACCTGTTCTAAGGTACGCGCGACCATATCATAGAACGTTAACGAACTGCTGATCGCCGCTTGCGTTACCACTGCCGTGTAATAGCCGGAGTCTTTCAACAAGGTGATCAATGCTGAGCTTATTTTATCCGCCCAATGGCTTGAGAATGAAGCCTGAGCTCTGTCTTCAAAACGAAGACGCACAGGCTGGCTCAAGAAATTATCTGAGCGCTGCTTTAAGGTGGACCAGTCACTGGAGCTAGCGGTATTTAAGTAACCCGGAGTGCCATCGAGCTTATGGGCCGACACGTTAAGGCCTTGGCCATCGTCGAGGCGGAATTCACTGCCATTAAACGGCGCGTGAATAAAAGGCCAAAGCGGCACTTTAGGAACCGGATCGGCACCATGAGTAGAACGGTATATATTCTCTAGTTTCGTAGTGGTTGAGCGGGCAAAATCGGTCTTACCTACACGCGGTGCGCCAAAGGTATATAGTTTAGTTGGCAGAGAATACTCGGTATTCACCCAATCAGCGGTCAATTGTGCCAACGCCCCGCCTAAGCTATGGCCAACGCAATGCACAACACCTGTGTTGCCGGCTTTGCGGTTACTATCAACAAACTGAGCAAACGCTTGCTTCATGGAGTTGAAGGTTTTATTAAATCCGGCGTGTACCATTTTATTACTGCTGCTGGCGCTAAGACCACAGTTTAAGTCTGTCAGTCCATCACGTAATGAGGCAGTACCACGAATCGCAATAACGCTATCGCCAGCAAACTCGTTGATGCCTTTACCAACAAAAGCAAAGCCCGTGCTTAAGCCGAACAGATGAGAGAAGAAACCACCTGAGACACCGTCAACAACACTGTCACCGGTGACAAACTCAAACGAGTTACGTAGATTAGGGCCAACGATAGAGCGCACATCTAGCACCTTACTTGCACCTTTAGCACGGTACGCCATGGCGGCGAGTTCAGAGGCCTGACGCGGGGAAAGAGTGTTCATAATTACTTAATTCCTTGTATGAGTATTTTTTTGCGTCGCTAAACCGCAGCGATCAGTCTAAGTTGCAGACACCATAAATAGTTTGATATCTGCCCGGTACATCTTTAAATTCAAAGTCGTATATTTTTTCTTCACGCCCTATATCGCAGTGCAAATCTTTAAGTTTGGCGGCAACAATGTCATTTCCTTCAACTTGACCAATCAACGTGCCCCAGAGCGTGTATTTTTTATCGTCAACAATGACATAAATTGCTTGCGCGATGCCTTCGTTATCGAACATATTGCCCGGCTTTGACGATTCAATATTTTTTTCTTCAAAGTGAAAACGGCCTTTCTCGTCAGTGGTCACACTGTCACTGTAAACGTCGCCATAACTAATATCGCGGTGAATGGTCATGTGCGCCAGCGCGTCGCCGTTGTGTTGCACTTGGCCATACACTTCGGGTGATAACTGTACGGTGTGTTTTTTAAAAATTCCGAACATAGCGAATACCTTTATAGAAAGTACTAACAGTGATATACCAACGAGTACAGTGACCGAGAGCTTAAGCTGTCGGTACCACGACCCAGATTCAACATTGGAATTGTCTATCAAAGCGAAGCTCCACATAGTGAAGCGCAACGAGGAAGGGAGACATACCTATGCAGTATGGCGATTCTTCCCTGAGCGCGATTCATTCCTTGGCTAAATGCAAACTACGCACATAACCTGTTTGAGTATGTTCACATATTGTAAACAACACTGTGAGCAAAACTCAATCACTATTTGGCATAAAAAAAGGCGCTCTTATAGCGCCTTTTAATGCTTTTCATACTAATGACTTATTTGCTGTAAGCCCTTGGCATCTCAGTATCCGTGGTATAACGCTCACGTAATTTATCATGGCGCGACTGAGTTGAGACCTCAGTACCATTTATCCACACTTTTTCAATGCGAGTACTGAACTCGAACGGATCAGCACTCCAAAGTACCAAATCAGCGGGTTTACCCGGCGCAATTTGCCCTACATCTAAATTAAATGCCGAGGCAACATTACTGGTGATCGCTGCCAGTGCCCCTTGCGCTGTCATGCCATATGACACGGCATTGCCCGCATCAAAGCGTAATTGATACAAGTTGTGCGCGCTATCTCCAGCAATGGTCAGGATCACGGTGACGCCTGCTTGCTCCAATTTAGCAGCGTTCTCTAAATGAGCGTGCATCGAGTCAAAACTACCTGGCAGGTTATCCATGGCACTGATCACCACAGGTGTATCACTGTCAGCAAGCTGCTCGGTAATTAATACGGCATCTTGCGCCCCGGCAAAAACCATGTCGACATCAAAGCGTGCTTTTACTTTGAGCAGCTCTAACATATCCGATGCCCGCGACACGTCTATCACTAGCGGAATTTCTTTGGCAAAGACTGCATCGAGGATTTCTACCTCTTTGCTTTTGGACTTATCGTCGTCTTCATCACGTTCACTGTGCTTTTCTAGCGTATCAATCAGTGTTTGCAACGACAGCGCACGTGAGCCTTCATGTTTAGCTCCAAGCTTTACGTATAAGGCCACGCCTTGGCGGGTTACACTGTCAAATTCGCCTGATAACGACACCAATGACGCCAGGCCGGCAAAAATATCATCGCCACCGTAGGGTGCAATCACATTGCTGGTAATACCGCCTTTGCGTGCATAAGGGATTAAGCTAGAGCGCGGATTGAACGCTAGGCTTGGGTCAAAAGTCATTGTCGCTTTTTTGTCACCGCCATCACGCGAGTCTGCAACGGCACTGACCTCCACAAGGCCTAAGCCGTTTAGCGAGCCAATAAAGCCCGGAGTGAGGATTTTATCCTCAGCATCAATAATGGTATCGGCGCTCACTTCACTGGGGTTCACAGCAACAATGTTACCGTTTTCTATTACCACTGTTGCGTCTTTTAATACGCCCTGCTGTGCTGCGGTATAGACCGTGGCATTAGTAATCGCCAAGCTTTCAGCGTAAGTTTGCGTGCTCATTACGAAGGCGGCGCTAATTGCTGTCAATTTAAATAAGTTCATCATACAACTCCTTAGCGTTGGCCTAACATAAAGTCACTTTGTGCTTGGTATTTTTCATCGTTACGGTCATACACTTTGGCACCGTCGATAAACACCTGCTCTGCTTTGGCATACACACTGAATGGGTTTTGATTCCAAAGTACCACATCGGCTTGCTTGCCTGCGCTTAAGGTACCGGTTTTATCTGCTACGCCCAGTGATTTTGCTGCATTGGAGGTGATCCATTTAATAGCATGCGCTTCATCAATGTCGAAGCCATTATCATTGGCGCGATACATTACTTTCGCCGCTTCTTGGTTTAGGCGCTGAATTGTGGTGTCAGAGTCTGAATGCACAATAGCGCAGGAATTTTTAACCGCATCTACGATGGCAACATTCTCTTGTACCATGTCATAGGCTTCCATTTTGAATCCCCACCAATCTGGCCACAGCGCGGCACAGTTGCCATTCCCAGCGAGTAAATCAGCGATTTTGTAAGCCTCGATACCATGGTGGAACGTGCCTGAGTGGTAGCCAAACTCTTTACCTAAATCAATCATCATCGCCATTTCTTCAGCTTTATAGCAATGATTGTGGATGAGAATGTCACCGTCCAATACCGCACTGAGCGTATCTAACGTAATATCACGCTCAGGCGCTTCTACGTTCTTACCCGCATCGTAGTCCGCTTCATACTTCTCCCAAGCACGCTTGTACTCAGTTGCGTCAATCCACGCCTTACGGTAACCCGCCATGTTGCCCATTCGCGTTGATGGCAACACACCTTTACTGCCATAAACGCGCTTAGGGTTCTCACCACAAGCCATTTTTAAGCCATAGGGTGCCTCAGGGAACTTCATTCCCTGCATAGTGTGTGCCGGTACATTTTTTAGCGTCACGCTGCGCCCACCGAATAAGTTCGCTGAGCCTGGTAAAATCTGCAAAGTGGTGATCCCGCCTTCACGGGCACGGTTAAATCCAGGATCTTGCGGCCACACTGAATGCTCTACCCACACGGCTGCGGTGTTAGGGCTGGTCATTTCATTACCATCTTGGTGTGATTCTACCGCTGGACTTGGATAAGCACCGAGGTGAGAGTGGACATCAATGATGCCAGGTGTCACCCACTTACCTTCTGCGTTGATGGTGACATCGGCTTGCACGTCCAAGTCTTTGCCTACCTGCTTAATTTGCCCATCAACCATGTACACATCGCCGGCATCGATGCGCTGACCATCACCCGTTAATACTGTGGCATTGGTGATCAACGTCGATTGACGTGGCATAGGCTGATAAGTACTTGGATAGGGGTTCTTTTCGATAGATATTTTTTCGCCTTGCGGACCGTCACTTTGCTGGCAACCGGCTACTGCCAACGCCACGGCAACAGCGCTTAGGCTTGCTGTGTATTTACGCATTGTTTTCATCACTCCGTTTTTTGCGTAACTTTAACCAATCATTGCGCAAAATGCGAAAATTTAAGGTTAATGAACAGTAAACTGAGATAAAAAAGAGAGGGTTATGGGTACACGCTTGGCAAAAATGATTAAATAAAAAACAACAGTGCCAACGCCTTGAAGTGGGTTATCCTGACACCCGCAATTACATCTGCCGTGACACAATCCCAGCGACTGATGGGGATGAGCCATTAAACTCGAATAAGCGTCACCCTTTTCAACAAAAAAAGCAAAAAAAGTGTGTCCAAATAGGGTCGCCAATACCTTGAAAAATGGTGCGCTTTGCCCCCTTCGACACACTTGACACAGATGCTTACATTCGGAGACACCTTATTCATGCTATGAACAATTATGTGGCGCATACTTACATTGCACCCGACGAATGTACTAAGGAGAATACAATGAAACGCACCGCATTATTAACCAGCGCTTTGGCCCTTGGCCTACTTTCAACTACAGCCTCTGCAGATAGCTCAAAATTTGTAGCTGCCGATAACAGCGCTGGTACCGAGTTGTGTATGGCAATTACTAAAAACAGCCCACTGAAACTGCGCCGCTCTATGAAAGAGCATTACGTTAATACCTACACCATGGAAAACAAATTAGCGTGTAATGATTTAACTGTTCGCCAATTTGCCAGCCTTTACGGCTTCGATCGCAGCCTCAAAGTACTCAATATAGAGCGCCTAACTGAAACCTCTATTCGCGATTTAGCAGCCAAAAACGACACCGATTCTTTTATGGTGTACGGCTCAAAGTAATATCACCTTTGATTCCATCCCTGGAAGTAAAGCCCGCCAATGCGGGCTTTTTTTTACAGCCAATAAGCGAGCGCACCGAACGCACCGCCAAAGACCCCTCCCCATATGACTAACCAGCCTAAGTGAGCGCGGATCATCGTTTGAATAATCTCTTTGACCATGGCTGGGGTTAACTCATCTAAGCGCTGGCTTACCAGTTGCTTAACCTGCGCCTGCAAATCGCTACCACCGCCTAGTTGCGCAATAATTTGCTCGCGTGTTTGTTCATCTTGTAGCATTTCTGCGATGGCCTCACGCATTTTATCAGCAAACGGCTCACGCATCGGCTCGAGCGCTGCTCGACCACCAAACATACCGAGCATGGACCCAAACTGTGACTGCTCTATCACCTGAACCAACTTATCAAAAGCCAGCGACATATCCAGATGGTTAATTAGTGCATCCATTTGCGGGGCTGGCATCTGCGCTGAGGCCTTTTTAAGGTTCTCAGGAGATAGAAACTGCTCTTCAATGAGCTCATGTATCCCTTGCTTAAACGCATTAAATTTAATCTGCACCACACCTGAGCCGTACAATAACGGCACTTTTTCGAACAGCATATGCACGGCAAGCCAATTGGTTAGTGCGCCTGATAACGCAAATAACCCCATGCTCAACAACAGTGGCTGCTCTAGGTGCCACCCGACTAATGTAACAATGAGGGCAATCAATGACGTTACACTGCTTTTATTCACGCGTTCACTCCTTCTAAAATCGCTGCACACTATTTTAACGTGGGATTAGACTTTGCGGAAAATTTTTGCATCAATCAACAACTTTGCCATACTCATATCACCGCACTCTAAATTTGCTAACTTGCCATGTGGAACGCCGTCGCCCAAGTAATTAGTGATACCTTAGCTACTCCTTTCGAAATCACGCAAAAACAGCAATTAAGCAATTCCTCGGCCGATATGCTATTTCGTATCAGCGATGGGCAACATACATTTTTTGTTAAAGTTGCCCCGCTCAGTGCGCTGGAGCGTCTTGAGTGCGAAGCGCAAAGCTTGTCGCTGTTAACACAAGAGTCGTTGTTTTTGGTGCCGGATTGCTTAGCCACGGACACCACACTGGAGTTTGCTTTTAATATTATAGAGTGGCTGGATTTTAGTGACCCTACCCCTCCCAACTGGGCAAAAATGGGTGAATATCTGGCGATGATGCATCAAAAGCACGAACAGGCCATGTTTGGCAATGAACAAGACAATTTCATTGGCGTCACTGCGCAGCCCAATCGATGGCACAAAAAGTGGGATGTATTCTTTAGTGAAGAACGTATCGGCTGGCAAATGCAGTTACTGGCGGAAAAAGGGTTTCACTTCTGTGATATCGATACGTTAGTGGATTGTGTAAAAGCACGCTTGCACAGCCACAACGTGCAACCGTCATTATTACATGGGGATCTGTGGCGGGGTAATGTCGGCTTTGTTAACTCCGTCCCATGTCTATACGATCCAGCCTGTTATTACGGTGATAGAGAAGCGGATATTGCCATGACACGGTTATTTGGCCCTTTCCCAGATGCCTTTTATACCGCGTATAACGCACACTACCCGCTGGCGCACGATCATCGCTCCCGCGAGGGAATATACAACCTCTATCACCTGCTTAATCATGCCAATATCTTCGCCGGTCATTATTTGACGCAGGCGCGTGACAGTATCGAAACCATAATTCATCAACAAAGCGGGGGCGATTAATAGCACAATTGCACCTTTTCACTGCGTCAAATTAGTCGGAATTCGTAGCAAAAACGCACTATACTCAAAGTATGTCATCAGACTGTCATACGAGGCGGCTATGAAAGACTACAGCCTACAGCGCATTCGCTGTCCCCATTGCGGCAATCATATTTTTGTTGATGTCGATACATCTTCAGGGGATCAAGACTACTACGAGGATTGCTCAGCGTGCTGTAACCCTATTCACCTTAATATGCACATCGACTACGCCTTAAACAAAGTACAGTTAAGGGTCGACGCCGACGATGAGCAAATTTTTTAACCTGCGCATTGTTAGGGTTTGTGTTGTTGTAGGTAACGCTGCACCGTATTGACTATGGTGTAAGTCTGCTGGTCTACCTCAATATTGAAGACACTGCCAGTGACTGCCTCGCCAATATTGGTAATGCTTAAGGTTTCAGGGATAAGATGCAGCCAAAAGCCCTGTTCACTGAGCTCGCCTACGGTAAGGCTTGCGCCATTAACGCACACAAACCCTTTATATAGTACATAGTCGCGCCACTTCTCATCTAAGGATAAATGCAAGCGGCAGTTATCTTCACTGTCTATACGCTCAAGCACCTCACTGGTAGTGTGAATGTGCCCAGAGACAATATGCCCACCTAACTCAGTGCCAAAGGTGACTGACCGTTCAAAATTAACTGCATGGCCTGGTCGCAACTGGCCTAAGTTGGTGAGAGCCAAAGTTTCATCAATTACATCGAAATGCACTTGGCCGACAACATCACCGGCGGGGCTTTCTACTTTAACAACAGTAAGACAACAGCCATTAATGGCAATACTGGCCCCTAGGTCTAGGTGTTGTAAGTAATTTTTATTCACAGAAAGTACTAACCGCAGAACCGCGTCTTCGAGCTTTGCAGCAACGACATGAGCTTGGCACTGCACTATTCCGGTAAACATCGCTATTCCTTTTTTTCATATCACACACAGGATACACTTACCTTTTATCTTATCTGATGTTTTCTCTCTTATGAAGTTTTGTACGTGGGAGGCTGGGCGTTTGTTGCGTTTGGCCGCACCGGTGTTTTTTGCACAAGTTACGTTGGTATTAATGTCGGTCGTCGACACCATTATGGCTGGCCAAGTAAGTGCCGTTGACCTAGCCGCTCTTTCAATTGCGACCGGATTGTGGAACCCCATGGTACTGGCACTGTTAGGCGTCTTATTGGCACTCACTTCGTTAGTTGCTCATAGCTTTGGGGCAAATGACGAGCCGGCAATTCGTACCCATTTTCAGCAAGGCTGTTACTTAGCCGTGCTGCTCTGTTTAGCCGGCGTCGCGATTGCGCAATTGGCTCCGATGCTCATTGCACAACTCGATACTCAAGCCAGCGTAAAAGTATTGGCTCAAGATTATATCGACTATATCCAATGGAGCCTGCCTGGGTTCTTTGTTTACTCGCTGTTTCGCAATGTGGCTGAGGGGAAGGCCTACACCGCGCCTGCATTTTATATTTCAATTATCGGTTTGCTGGTGAATATTCCCGCCAATTATATGTTTATACATGGCCACTTCGGCGCACCTGCGCTCGGAGGTGCTGGCTGTGGTGTCGCTACGGCCCTCGTCTTTGCGGCCATGGGCAGTGCTCAGTTTATTTATAGTTTAATAAGTAAACGCATCGATGGACCAGGTTTGTTTCGTCATTTTGCCAAGCCTGACGGCAGTGCTATTTGGGCGATGTTTAAACTCGGCGTGCCGCTGTCGTTGGCGACCTTTTTCGAGGTGACGTTATTTGCTTGTATTCCTTTATTTATTGCCTCGCTGGGGGCTATCGCCGTCGCCGGTCATCAGGTCGCCGCTTCGGTCACTACCTTGTTGTTTATGCTGCCGATGAGCTTATCTATGGCGGTGGCCATTCGCTTTGGCAATCTATACGGACAGCAGGACTTTGTTGCACTTAAACGCTGCATGAGTACAAGTTTTGTGTTGTCCATCGCCATCGCGGCATTGGTTGCCTTAGTCACTTACCTGCTGCGTTTTGATATCAGCGCCATATACAGTGATAACCCCGAGGTAATAGCACTTGCCGCAAGCATTATGGTGCTCGCCTGTTTTTATCAACTACCGGATGCACTGCAGGTGGTTAGCAGCGGTATGCTCAGAGGGATCAAGCATACCAGCCCAATTTCATATATTACCTTCATCTCTTACTGGCTGATCGGCTTTGCTCTAGGCTACGTACTAGGTCGTACTGATTACATCGTGCCAGCGATGGGACCGCAAGGGTTCTGGTTAGGGATCATTGTCGGCTTGTCTTGCGCTGCGGTACTGCTTATTTGGACTCTCAGGAGGCGACTTGCTCAGGCTCCTTTTAATTTTTAGTTTGGTTGTGCTCGCTGGCTGCGCCGAGGGGCCCGAGCAGGTCCACGAAGAATATCGTGCGCGGCTCGCTAAATTTTTACCTATTAATGAAGCACATACCTTAGCCGTTGAACGCTGGCCCGAGTTTAGCGCACAGCCTCTGGACAGCGGCGTGCGCATGGGCATTTTGGAGCTTGGCCAACTGGGCCATTGTCAGCTTGCCACTGACATTGCCGGGCGCAACAACCAACTGGGTAAAGTTGCTACGGCCAGTGAACGTTTTAAGTATCACCTGCGCTTTTTACAACAAGTGGACGCCTGCCTAAATCACCCCGATAGCGAGACATTAAGCCCATCGCTTATCGCTGCTCTTGAGCAGGAAAAACAATTTAAAACACGCACCCTGAGCCAAGCGTTCAATAACTTGCTAGCCCAAGAAAAAGAGCTTAAACACCTCTTTACCTTTTCGCGCAACGCGCTCGATTTTGACGAGCACGCGGGTCGCGTAAATAGCCAAAGTGCGCTGACCCAACTTGCCAATATTGCCGATAACCTTGCCCAGAATGATGTTGAAGATATTGATACCGCCCAACTGACGCAGGCGCTCGAGCAGCTAAACCGCAGTGATTATATAGCCAAGTTACTGCGCGCAACGCGCGAGCAAATAGCCCTAAACAATGCCCTGAGCGCTGAGCTTGAGCGCATCAAGCTACCTGGGGATATTTGCGCTGCCCATAAAAACAACCGTAATAGTATGATAGTCCATAATATATTTAACAAGTTCTACATTGGCCAACTGCAAGGCTTTCAAAGCCACCTCGCCGGCAGGTTACAGCAATTACAGCCCATTTTTACCCGCATACTGCAATTTCAGCCAGACGACAGCCACATCAAGGCACAGTTGCTAGGCACTCATGGCGAGCCGAGCTTGCTTGCGGAGCTTAAAACATCGAGCCGCCGCCATGTAACCTGGTGGCAAGCGTTTTACAAACACTGCGATTTAACACCAGGTGAGTAAAATAACAGCAAACAAACAATAATTCCTTGAAAGTTGCTTGATTAGCTTCGTTTCTCGCTATATATTACACCGCGTTGTCAACGCCGTAACGTTTTGCCTTGATAATAAAAATTGTACGACCGTAGCTCAGTTGGTTAGAGCACTACCTTGACATGGTAGGGGTCGGTGGTTCGAATCCACTCGGTCGTACCAATTCTCAAAAAATACATCTCGTATTCTGTACGACCGTAGCTCAGTTGGTTAGAGCACTACCTTGACATGGTAGGGGTCGGTGGTTCGAATCCACTCGGTCGTACCAATTTATTTTCCAGCCTTTATTAACAAATTCAGAAAAATTTATTTCTGATATTGTATATTCAAGTGCCTATACACAGTAACTCGAATAGAGCTTATGCCTGTAGGTGAATTTGCCAATAGCCAACGTCCAGCCATTGTTCAAATTTGTACCCCACTTTTTCAAAATGCGCGACTTTATACATGCCTAATGCTTGATGCAAAGCAATACTCGGGGGGTTAGGTAACGTAATGCCACCGATAGCGGTATGCACACCCTGCGCGGTTAGAGTCTCGAGCAGTGCGCTATAGAGCTGGCGCCCTATTCCTTGGCCCTGATGTTGATGCGCCACATACACGCTCGTCTCGACAGCAAAACGATAGGCGCTGCGCTCTTTCCATTTACTCGCATAGGCGTACCCTTTGAGTTCACCGTCTTGTACATATACCAGCCAGGGTAAGCTCACCGCTTTAATGCTTGCGATCCGCTGCCCCATAAGCTGGGTATCAACAAGCGACTCTTCAAAAGTAAAGGTGGTGTGGCGAATATAATAGTTATACAGCTCGGCGATGGCCTTAGCATCTTCAGGCGTGGCGTGTCGTAACAAAAGTACCTCGAAAGAAGTAAAGGAGCCCGAAGGCTCCCATAAAAGTAGGCTTACAGCTTAAACTGATTCACCGTGGCATTTAAAGAGCTCGCTAAGGCGTTTAAGTCTTTCGCCTCATTCGCTAAGGTGTCGGCATGGTGCGCGGTATTATTAACCAGGTCGTTAATAGCACTCAAACTGGTGTTGATATCCTCAGCAACAATACTTTGCTCTTCAGTACTGGTGGCGATTTGGTGACTCTGATCAAGCACATGCGCCACCGACTCCCCTATTTGCTCTAATGACTGCAATACGGCTTGGGTTTGTGTTACTGAGCCCTGGGCCCGCTCTTGGCCCTGCGCCATCATATTTGAGGCTTTATCAGCAATGCTTTGCAGTTTATCAATCATAGTGCGAATATCGTCGGTCGACTCTTGTGTGCGACTCGCAAGCGACCGCACCTCATCCGCCACCACGGCGAAACCGCGACCTTGCTCGCCAGCTCGTGCGGCTTCAATTGCAGCATTGAGCGCCAGCAGATTAGTTTGTTCGGCAATGCCGTTAATCACATCGATCACCGCGCCAATATTATTGGTTTCCTGCGCCAAGCCAGTGACCACTTGTGCGGCCTCGCCAATATGTTCAGCTAGCTCATGCATCACCTGCTGCGACTGATTTGATTGCGAACGCCCTTGCTCACTAACCTGTTGCACCGATGCAGCGGCATCATTGGTTTGATTGGCGTTACGTGAAATTTCATTGACCGTGGTGGCCATTTCGGTCACCGCCGCACTGACACTGTCGACTTGTTGCTTCTCTTTTTGGATTTCACTGTTGGTTTGCCCAGAGACTTGTTGCAGCTGGCTGGCGGCGGCACTTAATTGCTCTGCCTGCGCAGCAGTGTTGAGCATCATCGCCCGCAGCTTATCGATAAAGGTATTCATGTGATGGGCAAGCTGGCCCACCTCATCTTTACTGGTAATATCAATGCGCCGCGTTAAGTCGCCCTCACCGGAAGCAATATCACGCATAATATGGGTTAAGGTGGTGATAGGCTTGGCAACTAAATGAGTCACCCAGAAAATCATCGCTACAATAATGGCAAGAATCACCACCACGGCGATGGACGCCGACATCACTGCATCATTAACGGGCTCTTCAATTAAGCTCACCGGAATAAGCACTCCTAAGTGCCAATCGATCACCGGCTTATCGAGCTTTAGGCTATTGAATAAAGCATAGAACTCTTGACCTTTAAGGGTCACCTTAACAATGCCACTGTCGTTGTTGGCTATCGCGCTATTGAGCGTATCAAACCCTTGAGTTTGCTTGAATTGTTGCTCAAGAGCACTCAAGTTATCTTTACCTTCTCCGGTATCTGTTATCGACAATGAATGCCCTGTACGCTGCGATAAATGCACCACATTTAAATCACTGTCGAGCAAAAAGCCAAACCCCTCACCTTGAAAGGTAATGTCTTCGACAATATCGCGGATAGCATTAATTTGTAGGTCAACCCCACCTACACCGACCAGCTCTTTGGCGTCATTGTAAACCGGCTGCTGCACTACAGCGGATGCGTCTCCCGTGTTGATGTCGACAGAGATAGCGCCAACATAAAGCTGGCCTTTATTCAGCGCATCTTGCCACCATGGTCGCTTATACGCATAGTAAGGGCGACCGTCACCATACGCTGAGGTACGTTCATTTTCTTTGAAGTATTCACCGGTGTGAGCCGAGGCAAAAAACGCAGACAAAATATTACTGTCGCGGCCGCTAATACGGATAAAATTATCGTTCAGTAGTGGATAATCAGGTAAAGAGGATAACGCCACACCGCGCTCACGGTAGTTATCGAAAAAGTCGACCATATGCGGGCTGGTCACATAGGTTTCAACTACCTTGCCGTATTGCGCAAAAAACGACTGCATCGACAAACGCTCAGCATCTAAGTAATTTTGTACTTCGCGCTCAACACTATTTCGAGATAAAGACGCGATATGGTTAATGAAGAACACGGCCACGGCAACCATTAAAACGCTCAAGGTGCCACCGATCAGCAATAAAATCTTCTGTCGTAAGGAGAGGTTGTTTAACATAAGAATAATTATTATTTTGTTAAGCTAAGCTTCTATAAAAACACATCCTTACGCCCTTGACTACGTTATCATGACCAAAAAGTGAATAACTGAACAAAGTTTAACCAAGGGCTTTATGTAAATTCACTTCCTAACCGCAATACTCAAAGATGAGTGTGTTAAACAAAATGCGAGTTCTTATATTTTTTTAGGATTATATAATCATTCCGTATAACCGTTTTATTGGCATTTACGGTTTTAATTGTGCAATTCATCCAGCTTTAAAACCTTATCTCTCATGTGAGTAAGTCATATATTGGCATAACCTGCACTGCCTACTTGCACATGCTCATCGGCAACCGTTGCCCAAGTCTTCTGTTCACTTCCCCATTAATGACTTGTATGGATAATAACTCCATATTTTTATTCTTTTAAACCAGTTTAGGGTAATGTGAGACCCAGGCTTAAGCTGCAACTTAAGCTTTCCATGTGGCAGTTCGATTGAGCGCTGGCTCCTCAGTTGAGAGGCCAATGACTAAACCCGCTATTTACACTAGGCAAACTCCAAGCCAAGACAACATCCCACACATAAATTTTTTGTTGGGGATCATAGCTTAGAGAAATAACACTTAAGATACTTACCAAAGAACAAACTATTCTCCCGCCTGATAGAATGCACAGCGCTATAAGTAATCTAGCTATTAAAATGCGTTGATTTGATATTTAAATTGAAACCTTCGAGCTATACATAACGCCCACATGAAACAAGCCGAATACGGAAGTTGCCTTGTGTTAAGTTGGACCAAAGCGAAAACACGAGGCAACTGGAGTGTTTGGTTCGTTTTTAATGCACTTATTACATGTTTGCCGCATTTGTGATGGCTTTCGCACATGCTACAGGACTTGACTGTGCTATAAAATGCCCACCTAAAACCTCTATTTTTGTAAAGTTGGAGCACAATGATGCCAAATAATGAACAGAGCGACTAGCAATCAAAAGGTCCTTGCTTGGGCTTATATAAGTCACAGGACAAGTAATTCTCTTGGTAGGCTTATCCAAACGAGCGATATTCCTCAGGCGTTCTTTTAACTTTTTGTTATCAGTATGCCCGAGCGAATGGAAAACAGGGCTTACAAGCTGAATACCACCTGACATATTAAAGCCGACAATATAGACCAATAACCTTGTAATAAAATTAGGCCTCAAAAATGAGATTGGAACTATAGAAGCTAAGCGTGAGTAAATGGATGGCTTAGAAACAAAGCTAGCCAAGAATACTAAGCCTTTGACTCGCTCTCCAAGTAAATGACAGAGTTCATATGCCACACGACCAGAATATGACTCTCCAACTATCAAGACGTCTTCATCGGAGTGAAGGGTTGCGATTTCTTGAGCTTGGCCATAATACGATAGAGATGAAATTGAAGAATAAGAAATTACTTCAACGCTTAACGTCGAAGGTAATTCTTTCATTAAGTTTTTAAAAAGATAGCCTGTACCGTCAAGCCCAGGAAGCAGAATAATTTTCATCTTATATTGTAAAACGCCGCCATAAGCGGACAAGTAATTGTTGGCTACAATGTGAAGCGGAGCGAAACCGTGCCAACTATTACGGTTCCGTTCTTCATGGCCTTGTTATGTAGCTATTAAGCCCTTGCCTTCTTCAGTAATATTGTTATTCCACGGTTGCCAATTACAAGTACAAATCCAACGATAACTTGTACCATACTGGCCACGAATGAAGCCTGCTCTTGAGGAGGCAACGATTGACTATACAAAGATTGCATTTCCATTTTTAAAACGATGAAATAAGCTAAGTCACCAATTGAGAATGCAACTAAGTAGACCCCAACCCCAGTTAAAACGGCAACATCTAAATTCTTATAAAACTGCGTCAACTCATCTGCGTATTCTTGTTCAGAAACCACACTCTTTATGAACAAATTAGGAAAAAACCACAGCAGCAGCATTACAAGAGACTTCGTTACTAGTGGGATCCATATCATTTTAACAATTGACGCTTGCATTCCACTGTCTACTGCATTCCCATAATCGCCTAATTGGTTAGGTAGAGTATTTACGATGTCCACAAAAACAAAAATCGCTGCAATTTTGAGAACTAAATTAAGGATGTTTTGATGGCTCACTACGCCTCCTTGCTACCGCCCAAAAGCAGCGGCAGCTTTAGCTGTCCGCCTGACTTTTATTGTTAGCAGTTGACAGCTCTCGCTTGGCTTTCTGCTCTTCCAACCATCTCTGCTGATCTTCTCGTTCTTGCTTTCTGTCTTGAGATGAATATGTGTTTACATGAAGCCTTTTTGAGGATGACCGTGTCATTCCTTCGAACTGCTCTCTGAGCTTTTTGATGTCTCCCGAAATTTTATGGAGAGGATCACCTCCACCGATCTCTGAAACGCCATCGAACTCTTTAAAATCAATGATTAACTCATCAGAGTATGAGTTTCCTTCAACATCCTCATAAGAGGTTGAAATTTTAAAATATGGGGAAAATACATCTTCACTATCGATTTTATTTTTCACATCATAAAAACTGAATAAGAAACTCTCAAATTTTTGATTAATACCAAGAGAATGCAGGCCTTTTGATATGACATGCAACTTTAAAAACTCATCGACAATAGCGTCTTCGGTCGCTTTAATTTCGTTACCATTCCTATCATAAAATTTAAAACGAACATTTCTCGCTATACCTTTACCAAGATTGCTAACTTCAAGCATCATCAAATTGAATGATATCGGACTACTAAAGAATTTTATGGATACGTTAGGACGAATGCTCTGTACTCGTAGTTCGTTAACTTGCTCGATTTGTGCTTCTCGCAAGTACCACGTTTCTTTAGCAAGCACAAAAGTAAGTACTGCGATCGCTACTGTAGCTAATGCACTTATCCAAGAAGACAATGAATCTGCAGTTAAAATGTTTGCTAACTGAATTTGGCTACCTGCAACAATTCCAAGAATGAATATCAAAGGTGCAGCTACAATTCCTACAACAGCTAAAAGCGGAATTAGACTTCTCTCATCTTTACGTTTTGTCACTATTCCTCCTTCGACTGTGGTCTTCCCCATCAAAAGTAGACAGGTTATTACGCAAACCGTTGTTCATACTCCAGCGGGCTGAGATAGCCTAACGCTGAGTGACGTCGTTTGCGGTTATAAAATATTTCAATGTATTCAAACATACAGGATTTAACGTGTTGTATCGAGTGGAATTTCTCGGCATAAACCAGCTCAACTTTGAGACGACTGAAGAAGGATTCCATCACCGCATTATCCCAGCAATTGCTCTTTCGGCTCATGCTGATTATCGCACCTGATGAACGCACTAAATCCTGATAGGCCACCGCACGGTACTGCACGCCTCTATCTGAGTGAAGCATCAAACCTGGTTTAACCTCCCTGCGGGCCAGTGCCATGTTGAAAGCATCTGAAATCAGCTTGACCGTCATCGACGTGTCTAATGCCCAACCGACAATCGCCCTTGAGAACAGGTCCATCACAGCGGCCAGGTAAAGCCACTGGCCGCGAACACGGATATAAGTGATATCTGATACCCATTTCCTGTTGGCACGCTCTGTGATGAACTGCTGGGCAAGCACATTCCCTTCTACATTCGAGTTTGAATAGCTGCTGCGACTGTAACGGAACGCTTTGCCATTTCTTGCCTTGAGAGCCAGCTCTTGCATGATTTTAGCGACCGTATTGAGGCTACATCGAACACCGCTGGCATTGAGTTCATAGGTTAGTCTGGGCGCGCCGTAGCGTGCCTTAAAGACCTCATAAGCCTCTTTCACATGATGGGCCAACTCAGCATGTTTCTGTGCTTTATTGCTCGGCTTTCGGTTCAAGTAACGATAAAAGCCAGAGCGTGAGACTTTCAATGCTCTGCACATCAAGGTGATCCGGAACTGGCCTACATACTGCGCAATCAGCGCGTACTTTACTCCTGGCTTTTCGCAAAGTACGCGGCTGCCTTTTTTAAGAATTCATTTTCCTCTTTCAGGTCGTGTAGCTCGCGCTTGAGACGGCGCAGTTCCTCACTTTCATGTTTCGAGTAATCAACGCCTTGAACGGTATTAAATTGCTTGTCGGAAAGACGGTTGAATTGCCTACGCCAGTTATAAATTTGCTGGGCGCTGATCCCCAGCTCTTCGGCGACGGATTTGTTGGTATTTCCGGGTTGCTCCGCCCTTCGAACCGCTTCGCGACGAAACTCTTCGGTATAGGCCTGGGTTCTTTTCTTTTTAGTCATGAGACACCTCTTTTCTAACTATAGAAGGTGTCTACTTTTTTTGGGTAAGTCCTAAACCTAACGCCCGCATAACAGGCTAATAGAGCTTGGCTAAAATTGGTGAGGCACGAACCAAGCCAAGCTTTATTAGTCCAGTGCGTTGATGCGATTGTTAGCTGTTTCACGGTAAATTGTAAGAGTAAAAGATACCACCTTTGATCCAATCACTATCCTTATCAATATCTGCAACTCCTAGCAGTCTCGGAGCAGAAAACGCGCTTATATCTAGAAGTTTTCCATTTTTCTCTAGGTAAAAATAGAGCGTTAATGCTAGTAACCCAGCAAGGGCTCCAATAGCGTTTTCCAAATTGGCTTTATTGAAATTATTAGCTCTATCATGCTTTATTGAGTTGTTACTTTGCCACCAATTAGGACTGGTAGTTTTAGACCAGTCAGCCCATGGTTTTAAAGATAGCTCATACCTAGGGATAACCATTTCTATACCAGCTAACCCAGGATGCTTCTTAAGAATGATTTCAGCGTATTTCCCAATTCCTTTAATATCCTTGGGTTTCATCTCTGGTGCAATTAGTTTGCACATTTCTTTAGAAAGAGTATCTATCTCAGCAGAAGCCGCCATGATAATTTTGGCAAATTCAACAGAGTAAGTTGCAAAGTTATCTTTAGAGAGTTCAACATATCGAGAACAAACCTCTAGGTCTGACTCTATCGATAAATAGTATTCGAGTTCATTTGCCATTTTTATTCCTTGTAAATAGCGCAATTGAGACAGCTAACGCTAAGCTCACCGGAAAATTAGGAGCGCAGCGAGTAATTTTTCCGAGTGCAGCGCTTTGTTATGACTTATACAACAAGCCATTTCAATTTCGCCACATTACAAAATAGATTGAAGGCAGAGTAATGGATGGTTTCTTCAATCTCATACACTTCATCCAGTCGCATAAGTCGTCCGTGAAGTCGAAGGTAGTATTTTGCTATTGGATTGTGATCTTGGATTTCTTGACAAGCTTCAACTGTCATTTTATGTAGATACCGGAGATTTTCAGAAGCATTTTCGTTCTCTTGTCCGAACTCCCCCATTTGCTCAATCATAGAATTTAGAGAGACATCCTCAATGAACTCTGGCTCAGAATGTGCGACGCCACTCGTCCCAGCCTGATAGTAGTTCCATTGCTTATGATTATGTAATCGCTCCACTTTAACAAAATTGGAGTTCTCCACGACCATTTGAGCTTCAGTATGGTTATAGAGGTCATCTAGTGTGTGGAATGCTGGAGCGGCGTATATAACAAGGGCTTTACGACGCAAATTATGAGACACTTTTTCAAGAATTTCTTGTTGGTGATCAGTAATCTCAAATCGCCAATGCTTAGAGCTAAAACCGTAACCTTTTAGAAGTGATGAAGCTCTGCTCAGAGGGGTTGGCCGCTTTGCTTGAATTAGTAGGTTAGTGTTAAACGTAGGTAAACGTCTCTTCCTGCCAAGTTTGCGCCACATAAACCCCCACCTTAGATGATCGAGAACCACACCCTTTGGTATGTCGTAGTAGCCAAATAAGTCCCAAAATAAAGGGTGCTCGGCTTCTAACGCAGCATCAATTCCAAATTTACCTTCAAACACTTGGCCTGGAGTAGCAATTCGGTGACTTCCAAACCTCAACTCGTTGTATAGAGGAGCTTCAAAGTCCTTTTCTTCAAATTCTGCTTTCATATTTCCCCTGATATTAGGTGTCGATGGTGTCATAACGCCCGCATAAGGGGCAGGTAATAGTTTGCTAAAGTGTGAAGCAAAGCGGAACTGAGCAAACTGTTACCAGTCCCGTGCTTAATGCGCTTGTTATATACCGCTACTTCCAGTGAACAATATCTATAATGGTTTGGCTCGATATGTCGTACGTTAATGTTACGCATATCTGTATAGGACAACCTCTAAAAGACCTGTACTTTTCTGAATCCAACTGCTTTGGGTAAACTAAAATTTCGCAACTTTTTAGATCACAATTCGATTTTATTACAAAGCTTGAGGGTTCATAACCCTTTGCTTCTACCCAAACCGATGCTAATTTTTTTGATTCACTTTCATACCTAGCATCGCCAAAAACTAAACAGGAAAAGATGCTTAAAATAATCACAAAAATTGACTTAGTCACCCGGTCCTCTAGGTATATAACAGCTTATTAGCGTGCATTTCGGGTTAAACCAAATAACCTTCGGCTACTGAACCACGCTAACGTTCATTTATTGTTAATAAAGTCATCAAGTTAGCAGCTGAGTGTTGCCATGTCGATACGCAGTTGTGTGGTTGAAAACGCGCAATGAGATAATCGTGCCGGATTTGGCTCGTTATGCAAACAAACAAATGACATAATTTCAATAAGTTACAGGCAATATTGACTTATTCGTGCCTAATATTACTTTACATAACGTGCCTTGTTTTTGCTTCTTTGATACATACCATTTATAACTGTACATATATACAGCTCACTGTGATATTGTCATGTCTTCGTCTCCATTTTTAGAATCTGTAAGGGCTGAGTTAAGAACAAGACGCTACAGCTTACGAACCGAAAAAGTCTACTTAATGTGGATAAAGGGTTTTATACTTTTTAATGATAAACAGCATCCCGCTGAGATGGGTCGCTTAGAGATAGAAAGGTTCCTTAGTCACCTGGCTATCAATCGCCAAGTAAGTGCAGCAACCCAAAATCAGGCACTATGCGCTATTATTTTTCTTTATAAATACATCATAAAGAAAGACATTAACGGTTTAAATTATTCATTTACCAAGCGGGAAAAGTCCGTTCCTACCGTGTTAACACACCAGGAGGCGAAAGCTATTATTTCGCATATGACAGGCATTCATAGGCTTATTGCTTCTTTATTATATGGGTGTGGTTTGAGAATTAATGAGGCACTCAGTTTACGAGTTAAAGATCTTAATTTAGAAAATCATACGGTGTACATTTTTAGAGGTAAGGGTAGAAAGGACCGCTACTCACTATTACCGAAATCTCTAACCCCTTCGCTAAGGAAGCAAATTGACACTGTCAAAATTATGCATGAAAGGGATCTAGCACAAGGTTATGGTCTAACCTCCCTCCCCCCATCTTTAATTCGAAAATATGCTAACGCGGTCAAAGATTTTTCTTGGCAATACCTGTTCCCCTCTACAACGAAGTGCAAGCATCCATACGATGGTTACATATGCCGACATCATCTTCATGAGTCGGCATTTAGAAAGCAATTGAGAAAAGCGGTGTTGGCTGCCAATATAACCAAAAGAGTAAAAGCCCATACCTTTCGTCACTCATTTGCAACGCAATTATTGCAAAATGGATCCGATATCAGGACTGTCCAAGAGCTGCTTGGTCATAGCGACTTAAGAACCACTGAAATATACACTCATGTTTTAGGCACTCGGTTCAACCACACGATAAGTCCTATCGATCTATAAGGTGCGAGTTTACAAACTCATACACATGCGTTTTTTCTGCATATGACTAGGCTTAATTAACAACAGCATAGGCGCTATTCACCCTCTATTAATACCCCTTTTCTATAATTGCGTTTTTACTCTCGCTATTGTTAACTATGAAGCGTTTAGCCATTGTTACCGCCGTTCTGACTCTTGCCGCCTGTCATGTTGCTACCGCACCAAGCGGTGAATCTCCACCAGCAGACATTCCCACATCGATCCAATGTACCCAAGCTAATCTCAATGCAATTGAGCAGCTAGTCAGTACCAGCGATGGCAGCGGGCACGGCCCGGATATTGGCACTACGGAATGGGCAAACAGTGTAGAGTATCGTTTAGATATCAATAGCCATGCAGATAAGCCGCCATTATTAACACCGAAGTGGTGCCAA
Organism: Pseudoalteromonas sp. THAF3; assembly: GCF_009363775.1. Lineage (NCBI taxonomy): Bacteria > Pseudomonadati > Pseudomonadota > Gammaproteobacteria > Alteromonadales > Pseudoalteromonadaceae > Pseudoalteromonas > Pseudoalteromonas sp. THAF3. The sequence goes on along the minus strand of NZ_CP045418.1, from coordinate 1,452,936 downwards.
TGGGTGGCAAGCCAAGCGAACACCTCCGCCAGCTTTAACTGTGAGCAAGCACAAAGTGATATCGCCCGCCAAGTATGCCAGTCGCCAAGGCTGAGTGAGTTAGATGCGCAATTGGCTAACACCTTCGAAAAAGCACTGGTACAATCCGATAGCGACAAACATAAAAGCACGTTACGGGCCATGCAACGTGGTTGGATAAAAGGCCGCGATGCGTGCTGGCAAGCAGATAACGTAAAACAGTGCATTATTGATGCCTATCAGCATCGCAACGCTTCCCTGCAAGTGCAGTATCAACTCACCACGGCTGTGGATCATCTTCAGTATGATTGCGAGGGCAAACAGGTAAGTGTTGATTTTTATGATACCACGCCGCAATTTATTGCCCTGCGCGAGGGTGAGCAACAATGGCTGATGCAGCGCGTGATTGCCGCCAGTGGCGCTAAATACCAAGGCCGCAATCAGGTTTTTTGGCAAAAAGGCGATAGTGCCTTTGTGCAATGGCAGTACAACACGCCCATGCAACAGTGCACATTACGCTAAGCAGGCTCCGACCACACCGCAAACTCATTGCCACTGGGCTCCACAAAGTGAAACCGTCGCCCGCCGGGAAAGTCGAATAATGCCGTGGAGATCTCGCCTCCCGCTTGCTCTATCTTAGCTTGGGTTTGTGCAATATCGCTGGAATAAAAAACCAATAATGCGCTGCCTTTACTGGTCTGAGCGTTTAAGTCGCTACGATAAAAGCCACCATCGAGCCCTGCTCCGCTAAAGGCTGTGTAATCTGGGCCGTAGTCAGTAAATTGCCATGCAAAAACTTGGGTGAAGAATGCTTTTGTGGCCTCGAGGTCACGCGCAGGGTATTCCACATAGTTCAGCATTTCGTGATTATTTTTCATCCTTGTCGCCTGCTATAAAACAAAAAAGGTGCGCTAAGCATAGCGCACCTTTTTTATTGGTTCTACTGGGTTGCGTATTAACGCATTAAGGCCCTATTGGCCTTTATCTTGTTGCTCAATCTTAGCCCAAGAATCACGTAGCCCCACGGTTTGGTTGAACACTAAATGTTCAAAGTGATCGTCACGGCAGAAATACCCGGTACGCTCAAACTGATAGCCTTTCAGGGCAGCGGCTTCGCTTAAGCTAGGCTCTAATTTAGCGTTTTTAACCACTTTTAATGACTCTGGGTTAAGGGCATCGGTAATGTCCTCTGCCGCACCTGGGTTAGGCACATTGAATAGGCGGTCGTACTGGCGCACTTCGGCTTCGATACAATGGCTGGCACTCACCCAGTGAATAACCCCTTTAACCTTGCGGCCATCGGCTGGGTTTTTGCCTAATGTTTCCGGGTCATAAGAGCAATAAATAGTGGTGATATTGCCTTGCTCGTCTTCGTCAATGCGCTCTGCTTTAATCACATAAGCATTACGTAAACGCACTTCTTTGCCTAGCACTAAGCGCTTAAACTTCTTATTCGCTTCAACACGGAAGTCTTCGCGCTCAATGAATACCTCGCGGGTAAATGGCAGCTGACGCGAACCCATTTCTTCTTTGTTCGGATGATTAGGCGCATCGAGCATTTCCACTTGCTCTTGTGGGTAATTTTCGATCACGACGCGTACCGGGTCTAATACCGCCATGGCACGTGGCGCGTTTTCATTTAAATCATCGCGAATACAGGCTTCAAGCATACCCATTTCTACTAGGTTATCTTGCTTGGTTACACCAATGCGCTTACAGAATTCACGGATAGAGCCTGGGGTATAACCGCGTCGGCGTAGCCCGGCTATCGTTGGCATACGCGGGTCGTCCCAACCATCAACATGACCATCGACCACCAACTGATTAAGCTTACGCTTACTCATAATGGTGTACTCAAGGTTCAGTCGTGAAAACTCGATTTGCTGAGGGTGGCACTCTAGGCTGATATTATCTAACACCCAGTCGTATAAACGGCGGTTGTCTTGGAACTCCAAGGTACACAATGAGTGGGTAATGCCTTCAAGCGCATCGCTAATACAATGGGTAAAGTCATACATTGGGTAAATACACCACTTATCACCGGTTTGGTGGTGGTGAGCAAAACGAATGCGATAAATAATCGGGTCGCGCAGCACCATAAAGGAACTGGCCATATCGATTTTGGCTCGCAGTACACACTCGCCCTCTTTGAACTCACCGTTTTTCATTTTTTCGAATAACGCTAGGTTCTCCGCCACAGGTGTATCGCGGTAAGGGCTGTTTTTACCCGGCTCTTTTAACGTGCCACGGTACTCGCGAGCTTGCTCTGGTGTTAAGAAACACACATAAGCGAGGCCTTTTTCAATAAGCTCAACAGCGTACTGATACAACTTGTCAAAGTAGTTAGAAGAGTATTGAATCTCACCGCTCCACTGAAACCCCAACCAGTTCACGTCTTCTTTTATTGAGTTCACATAGTTGATGTCTTCTTTTTCTGGGTTGGTATCATCAAAACGCAAATTACACAGCCCGTTGTAGTCTTGTGCAATGCCAAAATTCAGGCAAATAGACTTAGCGTGGCCAATGTGCAAAAAGCCATTTGGCTCGGGTGGAAAACGCGTGTGCGTTTGCTGATGTTTGCCTGAGGCTAAATCTGCGTCAATGATGTTACGAATAAAGTTCGTTGGGCGATTCTCAATCTCCGCCATTGGGATACTTTCCTCTGAATTCTGCGTGACTTATAACCCACGCATTATGACAAATACTGCGCTTAACTTACAGCTTTTAGTAAGGTCACACCAGCTTTAATTCAACGGTGTTGCCGTCTGGGTCAAGAATGTATAAAGAACGACCAAAACCAGTGGCCCCGTAGCGCTCAGCGAACTGCAAAGACTGGTTTACGCCTTTGGCTTTTAAGGTGCGGATCACCGCCTGTTCGCTCGCGGCACTGATTTGCAAGCAAAAATGCGCCAGTGGCGAGGTGCGCACCTGCACCGGTTGCTTGCTATCTAAGCTGCCCTGAGTACTAAGAATATCAATCAGGGCCTGGCCGGCGCGCAACTGATACAACCCCTCTTGCTCCAATACGCGCTCTAACTGAGCGCCAAGTACTTCCTCATAAAATGCGCGCATGCGAGGTACATCATCGGTGCGCAGCACAACATGGTCTAGCCCGTGTAATTGCATTGAATGCTCCTTTTATTGATTAGGATCTAATCACTGTGCGTCACGCTAAGCTATGCTACAGAGACATTCATTACAACGCTAAAGGAGCCGTGATGCAATTGCATACTGCTGCAGATTTAATGACCCCAGCGCCGCTGACCGTAACCGCTGATGCCTCGTTGCATGATGCCCATGCATTAATGCGCGAGCACAATATTCGCCATATTCCCGTTACCGATGAGCACGGCACACTTATTGGCATGCTGACGCAAAAACTGATGATTGCCCAAGTGATGCGCATTATTTCAGTGTTTGGTGCACCGGCACTTGAGCGCAAAGAGAAGCAAACGCAAGTGGGTGATATCATGCTTCAAGATTTTGATACCGTGGCCCCCGGTGATGCTTTAAGTGATATCGCTGAGTTTTTTCTCAATAACCGTCATGGCTGTATGCCGGTGGTTGAGGAGCAAAAACTGCTCGGCATACTCACCTCTTCAGACTTTGTGCGCCTAAGCGTTGAGCTATTGAAAAAGTCATAAAAGTTTAATCTAGCGCAACATCGCTGACATTTATCTGCCCTACACTTGAGGCGAATTTAACAAACCTAGGAACAAGGAATAACCATGGCTTCACAGAATCAACATCGCGTTTATATACCGACCAATGCTCGCGCCAACCAGTATATTCTCGCCGAGTTTAAACCGGATGATGATTTTTACGCCTGCTTTAGCGATTATCGCAGCGCATATCAGCGCGTTGCCCGACAACTGTTCGCGTTATGTGACGATGCCGAGCTCTACAATGTGCATATGCTGGTCAACGACAAGCTGCCCATTGTGCGCTTTCATGAAGAGGCATATTGCTTAGAGACTCAACGTCAGCAGCTGTTCTTTTATAATCCGCGATATCACGAGGCTCATCAGCTACATGGCTGCTGCGAAAGCCGAGCACGCAAAGTACGGTTGCTATTCCTCGCTACAGGTGAAGACATTCGTGCTCATTCTGCCGATTTTCACCGCCGCGTTGCCAAGGTGCTAAGTGCACTGCAAGAGCAACTTCCCGGCGATGCCAATAAGTTGAAAGTGCGTGACCATCAGCACCTAACCTATGATTTGTTCGCCCGCGCCAAAGGGCATAAAGAGAGCTACGGGTATAAACTTAGAGCACTGGCACCACGCTATGAAGCCCGTGGTTGTCCCTTACCCAGCCATCGCGACCTGACTTATGCGCGTTTTACTTTGCCACTCACACGGCAGTTAAAAACGCAGCTATTGGATGCCAGCGCCACGGATTACGGAAACTTTTATAGCCACATTGAAGATGCGTTTATCAGCGCCTGTGAAGCCAAGCGCCTACCGCGCCGCGCAATGGTGGCCAATGGCCGCACACCGCTTATTCGCCACCGTGATATCGACACCAGCGCTCACAATGAGGAACTGGAAAAGCTCAGCTTTGAACCCGGCAAAGGCGAAACCCAAAGTCATGTGCTCTTTGATGCCGCCAACTTGGTACAGAGCATTGACTTTGTGATTGTTGCGGGCGTCGAGGATCATCATGATATGGGCTATGGCCGCTTTATGAATCAAGTCGAGAGCGTGATCAAGGCGCTGTGTAATAGCTTACAGGTAAACCCAGAGCGCCAAGATATTAACACCCGCTTTTATCAGCACCTGAGCTACAGCCTATAAGTGCACGATGCAAACAATATCAAGGCCGCTCAATAGCGGCCTTTTTTGTTGCTTGGCTCAGTCCCTTACCAGCCTAATTTAGCGTGTTATCCCCCTCCGCAAAAAAGACTTTTTTAGCATTTATATCAACACCTTAAAAGTAAACGAGATAGTTTACCTTGCTTACATACATTCATGTATGTATATTCCTGCTCTAGTCGGTTTAATAAATTGTTCAGCTAAAGGTAGGTTATGAATGTAAAAACGCTGGTCGCAGTCACAGTACTTGCGGCGCTTAGCTTAAGTGGTTGCCAGGAGCAACCACAACAACAAGCCCAAACGGCCCCCGCTGCCGTTGAAGTCGAGGCCATAACGTTGTCGCCACAAAGTATTGACCTCAGCACCGAGCTGGTTGGCCGCACGGTCGATTTTCGTCAAGCTGAGATCCGCCCTCAAGTCAGCGGTATTTTGCAGGCGCGACTGTTCGAAGAAGGACAAATGGTGAGTAAAGGAGATGTGTTGTATCGGATTGACCCCGCTCCCTACCAAGCTGAACTTGCCAGTGCCAAAGCGGCGCTCGCCAAAGCCCAAGCCAGTGTTCGCAACAGTGGCATGAAGGCCGAACGTATCAAAGGCTTATTAGGTAATAAATCGGTCAGCCAGCAAGACTATGATGATGCCGAAGCCACCTTGCTACAAGCAAAGGCCGATTTAGCAGCCGCCAAAGCCGCTGTACTGAGCGCCGAAATTAATCTTGATTACACCCAAATCCGCGCCCCCATTGACGGTCAGATTGGTCGCTCTAGTGTTACCGAAGGGGCGTTGCTGACAGCCAATCAAAGCGCTGCGCTGTCGATAATTCGCCAGCTTGACCCTATTTATGTGGATATGACGCGCGCCGCCTCCAAGCTATCTTCTTTGCGCAGCGCCATGCATCAAGGCAATCTCAGCCAAAACCCCGAGGTTAAACTGAGATTAGAAAATAACGACTGGTATGCGCTCTCCGGTGAGCTGAAGTTCTCCGAGGTAAGCGTTGACCCATCAACGTCTATGGTCACCATGCGCGCCGTGTTCCCCAACCCCAATGGTGAATTACTGCCAGGCATGTTCGTGCGAGCGCAGTTAGCTACCGGCCAAGATGATGACGCCTTACTGGTTCCGCAAAAAGCCATTGTGCGCACTCCCAAAGGTGAGGCCACGGTGATGGTGGTCAGCAAAGAAGGCACGGCGCAAACTCGCGTAGTTGAGCTCGGTCAAGAGATAAACCAAAGCTGGCAAGTCCACTCCGGTCTACAAGCGGGTGACCAAGTGATCGTCGCCGGGCTGCAAAAGGTTCGCCCCGGTAGCAAAGTGACAGTGGCAAAACAGGACACGGGGGCATAATTTATGGCTAATTTTTTCATTGGCCGGCCTATTTTTGCTTGGGTGATCGCCATCGTGATCATGCTTGCGGGCCTGCTATCGGTAAAACAGCTGCCCGTAGAGCAATACCCTAAAGTTGCGCCGCCGGCGGTCAGCATTAATGCCAGCTACCCTGGTGCCACCGCACAAACAGCCGAAAACGCCATTACTCAGGTGATAGAACAAGCCATGAACGGCTTGGACAACCTCATGTATATGTCGTCACAAAGTGACTCGGTGGGCAATGTCAGCCTGACACTCACCTTTGAAACCGGCACTGATCCGGATATTGCTCAGGTTCAGGTGCAAAACAAACTGCAACGGGCAATTCCTCTGTTACCGCAAGAAGTGCAGCAGCAAGGGGTTTCGGTAGCCAAGTCTAATGGCAGTTTCTTAATGGTTATTGGCTTTATCTCCGAAGATGGCTCGATGAACCGCGAAGACATCGCCGACTATGTGGTTTCTAATGTTAAAGACCCAATTAGCCGCACCCCTGGGGTGGGCAATGTCACCGTATTCGGCAGCCAGTATGCCATGCGTATCTGGCTTGATGCGCAAAAGCTTAACCAATATCAACTGACCCCCACCGATGTCACCGCTGCCATTAAAGTGCAGAATAATCAAGTGACAGCCGGACAGCTTGGCGGCGCCCCGGCGTTACCCGGGCAGCAATACAATGCCGCCATCACCGCACAAAGCCGCCTCAGTAGCCCAGAAGAATTTGGCCAAATCCTATTACGGGTTAACGAAGATGGTTCACGAGTGCAGCTTAAAGATGTGGCTCGCGTCGAGCTCGGCGGTGAAGACTATTCCGTTATGGCGCGCTATAACGGCATGCAAGCAACGGGGATCGCCATCGAGTTGGCCACTGGAGCCAATGCCCTTGATACCGCCGAAGCAGTGCGTGATCGCCTTGACGAACTAAAGCCTTATTTCCCAGAAGGGCTCAAGATTGAAGTGCCCTACGACACTACGCCGTTCGTTGAGCTTTCTATCAGCTCAGTGGTGCAAACACTGTTTGAAGCCGTGCTGTTAGTGTTTGTGGTGATGTATTTGTTCTTGCAAAACTTCCGCGCCACTTTAATTCCGACCCTAGCGATTCCCGTGGTCTTGCTCGGTACCTTTGGCATTATGTCGGCGATGGGCTTTTCGATAAACACCCTCACCATGTTTGGTATGGTGCTGGCCATCGGCTTATTGGTGGATGATGCCATTGTTGTGGTCGAGAACGTTGAGCGGGTCATGAGCGAGGAAGGCTTGGGGCCTGTGGAAGCAACGCGCAAATCCATGGGACAAATCACCGGCGCCTTGGTGGGCATAGGCTTGGTACTCTCCGCCGTATTTGTGCCGATGGCCTTTTTCGGCGGCGCAACCGGCGCTATCTATAAGCAGTTCTCTATTACCATCGTTTCGGCCATGGCGTTATCGGTGTTGGTGGCGATTATTTTCACGCCGGCCCTATGTGCCACCATTTTGAAGCCCATCAAGGGCAACCATTTGGAAAAAGGCGGCTTCTTTGGCTGGTTTAACCGTACCTTTGATCGCTCTAACGATGGTTATCAAGGGGCAGTAGGTGGCCTGCTTAAGCGCCCAGTGCGCTCAATGGCATTATATGGCGCGATTATCGCAGTGATGGCATTGATGTTTGCCCGTCTACCCTCGTCATTCTTGCCCGATGAGGACCAAGGTATCTTTTTAACCATGGTGCAGCTGCCAAGTGGTGCCAGCCAAGAGCGCACCGAAGAAATAATGACTAAGGTCGCCGATTATTATCACGGCGAAGACTCAGTGCGCTCGGTGTTCACCGTCAGCGGCTTTAGCTTTGCCGGGCGCGGACAAAACGTCGGCCTTGCCTTTGTGCGCCTTAAAGATTGGAGTGAGCGCGACGACAGCCAAAGCGTACAGGCCACTATCGGCCGGGCGATGGGGTATTTTTCTACCATTAAAGAGGCGCAAATTTTTGCCTTTAACTTGCCTCCTATTCAAGAGCTAGGACAAGCCACTGGCTTCAACCTGTTCTTGCAAGATAGGGGCGCCTTAGGCCATGACGCGCTACTGCAGGCCCGTAATCAACTGTTGGGAATGGCGGCGCAGCGCCCTGAGCTGATGGCTGTGCGCCCTAACGGCATGGAAGATGCGGCGCAATTACAGGTGGATATCGACCAGCTTAAAGCGCAAGCGTTAGGAGTCTCAATTAGCGAGATAAACCAAGCGTTGTCTATTGGCTGGGGCTCGCGCTACGTCAATGACTTCACCGACCGAGGCCGTGTTAAAAAGGTCTATGTGCAAGCCGATGCCGAGTACCGCATGACCCCGGAAGATTTAAGCCATTGGTATGTGCGCAATAATGAAGGTGAAATGGTGTCCTTTGATACCTTTGCCACCAGCCGCTGGGTGTATGGCCCGCAACGTCTAGAGCGTTACAACGGCATCTCAGCCATGGAAATTCAAGGTCAGCCAGCACCGGGATACAGCTCCGGCGTGGCGATGCAAACCATGGCCGAGCTGGTTGCTCAATTGCCACCGGGCATTGACTTTGAATGGACCGGCACCTCTTACCAAGAGAAAATGTCTGGCTCCCAGGCGCCGATGCTTTATGCGTTGTCGATTTTGGTGGTGTTCTTATGTTTAGCCGCACTTTACGAGAGCTGGGCTATTCCATTTTCGGTGATTATGGTGGTGCCGCTGGGGATCATCGGTGCGCTTAGTGCCGCCTTCTTGTTCGGTCTTCAGAACGACGTGTATTTCCAAGTGGGCTTGTTGACCACCATGGGCTTGGCATCTAAAAACGCGATTCTCATCGTCGAATTTGCCAAAGACTTGCAGCAACAAGGTCGCTCGGTGATCAACGCCACGCTCGAAGCCGTGCGCTTGCGTTTACGGCCCATCATCATGACCTCACTGGCGTTCTCGCTCGGGGTCTTGCCATTGGCGATAAGCTCCGGTGCCGGCTCAGCCAGTCGCAATGCCATTGGTATTGGCGTTCTTGGCGGCATGCTCAGTGCCACCTTCTTGGCTATCTTTTTAGTTCCCGTGTTTTATCTCGTGGTGCAAAAGCTCTTTGTTCGAAAGTAACTGCACCCAACCCCAAAGCCGGACTTTTTAGTCCGGCTTTTTTATGCCTAAAAACAAGGTGTCAAGGAGGGCTTGCGCTTGCTCAATAAGGTCAATATAACCTGGGTGTTGCAGGAATTTACTGATAAGGCCACCGACGAGGGAGTTCATCGCCGCTGCCGCAACTCGCGGCTCAATAGCGGGGTTAAGCTCACCATTTTCCAATGCTCTGGCGAACGCCAGCGTAAGCGTGTCCTGCACTTCTTGATTGAGTTGTTCTTGTTGCTGTACTGCGGGGTTAAGCTCATCAACATATTCACAGCGATGGAACACCACCGTTAGCACGCGATGATACTGGGGGTCTTGTTGCACGATCACCAAAGCGCGATGCATTACGTCTTTTATTTGCGCCAAAGCGCTCAGATCATTGGCACTTTGCAGCTCACTGAGCATTTGTCGAAACGGCAGACGAATACGGTCTAACATGGCGTTGAACAGATCGGCTTTATTGTCAAAATGCCAATAGATTGCGCCGCGCGTGACGCCTGCGGCGCTGGCGATGTGTGCCAAGGTGGTCCGTGACACACCATGCTGGTAAAACTGATGCTCAGCGGCATCTAAGATAGCACTGCGGGTTTGTTCGGCATCAGCCTTAGAACGCCTGACCATGGCCTTGCTCGATTAGGAAACAATGATCGCAATATTAACATAGTTGCTACCTGAACCAACAGCCATGGCGGTGTTATCGATACTCCAGCCGGGCGGTTAGGCGATTAAATAACCTGGGGAAAAAGCGCTTGATGGTGGGAGCCCAATAACTTAAGCCTTGGCCAATCACCACTTCTTGCTTTTGCTTTTCAATCGCGGTGATGATTTCTTGCACACAGGCGCTTACCGGCATACCGTTTTCAATCGACTGTTCACTGTGATTTTGCGCCACCCCTTTCTCGTTTAAGGAGTTATGAGCAATGCGGGTTTGCACCGAGCCAGGACACACGGTGAGGCAATGAATGCCGTCAGCGGCAAGCTCGGCGCGAATGCAATCCATAAAGCCGACCACCGCATATTTGGAGCCGGAATAACCGGAGCGAAACTTAGAGCCCACTTTGCCCGCGACGCTGCTTATTGCCACGATCATCCCCTGCTTTCGGGCCTGCATTTGCGCAACCACCAGTTTAGTGAGGGCCACAGTGCCAAAGTAGTTGACCGCCATTAATTGCTGGTAAGTAGCAAAGTCGGTGTCGGCAAACAAGCTACGTTGCGACACCCCACCATTATTAATCAAAATATCAATATCACCGATGGCTGCGAGCTGCTCGGGGAGCTCTTTGAGTAGGCTCTCAGCGGCGCTCAAATCCAAAGGTAAGACAACATGTCCCTGCCCCATCAAGCTATTTTTCACCTGCTCAAGGGCTTGCTCGTTGCGCGCCGATAACACCAACTTAGCGCCTTTGGCCGCAAGTTGTTTAGCCAGCTCCTCACCAATGCCCGATGATGCGCCGCTTAACCACACCCGTTTGCCATCTAAGTTCATTTTATCGCTCCTGCTTGGTATTCAATTTGCGCTTGCAGCTCTTTGCAAAGCCCCATTAAAAATAAGGCTTCAACGACAACAAATAAGGGCCCAATAACCAAGCCGATTAAATCATCCACAAAGGCAGGTTTTTTGCCCTCGTAATAGTGACCGACAAATTGAAATACCCAGCCCACGACGAATAATCCGATACCAATGGACAGCCACAGCCACGTGCTAAGCATCGCCACGGGCGCAGCCCCGAGCAGGCCCAGCACCAATAATGCGATCATTAGCAGGCCTAGCCTGAGGGATAGCTTTAAATAATAAAGGCAGGTAATACTCACGACCAACACAGCTGGGGTGAGGCTGAGCGCTAAAACGGTAAAACTCGGGCGAGAGAGTAGCACCAGCAAGGCATACACGATTAAGGGTATGCCGATAAAATGGGTGTATAGATTACGTTTATCACGATGATAACGAGCGTAATTACTTAATTGGGTAACCAAGGTTTTCATGGTGTTAGCACCTTTTTTATTATTAACCTTGTGCTCAGTTTAGAGTAAAACCCCTAACTTGCCTATATTTTTGGCTCGTCTCGCTCGCCCTCATCAAGATTGCCAGTGGCATGGGTATTCATGCGTACTAAATTGGGCTTACGCTCACTCGCAGCGGCGCTCTTTAATGGTCCCTGCCCCGGTGGAGAATTAGGCTCATCAGACACTGGCTCGCCGTTTTTAAAGGGCTGGATCATATTGGCGTATTGTTCAATGAGCCGATGCATTCCCTCTGGTGCTTCACAACGCGTAAACTGCATCTCCACATCAACAATATCGGTTCGCCGGCGGTTGCTGTCGCTGGTTTTCGGCGAAAGGTTCACCTTGAATGCCACTCGCTCGGCATTAAACCCATCCACTTGGTGCGTCGCCCGTTTCAACTCGCTTTCACTGATTTGAATCGACATATCAAAACGCATTTTGTCTAAGGCTATGCCTTGCGGCTGTACTAAAGCAATAAGCGGCACATACATATCGTGTTGCTCGTCGACTTGCACTTTCACCATTTTCGCCGCTAGGGAGCCATCCTCTTGAGTATCGAAGAACTGCTGCAATTGCATCACATATTGTTGCGATATCATGGTCCCGGTGGTGTTCACCGCATGGTGGATCCCCCGAGTGATATCGGTGAGCATTTGCGCATTCATCTTTTCTTTGCCAAACATCATAAGTCCTTACTATCAATGACATTGGGAGTGCGCAGCCGCTGTAATAACTCAGTGTTGAGAAAATGACTTTGAGCATGCAGCTGCACGTTAACATAGGCACGCGTATCACCTACGCGCCCAGAGTGCTCGGAATGTAACAGCACCACATTGGTCTGTTTGGTGTGACAGTGCGTAGACCAATACCGGCTTGGTATTGGCCACAATGCACTGATGGCCTGCCAGCACCGCCGCCAAGCACTTTTTTTTAGCTTCACCTTAGCCGCCATCCTTTTTACCATTTTTATCGGAAGGCGGTGCGATTTCAGCTTTCGTGTCCGCAGGTAAGGCATCAGTAGCAGAGGGTTTACCCTCACCAATAACCACGGGCTTGGTAGCCGCATCGGTGAGAAAATCAATAACCCGCATTAATGCTTCAGGCGGCCCTTGGCGTTTTACTGCGGTATGAATTGAATATTTAGCTCGGGTGTCGGTTTTACGGGTTTGCTCCGACTTATGAGACACCTTGCCATGCACTTTAACCGAGAATGGACCCCAGCCCATTTTTGCCTCAAAGCCACCCTCACCACTGGTTTCGCTGTGGCTTTCTTCTGATTGTGTCACTTCCAGTTCAAAGTCAATTGACCCTTCTTCGACACAAATATTGGGGTGGGTGATCGCTGCAAGTAGCGGCACCCGCATGGTTTTACGTATGGTGCCCTTGAAGTTACCTTCGGTATCCACTTGGGTTTCATCGTATTCGAACTCAACGTTCACCGCCTTGCCATCTTTAATGCACACGGTCATCAAAAATTCGGCGTAAGCCCGACTTGCCTGTACTTGGGCGGTGATCATTGCATGCAATGGCCCCCCTATCATGCGATCCAATGGCAGGGCATTAATTACCGAGCCAACGAGTCCTGTATCGATAGCCATAGTTCTCTCCTTTTGTTCCTATTTGCGCTATTGCCATTAAAAACTAGGAGTTGCGGGCTTAACTCGTGCTCTTATGTAAGCCCTTGTAATAAAAGTATCGCCGGATAAGCATAAAGATCACCGTGGCGCCGATGACGGCTGACATCAGGTGGTGTATCAGTAAGTGGCCGACAATAAAGGCCGGGATATCGTCGAAGGAGTCGATCAGCAGCAGCTTGAGTATTAGCGCCACATAAACGCTAAGATGCAAAAGAAACGCGACTTTAAATAACCGCCTAAACCCTTGCTTCATACTCGGATGAATAGCCACCACTCCCAAGCGCAGCAGTAGCCATGCGCACAGCGCAATGGCCATGGAAACCACACCTAACCCCAATAAAGAGGTTTTAATAAGCACCACCGCTAAAATGACATAAAACCACATCGCTAACACTCACATAAACGTTGATACAACCCCGATGCCCGGCGCACTGGCGTGGCGATGGCATGAGCCAAAGTGCGCGCATCACAGATCAATTCAATATGCGCCTTGGCACGGGTCACCCCGGTATACACCAATTGGCGATTAAGTCCTTGGCCGCCCCGATGCAGCGGCGGCAGCACCATGGCGGTATGGGCAAACTCAGAGCCTTGTGATTTGTGAATGGTCATAGCAAAGACTTTATCAAATTGCGGTAAACGCCCCGGATAGAATGCCCTGGCCTCGCCCTGCGCGCCCATAAAAACGGCCTGAGGCTCGCCGTTGTCATCCGCCATAATAATGCCAATATCACCGTTAAACAGGTTAAGCTGATAGTCGTTCTGAGTGATCATCAACGGCATACCGATATAAAAGCGCTGCTGCACATTGATTTTCCCTTGCTGAGCGAGGTGATGTTCAATGCGTTGGTTAAGCGCATGCACACCAAAGGGCCCCTCTCGCAGTGCGGCAAGTAACTGGAAGCGGGCAAATGCGTCATGCACCTGCGCGGGCGTTGCCCCGGCTGCAATCAATGCTAAGTAGTGGCTGTACTGCTCGGCGCAGCGGGCAATGAGCGCGCTGTAAAACCCCTCATCCAAAGGGTAATAACTAATATCGCTGGCGCGGCTTTGCAGCAGGTACCGTGCTTTTTTGCTATCGGCTGTGTTAATTGCATACGCCAGTTGGCCTATGCCGCTGTCGCCATCGAAGCGATAGCTGTGCTGCAAAAAGGCAACATGATCGGTTAACGCATAAGGTGATTGCTGGCCACTGTGATAAGAATGCTCACCGCATAAATAGCCAAGTTGCTCGGCGCGCTGGTCACTGTAGTGCGGCAGTTGGCCAAGGGCACATTCACTGCAAATATCAGCCATGATATTGCCCGTGTCCACTGAACTCAGCTGGTCTTTATCGCCCAATAAAATCAATCGAGTGTGCGGTGCTAAGGCGTCTACCAATTTGCTCATCAGGCTAATATCGACCATGGACGCTTCGTCGACTATCACTAAATCGGCATGCACCGGATTACCCCGATGATGGCGAAAATGATTGGACATGGGCACCGTGCCTAACAACCGATGCAAGGTTTGCGCTTGCTCGGGAATACTCTCTAATACCGCCTGGTCGGTCTCGGCTAGGCCGCCTTTTGCTCCTTGAATAGACTCGCTTAGGCGTGCTGCTGCTTTGCCGGTTGGAGCAACCAGTTCAATGTGCAAAGGGGCTTGGGCATAGAGCGATTGTAAGATCGCCAACAAACGCGTCACTGTGGTGGTTTTACCGGTACCCGGACCGCCGGTGATCACACAAAACTTACTGGTGGCCGCCAGAGCACAGGCCACTTTTTGCCAGTCAGGTTCGCTGTTTTGATTGTTAAAGTAGTGCGCCAACAGCGCTTTGAGCGCCGGCAAGTCAAGCTCCAAAGGCTGCTTAGCTAACTGCAAAAAGCGCGCGGTTAACTGCGCTTCATAGCCATCATAGCGCGCCAGATAGACGCGCTGCCCATGTATGCGCAGCGGTTTTTCAGCCCCAGTACACGGCAAGGCATTAAGGCAGCCGAGGGCATCAAAGTCAGGCGCAAAAAACGCGGGCACTGGCGCGCGGGTATCGAGCTCAAAGGGGTTGTCCCAGTTCACACTGTGCAAATCTAAGCAGGTATGCTGCTCATGCATAGCTTTGAGTAACAGCAGGATAATATAAAACCCCTCGCTGTAAGGCGGTTGCTGCTCATCGACCAGCAACGCCGCTAACTCGACATCCACGGTACGCACTTTACGCTGTTCTAACAGTACCTCAAGCATAGTGCGCTCCTTTGGCGAAAAGCCCGTCTAAGGTGTCGATTTCAGCAACACTGAATGGCCGATAGTACACTCCGTGTCCCTCGGGCATCGCTCGTAAAAAGGTATACACCATGCCACCTAGGTGCTTAGCGGGGTCATAATCAGGCAATCGCGCCGCCAGCAAGCGGTGCAATGCCACCATATAAATCGCCCCTTGGACATGATAGCTATGGGCATTCATGGCGTGCGTTAAGGCTTCATCGTTATAATCATCGGCGCTCTCACCGAGGTAATTCGATTTGTAATCAAGCACGTAATAGCGCCCCTGATAGCAAAAGATTAAATCAATAAAGCCTTTTAGCACGCCTTTAACACGTTCAAAATCAAGACCAAAGTCATAGCCAAACAGGCTTATCATGGTGGCATTAAAATGTTGGGCATCAAGCTCATTGAGCGCGAGATGAAATTCCATCTCCACTAAACAATCATCGCTTTGTAACTGCCCCAAATAAAGCCCTGACTCGAGTATGGGGCAGCGCATAATCGCCGCCATCCAGCTACACAGCAGCGCGTGCCAGCTCTCATCCAGTGCGTATTTATGCAGGGTATGGGTGATCACTTGCTCAAGCTCTTCCATGGCTTGCGCCTCACCGGCGAGCACGCCGCGAAAAGAGATTTGCTCGAGTATATCGTGCAGTGCACTGCCAGGCCCCGGGCCTTTGGGAAAATCATAAGCCGTTAGCTGCGCCACCGGGAGGGCCTGCTTAAGCACTAAACTTTGCTGCAAACGGTGATCCTCATCATCACCGCCACTGTGACTGGCACCATGATAATCACTGTGTTTGAAGCTCAAGGCGCTAAAGCTGGTGGCCCGCCAGTTGCGCTCAATATCCGCCTGCTGGGCGCGTACCAGGCGCTCAACGGCTGCGTTTTCCTGCACCAAATTCTCACCCGATTGATAATGATCAGCATCGGTTAAACTCATGTCCGGGTAAGGCGCGAGTCGAGCCTGCAGCAGCTCACGAATATTCTCCGTGCCCTCAGCGCCCGGAAACAACAAGTACCCTAGCGCGCTTTGCAAAAGCTGCGAGCGTTTATGTTTGCCTAAATTATAAAGCCCTAAGGCACAATGATAGATGGGCCGGGTCAAGGCCACATACAATAACCTTAAGTCCTCGGCTAAGCGCTCACGCTCGGCGCGCGCAAGGTTCTCTTGTTGTTTAGATAAATCTAAGTACAGCTTCCCTTGGTGGTGATAATAAGCGGCGCTGGCGCTGCGGAAATTGACCGCAAACGGCATAAACACAATAGGGTATTCTAACCCTTTAGAAGCATGCATGGTCACGATTTGCACCAGCTGGGCATCGGACTCCAAACGCAGTTGGGCGCTGTCACCCTCGCTGCTATCACGGGTCAATTGCTGGTGAAAATACTTTAGCAACCGCGCCGTGCCATCCAGTTCAAGTTGCTTATGCTGGAGAATTTCACCGAGATGACGAAAATCCGTTAATAGGCGCTCAACATCCCACCCTTGCTCGGCCCATACTTGCGGTAATTGATTTTGCCATAACAGCTGCTCGAGCATTGCCAACGCGCCGTCGCGGTACCAACGCCGCTTGAGCTCAGCGAAGTGCTGCAATTGTTGCTGCCACTGCTCGGCATCATCGCTCAGTGCCAGCAGTTGGGCGCTATTGAAGTTATAAAATGGCCCCGCCAGCAAGCCGCGCAGTGCGCGCTCATCATAGGGACCATGTATAATCGCCAACAAGCGGTAAAGGTGTTGCGCCAGCGGTTGCTTAAACACACTTTCGCGGGCTAGATAAACACTGGCAACGCCTTGGCGGGTAAGCGCCTGTTTCATCAGTGCCGCTTCGCCCCTGTCGCGTACCAAGATGCAAAAATCGCCGGCGCACGGTGGCGTCTCACCCAGCAGCAAGTCTCCTTGTTGCGCCGCAGCCAACAAAAAGTGAACCCGCTTTGCAAATGCCTCGGCCAAGGCGCTTTGTCCTTGCTCTTTCGATAACACCTCAGCACCGCTGCCGTAAAAGACAAAATCCATGGCACCGAGCGCCTCGCCTTTATATAACAGCGCTTTATCCTTGCCATTCGCTTCCACTTCTTGATAGGGAATGGCATCGTTAAAGATAAAGCTCTGCGGGTGACTGCTGAATAAGTTATTGACACTTTCCACTAATGGCGTCGCCGAGCGGAAGTTTTTTGCCAAGGTATATTGCTGCTGCGCGCTCAGTTGTTGCTTGGCATCGATGTAGGTAAAAATATCGGCGCCACGAAAGCCATAAATGGCCTGCTTGGGATCCCCTATCATGGTGAGGTTAGTGAACTGTTCATCGCTGGGACGATAAATAGTGCTGAAAATACCATACTGAATGGGATCGGTGTCTTGGAACTCATCGATCATCGCCACTGGGTATTGGCGGCGAATTTGCTGTTGCAGCTGGTTGTCGCTGTCATTGTGCAGCGCATCATAGAGCTGACTAAGCAGGTCATCGGGGGCGATAATGCCGGTGCGTGCTTTGTTGCTCTGCACATGGCGGCGCACATAGGCGAGCGCCAAGACACATATCACCTGCGCAAGGCGCTCACCCAGGCCTTGACTAAGCTGCGCCATACGTTCAAATTCCACCACCAAAGGGTGAGAAAAAGGTTGGCCATTTTTTTTATAAATGCTGGGGTCCTCAAGGCTTTGCGCACTCCATAAGCTAAAGGAGTGCTTGGCCGCGCCTAAACTCAACTGGGTGTCATCATTGTCGCTAAATGCTGCCAAGCCCGCCAAATTACTTTTATGCTTAGGTTTGGCATTGCCTTTGATATCGCTGGCGGCAATGGCATTGAAAAAATCGCCCTCGCGCAGTGCCTGTTTGAATTGGGGCAAAGCCTTGAGGTATTCGCTTTGGCATTGCCACAATCGGGTCAACTCAGCCTCGGGGTCATTAATGTGCGGTTGTAACTGCAGCTGCTTGCGATTAATGAGCGCACGCAGCTCTTTTAGCAGGCTATGTGGTGAGCTGTAATGAGCGAGGACCGCCTGCGCTTGCTCTGCACGCAGCGGATACACAAACTGTCGCCAAAAATCGAACACCGCCTGCTCATGCAGCTCACTCTCATCCAGGGTGAAGCGCAAATTAAAGGCCATGTTCGATTCAAACGCATGTTGTTTAAGCATGCGCTGACAAAATCCATGAATGGTGTAAATGGCACTTTCATCCAAGGATTTCGCCGCCATATCCAGACGATTAAATGCCTGTTGACGGTCGTCAAGCTGCGCTATCAAAGCAATCAATAGCTCATCGCTGCTGTGCTCCCCTAGCAGCATGTTTTTTGCCATGCTAATGCGCGAGCGCACCCGGTCTTTGATTTCACTGGTGGCGGCCTCGGTAAAGGTCACCACCAATATTTGCTCGACCGTCAGCGGCTCGCCTTGGTTGCCCTTAGCATCTTCATACAGGCCCAATAAGTAGCGTAAATACAACCCGGTGATGGTATAGGTTTTACCGGTTCCGGCACTGGCCTCAATAAGCTGTTGTCCATCAAAGGCAAGGGTGACTGGGTTAAGCGTCTGCATAGCGTTGCTCCTCGCCTAATTGCGCTATGGGTTGCAACAATCGCGTACTCCAGTCACAGAATTCCTGCTCGCACTGGAAAAGGTCGGCAAAGTCAGTGGCGATGTAAGGGTCACTGCGCTCGGCGACCCCCACATACGGGCTGCCGACGAACTTAATATTGGCTTTATTCATATCTTGGCTTTGTATCCATTCCCAGGCACTGGCGGGGAAAAATGCCACACTGCTTTGATGGCTGCTAGTAAAGAGTTCTAGCCAAGGCTCTAATAATTGTTCGGCACGCTCAGCATTCATCGGGGCAAAAGACACTTGCTCGTCTAAGCCCATCACCACGGTGGTGACCGCCTCCCCACACAGCTGCGCGAGTAAGTGATAAATAAACCCTTGAATTCTATCCTTCGCTTTAATACTGGCGCTGCGATAAAACACCTGTTGACTGCCATAGAGGTGCGCTAACCAACCTTGCAGGCGCACTCCAGAAACCGTGATATCCACTTCCAGCATTTGCGCCATTTGCCCTTGCGTACGCAGCTGAACCTGCTCTGCCAGTGGGCTGATACGACTACGCAGTTGCTGTAAGGTCAATGTCGATAACACACCTTGGGGCAGCACCCCGCGCTGGATAATTTCCTCATCACTCGGAGCGCTACCGTGCAATTGTCCTTCAAGCAGCTCATCGAGTAATTGATAACGCGATAAGGCATCTAAATCGAAATGCTCGATATCTTCATCGTGTGCATCAATGCCATCTATGCGCACCCCAAGTACTTGTTGGTAGAAATAACGTTGTGGGCGAGTAGCACATTGCATTAAGGTGTCGAGCTCGCACAGTTGTGGCGCTGTGACAGCCAAAGGCTGAAGCTGTTGTTTTTGCTCTTGAGCGGCTGTTAACGGCAAGGCCCACACCGGATTAAAGCTTTGCCAACGGCTGTCCTTTTGATAATACTGCGGATGAAACGGCTGCAGATGATGCTGCATCACTAATCGGCTTGTGAACGTATCATCGCTGTCTTGCCAGCAAAAGCTGCGGTCTAAATACTCGCACAGCTCACTGACTAATACCGAGGGCATACGGGGACTGTTATCGCGGCTAGAGCGACCGATATAACTAAGATATAGGCTATCTCTGGCGCTCAACAAGGCCTCTAAAAATAAATAGCGGTCGTCTAGGCGACGTGAGCGATCGCCTTTGCGCCGCTGGCTGTAAGGCACCAGGTCAAAACCAATAGGCTGTACACTGCGTGGGTAATCGGCATCGTTCAGCCCCAAGATACAGACCTTTTTAAAGGGCACGGCGCGCATCGGCATCAGCGTACAAAAGTTAACTTTACCAATTAAAAACCGCTGCCCCACGCCTTTTTGCTCGACACCTTGTTGAATCAAGGTGGCGAAGATCCGTGCCGAGATGAGCCCTTGATAGTCGCCATTATCATAATGCTTTTCAATGTCACTATAGAGGCCATCTAACAAGGCTAAGTCTGCGGCACTTAAATGCTCTACTGCCATCACTTCACTGGCAATTGCGCGCAAGCTGGTACATTTATCCAATAAGCTTGCATCACCACTAAGTGCCTGCTTGGCCTGCAACAACACATTGATAAAGGCCAAGAGTTTGCTCAATGTATCACTGGCCATGCCCTCAACTGCGTCAGCCGGATAAACCCCATGATAAGGCGCATCGGTGGCCGCGATGCCTAACAATAATCGCTTTATTCCCAAACGCCAAGTGTTGAGATCAATACTTGGCAGGTTGAATTCTTGTTTGTGCGCGCCATCAATCCCCCATTTCACCCCGACTTGCTCAAGCCACACTTGGCACTGTTCGAGTTCGCTGGCGACGAAGCCGAAATGCTGGCTAATGGCCTCAATGTATAATAAATCCATCAATTCACTGACACCAAAGCGGCTAAAGGGTAGATTCACCAAGCTCACCAAGGCATTAACAATAGGCTGCTCTTGGGCAATGGATAAGTCGGCAATGGCATAGGGAATATGGCGCTCGCCTTTAGCGCCACCAAACACCGCTTCAATAAAGGCGCTGTACTGGCCGACATCAGGCATCATCACAATGATGTCTTTGGGTGTTAGGGTTGGATCGCGGGCAAACTCAGCAAGTAGATGGTCGTGTAAGCTCTCCACTTCGCGCAAAGCGGTGTGGCAATTACTTATTAACAGGGAGTGATCTTGTTGCGCCAATGCTATCTTGCCCTGCTCACTGATAAACCAGTGTGGGTCTTGCGCTAGGCTTTCCCCTTTGAAAGCTAATTCATATACCTCTTGCTGTAGACGACCCAATAAATGCGGCGCAAATTCATCATCGAAACCATCCAGCCACTTGCCATCTAATTGCAGCAGTTGCTCTAGGTAATCGCGGCCGAGCTTACCCCATGATGCCAATAACGGATTACCGACGATAAAATATTGTTGCTCAGATTCAGCCGCGTCGATATTAGGCTTTCGTTGATACTGAGTGTGTATTTTAGCCAGCGTTTTCTCATCGACGATATCGCCCCAATAATGTTCACTGGGGTTGAACAGAAATATCAACACATCCGTGTGCTCACTGAGCGCCTGAAAGATCGCTAGCTGCGATTGCGCCAAAGCGGAGATACCAAACAAGCAAATACGTGGCGGCAGTTGCAACTGCCCCGCCGCCAGTGCATCCAGTAATCCTTGGTGCATATTAGCGCGATGGTACGGGCTTTGCTCCAGCTCTTGAACACGCGCGACTAAAGCACGCCAAAGATCGGGCTGCCAAGGTGCATGGCTAATATCAACGTCATCTAGTTGGTCTTCACCCGCTTGCCAACTAGCCAACCACTGTGGTCGATACATTAGATAATGATCGAACACATCAGCAATTTTCTCACACAGGGCATAGCGTTTGTGACCATCATCGTCACCATCAAGGTAGCGCATCAGGGGTTGGTAATGAGCCTGTGTTAATTTTTGCGGCAACAGTTCGTAGAGCTTCCATGTCATATTGGCTTTGTTAAACGACGACTCTGGCGGAACATCAGGCAAAGCTTGCTGGTACAAAGACCAGATAAAACTCGAAGGTAATGGAAAGTCGACCTGTGCACATACGCCTAACTGCGCTGTAAGCTCAAGCTTCAACCATTGTGACATTCCTGGAGAATGCACCAATACTTGCTCTTTATGGAAAATATTAGAACTGCTGGTATTAGCCAGCAACGCACAGAGCTGGGCGCTGAGAATCTCCATACGGTTTGACTGTATTATATGCAGCATGCGTTATCGGTATTATTGGAATGCCTAGATAGCCAGTGTACGCAATTTTAATGACGGGCACTAGGTTGACATCACAGTGTATTTTCACCTTATTGGTTATTGTTAAGCGGCATCATTGTTGCACCTAAGTTAATAGCAAAATATTCGGTAACATCTTGAATTTGCATATTTTAGGAACATAGATTAAGTTATAACCACAATGGAATGAATTAGCACACAGGAGCGTGCCAATGCGATTGATTGCTTTCAGCCTTTTTTGTGCCGGCTTACTTGCTTGCTCAGTGACGCTGCTTGGTGATTTTGGGCAACATCGCCCGCTTATCTCTGATTTAGTGACCCAATCTCAAACCCTATCCCCGCAAGTGAAGGGGAAGCTTGCTTTGGGCGGCTCTGAGCTGGCCAATGTCGAAATTACCCGCACCTTATCGGTGGGCGATCAGCAATTCGTTAGCCGCGCGAAAACAGACAGCAGCGGACACTTTTACTTTGCCCCCATGACCACAGAGCACCCTGTTTTTGGCGAGCCTCCTGAGCGCTTATGGCAGGACATCAGTGTGCGCTACCAAGGCCAACAGTACGTGTTATGGTACACCGCCATTGACCATGAATTAGACAACTTCGTGCTACAAGAAACCCTATCCCAGCTGCAGTGTAATTTGCTCTCTGCTGAAAATGAATTCAACATCAGCGATAAGCGCCGCCCTAGCCTGCCTGTGAATGTCTACTCGATATGTGATTTACATGTGCAAAAATCGGCACAAAAAAAAGCCGCTGTTATCAGCGGCTAAGTCGGGGTCTAATCAGAGTTCAAGCAACACATACGTCATTACTTGCCACTCATAGTAAAGCGCCAAAATTGCAAATTCATGACAAGGGTCATATTTTTGCATTTTCTTCGCTCACCACCAAAAATATAGCGGCACTGCAAAGCTAGCGCAGCCTTTTTAGTAAAGTTCAGCCAACATATCATCAGTGTATGGCGTGAGTGGTTTTTGCGCTTTCACTTTGGCGACCAAATCAGGGTTAGCAATAAAAGGACGACCTAAGGCTAGCAAATCGAACTCTTCATTACTGATTGCCTCAGCGCCTTGCTCCGGCGTATAACTGCCAACACCTACCAAGTTCCCGTTATAATGTTTACGTAGATATTGCGAGGCACTGCCGTTGCCACCAAGATAAGGGAAACGCATGCTGTCATCGAAAATACCCAAGTGCAGATACGCAAGATTTCGATGATTAAGCTGCTCCAGTAAATAATCGAACACGGCGGTATCTTGCTCATCGCCCTCATCGAGCAGGAAGTACGCCCCAGGGGATAACCGTAAACCCACTTTCGCAGCCCCCACACGCGCGACTACAGCGTCGACCACCTCAAGTGCAAAACGTGCGCGATTGGCAGCATTGCCGCCATAGTTGTCGTTGCGTTGGTTGCTACTGTGGTGCAGGAATTGATCAATCAGGTAGCCATTGGCACCATGGATCTCAACGCCGTCAAAACCAGCCTCTATCGCGTTTTCTGCCGCTTTAGCATAATCAGCCACAAGCTGTTCGATTTGCGCCTCACTCGCGGCTTTTGGTGTTTGGTAACTTAATTCACGCATGCGCGGCACAGTGCCTTCGATACCAATCGCACTGGCACCGAGCACATCTCCTGCAAAAAAGTGTGGATGAGCGACACGGCCAACATGCCATAGTTGGCAAAATATCTTGCCTCCTTGGTCATGCACTTGCTCAGTGACATTGCGCCAACCTTGTATTTGCTCACTGGTGAATATACCCGGGACATTCGGATAGCCCTGGGCATCAGGGCGAATAATCGTGGCTTCACTAATGATCAACCCAGCATCAGCGCGACGAGCATAATAGGCCGCCATTTTTTCCGTTGGTACGAGATTATCATCCGCCATACAGCGTGTAAGCGGCGCCATAAGAATGCGATTTTTAAGAGTCAGTTCGTCATTTAAAGCATAAGGTTGTAAAAGAAGATCGGTCATATAAAGCATATTTGTTTTTTGAATGTATATTCAACGTATGGATTGTTGAATGCTAATTCAAGTAAATATTGAAAATAAATGGTATCATGTTCGCTATCTTAGTTAGCAGCATCATGTCGTTTTTATGCGCAGCGCCGAATTTGACCGAGCCCACGTTTTACAACAAGCCATGCAAACCTTTATGGAGCATGGTTACAGCAAAGCCAGCATGCAAAAACTAACCCAAGCAACGGGGTTGCATCCAGGCTCTATTTATTGCGCGTTTGGCAGTAAAAAAGGTCTGTTTATCGAGGCGGTGAGTCACTACCATCAGCAAAAACAACAAGCGTTCGACACCATTTTTAACGCCCAACGCCCGGTTGTTGATAGTTTGCGTGAATTTATCGCCAACACGGTGACTGAGTGCGTGCAAAAGACCTGTGCGAAGGTATGTTTACTCACCCGCTCTTTAAATGAAATTGAAGGCCAAGATCCGGAAGTGGCCAATATTCTTGCACAAAACCTCAAGCAATTAGAGCAGAACCTAGCTGCGCAAATTCGCCGCGCTCAGCACCAAGGTGAAGCCGTGAACCAAGATGACGCGATGAAGCTGGCGCGCTTTTTGGCCATGGGCATTTACGGCATGCGCACCTATGCGTTTACACAGCCAGATGAAGCCTTGTTAACACAAATGGGCGAACAACTTTTAGCCGCTATTATTGTTGATTAACTTGAAATTCATCGCTATCGCCCATAATACAGCTAATATTCCACATTCAGTGGGGGATGAAACACAATTGACCAAAGCTGACGGCGAAAACCTCTGCACGTAATTGGTTTTGGTGAAATGTGTACCTCTTCACACATTAATAATTAATAGAAGAGTACAATATGACGACACATATACGCTCCGCACTCATTGCCGAAGGCGGTGGACAAAAAGGCATTTTTACCGCCGGCGTACTCGATGCTTTCCTAGAAAAGAAATTTGCGCCCTTCGATTTAAAAGTCGGTGTCTCTGCAGGCGCCCAAAATCTAGCAGCTTACTGTGCTCGGGCGCGCCAATACGCACAAACAGCGATTGAGCACCTCACCACAGAGCAACAGTTTTTTCGACCGGCCCGGTTTTTCACCGGTGGTAATGTCATTGACCTAGACTGGTATTTTCATCAAGTAGAGCACAATGGCAAGGTGCGCTTCCCCACTGAGCCTAATAACCTCACGCCAGAGAGTAATTTTTATGCGGTGGCTAGCCACTACGACTCGTTTGAGCCGCACTACTTACATACTTGGCATGAAAATATGTTTGCGCATCTAAAGGCCTCAAGCGCTATTCCATTTCTGTATCGCCCCGGCGTAAAAGTCGAAGGCCATGGCATGATGGATGGCGGCGTTGCCGACCCCCTGCCGGTGCGGTGGGCTCATGAAAAAGGCGCGAAAACCATTTGGGTGATCCGCACAGTTGAAGCTCATGATGATGGCAAGATGCCGGTGTTGGAGAGGCTTAAACCTATTATGAGGCGCATAAACCAATCGCCACGGATGTTTGAAATTTATCATCACTATCAACAGCGTTACGCCGAGGCTGTTGAGTTTATGAGGTCACCACCTGAAGGTGTTAACGTGGTTCAAATAGCCCCAACTCGGCCATTACAATCTATGGTGTTAGGCTCAAGTATCGAGACTTTAGAAGAGGACTATCGCCTCGGTTTTGAAGTTGGCCTAAAAGCAGTCAATCGATGGAAAGAGCCCGAGCCACAACCTGAGGCAGTATAATTAGGCCTCGGGTTGCGCTGCTCAATGGTAAAGCTAAAACATGGTATTGGTATTTTTGGCTTGTTCAGGAATGGCTTGAATGACATCCCAGTGCTCAACAATTTTGCCATTTTCCACACGAAATATATCAACAATGGCACCGCCATTTGGCTGCGGCCAGTGGTAACTTTTAACGTGTAATACCACCAAGTCGCCCTCAGCTATCACCCGCACTATTTCACCACTGGGTCCGGCGCTTTTATCTCGTTTAGGTAAGCTGCGCAATAACGCCCGCAGCCCTTCTTTACCATCTGCGACCATGGGGTTATGTTGGATATAGCGCGGACCTAGGTACTTATCGATATGTGTCGCGTCTTCGGCTAGTACCACATCGGTATAAAAATCAATGACCAGTTGTTTGTTTTTGGTCAGTTGGCCTTCAGCCAGTGTACTGGTGCTAAATAAAATCATGAGTGTAATGAGTATTTGCTTCATCGCTGCCTCTTATGCTTAAAAAGTGACCCGTTCCATGTTGTAAAATGAGCCTACAGCGCTCGTTTTAAGGGTTGGGTTGCATGTTGCCAGCTTAGAGTAAACTCAAAAACATCCGATGAGCAGTGAATTTCATTAACAGTAGTTTTAATTAATCTAAATGAAATTTATCGACAAAAACCCAGGTCTGAGCGGCATTTTTAATCATCGCCCTATTAAGCAATGACAGCGCTAGCCATCACCGCCTAAAACAGAGGAAGGTTGAACGGCTAGTCTGCTTGCGCAGTTAGCCACAGGTAATCATGCGGCTTAAAAAGTACATAAACAATGGCGAGCATAATTCGCGGACCACGTAAGTTTGAACCTCCGCTTAGCTGCGCCGTCCCTTCTGTTGGCACGTTAATACGCACTTTATTAGAGCGGCACCAGTCCACTTTTAAATAAACTTCTTTTTCGCCTGGTGGCACATCAAACTCAACACTTTCGCCATTACCAATTTTACCCAACGCCTTACCTTCACACATAACCGTGTACTTTCTAGCTCTATCTGCATATCCACTATCACGACTAATTCGTAGTTTACTCATGGTTTTCCTTAACACCTTAACGGCGACAGTCATCAAAGCCGTGAGTGTAACAAAAATTGCCATGAATAACGTAAAATGCTTTTAGCTCAGTTATCTATACTTTTCTCTTGCCAAATTCCTGACTCTGTTTGCCCCTGTATTTTGACCTTTGCTACGCAAAATTCAGGTGCTTTACCCTGCTTACGCTGGCGGTGGTAGTCTGATGTAACGCGTTTAATCGTCGGCGTAAGCTGCACAATCGCGATGATATTAACCAGTGTCATCAAGCCTAAGGCCATATCGGCTAAACTCCATACTTGCTCAAGCTTGGCACTGGCTCCCCATAACATCATCGCCAGATAACTGAGCATGTACAGGCCTCTGCCCATACGATTATCCAGTGCAAAAAGGTGCAAGTTGCTCTCCGCATAGGCGAAATTTGCCACCACTGAGGTAAATGCAAACAAGGTGATTGCCGCCGCAACAAAATACACACCGGCATCGGCCATATGCGCGGTCATGGCATCCTGGGTGAGGCGAATGCCCTCCATATCGCCGCTGATGGGGATATCCGCCAGTAATATAATCACCGCCGTGCAGCTGCATAGCACTATGGTGTCGAAAAACACTCCCAGCATTTGTATATACCCTTGTGTGGCTGGGTGATTCGGTGTTGGTGTTGCCGCACCCGCTGCGTGGGGAACACTCCCGGCTCCAGCCTCATTGGAATAAAGGCCGCGCTGAATGCCATTTTTAATCGCCGCTCCGAGCGCCCCAGCTCCCGCTTCTTGCAGGCCGAACGCACTGTGCAAAATATCACTGAGCATCGCCGGCACCCGTTCAAAACTGACCATCGTCACTACCACTGCGCTAAACACAAAAACTAACCCCATTAGCGGCACCACCCGCTCTGCGAAACGGGCAATGGCCTTAAAGCCGCCGGCGATGATACTGCCTGTGACTAAGGTGATAACCAAACCGGTATAAAATCGGTCCACGCCAAAGGCATGATGCAACGCATCGGTGATAGTGTTGGTTTGCATGGCACTAAAGCTAAAGCCATAACCGAGAAACAAACATAGCGCAAAGGCAATGGCTAGCCATTTTTGCCCCAACCCCATTTGAATGTAGTACGCAGGGCCGCCCCGAAACTCGCCTTGGCTATCACGTACTTTATATACTTGTCCTAGTACGCTTTCGGCAAAACCGGTGGCCATACCGAGTATGGCAATCACCCACATCCAAAACACGGCACCACTGCCGCCCAAAGAAATAGCCACTGCCACCCCGGCGAGGTTGCCAGTGCCGACACGAGCACTTAGGCCGGTGCACAGCGCTTGAAATGAGCTTATTTCGTTTTTATCCGCCTGAGCACTGGTTCCTAATAGCGCGAACATATGGGTAAAATGAGTGAGCTGAATCCCTCTGAGCGAAATCGAAAACCACACACCAGCAAAGAGCAGTAAATAAATAAGGATCTGCCCTTCTCCCCATAACAGCGCATTTACGCTGGCTATCAATGACTCTAGCAATGTTCACTCCAAGTGCTTGTAAAACTGCTTGTTTATGTCACTTTATACTAGGCTATGAAGATAAAAATGCGACTTTAGGCGGGATATAATCTAGGAGGCTAAGCCTCCTAGATAGGCAGTAACGCTAAGGTTGAGCGAGTTGACGTTTTACCTCATCACTGTCTTGGTTGGTGTAGTTTTCGGCGCTAAGCCCTAACCAATGCGGCACGGTGGCACTAATGAACACCGATGACCAAGTGCCCACCAGCACACCCACAAACAAGGTGATGGCAAACCCTTGCAGAGGCGGCCCTGCCAACGCCCAGATACTGATAATCGTCGCCAGTGTGGTCATTGAGGTAATAAGTGTACGACTCATGGATGCGGCAATGGCGGTATTGATACTCAGCGCCACTGATTGTGCAGGCTTCGCGCGGACAATCTCACGCACCTTATCACCGATGACAATGGAGTCATTGAGCGAATAGCCAATGATGGCAAGGATGGCAGCTAACACGGTTAAGGTGAAAGGAATGTCAAAAAGCACCAGCACCGCCAGTGTCAGTGCAACGTCATGCACCAACGCCAAGGTGGCCGCCAGCGCTAAACGCCATTCAAAGCGACAGACTAAATACAGCATCACCGCTAGGGTTGCGAATAACAACGCCATCAGCCCCTGGTCGATGAGCTCGTCACCGGCCTGTGCACCTAAAAAGCTGCTATCCAGTAGCACCAATGCGTTGTCACTGACCCAGGTATCGAGCCACTTGGGGTTGCTCTGCCCTTCGCTCGGTGGTTGAAACAATTGGTATTGATTATCACTGTGTGCACTTAATTGAAAATCGCCACTCAGTAAGCCCTCTAATTGGTGTTGTAGTTGCTGTTGAGTGAGCGCCTCAGGCGCCTGAAATTGATGCACATAACCGCCAGTAAAATCTTGGCCAAGCGGTACTCCTTTGATGGCAATCACAGTGCCGGCGAGTACCAGCATAAGCATACTGATCGCCATTCCCAGATGGCGTAATCGTGTTAAATAATTAGCCATGACGCACCTCCTTTGCAGCTGCGAACAACCAGTGTGACAAGTAAGAAGACACCAATACACCGCTAAATACACTGGTGAGAATGCCCAGCGCTAACGTAATGGCAAAGCCTTTAACTGGGCCATAGCCCACACCGATAAGCACTAAGGCACTGATAAATGTCGTTAAGTTGGCATCAATAATACTGCTCATCGCGCCTTGATAGCCACGTTTAAGAGCTTGTAAGCGGGTTCTGCCTAAGCGCAGTTCCTCCTTGATACGCTCAAATATAATGACGTTGGTATCCACCGCCATGCCAATGGTCAGCACCAACCCGGCAATCCCTGGTAGCGTTAATACCACGCCGGGGAGCAGTGACATGAGCCCCACCAAAGCAATTAGGTTAATTGCTAATGCAAGGTTGGCGACAACCCCTAAACGCCGGTACCACAGCAGCATAAATGACAATGTTAGCGCTAAGCCCAATAACAAAGCGTTAAAACCATTCTCTATATTTTGCTTACCGAGGCTGGGGGTCATGGTTTGCTCTTTGACTATGGTAATGGGTGCTTCTAATGAACCTGCGCGCAATACTAAGGCTAAGTCTTGAGCTCGTTGCCAGGTACCCAGCCCAGTAATACTAAAACGCGTTCCCAATGCTTCGTTAATGGTCGCCACAGATATGACCTGCTCGCGCATTCGCACCTCACCTTGCGCATCCGCTACATATTCACTGTACAAGGTAGCCATGGGTTGACCTATGTGTGCACGCGAGAACCGATTAATTTTATCTCCCCCCGCTGAGGATAGTTGCAACTGCACCATCGGCTGCCCCATTTCATCTCGGCCGGCTTGAGCACCGGTGATATCTGCACCCGTGAATATTGCTTTACTCTCTATGGCAATACTGTGCCCTTGCTCAGTACGCACCCGCTTACCGCCAATTTCTTGCAGGCCGTGAAAAGAAAGCTGTGCAGTGGCGCCAATAATACGCTTTGCTTCACTGGGGTCTTGCACACCGGGTAGCTCAATACGAATAGCCCGCTTGCCTTGGCGTTGCACCACGGCTTCGGTTATGCCTAGCTCCTCGATGCGCGAGCGCAAAGTAGCCAACGCTTGTGTCATATCTGCCTGAGCAAATTGCTGTTGCTGCGCATCCAGGTAACGTAAGGATACTATTTCTAAGCTGCCTTGATGGGCGCTACCGATATCCAGTTTTGGATAGGCCGCCTGCAACTTATCAGCCAATTGCTGTAAGTGTGCTTGGTTAGCTGGCGCTGCCACTAAGCGTACTTCGTTATTTTGCGGCGAGTGTATTTTTATGCCCCGTAAACGCGCTTTAACTCTCAGCGTATTGGCCTCTTCGGCAATGCTTTTTAACCGTGTGGCGAGTGCTTGGTCAGTATCCACTTGCAATACGAATAGCACCCCTCCCCCTAAGTCCAGACCGAGCTTCATCGGTGCTAATCCCAAACTTTGAAGCCACTGTGGTGTGCTGCTTTGGCTGACAACTTTGACCTGCTCATGCCCATGCTCACGCAATATACGTGCGGCTTCGGCACTGCGTGCGGGATCAGTTAAACGGATATCAAAGCGTTGCTCGCCAGCATCATAGTGCGCCTTTGCGAGGGTAAAACCAGCCTCTGTCAACTCTGTTTTAATATTAACGGTATCGCTGTGGGTGTGCACAGACGCCACATTCACTACAGCATGATCAGGGTAGATATTGGGAAGCGCACTAAGAAAAAGTACTAAAATAACACTAATAACGGTAAATAAGCGCAGCTGTCTGCTCAGCGCCGACGCGCCTTTGACTCGCTCTTGCGAGTGAGGTTGTTGTCTCATTGTGAGTCCTTTTCGCTTGCTCAGCAAGCGTGTTAAATCTTGATTTCGATATTAATAGAAAGAAGGTCGATTTAACTCAGGACTCGTAGTGAAGCCGGCTACGATAAGTTAAGTTCGCGGCCTGACAGTGATTGATAAGGCCACATTTTTTCTGCTCCCTGGCGATATACCAAGGTTCAAAATGGCTGGCGGGTGGCGCCTTAAAGCGCTGTTTAAACGGCGCAGTATGTTGCGCCAATGTGTACGCCAACAAGTAAAGTGGTTGTTGCTCCGGATGTAAAAAATAGCTGGGGTGAGTACGCATAGCGCGCTCTGGCAATTGCGCGGGGTGCGGTGCTGGGCGCTGGTGCTCTGAGGCGCTGACATCATCAAAGCCACACTGCATGGGTTCTTGCACCATCAGCGAGCAGAGCGGTGATTCGGCTGCTGTGGTATGGGTATGGGCAAGCGCGGATGCACTACTCAAAAGCAGCGTCATTAACACGATGACCATAATTATACCGTTGCGCATGGGTGCCTTGTACTTATATTTGTGCTCGGCTAATTGCCGATATTGAATGCCTTTTAGAGATAGGGTTGATTTTATCTATTTCAATCCCAGAGATTAAATAACCTTAAAAAGTGAACCACAAACGCTATATAGACGTTTGATTTAGGTACTAAAAATAATTGCTCTAAATAGTTCGACCTTGCTCTTAAGCAAAATCGAATGATGCCAATGGAGGCCCAATGAGTAGCACAACTTTTGACGACGCAGTGACACGATTAAAACGCATCGGGGATGCCATCCAGTGCTCACAACAAGTTCTCAACACGCTCAGTCACGCGCAGGCAATGATGCACGTGAACGTTGAAGTGCGTATGGATGATGGCCATGTTCAGTATTTCCCTGGCTACCGTTGCCAGCACAACAATGTGCTCGGCCCGACCAAAGGCGGTATTCGCTTTCACCCCGAAGTTGACAGCGAAGAGGTACAAGCCTTAGCGCTGTGGATGACGCTCAAATGCGCTGTCGTCGATATTCCATTTGGAGGCGCTAAAGGCGGTGTGAGTGTCGACCCGAAAACCTTATCTCCTTTTGAACTTGAACGCTTATCACGCGCCTATGTGCGCTCTATGGCCGATTTTATTGGCCCTGAGCGTGATATTCCAGCACCGGATGTGTATACCAATGCCCTTATTATGGGCTGGATGATGGATGAGTATGAAAAAATTACCCGAGTTAAGAATCCCGGCGTGATCACTGGGAAACCATTGGCACTCGGCGGCAGTATTGGCCGCGACGATGCCACTGGGCGCGGCGCTTACCTATGTATTAAAGAATTAGAAAAACGTGACAATCTCGACCCTCAGCAAACCACAGTGGCAGTGCAAGGCTTCGGTAACGGCGGTTATCATGTTGCCCGTTTACTCGCCAACGATGGCTATAAAGTGGTGGCCGTTAGTGACTCTAAAGGAGCTATTTATCGCCAAGAAGGTCTCAACGTTGATAGCGTCTATCAGCAAAAGCAAGAACATAAAGAGCTTAAAGCGGTCTATTGTGAAGGCTCAGTATGTGAAAGTCAGGACTACGACACCCTCTCCAATGAGGAGCTGCTGCACTGCGATGTCGATATTTTAATTCCCGCTGCATTAGGCGGCGTGATCACCGCTGATAATGCTGAGCAAGTTAAAGCACGATATATCGTTGAGATAGCTAATGGCCCAGTGACCAGTGATGCCGACAGTATACTAAAACAACAGGGTGTCATTGTGATCCCTGATATTTTGGCCAACGCCGGTGGTGTGACTGTCAGCTACTTCGAGTGGGTACAAAACCGCTGCGGTTACCAATGGTCGCGCGAGCGGGTTGAGCAAGAACTAGAGCAAGTGATGCGCCGTGCATTTGCGCGCGCTAACGAGCAAGTACAGCGCCAAGAACTCGATTTTCGCGATGCGGTCTATGCCGTCGCACTCAAGCGTCTCAGTGACGGTATTGAAGCGCACGGCACACCCGATTATTTTAATGGCGAGTGAACATCCGACAGGTAAGCTCGACTAACTGGTCGAGCTTTTCTTTTTCCACCGGCGGTTTCCACTTGATGAGCTGCTCCCAATATGCCAACTTTTTCATGCCCCCGTAGAACACGGCAGCAGCGATTTCGGCGGGCGTTTCACCCAAAGCACCTTGCTGCTGCGCCTCATAAAACCATGAGTGCAAACCTTGCTCAAAACTTTGAAACCGCTCTTGCAGCTTGGCCGCGCGCTTTTTCGAACGCAACGATTCAATCATAACAATACGCGAAAGGGTCAGGTAGTCTTTGTCTTGTGTCAATCGTAAGCCGACATGGGCCTGTGCTTGCAATTGCTCTTTTATCGGGGTTTGCGCGCAAAAATGGTTTTCTTGCAATGGACGAATACGTTCTATGAGTAGGTCCACCACACCATCAAATAAATGCTCTTTACTGGAGTAATATTTATACAACGTGCGCTTTGATACCTTTGCCTTGCCCGCCACCGCTTCCATAGTGGTACCTGCAAGGCCGTGTTGTGCAAATAATGCGATAGCAGCGGTGATCACCGCCTGCTGCTTATTACTACTCATATTCCGCCCCTCAACGATTTGCTGCGCAGTATAACGGAACCAATGATTATTCGCAGCAATAGTAAACGAAGATGTATACCTGAGATGAAAATAAGTATACACTTTCGTTTACTCAGTGCTAACACCCGTAATTAAATATGTAAAAATTTTCGGCTGTCATCTACACTGAGCGTTGGCGGTCGTGCCACGATTTGTGTCTTCAATGTTGTGCTCATGCACAGTAATGCCGATACACTTGAGCGCATGACATGCACCAAAAAAAGCCTGCGCCCGCATAGAATAACCGCGAATTGTCACCTCGGTGTGGCTTGGCAACTCGCCTGCGAGAGCACGCTATAACAACGTCTGACCCATATCATTCAATTTGCAAAGGGAAACGCTTCACTCATGCGTCGTTATTCTATTACTACTTTATTACGTCCAGTTACACTGGTGTTCAGCTCTTTATTATTGTTAAGTGCCTGTGAGCAGCCAGCACAACAATCACAAGGGGGCATGCCTAATGCCCAAGTCGAAACCATCACCGCCAAAGCGGTGGATGCGCCTTTTATTATCTCTGTACCAGCCACGGTATCAGGCTCTAAAGAGGTAGAAATACGTGCTCGGGTCAGTGGCGTGCTGGAATCTCGAAACTTCTCTGAAGGTCAAACAGTCGATGCCGGCCAATCCCTGTTCACTATTGACCTTGCCCCCTACCAGCTCGCTTATGAGCAAGCCCAAGCAGCTGTCAATGCCGCACAAGCGCGGTTAGAGCAAGCGCAGCGAGAAACCAAGCGGCTGAAAAAGTTACGCGAAGACAAATCAGTATCACAGCGCGATTATGATAACGCCATTTCCAGTGTTCAAATCGCCACCGCTGATTTACAAGCCAGCAAAGTGCAGCTGCGTGAGGCAAAATTAAACTTGGACTATGCCCAAGTCAAAGCTCCCGTTGCCGGAGTGATGGGCCGAGAGTTAGTCTCTGAGGGTACCTTCGTGCCAGGGCCCGAGTTACTGCTGACCTATATTACCGAATTAGACCCTGTCAGAGTGCGTTTTGGTCTTTCAGAACGTGAGCAACTTATGATGCGCCAGGCACAGAAAAAGGGCGAATTGAGCTTACCTGAAGACGGCCAATGGCAAACACGCCTACGTTTGCAAGATGGCAGTGAGTACCATCACGGTGGCGAGGTTAACTTTACTGATGTGCGCATCAATCCTAATACCGGCACCTCAGAGTTTCAGGCTATTGTGCCCAATCCTGAATTTAGTTTGCGCCCTGGTCAGTTCGTGCAAGTAGAGCTTATCGGCGCGGTGCGTAACAACACCTTCGTGGTGCCCCAACGTGCGGTATTGGATAATGGCACCGGCAAGTTTGTGTACGTTGTCGGCAAGAATGAACAAGGTGCCACCATCGCTCGCCCCGCTCCAGTGCAAGTGGGCGAATGGTATCGTAAACAAAACGGTGACAAGACTGAGAACTTATGGATTATTCGCAGCGGCATTAATGCCGGAGATGAAATTGTTGTCGAAGGCATGGCGCGCATTTTCTTCCCAGGTATGCCCATTACCGTGTCTAATCAGCAACAGCAGGGATAAGCAGCATTATGTTCTCTCGTTATTTTATTGATAGGCCGATTTTTGCTTTTGTGATCAGCATTGTCATTGTCCTTGCTGGTTTAGCTGCCATGCGTGCCTTACCCATAGCTCAGTATCCGGAAATTGCCCCTCCTGTAGTGCAAGTCACAGCCAGTTACCCTGGCGCTTCCGCCGAAGTTTTGGAGCAAACTGTGGCGGCGCCGATCGAAAATGCCATTACCGGTGTTGAGGGCATGATGTATATGTCTTCAACCTCCAGCAGCGCCGGCGCAACCACCATCGAGGTGACCTTTGAAATCGGCACTGATGTCGACCAAGCCGCTGTGGATGTGAACAACCGCGTGAAACAGGTTGAGGCTCGCTTACCAGAGGAGACTCGACGGCAAGGCGTGGTGGTGCAAAAGGGCTCGTCGAGCTTTTTGCAAGTGCACGCGTTTTACTCCCCTGACGGGTCACGCTCGTCATTGTGGACGTCGAACTATGTCACCCTCAACATTCTCGATCGTATTAAACGCATCCCTGGCACTACCAATGTACAAATATTTGGCGCTAAAGATTACGCCATGCGAATCTGGTTACGCCCTGACTTAATGAGCCAATTGGGCGTCACCGTGGATGAAGTGGCCAATGCGATTCGGGTGCAAAACTCGCAATATGCGGCGGGTAAAATTGGTGCGACCCCGACTTCCAAGTCACCGCAATCTTTGGTTTATAGTGTCACCGCTCGCGGGCGCATGTCTGAGCCACAAGAATTCGAGAATATTATTGTCCGCTCGAATCCCGACGGCAGCAGCCTGCGCCTTAAAGACGTTGCGCGAGTTGAACTCGGCTCCAAGGATTACAACTTTAACGGCACCGTCAATGGCAAAGAAGCAGTGCTATTGGGGATATTTCTGCAGCCCGGCGCAAACGCGCTGGACGTAGCGAAAGAAGTCAATGGCGTGATGGCTGAGTTCAAACCGCAGTTCCCTATGGGTCTTGAGCATGTGGTCTCTTACGACACCACCCGCTTTGTCGAGGTGTCCATTCGTGAGGTGGTAAAAACTCTGGCCGAAGCCATGCTATTGGTATTTCTGGTGGTGTTCTTATTTTTACAGAACTGGCGTGCCACACTGATCCCTACGTTAGCGGTCCCGGTCTCGTTATTAGGCACCTTTGCTGGCATGTATATGTTGGGTTATTCCATCAATACGCTGACGCTATTTGGCATGGTGTTATCTATAGGTATTGTGGTTGATGACGCCATCGTGGTGCTTGAAAATGTTGAGCGCATTATGCACGAAGAGCATGTCAGTGCTCACGAAGCAGCTATCAAGGCGATGCGAGAGGTTTCTGGGCCAGTGGTAGCCATTGTTTTGGTGCTGTGTTCAGTGTTCGTGCCGATTGCTTTTCTGGGTGGGCTAACCGGTGAACTTTTCCGCCAGTTCGCAATTACCATCTCTATCTCTGTGAGTCTCTCTGGTGTGGTGGCGTTAACCATGACTCCGGCGCTGTGTGTGATGATTTTAAAGCATGAGCATAAACAAACAGCCGGTTTCTTCATTTGGTTTAATAGGTTCTTCAGCGCGGTGACCCATAAATATGTGGGCGCGGTAGGGTTTATGGTGCGTCGTGGCGTGCTTGGGCTGGTGTTAATGATAGCCATGGTCAGCGCAACCGTTGGCATTTGGCAAAAAACGCCCAGCTCCTTGGTGCCCGATGAAGATCAAGGCTTCTACATTGCCGCTGTTTTTCTACCGGATGGTTCATCACTAGAGCGCACCGCAGCGGTGGTTGACGAAGTGGTCGCGGCGGTTAAATCCAACCCTGCCAACGAAAATGTCGCCGCTTTTACTGGCTTTGACTTTATCGGGGGCGGCTATAAAAACTCCGCCGCAACCTTATTTGTTACACAAACCCATTGGGATGACCGCGAGGTCGATACCAAGGCCTTAGTGGCAGAGTTGTTTGGCAAAACCGCACACATCAATGAAGCCTTAGTGCTGGCTTTTAACCCCCCCGCTATCTTCGGTTTAGGCACCACCGGTGGTTTTGAGTTTTACATTCAAAATAAAGGCGCTGGTGGCCCAGAAAAGCTTCAACAAGCCATGCAGCTGGTTATGAATGAAGCGCAAAAAAGCCCGATTGTCGGCAGCGTGCAAACCTTGTGGCGCCCCGACGCTCCACAGCTTAAAGTGGATATAGACCGGGAGCAAGCGCGAGCTATGGGAGTCAATATTAATGATGCTTTCAATACGCTGGCCGGTACGCTGGGCACTTACTATGTCAATGATTTCAATAAGTTTGGACGTGCATGGCAAGTATTGATGTCTGCTGATGCCGAATATCGTATGCAGCCGCAAGACATAGGCCGAATTTACGTCAAGAGTCACTCTGGTGACATGGTGCCGATGTCGGCTTTCACCACGGTGGAATTTACCCGGGGGCCGGATAGCTTGAGTCGTTATAATAATTTACCCGCCGTTAAGTTACTCGGTGAAGCTGCGCCAGGTTACAGCTCCGGACAAGCGATTGCCGAAATCGAACGTATCGCCGAGCAAGTGCTGCCAGCGGGTATGACCTATGACTGGACCGGCACCGCGTTTCAAGAAAAACGCAGTTCTGGCACCACCGGATTAGCATTAGGATTAGCGGTGATCATGGTGTTTTTGATTCTTGCAGCCTTATACGAGCGTTGGTCACTGCCCTTATCGGTGATGCTGGCTTTGCCTTTTGGTACCTTTGGCGCACTGATTTCAATTTGGGTGGCAGGGCTCACAAATGATGTCTACTTCCAAATTGGTCTGGTCACCCTACTGGGCTTAGCGGGTAAAAACGCCATTTTGATTGTTGAGTATGCCTTGCTCAAACATCAACAAGGTTGGAGCGCTGCCGCCGCCGCATTAGAGGCAGCCCGGCTGCGTTTTCGCCCCATAATTATGACCTCATTGGCCTTTATTCTTGGCGTTGTGCCCTTAGTGTTGAGCTCCGGTGCTGGCGCCGGAGCCCGCCATAGTGTGGGAACCGGGGTGATGGGCGGGATGATGGCCGCGACCTTCCTAGCCGTGTTCTTTGTTCCACTGTTCTTCTATTGGCTCACTGAGCGCCGTATTGGTGAAAAGCGCTCACGCCAAGCGCTGAGCGAGGAAATCGCAGCGCAACATAAAAAGGAGCAGGTAGAAACTGACGAAGGCTTACTGTAGCCCCTGCCAAAAAGTCTCTCAAAGGCGCTGTTATAGCGCCTTTTCTTTTAAATCTTGTCAATGACAGCTACTATAGAAAAATCAGCAAGTTAAAACTTACTTTCGACAGTAGGGTAAGACTTAATAGCAGCGCTGCTCATAGTGCTGTGCAACAATGACTGTGCCGACAAGGTCTTTTAAGTAATGTGGTTGAGATAAGTGAGCAACATGAGCAATGAAAAAAGCGAGTTATTCGCCGAGTTTTTTCAAATTCAAGAAAGCGTGAATGTCGTCGTAGAGAGCATAGAATCCGCCCTCGTTCCCACCGACGCCGACGCTTTAGAGCGCGATATCCCGCCACTTTTTCGGCTCGCCAATGAAGTCAATACGCTCGAACAATCAGCGCTTCGACCGCTGCGACTGCTCGGTGAAACCGCCAATGAACTCGCCCACTACTTATCACTGCAGTCCCGTAAAATCGATCTCATTCTTAGCCATATTCTGATGCAAGAAAGTACCGACCAGCCCAGTGAGCGCTGCCAAAGTTACGGAGGCTCAGGGTTTACCTTACGACGTGAACAGCCAATGGAGGTTGGCCAGTATGTGCGGTGTAAGTTGTTTTTAGAGCAAGAGGCCGCCGCCATCTATTGCTATGGCGAAGTCATTGAGGTTGATACCCAGGGCGATGGCTGTTTGCACAAGATTCTTTTTGCTACCATTCGCGAGCAAGACCAAGAGCTTCTCGTACGTGCCAGTTTACACGCTCAGACTCGACAACTGAAAAAGCGCCATGAACAGCAACGCGAAAATTAACGCTTCGATACCTACCCGTTTCTGGCGGTGCTCTATGATAATAATTCCGCGCCTTATTTAGCTGACATTCAAGCTGTAAGTGCTAAACTAGCGGCTTGTTTTTCTGTGATTCATTGAAATGACGTTTAGACTCCTCCCTGAGTGGCATCAGCAGGATGCCGTGATGTTAACCTGGCCGCATTCGAATACTGATTGGGCGGCGAATTTGGCGGCTGTTGAGAGCGTGTATTTAGCGCTGTGCGATCATATTAGCCAACGTCAAAAGCTGCTTATCGTTGTCGACAATGAAGCCCTTGAAGCCCATATCCGCGCGCGATTAACGGCACAACACACCGATTTGAATCAGGTGCGTTTTGTCCGCGCTCAGTGCAACGATACGTGGGCGCGTGACCATGGCCCACTGACCCTAAGTAATGGCACTGGGCTAAAAGCCCTCGACTGTCAGTTTACCGCTTGGGGCGGTAAATATGCAGCCGAGAAAGACAACGCCATTAACCAGCAAGTATTCGCTCAGGCCCTTAGCGCTCAAGTAAACGTAGAGCGCAGCGAATTTATCCTTGAAGGCGGCGCCGTTGAAATCAACGAGCATGGGGTGCTGTTGAGTACCCGTCAATGTGTTCACAATGAGAACCGCAACCAACAGTTATCGGCCGCACAAATCGACAGCACCTTAGCGCAACTACTAGGAGCACAAAAAATCCTGTGGTTAGAGCACGGCTACTTAGCTGGCGATGATACCGACTCCCACATTGATACTTTAGTGCGTTTTGCTCCAAATAATGTGCTGGTTTACGTGCATTGTGACGACCCTAACGATGAGCACTATCAGGCTTTGGGCGCGATGCGTGAGGAGCTCGTGGCACTAAGAGGGTTCGATAATGAGCCTTATCACCTTATTGCCCTCCCCTGGCCCAGGCCCATCACCAACGCCGAGGGTCAGCGCTTACCGGCCACCTATGCGAATTATTTAATTATCAATGGCGCGGTGTTGGTGCCAACCTATAACGACCCACATGATGCCGTGGCGCTTAAGCAAATCGCCAAGGCGTATCCTGAGCGTGAGGTGATCGGTATCGATTGTCGCGCGCTGATTGAACAATTTGGCAGCTTACACTGTATAACCATGCAACTACCGCATGGCTTTTTGGAGGAACGATGAGCGCCCCAACCCAACAATCATTGCGCGTTGCCTTGGTGCAACAGCAAAATACCGCCGAGCGTGATTACAACCTAACACAGTCTATTAACGGCATTCGTGAAGCAGCCGCGCAAGGCGCCCAGTTGGTGGTCCTGCAGGAGCTTCATACTGGCTTATATTTTTGTCAAAGCGAAGATGTCGAGCAATTTGATTTGGCTGAGACCATACCTGGTCAGAGCACGCAAGTCTTTGGCGAGCTTGCAAAAGAGCTTGGGGTGGTGATTGTTGCCTCACTGTTCGAGCGTCGCGCAGCTGGCTTGTACCACAACACCGCCGTGGTGCTGGAAACGGATGGCAGTATTGCTGGTAAGTATCGCAAAATGCATATTCCTGATGACCCCGGGTTTTATGAGAAGTTTTACTTCACGCCCGGTGATTTAGGGTTTGAGCCAATAAAAACCTCGCTGGGCACCTTAGGGGTGTTGGTATGTTGGGATCAATGGTTTCCAGAGGCAGCGCGATTAATGGCCACTAAAGGCGCTGAAATCTTGATTTATCCGACCGCCATTGGCTGGGATAAAAATGATGACGCTGCTGAGCAACAACGCCAGCAAGATGCCTGGGTTATTTCCCAGCGCGCCCACGCAGTGGCCAATGGTGTCTATGTTATCAGTGCCAACCGCACCGGCTTTGAGGCCGATCCAAGCGGCCACAGCGCCGGAATCGATTTCTGGGGTCACTCATTTATCGCTGGGCCGCAGGGTGAGTTACTGGCTAAAGCCTGTGATGATAAACCCGAGGTATTAGTGGCAGAGCTCGATTTACAGCGCGGCGAAAAAGTCCGTCGCATTTGGCCCTACCTACGCGATCGCCGCATCGATCATTATGGTGATTTAACCAAACTTTATCGCGATTAAAACGGAGTATTCCATGCAGTTAGCGCAGTTCATTGAATTGCCTTGGGTAAAGACACAACAAGACAAAATAAAGTGGGGCCAGCTACATGGCAGTGCCCTCGCTCTAAGCATTGGCGAAGCGGTTAAGCAACATCAGCAGTTAGTGGTGTTAGTGACACCGGACACCCCCAGTGCGTTGAAGCTAGAGCATGAATTACATGCTACCTTGAGCCGTGATGAAGTGATGGTGTTTCCTGATTGGGAAACATTGCCTTATGATCATTTCTCACCTCATCAAGACATTGTCTCTACCCGGCTGCATACCCTCAGTCGTTTGAACAATATCAGCCACGGCGTGCTGATTGTGCCCGTTGCCACACTCATGCTGCGTGCTGCGCCGAAAGAATTTATTTACGGCAATGCCATTGTTTATCAGGTTGGTGACACGCTTAACATCGACAAGCTGCGCAAACAGCTTGATGATGCCGGTTACATCCATACTCAGCAGGTGATGGCCCATGGTGAGTATGCGGTGCGTGGCTCGGTGGTCGACTTATTCGCAATGGGTCAAAACGCGCCTGTGCGTTTTGATTTGTTCGACGATGAAATAGACAGCATGAGTCACTTTGATGTCGACAGCCAGCGCTCTAGCGATAATATAAGCCACATCAATTTATTACCGGCGCATGAATTTGGCACCACGGATAGCGACATTGAACGTTTTCGTATCCAATACCGCGAAGCCTTCGGTGCCAGTGCCGAGCAAGACTCGGTATATATGCAAGTCAGCAAAGGCGCCCTGCCTGCGGGTATTGAGTACTACCTGCCGCTATTTTTTGAGCACTTGGGCACCTTATTTGATTATCTACCCGAGCAAGCGGTATTTATGCATATGGGCGATACCCAACATGGTGCCCAGCAGTTTTTAGATGATGTGCACAGCCGCTATGAAAGCCGTAAAGTAGACCCTCTGCGACCGCTGTTACCACCTAACCAGCTCTACTTGCCCATTGAAGAGTTGAATCAGCAGTGCAAAGCCTACCCGCGCATTGATTTATCGCAAGCGAAGCTGCCAACCAAAGCCGGCTACTTTAATCTTCCCTGCGAGCCGTTGCCCGAGGTACGCATAGATCATAGTAAGCAGCCTCCCTATGGCGCCTTTTTAGATTACGCCGTAGAGCAAAAACGCCAAGGTGCGCGTATCGTGCTGTGCGTAGAATCCGATGGCCGTCGTGAAGCGCTACTTACGTTGCTCAAACCCAGCGGCTTGAAAATCCGCGCCTTTGATACCTTGGCACAATGTCTAGACAGCGACGCGGATATTTCTTTACTGGTGGCACCTTTTGAGCAAAGCGTGGTGCTAACTCACAATGCCCGTGTCAGTTTAATCACCGAACAAGAACTGCTCGGGATCCGCGTGTCACAACGCCGCCGCCGTAAACATAAACACCAGGCCAGCAGTGATGCACTGATCCGCAACTTAGCGGAACTCAAAGAAGGTCAGCCAATCGTCCATTTAGACCACGGTGTGGGCCGCTATGTGGGCTTAGAAACGTTGGACGCAGCAGGTGTTGCCACGGAATTCGTCACCATCATGTATGCCAATGACGCCAAGCTTTATGTACCGGTATCGGCATTGCATATGCTCAGTCGTTATTCCGGGGGAGAAGAAGCCAGCGCGCCATTACATAAACTTGGCTCTGATGCTTGGGAGAAAGCCAAACGCCGCGCTGCCGAGAAAGTCCGTGATGTGGCCGCTGAGCTGCTCGATATTTATGCCAAACGCCAAGCTAAGCCAGGCTATAAGTTTGCTCTCGATGATGCCGGTTATCGACAATTCAGCGATAATTTTGTGTTTGAGGCCACCGACGATCAGCAAAATGCTATTGATGCTGTGCTCAGCGATATGCAAAGCAAAAATGCCATGGATCGCTTGGTCTGTGGTGATGTCGGTTTTGGTAAAACCGAAGTGGCGATGCGCGCAGCCTATACTGCCGTTGCCGACTCTAAGCAAGTGGCGGTATTGGTGCCCACCACACTGTTGGCGCAGCAGCACTTTGAGAACTTCCGTGACCGCTTTGCCGACTTCCCTGTGGAAGTCGATATTTTGTCACGGTTCAAATCCACGAAAGAGCAAAATGCCACCTTAGCCAAAATAAAAGATGGCCAAGTCGATATTGTTATCGGCACCCATAAGTTGTTGCAAGAAAACATTAAGTTCGCCGACCTTGGTTTACTTATTGTCGATGAAGAGCACCGTTTTGGGGTGCGTCAGAAAGAAAAAATTAAGGCCCTGCGTGCAGATGTCGATATTCTCACCCTAACGGCCACGCCAATTCCGCGAACCCTAAACATGGCCATGAGTGGCATGCGTGACTTATCCATTATTGCCACGCCGCCAGCCAAACGTTTAGCGGTGAAGACCTTTGTGCGCCAACGAGACGATGACATGATCCGTGAAGCTATTTTGCGGGAAATTAAACGCGGT
Organism: Pseudoalteromonas sp. THAF3; assembly: GCF_009363775.1. Lineage (NCBI taxonomy): Bacteria > Pseudomonadati > Pseudomonadota > Gammaproteobacteria > Alteromonadales > Pseudoalteromonadaceae > Pseudoalteromonas > Pseudoalteromonas sp. THAF3. The sequence continues at coordinate 1,409,148 of NZ_CP045418.1, read as the reverse complement.
GGTCAGGTGTATTTCCTCCATAATAACGTTGAAACCATCGAGCGCACTGCCGAGGATATTCGCAAAGTCGTGCCTGAAGCCAGTGTCGCGGTCGCCCACGGTCAAATGCGCGAGCGTGAACTAGAAAGCCTAATGAGCGAGTTTTACCATCAACGCTTTAATGTGTTGGTGTGTACCACCATCATAGAGACCGGCATTGATATCCCCAGTGCTAATACTATTATTATGGACCGCGCGGATCGTCTCGGCTTAGCGCAATTGCACCAGTTGCGCGGGCGCGTCGGCCGCAGCCACCACCAGGCCTATGCCTATTTGCTCACCCCGGGCCCTAAAGCGATGTCGAAAGACGCGCAAAAACGCTTAGAGGCCATCGAGTCCCTTGAAGACCTCGGTGCGGGCTTCACCTTGGCCACCCATGACTTAGAAATTCGCGGCGCCGGTGAACTACTTGGCGATGAGCAAAGCGGGCAAATCCAGACCATCGGGTTTAGCATGTACATGGAGATGTTAGAGCAAGCGGTGGAAGCGCTAAAAAATGGCCAAGAACCCACTTTAGATAAGCTGATTAAATCACACACCGAAGTCGATATTAAACTGGCTGCGCTATTGCCCAACGATTATATCAGTGATGTTAATCTACGCTTGGGGCTTTATAAGCGTATCGCCAGTGCCAGTGATTTTGATGCCCTTGATGAGCTGAAGGTCGAACTTATTGACCGTTTCGGCCTACTCCCTGATGCCACCAAGAATTTATTTGCCGTGCAACAACTGAAGATTCGCACCGGAGCCTTGGGTATCACTAAGGTTGAGGCCAACCCTAAAGGCGGGTACTTTGAATTTAGTGAACAGACCAAGGTTAGCCCCGAGTTTATTATTGGTTTAATTCAAGCTGATCCACAGCACTATAGAATGGAAGGCGCCAATCGGTTACGCTTTATGATTGATGAAGCCAATGCTCAAGAGCGCTTAAAACTGATCACCGCGATGATTGCGGATTTCGAAGCCAAGGTAGGAAGTAAATGATAAGAATAATGGCCACGCTGATGGCAGCCTGTTTTAGTAGCCTGAGTTACGCCGCCGATGGGCGCTGGTTCGAAATTGAGGTGTTGGTGTTTAGCCAACCTGATGCGTTAATCAGTGAGACCTTAGCGAATGACAATGCCAAGCTCGATGATTATCACAGTAATGACGATATTATCACTGAGGGCTATATCACGACGCTCACCAAGCAGTGCTTAGCGGGGCAGATTGACCCACCCACTACGCCTGCCAAACCTCTACTTGCAAGTGACAACCAAGTATCCGCAGCGTGTGAATACAGCAAAGAGGATTTTAGCGCACTGACCCGTTTACCTCAGGTCGTCGATGGTGAGGTGTATGAACATACCGACACGCCTTATGTGCTAGCCCAATCGCAATTGCAATTTAGCGATAAGCGTGATCAACTGGCGCGCATTGGTAGGCAAGTGCTTTTGCACACAGGTTGGCGCTTTCCTGGGCAATCGAAACGAACGGCCCCTAAGTTCCGCTTGTACGGGGGGGAGCTAATTGCTCGAGTGCCAAAAAATGTGCCTAATAGCGCAGATTTTTTGAGCCCAATACGTCCGGAATATAACTTAATTTGGCAGTTAGATGGCTTTTTAAAGGTGCATCTAAACCATTACCTCTATATTACCTCGGCGTTAACATTGCGTCAGACTGGGGATACAGAAACACACTTGAGTGGCGAGTTTTCACAATTTCGTCGTGTTATTTCCGGCGAAATCCATTATTTTGACCACCCACAACTAGGCATGCTGGTGCAAATAAGGCGCTTTAACCATTAATTCAATGTGAGGAAAAACAATGAAAAAATCTCTCTTTCTCTCTTTAGCCACCGTGCTCACCTTGAGTGCCTGCTCGAAAGTAACGCTGGAGAATTACGAGCAACTGTCTGTGGGCATGGATAAAACCGAAGTCGAAGCCCTGCTTGGAGAAGCTGATGCGTGTGAAAAGAAAGCGCTTCACACTAACTGTATTTGGGGCTCTGAAAGCAAAAATATTCAAATAACCTTAGTTTCCGACAAAGTAACACTCTATTCAGAAAAAGGGCTGTAACGAGGCCACGGCTCACGCACTGGGTGAGCCGATTTTTTCCAGAGCAACTATTTGTGAGCGATTGAGGGTGATCTTATAGCGCTGGGCCTGAGCCTCGTGATTATCATCACGCGTCACGAGTACCACGTTAATTTGATAACGCCTTTCAACGGCATGCTTGCGGATTTTTTTACCACTGTACTCGTATACTCGCCCTTCCCCTTTACGTAAGTAGCGCACCATCGGCGCCATGCTAATGTTTATGCTCTGGTGCAAGGCATCGTAGCCTGGCATAAAGGTGTTCACGGGCACATCACATTCAAAGCGCATATACATCCATTGCGCTGCCTGCTTATTTTGCTGTCGACGCTTAGAGAAGATAGCCGCTATTTCTTTGGGGATCCGCGTTGGTTTTATATATTCCAACCAGACCTTTTGTTTCGCCACTTTCACTTTCGTAGTGGAGTTATAAAAAGACTGTAACCATTTAGCACGGCCCATAATAATACGACGCCAAATAATACGCGTGATGTCTTCTTTAAAGATCTCCCTGAGCCCGTAAATGGTGCCTAATAAGGCGACTAAACCGATAGTCACCTGAGTGAAGTTGGTCCGTGCAGTCAGCACCAATAACATGACAAAGGCCATCATAATCGCGGTGACCGAGCCCTTAACAACACGTCTTAACAAGGTGTTTAAGTTTCGCGTTTCTCGTCTGAGTACCACCCCATGCTCGATTAAACGTTGCAACAAATGCATTTTATTCGCTAGCCGATTGGGGTCATCCACAGTGGATACAGAGTTATAACGTTTTTGTTCGCGGTAGCCGTTTTCTGCCTCGCAAAACTGAAGTAATTGCTTGCGCTCAACAGCATGCTCACTGCTTTTCGGTCCCTTATCAAGGAGCTTTAAAATCACTTGCTCAGCGTGCCAGCTAAGAAAGTTGTCGGCATTGTAAAAAAACGACAACAGCTTTTCTTCTTTGGGCTTATACCGCCGTAAACGCTTTAACAGCCGCTCAGTTTCTTGTTGCATGGCTTGAACACGAATAAAAAATGCATCCGGCTCCTTTATGGCCAGCGCTTCATTAACATCGGTATCTAACGCCAACCTTACTTGATAACAATACAAGTTGAGGTTCTGCCGATAGTCTTGCTCATCGCCTCGGTTTTTACTTATAAAACGACTGCGCACCAAAGGCAGGTGGATGCCACTGGCGTTATAAGCCATGCGCGTTTTTACATGGTTATGATAAAAGCTTTCTTCACTTAAAGTATTAGGATTGATCCCCATTTCATTGGGAATGCAAAGATACAACTCCACGAGCGAATGAGACTTTGGCAACAGCGATTGACTGATTTGCAGCCTGAGGCCTTCATCTTGTTTGAAGCTAATATGATGATGCAAAGGAGCCGTACCTAGGTTGCTGAATTCAACTTAGTTATACCATTGTTTAGACACATAAAAAATGCCCATCAGCATGCTGATGGGCATTTTATCACTCGTAGCTTGGCGCAGTTTAGAACTTAACGTTCACACCTGCGAAGAAGCGACGACCTAGTACATCATAAGTGTACGGGTCAGTGTTTGAGTCATTGTTACCTGTGTAGTACGGAGGCTGCTTATCAAACAAGTTGTTCACACCACCAGTTAGCGTTACTGCATCATTTACGATGTATGAACCACTTAGGTCGTGGTATGTAACACTAGGAGTTGTAGGTGCGTAACAGTCATCTTTTTCAAGACAGCTGAAGCTATCCATACCAGCAATGTAACGTGCTTGATACTGCATATCCCAGTTATCGCCCGAGACGTTCAAAGTGAAGTTTGACTTGATTTCAGCATAACCACCAGTACCTGATGTGATTAGACCTGCATAATCAACTGGCTCTTCAGTTGCTTGAACAATGTACTCGTCAAGGAAAGTTGTATCTAAGCTTGTACGCCAGTTTAGACCTGCCGCTTCGAAAGTATACTTAAGGTTCAAGTCGTAACCTGAAGTTTGCTCTGAACCAATGTTTTGCAACTGGTTGTTGAAAATAATACGACCAGTTGAGTCGATAGTTACATTAGCAGACTGGCAAAGTGCTAAACCAGAGTTCTTATCTGCGTCTTCAAGACAAGTATCAACGATGTACTGGTTGTCTACTTCAGTGATTGCGTTCTCAATCTCAATGTCATAGTAATCAAGTGTCATTGAGAAGCCTTCGAACCAGCTTGGCTCATAAACCAGACCTGCGGTTAGCGTATCTGCTTCTTCAGGCATTAGCTCTTGGTTACCACCTACAGTGACTTCTGCTTGGTCTTGCGCACCAGGGAACTCCACTTGCTCGAATGACGGAGAGTTACCAGAGTATAGCTCGTCAACCGTTGGCGCACGGAATGCTGTTGAAACAACACTACGTAGCATTAGCTCTTCGTTGACTTTCCAAGTAAGACCTAGTTTCCATGTTTCATCGCTACCAAACGTGCTGTAGTCGAACGCACGGATTGCTGCGCTTAGGTCAACCATTTCAGCAAAAGGCACGTCTGCTAGAAGTGGTAGAGCGAATTCTACATATGCTTCGTTTACATCGAAGCCACCTGAGGTAGGTTCAACTGCTGGGTCGTTAGCCAGACCCTGAGCTGTTAGTGAATCTGGTGTGTACCACGCTTTTTCTTGACGACGCTCTACACCTGCAGCAAATGCTGAGTAACCCGCAGGCATTTCGAACATTTCGCCTGATACAGACGCAGACAAGATGAATAGTTGGCTACCACCGTTGTTTACTTCGGTGTAAATATTTTTGCGGAAATCTTCAGAAGTCCATGCAGCCTGATCAAGCGGGTTAAATGTACCTTCAACTTGACCTTCGTCATTCGTAAACATGATGCTGTCAGTAAGTGAACCTACGTTGTGTAGGTTGCTTAGCTTATCAACAGAGTCGTTACGACCGAAGTTAGCTGATACATCCCAAGCGTAGTCGCCTACAAAACCTTCCGCGCCAATTACCGCACGAACAGTGTCTACAGACTGCTCGAAGAAACGAGGGCCTGTGTCGCTCATACGGCGACCATAGAAGATTTGGTCTCCATATGCGTAGTTAGCTGTTTCAGTGATGTACTCACCATCAGCATCACGGTCAGCAATGCCGTCACCATCACGGTCAACTTTTGAGTTGTATGTTTGACCTAGTAGTGAATCACCCATCGCTTCATCGTACTTGAAGCCAAACCAGATTGGTTGCGGCGCCATTTGCTGCTGAGACCAACGCTTACTGTAAGTGAACTCAGTGAAAAGACGTGTGTCGTCTGTTAGTTCATAGTTAGCGATACCTGTAAGGTTTAAACGCTCCATTGGCGTGTAAAGGTAGCTATCAGGTGCGAAATTGTAACGATCTGCATCAGTAAACGGGTGCAGACCACCCATGCCGCTAAGGCCTGAGTCATTTAGCGCAAGACCTGAAGTGATTGGGTTACCGTCTTCGTCTACAGACTCACCTTTTTTGTTCACATCACCGATAACGCCGTCTTGCCAGATGTGGCCGCCTTGAGCGTATACAGAACCGCCATTACAATTTAACTCACCGCCAGCTTCAGCAATTGGGCAGTCAGAAAATTCACGATCTGCTTGAGAAGCTTCGCCACGGTCTGTGTACTGAAGGCCAATTACAACGTTACCACGGTCAAAAGAACCACCTACAGTGATGTCGAATGAGCTTTCTTCTGCATCACCTTCACCGCTCATCGCAGTGTTAAGGTTCATGTCTAGACCTTCGAAGTTGTCTTTAAGGATGATGTTAACAACACCCGCTACCGCGTCAGTACCATATACTGCAGATGCGCCATCTTTCAGTACTTCAACTGATTTAATCATTGATACTGGGATAGTGTTAAGGTCAACAGTTGACGCTGCACCAGTACCAGAGTTAATCATACGACGACCATTTACAAGTACTAGCGTACGCTGAGAACCAAGACCACGTAGGTCGATACGCGCGTTACCGCCTGAACCATTGTTGATACCTGGGTTGGTCATGGCACCGCCGGTCGCAGTCATTTTTTGTAAAACGCTGTCGATGCTGGTTGCGCCCATCGCTTTGATGTCATCGGCACCAATCAATGTAACTGGGCTAGCAGTTTCCATGTCGGCACGCTTGATGCGTGAGCCGGTCACTTGAATTTTTTCAATTGCTTCAGCTGAAGAATCTGCCGCAATTGCTTGAACACTTGAGAACATAGGCAGTGCCGCAGCAACGGCTAGCCCTAGTTGTGTCTTTTTCATATTAAACCCTACTTGTTGAATTTTTACCCATATCGGGCCGATAGCAGTTCATTTTTATATGAAGGTACTGCATAACGAGACGCAACTTAGGACTATTTAAATGAACGATAACTGAATGAAAGATTCAATTTTAACCCAGCCAGGCTATAGGTATATAGATACATTACCCATGTAAAGAAATGTTATAAATGTATCAACCCACAAACCAGTAAAAGCAGGCCGCCCACCCTACTTTCATACACTTATTTGACTAATGAAACTATGTGTACGCATTTTGTAATTCAATGTAACCGACAGTAATTGTTTTAACTTAAATGATTATTTACAACCTATACACACAAACTTATTACCCCATTCAAAAACCTCCACTATTTTTTATAAGCGCACAGCGATCGCAATCAACATGAGAATGATGCAAACACTTAACTTGAACGAATTTAATACAGGTTTGGATGATTTTTTATGCATATCACTTCACAGACACACATATATTCGCTGCGCAATAAAGACTTGTCGCACCAGCTTACCGACACCGAGTGAGCCAGTGCCTTCGCCTTTTAATATGCTGGGGTCGAGTTAATATGCTGGGGTCGATATAAATTGGAAGTGATGAATTTGCTGTTGAGTGTTTTGTGCAGTTTTAACAACAAGTTGCCAGCGCATTGTTGGTTCACTGCAACTCCCTACTTGAGTGCTTGCAACCCAAGTGCCCGCGTCCACTTTATTGAACAAAACCGGGATACGTCCCATGTACATGCCAACACCCTCTAGGTGCGCTTTAATTACTTGAGTGTGCTCAGGCAGTGTTAGTTTTATCGCGAACGGGTTCTCAGGGTGAACCTGTTCAGTGCTCAAGGCAAAGGTAATGTCTTGATGTGATTGCTGCTGATACTCGCAACAACTGGTATTCGTACTGAGATTTTCTATACTTGTCGTCGAGTCGCTGTCACAACCAGCGATAAGCAGTAATGTGCAGATCAGCACGCCAACACCAGAGCAAAGGGGGTGGCCGCTTGGGCGGTATTTTTTTTCACGCTCAAAGCGTGGTGAAGTAATCGATTCTGTCACTGTATTACGTACTTGTAGCTAACACATTATTCGGCTGATGCTTTATTACACCAGAAGTCAGTTAAATTTTCCCCAACTTCTTGGGATAATTTGATTGAAGTCATTATTTTAGCCATTTGCGCTATCTTTTTAAGGTCAAAAATTTTATCATTTCGGCCGAAAATAATAAGCGTGTTTCGAGTGTGTTTTCTGAAATGCTCAAAGTGTTGAGGGTTTTAGATAGCGGGCTTGGAGCACAATCAGTAGGGCCTATTCGCATAGAATAGGTAATTCATTTCTAATCGCATAATAATGCAGCGGAAACCTGACAATGAGCCAAACAGTAGCATCACAAACTGAGTACAACTATAAAGTTGTTCGCCAATTCGCTATTATGACAGTGATTTGGGGCATCGTTGGCATGAGTGTCGGTGTTCTGATTGCCGCCCAGCTTGCCTGGCCAGCGTTGAACTTCGATACCCCATGGCTAACTTACTCTCGACTTCGTCCGTTACATACGAACGCAGTTATCTTCGCTTTCGGCACCAGTGCCCTTTTTGCAACGTCTTACTACGTTGTGCAACGCACCTGCCAAACCCGTCTTTTCTCCGACAAACTCGCGGCCTTCACGTTCTGGGGCTGGCAACTTGTCATCGTACTTGCAGCAATTACCTTACCTATGGGTATTACTAGCTCAAAAGAGTACGCTGAGCTTGAGTGGCCAATTGATATTCTGATTGCCGTCGTGTGGGTCTCGTATGCCGTGGTGTTCTTCGGCACGCTAATCAAGCGTAAGGTGTCACACATTTACGTGGCAAACTGGTTCTATGCTGGTTTCATTATCACGGTAGCCGTTTTACACATTGTAAACAGCATGGCCGTGCCTGTCTCGCTAACCAAGTCATACTCCATTTACGCCGGTGCGGTTGATGCCATGGTGCAATGGTGGTACGGCCACAACGCAGTAGGTTTCCTACTGACAGCGGGCTTCCTTGGAATGATGTACTACTTCGTTCCTAAACAAGCGGGGCGTCCTGTGTACTCTTACCGTTTATCGGTTGTACACTTCTGGGCACTTGTGTCTCTATACATTTGGGCCGGTCCTCACCACCTACACTACACCGCCCTACCTGACTGGACACAGTCGCTAGGTATGGTGATGTCGGTGATTTTATTCGTACCTTCATGGGGCGGCATGATCAACGGTATCATGACCCTATCGGGCGCGTGGCACAAATTGCGCACTGACCCAGTACTGCGTTTCTTGGTGGTCTCACTGTCATTCTACGGCATGTCGACTTTCGAAGGCCCGATGATGGCTATCAAATCAGTAAACGCCCTATCTCACTACACTGACTGGACCGTAGGTCACGTACACTCTGGTGCGCTTGGTTGGGTAGCGATGATTTCTATTGGTGCAATCTATCACCTAATCCCGGCATTGTTCGGCCATGGTCGCATGTACAGCATCAAGCTGGTTAACACGCATTTCTGGCTACACACTGTGGGCGTTGTACTTTACATCGTGGCAATGTGGATTTCAGGTGTAATGCAGGGTCTAATGTGGCGTGCAGTGAACGAAGACGGCACCTTGATGTACAGCTTCGTACAATCACTAGAAGCGTCTTATCCCTTCTACATCATGCGTTTCCTAGGCGGTGTATTCATCGTAACGGGTATGTTGGTTATGGCTTATAACTGTTATCGCACCATTGCTGCCAAAAAAGGCGCAATCGCTGACGATACACAGGCACAACCAGCTTAAGGGGTAGATGATGAGCAATAAAAACTCTAGCAACAAACACGAAATTGTTGAAAAGAACGTCGGCCTGATGGCCATCCTAACGGTGTTCGCGATTAGCTTTGGTGCACTCGTGGAAATCACCCCGCTGATGTTCCAAAAAGACACCACCGAGCCTGTAGATGGGTTACGCCCACTCACAGCGCTTGAGCTTGAAGGCCGTGATATCTATGTTCGTGAAGGTTGTTACAACTGTCACTCACAGATGATCCGTCCTTTCCGTGACGAGGTAGAGCGCTATGGTCACTACTCGGTGGCTGGTGAGTCGGTATGGGATCACCCTTTCCAATGGGGCTCAAAACGTACCGGTCCTGACCTTGCACGTGTAGGCGAGCGCTACTCTGACGATTGGCACTACGCCCACCTTATGGACCCACGCGCTGTGGTTCCAGAGTCAAACATGCCAGCTTTTCCTTGGTTGGATGAAAACGTACTTGATGGCGAGTTAACGGCTAAGAAAATGGAAGTATTCCAGGATTTTGGCGTGCCTTATACGGATGAAGACATTCAAGGCGCCAAAGAAGCGGTGCAAGGCAAAACCGAAATGGAAGCCTTAATCGCCTACTTGCAGCAACTTGGCACACACTTGAAGTAATTATTATGGATTACGGCACGTTCAGAGGCATTTTAACTCTGGTAATAATGGTACTTTTTATCGTGATTGTGTTGTGGGCATTCAGTAAGCGCAGTAAAAAGCGCTTCGACGACGCAGCTAACTCGGTGTTTGAAGACGAAAAGAAACACCAAAACACAATCACACATGAGGAAAAGGAGTCTGAGAAATGACTAGCTTTTGGAGTATTTGGGTCATCGTGTTAACAGTGGCCTGTCTAGCTCTCATTTTTGCTCTACTAGTTTGGAACTTGAAAAACTACGTGGGTGTAAAAGAGGGTGAAAGTTGTGGCCACGAATTTGATGGCATTGAAGAGGTGAATAACCCACTACCAAAATGGTGGACATACATGTTCTTCGCCACCTTTATTTGGGCAGTGTTTTACCTTGCTGCTTACCCTGGTTTAGGTAACTTTGAAGGCCTATTTAAGTGGAAAAGCTCGAACCAAGGCATTACGTCTTTAGAAGAGTCAAAGCAAGCCGTCAGTGAAGCCGAAGAAAATGGCTACCGTATTCAGCTTGACGATGAAATTCGTGCCGCTGAAAAACGCTATGGCCCTATCTTTGAGTCTTTTGCCAAGCGTGATGTACTTGACTTAGCAGCGGATGAAAAGGCGTTAGAAATTGGTCAACGTTTGTTCTTACAAAACTGCGCGCAATGTCACGGCTCTGATGCTCGTGGCGGTGACGGCTTCCCTAACCTGACCGATAATGATTGGTTATATGGTGGCTCGCCAGATAAGATCAAAGAAACATTACTGCATGGTCGTGTAGCAGCCATGCCAAGCTGGGAAGCTGCATTGGGTGACCAAGGTATCAAAGAGATGACCGCCTATGTACTTAGCCTTTCCGGGCGTACAGTGAACCAAAAAGACGCTGAAGCCGGTGCCGCTAAGTTCGCTATGTGTGCTGCCTGTCACGGTGCTGATGGTAAAGGCTCTGTTGCTCACAACCTGCCGTTTGGGGCACCTAACCTGACCGATAACATTTGGTTATACGGTAGTGGCTCTAAGCGTTCAGTAGAAGAGACGCTACGTAACGGTCGCGCCGGTGTTATGCCCGCTTGGAAAGAAATTCTTGGCGAGGACAAAGTTCACCTGTTAACGGCATACGTATACAGCCTGTCTCAGGAAAAATAATCGCTTAGATTAATTGAAATCAAAAAAGCCTCCTAATTTGGAGGCTTTTTTTTGGGAATTTTTGTTCTAATACCGTAAAATAGCAGTCACTATTCGGCAATATGAAGTGCGTTATGAAAGCAGTGTCTCCCCCTTGGTATAAGCAGTTTTGGCCTTGGTTTCTGTTGTTTTTCCCACTAGTGACAATAATCGCCTGCATCGGTCTTATCACCTTCGCTGTTGGCAACGGCCCTGATATGGTAGTGGATGATTATTACAAAAAAGGCAAGGCCATCAACCTCGAGCTGAGCAAGTTTAATAAAGCCAAAGCGCTCTACTTACACGGCGACCTTGATATTGACCAAGAGCGTGTGGTGTTCCGCTTTACCAAAGGCGACGCATCAAAAGTTGCAGCGCTCAATATCGGCCTGTATCACCGCACCATTGAAGAAAAAGATATTCGTTTTAGACTCACGCAAAATGCCCGTGGTGAATTCACGGCGCTATTAGACTCCCCTATCCCACAGGGTGCTTACACTGTGTTTATTACTCCCTTTGATGACAGCTGGAAGCTAAAAGAAAATATTCAGCTGCCCTTGAACGGCACCGTAAAAGTTGACCCTGAGTATAAGTAAATGAGCGCAAAGACGTGTTTTCACTGTCTTGAGCCAGTTCCGGCTGGCTTTAATGAATCGGTCACCATTCAAGGTCATGCGCAGCCCATGTGTTGCATTGGTTGTAAAGCTGTCGCCCAGACCATCGTTGACCAAGGCATGACCGATTATTATAAGTATCGCACAGAGTCTGCCGGTAAAGTCGAACAGCTTGTGCCAGAGCAACTTGCACTTATAAAAAGCTACGACCAAGAAAGTATTCAGCAAGAGTTTGTGGCTCATCAAGGCGACGATAAAGAGGTGCTGCTCAGTGTCGAAGGGATCAGTTGTGCTGCCTGCGCTTGGCTTATTGAAAGGCAGTTGCTCGCCCATCAGGGCGTAAAACGTGTTGATGTTAATACCTCCACTCATCGCGCCATGGTGGTGTGGAACGACGAACAGGTCAAACTCAGCACCTTGATCACCAGTCTCGCTGAGATCGGTTATAAGAGTTACCCTTTTCAAGCTGATAGTGAAGCGGCACAAAAACAGGCAACGGCCAAGAGCTTTATCCGTCGCCTTGGCGTCGCGGGCCTTATGACCATGCAGGTGATGATGTTCGCCTTTGCCATGTACTTTGGCATGTTCTCGGGGATGGAAGATTACTTCGAGCAATACTTCCGCTGGATCAGCTTAACCCTTGCTACGCCCGTTATTTTTTACTCTGCACTGCCCTTTTTAACCAATGCCATCAGTGGTCTTCGCGCTAAACAATTGAATATGGATGTCCCTGTATCCTTGGCGATATTTGGTGCCTATTTTGCCAGCTGCTATGCCACACTGACTGAGCAAGGCGAAGTGTATTTCGAATCCATTTGTATGTTTACCTTCTTGCTGTTACTGGGTAAATATTTAGAGTTTCGCGCCCGCCTTAAAGCCAGTGAATTTACCGCTAACTTGCAAAAATTACTGCCCCTAACAGCGCGTAAAGTAGAGGATAATGAAGAGCATATAACCAGTGCCAAACTCCTCTCTCTAGGTGATATCGTACGCGTCAAAGCCGGCGAAACCATTGCCGCTGACGGCGTGGTGATTGCGGGGCATTCCAGTGTTGATGAGTCAATGATGACCGGCGAGCACCACCCTGTGACTAAGCGCGTAGGCGACCAAGTCCATGCTGGCACTCTCAACCATGACGGCGTATTGACGATAGAGATCAACAAAGTGGGCCAAAACACCTTAGTCAACCAAATCATCAGACTGCAACATTCAGCATTAAGCCAACGCCCGCGCATTGCCCAAGTAACCGACAAGGTTGCCCAGTGGTTTGTTGCCTGCTTACTCGTTTTTGCCTCGATTACCGCAGTAGCTTGGTACAGTATTGCTCCCGAGCACGCCTTTTGGATCACCATTGCGGTGTTGGTTGCAACTTGCCCATGTGCACTGAGTTTGGCCATCCCCACCGCACTAACATGTGCTGTGGCCAACCTCACCAAGCGCGGGGTGTTAATCAAACAGTCTCATGTGTTAGAGACAGCTACCAAGCTCACCAAGGTGGGCTTTGATAAAACGGGCACCCTGACGTTAGGGCGCTTTGTTATTGACCACACGGAAATACTAGATAACGCCTACGACGAGCAACAAGTACATGCATTGGCCAGTGCTTTAGAAGCGTATTCCGAGCACCCCATAGCCAAAGCGTTTACCGAGAGTGCGAGTGCTGCTGCCCAACAAGTCATCACCGATGCCCAAGTACACACAGGTTATGGGGTGGCTGGTATGTGGCAAGGTCAGCGTGTGCACATTGGTAAAGCGAGCTGGTTTGCAGGCCCGCAACCTAAAAACGCGCAGGCGGTGTTATATGTAAATGAATCCGCCGTGGCCACATTCTTTTTACAAGATAAAGTAAGAGAATATGCACAAGAGCTGCAACAGGAGTTAAAACAACAAGGCATTGAGCGCGTGATGCTCACTGGCGACCCCTCCGATAAAGGTGCCCAATTAAGCCAACAACTGCAATTAGATGCATGTCACAGTGCGCTGCTGCCACAAGACAAATTAGCACTGATGCAATCGTGGCATAATCAGGGAGATATCTGTGCCATGGTTGGCGATGGCGTCAATGACAGTCCGGTATTTAACGCCGCACATTTATCGATTGCAATGGATAGCGGCGCCGATATTTCGAAGAACACCGCCGATGTGGTATTGTTAAACAGTGATTTACGTTCGGTGTCTAAGCTTATCACCATTGCCAAAAAAACACGCCGAATTGTTCGTCAAAACTTGGCACTGTCGCTGTGTTATAACGGCGCTATCTTGCCTTTGGCAGCGATGGGCCTCGTGGCGCCGTGGATGGCGGTCATAGGTATGTCTGCCAGCTCCATTATTGTTATTACCAACTCGTTGCGACTATTACGCCTATGAGCATTATTTATGTGTTAATCCCTATCGCTATTTTGTTCGTGATTATTGCCATCGGCATTTTCTTTTGGGCAGTCAAAAGCGAGCAATTTTCCGACTTAGATAAACAAGGCCACAGCATTCTCTTTGAGGACGACAAAGAAGAGCACGACAAGAGCAATGAGCGAGATTAACTTTATTGCTGCTTTGCTTATGGGCCTTGCCGGCAGCGGCCACTGCGTTGCTATGTGTGGCGGTATCGCCGGCAGTTTTCAATTGGCCAGTAAGGACCTTAATGCCGTCGGTGCAGCCAGTGCTTACAACATAGGTCGGCTATTTAGCTACACCCTAGCGGGTGCGCTTGTAGGAGGGCTAAGTGCTGCCTTTGCCAAGCAGAGTAACACCCTCAGCCAAGTATTAAGCTTATTCAGCGCAGTCTTTATGGTTTTGGTTGGCCTGTACGTGATGCGGCTATTTAATGCCCTTGGCCCCGTTGAAAAAGCCGGACAATGGGCTTTGTGGCGCCATATCGTAAAGTTAAACCGCTACCTAATGCCAATTAATACCTATCCCAAGGCCCTGGGTTATGGTGCACTTTGGGGGTGGCTGCCATGTGGTTTAGTTTACAGCGCGCTAACTTGGGCTATAACCAGCCAAAGCGCGATTAATGGCGCACTATTTATGTTATGCTTTGCGCTTGGGACACTCCCTGCCATGTTGGCATTAGGATTAGGCGCCCAATTTATAAAGCGTGGCCTCAATCACCCATGGGTGCGCCTAGCACTTGGTAATCTATTACTTTGGTATGGGTTGTATAGCCTTATTGTTGCAAGCCAACCTCTACTGACGTAGATTTAACACAAACATTCAGTTCACCTTGGATAGTAAAATGGACGTAAAACCAACCCTTTCAGGTAAATACGCAGGTAAGTCAAACTGTGCCATTAGTTGCACAAACTGCTCTATTTCCCAACTGTGTCTGCCGTATAGCCTCAATGGCGATGAAATGGATCGTCTCGACGATATCATTGAGCGCAAAAAACCGCTGCACAAGGGGGATTTCCTGTTTGAATCTGGAGACGAACTGAAGTCCATTTTTGCCGTGCGCAGTGGCTCGTTTAAGTCCTTTACTCTATCAGAGCAAGGTGAGGAACAAATCACCGGATTCCATCTGGCGGGCGACTTAGTTGGTTTTGATGGTATTCAAACCATGAAACATCAAAGCTTCGCCCAAGCCCTAGAAACATCTATGGTGTGCGAGATCCCCTTCGCTACGCTCGACGAATTAGCAGGGAAGTTACCGAAGCTGCGCCAGCAGATTATGCGCTTAATGAGTAACGAAATTAACTACGACCAAGAAATGTTATTGCTGCTAAACAAAAAAACGGCTGAGCAGCGCCTGGCCTCTTTCTTGTTCACCTTATCACGCCGCTTCAGCGAACGTGGGTTCTCAGCCAGAGAGTTTCGTCTCACTATGACCCGCGGTGAAATTGGTAATTACCTAGGCTTAACAGTTGAGACCATCAGCCGCTTATTAAGCCGCTTCCAAAAAGGGGGATTCATCCGTGTAGACGGTAAGTTCATCACCATTGAAGATCATGAAACCCTGGCCCACACGGCTGCGATAAGTTTGCCAAGCGATTGATCTAACTCAAACTCACAGACCGCGCCCCCTTTTCAATTGCGTTAATTGCGTTACACTGAAATGGTGTATATTACAATTCGCTTGGTAATGCAGGAGGCGCACAATGGATAAAATTAAACGTATTTTAGCTGTGGTTGATCCCACCGTGGAGCAGCAACAGAGTTTGTCTCGGTCTATCGAACTGGCGCGAAAAAGCGGTGCGCAAATCACCGCCTTCCTGTCCATCTATGATTTTTCTTATGAAATGACCACAATGCTCAGTGCCGAAGAGCGCGAAGCCATGCGCAAAGCGGTGCTCAGTGAAAAAGAGCAGTGGTTGAAAACCCTCACTCACCAATACCAAGATGTGCAATTTGACACCAAAGTGGTGTGGCATAACCGCCCTTTCGAAGCCATTATTCGCGAAGTGCTCGGCCATGATTATGATCTAGTCGTCAAAGGCACACATCAACATGACACGCTAAAATCGGTGATCTTTACGCCTACCGATTGGCACTTGATCCGTAAATGCCCGGCTCCTTTATTGCTAGTGAAAGACCATAACTGGCCAGTTGGCGGTGCAGTGGTGGCTGCGGTTAATGCTTCCAGTGATGATGAGCAACACCAAGCGCTTAATCAACGCATTGTTCAAGACGCTAAATTTATTGCCCAACTTGCTCAGGGCGACCTGCATTTAGTTAATGCTTATCCGGCAACACCGGTGAATATTGCCATTGAGATCCCGGAGTTTAACCCCTCACAGTACAATGAAACGGTGAAAGAGCACCATCTCAATTCAACGCGAGAATTAGGCGCTCAACATGGTATCGCTACGCACCATCAACATGTGGAGGAAGGTTTACCGGAGGATGTGATCCCTCGGATTGCGAAAAAGCTCGACAGTGAACTTGTGGTGATGGGCACTGTGGGCCGCACCGGTCTCAGTGCAGCTCTTGTGGGCAACACTGCTGAGCATGTTATCGATAGTCTCGATTGTGATGTCCTGGCGCTGAAACCCGATGGCTATCACTCCCCGCTTGAGGACTAATCTTCAATCATTACACACTATCTGTCATTTGGGCGGCGCTAATGCCGCCTTTTTCTTGATGCCGCTGCACTGTATGCCTATAATACGCGCCTTTAAAATGAGCCGTAACAAGGGTGTCTAGGTGTCGCATTCAGCACAAGCCAAAGCGCAATATAACTTCAATAAACTGCAAAAGCGGCTACGCCGCCATACAGGTCAAGCCATTGCTGACTTCAATATGATTGAAGAAGGCGACCGCATCATGGTGTGCTTATCCGGCGGTAAAGACAGCTACACCCTGCTCGATATTTTACAAAATCTACAACGCTCAGCGCCGGTACGCTTTGAGCTGTTTGCGGTGAATTTAGACCAAAAACAACCCGGCTTTCCTGAGCATGTGCTGCCCGAATACTTGGACGGTTTAGGTATCGAGTACAAAATTGTTGAAGAAGACACGTACTCAATTGTTAAAGATAAAGTGCCTGAGGGTAAAACCACCTGCTCGCTGTGCTCGCGCTTACGCCGTGGCATCTTATATCGCACCGCTAAAGAGCTCGGAGCAACTAAAATTGCTCTCGGCCACCACCGTGATGACATGATTGAAACCTTGTTTTTAAATATGTTCTATGGCGGAAAAATGAAAGGCATGCCAGCCAAGCTAATGAGCGATGACGGCCAGCACATGGTGATCCGCCCACTGGCCTACTGTAAAGAAGCTGATATCAGTGCATACGCACAACAAAAAGAGTTTCCAATCATTCCTTGCAACTTGTGTGGCTCGCAAGAAAATCTACAAAGACAGAATATCAAGGCGATGCTGCAACAGTGGCATAAAGAATCACCTGGGCGTATCGAAAGCATCTTTACCGCCATGCAAAACGTGGTGCCCTCACATATGGCTGATACTTCGCTGTTTAACTTTGCACAGCTGCAAACCGGTGAAGTAATAGATGGCGGCGATATTGCGTTGGATAAAGCCCAGTTCGACACACCAACTGTGCCCGAAGAAGAACACTCTGACAGTGGTGTAAAAATTCAAGCCATTGAGCTGTAAGAGTATAATAAGGCCGCTTTTCAAGCGGCCTTATTCCTTTCTCTAATGCGCTATCCAAGGCGTAATTCGATGAATCTGCGTGCCTTCTACTAAGGTTTTGTTATTGTCTTGCCACTGCTGCTCAATCGGCACCTTACATTGCAAGCCTTGGCACTGCCAGCTGTCTGGCACCTTCGCCGGCAGCGTATCAGCAAAGTGTAGCTGCACCCCTTTATGTTCAGGTAACAAAAACGGCATCAGCGTGCCCACAAAAAAGCCAGATAAGTCGCCAATTAAATCCTCAAACTCTTGCTCGATGGTATAAGCTTGCGCATAGGTTAATCGTGTAAACGGTCCTGGCGCTTCAATTTGCATACTCAACTGGCACTGCCCTGATTGTGGTGTGGCGATGACCATGGCTTTATGGGTATCTAGTTGCTTGTCAAAGGGCAAGAACAGTTGCCCGTTATCATCATAAGTTAAAGGAAAGCGTTCGCGCTCGGTCACGATTTTACCTTCCTTTAGCACGCAATTTTCTGCATTTTCATAGGTTTTTAAGTAAAAGCCGACTTTAGCGTGTTGGAAATTGCCCTCGTTGACAACCTCCATACGGTCGAAAAAGCCATCGTAAGACATCACCACAGGCTCATCTGTTGGCTGCGCATTCACAGCCATTGAACACATTAGTGTGGCAATAAAAAGGCATTTATTCATCGAAGTAAGTCCTGTTATGGTCAATCATCGCTTGCAGCTCTTCAATATAGGCTTCACCGCGCTCAGAGTAAGACATTAACCCATACGTCAGCGCCTTGGCATCGATTGGCTGTTGTGCTTGACGTAAGTCGGCGCGAATATCGCGTAATTCACGATACGCGCTGTTGGTGTTGATATTGTAAAAATAGGCATTCACCGCCTCTTGCACTGACTGATACACTGCAACCTCATGTTTTGCCCCTTGGTTGCGGCGCTTTGGCACCATACCGCAGCCCTTACTAAAGCACCATTGCCCAAAAAAGTTAAGTCCGATGCGGGCAAAACGTGAGGTTCCCCATGCCGACTCATTGGCCGCCTGCATCATGACTAATTCTTTAGGGATCACATCCACTCTGCGCAATGCTTGGCGCAGTGATAATTCACTAATTTGTTCATCTCCCAGCCCATATTCGGCGAAAATATCGCTGACTTTATCAATCTGCACTTCAGTAAGTGGCTCATCAAATTGGGTCATCATCAGGGCAATTTCTAACACTGCACGCTGTGAGCGTAACTTGGCATTCGCTTTTTCAATAGGCTCGCGAATAAAGTCGAAGAACGCCGCCTTTTTCTGTTTTACATCCTTTATTGCAGCAAAATTAGGTAGCTTAACGTTGTGCAGAGGTTTTTCCGGCACTGTTGGCTTTTCTACAGTGGGCTGCTCCTCACGTGGCTGAGTGTCTGCGACACGGGTTCCCCATATGAACGGGTACAACAATGCAGTCACACAGATTATTACGGTTATTAGCAGTCCAAGCTTTTTTATCATGAATCCTCCACGAGCCCCCAAGGCCAGATCAAAAAACGCGGCATTATATCGCGAACATGGTTGTTTTAAAAACGCAATCTGAACACTCGGGTGATTGAAAAGACTTTGTTTTATTTATAGTTTACACTTTGCACAGTGCAAAGGATCAGATTGAGGAAGCCATGCAGCATATCTGGCAACAACGGCGCGCCGATGAACACAAACACCGCCCAAATGACAATCGCTCACCTTGGCAAGTGGATCGCTCACGTATTATTCATGCCGCAGCGTTTCGCCGCCTGCAAGCCAAAACCCAAATTATGGGTATTGGCCTGAATGACTTTTATCGCACTCGCTTAACCCACTCTTTGGAAGTTTCGCAAATTGGCAGCGGTCTATTGCGTCATCTCAGTCGACAACATCCAGATATTACTTGTCTTCCTGATGAGTCATTACTTGAAACCTTGTGTTTAGCCCATGATATTGGTCATCCACCATTTGGCCATGGCGGTGAAATTGCCCTGAATTATATGATGCGCGAACACGGAGGCTTTGAGGGCAATGCGCAAACCTTGCGAATCGTCGCGAAGTTAGAGCCCTACACTCAGGGCTACGGCATGAACCTAACCCGACGCACTTTACTGGGGTTTATAAAGTATCCAGCGCTTATTGATACACTTTGGCACACTCACCCAGAGCAAAACGCCAAACAACAATTTATAAAAGCGCACGATTGGCGCCCGGCGAAAGGCTTATACAATGATGATCAAGATTTGCTTGATTGGATTTTAGCGCCGCTCGATGACTCACAACGCCAACGCTTTACCAGCCATGAGCAGTATGATGCATATCGCCACAAAACCCGTTATAAATCACTCGATGCGGCCATTATGGAGTTGGCAGATGACATTGCTTATGCGGTGCATGATCTTGAAGATGCGATTGCCACCGAGCAAATCACTGTCCACGATTGGCAGGCTCATGGCGAGCCAGCACTTGCTCAAATCGATTGTCCTTGGCTAGATGACAGCCGCATCACTGAACGGCTTTTCTTTGGCTGTGAAGCGCAGCGCAAAGACATCATTGGTGAGTTAGTTAACTTGTTCATTACCCAGTCCCGACTTGAGCAAACAGACAGCTGCTTTGGATGCGATATTTTGCGCTATCAAGTGACCCTGCCCAGCGCTTACATGAGTTTATTAAACGCGCTCAAACACTTTATTTATAAACGCCTTATTCGCGCCCCCCATATGCAGCAAATTGAATTCAAAGGACAAAAACTAATCATGGAATTATTTGCCGCATTTGCCAGTGATCCCCTACGCTTGCTGCCGGAGACAACAGCATTGAGTTATCGTAAGGCCGAGCAACAGGGCGACAACCCTTTACGCGTGCTATGCGATTACCTCAGTGGCATGACCGATGAGTATGCATACAAAACTTATCAACGGTTGTTTGCGCCGACCATCGGTGTTTAACTACATAATAGGAACACAGCAATTGCTTTATGTTCGTCTAAACTAATGAAGTAATAACGAAAACGTCTGAGTATTCAAGGACCGACACCAATGCATTACCCTTTATGCTTACTGGCGTTGCTCATAAGTACTAGCAATAACGCCAACACAACCAGTTCGTTGCCTGATACCTTACTTGAGGAGCGTCAGGTCGTTATCAAACAAGCCGACAAATACGACTGGTTACGCCTAAATTCCGGAGAGTGGCTTAAAGGAGAGCTGAAATCGCTCTATGACAAAAAGGTGGAATTTGAAAGCGATATTCTCGATACCCTGATCATTGATCAAGAAGATATTTATATGGTCATATCTGGGCGCTCTCACAGCGTGCGCTTTAATGACGGCACAGTGCAACAAGGGTCGCTGAATATATCCGGTGGCTATGTGGTTGTGGGAAACAGTCCCTCGCAATATCGCTATCAAGACTTAGTTTCTATTGCTCCTAGTGCAGAAGACGAGCTGAGCGCTTGGTCTATCAAGGTCGGCGTAGGCGCGAATTTAAGCAGAGGGAATACCGAACAAACCGAGCTCTCGGCCAGTGTTGATATAAAACGTCGGACGGCCAGTAATCGGTTACTCATTACCGCGCTGGCAGATCGTACAGCAAACGACGATAAGGTGACTGAAAACAATGTCCGAGCGAATGGCACCTTTGATTGGTTTTATACCAGCTCACTGTATTTTCGCCCGGTATTTTTTGAGTATTACCGCGACCCTTTCCAAAATATCGATAACAAATACACCCTGGGTGCTGGTTTTGGCTACTACTTAATAGACACAGATAAACTGGAATGGGATATCGGTGCGGGGCCAGCCTATCAACGAACCGAGTTTAGTGATGTCGCTGCGGGGCAAGATACTAGTAATTCCTCCACCTCTTTTTATTTTGAGTCAAATTTGGATTACGAATGGCGCACCAATGTAGATTTAAAGTTTGACTATCGTTTTACCTTTGCCGAGAACGCCTCAGGTGGTAATGCTCAACATGCTCTTGCTGGCGCTTCTATTGATATAACTAACGACATAGATTTGGACTTATCATTGGTGTGGGATCATCTTGCCTCCCCTGTGGCTAATGCCGATGGCAGTATTCCAAAGCAGGATGACTACAAGATGATTGTTTCTTTGGGTGTTGAACTTTAGGAGAGCCAATGAAATTTCTGCCATTAAATGTTGTCACCGCAGCGCTCTTGTCTGCGCTGTGCTACAGCGCCAATAGTCATGCACAAAGTATAGAGCAGCGTCTCAGTGCGCTTGAGCAGCGCCTCAGCGAGCTAGAAAAGCAGTTGGCTGCTAAAGATAAAAAAATCGCTGCATTGGAGCGCGAACAAAAACGCACCCAAGTAGTGGCCAATAATGCCAAGGTCTCAGCGATAGAGGCGCAGCAAGTGCTCTTTAATGACACCACCCGACCGAGTCACCGGTTTGCCGCCCCCGCCAAAAGTATTCGCTTAAGCGACTCAACGACGACGTTGCAACTAGGTGGACAAATTTGGCTTGATGCTATCTATAATCACGGCGAAATGACGAATCGTGCCGGCTTTCAAACCTCTTCTATTGCTTATGATGACAACACCACCAACGACAACACGCTGTTGAGCGCCGGCCAATCTAAGCTGTCGTTTCGCAGCCATACGCCCACCCACTATGGTGATATGACCACGCGTTTTGAATTCGATATGTTTGATGACCAAGGTAATGCCGATTTTCACCTGACTCACCTGTGGGGTGAGCTTGGGAATTGGGGAGCAGGACAAACCTTTTCCGGGTTTATGGACATTAATTCCTTCCCCAACATCATTGATTATTGGGGTCCCACTGCCATGGTGTTTACCCGTCAACCACAAATCCGCTATCGCACTGAACAAAGCGCATCGGGGGCAACATGGATGGTGACCATGGAGCGCTCTGACGCCGACTTGGCATTTCCTCGAGATATCGACCCCGCGACCCTCTCTTTCGATGAGCAGAACGATTGGCCAGACGCTACACTCAGTTATCAGCAGCGTTTCACAGATGGCTACATAAAAGCCGCCCTATTACTACGTAGCTTAGGCTTTGAAACATCGACCCAAGAAGACTCGGTAACTGGATGGGGTATCAATGTCACCGGCAATTATGCCCTTGATAAAGCACATTTATTGAAGTTCCAATTTGCAACTGGCGAAGGCATCGCCCGCTATATCAATGACCCGTGTTGCAGTATATACAGCGCTATCACCGGGGGCAGCGATGCAGGCTTAAACAGCAACGGTGATTTACAAGCAATCGGTATCAGTGGTGGGTTTGTGTATCTCGATAAGCAATGGAGTGAGCGCTTTACATCTAGCCTAGGGTTAAGCTACGTCGACGTTGACAACCTTGCTACGCAACATGCTAGAGCATTTAATAACAGTCTCTACAGCACTATTAACCTTATTTGGAACCCAACTATGATGTCCCGTTTAGGCGTGGAGCTACAATACGGGGAAGTAGAGAATTTTGCCGGTGAGCAGGCTGATAACCTGCGCCTGCAAACCTCATTTGGCTTTAAGTATTGAAGCGATGATTTACTAGGGTCTGTTGATCTTTGCTGTTCTATTTTTGTTCTGTTTGAGCGTGCTTTTATCGCGGCGCTCGATGTGTGGCCTAGTAATCTAAGCGAATATTGAGCAACAATGAGAAAAGTGCGCTCAAAAGAACCGTTCGGCAGCGCTTGATTGGCTTTCTACTGTGTTATCGGCTGGCTCACATAGAATAACTATGCCACGCAGCCTCTGCCTTGTATAAAACCAATCAAACTGCTGCAAAAACGAACTTGAAAGGTCAACAGACCCTAGTGTTGTCGCTTAGCAAGCATTTAATCTTTGGTTCATAAGGCGCGTGCTTAAATCGCCGCCCTGATGTTATGGCCTTTTTATCGGCCCGGGTGTGTGCTCAACACCCTTAATAGGACAGTGAAACAATGAAAACGTGGATAAGTTCAGCCTTTTTATCATTCATTATTTTGTGCAGTACCGCCTGTTTGGCTCGCCCTTATGACCCACAGAAGGTCGAGCAAGTGCTCAATACTGCTCATGCTTTATACAAAGATACCAATGCAGGAGCCAATGCCGATTATATTCCGGCTTTGGCCAAAGTGGACTCCAGTTTATTTGCCATTGCTATCGTCACCGCTGATGGTCAAGTATTCACTCAAGGGGATATTGATGCCACATTTTCAATTCAGTCCATTTCGAAGGTATTTACGCTCGCCTTAGCCATGGAGCAGCAAGGCAGCGCAGCAATAGTCGATAAAATCGGCGTCAACGCCACAGGATTGCCATTTAATTCTGTTGCTGCCATCGAGCTGAACCAAGACCGCTCAGTCAATCCACTGGTCAATGCCGGGGCCATGGCTACAGTGAGTCTGCTAGAAGGTGATAAGGCGCAGCAAAAATGGCAGTCGATTGCTACTTGGTATGATCAATTTGCTGGCCGAGAGCTGGCGGTGATGAACGAAGTATATCAATCAGAATCGGCAACCAATGGCCACAACCTCGCTATCGCTGAACTGCTTAAGTCTTATGACCGCTTCTACGGTGATGTGGATATGAATTTAGATATCTATACACGTCAATGTTCAGTGGGAGTGACGACTAAAGATCTCGCGATGATGGCTTCCGTACTCGCGAATGGTGGCACGCACCCAGTCACTGGCGAAGCGCTAATGACAGCAGAAAATGTTCAACGTGTGCTGGCGGTGATGGCTACCGCAGGGCTTTATGAAACCAGTGGCGACTGGGCGTTTCAAGTAGGCTTACCGGCCAAAAGTGGTGTCGGTGGTGGCATTATCGCGGTGATGCCAGGCAAGTTTGCTATTGCTGCTTTTTCACCAAAACTTGATGAGGCTGGCAACAGTGTTCGCGCTCAGCGGGCGATAGATTATATCGCCGATAAGGCCAACGCCAACGTATTTAGTCATCTTGATTAATTGTCCCTATCCGCATTGACTTCGTATCAACGATGCAACGAAAAACGCACCTTTTTCAAGGTGCGTTTTGATATCCAACTTGTGGAAAATGACTGAGCGAGCTCAATCACTCATTAGATTGCAGCATTACGGTAACGCTTAACAAATTCTTTAACCGGCTGACCATTACAACGAAGGTTAGAAAGACGCTTGTTCTGTAGGCTTAGTGTGCTTAAACCTTTTTGCGCAGCTTCCAAACATAGTTGTGTTTCTCGCTGATTATTTTTAGCGTAAAGACTCACTGCAGTGTCGCTATTTGCATTTTCAACCGTCACATTTTTAGCGATATCACGAATATCTTGACCGTTGCAGTACAAACTAGAAGACACTCGGCTTACACGAATACCATGTTTTGCGCCTAGCTCTTTTGCTGCCGCTAAACCTTGGTTCGCAGCTGCTACGCAGACCTGAGACTCAATACTGTCGTTTTTAGCAAAATAAACACGCTCTGTGCTGGCAAAAGCTGAAGTAGCGAATAAACAAGGGATAACAAGGGCAGTAAGTTTGGTCATGTAAGACTCCACAAAAATGAACGGGTGATCAAAATTTGAACTGAATTTTATATCCACAAAATACGATGTCAACTGCATTAGCTATGCAATTAAAAATATTTTAAAGAATTAACAATTCATATACGTAATCACATTTATCATGTAACAAATGCTTAATAGCTGTACTTTTTGCTCACAATTCAATCATCTTAAAAATGTCGACTTGTTCAGTAAGACTGCATTTTTAATTGAAACAAAAGCCTAGCCATTTTTACTTGTCGACGGGCTTGGTATACTGCCAACAACGCCGTTATTTAGTGCAAAAGGATCTCCGGACATGAAACTTATCTCATTTAATATCAATGGCATTCGCGCAAGGTTACACCAACTGCAGGCGCTATTGGAAAAACACAACCCTGATGTCGTTGGCCTTCAGGAGATTAAAGTACATGACGACTTATTCCCTGTCGCCGATGTTGAAGCCATGGGCTACCACGTGTATTTTCACGGGCAGAAAGGTCATTACGGCGTGGCAATGCTAACCAAAAACCCCGCTAAGCAGGTGAAAAAAGGCTTCTCTACCGATACCGATGATCATCAAAAACGGATGATTGCCGTTACTGTGGAAGATAGCCATGGTGATGATGTTACGGTGCTAAATGGCTATTTCCCGCAAGGCGATAACATCAATCATGAAACCAAGTTCCCTTATAAACGACAGTTTTATGCTGATTTGATGACTGAATTGGATAGCCATTACCACGCTGACAGTAAATTAGCCGTTATGGGGGATATCAACATTTCCCCAACCGACCTAGACATCGGTATTGGTGAAGCGAATAAAAAGCGTTGGCTAAAAACCGGAAAATGCTCATTTCAACCACAAGAACGCGAGTGGCTGGATACACTGCTGGCCTGGGGCTTGGTCGATACCTATCGCCAATGCCACCCAGATACGGACGACCAATTTTCTTGGTTTGACTATCGTTCGAAAGGCTTCGATGATAACCGAGGACTGCGAATTGATGTAATTTTGGCGACCAAGGCATTGGCGAGCACCCTGAGTGACAGCGGCATTGATTATGAGTTAAGAGGCATTGAAAAGCCTTCTGATCACGCCCCAATTTGGAGCACTTTTTAAACGCAGCCATGAGCTATATCATACTTGCAATTATCCTTGCCCTGAGCATCGATAAAGCCAGTTTAACGGGGTTGATAGCGCATCCTGCTCGGCAAAAAGGCTTATTTGCCTGCGCCTTAGTACTGGCACTACTTTGGCGTATCAAGGCAGGTATATTCCCGGGCCTAGATATCCATATTCTTGGCGTCACTGCGGTCACTCTGATCTTAGGCTGGCGCCTAGCGACACTGGCCAGTGTATTAGCAACGGCCTTGTTGCTGGCGTTTTCCGTGGTCAGTATTGAAAGTGCAGCAACCTTCATCATACTGACGGCGCTGATCCCTATTTATTTTAGCTATTTGTTATTTATTGTGGTGTATCACGCCCTTCCCCGGCATCTGTTCATCTATATTTTTGTTTGTAGCTTTTTGTGTGCAGCATTGGCCAATTGCCTGAAAATTTTTGTCGGTGCCGGCTATTTTTGGTTTATCGGTAGTTATGATTGGGTAACGCTCACTGAAAACTACCTATTTTTAAGCGCCCTGATCTGGTTTCCCGAAGCGATGCTAAATGGCATGGCCATGACATTGATGGTGATCTATCGGCCACACTGGGTGCGCACCTTTTATGATAAGGAATACCTCTCTCAATGAGTGCTTACTGTTGTCCTCTTTGTCAGCAACCGCTGCAACGTCAAAACCAAGCATTGATGTGCGCCAAGGGCCATCAATTTGATTATGCCAAAGAGGGATACGTCAACTTGCTCCCGGTACAGTTTAAAAAATCCAAACAACCTGGAGATAACCAGGACATGGTGCAGGCGCGAAGACGATTTTTAAATGCGGGCCACTACCAATTTATGCGCGATGCGCTGGCACGAGAAGTCTCGGCGTGTTATTCGGGAACAGGTTATGTTGTCGATATGGGCTGCGGTGAAGGCTACTATAGCGCAGCGATGGCAGCACAATTCCAAGACCCAGAGCTTGTTCATGGCATTGACATTGCAAAACCTGCCGTGCGTTATGGAGCCAAGCGCTACCCTGGTTGTCAGTTTGCCGTGGCGTCAACCAAACAAATGCCCATGGCCAGTGGCTGCGCCAGTGTGGTGAGCAGCGTATTTGCCCCTATTTTCGCCGATGAAAGCGCACGCTTGTTACAGGACAACGGCCACCTTATTGTTGTTTCGCCAGGGCCAAGACACTTAGCGCAGTTAAAAGCGCTCATATATCAACAGGTGCGCGAGCACACTGCTCCTGACACACCGCCCGGATTCAATCGGCAACGGCAACAGTTGTTACAACAGCAAATTTCATTGCCTGGAGAAGATGCCAGAGATTTAGCCCTGATGACACCCTTTGCATGGAAGTTCAGTGAAATTCAAATGGCAGATTTGGCAAGCGCCGATGAGGTGACTATCGACGCCGAGTTTTTCATTACGGTGTATCAAAAAATATCCTGACGAAAAGCTTTGTCCATTTTTTCAAACATATCACGGAGCAACTTAGCCAACTCCATATAGCAAGGTTTAGTTTTTGCTGGTGCTCCTTGATATCCTTGTGCAGCCATCTTCTCGTGAAGTTCACGATACCACAGTGCCATACTTGGTGGCAGCGGTGTCTCAGCACGTTTTCCGAGCCATAATAAACCTTGCACCGGTAAAGACAAGATCAGTAAGGCGCATGCAAGAGCGGGCCCCAAAAACTGTTGCCCCAACACCTGAAGCTGAATCACTAAACTTGTCAGTGCCACCGCAGGCATGATTTTGATAGCGAAGGCCGTGGCATTCACCACCCTGTTTTCTATAAACAGCGGCGCTAGCTCACGCCGTAGCGGCCACACTTTAGTGTACTGGTGACCTTGCTGTATTTGCGAAATAAGACTTTTTTGCATTTGCGCCTCTAACAACTAACGCTATGTCTGAAATTAAGGTAAAATATATATCACCTATCAATTATACCTTAGTCTAGTTTTGCACTAGGTTCACCTAAGGATTATAGCTAATCTTTTGGCGCCCGACTAAGTTCATTGATGGGTTCACGTTCCTACATTCAACCACAGGTCTATTTAATGTCTGTACAACACGTCCTCGTACTCAATTGTGGCAGCTCAAGTTTGAAGTTCGCTGTTATGGATGCCAACTCTGGCGATGAACTACTCACTGGATTAGCAGAACGTCTGCACAGTGACGACGCCACCTTAAAGTATAAATTTGCTGGCGACAAGCATACTAACGCCTTACCTAAGGGCGCCGATCACCAAACAGCGATCGATACCCTGGTCACGCTTATTGGTAATTTCTCTTTGAGCCAACATTTAATCGCCGTAGGTCATCGTGTGGTGCATGGCGGCGAACAATTCACTGGCTCGCAGATTATCACTCCCCATATTATTGATGCCATTACTCAAACTGCACAATTAGCGCCATTGCATAACCCAGCAAACCTAACGGGCATTCGTGCTGCACAGGCGGCATTTCCTGAGCTCGTTCAGGTTGCCGTATTTGATACCGCCTTCCATCAAACGATGCCTAAGCACGCTTATTTGTATGCCTTGCCTTACTCATTATATGAGCGCCATGGTGTGCGACGTTACGGCTTTCATGGTACCAGTCATGCGTATGTGAGTTTAATGGCTATTAAAGAGCTTGGATTAGATGCAGATAACAACCGCATCATTAGTGCCCACCTCGGCAATGGCTGCTCGGTGTGTGCGATAAAAAATGGCCGCAGTGTTGACACCAGCATGGGGCTCACCCCTTTAGAAGGCGTGGTGATGGGCACTCGCAGTGGTGATATCGACCCGGGACTGTTTGACTTTCTGACTAACCAACTAGGTTATGCCAGTGCAGAAGTCAGCGACATACTCAACAAGCAAAGTGGCTTGTTGGGGATCAGCGAATTATCCAATGACTGTCGCACCATAGAAGAGGCGCATGTAGCTGGCAATGCCAAGGCTACCCTGGCCCTGGATATTTTCTGTTACCGACTGGCTAAGCAGATTGCTGCTTATTTAGTACCGCTTGCTGGTCTCGATGCACTTATCTTTACCGGAGGCATTGGCGAAAACTCAGACATTATTCGCGCTAAAGTGCTCGCCCATTTAGCCTTTTTAGATATCCATGTTGATCCAGAGAGTAACCTTGCGGCCCGCTTTGGCAACCTAGGCGTTATTACCACGGCAACCAGCCGTGCTCAGGCGGTGGTGATCCCCACCAATGAGGAGTGGATGATTTGCCAAGATGCCGCTCGCCTAGCAAAAGGAGTATCATAATGTCACGTCGTATTATGCTAATTCCCGTCTCCACGGGTGTCGGCCTTACCTCTGTATCCGTGGGCTTAGTGAGGGCCTTGGAACAAAAAGCCATCAAAGTAAACTTCTTTAAGCCCATTGCCCAACCCCGTCGTGGCGAGTGTGGACCTGAGAAATCGACTGCGATCGTGAAAATCGGCTCTAGCATCAATCCACCGGAGCCATTTTCTTTGACCTACGCTGAAAATATGATTGGCGATGGCAAAGGAAATACCTTGCTTGAAGAGATCGTTGAGCGTTTTGAAAGTGCAATTCATGATGATGAAATTGCCATCATTGAGGGCATGGTACCAACCAGAAACCAACCTTATGCGGGGCGTGTGAACCGAGAAATAGCCCAGACTCTTGGCGCTGATATTGTGTTTGTAGTGACTCCCAGTAATGACTCTTTAGAGGAGTTAGAGGACAAAATTGAGATAGCCGCTGGCAATTACGGTGGCATCAGTCACCCGCGTGTGCTTGGTTGTATCTTTAACAAAGTGAATGCGCCGCTTGATGAGCAAGGCCGAGCACGGGCCGACTTGGTTGAGCAATTCAACCCGGAGCAACTAGAAAATGAGCTGCACCGTTTAGCCTCGATGCCGCTATTTCGCCGGCAACCCTTTCGCTTGCTCGGTAGCATCCCGTGGGATTTCGAGCTGGTCGCTCCAAGAGCCATCGATTTAGCACAGTATCTTGATGCTAAAGTGATTCATCAAGGCGATTTATTGCATCGGCGCTTACGTCGCGTAACCTTTTGTGCGCGCACCGTGTCTAACTTACTTAACCATATCTCTCCCGGGGTGTTACTGGTTACACCGGGGGACCGTTCAGATGTGTTAGTTGCAGGTTGCTTATCGGCGATGAACGGCACCAAGATAGGAGCCATTTTGCTCACCGGTGATATTGAACCTGAGCCCCGTATTATGGCGCTGTGCCAACAGGCTATGGAACAAACTGGCCTGCCTATTTTGGCTACCGAGCACGATACGTGGCGCACGTCATTATTGCTGCATAACTTTAACCTTGAAGTGCCCTGCGATGATGAGCAGCGCGTTGATAAAGTTAAGGCGCATCAAGCCACCTATATCGATAGCCAGTGGCTCGATAGCTTGGCGCAAAGTTCGCAGAAAACACGTAAACTCTCGCCGCCAGCATTCCGTTACTTGCTTACCGATAAGGCTCGTAGAGCCAACAAAACCGTAGTCCTGCCGGAGGGCGAAGAGCCACGCACCATCAAGGCTGCGGCTATTTGTGGTGAGCGCGGCATTGCCCGGACTGTGCTACTGGGCGACCCTCAAGAGATAGCGCGTATCGCTGAGCAACAGGGCGTGGAACTCAATGACTATGTTCAACTTGTTGACCCTGACAGCATCCGCGCTAACTACGTTGCACCTATGGTTGAGCTTCGTAAGAACAAGGGTCTTACCCATGTTGTCGCCGAGGAATTGCTGCAAGATAACGTTGTGCTGGGTACCATGATGTTAGCCGAAGGCGAAGTCGATGGGCTAGTGTCTGGGGCTGTCAATACCACGGCCAACACCATTCGCCCACCGCTGCAGTTGATTAAAACGGCGCCAGGCTCATCACTGGTATCATCGGTCTTTTTCATGTTGTTGCCAGATCAAGTACTGGTTTATGGCGATTGTGCTATTAACCCAGACCCAACGGCGGAGCAATTGGCAGATATTGCTATCCAGTCGGCAGATTCAGCAGCCGCTTTTGGCATTGAACCTAGGGTGGCGATGATCAGCTACAGCACCGGTAGCTCGGGCGCGGGCGCCGACGTCGAAAAAGTACGCACCGCCACTGAATTAGCGCAACAAAAACGTCCCGACCTTATCATTGATGGGCCCCTGCAATATGATGCCGCGATCATGGAAAATGTAGCGCGCAAAAAGGCCCCAAATAGCCCAGTAGCCGGACAGGCAACGGTGTTTATATTTCCTGACTTGAATACCGGCAATACCACCTATAAAGCTGTACAACGAAGCGCCGAGTTAGTGAGTATTGGCCCGATGCTTCAAGGCATGCGTAAACCGGTGAATGACTTAAGCCGTGGTGCCTTAGTGGATGACATCGTCTACACCATTGCACTGACAGCAATTCAAGCACAACAAGCGGCTGAGCAACTGAGCGACGCCTGAACAATAATCAGGCAGCATAAATAAGTGCTGCCTTTTCATAAAGTTACAGACTATTAACCACGCTACCCCCAAACTTATCCACAGCTTTTGTTAGCAACTTATTTTGTCACCATGGCCCTTACGGCTCGACCCCACTCTTAATACCCATTTATGTTGGATTTGCTTATAATCTAACTAAGCAAAAGCAAAGTCCCTAGACCCGTCGAGTTATTTTCGGTATAAGTTAACTTTAACCTCAAAGGGGATCGTTATGGCTAAACAAACGCTACAATTGCTTGCGAACGACTTTACGATTCATAGCTTTGAGAGCACCAGCGAGATCCCCAAAGCCATTACCCAAAGCGAGTTTTATTTCGTTGCCAAAACAGCAGAAGAGCTTTCCGTTGTATGCAACAGCGATATTGAGCTTGATAGTTTAGAGCAAGAACCAGGCTGGGTGGCCTTTGAAGTACTCGGTCCCCTTGGCTTTTCGCTTACAGGTATATTGTCTAATATTTCCGGCGTGTTGGCACAAGCGAACATTTCCATTTTTGCTGTATCTACCTTTGATACAGACTATATTTTGGTTAAACGCGTACAGGCAAAAAATGCCATGTCGACACTTAAAAAAGAAGGTTACACCGTTCGCTCATGAGCCAAGTTAGTCAATTTTGCTTGCCAGCTGAGTTACCCCCTTCACCCACCCTAACACTGTGTGCTCCTGTGAGCGGCCAAGTGCACCCTTTAAGTTGCCTGCCCAGTGCACTTATGGCACATGGTTTACTTGGCGCTGGGGTGTGTATCGAGATGCATTCACATAAGTTGGTAGCCCCTTGCGACGGTCAGTTACTCAGCGTTGATATGGGTGCCAAACAATGGCGCTTTAAAAGCAATAACGGCGTGCATATATTAGTGCATTTACACAGCGATGAGCCTACGCTAACGAACAAGGCAAAACTATCGGCGCTTAACTGCACCCCTGTACGCAAAGGGATGCAACTCGCTTACTTTGACCTACGCCAGTTTAAATCGGCACCTCGGGTCGCTATGATAGTGACCCACACACGTTTTAGCGCAGAGATATTATTTAGCCACAAGCAGGCACATTGCGCTGAGCCTTTGTTATTCATTTATCACAAGAAGTAGATTTCATGAGCACCATTCTTTACGGCATTAGTAATTGCGACACCATTAAAAAAGCGAAAAAGCACTTAGATAATTTGGGCGTCGATTATTCATTTCACGATTATCGCAAACACGGTCTCGACAGTGACCTGGTGGCACAACTCGAAGCCCTGTTTGGTTGGCAAACCATGGTCAATAAACGAGGCACCACCTATCGCCAACTCAGTGATGAGCAAAAACAGCAACTTGATAAAGACAGCGCCATGGCATTAATGGTTGAACATCCAGCATTAATCAAGCGCCCTATTCTACGCACTGACGATCAGGCACTAATTGGCTATAAAGCGGCCGATTACGACAACATGTTCGCTAAGAGCTAATTATGAGTGATGTCATAAATCTAGCTAAAGAGCTGATGCGCCGGCGCTCGGTGACCCCTGATGACGCCGGTTGCCAGCATGTGATCAGTGAACGTCTAGCCAAGGTGGGCTTTAACAATGAGCCGATGTTTTTTGTTGATACCCTAAACACCTGGTCACGACGTAATAATCAGTCGCCCAATGTCTGCTTTGCTGGGCACACCGATGTGGTACCTACCGGCGATGAGAGCCAATGGCATTTCCCACCCTTTTCCGCCACAGAGCACGATGGTTACTTACACGGGCGCGGTGCCGCTGATATGAAAGGGTCATTGGCGGCGATGGTGGTAGCAACCGAGCGTTTCGTAAAAAAACACCCTAATCATAAAGGTTCAATCTCATTTCTTATTACCTCTGATGAGGAAGGACCCTTTATTAATGGCACCACTCGGGTTATCGATACACTGCAAGCACGTAATGAGCAAATAGACATGTGTATTGTCGGCGAGCCTTCATCCACAGATAAATTAGCTGATGTCGTTAAAAACGGCCGTCGTGGCTCATTAACTGCGTTTTTAACCGTGAAAGGTAAACAAGGTCACGTAGCTTACCCCCATTTAGCCGATAACCCCGTCCATCGCGCCACTGGTTTTCTAGACGCTTTGTGCGCTGAAAAGTGGGATGAGGGAAACGCATACTTTCCCGCCACCAGCATGCAAATCTCCAATATAAATGCAGGAACCGGAGCGGGAAATGTAATTCCAGGGGATTTAGAGGTGCAATTTAACTTTCGCTACAGCACCGAAGTAACGGCACCACAACTACAGCAACGCGTTGTGCAATTGTTACAACAATACCAGCTCCCCTATGAGCTCAGTTGGGTGCACAATGGTGAACCCTTTATCACTGAGCCGGGTGAGCTGATTGACGCTGTCCAACAGGCAATTCATAGCCAATTGGGTTATCAAGCCGAGTTGCAAACCAGCGGCGGTACCTCTGATGGCCGCTTTATCGCCCCCACAGGGGCAAAAGTCGTCGAGCTTGGGCCGCGTAATGCGACTATTCACCAAGTGAACGAATGCGTCAGTTGTGCTGATTTAGACAACCTTGCGCTCATTTATGAGGGAATTTTGGAACGTTTACTCACATGAATCTAGCGATGTGTGCCACAGGGCGAAGTGACGAGCACTTAGTCAGTTATCAACAGCAATCTGTCCACCATGAGGCGCTACACGATTTGAAGCGGTTGCAGCGCGGGGCTGCAAAGGACGGTATTGATTTACGCGTAGCCTCGGCGTTTCGTTCGTTCTCACGCCAAGCTGCGATCTGGAATGCAAAATTTAATGGCCACCGCAGTGTATTAGATATCAATGAGCAGGAAGTCGAGTTGTCGCACCTCAATACTTTGCAACGATGCCAAGCTATTATGTTATTTTCAGCTCTCCCCGGTGCCAGTCGGCATCATTTTGGTACTGACTTTGATGTCTGGGACAGTGGCGCTGTCAGCGACGACTATGCGCTGGCATTAACGCAGCGAGAATATGCACCCACAGGGCCTTTTGCACAGTTATCTCAATGGTTAGATGAGCACATGGCCGAGTATGGCTTTTACCGACCTTACGATTGTTATCGCGGAGGCGTGGCGCCTGAGCCGTGGCACATTAGCCATATAACCAGCGCCAGTATCTTGCTGCCATGGCAAAACCCGAGCACCATCGCCGATGCCTTGCGCGACAGTGACGTGGCAGGCAATGAGACAATCATGGCGCACCTCGATACCCTGTGTACGCAGTTTGTTACTAATGTTGGCCCTGTTTTTGCCGCGCGATAATAAACACGCCAATTGCAGCAACTAATACGGCGGCACTGACCATGGCAGTGCCATCAATGCGCTCACCGAGCAAGACAGCCCCACCGACCATAGCCAGCGGCGGTACGCTGAGTTGCATCACCGCCGCTTGACTGGCTTTAATGCGCTGGATAACCCGATACCACAAGGCATACCCGAGCGCTGACGTTATAGCGCCCGAGACGAAAGCAAGCACAAGCCCTTTGGGGTGAGCAAATAATGTTTGTTGTGATACCAATACTCCAACCATAATTAGCACTGAAAGCATTGCCGCACGTTGAAAATTATCTGCACTTGCCAAGGTCGCGTCTTTGCGGCCTTGCCCGAGTATACTGTAGCTGCCCCACGCGACACCGGCGACTATCATAATACCGCTATACCCTAAATGCACATCCGTGCCCTGTGGGCTCAGCAAAATGAAAAAGGCCGTCATCGCCACCAGTAGCATCACCCATTGCAAAACGCTGAAACGCTCTTTGTGTAACAGGGCCCAAGAGATCATGCAAAACTGCACCGCACTGAACAGTAGCAAGGCGCCTAGGCCAGCATCTAAGCTAATGTATGCAATCGAAAAAGCAAACATGTAAACGGTTAAGCTTATTGCCCCGAGCCAACTACCCCCTGTTGCCCGCACCGATTTCTTTTGGCCTTGCCGACCCGTAGAGCACATCACCAGGAGTGTTAATATTAAAGCGCCGCTAACAGTGCGAATGGCGGCAAAGCTCAACGGATCAATATGCACCATGGCCAAAGCCTCACGATTGAGTAAGGAATTAGCAGCAAATGCGAGCATGCTCAGCAGCGCATACAACCAAGGAGCATACCGAGAGAGTGAGGGCATAGTGGTTTCCATGTGTGCTTAATTATTTAGTAGCAGACAGGCAAAAGCGGTAAAATTTTTCACGGCTTAGGGCATTAAAAACCCAATGGTGCTTCACACCAACGATAGGCTGGCGTGTTAACCCCCGCTAGCTTTGCCGATACCGACTGAAAAAGCGCCCGATACGCTCCATTGCTGGTCGTAACTCATCTTTGTGCGGCAGGAACACAATGCGGAAATGATCCGGCTCAGGCCAGTTAAAACCACGCCCATGCACCAACAGAATTTTCTCTTGCGTAAGCAAATCTAACACCATAGTCTCATCATTGGTGATATTAAAGCGTTTTGTATCGACCTTAGCAAAGCCATACAACGCGCCTTTGGGTTTGACACAACTAAGGCCGTCAATATCGTTCAACCCTTGCCAAGCGATAGTACGCTGCTCGTACAAACGACCACCCGGCTCGATTAACGCATCAATGGATTGCACGCCCCCTAACGCTTGTTGAATTGCGTTTTGTGCTGGCACATTGGCACATAAGCGCATCGAGGCAAGCATCTCTAGGCCTTTAATTAAGTCTGCCATCCTTTTGGTGGGCCCGCTTAGTACCATCCACCCCATACGTAAACCCGCTGCGCGATAAGTTTTCGCCAAGCCATTAAAGGTGATCACCGGGACATCGTCGCACAACGCTGCAATAGAGCTATGTGGCGTATTATCAAATAGGATTTTCTCGTAAATCTCATCACTTAATAGTAATAAGTTGTGCTCGCGAGCGAGTGCGATAAGTTCATGCAAGAGCGCATTGCTATACACAGCCCCGGTGGGATTATTGGGGTTAATTAATACCAGTGCCTTGGTCTTATTGGTGATTTTACTGCGAATATCGTCGATATCAGGAAACCAATCAGCCTGTTCATCACAGCGATAATGGACAGCTTTCCCTCCTGAGAGCGTCACACAGGCACTCCACAAGGGGTAATCAGGGGCAGGAATAAGGATTTCATCGTCATTGTTAACCAGCGCTTGCGTCACCATTTGGATGAGCTCGCTGACGCCGTTACCAATAAAGATATTATCAACACTAAGGTTGTGTAGGCCGCGTTGTTGATAATGCTGATATACGGCTACACGCGCCGAGTATAAACCCTTTGAATCGCAATAACCTTGTGCTGAGCTCAGGTTACGGATGATGTCTCGAAGCATGTCCTCTGGCATGTCAAAGCCAAACGCGGCAGGGTTTCCGATATTGAGCTTAAGGACTTTTTGCCCTTCATCTTCCATGGCCTTTGCGGCTTGTAAAACCGGACCACGAATATCGTAACACACACCCTGTAACTTCTGGCTTTTGAGTATCTCGGACATACTTCCCCCTTAATCGAAATGCTCAGTTAGATTATCGGGCCCAAGGGGAAATTACCAGTAGCGGCAGGGGGTTATTAATGAATTAATTTCAACTCTGTTGCTGCCACTGCTTCATTTGCACGACGCTACTGGCGATGACCTCATCCAAACTATCAATATCCTGCTGTAGTGACTGGCGCTCACCTTGAGATAACCCCTGCTCAATACGTCGCGCAGTATCCGCTAAGGTGATAGCACCGAATTGCGCCGCATTCGACTTTAAGCTGTGAATGTTACGTATCGCTTCACTATCTTGGCTATCTAAGCTTTGCAAAAAAGCACCATGTAAGCGGGTAAATTCACTAAAGCAAAAGGTCAACGTCGCATCAAATTGATCGGCCAATAAACTTTTCATGGCAACCAGCGCATTCTCATCTATTTTTATTTCCATGATACTAATTCCTAAGGTTATTTCTTAAAGCATAAGCTGAGATTAGCAAATGGACAACTTGGAGCAAGCACTTAAAGCAATTACAATAGCGGTGTTTGCAATTTAATGGGGCATCTATGGCTCGGAATCTGTGCACTCAGTGTCACTACCCAAGCTCTCACTGCGTGTGTAAATATGTTATTGCGGTTGAAAATACCATCACTGTGTGGATTTTACGCCATCCCCACGAGCTCAGCCAAGCTAAGAGCACCACGCCGCTTCTTCAGCTCGCTTTAAAGCGAATGAATGTCTGTACCGGTGAAAACCCCGGGGATTTTTTGGCTGTGCAAAGCATCCTTGATCAGGGCGTTGCGGTTGTCTACCCCAGTGAGCAAGCAAACGCCATTGAGCAACTTAGCGAGCAGCGCGGTGCCATCAAGCATATTATTCTACTCGATGGCACCTGGAGTAAAGTACATCGGTTGTGGCAGTTGAACCCTTGGCTGCATGCCCTGCCTAGTTTGACTTTCGCGCAACCACCTGCAAGCGAGTACCGGATCCGTAAAGCAAACCGTGACGATAGCCTGTCGACGTTGGAAGCGACGAATTATTGTTTGGCTCAGCTTGAGGGCCTATCAACACAGCCCCTAAAGCAACTATTGGCTGGGTTCGTCCAGGAGCAGCTCAAAAACATGCCCGCGCATGTTCGTCAGCGGTACTCATCATGAGTCAGTTAATGGCAAAAAAGTACCGCCGAGGGCCTGATTATCGCTTTGGCGTTGATGTCGATTTTGCTGAAGTGCGTGCCACGTTTGGCTTTCGAGCCATATCTCTTGGCCGCTGGGTGAGCGCTGAGGAATGTCAGCGCGCCGCTAATCTAGTGTACGATGCGCTTGCGGACCTAACCCAAATTTTAGCCATCCCTCCCGAAGCGATTGGCATGCGGCAAACCTTGACGTTGGCATTCGGTCAAGGCGGCCAGCTCGGTGTTCAAGCCCATTATCAAAGTACCACCCGGACCTTGGCATTGGCGAAAAACGCAGGCTGTGGTGCATTGGCTCATGAATGGTGGCATGCATTTGATCATTACATTAGTCGCTTCTTGTTCACTTCGCAGGTCAGCCGACTCGCCTTTGCCAGCAAACTATGGCTGACGCGCGAAGATATCAATACACACCCCATGAACCAAGCGTTAAACTCTTTGTTCCGGCATTTATTTCTTGATGCCAGCGCGCATCATAGCTCCGATTACATGAAGCGCGCCATTGACCTTGATAATTCCGCTGGACGCCTTTACTTTGCGATGCCTGAAGAACTTAGCGCACGCGCTTTTGAGCACTATATTCAAAGCCATACGCTGCAAAACCAATATTTGGTCAATGGTACTAAACAAGGTGAGTTAGCAAAGCTTGGTGGCTACCCTACTGACGATGAAGCGCGCCTGCTAGCGCCCTACTTCAGCCGTTACTTTGCGATTTTGGGTCAAGCCCTAAGCCGAAGTCATGATGCTGACTAAGCCATTGCATGTACTGAGCAACCGGCATAGGTTTAGCAAAATAATACCCTTGACCGATGTCACAACCATAGCTACGCATGTACTGCGCATCGCTCAGTGACTCAATCCCTTCTGCGACCACCATCGCTTGAAGACTTTGCGCAAGGTCGCAGGTGGCTTGGCATATTGACTGATCTTTTGGAGAGTCAGCAATATTGTGCACAAACTGCTTATCGATTTTGAGTTCGTTAAAGCCTAAGTAACTTAAATATGCCAATGATGAATAGCCGGTGCCAAAGTCATCAATGGCTAATTTCACACCAATGCGTCGGAATTCATCAAACACTGTTTTAGCGTTACGCTGACCACCTATTGTCGCCGACTCTGTCAGCTCCAACATAATGCTCGATGGGGCGACCCGTTGCTCTTGTAGTGAGGTGAGAATATGCGTCGGCAAACTCTTATTGCTTAAGTCTCGACCGGAGATATTAATCGACATAACATGCTTGGGGGCGAACTCATGGAGTTTAGCCTGCAATGCAATACATTCACTTAGCACCCATTCGGTTATTTCCATAATTTGCCCTGCCGACTCTGCAATGGGTATAAACTGGTCGGGGGTGATTAAGCCATTGCTAGGGTGTTGCCAACGCAGTAACACCTCGGCACCATAGACACTCTGATCTTGCAGACATATTTGCGGCTGCAAATAAATACGAAATTGGTTATCGCTGATGGCGGTTTTTAAATCTGAGGCTAAGCTTAAGCGCCGCTGCGAGCGAATACTGTCTTCCAAAGAGTACAGGTGCCACAACTGCCCGGGTAACCGGTCACGATATAAAGCTTGCATTGCGTAACGCACTAATTGCTCATGAGATTGAGCATGAAGTGGATAATTCGCAACCCCAAAATCAACCTGGTCTATCAAGTGGGTATCATCAATCTCGACGCCCTCATTAAATACCGAATTGATCACGCATACCGCTTGCTCAATAGTGCTGAGCTCAAGTGTGCCACAAATCCCTAAAGCAAAAATATCGTCACTAAAGCGACACACCACAGCAGAATTCTGATGCCCCAGCGCCAATAGCGGTAACCCATCAAGTTGGTGTTCAACATGGTGGATCACCGATTTAATGTAACGGTCCGCGTGGCTAATGCCGAAATTAGCGCGCGACTGCACCAAACCCCGAGGCTTAAACATAACCAGCGTGATTGCCTCGTGACGAGCGCTCTTCAAGGTTTTATTGAGTAATTGCTTATTTGCCAGACCGGTTCCAGAATCTGTATACACTATCTGGCGATGGGCCATCATTTGCCCACGCTCTCGCAGCGTCATCGCAAAGCCTATCAGCAAACAGTTCAATACTAAGGCAAAGGCAAACGCGGCGTACAAATAAATACCCACTTCATAAGGTCGCAGATAAAATAACGCTAACGCCAAGACCACTGCGGCCAAAGGTAGCCAACTAAAAGCCAATAACCTGCCCCAGCGCTGCATCGGACTGTATTTGACACTAGCAATAATGGCTAACACTAGGGTTGCGGCAAACAACACCTCCATGATTACTCCTTGGTGAGCCAAGGACATAAAGGGACTCACACTCGCGGCAACGCAGCCAACCCACAACGCGGCTATAAACACTTTATGCAGGGTTTTCGCACGCTCATCTAGCCTGAGTAATCGCGATAAGAAAAGTAATAAAGAGATGCATATAATCACACCGTTAAGTGCCGTGTAGTGAACCAAAAAGCTGTGCACACTCTGGGGAGTTAAAAATTTAGTAATGCCAACTTGGGCCAGCAGAAATATGCTGCTACTGGCGATGTACAAAGCAAAAAATCCATAGTAGCCAGCGCGATAGGCAAGCCACACAGCGACGCAGTAGATCACGAAGCCAAGCATCAATCCTGAGAAGGACGACCACCCAAGCCAATGCTGCTGTTGCTCTTTATTAAATGCGAGTTCTGTTTGATGCTCGAGTGCAAAAAGCGCATGGCGCTGAGCCCGCACGTGCACATACACTATACGATCTTGTGCACCACTAATGGCCATCGAGGCGCCAACATCACGCCCCGGTGGCCAAGCCAATGACCCTGCGGCACTGTGACTCAGCAACCGGCCATTATCAAAAAGATAAAAGTCGATATTAAAAATGGCGGGGTTTTGCGCGCGTAAGTAACAGCTTGCACTGGGGCAGCTATCAGCAGGCAGAGCAATCTTGAACCAATAGTCCCCTCCCGCGTTAAGCAGCATTGCTTCGCCCATCGCTACCATGCGACTTCCTACAAAGGGCTGTTGAGTTACCTGAGCTAATGACAGGGGCTGCTCGCTTTGCATCATTTCGACGCTGACATGCTGTTGGTCATCAGCCAGCGCACCACTATGCCCTGGAGCCAAAAATCCCAGCATAACGATAACCATGACCCACAAATGTGCGCTCAGTTTATGCTGCTTTACCATTAAGCCCCCGTGCAACTTCTTCCTTGTACAGTATGGAAGAGGTGCACGATTTTTCCATGAAATTTAAATACTTTGTATTACAGCATAGGGTTATTGCTGACCATCATCACCAATACGACTGGCGATGGCACCGTCTTGTCCTTTGTATTTTGCATCTTCACGGGCATTATATGGCTTCTCAGCTGGGCTGGTGAGTGTTTCAAAGCTCATGGCACCAATTTTCATGTTCGGGCGCAGCGCCAGCGGCAGCTTGCCTGAATTATAAAACTCAAGGACAATATTGCCCGACCATCCCGGATCAATGCGATGGGCAGTCACATGAACCATTAAGCCCAAGCGGGCGAGCGATGACCGTCCATCGAGCCAGCCAACAATATCAGCCGGTAAGGTCACCGATTCGTAAGTGATTGCCAAGGCGAGTTCCCCTGGGTGAAGGAAGAAGGCTTCTCCTTCACCAAGCACGATTTCATCACTCATAATAGATTCCATAGCCGCGTTTAGCTGCGCTTTGGGGCCACTGAGATCAACATACGGGGCGGCATGATCTTGAAATACTCTAAATTTATTACCCAATCGCAAATCAACGCTGACGCCAGAGATGGCTTGCTCACCTGGCGTCGGGGTAATTTGAATTCGCTGCTCGGCCAAGTACTGTTTTATATGGGTATCTGATAAACGCATGGTTAGTCGTCCGTAAAAATAATCTCAACGCGCTGCTTAGCGCCCTGTTGGTAATAAAGCTCACTGGCACTGATGCGCGCCGCATGAGCAAAGTAGTGGCCTAACTCAGGGTATTCATCACCCAAGTCCGCGCCTTGTTCCGAACATTGACGAATGCCCATCTCAAGCGGCAGCTGCGCTAATAAAGGCACGCCATAACGCTGTGCCAGCTGTTGCGCTCCATCGGCACCAAAAATGTGGCTGGTTTCGCCACAGTGCGGGCATTGGAACTGACTCATGTTTTCGATCAAACCGAGAATGGGGACGTTCACTTTTTCAAACATCTTCACGCCCTTGTGGGCATCGGCAAGGGCTAGGTCTTGTGGTGTTGTGACGATAATGGCAGCGCTGGCCGGTACTTTTTGTGACATAGTCAATTGAATGTCGCCAGTACCTGGAGGCATGTCAACCAACAAGTAGTCAAGCTCGCCCCAGTCTGTTTCCATGAGCAG
Organism: Pseudoalteromonas sp. THAF3; assembly: GCF_009363775.1. NCBI lineage: Bacteria > Pseudomonadati > Pseudomonadota > Gammaproteobacteria > Alteromonadales > Pseudoalteromonadaceae > Pseudoalteromonas > Pseudoalteromonas sp. THAF3. The sequence continues at coordinate 1,366,457 of NZ_CP045418.1, read as the reverse complement.
TTGCGACAGAGCTTGTGAGGCCATCGGCCCGCGCCAGACGGTGGCATCATCGGGGTCTACCAAAAAGCCGATAGACTGCGCTTTGATGCCATGAACTTCAAATGGCAGCAAAGTATTTTCATCCTTAGCCTGAGGTTTTTCACCTTGCAAACCCAATAACAGCGGGATAGAAGGGCCGTATATATCGGCATCGAGAATACCCACTTTTGCTCCCTCTCGGCGAAGCGCCAACGCCATATTGACAGCACAGGTCGACTTGCCAACCCCACCTTTGCCAGAGGCCACGAGTATAATGTGCTTAATGGCTTTAAGGCGCGGCGATTCTTGCAGTGTTACGTCGATGTCAACACGCACATCACGTTGAAGATGCTCAGCGATATACTGACGTAACGCCGCTGCCTCTTGAGCACATGCAAAAGGAGCATTGATGTGGCAATGCGTCTCGCTACTGTCACCACTAATAGCGTCTGGGGGAACCCCGACTGGAAATGCGGCGCTACGATACGACGCTAAACACTGTTGATATTGAGACGGCCATTTTGCTGACTTGTGACTACCGAAAAGTGCGGATTTCACTTTTGAACCAAATCCTAACATGATAACTGCATAAATAATTAACGAAGCGTAATGAAAAGTGCCGCCAAATTATGTAACATTCGGGGCATTAACACCAGTCTATTCACCCCACTGATACTCGGGAGACGCTTATGATCATTATAAGCCCCGATATTAGCGGGAGTAACCCTATCTGAGATGGAATGAGCACTTTATGGCAAAGAGAAAAATTCTCATAACAAGCGCCCTGCCTTACGCCAATGGCCCAACACATTTAGGCCATTTGTTAGAGTATATTCAAACTGATATCTGGGCCCGTTTTCAAAAATCCCAAGGCCATGACGCCTACTATGTGTGTGCTGATGACGCGCACGGCACGCCCATTATGCTCAATGCCCAAAAGCAAGGCATTACCCCTGAGGAAATGGTCGCCCAAGTCAGTGTTGAGCGCCAGCGTGACTTTGCTGACTTTAACATCGAGTTTGACAATTACCACAGCACGCACTCAGATGAAAATAAAGCGCTGAGTGAATTGATTTATACCCGTCTTGATAATGCGGGCTATATTAAAAAGCGGACCATCTCACAACTGTTCGATCCCGAAAAAGGTATTTTTCTTCCAGATCGTTTTGTTACCGGTACTTGCCCTAGCTGTGATGCCGAAGATCAAAACGGTGATAGCTGTGATGTCTGTGGAGCGACCTACGCACCCACCGAACTGAAATCACCACGCTCGGTGATGTCCGGCGCCACTCCTGTGCTCAAAGACTCTGAACACTACTTTTTTGATTTACCCGAATTTGAGGGCATGCTCAAACAATGGCTGCACTCCGGCTCAATTCAACAAGAGATGGCCAATAAGCTGGATGAATGGTTTGCCGATGGTCTACAACAGTGGGATATTAGTCGTGATGCGCCTTACTTTGGTTTTGAAATCCCCGGTGCACCTGGCAAGTATTTCTATGTTTGGTTGGATGCGCCCATAGGCTACATGGCCAGCTTTAAAAATCTTTGTGATAAAAGCGACTTAGATTTCGATGCTTTCTGGAAAGAAGGCGCCGACGCCGAACTCTATCACTTCATCGGTAAGGACATCATTTACTTCCACAGCCTATTTTGGCCAGCTATGCTTGAGGGCGCAGGGTTCAGAAAACCAAGCAATATCTTTGCTCATGGCTTTGTCACCGTCAATGGCGCAAAAATGTCTAAGTCAAAAGGTACTTTTATAAAAGCGCGTACTTATTTAGAGCACTTGGACCCAGAGTATCTACGTTACTACTTCGCCGCTAAACTCGGCAGTGGCATCACTGACTTAGATTTAAATCTCGAAGATTTTGCCCAGCGAGTTAATTCTGATTTGGTAGGTAAGGTCGTTAACATAGCGAGCCGCTGCGCCGGGTTTATCACCAAAAAGTTCGACGGTACACTTTCTAGTGATAACGTTGAAGCTGAGCTTATCGCTGAGTTTGCCGCTGCACGCCAAAGCATCGCTGATCACTATGAAGCCAGAGAATATGGCCGCGCTGTGCGCTTGATCATGGCGCTGGCGGATAAAGCCAACCAGTACATCGACGCGCAAGCTCCGTGGGTCTTAATCAAAGACGAAAATACCACGAAGCAAGCTCATGATGTGTGCAGTGTGGGGATCAACTTATTCCGCATACTGATGACGTACTTAAGCCCTATCCTACCTGGTATGGCCGCAAAAGTGAGCAGCTTCCTCAACGAGGACTTAGCATGGGATAAGGTAGACACCGTTTTGGTTGATCATAAGATCAATAAGTTTAAAGCCTTAATGCAACGTGTCGATATGGACAAAGTGAATACCATGCTTGAGCAGTCAAAAGAAAGCCTCGCACCAGCTGCTGCCACACCAGCGCCAGATGCCAATAACGGTGAGATTGATAAAGACCCTATTGCCGATGAAATCGAATTTGATGATTTTGCTAAAGTGGACTTGCGCATCGCGAAAATTGCCAATGCAGAGCATGTGGAAGGTGCTGACAAATTGCTCAAGCTAACCCTTGATTTAGGGGGCCCACAGCGTCAGGTTTTTGCTGGTATAAAATCAGCGTACGCACCCGAGCAACTTATTGGCAAGCACACGGTCATGGTCGCAAACCTTAAGCCAAGAAAAATGCGCTTTGGCCTATCAGAGGGCATGGTGTTGGCTGCTGGACCAGGCAAAGAGGATATATATATTCTTGAGCCCCATGATGGCGCCAAACCCGGTATGCGGGTTATGTAATACCGCCAAAAGGCCAGCATATGCTGGCCTTTTCAATTTAGGGTTGCTTTAGCGCTCGTCTAACGATTCATGAGTAAGCACCACTTTGCCTAAATTAGCATTATCTTGTAGAACTTGATGCGCTGACATGGCCTCTTCCCAAGGGAAGATAGAATCAATGACTGGCGCGATGTGGCCACTATTTAATGCATCGCCAAACGTACGCTTTAGGTTATCAACCAGTTTCGCCTTATAATCGGGTGTACGATTACGCAGCGTCGACCCTATCAGCTGAGCTCGCTTTTGCAATAGCTTGGCACCATCAAATTGCTCACTATAGCGCCCCCCTAGCAGCGCTAAAACGACAATGCGACCATCCATATTAAGCACCGACAAGTCGTCATTCAAATACCCACTGGCAACAGGATCAATAATGAGATCGGCGCTGAGCCCTTCGGCCTTCATCACCTCACGCCAATTGTGTTGACGATAATTAATCGCTTTATCTGCGCCTTGAGCTAAACAAAATTGTTTCTTTTCATCACTGCCGACGGTCACCACCACCTGCGCTTGCAAATATTTTGCAAGGCTAATAGCCGCAGTGCCCACACCGCTCGCACCAGCATGTACTAAAACCGTGTGCTCTGCGCAAAACTCTGGGTACTGTGCAATGGCATCAAAAGCGGTTAAAAACACCTCACAAAATGCCGCGCCTTGAGCATTGGAGAATGTCGCCGGTTTGACCATACAATGACGTACATCGACTGCTACAAATTCACCGTATCCTCCACCCGCGCAAAGCGCCATCACATGCTGCCCTAACCATTGCGACGCGACGCCCTCACCCAATGCAACCACTTCTCCGCACACCTCGAGTCCGAGGATCTCACTATCACCTGGCGGTGGCGGATATTTTCCTTGACGCTGTAAAAGATCGGCGCGGTTCACTCCCGCTGCGTTTACTTTTATTAACACTTGTCCGCGTGCCGCTGCTACAGTGGGCGTTTGCGCTATAACTAGCTGTTTATTTTCGTTTAAGTCAATTGTTAGCATTGTGTAATACCGTTTGATCGTAGTATGATGTAAACGTAATTTTAAAGGGACAAACCTACAACTAAAATAGTAATTACGAGCAGCCAAGGATCTTTTAGCTCCGATATTTTTATTAGAAGCACTTTTTCTTGGCCGTTTTAATGCTATCCTAAATGTCTGTTGGGAGGATAGGTTGATGACACAATATAGTGAAATAAAAGCAGTGTGCGATGAATTGCACCAAGCCGGTACACCAATCACGTTAGCAACATTGCTCGAGCGTGTGGATGGTGATCGCGCTACCGTACTCGAACATTACCGTCAGTGGCGTAGCGAGGATCGCTCGGCCCGGCCACAAGATAGTCAACAGCCTACCAAAGTGACCGACTTAGATATCGAGTTTTCTGAACAGTTTATCCATGCCTTCAAGGCGCAAACGCAGGCCTTTGCCGACGCACAAGTCGAGCCCGTGCAAGCACAGCTTGACGAGATGCGTGAGGCTGAGCAATTAGCCATTCAAAGCCTTGAAGATCTACAACAGAATTACGATCAACTTGCTGAACAAAATGAACAACTCCAACAGCAGGTCGATGCTCGCCAGAGCCAGCTCGACGAACAAGCTGCGCAGTTGGCTGAACAAACACAGAATATTGAACAGCTACACCAACAGGCGCAAGACACTGAGCAAGAGCATCAGCAGAAACTTGCAGGCTTGCAACAGCGTATTGAGAATTTTAACAACGACTATGCGGCTTTGGCGCAAGAGCGTGATGAAATTCAACGCCAACATGATGAGTTAAACCATCAGCACCAACAGCTCGAGGAGCTTAAAGCCCAACTCGACGCCAGCGTTGCCCAATTACAGGCGCAACTCGAAGAGCAACAGCCACTTGTTGATAAGCTGAAAAATGAAAACAACCTGCTGAAAGAACAAAGTGCAGTAGCCGCCAAGCACCAAGCTAGCCAACGCGAAGATATTCGTCAGCTGCGTGAGCAAAACAAAGAGCAAGGCGAACAACTCGGCACCATTCAAAGTGAAGCAGAACAGGCCAAGCAAGATAATGAGAAGTTACACGAGCAAGTACGGTTCTTAAAAACCAACTCCGCTTCTACCATTGAGCGCCTTACTGCAAGTAACGAGCAGTATCAGCACAAGATCAAAGAGCTTGAAGAGCAACTGGTGGCTAAGGACAGCGAGTCTGCAGACACCGTAGCTGAGAATAAACGCTTGAAAGAACAAATCACCTTTCTTAAGCAAAATTCAAGCTCCACGCTCGAGCGCCTATCTAAAAGTGCAACCTTGGCTCAAAGCCGCCTAGGTGAGTTAGAGTTGAGCTTAGCCGAAACTCACGCTGAACTTGAACGCTTGCGTTCTGAGGAAGACGGTGAAAGCGCAAAAAAGAACTCGGATGATGATATGGACTCCATCCAGTCAGCATAGGATAAAAGGCGCTATTACAGCGCCTTTTTAGTGCTCACTGAGCAACTCGTTGCCATACTTCATACTCTACCAGTTCACCTTCTTGATAAAGCGTGTGATGCCATAACTGCTCTTTGAGCTCATAGTCAAAAACCAATTCTTTGCCTAACAAAGAGGGAATGTTGCCATAATCAACATGCTCTATGAATGCATCTTCTGTAATCTCATACCGCCCACCAGCGGCATAATGAAATTCGCCATTTTTTTGCGTGATGTAATTAAAGTGGCCGCCACTTAGGACCTTTACTGAGGTCACATCAGGAGCCTCAGCATAGAACACCTGTCCCTCACTGTAATACTCCCCTTTTACAAATTGCCAGCTCCCCTCTAGCGGGTGGGCGTCGGTGACATGAGCCACAAATACACACGTAATTCCAACAATATATTTCAACATAAACCTTCCTTTTTTAGTTACAGGATACGGCGCTTTATAGGTCGGTAAAAGTGAAAATTGCTCACTATCACTGCTGGAAATAGCCGTTATTTTCTAGTGAGTTAGCTATATACAGTTGGCTAAGCTAGAGTAAATAACAGCAGTAATAAGGGATGCGACCTGGGCATGAACCTAAGACAAATTGATTTAAACTTGTTGGTCTATTTGAATGTGTTGATAGAGGAATGTAGTGTGTCTGCGGCTGCAAACCGCCTCGCTCTTACCCAAAGTGCGATGAGTAACGCGCTCAAGCGGCTGCGTGACTTATTTGCTGATCCACTCCTTGTGCGCAGCGGCAGCACCATGCTTTGCACGCAAAAAGCATTGGCACTCAAACCCGAGCTCGAACAATTCATCGCTCTCGCACAAGGGATCACGTCACAACAGCAGCCTTTTGATGCCAAGACAAGTAGCCACACATTTCGAGTAATGGCCAATGAATTTCTTGTCAGTTCGATGTTGGTTCCCCTGATCAAAGAGCTCTGTTGTCATTATACAGACATCCACATAGACTTAGTTAATCCCAGTGATGTCACTCTCAGTGAACTAGAGCAAGGTCAGGTAGACATCGCCATAGACCGTTTCATGCGTCTACCGTCTTCATTCCATCAAAAAACCTTGTGGCGCGACAATTACTGTTGCCTGAGCGATCAATCACACCCAATACAACAGGATACCTGTTTGGAGAATTACTTATCAGCACCACATATTTGGCTTAACCGCAGTGGTTTTGGGCCTGAACCCTTGGTCAAAAATCGTGAGCCACAAAAGCTTGGCTGGGTTGATCAGGCGCTCATGCAACTGGGTGAGCGCCGGAATATCCGTGTGTACGCACGTCAACATAGTTTAATACCGAGCCTGTGCGAACATTCTCAGCTTATTGCTACGCTACCGAAACGCTTAGCTGAACATCTGGTCGCGACGAGCAGCCAAAAACTCGCTATATGCCCGGTGCCCTTTCCCATCGTGCCCATCAGTGTATCCATGCTTTGGAGCCCGCTTGTACATCATAACAATGCCCATATTTGGCTCCGCCAACAACTGCTGCAGTTTGCACATTGATTTCATCAATACTAATAATGGATACCACCCATTTCATAAATATCACTTTCATCCATACAGTTATAGTGACGCTGACAAAATGAGCCATAACGGAGGCAACTATGCAACAACGACACTACACCCACTATGACTGCATCCACATTAATGCTGATCTTGATACCTTTATTCGTGCTCAGTTAGATGCTTGCGGCAATGCCATCCATATTGAAGAATTTTACCAAGCACTGGCACAACTGAATGACGAGTTTGGCGGCCATTGTCGTGCCTGTGGCGATAATACTTTAACATTGGATGCTCTGCGCGAACACTATCCTAACGCTGCCCAAGTCGACTCACGTGCTGCAGATATTCTCGATGAAGACAATTGTCCGGTCCCCGTAAGCATTTTATTTGTCATGCTTGATGAATTAGGGCTGGCACCGAAATTAGGCAATACCGATGCGGTGCGTTTACGGGCACGACAGTTACTGCGCGGCGCGATTGCAGCTTAGATATTGCTCAATCGCTGTGATCACCGCGTCTGTGGATACCTGTGGCAGTTTATGAGTACGGGTGTCGAGTTGAAACAACTGCGGGTAGTGGCTGATGACATGCTTAAGCGCGTGAAATAACCGCGTACTTGCTTGGTCCAGCCCTAAGTGTTGTAGCAATAACACACCCGCCCATAGCGTTGCACATGGGTTGGCAACACCCTGGCCTGCGATTCGTCGAAATGGACCATGACTGGGCTCAAAGATAGCCATCTCGTTATTACAATTAATGCTGGGAATAATGCCTACGCCCCCGACCAGCGCCGCCCCTAAATCAGCAATCAAATCCCCTGCGAGATTATTACACACCAACACGTCAAACTCTGATGCGTACTGCGGTAAACGTTGCATTACCCGATCGAGCATCATGAACTCGACTTCAATACATTGGCCTGTGTTGCTGCGTAGCTGGTAATACTGCTTGCAGGTGCTTAACGTAACCTCATGATGCTGCTGTAGGTAGGCCAGCGCCCAACGTTGGAATTGCCCTTCAGTAAGCTGCCAAGCATTACTTTTATGTACAATAGTGAGCTTTGTGCGATGATGCGCTAAGGCATAGCTGAGTGCTTGCGCGACCAGTCGCTCGGTCGCGGCTTGCGAGCAGTTTTTTATCGCTAAGGCGCAGTTATCAGCAAAGCGGAGCTTGTAATAACCTAGCTCCTGCTCCAACACCTCGATTAAACGCGACGCATCACTGCTTTGGGCAGCCAGTTCAATACTTGCAAAGCTATCCTCACTGCACTCACGAAAGACTATCATATCAATAGCGCCACTGTTTTTCAGAGGGCTTGGCAAACCATCGAGTGCTTTAATCACACGCATATTGCAAAATAAATCGAGCTCTTCACGTAAAGCGATGTTCAAGGAGCGAAACCCACCGCCAATGGCACTGCTCATCGGTCCTTTTAAGGCTACTTTAAGCGCTCTTAGCTGCGTAATTGTGGCCTCAGGAAACCACTCGCCATCGCCTTCTCGAGCCGCTTGCTCACCGAGCAATAAAGAATACCAGTGAATGCCATACTGACCATGGTAGGTAAGCGCAACCACCTGATCAATCACGGCGCGTACATACGGCATTATCTCCGGGCCGATGCCATCGCCATCAATATAGCCCACCTCGAAATTATGCATCATAATGATTGTAATAAAGTTCAGCTTACAGAGATCTTGTTATAACAATCAGCAGTACAATTCGCTAATCAACCGTGACTTTGTTTAGCATTCATAGGATCAATATGCGCATTTATGTTGCCATCATAGTCTTGGCCTTTCTAACTCCTGGCACTAGTGCAGACACGCACTGGCAGTTGAACTTCGAAAGCTATGCAAGTGATGAGCGCCAACAACAGCTACAAGCGTGGGTAAATACCGCAGTAGATAATACCCACAACCAGCTTGGAGCCCTTCATTATAAACATGTTGACGTGAGCATCAGCCAACCTGTGTTTACCACCGAAGCTGTGCCTTGGGGGGAGATAAAACGCGGGCCGCCGGTGCAAGTGGTGCTCGAAATTGGGCGTTTTGCCGATATAAAGCGTATACGCAAAGACTGGACTATTTATCATGAATTGGCGCATTTATATATGCCCTATCTCCCCGCCGAAGATAGGTGGTTAAGCGAAGGGTTTGCCACTTTGATGCAAAACTACACCATGCTGCATGCAGGAATATACAATCGCGAGCAATTCGAACACCGTCTACAAGCAGGATTAACACGCGGTAAAGCTGACACACGCATTCAGCAAGGGCCGCTTAGTGAAGTCAGTGCCACCATGTGGCAACGCCAAGCCTATCAACGTGTTTATTGGTCTGGCGTGGGCTATTTTATCGAAGTAGAGAATGAACTCGCACGCCACAAGCTGAGGCTAAGCGATATCATTGTACGTTATAATCACTGCTGCTTTCGCCCACGCAGCAGTGCCAAAGAATTTATCAGTGCCCTTGATGGCATCGCAAAGACACCCGTGTTCTCAAATTTGTATAGCCGCTATCGACTGCGCCGTGACTTTCCTACTATCAATCATGCCCAAATAGCGCGCTTAACCATCAGCGAGGTCAACCTGGGCGCCGCCACTGGGCAATAAGGGCGTTGCCGTAATCACGTGCCTGAGCGCTGGAGCTCGATGCAAGTGGATTCATAAAGCCATGCTCATAGGCACTGCGATGGCAATGGATACGCGGGTGTGACAGTGTCGCCATCAGCTGTTTTACGTCAAATGCGCTTTCATGACGAGCAAAAATAATGTCCGTGTTACAGCTTGGCACTAAATCGACATGGTGCCTTATTTGCGTTGGGTAAAACAACAGGGCACGAGAGACATTTCGACTTTGACTTATCGCGCGCCATGCGGCACTTGCCCCAGCACTAAAACCAATGACATCAACCTGCCTAAAACGCTCAAGGGTCTGCATAACACGCCGCAAATACTCATCGTGGCCACCTTTTGCAATGAACTGCTGATAGGCCTGATGTTGCTGTGTAGCTGGCAACGCTGTGTCATTGGCACATAGTAATGTCGCATCGAGGCTCTTGGCGAGCGCTTGCGTCGCCTGCGTTTTAGAAAAAATATCGGAGAGTAACAGTAATTTAGCCATCATCGCCCCCCTGCTAGGCAAACAACGATTATAAAGCAAGCTTGATAAAGTTTATATTTATTTATGTTCTTGATTCTGAAACATAAACAAAGCTGCTACACTCAATGAACAAGGTATTAATAAATGCAGTAAGCTTTATGTTGCGTCGGTATCCTCTTATATTGCTCTTAGGCTTCGTGCACACGCTCGCAGCATATGCAAATGAGCGCCAAACGATACGCTGGCTGGTGTTTGACTTTGCCCCCTATTACATTATGAGTGACACACATCAAGGTGAAGGGCGAGATGAGCAAACCATCGCCCTGTTGCAGCAACAACTGCCTAATTACCGGTTCGACTATGTGCATATCCCAGGCAGTCGTGCTATCCATGAGCTAAGCAACCCGCAAAATACCTACTGCATCTTATCCTTGTACAAAACCCAGCGTCGCCTAGACAAACTGTTGTTCACTAATAACGCTTCAACTGTGGGACTTTCTCCTGCATTGGTGATGCGTAAGGAGCTTGCTAATACGTTAGGGTTGGTAGAAGGTGAGCCGGTATCGCTGAGCCAATTACTCGCTGAGCAAGGGCTGCGGTTAGGGCTACCGATGAACCGCTCTTATGGCAAAGAGCTTGACCACATCATCAACCACAGTCCGCGCGGTAGCCTAGTCACTCGTCCGGGCAAAGACGTACTCGCCAGCCTCACTTATATGTTGATCAAAGAACGGCTCGATATGCTCGTTGGTTACCCGAGCGAGCATTACTACTTGGCATCAAAAATGGGAGTGAAAGAGCAAATGGCTATTTTTCCTATCGCCGAGGTCGCGCCCATTAGTCACGGCTACGTGGGGTGCAGCAATACCGCCTTGGGATCCGAACATATTGATATTATCGATACCGCGTTAGAAAAAATAACAGCAACCGATAGCTACCAGCAAGTAATGATGCGCTGGCTGCCACCACAATTGAAGCCACGCTTACAACAACAGTTGCAAACGCGGCTAAAAGCACAGTAAGTCGAAAATATTACTTACGTACACCTTCTATCGATAGCTCGATGTCAACATGAGTCGATGCTGGTCCAAGGTTATAATCAATATTGTAGTCTTTAAGCGCTAGTTGGGTATGCCCTAAAAAGCCGACGCGGTAGCCACCCCATGGATCATCACCTTCACCAATTTTTTCTATATCGAAGCTAATGGTTTTGGTTACACCATTGAGGGTAAATTCGCCCGTTACTTTACCATTAGTATCATCGCTAAAGCTGATATCGGTGCTTTTGAAGGTCGCTTTAGGGTGCTCACCAACATTTAAGAAATCGTCACCACGCAAGTGCTTATCACGCTCAGCATGGTTAGAATCAATACTGCTGGTGTCTATCACAACATTGATCTTTGACTCATTAGGTTTATCAGCGTCATAGCTGAAGTCGCCTGAGAAAGTATTAAAGCGGCCATATAACCAACTATAACCTAAGTGCTGAATTTTAAAGTTAACAAAGGCATGCGCCCCTTTGGTATCAATCACATAATCAGCAGCAAGTGCGGCTGAACTGGATGTGAGTAAAGCGGCACCAAGTGCAAGTTTAGTAAGTGATTTATTCATGATTATCTCCTTTTGTCGCTTTGAGCATACGCGTCAAAGTACGATCTCGATTAATAAAGTGATGTTTTAATGCCGCTAGGGCGTGTAACGCAGCAAAAATAATTAAGCTCCAAGCCACATACTCATGGATTAATCCAGCGATATCCTCTTGGTTATCAATGAATTCGCCCATTGAAGGGACAGTGAATAACGAGAACACCTCGATACCGCGCCCATCTGCAGTTGAGATTAAATACCCGGTCATCAGTAGTACAGCTAACAACACATAGAGTAGCCCATGGGCGATGTGTGCTAGGCGGTTTTGCCATACCAAGGTCGGATCAGCGGCGCGCGGAGTCACCTGGGTAATACGCCACACTAAGCGCAGCGCAAACACCAGTGCTAGCGTAATACCGATGCTTTTATGCAAATCCAATGAGCCTTTGTACCAGCTGTCGTAGTAACTCAAATCAACCATGTACAAGCCCAATCCAAACAGCCCAAACACAGCTATAGCCACTAACCAGTGCAGAAATATAGCTATCCATCCATAGCCATATTGAGTATTTTTTAACATCGCTCATTCTCCTTAATAACTGCTAATAGCTTAAATCAGCCGTTGAGAAAAAAACATGGCGCTGGCGCAATGCTAAGTGTGCATATATGCACAAAACTTTATTCACCATCGCTGAAAGTGCGCTTAAATAGCCAATCCTCCACTTCTTCGCCATTGATATAATAGCCGTTATAGCCTTGGCAGTGCTGAGTGAAACCCTGCTTTAATAAAAGCGCTCGTGACGCCTCATTGCCGGCAGTAACTGTGGCTGTATATTCGCGCAGACTAAACTGACTGTGCCCATGCTCAAGCAACGCATGCAGGGACTCACTCCCCAACCCTTGCCCTTGGTATTGTGGTAGGAGCAAAAATCCCAACTCTGCTAGGTGCTCACTGTGACGATAAAACCCCGTGACCCCGATAAGCTCACCGCTTCGCTTTGCAATGGCCCACGTATACCAACAAGGCTGCGTACTCGTAGGGTTTAAACGTTGTTGAAAGCGTTCTTGCACCTCATCAATATCCCCTATATCCGCCACATAGCGCATCACCTCGGGGTGTTGATGTAGGGCATAAAATACTGGCCAATGTGCTGCTCGCAATGGCTGATGTTGCAATCGAGACGAGTGAAAATCCACTAATGACATGCTCTAGTGCTCCAAAAAAGCCGAGCGCTAGGCTCGGCTTCGATACGTGTATAACGCGATAAATTATTAAAGCTTTTTAATACCCATGTTGTAGAGAGTAAAGCCATAAATATCAGCGTATTGCTCAATGGTTTTACTGGTTGGTGTGCCTGCACCATGCCCGGCATTGGTTTCAATGCGGATCATCACTGGATTCTCACCTTGGTGCTTATCTTGAAGCTCTGCTGCGAACTTGTATGAGTGCGCTGGAACCACACGATCATCGTGATCGCCTGTGGTAATTAAAGTTGCAGGATAGTGCACACCTGGTTTTACATTGTGAACCGGTGAGTACCCTTTTAGGTAATTAAACATTTCTTTGCTATCTTGCGCCGTACCATAGTCGTACGCCCATCCCGCACCTGCGGTGAAAGTATGGTAGCGCAACATATCAAGAACACCGACCGCTGGGAGTGCTACTTTGAATAAGTCAGGGCGCTGGGTCATTACCGCCCCCACTAACAAGCCACCATTTGAACCACCGCGCACAGCAAGACGCTCACTGGAGGTGTAGTCGTTATCGATAAGGAACTCTGCGGCAGCAATAAAGTCATCAAACACATTTTGTTTTTCTAACTGGGTGCCCGCTTTATGCCATTTTTTACCGTATTCGCCGCCACCGCGTAAATTAGCTACCGCGTATACTCCGCCCTGTTCAAGCCATGCAGCCGTTGTGGCGCTAAAGCGCGGCGTCAAGCTAATATTAAAGCCACCATACCCGTATAAAATAGTAGGCGCCTCACCGTTGAGCTTAGTGCCTTTTTTATAAGTGATGATCATGGGTACTTTCGTGCCGTCTTTAGAGGTGTAGAATACCTGTTTAGACTCGTACTGTGAGGGGTCAAATTTAGCACCTGACTCTCTATAAACCTGAGATTCTCCGCTTTGTACATCAAAGCTAAAAATAGTGCCCGGAGTCTTATAGTTAGTGAAGGTGTAATACAAGGTCTGTTGCTCTTGTTTACCGCCAAAGCCAGAGACCGTGCCGACACCCGGTAACGCGATTTCTCGCACTAGCTTACCGCTTTTATCAAACTGTTTAACTTGTGAAATGGCATCGACCATATAGCGGGCAAAGAAATAACCGCCGCCCTTTGATAGGTTGAGTACATTGTCTGTTTCAGGGATCAAATCTTGCCAGTTTTCAGGAGCTGGGTCCTTCGCATCCACCGTAACCACACGCTTGTTTGGCGCATCTTTGTTGGTCACTAAAAACAGTGTGTCACCTTCGTTGTCAATGACACTGGTGTCATAGGTAATATCATCAATCACCGTGACCAGTTCACTGTTTTCATCTGTCAAATCTTTAATAAAGAGCTTATTACCTGATGTAGATACAGCTGCGGAAATAACCAAGAAACGCTCGTCCGAGGTCACCGCTGCGCCAACATAGCGATGTTTTTGCGCCTCAGTGCCACCAAAGATCAGTTTATCGTCTTTTTGCGCCGTACCTAGCTTGTGGTAATACAGTTTATGCTGGTCTGTTTTTGCTGACAGTTCGCTGCCTTGTGGCTTGTCATAGCTTGAATAATAAAAGCCATCATTGCCTAACCAAGAAATACCGCTGAACTTAACATCGACTAAGGTTTCACCCAGCTGCTTTTTAGTCTCGGTATCAAGCACAATCACTTTACGCCAATCACTGCCGCCCTCTGAGATTTGATACGCTGCTAAAGAGCCATCCTCACTAAAGCTAATGCCAGCGAGCGACGTCGTACCATCTTCACTAAAGGTGTTAGGGTCTAGGAAAATTTCTGCCTCACCGTCTCCTTTTTGACGATAAAGTACGTATTGGTTTTGCAAGCCGTCATTTTTGTAAAAGTAGGTGTAGTCACCTTCTTTAAAGGGTGCGCTGACTTTTTCGTAATCCATTAGCGTCTTAAGGCGCTCTTTTAGCTCGTCTCGGTAAGGAATTTGCTCGAGGTAGTCAAAAGTGACTTGGTTCTGTGCCTCAACCCATTTAGCGGTCTCTTCGCTCATATCGTCTTCTAACCAACGATAGGGATCAGCAACTTGCTCGCCAAAATAACTGTCGACAACGTCGCCTTTGCGAGTATCCGGGTAGTTTATCTGGGCGACCTGTTTTTCAGGCTGTTCTAGTTGTTCATTTTGCTGTTGTGAAGCTGGCTTTTCGCTGCATCCCGTTAGGGCAATGCACACCGCAACTGCGAGAGATTTTTTAAGCATAATTTTTTCGTATTTTGTTGTTAGAATCGAAGTTAAATTAGCGCTCTAGCTGTCTATTGTCCAGCGAAGCGAGACAGTTTCGCGTTTAAAAGCCCTATAAAAAAGAAAACCAACCTGAGTATTCAGGTTGGCTATCTGGCTGGTTGCATGCCTGTTAACTTATTATTAACTCAAAACTGGCTTTTTTGCTCAACTTTTTCGTTATATAGCGACATTTAATTATATCGTTGAGTAATTTTGAACAATCATTCTGTACGTCGGCCTTGCTCTCTGCTGACTCGATCAAGCTAACTTTCAGGAGTTGATTTACCAGTGAACTTGTCACGCATATCAAGCATTTTGGTAACCCCCGCTCCCAGTTTCATCAACGTTGAGAGTTTTTCAGGGCTTAACCGTTGCAGTTCACCGGCCCACTGGGTGATCATTTCCAACAAATCATGAATTTCCAGCATACGCTGCTGGGCGTATTGCTCTGCCTGGTTATTAGGTTCATCAAGAAGGTTATCGCGCAACAGGCTTAAGGTTGGGTCAATTTCGCGTTTTTGGCGCTGCTCAAATACGCGATTAGCCATTTGCCAAATCGTCCCTGCTGGTTGATAGTACTCTTTACGATCCCCTGGCTTATGTTTGGTGGCGATCAACTGCCACGAATTGAGCTCTTTAATTCCCATACTGACGTTACCACGGGAAATATGGAGCGTCTGCGAAAGTTCATTCGCACTGAGTGGCTGTTCACTGAGTAACAATAGCGCGTACATTTGCCCTATTGTGCGATTAAACCCCCAGCGGCTTCCCATCTCTCCGCAATGCATGACGAATGCTTGCATCTTTTCAGTCAATTCCATGCGCGCTACCTTATTTTCTGTATTTTCTGAAATTATCAGCATTTATGGGGTGTAGCGCAAGTGTGAATGTTAACCCTGAGTAAACCACAAAGAAATCGTATTAATTTTAGACAAAATAGTCGTTTTCCCTCTTTACATCACTAGTAAATTGATTAAAATCTCGCCTCTTCAAAAAGGAGTGTGAATGTTTAACTACAACGGTACAAATGGTTCGTATCAGCTTAGCTTGCAAGAACAAATCGTCACGGCGTCTTTTGTCGGCGCGATTAATGGCCGCATGCTCGAATCATTCGCATCGCAATTGCAATCAATCATCAACGACAGCGCGTTGACCCATTGGGGTTACATTAGCAACTCTCAGCGTTTAAGCGCCGCAACCCCAGATGCGCAGCAAAAGATGATTGCACTGGCTAAGCACATGCGTGCTCATGGGTGTCAAGCTTCGGCCTTTGTGATTGACTCGGCGATTGCCATTAGCCAACTAGACAAGGTACGTCAATCGTTGCATTTAGAAGGCAACACCCGCGATATCATCTTCAGCTGTTATGATGAAGCTCTGCGATATGTAAAACAGCAGCTTAATCCCTTGGTGCTGGGCAGTTAACATGAATGTGCAAGTCAGCTCGCCAGAGTTGACTTTCACGTACACCTCTCTAAGCTGCGCTCATCACCATAGAGTTTAAGGAAGGGTTATGAGCGAGCAACACACATATCCAATTGGTATCGCCGGGCAACCATGGTCGAGCGAACACCGTCAACAATGGCAAGCACAGCAAACTGTGCAGCGCAGCTACGCCGATGAAGTGGTAACGAAAGTTAAGGCACTAGCCGACAACTGGGATATCATTGAGTATGGGCAACTGCCCTATGAGCAAAGTTACCCCTTGTTCGCACTAAAGCATAAGCAGTGGCAAAAAGGCCGCCCTATCGCCTTAGTGACCGGTGGCGTGCATGGCTATGAAAGTAGTGGTATTCACGGCGCTCTCGCCTTTGCCAAGCAGGTTGAGCACACGCAAAGCGCTAACTTCAATATTCTCGTTGTGCCCTGCATCAGCCCTTGGGGTTACGAGACGATCAATCGCTGGAATCCGGATGCCAATGATCCGAACCGCTCATTCTTTGAAGGCTCTGTTGTGCCTGAAGCGCAGTTGTTGTTAGACTTTATCGCTCCTTTTAGTAGCGATATTCTGCTGCATATTGATTTGCACGAAACCACTGATAGCGATAATTCCGAGTTCCGTCCAGCACTTGCCGCACGCGAAGGAATCGTAAACCATAATTGGAATATCCCCGATGGCTTTTACCTTGTCGCCGACAGCGAGCGTCCGCAAGCGTCATTTCAGCGCGCTATTATCGATGCCGTGGGCAAGGTCACGCATATCGCCCCTGCCGATGAGAATAACCAGCTTATCGGCGCTGATTTGGTGCAACCTGGTGTCATTGAATACGCTGGACGTAAATTAGGTTTGTGCATGGGCTTAACGCCAGCGCCTTACGTCACGACTACGGAGGTGTACCCAGATAGCCCGCAGGCAACTGAGCAAAACTGCATCGATGCCCAAGTGGCGGCGGCCAATAGCGCCATTGCCTTTGTTGCCGCATTGTAATTTGGCACTTGGCGTAAAAAAGGGTCACATCCAGTGACCCTTTGTTGTCTCTTTACCTTTATAAGCGTGGTAGCTCACACTGCTTATTTGTAAAAGCGTGTTTCTTTGCGCTGCTGCGTACTCGGATCGCTCGCTTGCTCAACAACAAACGTCAAAGTGCTCACTTTTTTGGCCAGTTCGTAGCCATCAATACTGACTGTCACGGGGATCTCTTTTTGCTCTCCCGGAGCTAAAGAAAGGCCGCCATGCACCGCCAGCTTCGCCCCTTCTAAGCCAGCAATACTGATTTGATACGCTTGCTGCTGTTGGGTTTTATTGACCACCGAGATACGGTAGGGATTCTCAACCCAGCCTCGATAATCTGTACGCGACAACTCGCCCCTATCACGACTAACGTACACCTCCAATGGTGTGCGGCTGCTCAACCACCACGCCATGACCACAAATACCAGCACCGTCATCGCTGCATAGCCCAATAGCTTCAGCCGCAGTATAGAGGTTTTACCTCCCTCCTGTTGGCGCTCACTGGTGTAACTGATAAGACCGCGAGGATAGTTAAATTTATCCATGGTTTGGTCGCAGGCATCAATACATAAACCACAGTTAATACACTCATATTGAAGACCATTGCGAATATCGATGCCAGCTGGGCACACCTCGACACACAGCTTACAATCAACACAATCCCCCAGTGCGAGCTCTTCACGTGCAGCTTTACGCTTGCGTGGTCCTCGGGTTTCACCGCGTTCACTGTCGTAACTGACGATCAGGGTGTCTTTATCGAACATCACTGATTGGAACCGCGAATAAGGGCACATATAAATACACATTTTCTCGCGCAGCCAACCGGCATTACCATAGGTGCACAAAGCAAATAAAAACACCCAAAAGCTGGTTAACCCACCCCAAGTGAAGGCTAACATCTGTGAATAAAGCTCCTTGGCGGGAATAAAGTAGCTCATAAAAGTGGTTGCGGTGAAAAATGCAATGCCAAGCCAAGCTGCATGTTTGGCTGCTTTTTTCATCACTTTGCTAAAGCCCCAAGGCTGTTTATCGAGCTTTATACGCTGATTACGGGTCCCCTCGATGCGATGCTCGACCCAGGTAAACAGTAACATCCACACCGTTTGTGGACACATATAGCCGCACCATACGCGCCCCAGCCAATTAGTCACAAAAAACAAGGCGAAGGCACCTGCCATAAATACCCAAGCTAGGATCATAAAATCTTGGGGAAAGAAAGTAATAGAGAATATCCGGAATTGTTGTTGCGCCACATCCAGCAACACCGCCTGCTGGCCTTGGTAAGAAATCCAAGGAAGGGCAATAAAGGCAATCATCAATGCCCAACTCATAACCCTACGAATGCGTTGGTAACGGCCTTTTTGTTCACGAACATAAATAGGCCCAGACTGCTTATAGGGCTTAATGATGAGATCTTCTTCTTTAATATCGAACTTCATAATACTTGCTTGTCATTGCTTGAGAACAAGCGGGTATCCGCAAGTCTTGTGCCATAACAATAAGTATTAAAATATATAAATTTCAGTGAGTTAAAAAATAATCTGGACGCAAAATAACGATATATCGACACCTTTGTCGATATATCGACACCCTGCCTATTTTTTACTCGCGGTCGACGCCCAATTTTTGCATTTTTGAGCGCAGTGTACTCGGTGCCAAACCGAGCCGTTGCGCGGCTCCACCTTCACCATTGATGCGCCCGCCGCACATAGATAACACATATTCGATATAGCGCTTTTGCTCACTATCAAGGGTTCTTATCTCTGTGCCTTCTTCGCGCGCCGCCTCCGATAATTGCATGTCATCGATATGCACAACTGGGCCTTGCGTGAGAATAGCGGCTCGTTCGAGAATGTTCTGCAGCTCACGCACATTGCCCGGCCAGTGGTAGGACTTAAGACGGTTAAGACTGCGCGCACTGATACCAGTGAATTGCTTGGCCAGCTTCTGTGATAGCTTACTGAGTAACTGCGCCACTAATAACTCTAAGTCCTCAATGCGCTCGCGCAGCGCTGGCACCCTTAGCGGAAAGACATTGAGGCGGTAATATAGGTCCATGCGGAAACTGCCTTGTTCAACCATGGCCCATAAATCGCGATTAGTGGCGGCGATAAGGCGAATATCTACTTTCAGGGTTTGCTGCCCCCCGACCCGTTCGAACTCTTGTTCTTGTAATACTCGCAGCAGCTTGCTTTGCGCCTCTAGCGGCAGCTCTGCGACTTCATCTAAGAATAACGTGCCTTTGTGCGCCAGTTCAAAGCGCCCTTTGCGCCGCTGTTGAGCACCGGTAAACGCCCCTTTCTCATGACCAAATAACTCGGACTCAATTAAGCTCGCACTAAAAGCCGCACAGTTCACCTTAACCAAGGGTGCATTGCAACGCTGGGAGCGATTGTGTAGCTGTCGCGCAATCAACTCTTTACCGGTGCCATTTTCACCGAGGATCAGTACCGTACTGTCAGTTTTAGCCACCAGCTCAATCTGTTGCATCATTTGTTGAAAAATGACCGATTGACCCACTAAATCACTGTCTTGCCACTGCGCATTGATCTCTTCTAGCAAGTAGCGATTTTCTGCCTGCAACTGCTCGCTAAGCTCATTCACTCGTGAGAGTGCTTCGCGTAACGCCTGCTCAGTACTGCGCTGCTGTGATACGTCACGAAATATCGCCACAGCACCAATAAGCTGTTGATCTTTATAAATAGGTGTGGAGGTATATTCCACTGGGAATTGACTGCCATCTTTCCGCCAAAACACCTCGTTGCTAATCGTCCGTGGTTGGCCGTCGACCACAGTGCGATAGATTGGACACTCACAGGCAGGGTAATCACTGCCATCAGCATGGCTATGGTGGTGAAAACGGTGGATCTGCTGACCTAGGAGCTCACTGGCTTGCCAGCCGGTCATACGCTCTGCTGCGGGATTGATAAAGACCGCATTTCCGTCGCGGTCAAAGCCATAAATCCCCTCTCCTGCAGCATCAAGCAGTAGCCTAGGGTCATGAAGAAAGTGTTTGAGTGATTGCTCCATTACTCATTCCAAGCGAGGTAACGACATATCGTCACTATACTCGCTTGGCAAGGAGATAAACAGAGGCGGCTGACTATAATCCGCTGGTTAGGGTAATTTCACCGGGTTTGACAGCCAGAGCAAGGTCAAAGCGCGATAACAAAGCTTGCTTCGGATCTTGGCTATTGAGGGTATAGACCGGGTATTGACGTAATGCTTGCGTGACGATGTCTTGCACCTGTTGCGACAGCGGTGCTAGCTTGCCTCGGTACCCCATGGCATCAACGTCGGCATTAATAATAGTGAAGTCTTGCAGATAAACCGCGTCGTCATCATTGTTGAACACTGGCTTTGCGGCAATACTCAAGCGTACACGCACAGGAACTTTTAATGCCAAGGCTTGGACAAATACAGTGTTATCAACACTGAGTTGCACACTGTCGGGGTGTTGCTTAGGGCCAATATCAACGCCGACATCGTTCACTTGCATGCGCATTGGCATGCCCATAAGCTCGACCTCACCTTGCAAACGCTCACTGTTAGATTGCAAGTTCTGCTCCAATTGCGTTGCACTGAGCGAATAAACCGACACAGGGGCGTGCGACGCACACCCCGCTAAGCTAAGTAACCAAACGGCGACGATTAAAAACTTTTTCATTGACTCTCCACGGCTTCGAGCACGCTAACAATACGATTAAGCTGTTGTTGTTCCCCTAGGCATTGATGTTGCTCATTAACCCCAACGGCGTTGAGCCAGGCAATAAGCAAATCATCCAGGCTATAAGCCACACCTTGGTGCTTTTCATCAAGCATGGTCACTTGCTCTTGCATACGCAAACTGGCGTCACTCGATGGACTGTCAATATTAGCTGTCACTTCTAGGCGAACAAGTAATTGTTCAGCGGCTAATGCTAGCTTGCTGTCGCTTAACCAACGCTTATCAAGCGCCTGTCCTTGCGACAGTGCACTGCGTAGCTGTCGATAGTGCGCATGGCGCTGTGCCGCCTGAAGTGTGTGCAGCGACTGTTGGGCCTGTGCCAGTAGTTGCTTTTTCATATCCTGCAACGGCCGCTCTACGTTGAGCGCCGATACAGTATGCACCACTTCTTGGTAATCCCCAGCTTCCTTACATGCATTCAGTTGTTGTTGCAGTTGCGCTAACTGTGTTTGTTGCTCATTGAGCAAATCATTATGTACCTGCTGACGCTGTTCTTTGGCCTCATCACGCTGAGCAAAAACGGCATCATTTATACGTCGAAACGCTAACCATAGTTTACGTTCTTTACTCTTACCCGCGAAGCCTATTTGCTGCCATTGTTGTTGCAAGTCCTTCAATGTATGGGTGGCGGCAAACACATCTTGCTGCTGCGCCTGATGAGCCTGCTCTAGCAGAGCCTCTTTGGCACTGGCATTATGCTGGTAATAATCTTGTACGCGCTCAGCAATCGCCGTTTGTGCTTCGTTGAAAGCTTTGTTGAGCTTATGATAAAGCTTGCTCTCTAACCGTTTAGCGCCGCGCCACTGCTTTAGTAGCTGATTAAATTGGGCTTCTAAAGACACAATATCATGATCCGCTTGCTGTGCTTGAGCATCGAGGGTTTGCATCTGTGCAATCAGCGCCTCGCGCTCAGCCACCGCCTGTTCCTTTTGTGCCTGCTGCTCAGCAAAATAGTCGCGACAGGGCGCAAACGCGGTTTCGATTTGTTGTTCAAACTCTTGCTTGGCTTGCGCCTCTACGTGCGGGCCCAATAGTTGCCAGCTTTTACGTAACTTTTTCACTGCGGCTAAACGCTCATTGGCATCGTCACAAGGTGATTGCGCCAGCTCGAGCGCGGCCTCGAGCAACTGCGTTTGCTGTGATTGCCCAGCATACTGATGCCAATCTTCAGCCTCGCTCAAGGTTGTCTTCAAGCTTTCATATTCTCGGCTGACTTGTTGGCGGTAATGCTCGGTGAGCTCTTGATACAGCGTCTCTAACCCATTAAACACGCCGAAAGCAACGCGGTAGCGACCTTGATTAATTAAACGACGCAAGTCTTTTGTCTTTTTGCGCGCTTGGTTAAGGGTTTGCTGCTGCGCATCTAATAGTGGCTGCATCTGCGCAAACCATGCCTTTTTGGCTTGCTGGTATGATTGGCGCCATACGCCAGCAAGCTCTTTAGGTAAGGCCGACAAACTCTGTTGAATCCCTTTCGCAAGCTCAGTCTCACGCATAAGCGCTGCATCAAGCTGAGCTGAGGTTTCAGCAACAGCCATAGCTTGATATTCCTTTAGTCGCTCCCGCAACTGCTCCACATCTTGCTCATAGGCACTAAGTTGTTCAACTTGCTTAAATAAACGCTTGAGCTCTTGGCGCTGACTAGTCAGCTCAGCTCCAGGCTGTAAATCGGGGCTTTGCAACATATCTTCAGCTTGCGCTACTTTGGCATGTAACCAATCGGTTTGAATTTGCTCATTTCCATCGAAACGTAGCGCCATGGCATTGCTGATTTCTTCCGCTAGCGCGCTTAAGTTGGCCAATGCCAACACACTGCGTTGCTGCGCTTGTTGTTGCGCCTGTTGACGCCCATATTGTTCGCCAAGAATAGCGATATGACGCTCAAGCTTGTTTTTCAAAACGGCAAATTTCTCATCGTTTTGCGTTCGCAATTCTTCATCAAGCCAATGCGTCTCTAGTTGAGCAAACTGATGGCTGAACTGAGTGTATTGAGTCGTGACCAGTTGGTAGTCGTTTTTATCGCGCAAAGCGTTCAGCTGCGCCAACAAGAGTTTACTCTGCTGCGCTACCTGTTGTGGCATGTGTGCTGCTAATTGCTGCTCTTCAATGGCCTGTGCCAACCGTGTTTTCGCTTCGCCTTGAGCATGCTTAACTAGCTTATCTGCTAACTGCGCATTAATCACTAACTGGCACAACTGCAGCTGCAAGGCCTCGTCTGCACCTCTGAACACCTGTTCGGTAAGCTGCGGTTTATTAAGGCGATGAATTAATTTAACTTTCGTTGCTGTGGTTTTCTCTGCTAATGCTAGTTGCTCTAACGTTTTCTCATTGGCGAAACGCTCTAAGTATCGCTCTTTATCTGCGCTCGACAAAGCCTGAGGTGAATGCATTAGCACTTCTGCCACTTTTTGATTGGCCAAACGCTTGATACCCGGCTCGGCGTCACTTTGGCAAGCCTGCCACCACAAATCGATGTCATTAAGTTTTTTTAGTGCTGCCGAGCGCACTTTACTGCTCGGGTCTTGGCTGGCTAATTGCTGTAATATAGCATGGTGTTGTTGGTTATCGAGCTGAGACAATGCCCCTAGGCGCGTGCTCTCATTAGGGTGCTTCCACTTTGGTTTGAATAACTGCTTAAAGATCATTTTCACTAAACCTGGCTATCTCATTGTCTGCTTTGAACTGCTTCTTAAGTTCTTGTTTGGATTTTTGTACTAGCTCACCATTTTCACCAACGGTGAACTGCTCGTCGCTTTTAAGTACTTTGGCTTGATACAACATGACCAACTGCACTGTTTGTTGTTTTTGTTCGTCACTTAGGGGTGTCCCATCTGGCCATTTACCAGTGGCGGCACCATACTGCAGGCGCTCAAAGGTTTGCGGAGTAATTGCTTGGACTAACTGCTCAATATTCATAACTTCTTTCTTTTCAAAAATACCAAACGAACGCGATTAATTAGATACCAGATAAACCCGAGAACGATGGCGCCGTAACAGGCATTTTGCTGCCATGAGCCAGGCTCGGGCTGCTGCCAATACAATACTAAGAAGCCACCAAGGAAAAAGATCAAAGCAATGAAAGATTGATTCATCAACCCCTGTTGCTTTTGCAGTTTAGTTCGCGCGGCTAAACGGCGCTGGTCTTGCTCGTTCATTTGTTCTAGAGCGATATTGCAATGGGGACAGGACTGATGTTTGTCGGAAATCGACGTTTGGCACTGTGGACATGAAATGATGGCCATGCTTACTCCTATTTGCAACTACGCGCCCATAAAAAAAGGCGCCTTCTGGCGCCTCATTGTACTGGTTTTAATTGCTCTTGTCTTTTTCCAATTTCTGCCAGTAGTCTTTTACTGAGTCTTTCATTTCTTTACGCAGTAACATGATGCCAAACAAGTTCGGCAAGGTCATCACCACGATGGCTACGGCGGCGAGCTTCCATACCAACGTGGTGTCGGCAAATGATGCCCAAAAGAAACCGGCCACATAAAATACGCGATACGGCATCACCGAGCGCGAACCCAATAAATAGGTCATCGCCCTATCCCCGTAGTAAGACCACGCTATCGCCGTGGAGAAGGCAAACAGCAATAAGCCTATAGACACGATATACTTACCATTGTCGCCCAAGAAGCCACGCGTAAAGGCTTTAGTGGTCAGCTCGGCGGAGTGCACCAGAGATTTACCCATCACGCTGATACTGTCGTCGACTATCTGGCCATCTTTCACTTCCACTTCACCGGTGTAGACATGACGCTCAGTAATGCCAAAGCGCAGGTCTTCAGCCACTGAACGTGAATGTAAAATGGTGAAATCTTTATTTATGGCTTTGCCGTTAATTACGTTGATAGTGCCGTTGTAAGGCGCAACGTCACTGCCGTTACCGTTAAGGTAATTGTAGAGATCGGTGCGGTCGTCATCACTTTGGTCTGAGTAGTTTCCTTGCAGCACGGTCATTGAACTGCGTTCAAAGTGAGTATCAAATTTTTCGTTCCATACCCCTGATGACAAGATCACTAAACCGGTTAACGTACAAATGATAATAGTGTCGATAAACGGCTCTAAAATTGACACCATGCCCTCGGATACAGGCTCATCGGCTTTGGCTGACGCGTGAGCGATAGGTGCCGAGCCCTGACCGGCTTCATTTGAAAACAGACCTCGGTTAACACCTCGGTTAAAGGCATAAGCAAAGCTGGCACCCAAGAAACCACCGGCGGCGGCTGAGCCTGTGAAGGCCTCGGTAAATACCGAAGCAAACGAAGGGCCTATATTCTCAATGTTATAGAAAATGACCAAGAGTGCGCCAATTACATAGACAGCGGCCATTAGCGGTACGATTTTCGAGGTGATCGCGGCGATGCGTTTAATGCCGCCAAGGATCACTAAGGCTAATAAGATAGATAGAACGGCCCCTGTGGCTATAGGTTCAAAACCAAAAGTGGCTTCCATACCCTGGGCAATATTATTAATTTGCGGCAGACTACCGGTACCAAAGGAGCTAATAACGGTGGCAATGGCAAATAAAATAGCTAACCACTTCATGTTTAGGCGTTTGTCCATGTAATACATGGGACCCCCTGCCATGGTGCCATCTTCGGTTTTCTCGCGATATTTGTGCGATAGCGTTACTTCCACAAACTTTGTGGTCATGCCGAAAAATGCCGTCATCCACATCCAAAACAGTGCTGCGGGGCCACCGATGGAGATGGCCAAAGCAACACCACCGATGTTACCAGTGCCCACTGTTCCGGACAGCGCAGTAGAAAGAGCTTGGAAGTGCGTGGTATCACCCTGGTGCGATTTTTTATCATATTTACCAGAGACGATGCGCACGGCATGTTTGAAGTAGCGAACCTGAGGGAATTTTAGATAAATCGTAAAAAATAAACCCACACCAAGCAATACATAGGGGAACCAAACGGAACCACCAAGCATGGAGTCGAGGGTATCAAAGAAGTTTCCTAGGGCATCCACGGGTATATTTCCTCTTTTATTATTATGTCTAACTGCGAACTATGACAGCATCTCACAAGGTTGCGAATATGTTAAAGCATTTGTTATTAAAATGAAGCATAAAAAAGGCGCTTAAACGCGCCTTTTTGTTATCTTAGCTTATCAACCACCGCGATAATGGCGGCTAACGTGTCTTGCCCAAACTGATAGGACCGTCTGTCTGACCAGCCGTAGTCTATATCTGGCAAGTTAGCGTTGTCTTTAAATGGCATCTCTACGGTGTAAGCCAAGGCCTTAAACTCCTCACCAACAGCGCAAGAGGCCACTGTTAGGTTAGCCTCACCGGGGGCATCCTTGTCATAGCCGAATTCGTCTTGGAATTCTGGTGTAATAGTCAAAAGCGCATCTTTAAAGGTGTTTTCTAAATCTTTGAGGCGAGCGTCATAGCTTGGGATCCCCTCGCCGCCAGCAACAAAGTTATAAGGCAGTGCTTCGTCACCGTGGATATCAAGATACATATCCAATCCAACTTCGCGCATTTTGTTTAGTACTAGATAAACTTCTGGGCTCTGGTCCATGCTCGGGGTGGCCCATTCACGATTCAAGTTAACACCAGTAGCATTGGTGCGCAGATGACCACGCACACTGCCATCAGGGTTCATATTAGGAACAATGTAGAATACCGCTTTCGATAGTAACTTCGCCGCATGAGGGTCCTCGTCATCAAGTAATTTATGCAATAACCCCTCAACAAACCACTCGGCCATGGTTTCACCCGGGTGTTGACGAGCGGTGATCCAAATCGCCTTCTTATCATCGCTTGGCTCGCCAATACGCAGCACCGTCATATCGCGACCATCCAAGGTGGTACCGAGGTTTTCGGCATCACAGATAGCATGACTTTGCGCCCAATAAATTAAATCAAGATGACGCTCATAACTGTAAGGGGCAAAATAAGCAAAGAACACCTGAGAACACTCTGGTTCAAAGTCGATAATCAAAGTGCCGTTGTCATAACGCGTAGGCACACGGAACCATGTTTGTCGATCATAGGACGCAACGGCTTGGTAGTCATCCCAGCCCTCTGGGTATGCCGACTCTTTTAAATTATTAATATGCAAGCAGTGTTCAACGAAAGGTGTGGTTTCTAGACGAAAGTGAAACCATTGAAAAAACGCGGACTGATTGTCTTTATTAATCTCAAGTTGGATATCCAGTGGCGATTCACAGGCGATAACCTTGATATTACCACTATCGAAATTACTGGTGATGTTCATACTTTATCCTTTCAGACATGAGAAGTAGTGATGCTCGCAGACTAGCACAGCCCCTGCAGAGCAACAATTAACAACAAAAAAGCCGGTGCGCTAAAAAGCGACCGGCTGTGAACTAACTTGGTTTTTATTAGCGTGGCAAGCTTGGGTGGGCAATTTCAGCCATGTCTTGCATACAACGCACAACCTGACAGCTGTAACCAAACTCATTATCATACCAAACGTAAAGCACAATGCGCTCACCATCAACAATAGTTGCTTGGGAGTCCACCACACCGGCGTAACGGCTACCAACGAGGTCGGTAGAGACGATTTCTGTTGAGGCGGTGTAATCGATTTGATCACGTAGCTCTGAGTGCAACGCAGTCTCGCGTAAGAAGGCATTCAGCTCTTCAACACTGGTCCCCTTTTCCAAGTTAAGGTTAAGGATAGCCATTGATACATTCGGTGTCGGCACACGAATAGCATTACCGGTTAGCTTACCTTCAAGTTCAGGCAAGGCTTTGGATACAGCTTTCGCCGCACCAGTAGAGGTAATAACCATATTGAGCGCAGCAGCGCGACCACGGCGCTCAGCTTTGTGGTAATTATCAATTAAGTTTTGGTCGTTAGTGTATGAGTGTACGGTCTCAACGTGACCATTTTTAATACCAAACTTATCATTTAAAGCTTTTAGCGTCGGCGTAATGGCGTTAGTGGTACAGCTTGCAGCACACACAATTTTATCTTCAGGTTTGATATCTTGGTTGTTAACACCGTAAACAATGTTCTTGATATCGCCTTTTGCCGGTGCTGTTAGTAATACTTTCGAAGCACCTTTTGACTCTAGGTGTTGGCCTAGGCCTGCTTCATCTTTCCAAATACCAGTGTTATCAACAACTAACGCATCCTCAATACCATATGCAGTGTAATCAACTTCACTTGGCGAGTTGGCATAAATCACTTGGATGTAGCTGCCGTTAGCTTTAATGGCATTCCGCTCATTATCAACGGTGATAGAGCCATTGAATGGACCATGAATTGAATCACGACGCAATAGGCTAGCACGTTTTTCAAGATCCCCATCTTTACCACCACGTACCACAATGGCGCGTAAACGTAAGTCGGCATACGGGCCTGACTTTTCGATTAACAAGCGCGCTAACAAGCGACCAATACGGCCAAAACCATATAAAACCACATCACGCGGTGCTTTTGGCTCACCTGGATTAGTGATTTCTGCGAGCTCGTCTTTTAAAAATTCTTCTAACGAGCGACCTTTGGCCGCATCTTTATATAGGAAGCTGTAAGCCAATTTACCAATATCGATACGGCCAGAGCTAAGTTCCATGTTGCTGATCGCTTCTAACACCGGGTAGCTTTCGCGCAGACGTAGTTTAGAGTCTTCAAATTGCGCCACGGTTTTGTGCGCTTTGATAATATCGATGGTGCTGGCGTTGACCAGAGGGCGGCCATAAACGGCAATTTCGATACCACGGTTGCGATACAGTTTACCAATGATGGGTTGCATACTTTCAGCGTAGTCTTGGCGTTCTTGCCAGCTGTTCAAGTACTCTTGCTCGTGAGATGAGGTCATTGTTTCTGCCTTTGAAATTTGTTTTGAACGGATATAGCCCGAGGAGGGAATGTGTCATCACAAAGTGAGAGCGTGATCAAGGACAATATACCTCCTAGCAGGCGGGCATATTCTAATGCAAAGCGCGAGCAATAACCACCTCTACATTACTCTTGGGTACAAGGTGTCTCCCTATAACGCTTTGAGCTACAATAAAATCAATGACTAAAGCGGTTTTACACCCATTGACGAAAAGTAACGTCAATTTCAGCGCATAACATGATGGTGTGAGCGCACTAATACAAAGAAAAGGAATAACCATGCGACTTATTATCGGCTTGGCCTTAGTTACAACGTTGAGCGGCTGTGACTCAAGCCTGACAGTGCGGGAAGTCTGTGAGCAAACTCCGGCCATGTGTAATGACTTAAACACAGACAGTCACTGTCGACATGAACGCGCAGAAGTGATCATAAGTCGCTTTCATGAGTATGAAAAGCCGACTTTGGAGCGAAAATACCAATTATTAAAAGACTTTGAACGCTACAGCCAATGTGTCAATCTCGCTTCAAAAATTGAACACATAAAGCTAAAAGAAAAGACCGCCTCACGTTATAAGGGCTATCACACGGCACAAAAAGAAATTAATCGCTTACTTTATGAAACCCGTGGTAGTAATCATCCAGGACTGCTGTATTTTCACTGGTCGCGTAACAACGATAATAGTGCACTGCAAAAACTGCTGTCGATGCAAGAAGACACAAAAGTAAAAAACAGCCGAGATGCACAGTTTTACCTGGCCAGCTACTACATGAAAGTGGATACGCAAAAAACGTTGGATCACTTATACCGTAGTCTTGAGCTTAATGGTGCTGATCAACAGCCTCACCCTGAAGTACTTACTTCACTGGTCAATATTTTCTATCAGCAAGAACAGTATAATTTAGCGTATACCTTTGCGGTGGTGGCCAAGCAGGCCGGCGTGGAAAACATTGACTTTGCGCCTTTGCGCGCAAGAGCCTTAGATGACGGGCATGACTTAGAGCGCCTAGATACCTTAGCACAAACTACTTACGAGCAAATCATGAGCGGACAATTCCGCTCGCCCCGCTCATAAGTAAATTCCATAAAAAGTAAAAAGCAGCCTTAAGGCTGCTTTTTTATTACTTTAATTTGCTAGTGCCCACTTCAACACGGGTTTTTAGCTTTTGTCCGGGTCTAAAAGTGACCACTCGGCGCGCCGAGATAGGAATATCTTCTCCGGTTTTGGGGTTACGACCTGGTCGCTCTTTCTTATCACGAAGATCGAAGTTGCCAAAGCCGGAAAGCTTAATTTGCTCCCCATTTTCTAAAGCTGAGCGGATTTCTTCAAAAAACGCTTCAACTAGTTCTTTGGCATCCTTTTTATTGATCCCCAACTTCTCAAATAGGTGTTCAGCTATGTCGGCTTTGGTAAGCGCCATATCTAGTCCCTCAACGATGCGTTAAACTCTTTGGCCAATGCGGCCACGACGTTGTCGACAACTAAGTTGATATCTTTCTCTTCGAGCGTTCTATCAACCGCCTGCAGTGTCAGAGCAATTGCCAAACTCTTATAATTTGGCTCGATACCTTTGCCCTTATACACATCGAATAAGTTTAGGTCAACCAATTGATTTCCGCCAACTTTTTCTATAGTGGCTAAAACATCACCAGCATGAACCTTATCTTCCACCAAAATCGCGATGTCTCGGCGGTTCGATGGGAACTTGGATATTCCTGCAGCTTCTGGAAGAACACGGGTAGCCACTGCGGCTACTTCGATTTCAAAGACATAGGCTGCACCGTTAATACCAAGCTGCTTTTGCAACTGTGGATGCACAGCACCAACAAAACCGACCTGCTGCCCATCAACAAAGATAGCGGCACTTTGGCCCGGGTGCAAACCATCACATTGCTGTGCTTTGAAACTAAAGCGCGCACTGTCATTGCATAACGCCAGTAACGCTTCCACGTCCCCTTTGACATCATAGAAGTCGACCGCGCGGCTTGGTACATTCCAATGCTCGCCATAACTTGTGCCCGAGACAATGCCACCAAACACGGCCTGCTGACGCACGCCATTTTCAGCTTGTTCATCAGCGATGAACTTTAGTCCATGCTCAAACAAGCGCACGCGTGGTTGCTGACGATTTTGGTTGTACACCAACGCATTCAGTAACCCCGGCATCAACGACAGACGCATGACCGACATGTCCGCCGAAATAGGGTGCGGTAAATGCAATGCTTGCTCATCGCCATGAATGGCAGCCTGGACCTTAGGATCAACAAAGCTATAAGTAATGGCTTCTTGATAACCGCGCGTCACTAAGGTATCGCGCAAACGCTTAACCGGCACTGACGCTTCGTTGTGAGCTGTCATGCTAAGTTTCGCCATTGGCGCAACATTAGGAATATTGTTGTAGCCATAGACCCGAGCGACTTCTTCGATTAAGTCTTCCTCAATGCGAATATCAAAGCGATAACTGGGCACATCGGCCTGCCAAGTACCGTTAGTGAATTGGACGTCTAGGCCCAAACGACGCAGGATATTGGTCACGGTTTCATCATCGATATGATAGCCAATCACACGGTCTAAACGTTCACGACGTAAAGTAACCGCTGTGACCTTTGGTAACTGCTCTGTAGCAACAGCCTCAACAACAGGGCCAGCTTGACCTCCGACTATATCAAGTAACAATGCCGTAGCACGTTCCATGGCGTCACGTTGTAGCGCAAAATCAACTCCGCGCTCATAACGGTGCGAGGCATCGGTGTGCAGCCCATAGCTTCGTGCCTGACCGGCAATAGCGACAGGGTTAAAGAAGGCACTTTCAAGTAAAATATCTCTGGTTTTCTCGGTGACCCCAGAGCCCTCACCACCAAAGATACCCGCCATGGCTAAGGCTTTATTATGATCGGCGATCACTAGCGTCGATTCATTGAGTTTCGCAGTGTTGCCATCAAGCAAAACCAATTCTTCACCGGCATTGGCACTACGTACCTTAATACCACCTTCAATGGCGGCTAAGTCAAACGCATGCATCGGGTGGCCCAGCTCAATCAACACATAGTTGGTGACATCAACCACAGGGTCAATAGAGCGAATACCACTGCGGCGCAATTTCTCAACCATCCACAATGGCGTTTGCGCATCAAGATTGATGCCCTTAATTACGCGACCAAGGTAACGAGGGCAACCTTGCTCGTTAACTAGCTCAATGCTGACTTTATCATCAATGGTGGGCTCTACTGGCGCAATCGTCAGTTCATTCACGTCCAGGTTGTTTAGCACCCCCACTTCGCGAGCCAAGCCTTTAATACCCAGGCAATCGCTGCGGTTCGGCGTTAAATCAACATCGATAATATGGTCATCAAGACTTAGGTACTCACGTAAATCGGTGCCAATGGGCGCATCGGCTGGCAACTCCATAATGCCATCGCCCTCTTCACTGATACCTAGCTCTACGAATGCGCATAACATGCCATGCGACGGTTGACCACGCAGTTTGGCCTTTTTGATTTTAAAATCGCCAGGTAATACCGCGCCGACTTTCGCCACTGCCACTTTGATACCTTGGCGACAGTTAGGTGCGCCGCAAACAATATCAAGTAACTCATCATCACCGACGTTTACTTTCGTCACACGCAGTTTATCGGCATCGGGGTGCTGACCACACTCGACAACTTCGCCGACAACCACACCACTAAACTGGCCTGCAGCTGGTTCTAATGCATCCACTTCCAGTCCCGCCATTGACAGCTGCTCCGCAAGTGCGTCGCTATCGATGGCCGGATTCACCCATTCACGTAACCACTTTTCACTGAATTTCATTTATCACGACCTCTTAACGGAACTGGTTTAGGAATTTCAAATCATTTTCGAAAAATGCGCGTAAGTCATTAACGCCATAGCGCAACATGGTAAGGCGCTCTACCCCCATACCAAAGGCAAAACCAGTGTATTTTTCTGGGTCGATATTAACTGAACGCAACACGTTCGGGTGCACCATACCGCAACCAAGAACCTCTAACCATTTGCCGTCTTTACCTTTCACATCAACCTCTGCCGATGGCTCAGTGAATGGGAAGTAAGAGGGGCGGAAACGAATTTCCATATCTTCTTCAAAAAAGTTACGAAGAAAATCGTGCAAAATGCCCTTGAGTTCAGTGAAGCTAACGTCTGTATCCACCATCAAACCTTCAACCTGATGGAACATCGGTGTATGCGTTTGATCGTAATCGTTACGATACACACGACCTGGCGAGATAATACGCAAAGGCGGTTGCTCTGTTTCCATGGTACGTATTTGTACACCACTGGTTTGCGTACGTAATACCAACTTGGGGTTGAAGTAGAAGGTATCGTGATCCGCGCGTGCCGGGTGATGTGCAGGAATGTTCAAGGCATCAAAGTTGTGGAAATCATCTTCCACCTCTGGCCCTTGCTTCACCGCAAAACCCAACTCACCGAAGAAAGATTCGATGCGTTCAATGGTCCGGGTAACGGGATGAATGCCGCCGCTGGCCATATTGCGCCCAGGTAAGGTGACATCAATGGTTTCTGCTGCCAGCTTTTGCTCTAATGCTTTTGCGTTCAGCGCTTCACGCTTTTCATTGATCGCTTCAGTCACTTGCTGCTTGGCTTGGTTAATCACTTGGCCGGCGCTCTTACGCTCTTCTGGCGCCATTTTACCAAGCGTTTTCAGTAACCCGGTAATTTCACCTTTCTTTCCAAGGTAGTTTACGCGCACATCTTCTAGGTGCGCGATTTCGCTGGCTGAATCAACCGCCTTTAAGGCGTCAGCCAAAATCGCTTCTAAGTTCATCGGATACCTGACTAGGGTGATAATTTAAAGTGTTTATTTAACCACTTATGATAACCAAAGGGCCGCTCTGATTCTAGCCCTGAGCGGCGCTTTCTATAGCTTTAAAGTGGCTTTTATAAACGGAATGGTGAGCTTTCGCTGCGCTGCCATAGAGGCATGATCGAGTGTGTCCAATACATCGAGTAATGCACGCATGTCACGGCTTAAGCGCGTCAATAAAAAACGCGCACAATCATCAGAAAGTTCTAAGCCGCGCATTTTCGCTCTATTTGTTAATGCTTGAGCCTTATCATCATCGCTCATCGAGCGGATTTGTAAGGTGGTGCCCCATTTCAGACGCGATTCTAAATCCGGCAGCGTAATATTAAGCATATCCGGCAATAAATCGGCGGAAATCAACAACAGCTTGCCCGGCTCGTTAAAACGGTTAAAAAAGTTGAATAAGGCTTTTTCCCAGGCCTCATCACCGGCGACTAAGTGCAAATCGTCGATACATACCACATCGAGGGTATCGAGCCCCTCTAACACCTGAGCACCAAACTGCTGCACTTCACTTAACGACAGCAGCATACTGGACAAGCCCTGCTCTTGGGCATGGATACAGGTAGCATAAAGTAAATGCGATTTACCCGAGTCCCCTAACCCACATAAATAGGTGTACTGAAATTGCTGTGTCAGGTGTTCAAAGGCCGCTTTTAAGTGATTAACCTCTAAAGAGTCTTCGCCACCAAAGTAACTGGCGTAGGTTTCATCATCAGGTAAAGTAACAGGCAATGCCAGTTGCGAATGCTGCATCATCAGTTATTGCCACGCATACTCAAGATCGTCATTGCTAGTGGAGTAATAAAACTTATCTGGGTCGCGATAATCACTAAAGTAGGAATCAAGCGTCAGTGCTTTGCGCAAGTCATCAACATTGCCAGTATGACTGACATTTATTTCAATAAACTTTTTAGCAACATGACTGACGTTGGCATCAGTGACCACACTTAGACTACGTAACCGCCGCAAGGCATACTCGATATCAACAAAACTGGTGGTGTTATACAGCTTAAGCATTTGCTGCTGCGCATCATAGCCAGAAGCCGCATCAATTGCATACTCACTGGCAAGGGCACTGGCTAGCGCGTCGACCATATCGAGAATAACCTGTTGCTTGTCGCCCTTGTGTCGGGTGGCCTCGAACTGATCTTCATTGGTAAAGCGCCAATCGAGCTCCCACGCTCCGGAGCGTTCATCTTGATAGAGTCTCGCTGACACAACGCGTTCTGCCATATAGCGCTGCGAAGCGATGTCCAGCGAGTCACTGAAATTTCCCCATACGTCGGTGACTTCGACATGTTGTCTGTCTTCAAGGTCGAGTAAAGGAGTAACAATGGGGAGCCCGCGACGAGAGGCACGATCCGACAGTAACTCCTCGACTTGCGGGTGGGTATCAGCAGTGAGCAGCTCCCGTCGCCAGCCATCTTCAATCGCCAACCAAATGACCACCAAAGGACGGCGATTGCCCCACAGTGGCAAACCGGCTTCTCTGACTAAGGTATTGACCTTGTTGCTGTCAAATTGCACGTTTAAGTATGATTGCCCTTCGTTATCGCCGTATTCAAATTTAGTCATATAGTCGGAGATATCAGATAAAGCGCCCCGCACCACCTGGTTGTTCGTTGCACCGGGCTCACCCGTGACCTTGATCACTACATTTAATAATGCGTTCTGACTTGCCGTGACCCGGCTGGCACGAGTTTTATCATCTACTGGCTGTTGATACTGGTACAGCCCTTTTACCTCTATCGCCTGACTTGAGAAGGCGATAAACATTGCACATAGCAGGAATAAATTACGGATCACGTTGCTTCATACCTCAATCATAATGCCCTGATCCTAAAGCAAAGACTAAAACAAAGCAAAAGGTTCGCTAAGATTAACAACGGCTATGAAGAGAGCCTGAATATAGGCGATTAACAATGATTGGTGTATCCCTGTGTTGTGGACCAGGGTGAATCCTGATTAAGGTGTCGCAAGGCTAAAGCCTTGCCTACAGGTGTGGTAAAGGGTGATGCTGTGTTGTCGGTCGGGGTTCTACCCTGACAGGGATGTTGCAAGGCTGAAGCCTTGCCTACGGGCATAAAAAAACCCGCTGCACTAATGCAACGGGTCTCTCTAATTAGGAGCCTGGTGATGACCTACTTTCACATGGGCGAACCCACACTATCATCGGCGCAGTTCCGTTTCACTTCTGAGTTCGGCATGGGGTCAGGTGGGTCCAGAACGCTATTATCACCAAGCATAAACTTGGGCTAACACGGCGTGTTAGTCTTTTGGAAAGCTGTACAAGTAAATCTACTTTAGTCTCTTAACTTCTGTGCTTAAACAGTCACATACAAACCACTTTGG
The DNA here is from genome assembly GCF_009363775.1 of Pseudoalteromonas sp. THAF3. Lineage (NCBI taxonomy): Bacteria > Pseudomonadati > Pseudomonadota > Gammaproteobacteria > Alteromonadales > Pseudoalteromonadaceae > Pseudoalteromonas > Pseudoalteromonas sp. THAF3. Next base: position 1,330,318 of record NZ_CP045418.1, on the reverse strand, counting down.
CGTTGTATGGTTAAGCCTCACGGGTAATTAGTACAGGTTAGCTTAACGCCTTGCAGCGCTTCCACATCCTGCCTATCAACGTTGTCGTCTTCAACGGCCCTTTAGTGGCGTTAAACGCCAAGTGAGAACTCATCTCGAGGCTCGCTTCCCGCTTAGATGCTTTCAGCGGTTATCGATTCCGAACGTAGCTACCGGGCAATGCCTTTGGCAAAACAACCCGAACACCAGCGGTTCGTCCACTCCGGTCCTCTCGTACTAGGAGCAGCCCCTCTCAATTCTCAAACGCCCACGGCAGATAGGGACCGAACTGTCTCACGACGTTCTAAACCCAGCTCGCGTACCACTTTAAATGGCGAACAGCCATACCCTTGGGACCGACTTCAGCCCCAGGATGTGATGAGCCGACATCGAGGTGCCAAACACCGCCGTCGATATGAACTCTTGGGCGGTATCAGCCTGTTATCCCCGGAGTACCTTTTATCCGTTGAGCGATGGCCCTTCCATTCAGAACCACCGGATCACTATGACCTACTTTCGTACCTGCTCGACGTGTCTGTCTCGCAGTTAAGCTGGCTTCTACCATTACACTAACCGTACGATGTCCGACCGTACTTAGCCAACCTTCGTGCTCCTCCGTTACTCTTTGGGAGGAGACCGCCCCAGTCAAACTACCCACCAGGCACTGTCCGCAACCCCGATTCAGGGGCCAACGTTAGAACATCAAACATACAAGGGTGGTATTTCAAGGATGGCTCCATGATTACTGGCGTAACCACTTCAAAGCCTCCCACCTATCCTACACATGTAGGCTCAATGTTCAGTGCCAAGCTGTAGTAAAGGTTCACGGGGTCTTTCCGTCTAGCCGCGGGTACACAGCATCTTCACTGCGATTTCAATTTCACTGAGTCTCGGGTGGAGACAGCGTGGCCATGGTTACACCATTCGTGCAGGTCGGAACTTACCCGACAAGGAATTTCGCTACCTTAGGACCGTTATAGTTACGGCCGCCGTTTACCGGGGCTTCGATCAAGAGCTTCGACAAAGTCTAACCCCATCAATTAACCTTCCGGCACCGGGCAGGTGTCACACCGTATACGTCATCTCACGATTTAGCACAGTGCTGTGTTTTTAATAAACAGTCCCAGCCACCTGGTCACTGCGACCCACTTCAGCTCCAGACGCAGGTCCTTCACCTAATGTGGGCGTACCTTCTCCCGAAGTTACGGTACTATTTTGCCTAGTTCCTTCACCCGAGTTCTCTCAAGCGCCTTAGTATTCTCTACCTGACCACCTGTGTCGGTTTAGGGTACGATTCGATATAGACTGAAGCTTAGAGGCTTTTCCTGGAAGTATGGCACCAACAGCTTCCACTCCGTAGAGTGTCGTCTCGACTCTCAGCCTTAAAGAATCCCGGATTTACCTAAGATTCAAGCCTACTGCCTTTCACACGGACAACCAACGCCGTGCCTGCCTAGCCTTCTCCGTCCCCCCATCGCATCTATACCAAGTACGGGAATATTAACCCGTTTCCCATCGACTACGCCTTTCGGCCTCGCCTTAGGGGTCGACTCACCCTACCCTGATTAACATGGGATAGGAACCCTTGGTCTTCCGGCGTGCGGGTTTTTCACCCGCATTATCGTTACTCATGTCAGCATTCGCACTTGTGATATGTCCAGCATGCCTCCCGGCACACCTTCAGCCACTTACACAACGCTCCCCTACCCCGCAACATAAAGTTGCAGCCGCAGCTTCGGTGGTATGTTTAGCCCCGTTACATCTTCCGCGCAGGCCGACTCGACTAGTGAGCTATTACGCTTTCTTTAAAGGGTGGCTGCTTCTAAGCCAACCTCCTAGCTGTTTTAGCCTTCCCACATCGTTTCCCACTTAACATACACTTTGGGACCTTAGCTGGCGGTCTGGGTTGTTTCCCTCTCCACGATGGACGTTAGCACCCACCGTGTGTCTCCCGGATAGTACTCATTGGTATTCGGAGTTTGCATGGGGTTGGTAAGTCGGGATGACCCCCTAGCCCAAACAGTGCTCTACCCCCAATGGTATTCGTCCGAGGCTCTACCTAAATAGATTTCGGGGAGAACCAGCTATCTCCCGGTTTGATTAGCCTTTCACTCCAAGCCACAGGTCATCCCCTAACTTTTCAACGTTAGTGGGTTCGGTCCTCCAATTGATGTTACTCAATCTTCAACCTGCCCATGGCTAGATCACCGGGTTTCGGGTCTATACCTTGCAACTCAACGCGCAGTTAACGCTCGCTTTCACTACGGCTACCCTATTCGGTTAACCTCGCTACAAAATATAAGTCGCTGACCCATTATACAAAAGGTACGCAGTCACCCTCGAAGGGCTCCTACTGCTTGTACGTACACGGTTTCAGGTTCTATTTCACTCCCCTCACAGGGGTTCTTTTCGCCTTTCCCTCACGGTACTGGTTCACTATCGGTCAGTTGGGAGTATTTAGCCTTGGAGGATGGTCCCCCCATATTCAGTCAAAGTTTCACGTGCTCCGACCTACTCGATTTCACTTATTAGACGTTGTCGTGTACGGGACTATCACCCTGTATCGTGGCACTTTCCAGAGCCTTCCACTAACATCAAATAAGCTTAAGGGCTGCTCCGATTTCGCTCGCCGCTACTTTCGGAATCTCGGTTGATTTCTTTTCCTACGGGTACTTAGATGTTTCAGTTCTCCGCGTTCGCCTCTTACACCTATGTATTCAGTGCAAGATACCTGCAAGCAGGTGGGTTTCCCCATTCGGAAATCCTGGCCTCAAGCGCTTTTTACTAGCTTGACCAGGCTTATCGCAAGTTAATACGTCCTTCATCGCCTCCAACTGCCAAGGCATCCACCGTGTACGCTTAGTCACTTAACCATACAACCCAAAGTAGTTTGAGCTGTTTGGTGCGACTGTTTAACTTCGCCAGAAGTTATAGAATACTAAAGTAGACGCACAATTAACGTTCCTAATAAAAGGTTCATTAACTGGCATTTTCTTTACTTATTGAGAACTCTAAATCACTTACGTGATTCAAAGTTTTTATCAGCTTTCCAAATTGTTAAAGAGCAAATATTACCTACCCGCCTTGGCAAGTAAGTAACAATCATCTGTGTGGACACTGCGAACAAATTCGTTCTAAATCGTATAAGGAGGTGATCCAGCCCCAGGTTCCCCTAGGGCTACCTTGTTACGACTTCACCCCAGTCATGAATCACTCCGTGGTGATCGCCCTCCCGAAGGTTAGGCTAACCACTTCTGGAGCAACCCACTCCCATGGTGTGACGGGCGGTGTGTACAAGGCCCGGGAACGTATTCACCGCGACATTCTGATTCGCGATTACTAGCGATTCCGACTTCATGGAGTCGAGTTGCAGACTCCAATCCGGACTACGACGCACTTTAAGTGATTCGCTCACCCTCGCAGGCTCGCAGCACTCTGTATGCGCCATTGTAGCACGTGTGTAGCCCTACACGTAAGGGCCATGATGACTTGACGTCGTCCCCACCTTCCTCCGGTTTATCACCGGCAGTCTCCTTAGAGTTCCCGACCGAATCGCTGGCAACTAAGGATAGGGGTTGCGCTCGTTGCGGGACTTAACCCAACATCTCACAACACGAGCTGACGACAGCCATGCAGCACCTGTCTCAGAGCTCCCGAAGGCACCAATCTATCTCTAGAAAGTTCTCTGGATGTCAAGTGTAGGTAAGGTTCTTCGCGTTGCATCGAATTAAACCACATGCTCCACCGCTTGTGCGGGCCCCCGTCAATTCATTTGAGTTTTAACCTTGCGGCCGTACTCCCCAGGCGGTCTACTTAATGCGTTTGCTTTGGAAAACAGCTCCGAAAAGCCGAGCTCCTAGTAGACATCGTTTACGGCGTGGACTACCAGGGTATCTAATCCTGTTTGCTCCCCACGCTTTCGTACATGAGCGTCAGTGTTGACCCAGGTGGCTGCCTTCGCCATCGGTATTCCTTCAGATCTCTACGCATTTCACCGCTACACCTGAAATTCTACCACCCTCTATCACACTCTAGCCTGCCAGTTCGAAATGCAGTTCCCAGGTTAAGCCCGGGGCTTTCACATCTCGCTTAACAAACCGCCTGCGTACGCTTTACGCCCAGTAATTCCGATTAACGCTCGCACCCTCCGTATTACCGCGGCTGCTGGCACGGAGTTAGCCGGTGCTTCTTCTGCAAGTAACGTCACAGATGTAAGGTATTAACTTACACCCTTTCCTCCTTGCTGAAAGTGCTTTACAACCCGAAGGCCTTCTTCACACACGCGGCATGGCTGCATCAGGCTTGCGCCCATTGTGCAATATTCCCCACTGCTGCCTCCCGTAGGAGTCTGGGCCGTGTCTCAGTCCCAGTGTGGCTGATCATCCTCTCAAACCAGCTAGGGATCGTCGCCTTGGTGAGCCATTACCTCACCAACTAGCTAATCCCACTTGGGCCAATCTAAAGGCGAGAGCCGAAGCCCCCTTTGGTCCGTAGACATTATGCGGTATTAGCCGTCGTTTCCAACGGTTGTCCCCCACCTCAAGGCATGTTCCCAAGCATTACTCACCCGTCCGCCGCTCGTCATCTTCTAGCAAGCTAGAAATGTTACCGCTCGACTTGCATGTGTTAGGCCTGCCGCCAGCGTTCAATCTGAGCCATGATCAAACTCTTCAATTAAAAGTTTTTTTATTCTCTACCTAATGAAAGGCGAAGAATCATGCTCAATGAATACTGATTTTGATATCTGTCGATATCGAATTGACTGTGCGTTATTACTTTCACTTTTAAAAAAGTAAAATCAAAACAGCTCGAGGCTGAATCTTTTAATAACCTATGGTCACTCAGTTCAATTGAGACTCTAAATTTGTTTGCTTTATCTAGCGAACTAGAATCGGCTGTTAGAACTCAATCTGTACGAGTGCCCACACAGATGATTGCTTCATATTTTTAAAGAACGTTTTAGGCTTTCGCCTCGGAAGCTTTGCCCCCGTTCAGGGCTGCGCATTATACGCTTTCCTGATTTTGTGTCAACACTTAATTTTAAGTTTTTTAATTCGCTTTAAACTAAGTTTTATTTGACTCTCTAACACTGCGTTTAGCTCGTTATCCGTTGCTGTCTGCCGTGTCAGTGGGAGCGCATTATAGGGAGAAACAAAATCAACGCAACCCCTTTTTTAAATAAAACAGCAAAAAATATTACCTCAAGACACTCCCCACAACTTAACCACCACTTACCCACAAAAATCTGTGGATAACCCTGCTTTTCGAACATAAACTAACCGATTATGTGGCTCTTTTATCTATATACCCTAATTCACTAAAAATCTCGCGACCTATGTGCTAGATTGCCGCGCTATTCTCATACTAACTAAAGGTACACGTGTTATGACCGAAATCGCTAATACTATTAGCGGCCTTATTTGGGGGCATGTGCTGGTATATTTGCTAATCGCTGCTGGCCTATTCTTTACTGTGCGATTGGGCTTTATTCAATTTAGAGACTTTGGCCATACTTTTAAGGTTATGTTTAACAGCCGTCAAGGCGCGCAAGGTGGGATATCCTCATTCCAAGCATTTTGTACGTCACTTGCTGCACGCGTTGGCACCGGCAATATGGCCGGGGTGGGTGTTGCTCTGTATTTAGGTGGTCCCGGTGCGATATTTTGGATGTGGCTTATTGCTTTAATTGGTATGGCCACAAGTTTTGCCGAAAGCACATTAGCCCAAGCGTATAAAGTGAAGGATGAACACGGCAATTTTCGTGGTGGTCCGGCCTACTACATGGAAAAAGGCTTGGGTAAACGCTGGATGGGCGTTGCTTTTTCATTATGCTTAATTCTTGCGTTTGGTCTGGTATTCAATGCCGTACAAGCAAACTCTATTGCGGCGGCTTTTAATGAGGCCTTTGCTATCCCCAATTACGTTGTCGGCATCGCCTTAGTTATCGGTTCTGGCTTTGTGATATTCGGTGGCTTAAAAACCATTGCTCGCTTTGCAGAATTGGTTGTGCCCTTTATGGCACTGGCTTACTTAATGCTAGCACTATATGTGTGTGCGGTTAATCTTGAGCAGCTTCCTCAGGTCTTTATGGTTGTTATCAACCATGCGTTTGGTATTGAGCAAGCCGGAGCGGGTGCCATTGGCTATGGAGTTATGCAGGCGATGATCCAAGGCATAAAACGCGGCTTATTCTCTAACGAAGCAGGTATGGGTAGTGCGGCTAATGCTGCGGCAACAGCTACCCCCAATCCACCGCACCCTGCATCCCAAGGTTACGTGCAAATGTTAGGGGTGTTTATCGATACTATAGTGATCTGCTCCGCCACCGCCGCGCTTATATTGCTCTCAGGGCAGCTGGCCCCAGGCTCTGGCTTGACTGGGATCGCTCTTACACAAAATGCTTTAGTTACACACGTTGGTGAATGGGGCGCTATTTTTGTAGCCGTTGCCATCTTATTTTTTGCCTTTACTTCCATTGTTGCAAATTACTCTTACGCAGAAACTAACCTGTTATTTTTGGAACATAATCACGAGAAAGGTATGCTGATTTTCCGCGCCTTGGTATTGGCTATGGTGATGTTTGGTTCTTTAGGTGAGATAAAGCTCGTATGGACCCTCGCCGATATCTCAATGGGGATGATGGCCATTATTAATGTCATTGCATTGTTTATGCTTTCGGGCGTCGTGATTTGGCTGAGTAAGGATTACCAACAACAACGAAAACAAGGTGTCGTACCCACCTTTGATAAAAACAAACACCCCAAGTTAGCACAAGAAGTCGACCCCGACTCTTGGTAAAAACGCTTGGTAACAAAAAAGGAGCTTCACGCTCCTTTTTTTGTATTTAAGGCAGCTGTGCCCCTAGTTTTGCTAGTGCTATTTTTAGCTCAGCAACTATTTCGTCAGTGCTTTGCATAGAAAGCTCATTCAGCGAGCCGATCAGTGCACTGTTTTGCTCATAGCTGGTTGCTACTATTGCTAAGTTATTTGTATCAACGATGCGCGAAGTGATCTCAACTTGATGGAAAGCTTGAGAGCGATTGGCATGATTGCTAGTCACCTCGCCCTCTATCACACCGTCCGCGTTCACCTTTTTAGCCAGTTCAAAAAGCGCTTCTCGCGGGTGTTGCTCATATTGCTCTTGCAAATCATGCTGTTTAAGCAGCATATTGACGTTGTAACTAGGGATAACAGTGATCCCAGCGAGCGTGCTCAATTGGTAATCTACACGCTTGCTTACTGTGCGCTCGCTACTGTCTCCGCTAAATGGCGCAACGCTCACAGTATGCCACTGCTGCTGCTCATAACGTGGGTTAAATTTAACTGCGGTGCACGAGCACAACAAGACAATACTAGGAAAAAGTAGGAATATCCGTTTCACTTGTATAACGGCCATGACATTAAACTGAATGCCAATATACAAAATACCTGTAAGTAAAAAGGGATTTATTATGGAGGCGGAACCCGGAGTCGAACCGAGGTAGACGGATTTGCAATCCGCTGCATAGCCACTCTGCCATTCCGCCGTAGAGATATGATTTTAGCATGTTATTAAGAATTGGAGCGAGTAACGAGGTTCGAACTCGTGACCTCAACCTTGGCAAGGTTGCGCTCTACCAGCTGAGCTATACTCGCAATTCTAAATATATAAGTTCCACCTTATACTCATTGCCGAAGCAATGCGAGAAAATGGTGCCCGGGGCCGGACTTGAACCGGCACGCTGTTACCAGCGAGGGATTTTAAATCCCTTGTGTCTACCAATTCCACCACCCGGGCGGATGGCTGACATGCTGTCATGCACACGTTAAGTAGATTGGAGCGAGTAACGAGGTTCGAACTCGTGACCTCAACCTTGGCAAGGTTGCGCTCTACCAGCTGAGCTATACTCGCAATCCTAACTGTATAAGAGCTAACTTATACTCATTGCCGAAGCAATGTTAGCAAATGGTGCCCGGGGCCGGACTTGAACCGGCACGCTGTTACCAGCGAGGGATTTTAAATCCTTTAAGATGGGTTCACCTTACGTAAAATCAATGACTTAGCGAAGGCAATGGTCCCACCTATGGGCACTTTGGGCACATTTTAGGGCACAGGGCACAGGACCCGGACCCAAAACAACACGCCTCAATTGCTGTTCCCGTGTGTCTTTGGAACGCTGCGAATAGTACAGAGGGCGGGGATCTCCGTCAAGGGATAATTTACAGAAATACATCAGGATCTTACCGTTCGATTAAACTTTATACATGGCTAAATATCCCTTGGATTGGGCCTTTATCCCCTTGGGAGACACTTTCTCGATGTATATCAATCGGTTAGCTCGGGCACAGGGTCCCCGGGCCTCGGGCACAATTTAGGGCACAGGGCACAGCCCTAACGAATGCCCCCCTTTACTCCCACTCAAATAGACTCTGTGTCTACAGGTTGTACTAGTAAGTGATACAAGAATTTGCTATCAATAAAAAATAGACAAGGCCGAAGTCGGGCCAATAAAGCAAAGGGAAAATTATGGAAAGTGTAGAATTGCTAGAAGATGTCCTATTGGAAACAGGTAGTATTAATCGATTTTTCGGGCGTAAAATACCCGTAGACTTATGGAGAGCAAAAAAGATAAAGAGTAAGGAGCCTCTGTTTAATTTAGTCGAAACTGAAATAGAACGTAAAAGAGGCGCTCCAAGAAAGCCGGATATAACAATTAGAAATGATAGAGTACTTGTGAGGGATAGACCTAGAGGGATAAGTACTTTTGATAAACCTAACACTTTTAAGGGTCAATGGGAGTATTATAAACTACCCGCAGGGACTTTATTACCGAAAGGACTAGTTATAGTGAGAGACTCCTATAACCCAGTGTTTGATGCAACCCACCATACCATAGCCCCTGAAAGAGATATGTCCCTCGCAAAATTCAAGCTCTTACTTAATGAGCTGGCAAACATGGTTGAGAAAGACGAGGTAGCGTGATGCAAGTAAAAGACGAGTGGCTGGCAACCATCTTATGCGCCCTGAATGATTCAATAAAGTACAATGATACGCTGAGGAATAGCGAGACAGTCTCAGATGTTGAAGAAGTGGAGGAATGGATGATGCAGATTTTTGAGTGTAAAGAGTACTTACAAGAAGAAATTGGCAAAAATCCCGAACTCCTAAAAACACTGGAGAAGCACTTTAAGATTTAAACATAAGTATCGGAGAGACTGCTTCTCTGGAGGAGGGCCTCAGTGTGCCGAGCCTTTGCCCTATCAACTCAATTCGAGGAGGTGAGCCTTAAAGGCCCACACGTTCCAGTAACTCGCTGTATTCGCCCGTGAAGTCCAGCTTACGGGCCATCTTTGAGATCTGCCCTGCGGTGTGGTCCATATCCTTAATGGTGTACATGATTTCCTCTTTCAGTTCCTTGATGGTGTCGCCGATAGCCTCGTAGGTGTCCATTTCGATATGAGCGTCTGAGCCGCCCTCGTCGTCCCATAGCACGCTAAAAGTTGCTGCGAAGCCTCGGTATTTGGACCCCTTAACTAGGACCGTGAAGCCTTTCACCTCAGCGACCATTAGTCCGCCGTTTTCTTCGATTTCAGTCGCTTTGATTTCAGATAGTGCCATTTTTATAACTCCTCGTTTGTTCATATCGTCCCACTCGTGGGCTGCTGTGGTGTACTATATGATCCCACGCGTGGGACGTCAACACCAAAGGGATAAAAAGGCACAAAAAAAATAAAAAAAAGGGAGGCCATTAAGGCCCCCCTGTGGAGTGTTCTAGTTGTTAAGCTTCTTTTTCGAGTATATCGAGGCCCCCTGCGAGGGCTTCCGGGTTCAAATGAGCGTAACGCATTGTTGTTGATATTGTCTTATGTCCCATCCAGTCCTTGACCCTGCGGAGGTCCATTCCGCCTTGTACGAGACGGCTCGCGCACGTATGGCGGCAACTGTGAGGAACGAACTCCGGGTCGCTGGTGTGGCCCATAAGGTCCCGAACGCGGTCCCACTGGTCATTAACCATGTTTTGCGTTAAGCCGTTCCACTTGAGAACGTGTTCCCTCGCCCGACGGGTCAACGGGATAAGTCGATGGGTCCCGCCCTTCTTGGTGTCCAAGTAGACGCCCTTTTCGGTTATGTCCCGTGGTTCGATAGCGAGAGCCTCGGAGACACGCGCCCCGGTGTCTAACATAAAGATAACCAAGGAACGGAGACGATAGCGCTCGAGCTGCTCGGCTATCTTTAAGAAGCGAGCCTCCTCGAACTCCGTTAAGTACCGTATGCGGCCTTGACGTTCTTTCGTTTGTTTTAACCCTCCGGGCTTCTTATCGAGCCATCCTAGCTCACTGACGGCGAAAGAGAACATTTTCGAGAGGGCCGCCTTCTTACGGTTGACGGTTGACTCCGAGTTCCCTAACTCCCGGCACTTGTCCCAAGCTTCCGAAAGTTTCTCGGCGGTTATGTCTGCGGGACTCACTTCCCACCAGTCCATTAAGTCGAGAACAAGCTCGGCGTTGCGGCGCGGCTTTGAGTCCATACTCCGCCATACTGCGGTGCGTACACGAAGGTAAAGGTCTTTCATTGTAACCTTATTTCGTGCCCCGTCGATCCCACTCGTGGGATCTTTACCGCCTAAAAAATCGAGCCTAATCTTTTTCTCAAGCTCGACCGCTTCTTCGTAAGTTTTAACAGTCCGGCGGAAGCGCTGGCCCTTATGGGTAACGCTCACACGGAAAGAGTCTCCTCGTGGAGAAATAGCCATAGTGACCCCCTTGCTTATCCTGCAATTAGTTTTTGAACTTGGTCTATGAAGGAATGACCCTCGCGGGTTAAATAAAGACTGTGGCGACGGATGTCTTTAGGGTCCGTGCGCTTTTCGACAAGACGTCCGGGGAGCTTGTGGACCTTCGGATCTGGTGCGTCCTTTTGGTTGCCTCGCTTGGCTCGCTCCCCACATAAAAATAATACATGACGACTAAAGGCTGACTTCGAGATGCCGTGCTTCTTCGCAAGGGCGACCGCCCCCTCGCCTTCGTCCGTGGCGATTAATAGCAAGATTTCCCAAGTACGGAAGTCCATCTCGTACTCTTGGAATAGTCGCGCCGCTTTAAGTTGTCCTTTCAGGGTTTCGCGAAAGTCTCGTCTAGTCATCCTTTAATTCCTCGAATTACTTTTTGATTCACAACGCCTTGGCGGTGAGTCGGTCAAGTAATAAAGTCGCGTTTATGTCGCTTGCGTTCCTTAGCTTGCCGACGTAAAGGCCGCCCCGGCCTAAGTCTATATAAGGATTCCCTTTAATGAGAATAGACGCTTTGCTCTGTTTTTTAGTGTCTACCTCTTGCCACTCGTAACGATATACGGCTAAAGGGTTGAGTCCTTTTAAATCATTCTTTAATGCGCCCCACAGTAGATCCGGGAGAGTTTCCTCTAGACCGGACGCTTCGACTAGGTCCTCGCGAAAGAGGAGATCGTCTTCGCAGTGTAGGCAATGCGGACAAGTACAAACCATGTTAAACAACTCCATATAACAGGCTTATGGCTCCGCCGCTGGGATTGTCTCTCGCATGAGATAATCCCGAACGTGGGAAACAATAAGCGTAATCTTAGCCCCTGTCAAGACTTTTCTATCTTAACTATTCGAAAAACGAAAAACGGAAAAACCCAAGACGGATCGACCTCAAAGGTAAGCCGTTCGTCTTAGGGGTCGCTAATATCCATTAAGGCGGCGTATAAGTCAAGACTCAAAGAAGATCAAAGACTTAGGTTAATTTACTGTACACCCGTACAGGTTAACGTAAATGATTGTAAACGATGGATTTTTTAAAGAACGTGAGACATATCGCACAAACCAAAAAGGCTATTACTTACGCGTCCCTACTCGTCCCACTCAATAGAGTTATAGCAATGGTTTGACTCAAAAGGTAAGAAGATCAAGTCGATACAGTCAGCGGCGACGCTCCAAAAGAACGAACCACGGAGGCGACCCTTACCCGCTCGTGAGGAGATAGTCTCGTCGGGCTTGCCGCCTATAAGAACGTTCGCTAGTTGGTCGATAGAGATTAATAGTCGGAATAATTGAAGCCATAGCGCCGCTAGGACGCGCTTTAGTGTTGTCATCGTGTGTTTCCTTAAGTGCATAAAAAAGGGAGCGCTAAGGCTCCCCTGTGGTGGTTTACTGGTGGGTTATTCACGGACCTTGATGGTAAGTCCGTCGAATGAGAACTTAGTCTCGTCAGGAGCTAGATCGATGTTGACCTCCTCCTCGGTGACGCGCCATCGGCCCGAGGTCCATTCCCCTAAAGTGAGGACGGCGACGCCCGAGACGAACACCACGTCGACGATCCGAGGACTCGTCCCCATTTGTCCAGCCAAAGGGAGCGCGAACTCACCATCGATCGGGAGGTCGTTCCCCTCGGCGTCCGTAATGTGTATTTCAAACTCGACGACCGACCCAGCTTTAAACGAAACGACATTCGTAGGCGCTTCTATGGGTAGCCTGATTGGGTCCCCTGTCTCGGGGACTAGATCAATACGACGTACCTCGAGGACTGGGCGGGAGGTTTGCTCCTCTGGGGTAATCGGGTCGCGGGGTAAAGTGTTAATAGGCATTAATCCACCTCAATTTTACTAGAGATTTGCATGTCGGGTGCGCCGTTCTTGGCAGTCATACCGAAAAACCCGGCGCTCACTACGTCGGTTAGTTCGTATACTATATGGGCATGATCCGACTGCCGTGTCACCTGTCCGCCCGCCAGTGGCATGCCTTCCGCATAGAGAGCAAAGTCCATGATGGAATCACTCGAAGGGTTAGCCCCGCGATAACCGAAAGTTGCCCGAAGGGTTTCCTCGTGGAATGCTATCGCATAGCCGCCCCTCACTCGAGGGTAGTCAGTCGTAAAGACTTGCCAATTAGCAATAGACGAGACGTCATTCGTTGACATACTACGCACGCGGTTCATTAGACTGTCGGCTGATCGTTTCTTAACGGCGTATTCCTCTGATACCGCGTACACGTTACCGTAATGCTTACCGGGGACGAGCGCCTCGCCTTTGATTAACGGAGTGGTGAGCCATACTTTAGAGGTTGACTCTGTGTCGTCTTCTTTAAGAGTACCCACGGGGATCGGCGCGTAGCCCGGGATAAGGTTTCCTATAGTGAATAGGCCCCCAATCATGAAGTAACAACACCCCGAGCTAACGGTCCAGTCAGACGAACGTAACCCGTGGGCGAAGCCCTCCTCCGTGAAGGTGAGCGGAAAGGATAGGCCTCCCGGTGCTTTCACTTCCTGATAGGTCTCCGGGCGGATCTTATAGGTCTCCGGCTCAAACTCGATGACCATCAAGTTCTTGTCCTTGTGGGCGAGGATCTTTCCGTCAATAACAGTATAAGACCACGCAGACCCGTTTACGGCTTGTTCCGGGCTAGTCTTAGGCTTAACAGACTGTGAAACTTTGTGCGTTAAACTTTGTGTTACTGGATCGTACTCGACGACACGCCAGCCTAATACGTCACCCAGTAGGACGGAAACGTTAGCGAATACATTCTCGCTTAACTTAATCATAGGACCGAACTCGAAGAACGTGGTCCCCGGGAACGTCCCCACGATGTCAAACCCTGTCCCATTCCAAGAGGCTAAGCGCGGGATACTATCGTCGTTAACCAAAAAGTTACCATCGGAAAGAGGGGCCAAAAGGCCAAAACTCCGTGAGTTGGGAGTCTCGGGACAGAGGTTAGTCCATGTATTAAAGGGCGTGGGCGCTTCGACCTGTAAACGAGTAAGGTCGTCAAGTTGATAAATATCCACAATGGCGGTTTCAGTGGCACGCGGCGGGAAGACAACGGCGACTTTACCTCCGCCTATGTCAATAATCGAGGCCGTTCTATGGGCACGTATCTGATCGGACCCGGTTCCGTCTTGGGTCGACTGGGAGACTGTGAAGTCCTGGGCTACAGGATCGTATTCAAGTTTCAACACGCGGTAATTGTGGTAGGTCGTGTAGCCACTGTAAATAGCTAACCATGTAGTCGCATTAACACGCGTAAGGCCGTTTATCTCACGGTTACTATAACGCTCTGCGTCAGCCCAAGTGAGATCGGTAGAGCCGATCCATTCGGTGCGTTGCGTGGTCGCATGGTGGCGATAACGGTTTAATTGCGTTGCAGCTACCGGCCCGCCGTTATTATCCCCGTCCGTGAAAAAGAAGACATTACCGTCGTCGGTTAATATTGAAAATTGACTCATTGCGGAAGTATAGAAGGGGATACCATCACCATAACTATAACCATTCGAGCCTTGTAGCTCGGGCGTGGCTAACGCTGCCGGGAGGTAATTCCCTGTTAGAGGGTCCAAGAAGACCCGCTCCCCCGCTTTCCCTTTATAACCCGGGAAGGGTTTCGGGGCCGTAATAGTCACAGCCTCAAGACCGCCACTGTCGACGACCTGCTTGTCTAAATAATCCGCCATTACTTGATCCTTAATTCTGTGGTGCTAATAGCTCGGAAAGTAAAAGAGTTACCCGGAGAGATACCGAAACGGTCGCCTTGCTGTACGGTTCTTTTCTTACCCTTGAGGGCGAGATCGGCGCGGCTTTTCACGTAGACGACGCCCTCGGACGCGTTCTCAATGGTGAACCAAAAGCCCGGGGAAATAGAGGACTTAAAGGCGTCCGTTCGGAACTCAATCGCGGGGACTGTCGCGAGGAGTAGGTCTCCGTGTTTAACGTCCCGTGAAGTGGTGACAGACTCGAAGACCAAGTCCCCGGCGACTATCGCTTCGGCTTGGTCCTTGAGACCCTCGACGTCTGTCTTAAGCTGGGCCGTTTGGTCGCGGACTTGTTCGGTCGCAACCTTGACGGCTTGGGTCTCTTGCTTTATCTGTGCGGTGTCGGCTTTTAACTGAGCCGTATCGCCCGCGTGTTGGCTCATTTGGTTGAGCTTGGAGATATAATCCTTATCCCCTGCGGAGAACGTTACAACGCCCATTTTTAAACCTCTCTGATTTTACATTGTGTTTCATACCGGGAAGCCTCCGCTTTGAGGCTGGGGATCTCGGTGAACTTAGCCGCGAAGGAATAGTCCCTCTCGATCGTGCCCCCGACGTTAGGTCGTAGGGAGATAAAGAAGTCCCGGTGTTTTGAGACGATGCGAGTCAACTCCGCGAAGCTCGCCCGGTCTCCCGGTGTGAGGTGCGTAAGGTTGAATGACAAAGTGCGATAAGTCGCAGCGTCTAGCGTGTGGACTGTGCCCCCTGCGGTGGACCGAGAGTCGACGTCTGTCTCCCATTGGAACGTATGGCCTAGGTCGACGTTAAAAGTCGGTGAGAAGGACTCTCCGGCATAAATACGACCAATCTCGATATAACCGTCGGGGTTCGTTGGGTTACTGATAGTTAAGCGCCCACTCTGAGCGACGAAAACCTCATCGAACCAAAACGAACGCGAAGCGACGTTCCAGTCGGTATAAGAGGAGACGCCTAACGGGTCTTTACCCCAAACTAGATCGCCGAGGTTCTTAGGCACGTCACCAAGCAGGACGCCGGAGTCAAACACGACGTTACCCGTTTGGCCCGGGCCGTCATAAAGTACAATGCGGAGTTGAGCGTCACTCGTGAGGTTATGCCGCCAAAAGGCGAAGGCCTCAAGAAAGACGGGATCGTCCCAGCCGAAAAGGACCTCGACGTCGTCCGTCGTTTGAGTCCGAAAGGATCGGCTGTTGTTGTACTTTTGGGAGTTCGTTATCGGGAGACTCGGCTCGTTAGTGCCCGCGCTTTGAGTTAGGGAGGCGGAGTCCCACGCGTTAGCGTATAGAATGCGAGCGTTATCCATTAATTAGGACCCTTAATTCTGTGACGCCTTCGAGAGGCTCGTCGGTTATCGCTAGGACAACCGCGTCGACGCCCTTCTCCATACCAAAGTAAGGATAAATAAGGCGGACCTCTTGGCCTACTTCAAAAGCGAATGGAAGCGCGAAGGCGTTAACCTCGAAGACGCGGAGGGGTTTCTCGAAGAATTGCCGACGGCGTTCGGCCTCTGTGTCCGCTCCGGCCTTTTCGGCGAGAAGGACTTCGGCCTCTTTAAGTTCGGCGTCGGGATATATTTCTTCGATACCGGGAGACGTCTTTCGAACGTTCGAGAAGGGTTCCTCGTAGCCGTTCGCGTCTTGTGGTGTGTAGTTCTTTCGGTAGTTAAGATTTACCTCTGTTGCAGGACGTACACGGCGAAGGAAGGACACTCCGTCGAGGAGAATGTCGTCGGGTGTCAGGGCCACGCTTGATCCACCTTTAGGCCGATCGATAAGACCAACCTTAAAGACGTTCAAACGTGAGAAGCCCCAAAAACCCCCGAAGGTCTTAACGATACCGTCGAGAGCGTTTCGAAACGAAGTCGGATTCCGAGAATAGAAGCCCACCGCGTCAACCGGGAGCGTGTCCAAGGAAGCGGAGTCGATCTCAGTGTTACCGAGACGGCTAAGAATCTCGAGGATAATCCCCTTTGCTGTGGCCCCTCCGGCTCCCACCACATCAGCGGTAAGAGTGCCCGAAGGTTTAGAACTTAAGGTTATAGTCCCAGTGGTTAGATCTTTGGTGGCTGAGACAGCCGCGCCATTGACACGCACAGCGGAGATCGCTTCGACTGGTCCGTCATGGACAGCCCAAACGCGCCCCGCTTCGTCCACCTGTACGGGCCGGACGTTATGACATTGTCCAAAGCAAACAGGCTTTAAGGCGTCGACGTTCGGTCCTACCGTGAAGGTCTGCTCCGTCAAGGGGTCCGCGAGGTCTAGGCGTTCGGTCCTAAACTTAAGGACATAGTCGGAACGTCCCGTCGGTTCTAGGGCCTCAGCCGTAAGCACGGTAACAAGTTGAAACTCATTCCGCGCCCAACGCTGATCGCCTAGGTAAACACGGACCGACTGTCCGGCAAACTCGAAGAACGAGGCCTCGACGACTTCCGGGGAAGCCGCCAAAGAGACCGAGCCGACGGAGTTCGCCAGCGAGCCGGAGTTCTGCCCGCCCATATCTCGCCCATAGGACAAGCCCCCGAGGATAACGTCGTCGTAAGGGACGGACGCCGGGGAGTCGTCAGGGCGGGATATAAACGGACGGTTAGCAAGGCGGAGAGTCCCGGAGGACCCTTCCGCTAGATAGTCGACCTCGACGAGTACAGTCCGACGCTGATCGAGGCTTTCCAGCCAATCGACAAAAGCAGTCATCTAGATACTCCTATAAGTAAGGCCTTTCAGGTACTACAGGGGATACCCGGTCGCGAGGATTCTCGGCAACCAAGCGAGCAACGTCCCGGAGCTGGCGGGAGGTCTGCCCTTGATAGTTCTCGAAGGTCTTTAAGGTTCGGTTTAGCTGCGCCTGTGTGGCTTTGATAGACTCGTCGGCCTCGGCCTTAACGTCCTTCAATTCCTGCTTGAGCGTAGCCATTGATCGGTTCAGGGTTTCGTTAACGGTGGTTAGCTTCCCGGAGACGTCGTCTAGGCGTTCGTTAGAGCCGCTTAGCTGCTCGTTAACGGTCTCGTTTAGAGTGCTAACGCCTGAGACAATAGGGTCGCTAATTTTAGCCGCTTGCTCGTCTTCCTTTTCCTTTTGAGTTACCGGGTCGGTGGCCTCAGCCTCACCTATGATGGGCTTAAGGACGTCCTCGAGAGAACTCTCGGTTAAGGAGGCGAGACGTTCGCCGAGCTGCTCGAATTGACCGACAAGGTTCCCGGCCTCAAGCCATTGGACCATTTCGTCAGCCGTAAGGCCTTGATCCGAGGCTTCCTCGAAGGCTGCCCGGAAGTCGTCCCCATAGACGAGGCCCAACTCCTGCAAAGCGCCCTTCACTTGTGAGGCTGCACCCTCAAGGGAGCGCGTTAAGAGTTCCTGCTCCGTAAAGAATGCGGACTGGTAGCCCTGCATCAATGCGGTTAGGCGATCGGTCCCTCCGGCTGCCTGTACGACATCATCAGCGAATTTTAACTCACTGACCCCGGCGGTGGCGGCTAGTTCTTCTAGGCTTATGTTAATAGCCCCGAAGCCCTGCTCTACGACCTTAAGATGCTTCATAACACGGGTTAAAGTGTTGGACAGAAGCTCGCCCTCGATATGGAACTCCTCGAGAGTGTCCCCGAAGACTGCCTCGACAAGCGTCTCAGTCTGACCGACCATAAACTCGTTAAGCTTGGCGACTATTTCTTCCTGCTCTAGGCCGCCGAGTTGGATCTCCTCGTCGAAGCTAAAGTCCTCGAGGTAACGGTCTAGGCGTTTATAGTTAACGACCTGTGTGTCTTTAAGCCATTGCTCATAGTGCTTTTGTGGGTCATCCGTGTGTCCAAACAAGTCGTTAGCACTCTCATTTGGATGCCTTTGGGATACCGTAGCAACGTGAGTGATGCCTAGTTTATCGGCTGCACTTTCAACATTAGTAAGAACGCCGTCCATAACGGCCCCAAGCTCGCGGCTTAGTTGCTCGTTTCGGTCGTACTCCTCGCGGTAGCGATTGCCCCGCCAGAGTCCCCGGTCTTTCTTCTCTTTGTTGAAGTTGTAAGCCTCGAGGCCTCGCTCGTTGTCGTAACTCAAGGCGACGCCCGCCTCGTAGGTCTCCCACTCTGCACCAATAAGAGATCCCGCCACGGCTCCGATAACAGCGCCCACGGCTGCGCCGATAGGTCCGGCTGCGGCCATCCCTATGGTTGCACCCATAGAGCCGCCGATCCCGCCGTTGTTCCCTGCGGTATCCCCGAAGACGCCCCCGAGAATACCAGCCGCGCCGTAGGCCATGTTTGAGTAGCCAGCCGCGCCGCCGAATAGGGTCCCGCCGTATTGGTTCGTATATAGACCGTATTGGCTGCCCATATAGCCGCCGAAATTAGCGAAGCCTTGACCGATAGAGTTACCGCCGAAAAACGACGTAACATCATTAAGGCCAATCCCGCCGCCACTTCCGCCGCCGCCACTGAATATAGATCCAATGTCGAAACCACCGCCGCCACTTCCGCCGCCCGTAAAGGCTTGCTGAATGTTCATAACGATAGGTTTCGTAATGGCTTGGTGGGCCATTTCGGCGAGCATCTGCTTGAAGCCGTCGAGGATTGAGTCGAAGACGTCGGTCGCGTTACCTTCGATTATATCTAGCCAGCCATTAGCGAAGGCCTCGTCGATACGTTCGACCGCTTTGGTCCACGCGTCGGCGTAGGCGTTGGAGGCTTCCGTCTGTTCGAGGGTCGCGTCGTTAACTTCACCTAGTTTCTCGGTCTGGTTCTCCAAGGCCTCGGACGTGTTGTCCGTCGACTTGGCGGCCTCGTCGGCTGCCTCTTTTAAGGCGACCGTTTCTTCGGCCTGTTCCCGGGTGGCCTTTTGGGCGGCCCGGAAGTCCTCGACGAAGTCCTTACCGGGGGAACTGTTGCGTAATTCTTGAAGCTCGGATCGTGTGAGTCCTGCGGCACTTTTCATAGAGCCAAGGACCCCGGACACGTCGTCGCCTGTGATGTTGAATTGCTCCATTTCCCCGACGTTGGTCCGAATGTCTCGGGCAAGCTCTTGAAGTCCTTCCCCGGTTTCCCCTAGGAAGTCTCCGAACCCATCCGCCACTTCGGCAACCACTTCGCCGATCTTTTGGATAGCCAGCACAAAGGGCTTCATCGCCGCATCTAGAATCTCGGCGAGACCGTCTTCAAGTCCCGTGAGGAACTCAGCCGCAACGGCTCCGATTTCGGCCCATCCTAGTTCTACGGTCTTCATAACGATCCGTAGCTTATGGATTTGGTCCAGTACGTAGCCAATCCCGACGAGGGTCCCGTCGATTACCTGTTCGACGATTTTCTCCATGCCTCCCCAGTCGTCGATCACGTTGACAATGTCGTCGGACATACCGTCGAACGCGCCGGAGAGCTGCACGGTTAATTGGTTAGCGAAACCCTCTGCGGCTCCGCCTAATGTTTTAAACGAGTCGGCGGTCTCTTTGACCATCTGCGCGTCTACGTCGTCAAGGGTCACGCCCAAGACGTCGGCCTCGCGTTGGAGCTTCTTTAAGCCCTCCGCCCCGTCTTCAAGTAGAGGAAGCAAACGAGAGGCCTCGTCCGCTAGACTTTCTAAATAGAAGATCTTTTCGCCGTTGGTCCCTACTTCGTCCAGTCCCTCCGCAATAGCGAGGAGCTGTTCGTCAGGTTTCAGGGCCTTAAGCTCGTCTACTGATAAATTGAGATTGTCAAATAAGTCCTTAGCCTCTCCGCCACCTGTCGCGATAAAGTCGCCGATCTTGTCGCTGGTGTCCTTGAATATATCGCCCATTTTATCGGTGGAGATTCCAACCGATTCGGCGGCATACGACCAAGAGGACAGCGACTCGACCGAGACGTCGAACGCGGAGGCGGTGGCGTGAAGTTCCTTAATAACGTCGGTACGGAGAAGCGCAGCAAAGGACCCCGCCACGGCGGCGGCCCCTGCGATAGCGGCCCCTGCGACTCCGGCCTTTGTGGCGACCCCGCCAATTGAAGCGGCGAGGCCTTTCGACTCCTTAGACGAGGCTTTCGTCTGTTTGTCTAGTTTCTTAAGAGCGTCGTCGGTTGCTTTGATAGCCTTAACGCCGCCCTTGTGGTCGCCCTCAATAACGAGGCCGATCTTATACTGCTTTGCCATTTTAGCGCCTCATAGCTTGGAGATAGCCCCGCTCGAGACAAGCAACATCAGCAAGAAGCGGCCCTCGGTCCTCTTTGGGGACACCGTCGAGGTCCATTAGGAGATTAACGGCGAGATAGTCGAGTCCGATTATCCCGGAGGGTCCCGCCCTCCACTGAGTCAGGGCCTTAGTAAAAAGGTTTACGGCTGGTAGGGTTTCGGGCCATAGCTCGACCTCTAAGTCTCGAGCCTCCCCGAACTTCGCCGAGATGCCGGACATAAGGGCCAGCTCGTCGGCGTCGGTCGCCTCACGTCCCGCGCTGGGGTTCGCGAGGGCCTTCCCTACCTTTACGAGTTTTTTTGTTTAAGCTTGTCTAGGCTGAAATTAACGTCCATTAAGCCAGCCAATAACGGCCCGCGAATGTAAGCTTGTTCGATTAGGTTCGTTAGTAAGTCCTGCGAGAACTCGATCTCGTGACCGTCTTCGCCTTGAACGCCTTTAATATTGACGACGTTCTCTCGAAGGACTTGGTCCTCGCTCACTTCTTTAGCGCGGATCTTCTCGACTAAGGCGCGGGCCTCACTCACAGAAAGACGCTTGAACTCGGCCTCAAAATCGGCGGGTGTGGTCTTACCGAAGTCGCCCGGGATTTCTACTTTAATAACGCGCTTGATGGTGGTAACTGGTACGAATTTAAAAGCCATAGGGGTTATCTCCTCGTGTTTATGACTGAATGTAAAAAACCCCGAACGACGTCGGGGCTATTAGGGGGGTGTTAAATGTGTGTATTACTTGAAGGTAAGGACGATCTCGTCGTTACCATTGAGAGGTAAGAAAGACATACCTAATTGATAGGCAAGCTCGCCGTCACTGTCTGTGTGCGAAAGCGTGGTGAACTGAGCCGAGGGGGCTTTAATCTCGACGATATTACCCGCTAGCGTGCCATGAGTAAGAGTCACGGCTTCGGTTGTTGTGCCATCGTGCGACTCCACCAAGGCGTAAAAGTCCTTAGTTGCAAGCGCTGGGGCGTCGATAGTCGTCTGACCCGAAGGGGCACGATCTGCAATATTCACATAACGCGCGCCGGTAACGCTACGCATCGAGGTCTCGTTCGATATGTCCACCGAGAAGGCCGAGGCCTTAGCGGCATAAGCGCCAAAGGTTAAAGTCGTGTTGTCTTTCGATACGTACACAGGATCAATGAAGGCCGAGCGGTCCACGGTGATAGCCGCGACATCTGTCGGTTTCTCATAGAAGCCCAGGAAGGTGAAAGACATCACAGGCATTCCCGAGCGGTCAACGTTGAAAGACACCGAGCCACGGCATCCCGTAACGGCCTGTTGTTGGAAGCCGCCCGCGTCGTTGCGCTGTAGGTAATATAGAGTAACTGACTCGAAGCCGTCGCTCTTAGGCGTATAAGTAACGTCCGTTAAGTCGTTGATCGTCTCGCTGAAACCACAGGCACGCAACAAGGAGCCAAAAGCCGGAGCTGTGCCCGCTGTGCCTGAGCCAGCTAGTTCAACATCGAAACTAACTTCGACGTGAGGGTTAACGTTAATCTGTTCCTGAGCGCCTAGAGTCTCTCGGTCTAGGTCTCGCGAAATGGTGTTACCCGTGTAAGGGTTGATCTGTAGGTTTTTAGTCTGTACGCCGTCCGTGTTGATCGGACCCGCGTCGACACCGTACTCGGTTTCTAACTTCGCGAGTACAGTCTTAGCTTTAAATTTCATAGGTTCCCTTTTAAGTTCTAAAGGTTCGTTTCGTTGTGTAAGTCTCGATCCAAGCGTTTACCCGAGACGTGAAGTCCACGAGATCGCCTTCGCCAAGGGCCAAGGGGGAAAAGGAAGGGCCTATCTGTAAACCAAAAAGAAGGCGTCGGAGTTCCTCCAAGGCGTCGCCGAGAGGCTCGTCCGTTCCTGTTGGTTCGGGGGCCTTAGTGACTACGCAAAAGGAGTACACTTCTAGGTTTTCCTGTTGGAGGTAAAGATCCCCGCCCTCGGGTCCGCCTCGTGAGGAGGCCGGAAGGAGATAAACGGCGGGGAGTTCTTCTTCTCTGAATTTACTTAGGTCCGGGAGGTCACGGGAAAAGCGAACGGTCTTAAAGAGTGTCGATTCGTTTAACTTGTTGGTGATAGGTCTTATGAACATTACTCTACCTTAATGCGTGCCCGCTGCCCGTACTCGTCGAAAGTGACGTCTAGGACATAGTAGCTACGTCCGCTCACGGTCAAAGTCGAGTCGCGCCAGTCGAAGGGAACTTCGGCGGCTAAAGTCTCGAAATAGGTTTCGCTTTCGCGTCCCCGGTAGTCCCCCGCACTAAGGGCGGAGCCTTCTTCCACCGGGAGGACTGGGAACGAATAGGAGACGCCCTCGTAAGTCTTAAGGGTGGCGTCTAGGCCCATTGAGCGAAGGATCGAGCGCTCGGCCCTAAGTTCCATCGCTGAGTACGCCATTATTCGGCCTTATCAGCCTTGGCGCTTTTGCTTTTGGCTTTCTTGGGGGCTTCCTCTACTAGGTAGCCGCGATCGATAAGGTACGAAACGCGCTCCGCGTCGACCTCTACCGTGTCGCCTTTGCCTACGTGAGCGCCATCAACGACTTGATCTCGGGTGCTTTTAAATTTCATAAGTTAGCCTTTAAATGTGTGAGGTTAATAGGAGGGATAAGGAGGCCCGAAGGCCCCCACGAGGAGTGAACTATTAGCTAGTCTTAACGTCCTTCATTGCTGCGAAGCTTTCCGGGTGACGGACTACAGTGTCGACGTCTTGGAACGCCGTAACACGGACTGCGCCCTTCTTGTCTAGGCTGTATGGGTTAACCTGTAGATCTAGGCCGCCCCACATACCGATAATTAGGTCGGCGAAGTTGCCGAAGATAAGCGAGCTTAGGTCTGTACCTGTGCCCTTAACGCCGTTCTTAGGTACTTGGTTCGATACTGTAACCGGGTAGCCGTTCATGCTGTTGTCTGCGCCGTAGATAAAGCGACCTGAGTTCGCCGTAATCTCGGTTTGCTTAAGCTTGCCGCGCACTCGTGCATTCGTCAGGTAGCGTAATGTACCGATGTCGGCGTTTTCGTCGGCGATCGCTGTCTCTAGGTCAACGACGTGTTTCCACAGCGGAGCCGCGCCATTGTCACCGCCTACAACTGAGCCGATACCGTCCATATTTAGAAGGCCTTTAGGCTGGTTATTTAGACCTGAGCCGTTCAGCGCTGCGCGGTCAATCTCAAGGGCCAACACGCGGATTAACTCGTTTTGTACGAATTGCTCAATGTTAAGGCTCGATTGCTGCATCAGTTTACGTGATAGCTCGGTATATGCGCCCACGGTCTTAGGCGTAAGGGCGATCTGATCGAAAGTCGCTGAGGTTTCCGAAGGTTCGCCGTTTTCAGCTAACCAGAAAGCAGCCGCGCCGCCTGTTTGACGTGGAATAGCGATGTTACCTTCTAGGCCTGTTAACATGGTTGCGCCCGCGCCCATGATAGCTAGCTTGTTCTGTAGTAAGTCGATAAACGAACCGCTCATTAGGTCGGTCGCCACCAAGTTACCACCGTCCGCCGGGCTGCCTGCTGAGTGGGCACGTTGATGCGATAGGACTTCCTGCGGAATAAGGACGCCTTTGACTTCTTTGTTAGCCTTGCGGGCAGCTTGGGCGCATACGTCTAGCTCGAACGCTGCGGCTTTCTGCGCGGCTGAGTCGTTAGGGTTCGCCTGTGCGTTAATCAAACGAGCGAAACTAAAACGGTCTTTGTCTTGGTCGTCCATGCCTAGATCGGTCGTGCCTTCGGCTGGCTTTGCTTCAAAACCGCGAGACTCTAAGATCTTAGTGTTTAGGTCCGCCACACTGTCGCCATTAGCGATAGCTTGACGCGCCAACTCGTGAGCGCCGAATTTATCACCGATTGCGGTTAGTTCAGCCACTCGGGTGCGCTCTGCTTGTACTGCGTCGTTAGTGGTTTGAGTTGTTTGAGTAGTCATAACGGTTTTTTGTCCTGTAGTAGTTTGAGAAGAATCCGAGCTTGAAGGCTCGTCTTTTGGGGTTTGAGGTTCGGAGCCTTCCGGCTCGTCGGTGGGAGCGACGTCGGTCGGCTCGCTGCCTTCTTCGGTCGGGTTTTCAGGATCGGAGCTTTCCGGCTCGTTACCTTCTTCGGCGGTGTCGGGGGTCGGTGGGTCTGTTCGCTGCGCTGAGCGACCGATCCCGACTGTTGGGTCTGCGGGAACTGACACGATAGAGATTTCGAACGGTTCCCATTTAGTGACGCGGTAGGAGTCTTTGTCCTCGCCCTGCTTTTCGAGCTGCATCTCGTGGACGAAATAGCCCACAGAGATATTTGTCCGAATGCCGTCGATGATGTCGTTAAAGACCTCTTGACCTCGCTGGGAACGGCTAAAACGCACAATTGCACGGGCCACGCCGTCCGCGTCAATGCGAACGGACTCGACGACGCCGACCTGATCGGTCCAGTTATGATCCATCAAGACAGCGCCGCCGGAGCGTAGCCGAGAAAAGTCGATAGAGCCGTCTTTATGGTCGAGAATCTCGTCTCCGAACCATCGCTCATAAGGGGTTTCACTTGAGAAGGCTAGCTCGACGGTCCGCTTCTCCTCGTCGATTTCTAAGGATCGGTTCGCCTCGGTTAGAAGCTTTAAATAACCTTTGTCCTCGCGAGGGTCGCGGACCTGTTCGGAGCCTTTAAACTCGTTAATTGTCCGGGTCTGTTTCTCCGTCGGTGTTGGTTTGTTCATTGTTGGGGGGTTCCTGTGGTTCGGTCGTAATGCCTAGAGACTTGAGAAGCTCCTCCTCCTCGGCGATCTCGCGCCATACGTCCGCCGGGTCGTCGCCCTGCTCGCGGATAATTGAGGAACGCGATCGGATCTTGAGAGTGAGGGCTTTTTCGTGCGCCGAGATGTCCTTCAAGGGGTCGACCCACTGCCAACGGCGACCCGCAAAGGCACGAGCGCGATAGCGGTCAATGTGGGCACTGTTAAGGGTTTTTCCTGAAGGCATGACCAAGACGTCACGAAGGAGAGAGGCTTCAAGCCAACGATCGAAGATTTCGTCGAGGATATTCTCAATCATCCAGTTTTGGACGGCTTTCCAAAAGTCGCGGTCCTCTAGAACTGCCTGTCGAATACTCGAATAGTTAACACCTTCGAGGTCGTTCGCTAGGGAGTTGTAAGAGACGCCAAGACTTGAGGCGATGCCCCGGAGAATGCCCTTAACAAAAGGACCGTAAGCCGTGGGCGCATGGTCGCCGCTCCATTGGTGGACCTTGGCGCCATTCTCGATGTAGTGGAATGCGCCCGACTCGGCCTCGATCTGAGGTTCTTCGGGGTATTCGTCGAAGTCTTCCTCGTAGTCGCCGACGGCGTTAACACCTTCGAACGACCCGCCATCCTCGCCTCGCTCAATGAAGCCCATTGTCGAAGCGGCAAGCCGTGAGGCTACCAATTCGGCGGACTCGTACTCGTCGAGCATTTTTAGGCGGAACATAGCGGCGGCTAAGTGAGGAACGCCTCGGATCTGGTCGGCGTATTCGATAAGGAAACGGTGTATAACGTGCTTAGCGGCGACACGAATCGCGCCTTTGCCGCCCGTCTCGTAGTACGCCTTATGGGTGGTGTCTGTACTCTTGAAGTGGTACGCAATGACACGGCCCCGGCTGTCCGTCTCGATCCCCATTTTCACGGGGTTGCCTCCGTGGTCGCCTTTATGGTTGACGTCCAAGGACTGCGGGTCGACGAACTTAAAGGACAGGCCGAACTTATTCTCGTCGCTGCCCGTGTATTGCAAGAGAATTATCTCGCCGTCTCGGAAGAGCGACTCGGTCGCGACGTTCTGAATGTCCCAAAGGCTCAAGCGGTCTTGGGCGCATGGAACACCTTTCGCCGAAAACTCCTTCCATCCCTGCTCAATTGCATGGCGGGCCGGGTCGTCGGGTTTACCACTCGATCGGGTGACTTGTGACGTCATTTTAAAGCCTGTCGGGCCTACGACGTTGGATTTAGCCATTTGAAAGAAACGGCGGATATAATCCGAGTTCTTGGCTAGGTCCCGAGACCGCGTCCGTAAGGCTGTTAAGTCCCGCTCGATTTCTTGGTTAATTGGCGTCCCTTGGGTGAACCAAGAGGCCACAAGACGAGAGGACTCAGCGCCTCCCCACGCCCCGCGATTCGCTTTAATGGCACGGGGTAAGGGTTTCGGAGGGGTCTTCGGGGTGGACTTCGTTTCGGGGGCCTTGCGGCGGCCTATAAAGGGGATTCTCATCGGAAAACTGCTCCTATGATTCCTTTGCTGCCAGCCTTACGGGCCTTCTCCCGGGCTACTTGACGGGCGAGACGTGACTCAATAGCGAGTAGTTGCTCGAACGTGTAGCGAGAGAGGGTCCGTCCTGCGTACTGGATCATTTGCTGATCGTCTGTCGCTTTCCCTTCGAGAAGGTCCCGGATTGCGCTTAGTGTGCGTTCAGCCTGAGAGCGTCGGTCGTGAGCCTCCGTGAGGTTCGGGAGAATCTCGAGGCGTTGGCTGGACACTTGGACGCGCTCGTCGTTGCGCTCGGCATACCCGATCAAGGTGTACAGGCCCGGAGTAAAACTCGCAGACTCAGACGACCCTAAGCGGATCGAGTAGTCGTCCCCTAGGGCTGTCGCCGTCAGGGTGTGAACGTGGGACGCATTCGTAAGGGAATACTTAAACGACCAACCGTCCGAGGCAGGATGCCCCGGGACGGCTACGACCCACGAGGCGGAGTCTCCGGCGTTTAGCCGTTTGGGTGCGGTATTTGCTACCATCTGCGGGGTCCTCGTCTAGCTGGTCGGGAAGCGGGTCGAACGGCGGACCGTCGGCGCTTCCTGTGGGTTTGAATGTCGGAGGGCGTGAGACTGTCCTCCTCGGTGGGGTCCGGCACTGGGTCCGGCTTAGGGTTGAGCCTGTGGAAAACGGCTCTAAGGTTCGGGTTAAGGATCTCGTAAGCTGCCAAGGCATAGACAAAGCAGTCTAGGGCCTCGTTTCGCGGACGGGTCTTAACGAACTCGTGAACGGCGAAACCCTTAACGTACTTCGTGACACGCTTCTCGGCTGTTAACTGTTCGAAGAACTCCTCGTCAATAAGAGGGGCCTCCCGTGGGAAGTGAACAAAGCCGGGGCCTGTCTTGTCGATGCGTAAACGGGAGAAGATCAACTCTTTAGCGGTAGAAACGCCAATCGAATAGAGCTTAATTTTCGCCTTGTTGCTTGTTGAAGGTCGCGAGACTATAGGGGCCGACTTGTTACTCGAACCCTTGATCGCGTAGATATTGCGGAAAGCGCGAGGCTTAACGAACTTATAAACGGCGTCCGTGTAGTGGCCCCCGGTGTCTATCGCAGCGGCGGCAATCTTTAGGTAATTGCCCGATTCATGCTCGAACGCTGTTAGGAGGTACTCGTCGAGACGCTTCCATAATTCGGAACGTCCCGGGTCGCCCTCGAAAACTCGATGCTCTACGACCCACGATTCGCCCTCGAAGCCCCATCCGTAGACGGTCGCCTCGAGTCGGTCGTCCTGCACGTCGATCCCTGCGGTTAGAAGGAGCGCGTCCTTCGGGACCTTAGTCGGGTAGAACTCACGACGAGCCATAAGAGGGGACGCGTCGACGCCCTCGCCTTCTTCTTCCCAAGTCTCCGCAAGGGAAACGTTGACGAAGGATTGCAAGTCGTTGGAGGCTTTCTTCTCGAGGAAGCTTCGGACAATGTCGCGCCATTTACGGAACGGGGAATATAGCTCCGATAGGTGGAAGGAGGCGTGTCCTCGGAATGGCTTCGAGGCTATCCAGCGGCCCCGGCGCAGCATCGCGGGCTTATGACCGTCGTCGATACAACCGCCGCAATGTTTACAGGCATAAGTCGCAGTTTCGGGAAGGTGTTCGCCGTTCTCGTCTTTCTGCCACGTCACTTGGCCCCAGTCGAGACGCTGTTCTTCGCCACAGTGAGGACAAGGGAGGTAAAAATAACGCTGATCGCCTTGGAGGAACGAGTCTTCGACCCGTGAGGCCCCCTTAACGGTCGGCGTGGAGGTTACAACTAGAAGACGCTGATCGCCGAAGGTCGCGGCCCGTTGCCAAAGTAGGTTTATCGGGTCCCCTTCGGGCGTCGTCTCGTAGCCGTCGACCTCGTCGGTCAAGATTACAGGGGCAGATCGCCCCCGCATGGTATTTGGTGAGCCGGACCAAGCGAACATTAAGAAGCCGCCCGGATAGGACTTCATGCGGGAGTTATTCACTCCGTCGCGTCCTCGGGGCTTGGCGACAAGTTCCTCGATCTCGGGTGTATCAGTTAATAACGGGTTTAGCTTTGTCTCGAGCCAAGTCGATAAGTCCCCCTGCGTGGGGTGCATCATCATCTGGCTTCGCGGGTTTTGGTGTATCCCGTAGCCTAGAATATTGTTAATTATCTCGGTTTTGCCTAACTGAGCGCCCCACATTAGGGTTACACGCTCGACGCGAGGGTCCGAGGCGCAGTCCATCGGCTCGCGTTGGTACGGTGCGCGGTCGACTCGATAGCGACCCGGCTCCGCGTTCCCGGCTGAGATAATTCGGTATTTCTCGGCCCATTCCGAGACGGTTAACTTAGGGAGGGGCTTAAGGTTCCTTGATAGGGCGACTTTAATCGCTAGTTCTAAGGGCTTCGGCTTCCCTAATAGCTTCGTTATGTAACTCTTGAAGGAGTTCATTAACTTCACGGTCTAGGGTTTCCTTTATGACATCGACGTCCGTCTCGCCCACGACTAGGGGAGCGGTCCGTCTCGGTAGGTTCAAGAGCTGGGCGCGTAGGTTCGCGACCGCGTCGGCTATCGTTGCGACTGCATCCTCGATCAGGACGACAAGGCCCTTTTTCTTGGCGAGGTCTATCTCTGCGGACTCGGTTTCCGCTTGCAGTTTCCGACGTTGTAACTCTCGGTTTGAGTTCTTGGCGGGGTCGTCGTGTTGATCCTCTGCGAATATGCCTCGGGGATTCTCTTTCGTTATGCGGTGCTTGACGTGCCAGTCCAAGACGTCCGCCGTCTCAAACTCGGCTTGTTGGCCTTTCTTGCCTTTAGTTTTGATCGGCATCCCGCGTTCGACTCGGGCGTCTACAGTGGGACCGCTTATCCCTAGGATCTCCGCTAACTGTGCGCGGTTGACAATCATTTGATGGGTCTCCGTGGTATCACTTGATTAAATAAAAGTGCCCTAAAATCCCTCGCAGAATTGAAACACCGGGGTGCGAATTACCCTCGGGCTAGCGGCTGGGAAGGACCCGTCGTCCTCGCCCTGTAGTCCTCTCCGCTGGCCTCTCCTACTGCTGCCTATGCAATGCCATTGCCTCAAAGGTTGAGCGCTAAGGCGTGGCTGTGCGTGGCTGTACGAGGGGCCTAGGGGAATGACTCGGGGGTCATCTCTCCGGGGGTTTCGTGGTGGTTATTCACACGAGCGCCCAGGAGGTAACGGGCTAGCCTGTGGGGATTAGCTCGGGGGTAATTCGCGGGGCCTCTCCTCGGTGACTTCATTAGGTTTAACCTAGTGAGTGCCCAAGGGAGGCGGCCCCGGGGGTGGGGGGTATGGTGGGGGTAATTTTAAGGGGGGGCCGGGTTATTAATCCGAGGCTGGGAGCGCCTTATCTAGGGCCTTATCCAGTGCCTTGCGGAATGTCCTCTCGACTGTCTCGGCGACTGTCTCCTCGAACTTCACTCGCTTGCTGTACTTAGGCGTACCAACACCAACAAGAGCGAGCCGAAGGTCCTTCCCTCCCCTCATGCGTTCAAACACGAGAGGCCTTTCGTCCCTATCATCTTGGAACATGAAGAACTTACCGTCGGGACGCTTGGTCTCCTCGAGTATCTTTCGGGCCTTGGCCTTGGTGATGTTGCCCCCTCGGCCTGTCTGATAGGCCTTCGTAGGGATAAAGTAAGTATCCCGGGGGATATTATTGCGGGTGAATAAGCGGGAGGCTTTTAGGCCTACCTCGAGGCCCTTCTCGTCACGAGTGCCCCCTTCGATTTGTGCTTCCATATAGCGAGCTACTTCGTCCCTTAGATACACAAGGGCACGGAGGTTGCGCTTAGAGGCTTTATCGTAGCGAACACCGCGAAGGGTGAACGGGATGGGGGCATCTAGGACGCGGGCCATGTGAGACTGTAGGGCTAACCGGGATTGGTAAGCCACATCGTTTATAGCGAGGCTTGTCGCATAGGGAACTTGATCCCCGGCTTCCTTAAGTTTGTCCATAAGGGGATCTACGTTGCTTTTAAAGCTGAGCATCTATAACTCCATATTGAGACCCCCGGGGGGTACTTTTAGAAACAGCCTCCACCGCCGCTATCAGAGGACGAGAACGAGGAGGAAGAACAAGAGGACGAGAACGACGAGAACGACGAAGACGAGTCCATATAAGCGGGCGTATAGCTCGGGCTGTGTGTGCCCGTATGCGAGGCTTTCGGGGTCCGCCTAGGGGAAGCCTTCGGTCCTGTACTTTCGGGCCGTGAGGGGGCGCGAGTGGCCTCTCGGACGGACTTAAGGGCCTTCTTTCGGGCCTCTCGTCGTTGGGCGGCCTGTTCGGCATAAAAGCGGCGCGTCTTAACGACCCGTCGATGGTGTGAGATCGTGAGGTATAAGAAGAATAGGACGGCTAGGACGAAACACACGCCTATAACAAAATTAGGTGACATAGAGCTTATTTCCTATGGTTGAATTACTCGGGTTCTTTCTTGGTGCGGAAACGACGGACGACGCCCTCGAGCGCACCGCCTCCAAAGTAGAAAATGTTTATCATTAGGACGATCGGGGCTATGCCGTCGGGGTTAGTCAGTAGCTCCACTTGGGGGGTAACGTCACGCCAAAAAGAGGCGATAGCTGTAACCAACCAGAAAACGGCATAAGGGACCGAGAAGATGACAGCAAGGAAACGCTGGGCCACCTTGAAGGGTTCGTAAAGCTTAAGGAGAGTCGCAAAGTGGGCGGACTTCTCCTCGTCCGTGTAGAAGGTCGCGTCGATACCGTCGGCGGCTTTGTCTACTATGTCACCCCCTGAGAATAGGGTCTTAAAGATACTCACGGGGTCCACTCCTTAGCCCACATTGTCGGCAAGTCGTCCGTGTACCAATAAGCTAAGGTCTTGAGGGCTGAGCCTAGGTCCTTAAGCGTGGCTAGGATAGACATAACCACCAATAAGGGCGGCAAGAGGACGGCCCAAAAGGCGAGGACTAAACGACGTACCCAAGGGGACGGAATGTCGCGTACTGGTTTAATTAAGTTTGGTAAGCGCATGGTGCTAACTCCTTGTTGGTTAAATCTTAAGAGATACCCCCGGGAGGACGGAGGGGGGAAGGCTTGACGGGAGCGGAGGGAAACAAGGAGGAAAAACCTCCGAGCCGCTGGGCCGTGTGTCCTAACGAGGGAAGGAGAATAAAAAACCTCGGGAGTGCCCGGGGGTATTTCTTAAGATTCAATAAGGGTGAATAGTTGGGATAAGCCCCTCGCGGGGCTGGTCTTAGGGGTGCTCTGCGACGTGCCGGAGGAGTTCCTCTCGGACGCGCTGCACTTCGGTCTGTAGTTTGGCTTGTTCTTTCTCTAGCTTTACGTTTTGGGACTCCAAGGCTCCCATCTTGGCTTGGGTCACTATGGTGATGTCCCACGTCTGATCGAGCTTGTTCTCGAGTTTCGTTAAGCTGGTCTCGACGTTCTTCGTAAAGTAGACCGTAAAGCCTTGCAATATGGCGAACACGATACCGAGGAGAGTCGGTCCCCATGTTCGGACATTGCTATCGGTCCTTTGGGTCATTAAGAGGCCTTAAGGTTTGTTGCTGGTTAATGTTTAGTGAGCGGAGAGGTTCCCGAGGCTCGTTCGGATGGTTCTCCTTTGAGGCGGGAAGACTCTCCCACAAGACGAAGGGGAAGAAGCTCGAACCTATAGACGGTCATAAGGACTATCAAGGGGATTGTCTTAAAGACTGTCTTAAAGGTTACACTTCGGCTTGTGTTCTTTCTCCTATGTGGGGGGACAATTCGGGAGGCCCCGTCGTTACTGGGTTTCAGCAATTCGGGGGCTAAGGGTTTTTTAGGCCTTTTCGAGGGTATTTAGGGCTGCCAACTGGAGGAAATTCGAGCGGTTTTTAAACTCGGGGTGAGTAAGGACAAACTCGTCGATTTTCCTCGTTAGTAGGTTCGGCAAGGTCACATTGATTTTTGACGACTTACCGAGGAACGGCTCGACGTCTATCTGTACGAAACCAAGCACCCATCCCTTATACTCGTCCATTGCGGCGACGTCTTTTAGGTCACTAGGGGCCGGGGGTAATTCGCCCTGCTCCGCTAGACCTTCGAGATGGAACTCGATCGCCTCTTTGGTGTTCTCGAGGGCTTCGTCCATGCTATCCCCTGCGGAATAACAACCGGGTAGATCGTGAACGACCACGCCGAAGGCTGTGTCCTCGTTGCCTAACTCTATTGCTACTGGGTATATATACATAATTGCCTCTTTCGTCTGCCTTGGGGGTTTGACTGCCATCGGAAAAGCGGGACTAAAGCCCCGCGTCCTTGAGTATCTTATGTAACAGTCCCTTACCTAAATCCTTTCGTGGGTGTGGAACCGTTATTAAGTTCGGTTTATCAGGGTGTTTTAATTGACAATGAGAGCTTTTCCTATGTCTCACTACTCGCCACCCTGCCGACTCTAACTTCTTGATTAACTCATGGCTTTTCAAACCTCCTCCGTTTGTCTGTTTAACTTGGGGTTATTATAACCCTACGGAGGCAAGAGTCAATCATTTTATAACTCCAATAACTCTAAAGTTTCGGGATATTCCCACTCGCCCGCCATATTACCGACCGAATAGTCAGCGACACGCTGTTCGAAAAAGTTCGTTAGCTGGTCGCCGAGTAATTCCTCGATCCAAGGCGACGGGTTTTCCTTTACCCCGTAGTTGCCCTTAAAGCCTAGGCCAATAAGACGGCGATCGGCTATATAACGGATATATGCCTTAAGCTCGTCCTTTGACAGCTTCGGGGGCTGGCCCTGCTCGTAACACAGATCGATAAACGCGTCCTCTAGTTCGACCGCTTGGCGGGTCATTTCGTAGGCCTTGCGCTTAAACTCGTCTGTTAATACGTGGGGATGTTCGGCAACGTAAGTGCGGAATAGTTGGGTCATTCCTTGGACGTGTTCGGTCTCGTCCTTAATGCTCCACTCTACGACCTTGGACATTCCGAGCATTTTCCCGGATCGCTTATAGGTCAACAACTGAGCGAAGGCACTAAATAGACAAAGGCCCTCGTTTAACACCGTTTTGACCAAGGCCTCGGCGACGTCCTGATCTGTCTCGGTTGAGTTCTCAGCACTAAAAGCCGCCTTGCTGGCCATCTCCTCGTAGTCGAGGAACGCGGAGAACTCCTCGTCGTCTAGACCTAAAGTCTCGTTCAACAAGGCATAGGCGCGTTGATGGATGCCCTCACGAGCCGCAAAGGCGAGCAACATACAGCGGATCTCGTTATTCTGGAACACTGGGATAAAGTAGTCGCAATAGTTAGCGCCGACTTGTGTGTCCGACTGAGTGAATAACCTTAAGATCTGCGTTATATGGTTTTTCTCGTGGGCGGCTAGCTCCCCGGTGTGCCACTGGTTAACGTCGTCCTGTAAATCGACCTCGCCTTCGTGCCAGTGGATTTGCTCGTGCTTGTTGGCTATCTCCATAGCCCAAGGGTACTTAAAGGGTTTATAACAGAGTGTTGGGGTCATTAAGCCTGACATGCTACGCACTCCTCTTGTGTTGGTTGAGCGTCCCCGAGGGCGACGCGTTGGATCTGCTCCCCTACTTTGTCGGCCTTAGCGACTGACTCAGTACGGAAGTAATAGAGGCCCTTAAGGCCACGCTTCCACGCTTCCAAGTGGACGCGGTTCACATAGGCCCGGGGACTCCCGGCGGGAAAGAAAAGGTTAACGCTTTGGCCTTGGCAAATATGCGCTTGGCGGTCAGCGGCGTGACGAACGACCCAAGACTGATCTATCTCGAATGCCGTTTTAAACACTGCTTTGACCTCGTCGGGTAAGCCTTTGAGGTGCTGCACTGAGCCATCATTCGCCACGATACTGCGCCACGTCTTAGCGTTGTCGAGGCCATGCTCGCGAAGTGCGTTAACTAGGTGCTTGTTTCGGATCGTGTGTGACCCTGCCCGAGTGTTATGCACATAAGCATTAGACTTAATCGGCTCGATAGACGCGGACGCTCCGGCAATCATTGACGAGTTAGCGTTCGGTGCAATTGCCAAAAGGTGAGCGTTTCGGCGTGTGTAGCCCTGCTCGGCTAAGTCCGGCGCGGCTCCTCGTTCTTGGCCTAGCTTCTCGGAAGCCTCGGCGGCCTCTTTTGCTATGTCCTCAAAGATCATACGGTTAAGACTCGCTGCGGCCTCACTCTCGAAGGCTAAGCCCATAGACTGCAATAAGCCGTGGAAGCCCATCGCACCGAGGCCTAGGTCACGCGAACGCATTGCAGAGTAACGAGCCTTTGCGATGTCGTCCGGGGCGTGTTCGATAAACTTCTCGAGGACGTTATCCAAGAAGCGGATCAGGTCGGTGACTAAACCAGTGCTACGCCACTCGGGCCACTTCTCCAAGTTAAGCGAAGACAGACAGCAAACCGCTGTACGTTCCTCGTTCGTTGGGAGGTGGATCTCGTTGCACAGGTTCGAACCGTATATCTTAAGGCCCGCTGCTTTAAGTGCCGGGTGTAGCGCCTCGTTAGCTGTGTCGATAAAGTTAAGGTAAGGCTCGCCAGTGCGTGAGCGGGCCTCGAGGATTTTCTCCCAAAGCTTACGCGCTCGGATTTCGCCTCGTGGCTCTCCTGAGTGCGGGCACTTGAAGACGTGTGTCTCGTCCTTGGCGACCTTCTCCATAAAAGAGTTAGTTAGGTTTATCGCGTTGTGTAGGTTTAGACACTTTCGGTTAATGTCTCCGCCGCTTGGGACTCGAATCTCGAGGAACTCCAGCACGTCGGGATGATCCACCGATAAATAAGCCGCATAAGCGCCTTTACGGGTTTGTCCTTGCTTGTATGCCGTGACGGCTGAGTCGGCGACCTTGAGGAATGGGATCGGACCGGGGGCCTTTTTGGAAACCGCTCGGATGTTGTCCCAGTGTCCACCGACGCCGCCGCCTTTGAGGGTTAGCCAAGCTAGCTCACTCTGATGACCGACGAGACTCTCGAGGTTGTCTCCCACGAAAGAGAGGAAGCACGAGATCGGCAAGGCCTTCATAGGTTCGCCCGGTTCTACGGCATTGGATAGCACAGGGCTAGCCGCCATAAACCACTGTAAGGAAATAGCGTCGTAAATACGCTGCGCGAAGGACTCGTCGCCATTCGCATAGAAACAGGCCATACGAGCATAAGCGTCTTGTGGCGAGACGTCGCCGTCGCGGAGGTAGAACTTCTCGACTAGCTCGCGGGCTTGGTCTGTGAGAAGCGCGTCTCGTGTATAGTCAATATTAACGCGCATAGGCCCGAGCCTCCTCGATACACTTAGCGCCCGAGGCGATGTTCTCGCCGTTGACGTACATTAACGGAAGGGAGCGGCTACGGGCCTTAGCTAGGTATTGCGAGGCCTTCTCGGCGTCCTTGTCGACGTCGATTTCGGTGTACTCTAGGCCCAGGGCCTTAAATACTGATTTAACGCTCGTACAGACTGGGCAGCCTTCGGAGCGGCTTAGGATTGTAACTTGGGAAGTCATTCAAAAACCTATTGTATTGGGGGGAATTTGGAGGGAGGAGGAAAGGCCGGGCTAGACGACCTGCCCGTTAACACGCATCGTAAAGCTGCGCTTTTTAGGCTGTTCGGCTTCACGGTTCTTTTCGCCGGGCTTGCCGAAGATACGCTCGTAGTTTTCGCGGTAAGCGTCTGAGTTTTCGCCCTTGCGTCCTGATCGGATCGGGCCGTTTGTATGGATATTACCTTCTGCCATGTTCTTAATTATCCTTTAGGGTTTGCCAACAATGAGGGAATAAAGGGGAGATAATGTCGTCGAGTAAGCCCGCGAAGTCTTGGGCCTCTCGTTGCGCTGTCCCCTCGGCTCGTAAGCGGTAGCAGTGGAAAAAGGACGTTAGGGACCCGGTCCATACCCACGAGGTGAGCATATTTTGGGGCAGTTCCCCGCGAGCTAACTCCGGGGCGACACCGAGTTCGAGCATCCTCTCGTAAGTTCTGCGGGCGGTCTGCTCGTTGACCTTGTGGAGGAGTTCGACCTCGTAGAGTGCGCCTCCGGCTAACGGTGCGCCGCTCCCCTGCTTAATCGACTTGTCCGGGCGCTTTCGCCATTCTGCGGGGGTGAAGAACTCCGGGTCAGTGTCGACGTAACGCCGTGAGGTTTCATTCCAAGACATCCCGACTTGGTGCTTTCCAAGTTGACGGGCAAGCCATATCGGGGCGGTAACTCGGATCGTTACTGCGGTGTGTCTGAATGGTGACGTGTGTTCGTGACGGGCAAGGAAGTCGATCAGGCGGACGTCTTTCTCGTCCATCTCTGTTTTCCATTTGTTGAAGGAGACCCGGGCCACGTTAGCGACTCGAAGGTCATCCCCCATGCTGTCGATAAGTTCAACCGTTAGACCGTTCTTACTCGGCATTCTTCGCGGCCTCCTCTGTGAAGGTGGTCAGTTGACCGCGAAGGGCTTCCGCAATGGCTTTATCTTTGTTGGCTTTGTCGATTAGGGAGCCTTGCTCACGAATCTGCTCTTGTAATTTCTCGGTCTTATTGTTAGCCGCTTCGATCTGCTTATTGGCTGCGGTGATAGCCTTCTCACAAAGAGCGGAGGCTTTATTTAAAAGGCTGGTGATGTTGTTAACGAATAGCATGATGTTTTATCTCCTCGGCGAAATAGATGATTTTGTTTAAGTCGTAAGCGGGATCGACGCCTTCCTTCCCTCGGCCTTGGAGGGCCTCGGAGACTCGGCGGCATGCCTTAACGATGTTTCCTAGCGAGAAGTCGTTCGCGACTAAGGCCCGGATAATGTCCCCGGTCTCGCATTCGAACGTCTCGCCGTTCTTGTTGGTAATGGTTAGGGTGTAGTAAGCGGACGACCCGCCGTCTGACTTGACGGGGGCCGCTGTGTTCTTGGGTTTAGGGTTTAGCGCGGCTTGGCCCTCGGGACAGTCACCGGGACAGCCAAACTCGCCACAGTAAGAGCAATCATAGTGCGCCATGCTCGGGACTCCATAAGATGGGCTTTTGGTTCTCTTTGTCCCATAGGTCCGCCGTTAAGATCCGGGCCATACGGGCGTTAAGTAAGGCGTCGGATTCGTCGAGACCTGTCGACTCGTAGCAAGAGACGACCACGTCCCAAAGGCGATCGGCGGGGACCTCTCGCGTCCGTTCCTCGGTCTGTCCTTTGCGAGGGCCGCGTGTGAGCGTGTGGAGGTACGGCTCAAGGACCACGCACTTACGGAGTAACTTCTCGGCGGTTGCCATACCGAACCCCGGAGCGCCCGCGTAACCGTCCGTAATGTCCCCTGCTATGGCCTGAGACAGGAAGAAGATCTCGCACTCCTCCGGGGAGCGTTCGACGGGTTCGTCCATTTTGTCCGGGTTCAGGTAGAGGCCCGGGATCGTCTTGAGGTCCTTGTCGATAGAGACGGCGATCTTCTCGTATCCCGGGTAGAAGTCCGGGTCGGTCATTAGGATGCCGATAACGTCGTCGCCTTCTAGGTCCGGGAACCAGTAAGACTCGAAGCGTTCCGCTAAGTCCTCTTTAATCTGTGGGACACACATCGGACGGACGGAGACCTTACGGGCGGCCTTGTAGGACCCTAGGTCGTGGCGAAAATACTTCTTATTGGGACCACCCCAACAAAAGACGACCTCAGCGTCTAAATGCTCCGCGAGTTCCTCGATCTGATCGGCTGCGCTATTGGCGGCGGCTTTTACGTCGACGTGAGCCGTAAAGACTGAGTCGCCCCAGTCGATAGCCTCCTCGTGAGTAACTGCGGCCTTAAAGCCGTAAGGGTCGCCGTCTAGAATTAGTACGCGTTTCTTAGGCTTGGGCATCGAAATACTCCTCTAGAATAGGAAGCACGCCCGCACGCCACTCTAACGATCGGTTCGTCTTGGTAGCGCTGCCCACGCGTCCAAACTCTCGGCCTCGGTCTGTTAGGTCGTAGAAGTAGCGCTTCTTGCCATCGACGTAATCGGTCGAGCGGGTCATAAAGCCAAGGGCGATAAGGGCTTCGTTAACGTCTGCGGGGTGAATAACGCGGCCCTTTCGGCGGTCGGATAGGTTCGCGGCGATGTTCTTCGGGAGCAACATGCGAGAGGTCTTGTCGTGGGCTTCTTCGCGATACTTCTTCGCTAGGTCGACCATTTTCTCGATAAGTTCAGCCTCGCTGAGTTCGCGCCCGGCTTCTTGTTCTTCAAGTTCCCGCCAGCGTCTAACGACGGCATAGCGGCGAGCCGTGTCGTACTTCGTGACAAGGGTCATCGTAAGGTCGCGGTCTAGGCGGTATTGCTTGCGGGTTTTACCTTGAGCGTCGGCGTAAGTGTCTAAATAATCGGCCGCCTCAATTTTGAGTTGGCTAAACATAGCTTCGGTGTCTCGGACTACGTTGGCGTGACGCTTCCCCGTTAGCTCCGCGATCTCGCGGCTGGTCATTGTGTGTTTAAGGTTCATGCTGCACCCTCCTCTAGGATTTTTCGCTCGGCCTTTAAGTCGCGAATAGCGGCTTGTGCTTGCTCGAATTTCTTCGGGAAACGCGCTCGGAGCTTCGCGATGACAGTCGCCGAGACGCTCTCGAAGTCGCTTTCCATAGCGTCCAGTAGCAAAGCGATGTACCAAAGGAGATCGCCCGCCTCCTCAAGGGTGTTTGCTCGGTCTAGTTCTTCCCCATAGAAAAAAGCCTTTTTGAAGGCGTCCAAAAGCTCCCCCGCTTCGGTCGCGATGCCGATCGCGGCGTGGAGTTGTCGCATTGACGTGCGGTCGAGTTGTGTGTCTTGGAGAGGGGCCTCCGTGCGGAGAGATGCCTCGGTGAAATTGTGGTCGGTTAACTGGTTCATCGTTTCTTTCTCTTGTTCTTCCGGGCGGCACGGCGTGAAGCGGCGACCCCGGTCTTATGGTTTGGGTTGAATAAGGTTGTGGGACTAGCCAAGAAGCGCGGCTCGGGTATCTCGGGGAAGCGGACCCCTAGAGCCGCGATCGCTAAGTAAGGGGCTAGAAGTTTCACGCGGCGGACTCCTTCGGTTTTGGTAGTCGAGGGGGCCAATCCTTAAGAGGCATCTCGATAGTTCCCGGGGCTTCATTACCGAAGACGTCCCAACCGGGGGCCGTATATCGGGCGAACATCTCCAAGCGTGGGAACTCGTGGGAGTTCTCCTCGGTTATGCCGTAAAGCTTTTCGATTTCCTCACGGATCGAGACAGGTTTCGCAGAGTGTGCGCCTCGTGGGTGTATAGCTGTCTGCGGTAGCTCGCGGAGGTCTTCTTCGGGGAAGTCCAAGGCGTTAATAACGTCTGCGATTTGCACCTGTTGAATTGATTTATCAATGCGCGGGACGCCCTTCCCTCGGACGCCAATAAGACAGATCTCGGAGTTGCCTCGGGTGTGGTGTCCCAAACCGACGACGAGCTTATCGACGCTTTTCGGGTAGGTCTTGATCCAATTGAAGCCACAAGTCTTGTACTTGAAGCCCCACGCGGCGAACAACTCGAACGCGTCTTTTAGACAGGGCCAAGTCGCCCACATAAAGAGGACCGAGTCCTTCGCAGCTAATGAAGCGACGTCCATCTGTGCGAGGTCGCTCGTTTTGGTTGTGCCGTAATGGTCAGCGGCTCCGCCGTTGCCCTTGCGTTTGTCGTTGTAGTTCCAAGGCGGATCAGCATAGATAATGCGATAAGGTCCCATTGCAGGATCTCCTAATGTTTCAGATATGGAAAAGCCCCGACGAGCGGGGCCTTGTGGTGGTTAGTGGGTTTCAGCCCATGAGAGGCCGATGTCGAACTCTGCGTCGAGAGGACAACGGAAGGAGAAAAGCTCCTCGGTTCTGGTCATAGCGGCTTTACAGATCGCGCCTAGCTTCTCGGCGACTTCTCGGCTACGACAAGCGACTTGGACTTCGTCATGCACCCAAGCACAAAAAGCGAAGTCTCCGTCCCAGCCGTGGCGAAGTCCGGCCTCTAGGGCCATTTCTTCCACTAGGACGATCCAAAGCTTACAAACCAAGGCCCCGGCACTCTGTAACAGGAAGTTAAGCGCCGAGTGAGCCGATCGGACGTAAATCTTACGACCATCTAAGCCCTTGATATAGCCACGTTTAGCGGCCTTCTGTACGGCGTCCTGTAGCTTCCCTAGGGCGGGAATGTTTCGAAGGAACTTCTCTTTTAACGCCTTACCGATCTTGCGCTGGTAGCTGGTCGACTTAGTGGGGGCGACAATGCTCCCGATCTTCACGTCTCCGGCTCCGTATAGGAACGCATAGATAAAGGTTTTCGCTTGAGAACGCTCGGCTAGTCCTGCGGCCTTTTGGTTTGCCGTGTGGATGTCACCTTCGAGAATTTCCTTTATGTATTCCCCGCCATCCCATTTCGCCATGAAGTGACCGAGACAGCGCAGCTCAAGGCCGGAGGCATCCGAACCAAGAAGCACCCAACCGGGAGGAATAGCGAATAACTCGCGGCATTCCTTGCCATACTCCGCCCCTGTGCTTGGCACTTGGGCCACGTTGGGGTAAGAATGACTAGCCCGGAAGGTTGCCGTCCCGCAAGGGTTTACACTGTGATGGATAAAAATCCCTAGCTCATTCTTGCGGCACTGTTTTAGCCATGCCTGAGCGCCGTCTCCTAGCTGGCCTAGACGTTTCTGCAACATGAATAGGCGGGCTAGGACTTTGGCTTCGGGATAAGGAAGTTTCGAGAGGACACTCTCGTCGACCTGTGGATCTCCCGAGGGGGTGAACGCTTTAGGTTTCCACCCTCGCGCCTTTAGGACCCGGGCGATGTGTTGACGGCTTGTCGGGTTGAAGTCTATCCACTTAACGGGGGTATAAGGGACGCCTTTCGTCGTGGGAAGGACTTTCGAACCGGGCTTAGGGTTAACCGTGCGTTTTGGTATTTTGACGCGGTAGGTCTTACCCTTTTTGCTCTTAATCGCGTCGGAGGCCGAGGCACGATTCAAGGCGTACCAACCACCGAAGCGCTCGACGATCTCGCCCTCAAGTTTAATGCGCTGGGCGTTAAGCTTGGCGTAAAGCTCGACGGCTTTGTCTTCGTGGAAATAGAAGCCGTTTCGCTCTTGCTTAGCCATCAACCACTGGACCTTATGCTCTAGGTCTATGGCTTTTCGGCTGTACTTCTTGGCGTCGAGTTTCTTAACTAAAGCCACAGTGACGACGACGTCCTGTTCGCAGTAGTCGAGCATCTCGGGGCTGAATGTTTTCCAATCGGTAGTCTCGCCGAAGTCGTCCTTATGGACACCAAGGCGATAGCCCCAAGCCTTGAGGCTGTGCGACCCGAATAACTTACCGGGTAAGCCCCAACGGCTGCGATGCTTCGCGTCTAGGTCTTTAATGTTTGAATAAATAAGACGGGTCTCGACGAGCGTGTCCCGGAGCTTACTTCCTAGGTCTGCTCGGAGGT
Organism: Pseudoalteromonas sp. THAF3; assembly: GCF_009363775.1. NCBI lineage: Bacteria > Pseudomonadati > Pseudomonadota > Gammaproteobacteria > Alteromonadales > Pseudoalteromonadaceae > Pseudoalteromonas > Pseudoalteromonas sp. THAF3. The sequence goes on along the minus strand of NZ_CP045418.1, from coordinate 1,288,103 downwards.
CAACTCCATAGACTTTTTTTATAGCTGGGACATCAAACTTAATCCCATTGTGGAAGGCTACTTCGTCCGCTGTGCGTAACTGCTCGACACCGTCACGGGGTAAACCGTGCGTATTGGCGACGCCGTGGGGGGCGTATCGGTAGGACTCGCCGGAGTCAATGTCGATATTTACTATACAGTGGACGCGGGTTAACACGTCGAGGAAGCCGTCCGTCTCAATGTCTGAGGCGAAACGGGCCATAGGTGAGGTTCTCCTCTAGGTTAGGCGGAGATAGTCTTCGAGGTACTTCTCCGGGGTTGCCGCGCCGCCTTCGGTGTTCCAATGCTTTTTTGCATACTCGGCAAGGGCGAGAAGGTAAGCCCCGGAAGGATCGGGACTCTTGGAAAAGTCGGCGGGGGCTGGAATGGCTTCGGGTTTTCTCCATAGAAGGAGACGCGCGGCGGCTGTCGCGTAACGGTCGTTATTCTCGAGCTGCCAGTCAAGGCGAGGATCGTTCCCTGTGAACGAGAGAACGGCGTCTTTATACTCGGGCCTAAACTCGAGGTAATTCTCGAATAGGTCGTCGTGCGTGGGGATCTCTATCTGGTAAATCCCCCGAGCCGGACCGCCGCCCACTTGGCGACGATACTTCCCGAAGTGCGACTCGTGGGCTGCTATCATAACGAGAAGGTCTTCGACGTTCCTTCCTGCCATATAGCGCCCGGTTGAATCGCTTAGTTGCGTGAGTGTTGGGCGGATGATTCCGACCCTTAGCTTACCCGCGTCGATCATAGACGCGCCGCTCCAACCATGAATAAGAAGTCATCTTCGACCTCGTCGACCTCGTCGAGTGGGTCTTTAGGGTCCAATGCGAACACCAACGCGAGCATCTCGTCGAAGCTCTTATCGAAACGACCTAAGCCCAAAAGAGACGCTATTTCTTGGCGGTGCATGTAAAGGCGCGCCGCTATTTCGGTGTTTCGCTTAATCTCTTGGTCCGTTAAGGAGACCTCGAAGGTGTGTTCTGTGGGGATCGGTGTGGTGTTTGTTACTTTTGCCATCTGGCTTCTCCTATTTGGTTAATGGTTAGAACTCCGGCTCGTCCTCGTTCCACGGAGGGCCGTCGTCCTCGGTTTCGTCTTCGAATGGGGAGTCGTGGACCTCTTTAGAAAGGCCCGTCTCGGGGTCATACTTGGCGCGGGTTATCTTGCCGACGCCCTTACCGAACTTCCGGCGTTTAAGCTGGCGGATAGTCGTCGTGGCGCGTTCGTCTTCGTCTTCGGCCTGTTGGTCCCTCTCGAGTCCATACATGGCATGAGACCAAAAACCGATAGCTCGGGAGCCTTTAAAGTGTCGGATCGTGATGCGTCCGCCTTCTTCGTGGGACTTCCCTTCGGCTGTGGCTAAGTGACTGACGAGGTGAAACAGGACGTTATGGCGTTTAGCAAACTCGGCAATGTCCGCCATGATGGTTTCTAGCTCGGCCTTTTCGTCCTTGTCGCCTCCTGTGGCGAGTGCCGTTAGGTGGTCGACATAAAAGACGCGATAGCCTCGGGCAATGAGGTATAAGATCCGCGCCTTTATGAGGTCCCAGTCGCAAAGCCCAAAGTTGTCGTATACTGAGATCTTGCCTCGGTAACGACCCATAGCTTCGCGCATCGCGTCCTGTTCTTCTCGGTGCGGGTGGTTTGGCTCATAGTAGAACTTACCGTCGGCCTTGCCCGCTAAGTATTGGAGTACCTCGGCGGGGTCGTTCTCTACGAGAAATAGCCCGACTTTCTGGTCTAAGGTGCGGACATCATAGTCGGCTTGTTGCAGTAGAAAGTCAGTCTTACCGCCGCCCGTTGGGCCGCCTATCGTATGGACTTCGCCATAATGCCGACCGTTACTCGATTTGTTCATCCCCTCGAATATCCAAGGGAGACCCGGCTCCATCTCCTCGAGAGCGGCGTCGATAAGGTCGTCCACTTCGAGAAGACCGTCGGGGCGGTACTCGGTAGCATTCCAGATCGCCCGGATAACCTCCTCGCCTCTGTTCGCGAGGTGCATCTCGTTCGGGTCCTTAAGGGGGAGCTGCACGATCTTAGTCGGAACGATGGACATCAGGACCTCCGCGCACTCCTTGGCGGCGTCTTGGCCCGGCTCGTCCATATCGAAGCAAAGGACGACCTCTCCGAATTGCTTGATATAGTCAAGGTTCGCGAGGACGTTCTTCTTTGCGGCCTGTGCGCCATTAAAGAGCGATACGACGGGCCACTTGTTCCCCTGTAACTCGGAGATAGTCATCGCGTCGATTTCACCCTCAGTAATGACTAAACGACGGCCCCCGCTCCAAAGGTGCGCCCCAATGAGAGGACGCGAAGAAACGTCGCCCTTGATCGGGAACTCTTTATCTTTGGTGCGGTACTTTTGGGCTATGAGACGGCGGGTCTCTCGGTCTCGAATGTCGATTACCTGCGCGGGGACCTCTCGCTCTTTCTTGGCGTGCCATACTGTAACGCCTGAGTGATAGCCCCAAAACTTACAAGTGTCGGCACTGAGGCCCCGCTTTTTGAGGGGACGGAACTCGCCCCGGACAGTCTTAAAGTCAGGCTTTGCGGCTTTCGCTGTGTGGCCTTCTTCGCCCTCGGCGGGTTCGTAATACTCACAGCCAAAACAAAAGCCGTGACCGTCAGAGTAGCGGCCTAAGTTGTCCTTAGATCCGCACTCGGGACATGGCTCCTTTCCCACGAACTCGGAGTCGGTCTCGTGGTTGCCGTGGGTCATGCGTTTAGCCCTCGCTTAACTTCCGGGGCCTCTCGGAGACGCCGGACGAGGGACTCAGCACCGACGAGCGCTTCGTCGAAGCGATGCAACTTAAGGGCAACCGAGAGGCCACTCGCAATGACACCGCAGTCGTGAGCTAAGCCACGGCGTAAGGTATAAAGGCGGGTCGGTTGTGCTTCGTGGGTGTCGATAGGCCAACCTTTTAGACGTAGGCGGCGGATAATTTCAGGGAGAGCGCGGACTTTGAGATTGTTTAAGGCGTATTCCTTGCTGAGGTAGCCAAAGGAAAGAAGGGCTAAAGCTACATCACGCTGTTGCCCCTTGAGGTTGTCCACACTCGGGACAGTAATCGGGGGTTTGTGCATTTTGTATTTCCTGTAATTCTTCGGGAGTAGGCTCCCAAGCGTCCACAGAAAAGAGGATCGTCTCCTTGCCTTTCGGGACGATTTTCTTCTGTGCGACTATTCGATGGACGTGGCGATCGTTGAACCCATAGCGGGCTTGTAGGGTATCGAGGAAGGGCTTAAAAACGTTGTCTAGGTCCGCAAGTTTGCTAGAGAAGCAGACTAGAAGGCGGACCCGGAGGGGGCCGTCGGGAATGTCGAGATCGGGGAGCGTGTCAACTAAGTGTTTTTTATAGCGACGGTACTCCGCCGAATCGACCTTCCTTCCTAAGTGCATTTTGTTTGCGCTTAACGGCTTAAGACCTGTCGAGACCCATTTCTTAGGGTCTCCCATATTTTAAAAGTCCTCGTCGTCGTCGTCTTCGTCGTCCGGGGCGTCGTCAGCGTCGAAGCTGCCGTCCTCGTCTTCCTCGAAGCCTTCCTCGTATGCATCAGCCTCGAAGCCGTCTTCCTCCTCGAAGCCAAACGCGGAACCGTCCTCGAGGTCTGCACCACCTTCGCTTAGGTCGATAATCTGCACCGCTGAAATAGACAGGGTTACACCACCGCCAAAACCTTCATAGCCGCGAATAGTGCCCGACACTTTGATCGTCGAACCACCACGGATAATGGGGGCTTTCTTGATTCGGGTCCCCTTCGCGTCGTAGTACACTAGACGTACTTTGTCGCCATTAACGACCGCGTTTTGCTTCACCTTAAAGACGACTTTATCTTCGTCTTCTTCGTGTTCGTCGAAAGGTAAACCAGTCGCTAGGGCTTTCTTAAGGTTTAACTTCTTGCCCTTCTTCGAGCCGTCGGCAACTTGTTCGTTGTGCTTTTCGACGAAGGCTTTTAGGGCATCCTCGCATTTCTCAATAAGAGGCGCGGCGACGTCACGGTCCATAACTAGATCCGCTTTAAAACGACAAGCGCCTTTGAACTCGTCAGGTTTATTAAGGTAAGGGTAAGACGCGATCGCTCGTGGTGATGTGTATTTAGGGTTCTTAGCTTTTGCCATTGTGTGAGGTCTCCTCGTTGCTGGCTTGTTGGGTTTCGTAAGCGGCCTTTGCGGCTCGTTCCATCTCCGGTGTAATTAAGTGAGGAGGAAAGCCGAATTGCTCGCGGACGTAGTTAATTAAGAATTGGTTAGTCATTTTGCTAGTTCCTGTCGGACATAGGGAAGCCCAACCGGGAGAACTCCTAGGGGGTGTGGAGAGTCCTTCCGGCTGGTCCTCGGGTTTTCTCAAATTGTGTTAGGAAGCGTTGAGCTGCTTCTCCTATGTGGGGGGACAATTCGGGAGGCCCCGTCGTTACTGGGCTAGACGAATGTCGAGGGAGAGGGTCTTTAGGACATTCTTAGAGGTTAATAAGAACATAAGTAAGAACGTCTTAAAGACAGTCATAAAGAACATCCTAAAGAACATCTTTAAGTCTGTTTTCTTTGGGTCACTTCTCCTATGTGGGGGGACAATTCGCAAAGCCGCGTCTTTACTGGGTTTCCGGCCTTTCCTGAAAACAAAAAAAAGAGGACCTAATTAGGCCCTCCTGTGAGACTGATCCACGCGTGGGACCATCTAGGCAAAAGCAAAGGACGACGATTCCACCGCCTCAAGTTCCAAGGAGCCGCGAATCGGTAACGCTGGGATTTTCTTCCGCTTCTTCTTAGCGGCTGCCTCGTCGACCTGAGACAGGAACTCCCGCTCTAAGTAGTCGAAGACGTCCTCCTCGTACATTTCGACGAACGCCTCACGGATAATAGAGAAGAATCTCGGAGTGTCTGCCGCATAGGTCCCGAAACTGTCGTGAATTAAGGCGAACTGGTCGATCCCCTCCTCTGCGGCCCGTACCACAGTTAACAGTAAGTGAGACGAGTCTAACGAGTGTACGACGTTAGGGCTGATCGCGTTGGCCATCTTACGGGCGTCTATGTCGTCGGTCTCCTCGTTCACTCGCGAACGGAGGCGCGTCCCGAAGACTACAGAGTCAACGCGGCGGCTTGCCTCTTTGCGGTACTCTTGCACCACTGGGAAGCCGAGAGGCGTCGTCCACTGGATAACCGTTCCCCCTGCGGCAATAGTTGAGGCGGCGGACTGCATCCACTCCATAGCCTCGGCGGCTTTGAGTACGGTCGCGGAGACGGCCTTCTCGATCAGGTTCGCGAGGTACTGGGCCGCGACGCGTGGTTCGTCAAAGGGGAGCGTCTTCGGGTCTTCCTTCTTGATAATGTCGTCCATTAACTGCTGAGTGAAGCCCGGGGCCTTGGAGCCATAGGGGAACGTCATAACGGGACGCTTAGTGATTTTACGCGAGACCTTCCCCTTACAGAATGCTAGCCACTGCTGCGCTATGACCTTGTTACCTTCCACGGTTTCACCCTCTAGGGCTTCCTGCACCTTGTCGGCAACGTCTTGGTAAATGTCGTTAGGCTTTGGCCCGTCGATCAGGTTCACGGCCTTACCTGTAATTTCACAGCGGAAAGCGGCTCCTAGGTGTTGCAGTCCTGAGCATGAGCCATCAAGGGCGATCGGCATACGGGAGACATACTCCGGCCCCTCCATAGACACGCCCAAAAGCTCCACACAGGCGGCAAACGCTTGGAGCGGCTTATCGGCCTCAGTCCAAAATAAATGCCCTGTGGGGTTCATTGCGGAGGCTAATAAGTCGTTCCAGTTTTGATCCACCCACGCGACACGGTCTTCGAATGGGACCTTGTCCACGCCGAAAAGGTTCGCTGTGTGTACTTTAAGCCAATAAATCCCGGCCTCTCCTAACGGCTTCCCGTCGGCAAACTCTAATAGGCCCTTGATATAGTCCGCGCCTTGAGGGTTGAGCGCTGGGATCGGATAGACTCGGCCCCGGGTGTCCAAGTGGTGAGGAACGTAGAAACGATCGAAGTCGTCGAACTCCTCCGCCGTGGATAGGTTCGTAAGGGCCAAGGTCCGCAAGTTCTCGATCTCGCTTTGCTTCTTCTTGTGGTCCTTCTCAGTTTTCCAGTCGGCCCCCTCCGGGAGAGGCTCGTCGACCATTGGCGGGAATGACTTCGCGTCGATACCTAGGTCGAGCTTTTCGTCCACGATACGGCGCAGGAGACGCAACACAGGCTTACGAATACGCCACGCAGTAGATTGGATTAGGTTAACGGCCTCGAAGACTGTCTCGGGGTTCTCATTGCGTAAGCGGTCCATCTGCTTTTTCTTCTTACGTTTGACGAATGGGACCGGGGCTTGCTCGTTCGTTAGGTAGCAACCGTTATAAATGTTCCCCGCGTGCCAGTCTCTAGGCTTAACAACCATAGGCAAATAAACCGGACTCATAAGGCGGAGGTCTTCGCGGTGGTTCGCGATCCACTCGTTAAGGCTCGCAGTAGCGACAATTACCTCGGGCGGCTTTGCGCCCTTCTTGGCGTTCGCTGGGACATCCCCCTCGGTTGCCTCTATCAAGTCGGTGCGCTGGATAACAAGCTCGATAAGCGCCCGCCCTATCGTTACCTTTTGGACCTCGTCCCACTCGGGCACGTCCACGGAGTGAGCCTCGAGGGCATAGTCCAAGGTGCGGAGAGCGTCGCGGCCCTGTGCCCCGTTCTTCTTAATGAGGTTCGCTAAGTGCTTACGGCCCTCGTCGTCGAGCGCGGCCTTACGTACCTCGTGGAAAATGTTATCGGCAAGCATGACCGAGAGACGCACGGCGCTTGTGGCCTTCGCGATCTTCCCTATGACCGTCGATAACGTCACCATTGCCACGACGCCAAGGTCTAGCCCCTCGATAGCCTTAAAGGCTGCCAGCGGACGGCCCTTCGGTGGACGGACGGCCTCCTCTAGGGCTTCCTTTACGTTCACAACGTTGCGAGCAACCAAAGCCGAACCGAAGGAAGTCTCGTCGGCTCTCCCCTTCTCTGTGGCTTTCTCTGTGCGAGTGTCGTAACGGAGCGCCCCAAGGTCGCGACCGCGTTTCTCTAACTCTGCCTGTACTGCTTCAAGGTTTGAATAAGTCATTATTAAATTCTCCTGTTTTTGAATCCCACGAGTGGGACCATTGACTTAAAAAAAGGGCACGGACGCACGAGGGCACAAAGGCCCCGTATGCGGGCAACCGTCCCAGCCGTGGGACTTTATACGCCCACGCGTGGGATTAATCAAGGAGAAAATAAAAAAAATTTTTAAGGGTGTTCTTTTGGGTTAAGGCACAGGGGAAGGCATCGAGATCGGGGTCTTGATAAGGGAAAGGCACAACTTAGAGGCAACGCTCCCACGGGTGGGACATTATGGGAACAAAAAAACCCCTTCGAGGGGGTTCTTTAAGACGCTGATTTACATAGCATTTTTGAGATGGTGCCCGGGGCCGGACTTGAACCGGCACGATCTTACGATCGAGGGATTTTAAATCCCTTGTGTCTACCAATTCCACCACCCGGGCTCGGGTTGCTATACGCGTGTGGAAACGTTGAGATATGGAGGCGGAACCCGGAGTCGAACCGAGGTAGACGGATTTGCAATCCGCTGCATGGCCACTCTGCCATTCCGCCATCAATGATTGGAGCGAGTAACGAGGTTCGAACTCGTGACCTCAACCTTGGCAAGGTTGCGCTCTACCAGCTGAGCTATACTCGCATCATTGAACACTGTTTATAACGTTTAGTTAAAGCAGTGCTGGGCTAGCGCCCTCTCAACACCGACGCATTCTACAGAGATTATTAAACGCGTCAATACAAAAAATATGGGTTTTGAATCGTTTGCTTAATTTTTATCTAAAACGGCGTGTTATTATACATTTAGCCTTCTTTAGCGAAGAAGCTATGGCGCGCAGCCATGAGATACTGCACCATAGAGCCAAAGGTCAGAATAGTCGCTATGTATAATAGAATATAACTCAGGGTCACCATCCAAGGCTGAAATTGCCAAATCAGGCCAATAATGGCGAGCATTTGCGCCGCTGTTTTCACCTTACCAAGTTGGGATACCGCTACCTCACCACGCTTACCCTGCTCCGCCATCCACTCTCTTAAAGCCGAGATCACTATTTCGCGGCCGATAATAATCAACGCCGGTACGGTCATCCACGCACTTTGATAGTGGCCAACTAACACCACCAGGGCTGCACTGACCATTACTTTATCGGCAACAGGGTCTAAAAAGGCACCGAACGGCGTCGACTGATTTAAACGCCGAGCTAGATAGCCGTCAAGGATATCGGTGATCGACGCTAGCCAAAATACAAATGCTGCTGCGAAAAACGCCCATTGATTTGGTAGATAGAAGATAAATAAAAAAATTGGGATTAAACACAACCTAAAGGCTGTTAGGGTATTGGGAATGTTCCACATAACTACTAGGCGTTCTTAGCGTTTTCTTTTCAGTAATATTCGCACGAAGGGCTATGCCTTGTCATGCAAATGGTTAAATATCTTTTCCGCCATCGCGGGACTGATCCCTGGCGCTTGGCTGAGCTGCTCAATTGTCGCGCTTTTCACGCCTTGCATACCACCGAGGTATTTTAGCAGAGCTTGGCGACGCTTTTGCCCTACACCACCAATTTCCTCAAGCACTGATTGATTACGCTGCTTCTGACGCTTGTTGCGGTGTCCAGCAATGGCAAAACGGTGTGATTCATCACGAATATGTTGAATAAGATGCAACGCCGGTGAATCACTGCCAAGAGATACGGTTTTTCGCCCGGCATCAATCAATAACGTTTCTAAACCTGGCTTTCGGCTAGTGCCTTTAGCAACACCGACAAGCAAGGGCATTTTTGCAAACGGCCAATCGCTAAAAAACGCCACGGCTTGGTTCAATTGTCCCTTACCACCGTCAATAAAAATGACATCCGGGATCTTGCTCTCGTCAGTCAGCTTGCCATACCGTTTATTGAGTGCAAAGGCCATCGCGGCATAATCATCACCTGGGGTAATGCCGGTGACATTAAAACGTCTATATTCACTCTTATTGGGCCCTTGACGGTCAAACACCACGCATGATGCCACCGTGTTCTCACCCATGGTGTGGCTGATATCGAAACACTCCATACGAGCGATATCATCAAGGTGTAGCGCCTCTTTAAGTAGTGCGTAGCGTTTATTGATAGCATCTTGCGTGCTTTGCTGCACTTCTAAGCTAGAGTCGGCATTTTTGTTCGCTAACTGCAGATACTGAGCACGTTCACCACGATGCACTGTATTGAGCTTTACTTGTGTGCTTTTAAGCTCACTCAAAGCATTGCTCAACGGTTGCTGCTCATCAATTGCAAAAGGCAGCACCAATTCTTTCGCGATACGTCCAGTCGCTCCTGGCGCACAATAATACTGGGCAATAAAAGACGTTAAAATTTCGTCATCGCTGGAGTCTTTTGGCACTTTGGGGTACAACGTTTTGCTGCCCATCACTTTGTGATCGCGCACCATGAGAATATGCACCGCAACCATGCCATTACGGCGACAATAACCAAGGGCATCTAGCTCAGCGTGCTTTCCGGACACTGACTGCTGCTCTTGTACTTTACGTAACAGCTGGATTTGGTCACGGTACTTGGCGGCTTTTTCAAAGGCGAGTTGCTCACTGGCGTGTTCCATTTTAGCCACTAATGAGCTTATTACCTCATGAGATTTGCCACCGAGAAACTTACGTACGTAGTCTACTTGGGCGCTGTACTCTTCATCACTGACTTTGCCAACACAGGGCGCACTGCAGCGTTTAAGTTGGTACTGCAAACAAGGACGGCTTCGTGCTTTGTAGTAGCTGTCTTCACATTGACGTACGGGAAACAACTTTTGCATCAAACGCAAACTTTCAGAAACTGCGCCAGCACTTGGAAAGGGACCAAAGTATTCACCCTTGATTTTGCGCGCACCGCGATGGAAAGCTAATCTAGGGTGTTGATGCTTAGTCAATAAAATGTACGGGTAGGACTTATCATCGCGAAGTAAAATATTGTAGCGTGGCTGATACTTCTTGATCAGATTATTTTCTAATAGCAAGGCCTCGGTTTCAGTATTGGTCAGCGTTACATTGATATCATCAATATTACGCACCAATACTTGCGTTTTAGCATCGAGGCCCGTTTTACGAAAATAGCTTGAAAGGCGCTTTTTAAGGTTTTTCGCTTTACCTACGTATATCACTTGCTGCTCACTATCTAGCATGCGATATACGCCGGGTTCTTCAGAGACCGTTTTTAAAAACTGGTCGGCAGCAAAACTCATAGCCAGGATCAGTGGTCGCTATCAATATCTATCATTTTATGGCGAATGGCTAAGTGCGTAAGTTCTACGTCGCCGTTCACAGCCAGTTTTTCGAATATACGATAGCGATAGCTGTTGACCGTTTTTGAGCTCAGATTTAATCGGTCGGCGATGCTTTGCACCTTTTCGCCTCGCGTAATCATCAGCATAATTTGCAGTTCGCGATCTGAGAGAGTTTGAAATGGGTTTTCGTCGGTACGACCACTGAACTGCGCCAACGCAATTTGCTGAGCAATTTGTGGCGCAATATAGCGTTGACCGGAGTTCACTGCGCGAATCGCATTAACCACTTCTTCAGGGCCTGCCCCTTTGGTGAGGTAACCGTGAGCGCCAATTTGCATGACTTTACTAGGGAAAGGGTCTTCGCAATGAACAGTGAGCACAATCACTTTAACATCAGGACAGTAACGGCAGATCTTCTTCGTGGCCTCAAGACCGCCAATGCCCGGCATATTCATGTCCATTAGTACGATGTCTGGCTCATTTTGACGGCAGAACTGCACCGCCTCTTCACCAGTTTTTGCTTCACCGATAACCTTAAAACCGCGAACATCATCAAGGATGCGCTTTATCCCGGTACGCACCAGTTCATGGTCATCTACTAGCAGTACATTAATCAACAGGAAAACCCTCTTTATACACGTGTAGTTACAGCTGTTTTGTACAATAACTACACGTATTATTCTTACACCCTAAATCAAGCACTTGTTTTATCAGAAAAACGGTCAACCCACAATGCTATGATACCATCACCGGTCACATTACAGGCCGTGCCAAAGCTATCTTGAGCCAAATACAATGCGATCATTAATGCAATTGCTGCATCAGTGAACCCAAGCATACTGGTTAATAGCCCCAGTGCCGACATAACCGCACCGCCCGGTGCTCCAGGGGCTGCGATCATCACTATACCTAACATTAGTACAAATGGCAGCATTTCCGTCAAGCTCCCTATCGCCATTGTCGGTGATAATGCCATCACCGCCATGGCACAGGTGACGATGGTAATAGTCGAGCCAGAGAGGTGGATGGTCGCGCACAGCGGTACACTGAAATTAGCAATGTGTTCTTTCACGCCATTATCTTTACTGGCTTTGAGCGATACCGGGATGGTCGCGGCACTGGACATCGTACCAAGCGCGGTTAAATAAGCAGGCAACATATTCTTTAATAACATCCAAGGTGAGCGCCCCAATAATAATCCGGTGCCGATGTACAGCACACTTAGCCATACCCAGTGCATAACCAGAGCGATGGCAAGGACAACGGCAAAAGTTTGCAACGTTGAGGCTACGGTGCCGGCAACGGTCATGTCAGCGAACACCCCGGCAATATAAAATGGTAACGCTGGGATGATGACTTTAGAGAGTAACCCGTCAATCACTTCTTTCCCTTGATCAACCACTTGTTGTAGTTGTGTCAGCTGACGCTGACTGATACCGATACCAAAGGCGAATGCCGCCACTAATGCACTCATCACCCCCATCAACGGCGGTATCTCTATATCAATAAAGCTGCTCAGAGCCGATTCTTCACCACCATGAAAGTTGATTGAACCACTTATATAAGGGGCGGCCCAAGTCATAACAATGATTGCCAAGGTCCCTGCTACCACCGTCGAACCATAAGCAAACCCCACTGTGCGGCCAAGTAAATGATTCGCCCCTTTGGGTAGCCCAGCGATGCCTGAACAAATAAAAAATAAAATAATAAGTGGAATGGTAAAGCCTATCAGCTCGCCGATAAGCACTTTGGCAGTATACAAAGCGCGTGCTACGGCCTCCGGTGCAAAGGCGCCGATTAGCATTCCAAGGACAATGCCAGCAACCAATTTAAGTATTAGTTTCATGATGGTTTAGCAGTAATGAATAATGCCACCTGTTTTAACATTTTTTGCCATCAATGTATGGAAAAACCGCTGAGCACAAAGCTAAGTGTCTAATCATTGAGCACCTGTGCGGTTTATCGCGCTGAATCGCAACTGAACGAATATATTTTGTTTACACCCTGCTAACTTGTTACAACAGCGCCATCAAGAATCATCACTTGGACATGTTGTGCTTTTGTCTCGTTTTCTCGCAGGTCGCCTTGCTGTTTTAGCCATGGCCGTTACTCCCTTTATTGTATTGGCTGAGACGGCACAGCCGGCACTCAATATCCCCTACTTCGCTGATACAGCCACTATTGATGGTCGCTTGGATGAGCCGCAATGGCAACAGGCTAAGCGCATCAGTGTAAATAACATCACTTGGCCCTATGAAAATAAACCATCACCGGTGAGTACCACCGCGCTGATTTATGAAAATGACGATACCCTCTATTTAGGGTTTATCGCCGAGGACCCTCACCCAGAGGAAATTCGTGCCTTTTATCGCGATCGTGATAGCGCTTGGGATGATGACTTAGTAGGGATAAAACTGGACACCTATGGCAGTGCCAAGCTGGCCTATCAGTTTTTTGTCAATCCACTTGGAGTTCAACAAGACTCTATCGAAAATGAGTTGAGTAAAACTGAAAACAGTGCCTGGGATGGCATTTGGGATAGCGCAGGCCATATCACCGCTCAAGGATACCAGGTGGAAATAGCCTTACCTATGCGTATGTTCAACTTCGATGACGCACCACGCAGCCAAGCCATGACCATGGAGTTAGTGCGCTTTTATCCACGAAATGAGCGCCTTCGCCTCTCAAGTATGCAATTGGACCATGGTAATCACTGCTGGATATGCCAAATGCCGCAAGTGAACGGTTTTGCTAATGCCGAACAAAGCAGTAACCTCACCGTTGTCCCCTCCTTGGTGCTTAACCAACAGCAACAACGCGACATCAATGGCGCGACCCTAAAGCCTTGGCAAAAAGACAATAACATTGAGCCAAGCTTAGACCTGAAATGGGGGATCACCCCAGATTTAACGCTCAACGCCACTGTTAACCCCGACTTCTCACAAGTAGAGGCCGATGTTGCACAGCTCAACGTCAATGAAAGCTTTAGCTTATTCTTCCCAGAAAAGCGCAGCTTCTTTTTAGACAATGCCGACTATTTTGCTTCGAATTTAAACTTAATTTATACCCGGAATATCGCCGCGCCTGGCGCAGGAGCGAAACTAACCGGAAGCAAGAATGGCCACACCGTGGCCGCATTTATTAGTAACGATGAGCAAACCAATGTGCTTATACCGGGTAATTTAGGTTCACGAGTTGTGAGTTTAGAGCAACATTCACAAGCCGGCGCGCTGCGCTATCGTTACGATATCAGCAGTGCGTTTTCCCTGGGTGCCAGTTCGACGTTCAGACGCAGTGACGATTATCACAACGAAGTGCTGAGCATCGATAGTAAATATCGGTTTGACGACTTCACCACCTTGGTGGTGCAAGCTCTGGCATCGCAAAGTGACTATAGTGAGGACTTCATTGAGCAATTATGTGATGCCGATGAACCTTGCCAAGCGCCACCCGCACAACCTTGTGATAGCCGCTATGACTGCAGTTATTCGGAAGCTTTGCTACGTGTGAACGAGCGCCACTATGATGGCTATGGGTATTATTTAAGCTTGGATAGAGACACCAAATACTACAGCCTGTTTGGTAATTATCATAAGCGCAGCCGTGGACTGCGTGCGGATTTAGGCTTTCTTAGTGAAACTGACTTCAACAAGTTTACCACCGGTGGTGAATACCGTTGGTACGCCGAGCAAGACGCATGGTGGAATCGCGCCCGATGGTATGCGGATTGGGATATCACCCACAACCAAGCAGGCGAGTTAATAGAAAAAGAGGCGCAAAGCTTTGTTTCACTTGATGGCCCCTGGCAAAGTTATCTAGAGCTTGGCACCATTAGTCGAGAGCGGCGTGGGTTACGAGCCGATCCATCATCCTTAGCAATCGACGGTAATAGTGCGCGCTTCAACGAAAACGAAATAAACCTCTTTGCGTCCATCAAACCCAGCGCCGGTGTTGTTGCTGATATTGATGTAACGCAAGGTAATAAGGTTGATTTGGCCAATAACCGTTTGGGTGAGTTTGTGCGTATTCGCCCCACTGTGAATTACAATATCAATTCGCATCTAGCGCTGCGCTTGCGCCACACCTACGAGGACTTGCAACGTCGCTCAGGTGAGGACATCTTCAGCGCTAATTTAAGTGACTTGCGTTTAACCTATCAATTTAATTTACGTAGTTTTTTGCGTTTAACCATGATTTATACCGACATCGAGCGCGAGCCCAGTAGCTACGTTAAAGAAGTGGATGCGCGCTATCGAGTATTGAGCACCCAGCTACTCTACTCTTATAAGCTCAATCCACAGTCCGTGGTGTTTGTAGGTTACTCAGACAGTGGCTACCAGGACGATGACTTATCACGGCTGGAAAAAGATAATCGAACACTGTTTGCAAAATTCAGTTACGCTTGGATTTTGTGATATAAGAAACTGCATTTATATACCTCTCCGTTATAACTGATTGGCTATATCATATAGCCAATCTTTCCTTTAGTTTTCATAAACAGTGAGTAAAGTGAGGGTATACAGCGACAAACCCGTTAGGTATTGAATATGTCAAAGATTTACGAAGATAACTCCCTATCCATTGGTAACACCCCGTTAGTAAAACTTAACCGTGTTACCGGTGGTAATGTTTATGCCAAAGTAGAAGCTCGCAACCCAAGCTTCAGCGTCAAGTGCCGCATTGGTGCTTCAATGATTTGGGAAGCGGAAAAATCAGGACAACTGACCAAAAATAAAGAGCTTATCGAGCCAACATCAGGAAATACCGGAATTGCCCTCGCTTTCGTTGCGGCCTCTCGAGGTTATAAGTTGACTTTGACCATGCCCAACAGCATGAGTTTGGAGCGTCGTAAGCTACTCAAAGCGCTAGGTGCTAATTTAGTGCTCACCGAAGGCCCTAAAGGCATGAAAGGCGCGATTGAGAAAGCCAAAGAAATTCATGACAGCGATCCTGATAAATACATTCTGTTACAGCAGTTTGAAAACCCAGCTAACCCGAAAATTCACTTCGAGACAACGGGTCCTGAGATCTTTGATGCACTCGATGGTAAAGTCGACTTCTTCATTGCTGGTGTCGGTACTGGCGGTACTATCACCGGCGTGAGCCGCTATCTTAAGCAAGAGAAAGGCTTAAATGTGCAATCTATTGCTGTTGAGCCAACGGATTCTCCAGTGATCAGCCAAACAATGGCAGGTCAAGAGGTCAAGCCGGGCCCCCATAAAATTCAAGGTATTGGTGCTGGTTTTATTCCCGGTAACCTAGATTTAGAGTTATTAGATGGGGTTGAACAAGTCAGTAATGATGACGCCATCGCTATGGCACATGAACTAATGAAAAACGAAGGAATCTTAGCCGGTATTTCATCAGGTGCTGCTGTGGTCGCTGCTAAGCGTCTTGCTGAAAAGCCAGAGAATGCTGATAAAAACTTCGTGGTTATTCTGCCAAGCTCTGCCGAGCGCTACCTTTCAAGTCCGTTGTTTGCTGGTGAGTTCAGTGATCAGGAACTTGAGCAGTAAAGCCAATAGCCATTCTTTATTCTGAAAAAAAGGCGCTTTAGCGCCTTTTTCTTTACATATTTTCAATTGCCCCTCACACTTTATTCCAGTGTATAGCCTTTATTAAATACAGTGGAATGAAACGTACTTTACTTCTTGCTCTGATACTTTTATTGACTGCCTGCGGCCAAAACGACGATGATATTACAGGCGATCCTAACTCTCCGGGCTACGTGGCAACTCAGTACTTCTATGCGTTGTACAACCACGATAATCTTGAGCGCGCCACACAATATGCGACCCCCAAATTAGCGCGTATTATGCGCTCCTACGGTACGGCATCACAATTCACCCGTAACCTAGTTAATTTACAATATGATCAGGTCACCATTGAGTTAGACCGTACCGAGATGAGTGTTCGCCAACAATACGGTGACCGCGCTACCATCAATTTAGTATTCACCGGGCACTTTCATGGCAACCAAGTCGATGATATGCGCAGTGTGAAGATGATCCGCGAACGCGGTGATTGGCTGGTGAGTGAGATTGTCCCCGACCCTTACGGTCGTTAGTAAAAAAGGCCGCTTTTGCGGCCTTTTATTGTCTCTAATCACTCAAACTCTTGTGCGGCAAAGACATCCACAGCGATGACCTCTTGCCTTAGTGACTCAGCCGCAATCAGTTGCTCGCTTTGCTCAGCGCTAAGCTTATTCTTAGCCCGTGCATCTTCAATTAGCTGCATCATCGTCAGCCCTTGAATCTCTCCTTTTTTACGCAACTTATGAACCTCACGATATCCTTGAGCTGCATGTTGTTGCGCTTCTAAAGCTTTATCCAGCACCGCTGTACCATTGCTGTCATCAACCACACATAAATGCGTGAGGCGCTCACGTACCACGCCACTGCGAGTCATATGCTGCGCAACTTGCTTAGCGACCTCATCCTTAGGCATTTTAAAATGATTGCCCAGCGGCAGTACCACGGCACGAACGGCCAACGACAGGGGCCAGCTTCCTAGGTTGTAGATAAATTCATCAAAGGCTTTGGCGCACAGATAAAGGCTGCGCTCAACACTGTATTGTACAAATGGCAAATCTGCATGTTGATGGCCCTCATCTTGGTAGCGCTTAAGTACTGCAGAGGCGAGGTACAAGTGGCTGAGCACATCACCCAAACGAGCCGACAGCATTTCCCGGCGTTTTAAGTCGCCCCCGAAACGGAGCATGGCAATATCGGCACAAAATGCCAGTGCTCTAGAGAAGCGCCCTAGATAGCGGTAGTATTTGGCTGTCGCTCCACCAACGGGCGCCTTGGCAAAATAACTACCACTGAGCGCATGCACAAACGACATAACGCCATTGCCAGCACTGTATAACATATGCTGGCAAAGCAGCGGATCAAACTCACGCACCCCTTTCTCTTCATCATCAAGCCCTGCAGCAACCATTTCATCAATCACATAGGGGTGGCAGCGGATCGCGCCTTGCCCAAAAATCATCAGGTTCCGGGTAAGAATATTGGCTCCCTCTACGGTGATCGATACCGGTGTGCCCATATAACAATGGGCGAGATAATTATTGGGGCCCATTTGAATGCCCTTGCCGGCGTGTATATCCAAGGCATCGTTGATCACTTGGCGGCCCATCTCGGTCATATGATACTTAGCGATGGCGGTGATCACCGATGGGCTTAATTTTTGGTCTATCGCCGTTGCGGTCAAGACCCGCGTAGCTTCTAATTGGTAGGTTAATCCGCCGATGCGAGCGAGGGCTTCTTGTATTCCCTCAAATTCGCCAATCGCGACACCAAATTGTTGCCTTAGCGCCGCGTAAGCGCCACTGGTGCGCGCACTCAAGTGCCCGGTTGCCGTGCTCAACGCTGGCAATGAAATACCGCGCCCAGCACTTAAACATTCCACTAGCATGCGCCAACCGTTGCCTGCTTGCACTTCACCACCGATAATCCACTCAAGTGGAATGAAGACATCTTTCCCTTCTGTGGTGCCATTTAAAAAGCCCATATTCATGGGTTTATGTCTGTCGCCAGTGCGTACTCCAGGGTGGTCGGTGGGGATCAATGCACAGGTAATACCGATATTTTTTGTTGTTCCTAATAATCCGTCGGGGTCGAACATTTTAAAGGCCAAGCCCAATACTGTCGCGCGCGGTGCCAAGGTGATATAGCGTTTTGACCAGTTTAGACGCAAACCCAGCACTTCCTTACCGGCAAATTCGCCTTTGCATACAACCCCAGTATCTGGAATGGCGCCGGCATCCGAACCTGCTTCTGGACCGGTTAAGGCAAAACATGGCAGCGCTTCGCCTTTGGCAAGCTTAGGTAACCACTGTTGTTGTTGTGACAAGGTGCCATAATGAAGCAGAAGCTCAGCGGGCCCTAAGCTATTGGGCACCATGACAGTCACCGCAGCACTTAGGCTTTTACTGGCAATTTTGGCAACAATGGTTGAGTTGGCCAATGCCGAGAAGTCATGACCACCGTGCTCTTTGGGAATAATTAGGGCGAAAAACCCCTCATCCTTTAGGTACTGCCACACGGACTCTGGCATGTCCTGTTGTGCGGTAATGGTTTCATCATCAAGCATGGCGCACAGCTCAACGACTTGGTTATCAATAAACTCACGTTCTTCAGCACTTAACTGTGAGGTTGCATACTGGTGCAATTGGTGCCAATCGGGGTTGCCGCGAAAGAGCTCCCCATCCCACCAGATATCGCCCGCTTCCATGGCATCTCGCTCTGTCGCAGACAGCGGCGGTAATGCTTGTTTAAACCACTTGAAAACTGGTCGAGTAACAATGCTCATGCGAATATCTCGTACTGCGAAAATAACGATCACAGCTACGATGATTAATAAAACTAACCACATCATCTTGTGTTCCTTGATACCGTAAAGGGTGTTTTTCAGTATGGACGAACGGCAAATATTTACAATCCCTTCAATGTACTAGCCGAGTGCTCTGACTATCTATAATAATTTACCCCCTCTGCGTACGCTGCTATATTTAGCCGGCGTTAGCGATGCCCACCATCGCCGATAACAATTAGAGGAAAAATAATGACACGTCTTCCATTTAAACTGAGCCTGAGTGCGGTTTTGGTCTCGGTAACCTTAGGGTTAAGTGGCTGCAATGACACAACCACAACTCAGCCCACTGAGAGCGCTGCAGAAACAAAAATGAGCAGCAACAAACTCACGGCAACTGATGCCAAAGCGTTTTTAGCAAACACTGAACAGCAGTTAGCCAAGCTGTATGAGAAAAGTAGCCGTGCCGCGTGGATTTACGCCAATTTTATTACTCATGATACGGCACAGCTCGCAGCGGCCGCGAACCAAGAAGTAACCGAAACCATCGTGCGTTTAGCCAATGAGGCTGCCCGTTTTGATGATCTGGAGTTAGACGCTGATAGCCGTCGCAAGCTCGATAAACTGAAACTGGCACTGACGCTACCGGCACCACAAGATGCAGCAAAAACCGAAAAGCTGGCCAACATTGTCGCTGAGCTTGATGGTCTGTATGGCAAAGGCGAGTATTGTAAAGATGATGGCCAATGTTTAAGTCTCGGTGAGATGACCGCAACCATGGCATCGAGTCGCGACTACAATGAGTTGTTAGATCTATGGCAAGGGTGGCGACAAATTTCTAAGCCGATGCGCCCTTTATACGAACAGCAAGTCACGTTAACGAATGAAGGCGCGCAAGAGCTTGGCTATGCCGATACGGGCGCAATGTGGCGCAGTAAGTACGATATGCCCGCCGATGAATTTGCCACTGAACTTGACCGCCTATGGGGCCAAGTTAAGCCTTTATATGACTCCCTGCACTGTCATGTGCGCGCCAAACTAGGTGAGCAGTATGGCGAAGATAAATTACCTGAAGATGGCACCATTCCAGCGCACTTACTCGGTAATATGTGGGCACAACAATGGGGTAATATCTACGACTTGGTTGCGCCTGAAAATGCCGATCCTGGCTATGATGTAACCGAGCTACTAGCGCAGCATGACTATGATGAGCTAGAGATGGTGCGCGGTGCGGAAAAGTTTTTCACCTCCATGGGCTTTGCACCGCTACCTGATACTTTCTATGAGCGCTCTTTATTTACCAAACCTCAGGATCGCGATGTGCAATGTCATGCATCGGCGTGGAACCTCGATAGTAAAGATGATTTACGCATTAAGATGTGTATTCAGCGCACCGGCGAAGAATTTGCCACCATTCACCATGAATTAGGGCACAACTTCTACCAACGCGCTTACAACCAGCAACCCCTGTACTATCAAGAAAGTGCCAACGATGGATTCCACGAAGCCATTGGCGATACGATTGCGCTGTCGGTCACTCCTGAGTATTTAAAAGAGATTGGCCTATTAGATGAAGTCCCTGATGAATCTAAAGACATTGGCTTACTCATGCGCATGGCATTAGATAAAGTGGCTTTTATCCCATTTGGTTTATTAGTTGATCAGTGGCGTTGGCAGGTGTTTTCTGGCGAAATTACCCCTGAGCAGTACAACCAAGCTTGGTGGCAGTTGCGCAAGAAGTATCAAGGGATCAGCGCTCCCATCGCTCGTTCTGAGTCAGACTTTGATCCGGGGGCCAAGTACCACGTGCCTGGAAACACGCCTTATACTCGCTATTTCCTAGCCCATATTTTACAGTTCGACTTCCATCGTAGCCTGTGTGAGATTGCCGGCAATGACGCCGCCATTCACCGTTGCTCCATCTATAACTCAAAAGAAGCTGGGCAGCGACTCAACGAGATGTTAGAAATGGGCTCGTCGCAGCCATGGCAACAAGCGCTCGCAAAAGTAACAGGTAAAGAGCAAATGGATGCAACCGCTATCCTTGATTATTTTGCACCATTGCAAGCTTACCTAGATGAGCAAAACAAGGGTCGTCAATGTGGTTGGTAAGCGTTATTAACCATTAGCGACAAAAAAGCCCAGCATATGCTGGGCTTTTTTTATTAATTAGTTCAACGCTTAGAACTGTGCAGTTGCTTTTAGGAACCACTGATCATAGCTTGACTCATCCCAGTTGCTGCCGTAACCAGCAGATACTGCGAAGTTGGTGTCGATGAAGTATTTCGCACCAAAGTTATAGAAGTCTTCATCGTCGAAATTAACGAATACTGACGTCATTTTGTTGAAGTAGTAGTTAGAACCTAGCTGCCAGTAGTTGTCCGCATCGTCACGGTTAATGTACTGTGCTTCAACAGTTAAGTAGTTACCTTGCTTAAGGTCTTTGAAGTACTTACCGTTAAGCTCACGGTGGTCGAACTCGTCATCAATACGCACTTCAAAACCGATGTAATCAGTGCTGTTTAAAGCGTGATCGTAACGGCCAGAGAAGAAGTAAGTTTCATCACCGTGCTCTGGGTCTACGCGCTCAGCTTTCAACAAGAAGTTGTCGCTAACTAGGTAACCAAGGCTTAGTGTGTATTGATCAGCACTGTCGAAGTCATCTGGGTCAACAACGCTGTAAGACGCGCCTACTAGGAATTGATCCGCGAAGTATTCACCGCCTACGTTGTAGCCAGTCGCATAATCATTGTCTGAGATACGACCAAAGATGTTTGACTCTTTGTTAATATACTCAAACTGATCAAGCGGGCCCAACACCTGCTTTGGTGCGAAGTAGTAAATCGAATCTACGGCAACATTGTCCTCACTTTCTACATTGAGGTATTCAAGGTTGCTGATTGATTGATAAGACTGTGCGAAGGCAGCACCGGAGAAAAGTACAGACGCGATGGCGACGGATAGTTTTTTCATAAATAGATTTCCCTATATCTAGTTTTTTAAAACAGCGCCACTCTAGCGCTGTTGAAATGAATTATAACTTAACTAAGCACTTGATTGTTTTAAATAAATGTTAGTTTTTGTTAGATATAGGTACAGTTTTTTACAAAACGTAGCGAGATAGGATCCGATACACTTCGTTAATGTTGTCACCCGCTTTAAAGTTCTTACACAACGGACTCGGATCAGAGCCTATCCAAATTTTCAGTTCAGCATCCATATCAAAGTGGCCAGCACTTTCCTTACTGAACTTAGTGATTTTACTAAATGGAATACTGAGCACCTCCATCTTCGACCCTGTTACACCTTGTTTGTCTACTAAGATCAGACGTTTGTTAGTGAACAAGAATAAGTCGCGGATCACTTTATACGCTTTTTCTAGGTTCTCACCTGGAGCAAGTATCTCTTCAAGTAAAGAGTCTAACTCCCCTTCATCTACTTCACTGGCATTGCCAATTAATCCACTAAGTAATCCCATTGCTATGCTCCTGTTGCGAATAATTGATTTTCTAGGGTGTGACCGTTTATCAAGGCGCGATAACGCCACTGTTGTTTATGGCACAGCGTTAGCAAGGCGATATCCATTGCCTCACTGAGGCCCTCGCTGCTGTAACCAATAACAAATTCATTACGCTGACTATTATCAACGCTCACTACGTGAGGAAGCGCCTTTAACGCCGCTGCAACATGATCGTTTTGCTCACGTAGTTGCAGAGTTAGATACGCCAACTGCTCGGTTTGCGAGTCCAATTGATGGGTTGCCAAGCGCCCTTGCTGCAAGTATAAAACGCGGTCGCAGAGCCGCTCCAGCTCCGATAAGTCGTGCGAGCTCAATACAAAGGTCGTCTCGGTACTGAGCGCACTGACCAACTCTCGAATAGCCCTGGCATTGGCGGGGTCTAAACCAGCCGTTGCTTCATCAAGCATCACCAACTTCGGCGAACCAAGCAGCGCTTGGGCGATACAAATGCGCTTTTTCATGCCATGAGAAAGCTCTTTAGCGCGACTGTCTGCGGTGTCTTTGAGGTTGACCAGTTCCAACACCCGCTGTGTTTCTATTTTTGCTTGGCGCTGACTAAAACCTTGCAGGCGTGCATATAAAGCCAATTGCTGGGCAACACTAAAGTTGGGGTCCAGTAGCGCGTCTTGTGGTAAAGCACTTAACTGACCGAACAATGCGGCGCTGCCGGGACGATGTCCCAATACCTTAATCTCGCCTTCACTGGGTTGCAAATAGCCGCAGATAAGGCTAAACAGCGTGGTTTTACCTGCGCCATTGGGGCCGACTAATGCAATGGGCTTTCCAGGTTGTAATTCAATATCAACATTATCGAGCGCTTTTTTGCTGCCGAAATAGTGGCTAACGCCGCGTGCTAAAATTAACTGGCTCATAGACTACTCCGCTGCAACTTATAAAAACTTAGCGCTAACAACAGGCCACTTTGCAACAATGGCCAAGCTATGTCGGTGACAGGGCTGGGCCGAACGGTGGCGATATTATCTAGCGGCTCACCGGGAATAAGGTAATCCAACCACATCGGCAGTCCTAACTGGCCTTGTAGAATAGCCAGTACCATTAACCCTATGGTGTACAATAAAATAACGTAAATAAGCGCCATACGTGATGAGCGCGCTATGGTATTCAATAACGTCATCAAGGCAATAAACGGCATTAGGTTAACCAACAGGAGGAGTTCAAATTGCAGCGCGCGTGCCAAAGCAGGGACCAGTGCACTGGTATCGCGAAAGGCAATGAGGATCAGCGTGCCGATAATGCTAATCGCCAGCAACGCAGCGGCGCTTAAGCAATGACCGAAATAGCGCCCTAATAGAATTTCAGCGCGAGTGGCGCGTAAAGCGATGAACCGCAGCGTGCCGCGTTCTTTGTCGCTAACAAATTGATCACTGGTTAAATAAATAATGAAAAGAGGAAAGGTGACTAAGGCAATCAGCCAATATACGGCCATTTCCGCATCAGGCCAGTGCAATAAACTCTGTAACCCGAGGTTGCCAAAAGCGGCAAGCATAAACTGTTCAAAGTTAGGGTCTGAAAGCACCGATACAGCTTGAGAAATACCGTAGCGATAAATCATCAACCACACTAAGGCAAAAGCAAGCAGCGCCAACCACGCCTTTTTGGTAAGAAAGTGTCGCGCCAGTTCAAATTTAACCAGCTCGAAGATACGCCTTGGATCCATCCTGATATCCTGATTTGTCGTTATTTGTAGCTACTATAAATGAAAAAAGCGCTCAAAAGTATGAGCGCTTGTAAAAAGATGTGTCTGATGCTACTTCTTGGCTAAAGCATTGGCGTACACATCAAGCCCTTGGCTGAGGTCGGCAATTAAGTCATCGACGTCCTCTAAACCGATATGCAAACGCACTACCGGGCCATACTGCCATGACGTTTCACTGCGCAAAGCCTTCATGCTCAGGTTGGTGGTAATTAGACTCTCAAAGCCACCCCAAGAGAAGCCCATTTTAAAATGGTGTAATGATTCAACTAAGGCATCAAGGGCTTGTTGTGTGCCCTCTTTCATTACAATGGAGAATAACCCATTACTGCCGTCAAAATCGCGTTTGAAAAACGCATGGCCCGGACAACTTTCCAGCGCAGGGTGACGAACATGATCCACTAACGGGTGCGACTGTAGCCACTTTGCTACTTGCAATGCGCTGCGCTCATGTTGCTGTAACCTCACAGCCATGGTGCGTAGCCCTCGCAAGGCCAAATATGCATCGTCGGCACTGCAACATTGCCCCAAAAGGTATGACTGCTCACGCAGCACCGGCCAATGCTGCTCATTGGCAACACTGACTCCCATCATCACATCACTGTGACCTACTATGTATTTGGTGGCCGCCTGAATACTAATATCAACACCATGCTCTAAGGGTCGAAAATGCATACCATTGCCGTAAGTGTTATCCAGCATGGTCATAATATTGTGAGCCTTAGCCTCGGCCACCATGGCGGGCACATCTTGGATTTCCATGGTGATTGAGCCGGGAGATTCCATAAATAGCACCTTAGTATTTTCCTGGAAAAGCGTACTAATATCGGCGCCAATTTGCGGGTCATAATAGGTGGTTGTCACCCCTAACCCTGCCAGCACTTTGTCGCAAAAATCCCGGGTAGGTTCATAGGCATTATCCATCATCAGAATGTGATCGCCGGCTTTGACAAAAGATAGCAGGCTATTACTGATGGCAGCAGCGCCCGACGGATAAAGGGCACAGCCGGCTCCGCCTTCTAGCTGAGCAATCGCTTGTTGTAGCGCAAAGTGTGTTGTGGTGCCGCGACGACCGTAAAATAATGCATGGTTTCCGCGATTTTTAGCTGCGTCTTTAAACTCAGCAACGGAATCAAAAACCACGGTAGAGGCGCGCTGTACCACAGGGTTAACAACCCCTTGAGTGAACTTTTTATCTCGCCCAGAGCTTATCAACTGTGTTTGTTTTTTCATTTGTTTTCCTCATTCTGTGCAACCCAAGTATCAATAAGATACCGTGAAATAGAATCGCAGCGGGGAAGTTTGTAGTCAGTGCCCGCATCTCCCCAAGTGCCAAAATGCTTTAGCTCGTCTCTAGAGAACCAACGTGCGTCGCTGAGCTCGTCTTGGTCAATAAAGATATCTGTTGAGCTTGCCTGTGCCATATAGCCTAACATCAGCGAGCTTGGAAAAGGCCATGGCTGTGAGGCAATATAGCGTGGCGATTGCACGACTATTCCCGCCTCTTCCATCACTTCTCTGGCAACAGCTGCTTCGAGTGTTTCCCCTGGGTCGACAAATCCAGCTAAGGTGGAATAGACGCCCTCAGGCCAGCTTGCTTGACGACCTAATAAACAGCGTTCGATACCATCATTGAACATATGATGCACCAACATAATAACGGCCGGATCGGTACGTGGAAAAGTAAGGTGACGACAGTCGCGGTTGATGCATTTTCGGGCATGACCGGCCTCCGCTTGAATATTTTCATTGCCGCAACGGCCACAAAAGCGGTGGGTCTTGTGCCAATGGCACAGCCCTCGCGCGAGTACCAGTATTGCAGCAGCGCCAGGCTCAACTATCGAGCCATAACGGCGGATATCGACAAATTCACCTTCGGCGAAAGCACAGTCGTTAGGCAATGTTTCACTCACATCAAGAGCAAAATAATGCTGGCATTGATGCTCACCTAAATAAATCGCGTTATCGGGGGCGAAGTCTTTTACTTGCTCATAGCTCAAAAACAGTGGGGTTTGATTATCAATACTGAACAGATTTCGATCTGTATTTATTAATACATAACGCCCCAGCGGGCGTTTATTTAACAGCCAGTTAGGGTCTTTACGCTCGCTTGAGTGCCTATCCAATGGCAACTGGGTGTATTGCAGCATGGTTTTGCGGTAATTCAGGACAACATGGTTCTACATTATCACAGTTCAGTAAAATCACAGTAATGCGGGTGATAGTGACATCGCTTCTTTTATCGTTACATTACCCATCAAGGGGTTGTGCCTGTTCTCATTAATAAACGCTGCTAACACAGATACAAAAAAAAGCCCGAGCTGGGCTTTAATGGTATTTAGCGTGATATTACTTAGCCGCTAGGCGCGCCAATAACTTCTGATTTTCGGCCTCTATATGCTTGTAGAAATCAACGTCGGCAAGCTCACTGGCTGCGGCTTCATCAATAACGATAACGGCATCGCGATGCATCTGCAGTGCCGAAGCTGGGCAAGAGGCAGTTAGCGGCCCTTCTACCGTGGCTTTGATGGCTGCCGCTTTATTTTCACCAGTTGCCAATAACACCACTTTTTTGGCATCAAGTATGGTACCAATGCCCATGGTAATGGATAAGTGCGGCTGATATTCATCCTCGCTGAAAAAGCGAGCATTATCATCGATCGTTGCCTTCGTTAGGGTCTTAACACGGGTTCGCGATGTTAACCCTGACGAGGGTTCATTAAAGCCTATATGGCCATTGCGCCCTATTCCAAGTAACTGAATATCGATGCCACCGGCTGCGAGAATGCGCGCTTCATATTCCTGACATGCAGCAATAGGGTCTTGGGCATCGCCCGGCGGTACATGGGTACGCTCTTTGGCAATATCAATGTGGTCGAACAACTGCTCATTCATAAAAAAGCGGTAGCTCTGCGGATGAGAGCCGTCTAAGCCTAAGTATTCATCTAGATTAAAGCTAGTAACTTGTGAAAAGCTGATATCACCCTGTTGATTTTTTTTGATCAAATTTTGATACAGCGCCACTGGCGTTGAGCCTGTCGCCAGGCCGAGCGTGGAAGCGGGTTGCTTTTTTAGCTGGGCTACAAATAGGTCAGCGCCGTAACGGGCTACCTCTGTAGCATCTTTAAGAATCACGATTTGCATGTTTAGCTCGTTGTTATAGTTGATAAAAATGGGACCTATGACCAAGCGTTCCGTGCAATCTGAACTTGGTCATAGGTCAGAACCTAATCGGGATACTGTAATTAGGTTTACACCATTATGACAACGCTGTCATTATTGGTTATAAAACCTAATTTGTAAAGTAAAAGTGAGCAAAAAATGTCACTTTTTTAGTTATTTATTAAGCATCAACAGGGTTAAACACTGACAAAGATTTTACGTTTATACATCCAGTGTAGGACAAGCAGCTGTACTGTTAACAAGGCGACGACAGCAAATAGAGGTTGCCATGGCTCACTGACAGAGCGCACGACCCCACCAAACACACTATTGGCGATGTAGCCCCAGTTCACTAAGCTTGAAGCGAGGTAAATAATAATTGAATTAGCGCCGATAATTACAAACGGATAAGCGGCTTTACGTTGGCCCAGAATATCAACCACGCCATAGAACACCGCCAATAAAATTGCACTCCAGCCGACAGTAACGAGTACAAACGAACTGGTCCACAATTCTTTATTCACTGGAAAGACACTGTCCCATCCCCAACCTAGCGCTAAGCTGACTAACCCCGCAGCAAACAGCTGCGCCGCCACTCGCCATTGGCCTTGAGTGGCACCTTGAGCAATTAATTGCCCGGCAAAGACACCTAAAATAGCGTTGGCGGCTGCAGGAATATTTGACAGTAAACCTTCTGGGTCAAGAGGCCGGTTTTGGTAGGTAATACCAGGTAATAGGTGTTGATCAACCCAGGCATTCCAACTGCCCTCAGGACTCAGCGGCGAGCCGTGGCCGCCGGGTACCGGCAACACCGTCAACCAAAGCCAGTAGCCTAACAAAATTGCCACAGCGACAATTGCTTGAGTGCGCAACGAGGTATGCCATACCAGCATCGCCGCGATAAACCAGGCAATAGCAATACGCCCAAGCACACTGGCATAGCGAATTTCGTCAAATGCCATTGGCATTCCTGTGCCCCAGCCGTGATTATAGAGCACTCCTAAGGCACTAAGTAGTAACAGGCGTTTTACTGCTTTGTTATAAAAAGGCTTGCGTTCGGCCAGCGGCAGGTGATCAATCCGCTTCGGGGAAAGCCCCATGGCCACACCAGAGAGAAAGATAAATAGCGGGAAAATAAGGTCGTAAAAGGTGAAACCGTGCCATTGCGAATGCACTGTATGCGCTTCAAACGCCTTCCACCCTTGCCAACCTGTTAATACGAACAATGCGGCAAAAATAGATTGCCCGCCTAAAATCCAAAACATGTCCATACCGCGCAGCGCATCTAACGAGGCTAAGCGTTGTTTTTTTTTGCCGGTATCAGGTGTTGTCATAGTTTCTCGCTGTTAGTTTCTGCGCACTGTTACATCACTGTATCCATGCGTACCTCTTCCATGACGGCCTGTTTTATAAGGGGTTCACTGTGCTTAGCGGCTAAGGCGTACGCCGCCTATGTAGGTGGCCTGCACATGTTGGTGCTCATCCAGCGCCACAAAATCAGCATCGAAACCATTTAAGAGGCGACCTTTGCACTGTGCTAAGCCCAAGTATTGCGCCGGATAGAGCGATGCCATACGCAGGCTCTCGGCTAAGCTGATATCCAATGTATTTACGGTGTTGCGCACAGCACTGGCCATATCCAACACACTGCCAGCTAATTCGCCCGTACTGGAATTCAACCGGTCGCCGGTGCGATAGACTTTACGGCCATCGAAAAAATCAAACTCTTCGGCATCAGTGCCCACTGGAGGCATTGCATCGGTAACAAGCATTATCTTGCCGCGCTGCTTGGTACGAATTGCCAACTTCGCCGAATCCGGGTGCAAGTGATGACCGTCGACAATTAACCCGCACCAACTACTGTCATGCCATAACGCCGCACCGACAACCCCGGGTTCACGTGAGGTAAAGGCAGACATAGCATTAAATAGGTGGGTGAAGCCATCAGCGCCGGCGTCTAGCGCTGACATCGTGGTTTCATAGTCGGCATTGGTGTGGCCCAATGAGACCTTTACACCCATGGCAACTAAACGCTTAATATCCGCTGCGCTAACATTTTCTGGCGCCAAGGTAACCATTTTAATACCAAGGTCATCGCGCTCGTAAATCGCAAACTCTTCATCGCTAATGGGACGAATAAACTGCTCGCTGTGCGTGCCTTTTTTTGGCAAACTGAGATGCGGTCCTTCAAAATGGACTCCTAAAATACCTGGAGTATTTTTTGCCACCGCTTCAGCCACTGCGTCAGCGGCACGACGCATAATCGCGATGTCGTCTGTGATTAAGGTCGGCATATTGGCCGTTGAGCCAAACTGACCATGTGCTCTCGCTATTTGCGCTAAGCAGTCAACACTTTGTTCAGCATTAAAAAATGCGCCGCCACCACCGTTTACTTGTACATCGATAAAGCCGGGGACTACGAGCCCAGAAAGTTCGGTGACAGGGTCGCTGGTGGGTGCATCAATAAATTGCACTTTACCGTTAACACTTTGAAAATAAACATCGTTATGAAAACACTGCCCGTCAAATAGGCGTTCAGCATGGAAACTTTGACTCATTTAATTGCGACCTTTTGTTCTTCTTCTAACAGCGCATTTTGGGCAAAATAAACAGCGCCCATCTCGGGTGGCTGACGAGGCACTTCAACACGTTTAGCTATATCAGGATCTAACCATTTTTGCATGGGTTCAGACAAGCCGCCAATCATAGATAAACGTGGAGGGTGAATTTCTAATAATCGTTTAGCCAAATTACTGATGTAGCGCGCACCGTCTTTGACTATGGTGAGCGCGACCATATCACCATCATGAGCCGCCTCTATGACCATACGTGCGAGTTTGGCGTAGCTGCTTGAGGGTTGACCCGCCATTTGCTCTGCGACTCCCATTGCTGAGCTGGCATTAAAATGTAATTTAAACATCTCACTCAGGCGAGTTTGCGGACCTAATCCGTCCAAATCTAATAACACCGCCTTGAGTGCTTCAAGACCCAGCCATGCACCGCTGCCTTTATCGCCTTGAGCAAATCCATGGCCGCCATAATTCACACTATGACCTTTAACACAGGCAAAGCCACAAGAGCCAGTACCAGTAATAATCACTGCCCCGTCACCGCCTTCATGTGCGCCGATACAGGCAGTATGCAGGTCGGTGGTCAAATACATTTTTTGAAATGGGTGTTCCCATTCACTGATTTTCTCAAATAGACTGGGTAGGTTAACCCCTGCCAAGCCTAAACCAGCCACTAACTGATGCACGCTCTCAAGGCGTAGGCCTGCATCACGCATCGCTTGCTGAGTAGATACCATAATCGACTCTAAAGTGCGTTCAAGACCATGTAATGGATTTGCAGGGCCGCCCAAGCCGGTACCTAGTACTCCCCGTTGGGCAGAGTAAATGGTCGCCCGGCATTTGGTTCCCCCACCATCTATGCCTATAAATAATTGCTCTTGACTCGCACTCTTCGCCATCATTGTACGACCTCTAACCTTGTTAATGTATTCGCAAATACGCTTTATCGTTTTTGTAGCGCGTATGCTCTTCCTCAACCCATGTTGAAATTATGTTACACAATTAATGACAGCGTTGTCATTAATTTTTTTAAATTTTCCCTAATTAATTCTATTCACTAGGTTACTACTTTGTTTTTATTGGTCTTTTCTTAATTCTAGCAGGATAGCTAAGACATCAGCATATATGAATTCATTAGTTCCATCAATCGAGAATAATAGAATAAATAATTCCTGCCATCTGACTTACCGCTCGACTTGCGTGTGTTTCCTTGCATCAACGGGTTTATGTAACTATATTGAGTTACCTAAGTACATGTAACTTTAATTAGTTACTTAACAGAATGTAACCATTGAGAGTTCCTTTATGCCCCAAACACCTTCTTATTACACTGTGTTAAGCGGTGATCTCGTCGACTCTCGTAAGCTAAGCAGTGACGACTATGACAATGCATTATATAGCCTAGAGCAAGGGCTACGCGCTATCTGTGAACGCTTCGATGGCGACTTTAGCATTTATCGCGGTGATGCCTTCCAATGTATTCTTAGCCAAAGCCCCACCCCTTTGCTAGCCAGCATTATGCTGCGGTTGTTTTTACGTGCCCAAGTTCTGGACGCACGCATTAGTGAGGCATGGGGCCCTATAGATAACTACCGCAAAGACATAAAAACCGCCACCGGTCCAGCGCTACTCCTCTCGGGGACGGGCTTAGATAATATAAAAAATATGCGTCTACGTCTTAGTCTACACCAAATAGACATGAGCCCAAGTTTTGTATTGAATATTCGCTTTATAGATAACCTGATCAGTCACACCAGTGCCAAACAAGCACAAGCCTTGTATTTGTACCATTGGTTACGTAATAATGACCATGCAACCATAGCCAAAGAGCTTGAAACTTCAAGAGAAAACGCCACCAAGCTACTTAACGCTGGCAACTACCACCTCGTTGATGAATTTATAGCCGTAGCCGCAAAGGAACATGCTTATGGATGAGCAAATAGCACTTCTATTGGCGCTATTATTAGCGCACTTTATTGCCGATTTTTATTTGCAACCAATGCACTGGGTGCACAATCGCAACACTTACCACTATAAATCAAGCAAATTAGCACTGCATGTGTTAGTTCACGGCGTGTTATCGGCCACCGTGCTTATTGCGTGGGAGCACATTTACGGCTTGTGTGAGTGGCCGGGCGTGTTGCTGGCTACGTTGAGTATTATGCTCAGCCATTGGCTCATTGATGTAGGAAAGTCCTATACTCGAGGCGGTATTATACCCTTTGTGGTTGATCAGCTCGCACACATAATGGTGATCATTTCGCTGTGCCTGTGGCTCAGTGATGCAGATACCCTCACACAATGGGCGAGTCAGGGGCTGAGTAGACAATCATTATGGGTAACGCTGCTTGCCTATGCCTTGGTTTTAAACCCCTGCTCCGTGGCTATTCGCATGTTATTGGAACGCTGGCAGCTACCTTGTAGCCATAATGAGCAACAGCTGCCACAGGCGGGCCATAGTATTGGCGTACTTGAGCGCGTGCTGATGCTCACCTTTGTACTGATTGATGAACTCGCTGGTGTCGGTTTTGTGTTAGCGGCTAAATCGGTGTTTCGCTTTGGCGATTTGACCAATAGCAAAGAAAAGCACCTGACCGAATACGTGATGCTGGGCACCTTATTAAGTGTCACCTTAACATTGGCCATCGGCCTCGCTACCCGCGCTTTGTTAAACACCCTATAACGAAAAAGCCCGCTAATGCGGGCTTTTTTCATTACTTTACACCAAGCTCTCGTAAACGCTCTTGTAAGTAGCTATCTGCTGTATAGCGTTCGGAGAGCACCACATCCGGGCGCGGATGCAAAAACAGTGGCAGTGAAATACGTGATTTCGTTGACGCTTTCCCCGTCGGGTTAATAACGCGGTGAATGGTCGAAGGGAAGTAATCACCTGATGCTTCTTGCAGCATATCACCAATGTTGATGATCAGATTACCGAAGTCACTTGGCACATCTAACCAACCACCCTCTTTAGTTTGCACCTGTAAGCCAGGCTCGTTCGCTGCAGGTAAAACCGTTAATAGGTTAATATCGCCATGCGCCGCCGCGCGAATAGCACCCGGCTCTTCGTCACCGGTCATTGGCGGATAATGAAGTATACGTAGTAAGGTTTGCTCAGAGTCCTTGATCATGTCTTTAAGATCAATGGAAAAACGTTTTTGCACTTCTTCTGGTGCGTGCGCCTGCACCCAGCTCAGTAGCTCGCTAGCAAACTCATTAGCAAGTCGGTAATACTCACGAATTTGCTCTTCTAATTGTGCTGGAACACGACCTTTAGGATAAACGTGGTAATACTCTTTAATGTCTTTAACATTAAAGCCTTTGGCTACTTCACTTACTTCCGGTGGAAAGTATCCGTCTTGCGTAGTCTTATCATATAAAAACTCGTGCTTTTGCTCAGAGTTGAAAAAAGCCTGCCAATTTTCATAAATTGATTCCACTAAAGACTGCGGGATCGGATGGTTCGTCAATACCCCAAAGCCGGTATTGCGAAGAGACTCGACAAATTCAGCAGGAGCGTTGGGCGACTGATAGTCCACTGTAGGTAAGTGCATGGTAAATTTCACCTGTTCGTTGTAGCGCTAAGCACGAAAACATGCTTAATTTTAGCGCCAGAGCTTAGTCAAAGCCACCATAATTCATAAGGACAATTGTCCGCAGAGCCCTCTCAGCGAAGCGGCTATTGACGCAGATCAAAGTAACAGCGCAGCTGACATTGCTTGCCCGGATAGCCAATAAAAAGCCCGGTATCAAACCGGGCTCTAAACTCTTAGTCCTTAACCTGCCAGTTAAGTGTTTCACCGGCGCAGATAGGGATCACTTTATCATCGGCAAGTGGATAACTTTCAGGCACTTGCCAGGGTTCACGCACCAACGTAATAGTATCGCTGTTACGCGCAAGGCCGTAAAAGTCAGGACCAAAATGACTGGCAAAGCCTTCTAGTTTATCCATCGCATCGGCTTGCTCAAACGCTTCTGCATAAAGCTCCAATGATGCATGGGCGGTATAGGCGCCGGCGCAGCCACAGGATGCTTCTTTTTTATCTTTTAAATGCGGGGCCGAATCGGTGCCCATAAAGAATTTCGCGCTGCCACTGGTGGCCGCTTCAATCAAGGCTTGTTGATGGGTATTACGCTTAAGAATCGGTAAACAGTAGTAATGCGGGCGAATTCCACCAGCCAACATATGATTACGGTTATATAGTAGGTGGTGAGCCGTAATCGTTGCTGCCACATTGGTTGATGCTGAGCGCACAAACTCCACGGCATCGCGGGTAGTAATGTGCTCGAGCACCACTTTCAACTCAGGGAAATCAGAGACCACTTTTTTCAGTTTGGTTTCGATAAACACTTTTTCACGGTCAAAAATATCGATGCTGGAGTCGGTCACCTCACCATGCACCAAAAGCAGCATGCCGACCTCTTGCATTGCCTCAAGCACAGGATAGATGTTTTCAACATCCGTCACCCCTGAAGCCGAGTTGGTGGTCGCGCCAGCAGGATACAATTTAGCCGCGACAATTTTACCGCTGGCTTTCGCTTTGCGAATTTCTTCAGGCGTGGTGTTATCAGTGAGATAAAGTACCATTAATGGTTCAAATTGCGCGCTAGGACCTGCCGCCATGATCCGTTCACGATAGGCTAATGCCGTCTCAGTACAGGTCGCAGGTGGCACTAGGTTAGGCATAATAATCGCGCGGCCAATATAGCGGCTCGCATCACGCACGGTATCTTTTAGCTGTTCACCATCGCGTAGGTGAATGTGCCAATCGTCAGGACGAGTGAGGGTAATACGTTGCGGGGTACTTGTCATTGCTCTTATCCACTGAAAAATTTGTGTGATCTTAGGGGGGATACAAGGGAAAGTAAAGCAATCTGCGGGGTAATACCTAGGCTGAGCGGGGGGGCCTGGGCCCACCCCGCTACAGTGAGCTTAATTTAGTTCAGCTCTTGTCGTAACTCCTTTGCGGCCTCTACCATGTTATAAAGCGCGGCTCGGGTTTCTTGCCATTGTCGCGTTTTCAAACCGCAGTCAGGGTTAACCCATAATCGCTCGACAGGTATTTTCTGTGCAGCTTTGTGAACTAAGGTCTTTATCGACGCAACATCGGGCACATTAGGAGTGTGAATATCATACACACCCGGCCCTATTTCATTGGGATAATCAAAGTGTTCAAAGGCGTTCAGTAACTCCAAATGAGAACGGGACGTTTCAATGGTGATGACATCGGCATCCATATCAGCAATAGCGCCAATAATGTCATTGAATTCGCTGTAACACATGTGGGTATGAATCTGAGTTTTATCCTCGGCACCGCTGGCAGCGACGCGAAATGCATAAGTCGCCCAATCCAAGTAATCTTGCCAATGACTTGTTTTTAACGGCATGTGCTCACGAAAAGCAGGCTCATCAATTTGAATAATGCCAATGCCCGCATTTTGCAAATCCTCAACCTCGTCACGCAGCGCTACCGCGATTTGCTTGGCGATAGTGGGGTTGTCTAAGTCATCACGCACAAAAGACCAAGATAGAATCGTCACCGGCCCAGTTAACATGCCCTTCACCGGTTTTTTTGTAAGTGACTGCGCATAGCGGCTCCAATGCACAGTCATTGGTTGCGAACGGGCCACATCACCCCAAATGATCGGTGGCTTCACACAGCGCGAGCCGTAGCTTTGCACCCAGCCAAACTGAGTAAAGGATACGCCCTCAAGCAGTTCACCAAAATACTCGACCATATCGTTACGCTCAGCTTCGCCATGCACCAGCACGTCCAAACCAAGCGCTTGTTGCTCTTCGATGACGTAGCGAATTTCAGCTTCCATTTGCGTGTGATACGCCTGGGAGTCTAAAGTACCATTTTTAAAATCCCGCCGCGCTTGGCGAATAGCTTGGGTCTGCGGAAAAGAGCCGATAGTGGTGGTCGGTAATAGTGGCAGTTGCAAGGCTTGACGCTGGGTCTTCGCCCGCTTAGAAAACGCACTTTGTCGCTGTGCGTCTTGCGCACTGAGCGCCGCAACGCTTTGTTGCACCCTCTTGTTATTCACTCGCGTTGAGCTCTGCCGAGCCTGAACCGCAGCACTGTAGCGATCAATAGCAGTGGTGTCGCTGCTATGCAGTGCATGACGTAACAGTTGCAGCTCTTGACACTTTTGTGTTGCAAAAGCCAACCAGCTTTTTAGTTCACTGTCGAGCTGCTGCTCCTGCTGTAAATCTACCGGAGTGTGAAGCAATGAACATGAAGGGGCTATCCACAGCATCTCGCCCCGCTGCTCAGCAATAGGATGTAATTGTGCATGCAACGAGGATAAATCCGCACGCCAAACGTTACGTCCATTAACAACCCCTAAGGACAACACTCGCTCATTGCCTACGGCCTTATCTAAAGCCTGTATATCCACCGTGCTCGCCAGCCAATCAAAATGTACTCCGTCGATGGCGTAATCTTGAATATCATCAAGATGATGGCTGACATCATCAAAGTAAGTGGCCAATAGCAGCTTCACCCCGTGGCCAGATAAACTCGTAAAACTGTCTTTCAAGGCTTGGCGATAAGCACTATCCAATTCTAGGGCGAGAATGGGCTCATCAATTTGCACCCACTGAACCTGTTGCGCCGCAAGTTTGTCCAATATCTGCTGATACACCTCAAGTAACTGAGGCAATAGCGCAAGTTTGTCAAAAGGTTCATCGGCGCATTTGGCTAAATATAAATAGGTCACCGGGCCGATAAGCACGGGCTTTGGTGTATGGCCTAGTTGCTGTGCTTCACTGACATGGGTAAATAACTCTGAATCAGTCAGCGAAAAGCGCTGCTCGGCGCTGAGCTCGGGCACAATATAATGATAGTTGGTATCGAACCATTTGGTCATTTCACTGGCGGCACAGGCACATCCCGAAGGCGCTCGCCCACGAGCAATACGAAATAAGGTATCGAGGGGGTTGCTATCAGAGCTGTGATGACGCGCTGGCACGGCTCCGACCATCACCGTGGTAGCAAGCACATGGTCATACCATGCAAAATCACCAACGGGGAGCAACTCAACACCAGCCTGTGCCCGCAAAGCCCAATTTTGCTCGCAATGTGGACTGATCGATGGTGCCCGCCCAGTATGCCTCAAGGGCAAACTTAAGCGCCCGCTGCTTGCCGATTCGAGGGAAACCAAGATTATGTATTAATGCCATAACAAAAACTCCGTTTAGCTATATAGATGGCTAAACATTAGATTCCTCTCCCCCACTGTGCAAACGCAGCTTTCTCAGCATTAATGTGAATTTTATTCATAGCTAAAAATTATAAGTAAATGCCAAATTAGATGACACCGCTGTCATTTTTGTTGTTATAGTGGAATTTATCTATGGTTAGCTTTACGTTTACATTTTATACATCAATTATGGACGTCTAGACTTTGAAATGTCTATTATGATGCAGTAAACTGTATTCACGTTGAGCACCGCTCACAATTTTTATGAGATTTACTAAAGATGATAGATATAAAACACCTCAAGACTATTTCCACCTTGAAAGAGACCGGCTCTTTAGTGAATACCGCACGTGAGCTGTTTTTAACTCAATCTGCACTTTCTCATCAAATCAAAGACTTAGAAAACAAACTCGATTGCCAATTGTTTGAGCGTAAAACCCATCCGGTGCGATTTACTCCACAAGGCATGCTGCTATTAGAGCTTGCGCATGATGTACTACCAAAAGTTGAAGCGGCGAAATGCCGTTTGAAAGAGAGCTTAAATCAGCCAATCTCGCAATTACGCTTGAGCGTCGAGTGCCACGCCTGTTTTCACTGGTTATTACCGACAATTAAAGAATTTAATAACTTTTGGCCCGACATTCATGTGGACTACGAACGTGGTTTTAGTTACGACGCTATCCCTGAGCTGCTTGAGGGCGATTTAGATCTGGTATTAACCTCGGATATACGTGACCCAGAGCGCCTAGAGTACGTGCATTTATTCGATTTTAAGCTCAAGCTGATCGTTGCCCCCGACCATGAGCTGGCTAATAAAGCTTATGTCACGGCGCTGGATTTAAAAGACGAAACCATTATCTCCTACCCTATTCCTCGCGAGCGCCAAGATATTTTCAAACACTTTATCCAAAATGCGCGTTTTGATGGCACCTTGAAAAGCGTGGATCAAGGCTTGCTTATTTTCCAATTAGTGAGCGCCGGCATGGGTGTTGCTGCGCTACCTGATTGGCTTGTTACCCCCTATGAAGCGCAAGGGTTAATAAAATCGATTCCCCTTGGTGCATTGGGTCTTAATCGCCCCATGTACTTGGCCATGAAAAAAGAGATGAAAGATAACCCTGTCTATCGCCACTTCTTGAATACCTGTAAACAAAATAACACGCGTAAATAGCAAAAGCTGGGGCTGATTGATCAATTGGCCCCATTGCACACAAACGCACTGCTCTGACCATTTCAACTGCCCCTTCACTTTAGTCCCTTAAAAAGAACAACTTAGAAAATAACAGGGACAAAGGTAAAAATAAAGTTAACAAATCAACTATCACTCTTGCCTTTTATACACTATAAATCTTGTGTGTTTTTTATACACACCTATCTCGAGTAGGCAGTGTAACTCGAGCCTCAACCGCGCCGTAAAAAAAGGAGAATTTGTATGGCTATTGGCGACGAACTATCGAGTATTGATTTTAAATCTATGATTGGCGGCCCCCTTGATGCTGTGGTGCGCGCTCAAGCGCAATCGGCTCAGACCTCGGTAGATTTTATAAAATCTGTCGGCTTTGACGCTGACAGCAATGAACCCACCATGATCACCTTCAGTTATATGAAGGCCGTAGAAACCCGAGATGGAGATGGTAATGTGACCGGCACAGAGCCGAAGAAATTCGACCTTACCGTACCCATCTTAACCATGTTACCCATTCCATTTATTCGCGTTGAAGAGACCACTATTGCTTTTAACGCAAAGATAAACTCAGTGCAGGAGTCCAGTACTTCCTCCTCTCATGAGCTCAATAGTAAGCTCTCGGTGAAAGCAGGCTGGGGTCCAGTATCGGCTAAACTCAGCGCCAGCTACTCGTACAAGAAGTCGAGCTCAAGCTCATCGAAAATTGAGCGTACCTACAGCCTGTCTGTCAATGTTCGTGCTGTTCAAGACGAGCTTCCTGCGGGAACGGAGAAACTGTTAGGCATTTTAGAGAACTCTATTACTGAAGTGGAATCGGCGGCATAACGCCACATTAACTAACATAGGGGGCAAAGCCTTAGGCTGCGCCCCCTTATCCAACTCACCAAGAGGGAAATGCCATGAGTGAATTAAGTGAGGTGCTAGGATCGCTGATGATAAGCTTAGTGCACGCACGCCGCCTTGCCGACGAAGAAACAGCCGCCGTAGCCGAATATTACAAAGACCACCCCTTACTTGAGGGCATGAGTCTACCTCGGGTGCGCGTCCCTGAGCTGACCATAGATATGCCACTGACCATTAATCAGCACATACCGGCTAAAAATGCCGAATTAGACAGCCCCGCCAATGTTCACAAAGCCTTGATGAGCCACTTTAACCAAGCTCTCGATGATGAAGATATTCTCAGTCGTACGAAAAGCTTTCAACACAATTTCGACAGAGAAGCCCGTGCCGCATTGGATAAAGTAACAGAGCGCCAACGTAACGGAGATGTGCGGATCAGCAAAGAGAGTATGGTCAGAGCCGTTGACGAAGCCTTTCAAAAAGCCCTGAAAAAAAGCGGCTCCGATAAAGAAGTACCATTTGAGCGTCTCAGTGCGGTGAATAAGCAGGTGCGTCACAATGTTTCCGCTATCGCCTTAAAATCGTGTTCCACTCCACCTGCGATAAAAACCAGCGTGGTCAGCTCCGAAGTAAAAGAGACCGCCACGCCTCAAAATAGCATTCGTCTTAATATCACTATTCGTGAAGAAGGCTTAGAATGGGCCACAGGCCTTGAGAACGGCCAGACCAAGAACAAACTGATGCCGGAGTAACGGCCATGCAATCCGTTCTCAAAGAAACCATTATCACACAATTAATGTTGTTACCCGCACTCAGTGACAAATACCTGGCGCAGGAGTCCAGCTATGTTGTTGATGCTGCGCAATGGTTGAAAAACACGGAAGTCAAGCTAGCACCTTTGCGCAGCCCTTTAGTCAGTACACTGAGTTCATTACGCGGGCTGATTGAAGCCTGCGACGATGGCTATCAAGATCCATCCGTACAAAGCCATAGTCGCAGTAAACGTAAAGGCAAACGGGCTTTCGTTGCCGCCACCTTGAGTAAAGCAGAGCAGCAACTCAATGAGGAGCTGCAACGCATTGAGCAACACTTTAGTGAGGCCAACGATAAACTCGCGCAGCTGCTTGCCTTGGGGTTTGCTAAGCAGCCGCTGCCCATTCCCGAGACCTTAACAACTCACTATCTTGATAGTATCTGGCAAACATTAGGAGAGCACACAGACACCCAAACCATGTTTTTATATCTGCAGGCACGCTACAGCGCCACCGACCGCCGCTATCTCTTGCAGCAATTGTTGCACAACATGCTGGCGCAGCAATAACCGTGGCTATACTGGATTATCAATATCGATAAAGGTGACATCCAGATGATGCTCACGCGCTAAAAATTCACCTAGGGCTTTGGCGCCATAGCGCTCAGTGGCATGGTGCCCGGCTGCGAAGAAATCCACTCCTTGCTCTCGGGAGCTGTGAATAGTTTGCTCCGAAGCCTCCCCGGTTAGATACGCATCCAGTCCCAGACTCGCCGCCAAATCTATATAGCCTTGCCCACCGCCGGTGCACAAACCAACAGTTTCAATCACCTCATCGCGTACCACAGAAGCCAGCGGCGTTCGGGATAAGACATTGGCAATTTTATCAGCAAAAGCCTGCCCAGACAGCGGCGTGCGCAAACGCCCCCACACCGGCACACTACTTGGACCACTTTCCATGGGCCCTTGAATTTCAATATCCAACAACTGTGCTAGCTGCGCATTGTTGCCTAGTTGGGGGTGGATATCCAAAGGCAAATGATACGCAAACAGATTGATACCGGCGCTGAGCAGCGCCTCAATGCGGCGCTTTTTCATGCCGGTAATGGCTTGTGATTCACCCTTCCAAAAATAGCCAT
This sequence comes from Pseudoalteromonas sp. THAF3, assembly GCF_009363775.1. Taxonomy (NCBI): domain Bacteria; kingdom Pseudomonadati; phylum Pseudomonadota; class Gammaproteobacteria; order Alteromonadales; family Pseudoalteromonadaceae; genus Pseudoalteromonas; species Pseudoalteromonas sp. THAF3. Next base: position 1,247,333 of record NZ_CP045418.1, on the reverse strand, counting down.
GATGAACAATTAATGCATCAGCTTCGAGGGCCACGGCTTTATCAACCAGTGCCTGACTCGCAGTCACACCCGTGACCACCTTATTGATGTGCGCACGCCCTTCAACCTGCAGCCCATTGGGGCAAAAATCTTTGATTGGCTGTGCCATTAATGTTTGTTCAAGGATCTGTGCGAGCTCTTTACGGTGCATATTACCCCCTGTTAACCACAAATATTCCCAAATTGTCCCGTGAACACCGGTAAAAATAAAGAAAATTCGGTGTTTAGGCACAAAAAATTGAAAAACTCAGCGCAAATGGGTATAACTATAAACTTGTAATAAAATTAACCTGCGTTAACGACTAGGACCTTTTGATGAGTAAACTAGACAAAACAGAAGTGTTAGCTGCTTTTGAAGCTGCCTATGAAGCAGCCCATGGCAAAAAGCCAGAAATCACCACTAAGCCTGGCTGGTATAGCATTGACGGCGGAAAGAACATGCGCCTTGCCGATGTAGCTGCGCTAACTGAAGAACTCACTTCTGGTAAAACAGAAGAAGTCGCCAAAGCAGAGACCAAAGCACCGGCCAAAGCGAGCAAGAAAACAACGACTAAGAAAGCCGCTCCTAAGGCAAAACCAGCTGAGAAGAAAGCAGCGTTCACTGTGGCTAAACCTAATGAAGAAGGTTACACCGCAGAAGAGCTTTGGATTAAGCAACTGGCTGAGAAAGATCACGACTGTCGCCTACCTCGCGGCGTAGTGTAAGCTTTCAATAATAAAGAAAAGCCGCTTCAGAGCGGCTTTTTTTTGTGCTCGTTATTCACCTAGGCCGTCACCACCATAGCGATAGTGACCGGTAATAGGGTACTGAAAAAGAATATCTGTCACTTGCGGGCCAGCGCCAATATTATGGATAATTAAAGGCTGTCCCAGCTCATTGCGTTGCTCGCTGACAATACCAATATGCGGCAAGTTTCCTGGTAGCATCCATGAAACAATATCACCAGGTTTATAATTGTTACCGTCATCACTCACTCTCAGACTCTGTCCGTGACGAGTAAAAAAAGCACGTAAATTTGGCACGCGACGATGGTCAATATTGCTGTCCGGGCGAGTTAACCCCCAAATTCTCTGGGATGGATAGGCATCAAAGTTATGCTCCATATCCTCATGCACCAACTGCTGCAGATCGATGCCTAAGGCTCGATAACTGCGTATCACTACATCCGTACATACACCAATCCCAGCAGGAACATCCCCCCCAGGGTAATCAATAGCAATATAGCGACCATCATAGGTCACGTCCGCTTGAGTCCGCTCGTTGGCGGCACTAACTAATTGCTCACTGAAGCTTGGCTCTGCCGCAACCGGCATGGCTATGATGAGCGCGGCCCCAAAAAGCCAACCCCCTGTACCTCGTTTCCCTGTCATTGTCTCTCCTAAGTGTATGCTATGTATCGGCACCCACATCTCATTAAAGGGCTAAGTTATTCATAAATCAGTTTAAGTTGAACACAGCCGGAGAAAAACAACAATCTTTACTTCTTAGGGTTGAAAAACTCCCCATCCATTCCAAGCTCTATAGTAAGGGCCAAGTTTTTGGCTCGCAAAAAAGGAGATTGATATGATTGGTCGTTCTTATGTGGTGGTTGCCAACCACAGTGAAGCACAAATTTTTGCCTTACGTAATCATTCCACCGAGTTGGAGCTACAAGCCCATTGGTCAAACCCCTTCGCACGCTCAGACGAGCAAGATATTTATACTGACCGTGCGGGCCGTCAAAGCGCCCCGGCAAAGCAAGTGCAAGGTGTCGATGCCATGAGTCGAAAAGATGCGGTTGATATAGAAGCGCAACGCTTTGCCGCAGATATTGCCAAGTGGCTTGACGACAAACGTAAAAACGACAAAGTATATCGTATCGAACTGATTGCTGAGTCGGGCTTTTTAGGCAAGCTACGCGGTGAGCTCAATAAACACACCACCGAACTGATAGATAAGACCCTCGCTAAAGATGTGATTGGCGCTAATGAGGGACAAATTCTAGACTACCTTAAGAAAGTTCATTAATGATTCGTTAGGCGGCGTAGCCGCCTTTTTTGAGGAGAGATGATGACATACGCATTTCGAGCTTGGGTAAGTGGCAAAGTTCAGGGCGTGTATTTCCGTGCTAACACTGCCCGCCAAGCACAGGCTCTTAATATTACTGGTTACGCCAAAAATCTTGATGATGGTCGCGTTGAAGTCCACGCAGAGGGGGATAAGGCAGCATTAACTTCCTTACTTACTTGGTTAGAGCAGGGCCCGCAAACGGCTCACGTTGAGCAGCTCAACCACAAGGAGGTTGATGTACAGGGTTATAGTGAGTTTACCACCGCTTAGGGCTCACTGAGCACTTCTACCTCTACGGCAATCACGCCGGCAGACAAATTGCTGATGTGCGTAAATGCACGACGGCTCAAGTCTATGATGCGCCCTGAAACAAACGGGCCTCTGTCATTTATCCGTACTACAACTGAGCGCCCATTATTGATATTGGTGACTTTTACTTTGCTACCGAAAGGAAGGTTCCGGTGGGCTGCACTCAGAGCTGTTTGCTCAAAACGCTCGCCGCTAGCGGTAGTGCGCCCATGGTACTTATCATGATAATAAGACGCGAGGCCCTGCTGCACAGCTCCTTTTTCAGCAGGCAAGTGATTGGCGCAGCCTGATAAAACAACTAATAACACCACGGCAATGACACTTTTGAACATACTGCTCTCTCCTTGCTACGAAACGCTCAGTGTAATAGTCAAAACGTGAACTAAGCATGTATCGCCGGCAAACTGAGCGCACTGGTGATACTCCTCAGGTACTGTTGTATGAAACTCGATACGCAATGACCCCGACTTACTTAGGCTGTCGCAACGCAACGGTCAAATATAGAGACAAGGCCAACTTAATAAAACGAGAATAAAATAGCTAACAATTTAAATATCCACCCCCATAAACTCATGGTAATATTCATCGCGTTTTATATTTGTATAAGGATATATTTTATGGATATTATCGTGGGACAACTGGTGCAAAAGAAAAAAGCCCAGTTAACTAAGCTGGCTGAACGTGCCATAGGCCGTGAATTTAAAGACCAAGCCGCATTAGCGATACAGATGACACAGTGCAGCGCTGCTGTTTATCGTCGTTTGCAACGCACCTACAAATCCACTATTACACCTAAAGATCAAAAGCGCGTAAAAGCCGGAGGCTTAAGTACGCAATCAGTGACCTTCTCCGCCAGTAATAACAGTCAGAAAGCTTTTAACACCTTATTGCCAGCTATGCGCGGCGGCAGCTCAGCACCTGGCAATGCTCCAAAAACCTCCGACGATGTTGCCGTAGCGAGCCACCAACCGCAGGCCACTAACCTACTCGCGTTATTACACCCTATTCTCAGTGACGACATTACCAAAGCAGGACACGGTGTTGAAAAAGCGGCGACTATTTTGGGTCTAGTGACCACCACCGCAGGCTTTGTTGTGCCAGGTGGAGGCGTTGCTTCATCCATCGTCACTTGGCTTGGCAGCGGTGCGACTTACTCTGCTTACTCGGTATCACGAATTCGCCCTGATGCCCCAGATCGCGCCTACTATCAACTAACCAACTACATTGCTTGTCTCGCCGCATGGAACAAAAAAGCCTGTGAGCTTATTGATATTGCCGACGCTAAAGGACAATGGACGTTCCGTGATATTGAAAGAGGCTTTGCATCATAACAGCACCAAAAAATCTCAACTTCGACCCCTTTATAATAGCTATTACTTGGGTTGTATTGTGGGTTAAATAATTAAAGGCTCCAGTATTGTTAATTTAAAAATAAACTCTCATTTTAAATAAATAATACATGTATTTTGTTAGTAAAAGGATAACACCCAAGACCTATACTCTAGTCTGGTGTTATCCTTTTCCCTTTATTATGACCGCTTACCTTTGTATCGGCTGCCACTGCATTACAGCATTGAAATCACTGCAATTGTGCACAGCGTCATCGGCATCGGCTATGAAAACTTGCTGCACCGCCGATACGTCATAGCGTAAATACTCAGAGCATTGTGCACTTTGGCCATTGCCCACCACCACTTGTACGCCGGGTTTAAGCTCACAGCGTACTAACTTATCTAGCGGCGACCATTGGTAGCAAATTTCATAGTTGGCGCGGTATTCGCTGACCGTGCCACTGGGTTTTGCCCAAGCCCACCAGCTCCCGAAGCGGCTATTTGGGTTCGTGCTGTTATACGCGCGATACAAAATCACTGTCGCAGGCTGTGTGCTTTCATACACCTGACCTTGGCAGAGCTTTCCTTGTTGTGGCTCACCCAGCGCCGATTGCAGCAGTTCGGGGTTGTCGACCGCGCGAAACTGGCCTTGCCACTGCGCTGGCAGTGCAGTGCTACCAACACACGCCTTGGTGAGTACATTAACATCATCTGAGCGGGGCTGTTGCGCGCAGCCACCAATGAGCAGCAAGATAGCTGTGATAGTGAAGCGTTTCATCTTGGCTTGTCCTTCCCTGTGGGTTCTGTTTGCAGTGTAGTTAATACAGAGACAACTCTCCAGTCACTTTGTAGCCCACAGCACTTAATGCTTATCTGCAGCGACGCGATACCCACAAAAAAGCCCGTCGATGACGGGCTCAAGTAGCATTGCTGCGACAGGACTTATTCGAAGTGCAGCGGAGCGCGTGCCGGCTCGCCGACTTCGTTCATGGTTGCAGCATCAAACAAACGTCCATTGATCATGGTGTAACGTACCTTATCGCTTTGACGAATATCACTTAGAATGTCGCCGTCAATAACGATGAGATCCGCTAACTTGCCTGCCTCTAGCGAGCCCAGGTTATTTTCTAGACCTAAGGTTTTCGCCGGATCTATGGTGGCTGTGCGGATCACCTCTAACGGACTCATACCGCCTTGTGCAAACATCCACATTTCCCAGTGTGCCGCCAAGCCTTCACGTTGACCATGCGCGCCAACATTCACCAGCACCCCTTGGTCTTGCAACTGTGCTGCAACCCGCGCATTGTTAAAGTGATTGTAGTGGTGATCGGGCGCCTTGGTACGGCGCATCGCTCTTGGGAGCAACTGATTCTTTGGCACAAATTTACTTAACCGTGGATGATTCCACACATCGGTTTTATCGTACCAGTAGTTCTCCCCCCAGATACCGCCATACGCCACGCCCAACGTGGGGGTGTAGGCAACATCACTTTGCGACCATAACTGGCGAATATCATCATAAATATTGGCAACCGGAATGGAGTGCTCAATCGTGGTGTGGCCATCAACCACCATAGTCAGATTATGCTGCAACAGAGAACCCCCTTCAGGGACAACCATCATACCAAGCTCTCGACCGGCGGCAATCACTTGTTGGCGCTGATCGCGACGCGGTTGGTTGTACGACTTCACACTAAACGCACCGACTTTCTGCAGACGCTGAAGGTGGAATTTCGCATCATCAAGGGAGTCAACATGGGAGGTATACCCTGGCATGTTTGCTCCGTACAGGATGGTCCCTGTGGAGAAAATACGTGGTGCAACGATTTTACCGGCCTTTTGCATCTCACTGGCAGCGAAAATTTCCGTGGTATCGTTGCTGGGGTCGTGAATCGTGGTGACTCCCAGGGATAAACCGGCTAGGTTTTTCCAGTTTTGCTCAGGAATAATTTCGTCACTGCCTTGAGCGCCATGCGCGTGCGCATCGATGATCCCCGGCATAATGGTTTTACCGCTGACATCAATCACTTCAGCATCTTGTGGAATCTCTACCTGGTCTTGACTGCCAACCGCTTTGATGTGCTTACCATCGGTCAGCACCACGCCATTATCAATGACTTTATCGCCCTGCATGGTGATCACTTTTGCTCCCACCAGCGCTATCATGCCCTGTGGCTCTGCCATGGTTTGTTTAAAACCAATATTATCGCCGCTTTCTACTTTAAAGTCGGCGTTCTCATCGCTTTGAATATTAAAAATACCCGCCAGTGAGGCATGATAAAGCTCGGGCCCTAAACTCCAGTAAAGCCTATCACTTGCACCACTCCAACTGATATTTTCACCAGCACGCACAGATAACTGCTCTATTGGGAACTGGCTGTCTTTAGGGCCGATATTAATGGTTTTGCCACGTTCAACAAAAGGCGTCACGAACACTTTAAAACGCTCAGCAAACGCCAAGTACTCCCCGTTTGGTGAAATACGAAACTCAGTGGCATGCTCAGATTCATACAGCTTGCGGATTTTTTTACTTTCCAGCTCAACCACACTCAAAGTTGGTTTTGGCCACGGGCTCATCACATAGATACGGTCGTTGGCTTTACCAAACTGTGGCTGATAGCCATGCTCAGTAATAAGCTCTGGCTGCTCATCACCATCACTATCCACCGCATAGATACCTGCTTTCAACGACCACTGCGGGGCAAGTAAACTGCTACCCGAAGATTTTCTAAATACCACGGTTTCTCCGTCGGGGCTGAACGCCGGCTCGACATATTTACCCGGCTGAGTGGTCAGCGTATCACCGCGACCTGAGCGCGCCGAGACCACGCGAACACTGCCTTGTTTTTCGTCATCCCAGGTGACGTAGGCAATCTTTTTACCGTCGCGAGAAAAGGTCGGGAAGAATTCAAAATGATCGTCTTGGCGTGTTAGGCGCTGCACTTTCCCTGATTCAAGGTCGCGCTTGTAAATATGACCCATGGCTTCAAAAATGGCGGTTTCACCATCGGGTGATACCTGCACATTGCGCAGCATTTTTACGTCAAATTCTGAGGAGTCTAACTGCTGGGTTACACGCACCGCTTTTTGGATGGATTTACTGGTGTTTACTGCAAAAGCGATTTCTGAACTCTCACCGCTTTGCACATCAAGCTTGTGGATTTTACCCCCGGCCCAAAACACCAATGACTCGTTGTCAGGAGTCCAAGCCATGCTAGGATAAACCCCGTGAATTGCCCAAGTCTCTTGCATATCACGCTCAAGCTTATCGTACAGCTTGGTTTCTTTGCCCGACTCTAAATCGTATAAATACAGGGTGCTTTGAAAATCATCACGCTTAATGTAGGCCAACGTTTTGCCATCGGGAGAAGGCGTGGGCCGAATTGCACCACCGGGGCCGCTTAAAATGGTTTCTATGTCACCTGTTTCGCGGTCATAGCGCTTAATTTTGTAGATGCCCTGTACCGAGTCTTTGGAGTAGTGGAAGGTTTTACCTGGGGTGGCGTCCTGTGAGAAATACACATAGCGGCCATCCGGTGAGAATGCGGGTTCGCCTAAATCTTTCTGATCATTGGGGCGCTCTGTTAGCTGTACGCCCGAGCCCCCGGCTTTGTGATACATCCATACTTCCCCGGCACCCAACGAACGGCTTGCCGTAAAGTGCTTACGGGCAACAATAAAGTCACCATCGGGGCTCCACGCCGGGCTGTTAAGCAAGCGAAATGACTCTTTGGTCACCTGCGTTTGCTCCGAGCCATCGATGTTCATAATCCAGATATTGTCGCCGCCACCTTGATCTGAGGTGAACGCAATATGCTTGCCATCTGGGCTAAAGCGAGGCTGCATTTGCCAGCCAATATCCGAGGTCAACTGTGTCGCCTCTCCACCGCTTATCGGCATGGTGTAAATATCACCGAGCAAATCAAATACTAAGGTCTGGCCGTCGGGGCTGACATCGACATTCACCCAGGTACCTTGAGTGACGTTGATATTGGCATCGACAAATTCACCCTGAGGCTTATCTACTTGCCATTGTTGTTTTTCTTCTTGCTCGGCGCTAACCGGTAAAGCCAGCGAAACCGCCAGTGCTAAAGCACTGTATAGTGGAGTCTTCATCTGTGGGTCTCTTATTATTTTATGAGTTATCGCCCTTACTTAAGCAAAAACCAACGCAAAGGGAAAGCAAGATTAGGCTAATGGGCAAAAATCAAAGACAGACTGGCCAAGCGGCTAGGCTTTTTGCCAGTCACTGGGGTCGAATTGGTAATAATCTTTGAGGATATGAAATAGCTCAGCATCAAACTGCCGCATCGCCATGGGTTTTTCGATAAAAGTTTCGGTGGCCACAGCAAAAAACTCAGCCTCATTGGTGGCCCCGTAGCTGTGCATTACATGGGGCATATTGTAAGCAACATGGCTTTTTAGCTTAGTAAAGGCGCGCGAGAACACCTCGCCCCAGCGTTGATACGCGGCCTTATTTGCTAGCTGCGGCGTACCATTGGTGCTGCCTGTTACCTGATCTAACTGGTGTGCAAATTCGTGAAACACCAAGTTATGGCCATCTTCCGGGAGGCGATTGCCCTCGAGCACATCGTGCCAGCTGAGTACCAAGGTGCCACCGGGCCACGACTCGCCCTCACGCACCACTTGATGATAACTCACCAAACCGGCGACATCACGCTGGGTGACATTGGCGTAATAAGCACTGGGATAGAGCAAGATTTCTTTAACATTTGGGTACAAAGGCCAAGGTTTATTGAGCACCAACAGGCAGGCATCGGCGGCCACCACCAGTTTCATCGCCTCATTAACCTCTAAACCATCGCGACCAAGAAACCGTTTTTCGCCCAAAAACCAACAGATATGACGCTCAAGCTTGGCTCTATCGGCATCGGTCATGGCGTTATAAATGGGCATAGCCCGCTGCAAAAAAATCTGCTGCTCCTGGCTGAGCCCGGCATCATGGTATCGCCGCTGCCAGCGCTTGAGGCGGACATGGTCCCATTGCCAATACGCTACCACAAACACAATTAGCAAAATCAACAGTATCAGGTTTAACATCGGGTAATTCCTTGGCGCTATTACATGTTAATATGACCGCTGGCGCTAATTTTCAATTCCTCTACAAGCTTAAACAACATTATTTGTATCCTATGACATTACCAATCGAGGCAATAAAAGATCAGTTTTTATCAACACTTAGGCAGCAAAATGTAATTGTTCATGCGCCAACCGGCAGCGGTAAGTCCACCAATTTACCGCTATGGGCAAGCACACAAGGGCGTGTTTTGGTTGTGCAACCACGGCGTATCGCTGCCACCTCGTTGGCGAACTATTTGGCTGAGCAATGCCAGCAAAAACCAGGACAACGCATCGGCTACGCGATTCGCTTTGAGGCTAAAATGGCGGCCCAAACCAAGGTTGTGTTTGCCACCCCTGGGGTCGCACTAAGGTGGTTTTTCGAGCAACAGCTCGCTGATTTTGACGTGGTCATGCTGGATGAGTTTCACGAGCGCCGCTGGGATACCGATTTACTGTTGGCGCTGTTGAAACACCATGGCGAGCACCGCCTGATACTCACCTCCGCGACCTTAGATGACCGTGCTTTAAGCGCTTATCTCACCACCAAAACGCTCACAAGCCATGGCCGTACCTACCCTATCAGCAGCCACACCTTCGCCAGCAACGCCAGAGCGATGCCCAGCTCACAAGATTTAGCGGCGCGTGTGCGCCAAGCCTGTGTCTATGCGCTGGACAACAGTGGCGCTGATATTTTGGTGTTTTTACCCGGTCGCGCTGAGATAGCTGCGTGCGTCAGCGCCTGTCAGGATTTACCCGCTGAGTGTATTTCTCTCCATGGCTCCAGCCCGCTACAAGAGCAACAGCGAGCGCTGCGCCAAGGGCCGCAGCGACGCATTATTTTTGCCACTAACGTGGCCGAAACCTCGCTCACCGTGCCTGGGGTCGAATGTGTTATCGATTCCGGGCTTGAGCGCCGCACGCATCTTCGCAAGGGGAAAACCGTACTCGGCCTTGACGCCATAGCTCAAGACTCCATGCGCCAACGTATGGGCCGCTGTGGACGCATTGCACCTGGGCTGTATATTCGCTTATTTGGTGAGCATGCGCCCTTGCTCAGCACCACGCCGGTAGAGGTCGAACGTGAAGCATTAGACGAACTCGTGCTAGCCAGTGCTTGCGCCGGTATTGCCGTGGATGATTTACCGCTGCTAACCGCGCCGCCGGGCTCGTCTTTGCAACGAGCGATGACAAAATTACAACGCTTAGGGGCCGTAACCGCAGACGGCTTGGCCACGGCGTTGGGTAAAACCATTTACCCACTTCCTGTGGATGCTGATTTAGGTATGCTGATCCACAACATGCCCAGCAATGTATTGCGCCAAGCAATGATTGACTTGGCCGCCGCCATCGCCACCCCAGCGGCGCTATTTTCGCCGCCAAGCAGCAGTGAGCGTGAACAACTGCAAGCGCAACTCGGTGAGCAGTATGCCCTGTGCGACCTCGCGCTGCATATCGCCGTGGTCCGTGGCGGCGCTGCACAGCACATACTCACTATCAATAGCGAGGCGCTTAGCGAAGCGCGCACCTATGCCAACTATTTACGCCATGCCTATCAATTACCAGAGCTCGATAAAGCAGCGCGATACCAACATGCCACCCTAGTCGAGGCCATCGCCGAGCTAAACCCACACTGTGTCTATGTAAAACGCGATAATCGCCGTGGCAGCTTTGCCAATGGCGAAGATGAAGTGCGTCCCGCAAAAAGCTCACTGCTTCAACACAACAGCAATGCGGCGCTGGTACTGGCAACATTTTCCTTAGCCGGGCGCGGTAAAAAGCACGCCGACACCTTAGCAACCATGTGTGCGCCAATGCAATTATCCCAGGTGCGCCAAGCTGTCCCTTACGACACCACCCTAGGCCAGTGTTATTGGTATGTTGACGAGCAGTGCCCGGAGGGAGAAATTCGTGCTGAAATTATCCACAGCTATGCGGGAGTCGAGTTAGGGTCAAGGCATCAGCGCGTCGATGGCCAACATCTAAGCGCCAGCGTGGTTGCGCTTATGCGTGACAACCAGTTATTCGCCGGCAGCTATGAGCAGATATCGCAGGCTATTGCTCAGCATAATTTGTATCAGGCTTACCATCAACAACCAGCCATTGATATGGATGCCGATACCTTTATCGCTGAGCGTTTACATTCCCTGGGTGTGCAAAACCAAGAGGATGTGCAGTTAATCGAGGCCGAGGATCTGCACTATCAGGGCATTGACCCTTGGCATGCGAAAGACTTTAATGAGCGCTTTCCCTTGCAAGTCACGCTCCCGAGTATGGTACTCAACATCGAATATCACTTTCGCGCTAAGCGGTTAATCGCCCATTACCACAGCGGCGAGCGCAAAGACCCACCCAAGCGCTGGGAGTTACCGGCGTGGAGTGGCCTTAAAATTCAATATAAAAAAGCCAGTAAGCTTGTGGATATCCGCTAGGGCATTGGCTTTTGGTACACCACAACTTGGTTTCTACCGCCCTGCTTCGCTTGATATAAGGCGTTATCCGCTTGGGCGAGCATTCGGTCATAGTCCTGTGCGCCTTGACTGTCGGCAACGCCGATACTCACGGTAATATGCACCCCATCGGCAAGCGCCGAGTAATCATGGCCGGATATCAATACCCGGATACGCTCGGCGCAGACTTGCGCCTCATGTAAACTGAACCCAGGCAGTAGCAATGTGAACTCCTCCCCACCCCAGCGAGCAAACATCGCCTCTTGCGGCGCACAATGATGAATGAGGTTAGCCACTTCGGTGATCACTTTATCACCGACCATGTGCGAGTATTTATCATTGATGTTTTTGAAGTGATCAATATCAATGATCGCTAAGCTTAGAGGTTGTTGTTGCTGTTTAGCTTGCTCAAAATGCGCTATCAACCATTTGTCAAAGGCACGACGATTCGCCACCCCGGTGAGTTGATCATGCGTCGCTTGATGTTCAAAGGCTTTAGCTTGCTCCGCTAGGCTGCGAGTTTGCGCCTGCACCCTTAACTTTAACTGAGCTTCGCTGCGCTTAAGGTGTAAAAAGCGCAAACGATATAGGGTAAATAGTGCCAATGCCAACACCACAATCATTGCGACTTTAAAGCTGAGTGTTTGCCAAAACTTAGGGGTAATGGTGAAATGAAAGCTTGCCGCAGATGCGGGCCACTCGCTATAAGGATAACGCGCCCGCACATGAAACTCGTAATTACCGGGCGGTAAATTAGTGTATTCGGTTAGTGTGAGGTTACCGCGATTTATCCAGTTATCATCAAAGCCTTTGAGCTTAGTTTGATACTCAATGCGCTCCGGCATAATAAAGCCTAAACCAGCATAGGCAATAGATAAACGGTCTGCTTCTGAAGGCACCGTTAACGACGTTTTATCAAGGTTAGGTAGAAAGCCTTGCTCATCGTCAAAACCAATACTCTCGATGCTCACCGGCAGTGAGACACTGGCCATACGAACCAACTTCGCTGGGTCGACCACCGCTGCACCACGCGCTGTCGCAATCCAAACGCTGTCATCATGATGGCGCACTGCTGGGTATTGGGAGCCGCCGTTGGCTTGTGAGCTAAGCATGCCATCACCTTCATCAAATAAGGTGAATTCTAATTGAGCATCCTCGCTATCAAGGGAAGCCATCACATGAGCTTGACTTATGCGGATCACACCTCGGTTACTGGAAAGCCACAAGTGATCATACTTATCGTTTACAACGGCAAACAGCTTATCAACCGGTACCCCTTGCTCTCGACCGAGCTTGCGCAGACGATGACTTTGATAATCATAATGGAGCAGCCCGCGATCGGTGGCCATCCACAGTGCGTCATCCTGAACTAAAAACCCAAATGCGTAGTCGGCATCGAAATGCTCGCGCAACGGCAAGGTGGTAAACTGCCCTTGGTGATAAAAAGCAACACCGACCCCGGTGCCTATCCACAGTCGCTGTTGTTTATCTTGCGCTAACGCCATAATAAAGTTACCGGGCAGACCTTGCTTATCGGTCAAGGTTGTTACTTCTTCGGCGTTTTTCATACGCACAAGGCCACCCGCAGTGCCAATCCATAACGTGCCGTCAGCTTGCTCGTGAAGGGCCCTTACTTCGTTGCTCGGCAGACCCGTATCCCGGTTAATCACTGTTGTCAGACGTTGGCCGTCAAAATACATCAACCCGCTGGTATAGGTACCGACATACACACCACCACGTTGGCTACTCGTGAGTGAAAGTACAGAAATGGGCGCATCTAGGGGAGATGAAATTTGCTCCACCTGTCCTTGTGTGTAGCGGTTTAAGCCGTTACTGGTACCAATGTAGAGCGCTCCATCAGTGTGCGAGAGCACACTACGCACATAATCTCCTGAGAGCCCGCGTGCGGTATTGACGGTGGTAAAGGGTGCTTGCCGCAAGCGAAAAAGTCCCCCGTTGGTGCCAATCCAAATACTGTGTTCATTATCTTCAAGCAGCGATAAAATGCGATTGCTTGGTAGGCCAACATTGGCATCCAACTTTTCCAGCCCATACTCGCTGAAGCGAAATACCCCTTGATTAATGGTGCCAAGCCAAATGTCACCACGAAAATCAACCAAAATACTCGACACAGAATCGTCTGCTAGAGCGTTGTGTAGCAACGTAAATTCATTATTTACATAACGCCATACACCCTGCTCGGTGCCAACCAATAACGCCCCATCACGGTCTTCAGCCAACGAATAAATGGCGCCGGTAATAGCGCTGTTATCACTGTCAGCACTGTGCATGGCTCCGTCTTCATAGTAATAAAGGCCGTTATTTGTTGCTGCCCAAATTCGCCCTTCTTGTTGCTCGAAGACTTGATAGGCACTGACATTCGGCAGCAAATTTTGCTCGTCGCCCTGTTGTGTTCTGCGCACCAAGCCGCCATCTTCTAGCGCCAGCCACAAGGCGCCATCACCACTGCGCACGGCAAAATTCACCATCGTTTGTGCCGGTTTAAGTGCTTGCCAACGCTCGCGCTCGACCACGCTGATCCCACCCCGAGAGCCAGCTACATAGAGCTGTTGAGTCGCTTTATCGACATTGAGGCTGCGGATCCCTGAATCGGGCAACCCGGTGAGAACGCCGCGAGTAAAAAGCTTAAAAGTGCGGCCATTAAAACGGGCAACACCTTCCCATGTCCCCACCCAGACATAACCATCGGGAGTTTGAGCTAGGGCATTGACACTGTTGTGAGGCAAACCATCACGGGTATCCCAGGTTTCGGCAAAGTAGTGACTTAGGGGAACATTACTAGGAATGTTTTTGGGGACTTGATTGGCGAAACTGCTTAGGCTTAACAGTGAAATAGCTAAATAAAGGATGATTTTCACAGCAGCGCGCCTACGTCTTTTTTATTATTACGTTTTATTCTACTTCAAACACATAAAATAACAATTAGCTTGAGCCAAATCGCTTACAACTAATAACAATAGGCACTGTAACGCCCACCAATAAAAACTTAACCTTTTGAATTTAAATATAAAATTATAGTAGAGATACTGTAGATAGCGCCGTAGACCGGCGCTATTCGTTCGCACTAGCGATACAAGCGCTGCCACGCACAGGTTTTATAACCGTTACGCTCAAAGTAAAAGTTGTAGCAATTATCGTCATAGTTGTAATTACCGACATCAATACGATAACCACTAATATAGCGATTTTGTAGGCTCACATATTGGCCATTATACAACAGTGAAAAATGCACATGTGGTCCCGTTGACTGACCACCCTGACACAGCGCAGTACTTTGATTGTTAGCATAGCGCCCTATCCAACTCCCTGCGGAAATATAGTCACCGGAGTTAAATTGCAACGCATCCATATGATAGTAGTTGGTCGCGTAGCCACTTGGATGAGTGATGCGAATATTACATTGCGAATAACGTGTAACAGTGCCCTCATGGGCCGCTTGCACCCAAGGTGTATTGCTGCCCCATCCTCCAGAGCCATTATTAAAGTCTAACGAGGAGTACGGATACCCAGAGCCGGTGTTAGAGTGTGCACCACCACTGAACCATGCATAGCCACTTGGCCACGGAAGATTCATACTAAAAGCTACCTGAGCTTGAGGCTGCGCACTGAGCGCTTGGCGCTGTGGGGCTGATACCTGCTTTTGCGTCAGTTGTATTGATGGTTTCCCGGTCACAACCTCATAGGCACTCATCAACGCAGTGATCTTCTTACCCTTACGCGGGCGGCGCGGACCCACCGGCTTTTGCCGCATAATAAACATATCGACCAGCGCAAAACTGGCGACATCTTGATTAAATTGCTGGCTGCTTTGTGCGAAGCGTTTATAGGCATAAAAGGTGTGGCTGAGCCGGTTAGTGACATCGCGAAGCTGTGCTTCAAATCCGACTTCATCACTCAAATCAGCGAAAGGCCTCTGCATTGCTTCAGCAGTGGGGTTAGTGACTAGTTGGCTTTGCTGCTCCATTAATGCTAATAACAGCTCTGGGTTGATACTGGCGTAGCCAGCGAAATGCAGTATCGCTTCTTGCTTTGCTTGTAATTCGCTGTTGAGCCCAGCGAAGAAATTAGTCCAATCCCGCGCTGCCAGGGCGTTATTAAAAACAAACTGTTCATCGGCAATAAGCGCTTCGCTGTGTAAATCAATCAGCGCCATATCTTGCTTAGCAACAATGCGCTCGGGTAACTGGGCATGCTCTGCATGCACCGAAAAGCTCAATAGTGTTGTTGCACCGGCGCAGGCTATGCCGGTGAGTATGGTGTTCAATTTCATCTTTGTTCCCTCTATCGTTATCATGTCCCGTATGTGGGAACACTCACTATAGATCTATAAAGGGAATAAATGTAAATTTAATGTTTAAATATTTACATTTAAATCACAAATAATCCGAAGGATTATGCATCATTTCCTGCAATACTTGAATATATTTTGCACTATGCAGACCATCCATCAGTGCATGATGCACATCCAGGGCTAAAGGCATGCAACCTGAAACTTTATCATATTGCCCCAACACCACTTTAGGAATACCGTGAGTAGCACCCAAACAAGTAGCATGAGAAAAGCCACTAAATTGCAACCACGGTAATACCGATACATGCAGCACATCGGCGCGCCCTTCGGTGTGCGCGAAAGCCTCACTAAACAAAGGCTCGCACGCAGCACGGGCTTTTTCTTCGCGCATACGCTGGGCGTAAGTTGTATAACATGGCGTGTCATCGAGATAACTAAAACGAAAGCTGTCATCCTCGGCCAGTTGCACCACACTCATCGTCACTTGCTGATAATGCACAGGCTGATCATCGACAATACGTAGCCCCATTGGCCAATATTGCTGCGCGCTTTTGTGCACCAAATAAATGTAAGCACTAAAAAAGGACAAAGCCTGCGCTTGGCAGTATGCAAATAACAGCCGTGCGTCTAGGCGCACACACACATTGAAGTAGGGTTGCTGAAAATCTTTGAAAAAGGCAAAGTGCTGTGCACGCGGCCACTGCTGGAGGTCCACTTGCGTGGCGGGATAAGGCATTATCTACTCGACAACAAAAAAGGCATGCCCGAAAGCATGCCTTAATCTGGTATTAGGAGCAATAAAATGCGCCTAAACGCTGAGTACTAAAGACCCTGAGCGATGATCTCTTCTGCCAGTTTATCAGCGATAACATGCGTTGATACCTGCTCTTTTTCCGAGCGTTGGAAAATCTCCAGCAAAGTATCAAAGATGCCTTCAACGTGCTTAGTCGCATCGTCAGCATTATAGCCTTGTGGCTTGGTTTCGTAATAGACGTTGATGATGCCGCCGGCGTTAATAACGTAGTCTGGCGCATACAGCATGCCTTTTTCACGAATGATCTCACCATGACGAGGCTCCGCTAACTGGTTGTTAGCACAACCGGCAATAATCGTAGCCTTAATACGCGGAATGGTGTTGTCATTAATGGTCGCTCCTAGCGCACAAGGTGCGTATACATCCACATCCAGGTCATAAATGTCGTCAATGCCCACAGCTGTGGCATTGAAGTCATTGACTACACGCGCTACCGACTGCTCGTTAATATCGGTCACGAATAGCTCTGCACCAGCGTTATGCAAATGTTTACATAGGTCGTAGGCCACTGCGCCTAGGCCCTGTACCGCCACTTTCACACCTTCAAGGTTTTGATGACCGTGCTTGTGTTGAAAAGCCGCTTTAATACCTAGGAAAGTACCTAAAGCAGTAAACGGCGACGGATTACCACTTTTACCTTCCAAACCCATTACATAGTTTGTTTCTTGGTGCATCATCATTACATCACCGGTGGTGATGTTGACATCTTCAGCAGAATAGTAACTTCCACCTAAACGCTCTAGTTGCTTACCAAAAGCACGGAATAGTGCTTCTGATTTAATGCTTTTTGCATCGCCGATGATCACAGATTTACCGCCACCGAAAGGCAAACGCGCCACAGCGTTCTTGTAAGTCATGCCTTTGGAAAGACGTAGTACGTCGGTAACGGCTTCTTCATCACTGGCATAGTTCCACAACCGGCAACCGCCCACAGCCGGGCCTAGGTTAGTGTTGTGTACGGCAATAATTGCCTTTAGGCCTGATTCTTTATCACTACAAAAAACCACTTGCTCGTGGTTATCGAAATCAACTTGATTAAAAACAGCCACTGTTATTCTCCGAACTTGTTACCCTACTTGGGTGCGCTGAAATTGCCGCAGACTCTATCACTAAGTGCTGTGCCTTACCACTATATAAGATGATAAAACCACGCATTTCCTTTGTGGTTGAATTTCTATTCACGTATAGAACAGTAAGTGAATATTTAATTCAAAATATGGTTAAATTAACGAACTTTAAACTATAACCAATAACCCTATGTACCACCTTTATCCACGCCCATCTGACGTTTACGTTAACGGCAACACCTATGTAAATATTTTAATACGCTGGGCGGGAATGTCGAGTTTCAAGGAGGACGGGCGCTGCCAGTCTAATCGCTGGCGACGCCCTTAACTGGTCAGAGCAGAACTTATTATTGTTCGCTCTGTGGCTGGGTGTACTTTGCCATCCACGCAAATACTTGCTGATACCAGTGAATTAAATTATCAGGGTTATGGATCCAATGATTTTCCTCAGGGTAGACCACCAGCCGCGAGTCGATGCCCTTGCGTTGCAAGGTGGTAAACGCCCCTAAACTTTGCGCATATGGCACGCGGTAGTCTTTAAGGCCTTGAGTCACTAACATCGGTGTTTGCCAATTGGCGACGAAGTTAGCCGGGTTATACTTACTGTAATCCCCGTCTTTCGCCCAAAACGGGCCGCCCATTTCATGCTCAGCGAACCACAACTCTTCGGTGCTTTGGTGGAAGCTTGGCATATCAAACAAGCCCGCATGATTAACCAGACAGTTAAAGCCTTTAGGCCAATTTCCGGCAATCCAGTTCATCATGTAACCACCGTAGGAGGCACCGAGGGCACAGCCGTTGTTAATGTCTAACCAAGCATAATTATCGCCCACGTAATCGAGACCTTTTTGTAGGTCTTGCAGCGGCTTACCTCCCCAATCGCGGGAAATAGAGTTGGTAAACGCTTGGCCATAGCCCACCGAGCCGTGAAAATCGATCATCACTACGCCATAGCCTTGCGCCGCCCAAAGCTGAGCATTCCAACGACTGTGGAACATATTGCCGAACGATCCTTGCGGCCCCCCATGGACTAAAAATGCCAGTGGATAGCGCTTGTTAGCATCGAACTGGGCCGGCTTAACAAGATAACCATATACCTGTTCATCGTTGGCACCACTGAAGCTAAACTGCTCTACGTCACCTAAAGTCACATCAGCCATTTTTTCTTTATTAACATCACTTAACTGCATTAAGCCGCTGCCATCGCGATTAATACGATAGAGCTCTTTCGGTGAATTCAGAGCATGGCGAGAAAACACGATTTGCTCGCCTACGACCTGCACGTCACCGACATAGCCATCGCTGAACACGCTACGGATGTCGCCAAACCCGGTGCTGATTTCAAATAAGCTGGTCTGGCCTAAATCTTTGGCGGTGGCATAAATAGCACGGCCATTCGCACCGAATTGGAAGCTGCCCACACTGCGATCCCACTGCGGTGCCAGTGCTTTGTTCTCACCAGTGCGCAAATCTAGCAACTGCAAAGTGAACTTGTCTGATTCAAAGCCAGGTTTTGTCGTCGCTTTATAGGCAAGGTAACGGCCGTCAGCGGAGAACTGCGGCGCTGCATCCCAAGCTTTGTTTGCTTCGGTGAGGTTGCGAATAGAGCCGCCTTCGATAGCCACTTCAAATAAATCGAAGTTTGTGCTCCAAGCGTTATCCGGGGCTTTAACTTTAGCGCTGAAAACCACCTTGGTGCCATCGGGGCTAATTGCCACTTCTTCCATGCCGGAAAAAGGCTTAGCAGGAACATCGGTTTGCCACTGTGGGGTGATGTCTTTAGCGTCGGTGATCACTTTATCGGTAAGTTTGGCGCTGAACAGGTGACGCACTTTATTGTCATTCCAGTGATCCCAATGCCGCACCATTAAACTGTCATAGACTTGGCCGTTATGGGCCGGTGGATTGGCATCGCGCTCGATAGTGCACGCCAAGGTATCACACTCGGGATAAACATCTAAGCTTAGTACCACGGATTGGTTGTCAGAACTTAAGGTGTAACCCTCGATATCCATGGGTAAGTCAGTAACGGGGCGCGCTTCTCCGCCACTAAGGGGCAGTCGCCACAGCTGATTGGAGCCCGAGCGGGCTGATAAAAAGTAGATTGCTTGGCCATCGCTAGAAAAGCGTACCGCTGTTTCACTGCTGCTGTCATAGGTTAACCGTGTCGCTTTCGCTAAATTGGTCGAGCCAGCATAACTGCTGCTCACTGCTGATAAGGGCTGCAAATATAAATCGCTGCCCTCGGGCGTTTTTACACCGTAAACGAGCTGCCTTCCATCACTGGATACCGCCACACTGTGCACTTTATTGAGCTGAGTTAGTTTTTCAACGCTGAGTACTTCAGCCTGGGCGCTCAGCGCTGAGCCGCCAAGCAACATCACACTGAGGATAGAATTTATTGTTGTCATTGTTTCACTCCATAAAAAAGAGCGCCAAGGCGCCCTTCTTAACCGAACCGATGCATTACTTCAACGCACCATCCAATTCTTCAATTTTTGCTTTCCAAATTGCTGGACCTTGGGTGTGAGCATTTGCTCCTTCGCTGTCCACGGCCACAGTGACCGGCATATCTTCTACTTCAAATTCGTAGATAGCTTCCATACCTAAGTCCTCAAATGCCACCACGCGGGCCTTTTTAATCGCTTTGGCGACCAGGTAAGCGGCGCCGCCAACAGCCATTAAGTATACCGCCTTGTTGTCTTTTATTGAGGCAACTGTAGCTGGACCGCGTTCAGCCTTACCAATCATGCCAATAAGGCCGGTTTTCTCTAGCATCACGTCGGTGAATTTATCCATACGGGTCGAGGTAGTGGGTCCTGCGGGGCCGACTACTTCATCGCCCACCGCATCCACAGGGCCCACGTAGTAAATAAATTTATTGGTAAAATCAACACCCTCAGGCAAGCCTTCACCGCTTTCAATCATTCCTTGCAAACGCTTGTGGGCCGCATCACGACCGGTCAGAATTTTACCGCTAAGCAGCACGGTTTCACCCATCTTCCAGTCTTGGATATCATCCTTGTTAAGGGTATCAAGATTAACGCGACGGGTGTCTTCGCCCACTTCCCAGGTCACTTCTGGCCAATCTTCTAATTTCGGCGGCTGTAAATCGGCGGGACCCGAGCCATCAAGAGTAAAGTGCACATGACGAGTTGCCGCGCAGTTGGGGATCATCACCACAGGCTTTGACGCCGCATGAGTGGGCGCGGTTTTCACCTTTACATCTACGACGGTGGTTAAACCACCGAGCCCCTGGGCACCAATACCGAGCTTGTTAGCACGCTCAAAAATCTCCAAGCGCATTTTCTCTTCGGTCGTTTCAGCCCCTCGTTCGATCAGCTCATGAATATCCACAGGGTCCATCAACGACTCTTTGGCCAATACTGCTGCTTTTTCCGCAGTGCCGCCAATACCGATACCTAACATACCCGGTGGACACCAACCAGCGCCCATTGTTGGTAAGGTTTTTTCTACCCACTCGGCAACATCATCGGAAGGGTTCAACATCACCATCTTGGTTTTGTTCTCAGAGCCGCCGCCTTTGGCCGCAATCATCACTTCCACTTCATTGCCTGGCACCATATCAATGTGCACCACGGACGGGGTGTTATCTTTGGTATTTTTTCGACTGCCAGCAGGGTCGGCAACTATCGATGCACGTAACGGGTTATCTGGATTGGTGTAGGCACGACGCGTTCCCTCATCCACCATTTGCTGCACCGTCATGTCGGTTTGATCCCACCGCACATCCATACCAACTTTAACAAAACAAGTAACAATGCCGGTATCTTGGCACAGTGGGCGTTTGCCCTCGGCAGACATACGAGAATTAATAAGGATCTGCGCAATGGCGTCTTTGGCCGCCTTGCTTTGCTCTTTGTTATAGGCTTTTTCTAAAGCTTGAACAAAGTCTAGCGGGTGATAAAAAGAAATATACTGCAGCGCATCGGCAATGCTGTCGATAAAATCTTGCTGGCGAATAGTGCTCATGATTAATCCTTCCTACTGGGTCACACCTTCAGTTAATACATAAGTCGGTGCGACGACTCGGTGACGTGTGCACGGTTAGACCGCGTCTTCTGATAAAGTGTAACTTATGATAACCTCCCTGCCCGTTTCGGGCTAGTTCTTCGAGTTGAAGATAATGACAAATTCGCAATTACATTGCCGTAAATTAGCGCTCTCATCCTCGCCATGTGAGGTGTTTGCCCAATTACACCATCTCCAAGGGGCGGTTTTTCTTGACTCTGCTAGTGCAGCGCACGTTAATAGCCGCTTCGATATCTTAGTGATTGAGCCTGAAGCGACGCTCAGCGTCGAGCACAACAAGGTATACCTAGATGGCGTTGAGCTGCATCAGGACGTGTTCGCCTATATGCAGCAACGTCTAGCTGGCCTGTGCACACAATCCCCGGCGCATGATCTGCCTTTTAGTGGCGGCTGGCTTGGCTACTTTGGCTATGATTTAGGACGCACCCTAGAGCGCCTACCCAGCTTAGCGACGGACGACATTGCCTTGGCGCAGATGCAACTGGGCCTTTATCTTGATGCCTTAATTTACGATAAAGCGGCCAGCCAATGGTATTATATTGCCCAGCCAACGGTGGATGTCGAAGCCCGTTTACAGCGTTACCTGCAGCCACCCGCCGCCGCAAACGCAGGTAAATTTGCCTTAACCAGTGACTGGGCCTCCAATATGAGCCAAGCGCAATATGCCGATAAATTTGCAAAGATACAGGACTACTTGCGCAGCGGCGACTGCTATCAGATCAACCTGGCACAGCGCTTCAGTGCCACATATCAGGGCTGTGAATGGCAAGCCTATCGTCGTTTACGCAGCCACAACAGCGCCCCCTTTTCTGCTTTTATGCGCTTGTCGCAAGGCTGCATTTTATCCATTTCGCCAGAGCGCTTTATCGAAGTGCACCACAATCAGGTCGAAAGCAAACCGATTAAAGGCACACTGCCGCGCAGCAGTGACCCTAAAAAAGATCAAGCCTTGGCAGCGCAGTTGACGAGCTCCCCCAAAGACCGCGCCGAGAACGTCATGATTGTCGATTTACTGCGTAATGACCTCGGCAAGGTTGCGAAACCGGGCTCGGTGCATGTGCCCTCACTTTTTGCCATAGAGAGCTTCCCCGCTGTCCATCATTTAGTCAGTACCGTGCAGTCGCAATTGGCTGAGGGCAAAACGGCGCTCGACCAATTGAAGGCCGCATTCCCGGGCGGTTCTATTACCGGTGCCCCGAAAATCCGGGCGATGGAAATCATTGAAGAGCTCGAACCACATCGGCGCAGTGCCTATTGTGGTTCAATTGGCTACATTAGCGCCTGCGGTGATATGGACACCAGTATCACCATTCGTACCTTAGTGGCCAAAGACAATACCCTACATTGCTGGGCCGGTGGTGGCATTGTTGCCGACTCAGATGTTGCCTCTGAGTACCAAGAGACTTACGATAAGGTAAATAAAATCTTACCGGTATTGACGTGATAAAATCACCCCATGCGGCGCTCTCATGCGCTCAGGTTATTGCGCGGTTTAATCTCAGTGCCGCGCCCTCCAGCTTTGTTCCAACCCACCCAAAGCGTCGTAGCGCTGTGGTTATGTTGCTCTCAGAGTCTGAGCACGGAGCACAAGTGTTGCTGTGTAAACGCGGCGCCCACCTGCGCCATCATCCTAGCCAACTGTGCTTTCCAGGGGGAAAGCAAGAGCGCGAAGATAAGACGCTTGCCCACACCGCCCTTAGAGAGCTACACGAGGAGCTAAATATAGACAGCAAAGATGTCACCATCATCGGCCGTCTCGATGAGGTGAGCACCCTCAATGATATGAGTATTACGCCGTATCTAGCACAGCTACGCGCCGGTGCCCGTTGGCAAATTGATCAAAATGAGGTCGAAGCCGCATTTTTTGTGCCTCTGGCTGAACTATTGGCAACCCAAAACTGGCAGTCTCTGCAGGTCGAGCGGCAACAAAAAAACCTCCACTTTCGCGTTTTTAAAACCCCTTATGGTCTGCTGTGGGGAGCAACCGAGCGAATTATTGAGCGCTTTACGAAGCGCCTTGGTCCGATCAGCTAAAATTAGTGTACAGAGGATTACATCCCTGGTGTTTAACGTTATGATGGGCGCCCGTTCAAAGGCAATGTGAGTATAGATTTTATGATCAGTGCATTCGATATGTTTAGCATTGGCATTGGGCCGTCGTCGTCCCATACCGTAGGCCCAATGCGCGCATCTCGGTTGTTTGTGCAAACCCTGCAAGAGCAAGGCACACTTGAGGATGTTACCGAGGTAAAAGTAGAGCTGTTTGGTTCCTTGGGTCAAACCGGTGTTGGCCATGGCTCAGGTAAAGCTGTTATTTTAGGGCTCGCCGGATACGACCCAGAGACGGTCGATGCCGACGCCGTGCCCGATATTTTGGCTAAAATCGAGCAAGAGCAGGTTATTTATCTCAATAAAACCCACCAGGCTAAGTTTCCAAAGCAAGGGGCGATTGTATTTCATCGCCGCAAGACTTTGCCCAAGCACTCTAATGCCATGGAGATTATTGCCTTTAAGGGTGAAGAGCGCATTGCCTCGCAAGTGTATTACTCTATTGGTGGCGGCTTTATCGTCAGCGACGAGGACTTTGATAAGGAAAAGCAGGCTGCGCTGGATATCCGTGAGCAAAATCCTGCCCCCTACCCATTCGACAATGCGCAGCAACTGCTAGAGCTTTGTAAGGAATCCGGCCTGAGCGTCTCAAGCCTAATGATGGCCAATGAGAAGACCTTGCGCGACGAAGCAGATATCAAAGATGAGTTATTTCATATTTGGCAGGTGATGAAAGCCTGTACTGAACGCGGTATGCGCACTGAGGGCATTCTTCCCGGTGGCCTAAAAGTTCGCCGTCGCGCACCCAGCTTATATTTAAAGTTAAATGTTGAGAACAATAACGACCCACTGAGAGCAATGGATTGGGTTGACCTATTCGCTCTTGCCGTGAACGAAGAAAACGCCGCTGGGGGTCGAGTAGTCACTGCCCCCACCAACGGCGCCGCAGGTATCCTGCCGGCAGTACTCATGTATTACCACACCTTTATCAAAGAGGTGGATCGCGATATCGCCACGCGCTACCTGCTGACCGCAGCAGCAATTGGTATCTTGTATAAAAAGAATGCCTCTATCTCCGGCGCCGAAGTGGGTTGTCAGGGCGAAGTGGGCGTGGCCTGTTCAATGGCTGCGGGCGCCTTAACGGAAATCATGGGCGGTAACGTAGTGCATGTAGAAAATGCCGCTGAAATCGGCATGGAGCATAACCTTGGTCTCACCTGCGACCCTGTGGGCGGCCTTGTGCAAGTGCCTTGCATAGAGCGCAACGCCATGGGTGCGATTAAAGCTATTAATGCCTCACGCTTAGCCATGCGCGGCAGCGGTGAGCAAAAGGTCTCCTTGGATAAAGTGATTAAAACCATGTGGGACACCGGCAATGATATGAAAACCAAATACAAAGAAACCGCTCGAGGCGGTCTGGCGGTAAACATCATTGAGTGTTAATCGCACAAAAAAAGAAAGGCGCCAACAGGCGCCTTTTTCATATCGTGACACTGATCACTTAGCGCACTGGCAACTCAATGCTTTCAAACATCGCATCGACGTCATCTTGATTACGTAATAAGCAGGCTTTTTCAACCCGATCTTTGGTCAAGTGCGGCGCAAAACGCTCAATGAAGTCATACATATAGCCCCGCAAAAACGTTCCTTTACGGAAACCGATTTTGGTCGTGCTTGCCTCAAATAAGTGGCTAGCATCAATGCACACTAAATCTTTATCGGTGATTTCATCAACAGCCATCGAGGCGACCACCCCGACACCCAAACCTAAACGTACATAGGTTTTTATAACGTCCGCATCAGTGGCGGTGAAGACTATATGAGGTTCTAACCCCTGAGCATTGAACGCTTTGTCTAGCTCTGAGCGACCCGTAAAGCCAAACACATAAGTGATCAGCGGAAACTCAGCAACATCAGCAATACTAAGGTTATCGGCTTTTTGCGCCAGCGGGTGAGTTTTCGCTACCACAATACTGCGATTCCAGTGATAGCAAGGCAACATCACTAAGTCGGAATACAAGTGTAAGGCTTCTGTTGCAATAGCAAAATCAGCATCTCCACGTGCCGCTGCATCAGAGATTTGCTGCGGCGTACCTTGATGCATATGCAATGAAACCGCCGGGTACTTTTTCATAAAGCCTTGAATGACTTCCGGCAAAGCATAACGCGCTTGAGTGTGGGTGGTGGCAATATTAAGTTTACCTTGGTCTGGCAAGGTATGCTCATTGGCTACAGCCTTAATTCCCTCGACTTTGGAGAGAATCTCACGAGCAATATTGATAATGTCTTTACCGGCACTAGTTACGTGCGTCAGGTGCTTGCCACTGCGTCCAAAAATTTGCACCCCTAATTCGTCTTCCAACATACGTACTTGTTTGGAGATACCGGGCTGCGAAGTATAAAGACTCTCCGCTGTGGCGGATACATTGAGGTTATGATTAAGCACCTCAACAATATACTTTAGCTGCTGTAGTTTCATGGTCGTTGTTACTTTCTATTATTATTTTACTTGCGATTGCACCAGGCGTTATACGCAGTGGCCTAGACCCTAATCTTCCTGGTGAATGGGAAGGCAAATCAACACCTTGAGCCCATCTTCTTATACATTTTAGCTATTGCGATTAGCTAGGCTAGCACATTTAATTATGTCTCGGTACTGTTGATTTATGTTCAAGGCTGCGATGTTCTCCTATACTCTTATTTTATTTAATGTTATTTCATGAATTTAACGTGTATTACTACCCCAACCTAGGTTCTTTCGGTTAAGATGGGTGGTAATTGGGCAACTCAATGAGTAAGAGAATCGGGGTATGATAGTCTCTATCATTATTATGTTAATTGTCGCGCTTATCGTTATTGCGGTTTGGGTAAGTGCAGTGCAACAGCATAAAGAAAAGCAAGAAGCTCAGCGCCGCCAAGAGCTCGCAAAGCAGAAAAAAATAATAGAAGAGACGGAAGAAGTGCTGGTCAACAGTGTCAATATCCCGTTATCTAATAATGTGATGATGATTCTTTATCGTCGAATTCACGATGCGCTTGCCGCCATGGTTGAGTTGTCACCCTCCTCGAAAGAGCTTAAATCTCGGCTTAATGATGCAAAAACTCGCTTAACCAGTGGCGTTGATGAGAGCGCCAATATGGGCGAGAACTTTGTTCTTCCCGATCATGACAAACAGCTTATTTCATTGATACAGGGAATAAAGAAGCTGCGCACCATCATGCGCTCTGAACACAGCAAGGGCAAAATCGATACCCCTGTGTTTATGCAAGAGGACAAAACCTTTGAGCGCCTGCAATTAAAGATAAATATTGAAAGCCAAATTAAGCGCGGCGTGGCTGCAAGAAACGCTAATATGGTTGGCTCGGCACGGCAGTATTTCGAAAAGGCGTATGCCACAATTACCGCCCTGAATTACAGCGACGACTATGTCACGAATAAAAAAAATCAGCTTGAGGATTATCTCAACGAGATCAGCTCTGAATTGAAAGCCTCTAACGCCTCCGCCCGTAAAAAACGCGAAGAGGAAGAAAAAGATGATTTGGATGTGTTATTCGCGCCAAAGAAAAAGTGGTAACAGCGCAAATCAAGCTATAACAGATAGGCCGATTTTAAACATCGCCTATCTGCTGCCTGTACCGGGCCATGCAGGGTAAATACCTTACGCAAAATCTGCCCACTACCTTCAATCATTGAGCCATACATACCTTCCAGCTGTGTGTGCCAACACCCAAAACCAAACTCTCCATAATGCTGCGCCGGTAGGCAGGGCTAGCCATGATCTGAGTGTGCTGAAGTACAACTACGAAGTGCGACGTCAAGAAGCGACAATTGACAATAGAGGCTGGTTTTTTGAAGCTCGTTGGCTCATACAAAAAATAAAGGCACAGCGTCATAGCTGTGCCTTTTTAGCTGTTATATATGACCTTGCTTACTAAGATAAAAACATGAACTTAAGCAAAAATAGTACTGTTAGAATCCACACACTCAAGCTAATCTCCGCCCCCTTATTACACACTAATTTCACCGCCGTATAGGCGATAAAGCCAAGGGCAATGCCGTGGGCAATGGAAAAAGTTAACGGCGTCATCAACAGCACCACGGCAACTGGAATCGCATCTGTCATATCATCCCAATCAACCAGCTTAAGGTTTTGCAGCATGAGCACCGAGACATACAAAATCGCACCCGCTGTTGCATAAGCTGGAACCATGGCTGCCAAAGGAGCAAAAAACATCATCAGTAGGAAGCAACAGCCCACCACCACAGCTGTTAAGCCTGTACGCCCACCCACTGACACACCGGATACTGACTCGATGTAGGAAGTGGTCGTAGAGGTGCCAAGCATAGAGCCTGCAATTGTCGCCGTACTATCGGCACTCAGTGCTCGACCCAAACGTGGCATACGCCCTTGCTCATCGGCTAGGCCAGCTTTTTGCGTTACCGCCACTAAGGTGCCTGAGGTGTCGAACAAATCCACAAACAAGAATGCGAAAATGACACTGAGCATGGATAACTCTAACGCCGAGGCAAAATCTAATTGCATAAAGGTAGGAGCGATGGACGGTGGCGCTGAGATCACCCCTTGATATTCAACCAGCCCCAAAGATAACGCAATGCCTGTTACCAACATGATACTGATCAATACGCCGCTTTTAATATCACGATACAACAACGCCGCTATTACGAAAAAGCTCAGGATAGCGAGCAAAGGCCCACTGCTGGTAATATCACCCATCTGAACGAGCGTGGCTGGACTGGCAACAACAATACCCGCGTTTTTCAGTGCGATGAGCGCCAGAAAAGCGCCAATCCCCGTGGCAATAGCGCGCTTAAGTACCAGTGGAATGGCATTGATTATCCACTCTCTGACCTTAAATAGGCTCAACGCTAAAAAGATACACCCCGACATAAATACCGCCGCTAAAGCCGCCTGCCAGGTGTAACCCATACCTAATACTACGCCGTAGGTAAAAAATGCATTTAAGCCCATGCCTGGCGCTAATGCCAACGGATAATTCGCCCAAAAACCCATAATGAAGCAACCGATAGCAGCAGCAATACAGGTCGCTACAAATGCTGCCCCTTGGTCCATTCCCGCCTCTGCTAGCATTGCCGGGTTGACAAACACGATGTACACCATGGTGATAAAGGTCGTGAGTCCTGCGATAACCTCGCGCTTAACGGAGCTTCCATGCGATTTTATTTTGAACAGTCTTTCGAACATAGGAGTAAACAGTGATACGTAAAATAGAAGCGGCGGATACTAGCATAAATGCGGACAAATGACCGCATGTTTACGCAGCAATATTGGCACCGAAATACAGCTTTAGCTTCTTCGGTATCGCTAAGCGTTTAAAGCAACAAACAAGACGTTTAAAAAAGAAACAAAAAAAACTTGCACTGAATAACTGTATAAACTACTGTATACAAATACTGTATAAAACACTGTATATGGTTCACAAAATCCACAGCGAGGCAATTATGTTACATACAGCAAGTGTTCGTCATGTTAAAAGCTATCAGCAAGATAACCCTAATGTGATCAATATCGTAAAAACTGAGGATGAGATCTCTGCAACATTTGAGATGCTTAAAATCGTTCATCGCTACAATCAAAATAATGGCTGGACGCTATTAGTCGCCCCTGACAATGTGCCCAGCCGCCACCTATTGGACGCGTGCTCTATCGACACGAATAAATTGCTGGTAATTCGGGCTAAACATGTTGTTGATATGGAATACATGCTTAATTGTGCGCTGCAAAATGGCCGTTTTGCGGCGGTGATCACCTGGACGGACATTTTAAAACAGCAACAACTCGAAGCCTTACAACTCAATACCCACCAAGCTAAAGCACAGCTTTACTGTTTCACTACCGAGCATAACGCCAGCGAACAAACAACTGTGCCCTCGCAGTTACAAGTCTGCTAATATAGTGGCGTGATTCCTTGTAGTTAGAAAATGCGATGTGCCATTGTGGATTGCCGCAGCCTTTTGCTGATTGCTGCGGCCGGTTTGTAAGTAGAGCTATTGATGCCCCCGACGCCCAGAGCCTGATGCGCTCTCGTTATAGTGCATTTTGTGAACAAGCTATTGATTACTTATGTTTTACCTGCTCAGAGAAAGCCCTAGAACAAAACCCCAGAGAGGAAGTGGCTGAATTTGCCCAAGCTGCGCATTTTGTACGCTTACACATAATGGATTATGAGCCTGGCGATGCTTTGGCCTATGTTGAATTTAAGGCTTTTTACATCATTGCTGATACCCTTCACTGTATTCATGAACGCTCACAGTTCATTCAACAGCACCACCAGTGGAAATACGACAGCGGGCAGTTGTTTGAAGCCGCTGATGTAAAGCTTAAACGCAACGATCCCTGCCCATGCTTAAGTAGCAATAAATTCAAAAAATGCTGTATGTCTTGATGTGATGCCGTCGCCCAGTGGCAGCTTTAGGTATTCGCTTAATTAGTACAAGGAACCCTTGGCGCGCCCCTGCTATTGCACCCTGATTAGCGCGCTCTGACTGGCCAAGCGCCATTATGCGCAGGCCATTACGCGTGTGCTAAAGGCGAGGACTTATTCATATCCACAAGTTGATCGTAAAAGGCTGCACTATCCATTTGCGGCTCGTTCAGTGGCTCATATTGGCGATGATGTTTTGCCTGTACGCTCGGATCACAATTATCAATTATAAGTAGTGGAACATAGGTTTTGTCGTCTCGCACTGCCAAAGGCTCCGGGGTTAGACACTCTTTTAATCGCAGAGTTGTCATTGAGCTTTGCGCCAATAATGCCCTGTCATGCTGAGCTCTATCTATGTGGTAATCCGGTAATGCCGTTGGTTTTGCAGGCGCAGCGCCCAACTGCAATCGCAATCGCTGCTCATCCACTTGGTGAGATTCTAGTTCCGATTTGGGAAGGTGAAACTGGGCAAAATCGAGTGCATCTGCTGATAATGATGCTAACAGCCAAGCAAAGTCTCCACGACGGGCCTCATGGACACTGCGACATAATTGCGAGTCCATTTGTAGTTCGTTACGAATGACGGGCTTAACTTGCATAAACTTTATTCAACCTGAATTACTTCTAAGCAGTTATCGGCCTTTTTTCAGCTTTCTTTAGTTTTTTTCTTTACTTGGACTCTGAGTTTGCTATTATCGCCGCCGTTGTTTAGGAGGGGTTCCCGAGCGGCCAAAGGGATCAGACTGTAAATCTGACGGCATTGCCTTCGCTGGTTCGAATCCAGCTCCCTCCACCACTTAACAACACACATCATTCTATTGGAGGGGTTCCCGAGCGGCCAAAGGGATCAGACTGTAAATCTGACGGCATTGCCTTCGCTGGTTCGAATCCAGCTCCCTCCACCACTTTCCTATCGTACAAAATCCAACAGATGTGCATTCTCTTTAAGCCATAACCGTGCTTGGTCGGTATGCTCGTAGTAGCCATTAACCAGTGCCCAAAATTGATGGCTGTGATCCATATGTACCCGGTGCGCCAGCTCGTGAACTATGACATAGTCAATAACCCAATGCGGAGCTCCTGCCAGCAAGGTATTAAAACATAACTCACCACGCGAATCGCAACTGCCCCAACGACGCTTGTACACTTTAACGCTAATGCCGTTAGCGGCGATATTCATCACCTTTTGCCACTGCATTATGCGGGCCGATAAGTGATCAGATAATTCATCGTGCATCAGTGCCAATAGCTGTTGATTAAAATAGCGCTGGCGATGCTTCACTCGCTTACTGATTACGATGTTTATCGTTTGGTTATCTGTCTGCTCAAGTGAGCTCTCGCTTACCTCTATTGCACGTAATTCACCGAAAAGCATAATGCGACCATGTAGCCAAGGGTTATACCTAGCCGCTTCAATATCAGATTGTTTATGTAATTGTTTGTTTATCCACGCCTGTTTGCTCTCAACGAAGTCTGCAATGAAATCACGACATGCCCCATAAGGCGCTTTCACACTCACTTGCTGATTTTTGACCACCAAAGCGAGCGTTCGTCGACGGCTATAGTGCACATCATATTGCCTACTCATATTAAACCTTTGTTGTAATTACTTGAACTAAAAGGGTTTGCCAAACAATGTGCTAATATTAAGTACATCCTTTGCAGCGCTACTAATATGATACCGTAATTACGCCCTTGGGTAAGCTTGCAGCGCACTCATAAATAACTAAACTCAGCCGTCGCTGCGCTGATAGAACAATCAGTGTCATTGTAAGATACAGGGCGCTTTCACTTTTGTGCGCGACACGTGGTTTTTCACTGTGCTAGGCTGTGATTGCCACTTGGCATCCGTTGTTGGAGTATCGAAGTACTTTATGTTTTCTCAGTTTTTTATTACCGACCCTGCTCCCGAATTGCTGGTTAATGGCAGCTATGATTGGGCCTTAGTGTTACTTTCGGTCACTGTTGCTATTTTTGCATCTTTCTTTGCACTGCAATTAAGGGAATTTGCTCAACAACAACGCCACACTCCATTTTATCGCATGGCACTGCCAGCAAGTGCCGCCGCTTTTGCCGCTGGCGTGTGGAGTATGCACTTTATCGGAATGCTGGCATTTAGCTTATGCGTCAGCGTCGACTATGATTTCACAGTGACGGTGGTGTCATTCATCCCTGTCTTTTTAGCCACTGCCTTAGGGTTCCATTTACTCAGTACGAACAACCCTTCTCGAGCCAAGCTTGCGCTCAGTGCCCTGCTGTTGGGCGCCGGCATAGGGGTTATGCATTACACGGGTATGGCCGCGATGCGCCTAGGGCCAATGCTAGGCTATGACCCACTTTGGTTTGTTGTCTCTGTATTAGTGGCGGTCATTCTCGCATGGCTCGGCCTGGCCGCTCATTTATATTTACAACCCACAGGGCGCAGCACTCTAGGGCAAACCGGTTATCGTATTCTCAGCGCCATTGTTATGGGCTGCGCAGTCTCTGGCATGCATTATACCGGGATGCAAGCGGCACGATTTGTGGCCCAATCCCCGGTGTACAGTGAGCTCACCGATAATAGCCATGTAACCGATCTCGCTCTGAGTATTGCTATTGTAAGCCTCTTGCTCAGTGGTCTCATTGCTTTATTGCACAGTGTGATGCGCTATCGCTTGGCCCTTCAGCAACAACTTATCACTCAATCACGCCTTGAAGCGGTCCTCAATACCGCCGTTGATGGCATTATTACCATTAGTGCGAAAGGCCAAGTACTGAGCTTCAACGCCGGAGCTGAGCGTATACTCGGGTATCATCGCGATGAAGTGATTGGCGAAAACGTAAAAATGCTGATGCCGCAAGAAATCGCCAATCAACATGATAATTACTTAAGTGCCTACCAAAGTACCGGCATTAAAAACATTATTGGTTCTGGACGTGAGGTCAACGCCGAACATAAAAATGGCGCGCTGATCCCCATTCGTTTAGGGGTTGGCGAAGTCGCTATTCCCGGACAAAAGCGCATGTTTGTAGGTTTTATTACTGACTTGAGCGCACAAAAGGCGATGCAAAATCAGCTTGCCCAACAAGAGCGTCATTATCGCACTTTGTTAACTAATATGCCCGGCGTGGCTTTTCGCTGCCGTTTAGATAAGCATTGGAGCATGCTTTACATTAGCCCTATCGTAAAACAATTAACCGGCTATGATGACCAGCAATTTATCGACGGCAGTGTTAACTTTGACATGCTTATCTCTGCGCAGCATAGCGACTATGTGCGCGAGCAAATATACAGCGCACTTGCACAAGGAAAAAAACACTACTCTTTTGAATACCAAATACAGTGTCGCGATGGCAGCCGTAAATGGGTGATTGATAAGGGAACATTTGAGCATACCGAAGGAGAAGAGCTTTTCATTGCAGGCGTATTGGTCGATATCAGTGAGCGCCAACAAATGGAGCAAGCGCTTGTAAAAGCGAAAGAGAAAGCCGAAGCTGCGGCGGAGACAAAGCAAGCCTTTTTAGCCAATATGAGTCATGAAATACGCACGCCCATGAACTCCATCATTGGCTTCTCTGAAGTGCTGCTAGATAGCCCATTGAATAAACAACAGCGTCAGCAACTCACCAACGTATTGCAATCTGCACGCTCTTTGTTGCATTTACTCAATGATATTTTAGACTCGGCCAAGCTTGAGCAAGGTAAAGTGAGTATAGAGTCAGTGCCCTTTAACTTGCTGGCTCTCGTCGACTCTGTGGTCTCCAGCTTTTATCACAGCGCTGAACATAAGCAGCTCTCGGTTGCCCTAAATATGGATAGTAATCTCGGTGAGCACTATCGCGGCGATCCGCAGCGCTTACGCCAAGTATTAGTCAACTTAATCGGCAACGCAGTAAAATTTACCGAGCAAGGCAGTGTCACCATCAATGTTCGCGGCGATAATCAAGGTGTCTATTTTGAGGTGGTTGATACTGGCATTGGTATCGCCCCCGAGCGGGTGAGTGCTATTTTCAATCCTTTCGAGCAAGCAGACGACAGTACCACGCGGCGTTTTGGCGGCACCGGTCTAGGCACTACCATTAGCCGCCAGCTCGTACAACTTATGGGCGGGGATATAGGCGTCACCAGCACCTTGGGCCAAGGCAGTACATTTTACTTTACCCTGCCCCTAAAACAGGTAGCGGGCGAGCACGCCAATGAGCAGAGCTCATTGACCCCACTTAGCGAAATGCCTAAATTGCGAATACTGGTGGCTGATGATGTACCGCAAAACCGCGAGCTACTGCAACTACGCCTAACTAAACTCGGTCATCAAGTAGAGGCAGCTGATGACGGCGAGCAAGCAGTGCAACTGGCCACAAGTAATAGCTATGACATTGTGTTGATGGATATTCATATGCCCAAGTGTGATGGTCTCCAAGCAACCCGACAATTGCGTCAATATGAGCAGCACAACAAGGTTGCTACAACGCCCGTTATTGCTTTAACGGCCAGTGTCATGGGCAGTGACCGTGAAGCGGCTAAAGCCGCTGGAATGGACGGCTTTGCCAGCAAACCTGTGGTGCTGAGCGATTTACTAACGGAAATAGCCCGCGTTCTCGATATCGATTTGGCTGCACATGTGTTCGCACAAACTAACGCCACCGCCCACGACAGCCAACAGCTGGTCAACGAAACCCAAGGAGCGGAACTGTGGGGTTCAAAAGCGCATTATCTCAAGGAACTAAAGCACTTCTACGGGCAGCGCAATAAGCAGCTGCGAACACTGAGTAAATATGATCAGCTCAGCGCCGAACAGCTTGTTGACGTGCATACATTAAAAGGATTAGCCGGTAATCTAGCCCTGCCCAAATTAGCCGATACATTAAAGTCGATTGAACGACAAAAGCAGGTTCAAGACCCTCATCGGTTTGCTCTATTCAGCTGTATTGATGAGCTCTATCAATATCTGCAAAACCATACTGACGCGCCTAGCAAAGTCGAGAGAAGTCACCATAGCGATGAGGACTTTAAGCAATTATTGCGGGAGGTTGCGCAGTTATGCGATAACTTTGAATATGATAGTGAACACAGTGAACAACTTATTGCGGCAACACCACAACAATGGCATAAACAAGTAATGGATATCGCGAATCTCATTAATGAATTCGAATTTGCGGCGGCAAAAGCCGCTATTGAGCAATTACTTGAGCAACTGCAGAGTGTGCAACATGATTGAGACACAAAAGCCGACTCTCCTAGCTGTAGATGATGAGCCGACGAACCTTAAGGTTTTAAATCAAGTATTAGGAAACGACTATCGCCTTATATTTGCAAAATCAGGGCCTCAAGCTTTGGAATTAGCTCATAGCAAGCAACCCGCGCTCATTTTACTTGATGTTATGATGCCGGATATGTCTGGCTTTGAAGTATGTGAACAGTTAAAGCAACGGCCAAGTACGCAGGCTATTCCGGTTATTTTTGTGACCGCCATGCAGGACGAAGTAGATGAAACGCAAGGCTTTGCCAAAGGCGCGGTTGATTACATTACTAAGCCAATTAGCCCAGCAATCGTCAAAGCGCGGGTTAAAAATCATTTGTCTTTAGTGCAAGCTGACTTACTCAAAGCAGCGCAACTTGAATTGATCCAAAGGCTGAGCCATGCAGCCGAGTACAAAGACAATGAAACCGGACAACACATAATTCGTATGAGTCGTTATTGCCACATCATCGCGCGCGCTTATGGCTTTAATGAGGCCCATGCCGAGTCGTTGCTGCTTGCAGCGCCAATGCATGACATTGGAAAAATCGGTATCCCCGATAATATCCTTCTTAAACCCGGGCGCTTAGATCAAGACGAATACCGGCAAATGCAAACTCATGCCAGCATTGGTGCGGATATCTTGGCGGGCTCAAGCTCTGCATTAATCCAACTTGCCCATCGACTTGCCCTTGAGCACCATGAGCGCTTTGATGGCAACGGCTACCCAAATGGCTTACAAGGCGAAGAGATCTCCATAGAGGGCCGTATATGTGCCATTGCTGATGTATTCGACGCACTGACTTCGAAGCGGCCATACAAAGAACCTTGGCCAATCGACAAAGCCGTGCAGTTACTTCAAGAAGAGAAAGGCAAGCACTTTGACCCCGAACTGGTGGATATTTTCATGGCTTGTTTGGACGATATTCTTGCTGTTAAAGCACAGTATCCGAGCTAGAGCAGCTCAGCAACGGCCTCATATTCATAACAGGTAATTTCATGGATATTGCCGCTGGGATCACGAAAGTACAATGACCAAGATACCTGATGATCGGCTCGCGTGACCTTGATATCGCAATCGTGCAGGTGCTGTTGCCAGTGCACAAAGGCTAACGCATCGCAACGAAACGCGATGCCGTTGCTTTTTTTATCACCAACAAATAAAGCCAAGCAAATCGACTTTGCCTGATCTTGCAGCATAAGCGGTCCATCGTGTTGCTGTTCAAACCAAAAAGCCAGCTCGGGGACGATATCAAAACCCATTACTTGACGATAAAACGCCAATGCAACCTCGATATCATGCACTTGTATATGGCAATGGTGTACGCCACGCAATAACGGTGGGTTACTCATAGGCGATACCTATCTCTTCGCCCAGTTGGCGTAAGAAATCGTGCATGTACTGCGTGCGCTTATGTGCTTCATATCGAGCACTGGCCGTGTTCATGCTCTGACCTATGTGCAATAACTTCACAAAAAAGTGATCAAGGGTGTATTTACTGTCATCAGCTTGGCGGTTCTTACAAAACGGATCCTGGGGGTGATATAGGCCACGACAAATCGCCCCGCCTACTTTCATGCAGCGACTCACTCCCACTGCGCCAAGGGCATCCATGCGGTCGGCATCTTGTACTATTTGCGCCTCTAAAGTGGTGGGTGTGACATTGGCACTAAAGCTATGGGCGACAATAGCATGGTGAATAGCATCGAAATAGCGACTGTCATAATGAATACTGTGCAAAAAGCTTAACGCCTTATCGGCTGCCATGGTCGATGCCTTCGCTCTGTCCGGATGGTTTTTCGCCACCGCAACACAATCGTGCAGCCACGCCGCAGGCAACACCACTTCAATCATGGCATGCTCCTGTTCACACAAAGTTTTCGCGACCTGCACAACGCGTTCAATATGCGTGATGTCATGGGCTGAGTCGGCGCTACCGCAACTGAGAATAAAATCGCGACATTGTTGTTCGATTTCTTGCATAGTATTCATTATTAAGAGTTTATGTGATGACAATAAATCACTCATCGGCTATTGGCAAAATTAATTTGAGAAAGCGCCTTAAGATGCCTAGAATAGCGCCTCTCAAACCAACGACCTAGCGTGTCAACATGCCTTGCGGTGGGTATTCAACTGCCTCAGTGCACAGCAGCTTCAACATACTCACTCTAGGAATTATTAGGAGGCTCAATGGCCGGTGCGATTTATCTTCAAGCAGGACGCGAAAAATCACTGAAACGTAAACACCCGTGGATCTTTTCAAAAGCAATTAAGAAAACCAAAGGCAACCTCGCCCTAGGTGACACGGTCACCGTTTACGACAGTCAGGGAACATACTTGGCTACGGCCGCTTATAGCCCACAGTCACAAATTCGCGCCCGGGTATGGAGCTTTGACGAACAAGAATCTATCGACCAGGCGTTCTTCTATCGCCGTTTAGCTCGGGCCCTTGATGCCCGCCAGCACACTATTGACGAAGGCCAGTTAACCGGTTTCCGCCTGTGTGCCGGTGAATCTGACGGCCTTCCTGGAGTAACAATAGATAAATTTGATAACTACTTAGTCTGTCAGTTGTTAAGTGCCGGTGCAGAGCGTCACAAAGGTGAGGTAGTCGCCGCGTTAGTGGAACTGTTCCCTTCTTGTCATGTTTACGAACGCTCAGATGTCGAGGTGCGTAAAAAAGAAGGATTAGCGCCTACAACCGGCGTGCTATCTGGCACGGCGCCAGAGCACCCGGTGTTGATAAAAGAAAATGGCCTCACCTGCGAGGTAGATATTCTGCAAGGCCATAAAACCGGCTTTTATCTCGACCAACGAGACAGCCGCGCCGCCCTAGAGCGCTTCTCCAAAGACAAGGAAGTATTAAATTGCTTTTGTTACACCGGCACGTTTGGTTTATATGCCTTGCGCGGTGGCTGCTCTAAGGTGATCAATGTCGATGTATCACAGCAAGCCCTTGATATTGCCAAACGCAATGTGCAGCACAATGACTTAGACTTAGGACGCGCTGAGTTTGTCAAACAAGACGTATTTAAGCTACTTCGTGAATACCGCAGCGAAGGACGCACCTTTGATACCATCGTCATGGATCCACCCAAGTTTGCCGACTCAAAGGCGCAGCTCAACGGCGCATGCCGAGGCTATAAGGATATCAATATGTTGGCGATGCAGCTGCTTAAGCCAGGCGGCACTTTACTGACGTTTTCGTGTTCAGGACTCATGGAGCAAAACTTATTTCAAAAAGTGGTCGCCGATGCTGCCCTAGACGCCAATAGAGAGCTACTCATTGTCGAGCGCTTAAATCAGGCCGCCGATCACCCTATCGGAGGCGCTTACCCTGAAGGCTTTTACCTCAAGGGGCTGATCTGCAAAGTGTATTAACTCTTCACCCTAATTAATATCAAGCATTTCCACGCCAATGCAGTACTGTCCCTGGTCGTCTTGCGTACAACGCACGACCTGGGTCAGCGCTTTAAGTGGCGGCACCGAACCATCGGGTGAGTTGATATCCACTTTTACTGTGGCGCCCGGGTCGATGGGTTCATCAACCAGTAACTGCATGCCAGTGGCGCTCAAGTCGCGGCAGGTTGCCGTTAACTGCAAATATTTATCATTGTGTGATACCTCAAGCTTTGCTTGAGCATTCACCATCATACGCATAAAGCCGCGCTTATCGTCATCATAAAGCATTGTTGTTCTCCTTTTGTGCTTTACAGCAGCCGATCGCAGGCCTATCACTACCTACCTACGCATGCCGCAGTTGGGGTCGCACCACAAAGCCCACCTAAACGGGCGAAACATGTGTTGCTATAGGCAGCATACTCGGATTAAATAAGGGTTTGCAAGCTATCCAATAACTCATTGAAAGATAGGGGTTTTACGAAGTAGGCATCGCAGCCAGCGGCGTACCCTTGTTGCTTGGCATGGGGGGATTCGAGTCCGGAGATCATCAACACCGGAATATCTTGCGTTTCTGGGGTGTTTTTTAACATACGACAGGTGTCGAAGCCATCAAGCCCCGGCATACACACATCGAGCATGATGGCGTCCGGGTGCTGATTGATGGCCTCGTTCAGGCACTGCTTGCCCGAATCAACATACTGCAATTGGTACTGTTGACCAAGTGCTTGAGCATACAGTGTAAAATTAAAATATTCGTCATCGACTACTAATAGCTTAGCTTTGCCGTGATTATTCAACTTATTCCCTATCCTTGTCGGCGAGCACCTGAATCACTCTAATAATATAAAGTTACCTCAGCTTAGCGCGAATGCAAGTTAACTCTCGGCGAGATAGTCATTAATTGCGTTCAACACCCGTTTTGCAGAAACCGGATAAGGGGTTCCCAGCGTTTGCGCGAATAACGATACACGTAGCTCTTGCTGCATCCAAAACAGCGCTTGCAAGGCCGGCGGCTGGGGCTCACCTTTAGGGTGTTTGGCCAAACACTTATGGTACGCCTTCGCTACTTTATCCAGCTCAAGGGTACACAAGCGGTCGCGGTTAGGGTCCACCGGTAGTTTTTCCAAACGTTTATCTATGGCTTTCATATAACGGCATAAATCGGCCATTTTATGCGCCCCATGATGGCTAACGAAGCCTTTAAAGACGAGGCTTTCCAATTGACTTTTAATATCACCGTGAGCGGTGATCATGGTTAAGTCCACTTTGCCACGCATACGTTTATGGATACCATGGGCCAAACTCAACACCTGCTCCACTTGCAAAGCGATCGCCACCACAGTGTCGCCCAGTTCGCCGCGAATAAACTCTTTGGCTTTATTAAACGTTTCGGCGTCTCGGATTTCCCCGCATTGCTCTAAAAGCTTATCAACCCCAGCGGCGATACAATCATCAATCAGCAATTGCACTTTACCAAAGGGGTTAAAATACAAACCTAGTTTGGCTTTATTCGGTAAATTCTGCTGCAAATACTTAATTGGCGAAGGAATATTCAAAAGCACCATGCGTCGCAGACCCATCTGGTGCGCTGCAGATGCTTTGCTTGGTGAATCGAATAGCTCAATCGCCGTGCTGTCTTTTTTGTCGACCAAGGCAACAAAGGCTTTAACCTCGTATTGGCCTTGTTTTTTCACATAGGACTGAGGTAAAGAGTCAAATTGCCATTCCACTAAGCCTTCGCGCTCAATGCCCTTATCCGCGACCTGCGATAGGGTATTACTCACTTTATCCGCTAGTTGTGTTTTTAAGGCCTCTAAGTCATAACCACGGGCCACTAACTTACCCTTATCATCACGCACTTCAAACGCCATGCGCAGGTGCTCATCCAAGGTGCTAGTATCAAAGTCCTCAGCGTCCACTTTGGCTCCGGTCATGCGAAATAGGCGCAGCGCCAGCGCCTCACGCAACGACCCTTGCAGTGGCTCTACAGAGCTGAGCACCGCGTCCGCGTAATTCGGTGCCGGCACAAAGTTGCGACGTTGGGTTTTCGGTAATGATTTGATAAGAGCGCACACCAACTCATGGCGCAGCGCCGGAATATGCCAATCAAAACCTTCGCCGCTGACTTGGTTGAGCAGCGCCAAGGGAATTTGCACCGCCACCCCATCAACGTCTTGCCCGGGTTCAAAGTTATATTGCAACGGCAGCACTAGGTTGCCTTGCATCCACACATCCGGGTAGTTATCCGCCGTGATCTCAGTGGCCCCGTGCTGCATCAGGTCTTCTTTGCGCATGAACAAAAAGCGTTTGTTGTGACGCTTTTGTTCTTTGTACCACTTCAAGAAGCTAACACGATTACATATATCACCAGGGATGTGCTGGTCATAGAAATCAAACAGCGCTTGCTCATCCACTAAAATATCGCGTCGGCGTGCCTTGTTCTCTAAATCTTGAACTTCTTCGATAAGCTCACGGTTAACTTGCAAAAACGCTTCACTGGCGCCGAGCTCTTGCTCGACCAAGGCCGTGCGAATAAATATTTCTCGGCTAAGGGCCGGGTCTATTTTATCGTACTGACTGCGCTTACGCGCCACGATAGTGAGGCCATACAGAGTTTGTTGTTCAAAGGCGATCACTGCGCCGGCTTTTTTCTGCCAGTGCGGTTCACTGTAACTGCGTTTCACCAAGTGCTGTGCTAGGAGCGCCAGCCAACTGACGTCAATTTTGGCATTGATGCGAGCATATAACTTGGAGGTTTCCACCAGCTCGGCAGACATCACCCACTTGGGGCGCTTTTTAAACAGGTTGGAGCCTGGAAAAATATGAAACTGACTGTTGCGTGCGCCCTGATAAAACGCATTCTTTTCGTCTTTTTGGCCTATATGGCTGAGTAACCCGCTCAACAGCGCCTGATGTATCGCCTCATGTTCAGGCTCGTTGTTACTGTCCTTTAGGCCCATTTCGTTACAAATCGTCGTGACTTGATAAACAATATCTTGCCACTC
Organism: Pseudoalteromonas sp. THAF3; assembly: GCF_009363775.1. NCBI lineage: Bacteria > Pseudomonadati > Pseudomonadota > Gammaproteobacteria > Alteromonadales > Pseudoalteromonadaceae > Pseudoalteromonas > Pseudoalteromonas sp. THAF3. The sequence goes on along the minus strand of NZ_CP045418.1, from coordinate 1,205,688 downwards.
ACGAATACGCATATATGCCAGAAACTCTTTTTGGCATAACCTGCGGAATTGATTGTTGGTGAGCGCTTGCTGTTGCTGCTCCAAATAATGCCACAAATTCAAGAACGCGATGAAATCAGAATGCTCATCATCGAAGCGCGCATGCAGCTCATCGGCCTTGGCTTTTTTCTCCTGCGGACGCTCTCTGGGGTCTTGAATGGCTAACGCTGCCGCAATCACTATCACTTCACGCATCGCCCCCGTGGAGACACTGCTGAGCACCATCTTCGCTAACCGAGGGTCCAGCGGCAAGCGCGCTAGGTCGCGTCCCAACTTAGTGAGCTTGGTCTGCCCTTTATGTTTGCTCGCTTGCACTGCTTCGAGCTCTTCAAGCAGGCGCACACCATCGTTGATGTTGCGGCTATCCGGCGGCTGTACAAAAGGGAATTGGCTAATATCACCAAGCCCCAAACCCAGCATTTGCAAAATGACCGACGCCAAGTTAGTACGTAGAATCTCTGGGTCAGTAAATTCTGGACGACCAAGAAAGTCTTCTTCGCTGTATAAACGTATACACACCCCTGCTTCAACCCGGCCACACCGACCTTTACGTTGATTGGCACTGGCTTGCGACACCGCCTCAATAGGTAGGCGCTGGACTTTAGTGCGGTAACTATAGCGGCTAATACGTGCCGTACCCGGGTCTATGACATAGCGGATCCCAGGCACCGTAAGTGAGGTTTCAGCCACATTCGTGGCGAGCACAATACGGCGTTTATTACCGGGGTGGAATATGCGATTTTGTTCGGCATTGGATAATCGCGCATACAAAGGCAGCACTTCGGTATGCTTTAAGTTGCGCTTGCTCAAGGCATCGGCGGTATCCCGAATTTCGCGCTCACCATTCATGAAAATCAAAATATCCCCAGGGCCTTCGCTGTAGAGCTCATCTACAGCATCAAAAATACCCTGCAGTTGATCATTCTCATCTTGGTTGTCGTCACCGCCTTGTATCTCGGTTAAGGGCCGATAACGTACTTCAACGGGATATGTTCGCCCGGAGACTTCAATGATTGGGGCGTCATTGAAGTGGCGAGAGAAACGCTCTGGGTCGATGGTCGCTGAGGTGATAATTACTTTAAGATCCGGGCGCTTGGGTAGCAGGTTCTTTAAATAGCCGAGGATAAAGTCGATGTTTAAACTGCGCTCGTGCGCCTCATCGATAATAATAGTGTCGTATTGATTCAGGTAGCGGTCGTTTTGTATCTCTGCGAGTAAGATACCGTCGGTCATCAGCTTAATGTAGCTGCGTTCACTGACCTGGTCGCTAAAGCGTATTTTAAAGCCGACGGTTTCGCCGATTTCGCTATGGAGTTCTTCGGCAATACGCGCTGCCACACTGCGGGCAGCTAATCGACGTGGTTGAGTGTGGCCAATCAAGCCCTCGACACCACGGCCTAACTCTAGGCAAATCTTCGGCAGCTGAGTCGTCTTACCCGAACCGGTCTCACCGGCGACAATCACCACTTGGTGCTTCGCTATTGCCGCTTTTATGTCTTCACGTTTATCGCTAACCGGCAGGGCCGCTGGGAATTGCGGCTTTGGCAGTTGTTCAAGGCGTTGTGCGCGCTGGCTGATGCTGTGCTCTATCGCCTGCTCAATTTTGGCCAGTACGCTTTGTTGCTTCTCGGAGTCGGAAATCTTATCAGCGCCTTGCAGGCGCCTTTTTAATACAAACTGATCCTTTTTCAAACACTCGGAGAGTTTACCATACAACGGCTTGCTTGCTGACACTCAGGCCCCTAATTAATGACTTAAAAATGGTCGCTAAGCTTAGCAAACTATGAGCGCCAAGTGTACCGGGTATTAAGCCCTGAATGCCGATGGCTAGGCCTTTTTGGCTATTAATCAGAGCCTACAGCAACACTAAACAAATCGATGTCCGGACGTATAATTGCAATGCAGATGCTTATCCAATGCCAGTAGGATGTGCGCGCGGGTGATAATCCCGAGTAACTTACCTTGTTCATCACATACCGGATACATTTTCGGCTTATCAACTTTCATATTTTCGGCGAGTGTCATCACACTCTCCTCTGGCGTCACACACAGTGGCTCTTTGGTCATGACATCACCAACAACTGTATGTGCTTCATTTTGGTAAGTGGATGTCAACATATGTTGTAAGCAATCCTGCTCCGACACGAAACCGATGATGGTTCCGAGGTCGTCAACAACAGGTCCTCCTGTTTGGCCGCTTTGTAATAGCCTCTCTACAGCCGTTTCAATCGGCATAGTGGCTTTGAATTTTACTGGTCTATGGTTGTAATAATCAGCGACTTTGATTGATTGCATAGGCACCCCCAAATAAGTAAACGCCAACATAGCTAACTATAGTTGGCGTTTACAAAATTGCTTATATCTTTGAAGGATTTATTCGTCTTTAAAAATCGCTACATAGGTGTCACTGGTTGATGACTTGCTAGCGCGATACATACCTTTGGTATTAAACGGCATGCTGATGTTCCCTTTGCCATCAATAATGATGACTCCCCCGGTGCCACCAGCGTCAAACATAGGTCCAAAAATAACTTCTTTACCCGCCTGCGCTATGCTTTTTTGCTGATATTGCACACGTGCGCAAATGTCGCTCGCTACTTGATAACGGATGAAAAACTCACCGTGGCCGGTTGCTGAAACTGCACAAGACTCATTGTCGGCGAATGTACCCGCGCCAATGATCGGTGAATCACCAATACGACCAAAGCGCTTCGCCGTCATGCCTCCTGTTGATGTACCCGCTGCCATATTACCGTGTTTATCCAAAGCTACGGCGCCAACGGTACCCATTTTATAGGATGTTGGTAACGCTTGATGACGAGCTTGGTAGTCTTGACTAGCTGGCTTGGCTTTATCTAATTTTTGTTTTGCCTTGAGCAAGGCTTCATAACGATGCTCTGTATCAAAGTAACTGTTATCAACCTTCTCCACCCCCTGCTGCTGAGCAAATGCTTCAGCCCCTGCACCGCTGAGTAGCACATGAACAGAGTCCGTCATTACTAAGCGCGCCAAGTTAATAGGGTTTTTAATGTGCTTTACTCCAGCTACTGCACCAGCTTGGCGCGTACGTCCATCCATGATCGAGGCATCGAGCTCATGAGTGCCTTCATAGGTGTAAACGGCCCCCTTGCCGGCATTAAAATAAGGAGAATCTTCCAGTACGTTGATCGCCGCATTGACGGCATCTAGGCTTTCACCTCCTTGCGCTAATACTTGGTAGCCGGCTTCAACCGCCTGCTTGAGTTTATCGCGATAGGCTTTTTCTTGCTCCGCAGTGAAGCGGGCTTTTTCGATGGTGCCAGCACCACCATGGATAGCAATGGCAAAGGGTTCATCGTCAGCCATAGCAGGTTGCGCTGCTAAAGCACTCAGTGCTGCGAATGTATAAAGTATAGACTTCATGAGGCTCTCCGTTTATGGCCTAAGGCTTTTGTTATTATTCGCCAAATACTATGGGCGCTTGGATAACGATTGGCAACCTGATGCGATTAACGGCAGTGATAAAAAAGAGCACCACAGTGGTGCTCCTCATTCAGGGGGAATACTATTTAAAGTTGGCGATACTGTTTTTCGTTGCTTCAACGGTTTTCCAGGCATACGCTTGTCCAGTTATGCCGTAAGGCAGACCGTTTACACTCCAGTTTGGATTGGCAAAGTAATCATATTGCGTGGCACTGCCAAATACATGTGGGTAGGCCATAATGCTGGCAAATTGATTATCAACGCCGTGGCCCATACCATCGACATACACACCGCCACTGGTATCGCCTTGTTTGCGTGAATGGGCCAAGCCTTGATTATGTCCTAGTTCATGAACAAAGGTGGTTGCTCCACAGTCCACTGCGGTAATGCTATACATGTTGTTTGAGGTAGACGCATATAAGTTACCAGAAGCACTGCTGCCTTGGCCTACCCAAGCAATACCGCAGGTAATATAACCATTCGAGCCCGCACCTTTACCTAGCACGGCCATCATATCGGCTCCCCAGCTATTACGCAGGTTTTGAACACTCGAAGCATTGGTCACTGAGTTCAACCAACTGCTTGAGGGGCTGATACTGTAATTACCTAGGTTTTGCTGGCCAGCAACACGAAGCTGTAGATCAATACCGTTTTGACTGTAAACCTGATTCGCAAAAGCAATCAACTGATTGATCTTTGTATTAATATTACCTGTAGCCGCTGCTGCTTCATCAGTATATAAAATACCAATATCAATCGTCGCTGCTTGCGCCATTGACGCACCCATAGCACTTGCAATAAGCGCTGATTTTACGAGTTTTTTCATTATTGTTCCCTTATTTTTAGTTAGTGGGGGTGGTTGTAAATTGAGGATTGAAATTTTCCGGGTTGGCGTCAGCTTGGTGACTACTTGCATGCACCTCTTGCTCTTGGTGCTGGCGATAAAGATCGCGTTTTGCCGCTATCCATCCATGCTCGTTTTTCGATTCAAAAACATAATTGCCACTGGGTGCCGTCAGCTGACCATAGACGGCGTCTTTTCCAACAGTTAATACCGTGGTATGAAAACGCCCCCCTGCCCCTGTTACCGCACCAAACACACTCCTATCGCCATTTTCAGCGACACTGACGTTATTTACTTCAGCAACAAAGCTCTCTTGAGTTTGCGGTATCATCAGTTCAAAAGTGTCACCGGCTTCAAGAGCACGCAACGCGCTCAGGTCAAATTCCACATAGGCTTCATTGCGTAAGTCTGTTGGGATCACGCCCGCCTCTTGCAGCTTTGCTTGCGCGGTTTTCGATACCTTATTGACCGAGGCAACACCAAAGTCAGTAGGCTGATGCTTATCGTGCTTCGCTGGTGTCTTTAACAAAGGTTGGGGACTGCTTTTCGGTTCAGTGACCGCTTGTTTGTGTATTGATATTTGTGCAACAGGAGGTTGCTGCTCGGGTGTTTCGATTGTTGCGTTATGATGAGTGCTTGGACCTTGCTGCCCAAGATAAATCCAAAGAAGTGCACCTGCACTCACGCTGATAAGCGCTAAAAATATCCACCGCATGATACGTTCCGTTATTAGTTATTTTGGAACGCAGAATAATCATACAAATATAAATTTTCAATTAACAAATGTTCGATAATTAAGCACTAAATATTGAAATTTACAAATAAGCCCATGCTATACAACGGGTTACGATATTTACATAGGTTTACATTTGAATAACAAATATACCTATTTATGGTACTTATACGTACTCATAAATTCCTTTTGCTAACGCTAAGGAGGAAGTGAATAAAGGTTCATCAGTTAGGTTCTATTAACAGAATTCAATCAAGTCTGACAGTCGCATTTGTGCCAATAGAGAATGGTGAACGCCTAAGTGAAGCTGCTATGCAAAGCATAATCGGCTTAAATGAGTTATTAGCCAGCCAATGGCTGCTACTAAGTACCGCCAAGATTGCTCTGTTCATTAGGTGAGAGAACTTGGCGCACTTTCATACTATCGTAGAAAGACTGGATTTCCTTGATCTTGCCATCCTCAACGCGAACCCAGTCGCAAGAAGGAATAGCTCCTTGTGGGGTCAGGTTTTCAAACCAGATAGCGGCTTGATCATTAGTGGCAACAACCTCTTCTATCTTGAGACGTTGCACGCTCTTCCGGGCCATGGGTTCTACGGTTTCAATATAATGTTCACGACCTGCAAGCCGCCCAAATGGGCTGGTGTGGACAAAGTCGGGGGTCAAGTGGTCCCTCAACCACTCGATATCCATTCTGATCCACGCTTCAATCCACCCTGTTGCAAGCTTAGCGCTCAGCTCTGTTTTGGTCATAAAGATCTCTTTCAGTCTAGCTTCGGCTGGCTAACGTCGCATTAAGGGGTGAGCAACACCAACAAAATTCGCTGCAAACAACTTAAACACTAAAACCAACACCTAGTAAAAATGCCACGCATTGCGAATTACTCTTAAACAGTTTGTATGGATAATAACTCCATATTTTTATTCTTTTAAACCAGTTTAGGGTAATGTGGGAAGCGCCAAAAGCTTAAAAAGAGCTATTGACGCCATAGTCTCTTGTTAGTTTTCGAAGTTTTCATAAGTCCCAAGCCAATCTTTATGCTCAGGATATTTTTGCTTATAAGCCTTCAAGTCGGCTTTAGGAGCGTACTTAAAATACAAACCGAAATAATCAACTAAGTAATTTTCACCTTTACCCATTCGCCAAAACATATCTGTTGGGTGGAAATCAGGAAATTTAACCCATGGTGGTTCTGGTGGGTTACTTTTTAATTCATTCTCGTAACGTTCTTTGAGCATTCTTTCCCATGCGACTTTATGCTCAAGATACTTGTTCCATTGCTCGTCAGTTAAGTTCGCTGGCTTATCATTCGCCATTGTCGCAACTGATATAAAAATCAAATTAAAAAATAATACTCGAAACATACTCATAGAAAATGGTCTTCCCCATCAAAAGTAGACAGGTTATTACGCAAACCGTTGTTCATACTCCAGCGGGCTGAGATAGCCTAACGCTGAGTGACGTCGTTTGCGGTTATAAAATATTTCAATGTATTCAAACATACAGGATTTAACGTGTTGTATCGAGTGGAATTTCTCGGCATAAACCAGCTCAACTTTGAGACGACTGAAGAAGGATTCCATCACCGCATTATCCCAGCAATTGCTCTTTCGGCTCATGCTGATTATCGCACCTGATGAACGCACTAAATCCTGATAGGCCACCGCACGGTACTGCACGCCTCTATCTGAGTGAAGCATCAAACCTGGTTTAACCTCCCTGCGGGCCAGTGCCATGTTGAAAGCATCTGAAATCAGCTTGACCGTCATCGACGTGTCTAATGCCCAACCGACAATCGCCCTTGAGAACAGGTCCATCACAGCGGCCAGGTAAAGCCACTGGCCGCGAACACGGATATAAGTGATATCTGATACCCATTTCCTGTTGGCACGCTCTGTGATGAACTGCTGGGCAAGCACATTCCCTTCTACATTCGAGTTTGAATAGCTGCTGCGACTGTAACGGAACGCTTTGCCATTTCTTGCCTTGAGAGCCAGCTCTTGCATGATTTTAGCGACCGTATTGAGGCTACATCGAACACCGCTGGCATTGAGTTCATAGGTTAGTCTGGGCGCGCCGTAGCGTGCCTTAAAGACCTCATAAGCCTCTTTCACATGATGGGCCAACTCAGCATGTTTCTGTGCTTTATTGCTCGGCTTTCGGTTCAAGTAACGATAAAAGCCAGAGCGTGAGACTTTCAATGCTCTGCACATCAAGGTGATCCGGAACTGGCCTACATACTGCGCAATCAGCGCGTACTTTACTCCTGGCTTTTCGCAAAGTACGCGGCTGCCTTTTTTAAGAATTCATTTTCCTCTTTCAGGTCGTGTAGCTCGCGCTTGAGACGGCGCAGTTCCTCACTTTCATGTTTCGAGTAATCAACGCCTTGAACGGTATTAAATTGCTTGTCGGAAAGACGGTTGAATTGCCTACGCCAGTTATAAATTTGCTGGGCGCTGATCCCCAGCTCTTCGGCGACGGATTTGTTGGTATTTCCGGGTTGCTCCGCCCTTCGAACCGCTTCGCGACGAAACTCTTCGGTATAGGCCTGGGTTCTTTTCTTTTTAGTCATGAGACACCTCTTTTCTAACTATAGAAGGTGTCTACTTTTTTTGGGTAAGTCCTAAAACTAACGCCCTAATAATGGGCAAAAAATTGTTGGCTAAAATGTTGAGGAACGAAAACAGCCAACTGTTTTTTGTCCTTATTAATTAGCTTGTTATAAAGCACGTACGGGAAAACCCTTTAAAATTTCATCTAGGTCTTCGATGATAGATTGGAGATAGGTTTGATCAAACCCACTAGAGAATTTAAGCTCATTTCCAACACCAACACTGTCCATGCAATTTCCCTCTAATTCTATTCCACCTCTTCCATTCCCAACTAATTTGATTTCAAGTTGCCCCTCAAGGCTGTCAAATGTAGCTGTACCTTTTAAGCAAGAATAGAGTTTTTGTATTTCTTTAGAGAATTTAACGAAATCATAGGTTTGGAAACTGGCAGAAAATTTACCACTAAAGCTTCCGAATGAAACACTAACAGAGCAAAGAAGCCAGTTATCATCAAAAGACTCGCCACTGGGAGAGTGTTGATACTTTTCTACAGTGATCTCTACTTGTTCATTTGGAGAACAACCGATGGATAAACTCATACGTTCCTTGTGCTTTATAACAACTTATTAGCGAGAGCTTGCACGATACACTTCCTTGTAAGGTCGGAGGCTGAGTATATATAGGTACACTAATAAGACTTAGAAAATCACCTTAAATCATACAATAAAGTAAATGTCGCCTCGGCACAATGCGAACAGAGTTATACTGCAGTTCAGCGTATTCCCGCGCTACGTAGGGTGATTGAAATTACAGATTTCTGTAGTGGTGAAGCTATAACGCATAAGTTGGAGTTGTTTAAAGCAAACCAAACTGATTGTTATGAAGTCTTTGTAGATGGCAAGCTTTGAAAGAAACGTATTGGCTGGAGCAACATTCTTGCTGGCATTAGGATGGCACTGCCAAGGCTAGCTAGAGAACGTCTATTTTTCGCTCATAGCTGCCAGTCAGATGAAGCCTAAACCTGCTCATCTAAACTGTAAGGTCAGATATTCGTAACTTAAAATAAAGGGAATCAATGTACTGGTAAGGAAAAGAAGTGATTGGTGGAGCTAGGCGGGATCGAACCGCCGACCTCTTGCATGCCATGCAAGCGCTCTCCCAGCTGAGCTATAGCCCCAAAACACGACGTTATTCTATGTTCTTTTAACTCGCTTGAAAACCCCTAACCTTCCGTTTTTTATGAATTTATCAATAAAAAAACCCGAGCTATTGCTCGGGCCTTTCGGTTGGGAACTGTTTACTTATTTAAATCAAGCATGAGTTTATTCAGTCGACTAACAAAGCCAGCTGGGTCTTTCAAGCTGCCGCGCTCAGCCAATAGTGCTTGGTCAAGCAATACTTCTGACCACTGCTTGAACTTATCTTCGTCTTGCTCATCATTTAAATGTTTCACAAGTTGGTGCTCAGGGTTAAGCTCGAACACCGGCTTGGTTTCCGGCGCTTGCTGCCCAACTGATTCCATCAACTTGATCATTTGCGAGCTCATGTCGTTCTCATCGGCAACAACACAGGCTGGCGAGTCAGTTAAGCGGTGTGTAAAGCGTACTTCTTTAACTTTATCGCTAAGCACCTCTTTGATGCGCTCTAAAAGTCCTGCTACTTCCTTCTCCGACTCTTCTTGCGCTTTTTTACTTTCTTCGTCGTCCAAGTCACCTAAGTCAAGATCGCCACGAGTAATCGACTGGAACTGCTTTTCCTGGAACTCAGTAAGGTGGCTCATCATCCACTCGTCAACACGATCGCTCAGCAGTAAGACTTCGATGCCTTTTTTACGGAAAATCTCCAAATGCGGTGAGTTTTTCGCCGCTTCAAAGCTATCAGCCACAACGTAGTAAATCTTGTCTTGGCCTTCATCCATGCGCTCAATGTATTGCTCTAGTGATACATTCTGAGTTGCTTCATCGCTGTGCGTTGAAGCAAAGCGCAGCAGCTTGGCAATGGCTTCTTTGTTAGCCATATCTTCAGCTGGGCCTTCTTTGATCACCCCACCAAACTCATTCCAGAAAGTCTGGTACTGCTCAGGCTTGTTTTTGCCCATGCGGTCAAGCATTTTTAATACCCGCGAGGTACAGCCTTTGCGGATCGCCTGGGTCACTTTGTTGTCTTGTAAAATTTCACGAGACACGTTCAATGGTAAATCATTGGAATCAAGCAAACCTTTTACAAAGCGTAAGTAGCCAGGCATAAACTGCTCTGCGTCATCCATGATAAAGACGCGTTGCACATACAGTTTTAAGCCGTTTTGGCGGTCGCGATTATACAAATCAAACGGTGCACGCTTAGGAATGTAAAGCAGGCTAGTGTATTCAGTTTTACCTTCTACTTTATTGTGCGCCCATGTCAGTGGTTCTTCCCAATCGTGGCCTACATGCTTGTAGAATTCTTGATATTCTTCATCACTGATTTCAGATTTATCACGTGTCCATAAGGCTTCGGCTTTGTTAATAGCTTCCCACTCACCGGGCTTGGCTTCAATTTTCTCACCGTCAGGGCCTTCAGATTCCGGCACTGGCTCGCGATACATTTCCACTGGAATCGAAATATGGTCTGAGTATTTAGTCACGATACCGCGTAGGCGGAAGTCATCAAGGAACTCTGTTTCATCATCGCGCAGATGTAAAATAATCTCAGTGCCTCGACTCGGCTTGTCAATATTCGCTAGTGTGTACTCACCCTCGCCTTTTGACTGCCATTCAACAGCCTGGCTTTCGCCGGCCTTACGCGTGCGCACAGTCACTTCGTCGGCAACAATAAAGGCCGAGTAAAAACCCACACCGAATTGACCAATAAGTTGCGAGTCTTTAGCTTTATCTCCGGTAAGGTTTTGGAAAAACTCAGCAGTACCCGATTTGGCAATCGTGCCCAATGCACTCACCACTTCATCGCGGTTCATGCCTATGCCGTTATCGCTGATGGTGACCGTTTTTTTATCTTTATCGGCGCTAATACGCACTTTTAAGTCGGCATCGCCTTCATACAAACTGTCATTTTCTAACGCCAAGAAACGCAGCTTGTCTGCCGCATCTGACGCATTAGAAACCAACTCACGTAGGAAAATCTCTTTGTTGGAATACAAAGAGTGGATCATTAAGTTAAGCAGTTGCTTTACTTCGGTTTGAAAGCCGAGCGTTTCTTTTTCTGATGTTGCTGTCATTTCTCTCTCCGTTAGCAAACAATCCCAGCATGTCTGGGAAGCAGATATGCTCTGTATATGGGGTATTGCAACTCGGATTCAAGAGTGTACGCATAAAAAAAACGCCTAACGGCGCTTTTTTGTAAGTAAACAGACTTCTCTAAAAGTCAGCTTTCATATTGCACTTGTTTACGACCGTTGAAGGCATGGGATAATGTCATACCATCGACTAAGTCAAGCTCGCCTCCAACGGGCACGCCATGGGCGATGCGCGACGCACCGACATTGTACTGTTTACACAACTGGGCAATATAATGAGCCGTGGTTTCGCCTTCAACTGTCGGGTTGGTCGCTAATATCACTTCATTGATGCTGCCCTGGGCAAGCTTTTGCTCTAACACGTCTAGGCCAATTTCATTCGGGCCAATACCATCGAGTGGCGAAAGATGACCCATTAATACGAAGTATAAGCCTTGATAGTGCCCTGTTTGTTCAACCGCCAAGACGTCACTGGGTGATTCCACAATACATAACAAGCCCGAATCTTGGCGCTTTACATTACTACATAACTCGCAGATGTCTTGCTCAGTAAAGGTGCGACAGCTTTGGCAGTGACCAATGTCTTGCATCGCTTGGTTTAAGGCTTGCCCTAATTGCGCCCCCCCTTCTCGGTCTCGCTCTAATAAATGAAAAGCGATGCGCTGCGCTGATTTCGGGCCAATGCCTGGTAGGCAGCGTAAAGCGTCAACAAGTTGCGTTAATTTTGGAGATAATTGCATAACGGATCCCAAGTACCACAGAGGTCATGAATACACCGGTGGCCTAGCCACAAGCGTTGGCAAGAGCACAAGGCAGACATTGACCTTAGCGCTAAAACCCCAGTATAAAGCGCTTCAGCACTTAGGCTCAAGGGCTTTTAGTAGCGCGCTCCTGCTTGCAAGCGATTAGGTGAACCAGATTGGTTCTGTAGCGGCACTTGTATACTAAAACGCACACCACGCGGGCGCAGCGCCTGTACTTCAATAGAGCCATTAAGCAGCAGGGTAATGCCTTGGGCAATACGGGTTCCCCCAAGCCCTAATGCTCCATTAGCTCGTGCTGTGGTGTAAAAGGGTGACAATATTTGCGCCGCTTGCTCGGCTGATAATTCCGCTGCGTTATCTTCATAGATAAGTTGCGCATATTGACCCCTTTGCTCTAGCTTGAGCACAACTTCTAAATTGTCACCCGGCTCTAACTGAGCATGTTTGCAGCTATTAGCCATCAACTCCAACAGGACCCGCTGTATGGTATTGCTGCCGTGATCCATATGCAGCTGTCCTTGCACATCAAACGAAAGCCGGAAGGGGTAACTTTGGTAAGTGAAGGGCTCGAATAACATTAATGCCATATCATGAATATTAATCGCTTCACCGTCTGGGGTGCTGTAGTCATTAAACATAGTTTGAAACTCACCCACCATTTCACTGGTTTTCAGCAAATTGCGCATCAGCAAGGTGTTGGCATGGTCGATTTTCTGCAAGCCAGAATCTAACGCTTTGGCGGTTAGGGATTTTTTATTCAGTGCTTGATGCAGTGTTTGACTCTGCATCTCTAGCGACCCACTCGCTGTTAGACAATTTCCGAGCGGCGTATTGAGTTCATGTGCCAGCCCTGAGGTCATCAAAAGAATATCTTTGAGCGTGCTTATCTGTTGTTGTCGATGCGTTGCCTCTATCAGCATAAGGTAGGTACTGACCCGTTGTTGTACTTCCGTTTTATTAAAAGGCTTAACAATGTAGTCGACGCCACCGGCGGCAAAGGCATCATCAATATGTTGGCGATCAGAGTATGAGCTAATAAAAATGATAGGCACTTGGGCGCTGTACTCATCCTGCTTAAGCTGCCGGCAGAGCTCCAACCTATTCATACCGGGCATTTCTATGTCCATCAGAATAAGTGCCGGTAAATGGCGATGAATTTCAACCAACGCGTGCTCAGCAGATGTAGCGTGAGTCAGTGAGTGGTGCTTTTCTTCCAATATGGCTTTAATAATACGAAAATCAAACTCCTGATCTTCGACCACCAATATATCATTCATGACAGCGGCTCCCTCTTCCTTTGTAGTTGAGTGTAGCCGTCCTCAAGAGCCTCTGTGTTTGCTATCTTTAAGAAATAAAAAACCCCGCTATAAAGCGGGGCTAAACACATAAATCTTGATGCAGATTTAGAACGGCATTTTCATGCCTGGGGGTAAGTTCATCCCACCGGTTACTTCAGACATACGTTTTTGACTTTCGTCTGCTACGCGACGTACAGCGTCATTGCACGCGGCTGCAAGCAAGTCTTCAATCATGTCTTTGTCATCTTCCATTAGGCTTTCATCGATTTCCACGCGGCGTACATTGTGGCTACCTAACATGGTCACTTTAACTAAGCCCGCACCGGCTTCACCGGTCACTTCTAAATTGGCAATTTCTTCTTGGGCCTTTTGCATGCGCTCTTGCATTTGCTGCGCCTGCTTCATCATATTGCCCATTCCGCCTTTAAACATAGTGCTCTCTCTCGTTAAAAATCGCTCTGCTGGCAAAGATAAGGCCAACAGCCTTAAATTACAATGCTTGAACCGAGTTTTCGTCCAAGATTGCTGAAAATTGCGTCATCAGCTGCTGCACGTGTTCATCTGCTTTCACTGCAGCAACCGCCTGTTGATAGCGCTGGCCATCAATACTTTGCTGAATTAAAAACGGCGTTTGTTGCAATTCATCGACAAATTCAATCTGCACGTTCAATGGTTCTTTAAAGTGCTCAGCTAACCCTTGTTGTAGGCGCTCACGTAACGCGCTGCTATCTAGATGACGCTGGCTTTGTTCTACATGCAACGTCAGCTCTGTGCCTTGTTTTTGATAGCGACTATGCAAGGCAAACTGCCTAATACGCCCACCGAGACCCATAGATTCAATAATATGTGCCCAGTCATCCTGTTGGTGCGCAAATTTGATATCACTTACACTGCTTTCAAAGCCTTCAGGTGCGGCGATAGCCGCTTGCTCTTGCTGCGACTCTTTGCGCGGTGTAGCCGGCGCTTCTAGTTGCTCCACCAGCTCAGGGGCCAATTTTTGCGGATCAGGCTGGTGTTTATCCATTAACCGCTGCGCTGGCGATTGTTGCCGCTGCGCTTTGGTTTTTTCGGGTGGAACGGCATTAGCCGTTTCTTGGCTCGCAGTGCTTACGGCGGTGGCCCGTTTAGTTCGGGCCTCGGCCTTTTTTGCACTATCATCCTCTTGCACGGGCCTGCTCGCTGTTCCCAATTTGCGGTTTTTTAAGATACGCGCAATGGCAGACTGCGCCTCATCTTGCAATTGGTCTAACTGCTGCGCTGGTGAAGCGGGGACGGAGCCTTGCTCAGCACTTGCATTGGCGGCTACTTCTGCGCCCTGCTCAATGGTCATTGCTGTTTGTGCATTCTCTGCGTGGAGTTGATAACCTTGTTCATGCGCCTGCTGCATCACTTGTTCAAACTGCTGCGCGGCCATCGCTTCATGATGCTGATCATCTTGAGAGTCAGCTTCATATTGGGCATTTGCTGCGTTTGCCCCCTGACTATCGCCACTATTTGCAACGGATTGCGCTGGCGCAGGTTCAGTGCCCATGGCGGGTTCTGCGCCTTGCGGTTCAGAGGCAGAAGCACTTTGCTGCGCCGCCACACGTGGCTCCTGAGGCTGAGGCTGAGCAGTATTTTCTAACCCAGCCTTGTTACGTGCTAGCATTGCCCGCAGGTTTGCCGTTTTTTCTTCATTATCACCACGAGGCGGCGTCTGTTGAGCCGTCGATGTGGTCGAAGTGCCATACTGTGGTTCAAAAGCGAGCAGGCGTAGCATTAACATCTCAAAGCCCACTTGCGCAGAGCTGGCCCACTGTAGATCCCGCTTACCCGCTAACAACAATTGATAAATCAAGTGGATATGTTGCGTATCAGCAGTGTTTGCTACCTCAGTAATATAATCACTGTCACGGTCGTTTAGTAGCGCTGCACTGGGCACCAGCTGAGTCAATTGCACACTGTGTGTAAGATTCAAAAGGTCATCAAGTACGGCAATATAATTCGGGTTGTGTTGTGCTAAATTGCGAATTTGCTGGATCAGCTCATCGCCATCGCCGAGCAATACCGCACTGAGCAATTGCTGGGCATAGCGCACATCCATCAGCCCGAGCATGTCTTTAATCGGCCCCTCGTGCAACTGCCCATTGGTTTGCGCAATAGCCTGATCGGTTAAACTCAGTGCATCTCGCATACTGCCATCGGCAGCCTTAGCCAACACCGCTAAGGCTGGCTGTTCAAAATCGAGTTGCTCTTGGCTGAGCACATGCGCTAACTGAGTACTGATCTGTTGCACCGACAGCGCACTTAAATTGAACTGTAAACAACGAGATAAAATGGTTACAGGCAATTTTTGCGGATCGGTAGTCGCTAGCAGAAACTTAACGTGCTCAGGTGGCTCTTCCAATGTTTTTAACAGCGCATTAAAGCTGTGCTTGGAAAGCATGTGCACTTCATCAATGAGGTAAACCTTGAACTGCCCGCGAGTCGGGGCATATTGCACGTTATCTAGAATCTCTCGGGTGTCTTCAACCTTGGTCCGCGATGCCGCATCGATCTCAATAAGGTCAATGTATTTACCGGCTTCAATATCTAGACAAGTACTACACTGACCACATGGCTGTGCCGAGATACCCTGCTCACAGTTCAGGCTTTTGGCAAAAATACGGGCTATAGTGGTCTTGCCCACACCGCGAGTGCCGGTGAACAAGTAAGCGTGGTGCAAACGCTGCTCGTTTAAGGCATTAACCAATGCTTGTTTGACATGGTCTTGACCCACGAGTTGATGAAAGGTTTGCGGTCGCCACTTACGGGCAAGAACCTGATAGCTCATGTTTAATCGCCTTCAAATTCAACTAATTTGAACACATCGATACCTTGCTCACGCACTCGCTGTTCACCACCTAGAGCGGGTAGAGAAACCACAAATGCTGCGTCGCTGGCGTGGCCGCCTAATTTGGCCACCAGCTTGGCGGTCGCTTCTATGGTGCCGCCCGTAGCGAGTAAGTCGTCAACGAGCAGTACTTTGTCGCCGGGTTCGATGGCATCTTTGTGCAATTCAAGAATATCTTCACCATATTCTAACTGGTAGCTTTGTGCAATGACCTCACGCGGCAGCTTGCCCGGCTTACGCACAGGAATAAAAGGAATGCCCAGTACATAAGCCAAAGGGGCACCAAAGATAAAGCCGCGAGACTCTGTGCCAATGATTTTGGTAAAGCCTTGGTCTTTATACTTGCTCACCATGCTATCAATGGTCAGTTTTAAGGCCTTTGGATCGGCCAGCAAGGTGGTCACATCGCGAAATTGGATGCCTGGCTTAGGGTAATCCGGCACTGTGGCAATAGATTGCTTGATGTATTGAAGATCAGCAGCACTCATAGTTATTTCATTTTTTGTTCTGACAAGCGCTGCATTATAGCAAGTTGTGCTCAACAATGAAGCCGCCAATAAAAAAGGCCACCTTGTGTGGTGACCTTTTAAGCAAAGCTCAATTGCTTAAAGCGATGCGAACACTTTGTCGGTTTTAGCCGCGCAGATAAAGTCGTTCTTATGCAAGCCTTTAATTGAGTGAGACCACCAAGTCACTGTTACTTTACCCCACTCGGTTAAAAGACCTGGGTGATGCCCTTCTTCTTCTGCCATATCACCTACCGCATTGGTAAAGGCTAACGCTTGTTTAAAGTTTTTAAACTTAAAAACGCGCTCTAATTGCATGATCCCGTCACGAACTTCAGGCACCCAATCTGGGATATCTTTAATTAACTCGGCCAACTCTTCATCTGATACTTTGGGCGCATCGGCACGACACGCTTCACATTTTTGTGCGCTTAATTCAGACATTGCTAATTCCTTAACTTGCTTTTTTCTCTTTAGGGGGAAACTTAGGTTCAAACAAACCAAGCTCTTTGGCCTTGGCTACCATCGACATTAAATCCATTTGCGAGATTTCAAATAAATCATGGATAGAGTTAATGGTGTAGTACACGGGCTGCATGATATCAATGCGATAAGGGGTACGCAGCACATCCAACACATTTATTGGGTTGATTTCGGGCTCATCGGTGTACACGTAATTGGTCTCGCCTGGACTTGATAAAATACCACCGCCATAAATACGAAGACCGTCTTTAGTTTGCATCAAACCAAACTCAACGGTAAACCAGTATAAACGCGCTAAGTAGACACGGTCTTTTTTGTCTGCTGCATAGCCTAGCTGACCGTACTTGTGGGTAAATTCAGCGAAGTCCGGGTTAGTGAGCATAGCGCAATGGCCAAAGATCTCGTGGAAAATATCCGGCTCTTGTAAGTAGTCGAATTCCTCACGAGTGCGGATAAACGTGGCGACAGGAAATTGTTTGTTCGCTAATAAACGAAAAAACTCATCAAAATCAATCAACGCAGGGACAGGCGCTACCTGCCAACCCGTTTCGCGCTCGAGTACTTCATTCAGCTCACTAAGCTGCGGAATACGGTCGGTGGGCAAGTTAATTTTTTTCAGGCCTTCGATATACTCATCGCAAGCGCGCCCTTCAATGCACGCCAACTGGCGCTCGACCAACTCGGCCCAGGTTTGGTTTTCTTCATCGCTCCAATGAATAACGCCATTCTCATCCGGCGTTCGAGAAACGTATTTACTTGATTTAGCCATAACTACCTTACCTTGTCCCATTTGCTTTTGTTTGCACTGCAAACGCACGACGCAAATGACTCTGTGTGTGTTAACCAGATACTAAGGAAAAGTACATCTGTTTGTAATACTTGGTGCTGTTATACGTTCTGCGCAAACCGCCTAAAACGTAAACTTAAAGATACACTCATACACCTTAAAAATTACACCCCTGCTTTTAGTGAGCTACAAAGCAAAAGGGTGTAAAGTATTTATTACTAAAGTTATTAAAGCTTTGCTAACCCTTGGCTTAGATCTGCAATAATCTCATTAACATCTTCTAAACCTATTGAAATGCGGACCAAGCCATCGCTAATTCCTGCGGCACGACGCTGTTCCGGTTCATAAGTAGAGTGAGTCATTGAAGCCGGGTGCTGAATAAGGGTTTCCGTATCACCTAAACTGACCGCCAATGTGCACAACTGCAAGCTATTAATAAACTGCTCTGTTTGTGCTAAAGACGCTTTAAGTTCAAAAGCAATCACGCCGCCGGCATCTTGCATTTGCGAGCCCATAAGCCGATGTCCTGGATCGTTTTTGAGCCCCGGAAAATAAACGCGTTCAACGCTTTGATGCTGATGTAGAAATTCCGCCACCTGATGAGCACTTTGACAATGGGCCTGCATGCGCACCGCTAAGGTTTTCATGCCTCGTAATATTAACCAAGCATCAAATGGACTCATGGTGGCACCAATATCTTTGAGTACCGTCGACTTAATACACTGAATATGCTCATTACTGCCACACACCAGACCCGCGACGACATCACCATGACCATTGAGGTACTTCGTCGCACTGTGCACGATCAAATCTGCACCAAAGTGCGCGGGTTTTTGCAAAATAGGCGTCAAAAAGGTGTTATCAACAACGCTGATCAACTGGTGACTTTTTGCTACATCGCACAACTGCTGTAAGTCGTAAACATCAATGTTTGGATTAGCAGGTGTCTCTACAAATAACATTTTAGTATTCGGGCGCAACGCTTGCTTAACAGCCTGTATATCGTTGCAATCAACAAAAGTGACTTCGACGCCAAAGCGAGTAAGTAAGTGGCTAAACAGTGCATAAGTGCAGCCATAGACTGTTGTTGATGCTATCAGGTGATCGCCTGCGCTAAGAAAGCTCATGACCGCTGCTGAAACCGCCCCCATACCAGTGGCGCAGGCCGCCGCATCTTCGGTCTGCTCAAGCGCTGCCAGCTTCTGCTCTAGCTCACGCACTGTGGGGTTGCCGAGACGCGAATAAATATACCCGGCCTCTTCGCCGGCAAAGCGGGCTGCACCTTGCGCTGCGTCGTCAAACACAAAGGTTGAGGTTTGGTATAAGGGGGCCGCTAAAGCGCGATGGGGATCGCGACGCTCGCCCTGGGGATGGATACATTGCGTTTTGTCTGAAGGTTGAATATTTTTCATAATGCCACCGTTTTTCTTTCTAACATAGTGGCAGTTCTGGCTATAAAACAAGCAAGCTAGCCGCTTGGATGGCTAGCTTGCTGTATCATCTCGGTGTTTTCGTCAATCTTTGTTGACGTTCTCGGTCGTCGGCTCGCTTTCACGCTTATCTAAGCGCGTCAATCGGGCAGCTAAGCGTTTTGCTGTCGCTCGCAATAAAGATGGCTTGGCCTCCAGCTTCGGTAATGGCCGACACAGCTCCATCGCCTTATAGCCAATGCGTGCAGTCAACACCCCGGCGCTGAGGCCTTGGGCAGCACGAGTTGATAAGACACTCAATAACTTAGTGCCAAACGCCGTGGCGGCGAGATCGGCAAGCAACTCGGTCGAACCGACAAAGAGCATTTGCTTAACCAAACTGCGGTAAAGCCGAACACGACTCATGTAGCCCAGTGCCAAGCCATAATTATCAGCAAGGGTATCAACCAGTTTCAGTCCGCGCCACAACACCGCAAGCATATCCACCACTGCTAATGGGCTGACACTGACTAGCACCGCTGATTCAACGGCGTAGCGATTGATAATCTGCTTAGCCTGTTCATCTTGGCGCACCAGCAAGGTGTCGCGATACAACTCCATCACTTCGCGGTCACTTAGGTGCTCGGCAATTTGCCCTTTAAATTGTGCAAAGTCCGTATGGTTTTGAATACGGTTAACGCTCTCTAGCCAAGGCAGCGCTTGGCCGATTTGTTCACTCGCCAACAACCGTTGAGCTTGTTGTTGATGATGGCGATTAACTTTGAGGCGCTTCAAATTGACCAGCTCACGCCATAGCAATCGGCCAATTAACAACACTGCTAGCCCGATAACACTGCTATATAACGCGCCAAGCCATACAGAGGCTTGAAAGCTCGCAACAATACTCAGCACGGTTTCAACTATAATGAGGGTTAACAACAGCCAAGCAAACAACCTTTTCAATAGCGAGCGTTGACCACGCTGGCGCCCCAATTCCTTATCCAGTGTTGATTCCAGCTCGCTTCCCTGGGCCAAGTCGAAATCATCCTCCTCTTGCGGCGCGTCATTACGAGCAACCACTTTAGCGGGCTCCAACTGAGATGCAGATTGCTGCTGCGACTGGCCCTCAAAACGCCGCGCTCCGGCTAAATTAACTGGCTCACTCATGTCAGCTTATCCCCCAATAAAAATTCCAGCGCATGATCCATACGCATATGTCGCAAGCGTCCGTCGCTGTGCGGCCAAGGAGCAAAATCGATATAGTCAAACCCCTGCTGTGGCCATTGCTGTGCAGTCAAACGGTGTCGCGGTGGCTGCGGTGGCAAATAGGTGAGCCACTGCGACTCATGCAGCGGTTTACCATAGACGCAATGCAAACTTTGCCCTTTTTCCACCACTTGCTTGCCCTGTGTTGCACACACAGCGGCCATCGCCATGGTGTCCACTTCAACCCCAGAAAAGGTCAAGCTATTGGCTTTTTCTTTAACAATATCGTGCAACAGTAGCGCCAAGTCTTGATGGTAATTAGCTCCAACTTGGTCTGCTTTATTGGCGATAAACAGCAGCTTATCAATGTTGGGACTGAACAGTCGGCGCAGCACATTGCTCTTACCGTAATCAAAAAAAGACAGCAACTCGGTGATTGCCTCGGCTTGCTCATCGAATATGTCCGGACCCAGCTTTAGCGCTCGCAATAAGTCCACAAGCACCACTTGACGGTCAAAATGGCAAAAATAGTCTTTATAAAAAGGCTTAACGACTTGTGCTTTATAGGCTTCAAAGCGTGCCTCAAGCTGATGATATTGAGTATGCTGCTCACCCTGCTGTGGCGCATGGCAAGGGAAAAAAGATAAAAGCGGCGCCCCCTCTAACTCCCCGGGGATCAACATCCGCCCCGGTTGCAAGTTAGCGGCGTGGGCATGAGCCTTAATATTCACTAAGGCTTGTTTGTATAACTCACTGAGCTCTTTTAAGCGTACTTCATCGACCTCTGCATTGGCGTCAAACTCATGCAGTGCAGTCATAAAGTCCTGTGCATGCTCTGCTCTCGCGGCCTTGTTGAGCATCGTTAACTGACGTTCACACCAAGTGGGATAATCCATGTTCAACATGGGTAAATCCATTAGCCACTCACCTGGGTAATCAATAAGATCAATGGTTAGTGTGGCGCTATCACCAAATTGTGCCCGTAACCCCTGCTTGGGACGGTAGCGCATGGCGAGGCGCAAAGTATTAATTCGTTGCGTTGACTCTGGCCAGGCCGGCGGTTGCTGATTCAACGCCGCCATCGCTTGACGATACGCAAAAGTCGGGATATTCAGCGCTTTTTGTGGCACCGGTTGCGTGGCTATGTGGCGCCCCTCACGAACAACACGAAAAAAAGGCATGTTTTGTTCGCTCGCTTGCTCTGATAGCTGGTGCACTAAAGCTGTGATAAAGGCTGTTTTTCCACTGCCTGACAATCCTGTAACCGCCAGGGTGATATGGCTATCTAAGGTACGCTTTAAAGTCTTTTTGGCTCTGTCTTTGAGCTTATCAAGGCGTGAGTACGACAAATTAACTCCTTGTTTAAATACCCTTGCATACAAACGCAGGCAACCAGCTAATAATGACTAGCTGGTTGCAATGCGCCTGAGGGCTTTATAGCTTATTAATTTCTCTGTCTACCGTGAAGGTCGGCGAAGTTACATGAGTCTCCATATGCTGAATACGGTTGTCTAACTCACCTAAATACTCCTTCAATTCTTTAAGAGCCTTACGTGGAGGCTCACCCTTTTGCCACACTTTGGCTTTCACCTCACCGACATGGGCGCTCTTACTACTGGGCGCTGTTTGCTCTGCGGCTGGCTTTTTCTCTAATATCAGCCAAGCAGCAATGTAGGCGACGATAAATAAGGGTCCCCCGGCCAACAACACGGCGGAGATGAAAATAATGCGTACTAACCACAACTCAAAATTAAAGTAGTCGCTGACCCCTGCACATACGCCGCCTAGCTTGCCGCGTTCGGGGTTGCGATATAATTCGCGTTTGCCACTCATACCTTACTCCTCCACTGCGGGGATTCCTGGTCGAGCAAGGTCTCTAAGGTATTGATGCGCTCTGCCATTTTCTCTGCTTTATTAGCCAGCTCAACCAGTTGACGGTGCTCGTGTTCACTTAATCCTTGGCTTACCTGTTTTTTACTGCGGTAATGTAATATCAACCATAACGGCGCCACAAAAATCAAAAATATGACAATCGGTGGTAATAACATATCAAAATCAAACATAATCCTCTCCTGCCTTGTTGTTATGGTGCGCCATCGTGTGGCTAGGGCCGCGTACGACCCTTCACCTTATACATTATTATTCTGCTTTATCGGTTTTGCCCATTTTTGCTTTCAAGGCTGAGAGTTCATCGTCAATTTTCTCGTCCTTTTCTAGCTGCTCGATTTCATCAGACAGCGATTTCTGACCTAACTCATAGGATTCTACCTGAGCCTCAAGGCCATCAATTTTTGTCTCGTAACGCTCGAACTTATCCAGCGCATCTTGCACCTTGTCACCATCAAGTGTCTTTTTCACATCTAGACGTGATTGCACTGAACGCTGACGAAGAACAATGGCTTTTTGGCGCGCTTTAGCGTCGCTGAGCTTCTCTTGTAAGGTGCTGATCTCTTGTTGCAACTTGTTGATGTGCTCGTCTACATGTTCAAGCTCACGCTCAAGTGACTCTTTCGCTTCGGTACACTTGCTCTTTTCTAGTAGTGCAGCGCGTGCTAAATCGTCGCGGTCTTTAGATAAGGCTAGCTCAGCCTTCTCTTGCCACTGCTCGGTTTGCTTGTTCAATGTTTCTAAACGGCGGCTGAGCTCTTTTTTCTCTGCGAGTGTTTTCGCCGATGTCGAGCGCACCTCCACAAGTGTGTCTTCCATCTCTTGGATGATTAAACGCACCATCTTTTCTGGGTCTTCTGCTTTATCTAAAATAGCATTGATATTCGAGTTTACGATATCTGCAAAACGTGAAAAAATTCCCATAATCTTTACCTCGGATGTTGAAGTCTTTGTTGACTACTCTACGTATTATCAAGTTGCTTGCCAACTTTAAAACTACACAAAAAACTTAATTTATTCATTAAGTTACTTTATATTCGCCAAATCACTTTCTTATCTTTAAATAATGAAATACACTAAGCTTTAGCAAAAATAACTAAGAGTTAGTGTAAATGAGTCAGTTCCGCAAAAAAGACGATTTACTGGGCCAATCCGATAGCTTTTTAGAGGTGCTCGATCAGGTCTCCCAATTGGCCCCCCTTGATAAGCCGGTGCTAGTCATTGGTGAGCGCGGTACCGGTAAAGAGCTTATCGCTGCACGGTTACACTATCTATCTGGGCGTTGGGATCAAACCTATGTCAGTCTTAACTGCGCTGCACTCAATGAGAACTTGCTTGAAAGTGAGCTATTCGGTCACGAAAGTGGCGCTTTTACTGGCGCCAGTAAACGTCATGAAGGACGTTTTGAGCGCGCCAACGGCGGCACGTTATTTTTAGACGAACTCGCAAATACCCCCGCAGCGGTCCAAGAAAAACTGCTTCGGGTAATTGAATATGGCGAGTTTGAGCGCGTTGGGGGTCGGGCGCCAATAAAAGTTGATACACGACTGATTTGCGCCACCAATGAAGACTTACCCAGCCTTGCCGATGCCGGCGAGTTTCGACACGACTTGCTGGACCGCCTCGCCTTTGACGTAATTACGCTCCCTCCGCTGCGTGAGCGCCAAGAAGATATTTTGCTGCTAGCCGAGCATTTCGCCATTAACATGGCACGTAACCTAGGGTGGGAGTTATTCAGTGGTTTCACTACCCGAGCCAAGGCAGCTCTGCTGGACTATGACTGGCCGGGGAATGTCCGTGAGCTGAAAAATGTGATAGAGCGCAGCTTGTATCGTCATGGCAATGAAAGCCTCGCTGTGCATACGATTAATTTAGACCCCTTTGCCAGCCCCTATCGGCCTAAGGCATTGAGCACTCGCAAACCTGCGATGGCCGTCAATGATCAGCCACTACTCAGTGACTCAGAGCAGCCTCAAGTGGCACCCGCAGAGCCGGCGAAAAACAACCAACGAATGGACTTCCCGTGCGATTTAAAACAACTCTCCAGCGACTACGAAACAGAACTGTTGCGCCAAGCGCTGGAATTTAGCCAATTTAATCAAAAGAAAACTGCACAATTGCTTGGTTTAACGTATCATCAGCTAAGAGGATATTTGAAAAAATACAACTTACTTGATTCGCAGCAAAAACAAGAGGCTTAGCCTGTGTACACACGGTTGTTAGGCATTGCCATGGTGCTCTTAATGGGGTGCCAAGACGAAGACACGCAGTATGCACCTATGGAAGGCATGGTTTATTGTGCTGAGGCCAACCCTGTCTCTTTTAATCCGCAAGTAACGACCACCGGTTCAACTATCGATCTGATCGCTAAACAGTTGTACAACCGATTACTACGTATTGATCCCATCACCGGTGAATTTATCCCCGAATTGGCGACCAGTTGGGAAATTAGCGATGATGGCACGGAAGTGACGTTTAACCTGCGCGAAGATGTAAAATTCCATACCACCCGCTATTTTACTCCCAGCCGTAATTTTAACGCCGATGATGTGGTATTTACCTTTAGTCGCTTATTCGACGTGTACAACCCCTATCACTTCGTTGGTGAAGCCAGCTACCCATATTTTCAAAGTGTTGGTCTTGATCAGCTTATTCGCAACATTCGCAAAGACTCACCATACCAAGTTACGTTTGAGTTGTTTAACCCCGAAAGCAGCTTTTTAGCGAATCTGGCTACAGACTTCGCGGTGATCACCTCGCAAGAGTATGCAATGACCCTGATGGCCAACGAACAGATGGATTTGTTTGACCAGCTACCTGTGGGCACCGGCCCGTTTGTTTATCGTGAATACCAACGCGACCGACTGATCCGCTACTATTCACACCCCGAGTACTGGGAGCACCAAGTAAACCTCGATCAGTTGGTATTTGATATTACTCCTAATGGCACAACACGCATTGCCAAGCTTTTAACCAAAGAATGCGATGTTACCCCACACCCAAGTGCGACCCAATCAAGCGTTCTGCGCCAACGCGACGATATTGAATTGGAACAACAAGATAACCTTAACGTCGGCTATTGGGCCTTTAATACTGAACGTGTGCCTTTTAATAATCCACAAGTACGCCGGGCATTAGCCCATGCCATTAATGTCGACAAAATTATGCAGGCGGTCTATTACGGCCAAGGCGTGAAAGCGGCTTCAATGTTACCGCCCATTAGTTGGGCTTATCAGCAGCAATCTAATTTGCCCCAATACGACCCAGAAAAGGCTCGAGAGATGCTCAGTGCCGCTGGTTATGAAAATGGCTTTGATATGACCATTTGGGCCATGCCGGTAAGCCGTATTTATAACCCCAATGCGCGCAAAATGGCAGAGCTGATGCAAAGTGACCTGCGTGCAATTGGTGTTAACGTGCGTATTGTCGAGTATGAATGGAATACCTTTTTACAGCGCGTAGGCGAGCATCGCCATGATAGTGTGTTGTTGGGATGGGCCGCTGACACACCCGACCCAGACAATTTCTTTAGCCCACTACTGAGCTGCGCCGCCACTTACAGCGGTAAGAACCCGGCCAATTGGTGTAATCCCGAATTTGATATGCTCCTGACGCAGGCGTTAGACACCACAGAGCAAGCGCAGCGACAACAGTTTTACCACCAGGCGCAACAGATGATAGCGAAACAGCTGCCCCTATTTCCGCTGGCTCATGGGAAGCGCTCGCAAGCTCGTGACAGCCAAGTAAAAGGGATCAGCCTCAGCCCCTTTGGCGGCATATCCTTAGCCCACGCGAGTAAAAAGCCATGATGTTAGAGTTCGCCTTACGCCGGGTTTCATTGCTGGTTTTTATGCTTTTTACGCTGAGTGTGTTTACCTTCTCGTTGGGCTACCTGTTCCCCGGTGACCCGTTAACGAACTTTAGTGGTATTGAAACTGCAGGCTTTTCGCAAACAGCGCAATTACAGCAGCAATACCATATGGATGATGGCTATGTAACGCAGTATTTTGCGTTTTTAGGACGCATTATGCAGGGCGACTGGGGATTATCTTTTGCTTCTGGCGATGGTGTTTTTGGCCATGTGTTAGATTTAGCTCCTGCGACCTTTGAGCTCGCTATTTATGCGCTGTTTGTGTCCGTGTTGGCGGGAGTTCCGGCGGGAGTCATCGCCGCCCTATCACACGGGCGTTGGGGTGATAAGCTCATTAGTGGTTTTACATTAGTCGGTTACTCTGTGCCTATTTTTTGGTTAGCACTGCTGCTTATTATGGTATTTTGCTTACAACTGGGGCTGTTCCCTATGTCTGGGCGTATCAGTTTGCTTTACGAAATCCCCGCATACAGTAATTTTATTTTGCTAGATATTATGGTTGCGGGCTTTCCCTATGGCGGCCTCGCCTTTGCCGATGCGCTGCATCATCTGGCATTGCCAACACTGGTGCTGGCGACCTACCCAACCACGGTTTTAATCCGCTTTACTCGCGACTCAATGCTCAACGTGCTTGACCAAAACTATATTAAAACGGCCCGGGCGAAGGGGTTGAGCCGCCGCCAACTTATTTTTCACCATGCGCTTCGCAATGCGTTGTTGCCGGTGATAAAACAAATCGGCCTGCAATTTAGTGCGTTGATCACGTTAGCCATGATCACTGAAGTTATTTTTTCATGGCCTGGCATTGGTCGCTGGTTAATAGACAGCATTTACCAACGTGACTTCCCAGCAATTCAAGGTGGCTTATTAGCAATCTCGGTATTCATTATTTTCGCCACCATTATCACCGAGTTGCTCTACACCCTGCTCGACCCGATTTCACGGAATCAAGCGCATGGCAAAGTTTAAATTATTTACCGAACAGTCTAACGTGTCGCCGCTGTCGCGGTTATGGCGCAAGTTTAAATCTAACCATGTGTCTTTGGTTGGTTTATGGCTCTTTATTGCGCTGGCGGTACTTGCTACCACCGCGCCGTTACTGGCGCCTTATGGCATCAACGAGCAACATGCGGATGCGCTATTAATTCCTCCCTCATGGCATGAGGATGGCGATGTACGCTTTATTTTAGGTACCGACGATTTGGGCCGTGATGTGCTTTCACGCCTTATGAATGGTGCGACCTACACCTTCGGCTTATCAATTATTGCAGCACTGATGACCACCTTGGTGGGCGTATTGGTCGGCACCTTCGCCGGTATGAGCCATGGCCTGCGTGCGAGCTTCCTAAATCACCTGTTAGATATCACCTTATCTATCCCTTCGTTACTACTGGCGATTATCATCATTGCCATACTCGGACCGGGTTTGATGAACACCGTGTGGGCGATTATCTTTGCGCTGTTGCCACAGTTTATCCACTCAGTGCGTAACTTGGTGGTCGAAGAGCTTAATAAAGATTACATCAGCGCATTTCGCCTTGATGGAGCCAGCCGCTGGCAAATCTTAGTGCGGGGCATCTTCCCCAATATTTACGAACGTATTGTGGTTATTTTTACTATGGCGCTGTCATTAGCCATTTTGGACATTGCTGCCTTAGGCTTTTTGAAGCTTGGCGCGCAACCTCCGACAGCTGAGTGGGGAGCTATTTTGGCGGAAAACCTAGGCCTAATTTACCTCGCACCATGGACCGTTGCCTTACCGGGGATCCTTTTGTTTTTAGCGGTACTGTCCACCAATCTTGTTGGTGACGGTTTGCGTAATGTACTCAAAGAGCGGCGGGCGGACTGATGCAATTGCTCGATATTCGAAATCTGACCATAGAATTGACGACCTCAGATTCGGTGATTCGTGTGGTAGATAAAGTAAACTTCAGCCTAAAAGAAGGCGAAGTACACGCCTTAATTGGCGAGTCGGGGTCTGGCAAAAGCCTCATTGCCAAGGCCTTAGTGGGTGCATTAAATAAACGCTGGCGGGTCACGGCCGACCGCATGCACTGGCGCGGCGTGGACTTGATGCGGCTCTCTGATGAAAAACGACGTAAGTTGGTAAGCCAAGACTTAGCGATGATTTATCAGGAGCCGAGTCGTTGCCTCGATCCCACTGCGAAGATCAGTGACCAAATTGAAGAAAGTATTCCGGCGCGCAACTATACCGGTAATTTATGGCAACGACGCAGAGCTAAACGCCAGCGTGTCAGGGCACTGTTGCACAAGGTGGGCATCAAAGAGCACTCCAAGGTCTTGACCAGTTATCCACATGAGTTGTCAGAAGGCGTGTGCCAAAAGGTGATGATCGCGATGGCCATCGCCCGCTCCCCTAAGCTACTAATTGCCGACGAACCGACCACAGCATTGGAGAGCACCACACGAGCGCAAGTATTTCGACTACTGAAAAGTTTAAATCAGCTTAAAAATATGTCGATTCTGATGATCTCTCATGAACTCGAAGAATTGACTGACTGGACGCATGGTATGCACGTGCTGTATTGCGGGCAAATGGTGGAGGCCGGACCAACCAAAAAAGTGTTTGCTCAACCGCGCCACCCTTACACAAAAGCGCTGTTACAGAGCTTGCCCGACTATGATGTTGCACTTGGCCATAAAGAGCCGCTGTTCGCCCTCAAAGGCACCATTCCCACCTTGCAGCATCTACCTATAGGGTGTCGGCTTGGGCCACGCTGTCCGAACGCACAGAAAGCCTGTGTCGTTACTCCTAAGTTAGACAAAGAGCAAGGTCATAGTTATGCCTGTCACTTCCCTTTACATAAACAGGAGCAAAGCTGATGCAACCCTTATTGAAAGTACAAGGTTTGGGCAAGCAACTGGCTGTGAGGGCGGGCTTACTGAGCCATAAAAAGGTCAGTTTACTCAAAGATATCTCATTTTGTATTGGTCGCGGCGAAACGTTGGCGGTTATTGGCGAGACGGGTGCAGGAAAAAGTACACTCGCAAAGGTGTTGGCCGGCGCCGATGAGGCCAGTAGCGGCCAAATCATTTTAGAAAGTGATTTAGTGCATGACGGGACTAGTCGCCATGGCGACTGTCGCCACATTCGGTTGATTTTCCAAGACCCAACCACATCACTTAATCCTGCGCTCACTATCGGCGAGATTTTAGATGACTGTTTACGCTTAAATACCGAGCTTAGCAGCGAACAAAGGCTAGAAAAAATAAAGCAAACATTAGCGAAGGTGGGGCTGCTTGTTGAGCACCGTTTATACTACCCGCATATGTTCTCTGGCGGGCAATTGCAGCGCGTTGCACTGGCACGCGCACTGATCCTGGACCCTAAAGTTTTAGTATTGGATGAGGCGCTTTCCTCCCTTGACCCCTCAGTACGCGCACAGACGGTAAACTTACTGTTAGAGTTACAACGGGAGACAGGGTTAAGTTACGTATTGATCACCCATCATTTGAGCTTGGTAAAACACATGAGTGATCAGGTGTTAGTGCTGGATCACGGGGAAGTGGTGGAGTATGGGAAAACCGGTGAAATTTTCGGTAACCCCCAATCCAAAACCTGCCAGCGTTTACTGACTTGTTAATGGCTATCAGGCGTGTGATTTGCGCTTTTTACTCAGCGGGAAAAGGCGCAGCCAAAAAGCCACTTCAAACACAAAGCCAAGCACCACAAAAGCGAAAAGCCCGGTGCTATTCCCAGCGCTGTATGATGCTATCGCTGCAACAATAAGCACCATAGCAATTAAAAATCGAAATACACCTTTCATACTTCCTCACACTCCTTATTGGGGCTAGTTTCACTTTACTACATTGCTAAGTGTAATTCATTTTCCGACGTCAGTATTATTATTAGGCGCTGCGCAGAGACAAAAAAGGCGCCGAATAGGCGCCTTTTGTATTCATGTTACTTTATTCTGATTGCCCCTGCTGGCGCATGCGAACCACTTCAGCCTGAGCCTCAAGCGCTTCAATAAAGCTTTGATAGTTTTTGTTTGCCATTTGCATGGTGAGGTTTTGCTTCACTTGGGCATTAACTTCAGTTTCACTCGGAGTGTTTACTGACTTCAACGCAACCAGGGCTATATTGCCATTGTTAAGCTCAACCATATCCACGACAGGCTCATCCTGTGGGTGTGCCAGCTTAAATACCTGCTCTACCAGAGCAGGTGCCACACTGAAGCTGCGACGATTAAGGGCGTCCTCGCTTTGCATTTCAACACCTGCTTGCTGAGCAATGGCGTTGAGGCTGGTGCCGCTTTGTAATTGTGCAAACAGCTCTTCACCCTGCTCTTTCGCTTTGGCGGTCGCCTTTTCAGCTATCAGCGTTTGTTTAATTTGTTCGCTCACCTCAGCCAAAGGCTTAGTTGCCGCAGGTTTATGATCAGCGATACGAACCACAATCACGTGCTCATTACCTAAATCCAAAACTTCTGAGTTAACTCTATCTTCCAGTAGCTCTGGCGAGAAGATGGCTGCTTGCACGTTAGCCTCATTCAACGGGGCACTTAGCTGTCCACGGGCTAACCAAGGTGTGGTTTGTACTTGCGCTCCTACCGCAGCAGCAGCGTCTTCTAATGTATCAGCCACCTCAAATGAAAGCTCTGCCAACTCTGTTTGCTGCTCATAGAATAGGTCAGCTTTTTCAACTTTCGCCAGCTCAGTGCGGATGTCTTCTTTCACCTCAGCAAGAGGCTTGGTTTCACCAGGCTGCAGGTCGGTGAGCTTAATAATGTGATAACCGAACTCAGACTCAACAACTTGTGAAAGTTCGCCCACGTTTTGCAAAGCAAACGCTGCTTTTTCAAAATCAGGATCCAGCATATCACGCTCAATCCAATCTAGGTCACCGCCCATTTCCGCGCTGACGATATCGTCTGACTCATTACTAGCCAGCTCGGCGAAATCAGCGCCGTTGTTAAGCTGTGTGAGTAGGTCATTGGCTTTTTGTTCAGCACTGTCCTGATCATCGCCATATTCAACCAAGATATGAGCAACACGGCGCTTTTCAGGCTCTGAATAGTAGGCTTTGTTTTGCTGATAGTAGTCGTTGATTTGCTCATCTGTGATAGGCTCAGCCAATTCTAAATCATCGGCACTTAGCTCAACATAAGACACTTTCACCTGCTCTGGCGAAAGGAACTGCGCTTGATTTAGGTCGTAGTATTCTTGAACCTCTTCGTCGCTCACTTCTACTTGGGCTTTGTAAGCGTTGTTATCGAGCACTACATAATCAATAGCACGCTGTTGCTGTTGCAGACCCACGGCTTGGCTTAACTCATTACTTAGCGTGAAATCTGTGCCAGCAAGTGCCGAAACAAGTTGTGAACGCGTCATTTCTTCACGCAGGTACTCACGGAAGCCATCTGCTTGATAACCCATTTGGCGGATCACTTGCAGATAACGGTCATTACTGAACTGACCACCAAACTGGAAAGCTGGGAGTTCTAGAATCGTTTGTTTAACTTGTTCATCGCTAACGCGAAGCCCCATTTCTGCCGCTAACTGTGTTTGTAGTTCTTGCTGTACTAAGCGGTCAGTGACGGATTGACGCACTTGCGCCATATAGCTTGGATCGTTAGCAAGTTGTGCGAAGTATTCGCCAAACTGCTGCTCTAAGCGGGCGCGCTCGTTTTCATAGGCACGGGCAAATTCGCGCTGAGTGATCTTAACTCCATTTACCTCAGCCACGGATTGTTCGGTTGATTGGCCTAAATAGCCACCGATCCCTGCTAAAGCAAAAGATAAAATCACCAGCCCTAGAATAATTTTGGCCGCTAAGCCTTGCGAGCCTTCTCTGATTTTTTCTAGCATTTATTTTATCTCTATTTTATTTAACCGCTAAACAACGAACTCAGACTCTATTGTCCCTCAATTTCGAGGCGGTGGGTATAAAAAAAGCGTATCTTAACAGATACGCTTTTTCACTTGAAGCAATCTAGCACAGTTGCGCTAATTGCTGCTCAAGTTTCGCAAATTAGTTAACTGCGTCTTTAAGCGCTTTACCTGCTTTAAACGAAGGAATGTTTGCAGCAGCAATTTGAATTTCTTCACCAGTTTGCGGGTTACGGCCAGTGCGCGCTGCACGCTCACGTACAGAAAAAGTACCGAAACCAACTAGGGCAACGGAATCGCCGTCTTTAAGTGCAGTTGATACTGACTCAATGAATGAATCCAACGCACGACCTGCAGCCGCTTTAGAAATGTCAGCATCAGCTGCGATTTGATCGATTAATTGAGACTTATTCACAATATCATCCCCTTACATTGTTATTATCCAGAGCGACTAACCTTGTGCGGTTTTACACAAAACGGCCTCATCACTTTGCTATGTAATTTAGAAAAACAAAGGTCGTTTTTCTAACACCTAGATCTGCTTGAAACCTAGGCCGGACAAGGCCTAGGCTCAAAATCTAGTGCTTAACTTATCACACAGGTGTGATTTGAAAAGCCCTTTGCGGCAATTTTTTGTGATTTTTACTCACTTTTTGCACGATCTGTTGAAAAACGCTCCACAGGCTGCGCCAATGCGTGATCTAACACCTCGTCAATCCACTGAACAGGGTGAATTTCGAGGCCTTCACGAACGTTTTCTGGTATCTCTTTTAGGTCCCGCTCATTCTTTTTGGGAATGACCACTGTTTTAATACCGCCACGGTGTGCCGCTAACAGTTTTTCTTTAAGACCACCGATAGGCAATACTTCACCGCGTAAGGTGATTTCACCGGTCATCGCCACATCCGAGCGCACAGGGTTACCCGTTAAGCTTGAGACTAAAGCAGTCACCATGGCGATACCCGCGCTGGGGCCGTCTTTTGGTGTGGCGCCTTCAGGCACGTGCACATGAATATCACGCTTTTCGTGGAAGTCATCGTTAATACGCAATTTTTCAGTGCGATCGCGTACCACGGTCATTGCGGCTTGAATCGACTCTTTCATGACGTCGCCCAATGAACCGGTGTAGCTTAACTTACCTTTACCTGGTACCGCAGACGATTCAATAGTCAGTAGGTCTCCGCCCACTTCAGTCCACGCCAGACCAGTGACCTGACCGATGCGGTCATCACCTTCCACTTTACCGTAATCGTAACGTTGCACACCTAGGTATTCTTCTAGGTTTTCATCATTGATGGTAATGTGTTTAAGACCTTTATCGAGCAAAATATTTTTCACCGCTTTACGACATAACTTGGAAATCTCGCGTTCTAAGTTACGAACCCCGGCTTCACGGGTGTAATAACGGATAATGCCAATAATGGCGCTGTCTTCGATGGTCACTTCTTTTTCTTTCAAGCCATTGCGCTTAATTTGCTTAGGAATTAAGTGCTGCTTGGAGATATTGAGTTTCTCGTCTTCGGTGTAGCCGGATAAACGGATCACTTCCATACGGTCCAACAATGGGCCTGGTATGTTGAAGCTGTTAGAAGTGGCAACAAACATCACATCGGATAGATCATAGTCAACTTCTAGATAGTGATCAGCAAAAGTGCTGTTTTGCTCTGGGTCCAGTACCTCCAGTAAAGCAGATGCAGGATCGCCACGCATATCCGATGACATCTTGTCGATTTCATCCAATAAGAACAGCGGGTTACGAACCCCTACTTTGGTCATATTCTGGATTAACTTACCCGGCATAGAGCCGATGTAAGTGCGGCGGTGACCGCGAATTTCGGCTTCATCACGTACGCCGCCCAGTGCCATACGCACGTACTTGCGACCCGTCGCTCGAGCAATGCTTTGCCCTAGTGACGTTTTGCCCACGCCTGGTGGGCCTACAAGGCATAAAATGGGGCCTTTAAGCTTGTTGGTACGGTGCTGCACCGCTAAATATTCAATGATGCGATCTTTTACTTTTTCGAGACCATAGTGGTCGGCATCAAGAATCTTTTGTGCCCCTGCTAGGTCTTTTTTCACTTTTGATTTTTTCTTCCACGGCACATTAACCATGGTATCTATATAAGAGCGCACCACCGTTGCTTCGGCCGACATCGGCGACATCATTTTCAGTTTTTTCAGCTCCGCCATCGCCTTTTCTTCGGCTTCGGCTGGCATCCCCGACTCTGTTATCTTCTTTTGTAAACCTTCAAACTCGTCAGGCACATCATCCAATTCACCTAACTCTTTTTGAATGGCTTTCATTTGCTCGTTGAGATAGTACTCGCGCTGTGACTTTTCCATTTGCTTTTTAACACGGGCACGAATTTTTTTCTCTACTTGCAGGAGGTCTATTTCGCCCTCCATCATCGCCATAAGGTATTCAAGGCGCTCAGTGACGTCACTGATTTCCAGCACTTTCTGCTTTTCGGGCACCTTGATAGGCATATGCGCAGCCATGGTATCGGCTAAGCGTGCGGGCTCATCAATCCCCGACACCGAGGTAAGTACTTCTGGTGGAATTTTTTTGTTGAGCTTAACGTAACCTTCAAATTGGCTTATCGCACTGCGGATGAAAATATCCTGCTCTCGCTCATCAATATCAGTCGAAGGAATATACTCAACTTCGGCTGCGAAGTACTCGTCTTCTTGCGTATAATGGGTAATAGCGGCGCGTTGCGTGCCCTCAACCAGCACCTTGACGGTGCCATCGGGTAGCTTGAGTAGCTGCAGCACACTCGCGACTGTCCCTACGGTATATATTTCATCCGTTTGTGGGTCATCGACAGAAGCATCTTTTTGTGCCACTAAGAAAATTTGTTTGTCTTTATCCATCGCTGCTTCAAGGCAGCGAATCGACTTTTCCCGACCGACGAACAAAGGGATCACCATGTGGGGATACACCACCACATCCCTTAGCGCCAATACTGGAATGTCTACGCGATCCGTTCTTTCAAGCGTCATGCTAACTCTCTTCGGACTTCTTAAAATTTAAAGATTACCCAAGTATATGGGGATAAAGGGGGGAAAGTTCAAACAAATTTATAAAAAAAGGAGCTTAGTGCTCCTTTTTTAATTAAACTGCTTGTTTTTTACTCTGACGCGGCCTTGTCTTGGCTGCTGTTTTCGTAAATCAAGATAGGGTCTGACTCACCCTTAATCACTGTCTCGTCTATTACCACCTTGCATACTCCTTCCATCGAAGGCAGCTCATACATGGTTTCCAACAATACGCCTTCAACAATCGAGCGTAAGCCACGAGCACCGGTTTTACGTTCCATCGCTTTGTGAGCAATCGCACGTAAAGCATCTTCTCGGAATTCAAGCTCAACATCTTCCATTTGGAATAATGAAGAGAATTGCTTAGTCAATGCGTTTTTAGGTTCGTTCAAAATCTGAATCAGTGCATCTTCGTCCAATTCAGTGAGTGTTGCAACCACAGGCAAACGACCAATGAACTCTGGAATAAGACCGTATTTAACTAGATCTTCTGGTTCCACGTCTTTAAACGTTTCACTGATGCTACGCTCACCATCGGCAGACTTAACGTGTGCGCCAAAACCAATACCGGTATTCTTAGCACTGCGTTGCTCGATAACCTTGTCTAATCCGGCGAAAGCACCGCCACAGATAAACAGTATCTTCGAGGTGTCTACCTGTAAGAACTCTTGCTGAGGATGCTTACGACCACCTTGTGGTGGCACCGAGGCAACAGTCCCTTCAATCAGTTTAAGCAGCGCCTGTTGCACCCCTTCCCCTGACACATCACGAGTGATGGATGGGTTATCTGATTTACGAGAAATTTTATCAATTTCATCAATGTAAACGATCCCGCGCTGAGCCTTCTCGACGTCGTAATCACACTTTTGCAGTAGTTTCTGAATGATATTCTCGACGTCTTCACCGACGTAACCCGCTTCGGTTAACGTTGTGGCATCCGCCATGGTGAATGGTACATCCAATAGGCGTGCCATCGTTTCTGCGAGTAAGGTTTTACCACTGCCCGTTGGACCAATCAGCAAAATATTACTTTTACCGAGTTCAATACCTTCGGTGGTACCCGCATTGCGAAGACGTTTGTAGTGGTTGTATACCGCTACTGACAATACCTTTTTCGCGTGCTCTTGGCCGATCACATAGTCATCTAGGTGGCTGCGGATCTCTTTTGGAACGGGCAGCTTATCGGACGCATTGGTTTTTGGCGCGATATCTTTAATTTCTTCCCTGATGATGTCGTTAC
This sequence comes from Pseudoalteromonas sp. THAF3, assembly GCF_009363775.1. Taxonomy (NCBI): domain Bacteria; kingdom Pseudomonadati; phylum Pseudomonadota; class Gammaproteobacteria; order Alteromonadales; family Pseudoalteromonadaceae; genus Pseudoalteromonas; species Pseudoalteromonas sp. THAF3. Next base: position 1,169,610 of record NZ_CP045418.1, on the reverse strand, counting down.
ACAGCTCGACACATTCATCACAAATATAAACAGATGGACCTGCAATTAGCTTGCGTACTTCGTGCTGCGATTTACCACAAAACGAGCAGTACAGCAGCTTGCTAGTCTTTTCGCCGTCTGTTGGTTTATCGGACATTCAGCTACCTCATTCTTTGCGCTACTATTTTTATTCATAGTAGCAAATGTACTTCTTAACAAATATACCAAACTTTACTTATCAATGCGCAGCTGTTTGGCAAATGCGCTCGCGCTTATTTATCGTTACGGCGATCAAAGACCGAATCGATCAGCCCGTACTCAACAGCAGCATCCGCAGTCATGAAGTTATCACGGTCAGTATCACGAGCGATAACATCGAGCGGCTGGCCGGTATGCTCAGCTAGCAAGCGGTTTAGTTTGTCTTTGATATATAAAATTTCTTTGGCGTGAATCTCAATATCAGACGCCTGGCCTTGGAACCCACCTAATGGTTGGTGGATCATCACACGTGAGTTAGGCAGACAGTGACGCTTACCTTTGGCACCACCAGATAATAAAAACGCGCCCATGCTTGCGGCTTGACCGACGCACAAGGTGCTTACATCTGGCTTGATAAAGTTCATGGTGTCATAAATAGACATACCAGCGCTTACAGAGCCGCCTGGTGAATTAATATAAAGGTGAATGTCTTTGTCTGGGTTTTCTGATTCAAGGAACAATAGCTGAGCCACAATCAAGTTGGCCATTTGGTCTTCTACTGGGCCAGTTAAGAAAATGATTCGCTCTTTTAGAAGGCGCGAGTAAATATCGAAAGAGCGCTCACCTTTAGCAGTTTGCTCAACTACCATTGGCACTAACGCGTTTAGGGGATCTGTCATACCATTATTCATTATTACTTGATTCCTTAGTGACCGACACAAACTAAAATGGCTCGGTGCTTTGTAAACAAAGCATACGAGCCATTTAAACGTTGCTTTTAGCTTAAGTCAACGACTTATTGAGCTGCCTGCGGGTTCATGATGTCGTCAAACGCAGTTTCAACATCAGTTACTTTCGCGTTGGCTAGTAAAGCATCAATTGCTTGCTCTTCCATCGCTACGTTACGCATTTGCTGCATAAGCTGATCATTTGATTTGTAGTATTCAACTACTTCACTTGGATCTTCGTATGCAGACGCCATGGTGTTGATAAGCTCTTCTACTTTTGCGTCATCGGCTTCGATTTCGTTCGCTTTGATTACTTCACCAAGCAGTAGGCCGGTTTTAACACGCTTAATTGCTTGCTCTTGGAATAATTCAGCAGGAAGCTCAGGCATGTTGTTGGCATCGCCACCAAAACGCTGTGCAGCTTGCTTGCGAAGCGCGTCGATTTCTTGCTCAACAAGTGCTTTTGGAACGTCCACTTCGTTTTGCTTAAGTAGGCCTTCAATCGCCTGCTCTTTAACCTTAGCTTTAACCGCTTGGTCAAGCTCACGGCTCATGTTTTTCTTCACTTCTTCTTTAAGTGCGTCAACACCGCCTTCGGTAATACCGAACAGCTTAGCAAACTCGTCGTTTAGCTCTGGAAGCTCTTGAACTTCAACTTTCTTCACAGTAATAGTGAACTGCGCTGCTTTACCTTTAAGGTTCTCAGCGTGGTACTCTTCAGGGAAAGTTACGTCAGCAACAACTTCTTCACCGGCTTTCTTGCCAACGATGTTGTCTTCAAAACCTGGGATCATACGACCCTGGCCAAGCTCTAGTGGGAAGTCTTCAGCTTTACCACCTTCGAACTCTTCGCCATCAATAGTGCCAACGAAGTCGATTGTTACACGGTCATTTTCACCGGCTTTGTCATCAGACTCTTTCCAAGAAGCGTGCTGCTTACGAAGTGTCTCTAGCATGTTTTCTAGATCTTCGTCTTTTACTTCAACAGCTGGCTTTTCTACTGCGATTTTGTCTAAACCTTGAAGTTCAACTTCAGGATAAACTTCGAAAGTCGCTTCGAATTCTAGGTCTTTACCTGTCTCAAGCGTTTTTGGTGCAAATGAAGGTGCACCCGCTGGGTTAATTTTCTCAGAAACGATCGCTTCAATGTAGTTACGCTGCATTAATTCGCCAGCAACTTCTTGAAGTACAGCAGTGCCGTAACGCTTTTTAATGATAGAAACTGGTACTTTGCCCGGACGGAAACCGTCGATACGTTGAGTTTTAGACAGTTGTTGTAGGCGTTTTTTTACTTCGGTCTCAACGTTCTCTGAAGGAACAGTGATAGTCAGACGGCGCTCAAGGCCTTGAGTCGTCTCAACAGAAACTTGCATGATTTACCTCAATCTTCAAATGTGGCGACTTTGCGCCTTCCTTACATACATGGCGATCAATTAGTTGCTACACCACATTAAGTGCACATTATGCACCTCGGCGATAGCCAGCGATCCCTATGCTTGCACTGCCCTATGGGCACTTACGTTAAACAATAGACGCGGCATTATAACCTAATATTTATAAGAGTCGAGAGCGAGCACCAATAAATTGGGCGTATGGCGCATTGCTGATTACTTTTACAGCAATAAATTGAGGGGATTTGCTAACAATGAATTCTAAGCAACAGCTACGTTGGACGCGCGTCAAAAAAGTAATTACCGCTTGGCGTTAGAGTATCGCTAATGGACCTGTGTTCAACAAGCCACTCTACGAGTCTGTACAAAAAGCTGTCTTTAAAAATAAGCTCGGCTAAGAATCTTGGATTAACTGATGTCGGCGAGTAAGAGCGCGGCGATAAACGTAACAATGCTTTTCATATCTAGCGCAAAACGTTGATGACTGATAAGAGAAAGGTGGTGCGGTGTATGTTAGAGAGTTTGAGTCTGCGACTGAATGGGCTGTACCCAAACCAAGATGCGTATTTCTGAATTTATTAGAAGTGGTCGGCGATGCAGGATTTGAACCTGCGACTGCATGTGTTCATACCCAAACCAAGATGTGTATTTCTGAATTTATTAGAAGTGGTCGGCGATGCAGGATTTGAACCTGCGACTGCATGCGGTTATACCCAAACCAAGATGTGTGTTTCTGAATTTATTTAGAAGTGGTCGGCGATGCAGGATTTGAACCTGCGACTGCATGTGTTCATACCCAAACCAAGATGTGTATTTCTGAGTTTATTAGAAATGGTCGGCGATGCAGGATTTGAACCTGCGACCCCTTGGACCCAAACCAAGTGCGCTACCAAACTGCGCTAATCGCCGATACTGAGATGTGTTCTAAATATGAAAATGGTCGGCGATGCAGGATTTGAACCTGCGACCCCTTGGACCCAAACCAAGTGCGCTACCAAACTGCGCTAATCGCCGATAAACATATTGTAGAAAAATGGGGCGACTGATGGGACTTGAACCCACGACAACCGGAATCACAATCCAGGGCTCTACCAACTGAGCTACAGCCGCCACTATAATGGCGCACCCGGAAGGATTCGAACCTTCGACCGACGGCTTAGAAGGCCGTTGCTCTATCCGACTGAGCTACGGGCGCGGTGCAACGAATACTTCTTCGTGCGAACCAAGTGACACTTTCTAAGAAAGTGGTCGGCGATGCAGGATTTGAACCTGCGACCCCTTGGACCCAAACCAAGTGCGCTACCAAACTGCGCTAATCGCCGATACTTGATGCATCATTGAGGACTCTTTACTGACCCCTCGCTGACAACGGGGTGCATAATAGTGATTTGCCCTGACAAGGTCAAACATTTTTTTGCCTTGAACTGCGCGTTTGCTCATTTTTAGGACATAGTGCTGTTGTTTTAGCAATTTTGGTTGATTTTTTATCACCTTAGACCATAAAAGCATGCTAAGCATCCCCCTTTACCTTGGCGGCAAGACGCTTTTCTGCGAAAATATCCGCCAGTTGGTGACGGGAGACCCCAAAAAGCCCTCACTAATAATAAAAGTATTTCGTTCACATGTGTTGCTCATGCATAAAAGCAAAAAGCACACTAACCCCAAGGTATAGGTTACCCATGACGGCAAACATCATTGATGGTAAAGCAATTGCGAAGCAAGTGCGTTCGCAAGTGGCTACACGTGTTGCTGCTAGGAAAGAGCAAGGTCTTCGTGCTCCTGGTTTAGCGGTGGTACTAGTTGGACAAGATCCAGCTAGCCAAGTTTATGTAGGTTCTAAGCGCAAAGCATGCGACGAAGTCGGCTTTGTTTCCAAATCTTACGATCTCCCAGGTGATACCACCGAAGCGCAATTGTTGGCGCTGGTTGACGAGCTCAATGCAGACAAAGAAGTTGATGGTATTTTAGTACAACTTCCTCTACCTGAAGGCCTGAACGCAGAGAAAGTACTAGAGCGCATCACCCCTCATAAAGATGTCGATGGCTTTCACCCTTATAACATTGGCCGCTTAGCACAACGTATGCCGGCATTGCGCCCATGTACACCAAAGGGGATCATTACCTTACTAGATTCCACTGGGGTCCGTTATAAAGGTATGCATGCCGTGGTCGTTGGTGCGTCGAATATTGTTGGCCGCCCCATGTCATTGGAGCTACTGCTCGCTGGCTGCACCACCACTGTTTGTCACAAGTTCACCCAAGACCTTGAGCAACACGTTCGTCGTGCCGATTTACTTGTTGTGGCTGTAGGCAAACCTGAGTTTATTCCTGGTGAATGGGTGAAAGACGGCGCTTTAGTGATTGATGTTGGCATCAACCGTCTTGATAATGGCTCTTTGGTTGGCGATATTGCCTATGAGGCTGCGAGTCAACGTGCCAGTTACATCACGCCCGTGCCCGGCGGTGTTGGCCCAATGACGGTGGCGAGCCTAATAGAAAATACCCTTGAGGCCTGTGAGAACTATCACAGCGACTGACAGCCAGAGTCAATATGAAAGAAAAGCCAGCTTAATGCTGGCTTTTTAGTGCTTATTTCCCTTGCCTTGGTTGGGCTGCCACCACCGGTCTGAGCCGCTGTTTTGCTAAGTTAACACCCTGTGGTAGTACCGAGAACATGATCATCAACGCCATCAGGGCATACTGCCAACCTTGGTAATGTTCAGCGAGCAAAATTACCGCTGTCACTATCCCTGCTATTGGATTGGCAATGGTACCAAAGGTAAATTCCACCACCGTCATACGCCCTAAGAGCCAGACGTACAAGGTGTAAGCGAGTGCTGTATTAGGAACTATAAGCCAAAACAAAGCGATCCATTGCTTTGCCGTCATAGGCTCACTAAGCGGTATATACGCATCGGGTGTAAATATGCTGGCTTGCACTGCGGCGGCTATGAGCAGCGCAGTGCCGCCAATAATTAACTGCCAGGTGAGCACGGTCCACCAATGAATATGCATACTCACTGTTTGCACTAGCGAACTACCAATGACAATACACAACAACGCCCCAGCTAAAGCAGCAAGCCCTAGGAGGCTCAATTCGACATGCTGAGGGTCAAACAATAACCAAGCGATGGTAACAATGGCCACAGCACATAGCGATTGCACGGCACTTGGGCGCTGACCTTTAACAACCCAAGTATAAATCATCGCCACCACTGGCACCGAGACCATGCCTACACCGGCAATGGCTGCTGGCAAATTCACCGCCATAACAAAAATAAAAGCAAAAAACAGAGCAATATTGACCAAAGCGAGCACTGTTAGCCCCCGCCATTGTCGACCTTTAGGGAGCGACGGCTTTATCAACCAAAGCAGTATCCCTGCAGGCAAGGCGCGTAAAGCACCGAGAAGAATTGGCGGCCAATCTGGGGTGGCGTACTTAGTGACCGCATAAGTGGTGCCCCATAAAAATGCGGGGATCATTGCCAGTAGAATATTCATCAACGCTCCATAGTTACATTCAGCGCGAACAGGGTAAAACCTCAACTAAGATTGAGGTCAATGGAAAAATCACCACTTAAAGGCAACGTTCAAAAAACAAAGAACTGAGTGTGCAGCCAACCATGGTGAGAGAAAAAAAGTGACGTAAAAACGAAAACGCCGCGCCTAAGCGCGGCGTTTAATTAACATAAACGCTTAGGCCTTACGCCATGTTGTTTTACCAGCGGAGTCCTCGAGTACCACTCCCATGGCCGTAAGCGCATCACGAGCGGCGTCTGCCTCAGCCCAATCTTTATCAGCACGAGCCTGATTACGTTTGGCGATCAACGCTTCAATTTTTTGCGTTTCATCATCGTCTTGCTCACCTTGTAAAAAGGCAGCAGGGTCTTGCTGGGCAATACCTAACACTTCAGCCAGCTTAATTAAGATATAGGCATGCTCACCTGCACCTTGCTCATCTTGCCCTTTTAGGCGATTTACTTCCTTCGCCAACTCGAACAGCACAGGCAAGGCTTCAGGGGTATTGAAGTCGTCATTCATGGCTTGCTCAAAACGCACTACCAACGGATGACCGTCCAGTTCAACAGCAACAGGCTGAACATCACGTAGAGCGGTATATAAGCGCTCCAACGATGAGCGCGCCTGCTCGAGATTCTCTTGCGAGTAGTTCAACTGACTCCGGTAGTGGCCGTTTATAAGGAAATAGCGTACGGTTTCGCGGTCGTAGGCTTTGAGTACTTCGCGTACGGTAAAGAAGTTGCCTAATGACTTAGACATTTTTTCTTTGTTGACCTGAACCATGCCGGTATGGATCCAAGTTTTAACGTAGCGACCATTATTGGCGCAGCATGACTGAGCGATTTCATTCTCATGGTGTGGAAACTGCAAATCAGAGCCACCGCCGTGAATATCAAAATACTCACCTAGGTGTTTTGAGCTCATAGCTGAGCATTCAATATGCCACCCTGGACGCCCCTCACCCCAAGGTGAAGACCAACTAGGCTCACCGGCTTTGGCCTTTTTCCACAACACAAAATCTAAGGGGTCGTCTTTACCTGCTGCGACATCAACGCGCGCGCCCGCTTGTAACATCTCTAAGTCTTGCTGCGACAGCTTGCCGTACTCTTTAAAGGTGGATACATCAAATAAGACATCGCCACTATCGGCAACATAGGCATGCTCTTTGTCGATAAGCCGCTCGATCATCGCAATGATGTCATCCATGTGCCCGGTAACGGTAGGCTCTATATCGGCATCAAGAATATTTAAGGCACGAAAGTCTTCGTGCATCGCGGCGGTCATCCGCTCTGTTAAGGCGTTAATAGGCTCATTGTTGTCATTAGCACGGGTAATGATTTTATCATCAACATCGGTGATATTACGCACATAAGTGACATCGTAACCGAGATAGCGTAGGTAACGATTCATCACATCGAAGGAAACATAGGTGCGCGCATGACCAACATGGCAATAGTCATAGATAGTGATGCCACACACATACATGTCTACTTTATTCTCGTTAAGTGGAGTAAAGCGTTCTTTTTGACGTGAAAGTGTGTTGTATATCTGCAACATTGCAATATGATCCTATCGTTATATTAATGGCGCTATCTTACCACTGCCCCGACTATCTCGCCACACGCAAGACCTCTGAAAATAACAAAAATAAAGCCTTTAGGGCAGTGTCATTGCTTGGTGCATTGTCTGATCCGCTACCCTACTATAAAATAGACCCCTAATTATTAAATCAGAGACTCATCATGGTTGTACTAGATACCAACTTTGGCACGATTAAAATCGCGCTGTTTGCTGACAAAGCCCCTGTAACGGTTGAAAACTTTTTGAACTACGCCAAATCTGGATTTTATGACGGCACTATTTTCCACCGTGTCATCGACGGTTTTATGGTTCAAGGCGGTGGTTTTGCTCCGGGCATGGAACAGAAAAAAGTGCAGTCACCGATCAAAAACGAAGCCAATAACGGGTTGAGCAACAAAAAAGGCACGCTGGCCATGGCTCGCACCCCAGATCCACACTCAGCGACGGCACAATTCTTCATTAATGTGAATGACAATGACTTCCTTAACTTCAGCAGTGAAACTCCACAAGGTTGGGGTTATTGCGTGTTTGCCGAAGTCGTTGAAGGCATGGATGTAGTGGAAAAAATTAAAGACGTTGCAACTGGCAGCGCCGGCTTCCACCAAGACGTCCCCCTGGAAGATGTAATCATCAACAAAGTCATTGTTGAATAACTTATAGGCGCGCCATGCGCGCCACTTTACTATCTGGACGCCTATGTCACGCACCTTGTTTATTGCCGACCTCCACCTCAGTAGCAACCAACCAGAGATCACAGATGCTTTTTTCGACTTCCTTGATAAAGAAATAGATCAGCAAGTAGATGCCTTATACATATTAGGGGATTTCTTCGAGGTTTGGGTGGGCGACGATGCCAGTGACGCATTCAGTGATGATATTGCCGCTCGGCTTAAACAACTCGCAGACCAAGGTATTGCCATTTACTTTACCCATGGCAATCGCGACTTTCTACTTGGTCAACGTTATGCGCAAAAAGCAGGCATGACACTGCTTGCAGAGCAAACGGTGATAGACCTTTACGGGACACAGGTGTTGCTATTGCATGGCGATGAAATGTGCACACAAGATCTTGAATATCAGCGTTTTCGGCGCAAAAGCCGAGGTTGGTGGTGGCCGCGACTAATGCTCGCGATGCCGCTTTGGTATCGCCGTCGTGTGGCGAAAAAGGCCCGTGCAAAAAGCAAACAATGCCAACAGCACAAGGCCATCGAAATTCTTGATGTGGAGCGCTCAGCAGTACTTGATACCTTTTCGAAACATCAAGTAAGGATCATGATCCACGGCCACACTCACCGCCCTGCAGTGCATCATTACAGTCAAGAGCAAACCCGTATCGTCCTCGGTGATTGGTACGAACAAAGCTCTTTCCTAGTGGTTGATAAACAGCATATGCGGCTGCACTATGGCGACCATGCTGATACGCTTACACAGTGGCAACACGCTGACTAACTCGCGCTCGCTGAGTTTCAAACTATACTTGCTCTAATGAACGATTGCCCAATGTTGCGATAGGAGCAAAGTATGGTCTTGCGTGCACTTTTAAGCGCACTCGTGTTTATACTCAGTCAGCACACACATGCATTGGAGCGATTAGAGCTCGCCACCGAACCTTTCCCACCTTATTTTTCCAACACTTTGTATCAACATGGCTGGATGGCCCATTTAGTCAGTGAAGCTTTCCGAAGCCAAAATATAGTTGTGCGTATTCATTTTACGCAGTGGTCTCGGGCTTTGCGAGGGACAAAGAAAGGGAAATATTCGGCCGTATTAGGCGCATATAAAACCACGGCGCGGCAGCAAGACTTTGTTTTTAGCGCCGCACTGGCAAAAGCCCATAGTGGATTTTTCCGCCATGCAAAGAGTAATCGTGATTTTACTGGCGACTTAGCGTTAGTCGCACAAGACCCGATTGCCGTTGGTCGCGACTATGGTGAAGAGCAATTGCTCATAAACTATGGCGGCATCGACTACGTTGAGTTGCCCAATCTGAGCAAAGCCTTGCAATTACTCGAACGCCGCCGAATTAGCTGGGTGCTCGGTCCGCAAGAAGTGGGTGAACATATTATTCGTGAATTAGCACTCTCTGAGCACTTGATGTTTGATTCACCGGCCTTGAGCGAAAACACCTTACATTTAGCCTTTGCCCGCCAACACCCTCTTAGCCATTATCATCTAAAGGCGTTTCGCAGCGGCATGCAAAGTCTGCTCAAACAAGGTCGGGTGGCGGATATATTAGCACAGCACCCCTTGCCTCCACCGCAGCAACAAGCAGTACTAAGTTTACTTAAACAGCACTATCTTGATACTGGCGCACCAGAGTGAAATTTAAAATCTGGGTCTGGAGATGAAATAAGTTCCGCCTCTACTTCACCAAAAAAAGCGATGCGGGCACTGATATCTTCACCTGCTATTTGCTCGCCAAGGCTCAAGTAATCTTGATAATGGCGCGCTTCTGAGCGCAATAAGGAGATGTAGAATTCTCCCAGTTGCTTATCAACATGGGGGGCCAACATAGCAAAGCGTTCACATGAGCGTGCTTCGATATAAGCGCCGCAAATCAATTTATCGATCAGCGCCTGCGGCTCGTAGGTGCGCACATGTCGCAACAGCCCCTTGGCGTAGCGGCTGGAGGTAATTTTATCGTATTCAATGCCACAAGCTTGCATAATCTCTAACACTTGATAAAAGTGGTGCAATTCTTCTTTGATGAGTAACACCATTTTATCGATCAGGTCTTGGCCATAAGGGGTGTCTGACTTGGGCATCATCGATTTGTTTAAGCGGTTATAGTCAGCTAGCTCTCGCCAATCCCCCACCTGGCGGTAGGTAAAATCTTCGTATGGTTTGAGCCAAGCCAACAGCGCTTCTGCACTTTGCTCATCCACCGCATAACGACGAATTAAGTACATGGCGCTTTGTGCCGCTTTCAACTCACAAATAAGGTGATCGGTCAAAATTACCGTTAAGTTCTCTGGCTTTTTTGCTTGCTGCAGCCATGCATCCGGTGTCTGACATTGTAAAAATGCGTTGATCGGTTCTAAGAGTTGTTGGTACTTCGCTAACATAGAATTGTAATACTAACCGCTAATGCCGACCATTTTACCATACTGATTTTACCATGGGGCTTTCTTGACAAATTCTTTGCTCTGAACGATACCTTAATTAAGGCTGGTGAAAAATAATACAGCCATAACAACCAGTTTATTTAAGGGGCACACCTATGATTTTGAACCATCTTTGGGGCTTATACGCCCACCCAGTGGAAGAGTGGCAAACGATTGATAATCGCCACGAAAGTTTACTTTACAGCTTATCGCATATTCTCCTCATCGCCTGTATTCCCAGTGCAATGGGCTACTACTCTGGCGTACACTTAGGCTGGCATGTCGGCACGGGCGATGCCGTATTTCTTACTCACAACAGCGCCATGCTGATAGCTGTGGCTATGTATGTTGCTCTGATTGTCGGGGTTTTTGCACTTGCATACCTGGCCCACTGGATGGCAAAAACCTTTGGCGCCGAGCCAACTTTTACGCAGACCTTAGAGCTTGCGGCGTATACCTCTACTCCCGTGTTTATGGCCGCGTTTGCAGCCTTTTACCCTACTTTATGGTTTATCGTGTCTGTGGGCATTGTCGCGGTTGGCTACTCGGTGTATTTACTCTACACAGGTGTTCCTATCTTGATGCATATTCCCCATGAACGGGGCTTTATCTACGCCAGCTCTGTAGTGACATGTGGTCTGGTGTTACTCGTTATTATTCTTGCCGCTACCGCAATTTTGTGGACTAACGGGATTGTCTCGCCGGTCTTCAGTTAGCTGTGAGGGAGCAATAAAAAAGGAGCCAAAGGCTCCTTTTTTATTGCTCTTTAACCACAGTTAGTCATCTTGCGAATCGCTATCTTGGTTGTGTAATTCCAAGCTCGATGACATGGCTTGCTCTCGCACTGATTTGGCGGCATCGTTACGCAACTCATCAATACGATTTAGGTAGTCCTGATTGATGTCGCCCGTAACATAATTGCCATCAAAAACAGAGGTCTCAAAACGACTAATTTCTGGATTTTCCTGAGCCACTGCAGCCACCAAGTCGTCCAACGATTGATAAATCAGGCCATCTGCGCCGATGCTGGCATTGATATCTTCTACTTCACGTCCATGGGCAATTAGCTCTGCCGCTGAAGGCATATCGATACCATAGACGTTAGGGAAGCGCACCTCGGGTGCTGCTGAAGCAAAATAAACGTTCTTAGCGCCAGCCTCTCGGGCCATCTCTACGATTTGCGCAGAGGTGGTGCCACGGACAATAGAGTCATCAACCAGCAATACATTTTTGCCTTTGAACTCACGATCTATCGCATTAAGTTTGCGGCGCACTGACTTTTTACGCAGCTCTTGCCCAGGCATGATGAAAGTCCGGCCGATATAGCGGTTTTTAACAAAGCCTTGGCGATAAGGTAAATCCAATACCGAAGCAATTTCTAGGGCGATATCACAGGATGTTTCAGGGATGGGGATCACCACATCAATGTCTTTGTCTGCCCATTCACGGTTAATTTTTTCGCCTAGTTTGGTGCCCATATTAACGCGAGTAGCGTACACCGACATATTGTCGATGGTGGAATCCGGTCGCGCAAAATAAACGAACTCAAACAAACAAGGGTTTTGTACCGACTTATCTGCACACAGTTGCGAATACAGTTGTCCATCCTCGGTTACGTAAATAGCCTCACCTGGTGCCACATCACGAATCACCTCAAAGCCGTCAGTATCCAGTGCCACGCTCTCTGAAGAGAACATGTACTCGGTGCCCTTTTCGGTTTCACGTTTTCCGAAAATCAGCGGACGAATGCCATGGGGGTCACGAAAAGCAACGATGCCATGACCAATAATCATCGCCATGGTGGCATACCCACCCACTACTTTTGAGTTAACCTCAGAAACCGCAGCGAAGATATCTTCTGGTGCCAAGTGCAGCTTGTCAGATTTGCTGAATTCATGCGCAAGAATATTCAAGAGAATTTCTGAATCAGAGGTCGTGTTAACGTGACGACGCGCTTCGGTAAATAGCTGTTCTTTTAGCTGCTCGGCATTAGTCAGGTTGCCGTTGTGCGCCATGGCGATGCCAAAAGGCGAGTTAACATAAAAGGGCTGTGCCTCTGCAGAGCTTGACGTACCTGCGGTAGGGTAACGTACATGGCCAATGCCAATATTTCCCTGCAGACGTTTCATGTGTCTAGTATGGAACACATCCTTAACTAGACCATTGGCTTTACGCAGACTAAAGGTATTATTGTCTATGGTAATAATACCGGCCGCGTCTTGGCCTCGGTGTTGCAAAACAGTCAAGCCGTCATACAGCGCCTGATTGACGGGCGATGTTCCGACTATACCAACGATACCACACATTAAAATTTCCTCGCCGATTAACGGTTAGCTGAATTTAAAAAGCTTGAATTGTGTTCGAGATAGTCAAAAAACCACTCAATCACAAAGCCAAATTCAGGGATTAGTCGAGATGCGCTCCACCAGTCGGTGTTTGGGGCTCCGGTAAAGGCATCCAGGAAGAAGAGTATGGCGCTCACGACTAACACGCCACGTAAAGCACCAAACACGATTCCAAATACGCGATCGGTACCCGACAACCCAGTGCGCTGCACTAGTTCGCCTAAAATATAGTTTAGCAATCCGCCTAAAAGCAACGTAGAGAAAAATAATATGGCTATCGCTGCTGCATTTCTTAAAAGGGGTTCTGAAATGTTGGTAAGGTAGGAGGCTAAATAGGGGTAAAATAAACTGGAGACAAAAAACGCGGCGGCCCATACGGCTAACGACATTGACTCTTTAACAAAGCCACGCACTAAACCGATTATGGTAGACAGTGCAATAATGCCGGCAATGGCGTAATCAACCCAGATCATAATAACCACTAGTCGTTTATTTGGGGCGCATTCTAACGGAGCGAGGCACTAAATACCAGATCATTTTGTCACTTGGAATTGAGTGATACGCCCTTTTAAGTTAGTGAGCTTTTGCAACTGGGGGAGTTGCTTTTCCAAGGTTGCCTTATCCAATTCAGGCCCCACTAACACTTTCGTCAATTCGCCATTTGGGGTCTTCACCGGGCGGGTAAATACATTAAAACCGGCTTCTTTAAGCTTTTTGCTCAAGGCATCCACGCTACCTTGGCGAGAGAAGGCCCCTAACTGCACCACATAAGCCATTTCTTTTAACGCACTCTGTTGTGGGCGGGTCAATGGCTCATCTTTGGCTAAGGTGTTAACCGTGACCGTATCATTGCGCTCGGTAACCTGCTGCGCACTTTGTTCATCAGCCCCGCTTTGAGTATCACCACGCTGTTGCAACTTATCGTCATCGGCTGCCAGTTCTTCGCTTTTGGCATCATCAGGCAGTGGTGCGCTATCGGCTTTTTCCGATAACGCTTCTTGCAGATCAATAGACTTAAACTCAGGGCGCTCTGGGATGGCTTTAAACCCTTCTTTGTAGCGCACTTTATCGCCATCAAGGATATTGGGAATAAAAACGACCGCAGCGACGACGACAATAATGGTTCCCACTAAGCGGTTTATAAACCCTGAGTTCACTGTTACGCCCTCTCGTTATCAAAAAAGGTGATTGCTTGTGCTACAGTGTAAAACGATCCGAATATAATCAAAAGGCTTTGCGCACAAAGTTGTGGTAAAACAGCGCGCATTGCGTCACTGACCTGCTCATATGTTCCTTCAACCTTGACAGACTGTGTCACTTTGGCTGTTAATTGCTGCGCACTCAACCCGCGCGGATTATCTAATCCAGCTACGTGCCAATGAGTAACCACCGGTGCCATCGCGGTGATCACGTCGGCATGCTCTTTATCACCCAGCATGCCGATAATGGCATGTATTGTCTTACCCTGTGCCTGAAGGCTCTGTAAACGTGTGGCTAAATAACGGGCTGATTCGCGGTTATGGGCTACATCAGTATAGACCAAGGGCTCCTTACTCAGTTGTTGAAAGCGCCCTTTTACCTGAAGTTGTTTCAAACAATCAGCTATGTCTGTTACCGCCGGTAATAAATCTAGTTTTGCTAACACGCTCAAAGCGGTAGCGGCATTTTGCGCTGGAATAGCGGGTTTAGCAAAGGTCAGCGACAGCTTGCCCATCTGCCAATTGAAGGTTGCTTCATCTTCAGTAAAAATAAAGTCGCGCTTAGACAGGCACAAATCGGCATTAATTTGCTCGCCATAATCCACCACGGTGTGGGGAATATCTAAATCACCCACCACTGCGGGTACGTTGCTACGAAAAACCCCCGCCTTATCATAACCTACCAGTTCACGGGTATCACCGAGGTACTCTTTATGATCGAGATCGACGGTAGTGATCACGCTCGCGATTGGATTAACTATATTGGTGGCGTCGTAACGTCCCCCAAGCCCTACTTCCAAGAGCACATAATCCACCGCTTCGCGTTTAAAAATTGCCAGCGCTGCCAAGGTGCCATATTCAAAATAGGTAAGTGGCACATCGCCTCGTCCTTGCTCGAGACTGTTAAAGGCATCAACATGGTATTGATCGTCAAGCTCGGCGCCATTGATGCGGACCCGCTCGTTATAGCGAATAAGATGAGGAGAGGCATAGGTGCCCACGGAATACCCTTGGCTCAGTAATAGCTTTTCCAAGCATTGTGCGGTGGTGCCTTTACCATTGGTGCCGGCAATTAAAATTACTTTGCTGGGGGTATGAACAAGGCCCATCTTATCGGCAACGTTCTGCACGCGCTCAAGGCCCATTTCGATGTTAGCAGGATGGATTTGCTCTAAATAACAAAGCCAATCATCAAGGCTTGACGATTGGCTCGGTATGGAATCTGACATAGGTTGTAAGTTTCTAGGTTACCGAGAAATTTACGCTACTCTATGCTCTTGTTCGGTAGAAGGCAAGTTCATTAGCTTAGCCAATAAACGCGCCACAGTGTCGCGCATTTCGCGGCGATCAACGATCATGTCGATAGCACCATGCTCTAATAAGAACTCACTGCGCTGGAAGCCCTCAGGGAGAGTTTCACGTACTGTTTGCTCAATAACTCGTGGGCCGGCAAATCCAATCAGTGCTTTGGGCTCAGCAATATTCACATCACCTAGCATAGCTAAAGACGCCGATACACCACCCATTGTTGGGTCAGTCAGTACGGAAATAAAAGGCAGCCCTTTTTCACTCATTTTTGCTAACGCGGCACTGGTTTTAGCCATTTGCATCAACGACATCAATGCTTCTTGCATGCGTGCACCGCCTGATGCAGAAAAGCACACCAACGGCATATTATGCTCTAAGCACACATTGACGGCTTCAACGAAGCGGGCGCCAACAACAGAGCCCATTGAGCCACCCATATAGGCAAACTCAAACGATACCGCCGCAACAGGAATTCCTTTAAGCTGCCCTTTCATAGCAACTAAGGCGTCTTTCTCGCCACTGTTTTTGTTCGCGGCGCTGATGCGGTCTGAATATTTTTTTGAGTCTTTAAACTTCAGTACATCTTTTGGCTCATGCTGCTCACCGAGCTCGGCGCGCCCAGCGTCATCGAGAAATAGCTCTAAACGTTTACGGGCGCTGATACGCATGTGGTGATCACATTTCGGGCATACGTTCATGGCTTTTTCTAATTCTGCTTTGTACAGAATCGAATCGCACGACGTACACTTAGCCCACACCCCTTCTGGAATTTCTTTCTTGCCAGAAGATTTTGTGGTTTTTGGTAAGATTTTTTCTAACCAGCTCATTGGCAACTCTCTTAATGCTTGTCAGGACCGGGGCGGATTGAGCACCCCAAAATTAGCCGATAAATTAGCACAATTAAAACATGAAATTAGTTGCTTAGATATAAAAAACTGGTCGGTGTAGTCCATTTACACCCACCATTCACCCCTTTTTATTAGCTCTTTGGAGGCTCGTTATCGGGTAAAAAAAGCGGTCCCAGTGGCGTGCTGGGAATTTGCCACTGCTCGGGATAGTCCACGTCCACCAAATATAAACCATTAGGCTTAGCAGTTGCACTGGCTTGGGTGCGGTCTTTAATAGCCAATAAATGCTGCATCCATTGCGGCTCTTGCTCACCAACACCAATGTCCATCAAGCACCCGGTAATATTGCGCACCATATGGTGTAAAAAGGCATTGGCCTTAATATCAACAACAATATAATCGCCGATGCGCTCAACAAATAAATGGTGGATATTACGAAACGGCGTGTTGGACTGGCAGTGCACCGCTCGAAACGAGGTGAAATCTTGCTCGCCGAGCATATACGCACAAGCGGCTTGCATGCGTGTTTCATCCAGCGGGTGATGATAATGAGTCACCCCTGAGCGCAGGATGCCTGGGCGATAGGGATGATTATAAATGACATAACGATAACGCCGCGCGGTGGCACTAAAACGAGCATGAAAATCATCAGCGGTTGGCATTGCATAGCGCACGGCGATGTCATCAGGCAACTGCGAGTTCATGCCTAAGGTAAAAGCGCCCATATCACGCTCAGCATGGGTATCAAAGTGCACAACTTGGCCGGTGGCATGAACGCCGGCGTCGGTACGCCCTGCACAAGTAATATCCACAGGGTGATTACAAATACGGGACAACGCAGTTTCAATTTCCGCTTGGATACTGCTGACATGAGATTGACGCTGCCAGCCACTGTAGCGGGCACCATTGTATTCGATTCCTAAAGCGACGCGCATTGATACTCTTAGCTCAATAAAATTTTCGGCATTTTAAACGCTCTGCGGGCAAATAGCTAATGCTGAGGGTAATGAGGCTCCCGAAGGGAGCAAGCTTGCCCATAGACAAGCAGTTAATACAAAAAATGCGCAGACACTTTGCCTGCGCATTTATTATCTTGCGGCTGAGCTTAGCACGCTAGCGTTTCAGACGTTCTTGCAAGGCTTGCGCCTCTTTATGGAGCGACTGCGGGCCATTATCAAGTACGTCTTGTAGCGCCTCGAGGGCTGAATCAACATCATCAATTTCGATATAAGCCCTCGCTAAATCCAATTTAGCGCTGAAACCGCCGTCTTCACTATCAACATCGGTCTTTTGCGAGTCATCGAGCATGTCATCAAACTCACCCAAGCCCACATCCATATCGACTTCATCATAGGGTTCGTTATCAGGCTCTGAGTCATCACTCTGCTCGAGCAGGTCATCAATATCAAGATAGTCCGGCTCTGCTGCGCCACTGTCGTCTTCGTTCGCGTCTGCGACCGCGTCATCATCCGCGTCAAAGTCACTATCGGCGAGCAAACTCTGCAGATCAAGGTCGTTATCTTGCGGTTCACCGATCACATCTTCATCTGGCTCAGCAAGTTCGTTGAGCAGAGCATCAAAATCGGTCTGCGTTAAATCAGCAAGGAAATCCTCATCGAGCTGACTGTCGTCGAGTTGTTCGTCACCATCGATATCGTCATCTAGAGAGTCATCCATCAGTGCGCTTAACTCATCGTCAAGGTCACCATCCAAATCACTGGAGAGATCGAGCTCTTCATCTCCCTCTTGAGCCATCGCTTCGCTGAGTTGCTGCTCAGCTTCGCTACTAAATGGCTCGTCGAGTTCAAGCTCGGGATAGTCATCTAGCTGCTGGCTAGGATGTTCAACATCCCCCATTTGGGGCTCTTGAGAGCTAACAGGCTCAACGTCCGATGCATCTTCGTCTTCAAGCAGCGGATCGTCGCCTAAGTCAAGTTCAAGATCAGGCTCATCAAAATCAGCAAAGTCTGCTTCAAGTAGCTCTTGGTCGGCACTTTCGTCAATCGCACCTTCATCACTCGCATCCGGTTGCGCTTGATCTTCTATTTCAAGCTCTGGTGCATCAGCAAGTAAGTCATCACCATCGAGGTCATCATCCTCTTCTAATACGAGTTCTGGCTCCGGTTCAACGTCACCCTCTTCATCAGGAGTCTGCTCATCGCTAGGGACATCTTCAGGAAGGTCATCGCCGTCTAAGTCATCATCTTCTTCCAGCGCAAGCTCTGGCTCCGGCTCAACGTCATCCTCTTCATCAAGAGTCTGCTCATCGCGAGGTGCATTATCAAGAAGATCGTCACCATCTAATTCGTCATCCTCTTCCAGTGCGAGTTCTGGCTCCGGCTCAAAGCCATCCTCTTCATCAAGAGTCTGCTCATCGCGAGGTGCATTATCAAGAAGATCGTCACCACCTAATTCGTCATCCTCTTCCAGTGCGAGTTCTGGCTCCGGCTCAACGTCATCCTCTTCATCAAGAGTCTGCTCATCGCCAAGAGCATCATCAAGGAGATCGTCGCCGTCTAAGTCGTCATCCTCTTCATCAGGAGTCTGCTCATCGCCAGCGGCTTCACCAAGAAGATCGTCGCCGTCTAATTCGTCATCTTCTTCCAATGCGAGTTCTGGCTCCGGCTCAGCGTCACCCTCTTCATCAGGAGTCTGCTCATCGCCAGAGACATCTTCAAGGAGATCGTCACCATCTAATTCGTCATCTTCTTCCAGCGCAAGCTCTGGCTCCGGCTCAACGCCATCTTCTTCATCTGTCGCTTGCTCATCGCTAGGGGCGTCATCAAGGAGATCGTCACCATCTAATTCGTCATCTTCTTCCAATGCGAGTTCTGGCTCCGGCTCAGCGTCACCCTCGTCATCGAGAGTCTGCTCATCGCCAGGGATACCTTCAAGAAGGTCATCGCCGTCTAAGTCATCATCTTCTTCCAATGCGAGTTCTGGCTCCGGCTCAACGTCACCCTCTTCATCAGGAGTCTGCTCATCGCCAGAGACATCTTCAAGAAGGTCGTCGCCGTCTAAGTCATCATCCTCTTCCAGCGCAAGCTCTGGCTCCGGTTCAACGTCACCCTCTTCATCAGATGCCTGCTCCTCTTGAGGTGCGTCATCAAGTAAGTCATCGCCATCGAGGTCATCATCTACAGCGTCTTGCTCGTCCGTAGCGTTTTCATCAATCAGCTCATCGATATCAACGTCGCTCTCATCGGCATCTGCTGTTGGCGCTTCTGTCGCTTCATCGAGTAGGTTATCGACATCAAGATCGTCTTCTTCAGCGCTTTCATCGGCATCTGCTGTTGGCGCTTCTGCCGCTTCATCGAGTAGGTTATCGACATCAAGATCGTCTTCTTCAGCGCTTTCATCGGCATCTGCTGCTGGCGCTTCATCAAGCAGGCTATCAACATCAAGCTCATCTTCAGCGCCTTGCTCATCTGCGGCATTTTCATCCATCAGCTCATCGATATCAACATCGCTCTCATCAGCATCTGCTGCTGGCGCTTCTGCCGCTTCATCGAGCAGGCTATCAACATCAAGCTCATCTTCTTCAGCGCCTTGCTCGTCTGCGCCGTTTTCATCAATCAGCTCATCAATATCAACATCGCTTTCATCGGCATCTGCTGCTGGCGCCTCGGCCGCTTCATCGAGTAGGCTATCAACATCAAGGTCATCTTCTTCAGCGCCTTGCTCATCCGCAGCGTTTTCATCAATCAGCTCATCGGCATCTGCTGCTGGCGCTTCTGCCGCTTCATCGAGCAGGCTATCAACATTAAGCTCATCTTCCTCAGCGCCTTGCTCGTCTGCGGCGTTTTCATCAATCAGCTCATCGATATCGACATCGCTTTCATCAGCATCTGCTGTTGGCGCTTCTGCCGCTTCATCGAGCAGACTATCAACATCAAGTTCATCTTCTTCAGTGCTTTGCTCGTCTGCGGCGTTTTCATCAATTAGCTCATCGATATCGACATCGCTTTCATCAGCATCTGCTGTTGGCTCTTCTTGAACTTCATCGAGTAGGCTATCAACATCAAGGTCATCTTCTTCAGCGCTTTGCTCGTCTGCGGCGTTTTCATCAATCAGCTCATCGATATCGACATCGCTTTCATCGGCATCTGCTGCTGGCGCTTCTGCCGCTTCATCGAGCGGACTATCAACATCAAGGTCATCTTCATCAGCGCCTTGATCGTCTGCGGCGTTTTCCTCTAGTAAATCATCGACATCAAAATCGTCATCCGCCGGCTCGGACTGCGTCTCATCAACAAGCTCATCAATATCAAAGGTGTCATCCCCTGACTCGGCATCTGTCTGCTCGAGCTGATCGTCAGCCAACTCTTCAGACAATGCGGCCATCGCCTCATCGCTATCATCGCTCGCTTCTTCACCGTTAGCGTTTGCCTGTGACTCGTCTTCGCTATCATCGGTGGCAAATAAGTCGTCAATATCTTCGTCGCTAAGAATATCGCTATCTGGTTCATTTTCTTCTGGCACATCAACACTGATGTCATCGCCAGGGGCATCAAAATTTTGCTGTAATACCGCTTCTTCTTGGCTCACTTCAGCATCAGACTCATCGTCAAATACCACGTCATCATCAAGTAAGCCGTCTAACTCGTCTTGGTCTAACAGTGAGTCGATATCGTCAGCCCCATCACCGCCTTCATCTAAAATATCGTCGCTTTGATCAAGGAAGTCGTCATCGTCTAACTGAATGCCCGGCTCATCTAACGCATCATCGGGGTCATCGAGCGGTAAATCATCAAGGCTGTCGTCTAAGCTGTCGTCATCCGCACCTAAATCTAGGTCATCGATACCGGCCTCAGGTTGAGTTTGCATTTGCGGCGTCGGTGTTTGTGGTAGGAATTCATCGTCGTCGTTTGGCTCAGGCTCTTTTGCTGACTGGCGTTTCTTTAAAATGAAAATAATTAACCCGAGCACGGCTAATGCTGGAATAGTCATCATCAAAACTAATTTCAGCCACGTTGGGATGCCTTCGAGCGCACTTTGTTCTTGCTGCGCTTGCTGTAACTTCTGCTGCGCCATAGCCTCACGTTCAGCCAGTATTTGTTGCAGCTGGCGCTGCAGCTCTGCGTCCTTTTCGTCAAGCTGATCTTTGACTGTGGCAAGCTGTTCGCTGATCTTCTCAAGTTGCGATTTCAGCTGACGATTCTCAGTCAATATCGCCTCTACATCGGTCACAGACGACTTGAACTGCTCTTGTAGCTCCACCAAACGCTCGCCTTGTAAACGCTTAAGCTGCTCTAATTCGCTTTTCAGTTCCGTTTTGGCTTTTTCGACATCTTCTTGACGCGCCGACGTGGTTTTTTTCGCGACCAAATCGATTTCATTACTATTGAGCGTGCCGTTTTTAATTTTTTCCCACAAACGGTCATCTTGCTCAGACTTTTGTCGTGCCTGAGCCGGGTCAATAGTACGAATTTCATTTAACGAGGGAATACGCAAATATGCGCCATCACGCATGTGGTTAAGGTTTTTGTCTAAAAATGAGTCGGGGTTTTTCTCGTAAAGGGCAACCATTACTTGGTACATGGTCACTGAGTTGTCGGGACGCACCTTGGCAGCGATTCGCCACAAGGTGTCAGTTGGCTTAATGGGTCCGATAGAGCGGCCTTGAGCACCATAGTCGACCCCTTTAGGACCACGAATTTCAGTGCTTTGCGCACTCGTGCCAGCCGCTACTAGGGTCGCGACAACAAAAACCAGTGTAACTAAACCGCGCATGCTTTTCCTTTACTCATTTTTTGTGCTTTATGGAAGGTTATCGGCCGCAAAAGCCATCTCCCGAGTCATTGTTTTTCTTGTGTTTATCAGCAAGCTTTATTCCACTTTCAAACTATAAACCAGATATAGGGGAATATCCACGCCGGAAAGGGAATTTCACTTTACTCCGAAACAATTGATAACTAAGAAAAAAGCGGCAATTTGCCGCTTTTTTACTGTACTTACTCGCCGTTGGCCTTCATTTTACAAATATTCGGCAATGAGCGCCTCAGCAATCTGCACGCTATTGGTCGCCGCACCTTTGCGGGTGTTATCGCTGACGATCCACAAATTTAAGCCGTGTGGATGAGAAATATCTTGCCGCACGCGGCCAACATAGACGCTGTCATTGCCGCTTGCATCGGTCACCGGCGTCGGAAAATCATGGTCATCATTGATAAGCTCAACGCCAGGGGCTTGCTCGAGCAGCTGTTTAACGTGCTCAACATCCACTGGCATACGTGTTTCTAGGTGTACCGCTTCAGCATGACCGTAAAATACCGGCACGCGCACCGCTGTTGGGTTCACTAATACACTGTCATCACCAAGAATTTTTTGCGTCTCCCACACCATTTTCATTTCTTCGCGGGTGTAGCCATTGTCTTCAAACTTATCAATTTGCGGAATGACGTTAAAAGCCATTTGCTTGCTAAAGACTTCATTTTCCATGGGCCGGCCATTCATTAAGTGCGCCGTTTGCTTAGCCAGCTCTTCCACCGCTTCTTTACCTGCTCCCGACACCGCTTGGTAGGTTGAGACGTTAATACGATCAATGCCATAGGCGTCATAGATAGGCTTCAGCGCCACCATCATCTGAATGGTGGAGCAGTTCGGGTTAGCAATGATATTACGATTGCGAAAATCTGCTAGCGCTGAGCTATTCACCTCAGGCACAACCAGTGGCACATCAAACTCATAGCGAAACTCTGAGGTATTATCGATGACGATACAACCAGCCTCAGCGGCAATGGGAGCATATTTTTGTGACACACTGCCACCAGCCGAAAACAGACCAATATGGGCATCGGCGAAGTCGAATTGCTCGACATCCAACACCTCAATGCTCTGGCCATTAAACTCAATTTCCTCACCCGCAGAGCGACTGCTGGCCAATGGATAAAGGTTATCAACCGGAAAGTTACGCTCCGCGAGCGTTTCGATAATTTGGCGACCTACGAGCCCTGTGGCTCCTAATACCGCGACGTTAAACTTTTGCGACATGCTATTTCCTCAGGCATTAAATACTGAACCCCAGTGCAGCCAGCGCACTGAGGTGAGGGTTATCACCGCGCAGCCGCAAGGTGCTGAGCTCACGGCGAACCGGATAATTCTTTCTTAGGCTATCAAAGCCCTCTGTCGCGAGTGCTTGACGCATAATGGCATCATCGCGACGAACGTCATAAATAAGGTGCACAAGCGAGCCAAGCTCCTGCAATGTCCAACTAGGGCTTAATGTGAGTTCATTTAAACTCGGCGTCGGCAGCAGCTCACTGAGGGTGGCTTCAGCGCGAATCCCCAAGTGCTGACACAACGCTTGATACAACATAAAGGTGCCTCGACCTTTACCTTCGAGGGTATGACCGCCAATATGCACCGTAGCTAAATCCACATAATTCATCAGCTCAGTAAGAATATGCGGCTCATTTTCCCACACATCTAGTACCAGATGTAGGTCATTGTCACTTTGTTGACGCGCAAGCAATGCGACGTTATCAATCACATCACCGCGACTGGCATTAATGATCACCTTGTTGCTGGCTAAAGCCGCAATGCGCTCGGCATTGAGTAAGTGCCGCGTTTGATGACTGCCTTCTTTTACCAAGGGCACATGGAAGCTAATGATGTCTGCTTGCGCTAGCGCCTGCTCTAGTTCGTACCATTGGCCGCTGTCACCTCGCGCGGCACGCGGCGGGTCAACCAGCAAGGTTTGCACACCGATGGCGGCGAGCTTATCGGCTAAGCATTGGCCAATATTGCCGACACCGACAATAGCCACCTTCTTGGTGAATAGCGAAAACTGTTGTTGCTGCGCTAACACCAGCATGGCACTTAGCACGTATTCTGCCACCGCAATGGCATTGCAACCTGGGGCATTGGTAAAAGGAATACTACGGCTTTGCAAATACCCTTGGTCGATATGATCGATACCAATGGTCGCAGTGCCAACAAAAGAGAGTTGCGTGTTGCTATCTAGCAGCTGCTCGTTCACCTGGGTCACCGAGCGCGTTAGCAGTACATCGGCATGCTGCGCTTGTGCCGCTGTGAGTGTGCGCCCATCGAAGCGCTCGACATCGCCCAGCGGTGAAAACAATGCATCCACCAAAGGCATATTTTGATCAGCTAATATCTTCATGGCAGTTATCCCAGCCCAGTTTGGAGCGCCATTCTAATCGCCCTTGGCACACAAAGCAAAAAGCCACGCATCAGCGTGGCTTTATGATTAACAAAGCAGCAAAATTAGCCTTTGTATTTACTCATCACCAATGTGGCGTTGGTACCGCCAAAGCCGAAGCTATTCGACATCACGGTATTAAGCTCCACATCGCGGCGCTCAGTGGCTATATCCAAACCTTTTGCTTGCTCGTCCAGCTCATCAATGTTGATAGATGGCGCTACAAAGTTATTCTCTAGCATGAGCAAAGAGTAAATCGCTTCATGGACACCGGCTGCGCCGAGCGCATGACCCGTCATTGCTTTAGTGGCGCTAATAGCTGGTGATTGCTCACCAAATAGCTCTTGAATTGCACCGAGTTCTTTGACATCACCTACTGGCGTTGAGGTGCCGTGGGTATTGAGGTAGTCAACAGGCCCTTGCAGGTTTTGCATCGCTTGTTTCATACAGCGAACTGCGCCCTCGCCCGATGGTGCCACCATATCGAAGCCATCGGAAGTTGCACCATAACCGGTAATTTCGGCGTAGATATGCGCGCCACGGGCCAATGCATGCTCTAGCTCTTCAACCACGACGATACCGCCGCCACCAGAGATGACAAAGCCATCTCGGTTAGCATCATAAGTACGAGACGCCTTTTCTGGCGCATCATTATACTTGGTCGACAAGGCGCCCATAGCATCAAATTCCATCGCAAGGGTCCAGTGCAGCTCTTCACCGCCACCGGCGAAAATAACATCTTGCTTGCCTAGTTGAATTTGCTCTACCGCATGGCCAATACAATGCGCCGAGGTGGCACAGGCCGAACTGATAGAGTAATTCACACCTTTAATTTTAAACGGCGTGGCCAAACACGCCGAGGTGGTGCTAGCCATGGTGCGCGGGACCATGTATGGGCCTACCCGCTTAACTCCTTTCTCGCGAAGAATATCGGCGGCTTCCACCTGATACTTCGATGAGCCACCACCAGAGCCAACAACCAATCCGGTGCGCTCATTAGACACTTGCTCGTCGGTGAGTTTAGCGTCAGCAATGGCCTGAGCCATTGAGATATAAGAATATGCCGCTGCATCACCCATAAAGCGGTGGGCTTTGCGGTCAACGTGATCTTTAACATTAATATCAATGTGGCCAGAGACCTGGCTACGCAAATTGTATTCTGCAAATTCAGGGTTAAAGGCAATACCACTTTTACCCGTTTTTAGAGATTCCAGTACTTCTTCTTTATTATTACCGATGCTAGAGACAACACCGATACCCGTAATGACGGCTCTTCTCATGAGAATTTACCTTAGCTTAGATCTAAATTGCGTATAGTTTACGCGGAAACTGATTCCGAAGTGGTCATTCCAGCGTACATATGTACACTGAAATTTTCAAGCGCCCGAGATGATCTTTTAGTGACAATATACGCACCGCTGTAAAGTCGCTAAAATAGTGGGCAAAGACTTACTCAAAGAGCCAAAATGATTACCCACGCTAAAATCCATTTTAATGACTGTGGCACCCCCGTCGCCGACGATTTTGACGATGTTTACTTCTCTAATGAAGACGGCCTGGCTGAATCAGATTATGTATTTTATCAGCATAACCACATCAGTGAGCGACTATGCAGTCATCCGCGCGAGCAATTTGTCATTGCCGAAACAGGGTTTGGTACGGGTTTAAACTTTTTGAATGCATGGCAACGCTTTGCCACCCAAACAGAGAAAAAAGCCACCCGGCTGCATTTTATCTCCTTTGAGAAATTCCCTATCCAGCGTCAGGATTTAGCCCGAGCTCTAGCAGCCTGGCCGCAACTGAGCCATTACAGTGAGCAACTGGTGGCACAGTATCCCGAGGCCTTGCCTGGTTGCCATCGCCTGCACTTTGGTGATGTGACCTTGGATTTATGGATTGGCGATGTGCTTGATAGCATCGAGCAGATGAACTTCAATCAGCATGGTCTCGTCGATGCGTGGTTTTTAGATGGCTTCGCCCCGAGTAAAAATCCTGATATGTGGCAGCAGTCTTTGTTCGATGCTATGGCACATCTTGGTCGCGAAGCCGCCACCTTTGCCACCTTCACCGCTGCAGGCTTTGTACGCCGAGGGCTGCAGCAAGCCGGGTTCAAGGTGAATAAAGTGAAAGGCTATGGCCGCAAGCGCGAGATGATAGTGGGTGAGCTTGAACATACCACCGCGACCACCAATGTTCCGGCGCCATTTGTTCGCCATACCCGCCCCTTAGATAAGGTTGCCATTGTTGGTGGTGGCATCGCTGCGGCGACATTGGCTCATCGGTTAACGGCACGCAATATTCCTTGCACCCTCTTTTGCGCTGACGACGAACTGGCTCAAGGTGCGTCACACAACAAACAAGGCGCAGTGTATCCGCACTTGCAAGCAGATGTATCGCCCTCCAGTGAGCTCTTCGCGCACAGCTTTTTATATGCCAAGCGCTTGTACGAGCAACTGGCAAACGATGTTGATTTTGCCCACCAATGGTGTGGCGTGCTGCTACAAGGCGTTAAAGAGGAAGGACAAAAACGCCATGCCAACTTGCTCAGTAAGAACAATTGGCCGCAGTGGTTGATACAGGGTGTAGATGCGAAGCAAGCCAGCGATATTGCCGGCATTGATACTCCCTATGGTGGTTTATTCATCCCTGATGCGGGCTGGGTTAGCCCCGTGGAACTGGTGCAGGCATTGGTCACTCAAGCCAAGCAGCAGGCGCAGATCGACATCCATTTTGCCACTCAGGTTACGGCTGTTAATCGCGTGGGTGAGCGTTGGCAGTTGCTGTGCAAAAACCAGGGCTATGACGATTTTAGCGATGTATTTATTTGTATGGGGGAGCACTCCACTGAGCTGTTGCCAAAGAGCGAGTTGGCGCTACAAAGTGTGCGCGGTCAAGTGTCACACCTGAGCGCCAGCGATAACTCGCGCAAGCTCAACACTGTGCTTTGCCACAAAGGGTATTTTACACCGGCTCACGATGGCAGCCATTGTATGGGTGCAACCTTTGAAAAAGACACCCAAGCGCGGGATATTCGCGATGCTGATGATCGCACTAATTGGCAACAATTTGCCGGATTTTATGGTGATTGCGACTGGACTCAAGAGTTACAGGATATTAACGGTGCCAAAGCCGCTATTCGCGCAACCCTCGCCGATCATTTGCCTATTATAGGGCAATATGCGCAACAAGACGATTATATGGCGGCCTTCCCATTGCTACCTAAAGGACAATGGCAAGGCCAGCAACCACTGCGTCATCAAAACCCTGGTTTACACTTGTTTACTGGCTTAGGGGCACGAGGCTTATGCACGGCTCCCCTGTGCGCTGAGGCACTAGTGGCCAGCTTGTGTGATGAGCCATTGCCGATTTCAAATCGTGTCGATCAGGCCCTGCACCCTGCCCGTTTTATTATTCGCGACCTAAAGCGCGGACAAATAAAGTGATTTTTGGTTAAATATAGGTTAAATTTTATAATATAAAGATGTGTTTATAATCGGAGTGAAACCATGAATAACGCTTTTCGCCGACTAGCTACCACCCTTGCAGGAAGTGTTTTGGTAGCGGCGAGCAACCTAGCCTATGCGGACTTGTCTTTGCTACCTTTGCCAGAAGATTTTACCACCCGCATGACCGTGGAAAAGAAATACCCCATGGTGCTTGATGGTTTCACTCGACTTACTGACAACGAAGTCACTGATTTTTATCAGAGTAAGCTGGGTGAGCCGTTGAATATTACCAGTGATATTGGCCGCTTTACCTTGTTTTATGATGTAAACGGCCATCCGGTACGCATTAGTGTGTATCAACGTGATGAGTGGACAGAAATCAGTGCCATGGTCAGCGCCGCTAACGAATAAGCTACGCTGATGAGCCTTATGGCTTAGCTATTTGAATCACTACGCGACGGTTTTTGCCGCGACCAATCACCGTCTCGTTTGGAGCTACATGGCGCTTCTCGCCAAACCCCGTAGTCACCAACTTACCTTCATCTACACCTAACTCTTTAATATACTCGGCAATCGCCGCCGCACGGCGTTTAGAAAGTTCGAGGTTATTCCAACGTCCACCATAGCTATCGGTGTAGGCTGAGATCATCACCGACTCTATTTCTTTGTCATGCTTGAGGTACTCACCTATCTGTGCGAGGCGCTTTTTCGATGATTTGGTCAACTCGCTGGAGTTTTTCTTGTAGTTCATCACCGTAAACGCGATATCTTCAAAACTAAAAGGCAATAATCCGTCACGACATTGTAAAAACGCCCAATACGCTTGCTTAAAATTAACCGACGATAAGCCTACCGAAACCTGATCACGGGCGTTACGCCAGTCTTGGTAGTAAAAAGTGGGATGATTGCCCTTCTCTAGCTCTGAGAGCATCTCCCAAGCCGCACTGTCACCTAGCTCGCCATCGAATTGCCGCAGTAGCTCCATTGACGCTAACGCTTTCGCATGGGTGCCTGGGCGCCAGCTTGGCGGCACCGCTTCCAATGCAGCTAAGTCATAATTATTGGGGCGAACAACCATGTCCAAATTAAAGTTTAAGGCTTTATTTTTGCTGGCATGAGCGCGGAATATGGCTTCGCCATAATAGGGAACTTCATGATTAAGTTGGCACTGTAAACGCGAGTTTTCTACCAAGGTCCAATGCGAGGACTGTGCTGAAGCCTCATAGCTGCGCATCGCCGCCTGCGCCTGAGCGCTTAACAACACACTCAATGCAATTAATGAAAACCTAATCATGATGTGAACATACCTCGTCGAACCATTGACGCTTTTACCGTGTACGAAACGCAATGCAATACTTGTACCACAGAAAACGAACTTGATGGCACTATGGCGTGATTAATTTTACCTTAGCCCCTGTTGGCATGGCGCAGTTTTTGCCATAATAGCCGGCCTTTATTGGCTTTGGGCAGTATTATGGCAGACACAGAACCAACACGCTTTGCACAGCGCTTTCGCGGCTTCTTCCCTGTAGTTATCGACGTGGAAACCGCTGGCTTTAATAAAAATACCGACGCATTGCTTGAAATTGCTGTCACCACATTAAAAATGGATGAGCAAGGCTACTTGCACTTAGACCAAACGCAACACTTTCATGTTGACCCTTTTGAAGGGGCAAACATCGAGCAATCGGCTATTGAGTTTAATGGTATCGACCCTTTCTCACCTTTGCGTGGCGCGGTGGATGAAAGCGAAGCAATGAAAAGTATCTGTAAATTTGTACGCAAAGCGCAAAAAGACGCCGGCTGCCAACGCTCCGTGGTGGTTGCCCATAATGCCGCCTTTGATCATGGCTTTTTAAATGCGGCTATTGAGCGCTGTAAAATTAAACGCACGCCATTTCACCCTTTTGTAAGCTTTGACACCACGTCGCTGGCCGGATTAGCGTTGGGACAAACGGTACTGGCAAAAGCGTGTCGCACTGCGGGAATTGAGTTTGATAATGCCCAAGCGCACAGCGCCTTGTATGATACAGAGCGTACCGCTGAGCTGTTCTGCTTTATCGTTAACAAATGGCAAAGCTTGGGAGGCTGGCCGCTCGCTAGTACCGAGACTAGCGAAGAGCCTACACCGCCGGAAAATACCGAAGGCGTCTAAGGCCGCATGTGCCTTAAAGTGGAAATTGTTGAGTGATTTTGCCTTCACTCAATAGCGCCGAATGTGGCGGATAGATACGCGATATCTGCGTTGTATCATGGGCAATTTTCAGCTCCACTCCAGGGTGCATTAAGTCATTTACCCGCACACGGCTCGTGCCCAACAACATATTAATGCGCTGTTGCACGAGTCGTTTTTTCTTCTCTAACCCTTGCTTGATGGCCACCCACTGAGCTTCATGCTTATCCAAATGTGCGCACTGACGTTTGCGTTTGTCATTATCCGCCTCTTTTAAGGCCTTTTTACGAAGCACCTGTAAGGCAGCAAACTTCTCGTTAATGCGTTTTTGCTGTTCAGCTAAGGTTTTACGCTTTTGTTTTAGTTCATAGTAATACTGACCCAGATACACTTTAGTGCGTGTACCCGATGGCGCACCTAACTCGCCAGTTTCTATGCGCAAAGCATTGCTGACAAAGCCACCAATCAACTTGCCTCGGGGGTTTTTGCCCCGACCAACACGAATTAAGCGCCGAGCGCTTAGCTCACAGTGCAGTGCTTGGCGGTCGATAAAGATATCTTGCTGCGATTGAATATCACTGTATTGAGCATAGCCAATAGAGACACTGCGTTTAGCTTGAATACGGCAACTACAGGGTTCAGACTCGTCTCGTTTGCGTCCGATCACGCCCTTAACGACGGTGATCTCATTGTCGCTTTGTAGCGTTGCCGATTCGACAAAGCCCAAGACGGTGATATCACCAGTGGCGACAATTTGCATCGCATCTTTTACATCGCCGCTGACAATCACACTGCCCTCGAAGCGAATATGCCCCGTTGTTGCATCAACGAAGTCATAGCACAGCACGTCGTCCACTCGCACACCCCGAGCAAGTGCAACCGGCACCCCGACAGCGTCGGCCACCAAGAGGTTTTCGTTGTCACTGTCTAGACGCGTGCCTTCCATAACCTCAAGCGGAAACTGACGACCGGGTTTAGGCGCAAGTTGCTCACCAAATAAATTGTACCCAGGCTCCCCTGCCGTTGCTGGCACTCTTTGCATTAACGGGCTACCCGGCTTCACCGTAATAATATCGCCAAGGTCGCGCATATCCACCTTGCCATTTTCAGCTTCTTTCGGACATAAAACGCGGTCTTGAGCGGTGGCGCATAGACGAATAAAACGTGCATCTTCACCACTTTTGGCTTTACGCCCAACAGCAACAATTGCCGTGGCACGCCCCCCTGGTGGCAGCTCAAACTGCTTTGCTAGCAACAACTCAAGAGCTTTACGACTAATACCTTTTTTAATTCCAGCTTCACGAAGTTGGCGCACAGCGTTGTCTAAATCTAAAATTTCACCACCACGAGCGCAGATGAGCTCGCCCTCTGCCATCATCAGTGGTTCATCGATATTAACATTCAGACGAGCATTAACTGCCCGCGCTACAACACGTGACTGGTTAGACTTAGACGGATTAAATAATGCCGCGATATTGGCATCAAGGATTTCGCAGTCGGCGTAAGGCGATTGCGCCAGTAATTCCATAAGCTGGGTAGCGCTGGCAGGTACTGAGCCATTCATGGGGTGATCAATTAAGCTCACCTCGCCACTGAGCTTATCAAAGGCAAATAGGGACACGTTATTTTACTTCCAAGAAGCGCCCAACAAGTGAGCACGATTTTATTATTAGTGTTTTTGCATCGAGCGCTATTTGACCATACTCATACTTAATTGTTAAGTAATTGTTCATACTCTTTTCGCAGTTGTTATAGCAAATGCGTTGATTTTGCACAGGGAATAGGCAAACACGCCTGATTTATAAGAAATTCAGTTGCTTTCGCTTGTAGTAGGGTCACGCTCTCAGTTATACTCATGGATACTGAAACGTATTTCAGGGGCTGATTAGGATTCGACGGGATTCAAGACGCCTGAGGTGCATGTCGAGGTGCGGTTGGCCTCGTAAAAAAGCCGCATTTTAAAGTAATCGCAAACGACGATAACTACGCTCTAGCGGCATAATAGCCCGCTAGCACTTCTCCGGTGTATGTCTGTGGACCCGGTTTTGAAGTGTCACCCTACATAGACTCGCTACGGAAACCCTGGCCGGGGTTGAAGGGTTAAAACTAAGCGGCCTCGCCTTTGTTTATCGTGTGCGTCCGAGACTCAAAGGTTAACCAAAAGACGACACTAAACATGTAGGACCGATGGTCGAGGTTTTCCGGACGGGGGTTCAAATCCCCCCAGCTCCACCACTTCACTGTTCGATTAAGTTCGAAAACGTTTAAAAACCCGCTGAGAATAAAGACTTAGCGGGTTTTTTAATGCCTGTAATGTACGCCCACTTTTTTGAAATTCAGTTGTTTATGTACTGCTTCATGTACTAAGTTAGTACATAGTGTTCGTTCTCGTAGTACGTCGCTGCGCCAAAGCCTTAAGTTTAAAGGTCTTCAGGGAATAGTAGATATGGCAAAAACGGTTAAACCACTTAACGACACACAACTCAAAAACATCAAGCCCACTGATAAGGTGCCTATTCAGCAGTAAAGATTAGAGACAATCACGGCTCACAAATTATAAATTTCTAAGCTACCTGTTCGGCAGTGAAGGAATGCATACATGCAGTGGATTCGTATTTCAATTTCTAAGCTGCCTGTTCGGCAGTGAAGTGCTCGGCTCATTTTATGCGGGGTTTCTTTGTTTTCTAAGCTGCCTGTTCGGCAGTGAAGTGCTGATTCTTGCATTCTGTGCTGTCACCTTCTTTCTAAGCTGCCTGTTCGGCAGTGAAGAGCTGGCACTTTTTTTGTGTTGGGGCGTTGATTTTCTAAGCTGCCTGTTCGGCAGTGAAGAGTGAAGCGTAGCGCCAGGTAAAGTCTGTGCCTTTCTAAGCTGCCTGTTTGGCAGTGAAGATATTGTCGAGACTTACAACCCTGCAATGTATTTTCTAAGCTGCCTGTTTGGCAGTGAAGTTCAATAGTCTGGGTTACCACCTCTTGCTTTTTTTCTAAGCTGCCTGTTTGGCAGTGAAGCTGGTGCTCGGTGTTGCACTCATTGCGTCCAATTTCTAAGCTGCCTGTTCGGCAGTGAAGATAAAAAATAAGTTGCTTGTACTGCCACCCAATTTCTAAGCTGCCTGTTCGGCAGTGAAGTTTCCCACCAAAACCTGTTGTTTGGTCCATAATTTCTAAGCTGCCTGTTCGGCAGTGAAGACTTAGGCGTATCACCTTGGTTGTGCGCGTACTTTCTAAGCTGCCTGTTCGGCAGTGAAGTGGAACGTACGGTATTTCTTTCAACCCTCATATTTCTAAGCTGCCTGTTCGGCAGTGAAGCTAGCCCCCTTATTATGCGCTTCGGCGATGATTTTCTAAGCTGCCTGTTCGGCAGTGAAGTGGAAGCGGCGAATATTAAAATTGCTTGCCCATTTCTAAGCTGCCTGTTCGGCAGTGAAGATTTCACGCGATAAGTCGCCTTTTTCACGGTATTTCTAAGCTGCCTGTTCGGCAGTGAAGTGTCGGTTAACGGGCGTGAGATTAACGACTGGTTTCTAAGCTGCCTGTTCGGCAGTGAAGCCTGGTTGTCCTGGACGAAATGCAGAATTTTTTTTCTAAGCTGCCTGTTCGGCAGTCAAGAAAACGGAAAACTATTTCGAGCCTACGAAAAATTTCTAAGCTGCCTGTTCGGCAGTGAAGATTCGATTTTATCGACGTTGACGACAGCAACTTTTCTAAGCTGCCTGTTCGGCAGTGAAGATATCCAGGGCGGTTTATACCTCCTTTAAAAATTTCTAAGCTGCCTGTTCGGCAGTGAAGTACGACATTGATTGGCTAGAAGAGCATGTGATTTTCTAAGCTGCCTGTTCGGCAGTGAAGAACGGCGGTACCGCCTTTATTTTTCGTTTTAATTTCTAAGCTGCCTGTTCGGCAGTGAAGAAGCCGCTGTTGCCGCCGCTCTGGTCGCCATTTTTCTAAGCTGCCTGTTCGGCAGTGAAGCGGCGAGTGATAAACAGTAAATTGGCCTTTGATTTCTAAGCTGCCTGTTCGGCAGTGAAGAGGCTGTTTTCTTATCTGCTTACTTCGCAGTTTTTCTAAGCTGCCTGTTCGGCAGTGAAGATCTTGATAATCAGGTTGCTTCAAACCAGATTTTTCTAAGCTGCCTGTTCGGCAGTGAAGGCGGGCGCAGCCTTGCTTGTTTTGTTTCTAATTTTCTAAGCTGCCTGTTCGGCAGTGAAGAAATAGAGTCGCCTACCCTCCCACCTCCATGTTTTCTAAGCTGCCTGTTCGGCAGTGAAGAAGTCTTGTCATAGCTAAAGTTGGCGTCATCATTTCTAAGCTGCCTGTTCGGCAGTGAAGTTCAAATCGCCAAAGTAAACGCCATCATAATCTTTCTAAGCTGCCTGTTCGGCAGTGAAGTAAGAGCCTTTCGCGTGCACTGGGTACACGTTTTTCTAAGCTGCCTGTTCGGCAGTGAAGCGTTTGCAGAAAAGAGCGCCCCCGCGCCAGTTTTTCTAAGCTGCCTGTTCGGCAGTGAAGAGGTTGTACTTGTGTTGATTGCGTCGTTGGTTTTTCTAAGCTGCCTGTTCGGCAGTGAAGTCCTTTCGACGGTGGCTACACGTTTGCGACACTTTCTAAGCTGCCTGTTCGGCAGTGAAGATGTCGGGTATGTCCGGTAATCTAAATAGCTTTTTCTAAGCTGCCTGTTCGGCAGTGAAGCAAAAGTAAGTCGCGCACCACTCAAGGCATCGTTTCTAAGCTGCCTGTTCGGCAGTGAAGATGACATTATTCGTTTCTGCTGGCGCTCTATTTTTCTAAGCTGCCTGTTCGGCAGTGAAGACAGGCTCAGGTGAGCATGCGAAAAGCGTATTTTTCTAAGCTGCCTGTTCGGCAGTGAAGCGATGATTTAACGGGCAGTGTTGGCAGTTGGTTTTCTAAGCTGCCTGTTCGGCAGTGAAGATTGTATTTGCTCCATAGGGTTGGAATTTGGCTTTCTAAGCTGCCTGTTCGGCAGTGAAGGCCGTGCTGGCAATGACTCCAATGTCTTCATTTTTCTAAGCTGCCTGTTCGGCAGTGAAGATTAACGCCAATGGCGATGTGAGCTTATCAGCTTTCTAAGCTGCCTGTTCGGCAGTGAAGAAAATTGAAAGGCACCGGTATCCATAAAAAGATTTCTAAGCTGCCTGTTCGGCAGTGAAGACCGTGGGGCGGGCGTCCTTTTTCATCCAAGTTTTCTAAGCTGCCTGTTCGGCAGTGAAGGCCGCAAAGGTGTAGCGCTAGACCCTGCTGTGTTTCTAAGCTGCCTGTTCGGCAGTGAAGGCAAGGCAATACATTTACTCACCCAGCTGGCATTTCTAAGCTGCCTGTTCGGCAGTGAAGCAAACCATCAAAATAGTTATCAGTACCTTGAATTTCTAAGCTGCCTGTTCGGCAGTGAAGACTGTCGTTTTCCTAGGCTTTCTATCTTATAATTTCTAAGCTGCCTGTTCGGCAGTGAAGTTCGCCGCATTCATTTCCGCACGGCTGATTTATTTCTAAGCTGCCTGTTCGGCAGTGAAGGTGGCCCCGAAGAAGGCGAAGCTGCTGCCGAATTTCTAAGCTGCCTGTTCGGCAGTGAAGGGTATCGCATAATAAGCGCCTTTGGTAGGAGATTTCTAAGCTGCCTGTTCGGCAGTGAAGATCTCAATCATGCGTTGACTCATTTAGAGAAGGTTTCTAAGCTGCCTGTTCGGCAGTGAAGTCTACGCAGACCAACTACCCGATTCCTTGAGTTTTCTAAGCTGCCTGTTCGGCAGTGAAGTGTGAGCCTCTCGCCGATAAAGCCGCTGTTGATTTCTAAGCTGCCTGTTCGGCAGTGAAGACCCAATCGTAGAAAATGTTGTCGAGGTTAGATTTCTAAGCTGCCTGTTCGGCAGTGAAGCGCTGATACCAGTTTGGGTAGTGCAACTCAGCTTTCTAAGCTGCCTGTTCGGCAGTGAAGTTAAGACTCACCGTGCGCGCTTACGCAAAATTTTTCTAAGCTGCCTGTTCGGCAGTGAAGTTCCGAAGTCTCTTGGGTTCTTAGTTCAATTGTTTCTAAGCTGCCTGTTCGGCAGTGAAGATACGCTTTGCGCGATGATAGGGGCTATCTCTTTTCTAAGCTGCCTGTTCGGCAGTGAAGACGATGTTCTCCACTTCTTTCGCGGTCAGATATTTCTAAGCTGCCTGTTCGGCAGTGAAGTATAGAGTAAACGGAAAAAAGTAAGTTGCAACAAGCTATTAAGATAAAAAACCAATTTTTACCTTATTTTTATAGCATGTTGCAACACACTGTATTTTATGCAAATTTTTAAAGAGCAAAAATAAAGGGTAAAAGTCCCCTTTTATTTGTTAAAACTGAGGCACGCACCCATTCACATTTTCCTCATTTGACTTTGAACTCAATCCGTAACAGTCAAATGTACCGTTTGACTTACCAGTAAACTCTTGCAACTTGATAAACAAAGGATATTTACTATTAATGTCTGGTGAACGTTGCTTTGTTTGTTGACTGTGCAAATAAACAAAAGGTAAGTCACATTTTGAAGAAGGTTTAGTTCTTTCTAACTCTGCTAAGCATTCAACTAAAGGCTTACCACTTTTAGCTGACCACCGTTCAGCCTTTTCTTGCATCTCACGCTCAATGCGTTCAGGTGATTTAACATGCTGACGAGAAAAACTCACCCATGTTACTTCTTCTGGCACTGGCTTTATGGCTTTTACATGGCAGTAGTCTTCAAGACGAGTTAACCATTTAGTTATGGATAACTTTTCTAACTGCGCCTGCTCTGTGGCAAATAAACGTAGTTTGTTGCCAAGCGGAAAGCCTTTTTGACCATAGTCAGGAAAGCCAACGGCGATCTCTGATTGATTAGGCCCAGCTTTGTGTTCAACAAGCGCAATATGCACTTGTTGAAAGACGTTTTGCCAAATAAACCCGAGCGGAATTTCTGCGTCAGGCAACATGGTGATTTCTTGGTAGTAGTTCATCTAAACCTCCTTAACTTTCACCTTCACCAAATACGCCACCACGGATCAGCATTGCCACTACAAAATGTTTATCTTGCTCAGTTAATTGCGAAGATGTTTCGCTACTTAACCATTTCAATAGAAGTGTTTTAAAATCATTACGGGTTGAACGATAAGCAACCCCACGTTGGGTTACAGACCCGTAAGCTTCGATTGCAATCGGTTTATTTGTTTGCTCAAACTTCGGATACCAATCATCAATAGTACGCAATGCATTGCCAATTTTTTCACAATGCATTGCAGCGACGTTATCTTTGCCCTGCACTCCGTTCAATGAAAACAGATGACGACTTTTTTCACCTTTGACTGCATTGAGCACCATTTCTTGAGAAGGCCAAACTCTTTGTGCATCTCCCAATTGCGCGAACGCTTCAATTTGCAATACGGTATTTTTTTCTCCTTTAAAGCCAGCCAAAATCAACTGTGCTAATTGAGCAACATCTTCATCATTCGTTGTCGTTTCTGAGAGAGGAAAGTCATAGGCATTAAATTCCAATTTGTCACTCAGCTCACTAGTCCCAACTAAGACCTTTAGCTGTTGAGCATTGACTCGGTTGCGCCATAAGAAGCGTCCGTTGGCGATATTATAGGCATATCGTGCCGCCAGTTCTTGCAAATCATCTTGTACATAACCTGCGATCACCTCATTAAAGCGACTTTCAAATTCAACATTATTACAAGCCGTTGGATTTTGTATGCCTGAAACCACTCTTAAACTGAAGCTTAAACGCAACGTATCTTGACCGTGCTTTAAGGAGCCATCATCGCCCCATGATAAATTTGCCTCTGCAATTTGCTTTTGTAGTGCATCTTCGTCCTCTAACACTTCCTGTGTAAAATTACTCTTTACTGCTCGATTTCTTCTTTCAAACAGTTCTATTGGTTGCCAGTTTTTTTCATTATCAATATCTTGCCAACTCCCTGATAACATAACACCATCTGAGGGTTCTAATTTGCGATCAAATGCTAAAACGCTAGGTAATTTAATTGTGCTCATGATTCTTCCTTAAAATAAATTATTAAATAAATCGGTATTAGTTAAATGTTGGTTATCGTCGTTACTGGATTTAGATTGTTGTTGGCATAGATACCACTCGCCATTTTGATGATAACGCCAAATATAATCAGACAGTTGGGTCGCTTTATGCATGCTTAACCATTCAGCAACGCTATGGACGGCTTCAACAAAAGTAACCGCTTTTACGTCTTTGTCTTCTGGATCTGGCTTAACACGTAAACCGAGTACTTCCTCTTTGGTAAGAGGCTGTGCAATGGCTTTATAGCCCGCCATTATCGGCACTAAATAGCCATCAAATGGTTTTTTAAGATATTGCCATTTGGCATCAGTTTGATCGTTAGGAAGTGTTTGGCCTTCAGCTAACTCTGGAGTCGCTGCAACTTTTAAGGCTGAGAAGTCTAACCAAGCTGACAAAGGCGCAGACTCGATGCTTTCAACAGCTAACGCTTCTGTTTGCATTTTTAAGTATTCACTTTGGTCTTTTAATACAAAGCCCGGCATACATAGGCGCTTAATATGTAATAGCTGCTTACTTTCATCTTGAGCTGTGTTAGCTAAGAACAATTTGACTTTGCCGATAGATAGCACACTGCCACCTGCAATTCGCATGTTGTTACACATCGCTTTTACTTTATTTTCAAATTCAGTAACTTGGTCTGTAGTCAGTAAAAGTGCATCACTTAGCTCAAGTACTAAACTTACTGTGGCATTTAGCTTTCCTTCTTCAATAATTGGCGGTGGATCTTTTTTATGTTTAGCAAGCACAGGCGGGTTTTTACTCTGTAAAAATTCAAAATCTGCGTAAGGTTTAGGTTGATAAACTCTATTACTCACCTTGTTTGCAACAACTATGCAACCAACAAACTCGGTATTATAAGTACCTTCATAGTTAGCTGATATTTTGCGACTTAAGGCATGAGTAAAGCCCAAAAATTGAGTTATAGCCGGAAACCCCCAAGTAAAACCAGCTATTGCATTGGCATTTTGTAATTCAATTTTGCTCAATACTAAATATTGGCTCATTTTGAAACCTCCTGTATAGCCATAAAGCTACGTAACTCTTGCGAGAATAGCTTTGTCCATAACTCCAAATGAATTGTGCCAAGCTTAAATTGCTTTTCATCCAATTGCTTGTTTAACCAACGAGCAAAATCTTTACTGATCACTGTTTGCCATTTGCCTGTAAGTCTTTCGGCTGAAGCTTGTTCGTCATCGCGATAAGGTTCGAACAATAACTGGTAGGGCAAAGAGAGTTTACTTGCTTTGGTCCAGTTTGTTTCTTCATTGGTGTTCGCTATCATCACTTCGTCAAAAAAAGCATGGCTAATTGCCTGTACTTTTCTGGTGATTGCTGCAGCACGTGTAGGCTGACTATCGCTTAGTTCTTTGTTTTTAAGTAGCTTTAGGTAGTTTTTTAACTCTTTTATTTCATTTTTGGTTAGATAACTTAAAGTCTTATAAAGTGCTTTGCTATCAAAGTCACAATAGCTTGTACCTTTTGACTTCCAGCTTGGTGGCTGTGAAGACAGTAGTGTAATCTTGCCACCGCGCTTCCCATTTAGTGATGAAGCATTAGAGTGGTTAGAACCGGTAATATTGAGCTTTGCCTTATTTGGATAGCTCACCACTGGAGTTGTACTAAATTTGTTATTTCTACGCTGCTCTCTCGCTTTTGTTTGTTCATCTTCAAAGTACTGCTTGTGTTCATTGTGTAATGCCTGCGCCAGTGAAGAGGAAGTGAGTGGCAGGAGTAAATGATAGTTTTGATCGCCAGACGGAAAAAATACTTGCTTAGATAAAAAGTAACTTTGTTTTACATCGCTATCATAAGCCTGCTTTAAACCTTGCACCCATTCAACTATTTGCTCACTATCGTCAGTGAACTCCGAAAACAATGATGTATGTTCCGCTTTTAAACAATCTAAAACTGAACAGCCTTCATGTTCAACTTTTAAAATATCCGCTACTGGCAGTGAAGCAGCATTAGACGAAGCGGTATCTATTTCAGGAGCACTTAATGAGTTAGTAGTTAAATAACGTTTATCGGAACTTAACGAAGTATCTAAAATGCTCGACCCCTTTGAACTTGAGTGTGTTAATTTTGCCACATGTGTTGCAAAACTAATGTCTTTGGCTTTTATTGCCCATTCATCGAGCCAATTGGCTGGCTTATGTTGCGCCTCTAATTCACTAATGAACTGTAAATACTCTGCTCTTAACTCACTCAACTCTGAATCAACTACATCCGCATCGAGCAACTCTAGTAAGTTGTGATATTTCTGTTGTTGAAACATCAAAGCGGTTTGATTTTTAGCCTTTTTCGCTTTTTCAACTAATTTAACGGCTTCATTTTTGTCGGTCAGGCGTTTCACAATAGCCGCTAAACGAATATTTACCCCTTTGCTTATTACATTCTTTTTTTTCTGCGGTTTAGATTTTAAATAATCCTCATGCTTTTTGTCTCTGCGCATTGCTAAATAGACTTCTATCCCTTTAGCAAGCGCCTGCGAGGTTTGCTTACTTATCATTGTCGCAATCATCCTTAGTTAATAACTTATAAATTCCAAATTCAGTTTGATAAAACCAGTGCTCAATGCTTTCTTTATCATGCTCTTGTAATAAAACATGGGTATAAACAGCTAAAGTTTGCTGCTCGCTCTTTCCTAGTTTTTCACTCAGCGTCTTAACTTGTTTAGCTAAATCAAATTGATGCCATAGGCTATTACCACAAGCCATAACAGCCGGCTCTTTGGGGATATCAATATCCTCAGTTGGTTTATATTCTGGCGGGTATACACCATCTACCTTTTCTTGCCATAAATAGCGTTGCGTTCTTTCGGAGAAAGTGATCGAAAAGCCTTTACTCAAATGTGACTTCCTAAATGGCTGTAGGCGCTGTATTTCACCGCACCAACTCACATCATGTTGCCACCAGCGTGCAGCATAATTCCCAGCCACAGGCTTCATGCCATATAAGGTTATCTTTTGGGTGAAGTGCTCCACCTCAGAAAAGCAATTAAACTTCCCTTCTGGGCTCAGATTAGGTTTGGTTTTGTTATACAAGATACGAGGTGAAGCACTTATTGATTTAAGATAACTTTCAACATTCAATTGTGTTAGGTTTATTGAAGCGCATTGTACGAGGCTTGTTTCAAAGCCCGGTTTTTCAAAGCATAACAGGCCTTTTTTCAACCCTTTATAATTTTGCGATAGCACATGAATATTATGAGTTGCCGGCGTTTGTTTTCGATGGCGTTGCACTCTACCAGCTAGTTGTATTATCGAGCGCATTGAGCTTGGCTCAACCACTGCCCAATCATAATCGTGATCGCGCCCGACCTCAGCCACGGAGGTCGCAAGAACAATAAAAATATGGTTTAACTCTGCGGTTTTCTCAACATGCTCAGCTACCCCAGAATTCTGTATCCATTGCTCATTATCATGACGCTTCAACGCTTTATCTAACATTTGCTCAATAGCTGTTCGTTGTAGTAGCGGGTACTGCCCATGGTAAACACAATAATGAATACGTGTATTAGCAGGAGCAGCTTTAACAAATAAATGCTTGGCAACCTGAACTAAAGGGTTAATGTTAGCCATGCGAACCAAGCCAATTGATACTTTCTTATCTACTAATTTCACTGCTTGCGATACATGCAGTTCACAAACCGACTGATGAATGCGTGCAGCCATCGCTTCGCTATAACTGTCCATCCCTACAGAATCGATATCAACTAACTTAGCTTGTCTCAAGCGTAAGTCACTTTTGACCAGTGCCTTATCCCGCTCAATAACAAATGACTCATGCTCAGTTGCGAATGTCCCGACAGTATCGATTAGCTCACTTTTTGGTTTATTGCATTCATCGAACCAAGCACAACAAACCTTGTTTTGAGTGTTTTTAGCACCATTCGCTTTTGTATATTCGAGCCTGCCCTGCTGATAGGCTTCAAACAATGCTTCGGCTTCACAAGGCATAATCGTTGCAGTTGAAATAAGCACCTTGCTACCCAACATCCCAGCCCAATTAACCAAACGGCAGAGAGCTGGGAAATCAGCTGAATTAAAATCATCAGGCTCATCTAATACCAGATCAGAACTTAATAAACGCAGCATTGGTGCTATTTGTCTACCGCCTCTAACCCCCTCTGTTGCAGGGACCAGATAATCAATCGTGCTTACTAAAATAGGCGCATGTAATAGCTTTAAAATTTTAGAGTCATGCTTTAGCCAAGAAAATGATGCTAATTGCTCTAAATCAATTTCGCTTAATAAGTCGAGTTCATCTTTTAGCAAGGATTCCGCTGATTCACTGCCTTTATCAACCTCAGAACTTCCATCTTGCGGTAGTTCGATTTGATGTAAATCCCTAACAGCTTGCGACCCCACAAGTAATGCAACTTTTTCTCGCGCTTGCTGCTGACTTTTTACATCTTCAGAAAATAAATCCTTTCTTAATGCCTTTGCTGTTTGAATCGATAAAGTCCTGAGTCCTAGCGCAACATTAAAGCGGCATTCGTTTGGTTCAGACAACGCATATATTATCTTTGCATTGGCACGCGTTTTCCCTTTTCCTGTAGAAGCCATTGAAATGCCAAAAAAACCATAATCCTCTACGGTTTCTTTGAGAGAAGAGGCTAACTTTAAAGCTTTGTCTTGCCAAGAAAATTCATCATGAATATGTTTTGGCTTTTTTGGTACTGGTGTTTCTAGCGCTTTAACCTTACCCAGTGTATTGAGCTTCGACTTAAATCTAGCTAAGTCACAGGCAATATGATATGCCCATTTACCTACATTTATATTATGTTCATCAAGCTTTTGCTTTAAGTACCGTTTACCTGCTTCATCCTTATCTGTATTGGCAAAAGCAAGATAGTTTCGATCTGAATCTTTATTGGTAACATCATTGCGCGAAGATTCGCCGTGATCGGCCAGCATAAGTGACAGACGCGCTAGGTGTTGAGTGAATAAATTGTTGTGCCATTCATCGGAAAGTAACCTTTGACACTGTAACGACCGTTTAGCTACCTCAGAAATTGCTTTTTGCCAATCAGAACTGTTAAAAGGTGTACCCAAAGGAAATTGCCAATTGGCAATAATTTGCTCTTGAGTCCAATCTTCTCCCAACGCTTGTGGTGAGTTCCAGCAAGGTTCAAAGATATGTTTCCATTGCTCAATACCCTCAATCGGAGGCTGATTTTCAAGAAACTTGGGAAATTGGGGTAATCGATGATGAGAAACTATTAGCCAAGCCACCATTTTGGCTATTGGTGGTAGGGTTTCAAATGGGTTTGTGATATTTTTTACCAATAAATCTTGGTAGGCTGGGAGTGCTTGCTCTAGATTATTCGCAGTATCAATATTGATAGAGACTAACGCTTGCAACCATTGTTGATCGCCTTGGTCACCAACAAA
The DNA here is from genome assembly GCF_009363775.1 of Pseudoalteromonas sp. THAF3. NCBI lineage: Bacteria > Pseudomonadati > Pseudomonadota > Gammaproteobacteria > Alteromonadales > Pseudoalteromonadaceae > Pseudoalteromonas > Pseudoalteromonas sp. THAF3. Next base: position 1,126,177 of record NZ_CP045418.1, on the reverse strand, counting down.
TGCCTGGAATATCCTTAAAGATACCCATTCATGCCGCAGAGGCTCATAGTTTTTATTATCTGAATTCGAAGTTGAATTTAACGCCTCAACCTCACCATGCTCTATTACACCTAACTTAATTTGAAAAAGTTTATTCGCCTTACCTAAATCATGGAAAAAACCCGCAATTGCTGCAATATTAGCTATCACTTCTGTATTTAGCGAAAACAGCTCGTTGATAACTAGATCTTTTTCAGTTCTATTTACTGGCACAACACCTTCCAAATTGAACTTATTCTTATTGCCTACCACCCATAAAAACTGACTTCGGGCGCGGCTTCGGATCCAATGGCAGCTTACTGCGGTACTGCGACTAGCAGTTTTGCGCAGCATTTTTTTAACGGTATCTAGCCCGTCTTGGGTGATCACGGTTTGCCATGTGTTGTCGCCGATACGATCTGCAAACGCATCCAGTACTCGCCGTGTTTTTTTGAGGGCATTTTTTTCGCACTGGCTGACAAAAGTGACCATCATAATTGGTCACCTGCTTGATTGTTTTCAATCGCATCAATTTGCTCTTTTGATGAGTTTTGAAGTGCGACTTTTTTCACTTGCTCAAACATATAATCAAGCGCTTTGTAATCGGTAAATGCTTGCAGAATTTGCTGGCGAAATTCTTGCTCTGTGGCACTTTCTTTGGCGCAAATAAATGCCCAAGGCAGTACCAGCGCGTCTTTGATTAAATCGGCTATATCAAACACCAAAGCGCCTCGTCTTGTTTTACCGTGCATCACAGCAAAGCCATGAGGAATACCAAGCACCCAAAGCGTGCAGGCAGCAAGGCCATAAGCTAAGTAATTTCCGTGGTTTAAAAAGTCGTTGGCTTTGCCTATATCGAGTGTGCGGCTAGATTGGTATTGACGTTTGAACCCTTCGTTTTGCGTTGCATCAGCGGCATATTTGTAAAGCACCTTGGTGAGCTGAGCTTCCGTTAGCAACAGTTCCTGCGAATTGATGGCTTTTTCAGTTCGGGTAAAAAAAGAGTTGAGCGCGTTTTGAATGGTGTTATCGTCAAAGTCAAAGCCCTCTGTTTTTAAGTCTCGGTTTTTTTGCCAAACGTGTTTTAGAAAGTCGATACGTGCATGCTGAAATGTTTTTGCCGCTGCCAAACGTTTGTCGTCATCAAACCAAAAGCCCATCCAGCCTTGTAAGTATTCTGTAGGGCGGTATTCGTTTTGTGGAGTAAACCATTCAATTTCATTGCCCATGTAAAGCGGCGTGCCCCCACCTCCACAAAAGCCGACCAGCACGCCAGCTTGTGCCAGCATACGCATTGCTGCTTGTGTGATGGATGTGCCGTTACCTAGCAACAATACGGTAGTGTTTGCGATTGGAATATTGAAATACAGATTTTCTTTGGTGGCTTCAGTTAAATACAGCACACGACCATCTTTTTGCATTACTCGACAATATTCGAGGTAATACAAGTTGGCACGTTTTGAGTGTAAGATTGCTTTTAAATCTGAGGGGGCTAAGTCATCCATGAAAGGCCTTTTTAGAAGGGTTTAGTAGAAAATATTAATGCATCGCACTAAGTTAGGATACTAGCCATCATTCGTCAAAATATGCTTAGAGGATGTTTGACTAGATTCTGTGAAAGTTTTTTAGAAATTTATTCTTCTTAGATTTTTATCATACTAGGTAACTAATATTAATAGAAAAATCTAATAGTCTTGTATGAAAAGTTGCTTTTAGTAGAAGTAGGGTTACTTCAACCACACTATCGTGGATATGTTTTAACATTTTTGCGATCCACCGCTAAAGCATCGACATTCATGGGAATAACAGGCTGTGTGTTCATTAGAAAAGCGCTCATTCTTTTAGCGCTAGACGGCGCTGCAGCTGAGTAAGCGCTGCATCTAAGCTTTTCATGGTCAGAGGTTTTTCCAGCAGTACCTCAAAACCCGCGTCTTTTGCGCGCTGCTTGGTTACACTGCACAGCTGCTTGACCATTAATATCAAGGGCGTTTGCTGATTAGTGCCTTGGTTATGCTGAATTTGATATGCGATGTTTATACCATCGGAGTCATCAAGGTTAATGTCCAGCACGATTAAATCAAATGCGTGTTGTTGTAATAGTTTCAGTGCCTCGCGGCCATTAAGTACTTCAACCACCTGACACTGATAATGCGCTAAGCAGCGGGCGCTTAATTGCAACGACACCTCATCGTGATCCACCAGTAAAACATTATTGACTTGCGCATCTTTGACACAGGGCTGCACCGACTCATTTGTAGCTTTCGACGTTTCTGCAGTGCCACCGCTTTGCTGACTGCGGCTAAGCAAGCATTGCTCCAGAAGATCTAAAGCTTGCTGCTGTAAATGGAGCAGCGTAGGCCGCAACTCATTGGAGCATAGTTGCGAAAGCAGTGCCTTTACCTCTTTAACATCAACCTGTTCGCCGTCATCACCCAAGTGCTGGGACTGATCCATAATGTGCGCTTGTAATTCATTTATAGAGTGAGTAAATGCCTCTTTCAGCGCTTTTTTATGTCGCAGCCCTTCAAGCATTTGCTGCTCTACTTTAGTGCTCAGGTGAAGCTGTTTAAAATGGGCCTTTTTAGCTTGCTTTGACGCTGCCACCACACCTAGTTGGCGCATTAAGGTGGTTGCAACTAATATCGGCCGATGTACCTCGTAGAGCGGGCGCACCACCACGTAGTCATCAATAGCGTCGATGGCAAACGCATGATAGGCGTCCGCTTCGTCTTTACGGGCAATAAGGTAGGCAACCTTAAAGGTGGGCGGCGTGCGCTGCATTGGCTCTAAATGGGTGTAATAAAATTGCAGCGCGTCGGCAAAATGCTCAAAAGACATAAACACAACTACAGCGGGAGATTGGCTCACAACGGTCAGTAATTGCTGCTTATCACTGGTAACCAAAATATGGTCAAAGTGTCTGCTAAGCACATCAATTGCATGCTGATCGATGTCTTTATCTGGGGTGTAAAGAATCACCGTGTAGTGCTGATGGTTCTTTAAGTTGTCATACATAGCTCACCACTCCCAAGGCCCGCGCAAACGTTGCCACAAGTATAGTAGAGACACCCTCAACTGCCTTTTTTAGCTCGCTGAGCTTGTATTAACAGCAGCTCTGCCTTAGCACCTAGATAAACATACACGCCTAGCCCTATCAGCAACCCCATCACACTCAGCATCATCAGCAGCGCGGCGGTGGTGTACTCTGTCTGCCCCAAAGAAGCCTTGAACATGGTCAATAACGCTTCAATGGAGATGGCAATAAGGATGGTGGAAATAAATCGCGTAATTGTTCGTCGCGTAGAACTGTGACGGAAGATATCTTTGTGCATTAAAATTTCTTCCTCGAGGATAGTTTTACCTAAGTCAAATACGGATAACGCTAAGGTAATAAAGATAATAATGCCAAAAGGCTGCAGCGGGTCGCTATCACCATTTAGGCTCAGTAATAAGTGCCAAATTTCCATGCTAACGGTGTACATAAGCACTAATACCAGCGTAAATAAGCTCATAACAATGACACTGTAGCCGGCTTTAAATACGCCACTAAAACGGCTTCGAGAACGGTCCCCCATCACATACTCCACCAGCTGAGCGAGGTGAATATCAACCACGACATAGCCTTTGTTATCGCTACCTTGTTGGCAAGGGGCCATCACCGACACACACAGGTTGCCGGTGGCTAAAGAGATGTATGGTTCGCTGAGAGTAAATTGGCCCTGCTGCTGCGCCGTGAAGTAAGGCCGAGAGGCTCGACTACACCCCTGCCCGTGCAAGGTATTCCCTTTGTTATCGATATTGGCACTCAGTTGCACCGCATTGCTATCAAGTAAATAACACAGCTCAGCAAAATGGTAATGTTGGCATAGCTTTGCAAAAGCAAGGTGTGGCTGGTTTTGCCACTGCGGGTGGGCTTGCAAAGACTGAATAAGTGCATCGAGTAAGGGGGTGATGACGCTATGATGCTCTTGATAACGTTCAATCACGCTCAGGTAACTAATGCCCATGTCGGTGCTCCTCAACCCCTTGCTTGGCAAAGACCGCCGCAGAATTAGTGCCAACTCTATTTTTCTTTTCGTGTTCAGTACCTTAAATTTTTATTCGCATATTCCGGTGCAGTCATTGCGCCATCAGTGCACAGCGCTGCTTCGAAATGGTGCACGGTCACAACTGCTCAGATAAAAGTAGCAAATTCATGCTCTATTTATATTTTTACCGCTATACTGAGCCCAGGTTTTGTCAAAGAGGAAGACACAATGAAGCAATTATTAGCTGTTATTACCGTTCTAGCCAGTGCCTTGGTACTGAGTGCTTGTGAAGATGCTAATGAAGCAAAAGAGCAAGCGAAAGACAGTGCGGTCGAAGCAAAAGAAGAGATCAGCCAAGCATGGGACTCTGCTGTTGCAGATGCTAAAGATCTTAGCGCGCAATTGCACGATGAGTCTTTCGGTGAGCAACTTGATGAGCTTGTTAACGAGACACAAGCACTTGTTGCCGTAGCCAGTGAAGAAGGTAAAACACATTTAGATAATTTAGTGGCCGATTCTAAAGATCTAGCCCAGCAAGCTTGGGAAGAGTCAAAAGAAGGTGCCGGTGAATTATCAGAGGAAACAAAAGAAAAGATTGAAGAGCTGAAAGAAAAAATTCGCGCTAAACGCGAAGAGTTAGAAGCGAATCAATAACAGCCACAGTTCAACATTGTGATGCACCAAAACCCAGCCTAGCGCTGGGTTTTTTATTGTTTGCTGTGTTAGCACCATAGAGTACATCCATTTACTTCGCTAAATCATTAAGTTAGGATTTTGCATACAATTTTTTGCTCACTACAACAGGGATAATGTTATGAATAAGCTCCTGTGTGCCTTGCTTGCCGCTGCCTGCCTGAATGCCCATGCCGACAATCGTCCTTTTGAACACCCAATGGACTTTTATCTTGGTAGCGATTATCAATTAATGGATTTAAAGACTGTCGGCACGCCCGGACAAGCAGATTTTAGCCACGTTAATTTACGCGGTGGTGTATTTATCTTTGAACAAATTGCGTTGGAGGCACAGCTGGGTGTCTACGACAATGATGACATGGTTGAGGGTACCACTTATGAGTTAAGCGCTAACCGCGCATTGTTTGTGCGTTTACTCACCCCTCGCCATCGTGGTTTTGCCTTTGATTTGGGGTTAGGCTATGCCCACACCAAAGTAGATTTAACCAATCAAGCTCTTAACCAAAGTATCTCTGACGATGGCTTTGCCTATTCTGCACGCATTGACTACGCCGTGAACCCTAACTGGCATGTTGCGCTTGATTACACATCACGTGATTTAGGTAACGAAGTTGAGCTCGACAGCTACGGTTTAGGCGTGAGTTATCACTTTTAACCCCTTTTATAGAGGCCGCACTATCTTGCCATGGGCGCTGCGTTCCTAGCATAGCCTGTTGGCGAAATTTAGGTTACATCTTGTTACCCACTTTAGATACAATTTTGATACACTGCTGTGGATCATCTCGAGAAGGAAGACACAATGAAAAAGCAACTGCTGTGCTTAGGCTTGGCGCTCGCGTGCAATTACGCTCACGCCAATGAATATTATATCGGTGCAGATTATCTGCAACTAAGCACCGATTTTGATGGCAATAGCGCCTCCCCCACAGTGAACAATATTAAGCTAGGTGCTGAACTTTACAATGGTATTTTCCTTGAGCTTCAAGGCGGAGTAAGTAGCAGCGACGACGATCTTCTAGGTGTCACCACGGACATCGACCAAAATTACAGCGCATTTTTTCGCTTTCGCTCACCGAACTACGATGGTTTTAGCGTCGATTTAGCCTTAGGTTATGCGCGTACCGAAGTGCTCTTCAGTGGCAAGCCCAGTGTCTATGATGGCTTAGAAGAATTCTCAGGCTTTGCTTGGGGAGGCAGAGTAAATTATGACCTTCCCTATAATTTTCGTATTAATGCCGATTACCAGCAGCGTTATAACAAAGACGATATCCTCATTGACGCGTGGGGCGTTGGTCTGAGTTATGTTTTTTAAGGATAAAGCAATGAATAAAACTCTATTGGCAAGCAGCCTGCTTTTAAGTTTAGGCATGCTCAGTGGCTGCAGTGACAATGACAATGCCAACAGCATTAACACCGCATTCGAGAAAGAGCGCCAAAGACAATCTGGTGAACTTATTGAAAGCATTTCCATTACCGGCGGTGGCATTCGTATTGAACCTGGTGATGAGCTGCAACTCAAGGCCACTGGAGTGGACTCAAAAGGCGACTCTCGCGACATTACCAAAGAGGTGACATGGCAATCCTCACACCCTGATTTTGCGAGCATTAATGACCAGGGTAAAATCACGGCTAAAGCTCAAAGCGAAACTGAACAAGGCCTAGTCACCTTCACTGCGACAACCATCAATGACGTCAGTGAAAGCATCGAAGTATCTATTAAAGACATTCAAGTAGCGAGCCTGACCTTGAGCGCAAACAGTGCCCGTGCTTATGCCTGTCAACCAAACACAATTAACACCGCCGTCACCTATGATGATGGGTATCAAGGCACCGTGGATAACAACAAGCTGACCTGGGAAGTGGCAGGCAGTGCCACGGCTTACATCAATGATTTTGGTGTTTTATATACCTCAGATAGCAGTGGTGATGACCTTCAAGTGCGCGCCTCCTACGCACAAGCAAACAGTAACCAACTCAGTTTCACAACCGCGCCAACACAAGTCACCAGCATTCGTTTTGTCGATAGCGACGAGCAGAGCTATGAGTCTTTAGACCTTGATTTAGGTGAGCGCGAAACCTTGCAAGTGCGTGGTACGCTTAACGAGCAAAGTGTTGATGTTACGCCGGGTGTGAATTGGGCTGAAAATAACAATGCTATCGCCTATATCGAAACAAACCCAAGATTCAGTGGCGCCGTATTGGCAACAGAAAAAGGGGATGGGTTGGTGTATGCGAGCTGCTCAGACTCTGTACAAGACTCCATCAGCCTGTCAGTCACTTCTGCGCAAGAAGGTGAGTTATCTGCTATTTTTATTAACGACAATAGTGAAACTATCAGCTTAAATGCAGGTGAAAGCACCGAAATACGTGTGTATGCGGATTACACTGGTTTTAGCGACAACATTAACGTCACCGATGCCAGTACGTGGATTATCAATAACAGCTTGGTCACCGCTACCTTAAATAAGCGCGCAAGTGACGAAGTGTATTTGAATGTCACTGCGAAGGCGGATGTCAGCGGTGATGCGCTCATGACATTCGGGTTTCTCGAACAAGAACAAAGCGTTATTTTTGAAATTAGCAACTAACTCCTAGTCGTTAACTAAAGGCGCCCAGTTGGGCGCTTTTTTATTACCTGCTAACCCATACGTTGCACATATTCCAACGCCGTCATGCGGTGATAAGTCACCTGTGCATGTGCTACTTGCACTGGTTCAGGGTCAACAACCTCAACATCAATGCCTCTGCTTCGGGCAATCTCCAATGCCATTTGCGTAATATTGACGCTGAACGAGGTACCAATAAACACGATTTTATCCGCTGATAGCATGCGTTGCTGAGCCTCGGTAATACCATATAGGTCGGTGTAATACTCATCAAAGAGCAGGACCAAAGGTTTGTAAGAGTGGTATAGCTGGGGCTTTTCACCGTCAATGGCAAAGGCCGCCAGCAACGAAGCATGGAGGTTCCCCTCATCAATGCTCTCCCAAGGCGCTGGGTGTGTCGTCACCGCCTCTCCTTGGTTATGAAATTCGGTCATTAAATCTAAGCGCCCATGAATAGCGATATAATTGTTGTTCCCCGCCTTGGCATCTAAGCCATCAATATTTTGGGTGATCAGATTTTTATCGCTGAGCCAGTGATGCACATCATTCGGGTCATGATGGCGGTACGTAGCAAAACGATGATAATACCAGGCTAAGAACTCCTTGGGATTATGTTGGTACATGGCCCGAGTTGCCATTTCCATAGGCGTGTAGTGTGCGCTGCCGATGCGCCAGAACCCATCCTCACCACGAAAGGTGGGAATACCGCTGGCGGCGCTAACCCCGGCGCCGGTGATGTATAAAGTGTTACTCATGCTGATTTAACGTTCGCTTTTGTTTTTGCCTGGCACAACCGACTAAGCAAGGGGCAGGTGCACACGCACTACTAAGCCACCGTGGTGGCGATTGTGTAAACTGATGTCACCGTGATGCGCCTCGCAAATTTCACGACACAGCGCTAAGCCTAGCCCTGACCCCGTACTTTTAGTGGAGTAAAAGGGCACCAACGCACTGGCCATCACGGCTTCTGACATACCTTTGCCGCGATCGCGAACCAGTATTTCCTGCTGCGCCTCGCTACAATTCACCTCAACACTGATATCTGCCTCTGGAGAGCCTGATTCATGGGCATTTTTGAACAAGTTAATAAGCAATTGCTCAAGCTGGGTATCATCGCCATAGCCCTGCTCTGGCAATTCCCCAAGCAATGTAAAAGCCCATTGCTGCGTAAGCCCTTGCATCATATTGTGCCAGCTGAAATGTTTCATTTGCGGTTGTGGTAATTTAGCGAACCGCCCATACCCTTGAACAAACTCACTGAGTTTACCGATTCGCTCGTCAATCGTTGTAAATACTCGCGCTAAACGGGTGTCTTCAATGCCTTGTGCCAACAACTGCCCAGAATGCAACATGGATGATACCGGCGCGAGGGAGTTATTGAGTTCGTGGCTAATTACCCGGATCACCTTTTTCCACACTTGCACTTCTTGGCGTGAGATCTCCCGTGTCATGGGCTTGAGTATATACAAAGTATGAGCTTGATTGTTGAGCAAGAAGTGTCCGGTAGCTAAGTGCCATGTTTGCCGCTGCTCATGTTGCTGCTCAACACTAAATAAGCCCTCTTTCCCTGCCTGCAAAGCTTGCGCTAACCCGTTTGGCATGCGCGCAAACAATACCGATAATTGCTCACCCTCAACGCGTAAATCGGCAAACAATAAGCTCCTAGCGCTGTGGTTACTGTACACCACCTGCTGTTTGTCATTCACTAATAACAGCGCTTGCGGCGAGCTATGCAGAACCTTATCGAGCATCAATTCTCGTTGGTATATCCATTGCCGCTCTTGATGTAATTTGCTCGCGGTTTCATTGTAAAGCCGACACAAATCGCCCAGCTCATCATTTTTGTTATAAGCCAAAGAGGTGGAAAAATCCCCATCCTTAAAGTTCAACAACCCCGACTCTATAGCCTGGAGCCCTTTCACTCTGGGTGTGACCACATAATGTATAAACATGGCTTGCAGCGCGCCAAGCACGACGGCTAAGAGCAGCGCCTGCAACACCGATAACAACCCTAGTAATACCCCAGCTACAACCGGCGCACAAACAAACAAGCTCAGCCATGAGCTCAGCTGCCAAGTAAGGCGACTGGTGGGTGAAGTTAACAAGGCCATTAGTATTCAATACCGAATTTCTGCATACGTCGATACAGCGCTTGTCGCGATAAACCAAAATCCCGTGCCACTTTGGCCACCACGCCTTGATGCAGACGCATAGAGTGTTCAATGTCCTGTTTCGAGGGCTCATGTTTTTGCATCTGTGCTTGTTCAGCACTTTGCAAAGCAAAATCATCTGCCTGTAATTCGCCTTGCGGCTTAAGCACCGCTATACGCTTACAGGCGTTTTCCAACTCGCGTACGTTTCCTGGCCAACTATGATGACGCAGTGCCTGCTCGGCATGAGGACTCAGCTCTCGTCCTGGCAAAAAGTGCGCAATTAAAGCTGGGATATCATCTTGGCGTTGGCACAAAGGTGGCACCGCTAATTCAATGACATTGAGACGATAATATAAGTCTTCGCGAAAACGCCCTTGTTGAATATCACTGCGCAGGTCTGCATTGGTCGCAGAGATCACCCGCACCGAGACCTTCCGGGTTTGCGTGGAGCCAACGCGTTCAAATTCACCACTTTGCAGCACACGCAACAATTTCATTTGCCCATCGAGTGATAGGTTACCTATTTCATCAAGAAACAAGGTGCCCCCATCTGCGGCTTCAAAGCGTCCTATGCGTGTGGTTTTGGCTCCGGTAAATGCGCCGGCTTCAGCGCCAAATAATTCCGCTTCAATTAAGTCGCTAGGCAGTGCCCCGGCATTCACTTTAATAAAGGGCTGTGCTTTGAGTACAGAGTTACGGTGCACAATCTCAGCAATGCCTTCTTTACCACTGCCATTCGCTCCCGTGATAAGCACAGGCACATCAGCATGGGCCACCTGCAACGCCATATCCACAACCCGCTGCATTGCAGCACTGGCAAATACCAACCCGGCTAAATCAGCGCCAGCATGAGCTTGGCTGCGCTCTTGGGCTTGGCGTTTAAAGGTTGCATTCTCACTGGCGGCTTCGCCCAGCGCGACAAGATTTTCGATGGTCGTTAACAGCTTTTGGTCATCCCAAGGCTTACCAATGTAGTCGGCTGCGCCGGCTTTGACTAACTCCACTGCGGTACTGAGCTCGGTCCAAGCGGTGATCAAGACCACCGGAAGGTGTGGGTTGATTTCTCGTAACTGATAAAACAGCGCTCTGCCCTCCTCACCTGAGGTGGTGTCGGCACTGAAGTTCATATCCTGTAAAACTAAAGCAATGCGTTGATAGCGAACGATATGCAGCGCCTCGGTGGGCGTTTCACAGACCACGGGATGATAACCATGAATCTCCAGTAGTAGCGACAATGCTTCCAACACTGCGGTGTTATCGTCAACGATGAGTATCTTTTTCATATTATCCATAATGTGGCGGCGCACCTATCGGCGCCGCTTGTTATTGTAATTATATAGACCGCGTAGCGATGCTGGGTTCGATATTGGCGGCCCGCTGAGCCGGTGCCCAAGCGGCAATCAAACTCATTATGAGCATAAAAGTGGCACTCGCCAAGACAAAAGTCCACGATAGACTGGGCAGAGAAAAGACCGTCATAAGCTGCTGCCCTAATAACATGGCCAGACCTGCTCCAAGAACAATACCGACACTGGCAACCAATGCATTCTCGACCAAGAAGTAACCTACAATGGCCGAGCGTCTTGCACCTAAGGCGCGACGCGTACCGATTTGTTTAGTGCGTTTGGAGATATTAAACAGCGTTAAGCCAAAAATACCTAGCGCAGTAACCAGTATTAAGACCACAATTAACACGATCAGCATACGCATGACCAGCCTATCACGTGCCATATAAGCGGCTTTGCTTTCATCTAATCCCTCAATACGATAGATCACGCGCTGAGATTCGTTGTTAAGTAACAGCTCTTCGATTTGTGCCATTACCTGTGCACGCTTATGGGGCTCGGTGCGAACAATGAACTCAGCTCGCGAGTCGGCATAATTAAACGGGAAGAAGATCACATTGGCCGGGCGACTATCATCAAGCCAAGGGCCTTTAATGGTATCGATAACCCCGATTATTTTCAGCGCGCCTTGCCCTTGATAAACGGTTTTCCCAAGCGCTGACTCATCGGGAAACATCTCCTCGGCCAAATCTTTGGTGACAATGGCTGTGGTTGGCAAATTGTCGCGATTATCACTGTGCACGACTTCATCAGCACGGAAGTTACGCCCAGCAATCAAGGTGGCACCTAGAGTATTAAGGGCGCTGTCGCTGGTAAGCTGATACGCTGCACGCACACCACGGCCCATCTCTGGCGGTGGCGAAGTGTGCATACTGCTCGAATCACCACTGCCAGACAGTGGCACCCAGTTAGTCATCGCCACATCAACCACACCATCGAGAGAGCGGATCGCCTGTTCATCCAAAGCGTATTGCTGAACCAGGTTGATATCAGGGTCAAAGTTATTCACTCGAAAACTAAAAATAGCCGACTCGTCATAGCCAGTAGGTTGATTCAAATAGGCGAGACGGTCGCTTATCATAAACGCCGCGTTACTGACGATAGCCAAGGTGATGGCCACCTGTACCAGTAGTAACACAGCACCAATTTTTGAGCGCAGTAATGCGTTTATCATGGGTTTTAATTCTGACATGCTCTAGCTCCTACTGCGTTTTCAGATAATAAGCGGGGTTGGTTCGACACACCTGCCAGGCTGGTAACAAGCCAGCGACGACACACGCGATAATGGCAATGACTGGCGCACTGATAAGCATGAACGCGTCCATGGTAGCCAAGTCACTGTAGGCGCTGTAACTTTCTCGCACGCCCCAGAGGCTCAACTGTGCCAGAAAAATACCGAGCACACCGCCTAAGCTGCCAAGCAAGGCAACCTCGACCAAATGCTGCATAAATACTTGTGTTTTGCTCGCCCCCAAGGCTCGGCGCACACCCACTTCGGGTGCCCTACGCATAAACTTAGCGAGCAGTAGACCGAGGATATTCGCCAAGCAAACAGCCAAGAACATAAAGCTTAATAACACTAAAATTTTATTGTCTTCGCTGACAACCTTGTTGTACGTCATCCACTGATTAACATCGCGCAAGGAAAACTTCGGATGCTCTCGCGTGAACCGCCCCAGTTGCTTTTGCTGGTCGATATAATTGCGCAAATAGTCGCTGTATTGCTGCTTTTGCTCATCATTATCGAGCTCGACCCAATATTGCAGCCAATAAATCTCCGAATTCAATTTATCTTGATAGCTTTTGATCTCTTCGCGTTTCCAACCGTTGGAGTTCCCCCATGAGGGCAATTCCAGCTCACGAATTAAAGAGAACGGCACAAAAATGCGTTCTGGCTTGCGAAACGCGCCATTATTCAAATCGTAAAATTTGATATGACGGGTGACTGGCGCAACAACCCCCACCACTTCAAACACATGATTGTCGAGGTATAAGGTTTTTCCCACTGGACTTTGCTGGCCATAAAGTTCTTCGCTCAAGCTACGCTCAATGATCACCTGTTTCATTGCGTCTTTGTCCGCCTGCTCGCGCCATGCTCCACCATGCACAAACTGGGCGTTAAACATGCTGAAAAAGTCGCGACTCGTTGCTCTTGCCCCCATCAGTTGTGGCTTGGTACGCGCATCTCCAAGATGTACGGCAAAACCTGTGCGCAACATTGGCGCTTGCGCTTTCGCTGCACGGTCTTGGTATAGATTTTCTGCATCTGGGAAAGACAGTTGATAAGGCAAATCATCGCTGGTCCACCAGCCATCGCCATCGTCCATAGACTGCAATTGCACGGCAAACAGTTGCTTGCTTTTTGCCGGAATAGGGTCGGCGCTCATCATGTGATACACCGATAAAGTCGTCATCGTTACACCGATGCCAATGGCGATAGCCAACACCATCAAGGTGCTCACCATGGGGGTACGCTTGAGCGAGCGCCAACTTAAATCAATATAGTGCCAAAACATCATTAGCCCCCTACAGCCTGTTGAGCAATATCGCCGGCACTGCTTGCGCTACTAGGTCGGCCTTGATACAGACTAAAATCAGCAAGTTGGCCATCGACGACCTGAATATTACGCGGCGCTCGGCGTGCCAACTCCGGATCATGAGTAACCATGACAATGGTCGCCCCTTCACGGTTAATATCTTCAAGAATTTCCATGACCTGACGCGCCATTAAACTATCGAGGTTTCCGGTTGGTTCATCGGCAAGTAGAAAGCGCGGTTCGCCGGCCAACGCCCGAGCGATCGCGACACGCTGTTGTTGTCCCCCAGAGAGCTGTTGTGGCAGGTGTTTAGCGCGAGCACCGAGGCCTACCAATTCAAGACACCGCTCTATGCGCTTTTTACGTTCTGCGGCTTTGATACCGCGATATCGCAATGGTACTTCCACATTTTCATACAAGTTCAAATCTGGGATAAGGTTAAATCCTTGGAAAATAAAGCCAATTTTTTGGTTTCGTAAATCAGCTCGTTGATTGTCGTTCAAACCACCCACATCCACACCGTCGAGCTGATACTGACCGCTAGAGAACGGCTCTAACATCCCGGCAATGTTTAAAAACGTGGTTTTACCGCTGCCGCTCGGCCCAGTGACAGCGATAAATTCACCCTGCTCAACATTAAGGTTGAAATCCCGTAGGGCGTGGGTTTGCACCATATCCGTTTGGTATACCTTGTTGATATTATTCATTTTAATCATTTTTATATCCTTTTATAAAAGCGCTTAACGCAGCAATACACGTTGCGCTTGGTTAAATACATCGTAACTGGACACCACGAGTTCATCGCCTTGCTGTGCCCCTGCGGTGAGCTCGACCGCCGCCATACTGCTCGACCCTGTTTGAATTTGAATTCGTTCAGCCACGTCGCCATTGACGCGATAGGCCACAAAGCCGCCTTGATTCATAAATGCCCCACGGCGCACCATCAATACATCTTCACGGTTTTCTAGAAGAATGCGTGCCGAAATCCGTTGGTTTTGACGAATGCGCAAGCCCTCACGCTGGGTAAAACGCACTCGGGCGCTCACTTGGCGATCTTTCACTTCAGGAGAGATAGACACCAGCTCCCCCATCAGCTGCTCAGAGCCAATACTGAGTTCGACCTCAAGGCCTAAGCCAAGCTCATTGGCATAGCTTTCAGGTACCTGTAATTCGGCCTCAAAAGCGCTTAAATCAACCAACGTCATCAGTGCCTGGCTCGGAGCCACAGCTGCTTGCTGTTGAACAAAGTGGTTACCCACCACCCCGCTAACCGGCGCAACAATCGCTAATTCGCGCACTTTACGACTGATGTCATCAACAACAAGCTGCTGCCTGGTGACATCGCTGTGTGCTGACTTTAATTCGAATGCTAAGGTGTCTTCGCCAATTTGTACTTCTTGCTGAGCATGTTTATAGGCCAATTTGGCACGCGCTAATTCATCTTGTGCCTGTTCCATATCAATTTGGCTGATAAGATTGTCTTTAATAGAGATAAGCGCTCGACGATGCTCACGTTTAGCCGCATCTAAAGTCACTTTGGCCATATCCAGCGTGCGCATAAGTGCGAGTTTATCGCGGCGCACCTGTAATTCTTTGCGCGAAAGCTCATCTTCTAAACGCTGAAGCTCAGACTGCTGTTGTTTTAAGTTGTTGGCCAGCTCGGGGCTTTTAACTCGCGCCACGACCTGCCCCACGGCAATGGTATCGCCGGGGTTGACCAGCAGTTCCACATAGCCCTGCGTTGGGCTATATACTTGCGGGGCATTGGCCGCGACGATAAACCCTGTGGTAGCGATATCGCGAACCAGGTTGCCCCGCTGGACGGTGGCAATTTTGACACTCTCACGGGCAATGGAGTGGCTGGTATTAGACTGGGGACTAGCAAAGGTATAGAGCGCTGCAGCGATGACTAATACGCTGATAAGACCAATCAACAAGGGTTTGTATGAGCGCTGGCGCTCTTTCACAACAGTGTCCTGTGCTTGGGTATCGCGGATCATGACTGCGCCTCCCCGACCAACAGGCAGTTACTGTGTAACCAGGTGCTGATAAGTGCCGCCGCAAGCACCAATAATGGAGAGGTAAAAAAAACAAATAAAGTTAATAGCATAACAACTTCCCTTAGTACGTATGAGTACAGGGTTACGAAAAGCATGCCAACTCAGAATAAAAATTTAACTCATTGTTTTGTATACACTTTTACCATACCCCTTGAGAGTCTAAGGTGTCCGCGGACAATAAAAGTGTCCGCAGCGGACACTTTCTTCACTTCATTAGCAATACGCTTACCTTGAACTACTGCTTAAGTATCAGTCACCTACCTTGTTAACTAGGTATTTTATTCTATGCTCAAAAGGCACCCTTAATCGGTAACAGTAAGGAAATCAACATGAAGAAAACGTTACTAGGGCTGTCTATTGCAGCCGCACTGGTTAGCTTGCCCAGCTTTGCTGAGGTAAGAATAAATGGTTTCGCCTCTATTGTCGGTGGTCAAACTCTGGATGATGACGATACGCTCTATGGATATGATAACGACTTTAATATGGAGCAAGAGAGCAAGTTCGCCTTGCAGGTGTCGGCCGATTTGCAAGAGCGCCTAAGCGCCACCGCACAGGTTATTGCGCGTGGAGAGAACGACTTTGATGCTGAGTTTGAATGGGCCTACCTCACCTACGAAATATCTGACAATTCACAGCTCAGCGCCGGGAAAATGCGCATTCCTTTTTATCGCTATTCAGACTTTTTAGATGTGGGTTACGCCTATCGTTGGGTGCGCCCGCCACAGTCTGTTTATAACCTCAGTTTCACCACCTACGAAGGGTTAAGTTACCTCCATAACAGCACGCTAGGTGACTGGGATAGTGCGTTGCAGTTGATGTACGGTGCCGTAAATGACGATATTGTCGCCGTTACCAATAACGATGCAGCTGAACTTAACGATACTTTGGGCGTAAACTGGACACTATCGAGAGATTGGTTCACCGCGCGGGTTGCGTACTTTATGAGTGAAGCCAGCATTGATGTAAGCAACAGTGCACAATTAACTTCGCTACTAAACGGCTTAGATGGTTATGGACTGAGTGAGCAACGCCAAGACCTAGAAATTGAAGAGGATGATGCCTACTTCGCAGCCATTGGCTTTGGTGTTGATTACAATAACTTCTTATTTGATGCTGAGTATACCCAGTTTGAGGTAGAAGACAGCATATTGGCAAAACAGCGTCAATATTATGCTTCCGTCGGCTATCGCATCGATGACTGGACAGTGCATTTTACCTATGAAAACAACGACGACGAAAATGACAGTTCCGAGTTGAACACGATACCCGCACAGATTCAAACACCTAACGGCCCTATTAATGTGTCGACCAATCCGAGTGACCCAAATGCGCCGCTGCTGCGAGATGCTACTAACTTCGTGCTACTCTCTCAACGTGCAGAATCAAATACCTACACTATAGGCGCACGCTATAATTTCCATCCATCGGCAGCATTTAAAATCGATGTGAGTCGATTCGATGATGATATTACTAATACTGAAGTAGAGCTTGTATCTATGGGTGTAGATTTAGTCTTCTAAGGGGAAAAACATGTTAAAAAAAGTAGCAGCAGTTTCGCTTTTAGTATTTGCGCAAGGGGTGTGGGCGGATATTTCCGTAGTCGTTCATCCCAGTAATGGTGCAAGCCTAGATCAAAACGCGATCAAGAAGCTTTATCTTGGTAAATCTAAGTCTTTCCCTGATGGCAATAGTGCCACAGCGGTGAATCAAGATGGCACTCCCGCCTTTGATGAGTTTAACGATAAGGTGGTAGGCAAATCGAGTTCACAGCTTAACGCCTACTGGTCTAAGCTGGTGTTCACAGGTAAAGGAACACCACCTGACAAGTTAGCGAACGATCAAGCGGTAATTGATTTTGTGGCAGCCAACCCTGGGGCAATAGGGTACGTTAGTGCCGCAAGTGCCAGCGACAAGGTGAAAGTGGTCGCCACCTTCTAAATTAAATAAATCTAAACCGAGCCTGCCAGATTGGATAAATGGATCCTAGTCCAACCTGGCAGTGTTTTAGGTACCTATGGCGAGTGCTAAGGCCTAATTAACAGAATAAAACTATGTAGGGTGAGCTTATCCCACTACTTTTCATTTCTGGTGAAGCGCTTGCCACGTGCAAGCACTAATAAAGCCTACAATGTGATTTTGGCAAATTTTGAACAGTATCAATAGAGTAAACAAACTTTAATAAATGAGCTTTATCATCTTGTAAAGGCGAATAACAAGTCGTTTTAATTTCCCCGTGCTGTCACCATATATAACTGCGTACGGATAACTGCTAACACATACACTTTCTAGTTCACCCAAATCTGCATTGCCCTCAAAAATATCCTGTTGGGCTAAACGAAAAAGTTGCAATTTTTCACTTGTAGTAAGCGATAAAACAACTTCTATACTGTCTTGGCTTTCCAAACACAATAAACGTTTAAAGGCTCGACTACGAGTATCGTAAGAGTCTGTTCCTATTCTAAACGATGAGAACTCGGCGTCACTGGCTAGAGAAGCAGAGCTCAATAAAGAAGTTATCAAAATTAGGAATACTCTCTCGGCTACCCTGCTCCTAAATCACAAAGCTAACGGACATTGAACTAGTGGCATCATCGCGAAGCACGGCTGCGTTACTGCACCAGCGAACGAAGTGAGTGAGGTAAACTCTTTATTATGTGAGCTTGCCGAAACATCAACCTTTATCATGCCCCAAATCCAAATAAGCGATTAGGTAACCGTATTGTTTATCGGTGAGCTGCCCTTTTTTGTACATTGATTTCGCTAGGTCAAAACTCCAGTTTTGACCTGTCGGTGGTGCGGGAATAGATAGGTTTAGATTTAGCAGATTCGTATTGACGACTGTATTTCCAAGTTGAGCAGCCTGTTTGGCACAGTAACTTAGAATGTACTCTACTGCGTATTTGTCTACACTGGGTTGCCACGTGTATTCAGTTTCGCACCCGTACTTCGTTTCGCCTTCCGGGGTGACATATTCCAACCTGCCTGTCGTGCAACCAATGAGCAAAAAAATAGCAAGTGCAGAAATTAAAAACTTCATCCTAATTCAAATGTCCCTGTCCACATAACGCCCAATTAGTAAGTGAGCCAAAGCTGGCGGGCGAATTACGCAGCAATTGGCGGGACAGCTTTAAACGAATCTTAATTCAATTGCTTGTTAAATTGCGTAAAGCTATTGCCTCAATAAGCTTAGGTAGATGATTTGCGTACCTAACAATAAACTGTAGATGGTCTTTATATAGGTCTAATTTTTCCTTATGAAAACCTCCTGCAATAATTGGCTTACCCGAAGGTAACATCAATGAACTCATTGTCGTTATCGATGCGTGGCTATAACCATTATAAAAATTCTTTGCTTGCTTGAGCCACTCACTCCCTTCTACCAATCCTAAAGTACTAGCATTTAATAAAACATTATCGACAGCTCTATGAGCCTTTGTATTACTCTTACCTTGTTCATAGGCTTTGTAAAAGTTGATTGGTTTTGCTTTTTTTCCTTTATCAATTACTACGTTGCTCTCTGCACTAAGCAGTATAGCTAAACATATAGATTCATAGGAAATTCTCATTGTATTCCCAGAGGCATTAATATGCCCTTCAATCAAAAGCCTTGTTGCTGTAACAACAGACTCTATAGTCATAAATGTGAATTCCTGAACCCATTTATATTTTTGCTTTTCAGGCTCACTAAAATATTGCTCAAAACAAGATTCAATGTGTTCGAGCTGAGAAGTAATCACGGTTATTTCTGAATCGAATATTGAGCAGAACTCTGCTACTGAACGATCAGTTACTAAAATATTGCGGATATTCAAAAATCCCATTAACTATTTAAAAACTTATTAGCGAGACCTTGCAAGATAAAAGACCAAGCGCCTATAGACACGCGAGTATTATTAAAAAAATTATCGTGAATCAAACAGTAAAGTAAATAGTGCAGCAGAGCAAAAGGAATGCAATGCGTTATTGACTGCGACACAGTAGGAGTCGATAACAAGTTTTGGGAGAGGTCTTTTGACTGGGGAAATGTCCTTACCAGCATTTAAAAGGCACTCCAAGACTCGCTAGCAAGTGAATATCTGCTTTTCGCCCGGTCAATGTTAAGTTCAATGATTTTTGGCTGCTGTCAAAAGCGACCATTCATTTCGTGAGCCTCAAAAGTCGGCCAAGCGCCATTAGAGATTAATAATGCTCTGCGCCGCGCTGCAACTTGCTGTCGCATTTGAGCCGTTATTTAGCCATGAGTTTGGGTTTTTCCAACTTCGCCAAAACACGAATAGCGGGTTAATTGGAGGCATATTTTTGCTCTATCCAATGTATTGCAATAGCAAGAGGCTCTGCTTTGTTCGTATTGTGCCCAAGCGATGGAAATAAGATATAGTCAAAAGGCTTGCCTTGAGCTTTTAGTTCATTCAATTGTTCCACACACATTTTGACTGGGACCTGTATATCTTGCTCTCCAAAGAGCCACAGCCCTGGTATTGATAGAGAGTCTAGATAAACTTTCGGATCCGTTGCGTTAAACTCATATTTATCAGGGTCGTTTAGGGTATGTTCACGGGCCTCTTTATAGCTCTGTGTTTGCCAAAAATCTTCTCTTCCATTTGTGTAGAACTGGAACCTCAGTTGCTCCAAAGTCGTGATAGTTGGGCTACTAAAGAGAACCATAAACTCTACCGATTGATTATTGAGTGCGGCAATTGGAATAATCCAGCCAGCTTGGCTGGCACCTAGCAGGCCAATGGATAAACTATTGTCATATTCACGAACCACATCTACCGCAGCACTGGCATCTTTGGCAAGCAACGTTAAATTATCAACACTGATATTATTAGTTCCAACTTGAGGCCCAACGTAAACCCCACCAGACTCACCCACCCCACGCTTGTCATAGGTCAAAACCAACAAGTTATGCTTGGCCAATGACTCAGCTAGCTTTGACATACGTGGAACAGGGTCTGAGCCGTGTACTAGAACGACCGCTGCTTGTGGGTTTTTAGGAATAAATATGCTCCCTGATAGTGGCACCCCTTCGCTGTCAAACACGATCTCTTCAACAGTGATAAGGTCACGCGAGTGCGCGCTTTCTTCGCCAAGAGCATGGCTTAGATTTCTGCTGTTTGTTGCACAACCTGACGCAAAAATGAGTAAAACTACAAGATATCCAACGTTTTTCACTTTTTATCCTTAATGGAATTGAATCAATCTTTACGGAGCAAATTTGGTGCCAAATAAAAGTGATTTAATTTCAGATGGTTAAAAACTCTGTTCCCAGATGGATTAGTCTAAATGATCGCTAATTGGATGTTTTAACCATTTATTGACTACCCTCATGGATTGCTCAATGCTGGTAAATTCACCCATTTTGAGTGTTTCTTTTCGCTGTGAGACTAGCAATGCGCGACGACACCTCAGTAAAGACCTAAAAAAGGGCGCTATTTAGTAGCGCCCTTACTCAATCTTTATTCACTTATTCCACTTTAAATTTGGCAGTGGCGTCCAACAGGTTGTCAGACAGATAGTGTAGGTTTTTAGCGACATCGCGCACTTCACTAAGCGCTTGCATCGTATCTTCAAAAGAGCGGTGCATTGAGGTGACATTATCAACGACCATAGTGGCCACTGAGGTTTGTTCCTCGGTGGCGGCGGCAATTTGCCCGTTCATGGTGTTAATAGATAAAATCTGTTCGGAGATTTGCTCAATCGATTGTCCTGTTTGCTCGGCGGCTTGAGCATTATTACTGGCCATATCTCGCGCTGAGGTCATTGCTTTAACGGCATCATTGGCTGCTTCAGTTAACACGGTAAGCAATTCGCGAATTTCATTGGTGGATTTGGCGGTGCGTGAGGCCAGTTCTCGAACCTCATCGGCGACCACCGCAAAGCCTCGACCTTGCTCGCCAGCACGGGCGGCCTCGATTGCTGCATTCAATGCCAATAAGTTAGTTTGCTCTGCAATTGAGGTAATCACATTCAGAATCTGGGTCACATTCTGGGTATCATCCGCCAACTTATTAATAGTGCCTGCGGCGCGGTTGATTTCCTCACTCAGGGTTTGTGATTCACTCACGGATACACGAATTTGGTCCTTGCTCTGTGCCACCTCTTGCTCGGCAAGTTGCGCTGCGTCGGATGCTTGCGAAGCAGAATGAGAAATATCGCCCACACTCTGGCGCATCTCTTCCATCGACTGGCGGACAATTTCTGCATCACTGGTTTGCTGGTTGGTCGCAGACTCTGCTTTTTCCATGCCTTGCACCAAGCGTGTGGAATTCTCCATCAGCGGTTCAACCACATTCATCACTTCAACCACCGCTTTTTTTAGCAGAGCAATAAATTCATTGAAGTTGATGGAGACTTGGCCAATTTCATCATGAGAACGCACATTGAGCGTGGTCGACAACGACCCCTGCCCCTGTGCCAACAAATGCAAATTTTGCGCGGCATCTTTTGCCGAGTTACCTATACCTCGGGCGATCACCACCGCAAGTAGCACCACAAAAATCACAGAAACCACGGCGACAATTAACATGGTTGTCATTGCTGTGCCTGAGCGGCTTTCAGTTTCGTTTATCAGCTGTAAAAAGCGCGCATTGGCACGCTCTTCGGCGTTGTTAAAGTCAGTCGTGAGGGAATTGAAAATATCGGTTTTCTGCTTTGCGTTTTGTTGAATTTTACTAAAGTCCGCCGTGCCATCGATCATCCCCTTGGCGATGCTAGCGGCAATGTTTTTATAATCTTGTAGCCGCTTAGAGGTGTTCGCGGGCATAAAGCCGCTTTGGATGCTATTTAGCTTTTCTAAATTATCCGTGATGGCTTGATAGACCTCTTCGGCCTTATCCAGCAACTCTGCATCACCAAAGGTGACAGCCTGGGTATAAAGCTCATCAACGCTGTTCAGCGCAGTGGCGTTTTCTGCGGTGATGTTGAGCAGGTTGTAGGTGGAAGTCTCAAGCTCGTTGAGTGATTGCTGATTTGAGCTCATTGCGGAATAGTTGACTAACACAATCACCACAAAAGCCACCACCGCAACGCAAGTAATCGCGTGGATTTTTTTAGTAATGCTTAGGTTTGCGAACGAGAAACCCGTATTCATAGTGTACACCTCAGAAAGTAATGCTTATTAGGTATCGGCCAGCTACCTCTAAGTGTTAACCAAATTTAAGAAAATTCTAACTTTTTTTGCTTTTTCTCTCATTTTTATTGGTTCATGCAAAAAACGCCACGGCGGTGGTTGCCTGCTGAATATACAACAAAAAATTTACAAACCTTATATTTGTCTATACTCAAGGAGCACTAAGCACACAACTTAGGAAACAGGTATGAAACTCAAACTATCGTTAATTGCAGTGGCGTTGTCGTTCAGCTCGCAAAGTTTTGCTGATGTCAACGTATCGGGCTTTGTCAGCATAAATGCTGGTAAAGTGCTCAGTGGTGATGGTGTTCCACAATATGGTGTAGAGCCGACTTTCTTAGCCGACTACCCCATTGTTAGTGCTTACACCGATGAAATATCTTTCGAACCCGAGTCACTATTCGGCCTTCAAGTGAGCGCCGACTTGATGGATGGTCTTAGCGCAACAGGGCAAATAGTGGCTCGCGGTGCTAATGATTTTGACGCTGAGTTCGAGTGGGCCTACTTGTCTTATGAGCTCAATGAGAATTGGACTTTGCAAGGGGGTAAGAAACGCCTACCGCTATTCTACTACTCGGATTTCTATGATGTTGGCTATGCCTATGTTTGGATGCGCCCCCCCGCCGACAATTACACCTGGCAAATATTCAATTACAACGGCCTTAACTTGCTATACAACGGCTATGTTGGCGACTGGTCCATCAGCGGTAATATTTATGGCGGCCGTGAAGACGACGAAAGCAACAAGCTACTCAGCGAGTTTTTCTTCCAAGAGCCAACCAGAGAAATATGGAAAGATATCATTGGCGGTGTAATTCAAGCGAGTAACGACTGGTTTGAAATACGGGCTACACACATGCGCTATACCAATGAGCGTTATCGCAGTGGCAATATCGTTGTTTGGGAAGATGGGGATACCGAACGCGACGGTAAGTTCTATGGTCTCGCCTTGAACCTCGACTTTGGCGACGCCTTTGTATTAACAGAGCTTAACCGCCTCGATCTCGATGGCAACCTCGACACCTACATGGTCAGCGCGGGCTATCGCTTTGATGGCATCACCCCCTATGTGAGTTACTCTGAATTTGATCAAGAAGGCGATGGCGATACCGAGCAGCACAACACCACATCGGTGGGTGTAAGGTGGGACTTCCACCCGTCCGCTGCATTTAAAGTGCAATTCGATAAAGTTGAAGATGATTCTTTTGACTTAGCGGTTGCGGGTGACAGTGAGTCGATCACCATTGGTGTTGACGCGGTATTCTAAATGAGGAGCACTATTATGTATAAGATCGCATTTTTGTTCACGCTATTGAGCTCATCAGTCGCTCTGGCTGATGTGGCCGTTATCGTTCACCCCAGTAATGGCAGTGATATCAATAAAGACACGGTGGAGCGCATCTTTATTGGCAAAGAGAAATCGTTCTCCAATGGCAATAAAGCAATTCCCATTAGCCAAGCCAGCGGAGCCACCGCCGATGAATTTAACCAAAAAGTACTGAATAAGTCCTCAGGACAACTCAAGGCTTATTGGTCAAAGCTCGTGTTTACAGGAAAGGGCACACCGCCTAAAGAGGTGGATAACGATGCTGAAGTGATTCAGTTAGTCAGCTCAAACCCCGATACTATCGGCTTTGTTGATGCTGGCAGCGTCACAGATGCTGTTAAAGTGGTCACCACTTTCTAACGGATACTTAAGCGATAGATATAACAACGGGGCGTTTTTCGCCCCGTTTTCATTTCGAATATTGCTACTTAGTCGTCTTCTATTTTATCCAACCCTTTGGTATCTTCTCGCGCTTTTAAATCGTGGTGAATGGCCGATTTGATAAGCATATAACCTGTGATGGGGGCGGTGATCAGCAAGAATATAGAAATCAGAATCTCTTTGATGTTCACTTCACCATTGGTAACACTAAAGTAAACATTGGCGGCAATAAGTAGCGATGCCATCCCTAAGGTGGTGGCCTTCGTTGGGCCATGTAAACGCATAAAGAAATCCGGCATTTTTACCAGACCAATAGAACCAATTAAAATAAACGCGCCGCCTGCAAGTAAGAACGCGGCAATTATCCACTCAAACATACCCTCTCCTACTCAATGATATCGCCACGTAGTAAATATTTACATACTGCGACAGTGCTGACAAAACCAAGCATGGCAATAAGCAGTGCAGCTTCAAAATAAATTTGTGTTTGCATACCGATACCATACAAAATAATCAACGCGATGGTATTAATGTACATAGTATCGAGTGCCAAGATACGATCAGGGATGGATGGACCGACAATTAAGCGCCACAAATTGAGCACCAGTGACACGCCAATCATCGCAAACACGATAAGTAAAACATGTTCTAACATTGAAAAATCTCCTTCAACGGCGCTTCGTAACGGCTTTTAATGGAGTTAATCAGCTCCTGTTCGTCTCCCATATCAAGCACATGGATCAACAAGAAGCGTTGTTCAGGCTCTTGTCCTTGTGGCAGAGACTCTGGAATCGGATACACCTCAGCACTGACCGTGCCGGGAGTTAACGACACAGTGCTCGCAAGCATGGTGATAGGTAAATCATGTTTCAAATCTAACGGCACTTTAATAAACCCAGGACGCAAACGCTTGCTTGGCCCCAGTATTTTTATCGCTACTTCAACATTCGCAGTGATAATGTCCCACAGCACGATAAGTAGCTGCTTGAATGCCAAGCCGGGGCGCAATATTAACGGCTGAGGCTTACGAAATGGTGCTATAGACAGCGGAATCACAATAGCCAGTACCGCCCCTAAAATTAAATGGCCCGGCGATACGCTGTTGTTAAGCAACAGCCAAACCGCAAACAATAATATGGTGCGAAACGGGGTGGGTAACCACTTATATTTTGCTTGTAAACGCATTTATTGCCCCTTAGCCAACGCAAAAACAGTATCAACCGCGACTTGAGTATTATGCAGTGTTGCTGCTGCATGCTGGCTCACTTCGGTCAGTGGTGCAGCGAACACTGTCATTAATACTGGCACTGCAAGCATCAATAGCACCGCGAAGCTTCGGCGTTTGCCAGCGTATACGGCATCTTCAAATTGTTCATCTTGCTGTGGGTTGTCATGCCAAAATAGGCTCGTTCCAGCTCGCGACAAAGCCACAAGGGTTGCCAAACTGACAATCAGGTATATGGGCCAGAACACCCAGGCAACTTTGCTTTCCCAAGCCGCATCCAGTAACCATAATTTAGCGATAAAGCCAGAAAGTGGTGGCAAACCGGCCAAGGCAATGGCGCACAGCACAAAGCAGATACCGAGTAGCTTAGGCTCGGCAACACTGCGGCTATTCACCAGCCTATCTTGCACTTTACCACGCTGTAAGCCAATCAAGTCCGCAACTAAGAACATTGCCGCACAGCCTACTGTTGAGTGCAATAAATAATAGATTGCCACAGCTGTGGCCTGCTCATTATTCAGAGCCACCATAGCCACTAAGGTGCCCACCGAAACAATGACTAAATTTGCCGTTAGCCGACGTAAATCTTCCGAGGCTAAAACGCCAACAGCCCCAACCACTAAGGTGACCAACGCTAGAGGCCATAACCAAGTGGTGGCCATACCGCTGAGCTCGCCGGCATTATCACCGAAGATCATAGTGAACACGCGCATCATGGCGTAAATACCAACCTTGGTCATAACCGCAAATTGCGCTGCTACCGCAGGCATTGCACGGCTATAAGTTGCCGCTAACCACAAATGTAATGGCAATAAGGCGGCCTTTAGAGCGAAGACAATAAGCAGCAACAAACCACCTATTTTAGCCAAGTAAATATCATCGCCCTGTAGCTGAGCTACTTTAGTGGCTAAATCCGCCATATTCAGCGTACCGAGTACCCCATAAAGAATCCCTAAGGCAATGAGGAAGATACTCGAGCCCACTAAGTTAAGCACCACGTAGTGAAGCGCGGCTCTGGTGGTCTGTTTATCCGTTTTATGCATTAGCAATGCATAGGAAGCAATCAGTAGCACTTCAAAAAAGACGAACAGGTTAAATAAATCCCCGGTTAAGAAGGCACCATTCACACCCATAAGCAAGAAGTGTGTAAGGGGATGATAGAAGCTGCCTTTTTTGTCATCACCGCGACTGGCGTAAATGGTGGTAACCAAGGTTAGGAAGCTTGTTAGAATAGTCAGTAGCACCGCCAACGGATCGGCGTATAAAACGATACCAAAGGGTGGCTGCCAAGTACCAATAGCATACACAATCGGGCCGCCTTGCAGCAGTTGCTGCAATAACACCGTGCTCGCTATTAACGTAAGCAGTGCCATAAACATCGCTGTCCAGCGGCGAATAATGAGGTTTTTACCACAAGGCGGGAGCAGTAAAATGATCCCCGCAAGTAAAGGCAGTAGGATAGGTAAAGTGATCAAATGCTGCATCAACTATGACCCCTTTTTCGAGCGCGGTTGACCATCCACGTGGTCATTGCCTAAATCCGCGCGGCCACGAATAGCCAAGATAACCACAAACGCGGTCATCGCAAAACCAATCACTATGGCGGTCAATACTAACGCCTGAGGCAGCGGATCGGCATACCCTGCAGACTGACCCAACACCGGCGCCTTATTGATTTGTAGACGCCCTGAGGAGAACAAAAATAGGTTCACCGCGTAAGAGAGCATGGTAAGCCCGAGCACCACTGGGAAAGTGCGCGCTCGTAAAATAAGATACACTCCGCAGGCCACTAATAGACCTACACAGCTTGCATATAAGAGTTCCATTAGAGGTTGACCTTTTCTTTCGGTGTTTCTGCTGTCAATTTACCTAGGCTTGCCAAAATCATCAAAGTGGCACCTACCACAGTGAGATAGACCCCTAGGTCGAAAATCATTGCGCTGGCAAGCTCAGTTTTGCCCACCAACGGAATATCAAAATAATCAAACCAGCTAGTTAGGAAGTTACGCCCAAACAGCCAGCTTCCCATGCCTGTCAGTGTGGCAATGGCTAACCCGGAGGCAATCACCTTGCGGTAATTGATATCCATGCGCGCACGTATCCAATTCGAACCATTGGCCATGTACTGCAAGATAAAGGCGATAGAAGTGACCAAGCCAGCGATGAAGCCACCACCCGGTAAGTTGTGACCACGCAAGAAAATATACACGGACACCATAATGGCCAGCGGCAGCAAACTTTGCGAGATACTCGCCAACAATAGCGGGTGACGTTCGCGAGCCCAAGGGCGCCCTTCACTGTCTGATGCTGGCATAAATAGTGGCAGATTAAGTAATAACTTGTAGATACCCAGCGCTGCGATACCCAGTACAGTGATTTCTCCGAGAGTATCAAAGCCTCGGAAGTCTACGAGAATAACATTTACAACGTTAGTACCGCCGCCACCGGTTTTGGCATTGGCAACAAAGAATTGCGAGATGCTCTCGTGGGGGCGTGTGAGCACCGCATAACAAATACTGCCAATAACGATACCAATAGCACTACTGATCCCTAAATCTCGCAAGATTCGAATTGAGCTTGATTCCTTTGGCGTACGTTGCGGTAAGAAAAACAGTGCCAACATCAATAGCATCACCGTGACTACTTCCACAGTAAGCTGAGTGAGCGCCAAGTCAGGCGCAGAGAAACGACTGAAGGCCACTGAGGTCATCAACCCCACCACCGAAATCATGATGAGGGCCACCATACGCGAGCGATGCCATACCAAGGTGGCAAGCGCACCAATCATGAGCAAGGCTGCGCCAATGGCATTATGAGCATCAATATCGCTCAGGCCTTTAGACCCAGCCAGCGTATGCATTTCAAATAATGGCAGACCGGCAAGAACCAGTGCCGAGAGCAATAAAATAAAGACATAGCGCTGCAAAGAGCCATTCTCTATACGCAGTACTTGCTCACGTGACCAAGTCATCACCTGTTGGATACCAGCGTCGAATGCCCTTTTTGCATTAACACTGGGTAGCGAGGCTTGGAACTGGAATAAATATTTGCGTTGAGAATAGATAAATAAACCACCGGCCACTGCCACCGCACTCATAAATAGCGGTAGGTTAAAACCGTGCCAAATAGCCAGTTTGTAATCCGGTGCATCACCGGCTAAAACTGCATTGGAAGCGACCGATAAAATAGGGTCTACGACAAAGGCTGGGAACAAACCGACGAGCACACACATAGCAACCAACACTTCAATGGGCACGCGCATATAACGCGGCGCTTCATGGGGATCCTTAGGCAGGTCTTTGGGCTCACCATTGAAAAATACATCGTGAATAAAACGCGCCGAATAAGCCACCGATAAGGCCCCGGCTACCGTCGCCAACACTGGAATTAACCATGACATAGACCCTAGCATTTGCTGGTGTAAGGTCTCAGCAAAGAACATCTCTTTTGATAAGAAGCCGTTCAAAAGCGGCACACCGGCCATGGACGCCGCCGCCACCATCGCTAAGGTCGCAGTATAGGGCATATAGCGCCACATACCGTTTAGTTTTCGCATATCTCGGGTGCCGGTTTCATGATCGATAATCCCGGTGGCCATAAACAGTGATGCTTTAAAAATAGCATGATTAATAATGTGGAAAATCGCCGCAACTGTCGCCAGCTGCGTATCCAGGCCTAGGAGCAAGGTAATAAGACCCAAATGACTAATGGTCGAGTATGCCAACAAGCCCTTTAAGTCATGTTTGAATAAAGCAATGTAAGCACCGACTAACAAGGTTGTCAGGCCGGTTACGCCAACAATAATGAACCACAGCTCGGTGCCTGCCAGTGCGGGATAAAAGCGGGCTAACAGAAAAATTCCGGCTTTAACCATCGTTGCCGAATGTAAGTAGGCGCTGACTGGCGTAGGTGCCGCCATCGCATGCGGCAACCAAAAGTGAAAGGGAAACTGCGCAGATTTGGTAAACGCCCCTAGCAACACCAACACCAAAATAACCGGATACCAAGACGATGACTTGATCACCTCGGCACTTTGTAGAATAACGTCAAGCTCGTAGCTGCCCACTAACTGGCCAATGAGCACTAAGCCCGCCAACAGGGCCAGACCGCCAGCGCCGGTAATAGCCAATGCCATACGTGCGCCTTTACGTGCTTCAGGTTTGTGGGACCAGTAGCTGATCAATAAAAATGAGCTAATACTGGTGAGCTCCCAGAAGAACCACATTTGAATAATGTTATTCGCCGTGACAATGCCTAGCATGGCTGTCATAAACAGCATTAAGTAGGCATAAAGCTTAGGCATGGAGTCATTCTCACTAAGGTAGTAGCGAGCATAAAGAATAACCAGCAAACCGATACATAGAATCAGCAAGCAAAATAGCAGGGCTAACCCGTCCAGACGGAAAGACAAGTTCACGCCTAATTCAGGTATCCAGGGTAGGCTGGAATAGAGGGTCTCACCCGCCAACACATCGGGGGCTAAACTCAGTACTAGGGCTAAGCCTAAAATGGGCATTATTGCGGTGATAATCGCACTTTGATTGCGCGATAATTTACCAGTAAAACTCGCAAGTAAACTGCCTATAAGGGATAACAGGGGTATCCACAGCAAAGTCATAGTTTGTGAACCTTTATTATGGTCGCTGAACCTTCAAACAACCTTCTTATAATCAACTCCAGCATCGGGTTTGCTTCCGTGTGCTAAGTTCCTCAACTAGGGTTAGTATAGCGCCAATTAAACATTAATAATTAGTCAGTTATACTGTTGTGCTCACTCTTTGTCTAGCCTAGATGCGGCTATTCGCCTAAAACTTGGGCTGAGATTAACACCTCACTAACCTTGCTTACAAATCTAGTTGTTAGCTTGATTAATTGTTGTACGGCCTTCACCTGCTCCATGTGTGGCAAGTGGGTGGCGTTGTAGCCAGATTGGTAGCGCACTTAGGCGATGAAAGTAATCTTGATAGCGCAGTAATTCATCGCTGTGTTGGCGCAATTGTTTTACCCAAAGGCGACGATACAAAGGCGATAAGCCAACCTCTGAGTGTTGCATAATGCTGATTTTATCAGTGGGTTTATAGCCACGCCCATTGTTGCAAAAATCGCTTTTATACCAACCAGAAGGCCTTGTATCATCGACATAAAGGTTAGCATAGATTTGCCCTTTGTCTGTGCATGCGTGTTGTTGTGCTTTAGGTCCCGGATATTCGTCCGTGAACCCGGCAAAGTGCATGAGTTCGTGTAAAAACACATGATAAGGTGCCTCTGTGCTTAATTGCATGACTCCTGCTTGGACATTGGCGCGCCCCTGCTTGGTCATCATAACAATGAAATCAAACCCCGGGGGCAGTCGTGATGGCTGCTCTGCCAAGGACTGCCAATTGCAGCGCGCATACTCCCCCCTACTCGACGAGCAAGCAAGCTGACTACCCATATAAACAGGCTTAGATAAACACATCAGTCCCGGTTGTGGCTCTGCTTTTGCGAGGTATCGTTCACGCAATTGTTTTAACCTCACGATGCCTTGCGCGTGATCTGCCAATAATAAAATATTGTAATCACATTGGCGTGCCTCAATTGATCCTAAGCGCACTTCAAAATCATGATGCTGCGCATAGTCAGTGGTAATTCGACTTGGCGGCACACCTTGGTGCATCAGTAGAGGCTGAGCAACCTCCTCACTAAGCGCACGATGTTGTGAGATGGTCGTGAGCGAGTGCCACTGCTCATTAAGGAGTAGCCGCTTGGTAAGTTGCTGCCACTGCACAGCTTGGGTATCGTTTTGATGTGATAACGCCGCCTGCCAATACGGCGTGGCATCCTCTATACGATGGTCATTGAGTAGCTTGACGGCTAGGGCCAGTTGCGCTGGCGCCACACTCTGCCCTGCCAACACTCGCAGCTGTGCCTGATTAAGTGATTGATAGTCGATACTGTGTGGCTGATAGCGATGCCAATAACCAAGGTAACTGGCAGAGTTTGCCGCTAGATGGGAAGCTAAATGAGGGGAGAAACTGCTGCTGGCACAAAGTAGTAGTGCCAGCAGTATAATTACACTAGTGCGCACCCTCGCCTGCCATTAAGCTCAGCTCCAAACGGGCGTACTTATATTCAACAAACTCGTACACATTAGTCGATAACGCCAATTTAAAGTAGTCACTGGCCAAGGCTGTATTGCCTTCAGCTTGGTGACGCTTGGCGATATAGAAATACGCCTCACACAATCGCTCAGCATACTCCTGGTGCGATTCAACGCCCTCGCTCAAGGTGTTTAACAGAGCCTTTTCATCAATATCGCCATTGTAATAAGCGACCAACTGATAGGCCCAATTCTGTGGGTCTAACGCTTGCGCCATCTTAGCTAAATTGGCTTTTGCTTGTTGAGCGTCGTTCGCACTTTGCGCTAAATAAAGCCACAGCACACGGTAGGGATCGTCCGGTGCAAAATCTAAAAAGGCTTGTAAGTCGTCACTGGCCAGTTTAGGGCGCTCCCCATAATAAAGGGCGATGCCTCGGTTTAAGTATGCATATTCATGCTCAGCGTTAAGCTCCAACACCGAGTCGAACATTTCGTAAGCTTTGCCGTATTGCTGCATTAGGGTGTGATGAATGCCTAAAAAGTTATAGACCTCGGCTAAATCAGGCTTAAGTTTTACCGCGCGGTTAAAGTCAATGCGCGCCAAGGTACTAAGCCCTAAGCTATCAAACAGTACGCCTCGGTCATAATAAAGCTGCGCTTGTTGCTCATTAGGAAGTTCAGCTTGCTCAATGAGCTCGGTATAACGAGCTATGGCAATTTCGCTGCGAAAATCACTGGGCAGAGGCGCTGTAAATGGCACTGCAACTAAATACTGAGGCTCTTGGGAAGTGGATTGGCAACCAGCCAACACAACGGCTAGTGCGCCTGCAATAATGAGCGAAATGGGTTTTCTCAACGTCCTGCACCTATATTCAACGGCTATAGATTTTCATTAAACCACAAAAAAGGGGGCTAAACAGCCCCCTTTTACATCAGATTAATGCTTATTCAGCGCTTTTTGACTCTTCTGCGTTTGCAGCTGGTTTTTCCTGCGCTTCTTTGATACTCAAGCGGACGCGGCCTTGGCGGTCTACCTCTAGTACCTTAACTTTAACTTCTTGACCAACGCTAAGGTGATCAGTCACGTTATTCACACGCTCTTCGCTGATTTGTGAAATGTGTACTAATCCATCTTTGCCTGGCAATACATTAACAAACGCACCGAAGTCTACGATACGAACTACTTTACCTTCGTAGATTGTACCTACTTCAAGTTCTGCAGTTAACTGCTCTACGCGAGCGATTGCAGCGCGTGCGCTTTCGCCATCGGTGGCAGCGATCTTAACCGTACCGTCATCATCGATTTCGATAGTAGTGCCAGTTTCTTCAGTTAACGCACGGATTGTCGCACCGCCTTTACCAATTACGTCAGCAATTTTCTTCGGTGGAATGTTCACCGTGTAAATGCGTGGTGCGTAATCTGAAAGCTCAGCCGCTGGTGAAGAGATGGCTTCATCCATCACGCCAAGAATATGCAAACGGGCAGCTTGTGCTTGGTTAAGCGCAATTTGCATGATTTCTTTAGTGATACCTTCAATCTTGATATCCATTTGCAGCGCAGTGATACCTTCAGAAGTACCGGCTACTTTAAAGTCCATGTCGCCTAGGTGGTCTTCGTCACCCAAGATGTCAGAAAGAACAACAAAGTTGTCACCTTCTTTAACAAGACCCATAGCAATACCCGCTACAGATGCCTTAGTTGGTACACCGGCATTCATCAGCGCCAGCGAAGTACCACATACCGAGGCCATTGAAGAT
The DNA here is from genome assembly GCF_009363775.1 of Pseudoalteromonas sp. THAF3. Classification (NCBI taxonomy): domain Bacteria; kingdom Pseudomonadati; phylum Pseudomonadota; class Gammaproteobacteria; order Alteromonadales; family Pseudoalteromonadaceae; genus Pseudoalteromonas; species Pseudoalteromonas sp. THAF3. The sequence continues at coordinate 1,092,834 of NZ_CP045418.1, read as the reverse complement.
GAACCGTTCGATTCAGTGATCTCTGATACCACACGGATTGAGTAAGGGAATTCTTCAAGCGTAGGAAGAACAGCCGCAATACCACGCTTAGCAAGGTTACCATGACCAATTTCACGACGCTTAGGTGAGCCTACAAAGCCTGTTTCGCCAACACAGAATGGAGGGAAGTTGTAGTGCAACATGAAGCGGTTAGTTGAGGTACCCGTAATGGCATCAATCATCTGTGCGTCACGTTCTGTACCCAGCGTTGCGGTAACAAGTGCCTGAGTTTCACCACGGGTGAAGATAGCACTGCCGTGCGTACGTGCAAGCACACCGGTTTTAACATCTAGGGCACGGATCATCTCAGGAGTACGGCCATCAATACGTTTTTCACCGGCAATGATGCGACCACGTACGATTTTCTTCTCAAGTGAACCGAATACACCCGATACTTCTTGCTCATCTAAGCTTTCGTCTTCACCCAGCTCAGCGCTTAGCTTCTCGATTACTTGTGCTTTCGCTGCGCTTAGCGCATCTTTACGCGCTACCTTGTCAGTGATGTGGTACGCTTCACCGATTTTCGCTTCCGCGATGGCAGCCACTTTTTCCGCTAGCGACTCGTCTTTCGCTGGTGCTGTCCAATCCCATACAGGCTTGCCTGCTTCGCTAGCAAATTCGTTAATCGCAGTAATAATGGCTTGTGACTGCTCATGACCGTAAACCACGGCGCCTAGCATCACATCTTCTGGCAATGTTTCAGCTTCCGACTCAACCATCAGTACCGCGTTGTCAGTACCAGCAACAACAAGGTCTAGCTTACTTTCGTTTAGCTCAGTAAGTGTTGGGTTAAGGACATATTGACCGTCGATAAAGCCTACACGAGACGCACCGATTGGACCATTGAATGGAATACCCGAAAGCGCAAGCGCCGCTGAAGTACCAATCAGCGCTACGATATCTGGTTGAATTTCAGGGTCTACTGAAACAACGGTTGCGATCACTTGCACTTCGTTTACGAAGCCATCAGGGAACAGTGGACGGATTGGACGGTCAATCAAGCGCGCGATCAGTGTCTCGCCGTCTGATGGGCGACCTTCACGCTTCAAGAAACCACCAGGGATACGACCCGCTGCGTACATTTTTTCAATGTAGTTAACAGTCAGAGGGAAGAAGTCTTGACCTGGGTTTGCTTCACGCTTACCAACCACAGTCACGAGTACCGAGGTGTCGCCAATGCTAGCAAGTACGGCACCATCTGCTTGACGTGCAATCGCACCCGTTTCTAGCGTTACAGTGTGTTCACCGTATTGAAATTCTTTAATAATTGGTTGCACTTAATTATTTCCTTTAAGTTGCATTTAGCCCTACTTAATCGTACTAAGCAGACTAAAGTTTGGTTTTCTCAAGCACCTTACCAATTACAGTAAATAACCACACTCACGCTGGAATGCCTTTATTTACTACAATTGGCAATATGGTGCCATCTTAGCCGACGGCCATACATTGCCCTACCGACTTAGACAGGGCCTAGTATACTCGCCAAAAGCACACAAAAAAAGGGGCTAGATAGCCCCTTTTTGTAAACTGATTTCAAAGAATTAGCGACGTAGGCCAAGTTCTTGAATTAGTGCAGTGTAACGCTCGATGCTTTTACCTTTTAGGTAGTTAAGCAAGTTACGGCGTTGGCTTACTTTGCGAAGCAAACCACGACGTGAGTGGTTGTCTTGCTTGTGGTTAGCAAAGTGGCCTTGAAGCTTGTTGATATCGTGAGTTAGCAAAGCTACTTGTACTTCAGGTGAACCTGTGTCGCCTTCAGCGCGTGCGAATTTTGCGATGATATCTGCTTTTTCTTGGTTGCTTAGTGACATAAATAACTCCAAAAAATGAGTGTTTTAATACGGTAAGAGCCGATCACTAATCCAGCCCCACCAAATGAGCGCGCTATTTTAACAATTTACGCGAGAACTACAAGCGCTTTATAGGGTGCGCCGCTTCCCTAGCTGGTAATTGCCACAGCACGTTTGGCCTTTAAGTGGCCGTGTTGGTTACGCTCACCAACGCCTAGAAAGCGTGTTTTGCAGCGCACCGCACATACCGGCGCAACCTGCTCGCCGACAACCACAGTTTGCCCGTGGGCAAAAGCAGTGGCTTGTTGTTCGTCAAGCTCGATGCTTGGTAAATCTTGCACCGCAGTATCCATCGGCAACAGCAAGGGGTCGAGTACCTCTGCTGGGGCGATGTCTTTGGCTTTGGCCTCATCGAGTAGCTGCTGCAACGTCTCTAAGGTCACCATTTTTTCTGCCGGATAGTGACCTACTTTAGAACGGTGAAGCATAATCACATGGGCACCACATCCCAGCAGCTCACCTAAGTCGTCAACAATCGTACGTATATAGGTGCCTTTAGATACGTGCGCGGTCATTTGTATCTCGTTGCGCTCACTGTCGAACTCATCTAAGGTCAAACTGTAGACATGAATACGGCGGCATTTACGCGGTACTTCAATGCCTTCACGGGCATATTTATACAGTGGTTGGCCTTGGTATTTCAGTGCCGAGTACATCGACGGATACTGATCCGACTCGCCAATAAAGCTGGCAACCTGTTCACGTAAATCCGCTTCACAGACATCCACTTCTCGGGTTTGCACAATTTCACCATCGGCGTCGGAGGTGGTTGTGCGCTCGCCTAGTTTAGCCCGAACCACATAGGTTTTGTCGGTGTCGAGTAAAAACTGTGAAAACTTGGTCGCTTCACCGAAGCACACCGGTAACATCCCCGTAGCAAGAGGGTCTAACGCGCCGGTGTGGCCCGCTTTTTGCGCAAAGAAAATACCTTTTGCTTGTTGTAACGCGCGGTTACTGGAGATCCCTTGCGGCTTATTAACCAATAGTACGCCATCGACCGGGCGGCCTTTTGTCCGTCTGGCCATAGCGCTTACTCTTCTTCGTCGCTGTTGTTGCGCTTATCCTGATCTTCACGCATTACGGTGTCGACCAAGTTAGAAATACGCATCCCTTCGAGCAGCGAGTTATCAATCACGAAACGCAATTCAGGGATAATGCGGGCACGAATACGCTTGCCTAATAAGGAGCGAATGTAGCCGCTGGCATCATTCAAAATACGCATGCTTTGTTTCGCTTTAGTGTCGTCGTCTTGGTTAAAGACGGTGACAAAAATTTTGGCGTAGGACAAATCACGGGATACTTCCACCGCAGACACGGTCACCATGCCTAAACGCGGGTCTTTCACTTCGCGCTGGATGATCACCGCGATTTCTTTTTGGATTTGCTGCGCTACGCGCTCTGTGCGAGAAAATTCTCTCATTTCCACCACTTCTATTGATTACACAATGCACAAATGGGGGCACAAGGCCCCCATACTTTTTATGACTAACTGTGAGGTTTACAGCGAGCGTTGTACTTCAACGACTTCGAATACCTCAATTTGGTCACCGACCTTAACGTCATTATAGTTCTTAACGCCGATACCACATTCCATACCGTTACGAACTTCTTGAACGTCATCTCTGAATCGACGTAGCGATTCAAGCTCACCTTCATAGATAACGACGTTATCACGAAGAACGCGAATTGGGTTAGAACGTTTAACCACACCTTCGGTTACCATACACCCAGCGACAGAGCCAATCTTCGGTGCCTTAAATACATCACGTACTTCGGCAAGACCAATGATTTCCTGTTTGAATTCAGGCTGTAGCATACCGGTCATGGCTTGCTTCACTTCCTCAATCAGGTCATAGATAACGCTGTAGTAACGCAGGTCAATACTTTCGCTTTCAATCACTTTACGTGCAGAAGCGTCGGCACGAACGTTAAAGCCAACGACAATCGCATTTGATGCGGCGGCAAGTGATGCATCAGTCTCGGTGATACCACCAACACCGCTACCCACGATTTTCACTTTAACTTCTTCAGTAGAAAGCTTAGTCAGTGAATCGGCAATAGCTTCGATAGAGCCTTGAACGTCGGCCTTAAGGACAATGTTCACTTCGCTCACGTCACCTTCAGACATATTGCTAAACATGTTTTCCAGTTTCGCTTTTTGCTGACGAGCAAGCTTCACTTCGCGGAATTTGCCTTGACGATAAAGCGCTACTTCACGCGCTTTACGCTCATCGCGTACCACAGTGGCTTCGTCACCAGCTGCAGGCACACCAGAGAGACCTAAAATCTCGACTGGAATTGATGGGCCCGCTTCTTTGATTTCTTTACCATTCTCATCGCGCATTGCACGAACACGGCCATATTCAAGACCACAAAGAACGATATCGCCTTGCTTAAGCATACCTTCTTGAACAAGAACGGTTGCCACTGGACCACGGCCTTTATCTAGACGTGATTCAATCACCACACCCGAGGCCATACCTTCAGGAATAGCGGTTAGTTCAAGGATTTCTGACTGCATCAAGACAGCTTCAAGAAGCTCATCAACACCTTCACCCGTTTTCGCTGAGATATGAACGAACTGCGTTTCTCCGCCCCATTCTTCTGGGATAACATCTAACGCTGCCAGTTCATTCTTAACGCGATCTGGGTCCGCGCCTTCTTTATCGATTTTGTTCACTGCAACAATCAACGGTACTTCTGCTGCTTTAGCGTGCTGTACTGCTTCTTTGGTTTGCGGCATTACACCATCGTCGGCAGCAACAACTAGGATAACGATATCCGTTGCTTTTGCACCCCGTGCACGCATTGAAGTAAAGGCCGCGTGTCCTGGTGTATCTAGGAAGGTGATCATGCCGTTGTCGGTGTCAACGTGGTAAGCACCAATGTGCTGGGTAATACCGCCAGCCTCACCCGATGCCACTTTGGCTTTACGGATGTAGTCAAGCGTCGAGGTTTTACCATGGTCAACGTGACCCATTACAGTTACAACCGGTGCACGCGATTCAGCCTGACCGCCTTCAGAGCGATCGCTTAATACGCGCTCTTCAAGCTCGTTTTCTTTGGTGATCACTACTTTGTGACCCATTTCTTCGGCCACCAGTTGTGCTGTTTCCTGATCGATAACTTGGTTAATGGTTACCATGTCACCCATCTTCATCATGGTTTTCACCACTTCGGCGCCTTTCACCGCCATACGTGATGCTAACTCAGCAACGGTGATGGTTTCACCAATGCGTACTTCAGCTTTTTTATCCGCTACCGGCTTTTTAAAGCCATGCTGTAAAGACGTAGGCGCTTTCAGCTTACCTTTCTTGCCTTTAAGCTTAGCTGGAGCCTCGGTTTTACCCTTTGGCTTTTTCTTTTTACGACGTGCACTTTTCTCTTCGCGCGCGTCTGATTCGTCCTCTGCTTCACGGGCATAGGTCGAGGTTGTGAGGTGATGGTCCGCTGTTTCCTCGCGGCGCTTACGTTCCTCTTCTTCTTTCTTCCAACGCGCTTCGTTTTCTTCCGCTAGACGGCGGGCTTCTTCGGCTTGACGTTTCGCTTCTTCTTCGGCTTTCTTCAATGCTGCCTCTTCTGCTTCTTTCTGTAAGCGCTCAGCTTCTTCACGTTCTTTCTGAGTTTGCTCCTCGTCCTTTGCAGAATCATGACTGTCTTTGCGCTGTGCTTCAGCTTTACGCTTCGCTTCTTCTTTAGCCTTACGCTCTGCTTCTTGTTTCGCTTTGCGTTCAGCCTCTTCTTTTGCTTTGCGTTCGGCTTCTTCTTTGGCCTTACGCTCTGCTTCTTCTTTGGCCTGTGCCTCGGCCTCTTTACGCGCTTGCTCCTCTGCTTCTAAACGAGCTTGCTCCTGCTGCTCCTCTAGCGCGCTCTTTTTCACGTAGGTGCGCTTTTTACGCACTTCTACTTGTACGGCTTTCGCCTTACCCGTTGAACCTGTCACGCTGAGCGTACTTTTCTTCTTACGCTGCAGGGTCATGCGCTCGGGGCCAGTTGAACCCGCACCACCGTGTTGCTTCGACAAGTGATCGAGTAGTTGTGCTTTTTCTGACTCAGAGACATGGTCGTCAGCGCCTTTTTTAATACCGGCACTGTCTAATTGCTGGAGCAATTTATCAACAGTTGTACCAATGTCCTCGGCCAGTTTTGCTACACTTACTTCTGCCATATTCTTTGTTACCTCCGTTAATAAATTACTCGTCACCGAACCAGCAAACGTTACGCGCGGCCATAATCAGGTCGCCCGCTTCCTGCTCGGAAAGCTCGGTAATTTCAACTAGTTCATCAATGCCTTGCTCAGCTAGATCTTCTAAAGTAATCACCCCTTTACTTGCCATGACAAAGGCAAGGTGGCGATCAAGTCCTTCGAGATTCAATAAGTCTTCAGCTGGCTCAGCACCTTCTAGCGATTCTTCGTCTTTCAACGCTTTCGTTGTTAATGCATCTTTAGCGCGGTTACGTAGCTCTTCAACAGTCTCTTCATCAAGACCATCAATTTCTAGGAACTCGCTAGTAGGCACATAGGCCACTTCTTCAAGCGTTGAGAAGCCCTCACCGATTAATAATTCAGCGAAGTCGTCATCAATATCTAACCCTTCAGTGAATAGGTTGATAAGTTTGTCTGATTCTTCACGGTTTTTAGATTCCATATCTTCAACCGTCATCACGTTCAGTTCCCAGCCTGTAAGTTGGCTCGCTAAACGTACGTTTTGTCCGTTACGACCAATGGCCTGTGCCAGGTTATCAGCCTCAACAGCAATATCCATTGAGCGCGAATCTTCGTCCATAACAATGGATGCGACCTCAGCAGGTGCCATCGCATTAATAACGAATTGCGCTGGGTTATCATCGTATAACACGATGTCCACGCGCTCGCCGCCAAGCTCTGTAGAGACAGCTTGCACACGCGCTCCTCGCATACCCACACAGGCACCCACAGGGTCAATGCGCTTGTCATTCGATTTTACTGCGATTTTGGCACGTGAACCTGGGTCACGCGCTGCAGAGCGTAGCTCAATCATTTCTTCGCCAATCTCTGGCACCTCAATGCGGAATAGTTCCATCAGCATCTCAGGTTTAGAGCGAGTGACGAACAATTGCGCGCCGCGCGCTTCGGGGCGCACTGCATAGAGTAAACCACGAACACGGTCACCTGGGCGGAAGTTTTCGCGCGGTAACATATCTTCACGATAAATGACGGCTTCGGCATTGTTGCCTAAATCAAGCACGATGGCGTCGCGGCTGGCTTTTTTCACCACACCAGTGACTAATTCACCTTCTTGATCTTTATACGCTTCAACCACTAAAGCGCGTTCTGCTTCACGCACTTTTTGGACGATAACTTGCTTCGCCATTTGCGTGGTAATACGGTCAAACTTAATAGATTCAATCTGTTCTTCAACAAAATCACCAAGCTGGATTTCAGGCTCTTCTACCTGCGCCGCTTCGAGGGTGATCTCGCGGTATGGGTGTTCTAGGCTGCCATCTTCTAGCGCCTCAGCCACCTGCCAACGACGGAACGTATCGTATTCACCGGTTTTGCGGTCGATAGATACACGCACATCGATATCACCGTCATGTTTTTTCTTTGTTGCGGTCGCTAGTGCGAACTCTAATGCTTCAAAAATTTTCTCTTTGGGGACCGCTTTTTCATTGGAAACGGCTTCCGCCACCAATAGGATTTCTTTTGCCATAGGTATTGCCTCGCTTGCCCTATTCCTTTCGCACTGAAATTAAAATTTGGCGATGATATTGGCACGCTCAACGTTGCTGATCATCAACATAAACTCTTGATTATCAACGTTGATAGTGACCATATCACCATTAACTGCTACTAAGTCGCCCTTAAAATTACGGCGACCATCTTGTGGAAGCTTGGTACGCAAGCGTACTTCTTCACCCACTGCTTGTTGGTAATGTTCTGGTTTGAACAGTGGACGATCAACGCCTGGCGATGACACTTCCAAGTCGTATTCGTTGGTAATGGGGTCTTCTACATCGAGAATCGCGCTCACCTGTCGACTTACATCTGCACAATTATCCACAGTAATGCCATCTGGATGGTCGATATACACACGTAATGTGGAATGGCGACCCGCTTGAATAAATTCAAGCCCCAGTAGCTCGAAGTCTAAGGCTTCAACTGCCGGTGTTAACATGTCAGTTAATGTTTGCTCGAGCTTTGTCACGAAACTCCTCCATAGAAACAAAAAAAGGGCTTAAGCCCCATTTTTCAAGTACAGATACAACAACGCCCCGAACCAAGCGGGGCGTCACACCGGAGATATTCGTAGTACGAAGATCTCCTGATCTTCTGAGCGGCCTAGGGCCAAGCTTGGCTGCGGGCTATATCTGCACGATAAAAACCGCTGCAACGTTTAGCAAAGTAGACTTGGCTAAACGCAAAACGCGCATTACTAAGAATGCGCGAACATCAAATAAAACAAAGCCACCGTAAAGAAAACCTTGTTTGAAAATCTGCTGCATGAGAGATACGGCTGCATCACCTCATTCGTGGCGACTATTATAGAGGTAAGGTTTATATTTAGCAACCACCTAGCATGACTAAAGGCCAGTATTAACAAGGCCTTTACAATAAAAAAGCCAAGCATTTGCTTGGCTTTTTTAATTTGGTGCCGTGGGCGGGACTTGAACCCGCACGAGCATAGCTCACCACCCCCTCAAGATGGCGTGTCTACCAATTCCACCACCACGGCTTAATTTTTTAGTTTGGCACGTCTGGATTCGTGCTCTTAGGCTCTTCTACTGGTACATCAGATACATCTTCAGTGACCGTCTGTGCAGCAGGTGCTGATTCTAGGTTTTCCCACTCGTCGGTCTTTTTAATTTGACCCGCAGTTAGGTTACCCAGCACGATGCTAAGCACAAAGAAGATAGTTGCTAATACTGTGGTTGTCTTAGTCATAAAGTTACCAGCACCTGACGAACCGAAAACGGTTGCCGATGCACCTGCACCAAATGAAGACCCCATATCAGCGCCTTTACCTTGTTGAATTAGCACGAAACCAACCAGTGCAATTGCAACAATCAAATAAATTACTAATAGAATTTCGTACATTTAATATTATCCTTTTGCACTTTCACAGATGCTGACAAAAGCGCCTGTTTTTAGACTTGCACCGCCGATAAGGCCGCCGTCTATATCTTGTTGTGCAAATAATTCTTCACTATTCTTTTCGTTTACGCTGCCGCCATACAATATGCGTAAGCCTTGTGATAGACCCTGATCTTGCTGGGCAATTTTATCACGAATAAACTGGTGTATGTCTTGAGCTTGCTGCGGCGATGCAGTTTTACCTGTGCCTATAGCCCAAACCGGCTCGTATGCTATCACAGATTGTGATAATGCAGCCACACCTAATTTTTGGATTACCGCCTCAATTTGAGCACTAATCACTGATTCTGTTTCACCCTGTTCACGTTGCTGCTCGGTCTCTCCGACACACAGTACAGGGATAAGGCCCTGCTGTTGCGCCATAGCAAATTTATTTGCTACGTCTTCGTCAGACTCACCAAAAACATGGCGACGCTCAGAGTGCCCAACTAAGGTGTAAGTGACACCTAGCTGCTTAGCCAGCGCCGCTTGGGTCTCCCCAGTGTAAGCGCCCGCTTCATATTCAGACACAGTCTGCACACCCGTTTGCAAACCTAATTTTACAGCTTCTGCTGCTAACAAGGCGGGAACAAACAGTGCCACATCGACTTCTTGGCCATTAATATCTTCTAAAACATTAGCCATTTCATTGAGCAATGTTTGAGAACCATTTAACTTCCAATTACCAGCCACTAAAGGCTTACGTGATGCCATGTTTTACTCCATGTCTGAAAGCGGACGAGATAGTACCCCGAGTCATTTCAACTTACAAGTAGTTATTTATGCAAACTTGTTTAACTGCTCACACTTTCAACAACTTGCGCTATTTTACTACTCAAATCCAGTACTTGTTTTTCATGCTCGGCTTCAACCATCACACGAACCACCGGCTCGGTACCCGATTTACGTAGTAGCACCCGCCCTTTACCGGCGAGCTCCTGTTCAACCTCGGCGACAACCTGTTGCACAGTGGGTGCTTGTGTTGGGTCACTACCAGGGGCATAGCGCACGTTAATCATATTCATCGGGTATTTAACAAATCCTTGCCCTAAATCGCGCAATGTTTTGTTCGTCGTGACCATAGCGGCAAGTACTTGCAAGCTGGAAATAATACCGTCGCCAGTGCTGATTAAATCCAAGTTCAGCACATGCCCTGAACTTTCACCGCCGATTTTCCACCCTTTTTGCTTTAATAGTTCCATCACATAACGGTCACCCACTTTCGAGCGAGCAAAGTCTATTCCTTTCTCTTTAAGGGCATTTTCAAGACCCATGTTGGACATCACCGTGCCTACCACGCCACCACCCAGCTCTCCTTGATGGTGCAGCGCGCTGGCAATGATATAAACGATATCATCGCCATCAAACACTTGCCCTTTGTGGTCGACCATCATCACCCGATCGCCGTCACCGTCATAAGCAATCCCTACATCGGCCTGCTCTTCAAGCACTTTGCGTTTCAGTGCGGATACATCAGTGGCGCCACACTCAGCATTTATGTTCAAGCCATTAGGCTGACAGGCATAAGGGATCACCTCTGCACCCAGCTCTTGCATAACGGCAGGCGCAATGTGATAGGTTGCGCCATTGGCACAATCGAGGACAATTTTAAGCCCTTCTAAAGAATGCCCTTGCGGGAACTGACCTTTACAGAATTCAATATAGCGGCCATCTGCACTTACCAGACGTCGCGCTTTACCCAGCTTTTCAGAAGGCACACAGGTCATATCACTGTCGAGCATGGCTTCTATTTCAAGTTCAATATCGTCGGCTAATTTAAGGCCATCGCTGGAAAAAAACTTAATACCGTTATCGTGATAAGGGTTGTGTGAAGCACTTATCACAATGCCCGCTTCCGCTCTAAAGGTTTGCGTTAAATAAGCAACCGCTGGCGTTGGCATTGGACCGAGTAAGACGACATCAATGCCCGCTGCGATAAGCCCGGCCTCTAAAGAGGTCTCAAGTAAGTAACCGGAAATGCGGGTGTCTTTCCCGATAATAACCTTCCTTGTTCCTGTTTTGGAGAGAACTTTACCAGCCGCCCAACCTAGCTTAAGAGCAAATTCTGGCGTTATCGGGTATTCACCAACCTGACCTCGCACGCCATCGGTGCCAAAATATTTACGTGTTGTACTCATGTTTTCTCCTAATCTTGTACTTGCAAAGGGGCCTGGGTGGCTTGGAAAACCTTTACAATATCCGTTGTTTCTTGCACATCATGCACGCGCACAATGCGCGCGCCCTTTTGCATACAGATTAATGCGCCAGCTAAGCTTGCGCTGAGACGCTGATCTGCATCTCGATTTAATAATTTTCCGAACATTGATTTGCGCGATAGACCAGTGAGTACTGGGTATCCTAGTCGCTGTAGTTGCTCAAGCTCACTCAACAATTGATAGTTATGTTGCAGTGATTTACCAAAGCCAAAGCCGGGGTCGATAATAATGTTCGTTTTACTTATCCCAGCTTCGATACATTGTCGCGCTCGCTCTTGTAAAAACGTGCCCACCTCTTTGGTGACATCATGGTAATCAGGGGCATTTTGCATAGAGCGTGGTTGCCCGCGCATGTGCATAATGCACACAGGAACCTGAGCGCTGGCTGCTGCGCTGAGTGCCCCAGGTTCTTGCAGCGCGCGCACATCGTTAATGATATCTGCACCGGCCTGAACCGCCGCTGTCATCACGCCGGCCTTACTGGTATCAATGGAGATGACGCAATCACTGCGCTCGCGAATGGCGTTGATTACGGGGACCACCCGCTGCAACTCTTCTTGTTCAGCGACATCGTCTGCGCCTGGGCGTGTTGACTCGCCGCCCACATCAATAATAGTGGCGCCTTGCTCTAACATCGATAGGGCACGGTTGACAGCGTTGTCTAGGGTATTGTGTTGGCCGCCATCGGAGAAGGAGTCCGGCGTAACATTTAAAATCCCCATAACTTGGGGAGTACTGAGATCCAAATAACGATCTCGAGGAAGTGTTAACCTTGTCATTACTTACTCTGTCTATGAAGGTCTTCCAAGTACCGGTTAATCAATGGCTAACTTGGGGAAAGGAAAAGCCCCAAACTGTGTTGGGGCTATTGGTTTTTACTCTTTGTCGTCAGAGTTCGGCTTATCGACGTTATTATCGTCTTGCGCCGTTGCTTCATCGGCCAGCTCACCTTGCGATTTAGCTTTGGCATCTGCTGGAGGCTTCTGATCGTGGGCATCACGTGGTGGACGCACCTCGCGACGCTCCATCAAATCATCGATTTGCAGCGCATCAATGGTCTCATACTTCATCAATGCGTCTTTCATGGCATGCAGGATATCAATGTTATCACGCAAAATTTGCTCTGCACGTTCGTAGTTTCTATCTGAGATATCACGTACTTCTGAATCAATCAGTTTGGCTGTGTCATCAGACATGCTGGCACTGCGTGATGAGCCTCGGCCCATAAACACTTCGCCTTCTTCTTCAGCGTACAGTAGCGGACCCATTTTCGCGCTTAAGCCCCACTGCGTCACCATCTTACGGGCAATTTCAGTGGCCCGCTCAATGTCGTTACTCGCACCGGTTGTCACTTTCTCATCGCCATAAATAATGGCTTCAGCAATACGGCCGCCGTACAAGCTAGAAATCATTGATTCCAAGTGCTCTTTCGAGTGGCTCACTCGGTCTTGCTCTGGCAAGTACATGGTGACACCCAAGGCACGACCACGTGGAATGATTGACACTTTGTACACTGGGTCGTGCTCTGGCACGATACGCCCGACAATAGCGTGACCGGCTTCGTGATACGCGGTCATCTCTTTTTCTTCCTCAGACATCACCATCGATTTGCGCTCTGCGCCCATCATGATCTTATCTTTGGCGGCATCAAATTCAGCCATGCTCACAACACGCTTGTTACCCCGAGCAGCGAATAGTGCGGCTTCGTTCACAAGGTTGGCTAAGTCAGCACCAGAGAAACCAGGCGTTCCTCGAGCAATCACCGAGGCTTCAACATTATCGGCCAATGGCACTTTACGCATGTGCACTTTTAGGATCTGCTCACGACCGCGAATATCTGGTAAACCAACGACCACCTGACGGTCGAAGCGACCTGGGCGAAGTAATGCAGGGTCCAGTACATCCGGACGGTTGGTTGCAGCAATAACGATAATACCTTCGTTACCTTCGAAACCATCCATCTCTACCAGCATTTGGTTCAAGGTTTGTTCACGTTCATCGTGACCACCACCCATACCAGCACCCCGTTGGCGACCTACGGCGTCAATCTCATCGATAAAGATGATGCAGGGAGCGGCTTTTTTCGCTTGCTCAAACATGTCGCGCACCCGGGATGCACCCACGCCCACGAACATTTCAACAAAGTCAGAACCGGAAATTGTAAAAAACGGCACTTTCGCTTCACCAGCAACAGCTTTAGCAAGCAAGGTTTTACCTGTACCAGGAGGGCCTACCATGAGTACGCCCTTAGGAATACTGCCGCCCAATTTTTGGAACTTGGATGGGTCGCGCAAGAAATCCACTAGCTCGGTAACGTCCTCTTTGGCTTCATCGCAACCAGCAACATCAGCGAAAGTAGTCTTCACCTGGTCTTCGCTCATTAAACGAGCCTTACTTTTGCCAAAGGACATCGCGCCTTTGCCGCCGCCACCTTGCATTTGTCGCATGAAGAATATCCATACGCCAATAAGCAGTAACATTGGGAACCAGGAAATGAAAATGCTTGCCAGTAAGGACTGCTCTTCAGGTTGAACACCTTTTACGTTGACATCATTTTTGAGTAAGTCATTGATAAGGTCTTCGTCATACATAGGCATGGTTGTTTGAAAACGCTCGCCACTGGTTTTAACTCCAGTGATTGCGCCTGTTCCACGGTCTATCACGACTTCGCGCAACGAACCGCTGCGTACATCCTTGACGAATTGTGTGTAACTCGTTTGCCTGTCTAAATTGTCGGAGCCGTTAAAGCTTTGAAAAACCGACATCAAAACAACGGCAATAACCAGCCATAGTATTAAATTCTTTGCCATATCACTCAAGGTGTTAACCTCTTGTATCCAAATTAATTAAATTCAACTTTTCCCGACAACTGTACTACAGTTTGTAGCCCGTAGCTACTACATATACCTCACGGGAACGTGGGCGCGACGCATCGGGTTTACGTATTTTTACAGTGCGAAAGCTGTCACGAACGTCTTTTACAAACTGGTCAAAGCCTTCGCCTTGGAACACTTTAACCGCAAAGGCGCCGTTTTTCTTTAGCACTTGGTGGCACATATCCAGTGCCAACTCTACCAGATACATGCTTCCCGCTTGGTCGGTACTCATATTACCGCTCATATTCGGGGCCATATCCGAGAACACCACATCGACGTTCTGCCCATCTATACGCTCGAGCAACGCATTTAGCACAGCCTCTTCGCGAAAATCGCCTTGTAAAAAGTCGACCCCAGCCAAAGAATCCATAGGCAGGATATCACAGGCGATCACCTGACCATTGTCGCCAACCTTCTGCGCCAAGTACTGTGACCAACTTCCTGGGGCCGCGCCTAAATCGACGACCGCCATGCCAGGTTTAAGTAATTTGTCTTTATTTTGGATTTCATCAAGTTTGAAAACCGCGCGCGACCGCCACCCTTGCTTTTGCGCTTCATGCACATAATGGTCGTCGAAATGCTCTTTCAACCATCGCTGGGAGCTCGCCGAGTGCTTCTTATTCGCCATAAATTAACACGCAACTAAAATAGTAATATCTGCTAGATGGCGTTAGAATACCGATAATTCAAGCTCGAATCAGCAAAATTTGAAAATCTATGAAACTATCAAATAAACAGAAGCAATACCTAAAAAGCCTCGCACACCCACTTAAGCCTGTGGTTTTGTTGGGTGCTAACGGCCTGACCGAAGGGGTGATTGCCGAAATCGACAGTGCTTTGGACATCCATGAGCTCATTAAGGTTAGAGTGCCAACCAGTGATAGAGAAACTAAAGCACTTATTTTTGATGCCATCATCCGTGAAACGGGTGCTTACAAAGTACAAAGCATTGGTCATATTTTAACTATTTATCGCCAAAGCGAAGAGCGTAAGATTCAGCTACCTCGCGGGTAGTCACGAACGCTTATAAAAAAGGTCGGCTCATGCCGACCTTTTTTTGTTTCAACGCCCTCTATTTATACCGGTTGTGACATCGCCAGCAACTGATCAAGAAATTGCGTGGTCAACTCGTTAATTAAACCTGTTTCGGCATTCAGCAGCAGACTAAAACCCACATTTAAACGGGGGATCACCACAATATCGGTTCGATAGCCCTGCACCCAACCGCTGTGATAAAAGATGGTCTCATCATCATAATCATAGATACGCCAACCCAGGCCATAATGTGCCTCATTTACATGTTTTCGCCACACCCGACGATAGCGCTCCTTTTTGGTCACCGTGTAAGGACGCACTTGTGCCTGTAACGCCTCAGGCGGCAGTACACTGGGGTACATGCCAAGCTGTGCTTTGAGCCACTGCACCATGTCTGCGGCGCTGGCATTGACGCCTGCCGCTGGGGAGACCTTGTAGTAATTTTTCTTTAACCGCGCCGTATGCCAACGTTTTCGCCCGCGCACATGGGGGTAAGCAAAGTTTTCATCCCGCACCATACCCTCATAACCAATACTGGCATGGCGCATACGTAACGGTTTAAATATAAACTCTTGCATCCATGTTTCGTACTCTAAGCCGCTGGCATTACGAATCACATCACCGACCATAGCAAACATCACATTTTGATACCCGTAGCACTGCCCTGGTGTGCATAATGGCTCAACTTTCAATAGCTTTGAGACGATATCCGGATAGTCCATGCGTGACTCAATGAGGTTATCATAGGCATTAGGCACTAATCCGCTGGAGTGACTTAATAGATGAGCGACTTTCAAATTGTCCCTATAAACGGTATCATTGAACGCGGGTAAATATTTTTGCACCGGTGCATCTAGATTGAGTACACCTTGCGCCGCCAGCTTGGCAGCTAACGAACCGGTAAATGTTTTTGAGACCGAGGCAAGTCGAAAACGGGTATTTACGTCCACTTGTCGGCCTTTTCTTATTTTTGTTTTACCAAATCCTAAGGCGATGGAAGGAAAGTCAGGGTGAACAATAGAAAGCGCGGCCCCGGGCACTTTTTTTTGCTCCAGTTGACGTTCTAAGCTCGCCACATAATTATCAACAAACCGGTGCCATTGTTTAGCATCGGTTGCCTCGGTGAACGGTGGCTGTTGTTCAGCATAAGAAAATGCACTAAACGCAGCAACAAAGAGAATAACTAAGAACTTCATTTTCATTATTATAGTTATGGCAATGCTGAATCATAATCGCAGAATAATATCATGAAGTTTACAGTAAACTCACGTACAATGCTGCGGTTCAACTTGCTGGGATATGAGTGAATGAGTGTAATTGAGAGTTATGGCACTATGAACAAGCATTTATTAGTAACTGCCTTTAGCGCGTCAGTGCTATTGGCCAGTGGTTGCACCACTATGGAAACGACCTTGGCACCGGTCCCTGAAAAAGTACGGATGCCAATTAAACCAAGCCTAAGTGAGCGCACCTACATACTCGAGTATCAATACGCGCACCAAGCGCCGCGTGTGAAATCAGTGCAATTGCCCGCACACCCTATTACACGAGGCCAAAGTGTGGTCATCGAAAGTGAGCAGGTGGCATTAACCGAGCGCCTGCGCAATCGCCTAGTGGCTATTTTAAATGATAAGCAACTAACGGTGATCAGTGACCGCAAGCAAGCCGATTATGTATTAAGCATAAACCAGCTAGATATCAGTGAAACCGAAAGTATCGAATATCAACTTGCTAACGCCACTGTGTTTGGCGAAAGTGATTTGGCGCAGCAGTTTACCACCAAACAGTGCAGCAATATTCTTGGCTCCGTGAGCATGAAGCTTTCCCATCAAAGCTCTCAAGATGTTGTATGGTTTGCTAAATCGTCAATAGACACCGCCAGTTTCCAACGTAACCCCCTACGCTACAAGCTGGTAATGTCTGATCACATAGAAAACCTTGAACAAGTGCAACAGTTTGTAAATACTCACAATGCACCCGATGCGATGCAAAAACGAGGGGCTCAGCCAGCACCGCAAGCACCTCAATACATAGTACGCACTAAAAGTTCAGGCTTAAGTAAAATAGCAGGAGCCTGTGAGCAAGCTGAAGTCAGTGCTTTAGTCCCTGATTTACATTACTATTTAAGTGGTATTTTGCTAGAGAAGATCAACGTAAACTAGTCCCCTTTGGTCACGCATGGCGGCTTGCTGCCATGCTACATTTTCTTACAGACTTGGCCGCTGGAGATCGGTACACTGGAAAATAAAAAATCATTACCACTATGCGCGCCTTAATCTCCCTCATTATTTTACTTGTTAGTTTTGCTGTCTCTGCGAGTAACCGCTATTACTCAGATAATCGTCTTGAACCACAACAGGGTTTTAACTGGGACTGGAGCGTAGGTCTGGGCTACTACGTCGAGGACTCGTACCTTGTCGGTTTGGACTCTTACGATGATGGCCTTGAACCCAATATTAACTTAGTGCTCAGCTACGATAAGTTTTACCTCGACGTCGACAATAGCCAACTCAGTGGTGGCATGGTCATTGGCTATTCACTCATCGATAAATATGACTGGGGCTTGGATATTCTTGGCACCAATGTGCAATCCGGTTTTGATGAAACAGGTTTAAAGTTATACGACCAAGATGTGATCGATGCCCTCGCGGGTATCGACCGACGTCACTATGATTTTGATATGGGTATTAGGCTATCGCGGCGCTTTGAGAGCAGCCAATTATCTTTTGAGTTACTTCATGATGTCACTGATACCCACAACGACTGGGTATTTACCACGTTTCTATCGAGCATTCAGCAATATCGCAACTGGGAGTTTCGAGGTGGTCTAGGATTTAATGTGTATGGTCGTGAGTTTAGCGATTATTACTTTGGTATCGATGAGCATGAAAGCACCGAATCTCGACCGTATTATAAGCCAGATATCGCATACGCGGTAATGCTAGAGCTCCATGCTGAGCACCCACTATCACAGAATTGGGTATTCCTTGCAGGCTGGTTATCAACCTATTTCTCGGGTGAGATCAGTGACAGCCCTATCATTTCTCAATCATATCAGCATAAAGCCAAGGTAGGCGTGCGTTATGTGTTTTAGATTAGCCCTCGCCCTCATCGGCACAACCGTGTTCCCGAGTGCGCCCTTAGCACAGCAAACAACGCCGCCAACGCACGCTTTATTGGCAACGCCCAATACTTGTGTAGCACTGCGTCAAGGCCGCACCTGCTATTCTGATATCGAGTTGCAATGGCAAGTGGCCAATGACGCAGCTTACTGCATCCGTGAACAAACTAAGCAGCAACCTCTGCATTGCTGGCAAGGACAACGTCAAGGCTATATTATCGTCGATTTTGCCAGCCCTAAAGCCGTGCGCTTCGAACTCTTTCCAAGAGCATCAGGCGAGGCCATTGCTGACACCGAAGTGCGAGTGCAGTGGGTTTACACCAATGGACAGAAAAAACGTCGCTGGAGATTATTTTAAATGCAGCAATCACCCCATATTCTTGTTGTTGAAGACGACCTTTCTCTGAGCGAGTGGATGCAAGACTTCCTAAGCCAAAATGGCTATCAGGTCGGCTGCTGTGGTAACGGCAAGGAAGTAGAAGGCTATGTACAAAGTCATCATCCTGATTTGGTGTTACTCGATGTTATGCTTCCAGGAATGGATGGCATAAGTGTCTGTACACGCTTACGGCAATTTTATCAGCAGCCCATTATTATGTTGACTGCGCGCGATGATGAATTAGATGAAGTCATCGGCCTTGAAGTGGGTGCTAGCGACTATATCGCCAAGCCGGTACGCCCTCGAGTTCTGCTGGCTCGCATTAAAGCAGCGTTACGCCCAGGCAGCGACGAGCAAGCCCCCAAAAAAGAACGCGAGAGCATTCAAGTGGGCGGTCTGAGAATCGATACTGAAGCGCGACGCGTCAGTTTTAACAATAACGAGGTGGCACTGTCGAATGCCGAATTTGCCTTGCTCTGTTACCTTGCCCAGCATGCCGGTGAAGTGGTAGACAGAGATTCCGTGTTTCGTGCCGTTAAGGGACGAGAATACGATGGCCTTGACCGCAGTATTGATGTGGTGGTCTCGGCGCTGCGCAAACACTTTAATGACAATGGCAACAGGCCGCAGCGCATTAAAACCATATGGGGCAAAGGGTACTTGTTAGTAAAGGATGCGTGGAGTTAGCTCCTAATCGTGCGTTTATATGAAAAAACTGTACATATCTTTGTTGTGCACAGCGTTAATTTCTGTGGTGTTGCTAAGCTGGCTTATCGACAGCTTCGCTAGTGGCCCAACGCAACAGGATGACTTCACACAACAACGGCAAGTGCTTGCAGGGATGGTCTCTTACCTCAGTGAGTACGAGGCGAAAAATCAGCAACAAGGATTGGATGCGCTAAACCAACATTTCAAACTCGCTATCGGTCTTGAGAATAACGCCACGTTAGCCCTTCCCCCTTCTTTAATCACCCAGCTGTATAGTAATTCCGGACTAGTACTTGCCGATAACCAGGGCCTTTATTTGGTGCGCGCTGCCGACAGCTTGCATGGTAAGCACCTCACCATGCGCCTACCCAAACCCAAAGCGGCGGATCATGACTTGCTACTCACGGTGCTATTCTACACTGGGGTCAGTTTGTGTATGTGGCTCCCTCTTATCCCCCTCACCCGTCGTATTAGTGTGCTCTCTAATGTAACCCAGCAGTTTGCTGACGGTCATTTAGAAAAACGTATTAGCGCCAGCCGCTGGAGCTATACCACACAATTAGAGCGACGCTTCAATGCCATGGCGGAGCAAATTAATGCGCTACTGGATGAGAATAAACTGATGGCGTCGAGCCTCTCTCATGACATTCGTACACCCATTGCCTGCCTGCGCTTTGGCTTGGATGCGGCAATTGAAAGTGACGACCAAGGCGCGCAACAGCGCTACCTCCAGCGTATGGAAAAAGATTTAGACACCATGGAGTCGATGCTAAACAGCTACCTGAGCTACGCGGCTCTGCAACAGCAAACTCAACAATTAACCTATAGCCAGACAAGCGCGTCGCTCTACTTGCACGATATT
The DNA here is from genome assembly GCF_009363775.1 of Pseudoalteromonas sp. THAF3. Classification (NCBI taxonomy): domain Bacteria; kingdom Pseudomonadati; phylum Pseudomonadota; class Gammaproteobacteria; order Alteromonadales; family Pseudoalteromonadaceae; genus Pseudoalteromonas; species Pseudoalteromonas sp. THAF3. The sequence goes on along the minus strand of NZ_CP045418.1, from coordinate 1,072,634 downwards.
TGCGAGCAATTACAAGCGCAAGCGAAGGCCAATGGGCAACATATTGAGGTACGCTGCTCAAATGCATTAAAAATAAACGCCGACCTGCACTGGCTAGCGCGAGCATTGATTAATATTTTGGGTAATGCTCTTCGCTATGCACGCCAATCAGTAACCGTCTGTGCAGATATTGACGGTCACTTTCTAGCGATTACGATTGAAGATGATGGCCCCGGGATCCCTCAGGCAGAACGTGCAGCAATATTAAAACCTTTCTATCAAAGTGCCAAACACCGCTCTGCGCAGGGTTATGGATTAGGCTTGGCCATATGTCAAAAAGTCATGGTCTGGCATCACGGCTACTTAGTAGTGAGTGAATCAAACTCTTTAGGCGGGGCGAAGTTCACCCTTAAATTACCTCTGTAACCTTCAATTTACATTCCCTACACTGAATCACACTTGGTCGCAAATAAGCTCAAACAGCGAGATTACGGCCCTTTATGATAGGCGACCTTTTTTCTATGTACAGCGCGCTTTACCCTGCTATACGGGCAATAAATGCCCCCGTGAGCTTTTTATTTCATGGAAATTACAGTAGATTGGGAGCGCCGTTCACCTACAGAGAAATATAATAATATGAGTGCGTCGCGTGGGGAGTTTAGCTCCCGTTTTGGTTTTATAATGGCCGCTGCTGGCTCAGCGGTCGGACTCGGTAATATTTGGGGCTTCCCCACCCAAACAGCCTCCAATGGCGGGGCTGCTTTTGTGTTGGCTTATTTAGTATTGGCGTTTTGCTTAGCCTATCCCGCACTGATGGCGGAATTGGTCGTTGGTCGCTATGGTCAGGCCAATGCGGTGGCATCGCTTAAGAAGGTGTCGAACCATCGCTGGCAACATCCCTTAGCCTTTATTGTTGGCTTTGGCGGCATCATTTGTGCGGGATTAATTTTAAGCTTTTACGCCATAGTGGCGGGTTGGATGATCAGCTTCACTGCTGAGCCGGTAGCGCAACTAGCCGGGCAGAGCGAGACTGCCAATTGGCTGACTAACCAGTCACTGTCACGCAACTTACTCTTTGCAGGCGGCTTTATTCTCCTGACCGTGATGATCATTAGTAAGGGCGTTGAAAATGGCATTGAAAAGTGGTCAAAACGATTGATGCCAGCGTTACTGGCGATTTTATTCGCTCTGATCGCCTACGTAATGAGCCAAGAAGGCGCGACACAAGGATTAAAGAACTACTTGCTGCCTGACTTTTCTGCGCTATTTGAACCGGCGCTGCTGGTCAGTGCTTTAGGCCAAGCATTCTTCTCGCTGTCGTTGGGCACCAGTGTGATGATCATTTATGGCTCGTATATCTCTAAAAGCGAAAACCTCGTTACCCTAGGTGCATCGGTCACCTTAATTGACGTGTTTATAGCCTTTGTTGCTGGCCTTTTGATAATCCCAGCGATGTACGTAGCACAAGCCCAAGGCGTTGAAATATTTGATGCCTCTGGCAAATTACTTTCTGAAGACACGCTGGTCTTTCAAGTGTTACCGGCACTTTTTGATTCCATGGGAAGTGCGGGGCTGTATGTGGGTTTTGCCTTTTTCGCCTTGATGAGTATAGCCGCGCTAACCTCGTCTATTTCCATGCTTGAAGCACCTGTGTCTTATACCGTTGAGAAGTTTGGCCTTAACCGCCGCCCAGCAACCTGGGTGATAGGCGTACTGATTTGTTTAGTGAGCTTCACTATCATTTTCAACTTTGAGCAACTGTTTGGCTTCGTGATTGCGCTAACAACGCGCTTCGGACAGCCCCTACTTGGACTTATGTGTTGTGTTTTTGTGGGATGGATTTGGCATCGAGCCTCACTGCTCAAAGAAATTCAGTCTGGTTGCCCAGAGGCTGCGAATAGCTGGTTCTGGAAAATCTGGCCTTGGTATATCAAGTTCGTTTGCCCCATTTGTATTTCCTTGGTATTCATCAACTCGCTGCGCTAACAGCCTAGCTAGTCAGCCGCATTGAGTTACTGCGGCTGACTCCCCTGCTCAACAGTACATATCGCTTTATTTCGTCCTTGTGCTTTTGCTTGGTATAGGTTTTCATCTGCTTGTTTAATCATGCTGCGCCAGTCCTTGGGTGCAAATCCACAGGTGATCCCGCCAACAGAGACACTAATACGGTGATAGTCCGAGTGTTTATGAGGTAAGGCTAACGGCCCTGACACCGGTGAGTACCCACTGTGCGATAAGTTATGCTCAGCTTGCATCGGTATGCGGCAAAATAACCGCGAACTCCTCCCCTCCTAAGCGGGTTACAAAGTCTGTCGAGCGCATCAAGCTGTGCGTGAGTACTTCAGCAATCTGTACCAACGCCGCATCCCCGGCGAGGTGGCCGTAGCTGTCGTTGTACTTTTTGAACCAGTCCACATCAATCAGCAAGGCCGATATGTCCGGTGTTTCATGGCGACTGGATAACTGCAGCATGGTGGACTCAAGGTAGCGGCGATTAAACACTTTTGTGAGTGAATCAACCATGGCCGCTTCTTTGTATTCATCGAGCATTTTCTTGTATTTTAAATGGTGCATTACTCGCTTGTACAAGGTCGTTAAGCTGTAGGGCTTACGCACAAAGTCACTGCACCCAGCATCCCAAAAATCAACTTCGCGCTGGGCATGCTCCTCACTGCTGACCATTAATACCGGAATATCATCAAAACGGCTGTGCTCTCGAATTCGCTGACATAAAGCAATACCGTCCATGCCTTGCAAACTAAATTCGCTGATCACAATATGCGGGGCAATGTCCATAATAAGTCGCAGCGCAGCTTCACCATCACGGCAGCGCTTAACATTGAAATGAGGGGATAACACCTCCCGCAGTAAATCAAAGTCGGCATCGTTGTCTTCGACTATTAAGACAGTGCTATCGTCGATAGCTTCTCTTAGGTGTTCTTCGACCTCTTCAGTATCCGGTTCCATCGGGGTGTTTGTTGCACTCAAGTCGCACTCCATTGAGTCACTGGCGCTGTAATGCCCAGCCGGTAGCTTGTCATCTGCTCGTTACTTTTATTCCCTAAAGGTAGGTGATATGAGCCATTAAGCAACTTTAGCGGGCGCTACCTAAAAGTGTCGGGATGTTAGCGCTTATACAAATACATATCCTGATGCTCAATGCCGTCTTCCAGATAAGGCGACCCACGCGTCACAAACCCCAATTGCTGATAAAAGCCAAGTAAATAGGTCTGCGCACTTAACATTACCGGACGTTCACTAAAAAACTGCTCACACACGCCTAGAGCATGCTGCATTAAGCGCTGGGCTACCCCTTGTCCTCGTGCATGGGGCAGCACGAGCACGCGTCCGATAGCGACACTTTCTGACTTGTCGATACAACGCGCATAAGCACACAATTGATTGTTCTGATACCCTAAAATATGTTTGCTATTGGCATCAATATCGCCATCGTCCAGTTCTGGGTAGGGACAGTGCTGCTCGACGACAAAAACATCAACACGAGCACGCATCAAAGTGAATAATTCGGTGGTTGTCAGCTCATCAAAGCCTTTACATAGCCAGTGTATCGTCATACTTATATCCCATTAAAAAAGCCCAGCGGTGCTGGGCTTAACGCTTTGTTGTTCTGCCAACTTAGTGAATTAAGCGCTCTAATTGGTCGCAGATCTGCGATAAATTCACATGATCGTGCTCTATGGTCAAATCAATGTACCCGTCGGAGCGAAACGCGCGATCTAGCTCAATTAAAACATGCGTTTTATGTGCTTCGGGGACAAACGATAGCTCAACCTCTTGAATGCCAAACATGCCGCCGCTTTGCGGTCGGTACTCAAGTTCTTGATAGCAGCCCGAGGTAGAATGGAAGCTCGGTGCGCGCAAATAGCCTTTTTCAACATCGGCTTTCATTAACCTAAAGCCCAGCCTATCCATTGCCTGCATACAGGCTTTAACAGCTTCGTTAGGGTAAATATGCAACGGATCGCGATCACTGGCGTCAATGGCCAAATCGATATTTAAACCTGTCTGAATCCATACATGGGTTTGGTTGTAACCGGCGATAAATTCGGTGATCGGAGTTTCAGAATGCAATCGTGCTTCAAACGGAATACGTTTTTCTTCACCAGGTTGTAAGGTCAGCTTCTCGCTCACACGCCACTTTTCAATAATATGATTAGTAAAGTAGTCGCCATCATCTGACTCTACTTTTACGCGAGTCATCAAGGCCAATTCCAAACCAGAAATATCTTGTTCTACATCACCCCCTTTTATAATGATTTCGGCATGAAACTTTTGCCCGGGGTGTAAATGCTCAGTTTGTAGTACCGTATCGACTTTCGCGGCACCAATTCCTACAGAGGCCAGGATTTTTTTAAACATCACTTCTCCTGTTAATGAATCCTTTATTGCATCTTAACCACAATTGCGCGCCCTTGTCAGTGAAAACTTATGCAAACCATAAAAAAACTTCAATCACGATTAAAGCGAGAGGAAATGGGCCCTGGCATACATAGTATTTTCAATAACTTCTACAATTAGTTACACTGATTACACCTGCACTAAGATAACACTTTTATGGAACTGATCTTTTTTGCCGTTGCCTTTGTTTGTGGTTTTGCTGCCTATCAAGTGAAACTTCCCCCCATGGTCGGCTTTTTGGTAGCCGGATTTGTCTTACATATGGCTGGCTATAAAACCACTGCATTATTGGATCAAATCGCCGCGTTGGGGATCACCCTATTGTTGTTTAGCATAGGCTTAAAGCTCAAAGTGTCGAGCCTGATGAAAGTGCAAGTGTGGCTCCCCGCCAGTGCCCACATTATTATTAGTACCGCATTGTTTTGTGGCTTTTTGCTACTGCTCGGGGTGTTCGCCCTGCCCCTCTTTATCGACCTGAACTGGCAAACCGCATTATTGCTTGGCTTTGCGTTTAGTTTCTCCAGTACCGTTTTTGCCGTTAAAGTGCTTGAAGATCGCGGTGAGATGTCGAGCCTCCATGGTAAAATATCCATCGGCATCCTGGTCATGCAAGACATCTTCGCAGTGCTATTTTTAGTAGCCAGTACTGGCAAACTACCCAATTACTGGGCAATTGCCCTGATGGTGTTGTTGCCACTGATGCGCCCAGTCATGTTTTGGATATTAAACCGCTCCAAGCACGGCGAACTACTGCCCCTTTTTGGCTTCTTTTTCGCACTTGTCGCCGGTTACCAAGCTTTTGAATTTGCAGGCATCAAAGGTGATTTAGGGGCCTTGATCTTAGGAATGATGTTTGCCAGCCACAAAAAAGCGGGGGAACTCGCTAAGTCATTACTGAGCTTTAAAGATATACTCCTGGTTGGTTTTTTCTTAACCATAGGTCTTAATGCCGAGCTTACCGCCAGTGCATTGGTTGCTGCTATCTTGGTGGTCTCTGTGCTGGTCTTTAAAGTCGCGCTTTATTATGTGTTGACTAATGCTGTGCGCCTACGTGCGCGTACTTCCCTATTGAGTGCTTTTACGCTTGCCAACTACAGTGAGTTTGGCCTTATTGTCTGTGCGCTAGCCGCAAGCAGTGGTTGGCTGTCGTCACAATGGCTGGCCGTGGTTGCCACGGCGGTGGCCATTACCTTCGTGGTTGCTTCACCGTTAAATGCCAGAGCCAATGATATCTATGTAAAAATAGAGCGTTGGCTACTGCCTTTTGAAAGTGACTCGCGACTGCCAGAAGAGCTACCTGTGAATCTACACAATACCCGCATCGCTATTTTTGGCATGGGCCGCATAGGCACCGGTGCCTATGAGACTATAGCTCAGAGCTTCCCACAAGCGGTGGCGGGGATCGATATTAAACCCGAAGTGGTGGCTCGTCATGTCAAGCGCGGGCGTCGAGTGGTCACTGCCGATGCCACCGATCCTGATTTTTGGCAACGCTTGAACCATGCGAAGGTGGAAATGGTGATGTTAGCCATGCCTAAGCACAATCAAAATATCTTCGCCTTAGAACAGTTACAAGCTTCGGGGTATGAGGGGCAAGTTACCGCCATTGCAAATTACCCAGATCAGCAAAAAGAGCTCGAGGAATTGGGCGTAAACTCTACTTACAACTTCTACCTTGAGGCCGGTAGTGGTTTCGCTGAGCACGTCAAAGAGAAAATTTCACTTTCTTAAATAATCCCGCTTTTAGGTAAGTGATAACGCGTTTTATTTAGTTATCACTTACTTATCAATTTTGTACCTTGTCACCAAGCTTGGAACGTTCCGAATACAGGTGTGGCGCTATTTACAAAGCTTTACACGGTTGTTGGTAATAACCGTAAAAAAAGGAGTAAACTAGGTCTATACAGTGATGTAAGTCACTATTTTTAACACAGAATTTAGCAAAGGCAACCAGATTACATTCGTTAATATGCAATTGCCGATGTGTGTAGGAGGTTGATTATGACCATCGACAATAAGCAAGCAACGCACAGCAAACTTGATAAGCAGCAAATGCGTGAATTGCAGTCGCAGCTCGACGATATCCAAGACTCAGGTGTGACTCCGGAATTTTTACGTTACGTACTATTCCAAAAAATGCTCGATGTCTATCAAGTGCCAAAAGATCATGCCCTGCGCGGTGACAGCACCCCAGAGCGCTTAGACGACCCGGCCTTGATCAATCATCTACATCAGTTAGGTTTTGCCAAGCGCAGCGCCTACCACTAACTACTTTCTGAGGGCCTACTCCCTCATTTAATAGGCTGGCAATGCCCGTCGCCAGCCTATTCCTCTACCTTACTTTTTATACCACTGGCTTTTTCAAAGTATCCGCTTTGCGCTTAGGTTTTAGGCTTGCGAAAGAATCGCGCACCGGCTTGGTGTAAATAGCCCAGATAGAATCATGCCCGGCATCGTATTGACCCACCCCGATACTGATCTTGCCCACTTCATCGGCGCGGATGAGGGTGCCGAATAATCGGTCCCATATGGCTAAAGCCGAACCCAGGTTGGTATCAAAGTGCTGCGGATTGTCACTGTGATGAATTTGGTGTTGCGCGGGACTAATCAACCATTTTTCAACATGGCGCCCCCAACTCAGCCACACATGCGAATGCCGCAAGTTTGACCCCATGGCATTAAAAGCGAACACAAAAATGTTAGCACCGAGAATATCCACCATGGATAACTTAGTCCCGAATAGGTAATAGCATACACCGACCACCATCCCTTGTGAGAGCGCCATACGGCAGGCATAAAGGTAACTCTCTAGCGGGTGAGAGCGATAAATGGTGAAAGGGGTCAGCACTTTAGCAGAATGGTGTACCTTGTGGTAATGCCACAAAAAAGGCACCTTATGTAGTGCGTAATGCAGTAAAAACCGTGAAAAGTCATCGGCTAAAAACAGCAATACGGTAAAAATGATGACCACGCTGGTTTCACTCAACGGCATCGGCGCTCGCAAACCAAACGCGCCCTCTAATAACTCCGTTGTCGCCAGCGCCACCGGCACCATGGTCAAAATAATAGGCGTAAACAACAGCGCCTTAAGCACACGGTTGTAAATCCATAACTGATAGTCTTGGCGGGCACTGGGTGCCCACCAGATTTTTTTTGCAAACACATAGCGAAAAAAGCCACGTGTTGATTTCTTGCTCTTACGCAAGCCATAAGCAAGCGCAGCTAAGATAAGGGCCATGATGCTGTAACCAATAAAAATACGCTTATTGGCGTCAAATAGGTAATCCGGCGTTTGCGCGATGCTTTGCCAAATAGTCTCTAGCATGGCCCGACCCTCTTAGAACTGGTATTTATAACCAAGCGACAGCGTCCGTGGTTTACCCGGTCGCGCTCCATAAGGACGACGGCTGACGATGTTGTCTTGGTCAAACAGGTTATCTACCTTGGCATACACGCGGCCATATTGGCCAAGCTCATAATGAGCCGCGATATCAACCACCGTCGTTGCCGGCACTTCTTGACCCGCTAAGGCGACATCAAAGCCCTCGTAACCGACGCCCGCCGTTTCTGGCATATCGCTGACATACTTAATGAGCATATCAACCACCCAATTTTTATGTGCCAACCCGATACTGAGCGTCGCTTGGTGCGTTGGCAAATAAGGCAGCCTATCGCCAGGGCGAATGTAACCCCACTGCACAAACTCAGAGAACAACGCTTGTTTAAACTCGCTTTGCGTATAGGTGTAAGTCAAACTCATAGGAATATCGAGTTGCAGATTTAACGGATAGGTTTGGGCTATTTGCGATTCGACTCCCCACACATCCACCTCGCCACCGCTGAATTCTTGATCAAGCTGACCTTGGCTGCCGCAATTTGACTGTCCACAGCTTTCAATTAGATTAGCGTAGTCATTGAAAAAGCCGACCATTTCAAATTGGGTGATGCCATCGTTATAACGACCACCAAATTCATAGTTCACGCTTTTTTCAAACTCGTCTTCGCCATCACGCACTGGCGCCGACGGGCTAGCAGGAACAAAGCCTTGGTGAACACCAAATAGCAAGCCGCTGTTATCATCTAACTGATAAAAGCCGCTGATCCCTGGCAACCATACACGGGTGGTTTTTTGTTGCCAATCATCAGCAAAACCCGACTTATCATTTTGATAGGTCATGTCCATCAACTCGCCGCGCACGCCAACACCTAAGGTTAGCTTATCGATGGTCACCTGATCTTCTATATACACCGACCAGGCATCGGTGCTTTCTGTGTTCTCGGCGGTGAACCGGCGGGTCTCGGCGATGGCAGTATTAATGCCGTCAACCATGGCATAGGTGTCTTCATAGTGATTACGCTCAATCTCATCTTGGTGGAAACGAACCCCAAACGAGACTGTGTGCTGCAAGCCAAACAGCGGTACTTGCCAATCACCATCGAGCTGAATGCCTTGTGAGTAGTACTCACGGTCATTGGTGCCCATATTTAAAAAGTAATTAGTTTCACCGGCGAGCACAGAATCGCGCTGGCCACTTAACACCTGATATTGACCAGCAAACTGCTCAGGGCTTGCCAAAATATCAGATAAGCTAGCATTGCTGTTAGACAGGCTATTTAGCTTTAACCAGGCGCGCTCATAATCGTTACGGTAAACCCGCGTTGTTAGGTTTACATCTTGTGCGCTTAGCTGATAGGTAAACATCACTTGCGTATGCTTAGTATCCATTTGTGCCGGCTGAGATGCGGCATAACGGCGATAAGGGTTGGCCTTGTAGTCGGCGTCGGTCAGGCCCAAATAGGTCTCATCGGAGAGTTCATCGGCGTAAGAAAGCTTGACCTCAAAACGCTGGTCGAAACGCTGGCCATCCAGCTGATAATCCACTTTGACCAGTAAATCGTCTTTATCGAAGCCGGTATCACCGCCGCCATCAAGCTCTTTAAAGCCATCACTTTGTAAGTGCACCCCTTCGACTAAAAAGCCAAGGTTGCCTTGGCGGTCGCCATAATAAGCATGGGCTTTTTTGTAGCCATCTCCACCGACAGATAAATCGACGCCACCAATACGATAATCTGGCACTTGGCGGCTAACCATATTCAGTGTTCCGGCCACAGTTTGTGGGCCATATTTTATCGCCGCAGGCCCTTTAAAGACCTCCACCGCCGTCATCCGCGTGGTTAACGGAAAGTAGTAAGCGGCAGGCGCAGAATAAGGAGCCGGACCAATCAACACCCCGTCTTCTAAAATGGTGATCTTCTTACTACGCTCTGGCGTCACTCCACGAAAGCCGATATTCGGACGCAAGCCGTAGCCGTCTTCTTCGCGTATGTTGACCCCGGGTACCTGTGATAGCACGCGGTGAATATCGTCAAATTCAAACTCTTCAAGCTGCGCTTCACCTATTAAGGTGGCCGAGCCTGCTTCGGTGCGCAGTTTGTCGTGGTGGCTAATAATCTGTATATGCTCGAGCTCTTTATCAGCAGCAAAAGCATTCAATCCAAATGCCGCAATACTCACGGCTAAGGCAAGTTTACTGTGTTTCATCATGATCCTTAATCGTTATCACCCGCCGAAGTGGTCGGCAACTCAAGTGCCAGCTCATTGATAAAGTCGTTCTTCAACTCATCGGTAATGGCTTTAACTTGGGTGTGCACTTCACGTACCTGCTCTTCGTTATCAAGTAATGCAGTGGCTAAGTCACTTTCAATTGCCGCAATCGCCGCTTTAGTGTCACTGATCCCTTGCAGCATACGCTCCTTGGTGGCGCTTGCTTGCTCATCATCAAGGTAATCGTCGAAACCCACTAACGCGGGCTCGCCCTGGCGTTGACCCACGACTAGGGCTTCAAAGGCGAGCAAGTTGGCCTTGATATTCGCCAATGAGCTTTTAGCATCGAGGCTCTCTACATCCTGTGGACACGCAGACGTACCACAGGAGTTCGGTAAAATGCCTATGGGCTCTGCCAACTTTTTATCTTTGACCACTTCGGTTAAATAAAACATTGCATCAGAGATGTGATTCAGGGCGCTATGGGCAGATTCAAACTGCGACCCGCTTTGCCCCGCTGATTTGAGCTCAGCAGCAAAGCCATTGTCGCCCTGCCATTTTTCCAATAGTTCAGTGCTGGAGTTGTGCACATCCATCGCTGCGGTGACAGCATATTCACAGCGCGCCACTTTACGCGCCAGCACAGTGCGGCTATTCCAATCCGCTAAGGCATCATTGGCAACGCTACAATGGTGATCATACTGCTCATTAAAGAGCACATGTTGCAATGCAAAAAGACCCCGCCGTGTGGCGGTACGGGCACTGATATCGTATGGTCGCTCAGGGTCGTTATTAATGACGCCGTCTTGGTGGTACACCACATCTTGGTCAATGCCACAGCGGCTAATAGCAGGCCACGAATAAATACGGTTACGCAGCTCGCCGTTGTTGGTCAAAAGCGGTCCCATTTGCATCATCTCTACCTGCTGCCAAGCGCCCATGGCATCTAACCATGCATCTTGGGCTTCAAGCATGGCCGTTTGCGCCTGCTCCGAGCTGGTTTGGACACTGGCTTTCTCCAGCTCACAATAACTGGCAATCGCACTTTGCTGCGCTTGTGCTTGCTGATGAAATAAAGTAAACGCCGGGGTGATCACGTTATCAACTAAACTTGCCACCAGCGCCGCTTCATCAAAGCTGGTCGGCTCGGTCGGTGAGGTTGGCTCGCCGCTGCCACTGTCATTAAAACCGGCGCCTTGCGAGCTTGAGGTGCTCTCACCACAGCCGCCCAGAGCGAATGCCACAGCGAGGGCCAGAGCGCCCTGCTTGAGGATTGCTTTTTTCATTCTACCTTCCCACTTGCTAGGTATCCCACGAGGGGATTTAAACGACAAAAAGGCTAGCGTTAAGCCGAGGCCTAAAAGCTAACCTTTTATGATCTTTATGCTGGCCTTAGGCCATGCTGCTGAGCCTTACCAGTTGGCAACATTCTCAGCGTTGAAACCGTACACTTGTTGCATCAAATCACGAGCTGTTTCCAGGTCAGCCCTGTATGCGGCAATGGCATCGGCGTCGCCTGTTACTGGTGCGTCACCAAATAGGGCGTGTAACTCGGCGAACTTACCAGCATTGGCATCGTCATTAAAAGGAGAGAATGGGCTGAACTGGAAGTTCAACGCAAAGCCTTTCATCTCACCAAAGTGCTTAGCTAAATCGGCAAAGTTGTCGGCACTGTAGTCACCATCGCTAATTTCATCTAGATCAGCCAACGTATCGTTGATGTAATGCACAACCGTAGCCGCAACCGCCTTTTCCCAATTGGCAACAGCGATATCACGGTGCGCCAATAACTCATCCATTTGCGCGTCGCTAAGCTCGCTGCCGACATTATCGTTGATGATTTTACGTCCACCGATAAAGGCGTTCATCGCTGCTGCGGTGAAATCCGTGGTCACTGTCGCGCCACGGTCACGCTTAGCGGCGTTCGTTGAGTTACCCCAGTTATACTCTGCAGCTAGGTCAATCTGACCATTGCTGTCGTAATCGTTGTAACCATTAGCAAAACCATCACGGCCGCCTTTACCGGCGATTTCATCGTCGCTGTACTCTAGGTAGTTGCGCGCTGCACCGAAATAACCAAACCCTTCATCAAACTGGTGCTCGAGCGTGGTGTATAAACCACCGTCTTTTTGCGCCACGATATTGTCGGTGGTCAGACCCTCATCCAGATAGTCATCAGTGCCTTGAGAGAACATCAATGCGCCTAGGGTATGCTTTTGAATAAGCTGATTGAGGTCAAGACCGGCTTCGGTAATGTACAACTTCGTGATTTGGTTGCCCGCTGGGTCAACCAACAGCTCGCCTGCATTGTATTTATCAATGTTTGCCGCTAGCAGGTCGAAATAATGAAACACTAAGCCTTCAGGTGTTGCGGCCTCGGCACCAAATTCGCTCCATCCCACAAAGCTACCGGCTGCAAGCCAGTCTTTATGCATTTTCGCTGCGTCTGCACCAGCGACTTTGCCGCTAAGCTCTTTACCTGATGAAGAGATTTGAGCAAAAGAGTTTTGCTCTGTCTCAATGCCATCAGCGAAGTTAAGGCTACCGTCTTTGATGGCTTCATAGTCTCCCCACAGTGCCATCAACTGCGCTTTTACTGCATCGCCGGTCAAGCTGTTAGTGGTTACAAAGTCACCGGTTAGTTGGCCAATGTAGTTTTTGATTTCTGCGCTTAAGGCATGGCGAGCTATTTGTCCGGTGTAGCTCACTGAAGAACCACTTCCGAGTTTAGAATCGAACTCATAAAGGTTAACACCTGCTTCAGGGGCCACATCGGCAACCGTTACGGTTAATTCTTTTGCAAAGCTTAAACCACCCGCATCGGTCACTGTGACGCTTACGCTAACCTCAGTTTGCTGCTCGTAGTTCAGAGCAATACCGTCTTTAAGCTTGAGGGTATTACCGTCAACAATTTCAAAACGTGCTTCATCAGCGCTCAGCGTATAGGTAAAACCAGAATCAGCGTCATCAGTGGCACTCAACGCACCTACTTCAGAGCCCACCACATCGTCATTTACCGACGTGCTAGCCAAGCTGATGTCGGTAGGAGCTGTATTTGTTGGTTGTTCTGGGGTGGTGTTATCTGATGAATCTGATGAACCACCGCAGCCAGTTAAACCTAGGGTGGCAGCTAGCACGGCACTAGCAACTAAAGATTTACGCAATGTCATGTTGTTATCCCACTAAAGATGTGAATCATTCTCATTTTAATTGCTGTCATTATAGGGATACTCAAATAACAATCAATGGTATTTATAAGTTTTTTTAAAATCACAAATTAAAATAAATTAAACAGGTACGTAAGAAACCCGCTGAGGGCTCACACTGTTCACATCACCGATGTGAGCATACTTAATTAAGACGCGAATAAGCGCTGCGCGCACGAGCAATCGTATATAAAGGATAACAATCGGACGATAAATTAGGATGGGCTGGCTAAAGACATAAGCCGAAATGCTAGCTCAGCGCCGAGGGCGCCGAGCCGTGGTATGTATGTCAGTACTGCGCTGTTACACCACCTCCAGCGTGTCTGGTTTCTTACTGAAAAATAGCGTTAGCACAATAAGTGCCATTGGGAATAGCAGCAAATTCACGTAGGCAAACACCATCGTCAGTTGCAAAGTAGCAATAATGAGTAGCATGATTGCAAAGACTTTTAGCAACACTTGATCACGAGCTGTCTCAACCAGCAAGATAAGCGCCAAGGCGATAGCGAAAACGCTGTACAGTAACAAGCAACCACCGGCAATAAATAGGGCAACAACCGCACTATTTGAAAACGTATCAGGCTGCATCTCTTGGCCTGTTATCGCAAAGAACAGATCAAAAAGTATGGTGGCGTGAAATATAGCGACAATACACGCCAAGATGATGAGCATTGTCCGCGCCAAGCGCAAACTCAAATGATTTTTTAATACTCTCGCCAGGGTCCAATAAACATAGATCTCAAGAGCACCAATCACCATAAACAAGGCATCGGACCAAGACAGGCTGTAAAGGTCTTGTTGAAATGCGGTGTCAAAGCCATCAAACGCGTGGCCATATAGGTTGCTCCAATATAGTGGAAATAGAATCGCTAGCAATACCGTAGCGATAGCCGGGATAGCGAGATCACGGTTTAACATATCTGCTCCTGAGATTTTATTTATCATTATCTAAGTAATCAGCATCACGCTCGTAGACCAAAATATCACCGGGCTGACAGTGCAATACATCACAGATCGCAGCCAAGGTGCTAAAGCGAATCGCCTTTACTTTGCCATTTTTGAGTAAAGATAAGTTGGTCATCGAAATGCCTATTCTTTGCGACAATTCCGTGAGTGACATCTTTTTCTTTGCTAACTCAACATCAAGGTTTATGCGTATTTTCATGCTGACTAAATTACGACCAAAAACAATGTTTGTCAAAACATATTTTATGTTAAACGTAAAACAACTAGGATTAGGCTGATCGAGGGAGGTTCATTTTCAATGACAAAAGCGTGGTTCAGCAGTGGTCATACACGCCCACTCGGTGTTAGCATTAAAGGAACAGGGAAATGTTAGGAATGTCGAATGCAGCAGCGTTTTCATTATATTGATAATTTACGGGGCTTAGCGTTATTACTTGGCGTCGTGTTCCACGCCGCCTTGGCCTATGGCCCTTATTTTCACAATATGTGGCTGAGTGTCGACACCAATAAACATGTGCTGTTTGACTATCTCGCCATGTGGACACACCTATTTCGCATGCCACTTTTTTTTGTTATCGCTGGGTTCTGTGCCGCTATTTTAGTGACTAAACGCGGCAATGGTCATTTTATTCGCAACCGCTCCAAGCGTGTGCTGCTACCCTTTGTTATTTTTTTGCCACTGACGCTGCTGGTGCTATTTCAATTAATGGTATGGGGAGCAGAGTTCAGTGATCATCCCCCACCGTTAGTAAATCTGTTGATGGCCGTGAAAGAGCCGCAGATCAACACTATGCATCTATGGTTTTTATGGTACTTGATGCAATTCTGTGCACTGTTTTGGTTGCTGAATAAAAGTCAGCGGTTAATAAGCAAGTTGCTTGAGGTGGTTGTTAATCCGGTATTTATAGTGGTTGCGTTACCCGTTGTAATAAGTGCTGGGATGGCTCACTTAGTCGTGCCCTTCCCTGCACCCCACACCTTACAGCCGCAACTTTGGGCTTATTGCACCTATGGGCTTTTGTTTATGCTAGGTGCAAGTTTATACCATCACCACAATACCGTATTAGCTGCGCTGCGTTATTTTAAGCCGCTCGTGCTCGTTGCCTGTTTAACCGTGGGCGCGTATTTTTACCTATTACCTGAAGCACCGAGCCTTGAGCAAGTAAGGATTGCCGTAAATACCGGTGAAACTCGCGTAGCGCATATCAACCTGTTGTTAGTTGTAGTACAAACCCTCGCCATATTAAGCTGCACCGCTGTGGCATATTTAGCGGGCTATCGCTGGCTGAACCAATACAATGAGTATAGCCGCTACATCTCCGACGCTTCCTATTGGATTTACCTTATGCACATTCCAGTATTAATGTGCGTGCAAATACCACTCAGCAATACCCTACTTCCAGCCTTAGCCAAGTTTACTATTTCACTTAGTACCACGTTGTTGATAGGTTTTATCAGCTACCATTTCGGCGTGAGATATACCGTGCTGGGGATGTTGTTAAATGGCACCAAGGCAACGCCTATGCAAAGCAAGGCGATGGATTCACCGCGCTAGAAGGTATCTGCCGTAGCTCTTGTTGTGCTAATACCGCAAGGCGAGTAAGGCAAGGTCTGTATTTGGCTAGTCTAAGCCAAGGGTTTTGCCTTTGATAAACGGTAATATGATGGTAAACCGTGCACCGCCGAGTGGACTGTCGTCGACACTGATTTCGCCTTGGTGCCAATGAACAATTTTGCCACATATAGCCAAACCAAGGCCGTAGCCCCCAGTGCGTTTATCACGGCTTTTATCCAAGCGAATGAATGGCTTAAAGATATCTGCTCGTTTACTATCAGGGATCCCCTCGCCATCATCTTCGACACTGATGATACATTGCTCCTCGCTGGCTTGGAGGCGCACTTCTATACGACTGTGGGCATGTTTAATGGCGTTGCCTAAAATATTTTGAAATGCACGGCTGATAAAGTGTGGATCGCAACGATACAAATTAGGCTGCTCATAAATTACTGAGATTGCAATTGCGCTGTCAAAATTGAGCTTGTCTACCAGTGATTCCATCAGCTCATTCAAATCCACTAGATGAGATTCTAGACTCGGACTTTGCGCGTCCAAGCGCGCATAATGCAGCATTTCACTGACTAAATTTTCCAGCTCGGTAACATCACCGGTCATCGACTGCACATACTTGCGCTGTTTTTCATCGGCGCCCTGCTCAACCATTGCCAAGGCAAATTTAAGACGCGCTAGAGGGGTGCGAAACTCATGGGATACGGAGGATGTCAGTTCACGTTGTGCGTCTAGCAAGCTGTGAATACGTCGCTGCATCACTTGCAGCGCATCGGTAATGGGCAATAAAAACGAGCGGCCAATGTCACTGACCTGAAACTCGCGGCGGCCATCCACTTCGGCACAGGCTTCGCTGAGCTTATTAAAATCCCGCCACAACATGAAGCTCCAAAGCCCCACCGGCGCACCAACAACCAAGAGCACTAACAGGTACGGCCAAAAGAAGCCTTCTTTTTCAGGCTTTTCCAAGCGTACGGGTCCCACTTGTAGAAGCTGTAAGTCGCCTACAGGGACATACCAAATAAGATGCTCATTGGCGTCATACACATGCACAGCTTCTTTGTTATCGATCCGAGTTTGTAGCTCAACAGGCAAGGCAATGGCACCACTGTCGATGGTGCGCATAGGATAGTGACTTTGGATATATTGACGCCCTAATGGGCTTTGTGCCAGCGCTTTGAAGTTATGGCCTAACTCCAACGCTAACGGAGTCGATTGTTCATCAACGGGCCACAGGCGCTCGATTACGCCGGTCACCAACACTAAGGATACAATGATATATAGATAAAGGCTGACGAACAGTTTGCCCAAATTAGTTATTCACTCCACGCATCGCTTACAAACAGGTACCCCTGACCCCATACCGTTTTTATTCTATAGGGTTTATCACTATTATCACCTAGTTTTTTGCGTAATCGTGAAATTCGTACATCAACAGTTCTATCTAAACCATCATACTGACGGCCAATCATTTGTTCGTGTACATATTCGCGGCTCAGTACATCACCAGCATTGCTTGCCAGTAACCACAATAGCTCGAACTCATGAGAGGTCAGCGATACTTCCTGCCCTTTCAACGTCACAATGCGGCTATTTTTATCAATTTTCAGCTCGCCAAAGGTGACAGTTTGCACGCTTTTATCTTGCTCTTGGGTGCGTCTTAGAAGTGCGGTAATACGCGCCAGCAGCACCCGAGGCTCAGCAGGTTTTATCACATAGTCATCTGCACCTAGCTCAAGACCGATGACCTGGTCAAAATCTTCGCCTTTGGCGGTCAACATTAAAATGGGTAGCGCGTACTTATCACGTACTTCGCGGCACACAGTGAAGCCATCCTTGCCTGGCAGCATGACATCTAAAATCATTAAATCCACCTTGTGTTTACTAAGGTAGTCCATCACCTCATCACCGCGAGACAGCACTGCGACATGTAAATTATTCTGTTGCAGATAGTCTCGGGTTAGCTCTTGTAGAGCCAAATCGTCCTCAACTAAGAGTATGTTCGCCATGTGCCAACTCCTGAATTAAAAAAAACTCCACACCGAACGTAAGCGCCGACGCGAGCTTTGCATCGTTTGCAGTTCCAGTTGGGTATCTACGACTAATTCGCCGGTTTGTGCATGGGTAAGGGAGTATATGGCCGGTAACTGAACCTTGGCTTTATAATGCCACTGCCCTTGCCGCTGGTCTTGCCAGCATTGCAAGGTTCGCTCGTTCTCGCGCAAGCACACCGGCATCGCTTGCGGTAGTTGCCAGCGGATATGCATGGCCGTTTCGCACGCCTGCCCCTTTTCGGCAACCACACAGTATTGCGGAGCAATCACCAAAGCCGTATCACTTAGCGTAAGCGTACTGCTAAGTGATACGGCATTAACTAAGATCGCTGCAAAAACGGCGCTGATCATATTAAAACACGTGCTTGAGGCCAATAAAGGCCGTTACTGCGCTCGACTCCTCAAACAAGGGACTATCATTGGCCAGGCTATGGTAGTCAATATAACCCACATGAAAGCGCAGCGCATTGCGCTTATTCAATATAAAGCTGACATCAATGTTGGCGTAGGGCTGTAAAGTGCTGCCTAGGCTCAACGCATCTAGCCCGGTCACCTCTTGCTGTTGTAGGCCATAAAAGTAGGTATTCATTTCTGCATTAGCGTACTTGATACCCACCGTCGGTTCGACGATCCACCGCTGCATACGATAACTGTTACGCCAACTAATATCCGCGCGCCAACCATTATAGACACTGGTGGTATCCGCCAGCGCATTAACGGTGACTTGCCCGGCGCTGGAAAAGTAATGGTACTCCAAGCCTACGTCTAATGCCCACTGACGCTTTCGTACATCGTGAATATCAACGACCCGTGGGCCATCCATCTCTATACTAGTGAAAGAATTCCCTTGTAAAGCGAAGACGCGGCTCGGGTGCCAATCAACAAAAAAACGGGTCTCAGGGTTAAATTCAGTGACGACACTAAGCACATGTTCGGAGTGTTCAACAAAGGTGTAGCCTAGTTGCGCATTGTCAAAATACCAAGACTCGCCATAGTATGCGATATCGGGGATAAGTATTAACGGCAGATTATCACCACCATGAAGTGGATTGGTCATGCTGCCGTAGCCGATGTTAGCGCCTACATGCCACTGATTTAGCGCGACTTCCTCACCTTGTGCCGACGGCGCGCTAAACACCGCAGCGATCAGAAACATAGCCAATAGTCGACTGTGCGTGCCAAGCATAGATCACCCCTAAATTAAACATCTCGACATGCTAGCAACACCCTTTTAACAGATCAGCAATAATTACAATCATTCACAAATTGCGTCCTTTTAATCACGCTTATAGAACCGACAGTGAATGCACTTAGGCATTATTTCAGTTGCGCCGCCAATTGCCAACATGCACCGAGTACTGATTCACTTAAACGGCGCTGTTGTGCGACTAAACCTATTTCAAAGGGCGGTGGCGCATCGTCCACATTTAAGATCTGCACGCTCTGTGCAAATGGGCTATTTTCTAACACCACCTGAGGAATTAGCGCAACACCCAACCCCAAAGATACCATAGAGACCAACGCCTCGTGACCGCTGACTTGCGCATAAATAGGCGGTTGTATACGCCGCTTTCGCCACCAGCTGATTAGTCGGGTACGGTTCTCTCCTTGCTCAGGAATAATAAAAGGCAGTTGCTGCCAAGGAATGGAAGGTGAGTTAGCCACTTGACGACTGATATCGCACGGTGTTTTAGGAGCAATAAATACTAATTGCGACCACCCTAGGCGGCGAAAGGCAATTTGCGCGGGTAACTTCGCTGGTTTAGCGGCGATAGCCATATCTTCATGGTGATCCAACACACGTTCTAACGCATAAGCAGGGTCTCCGGTATGCAGCTTTACTTCGACTCCGCAATAACGTTCGCGCACAGCACTTAATAACGGGTGTAAAAAACTATACGCGGCACTGACCGAGCAATAAATACTCAGCGCTCCTTGAAGCTCCTTCGCACCATGTAAACTAGCCTTTAGCTGTTGCCACTGCATCAACGTATTTTTCGCGTAGGTGATGAAATGCTCACCGGCATCGCTCAGCGCCACTTGACGATTGTCTCTGATAAACAACTTGGCACCTAACAGCTGCTCTAACTGCTTTATATTACGACTCAGCGTCGGTGCACTGATATAGCAGCGTTCACTGGCACGGCCAAAATGCAAGGTCTCCGCCAAGGCTAAAAAATATTCCAACTGTTTATGATGCATATCACTTTCCAGCATTTCATATTATGAAACACAGTAATACAAATATATCATTTTACGCAATATAAAAAGTGACCTACATTCTCTAGCAATGACTTTTCAAAGTGCAGCAATTTTTTATTCAAGGATTTAACCATGGCAAACTATTTCAATACCCTGTCTCTGCGAGAGCAATTGGCTCAATTAGGTCAATGCGAATTTATGGACAGCAGTGAGTTCAGCGACGGTGTCGATGCATTAGTAGGTAAGAAGCTCGTGATTGTCGGTTGTGGTGCGCAGGGACTCAACCAAGGCCTTAATCTCCGTGACTCAGGTTTGAATGTAAGCTATGCACTGCGTGATTCTGCTATTGAACAACAGCGTCAATCATTTTTAAATGCCAGTGAAAACGGCTTTATCGTCGGGACTTACGAGGAACTGATCCCAGACGCTGATTTAGTGCTTAACCTAACGCCAGATAAGCAACATAGCAGCGTCGTGGAAAAGGTCATGCCACTGATGAAACAAGGCGCAACTTTGGCCTATTCTCATGGCTTTAATATCGTTGAGGAAGGTCAACAAATTCGCGATGACATCACCGTGATCATGGTGGCACCGAAATGCCCTGGCTCTGAGGTACGAGAGGAATACAAACGTGGTTTTGGTGTCCCCACACTCATTGCTGTACACCCAGAAAATGACCCTGAAGGCAAAGGTTTAACACAAGCGAAGGCCTATGCGGCAGGCACCGGAGGCGATCGCGCTGGGGTGCTGCTGTCTTCTTTTGTCGCTGAGGTAAAATCCGATTTGATGGGCGAGCAAACTATTTTGTGTGGCATGTTACAAACCGGTTCACTATTGTGCTTTGATAAAATGGTCGAAAAAGGCATTGACGCTGGTTACGCATCCAAGCTCATCCAATATGGCTGGGAAGTGATCACTGAAGCCCTCAAACATGGTGGCGTTACCAACATGCTGGACCGCTTAAGTAACCCTGCCAAGCTGAAAGCCTTTGCTCTAAGCGAGGAGCTAAAAACGATTATGCGCCCGCTTTATAACAAGCACATGGATGACATTATCAGCGGCGAATTTTCCAAAGGCATGATGGCCGATTGGGCCGAAGACGACACTAAATTACTTAATTGGCGTGAGCAAACAGCGCAATCCGCCTTTGAAAAACAACAAAATAGTGACGTGGAAATAGCTGAACAAGAGTTTTTCGACAACGGGATTTTAATGGTCGCCATGGTGAAAGCCGGCGTTGAGCTGGCGTTCGAAACGATGACTGCAGCGGGTATCAAAGCAGAGTCTGCGTATTATGAATCACTGCATGAAACACCATTGATAGCCAACACCATCGCACGGAAGAAGCTCTACGAAATGAACCGCACTATCTCTGATACGGCAGAGTATGGCTGCTACCTATACAACCATGCTTGCTTGCCATTACTGCAACCCTTTATGGCGAATATTGACACCGACGTCATCGGTCGAGGCCTAGATAGCCAAGATTTAGGCGTTGATAACCAAGCGCTGATCCAAGTCAATGATGCACTGCGCGCTCACCCGGTCGAGCAAGTTGGTGGCGTACTGCGAGGCTATATGTCGGCCATGAAGAAAATTGTATAACCCTTTCGCTTGTTAGAAGCCAAGCCCAGCTGCTTTGCACTGGGCTTTTTTTATTGCAGCGGGTAGAATTATCTTAACCTACTTATTGTTGCCCTAAAGTTGTATGAAGCTAGCTCAACTCACAATTCGCCAAAAAGTCACGCTACTGGCCTCGTTTATTGCCATCGTAGTGGCAGCCATTATTGGCTCCATTTCACTGTATAGTGCTAAACAGGCTATTGCCGAGCGCATGCTCCACTCCGAGTTACCCGCTAAAGTAGAAGCCATTAATAACCATATCAGCAACGAGATTAACACCCTGCTCAATGCCAGTGAGCAGCTAGCTAGCAGCGCTATGGTGGCGCGTTGGGCGCAAACCCAAGGACGCGCCGATGACGCCCTGCTAATTCAGCAGTTGCAACAAGTCGCACAACAATATGATTTAGCCACTGCCTCTTGGGCTAACCGCAATAGCGGCGAATACTGGAATCAAGACGGCTTTTTACGCGTCCTCACTACTGAGCAAGACGGTTGGTTTTTCGCTTTTAAAGACAGCGCACAGCCCCGTTCTATCAGCATTTATCAAGAAGCCCCAGGGGATGTGAAAATGTTCGTCAATTACCAGCAAGTGGGCGGACTTGGACTGTCTGGCCTGGCGAAAAGTATTGATGACATGCAGCAGATGCTCGAGCGCTTCACAATCGAAAAGTCTGGCTTTGTGTATGTAGTTAACAGCCAAGGCTTAGTGCAGCTGCACCCTGACGCAGCACTGGTCGCCAAAGCCACACTAGAAGATATCTATCAACAACCAGTAAGCACAGCGCTACTGGGCAATGAGTTTGCGATCACTGAACTCAACCTGCATCAAAGTGACTACTTTGTTGCCGCCAGCCCTATCACTAATACCGATTTGTACGTTATTGCCCAAGTCCCTGCGGATGAAGTCTTTGCCAGTGTCAATGCGCTAATGTGGCAGATTGTTATGATTTCCATCGTCGTTGCAGCGTTAATGTGTGTGGCTGGGTTTGTATTAGCAACGAATATTACTGCCCCCATTAAAGACATCGCTCGACGCTTTATTGAGCTTGGGCAAGGGCAAGCACGCTTGGATCATCGCTTTGATACCCTGCGTCAACCCGAGCTGCGCGAGCTCACCAGCGGATTTAATGAGTTTTTATCGAAAATAGACAATGCGATTAAAGCGGTCGCACAGCAAAGCCAGCAGGTTGGCCACAGCGCTAGCGAGTTGCGCCAGCAAGCCGGTGCTCAAGCCAGTTCGCTAGAGGAACAAAAGCAGCAAACAATCAGTGTAGCAACGGCTGCAAACCAAATGGAAGCCACGGTTGCAGAGATAGCCAACAATGCCGCTAGTGCAGCCTCGCTCACTGCCGAAGGGCAACAGCATAATGAGTTTAATCGTACCCAGGTAGCCGATGCACTGGCACAAATAAACAGCCTCGCCCAAGGCGTAGAGCAAATGAGCGAAGAGCTGCAAGAGTTAGTCGCCAAAACCTCAGAAATATCCGATGTGGTCAGTGCCATAACGGGAATATCCGAGCAAACTAACTTACTGGCGCTAAACGCAGCGATTGAGTCTGCCCGCGCTGGTGAACACGGCCGAGGCTTTGCCGTTGTCGCTGATGAAGTGCGCGCGTTAGCAAGTAGAACGTCTAGCTCCACGGCACAGATTCAACGCACTATCGATAGCCTTAACGACTCTGCCAACAATATGGTGGCGCGTATGGAGCAAGCCCGTTCAGGCGCGCTGCGCAGTGTTGAAATTATGGAGCAAAGCAGCACCCTGCTAAATGATAACGCCAAAGCTAGCGAACAAATTAACGACATTACCACGATTATTGCCACCGCGACGGAAGAGCAAAGCTCGGTAATGAGTGATGTGAGCCGACAAGTTGAACTGATCAGCAGTGCCAGTGACGCTATCGCCATGCAAAGCGCCGATGTGAAAGCCACAGTCACGACCTTGCACGAATGTGCAGAGCAGCTTGATGCGTTAGTGGCAAGCTTTGATAAGCGCTAACACTCATCATTTGTAACAATTTAGCGCCCTAATGCTTGCCTCTCGGTCTATAATTGATCAATATGTTGTTGATTGTAGACCGAGGTTTTCGGTAGGAGGTAACAATGCGGTGCTTATCTTTGCTGGCCTTTATATTGTTGTTGGCAGGCTGTAGCAGTACTGAGCAATCACACCTGCCACCGCCGCCGGTGAATTTGACCTACCACCCCGAGCTTCAAGCCTTGCCTGTTGAAAGCATGGACGATATTTTCAACCTCAACAGCGATATGAAAGCACAACTCAATCAAGCCTTCGCTTCGCGTTTTGGTGATTTAAGTGCAACCAAGCGCTTAATTATGTTCTTACTCAATAATGGCGATAAGAGTTTGCGTTATCAAAGTGGTGCTACGCTGACTGCTCAGCAAACCTATAACCAGCTCAACGCTAATTGCTTATCCTTGTCTATTTTGGCCTTCAGTATGGCCGAGCATTTAGACTTAGAAGGTGAATTTCAACGCGTCCATATCCCCGAGTATTGGGCCCTCGACAAAGGCTACAACCTGCTCACCGGCCATATCAACTTAAAATTACGCATGCCAAAAGTGCGCCGCAGCGATGTCATTAACCTTTATGACAACCAAGGCGCTATGCTGGTTGACTTTGCGCCAGATATCTCCGGTGACAACTTCAAAACCACAACCATCAGCAAAGAGCGTGTAGCAGCAATGTTTTATAACAATAAAGGGGCGGCGGCGTTGGTGAATAACAAGCGTAACGAGGCGTTCAGTTATTTCCTGGCAGCTACACAGATGGACCCAAGCTACTCTGGCGGGTGGGGTAATCTCGGTATCTTATTTCGAGTGATCGAGGATTATCAGCGCGCCGAACAAGCGTATGACTATGCCTTATTAGCCGATGCGAACAATAATACAGCAGCGGGTAATTTAGCCATCTTGTATCAACTTACTGGGCGTCAGCAACAGGCTCAAGAAATTGAAACCGCGTTGGCAAATAAACGCAAAACTAACCCTTATTACCAAGTGGCCCTTGGCAATGAAGACATTGTGAAGAAACAATATAGCCAAGCTTTAGCGCATTTCCGCAAGGCCCGTGAGTTAGACGGGCGCATGCATGAGAGCTACTTTGGACTGGCGCGTACCTATTACCTTATGGGCGATATCAAGGCCGCACGCAAGCACCTCACAATGGCACATCAGCGCGCGCAGTTTAAGTATGATAAAGAACGCTATCGCGGTAAGCTGGCAGCGCTGAATTTAGTTGCCAGTAATCGATGAGCAAATACGGATGGCTTATTTTGATGTTGTCGCTGAGCTCTGGCGCTTCAGCGACAAACTGGCAAGATGATATCGCCTATTTATCTAGCCCGGCATTGGCGGGACGAAAAACAGGCTCAGCGCCGAGTAAGCTCGCTCAACAGTATATTGTTCAGCGTCTGACCGAGCTAGGTTATCGCACTGAACGCGCTGGTTTCTCTTTTACAAGTGTTTTTTTTGCCAACACTCAAGGCATTAACATCTTTACCAGCGAATGCCAAACCCGCTGTTTAGTGATCAGTGCTCATTATGATCATCTCGGCCGCCATGGTCAGCGCTATTATCCAGGAGCCAACGATAATGCCTCTGGAGTCGCTGCCCTGCTGTACTTAGCGCAGCAACTGCAAGCCATGAAAGAGCAAATTATTTTTGTCGCCTTTGATGGCGAAGAGCAAGGCCTGCATGGGGCCAAGCATTTTGTCGAAACTCAGCCTGCGCAGCGCCTGTATACAAACTTAAACCTCGACATGCTGAATTTAACCAACGCTCGCAGCAGATTGTTCGTATACGCGCCACATAAAATGTGTGCAGCGGCAAAGCAAAGCTTAATCAACAGCCCAGTAAAACTCAGTGTAGTGCGCTCGGGAAGAAGCATTAATCGTCGCTTGGGGAAAAACATCACCGATTGGCGCCGGGCCAGTGATCACTATGCCTTTTTGCGCCGAGGGATTGCGGCAATATTTATAACCGCAGCAGAAGATAAGCATTACCACAGCCCTGAAGATACCTTCGAGCATATCAACAAAGCGCGTTATCAAGCTACACTGCCTATGCTAGCGCAGTTTAGTCGCGCTCTACTCACTAGGCAGTGTCAGGCTGTAGCGCATCCATAATAGCCGCCGCATAATTATCGGTAGTGGCGATAAAATGGGCTTTCATTGCGCGACGCATTTTTTTTACTTGCCATTCTAGCTTACAGGCGTCACTGCGTGAGCCAACTGGAGTCGCAAAAATGAGTGATAACGGTCCTTTGCCACGTAAATTCTTAGCCCCTTTACCCTGCTGATGAGCCGCAAAGCGTTTTACAACGTCGTTACTCACGCCTGTGTACCAATGGTTATGACGTGTCTGTACGATATATAACCACCACCACTGATGACTTTCACTTTCTATAAAACTATTTGCCTTCGCGGCGGTCTGATGTAGCATTTGACGCTTTACCTTCAGTGCACAATAGGTATCATGCTAACAATAATTAATAAGGACTGATAAACGAACATGCAGTGGTTAAAACCGTATTCGCTGGCCGTAGCCGTAGTTTTGTCATGCAGTATTCTAAGCGCATGCTCTAGTTGGGTCTACCGCATTAACATTCCCCAAGGGAACTTTTTAGAGCAATCTGACGTGGATCAGCTTCGCGTTAATATGACCCGCGAGCAAGTGTTGTTCGTGTTGGGTAAACCAGTTGCCGAAGATGCGTTCGACGACGACACTTGGCACTATCTATATGTATTTAACTTGGGCCGTAAAAACGAACAACGCAAGCAGCTTACGCTTGAATTTGAAGACCAAAAACTCGCCCGAGTTATCTCTGACGACTACGAGCAACCAGAACAATTTAACACTCCTTTGGAGCAATAAACGCTCATAGGTGATACGTAATAGGCTGACAACTTGGACTCTTACGTTGTAAAAACGCGGCTTTCATGCCGCGTTTTTTAATTCCCTGCTCGCCAAGCGGCAATGTTACGCAGCTCCCGAGCCATAACCTTTCGTTCATGAACCAGCAATGCCTGATATTGGCTCGCACTCACAGGCGTTTTGCAACCATGGTAAGTTCGTCTGTACTGGCTATATAAAGCGTCAAAAATGCTCGCGACTCGTGCTAGATGAAAACCAGAAGTAACGATGTGTAAGCGAGCCTTTGCATGGCTTGCCAACACTGGCTGACTAAGCAATGCATCCTCAAAGGTAAAGCGGCTCATCGTTGGCGCAAGCAGTGCCTTGCGCTCGACGCCCTGGGTTATTAAATGCTGCTGTTGAAGCGCACTATGAGCCCAGGGTGATTGATTAAAGTGCTCCCCAAAGCCACCGGTGCACAGCACATGCGTCTGACCTTGGCTATTTAAACGATGATAGAGTTTAGCCGTATACTCTCCCCGAGCTCGAGCAATGTCACTCAGTTTCCCGAAGCGGTCATTCGGTGCTCCGAGCATAACCACCACGGCGCAAGAAAGTCCGCTATCAGCGCTTTGCGCGCTATTCTTTGACTTTACCACCGGTCACTTTATTGGCGCGCCCCTCTTCTTTGGCTTTCTCCGCACGACGACGGCGAGCCTCTTTGGGGTCAGCAATAAGTGGGCGATAGATTTCTACCCGGTCACCTTGTTTGAGCTCAGTATCAAGCTTGCAGGTGCGGTTCCACACCCCTAAGGTTAAGTTCGCCATGTCAATCTCAGGGCACTTGTCAACGATGCCTGACTTCAACACGGCTTCTTCTGCGGTACTGCCCTTAGGGATCTCCACCCGTAAGATGGTGGCTTTGTCCGGCAGTGCAAACACGACTTCGACTTCAATCATGCCCGCTCCCCATAAACGACCTTGGCCCGTTGGGTAAACGCTTTTACCATATTTTTAGCTACATCATTGAAAATACGGCCAAAGGCCATTTCCACTAGCTTGCTCGCGAACTCAAACTCTAATTTCAGGCTGACCTTGCAAGCATGCTCATCAAGAGGCTTAAAATGCCAATGACCATGTAAGTGCTTAAAAGGGCCATCCACCAGCTGTAAGGCAATGGTATATGCTTGCTCATCGAGCTTGTTTTCTGTGGTAAACCACTTTTTTAAACCGGCCTTGGAAATCTCCAGACCGGCACGCATGGTATTGTCTCCCTGAGCAAAGACTTTCGAGTCGCTACAATGGGGCAAAAACTGCGGGTACGCGTCGACATCATTCACTAAGTCGAACATTTCTTGGCTGCTGTACATGACCAGCGCTGACTTTTCTATCTGGGGCATAACCTCTCCTCACAATAGCCGCAATTCTAGCAAGCTTTCTTGAGCGCCCCAAGTACCCTGTGCAAAACCAGAAAACTCCCTTTATTCATTGAGCGCTAAGCAAAAAAATGATGTAAATACACAGACAATCAGTATAATGGCGACGTTATGGCAAAGAAAAAAACCGCAAAATCGACCTCAAATACCATCGCGCTAAATAAAAAAGCGCGCCATGAGTATTTTTTACACGATAAATTCGAAGCTGGCGTTGAACTACAAGGCTGGGAAGTAAAGAGTATCCGTGCCGGTAAGGTCAATATCTCGGAAACGTATATTCATATTAAAAACGGTGAAGCGTTTTTATTGGGGAGTCAGATTCAGCCCCTTAATAGTGCTTCGACACACACAGTGTGTGATCCGATGCGCTATCGCAAGCTGCTATTGAATAAGCGTGAAATTGACCGTCTTATTGGCGCAACCGAACGCGAAGGGTACTCGCTTGTTGCCACCGCTATGTATTGGAAAAAATGCTGGGTGAAACTGGAGTTCCACCTCGCCAAAGGTAAGAAAATGCACGATAAACGTGCTGATACCAAAGATAAAGATTGGGCTCGAGAAAAAGAGCGCACAATGAAACATAAAGTCAGATAAAAGCGAGCTCTAGCTCGCTTTTTTATTACTCTAGAAATCCCTCTTAAATTCAACACCTTACTTATCACTTTCAGCTGGCATTCAGCTAAATCACTGGTCAATAACAAATTTTATTACAAATTACCCCTAATAGGTCATTGCCAAATTCTTGTAAAGAATGTTAATCCTATGTTGTTTGCTTGATTCACGACAGTCACCCTAACTGATTGTTAATCAACGACGTGTAGACATACTCCATCCCCGTAAATCGGGAAGCTAAAAGGATTCTCTTGGCGACTCCTCACGCATTGACTGAGTATGCAGCCGTTTGCCCACGCCGTTAGGCTTAGGTGTCTCTAGCAAATGTATTTAAGACAACTAAAAGTTTCCCTTTAGGAAACATAACAACAAGGATTTCAGGATGAGAAAGTTTACTCCGTGCACTGTGCGCACTGCCCTAAGCCTCGCTTTAGGCTCTGCTGCGTTATCCCTCCCCTCTGTTGCCAGCGCTAACGAAACCGGTGGTGAAGGTGTAGAACGAATAGAAGTCACTGGCTCGCGTATCAAGCGCACCGATATGGAAGGGCCGTCGCCAGTACAAAGCATTGGTAAAGAAGACATTGCCAATATGGGCTACGACAACTTGCAACAATTGCTAGAACGTATGCCTGTAGCCGGTAACGGCACCTTCTCTACTCGCGGCAACAACCAAGACTCAACCGCAAACGGCGGCGCCGCTGTTAGCTTACGGGGGCTGGGACCGGATGCCACTTTGGTGCTTATTAATGGCCGCCGAGTTGCCATCAGCGCCTTCGCCGAGAGCATCACCAATTCTTTTGTCGATATCAACTCGATTCCAGTATCAGCCATTGAACGTATCGATATCCTTAAGGACGGCGCCTCGGCCATTTATGGCTCAGACGCTGTTGCTGGGGTAGTGAACGTAATCTTGAAAAAAGACATTGAAGGGATTGAAATCAACCTTGGCTACGGAGAAACAACCGGCCCCGATTATGATGAAACCACTGCGAGCTTAGTGTGGGGCACAACCAGTGATAAAGGCAGTGCGTCGGTGATTCTGGACTATTTCAAGAATACCGGTTTAGAGTCAGCGGAAATGGGTAAGCTGGGTACCGCAAACCAAGCGCCTTATGGTGGCATGGATTTTCGTTCATCACGTGGGTTCCCGGGCTACTTTTACGTCAATGGTGAAAAGACTATCGACCCGAACTGTCCACCTGAGAGTGCCACCGCCAGTGGCAGCTGTTTGTTCGACTATGGTCCGTACGGTTTTATCACGCCTCCTGCAGAGCGCGTAGGCGCCATTGCTCAGTTTGATTACAACTTCGATAACGATATCACTGCGTTTTTAGAAATTGCAGCGCAGCACAACACCTCTGAAGCCGGTGGTGCACCAACACCACTTGATGAAGACGCAGGCCTTACCGTTCCGGGCTCCCACCCTAACAACCCGTTCGGACAAGACATTGAAATTGGTCGTTATCGTACTGTTGATGCGGGTCCTCGTCGTTGGGATATCGAGTCTGATACACTGCGCTTTGTAGCTGGCTTGCGCGGTGTGATCAACGACTGGGACTGGGAAGTGGCAGCGCAAAAAGGCCGCTCAAAGTCAGAGCAAACGGGCGATCGCTCTATGGGTTGGGTCCGTGTTGACTTCCTACAGCAGGAGATTGATGCCGGTAACTATAATCCCTTCGGCGGTGTCCAAAACGATCCGGCGGTGATTGACCGCATTACCACCAGCTTAGTGCGCCGTGGTGAGTCGCATATGACCTCTTTTGATGCCAGTATCAGTGGTGAAGCGTTCGAATTTAACGATGCCATGGTGATGATGGCTGCAGGCCTTGAGTACCGTGAAGAAGATGTCAGCGATGTGCCTGACGATCAGTTCCAGCGCGGTCTTATCTTTGGTACTGAGTCCGTCTCTGCCGCTGCAGAGCGCGACCAGTGGGCGGCTTATGTGGAATTCTCCATTCCTCTGCGCGATGACTTAGAGTTGCAATTAGCCGGTCGTCACGATGACTACAGTGACTTTGGCTCCACCACTAACCCTAAGGTTGCCTTGAAATGGGCGCCTAGTGATGAGTTTTCCCTGCGTGGTTCATGGGCACAAGGCTTCCGCGCGCCGTCTTTAGCGCAGATCGGCCTAGGCCCATCAGAAGAAAGCCAATTCTTCGTCGATACCTATCGCTGTCAAGCCACCGGACAAGATTGCGATCTACTTGATTACAATATCGAGTTTGCTGGTAACCCAGACTTAGAAGCTGAAGAGTCTGAGTCTTGGAACGTTGGTGCTATTTGGGCACCCACCACCGATTTAGGTATCTCTGTTGATGTGTGGAGCATTGAACAGGATAACAAAATCGACGAGCAAGACTTCGGTATGATTTACAACACGCACTGTAACGATCAAAACAGCACCGTGTGTGTACGCTTGCCACCGGCCAATGGCGAGGCGCTGGGCGTTATTCAAACCGTCAATAGCACCTTTGAGAACGTCTCGTCACAAGAAGCGTCAGGGGTTGATTTATCAACCAACTACAGCATGGACCTTGCCGACATGGGACTATTGAAGTTCAACCTTGAATGGTCTTACATGCATGAGTTCAACAAAGATGACCGTGAATATATTGGCGAGTACGAGTATCCCAAACACCGTGGCTTGTTTAGCACGAACTGGGAGTTCAACGACTTCAACGTCAATATGAATATCAGCTATATCGGTTCATTCGAGGACACGCCGGATATCGACTTCGATGGTAACCTGGATTTCGACACCGAGACTTCTCGTGATGTTGCCTCGCAAACCCTCGTCGATATTCAAGGTGCTTATCACATCAATGATGCAGTACGCGTATCTGTGGGTGTGAATAACCTCTTTGACGACGAGCCGCCATTTGCCATTGGCGATGGTGATTCTGACCTTTACGGTTATGTATCGTCTATCCATAACCCCCGTGGACGTTACGTATACACCAACTTAACGTGGCGTTTTAACTAAGCCACTCACACAAAAAAGGCCGCGAATATCGCGGCCTTTTTGCTGGGCTCAACCCTTAACCATAGGTATACGAAGATTGAATACCCAATGGAATATCTAAGCCCCAATAGGCTAGCAAGAAGATGCTCCAGCCAATCAAAAAGGCGATAGAGTAAGGCAACATCATCGCTATCAGCGTACCTATACCGGTATTTTTCACATACTTTTGGCAATACACCACCACCAGCGGGAAGTAAGGCATCAATGGCGTAATAATGTTTGAGCTTGAATCACCAACACGATAAGCAGCCTGAGTTAAATCAGGAGAGATATTAAGCTGCATTAACATTGGTACAAAGATAGGCCCAAGTAGTGCCCATTTCGCCGAGCTTGAGCCGACAAACAAGTTTACAAAGCCAGTTAAAAAGATAATACCGACAATAGTCACGCCACTTGGCAAGGACAAGGCTTTCAACACTGCTGCGCCCTCAATCGCCAGTAATGCACCCAGATTAGACTGTGCGAATGCGGCAATAAATAGTGCACAGAAGAACGCCATCACCACATAATACGCCATCCCTTCCATGGCTTTGGTCATCGCCATCACCATGTCTTTTGAGGATTGGAAAGTACCGGCAACAAAGCCATACACCGCCCCTGGGATCCAGAACAATAAGAAAATGAGCGGTACGATGGATTGCATGATTGGTGCGCTAAAATCAGCCAGCTTGCCATTTTCGGCGCGCAGTGGTGAGTCACCTAAACTAGCTACATACGCTAACAGCGCCAAGCCAGCGAGCATCACTGTAGTGGCAATAAAGAAGGCTTTCTTTTCTTTCGAGGTCGCCGTTTCAAAAGCCGGCAATTCATCGGTGTTACCATCAACCGGAGAGTTCTTTAACCGTGGCTCAATAATCTTGTCGGTGATATACCACCCCACCAAGACAATGAAGATACTCGACATTGAGGTAAAGTAGTAATTGTTAAGCGGGTTGATTTCCATTGTTGGGTTAATGATCTGCGCCGCACTTTGGGTAAAGCTTTGTAATAGCGGGTCGATACCTGAGGGAATAAAGTTAGCACTAAAGCCACCGCTCACACCGGCAAATGCCGCTGCGATACCCGCCAATGGGTGACGCCCCATGGCGTAGAAAATAACCCCGGCAAGTGGGATCACTAATACATAGCCGGCGTCTGTCGCGGTATGCGACACAATACCGACCAAAATAATCATCGGTGTAAGTAAGGCTTGCGGAGTGCGTTTAAGCATCAGCTTAATGCCGGTATTGATATAGCCACTGTGCTCAGCAACGCCAACACCGAGCATCGCCACCAGCACCACACCCAGTGGCGCAAAGCCGGTGAAGGTCTTCACCATCGAGGCGAGAAAGCCAGCCAAAGCATCGCCGGTGAGGAGGTTATTAACCACAATAGGCGCATTAGTGCGCGGGTCAATGACATCAAAGGTAACGCCTGAGAATACCCAAGAAAGCACCCAGATCAGTAACATAGAGAACAAGAAAATCATTGCCGGATCGGGCAACTTGTTCCCCACATGCTCAATAGTATTTAAAAAGCGCGCGATAGCGCCAGTTGGTGCAGCTCCTTGCTGGCCACCGTTATTATTATTCATTATCACTCCTTAGCTAAAGCGAGTGCGTGAACATCCGCCACGCAATTTCCACTGTGCAGACTACTGCAAAATGCCCATAAAGGCTATATAGACAAAAACACCAGCTAGCTGGTGTTTTTAGGTATTCGTGTAACGCAATGGGGCTAGTTGGCAAGCGCCTTAACTTGCTCCCAAATCACCACCACATGATCTCGGTCGGTGTCATCCAGCTCACCATTTTGATAGGCCTTCACCAAGCTTTCTTCCACCTGTTGGTTGAGCTCATCTGGGGTTAACGGCAAGTTCTCTACCTGCGCATAACCGACAGCCAAATCAAAGTGGCCGCGCAGATAACCGCCCGCGAAGAGCTGGTCGTCATCGGCATTATCAACCAAATCATCAAAAAACTGCTGTGCCGCATCGACATACTGTGTGTAAGGCATTACTACTCCTCAAAGTGGCCCACGGCATAGAGCACATGGTCATTAAAGCCTGTGGTTATTTGTATATAACCGGATAATTCGTCGTCTAGTTCGCTGTCGCCGGTATCGCAAACCAATGGCCGCCCTTGCAGCGCTTGCAGTTTGCTTTTCGTAGCAACAACGATGATATTGTCTTTTCCTATAGCGCGAATAAGCGCTGGGCTCAGTTGCTGGTTACCTCTGCCGAATAAATGTCCTTGGCCACCAATGAGGGTAATAACCAGTTTGGTTGGCGCCTGCTCGACAGCACTGAGCAACTGCTGCGCGGTCATGTCCTGCCCTATCAACGCTTGATCTTGAACTAAATCCACCCCTAGCAAGGTGTTCTCTAGGCCCATCTCTTCCATAACTGCTGCAACCGTAGAACCGGAGCCCATAATATACTGGTATTGTTCATCCATCTCACTGACCACAAAGGCTGCGATGTCAGCAAGTACTAACTCATCAACTTCTTTACCGCCGGCATTTTTCACTGCTTGCACATAGCGTAACTCGCTGGGAACGCGCAGCTCGCCGTAGCGCTTGGCGCGCACTGCACCTTGGCGAAAAGCCTGCTCATCAATGTCCATAACATCACTTTCGCTGAGGGTCACCAGCTCACCTTTAACCAGCATTTCAACCACCCTACCCGCCGCTTTTGGGGTAATGGCATACACGCCTGAGTGAATTTTACAGCCTGCAGGAATGCCCAGCGCCGGCAGCGCATCATCAATGGCATGACAGATATTTCTGGCGGTGCCATCGCCTCCGGCAAACAATAATAAATCCACACCTATAGCCTGCAGCGCTTTTGCCGCCAGCTCAGTGTCTTGAGCCGTGGTTGAGCGCTCACTGTGATACACCACTTCAACGTCAAAGCCGAGCTCTTTGGCGACTTGTTCGCCCATGGAGTCATTGACAGTGTAAATACACAGTTGCTCGCGATAAGCGAGGAGCTGCTCGAGGGCCGCACGGGTACGTAGGTTCGCTTTCGGCTCGGCGCCAAGGGCGATGGCTTTAGCTGCCGTTTGCGCACCGTCACTGCCTTTGAGCGCAACTGAGCCCCCTAGCCCGGCCAAGGGGTTAACAATTAAACCTAGTTTAAAGCGCATCGTGTTGCTCCTGTATACCCTGCCACTGCACCCGCTCTGGCGTCAGTGGGTAAGGTTGCTGATAATGCTGACTCAAGGCTTGTAATAGGCGTTCGGTGCGAGCATTAAAGCCCTGCTCAATAAGCCTGACTAGCTTGTCGTACACTCGTTGCTGAAAGCGAAATCGGCAGGTTTGCTCGCCACCAAGATTATCCGCTGACACGTTAAAGGGAAAGCCCGCCGCCAGAGACAACGCCCATTCAATTGCTTGTGGATGCACTTCCACCTGCTCAAATGCCTGTTGTTGCTCTTTACTGCGACCATCAGGGCAGTACCAGTAACCGTAGTCTTCACGGGTTCTGCGCTCAGCACCGGCAACAAGCCAATGAGCTATCTCATGCAGAGCACTGGCGAAAAACCCATGGGCAAAGACAATACGGTGATAGCCGCAATTTTCGTCTGCAGGCAAGTAAATGGGCTCGTCCTCACCGCGCACCAAGCGGGTGGTGTAATCCGCATAAAACGTGCGCTCAAATAGCGCGATTAATTCATCAACGTGGTGCATAACAAAATTGAAAACAAAAACACCGCAGGATTGTACGGATTTTGCGAGGCAAAGTAAAAACGCAGCCCTGTTGGCTGCGTCACTTTATTTATTTTTGCCCTGGGATAGGCCCAAACTCATGGGCCACATGGGGGTTTTGCGCCCGTTGACGCAATAGGTGGTCCATCAAGGTAATGGCCATCATCGCCTCGGCAATAGGCACCGCACGAATACCTACGCAAGGGTCATGACGGCCTTTAGTGATCATTTCTACCGCCTCATTACGAGTGTTAATACTCTGCCCCACCACGGTAATGCTTGACGTGGGCTTAAGGGCGATGCTGGCAACGATATCTTGACCAGTAGAGATGCCCGCTAACACACCGCCCGCATGATTGGAGGTAAAGCCTTGTGGAGTGAGCTCATCGCGACCTTGAGAGCCTTTTTGCTCGACCACGGCAAAGCCATCACCAATCTCCACCCCTTTAACCGCGTTGATGCTCATCAATGAGTGCGCCAGTTCTGCATCAAGACGGTCAAACACAGGCTCGCCCAAACCTACCGGCACACTTTTAGCCACGACCGTGACCTTTGCGCCGATGGAGTCGCCCTGCTTTTTTAAATCTCGCATATACTCATCAAGGGCATCAATTTGACTGGCATCAGGGAAGAAAAAAGCATTGTTATGCACTTCATTCCAATCACACTGCTGCGCTTTAATAGGCCCTAGTTGCGATAAGCACCCTTGCACCTCGATACCGTGAAATTGCTTCAGGTACTTTTTCGCTATTGCCCCCGCAGCGACGCGAATAG
Organism: Pseudoalteromonas sp. THAF3; assembly: GCF_009363775.1. Lineage (NCBI taxonomy): Bacteria > Pseudomonadati > Pseudomonadota > Gammaproteobacteria > Alteromonadales > Pseudoalteromonadaceae > Pseudoalteromonas > Pseudoalteromonas sp. THAF3. The sequence continues at coordinate 1,036,670 of NZ_CP045418.1, read as the reverse complement.
CGGTTTCTCTGGCTGAAGAGCGCCCCCCACCACGGTAATCACGCACACCATATTTATGCCAATAGCTGTAATCACCATGGCCTGGGCGAAACACATCTTTAATTTTGCTGTAATCTTTGGAGCGCTGATCGGTGTTTTCAATCACCAGGCCAATACTGGTGCCGGTAGTTCTGCCTTCAAACACCCCGGAGAGAATTTTCACCTCATCCGCCTCTCGGCGCGCCGTAGTGTAGCGGCTTTGCCCCGGTTTGCGCCGGTCTAAGTCGTGTTGTAAGTCAGCCTCATTAAGCTCCAACCCAGGTGGGCAGCCATCGACCACCCCCCCTAGCGCTGGCCCGTGGCTTTCGCCAAAGGTAGAGAGCTTAAATAGCTGCCCTATACTGTTACCTGCCATGTTCTTTCCTCATTCCAAAAATGGCGTTACCTAGTCGCCAACCTAGCTGCCAAAGTGGGCATCTAAATCAGCTTTTGAAATCATAAACACCCCTAAACCACCCTGCTCAAACTCAAGCCATGTGAAGGGCACCTCGGGGTATAGCGCTTCCATGTGTACCATAGAGTTGCCCACCTCAACAAATAATAAACCGTTATCTGTTAGATGCTGCGCTGCATTGGCAAGCAACTGGCGGGTCACATCCAAGCCATCTTCACCCGAAGCCAGCCCTAACTCCGGTTCATGGTGAAACTCTTGAGGTAAATCGCCCATATCCTCAGCATCAACATAAGGCGGGTTGGCAATAATCAAGTCGTACTTTTCTTGGCCTACGCCGCTAAATACATCGGATAAAATCGGTAATACTCTATCCTGCAGCTGGTAATCCTGGATATTGATATCTGCCACGGCCAGTGCATCAGGGGAGATGTCCACAGCATCCACCAGCGCATTTTCAAATGCCTGCGCTAAGGCTATGGCGATACAGCCTGAGCCAGTACACATATCGAGTATACGCATTACATTTTCGGGCTCTTGCACCCAAGGTGAAAACTGCTGCGAGATGAGCTCTGCAAACGGTGAGCGCGGCACTAATACCCGCTCATCTACATAAAATGGCATGCCAGCGAAATATGCTTGATTGGTTAGATATGCCACGGGTGTGCGCTCATTAATACGTTTTGCAATCAGCACACTCAAATGCAGCTTTTCAGCTGTGGTTAAACGGCTACTAAGAAGCGTGTTCGGCGCATCCATAGGTAAATGCAGTGCTGGTAATACCAGAGCTACTGCTTCATCCCAAGCATTATCAGTACCATGGCCAAAGAATAAGCCATGACCACTAAACTGACTTGTGGCCCAACGCAGCCAATCATTGATAGTTTCTAAGGTGTGCTCAGCATCTTCGCGCTGGGCGTCGGTTAGCAAAATGTCGCTCATGTTTGTAAACGCTCGTTATCCCTTAATAGCGCCATTGTAGCGTGTTTAACGCTAGGTTTTTATGCTTTTTTTGGCTAAACTCTCGACCATGAAAAAACAGCAACCAACAGCACCTGACGCACAGCCATTGTCGCAACAGGACATCGATTTATTTCGCCAAAGCATTGGCGCCACCAAGCGGGTCAAAAATGACACCGTGCGTTTGACTGGGCAACAGAAAAAGCCGATCGCTCAGCGCCAACAAGTGGAGCGCCAAAGTAATACCGAATTCTACTTTTCAGACGAGTATATTCCCGACATAGACACACACAGCACCATCAGCTATGTCAAAGCAGGAGAAGACCGCTATCTGGCAAAGCAATTGCGTCGTGGCGATTACAACCCGGAACTGATCCTCGACTTGCACGGCCTCAACAAAGAAACGGTCAAACAGGAATTAGCAGCGCTGATCAGCGCCTGCAAAAAACAGCATGTGGCCTGTGCGTGTGTAGTGCATGGTATTGGCGAGCGGGTGTTAAAGCACAAAGTGCCGCAATATCTGGTGCAACATCCTGATGTGATTGCCATGCACCAAGCGCCACTAGAATATGGCGGTAAAGGGGCGTTATTAATTCTTATTGACTTGCCCGTGGATGTCAGCCCGCTTCTTTAGGCTTGGTATATATCGGCATTATGACGCTGCATCAAAATGCTTGGATCATCAATGGCGTTAAAGCCAAACTGACGATATAAATCGTGCGCCTCGAAGGTGGCGAGCATAAAACGCCGCAACCCTTGTAGCTCAGGGTGGGCGACCACCTCAGCAATAAGCGCTTTGCCTATCCCCTGCCCTTGATAATGCTGCAACACAAACACATCAGCCAGATAAGCGAATGTGGCGTAATCCGTGGTCACGCGGGCAAAGGCTACTTGCTCGCCCCGTTGGTTATAGGCGCCAAAGCACAAGGAGTTATCGATGGCACGACGCATCACCGCAGCAGGAATACCTTTAGCCCAGTAAGTGCGGCTTATAAACCCGTGAATCACGTCAAACTGCAGTTTTGCTTTGTCTGTATCTATATGCACTGAACTCATGGGGCTTCCACTTCGAGGTGTTCAGGCAACGCATTGACCGCTCCCTCTTCCAGTGGACGACTAAAGTAATAGCCCTGCACAATAAAACAGTTATTGGCTTTCAAAAACTCCATTTGTTCTTTCGTTTCAACCCCTTCGGCAACAACATTGAGGTTTAATTTTTGTGCCATAGCAATAATAGCTGCGGTGATCTCCATGTCATTAGAGTCTTCCGGGATATCTTGCACAAAAGAGCGATCCACTTTCAGCACATCAACCGGGAAACGTTTTAAATAGCTTAGCGACGAGTAGCCGGTGCCAAAGTCATCAATGGAAATAGACACGCCCAAACGCTTCATTTCAAGCAACTGCGAAATAGCGGTATCGACGTCTCCCATTAACATAGATTCAGTGAGCTCAAGGTGGAGCTTGTCAGGGGTAATGCCAGATTCACGCAAGGTTTTACTCATAGTGGCAATGAGGTTGGCGTCTTGGAACTGCCGCGCAGATAAGTTCACTGATACATTGGCTTCAAGCCCGGCTTTAGCTCGACGCGCCGAGAATGCGCACGCCTCGCGCATCACCCACTCGCCAAGCTCAACAATGAGTCCTGTGGCTTCAGCGATGGGAATAAACTTAAATGGTGAAATGGGACCTTGCACAGGGTGAGTCCAGCGCACCAATGCCTCAAAACCAAGGATACGGCCATCACGGCTATCAACCTGTGGTTGATAATGAAGATGAAATTGACTATCACGGATCCCTTGGCGTAGCTCATTTTCTATGTATAAGCGCTCGTTTGCAGCGGCATTGAGCTCTTTGGAGTAGAAATGATAGGTATTTTTGCCTTTCGCCTTAGCCTCGTACATTGCCAAATCAGCGTGCTTAAGCAGTTGATCCTCTTCGCTACTGTCATCGGGCGCCATGGTAATACCAATACTGGCACTCACAATCACCTCGTTATTGCCAAGCTGAATAGGCTGATTAAGAGTGCGCTGAATGGTGTTAGCGACTTCTTTTGCACGCTCATGACTTTCAATACCACTGAGTAATACCGCAAATTCATCACCGCCTAAACGGGCAATGGTGTCTTCGGTACGAAGGCGGTTTTTGAGGCGCCTAGCTACTTCTACCAGCAATTGGTCACCGACATCATGACCCAAGGTGTCATTAATGCGTTTAAATTCATCAAGGTCGAAGTAAAACAAGGCAAAAGCATAATGCCCTCTATCCGCGAGCGCCATCGACTTACGTAGCTGCATGCGGAAGAAAGTACGGTTGGCCAAACCTGTAAGGGTATCAAAATAAGCCAGCTGCTCCATTTTGCGCTGACTCTCTTTTACAAAGGAAATGTCTTGCGCAGAAACGACGTAGCTATCGACATCCCCTTCCTCATCACGGATGGGAGAAATACTGAGCGATACCCATATAGCTCGACCATCAATGTGCTGCAGCATGGTGTCACCACGCCAATAATTACGTGAGCGTAAGTCAAACTCAATGTCTTCGTTGAGAATCGCCATTTCCCGGGCAATAACACTGAGTAATTTGGCCTCAATAAAGTGCTCTTCGCTGTACCCGGTCATCTCCAGCATTTTCGGGTTCACATATTCAATTTGCAGTTGATAGTTGGTGATCAACACCCCAGTACCAGAGTAAGCGACCGCTTTAGAGAGCCGGTTGGCAGCCTGCTCGGCCACTTCTTTTTCTTTAATACGCTGATTAAGCCCGGTTATGGTGTTACTCAGCTCGACACTCATGTCTTTAAATGAGCCATTGAGAACGCCTATCTCATCTTTACTCTCTGGCGGGAAATCGGTGTCCATTTTGCCTTTGCCAAAGCTGGATACCGCATTCACGAGCAAATAAATACGCCGGAGCACGAGCTGATACAAAGCTTGGTGTAATAGCAGAGCAACGAGAATGGCGTAGAGAATAAACAGCCCTAAGAACTTTATTTGCAATGCCTCAAGCGCTTCTAAAGCACTGGATTGCTTACGGTAAATGCCTACGTACCAATCCAGCCCTTCAACTTTGCGAATCGTGGTGAGGTAATTCTCTCCCTCGTAACTGAATTGCTCTGTCACCGTTGGCAGTTTTAAGCGCAGCGCCCCACTGACTAATTCAACCAGTTTAGGGTTTATAAAGTCAGACATGCGTAGCGGTTTACCTTGGCGGCCATAGCGTTGGTAGGTGGCATTGTCTAAGCGCGGGTGAGCCAATAGCTGTCCCTGTGCATCAACAACAAACATTTGCTGATGTGGGTCATCTATTGGTAAGTATTCGAGTAATTTATCCAGTTCTAAATCCGCACCTGTTAGCGCAACGTGCTGATCCTGCTTATAAATGGGCGTGACAATACTGACAATCCATTTGCCCCAGATAGGGTCGTAGTAAACCGGCGTCCACACTGCCTGACGGGTGGGGTTATTTTGCTCATTAACGCGATCGAAATTCAATGAGTTCACGGCGCGATAATCCGCTGGCACATCCAATGCCCAGTTCGGCGGCGCCACTCGAACAAAGTCATCCTCGGTCAGCAAATAGAAATTAAAATAGTCTTGAATCAACGTGGGTGAGATGACCTGCCAAAGCTGCTCTGATTTTGCAAACAGTCGCTCGTAGGCAGGTGAATAGTTCTTTTTCGGGATGATGGCAGCAGAAAGGCCATCATCAGACATGCTGCGCAGCGTTAGTTCATCGGTAATTATAAATTGAGGTGACTTAAAGGAAGCGTTGGTGTTGGTGTGAGTGAATAAAGCGCGTTTAACGACCTCGTTGGCCTGCTCAGCAATGTTGGTTTTGGTATCAATAAAACGGCCAAACTGACCGATAAAACGTGCACTATATTGGTTTAACTGTTCATGCTCTTCAAACATCAACTGCTTTTGCTCTGACTTGAGCATCAGCACCGCCGCAAAAATACCGGCAATCAAACAAATAGCAGAGATCAATGCCGAGAGCTTGATGCTGAGGGAATGAATGCCAAACCGAGATGGCGGACGCCTGTAGACCACTGCCTATCCTTTTTAAGTCTCTGGATTAATGTACTTTTAGCCAGCTAGCAAATATAACAGGCCTCAGGCACTTATATAAACCTTTTTCGTGGAATAATTGATTGCACGGTATTGCAGCCCATACAAAGGTATGAGCTATAACACCGCGTTGCTAGTTCGCATAGTATTTGTAACACAATAACGTTTTCTACTCACCTAGTTTACCGGCGCTAAGACATTAAATTGAGAAATATCAAATTAGCCCGATTTAGCTGTTGACTTGCATAGAGTGGAACCAGTAGATTGAAAATATGAACAGTATCTCTTTCGTATTTTTTCGCTTTTTTATCTTCCGCCCTTGTTAGGGAGGCCGATAGCGAGTACGTGAGATTCACCTTATGCTAAAGCCTCCCCACCGGGAGGCTTTTTTCGTTTTGGGAATGAGGAAACCTAATAATGACTAACGAAACGCTGCATGCATTGCGCCGGGATATTAACGAAATAGACTCCGAGCTTTTGATTTTGCTGGCTAAACGCCGCCGTATCGCACACTCCGTTGTGGAGTATAAAATTAACAACAATAAACCCATACGTGATGAAGCCCGGGAACAGGCACTGCTGGAGAACTTGATAAGTTATGGCAAATCCTTAGGGTTAGACGCTTATTATATCAACAATGTGTTCCAGCGTATTTTAGAGGACTCGGTGTTGCACCAACAGGCCATGTTGCAACAAAACCTCAACCCCGAAGCCTTAGGGACGACCAACCGAGTCACTTACTTAGGAGGGCAAGGCTCGTACTCGCAACTGGCCGTACATAAGTATTTCAGCCGCCGCCCAGGCAAGCTCGTGGAACTTGGTTGTTCACAATTTGATGAAATCACCGGCGCAGTGGAAAAAGGCCAAGCAGACTTTGGCGTACTGCCTATTGAAAATACCAGCTCTGGCAGTATTAATGAGGTGTTTGATCTCTTACAACATGCCCAAGTGTCGATTGTCGGTGAAGTAACCCACAGCGTTGAGCACTGTGTATTAGCCAAACCAGGGACTGAGCTGGCCGATATCAATAAGCTCTTTGGTCACCCTCAGCCATTCGCTCAGTGCAGCCGGTTTATTCAAGGGTTAGATCAGATTCAGCTCGAGCATTGCGACTCCACCACCAGTGCAATGAAGGCAGCGCTTGAGTGTGAGCACAGCGCGGCAATTGGCTCGGCGCAGGCCGGCAAGCATTTAGGGTTAGAGGTGCTGCAAACGGCGATTGCTAATCAAAGTGAAAACCACAGCCGCTTCATTGTGGTTGCCCGCAAACCGCTTCAGGTATCAATGCAAATCCCCACAAAAACGTCGCTAATTATGTCAACCTCGCAGCAAGTGGGCGCCTTAGCTGATGCTCTGATGATTTTCAAACAGCGTGAGATTAACTTAGTGAAACTAGAATCTCGCCCGGTGCCAGGCAACCCTTGGGAAGAAGTGTTTTATGTCGACTTAGAAGCGAACATCGACGACCCTAATGTTAATCAAGCCTTAGAAGAGCTTAAACCCTTCACTGAGTTTATTCGCGTTTTAGGCTGCTACCAAAGTGAGTCGCTTAAAGCGGTTACGCCAAAAATGTAATCCTCTCTGTGTAGAAAGGCGCCATCAATGCCTTTCTACACACGGAACACATCTTTGATAAAGCAAATACTAACCTAACACCTTGGCATCATTGGCTTTATTTAACAAAGCTCGGCTTTGGCTTAAGAACTGATCGCTGGCATCACTAAAGAACACTTTTGCATCAGAGAATGCAGTCATTAACGCCTCTTTGTCTTTATCACGCAGCATGCTTAAAGTATGTTCATAGGTATTTTTATACGCCTCCAAGAGCGGCTCTACGCGCTCAAACTGCGCAAGCATGATGTCGCTATACAGCTCCGGGCTTTGTGCAAACAAACGGCCCACCATCATTAATTCCAGCTGATAGATAGGGGACGAGCAATCGCGAATCTCTGCTAAGCTATGTTCTTGTTTAGCTAGAAACTGGCCATATACGAAGGTGGTTAAGTGACGCATAACCTGGATTATTTGCATGGCTTCGTCGTGTTTACGTGCGCTCATAGTGACAAGTTGACACCCCCACACTTTAAGCTGAGCCAACAACGCCTCACCCGCTTCACTCTCTACGTCTTTACACACCACCACCGTTTGTTTAACCCAATGGCTAATATCTGGTCCAAACATCGGGTGCAAGCCCAATACCGGACCGCTGTGTTTGTTGGTCAGCGCCGCTAAGGGCTTTTCTTTCACAGACGTAATATCAACTAGCAAGGCATCGTCGTCCAAAGCAGGAAGGTTGGCGACAATCTCCTCCACGGCGTTGATAGGTACACTAATAAGCACACATTTAGCGCCTTTGAGTAACTTTGCAGCTTCGCCACTTTGCTGTTCTTGGCGGTCAATAATACGCACCTCAACACCACTACGGGTAAGCTGCTTAGCAAATAGTTGCCCCATCGCTCCACGGCCACCGACAATCGCCACCGGATTGAGCGACTTACAAACACAAGCCAACTCACTTTGTTGGTTTTGATAGGCCTCCCGCATCATGCGCCGCAAAATATCTTCGACCAAGTCAGGGTTAACCGCCGCTTCTTCAGCCTCTTTACGCCGCGCCGCGATCAACGCCGCCTCGCGTTCGGGGGCATGCAAAGGAGCGCCTCTTTGTTGCTTTATTTTGCCTACCTGCTCGGTGATTTGGTTACGCTTGGCAAGGAGGCGAACGAGTTCGGTATCACAGGCATCGATTTGATGGCGAAGTTGGGCTAGCTGCTGCTTTGGGGTCATAATGTAAACTTAAAATTACACGTGGTAAACTAATTAATACATCAATAGTAGCAATATTAGTAAGTCTGGAAAAGGGGCAAGAGGTAACAAGGTGTTGAATAATATGCGAGGAGTCACCTGCAGTGAGAGGGAGCATTAGGCGCTGTCTGTACAAACCAAAGCGGGCCAGCTATTACTAGCTGGCCCGCTTTATCACGTCTTAGTAAAACGCGCGTATTAATTAAGTTTTTCTTTAATACGTGCAGACTTACCAGAACGCTCACGCAAGTAGTAAAGTTTCGCGCGACGTACTGCACCGCGACGCTTAACTGTGATGCTATCTACAAGTGGGCTGTGCGTTTGGAATACACGCTCAACGCCTTCACCGCTTGAAATTTTACGCACGGTGAATGCAGAGTGTAGGCCACGGTTACGCTTAGCGATTACAACACCTTCAAAGGCCTGTAGACGCTCTTTGTTACCCTCTTTTACACGTACCTGTACAACAACTGTGTCACCAGCGCCGAAGCTTGGTACGTCTTGCTTAAGCTGTTCAGCTTCAAGCTCTTTAATAATATTTTGGTTTACTTTTGCCATTTTATTTCTCACTTTCCTAGGTGTAACTGTCTTCTAGCCACAAGCTATGAGTTTTCTTGCTGATATTCAGCAAGTAACCGTGCTTGCTCCTCAGTCAGAGCTAGGTTTTGCAACAAGTCTGGACGTCTTTGCCAAGTTCTCCCTAATGACTGCTTTTGCCGCCATTTTGCGATTGCTTGGTGGTTACCACTGAGTAGAATCGGTGGAACCGCTTTGCCATCCAATATCTCTGGCCGGGTATAGTGCGGACAATCGAGCAAGCCATCCGAAAATGAATCTTGCTCAGCCGATTGGTTATGACCTAACACCCCTGGCACTAATCGCGCAACAGCGTCAATTAATGTCATGGCCGGTAGTTCACCGCCGCTGAGGATAAAATCCCCAATCGACCATTCTTCATCGATATAGGATTCGATGAGCCGTTCATCTATACCTTCATAACGACCAGCTACTAAAATCAGTTTATCGCACTGAGCAAGCTCTTGTGCGCCTTGCTGATCTAGTTTTCGCCCTTGTGGGGACATGTAAATTACCTTAGCACCTTCGCCTGCCGCAGCTTTCGCATCGAGTATGGCCTGCTTCAATGGTTCAACCATCATCAACATGCCTGGACCTCCACCATAAGGGCGGTCGTCCACGGTACGATGCTTATCCGTTGCATAATCGCGCGGGTTCCAGCAGTGAAAGTCGATTAAACCACGTTTCACTGCGCGGCCTGTTACGCCCTGCTCAGTAATTGCCGAAAACATCTCTGGAAAGAGGCTTATTACCCCCATCCAAAACGGTGTTTGTGCCATTAAAAGCCTGGGTCCCAGTCCACAGTAATCTGACGCTCGTCATGGTCCACATTGATAATGACCGAATCGGTCAAAAATGGGATTAAACGCTCGCCTTTGCCGAATGCATCTTTACTGTTTGCTTTCACAACCAGCACATCATTCGAGCCTGTCTCCATCAAGTCATCAACTTGACCTAAGTCATAACCTTTTGTGGTTACCACGGCCATGCCGATGAGATCTCGCCAATAAAACTCCCCTTCGGGAAGCTCTGGTAATTGCGCCACTTCAACCGAGATTTCCGCATTGGTCATAGCCATTGCTTGGTCACGGTCATTAATTTGCGCAAACTTGGCGATAAAGCCTTTGTTGTGGCGACGCCAGTCACTCACTTCAAAGGTTTGCCATTTACCTTGTTGCCCTATCAACCATGGGCTGAAATCGAAGATCCCTTGGGGATCATCAGTAAATGAATGCACCTTAAGCCAACCCTTGATCCCATACGGGGCTCCGAGTTTGCCAACGACGATTGTTGAGGCTTGCTCTTGTTGACTCATGGTTACACTTACGCCTATTAAGCCGCTTTACGAGCGTCTTTAACTAGCTTTGCTACGCGATCTGAAAGAGACGCGCCTTGGCCTACCCAGTGATCAACACGGGCAAGGTCTAGACGAAGTTTTTCTTCCTGACCAGCAGCAATAGGGTTAAAGAAACCTACTTTCTCGATGAAACGACCGTCACGCGAGAAACGGCTATCCGCAACCACAATTTGATAGAAAGGACGCTTCTTAGCGCCACCACGTTGCAAACGAATAGTTACCATACCGTCCTCTAAATAGATTGACTGTTTTCATTAATAAGTGAAACTTCCCCATACAGGGAAGCTCGGGAATTGTACGAATTTTTTGCCACAATGCAAGTAAGAACTGCATTAAATACGTGGTTTGTGTGGGTTAAATGATGATCTTGGCTTTTGAGCTGTCGCTAAAGGCCGGTTTGTTCAGCGTATGTCGTCAAGTAATAGCCCATAAATAAGGCCATCAAAACGCTGGCCCTGCTTCACTATCGCTTGCCTTAGTCGTCCTTCGAGGACAAAGCCACAGCGCGTTAACAGCGCCTGAGAACCTTTATTCCCTGCAAATACGACTGCATGCAGGCGCAGTAAATCAGTTCCATGAGCGAGCTTGCTTAATAGCTGTTGCAGCGCTTCACTCGCAAAGCCTTGGTGCCAATAAGGCTGACCCAGCCAATAACCTACCTCAGCTGATTTAGCGTACTCGAACTGCCCCACTGTGGCACTGATACAGCCAATCAACTCATTATCGTGCTCTATGGCATAGATGTGCTCGCTTTGAGCGCCCTCTCGAACCCACCAACTGGCATCCGCCTCAGTGTAAGGATAAGGGATTTTGGGCGATAAGAAACGTTGTACCTGGGCATTATTGAGCAAAGACACTAACGCGTGCTCATCGCCTCGGGCAAAACGACGTAAGCTAATCGCCATAACCACTGCCAATAGCACTAAAAGGCATCGCCAGTTCAAGCTCGGGAACTTGCCTGCCTATCCATGCGGGAAAGGTATTGCTGTTCGGCCCTGGAAAGAGCGTGTATTCGTTTACCCATGGATACTGCTGCGCAGCCGCTTGGATTTTGGGAATAAGCTCCGCTGCTTTGGCGCCGCTGACCATATGAAATTTATCCGGTTTAGCACCGTACCAGTAACGATCAGGTGTGGATGTTTTATAGCTGCGCAAAGCCGGTCGACCTTGGTCCACGCCCCAGCCAACCACTTCATACACTGTATACTGCTGTGCCCCCTGCTCTTTTATTGCAAGCCAAGTATGCACGGCAAACCAACCACGCCAGCTGAATGCATCAGCGGCATAAAACTCAATCACCGCCCCAGGCTCACTTACCGGCTGGGCAATGCCTGCACTTTCACGACTGGCAGTACGCCAATCCGTGCTAGTACAGCCGACCAATACCCAAAAGAGCATGGTAATAACTAGCGCTCTCACATCAACCTCGCTTGTTACATTGATATAGAACCTACTATTTCACCGCTTAACGCGCTTTGCAACGCAAAAAAAAGCGCGACGGTTGTCACGCTTTTTTTATATAACGCATTGGCTCAGAACTTAGGGCCGCCGGGGCCACCCATCATTCCTGGTGGCATCATCCCTTTCATGCCGCGCATCATTTTCATCATGCCGCCTTTGCCTTTCATCTTTTTCATCATTTTCTGCATCTGTGTAAATTGCTTCAACAGCTTGTTGATGTCTTGCACTTGTGTGCCAGAGCCCGCAGCAATACGCTTTTTGCGTGAGCCTTTAATAATTTCCGGACGCGCGCGCTCTTTCGGTGTCATGGAGTTGATAATGGCTTCCATTTGCACAAATGTTTTGTCGTTAACTTGCCCTTTTACTCCTTCAGGTAAGTTACTCATGCCTGGCAACTTATCAAGCATGGACATCATGCCACCCATGTTTTTCATTTGTCGCAGTTGGTCAGCAAAGTCCTCTAATGTAAAGCCGCTGCCTTTAAAGACCTTATCCGCCACTTTTGCAGCTTTGTCTTTATCGACCTTCATTTCCACTTCTTCGATAAGAGACAAAACGTCGCCCATACCGAGAATACGCGACGCAACACGGTCGGGGTGGAACGGCTCTAGAGCATCGCTACGCTCACCAACACCGATAAACTTAATGGGTTTACCGGTAATATGGCGAATCGATAGCGCGGCACCACCACGGGCATCACCATCGGTCTTAGTTAAGATCACGCCACTAAGTGGCAGTGCTTCATCAAAAGCTTTCGCGGTATTCGCCGCATCTTGACCAGTCATGGAGTCAACCACGAACAGCGTTTCAATTGGGTTAATAGCACTGTGCAGTGCTTTAATCTCGCTCATCATGTTTTCGTCAACGTGAAGACGACCGGCGGTATCCACTAACACCACATCAATAAACTTTTTCTTGGCGTGAGCAATGGCGCCATTGGCGATATCAACTGGGTCTTGCGAGGTGTCGCTAGGGAAAAACTCGACATCTACTTCAGATGCTAGAGTTTCAAGCTGTTTAATTGCCGCTGGCCGGTAAATATCGGCACTCACCACCAATACCGACTTTTTCTTGCGCTCTTTTAGGAACTTCGCCAACTTGCCAACACTGGTGGTTTTACCCGCCCCTTGTAAGCCAGCCATCATAATGACTGCGGGCGGCTGGGCATTGAGGTTAAGTTCCTCGTTAGCCTCGCCCATGGCTTTTTCAAGCTCTTCACGGACTATTTTGACAAACACTTGGCCAGGAGTCAGGCTTTTAGTCACCTCTGTGCCAACGGCACGCTCTTTGACTTGCTTGACGAAATCACGAACAACGGGCAAAGCGACGTCAGCTTCAAGCAAAGCCATACGCACTTCACGCAGCGTCTCTTTAATATTGTCTTCAGTGAGGCGGCCACGGCCACTGATGGTTTTTAGGGTCTTCCCTAATCGTTCCTGCAGATTTTCAAACATCGCTAACGATTCCGTTGCTACTTACATTTTCGCCGATTATAACTGAAAGCGGGGGGCAAATCCCAGCACCAAGTGCAAAGCAAAGGCAATTAGATCTAGGCAAGCGTGTTCGCTTTAAATACAATGGCTTCTTGATGGAATAATAACTACGAGCAAAAAAGGTCATCATGCTGATTACAATTTTGACACTGTTGAGTTGTGCTTTTTACGGTGCTGCTACCGCGCACGTATTGTCTCGCTTGTTTGATGCCAAAGGCCCATCGCAAAAAACCACGGTGATCCTCAGTACGCTTGCGATTTTGACGCACATGGTGTTGCTCGTAAATGCGGTATTCACCACCCAAGGCCAAGACCTGTCTTTTATTAATGTATCGCTGCTGACCTGCTGGGTTATCGTATTATCAGTGACCGCCGTGTCACTGCGCTTTCCTGCCACCTTATTGCTACCTGTGGTGTATGGGTTTGCCACTATTTTATTATTCGCTAGCCTATTCATGCCGCACGATATCATCGTGCAAAGTATTCGCCTGGAAATTGGGTTAGTGACACATATCTCTATTTCACTGCTGGCTTATTGCGTGCTGGTGATTGCTACCTTGTATGCGGTGCAGTTTTATTTCATCGACAAACGCCTTAAACGCAAAGACCTAGCCATTGTATACAGCCACCTGCCACCGCTGATGGTGGTCGAACGTCAACTTTACCAATTAGTGTTTGTTGGCACAGCTTTGTTGAGCCTCGCCCTGCTCTCTGGGTTTGTATTCCTAGATTCCATGCTGGCTATTGAAAACGCGCATAAAACGGTGCTTTCCATTATCGCCTGGGGGGTGTTTTTAGCCGTTGTTATTGGCCGCAAGCTGCGAGGTTGGCGCGGCAAATCCTCTGTGATCACCATTATGGTCGGTGCCGGCCTACTCACTCTTGCCTATTTTGGCAGTCGCTTTGTCCAAGAAGTAATATTGCAGCGTTTTTAAGCAATTACTTTATCTTCAGGGCAAGTTCACTTGACTACGCGCGGCGAGTGCCGCTTAATATACCTTGATTTTTAATAGAAGGATCCTTCTTTGGACGACATATCGACGAGTACGTTGTTTATCATTCTAGCAATACTGATCGTACTCTCCGCATACTTCTCTAGCTCCGAAACTGGGATGTTGTCGATAAATAAATTTCGACTACGCCACCTAGAAAAACAAAAACACGCCGGAGCCACGCGAGTCAGCAGCCTACTAAAGCGCCCTGATCGCCTTATCGGCTTGATCCTTATTGGCAATAACCTTGTTAATATCGCGGCCTCTTCAGTGGCCACGATTATTGGTATTCGCCTGTTTGGCGATGTTGTCGGCTTAGCGGTGGCCACTTTTGGGTTGACCTTTATTTTATTGGTCTTTGCAGAGGTTACTCCGAAAACCATTGCCGCCTTGTACCCAGAGAAAATCGCCTTTCCAAGCTCGCTGATTCTTAAAAATTTGCTGCGCTTAACTTTGCCTTTTGTGATTGCCCTAAACTGGATCACTAACGGTTTGTTGCGTCTGCTTGGCTTTAGCCCAGAGCAAATGGAAGAGCACAGCCTTTCTAAAGAAGAGCTGAAAACCGTGGTAAGTGAAGCCGGGGCCATGTTGCCAGCCAAGCACAAAAGCATGCTGACGTCGATTTTAGACCTTGAGCAGGTCACCGTGGAGGACATTATGATCCCGCGTAATGAAATTAACGCCATTGATGTTAATGATGACTGGAAGGTGATCAGTAAGCAGCTCACTAACTTGCAGCACACCCGGGTGCTTTTATATCGTGACCAAATCGATGATGCAGTGGGCTTTATTCATGCTCGAGACGCACTTCGTCTACTCACCAAAGAGCAGTTTAATAAGTCGTCGCTGCTTCGCGCAGTAAGGGAGATTTACTTTATTCCCGAAGGCACCTCTTTAAATACCCAGTTACACAAGTTTCAGCAGGTTAAAGAGCGTATTGGCTTAGTCGTTGACGAATATGGTGATATTCAAGGTCTAGTCACACTTGAGGATATTCTCGAAGAAGTGGTTGGCGACTTCACCACCACACAAACCCGACCACCAAGCGAGGAAGTCAGTGAGCAGGACGATGGCTCAGTGCTAGTTGATGGTGGTGCTAATATTCGTGATCTCAATAAAGAAATGGGTTGGCACCTTCCCCAAGATGGGCCAAAAACTCTCAGCGGCCTGATTGTCGAATATTTAGAAGATATTCCCGACGCCAATTTAGGGCTTAAAATTGAGGGCTACCCGATTGAGGTCATGGAAGTAAAAGAAAACATGATTAAGCTGGTACGTGTGCTCCCACAGCAGCGTCGCAAGAAGTCTAAAGACTAGCCGTCCTTTTAGGGCTGCTACCTTTCCTGGTAGCAGCCTCTGTCCATGTTCAACCAACCTAAAAGTCCGCAAAGCGATAAAAAGACCCACAAACCAAATCGGTTTTTAATCTGACTGCATTTGTGGTCGCTAAAGAATAAGCCCGAGAAATGCCCCATATAGAGTCATGCTCGCTTTCAGCGCCCAACATATACTTAGACATTATCCTTTGCCTTTGCTAACTTCATGACTTTATGGATAAATAATATGCACTGCTCAAGCTTTGAGGTGTCTTTAGCTAGGAGCGACAAATGCGTTTGTTAGTTGCACCTCGATATTACCCATACCTTAAGGATACGGTTTGAAACTCAGTAAAGAGCTTTATGCAATTGCCTCAAGCATTGCGCATGAAACGGATGGTTTTTTTGATACAAAAGGACCTGGAGCCGGGAACCTTTCAACAAATCAATTCATTGATTTAGTTCGCAGCCGCGCGGAACAGGCCTTTGGCGAGGGTTATAGCGAACAAAAAATTTGTGGCGACAACTCGATGGCGGTGGACTTTTATTTTCCCGAAGAACAGACGGTTGTGGAAATTGCATTGGGGATAAAAAACCCAAACACTGAATTTGAAAAAGATATTCTTAAGGCTCTTATGGCCAGAAGCTTAGGTAATAAAATTAGAAACCTTGTCTTTATTTGCAAACCCGGTGGCTATAAAAAATGCAATCAGCCGGGTCGCAAAGCAATGATCGAATGGTTACAGAACCAAAATGGAATGACCCTGGAAGTGTGGGATCTTTAATTACCGGACCAAATAAGACCTATTTTCAGCAAGCTGCACAGAATAAAGAAGTATTATAAGTTCCTAGGTATTGATTAGCACGTGTGGTGGTTTATTTACTGTTGTTGTTTTTATAGCGGGCTTTTATTCTAACTATCTTGGCTTTACCACTGGGGAAGCTTCCTCCTATCTGTAATCGCGAACCACAGTTGGTAGAGGCTTTTACACAGAAGCAGTCACTACAAGCCTACTTCAGGGGCGTTTCAAAGAAACTCTCCGGGTAAAGGAAAACAGGGAATGAGTATCAAGACCTCCCCTCCGCTAAGGAAGTTATTCAGAAATTTACAAAGGATGAGCAATAACTCGCTGCAATAATGTTAGTTAATAATTTCAACTGCAGCGCTAACTCTTCACGCCCTACGGCGATTTATAATAAAAATAATGTTCAGATTAGGAGTCTAGGTTGGAAATTAGAAAGCTGAATGCCTTGCGAGGGCTCGCTGCACTTATTGTTTTCTTTACACATTTCAGTGATATAACCCTCTGGTTTGATGGCGCACTAGGAGGCGGCTCCGGTGCCTATGGGGTGATGCTATTCTTTTTACTAAGCGGCTTTTTGATGGCATACCTTTATTTAAGTAAAGAGTTTAATCTGGATTGGTTGTCATTTGTTCTGACAGTTCTGATAACAAAGTGGTATCAATTCTGACATTCTCTTGCGTGCGTAAACCGGTCGTTGGCGCTGACTTATTTTTGCCCTTTTTCAAACTAGCACGACAAGAGCTAGGCTTTTTAGGCATTAACACGCATTAATGAATAATGCCAATGTCATCCAAAATAACTGAGACATCATGTCTTGGAGTGAATGTTATATTAAGGACCAAGCTATCTTCTTGTTTAACTTCAGATAAAAATTCAATCGGAAAAACCACTGTTTGCAAAGTTGGTTCCGAAGGTGCAAATTTTACATCTTCATTTTCTAACTCTGAGTAGTCAGATACTAGCAACGGAGAAATACTGGCTGTAGATTTCGTCTTTTTACTTATCACAACACCATTCTTATTCAGAAACTCTATCTTAATGTCAGAAGCTAAGTTATAGGGTCTGCATGCTTCATGCTCTTCGGATGTCTCTATCGCGATAGAGACAGTTAGACTCTGTTTATCTTCAGCGATAACATGAAAGGTTGGTAATGCGAGTTGTAGCGTCGTTGCAACTTGTTCTTCGAGTTTCAGTTTCAGTACCTTGTTTGGTGTATCCACCCCGCCTCTTAATCGTTCCTTTCCAATCGAGAATGACACTGGCTCATTTTGGCTGTTAACCCTAATCTTAAAGTTCTTGTTTTCTGTCTTAACGCTTTCAAAGTTTTCAATAGACCAGAATGTTGAAGTGCTGAACCGAGATACATAGATATCATCGGGTAAGCCAAACTCTGAATTTGGCGGGTGCCTCAATATATCCTGATATTCTTTCTTTCCAGATAAAGTAAGTTCAATGAACGCTGACACAAATAGCTTGGTTAGTTGCTCTTGCTGTTTAGCTGTCAAGAGCTTTTTATAAAAATTCTTACTGCCTCCCCAATGAAAGTCATCAGACATATCTTGATTGAAATTTATGTGGTTTGCTTTGTGGATGTAGATTGAATGATTCACGTAATTTTTGCCGTCATCATATTCAACCCTCTGCCACTGTTGACTCCCTAAGAACTGGTAAACATCGGCGTCATGCCCGCCCTGTAAAACAAGATAGTTAGTATTCTTAAGAATGTTTTTGCCGTGTGCGTGTTGGTATTGTCCGTCCATGGGCGCTAATGCCACTACCGATTTAATTCCAAACCCAAACTCTGTAGGTTTTTCACTGTTCGGTATCGTTTTTAAACTGTTAAATGTCGAAGCTAAGGCGACGGCTTCTCCGCCTCTAGACATGCCAATGAGAGCAACATTTTCTAAATCCAGCTTGTTATAAAATCTGTGATCATGTTGGTTATTCCACACGCTAAGTAGCTTTAGATGCTCTAAAAGAATCCACCCGCGAGCACCGTTTTCTCCCCATAAACCATTTAAATAAGTCTGATCGACCTGAACAACAAAAAAACCGCGACTGGAAAACATCTCTCCTAAATAATCAAAACCGGGATCTGAGTTACCATGAACCAAGAAAATGACAGGCCGCTTTTCAGAAGTTTGTGGCAGCCAAACTTTCGCTTCTAAAGGTAAATTTTTGCTATCAAATCTATGGTAGGCATCATATTTATAGCCTTGGCTTTTGGAGTGGTCAGCAAGAAAGTTTGGTAGAGTGACGTCAGGTGCGACTAGATCCGGCTTATCGATAGAAAATAAATAGGGTTTTTCTCCATAAGTCATCACATCGTATTTGTATTTACCTGTTTTTGCTGGATTCGGAAGGCTACTTACCTTCTTATCTGGAAAGATATAGCTATCTGAAACACACTGTAAAGTGTCGGACGCCGAGGTTGAATACGAAACAGCTAGAGCGATGCTGGTAATGAATCTTAGAAGCAAATGCTTCAACGTATTTTCCTTGTTAATCAAATTATTTATTAGCTTCATCTTGACCTTTCCCTGAATTAGTATCATTCAATGAGATTTTTTATTTTTTATGCAACGTTGGTCGCATGTATGTATGAAAAAGTTTAAATAATCTAATTTTTATTTTTTCCAAAATAATTAGCCAAAACTAAACAAGGAAATGGCTAGTTTTATCGCTTGGCTGCTATTGGGCGACTGTCAACAGATGGCGGCTTAAGGCATGAAACGGTAGTTAAAATAACTGGAGCTGAACTTCCGGTATTTGTCTATTAATGCCCGTCAGCCATTGCTGATGGGCAGCTCCGCTCGTCAAGCGGACTTCTTGTTACTCAGCTAATTCGAAACTTTGAGTTAGCTACATTGCCCCTGATATGCATAAATCAATTTATATCAGCTACTTTGGGGTAGCTCAGCATTCCTGCGCTTTGCAGCAAGCGGACTCTTATCAACCCATCTAAACAGATACATTATAATCAGCTTTGTGACACCGCTTGTAACAGCCAACATCAACAGCGGCCAGCCATCTACTAATCCCATACTTAAAGCAAATATAATCGTAGAGATATCCATCATAAATATGAATTGGCTCATTTTAAGGTCGACCGCACCAGTGTGTCCAGAGCTATAGATGAGCCTTATCTGATGAAAGTAGCCTTGAGCAAGTAAAAATGAAACAACGAGTATGATAGAGGTAGAAATCAATTTTCCCTCGTCAGAGATAGTCTCACCAAAGAAGAGGCCGACAAATGCTAGAATGAGGCTAATAGCAGCGGCTGCAAAGCTTATTGCAGGTTTTACTGACTTTCTATCCAATAAGATTTCCATGATTATTTGTAGCACCAATATAGACGCTATCAGTCTGGGCCAGACAATATAGTGGTTAAATGGCGATATTGAGTAACCGTAAACAAAAAAAGATAAATAGGCCAAGTAACTTACTGTAAATTGGTTCAAAGACAAAAGCTCAGTAGGACGTACGCTATTGTCACTACTCGCTTTTCTTCTCCAAATTGTTCTCAATTGCGAGAATACACCATATAAACTAACGAATATGAATGCAGTGTTTACCGTCCCGGCAATGTTGTAAAAATCCAAACCCATCCCTCATACCAGCAAAAATCGTCGACAAAATAACATATTTTTGGCATGTAAAGTCTACCAAAATGCCAAAATTATTGCGCATTGTCGACAATGCATCAAAATGGAGTTGTGGGTAAGAGAAAAGTTGCGCTTATCATCGGCAGTAGTCAGGGAGTTGGAGCTAAAGCAGCGGTGCGTTTGGTTGATGAAGGCTTCCCAATTGTTCTTAACCACAGAGAGTCAGATATTTTAAAACAAGAAGTAGTACAAAAAGGGAGCGAGTGTATAGCCGTGCAAGCCGACGTATCGCAGGAACATATGTCGCAAAACTGTTTAATGCCGTCGACAAAATAGCAAAATAGGACGACTAGCAGTGCTAGTGAACAACGCAGGTATTTTGGAAGTGTTGACAGTTTGTCCGGGACAATTTATAACAATTCACGTCACTCGTACGCTCTAAAGTGCACCGATGGGCTCCGCGTTAGCTATACAACAATAAACATGGACGTATTATGAAAGTCTTATTTATCTTATCCATTATTTTCTTTTCTACCTGCAGTAATGCTGTAGTAAAAAGACATGATGTTCCCCCTGAAAATTATGTCATTGATAAAATGCCTGAATACCTAGTTGATATGCCCCATGAAGGACATGGTGTATTAATTAATTCACAATGGGTTGTAACTGTAGCACACACTATTTTTTATGATTATGTTGGCAAGGATCTATTAATTGGTTCAAAAGAGTATGAAATTGAAAGCGTTCATATACACCCAGATTACACTCAACCTAATAAAAATTTACTTAAAGGTGATTTAGCGCCCTTAATGAATTTTTTCAAATCTAGAAGTGATATAGCGTTAATCAAATTAGCTTCAACTGTTAGCGGTGTAGAACCAATCAATATTTATTCTGGTAATAGTGAAAAAGGCAAAACAATTACAGTCTATGGTAGGGGAGCTACTGGGAACGGATTAACTGGCGAAGACCCAGATACCAAATCACTTCGTGTGATGAACCGGTTTCAAAATGTTGTTGAAAGAGCGGAAGGTAACTGGTTAGCATTTAAATTTGACGAACCAGAAAGCGCACTACCACTCGAAGGTATGCATGGTTCAGGAGATAGCGGAGGAGCTTCTGTTATCTTTCGAGACGGTGTCCCTTTTCTTGTAGGTTTATCAAGTTGGCAATTAGGGCATGGCGATATAGCTACTTTTAAAGCCGGATTGTATGGTACCACTGCTTATCAAGTTAGGGTGTCAAATTACCATGACTGGATATTAGGTGTATTGGGTAGCTAACAAGATACTATATTATTAGTTAATAATTTCAACTGCAGCGCTAACTCTTCACGCCCTACGGCGAATAATAATAAAAATAATGTTCAGATTAGGAGTCTAGGTTGGAAATTAGAAAGCTGAATGCCTTGCGAGGGCTCGCTGCACTTATTGTTTTCTTTACACATTTCAGTGATATAACCCTCTGGTTTGACGGCGCACTAGGAGGCGGCTCCGGTGCCTATGGGGTGATGCTATTCTTTTTACTAAGCGGCTTTTTGATGGCATACCTTTATTTAGGTAAAGAGTTCAATCGCACTAACCTCACGCGCTATTTATTGGCCCGAGCAGCAAGAGTGCTGCCCTTGTACCTAGCTGTGGTGTTTGCCTCGTTCATACTCGCTAAGAGCGGGAATGACAGCCTATATAACATACCTGATGTCAACGCCTTACTCGGCCACTTGCTATTTGTTCACGGCGAGAGCGTACTTTGGACTATTCCACCTGAAATACACTTTTATGTGGTTTTTATTGCTTTTTGGATGCTGGCTAAAAACAGAACAGGCTATATTTATCTCGCTATTGTGGCGGTAATGATTGTGCTGTTCTTTACCAACTTTCCGAGGATTTATGGCGATATTTATGGAATACCCTATAACCTCTTTAGCATATTGCGTACCTTACCTTTCTTTTTTGTGGGTGTGATTTTGGGCTTACTGTACCCAACCCTAAAAGTGCCTAACTACATGCGAAAACACCGCTTTGTACTGGTTCTTCTGTTAATACCGCTTATGTATCCACAATTCACTCCGCTAACCAGCGGCGATGAAAGACGAATGTGGCTAAGCTATGAAGTGTTACTAGTTATGAGCACGGTATTCTTTTGCGTCGTATTTCTCGTCCCTGATAACAATATTGTACTCGCCAATCGCCTTGGTGATTTCATCGGCAAAATCTCCTATTCGCTATACCTGCTGCATATGCCCATTATTATGCAGGTAAATAAGTTAGCGTTGACTGTTGAGCTCAAACTCATTGTCGCCTTAGCACTAAGCATAATGGTGGCCTACTTGTCATACCGATACTTCGAGCAACCTATCGCCAAGCGTATTCGTCACCTCACAGCGGCCAAAGCACAGGATGCGCCTGCGCGCGCCAGTTAAATTATTGTCTATTAAGGAGACGACCTTGAGTTATTTACTGTATTTTATTCTTATGGTTGCATGCGCTACAGGGCTCGCAAACGAGCCCTTTGAAATACCAAGAAGTGCAGTTATCGAATTAACAGAGCCTGCAAGCAAACGGATATACCCTGTATTTATAAAGCTGCCTCGCTCTTATGCGATAAATAAAGATAAAAAGTATCCCGTCATTTACCTGATGGATGCTTGGTATAGCTTTCAGATTGCTTCAGGTGCTACACGCTTTCCGATGAACAGCGGCACAATGAAAGAGGCTATCATTGTGGGGATATCCTATTCCCGAGGCTCAAAAGGCCCATCTAGTCGAATAAGAGACTACACTCCGGTGCAAGCCACAAACTGGAAGTTTCAAACTGGCCATGCTGATGGTCATGCTAAGTTTATCCGCGAGAGCGTCTTCGCCTATATTGAGCAGAACTACCGAACCCTCCCCTCACAACGCACCTTTGTGGGACACTCATTAGGGGGGTTGTTTGGCGCCTATATCCTGTTCAATTACCCTGATATGTTCAGCAGTTATATAATCGGTAGCCCATCGGTATGGTTTGCCAATAACGATATTTTACACTCATCTGTGATGAAACCTCGTTTACCAACCAAGGTCTATGTATCAGTGGGCAGCTTGGAACAGCCAAAGTATGGAGAAAAGCAGCATATGGTGGCTGGGGCGCAAAAACTAATAGAGAAAATGACCGCTGAATGCGGAAAAAATACGACGATTAAGTTTCGCATTATTGAAGGGGCTAAACACGCGACAGCGTTTCCGAGCACCTTGATCCAAGGATTGGACTGGATTTATGCGCAGCAATAAATGAGCAACTACAGTGGCACTGGCTAAACTTGTAGTAATGAAAACAAAGGAGAAGGCTTATGCAAGGCAGCTGCTTATGCGCACAGGTACGCTTCGAAATAAAAGGTGAGTTCAGTCATTTCTATTTATGTCACTGCAGTCACTGCCGCAAAGACAGTGGCTCGGCGCACGGAGCAAACTTGTTCTCAAACTCGGCTACACTCACTTGGTTATCAGGTGAGCCGTTGGTAAGACATTACCAAATCCCACACAGCGCTCACTGCAAAAGCTTTTGTAGTCGGTGTGGCTCGGCATTACCCATGTATCAACAACAAGGGGACTTACTCGTTGTTCCTGCAGGCTCGCTCGACGATGACCCTAATATCAATGTCACAGCACATATTTTTTACGCCGATAAAGCGCGCTGGGAGAAGGGCTTTGAAGATATCCAGCGCTTCAGTGGTGCTCCTAAGTTGCAGCAATCAGAAGAATAAGCGCTCAAACCAGTTCTTATCTAACTCCTCTTCGCAGCGCTTAAGCTGAACCGCATAACGGCTGGCACGACGTTTCACTTTATTCGCGGCGCGCATTAACCAAGCCTTACTGCGATAGGTGCCGCGTTTATAACCGCCCCACCCTTCGTGATAGTTAAGGTATTGAGCATACGCATCCCACTTCGAAATACCGTTAATTTGATGTGTTTTCCACACAAACCACGCCATAAAATCGATTGCATCGTCAAAATCGTCACGATCAGCGCCGCCGTTATCGGTTTCGCGTGTGTAATCTTCCCAGGTCATGGTCTTTGCCTGTGAGTAACCATAGGCGTCACTGGCACGACCTGTGGGGATGATCCATAAGAAATATTCCATGGGCGGGGCAGCATCATGACGAAAGGAGCTTTCTTGATACATCATCGCCATTAACACATGTTTAGGTGAGCCCCAGCGCTCTTGTGCGTCCTTGGCATCAAAATACCAATCTTCTTTCTCTTCAAAAATCTTGCAGATATCATCGGGTTGCTTAGGTGGCGCGGTCGCACATCCAGCAAGTATAAACAGGGTAAAAATAAGCGATAAATTTTTTTTCATTTATTTTGAACTTAATCCGCAAGCCTTAGTCTGAACTTATGAATGCAGCAGTTTAGCATTGTTTCATCCCTGTAGAATAATTTGCGCGGCTACCTTAGCCGCGCTTTTTTTATGCTTCTACCTTTTCCACCGCAAAGTATTCATCTAAAAAGGCTTCAAAGCTCACAGTGTCTTCTTGCTCCACCTGCTGTTGTGCCTTAACCGACAGTTCGGCTTGCTCAGCTAAATGTGCGTCGTCAAAGCATTGGTACTGCCACTGACTATGAGCGTCGCTGTAACGTTGTGCCAATTGCAAGGCAAACTGACCATTGTCAACATCATCACTGAGTAACTGTTGTAGGTAGCGCCCTGATATGGTCTTACTAGGATCGCTCACCCAGCTCTGTAGCTCAGCAATGGTATGCTGATAATCATCACTGCCATGCGCTTGGTCCATATAGTCAGCGACTTTTGCAAGGTCGGTAAAAATATCCTCGGCCCATTGCTGCAAAGAGACAGACTCGTCACCGCGTTGCAACTGCAATTGCGGATCGCGACCTTGATTGACTACCCGATCGAGGTTCTCTTGTGTCTGACCTTGCTCCTGCCAATCCATGTGCGGCGATGCCTTTAATAAGCAGTAGGTCAAAAACACATCCAAGAAACGAATTTGCGTTAAATCGATGCCGGTATCCGCAAAGGGGTTCACATCCAAAGCGCGAATTTCGATGTATTCAATGCCGCCGCGCAATAACGCCTGCGTTGGCTTCTCGCCAGAGCGAGCATTGCGTTTCGGGCGAATAGGCGAGTAAAACTCGTTTTCAATTTGCAGAATATTTTTATTTAATTGCTGCGGTTTTGGTGCATGGTAATCATTAAGATGCTGGTACAACTCAGAAGGTGAGTTGATCGCGCTCTTTAAGCCAGCAACATATTCCTCCAATGAGTTATACATTACCCGCAAGCTCGATTGGGCGCTATTAGTGTAACCCAAATCACCCAAACGCAGAGCTGTGCCATGCTCAAGGTATAGGCTACCTTTACCAAGCTTTTTAAACGGTAGTGAGGTTTCTTGCCCTTCTAAAAAGGAGCCGCACAATGCCGGTGAAGCGCCAAATAAATAGCTAATTAACCACAATTCGCGTTTAAAGTTACGAATTAGACCTAAGTAATTGTCGGAAATAAAAGACTGTAAGTCACCACTTTGCCCAGCTAAACCCTGCAAGGTTTGCCAAAACGTTTGCGGGTAAGAGATATTGAAATGCACCCCGGCTATGGCCTGCATCATACTGCCGTAGCGGTTTTTTAACCCCTCTCGGTATAGCGTTTTCATACGACCGACATTGGATGAGCCAAATTGCGCCAACGGGATTTCATCTTGGCTTTGGATATAACACGGCATACTCACCGGCCACAATAATTCATCTTCGAGTTGCGCAAGAGTGAACTTTTGTAGGTCACGCAACTGAGCCAATGTTTCCTCAGGATCGGTGCTTATTGGGGTAATGAATTCAAGTAAAGCTTCAGAAAAATCGGTGGTGATCATCGAGTTGGTTAAGGCACAACCAATCGCCACTGGGTGGGGCTTAGTCGATAACCCGCCGCTGCGATTGGTACGCAGCGCCTCGCGCTCAATACCCCGAACAATGCCGACAATTGCGGCTTGATTTTCAGCGGACGACAATTCGCTAAGACGCTGATTTAATTGTGTACAAGTCAAAAAATACTACCTCTAGCCAAGCGGCTTAATTCTGTTGTTATGGGGTGCGCTGCCAAATACTCAAGTCCAAGGCAGTAAAATAACTTTCTCTTTGCTGCTATTTTGCTCTAAACGCTGATGCGCCATGCCCGCTGCCGAGAGCGGCATAGTGCAGTGATCCAGCTCTAAGTGACCTTGGCGATACCACTGATAAATACGTTTAAGCTGGGCATTGTTTTTAACCACCAGCACGGCGCATGCAGTCACTCCTTGCTCATTGGCCGCAGCAACAATCTCTTTTTGTGACAATGTCGGGATGGTGACTACACGACTGTGCGCACTTAATCCTTGTAAACAACGCTTCCCGACCTCCAGGCCCACAACATCGAGCAAATAACCCTTACGTTGCTCAGCCACAAACTGGTCATAACTCATTTGCTGAGCGCAAGAAGCGACACTTTTTGGCAGCTCACTGCGGCTAATAGCAACAACCTGATACCCCATTCGCGCGGCAATTTGTACAGCTAACGAGCCGACTGTGCCATTAGCACCATTAATGTAAATGGGCTGACTTTTTGGACAGGCGAGCGCAGAGAGCGCTTGGAAGGCCGTTAACCCTGCCAAACACAGACCGGATAGCACCACATCTTCATTCACCGCATCGACTTTAATGAGTTCGTTTTCACGGGCCAAACAATACTGTGCATAGGTCCCTGGCTGGGTGGCAAAGCCAACCATACCCATTACCTTATCACCCTTTTTAAGCGTTTTTACCGCCTCACCACAGGCGACCACCTCGCCAAACAGATCATAGCCTAAGCTCATAGGCAGGTGATGTTTGTTTTGCTCTGCCGCAAAGCCGATACCAGCGCGTGTTTTTACATCAATGGGGTTAATAGCGGTGCTCAGCACCTTGATAAGTAACTCATGCTCACCGGGCTTTGGCCGCGATAGGGTCACTGGTTTTAGCACCCCTGGCTCACCAAAAGCATGAATGACCATGGCTTGGTATCCGTGTTCCATAGCTAACACTATTGTTGAATGATTGCTCCTAAACCTATATTGACATTACCACTGCATGGACACAATAAAAAAGGCGACAAATTATTGCCGCCTTTCGTATGAGTTATAACTGACCTTTATTTACAGCTAAATAAAAAGCCTTGCTCGTCAGCATCAATGGAAATCAAGTTACCATCAGCCAACTCCCCCGCCAACAGTTTCTGTGCCAGTGGGTTTTCAATGGCCTGCTGGATAGCCCGTTTTAGAGGTCGAGCACCATAGACCGGATCGAACCCACCCTCGGCCAGCTTAGCTAATGCCGCATCGGTGATTTCCAATAGGTAGCCTTTTTCAGTGAGCCGTTCGTGCAACTTCGCCAACTGAATATCAGCAATCTGCTTGATGTGCTCACCGGCCAGTGGATGGAATACCACGGTTTCATCAATACGGTTTATAAACTCTGGCCTAAATTGCTGCGCCAGTACCATCATCACTTTGTCTTTCAATGTGGCGTAATCATTATTCCCAGCTTGCTCTTGGATCACATCCGAGCCCAAGTTAGAAGTCATAATGATCACCGTGTTTTTAAAGTCCACGGTGCGCCCTTGCCCGTCAGTGAGACGACCATCATCCAATACCTGTAGCAAGATATTGAATACGTCTGGATGCGCCTTCTCCACTTCGTCAAGCAGTACCACCGAGTAAGGACGACGGCGCACAGCCTCGGTGAGGTAGCCGCCCTCTTCATAGCCAACATAGCCCGGAGGCGCACCGACCAAACGCGCCACTGAATGTTTCTCCATAAACTCTGACATATCGATACGAACCATGGCATCTTCGGTGTCAAACATCAGTTGCGCCAATGCTTTGGTCAGCTCGGTTTTACCCACCCCTGTAGGGCCCAAGAATAAGAATGAGCCTATGGGTCGATTGGGGTCAGCTAATCCTGCGCGAGAGCGACGGATGGCATTGGCAACAGCGGTGACCGCTTCGTCTTGGCCGATAACGCGCTGGTGCAGCTCGTCTTCCATCTGCAGCAACTTCTCACGCTCGCCTTGAAGCATTTTCGCCACTGGAATGCCGGTCCAGCGTGAGAGGATCTCGGCAATCTCGTCTTCACCAACTTTATTGCGCAACAAGTTCATGTCTTGCATTTCAACTTGCGAGGCAAGGTCTAATTTGCGCTCCAGCTCGGGAATTCGGCCGTACTGCAGTTCTGACATTCGCTGTAGATCACTAGCTCGACGTGCGACCTCTAAGTCCAAACGCGCTTGCTCGAGCTCCGCTTTAATGACTTGAGTGCCTTGCAGCGAGGCCTTTTCCGCATTCCATACTTCGTCCAACTCAGCATATTCACTTTCCAGCTCTTGGATCAGCTCCTGCATTTCCTCACGGCGCTTTTGGCTGGCCTCATCCTTTTCTTTAGCTAAGGCATTGTCTTCAAGTTTCAACTGAATGATCCGCCGCTCAAGGCGGTCCAACTGCTCTGGCTTAGAGTCAATTTGTAAACGAATGGAAGAGCCCGCCTCGTCTATTAAGTCGATGGCTTTATCGGGCAATTGCCGGTCGCTAATATAACGGTGCGATAAATTCGCCGCTGCAACGATCGCCGGATCGGTGATTTCCACAGAATGGTGCAGCTCATAGCGCTCTTTTAACCCACGCAAAATAGCAATGGTGTCTTCAACACTCGGCTCATTTACCAATACCTTTTGGAAGCGACGCTCTAGAGCCGCGTCCTTTTCAATGTATTGACGATACTCATCTAAGGTTGTCGCCCCAACACAATGCAATTCACCTCGTGCTAGCGCCGGTTTCAGCATGTTCCCGGCATCCATGGCGCCGTCGGTTTTACCCGCACCAACCATAGTATGAGTTTCATCGATAAAGAGGATCACTTGCCCCTCTTCTTTAGCCAGCTCGTTGAGGACCGACTTAAGACGCTCCTCAAATTCGCCACGGTATTTAGCTCCGGCCACTAAGGCGCCCAAATCCAGCGATAACACGCGCTTATTCTTAAGGCCCTCAGGAACCTCACCGTTTACGATACGCTGTGCTAGGCCCTCAACTATCGCCGTTTTACCAACGCCCGGTTCACCAATTAACACCGGGTTATTTTTAGTGCGCCGTTGTAACACTTGCACGGTGCGACGGATTTCCTCGTCACGACCAATAACGGGATCAAGCTTGCCTTGCTCGGCCCGCTCGGTAAGATCGATGGTGAATTTCTCAAGCGCCTGACGAGTATCTTCAGCGTTGGGGTCATCCACTTTTTGCCCGCCGCGTAGTGCGTCTATGGCTTTTTCTACCTTACCTGTGGTGATATTTAGAGCTTTAAAAATCTCTCCTAAAGGCCCCTTATCTTCACAGGCAGCCAGTACGAACAGCTCGCTGGAAATATATTTATCTTTACGCTTTTGCGCATATTTGTCGCATAAGTTCAGCAATGACACCATGTTATTGGACAACTGCACGTCGCCACCGACGCCCTCCACTTTAAACAACTTCTCAATTTCTTGAGAAAGCTTGGTGTTGAGCTCATCGGCGCTGACGCCTGCTTGCGCAAAAAGAGCACGCACACTCGAGCCTGTTTGCTGCAATAGTGCGTACATTAGGTGCACGGGTTCAATAAATTGATGATCGCGACCGAGTGCTAATGATTGAGCATCGGAGAGCGCTTGCTGAAATTTGCTGGTAAATCTATCTAAACGCATCTGTTTGTTTCCACTAAAACTTTAATTACCTATTTAATGGGTGCTAGCGCGCGTTTGATCAAGTTATACGGTTAAAATTTTGGTGATTATTTGCGCCAGATCACACTGGCCATACGACCGGTTTGGCCATCGCGTCGATAAGAAAAGTAGGTATCGGCAAGGGTATAAGTGCAGGCATGAGCTTGGGTGACATTACTCACACCAGCTCGATTAAGCGCAAGCTCGGCTAATAGTGGCAAGTTGGCAAGAAATTTGTCGCCATGTGCTGTAAAGCCCTGCTGATAGTCGCCGCTGTGAGCGCAAAATTGGCTTTTAACCTCATTCCCGACCTCGAAGGCTGAGGGCCCTATAGCAGGCCCAAGCCAAGCATGAATATCTTTCGCGGGGGTGTTAAATAAGGGTAACGCCCGCTCGATGATACCTCCGACAAGGGAGCGCCAACCACAATGCAAAGCGGCCACTTCAGCGCCATCTTGGCTGGCTAGTAAAAGCGGCAAGCAATCAGCAGTCATAATAGCCAAAGGCTGCTTTGGCAAGCGTGTGAACAGGCCATCCGCTTCGATTCTAAGCTGTTCACTGTACTGAGTAACACAATGAACATGGGTGCCATGTACTTGGTTTACATAACAGGCAGGACGCGGCAGTTGGCTGTTGAGCACAGCGCGATTGGCGAGCACAGCTGACTCTTGGTCGCCCACATGCAGCCCCACATTGAGGCTGCGATACACGCCCTGACTATACCCGCCTTGGCGGGTGCTTTGCAGCACCCCTACCAGGGACTCATCAGCGCCCCAGGTTGGGGTATAAAATGGTGTTTTAGAGGTCATCGTAGCCGTTGGCTTCGGTGTCTTGGCGCAGCGCTTCGGTCAGCGCCACCATGTCCTCAGGGACTGGGGCCTGCCAACGCATTTGCTCACCGGTGATCGGGTGTGCTAACTGCAACTTAATGGCATGCAAAGCCTGGCGTTTGAAGCCTCGTAAGATCGCCATAAACTCTTCACTGGCATACTTAGGAGGACGTGGGCGTCCGCCGTAAAAGGGGTCACCAACAAGTGGGTGACTGATATGCGCCATATGCACACGGATTTGGTGGGTACGACCCGACTCTAGGCGCAGCCGTAAGCGTGTATGAGCGCGGAACTTTTCCGCCACACGGTAGTGCGTCACCGCTGGCTTGCCAAATTCATTGACGGCCATATGCGTACGTTTAGTGGCATGACGACCGATGGGCGCATCGACCATACCGCCTGCGGTCATAGTGCCATAACAGATAGCTTCATACTCACGGGTGAAATTTTCACGTTTTTGCAATGCCGCAACCAAATGCGTTTGTGCTGGCAAGGTTTTCGCAACCACCATCAACCCTGTGGTGTCTTTATCAAGACGATGGACGATACCCGCCCGAGGGATATTTTCAATCTCTGGACAATGATGCAATAACGCGTTTAACACTGTGCCATCTGGGTTGCCGGCACCAGGATGGACCACTAAGCCCGCAGGTTTATTGATCACCAAAATATCGTCATCTTCGTAGACGATATCTAAAGCAATATCTTGTGCTTCATATTCTCGCGGCGCTTCAATTTGCGCGTTGATCTCTACGTGTTCACCGCCCAACAGCTTTTCTTTGGGGGTGTTTAAGGTGAGGCCATCAACCTGCACCATGTCATCGAGAATCCACGTTTTTATTCGTGAGCGCGAATAGTCCGGGAACAATTGCGCCAAAATTTGGTCTAGACGTTTACCGCCTAGTTCCACGGGGACCTCTGCACTGAGGGAAATTTGTTCTGCCATAAGCAAGTTTTACCTAATTTACCAGTGCAAGCTCTGCTCGACTGGGTTAGAATCGCATAATTCGCATAGTTTACTCGGTTTTACCTACTTGGCCTAGCCGAAGACAACGAAGGTACCTAATTAATGATAAATAAAATAAGTAAACGGGCACTTGCAGTCGTATTTACGGCCTCCTTACTTAGCGCATGCTCATCCGCGCCAGAACAACAAGAAATTGAGCGCGTACCCAACAAATCCGCACAAGCTTTGTATGAAGATGCACGCGAAACCTTAGATTCAGGCTTATATGCCCGGGCAATCGAGCTACTTACCGCCATTGATTCTCGCTATCCGTTTGGCCCTTTCTCTAAACAAGTGCAAATGGACTTAGTCTATGCGCATTACCAAACTGGCAATACAGAGCAAGCTTTGGCCACTATTGACCGCTTTATTCGCTTAAACCCGAACCACAAAGACTTAGACTACATGTACTACATGCGTGGCTTGGTCAATATTAAGGCCGATAAGAATGCCTTCCAAGAATACTTTGGTGTAGATCGAGCCGATAGAGACGCAAAACGCACTCGAGTGGCCTATAAAGACTTATCAACTCTAGTCAACAACTACCCTGACAGCAAATATGCACCTGAGGCAAAGCGTCGTCTTGCTTGGCTACTCAACCGCATGGCTCGCAACGAATTGAAAGTGGCACAGTATTATTACGAGCGTGAAGCTTACCTGGCCGCAGCAAATCGCGGTAAGTACGTTGTTGAGCATTTCTCACAAAGCAGTTACCTTGAGCCTGCGTTAGAAATGATGGTGAAAAGCTACGAAAAACTTGGCTTACCAGATATGGCTGAACATGCCCAACAAACCCTTGAGGCAAATAAACGCGAACGCTAAGTAACGCACACATAAAAAAACCGATGCTGTGAAGGCATCGGTTTTTTATATTTATAAGTTATTAAATCGCTTCTTCGTCTTCCTCTTGCGTACGGATACGTACCACTCGCTCGACTTCCGTCACGAAAATTTTACCATCGCCTATTTTGCCGGTTTGTGCGGTTTTCACTATAACTTCGATAGCACGCTCGACATCTTCATCGGCTAGCACGATATCGAGCTTCACTTTTGGTAAAAAGTCGACCATGTACTCGGCACCGCGATAAAGCTCAGTATGGCCTTTTTGACGACCAAATCCCTTAACCTCACAGACCGTCATACCGGTGATACCAACTTCTGAAAGGGCTTCACGGACGTCGTCTAACTTAAATGGCTTGATGATGGCTTCTATTTTTTTCATGACTTTTTATATTCGCGATGACAGATGCGCCGATTTTAGTCAATTGTGAGTGTTGAAGCAAACACCCAAGGGGTGACTAATGCGTTAATAGTGTTAAAATTAATATAAATACACAAAAAGGATTACAGCCATGAGCAACAATACTCACCGGCAAGCAGGCTTTACCTTATTGGAACTGATGGTAACAGTCGCTATTGTTGCTATCGTAGCATCGATAGCGTTTAGTAACTCAACAGATATGCTCGCTAGAGACCGAGCCGAAAACCACCTCTTCGAGTTAAAACGACAACTCATGTTTGCCAGAGCCAAGGCAACCTCAACAGACGCGACAGTCGTAGTCTGTCCGCTTAATGGCGCTAACTGTACCAACGATTGGCAGAGCAATACCGTTGCAATCTTTGTAGATGATGACAACAACGGCCAGTTCGGTGGTAACGATACTCTACTTAGAGAAATGGAGACGGTTCCAGCAAACGATACTCTGGCATATTCTGGCAATAGTCCAATTAGCTTTGATGCCACAGGAAGAGTTGGCTTGAATCAAAATGGAGATTTCGCTTATTGCCCAAATACTGGAAATGATTCAGAACGTTCATTAACCTTGACTCAATCCGGTACGACTCTCTATAGAGGAGCTACCACGACTGGTTGTAGCTAATCCTCAGAAGTGATCTATCATTATTAATTACTGATGGATAGATGGTGCTTCAAGGATGAAGCTAATGACACTCTTTTACTCGTTGCCCCTGAGCAATTTTCAAAAAGGGACGACCCTTTTAGAATTGATGACTGTTGTGGGAATCGTAAGTATTATCTCCGCCCTCTCTTTAACCTCATTAGGCACAATTATTGCCAACAACCGAAGAGATAACACCCTTCATGAATTAAAAACCACCTTAAACTACGCGCGAATATACGCTATTAAAAGTAATCGCTACGTGACGCTATGCCCTTATAACGGCTTTAAATGCGCGAGCCATTGGGACGGCGATATTGCTGTATTTATCGATAAAAGTAATATCGGTGATATTGATAACGAAGATACTCTCTTGCGGGTACTTGAGGGTCACAATGATGGTCGACTAAGTTACCAAAGACACTCTCTAACCTTTCAACCGGATGGCATGGTCTATGTCTTAGGTAGCGGCAGTTTTAAATACTGTCATGAGCAAGAGGAAATACAAGATAAGCGGATCACGGTATCACAAATAGGCCGGACCCGCTTAAGAGACTATAATAAGTGTTGAGTGAGCCGGCTAGTTACCCCAGCACTCATCTATCACTGCCGGAGCTGTAGAGGCGGTAACACCTTTTCTTCCCGTATCAGTAACGGTAAAGCCGCCACACTCCGAGTCTTGCAGCGCTGGCCCCGAATTTGGTGTAGCTGTGACAGTAAACGCTTGGGCACCGTCTCTGATTTGTACTGCAAGTGTATAGTAGTCAGACTCGGTGAGTGCATTGACACCGATACCCGCCAAATTGTTGGTATAAACGCGGTTGTCTACATAAAACTGCTCTAACCTGTTAGCCGTCTCCAACACTGAAGTCATCGCTTCTGTTCTCGCAGCCTTACGCACATGCTCGACGTAGCTTGGGTATGCCACCGCAGCCAAGATCCCGACGATTGCTACTACAATCATAACTTCAATAAGTGTAAAACCGAGCCCTCGATGTAAAAGCGCTGAATTTTTATCCACGACAGTATCCTTAGTAACTTTATTCATTAATTATCCCTATTATCTTCGAGACGATAAATATAAGTTTGTTGAGTTTTCAAGCTAATACCCGCTGGCGAAGTATAGAGTTCAATGTCATCGCCATTAACAACAGGGGCTGGGCCTTGGACTTTTTTCGGCTCTATAACGTTATTCTTAGTCACGATTCTTGCCTCGGAGCCACCTTTATCATTTTCCATCCACACCACTGTTGGCGTATCAGGAATTGAGTCTCCTGCAGGGATTTTCAGATTGTTATACACTTTCGTCCCATAGTGTAAGTGAAATGCATAAATACCGCCTTCACCACCACCTAAAGAACATTGGTTTTCCGTACTATCTTCTGAACCAGGAATAAAGCTACTGAAATAAGCAACCCCACCCACAACCGTTGGTGCGGCCAAAGACTTCTCACCGACACCGAGACTATAGTACCAACCGTCAAAGCTATTGCCGAGCTCGTATTCAAGTTCCATAAAACCCTCTACATCATCGAGCTTAGCAGCGAACTTGTCATCATTAACGTTCATTAAATCGCCAAACGTCACAGGCGCCGGAATGTTCTCTTTAAAAGACTGCGTAATCACATTCTCATCGCGGATCATAAACAGCATGTCACTGACCGATGTCGCCAATGGCTCTGGGCGGTTGCCACTGCCCAACAAAATCGCATCATAAGGCGTTGATTGTCTTGTATAACTTGTGGTTGTTTTACCATCTTCTTCTATCTCAGTTGAAACTACTTTGCTGAAATAAGTTCGTGCTACCATAGGTTTGTAGAAGAAACGACGGTCACTCCCTGCGGTCGCACCACCTAAAGATGCGAGTTTAAAGTGTGTCCACGGTGTTTCACTGCTTGATGGATCATCACCTGGCAAATCAAAACGCCACACGTCACCACCTGTATCTGAGGCATAAAAGCGATCGACATAGCCATCATAATCGGAGTCTAAGTACGAAATATTTGAGGCGATACTGTGACTACCAGTGAAACCATTCTTCGACGTTTTCTTCCAAACAAGTTCTCCTGATTCAGCATCAACGAGGAAAATGCCTACTCCTTTCGAGTCAGGAGTACGGGTAACATTGTCTTTATTAGTGTCATAACCCGCACCAAATGCCAACAGTGGCCGTCCTTTGTATTGATTATGATTCACATATACCACTTCCATTCGCGACCACGACTGCCCCATTTCGGCAAAGTCGCTATCTCCTGATGAAATGGTCCAAAGCAACTTTGGTTTATCCTTATTCGATAGATCCAGCGCATAGTAGCTACTGCCACCTCGGCGCATGCCAAAAAATGCCCAAACTTTGTCGCCATCTTCAACGACACCGTTACCGTTTTTATCATCAAAGTGGACAGATATTGGCCCATCCATTCCATACAGCTTACCAGTATCATTGTTTTTTAACGGCTTGATGATGTCGAATAGTTCTGAGGGGATAAACGCCCAGCTCTCGCTCACGGTGTTAGCTTGCTCATCGTCTTTAAACATATGAACATAACCAGCATTAGTACCTACTAAAATACGTACATCACCGCCATAGTCTATCGCTACAGGCTTAGAGTGAAGTGGGTCACCCATGATAGCGTCGCGTTTCTCGGTCACATCTCCGTCACTGTCATCATCAAATGCATCCTCGCCAAGAGACCACTTGACCAGATTTTTGACCTCTGGATTGCTAGAAGCGCCAAAGAGGTTTCTTAGTGCTTTTCTGCCCTCAGACTTACCACCTAGCGCGTCGCGCATCTCTTGAAAATCAAAAGATGTTAGTCCTCCACCGGTGTCAGTATAAACTGTTCGGCTGCTTGCTCTAACCAGCGCCCCATTGACTCCGCCGCGATGCACTACAGCTCCATCATTTTCTTCGCCATCGGGTAACCAATAAGTTCGGGCATTTTTCTTGAGGGTGCCCGTCGTATCATCTAGTGCACTGACTTTATTAGAGTCTAAAACATCATCGCCGTTTACTTTTAGTTTTTTAAGGTTACCTGACCAACGTGTTCCTTCGTCAGGATAAAACATGGCGTAGTACAAAGAGTCGCGACTGCGCGTTCTGTCGAAGTTATTACTGGCGATAGCTGGTGAGGTAAAAGTATCGTTTACCTCTCGAATTTTGTTTATTGTATTTTCTAGCGCCTCACTAAGCTTATCACCGGTTTCGGCGTGTATATATTGCCCACCACCTAGTTTAGCTGTCTGCTCTAGTAATTCTTTACCCTTATCGGACATCCCGTTACCAAAACCTATGGTATAGGTTCGGGCAAAGTCTTTTACAGTAGAGGTAGCAGTGTACAAATCGATATTGATATTTTCATCAGCATTATCCGAGCCAAGCCCATACATGGACTTCGCGAGTATATGCAGTGAACTGTTGTGCAGCTCATTGGCCTCATACCCGAATATCCCTTCATGAAGTTCCTCTATGACACCGTCTCTATCATTATCACTGGTTGGGTCACCATCGGTCATTAAAATCATGTTAATGGAATTATCACAGCGAGCGTCTTTATATTTAGAGAATGGTGAAACATAGTCGTCGCCTAACTCTACTGAGGTATCACGATCATTTGTCCAACGTGCTTGATCAACCTCACCGCCTGTTAAGTAACGATAGGCTTCATACAAGGTTTCTTCGATAGGTGTATTGCCACCAGCTGTTAAGTCATCTATTTCATCTTTTATTTTAGAAGCGCTTGAACCCAGCCCTGCGAGCACATAACCACCGTTACTTCCTCTTAAACGCATTAAGCCAAAATCGATATCTGTTTTATTCTTCTCCACCAAATCTGAAATAGCGGTTTTGGCAACATCCATACGGCTCGTACAGTTACTACAACTATTCCCGGTTTGCGCATCTCGTCCCATACTTCCCGAAGTATCGAACACAACAATAACTCTCGGCTTTTCCTCTGTTTTCACATTACTGTTAACGTAGAGTTTGATATCTTCAGCCTGAGCGCTTTGGCTTACAGCCATTAACGCTGCTGCAATACCACTGTATTTAAATGCTTTCATGATCCTTGCCCTCTCATCTACTGGGTCTTATTTACATCAAGTAGCTCTTGAGCTATACCGCTTGAAAGGGCTACGTTATGAGAACTCTTACCACCATAATCTAGCGTGGTGTCTAATTGCATTATGTTGCACACCACACCCTCGGTGTAATCGAACCTTCTGGGACAGTTAAGCGTTGCCGGCCCTGGGTTCATATTTGTCAATGTTGATGCACTGGCATTTCCCGCCACGTTCAGCTGCACAACGTCATTGCTTTGCGCAAATTGCGCTAAAGTCCATAAAAAACGGCTGTTAGTTCCTCTATTTACTTCGCTTGCAATCGCTGCCTCTACTTCACCCATCAACTGATGGTCAGCACGCTCTCGCTCTTGTGCCGCATTGGTCATTTTGATGTCGATGCTAGAGCTACTCATCAAGGTAACTGCAATACCGGTGACAGCCAGCAACATAACCAATGCTGCTACAAGCACAACTCCTTGCTGTTTTGCTATATGGACCATAAATTTGCTCCTACATTTCTAAGCTGTATCGTTGAAGTAAATACTGCACGGCGGAAATTATCATCAAAGTTTAAAGTTCGCCCATTTGCTCCACCCAGCTGATAACTTTGGTTCACAATGTTGGCACCGGGGTCAGGTTGCAAAGCTCGTACAAGTACATTGAGTTGAATGGTTAACACTTGGACCCCTTGTTGAGCCCAATCAGCTAACTGCATCTGGTTGGCATTTCTATAACTGTCTACACGCTGATCGCCATTGGTATCTAGGCCGAAGTTTAAGTAGATGTTTTCTACCCCCTCCATCACTGTTTCAGCTCGCATACCCGCTGTAGTCAAACGCCTGCGCATCAGAACTGGCACTGTCAGGTTATTTCCGTTAACGACAAAGGTTTGCTCGTCAACATAGTAGATATTGTGCGCATAAGGCCAAATTGTCGCATTGGGTTTAGGCAGCACGCCTAAGGCACTGGTCGTAAATTGCGCCTCATTATGTGCCGCTACGAAGTAATATCTATTCGGCTGCATGGCAGCAGGCAACGTATTATTGCCCTCCAAGCGTTTGATTTGGATAATATCGGAATTGTCATTTGGCGTGGCCAAACAGCCAAAGTGACCAGCACCTGTTGAGGTTAGTGCAAATATAAATAAGAAAGGGGCGTTAGAGCCATCAGGAAATGAACCATTATTCGGCCCACCGACACACTCAGCAGGAGGTGGAGGCAAGGTTTGAGTATTACTTGGAGTTATACTTTTTTCATAAAAAGTTCCCCAAAAACCTGCTTGTTGAATATCACTGGAGATAATATCAAGAGCGAGACGCCCTGTTTCTTGCAGCTCACCAATAGCCATAGTGTCATTAGTGGTGGTTTTCATTCCCACATAGGTAAACATGACACCTGCAAGGATAACCGCCCCTACCAATAAAGAAACCATCATTTCTACGAGCGTAATACCTAACTGTTTAGTTTTTGATTCCATTGGTAATCCTCCTTAAGGTGCTCTTAGATGTACTGAACTGTTTAGCACCAGTGCTCGGCGCTCTGCATTATTGTCGCCACAGTCTACACCACCAGTTTGCCCGCCGTTTAGAGCCTGGCGACCTTCCCATGTAACAACAACGGTTAGTTGCACCTCGCTGGTAACAGCGCCGTCAACCCGAGTAGGACTGATACAAACCACGGCATTATCTAAAGTGCCGCTGTTTTCCCTTGCCCGAATCGCCCGTTGCCATTGAGCGCGATCGAAAGCAGCCAACTGATCGGGTGTGCAAACGTTATTCTGACAGTTTGCAGAAGCGTCTATAGTTTCTGTGCTATTGAAGTTGAAGTTGTAGAGAGCATCAGCGTTATTTACATCATTAGCTCGTATGCGTTGAATAATATCATTGCCTAGCGCCAACGCTGCGGCTCGCTGCATCGAATCAAAGCTAGCTTGTTTTGCTTTGGCTTGAAGTGCTACAGCGCCTAACAGGCCAACACTTAACACAATAAACGCAATTAACGCTTCAATAAGCGTAAAGCCGTGTTGAGAAGAAGGTGAGGTATCTGACATTTGCCTATCCGTTACTTATATCATTAGTAACAGTTTACTAACTTAGCACTACGAGACAATAACAACGGTAATAAGCGGTTAAATTTAAGGAATAAATGGTCTGTAACGTGTCAGCCAGTTTAAGCGATGTGTGCTCTTACGGCTTTTAACGCTCGCCGGGAGATGGGTAAGTGTTTGTCGGTACTGCGTAATATTGCACAGTAGTTATCTTCTTTGAACTCAATTCCGACAATTTCGTCAAGGTTTACAAGTGCGTGTCTGTGAATACGAATAAACTTATCTTGTAAGCTTCTTTCTAATTCTTTTAACGGCCTATCTATAAGACCTTCTACCTTTTCCTTGGTAACCAAGGCTGTATATTTACCGTCGGCATAGAAATAACTTATGTCATCAACGCCAACACGCACTAACTTATTCCCTAGCTGATAGCTCACGGTTGTCAATGATTGTGTGCTTTTCTGCGCCCGGTTTACTTTACTTACTTTGGCAAGCACATTGTTTAAGAGCTCCAGCTCCACCGGTTTTACTAGATACCCTACAGCTTGCAGATTCACAGCGGCTATTGCATATTCACTGTAGGCGGTTGTAAATATAATCGCCGGCGGCGTAGGCATGGCTGATATTACCTCAGCAGCTTCGATACCATTCATTTTTGGCATTTCAATATCTAAAAAGACAATATCCGGATGGTATTTGTGCACTAGGGCTAGCACCTCATCACCCTGCTCAGCCTCAGCCAAAATGGCTATATCCATTGCACATTTAGTCTCAAGAAGGCGACGTAATCGAGAGCGTGCAAGGGGTTCATCATCAGCTATGAGTACTTTGAGCACGATATTCATCCTTAGGAATAACCAGTTTGACTCTATATACACCATTTCGTTTATGGTGGTTTAGGAGCGCTCGTTCACCGAATTTCAGCCGTAGCCGATCAGTAATGTTGTTAATACCGATACCATTGCTGTTACTGTTTTCGACACCTTCTGCGATACTGTTTTCAACAATAACGGTGATAGATCTATTTGTACTGACCGCTTTGACTACGATCAACGATTCATTATTACTACTTCCTAAACTGTAATAAACCGCATTTTCGAGAAGAGGCTGCAGCGTTAGACATGGTAAATCAATATCTTCTATTCGCGTTGGTATTTGCCATTGCACATTTAAACGTTCACCAAAGCGCCACTTTTCAAGGCTAATATACTGTTTGGCTAACTCCACCTCAGCCATCAAAGAACTATCTTGCCCTACTCGCATAGCTGCTTTTGATAAGCTAGCTAAAGCCATGGTTGCCTCTTCAGCAGCTTCAGGGCTTTGGTGAGTAAGCTCAGCAATGCTATTTAGTGTATTAAATAAAAAGTGAGGCCTGATTCTAGCTTGAAGAGCATCAAGCTTGGCGTTGATAAGTAAGTTTTCAGCTTTAGCTTGCTCGCTGTGAATAGCCATGAACTGGGTATACAAAACAACCACTATAGCAGCGATTATACAGTTCGATAGCATGAACCATAATGACTCATTTACATCAAAGAGGCTGTGCTCAATAACAATCCAACTCGCTATAGCAGTCGCAGATATTACGACCAACAACACTAATAAAGAAGAGTATTTACTCGCTACTTTTTTTGAGTGTGGAAGTGATAGATACAGTATGCTTAAACTGGCAGAGGTGATAAGTATGATGAAACAGCTGACTTGCGCCAGCCCCAACCAAAAATTTTCCGTGTGGGGCAGGCTCAAACTAATAATTAGAGCAAGGCACTGAGCAACGATCAAAGCCGCGAGAATGCCTCGGTCTTGGCATAAGGCTTCCAGTAAAGCGTGAGTTTCTTCAGTTTGCTGCTTCACTGGAGTAACCCCTATTATCGTAGCTCGGCCGGTACAGCAAACACGATGTCTTCTTCACGCCCGGGGTTTTCCGTGACTTGCTCACCACCTGCACACTGCAAGTGAGCAATCACTTCTTGTACTAACACCTCAGGTGCTGATGCGCCTGCTGTCACGCCCACAGAATCAATGCCCTCAAGCCAGCTCGCATCAATGCTGCTGGCATCATCGATAAGATAGGCTTTGGTGCCCATCTTACTGGCAAGTTCCCGCAACCGATTAGAGTTTGAACTGTTTTTCGCACCAACAACTAATAAAACGTCAACCTTATCAGCTAAGTCTCGCACTGCATCCTGACGATTTTGCGTGGCATAACAAATATCGTCTTTTCGCGGGCCGTCTATATCTGGGAATTTAGCCCGCAGCGCATCAATCACATCAGCAGTATCGTCTACCGATAACGTGGTTTGACTACAATAGAACAAGTTGCTTGGGTTTTTCACCTCAAGCTGAGCGACGTCCTCTGGAGTTTCGACCAGATAAATCCCGCCTTCGGGATTATCATATTGCCCCATGGTGCCTTCTACCTCAGGGTGGCCATGGTGACCAATGAGAATACACTCAATCGCTTTGCGTGATGCTCGCGTCACTTCCATATGCACTTTGGTGACTAATGGACAGGTGGCATCGAATACTTTTAACTCGCGACGCTTGGCCTCTTGGCGCACGGCTTGGGAGACGCCGTGAGCACTAAAAATGACGATGCTGTCGTCGGGCACTTGATGCAGCTCTTCAACAAACACGGCACCTCGGTTTTTTAAACCATTAACCACATATTTGTTATGCACGACTTCATGACGCACATAAATTGGCGCCTCAAAAATATCCAAAGCCCGCTCAACAATACTGATAGCCCGGTCGACGCCAGCACAAAACCCACGCGGGTTAGCAAGCACTATTTTCATGGGTTTGTGACCTCCAAAATTTCCACTTCAAAGGTTAACTTTTGCCCGGCTAACGGGTGGTTAAAGTCAATAGTGACCGACTCGCCAACCACTTCGCGAACAACACCAGGAAGTTCAGTACCATCGGGCTGAGTAAACGCAATAATGGCACCGACTTGAGCCGGTGCATCACTGCCGAATTTGCTTCTATCAACATGATAAATATTGTCAGGGTTGGGCTGGCCAAAGGCATCCTCTGGCTCAAGCTCAAAGCTTTTCTCATCACCAGCCGACAGCCCTAGCAAACATTTTTCAAAGTTTTCCGTTAAGCTGCCATCGCCCATGGTCAGCTTAGCCGGCTTATCGTGCACTTTAGTAGAATCCGCTGCAGAGCCATCGCTGAGCTTGATAGAGAAATGAAAAACAACCTCGGAATTGGCACCGATCACCATGTTACTCATGGGCCTGCTCCTCTTTACTGCTGGATTTAAAGGCATCGAATAATAACAGCGCCGCACCAATACAAATGGCGCAATCGGCAATGTTAAACGCGGGATAATGCCAGTTTTGATAATAGACATGGATAAAGTCGATAACATACCCATAGTGTAGTCGGTCGTAAAGGTTACCAAGTGCTCCCGCGAGCACCAATGCATAAGCACTGCCGAGCAGCTTATTGGTCGCTGGCAAGCGCTTTAGCCACCATACCAGCAGCACCGAGATAGTCACTGCAATGGCACTTAAGAACCACCGTTGCCAGCCGCCGGCATCACTGAGAAAACTAAATGCGGCACCATAATTATGTACATAGGTAATATTAAAAAACGGCAAAACATCAATGCTTTCCCGTAACGACATAGCGCTGACAACCCAAGTTTTAGTGCCCCAATCGAGCACTAAAACCAGCGCTGAAAGCGTCAGCCATATAAGCCCACTTCGCTTTGCTAACACCTTCGCTCCTTACTTACTGCTTAGGCAAACTGGCGTGTTTCGCCATCGCCCTCAACGTTAGTTACGCAACGCCCACACAGATCGTCATACTTATCGTGGGTGCCTACATCATCGCAATAATGCCAACAGCGCTCACATTTGCTCGCCGAGGTCGCCACCACTTGTACGCCAAGCCCTGACAGCTCTGAATCCGCAATCTCTGCCGGTTTAGTACTGAACGCTTGCACCGTTACTTTTGATGTTAACAACACAAAGCGCAGCTCTTCACCCAGGGCATCCAGTGTTGCTTTTAACGTATCGTCGGCATAAAGCGTTACCTCAGCTTGCAAGGTGGCACCGATAATGTCTTCTTTACGAGCATTTTCCAGTACTCGGTTCACGGCATCACGCACTTCTAATACGTGTTGCCACTGCTCATCAGTGAACTTACCTGATACCGCCTGAAGGCCGTTATACCACTGTCCGGTAAAGACAAACTCTTCGCGCTCACCGGGCAGTGCCTGCCAAATTTCCTGCGCAGTAAAGCTCAGAATTGGCGCCATCCAGCGGGTCATAGCCTCGGCAATATGGTACAGCGCACTCTGACACGAACGACGCGCATGAGAATCAGCCTTTGCCGTGTACTGACGGTCTTTAATCACATCCAGGTAGAATGAGCCGAGCTCTCCGGTGCAGAAGTTCATCAGTTTTTGCGTTACTAATAGCAACTGATACTCGTCATAAGCCTTAATGAGCTCTTCTTGTAGACTGGCAGCGCGAGAAACAATCCAGCGGTCTAGTTCAACCATCTCTGCCACCTCAACAAGGTCAGTCTCAGGGTTAAAACCATTAAGGTTGGCTAACAAGTAGCGGCTGGTATTTCGGATACGACGATAACGGTCCGCCGAGCGCTTGAATATTTCATCAGACACGGTCATCTCTGCGGTGAAGTCACTCGAAGCCACCCATAGACGCAAAATATCCGCGCCCATTTTATTCATCACGTCTTGCGGTGAGATAACATTGCCCAAAGACTTTGACATCTTGCGGCCTTTTTCATCCACCGTGAAGCCGTGGGTCATTACTTGGCGATATGGCGCGTGACCATGAATTGCCACACTGGTCATCAGAGATGACATAAACCAACCACGGTGTTGATCTGAACCCTCAAGGTAAAGATCGGCAGGGCGCGTCAGTTCGTCACGTGCATCAATCACGCAGGCATGGGTTACGCCAGAATCAAACCACACATCTAAAGTATCTTGTACCTTCACGTACTGCTCAGCATCATCACCTAATAAGGTCTGTGGCTCTAAGTCGTACCACGCCTGGATACCGTCTTTTTCTACTAGCTGCGCAGCTTGTTCAATCAATTCTGCGCTGTTAGGGTGCAAATCACCGGTGTCTTTATCTACGAACAAGGCAATAGGTACACCCCAAGTACGCTGACGTGAAATACACCAATCCGGGCGCCCCTCCACCATATTTTCAATGCGGCTTTCACCCCATCCTGGTAACCATTGAGTCTTTTTAATTTCGGCAATAGAGTCTTTACGCAGGCCGGCTTTGTCCATTGAAATAAACCACTGCGGTGTGGCGCGGAAAATAATGGGGGTTTTGTGACGCCAGCAATGCGGGTAGCTATGCTCAAGGGCATGGTGATGCAACAACGCGCCTTTCTCTTGCAACAGCTCAATCACATTAGGGTTGGCTTTAAATACGTGCTGACCGGCAAAAATAGGGGTGTCTGGCAAATAAACGCCGTTTGCA
The DNA here is from genome assembly GCF_009363775.1 of Pseudoalteromonas sp. THAF3. Taxonomy (NCBI): domain Bacteria; kingdom Pseudomonadati; phylum Pseudomonadota; class Gammaproteobacteria; order Alteromonadales; family Pseudoalteromonadaceae; genus Pseudoalteromonas; species Pseudoalteromonas sp. THAF3. Next base: position 991,731 of record NZ_CP045418.1, on the reverse strand, counting down.
CCCACTGGGTTGGCTACTTCTAAGCCGTAGGCTTGGCCTGCGACATAGTCTTCTTGACCATGGCCTGGTGCGGTATGAACAATGCCCGTACCTGAGTCGGTGGTTACGTGATCAGCCAAAATAACAGGTACATTGATATCAAGGAACGGATGCGCAACGCTCAGTTTATCAAGCACTTCACCTTTGACATAACCCAAAGTGTGATAGTGCTTAAAGCCGAAACGGTCCATGCAGTCTTTGACCAACTCTGAGCCCAGCACAAAGCGCTGCTGTTGGCCTTCATCTTCGACCTGCACTAAGGCATATTCCAAATTCTCATGTACGGCAACGGCGCGGTTTGCCGGTAGAGTCCATGGCGTTGTCGTCCAAATCGCCGTGGCTACTGGACCATTTCCTTGATGGCCCTGTGCCAAATCAAAGGCGCTAACAATGGCCTGTTGATCGACGAAGGTGAATTTCACATCGATAGCCGGTGACTGTTTATCTTGGTACTCCACTTCGGCTTCCGCCAACGCTGAACCACAGTCGGTACACCAGTGCACCGGTTTCGCCCCTTTATGCAGGTGACCTTTATCGATAATGCGACCTAGGGTGCGAATAGCATTGGCTTCGAAATCATAGTTCATTGTTAGGTAAGGCTTATCCCAATCCCCTAACACACCTAAGCGTTTGAAGTCAGTTTTTTGGCCGTCTACCTGTTTCGCCGCATACTCACGACATTTTTGGCGAAATTCCGCCACCGACACTTTTTTGCCTGGCTTACCGACTTTCTTTTCTACCATCAGCTCGATCGGTAGACCGTGACAATCCCAGCCAGGAATATAAGGCGCATCATAATCTGAAAGCGTCTTAGACTTGATAATAATGTCTTTAAGGATTTTATTAACAGAGTGACCTAAGTGAATGTTACCGTTCGCATAAGGAGGGCCATCATGCAAAATGAAAGACGGCTTACCTTTTTTTGCTGCACGAATTTTGCCGTACAAGTCTTGCTCGTACCATTGCTTAAGCATGGTTGGTTCGCGTTTGGCCAGGTTGCCGCGCATGGGAAACTCAGTTTCCGGTAAATTTAAGGTATGTTTATAGTCGCTCATTAATCCTACTTTCCGTTCCGGCTACAGACCGCCGCTGACATCTGCGGTAGTCGATAAAGTAAAAAACTGTTTGGCCTCGATAATATCTTGATTAATTTGCGCCACCAAGGCATCAAGACCATTGAATTTGTGTTCATCGCGCAGCTTCGCTTTAAGCTGCACTTCGATAAATTGCCCATAGATGCTTTGCTGGAAGTCAAACAAGTGTACCTCCAACAAGGCTCGGGTACCGTTAAAGGTGGGCTTATTGCCCACATTCGCGACGCCGTTATAAGTGTGCGTACCCACTTTGGCTTGCACCGCAAAGACACCGCTGAGCGGACAAACTTGCCGCTTCAGAGCCACGTTGGCCGTTGGAAAACCAAGCTCTCGGCCTTTTTTCCAACCGTGAATCACGCGTCCGCTGATGGCGTAATCGTGACCCAGCATCGCTTTAGCCAGCTCTAAGTCACCGGCTCTGAGCGCTTCACGAATAGCCGTACTGCTGACTCGCGCATTGGCCTTTTTAAAACTCTCGGTGCTTTTCACCGCCATACCGGCTGTTTCACCCATGGCTTTGAGCAACGAGAAGTCTCCACTGCGGCCTTTGCCAAAGCGGAAGTCGTCGCCCACAGTGAGTGCTTTCACGCCAAGCTTTTTAAGCAATACTTCGCTAACAAATTCAGCTGCACTTTGGCTGGCAAAGCGGCCATTAAAGCTCACGCAGACCACCCGCTCCACGCCCAGTTTAGCGAGTAAGGCAAGCTTATCACGTAGTCGAGTCAAGCGTGCCGGAGCCCGTTCTTTTAAAAAGAACTCTTGCGGCTGCGGCTCAAATAACATCACGGTGCTGGGTAAGTTCAGCGCGCTAGCATCACGCAATAAACCTTTTATCACCTCTCGATGACCCAGGTGCACACCATCAAAATTGCCTATGGTGAGTACACAGCCATGATGTTGGCTTCGAATATTGTGGATCCCGCGTATCAGCTCCATTTCTAAAAGGCCTTGTTTTACGCACTACGACTGACGAAAGTGCTCGATTATAATCTTTTTTTTAATGTGATTCAGTAGTTGCCACGTTTTTTATCATACTTGGGCGCACGCCCATAATGAATAGCACGCCAAAGTAACAACTCATCGCCACAAAAATCAGTCCTGCCAACAAAGCGATTTGCTCATGAAAAGGCCATTGCTGCCACATAAACTGGCTTTGTAAAGCATATACCGCCGCCCCCATACAGGCAGTAGCAAATAAACATTTGCCAGTAAAAATGACACTGGTTTTTGAAAAATGATAAACCTGCTCTTTAGCCAGCTGTCGATATAACAATAGTGCGTTACAAGTCGCAGAGAGTGCGGTGGCCAGCGCAAGGCCCAAATACCCAATAAACGGGGCTAGCAGTAAGTTAAATACCATATTCAAAACCATGGCGATAATGCCGATGCGCACCGGAGTGCGGGTATCCTGACGAGCATAAAAGCCCGGCGCTAATACCTTAATCAGCATAAAGCTGACCAAACCAACGGCGTAGGCGGCCACCCCCAAGGACACTGCGCGGACATGATCCACCTCAGCGCTTGCGAACGCACCGTGGTCAAATAACACGGTAATAATCAACGGGCTTATTACCATCAGTCCTAGCATGGCAGGCAACCCTAGAAAGATCACAAAACGCACTCCCCAATCTAAGGTGTGCTGAAAATCAGACCCCTTATCACCGGCGTGGAGTTTAGATAAGGTCGGTAAAATCACCGTGGCAATGCCAATGCCGAATAAACCTAAAGGAAATTCAATGAGCCTGTCCGCGTAGTACAACCAGGCGATGGAGCCAGTCACCAAAAAAGAGGCAATCACGGTATCGAGAAAGAGGTTGATTTGCGACACCGATACACCGAATAACGCTGGGATCATCAGTTTTCGCACTTTGACCACGCCAGGGTCTTGCCACCCCCATCGTGGTTTCACTAGCATTTTGGCGCGGTATAGAAACGGTAACTGAAAGGCTAATTGCACCGCCCCACCAATGAACACACCGATAGCTAAAGCGTAAGCTCCAATGCTGACATACTGATGCAAGTATATAGCGCTGCTGATAATGGCGACGTTCAACAGCACCGGGGTGAAGGCCGCCACCGCGAAGCGGTTATACACATTCAATATGGCGCCACTGAGCGCGACCAGCGAAACAAAAAATAAATACGGGAAGGTCCACTTCAACAGCGCCGAGGCTAAAATAAATTTATCGCCCTCACCTGTGCCTTGGTACCAATCAACAAACCACCCAGCACCAAACAGTGCGGCGATTATGGGCGAACCTATCACACCAACAATGGTCACCACCAACAAGATAGTGCCTAAGGTGCCTGCCGCCCGCGCCACAAATAAGCGCACGGCATCATCACCTTGCTGCTCCTTGATTTCACTGAGCACTGGCACAAAAGCTTGGGCAAAGGCCCCTTCTGCGAATAAACGGCGTAAAAAATTGGGAATGCGATTAGCAAATAAGAATACGTCGGCAGCCGCATTAGCTCCTAAAAGATTTGCCACAACGGCGTCACGCACTAAGCCCAGTACGCGCGATATCATGGTCATGGCGCTGACTATCATGCCAGAATGAAATAAACTGTTAGCCACATATCCTCACTGAGGCAAACGATAATGGCGGCATTATGCCAACAAATAGGCAGCGAATACAGCGCTGGTGGTTGCCTAATAGCTTTGCTATAATCCGCCGAGGTCAGAGGCCTAAACTGCAATAACAGACCAATCATTTATTTGGGTATATAGTGCGTTAACCCAACTTTGCACTGTATATATGTGTCTCCCGGTAGCCATTGGCGATTCGTTACTCCCGCAGTTTGCTTTGTCTTTTGTTAATTTGATTGACAAATTGGAAAAAAGAGGGCATAGTCCACGGCCTTTAAATATAAGCTTTATTTAAGATTGTTAGGAGCAAACCTTGGCTAACATCAAGTCTGCAAAGAAACGCGCTGTAACGAGCGAAAAACGCCGTCAGCACAACGCAAGCCGTCGTTCAATGATGCGTACATACTTCAAAAAAGTATCTGCTGCTATTGAAGCTGGCGACAAAGAAGCGGCACAAGCTGCTTTCGCACAAGCAACACCTATCCTAGACCGTTACGCGACTAAGGGTCTAATCCATAAAAACAAGGCTGCTCGCCATAAGAGCCGTCTTGCAGCGAAAATCAAAGCACTATAATTTAGTTTTTTGATAACGCAAAAAACCGGCATTAGCCGGTTTTTTTATGCCTATAATTCAAGAAATCAGACAAATTCCATGTTGGGGTAAAACTTTTTCAGCATGGCTGCTATTTTCTTTGGCGAAAACGGCTTAACCACAAACCCCTTAGCGCCTTTATCAATTGCGTCCTTAACATTATCAATTGTTGAGTGAGCGCTGACCATAACCACATTGGCCTCGGGGAGCTGACTATTTATGTCTGCAATCATGTCTTTGCCATCGCCGTCAGGCAATTCGATGTCGAGAAAGATAATATCGTACTCTTTGTTCGCGCACGCAGACATGCATTGCGCAGCGTTTGCCGCCTCATCTACATTTTCAATGCCTAAATGCATTAACGTTTGATGTAAAAAGCTACGCACCGTACCCACATCATCCACGATTAAAATCGCTATATCCTCATCCATTGGACCTTCCCTAATTTGCGCCTTAGCCACTGGGGTTTAAGTTAACTTCCAGCCCTAGCCACGCTATACTAAAAAAACGTTTATATTATAGAGTCCTATATAGTTTAGGCCAAGTAAACCTGTGTGTAGAGCGTTATGGTAAAAAAAACTAAAAAGCATTCACTCTTGAAGCAAGCAGCGACGCCAAAAAGAATTAAGCGGCCGCCCTCTTCGGCAGATAACGCCTCGCAGCGCCAAGCACTGCAGGATGAGCCGTCGCGCCAAGGAGCTCCTCAGCGCACTAAACCAAAAGGTAAGTTAGGCCAAATTATTTTATTTACGTTATTAGCGCTGCTGGCAATATTTATGCTGATGCCAAAACCTCAGTTGATCACTTATCAAAAGCTGGGGTTAGTGGCCAGTAGCATTTATGTGCCCACCCTACTTGGGGGCCCAACACTCGTAGATTCAGAGCTTTACCTGCAATCCATAGACGCCAACAAGGCCATGTACTTATGCCGAGATCGCACGCAAGCAGATACTTGTCATCGCTATGAAATCATCAAACAAGAAGGTTTTTTTGCAGTCTTAGTGCATCTTTTTTCAAGTTAGAAAAACTTATCCGAAAAAGATATATTTTTTCGCTTGCTTAAGGGCCTTCACATTCGCATAATAGCGCTCCTTTTTTAACCATCACGTTGTGGAGCGATACACCTTGGACGTCAACTTGGGAATTCAGATTTTGCTTGGAGCACTGGCTATTGGCGCATTTTTTATTAGTCATGGACGCTTACTGCGCATTGGCGCAAGTGTAGCGATTGGTCTGTTATTTTTTGTGCATGCGCAACAATTAGTAACCCCCAATGGACTGACTAACATCTCCCTGGTTTTAATTAATACGTTTTATTTATTTAAGGTGTACACACAGCGCATCAGTGGCCCATCGGTTTAGCTTGAATTGGTTTAAAAATACGCAGTCAGTACTATCGAGAGTGATCATCATAGTACTGACACCGTATATTGGGCTAGTATAAAGCTAGTAGTAACCATGTAAGCGAGGTCATCATGACAGCGTCTCATAAAAGCCCAGACTCAGATCTTTTCGCAGAGCTAATGGAGGATGTAACGCCGCTCAAGCAAAACGATAAGGTAAGCTACTTCGAACCGCACACCACGCCCACCCTCGCGCAACAACACAAACGTTTGGCGGCGCAGTTAGATGCAGAGTTAGATGACAACATCCTCAGCACCGAATACATTGACTTGATTGACCCACTCGATTTTATCGCCTACAAAAAAGATGGTGTACAAGACGGTGTATACAAAAACCTTCGCTTAGGAAAATACGGCGTTGACGCCACACTCGACTTGCACGGTCAATCACTGCTTCAGGCACGCCAGGCACTGTATGAAACGGTGAGCGACTGCCACCAGCGTAACATTCGCGTATTGTTAGTGCGTCACGGCACTGGGGAGCGTAATCAATCCCAGAAAGGGCTGCTCAAAAGCTACGTCAATCATTGGCTCAAACAATTGTCCTATGTACTTGCCTGCCACAGTGCGTTGAAGCCTCATGGCGGCCTTGGCGCAACCTACGTGCTATTAAAGAAAAGTGCAGATAAGAAATTAGAAAACCGCGAACGCCACGCTAAACGCTGAAAATAAAAATGCCGAAACCCTAGGCTTCGGCATTTTGTCCGTCGAATGTCAGTTACAAATAGGAGCTTTACAGCGGCATGGCATTGGCTTGGTTGAACCAAGCTGCGAGTCCCAGCAAAGCAACCCAAAACAACACATAGCTGAGCTTAGCTCCGCCTTGATTATGTTTCATAGCGCTTCCTATAAAGGTTGCGGCTAATAAAATAGCCTAACTTGTTATTTTTTTTATACATCAAGCATGTAGCTTGTTTACTATAGCAACTGACTAAAACTTAACAAGCTGTTTACTTACACAGTGTTTAGTTCCTATTAAAACAACTTAATAAGCTCGTTCGCGGCTAATGAGGTGCTTTAATGCTTGCCCAGACTGCAAGCGTTGATAGTTGTCGACCACTTGCTCAACAACCGTTTCAACGCGGCTAAGCGCACTGCAATGCGGGGTCAAAATGAGGTTTTCTTGGTGCCATAAAGGGCTCTCCTCTGGCAAAGGTTCTTGGCGAAACACATCAAGGGTGGCACCGCCTAAAGTGTGTGTTGATAGTGCGGTTTGTAATGCACTTTCACATACATGCTCTCCTCTGCCAACATTAATTAATACCGCATGCGCAGGCAGTTTTGCCAACAGCTCAGCATCAATTATATTGCGGGTCTTTGCAGTCAAAGGCAGTATACAAACCAAAAAATCGACATGCGCAAGCATCTCGTTTAGGCCGCTATCACCGCAAAAGTGTGTCACCGTCGCTGTGTCAGGTTTTTCTGAGTTCGACCACGCTTTGATAGTAAAGCCATTAGCAGCTAAACGCTGCGCAATAGCGCTACCAAGCTGACCGTACCCGAGCAGGCCGACGCGGTCGTGTGCGCGCACCCGCTTCGCTCGCCATTGTTTGCTGCTTTGTTGGCGCCAGTAACGAGGCATATGAGATTTATGCAGCAGCACTTGCGTTAATACGTATTCTGCCATATCTGCTGCCAGCTCATTATCAACAATACGCGTGACCGGCACATGATCTGCAATGGCATCCAGGTTAAGGCCGTCAACACCGGCACCAAAAGAAGACACCGCTTTTAAATTTGGCAAAGCACTAAACACCTCAGCCGGTACCTGCCAGCCAAGCACCATATCAATCGCTGCAGCATCCTCAATATCAGGCCATACTTGTACTTGCTGCTCACCCAGTTGCTGTTTAAGCATGCTCTGCAGCTTATCTGTATTTCTGTTCGCAATTGCCACTAATAAACTCATATTATCTCCATCACAGCGATAGTTTGCCTCAGTATCCCACAACCCGATGTCGTCTTGAAACTGTCATCTATTTTACACTTTGATGTCATGGTTAATTCTTACCCTGTGGCTAATCTCATTACCAAAGGGTGGTAATATGATCAGTATTGATAAAGTGGTTGAAGATAACTTACCGAGTCTTGCCAACTCACCAAAAGTAAAAGGCCTGGTAAAGAAAGGGCTGGGCTATTTATTACACGAACAAGAGTTTGTTGCTTTTGCCGACACCTATCCTCACTTACAAGGATTAGAGTTTATCGAGCAAGTGCTCGAAGAGCTGGACTTCAGTGCTCGCTTTAGCTCATCACAGTTGGATAATATCCCAAGCGAAGGCCGCCTCGTGATTATCGCGAATCACCCGATTGGCTCACTGGATGGTTTGGCGCTGATAAGCGTGCTAGCTCGCGTACGCCCAGATATCCGTGTTGTTGCCAACCGTTTGTTGATGAGTGTAACGCCAATGCACTCATTACTACTGCCGGTTGATAACATGTCTGGCAACAGCCGCAAGCAAGAACTCAATGCCATTCATCAGCACCTTAAAGCTGAAGGGGCCTTGTTAATTTTCCCTGCTGGCGAAGTGTCGCGGCTACGCCCAACAGGCGTTAAAGACTGCAAGTGGAACAATGGCTACCTGCGTATAGCCAAAAAGGCCAATGCGGCTATCTTACCGATTTTAGTAAAAGCTAAGAATAGTCCGCTGTTTTACGGCACGTCGATGATTTACAAGCCGCTTGCCACCTTGTTATTGGTACAAGAAATGTTTAAGCAACGGCAAAAGTCGCTGGAGTTCGAAATAGGCACTGCCATTCCGCCGAAGTCTTACCTTATTGATAACCTTAATGACAAAGAGATCAGCCGGCTTATTCGTAAGCAGCTGTATAGATTGGGAACTAAAAAGCCTGAACTCTTAAAAACCCAAGCTCCCATTGCCCACGCCGAGTGCCGCCAAGCTTTAGTAGGGGCGCTCGGTGAATGCGAACGCCTGGGAGAAACCCAAGATGGCATGCAAATCTACTTATATAATTACCAAGGCAGTTCACCACTATTTCGTGAGCTCGGACGCCTTCGTGAAATTGCCTTTCGCGCTGTCGGCGAAGGCAGTGGTCGCCGCCGTGATATCGATAAATATGACATGGACTATCACCACCTCATTCTATGGGATCCTAAACAGCTAGAGCTCGTGGGCGCTTACCGCCTTGCATGTGCCGATGCCATTATTACCAAACACGGACGCCAAGGGTTATACACGGACAGTTTGTTTAACTACCAAGACGATATGGCGCCTTACTTCGGTGCTGGCATCGAACTTGGCAGAAGCTTTGTGCAACCCAAGTACTGGGGCCGCAAAAGCCTCGATTACTTATGGTTTGGTATTGGTGCGTTTATTAGTCGCTACCCGCAATATCGCTATTTATTTGGGGCCGTCAGTTTATCCAATGCGCTGCCTCAAAATGCCAAAGAACTGTTAGTTTATTATTATCAGCATTACTACGCTCAGCAACAGCCGTTGGCAACGGCTAAACATGAGTTTAAATACAGCGAATGTGTGAAAGAGCAGTGCCAACGTTTGTTTAATGGCAGTGATGCAAAAGCTGACTTTGCAGAGTTAAAACACGTGCTTGCCAATATGGGGGCACAAGTCCCAACACTCTTCAAACAATACACTGAACTTTGCCAGCCTCAGGGCGTCTCATTTTTAAGCTTCAGTGTGGACCCCGACTTCAACAACTGTATTGATGGCCTAGTGCTGGTAGATATGGCAAAGCTAAAAGAAAAAAAGGCGCGCCGTTACCTTAACAACGAAACCCTCATTAAGCGCACCTGCAATATTGATTAACCAACCCCCAACCAAAAAATAGCCGGCGTATGCCGGCTTTTTCATGACTCACTTGAGTTATTTAGTGAAAAAATGCGCCAATGTGCGCTCGTAAATTTCGGTGATCTTAGCTAAATCACTCACAGCCACACGCTCATTGTCTTGATGTATGGTGTGGTTACGTACACCGCATTCGACCACTTGGGTGTCAGCACTGGCAAAAAAGCGCCCATCAGAGGTGCCGCCACTGGTACTCAGTTGCGGGTAACTCTGAGTGCTTTGGTAAATAGCTTCTTCCAACGCTGCGAGCAGGTCGTACGCTCCCCCACCCGCCGTGTAATAAGGCTCACAGGGACGCTGCCAACTAATTGTCGTATGTTGCTGCCAAGGCGCCAAGGCAGCGGTGATTAAGCGTTTAACGCTTTCACTACGATAGCCATGACTATAGCGCACATTGAACTCTATAAAGCAGCTGGCTGGCACCAAATTATCTATACTGTTAGGGACTGTGAGGCCAGTTATTTGTAATGTTGTTTTCGACCCTTCAATATCTTTTTGCCAATCTATTTGTTGCAAAGCCATGCTCATCTGAGCAGCCAAATGTGCGGCATTCACACTGTGCTCGGGGTAAGCCACATGCCCGGCTTTACCAAGAACTTCAATACGTGCTGACAGTGCACCACGGCGGCCATTTTTGATGGTATCGCCAACGCGTTTATCCGCTGTGGGCTCACCCACTAGGCAGACATCAAGATGTTTGCCTTGGGCGGCAAGATAGTTAGCTATTTCCGCACTGCCATAAAGTGCCTCACCTTCCTCATCAGAGGTGATCAACCAATAAAAGTGCCCCTGTGTTGGGCTTTGCATGAGCACCCTATCGGTCGCTTCCAACATTGCTGCGACACCGCCTTTCATATCAGCGGCTCCTCGGCCAATAATTTCACCATTGATTATCTCAGCAGCAAAGGGATCAACATGCCACCGCGATGCATCAGCAGGTACAACATCGATATGGCCACAAAAGGCAAACTTGGCGCCTGGACCAAAGTAGCAATCGGCAACAAGGTTCGTGACACCATGACAGGTGAATACATGACAATCAAAACCACGCTGTTGCAGCTGTTGTTGTAACCAATTGATAGCCCCACCTTGCTCAGGGGTAATGGAGCGAAACCGAATAAGCTGTTGTAAATATGAAACGACATTATCTTGATTAACGCGTTGTTGTTGCGATGTGTTCAATTGCATAACGCCTGCCCTGTTGCAGCTGTTGGTAAGGCTATTACAACCTGCTCATATGACATCTTAATGTCAGCTTATGAACTCTCCTTTGTGTGCATGAAATGGATAAAAGTTTAATCTAAATCAAGGTTTTTAATCGCTCTGCAGCGTACCTGAGGCAAAGCTTGATCTAGAACAGTTTTTATTTTTCTTAAGTAGTGATAATGGCGCCAACAGCAAAGCTTTTCCGATGTATCGAACAGGAATATGATGATGAAAAAAACACTCAGCGCAGCTCTAATTGGCCTTTTCCTTGGCACCTCTTCATACGCCCACGCTAACCTAAGTGTTAACGTTGGCGCTATCAACGTAAACCCCGATAGTGAAGTGTCTAAAATTAACGAAGCCCCAACCTTAGGGCTTAACGCCGACGATGATACTCAGCTTGGTCTCACGTTCGATTATGCACTCAATGACAATTGGACCATTGAACTTATCGCCGCCACGCCATTTAGCCATGACGTTAATGGTCGCCTTGGCCTTGAAGGTGCGAAAATTGGTAACATTAAGCACCTTCCACCCACGCTATTAGGTCAATACCACTTTGGCCAAGCAGGTGATAAGTTCCGTGCCTTTGTGGGTGCCGGCGTAAACTACACGGTGTTTTTTGATGAGCAAGCAAGCCAAGACTTAAAAACCACGTTAGGGACTGATGATGTTGAACTCAAGCTTGACGATTCAGTTGGTTTGGCCGCTCAAGTTGGTTTTAACTATGCATTCGACAAGCACTGGGGTTTACACGGTATGGTGAGCTACATGGACATTGATAGCGATGCAAGTGTATATGAAAACGGCCAGAAAGCGCTGACCGTTGATGTCAAAATTGACCCTGTTGTGGCGATGCTAGGTGTGCGTTACACCTTCTAATACCGATTCACGGTTACCACTTGCTAATGTAAGCAACTAAAGCGGCTAATTCTTGTTAGTCGCTTTTTTTTGCTCCAACATGGCTTTCCAGTGCATGATTTCCGGCGGTAAAATGGGTGCCTCATCATTAAAATCAGCCAGCGCCAAAATCTCTTCGATATCGACGACCCCTTTTCGCGAGCGAAACACGCCCCGCACATAAGCAATGGCATGCAGGCCTCGGTGTGAGGTGAATTTTTGCTCGATATAAAAATACTTATGATCCCAGCCTACCAATCGGGTCGAAACCGTGAATTTTTGCCATGGTTTTACATCGCGAATATAGGTGATTGCTGTCGCATTAACCACAGGGAACCAACGGCGCTTCATCACCGCACGCAATAGTCCCAAACGCGCAGTCATCCATGTCCGAGCGATATCCATTAACGCCAAATAACGAGAATTCGTTAAATGTAAATTAATGTCGCAATCCAGCGGCCAGGCCCGAAAGTCAATATCGACCGTATCCAACAGCGGCTGTTGTGTTTTATTACCTTTGATTTTGAAAAACAGCCATAATAAACGGAAGTATAAGTTCACCGCGCTCTCCTTGTGGTAGCGTGTTAAGAAACAGGTAAGACCACCATCATAGCATTGCTTGAGTCGTCGAGCACCTTAGTGCGTTAGTTGCGCAGCGACGCTAGGTCATTTATGGTTAAAACTTCTCGCTCACAAAGGGGTTAATATGAAACCAACTTTATTTGCTCTGGCCACATTGGCAATGAGTATGCCTTGCTTTGCTGATTTTGATTACGTCGGCAAGGGCACAACTGCGAACAGCGCCGGGCAACAAACGCCTTTCACCTTCGGTTTCGCTTGGGACAGTGAGCAAGGTACGTTGCGTATCGGCAACAAAAGTTATGATATGGACACCCTCCCCGAGTCATACTCTTTGGCCTTAGTGCTTAGTAAAGACGACAGCCAAGTATGGCTGCAAGAGTTCCACTCTGGCTGGTTTGACAGCTTTTACTGGCAACTCGGCGAACATGTAATTCGCCTAGAGAAAGGACAATTTGAGCAACAGGTTAAAGGCAATTACGAGTTACATATTGATGATCGCAGTTACTTTTTCACCAGCAATAATGCCGCTATAAAAGTAAACTTCGCAGCTGAGGGCGTTGAATCAATCACCGTCAGTGGGGTCACTAAGAACATGGGCACAAAAAAATAGCGCCTAACGGCGCCATTATTAAACTTTGACCGTTTTTCGGTTTATCCCATATTCACGCAGCTTATTTGCTACAGCGGTGTGACTCAGGCCCAAACGCTTTGCAAGCTGTCTAGAGCTGGGGTATGCAGGGTAAAGTTTACGCAATAACGTAGCTTCAAAGCGTTTTACCGCCTGATCTAGGCTGCCTTCAAAATCAGACTCTAAGTAACCAAGATCATTGGTGAAGCTCGGAAGTTGCAAGTGCTCCACCGTCAATTCGCTATCATCGAGCAAAGATACCGCGCGGTAAATGGCATTTTCTAATTGCCGCACATTGCCCGGCCATGGATACTGCTCCAAATACTCAATACACTCTTTACTTAAGCTAGGTACTGTCGCGCCGTTTTGCTGCGCATACTTTTGCACAAAGTGCTCGGCCAGGGGCCCAATATCTGCTTTTCTGTCACGCAGTGGTGATATTTCCAGCGTCAGTACATTGATACGATAATAGAGATCCTCGCGAAAGCCTCCTTCTTGCACCATGGCTGGAAGATCTTTTTGCGTCGCCGCGATAATGCGCACATTGACCTTTACTTCGTTCTCATCGCCGACCTTGCGGAAAGTACCGTCCTGTAAGAAGCGCAGCAGTTTGGTCTGCAGCTGGGTCGACATCTCGCCAACCTCATCTAAAAATACCGTGCCGCCATCGGCTTGCTCTAATACCCCGCGTTTGGGGGCGGCGTTGTCTTCATACCCGGCATAACCAAATAGCTCTGATTCAGCAACATCATCAGGCAGTGAGGCGCATGACAATGCAATAAAGGGTTTAACCGAACGATTAGAGGCATAGTGGCAGGCTCTGGCCATAAGCTCTTTACCTGTGCCCGTTTCACCGGTGATCAATATCGGCGCATCAAGCTGCGCCATTTTGCGCGCCTCGCGTACAGTGCGGCGCATCGCCGTTGAATAATTATGTATGGTGGCGAAACTTTCTTGGCCATAGCGGCGAAATGCACTGACTTGTTGACCTAGACGACTTTGTGATTTGATATTGATAACCGCCCCCGCCAAGGCGTCTTGCTCTTCACCTTGAGGCACAGAGATAGGCAGAATATCGGCAATGAAATCTTCTCCGGCCACTTCCACACGGGTGGTTTGTCCTAATACCTCTGACCCCTCTAACCAACGGGTAAAGTTAAAGCCTTTAAGGAGGTTATTGATATTGGCGCCAACCACATCTTGCTCGCTCAATTGTAAGTCGCGACATGCCGCAGCATTACACAACCGCACCCAACCTTTGTTATCAATGGAGATAACGCCATCGGGGAGCGCACTGAGCAGCGTATTAAGCTCGTTATGCTCACGCTCGGAGGGCATAAATGCGGTTGTTCGAACGTCTTCAACACCGTCAATTAGGCGGATAGAAGGCATAATTTTTTGGAATTGTTCAAACTCGATGGGGGGGAAGCTGACATACATACGACAATGCTTAGCATCTACTTCGATGCCTTTTAGGTCAACTTGGTAGCTCACCAGGATATTCAGTATCTCTTGGGCGATACCGATTCGGTCTTGGCAATATATTTCAAGGCGCATGGATCCCTCAATCACGTGTTACCAATCAAATGCTGGGCGCAATCATACGCTATAAAAGGCTAAGATGGATAGCAAAACGTAAAGAAAATTGAACAAATAATCGATTCTATTTTATACCCCCACGCCAAGAAGTTATCGTCTGGGTTGCACGATATAAGGCTAAAAAGCCAGCATGGTAGAGCTCTGGGTTCATTGGCGGTTAAGCGTCAGTACTTCCCCTGATGCATGGCTCTATGTATACTGTCGCGCGCTTGTCATCAGGATAAAGCAGCGCAGCGCGTGCAATTCTATGCATAACCTCGCTTTTTTACCATGGTGATAGCGGGCCACCCGTTCACATAAAATGTGCCCCCTCAGACTCCAGTTGAGGTTATGGCACACCATTACTTGGCGTCGCCGAAGTAATACTTGAACATCATAACAATAATAATAAGGCCTAAATAAGTGACAGTACGGCAGTACTGTAAATTGCAGTAATAGTATTCAAGGCTCACAGCCTTTAATACTGATTTATTTAGGAAGTAAATTTTCATGAGTTCAGCACCTAAAACAGGTGATCTTTTCGGTCACCCTAAAGGGCTCTTTTTGCTATTTTTCACAGAAATGTGGGAGCGCATGAGCTATTACGGTATGCGCGGTATCTTCGTGCTTTACCTTTCCACTATCGCCACCGCCGCAGCCATGGGTTGGGATATGGCTTACTTTGGCATTGACCCTTTAAGTGCCAACGCCCAAGACGAATATCACAAAGCGCTGCAATCAAATGCACTCAGCATTTTGGGTATCTATGCGCTGCTTGTTTATGTAACACCGGTACTCGGTGGCTGGTTTGCCGACAATGTATCTGGTCAGCGAAAAGCCATCATTTTCGGTGGCCTCACCATGGCCCTCGGCCAATTTGCTTTAGGCACGCCTCATGCGATGGTGTCAGGCTTTGAGAAAGAGATGATGTACCTGGGCTTAGCGCTACTAATTCTAGGTAATGGCTTCTTCAAACCTAATATCTCTACCATGGTGGGAGACCTATATAGCGAAGGTGATAAACGCCGCGATGGCGCCTTTACCATCTTCTATATGGGGATCAACTTAGGCTCTATTTTAGGTTACTTCGTCGTTGGTTCTATCGGTGAAAAGTTTGACTATCAATACGGCTTCCTCACTGCCGGCGTCGGTATGCTACTGGGTGTGGTGTTGCAGTTACTATTAGCCAAAAAATACTTAGGTAGCATTGGTACTGTGCCATCTGCTAAGCAGTCTGAGGACGACCAAGGCGCAAACAAAAAGCCGCTAACCAGTGAAGAGCGCGACCGCGTTAAAGTGATCCTCATCATGAGCTTTTTCACTATCATCTTCTGGGCTGGGTTTGAGCAAGCAGCAGGGTCAATGAACCTCTTTGCAAAATACAAAACCGACTTAGTGTTTTTTGGTTGGGAAATGCCGGCCAGTTGGTTGCAAGCAGTTAACCCTATTTTCATTATTATCTTGGCGCCTATTTTTGCCAGCCTGTGGATTCGTATGGGTGATAAAGAACCGGATTCACCACGTAAGTTTGCCTTAGGCATGTTCTTCCTTGGCCTAGGGTTTATTTCTATGGTCGGAGCAGCTTTACAAATTGGCGATGATGCGAATATGAAAGCCCATGTAATTTGGTTAGTGATGGCGTATATCTTCCACACCATGGGTGAGCTGTGCTTATCGCCGATTGGTTTATCTATGGTCTCGAAGCTAGCACCACTTAAATTTACTTCGTTACTAATGGGTATGTGGTTCTTATTCTCGGGCTTGGGTAACTACGTAGCAGCCGAAATCGGTAAACTAGTTGGCGAAGGTGGACCACTTAGCACCTTTGGCGGCGTTGCCATTATGGCCTTTATCGCAGGTATTTGCTTGTGGCTAATGGCCGACAAGCTGGTTGACTGGATGCATGGTGCTGAGGGCCAGCATGATAAAGAGCAACTGCTAGAAGAAGAGTTGGAAATCACTGGTGAGAAGCAGTAACCGTTAACCCCCTCTTCACTAAGGCGCCAAATGGCGCCTTTTTTGTGCAACTTTTTTGATGGCTGAATCTATTTAAAGAACAAATTTAACGAAAAGCTTACAGTTACCTAAAAACGTCCACTTATATTTACATTACTTCTCCTGGTTAATTCCCTGCCTAGGCTTTCTCTTTGGCACTTTTTCTCCGATGATGCCATCAAATGATCAGAGGTTGGCTGTTGCAATTTATAACCATTATTAGTGCGGACTACCGCAATCACAGCCACCTATTACCTATGCAAGTGGAGTAACAACATGAGCGAAGTAAATAACCCTCTCGGCCTGATGGGCATCGAGTTTACTGAATACGCAACCCCAGATGCGGATTATATGGACACTATCTTTAGTGAGTTTGGCTTCTCAAAGTTGAAGAAGTTTAAAGGTAAAGACATTGTTTATTACAACCAAAACGACATTCACTTCCTTTTAAACAATGAGCGCGGTGGTTTTTCTGCTGAGTTTGCTAAAAGCCATGGCCCTGCCATTTGCTCTATGGGCTGGCGCGTAAAAGATGCGAATAAAGCCTTTGAAGTGGCGGTTGAGCGCGGTGCCAAACCAGCAACCGATGCGACTAATAAAGACATGCCTTACCCAGCCATTTTCGGCATCGGTGACAGCTTAATTTACTTTATCGACAAATTTGGCGACAACGGCTCAATTTATGACACCGATTTTGAAGATTTAGCACAACCGAATGTGGTTGAAGGCAAAGGCTTCACACGTATCGACCACCTAACCAACAATGTTTACAAAGGCACCATGGAAACATGGGCTAACTTCTATAAAGATGTGTTTGGTTTTACCGAAGTACGTTATTTCGATATTAAAGGCCAAAAAACTGCACTGCTGTCATATGCATTGAAGTCACCTTGCGGCACCTTCTCTATTCCAATCAATGAAGGTAAGGATGACAACAACAACCAAATCGATGAGTACTTAGACGAGTACAATGGTCCGGGCGTGCAGCACTTGGCTTTCTTAACTGATGACCTAGTCGGCTCTTTGGATAAGCTAGATAAGAGCAATATCGCCACCTTGGACATTGTCGAGCATTACTACGACACTATTTTTGACCGGGTGCCTTGGGTCAAAGAGGACCGCGAGAAAATCAAGCAGCATCAAATTTTGGTCGATAGCCAAAAAGAAAACTGCTACTTACTACAAATTTTCACCAAGAACTTATTTGGCCCTATCTTCATTGAAATGATCCAGCGTGTTGATGATGGTGGCTTTGGTGAAGGTAACTTCCAAGCGCTGTTCGAGTCTATCGAACGCGATCAAGAGCGCCGTGGCGTTCTATAATTCCCTTTTTTATCTAGCGTTAAAAGCAGGCTCGCCATTTATGGCGGGTACTGCTTTTTCACGTTTCGAGCCCTTGTTTTTTGTGTGAACGGCTCAATAACCAATTTAGAATCAGCAAAAGGAATCTCTTATGCAACTCAATGAAACGCACGATAAGAATTTAACCAGTTGGGTCAGCTCAGCCAACGCCAATACCGATTTCCCTATCCAAAACTTGCCATTTGCCACCTTTCGTCGCAAAGGCAGCAACGAAGTCTTTCGCGGTGGTGTCGCCATTGGCGATCAAGTCCTTGACCTAGCCACAGTTGCACGCCTAGAGCTATTTGATGAGCAGGCACAACAAGCTGTTGAAGCCGCAGCAGGAAAAAATCTAAACGCATTTATGGCCATGGGCCAAGCCCATTGGTCAGCATTACGTCTGGCTTTATCGCGCGCCTTACGCACTGATAGCGAATTACAAAACCAGCTGCAAGATGCGTTAATCGCACAGAGTGACGTCGAGTATGACCTGCCTTGTCACATCGGCGACTACACTGATTTTTATACCTCGATTTATCACGCTACGGCTGTAGGCAGTTTATTCCGTCCGGATAACCCCTTGCTACCAAACTATAAATGGGTGCCCATTGGCTATCATGGTCGCGCTTCTAGCATTGGCGTAAGTGGACAAAGCTTCCCGCGCCCTAAAGGTCAAACCAAGGCACCTGATGCCGATACGCCATCGTTTGGTCCCTGCAAGCGCTTGGACTATGAATTAGAGCTTGGCATTTATCTTGGTAAAGGCAATGAGCTGGGCGACACTATTGCCTTGGATGACGCTGATGACCATGTATTTGGTTTTTGTCTTTTCAATGACTGGTCTGCACGTGATTTGCAAGCATGGGAATATCAGCCGCTTGGGCCATTCCTAGCGAAAAACTTTGCTTCTACCGTATCGCCGTGGATTGTTACCAACGAAGCGCTAGCACCTTACCGTCTCGCTTGGACACGTGACGAAAATGACCCTCAGCCGCTTGATTACCTTGAATCCAGCAAAAACCGCGAGCTCGGTGCGCTTGATATTCAAATGGATGTCGCTGTTGAAACCGAAAAAATGCGCAGCGAGGGCAAAGCGCCGTACCGCTTATCACAGTCAAGTTTTAAACACTCGTACTGGACCGTGGCACAAATGGTCGCCCACCACACCGTTAACGGCTGTAACTTCCAGCCAGGCGATATGCTAGGTTCAGGTACTCAGTCTGGTCCTGAGCACGAAGAGGCGGGCTCACTGTTAGAGCTATCTCGTGGCGGCAAAGAGGCCATTGATTTAGGCAATGGCGAACAACGGAAATTCCTCGAAGATGGTGACACCGTAATCATGCGTGGCTGGTGCGAAAAGGAGGGCTATGCTCGTATCGGTTTTGGCGAATGCCGTGGCACCGTGCTCCCTGCTAAATAACATTCTTTAATATGGCAATACGCCATAAAAAAGTGCGATTTATCCCCTGTTCAGGGTGCGATAAGTCGCACTTTTTTTCCGTTCAGTTACAATTTTTTGCTGGCTTTTTAATCTCACCTTGATATCTTAGCTGCGTTTTTGTCAGTAATTTGTCGCTATGAAGTTAACACCATCATACTTAGTTACTAAGTTATTCCCAGCTAAGCAGCTCTTGATCCGTCAACACGGCGAAGTCAAAGTTGTTGAAATGAGCACGACCAAACAGTGCATGTTTGCCCTTGGGGTGTTGACATGCATTGGTGCCTTGGCGAGCTTTGGTGCCTATAACTTCTGGCAACAAACGCAATTACAACACACCAGCGGCGACGTACTGGCCGAAAATGAACAGCTAAAACACGAATTGCAACAAGCACGGTTGGCGCAAGATGAGTTAATCGTCAAGTTGGGGCATTTAGAGCAACGCCAACAACTAACACAAAGCGTGCTGGCAACCTTACCGGCTTCATTAATGCCAGAGCAAGGTTTACCCTTTGAGGCCACAGATGTCAGTGACAGTAATATAGATACTCGTGTGGCTCGCCTAACACAAGGCCACGACAACACCTTTACGCTGCTAGACCAAGTGATTGCCAAGCGCGAACAGGCACTGTCTGAAGCTATTGCTCGAGCCGGGTTACCACAAACGGTGATGGACGAGCTCCTCGAAAAGAGTGAACAAGCCATTGCTCAAGGTGGACCACTGGAGCTGATCCTTGATGATCAGCAAACCGACACGTCAATGGATGTAGTCGATCGCCTGCTCACACTTAACCAATTAGAAACCATGCTCGCGCAAGTTCCACATGTACTTCCCGCTGCCGACTATTATATCTCCAGCAGTTTTGGCTTGCGTAAGGATCCCATGAATGGCCGCCGTGCTATGCACAAAGGCGTGGATTTAGCAGCCTGGCGCAATACCGAGATTTTTGCACCTGCTGAGGGCACTGTCGTTCGTGCAGGGCGCAACGGCGGGTATGGTCGATTCATCGAAATAGAGCATGCAAATGGCTTTAGCACCCGCTTTGGCCACCTCAATGAAATTAAAGTAAAACGTGGTGACACCGTAACTAAAGGACAGGTCATCGCGCTTATGGGAAGTACCGGTCGTAGCACAGCGACTCACTTACATTATGAAGTGCTGCATAACAACAAACATATTAATCCGGTAAAAATCACCAAGGCATTAACCGATGTTTTCAAAGAACAAAGATACACAGAATAGTAGGCCCGCTTTGAGTAAAAATACAGCTACCCCATCATTGATAGCGGCAGATGTTCGCTTAACAGGCACCCTCTCCAGCCAAGGCGAAGTTCAGCTCGATGGCCGTATTGACGGCGACATTAAAGCTGATACCTTAATTATTGGCAGCCAAGGTCAAGTTGAAGGCAGTGTTGAAGCCACTGATGTGACTATAAAAGGTCGAGTAAGTGGTTCAATTAGTGCCAGTAAAGTGGCGATTGAAAGCTCCGCCCAAGTACAGGGCGATGTCTTTCACGACACCCTAAGCATTGCCGCCGGTGCGACCATGGAAGGACAAATAAAGCAGTTAAACAAAAAAGACAGCTTTAGCGTGGTCAGCAACAATGATGTTGCTGACAGCCAAGTCAACAAGTAGTTTTACCCTTTTCGCGCGGTGATATACATGTTTATCGTCGCGCGGAATACAATTTCCCCTCGCGTATTAGTCACTTCGACAGGAACCAGCAAGTCCTCCTTATCTTGCCATTGATGTGGCAGTGGGATGTGCGCAGTTGCTGTCATATCGGTGTCCACCTTGTTCAGATACTCCACCGTCATCCCTTTGGGGATCCAGCGGTGGGTTTTATGTGGCACCGTGGCATCGGTCATCACCCCAGCGACAAGCTCAGCAGCATTACATTGCGCAATCGCATGAATGGTGCCGATATGGTTATGCACAGCACGGCGGTTTTTTACTTGGGCGACGCACTTGCCTGGCTCTAACAGAGTGATAAAAGGCTTTATTGAGCCAAAGTAAGGCGCTTTAAAGCATACGGCTTTGGAGAATAACCAGTGCCCAAATGGCCAGTTGGTCAGTTTTTTATAGGTTTTAAGTAAAGGGGGCGTGGACATGATAAGGTTCTCTTTCTAACTCATCCTACCAGTAAACCTAGAATCGCCGCGAAAATCAATTCATAACAAACAAATAACACGAAAATGCTGGTATCTAATAGTGTTACTCTTACAATGTTGGCTTGTATTATTAGAGTATTACTGAGTCTGTGCGTCATTCATCTTCCAAGCAAAGTAAAACCCTGCTGCTCGTATTGATGCTGCTAGTGGTATTTTGTCCACTCGCCATTGATATTTATTTACCCGCTTTTGTGGTTATGGCCGAGCAAATGGCTGTGTCTCAAGCACAATTACAACAAAGCGTTGCCGTATTTATGCTCACCGTTGGCTTAGGTCAGCTAGCTGCCGGTCCGCTTGCCGACAAGATAGGCCGACGCCCTGTCGCCATCGGAGGAGCCGTGTTATATGGGGTATCGGCACTGGCCGGGGCCTGGGCACCGAGCTTCGAATGGCTGCTAGTCGCAAGAGCATTTCAAGGCTTGGGGGCATGCGCGACATTTGTGGCTGCCTTTGCCATTGTGCGCGATGTTTTTGGACCTGCCCGTAGTGGACAAATGCTGACCTATTTAAATGGCATTGTGTGTTTTATCCCAGCACTGGCCCCCATTTTAGGGGCCTGGCTAACCGTACAGTTTTCTTGGCAGAGCAATTTTGTATTTATGGCGCTATGGGCTGTGATTGGTATCATCGCCACCCTTATGCTGTATCGCGAGACACGCCCTGCGGATAGTCACTATCAAGGTCACCTCCTCGACTTACGACGCTTTATGCCCATTATCCGCTCGCCCATTTTTACTTTTAATGCGGCCATAGCGATGATCACTATGAGTTCCATCTTGATGTTCGTGACCGCAGCCCCAGGGTGGATCATGCAGCACCTAGGCCATGATATTGGCACCTTCACCTTTTGGTTCACCGTTAACGGTGCCTTGAGTGTCCTCGCCTGCTTTATCGCTCCTCAATTTATAAAGCGATCTAGCCGTAAAGCCTTACTGTGGGGGCTATCTTTGCTATTAGTCAGTGCCGGAAGCTTAGTGTTGTTGCGACACTCTAGCGCTATCGCTGCGTTAATGTTCCCCATGTTTGTATGTGCAATGGGGTATGCACTGATTTTGGGCAGTGCAGCTGGCGCAGCACTGGCGCCTTTTGCCAAACAAGCCGGTACTGCTTCGGCACTTGTTGGCGTTATGCAAATGAGTGGCGCTGGCGTACTCGTGCTTTTAAGTCAGCAATTACAACTAGCAGCCCCCGTTGCCATTGCATTGCACATCGCCGCGTTATTGCCATTTTGGTTAGTGCTATTAAGTAAGCGAGGACGTTTGTTGCACAAATAAGTATTCAGCTGGTCACACTTAAAAGCAATTGAGCACACCTACAGGGCTATTGGTCAAAATATACACTTGAGCTACGACGGCGTAGCAACGGCCAGTGTGGATATTTATTGCAATGGTGACTTGCTCACTACCACCGCTAACACCAATAGCTACACCGATAGTTTAGGTAAAGTGCGGGGCAGCTTTGGCTATCAAGTCTGTGAGCAAGGTTCAACCGTGTGCTCAGCAACCATCACTGTTAATTTCTAAATTACTGCCTTTGACAAACATTCAAAGCGGGCTTCATGCCCGCTTTATTCTTCATAGCTAAGCTGATAGATTTATCGCTTTAGCTTTAAGCACACCATCATGCTCAACCCTGAACTATTACTTTCATTTCTTGGTGCCAGTTTCCTTATTGCCGTGGGCCCCGGCCCCTCTAATGCATTTCTAATGGCGCAAACCTTTGCCAACGGTCGCCAGGCAGGGATTCAATGTGCTATTGGCTTCGCACTCGGTGGTGTTATTCATACCCTTTTTGCAGTTGTTGGCTTATCTGCATTACTGAAAGCATCAGCGACAGCCTATACAGCCGTGCAGTATTTAGGGGCATGTTATTTAGCCTATTTAGGGATCATGACGCTGTGGCAAAGCTGGCAAGCAACGGCTATAGAGCAAGAGGATAAACCGCATGTCAGTGTCAAAAAGCAAAGCCCACTTTTTCAAGCAATGATGACGGAAGTGCTAAACCCCAAAGTGGCTCTGTTTTTCATTGCCTTTATTCCGCAGTTTGTTGACCCTTCATTGGCCACTTCGACCACTGCTCAACTGGCTATCTTTGGACTACTTTATCCCGTACTGGCGCTGCCTATTGACTGCACCTATATTTATTTCGGCGATAAAATTGCCCAGTACTTTAAGACTCACCCGAGTGCACAGTGCTGGATAGACCGTTTGACTGGCTTAATTTTCATTGCATTGGCTATCAACCTGCTGTTATAAAATGATAAATACGATTTATTGAGGCCCAGCAGTGAAACAAAAACAACAGCCCCTTCCGCCAATTAAAACCATTGCTTTAGTGGCTCACGATGGCAAAAAGCAAGCATTGGTAGATTGGTGTCAGCGTCATAAAAGCGTACTCGAAGTGCATAATCTGTACGGCACAGGAACCACGGGGCTGCGCATAGAAAAAGAAACGGGGTTAGGTGTTACTAGATTGCTAAGTGGGCCTATGGGTGGCGATCAGCAGCTTGGAGCAAAAATCGCTGAGCATCACATCCATATGCTCATATTTTTTTGGGATCCGCTTTCATCTCAGCCCCATGATCCCGATGTTAAAGCGCTACTGCGCTTAGCTGCGGTCTGGAATATCCCCGTGGCTTGTAATGAAGCCACAGCCGATATGTTGCTAGCAAGCACTTACATGCAAAGCATTATGCCACGTAGCTTACCAGATTATGACAATTACCTCGCCGACAGAAGCCTCGACAACGAGTAAATCACTGCCCACGACGCTGATAGAGCGCATTAATTAAGCGGTTTTCTTTGTCTCAAATAGCTGGCAAAACGTGGCACGCCATTTTTTGTATAGCCATGGTATTTAAACGTAATAGTACTGCCAATAGCGGGAGGATTTGCCCGCTCGGCGTCGCTAAACCCAGTGCCAATTTTGAACTGCTTACCGCGCTTATCAACGACTATCAGGGCACCGAGCATACCTTGATATTTACCCCGTCCCTGCTGATAACCAATGACTCTAGCTTCGCTATCCATGTAAGGTTTCAGTTTTAAAACATTATCACTGCGCCCGGGATTAAAACGCGCATCACGACGGTGCAATATCACCCCTTCCGCGCCTTGGCTAACTAACTCATTAAACCACTGCGATAATTGTGCACGGGTGTTAAAGCGATGTTGTTTAATCGCCTCTAAGTTATTGCAGTCGCAGTGAGCTATCGCATGTGTATAGTCACTGTAGCGCTTGAAAAAAGGTTTATCGCTCGGTGCATCAAACACCATAAAGCGAATGTTCTGCCAATGCTGGGCATTGGGTTGATTGTCTAATACGGTGTTACTGACATGATTGAAGCGCCCTCGTCCCGCCCAGAGCTCACCATCAAGGCGCATCGATGGCCAGTTTGCGGTAAAATTAGCGGGTGTATTGATAAGTAAACCACCACGACTGCGCAACTCGCCGTTAATCCAAGTCGCACGGATCCCGTCGTACTTTTCCGACGCAAGGTAGCGCTCTACTTGGTGTTTATCAGTGAGCTGTTTCGCCAACTCCAACGGCGGTGTCGTCGCCCACAATACGGGGCTGGCTAAAAGGATTAATGTGAAGAGTAAGCGCATGACCATATCCTTATGCTGTTCGCTTACTCTTTAGTGTAGTGGCTATTTACGGATTTGTAGCAACTGTTGATATAAATCCGCCAGGTTAGCAAAGCGCCCATCTGCGTGGCTAAAATCTTGGGTAAGAGTGTGTGTATTGGGCACCACAGCAACGCGCAGACCAGCACTTTTGGCCGACATAGAGCCGGTATGGGTGTCTTCAATGGCGAGGCTTTGCTGCGCATTCGCACCTAATAAGGACAGGCCTAAAAGGTAGGGCTGCGGCGCGGGTTTTGGCTCACTAACATCGTCCTTGGTGACCACACAGGCAAAGTACTCTGCCAATTCGTAACCGTGCAATATTGGCATCACCTCATCACGCGTACTGCCGGTCACAAGCCCTATCTTGAAGCCATCCTCACGACAATGTTGCAAAATTTCCAGCGCATAGGGCATTAGCAGTGGTAAAGAAGTGGCGGCCACTTTGGCAAACTGGTCATTTTTTTGCTGCGCCAATGTCTCTGCACTAATCGCCAAATTATGCTGTGTGACCACCTCTTTCGCGGATGCCAAGGTTGGACGACCGCTGTAACGCTGGCAGAACTCCACCTCATCATAGGCAATACCATAAGGTGCTAAGATGTTATTCCAACACTGAAAGTGCAGCGATTCGGAATCAACCAAAGTGCCGTCGAAATCAAATAATACGGTGGTGATCATGTGGGTACTCTCTCATGTTCATGTTACCGCCCCGACCGCTATGAAATGTATCAGCAAGGGCGAGTAAAATGGGCCGCTAGATGCTTATTGCTGTACTCCTGCAGGCGGCTCTGCTGAAGCCGGCTCGCCACTTTCTATTTCTACCAGTTCATAGCCTCTGGCTTGACGAACGACTTTCAAAGCCGGTTTCGCAAAGGCACTTTTTAAGCGCTCAGCATCCGCTTTTAGCTCTTCTATGTCGTGTCCGAAGGGCGCAGCGCCGGTCTCTGACCAATTGGTCACTTTACCATTGCTGGTATATTCCACTTCATGAATCTGATAAAGCGGCTCTTTTCCGGCTTCCTCAGCCAAAATAACGCGGTAGTTCCAAAATCCAGACATAGTTACTCTCTCTATAAACACTCCCCTTAGGGCTTAGCGCAAACTTTACCAGCTCAAGCTCCCAATATAAACGAAAAAACCCGCCAATTGGCGGGTTTCAATAAAGCTAGAAATGATTCTCGCTTAGAAGAAACTCACTTTAAATTCAGCACCGATGTAGCGCTCTTCATTCACCATTGCGGTGTTGTTGTTGAAGTCGATAGCACCGATAGCTTGCTGCTCATCAAACATGTTGCGTACGAAAGCTGATACTTCATACTCGTTATCACCCTGGTACCAAGTATAACCAGCACGTAGGCCTACTTCCGTTAGCGGTTTGCCTTCAAACTCAACAGACTCGTATAGGAAGTAATTGATTTCACTACGGTAAGAAACATCGGCGTAAGTGAAGAAATCACCCTCGCCCATAGGTCTCATATAGCTAAGCGTTAGGTTTGAGATCCACTCAGGCGCATGCGGTAGGCTGTTACCGTCAAGAATTGCCTGGCCACTGTTGTTAACAGGGTTGGTAACGATACATTGTGCACAGACATCAACTGCTAAGGTGTCATCTTTCAGTTCAGTGTTATTGTAACTGAGGTTAAAGGTCGCATTAAGGTTGTCGGTTAACACCCACTGGGTATCAACTTCGAAGCCATAACCGGTGGTTTCATCAGCATTCACTAAACGGTTAAAGTTAGCACCACCACCAACCGCAGTAAGCTGCTGGTCGTCCATGGTGTAATAGAATACCGCCGCATTGACACGACCACGGCCATCAAGAATATCCGACTTAATACCGGTTTCGAAAGAGGTTACGGTTTCAGACTCTGCAATCGTCACTTCGTTACCAAATAAGATACGACCTTGGATACTTGGAGCGCGGAAGCTATTTGCTACCCGAGCGTACCAATTGATGTCATCGCTCACTTTGTAATTGGTTGAGATATCCCAGCTCACATGGTCATCACTTGGGTTCTCAGTAAGGAGCAATGCACCGCCGCCGACAGGGCTTTGGGTCCGATTTGCTGAGAATTCTTTCTCATCGTCTGAGTAACGCAGACCCACAGTGACTTTCAAATCATCAGTCAAAGTGTAATCCGCTGAGCCGAATACCGCCCATGCTTTGGTATCCTGCTGTTGAATCACGTAGCCATTCAATATACCAGGCTGCGCACCATAGGTGTCATAGCTAAAGTTTTCAATGGTTAATGCTTCATCAAAGTAGAAAACACCCACTTGGTAATTGAAGTCACCGGCAAAATTACTCGATAGACGAAGCTCTTGTGTGTATTGGTCTTGATCTGGGATGCCATCGGCACTTTCAGATGGGAATGGAATAACACCCGGGCCCATGTCCGGTAAGAACGCAGCACCGTAACCACCGTCAATGTCGGCGCGCGAATAAATTTCTGCGCTTTCCCATGCAGAAATAGAAGTCAGGGTGTAAAAATCATTAACGTCCCACTCAAGCTTAAGGCTCGCACCTTGCGACTCAACCTGCTGCGTCGCGCGCGATGCAGCATCGTGGTAAACCACGTCATGCTCAAAGTTGTCGACTAAATCGTTGCTACCGCGTTTAATAGCATTGGCGCGAAAGGCGATAGGTGTACCATCAAGGTCGCGTACGTGGTAGTTAAACAAGCCGGTGAAGTCGTCACCTTCGTACAAGAATTGTACACGCGCTGCTTTTTCACTGTAGCCGCCAAGTACATCTTCTTGTTCAAAACCTGGCGCGCGGTTATCAATGTAGTCGTCTTTTTCTTGCCATAGCAAAGAGACACGCGTTGACAGGCGATCGGTTAACCCACCACCGACAGCGCCTTCAAAATCTACGGCACCACGGCTACCATATGAGACTGAACCATAGCCTTCAAATTCTTGACTCGGTTTGACCGTATCGAACTTCACCAAGCCTGCTGGGGTGTTACGGCCAAACAATGTACCTTGTGGACCACGAAGCACTTCAACGCGAGCAACGTCAAATACTGGGAAGCCTTTTAGAATGGCGTTTTCTTGAACAACTTCATCAACAACAAGCGAAACCGGTTGTGAGGCATTCAAATCGAAGTCTGTATTACCTAGACCACGAACATAAAAGCGTGGAAATGAACGACCAAACGAAGATTCAATAGATAGACTTGGGATTTTCGCATTCATAAAACGAATGTCCATGCCCGCAGAGCTATAGGCTTCTAAGCCATCACCTTGCAGTGCAGATACCGCAACAGGCACTTCCTGAGCGTTTTCTACACGCTTACGTGCGGTAATTTGAATAACTTCGAGAGAATTGTCTTTTGCTGCAGGACCTTGTTGTTCAGCAGCGATTGAAGAGAATGAAGAGCCGGCAGCGGCTGAGAACAACGCTGCGTTAATTAATGTTGCAAGCGTGGTACGTTTCATTGCTTTCATGTTGGTTTTAGCCTTTTGTACACTCTTTTGTTCAACGGTAGATATGTAGCGCCGTTTCACCTGGCACAATGTTCAATTTTGCGCGCATCCTCGAGCGCGGACCTTAAATTTGAGAGTGTAAGAGCAAAAATAAGGCTGAACATTACGGGCGAGAATTATAGCACTGAAATCTGAAATTAGTTCAGTAAAAATTCATTAATTTGCAACATTTATCTACTTTTAGATACAGGTTTGATTTTTTTAACCGATTTTAGATGCAAATAAGGACATTTGTCCTTTTAAGCACAAATTCACCCTTGCGTACCTAGACACATTTGCTATATCTCGCTCTGCCTGCATTATAGTTTTGCAAAACTCAGTGGTTCAGGCGCAGCTAATGCGATCCCTAGTCGGTTCAAGCGCTCGATAATTTGTAGGTTTAACGATTCAACTATGTGCAGATAATAGTCAAAGTCTGTGGTTTGTGCATAACTTAACACGTCTATTTTTATGCCTCTGGGCACAAACCCGCTGAGTCGTACTCGACACGGTTGGTCGGCAATATCTTGGTGCTGCTCAAGTATCTCGCGGATCTGCTCTAATAACTGCGCTAACACTTGGTGTTGAGTTGAGCGCTCAAGTACTATCTCGGGTCTATAGGCTATGCGCTCACGCTCAGATATGTTCTCAATTTCCATATCGACAAACTTGGCATTTGCTATGTGTATAACGCTGCGTTCCAAAGTGCGCATTCTCGTCGCACGCAGGCCTATCTCCTCAACAACACCAAAATAGCGACCAACACGACATACCTGACCAACTTTGACCGGCGCAGAAGCATACAAAGTAATCGCACCGATAATGTTTTCTACCGACTTTTGTGCTGCTAAGGCCAGCGCCAAGCCCCCAATTCCAAGCCCGGCAATCAGTGTTGTGGCACTAAAACCTAAATTCTCAAACCAGACTAATAAGGCAATAAGAGTCAGCAGAATCTTCACGACATTCCCTGCAGGGCGCAGTAAAAATTCGGCCTGAGTATTGTTGTTGCGTTGCAAGCGTAACGTTAGACGCAAACGAATAACATCAACGACTTTAAGCAAAAACCACGTCCACGCCAGAATTAACAAAGTTGCGCCTTCGAATATAGCCCGGGTGGCCAAGGTGGAATTAGCCTCCGAGGAGAAAGTGCGGGCCAACACAATCCCCAGTAAAAAACATAATGGCCCGGTTACTAACGCTTTTGCTGGCTGGCTCACGTCGGCTTTAGCACGCAATAGCAAATACAGAAAAATGCGCGTACTTAGATAAGCAATCAGTAAAAATGCGAGCAGGTTCAGGCTGTAATAAACCCATTGCCACAACTCAACCCCTAAAAATGCTCCATGAGGTAGGTGGCGATACAGCCACTCACCCGCTTGAGAATAACCAAACTCTTGGCGTAAAAATGGCACTTGGTTTACGGTCGCATTGGACACTTTCCATATGTAGTTACCCGGGGTGTCACCGGGCACACGCTGCAATAAAATTTGCACCGCTCCTCGTGAGGTGTCTATCTCTCCCACTAGGTCGCGATAACTAGGCACAGGCTCATTACGACTGCCTGCGAGGTGATTACTCAGCGCCTGCGTATCTACCCATAAAGTGCGATTAAGCACCAAATAGAGGGTGTGCGCGAGCTCAGCATGATTCATCGCCTGAGCTTGCAGCGATAAATTGCGAAAGTCCAAATAGTGCGCCGCACGCTCAAAGTCGCGTTGGTGGGCTGCATGCAAATATCCCTGCATAGCACTACGCGGCGTTTGTCGATTAAACTCATCAATTATTGGGTGCTCGTTAGTAGCAACCTCATTGTCTGGTAACGTAGACTGCTCGGCGTGCTCACTGTTATCCTTTGCCTGTTGTTGCTCATTGTTTAAAATTTCTTTCACCATAACTTTGGCTTCAAGCGAGTAAGGTAAAACAAGGGCAAGGGCCAAAAGCCCACATTTGAAACTACGCCAAGGGTTCATCACATCATCCATCTGTTTTCGCACTCTATAAAGCATAGCCATAAGCGCCAAACTTGCGCACGTGGGTCGATATAAATTGCCTTCAAAGCAAGCACTTGCTAGATTGACTAAGCAATTGGCACTATCAATTTAACCACTTAGCCTGTTTGCAGGCTGCATCGATAAGTAGCACGGGCGCAATCTTTTGAACTGTGTTGTTATCGCGAGGAGGGATGATGAGTATCGCAAAGTCACTACCCGGACAATGGCCCATTTTCATACTGCAAGGCTTAGTAGCAATCATATTTGCGGCCATCGCTTGGTTATCACCGCAATTAACTATCAACGTGTTAATTTTTATTTTTGCGGCCTTCTTTTTACTTGATGGCGGCTCAAGAGTCTGGCTGGCGTTAAAACAAAAAGGCCAGAACGGCTATTGGTTTGTCACCTTAATAGCCGGCCTTTTGGGGATTGTTGCGGCTATTATCACCTTGATCATGCCCCAACTAACGGCCTACGTGATGCTCTACCTCATCGCCTTTTGGGCAGTCGCTATCGGTGTTACAGAAATCGTTGCGGCAGTGAAATTAGCTAAACATTTACAGGGCACCACGCTTATATTAATCAGTGGTATATTGTCGGTGTTATTTGGTGGCTACCTTATTTTCAACCCCGGACAAGGTATTATTGCCATGCTTTGGCTAGTCGCTCTGTATGCCTTTGTGTTTGGCCTTATTTTATGTTGGCTAGGGGTTAAGTTACGCACCCTCGAGAAGCAATTCGACTAGCTCGCGCTAGTCGAATTTAAGTTATTAGTGTAAGGCTGCACGAAATGGTAAAGAGGCGCAAATTTGTGCCTCGCGCTCAATCACTTGGGCTAACCGCGCATCGACTTCAGCCTTGTCGAAATACTCATAAGCAAGCTCAACAAATAAGTTTTTATGTTTTTCTTCTGATTTTGCAATCGCGACATAAAATTCTTTGTCTTTACCAGGTGGCAACGCTTCAGCTATTAGCGCGAAGCGCTCATGGCCTCGAGCTTCAATCACAGCCGCGACCAGCAGCCGATCCATCATAAACACGTCTTTTCCATGGCGAAACATGCCTCGCAGCTGATTCACATAAGGGTCTTTTTTATCATCCCCTAGGTTCACATCGCGCTCGCTTAACAACTTAACCACTTGTTTAAAATGAATCATCTCTTCGAGCGCTAAATCAGTCATCGCTTTAACGAGCTTGCGTTTATCTGGGTAGTGAGACAGCATCGACAACGCCATGCCCGAGGCTTTTTTTTCAGCGCCAGCATGGTCTTGTAAAAATGCGTCAAAATCGGCCAGTACAGCGTCAGTCCATTGTGCTGGCGTGTGGTATTTGAGTTCGAACATAGTCAATATGATGGGTATACAAACAATGGCCGGCATTCTATACCAAATTTGCACGCACTCATACCGCTTCCCCCCTAAGCCACGCCTCAAGGTTATCGACCTTGCCGTTGCGCGTGGAGGGTACTTTCAGCGGGTGCTTTAAGTCGCGCCAAGCCATCACCTTATTATGCTGGTTAAGGTGCGCAAATTGCTTGCTCGTGCTATTGGCTCCAACAAACTGGCAAAATTGCTGAAAACTATGGGGCTCACTGATATCAATTGTCAGTAAACGGTGCGCTTGCTGAGAAAAATACGTCGATACCTTTTGCTGATGCCGCTTATAGCAATATTCAAGGTGCTTACCATCAACTAGGCTTTGTTCATTCAAAGGCGAAAATACACGATGGTAACTTGCTTTAAGAAGCGGACTAAACCCCCCTGTATCGCTCAATAAATTGGTACTCATTCGCTGCAATAAGCGTTGGATAGACTCCAGCCAACGCTCTGGTTGCCGCTGCAAGAGCACAAATTTTGCCTCAGGGAAGCGCTCAGCCAGCTCCGGGTAGTGGCTAAAGCAGGGTGTGTCGGCAACGAGCTCCGCACGCTCAAAACACGCTTTAGTATAAGCTGTGTGGGCGGTGCGAAGACCTAAATCGAGTGCAGCAGCACACACGCTGGTGGTGCCGCTGCGCGGTAAACCTATCACAAATATTTTCGACATGGCCATAGTATGGGTTGTTAAACATTGCTATGGCCGTTATTGTACTCACTGCGTTGCGTGGCTGCGAGTATTCGCTGGTTTACATGCACTGAGTTGGTCGATACACATCTGGATATCGGCAGTAATACTCGCTAAAGCGCCTTTGAGTGCTGGGTCGCGAGCTTCACTGACTGCTTTTTTTATTTTCGCCAATAACTTCTTCTCGAACTCAATGAGATCGATTATCATTGACTGCTCAGGCCTGTTAGAAAAATGACTCTTAGCTTGCGCGTACCAAGCGATCGCTGTACCCAGCCAAGTATTTTCTATACTGCTGTGATCGGGATTTTCATCCACATCGTAGACAGATAACTGGGCTTGTTCCCGTATTTTTGCCATATTAATGAAGACATGCCTGACGTTGTAGTCACTGACCTGCTCAGCTGCTTGCTTATAAAACGTCGCCGCATCTCGGTTCAGCTTTGTGATGTCTTTGGCAATTTTTTTATCACGTTTTGCTTGTGATTGGTCAAGATGAACCATATTTAGACTCCTATGGTCGCTGATGTACTTAGTTCACTTGCAATTCATATACCATTATTTATTTTATTATAATTCAGAAGGTTAGAAGGATCTTCTCGCTGGACCCGAGTAACATCTACCCGCTGACTTGTTATTTTTACAACTCTTTGAAGGAGAGTCGCACATGCGCCAGGTTAAAATGTTTGTACAACTCAGCGATCCCGAGCTGGTCTCGAAGCTGGCAAAGCTAGACGTATTAAAGAAATTTCAGCTGGTCTACGCAAACGAGTTTGAGCCGTGGGAAGCGCAAGTTGCCCATTCAGGTTGTGACATTGCACTAGTCGAAATCGAAGAGTTCACTGAACAGAATTATACTACATTGTGCGAAACTGACGCTCTGTCGCATGTTGAGTTTTTGTTTTTAAGCAAAGGCAAGCCAAACCCGTATCTTGATAAGTTGATGCGCGATGGTGCTGGGTTCCATTATCGCGCTCCATATGATTTAGAGCTGATTAGCGAAACCCTGCAAGACAGCTACGAACTGTTTGGTGAAGCTGGTCAATCAAGTAAAGCCGTTGAGTCCAGCGACCTTGACCAATTTGGTTTATTAGTCGGCTCTTCTAAGTCTATGCACAAGTTGTATCGCACTATTCGTAAGGTCGCACGCACTGACGCCAACGTGATGATTATTGGCGAAAGTGGCGTTGGTAAAGAGCTCGTTGCTAATACCATTCATATTGCTGGCGATAAGCCACAAGCACCTTTCGTTGCGATAAACTGTGGTGCGCTTTCCCCAGAGCTCATTGATAGCGAGTTGTTTGGTCATGTGAAAGGCGCATTTACAGGTGCACACCGCAACCACCAAGGGGTCTTCGATCAAGCCAAAGGCGGTACGCTGTTTTTGGACGAAGTGACAGAGATGCCATTAGAGCAACAAGTTAAGTTACTGCGCGTGCTCGAAAGCGGAGAGTATCGCGCCGTAGGCAGTCAACAAGTGAAGCATGCCGATGTGCGTATTGTTTGTGCAACCAACCGTAACCCGCAACAAGCCATTGATGATGGCATTTTCCGTGAGGATTTATACTTCCGCTTAGCGCACTTCCCTATTCGGGTGCCACCACTGCGCGATCGAGGCAATGACATCACCGGCCTCGCTGAGCATTTCCTGGCCTACCGTAATGCCCAAGAATTGAGCCACAAACGTATCGCTACCGATGCACTTAGCCGCATTGCTGCTTATAACTGGCCAGGCAACGTGCGGGAGCTAAAACACACCATTGAACGGGCAATGATCTTAGCCGATGACGTAATCAAAGCAGAGCACCTTTCATTGGGTGAGTCAGTAAGCAAAAGCGACAACAACAGCGTCGATATTCCTACTGGAATTTCTTTGGAAGAGTTGGAAAAAGCGGCAATTTTAAAAAACTTGGAAGAGAACGCCGGCAACAAAACGGATACCGCTGAACAATTAGGTGTTAGTGTGAAAACACTCTACAACAAACTAGAAAAGTACTCTCAGGACTAATCAGTTTACGGGGCTTGCTATGAACAAGCCCCGACATTCTAGCCATCATATCGGTTACGGCTTTTACCCTGCTCTCGGCCATCAAATAAATCACGTAAATCAAAGGCAAAGGCCTTTAATTTCTCTTTCATCGTTCGCTTAATACTGACTTCCACACTCCCGAGAATAATACGCCCATGGATAATAATGCGCGGTCGCTGTTTATCTTCGTATCGCGGCCCAAGTGAGACCCGCTTATTAACCAGTGACCCCATGATATTGGTGGTCTGAGTTTGCACACCTACATTCTCTGGCACCACAATTTCATCACTGCCCAAAATACAATTAACGTAAATGTGTACTTCAGGGTGAGAAAAGATAGCGTTGGTAAAGTCTAATTCAATGCTTCCCAAATAGTTGTTTAGATGAATCTCTTTAGGGACAACCCATTCACCGCTGCGTTGGTCCGAGCTTAATATGGCGGTAATTTTCTCACCATTAACCTGCTCGCTACTTTGCGTGAAAGGAGTACGCATACGTGCCGCCTTCTCGCTGTTGTAGCGTGGGTCGCTGTGCAGCGGCAGATCAGCAACCAATGTTGCTAGTTGCTCTTGGCAGCTGCAGTCATACGCTTGATCAAGGCGACGTTCAAACGCCTGCGCTGAAATTTCACCATGACTGTAATTTAAAATTAGCTGATCGATGATCTCTTCTTTTACTTGCGCTAACGGCCTGTCCTTTAAAGGAACACTCATGTTCACACTCCTGTTGTCGTTTTGCTTACCTAAGCAAAATCAGCGCCAAATATTAATTCCTTTAGTTTCAGTCAGATGGAGATTAAGCCAGTTCACCGCATTCGCCAAAACCACCATATTTACGCTTAATTAACGATATTTTAATTATCTTTACTGAGTAACTCCCCATGGCGCGGGTTGCGACGCCAAGTAGGTGAACTAAACTTCAAGTGTCACCCCAACATCCCGAGTGCCATGTTACATCTACCAACATTGATAGTGGTATCGACTTTACTAAACGCCTTTATTGGCGTCTTTTTGTTGTTGGTGTTTTACCAACGTGCACAACGAAGCTTTTTGTACTGGGGGTTATCTTGTCTGGTATTTAGTTTAGCTGAAATAAGCGCGACTCTGCGTGTGTTTATCGACTTACCGGTACTGACCCATTACAGCGCCCAACTATTGATGATAACAGCGCCATTGCTGGTGCTAAGAGGTATACTCTGGTACTGCTCTTCAAAACACCACAACCCGTTGTCTATCTATTTTATTCTGGGTTTCAGTGCGTTGTTACTGGCGTTGTTGCACCACCAACCACTGTGGGGGCAGATTTACACCTCTATGGCTATTGCCACACTATTCTTTGCCGCTGCAGCGGCTGTTAGAACCACAACCAAAGGCAATATATATGCCGCTACTTTGCTTATTCTCGTCACCTTGCATGCGCTGGTAATGTTGGTTCAAACGGGCCTGCTGCTTACCAATTTGTTGCACTGGGAGCAATCATTACTACCTTGGACCAAACAGTTAGTTCTTGCTGTTCACTTACTACTGACCACCTGCACTGCATTGGTGTTTCCAATGCTTTTTTTCATACGTTCAGAAGCTAAACTCACTAACTTAGCTAATTTCGACCCACTCACAAACTTGTACAATCGTCGTGCGTTTTTCTATGAAGGCGAAAAACGACTCGCGCAGTGTATTGCTAAGCAGCAGCCGCTTGCAGTCATGATGATAGATTTGGATTACTTTAAGAAGGTCAATGATCAGTTTGGTCACGATGGCGGAGACGCTGCGTTGCAATGGGTGAGTCAGCGCATTCGCGAGCAACTCAGAGAAGATGATTTAGCTGCGCGTATTGGCGGAGAGGAATTCGCTGTGATTTTAGCCAATACTCATCAATGCACGGCGCTCAAAGTGGGCGATCGCTTACGTAAGGCCATTGCCGAGGGCTCATTTTATTGGCACCATCAGCGCCTGCCGCTGAGCATTAGCATCGGCGTCACTTGCCGAGAAAGTGGCCATTTTGATATTAAAAAGATGCTGATTGAAGCGGATAAAGGCCTTTACGAGGCAAAAAGCCGTGGCCGTAACTGCTTGGTTGAAACCCATCATAGCGACACCACCACGGCTTCTACTGGCTAACACAAACCGACATACAAGGGTTTGAGTAATAATAACTTTTAAGAGACAATAACGCTTTTACACGGAGATCAGTAAATGCGTCACACCCTTGTCATTGCCTTGGTGGCCTTATTCACCCTGAGTGCCTGCAAAACCACAGTGCCAGTGCGAGACTTTCCTTATAATGCCATTCCTATGGCTCAGAGCCAAAACCACAGTGATAAGGATATTGAAAAAGCCATTATCAAAGCATGCCTGCAGCTCGGCTGGCAGTGTGCAGCTAAAAGCGAAGGGGTCGTTGCTGCGGTGCTCAATATTCGCACTCATCAGTTGACGGTTGATATTAATTATACCCCGAGCCAGTTTTCGGTAGAGTATGTTGACTCTGTCAATTTAAGATACGATGGCAAGAAAATCCATCGCCAGTATGTCAATTGGGTCAATAATTTAATACGCCATATTCAGGCTGAATTAGTAGTCTAACGCAACGGGGTATTGCCTCACTTTGAATGTGAGCGGTACTCCACCTTGCCGTCTTTATGTATATTAAACAACCACACCTGTGCGCCATGATAATACACAAATTCGTAGCCTGGGTATGGGCTTTGCTGTAACCGGCTGACAAAGATATTGATATCCGCTGGCGCAATTTTAAAGCGTCCCGTCGCCCGTTTTCTATCGGCATGAGTGTTAACTTGAAATGCCTTGGCCGATAGCGGCAATACCTCAGGTAGCTCTCCCTGCTCAAATAGTTGTGCTCTGTGTGCATCTGCATAACTTGCGTAATAGCGGGTTTGTGGTTCGCTACACGCCGCAAGTGATAACGTCAGTAACAACCCTGTTAGTAATCGCACTGTTTGCCCCTTTGCTCTATTCGAGCTTATAACCTAGCGACTGATCACTGACCCTAGGCTTAACTTTAGTGCAGCAACTAAGGAGGGAGCTAAAATTGCAGCTGAGCGATATTAGCGCCGCAGTAAAAGCAATGACGGCGACGAGGGCTCACCTTGTGGCCACAGTCTTTGCAGTGACTCGACGATGCGACTTTACCGTCGAGTTTGCCATCACGTAGGTCGATTTCCTCTATCTTTCGTAAAATATCGCTGCGGCTGACTCCCATATCTTGCAACAACTCCAATGCCGCTAAATTCATTAAATATAGGGAGTCGATTTTCTCTTCCAGTGCCTGCAAATGCGCACTATTACCTTGCGAACGGAGTTTGTTTTGGTCGTTCGTGACGTCATTTTTACGGATACGAAGGTCTTGAAAGGCTTGGTGTAAATATTGGCTCATAGCTATCGTCCATGGGTTATGAAAGAAGCCATAGTAACGCAAATGACACCGATGTTGGCAAGCGCTTCACTCACCCTATTGCAGTTGACCGCAGACAACGAAGGCCGCTAATCTAAAGGCACATAATAACAACAAGGATACGCTCGTGAACCACACCCGGCTTACGATATCAACACTGCTCTTGTGTATGGCCTTCAGCGCCAATGCGCAAAAGACCGAAACAGTGTCGCACCTTCAACAACAACTTCATAGTGAACAGAGCTCTGCCACTAAGCTTACCCAACACTATTTAACACGTATTGACGCGCTAAATGATAACTATCGTGCGGTGATGGCCATTAACAATAACGCCCTACACGATGCGCAGCGCCTTGATAACTTGGCTCGTGAAGGTCAATGGCAAGGACCACTTCATGGTATGGCGGTACTGGTGAAAGACAATATAGCCGTTGCTAACATGACCACTACAGCTGGGGCCTTGGCCTTAGCGCAGAATGTCAGCAGCGCCGATGCCCAGGTCATTTCTCAGTTACGCAGCGCCGGAGCCATTATCCTCGGTAAAGCCAATCTTAGCGAGTGGGCGAACTTTCGCTCCAACAGCTCTTCATCTGGTTGGAGTACCCTAGGTGGCCAAACGGCTAATGCCGTTGATGCAACCCGCAGCCCATGCGGCTCCAGTTCTGGTTCAGCCGTGGCGGTAAAACTGGGCTTCGCGCCCCTCGCGTTAGCCACTGAAACCGACGGCTCGATTGTCTGCCCTGCTGCGGCAAATGGTGTTTATGCGCTCAAACCTAGCTATGGTCAAGTCTCCCGCGTGGGTGTGGTGCCGTTAGCTGAAAGTCAGGATACCGTTGGAGTAATGGCTAATTCGCTAGCGGATGTGTTATTAGCGACTCAGGTCATCGCCGCACCCGACGCCCAAGACCCAAACCACCACGCCTTTCGCACCATCAATTACACAGAGGTAAAGCCCAGTAGGGCAAAGGAATTAACGCTTGGCTATGTTGATTACAGCCACTTTACCGCCGAGACCCAGGCTGTGTTTAAAGAGCAGCTCAAGCAATTAGAGCGCCATGGCATTAAACTTATCGAACTGCCTCAAGCTGATCTGGGTAGTATGTACCGCCAAGAGTTCCAAGTGTTATTGTATGAATTCAAACGCGATGTGAACGCCTATTTGGCCGCCACGCCAGCGCAGGTAAAGGTGAAAACGCTAAGCCAGCTGATCGCTTTTAATGAACAGCACCAAGATCGCACCATGCCCTACTTCGGTCAAGAACTGTTACGTCAAGCAAATGCCATCGATTTACAAGCCCAACGTGAAGATTACTTGGAGGCATTAAAGCAGTATCGCCTCACTGCGCATAATGCACTGCAACATTGGTTCACAACAAATCAGCTTGATGCCATCATCAGCCCCACCAACTCTCCGGCATGGAAGATTGATAAAATTAATGGCGACCATTATCTCGGTGGCGCCAGCACGCTCGCTGCCGTGGCAGGTACGCTCCACATTACTCTGCCTTTAGCTGATGTTCAGGGTCTGCCTGTAGGGTTTTCTGTTATGGCGAATGTCGGCGGCGATGAACAAGCCATTGCAGCGGCCAAAACCATTGATTCACTGCTTGAGCACACTAGCCTTTAAGCGCGTTGGCTGCCCACCACAATAAAAGCACCGCAATAGAGAGGCCAGCAATGGCCTTTGTTTTGTGTTTTCTGATCACCCGCTCGGCATGATTACCAGCAAAATATACCACCGCCGCCAAGCCAAAATAGCGAATTGAGCGCGCTATTGCACTGGCTAAAACGAACATTAATAGGGAGTACTTGGTCGCTCCCGCAGCCAGCATCGCTATTTGGAAAGGAATAGGCGCGATACCTAACGTGAGCACAAACCAAAATCCTTGTGCTTGCATCTGTTGTTTGACTTGTTCAAATTGCTCAGGGCTAGAGAACGTATCAATGACCCACTGACCGACCAGGTCAAACAAAAAATAACCGATGGCATAACCAAATAAGGCACCGACTATACAGCCCAAAGTAGCCATAAGCGCGATTAACCATAGTTTATCTCGTCGTGCTTGCATCAATGGCACCATCACCGCTTCTAAAGGAATAGGCACAATGGTCGACTCTAAAAAAGAAGCGAAAGTGATGCCTTTGAGCATATGCTTCGAGTCTACGAGTTTTTGGGTCTTATGCTTTAACGTTTTTGAAATTGCCATCCAATGTGCCTTGTATAAAATTCAAAAGTTTAGTGTGTACTAATGTCTCTGCTATTGTTCGCTCAGCAAAGAAGCTTTATAAGCTTATATTTACTACACTTAATGCAGTCTTATAGGCTTTTAGTCACGTATAAGACTGTTAAATGTCATAATAAAAACAGTGTATCAGCAGTCACTTTAACCGTTTCTGTATGGGAACCAGCGCCTATGAAGTTAAGTAACTTAATGAGCACGCCAGTGGTTACTTGTTCACCCGATGACACCCTGCGCGTTGTCAATGATATTTTCAAACGCACGCAATTTCACCATGTGCTGGTGGTAGAGCAATCGTTATTAGTTGGGGTCGTCTCTGATCGCGATATTTTTAAGGCATTAAGCCCGAATGTTGGTAAGGCCTCGGCATCCAAAGCCGACTTAGCCACTCTCAATAAACGCGTTAGCCAAATTATGACTCATTCCCCTGTTTGCTTACCAGTACATGCGCAACTTATTGATGTGGTGAAGTTATTTAACGAACATATTATTACCTGTGTACCTATCGTTAATGAACAGCGCCAACCGGTGGGGATTGTGACTTGGCGCGATATTATGCGTCTGTTACTCGAGCGTTATCAAAGCAAGGCCGGTAAATAAGCAGACACTAAAGTAACGACAAAATCTGTTCACGCTCTTTCTTGGGCATGTTACTCACCACCAAAGTGTAGGAATTATCTATCATTCTTTGGATTTCGCCCGCTGGAATGGAGCCATCCAGTATCACCGTATTCCATAGCTTTTTATTCATATGATAACCAGGGATGACCGCAGTGAAAATATCGCGCAGAGCCTGGGCTTCATCAGGGTCACACTTTAAATTTACGCGCCAGTGGCGATTGTCTTTATCCTCTTTCCCCATTTTTCCAAGCGCTAGGGTGGCAAACATTTTATCTTTTACCTTGTAGACGTCGACCCCAGGGCCAAAGGGCTGCCCCACTGAGCTCAATGGCTTAGTGAGCAAATAATCATGTACGCCTTGACTGTCCATATAAACTCCTTTTAAGGCTAAGCAAACTAGGACAAGCACTCGCCCAAGTAAGGCTTAATCTAATCATTTAATCTAATACCCCACAAGTATATTGAAAAAGTACCTCATATCCGCAACTTACTCATACTCGCCGTTAATCGCATTGCAGTTGCCAGCATTAACCCGCCCACCTAGGATGATATTTTCTGGTTAAAAAAAGTACTTACTTATGAATGCGCTAACCCCTTTGATACTCACAGCTGCGCTGCTTGGCGGCGCATCGTTGCCCGCCCAGGCCGACAACAAGACCTTTAGCTCCGAGGATATTTTTGCCCTCGAGTACGCCAGCGACCCGCAAATTAGCCCCGATGGCAAGCACATTGTGTATGTCCGTCGTGGCTACGACATTATGAAGGATAACAATAAGCAAAGCCTATGGCTCTATAGCCTGAGCAGTGATGAGCATACTCCGCTGTTTGCAGACCAATATAGCTACGCTCAGCCACGCTGGTCTCCCGATAGCACACGCATCGCCTTTACCAGTAACCGCAGTGGCTCTGCGCAAGTGCATATGCACTGGCTGGCGCAAGATAAAACGGCGTTATTATCACAGTTGCCAAAACCAGTGCGCGACCTCACGTGGTCTCCTGACGGCACACAGCTGGCCTTTACCATGACGGTGCCACAAGGCCCTTCCGATTTTGTAAAATCAGTGAAGTTACCGAAAAAACCCAAAGGCGCCGACTGGTCTGAACCGGTTACGGTTATTGACAAAGCGCGCTACCAAGCCGATGGCCAAGGCTTTTTAACGCCCAGCTTTCGTCATGTGTTTGTGCTTCCAGCCGAGGGCGGCGCACCACGGCAATTAACACAAGGCGATTATCAACATTATGGGCCATTGGCGTGGAGCCCGGATGCGACACAAGTTGTGTATGCATCAGATAAGCACCCTGATTGGGAGTATCGCACCACTGAGCTTAACCTGTATGGCGTGGATGTTGGTACCTATAGCACGACACAGCTCACCGATTTACCCGGCCGTGAGACCCACCCCCAATTCAGTCATGATGCTCAGCAGCTAGCCTTTCTATCCCGAGGTAACGCCGCTGTTCCTTACGTTAATACCGAGCTGAGCTTGTTAAATCTCAAGTCCGGGGCCGTCAAGTCACTGACATCAGCACTGGATCGCGCTGTCGGCCATTATCAATGGGCGGGCAAAGGGGATTTTGTCATTCAGTACGACGATCGCGGCCAACGTAAGCTTGCCACCCTAACCCGCGCAGGAAACATCACTGAACGCGTCAGCTCAGTCGCAGGCACATCCATAGGTCGCCCTTATGTCAGTGGTGAATTTTCCATGGCAAACAATGGTGCCCTCGCTTTTACTCAGGGCAGTGCTGAGCGCCCCGCTGATTTAGGGTATTTTCACCGCAACAAGCAGCGCACACTAACAGCGCTCAATGAGGACCTGCTCGGCCATAAAACCTTAGGGCAAGTGCATGAGTTAACGGTTGAATCGCTGTTTGATGGAGAACCTATTCATGGCTGGTATATCACCCCTCCTGATTTTGATACGACCAAGCAATACCCACTGTTGGTGGAAATTCATGGCGGCCCACACCTAGCCTATGGCCCCAGCTTTAGCGCCGAATTACAGCGCTATGCGGCCGCTGGCTATGTGGTGGTCTATATGAATTATCGCGGCTCCACCAGCTACGGCAAAGACTTTGCCTTGTTACTTGATGGTAAGTATTCCTCAAAGGAGGATTTTGCCGATCATAATTCCGCCGTTGACGCATTAATCGCTAAAGGCTTTATTGATAAAAACAATCTCTTTATTGCTGGTGGCTCAGCTGGCGGCATTGCTGCTGCCTACGCCATTGGTTTGAGCGACCGTTTTAATGCTGCGGCAATCACCAAGCCGGTGATTAATTGGGTCAGTAAAGTACTTACCGCCGACAGTTATTTAGGGCAAATTCGCAACCAATTTCCGGGCATGCCGTGGGACAACCTCAGCCACTACTGGCAACGTTCACCGCTATCGTTAGTCGGCAACGTCACCACACCGGCGATGATCATGACAGGAGAGCAGGACCGCCGCACGCCCATATCGGAGTCCGAGCAGTTCTATCAAGCGTTAAAACTGCAAAAAGTAGATACCGTACTGATCCGTGTACCCGGCTCTGCCCACGGTATTGCTGGGCGCCCCTCGCGGATGATTACCAAAATAGAGCATACACTAGCCTGGTTCGAGCGCTATAGGAAATAACCTCAACATCAGCGGGGCATTCACTGCCCCGCATAAGTTTATGGTTGCTCTTTCGACGCTTTGGTGTGCGCCAAGACAAAGAGACTATCCCAGTATTGCTGCCACTGCGCTAACGCAATCCCGTAACGATATTGATGGCCAAACAATACGCTAGTAGACGGCGCATTTTGCACAAAGCGCTGCATTGCTGCGCGGTCAATAAAGAGTGCTTGATGTGTTTGCAGTTCATGCTGTTGCGCAACTTGACGTTCAAATTGCTGTGGCTGGGCCATAATCCTTTTACTTGCCATCGTCACATAGTCGCGATATTCGCCACTGGCGGCGCTAATATGCACTGAGTGCACGCTATCGCCAAAGTGTTGCTTCAGCACAGTGCCTAAGTTTGCATAGTGATGCTCAATAAAACCGCCATAGTTTAAGTGGATATAGTGACCCCAGATAATCACTTTTTTATCTGCCAATTCACTGCTCAGTAACCACTTCACGTTGTCGGCCATCGCCAAGTCGTGCTCGTCATGACGTCGCTGCCCTGCCATCGACTGCGCCACGAGCACTAAACCATGGAGTAACCGGGCGACATACTTTGGTCCTTGGTATCCTTGCTGGTCGCTGACAGCCGTGTTTAAAGCGTGCTGGAGGCGATAGGAGGTAGCAACATAGGCTTGTTGCTGCTTTGCATTAATATGCTGTGGTTGGCGCTTCAGCACCGCTGCGTTGGTACGTTTAAATGCAGCCCAGTCGACCTCTTTAGCAACACTTGGGATGAAACGCTGACTTTGCTGGATGATAAATTCGCTTACCTGCGCCTTAGAATATTCACCACTGAGACGACCATCAAAGCCAGCCAGTTGCAAAGGCCGCTCACTGCCTCGCTGTGCGTCAATATACCGCATGAGCGCTTGCACTGGCGCACTTGCGGCGTACATATAAAAGATGTTACCCGGTGCTTGAGCAGTGATAGCTTGACCGGGCTGTTGCCAGATTTGCGCAACATCAAATAGACCGCTTTCCAGTATCAACGCATCAAAGCCTTGATGCTGGTGTAAATAACGCACCAAACAGGTCTTGAGTGCAAAATTCTGTTGCTCGCCATGGGTCAGTTCATCCAGCATAACAATACGTGCATCGCCAATCGCCTCGCCAAAGCGCGCAAAATTAGCCTGTTCACAGTGGTTATCGAGGTTTATTTTCTCTATTGTTGTGGCGCTTAATGCTGCTGCATAAAGGCTCAACAATAACGTTACTAGCCACTTCATAGACGCGCTCCTTTTTCGCCGACTAACATCCGTATTAATGTCCCATCTCGGTCAATAAAGTGGTGTTTTAACGCTGCCAATGCATGGATAGC
This sequence comes from Pseudoalteromonas sp. THAF3, assembly GCF_009363775.1. Taxonomy (NCBI): domain Bacteria; kingdom Pseudomonadati; phylum Pseudomonadota; class Gammaproteobacteria; order Alteromonadales; family Pseudoalteromonadaceae; genus Pseudoalteromonas; species Pseudoalteromonas sp. THAF3. The sequence goes on along the minus strand of NZ_CP045418.1, from coordinate 946,932 downwards.
CAGTGTAAAGCACAGCGCCCAAGCACAGTATATGTGCACCGCTAACCCCCAGTCGCTAAGCGCTGCTGAGTGAGCAACGACTTGCTGCTGAGCATCTATGTTTTGCGCCAACAACGGCCAATCGAATAAAGCAATGCCATAGCCACCAAAGCCGCTGTAAGCAGCGCCCGACACCACCATTATTACCAGCAGCACCAACAACAACCAATGAAAGCCATGCACCGCTTTCGCGCCCTTAGCTTTAGCCGTGCTCTGCCAGGGTTTGAACCAGCGCAGCACCAGTCGGGGTAGCAGCAATAGTGCCACCACCACGGCAACGGATTTGTGTAAGTGATATAGGCCATAGTCGGCGACATAGGTCATGTAATATCCCAGGGTCAGCAACCCCAAAATAAGCGCCGCCATCAGCCAATGTAGTAGTCGGTTTACACCTGCATAAGTCATTAAGTACCTCCTCTTTTTTCTTCAAAGGTACTTATTAACGCATTGATTTAAATAACTTTGTGATGAAACAACTGAGTTTGTGACGAAATGCCTGGCTGTGTGCTTTGAGTTAATACTTGCTTCAGCGCTGGTTTAAAAGTTTTGCTCACTGGTACCCAATGATCCTCACCCACTAACACCTGCGCTTTGCCATTTTCCAATGGCTTAAGCTCACGTACGTGGTGTAGGTTAATCAGGTAACTGCGATGGACGCGTATCATTGGCGCCGCGCCTAGCTGCTCACTCAGTTTTTTAATGGTGGTGCGCACCAAGTAACGGCTATCAGCATCGACAACCTCAACATAATTACCTGCAGCGCGCACATACTGAATATCACTGATAGCGAGCGCTTTTTCCATGCCCCGATGCTGCACTGTGAGACATGCAGGAGCAATATCGGCCCCGTTAACTGAGTCACGTGCTTTCACCTTGGTTACCAAGCTCAGGTAAATGGCTCCCATCACCAAAAGCACTGCAAAGGTGTACTTAGGTAGTAAATTAATGACCGCGCCAGCCCAATTAGGACCGTAAAAATCGAAATCGAGCGACACTCGGATATAACTTAGCAACAACACACTCACCACAGCACAGCTCAACAGCAGCGGTTTATACACTCGCTGAGAATGTGTTAGCGCGTATATTGCTGCCATAGATAGCACCCATAAAGCACCCCACTCTTTCACCCAAAATAACTGTGAGTCGATAAAGTCCCAGCGTGCACCACCCACGTAGTGACGCCAAAACAAGCAATAGAAATTAAATATAAAAAGCGAGGCTACCCATAAGACGCCCAGTTTCAGCGCTGGGTGGCTAAGCTGTTGCCAGCGCTGCAGCCAAGTCATGGTGTCAATCCATTGTCCCAATAGATTGGCAAAAATAACAAATCTAACGCGATAAACAAAGCCATGCAGCACAGACCAAGGTCGCATACAGCTTGCTCGAAAAAGAGCCTACATTTTGTAGGGTCTCTCACAAGTAATTCGAGGAAAATATTTATGGCGGGCGAATATCAGCGCATTTACCAGCAGTTTCAAAGCGACCCAGTGCAATTTTGGATGCACCAGAGCCAGCGCATCGATTGGCATACGCCACCCACCGAGGCTTACCATCAAGACTCACAAGGGCTTTATCATTGGTTTGCCGATGCCAAACTCAATACCAGTTACTTGGCATTAGATAGTCACGTTAACCAAGGTTATGGTGAGCGCGCAGCGCTGATTTATGACTCACCCGTCACCGCCACGCAACAAACATACAGCTACCGCGAACTGCGCGATGAAGTGGCTCACTTTGCCGGAGTCATGCGTGAATTAGGCGTCGGCAAAGGTGACCGAGTGGTGATTTACATGCCGATGATCCCGCAAGCAGTGATAGCGATGCTCGCCTGTGCACGCTTGGGCGCCATTCACTCGGTGGTGTTCGGCGGCTTTGCGGCGCATGAATTAGCGGTGCGCATTGATGATGCCACACCCAAGCTGGTGCTCGGCGCCTCTTGCGGCATTGAAGTAGAGCGTGTCATCGCTTACAAACCACTCATTGACGAAGCCCTAGCCAAGGCACATCATAAGGTGCAGCACTGTATTATTTACCAGCGCCCACAATGCCTTGCTGAATTGAGCCCCATGCGTGATATTGACTGGCATCAAGCAATGCAAACAGCCACCGCCGTTGACGCTGTTCCCGTAGCCGGAGATCACCCCTTATATATTCTATACACCTCGGGGACAACCGGCACTCCGAAAGGGGTCGTGCGCGAGCATGGCGGCCATGCCCTGGCAATGCATAACAGTATGGAAGTGGTTTACGCCATGAAACCGGCGGAGGTGTTTTGGGCTGCATCGGACATCGGCTGGGTGGTCGGCCATTCCTATATTGTATACGCGCCGCTGATCTACGGCTGTACTACGATTTTATATGAGGGCAAGCCAGTGCGAACCCCTGATGCCAGTGCCTTTTGGCGTGTGGTTGAAGAGCATCACGTAAATGCGTTGTTTAGCGCGCCAACCGCTTTTCGCGCGATAAAAAAAGAAGACCCTAATGGCGCAGGGTTTAAGCGCCATAACACGCAAAGTTTACAGCGGCTCTTTTTAGCTGGAGAGCGCCTCGATCCGCCCACTTATGAGTGGCTAACCGAAACCACCCAGTTACCCGTATTAGATCACTGGTGGCAAACCGAAACCGGCTGGGCTATTGCCTGTAACCCTATAGGCATTGAACCTTTACCAATCAAAGCAGGCAGTGCCAGTGTGCCCACCCCCGGTTTTGATGTGCATATACTTGATGTTGATGGCACCCCCTGCGCTGCAGGTGAAAGTGGTGCGGTTGCCATTAAGTTACCACTGCCTCCGGGGTGTTTACCGACCATTTGGCAAAACAATGAGCGCTTCAAAGCCGGTTACTTAAGTACCTACCCTGGCTATTATCTCTGTGGTGATGGCGGCTACATCGATGAACAAGGCTACGTGTTTATCATGGGCCGTATCGACGATGTGATTAATGTCGCCGGGCATCGATTATCCACGGGCGAAATGGAGGAAATCGTTGCTGCCCACCCCGCTGTTGCCGAATGTGCGGTGTTTGGTATAAGTGATACCTTGAAAGGCCAACTGCCGATGGCAATGGTGGTGCTGAAAGATAGTTATTCAGGGACTTGGGCTGATATTCGCGCCGAGCTTATTAGCAGAGTGCGCACACAAATCGGCGCCATTTCCTGTTTAAAAGATGTGCTGTGTGTTGAGCGTTTACCGAAAACTCGCTCGGGTAAGATACTGCGTAAAAACCTCCGTCAACTGGTTGATGGCGAAGCGCTGCAAATTCCCTCTACCATTGATGACGCCAGTATTTTCACCCAAATAGCGCAACAATTACGCAGTGCCTAAAGACCCGGAGCCCACGGTAGTAGGCCCTCACTAAGCATCCTGTTGCTCGCTCATAAAGTCAGCCATACGCTGTTGCAGTTGCTCTGGGCTGAGGTCCTCTTGATGGGTAGCAATGGTCCAAATATGGCCAAAGGGATCTTCCAAGGTTCCTGCTCTGTCGCCATAAAATTGATCGTGCACCGGACGCAGCTCTTTTGCACCTGCGTCAATAGCACGAGCGAACGTGGTATCAACATCCTCCACATACAACATCATACTCACGGGAGTACCACCGAGTTGGTGAGGACTAACAAAATGTTCATCGGGGCAAGCATCGGCCACCATCAAGTATGAATCACCTATTTTAAGCTCACCGTGAGCAATGCCGCCATCAGGCAACGGCATTTGCATTACGATTTCTGCGGCAAATACGTGTTGATAAAACGCCATCGCTTTCGCTGCACCATCAATAATTAAATAGGCAGTAAGCGAGTGAAACCCTTTGGGCTTGGCAGACACACTCATATGACCTCCGGTTATTTTAATCGCTCAGCTTTAGCTTAGTTGATGTGCCTATACAAACACAGACTACAGCCAAGTTAAAACAAATTAAGGTACAAATGTTATGTGCTGTAATTGTTATTTAAATGTTAACTAACTACATTAAATTTAGATGCTGAACCCATTATGGGGAGACCATCTATCGTGTTCTTTTACACCCACTGTTCTTTTATGGCCAACACCATTATTGGGTGCCTAAGGTAAAACAGGCCTGCTTTAAAAGGATTCTTTGTAGCAAGGAGATTATTGATGAAAACACCTGCCGCACTTGCGCTGCTAAGTAGCTCGCTGCTGACATTTAGCAGTCCCAACTCTGTTGCCGCCAGTTCCGACGACTTTAATGACCAACACTGCCAAGCGCCACAGAGTTGGCAAAGCTTTAAAAGTATCACTATGCCTGATGGCAATGACTTTAGCTCGTCTTCAAACTGCGAGTTCCACGCCTGGTCATGGCAGATGTTTATGTGGCTAATGCAAGAAGATCCACATAATACTGGACAACCACGCTTCCTAGGGTTTGAGACTCCTTATGATTTACTGGGTGTAGAAAACCGTGAAAGTTTACTGCCAAGAATGGCAAAGTCGAGCGATGCCAAAGCACTTGATGAGTATCTGCAAGCAGGCACTGAGGGATTACTCGTCGACAGACAAGGCAAACCTGTTTACTACTCTCAATACTTAAACTCTGAATTTGTCGATTTTGTCAGCGAGCATGAGCTGACTAACTATAAAAGTGTACAGAAGATTGATCCATCTCTGAGCTTCGATATTAATGTTGCTGAGTTTAAAGCTTCTTGGAAAATCGTTGATGCGACCACCGCCAACAGTGGCCAGTATTTTGTTACCCGCCAACCGGTTTATAAGTTGGTAAATAAGGGTGGTCAAATAGTGGTGGATATAACGCAACAAAGCAACGAGTACTTGGCCCTGGTAGGGTTTCATATTGCAGGCGTGGTCAAAGGGCACCCGGAGATGATCTGGGCCACTTTCGAGCATAAAGACAACGCTCCCAATGTGTGCTCTAAGCCACAGAACAGTTATGACGATCCCTGCCCAGTAGTACAAAACATCGACCCCAACCAGATTGTCTCAGAGCGGGACTGGACGTTTTACAGTGCCAATACTAAGTATAAAGAGTGTAATTTAAACTACAGTGTTTCGGGCCGGCTCACACTTGACGAAAAAAGCCAAACACTTAGCCCTAGTACCCAAGTTTGTCGCCGTTATGCCTGGGGTAATGACGCCACCCAAGCCACCTTCAAAGCGCCAACTAATATTCGAGTAGTACAACAACTGAATCACAGTGTCGATGATTTACTGGCCTCTAAGGACTTTGCCCTGCCGCAAGATCGCCAATGGTTAAAAAATTATTTTGAGGTCTCGGCTATTTGGTTTGCCCAGGCAAATGCTCTTAAACCCGGACAAACACTGGCTACTAACGTCGATGACAAGGGACAGCAATTACTTATTGGCGGTTTACATTTATCAAACGCAACCATAGAGACCTTTACGCAAACACAAAGCACTATGGATAATTGTTTCCGCTGTCATAATAGTTCACAACGCTTTCCCCCGAATGGTTCACATAAACTGTCGCCATTAAAGCCCACCAACCTCAATATCAGCCATGCCTTTATGAATATGTATTTCTGGGATCAGGAAATGAAGCAGTACGTGAAGGAAAACCTAGCCAAAAAGGGAGAGAAATAACATGAGTACTAATACTATTTTTCGCGTTCACCCAGCCATCAACTTTGCTCGCGTTGGCAACAGTGAAGAGTTTTATATCGCTCCGGAGACAGCCGCCGGTGAGCTATTGGACAAATCATCGGGACTATTTGGTGGTTTACCTATTAAATGGGGAAGCGACGCGACCCCTATCACTGCCGATGACTTTCGCGACCAGCAACAACGGGTAAAACGTCAAGCCGCACGCTTTCGTATCTACGCGTACGATGAACCACAAAGTAGCTACCCAAGTAATGACAAAGGTCGGGAAATAACCCTTGGCGATACCATCAATGGCAAGACCGTCAGCGATATTATTTGGCAAGTGCATGTAGCCAATAAAAAGAACAATAACTTTACAATTGCCGATAGTGAAGGCAATGAAGAGGGCATAAATAGCTACACTCATGGACAAACTCCGCCATTGCGTAACCCCACTTATGGTCTTGACCCAAACATGCCGGAGCGCCTATTACAATTAGTCATAGACCCAGGCCCTCGTTGTATTCGTGCCAGTGATAGCAATACGGTGGTGCATTTTGATGCTCACACTACTGCCTCTTATATTGATCAACAGGGGCAAATTCAGCAACAGCCAAACTACCCCACTAGTTTCCCGAGCGATCATTTTGACAATCTCAATCCCAGTTCCGGTGACATTACCACCCTAGGTGAGCTGCGAGTCGAGTCTAATACTGGGCGTTTAGTCGTTACTGGGGGGTACGGTAATGCTTTTGCTTTTAAAAAAGGTAACTATGGCGCAGGTGCGCATATGAGTGAAGCGCAAAAGCGAAAGGTTGAGCTCAATGGCGCGATTGATAATGATGGGTGGTTCGATGACGTTGCCGATGGCCCAGTGCATGCAACGATTGTGTTCGATGATGGCTCAATAGCTCAAGTTGTCGCCGGTTGGTTTGTATCGACCGATCCCGCCTATGCTCCGCAAACGCGAAACATTGTCTCAACGTGGGATGATATTTTTAATACCTGGGTGGAGCATCTCAACCTTATTCCTGACCTCTATAGCGAAGGCCAGTATAACAGCAACTACAAAGCCTCGTTTAATGGCGATGTTTTACCTATATTGCATGGTGCGTATTTACAACGCTGGAATACCAATCTACCGAATAAGGGAATACAAGGGCACAACTTTATCGCTAAAATTAAACCTTCCGACAACCCTAAAGAGTTCATCAAAGACTTCGATGGCTTGATACGCAACCCTAACTTGCCTGATGATGATAGCGAACGCACGAAAATGCCATTGTCGCTGGGCGATGCAACGAAGAGCTTTTTATCGTTATCTACCACCCAGTACTTCCTTATGAAACAGTGGTACGAAGGTCACAGTGAAGAACAAGCACCCAACCTAGGTGAGGGCGAAAAGCTTGATAAAGTAGTTCTAGAAAACTGCTTGGGAGGACGCTATTCGCCAGGCATTGAGCTGACCTTCATTGTGCGTGATACACACCTTTATAAAGTAGACAATAGCAATGGTGTAGCCACGATTCCCGCCACACAAGGACCATTCAGGATAAACGAGCAGCCATTGGATTATAGCCATGCGAGTAAAGCACAGCCGTTCCTAAGTTTTGGCTATATACCCAATAACAGTGCCAAAGTAACCCCCGGAGATTTAAGTAAGTTTATGGCACAACCTTGGCATACCGATTACAACAGTTGTGCCGTGCATGAGCCTGATCCCGTGCCCCCTGCAAGTAACACCTTGTATTGGTCTTGGCCTGCCCAGCGTCCGGTTCAAGTGCACCCAGCCAATTTGTGTACATTTAACGAACAACAAGGCACTTGGAACCTTGGCGGACAACTCTTTAGTATTCGCGGTGATGCTGATGGTGAGGATAACTTAACCTACTCAGATTACCCGCAAAATGTAGGCCGGTACCGTCAATACCTCGATTACTTGGCTAATTGGCATAAGACCGGATTTATTATTCAAGGTCACCAAGTAAGTGCTCCAAAAGGTGATAACTATGGTAGCGACAAGTTCGTTGAAGTAGAGAGCTTGTATCAGTCTAATGGGCAGTTGGTACAGCCTTGGCCAACTTCAGTGATCCCAGAGCCAACTGGTAAATAACGCTTGATAGCCGGTTCTTTTGGGACCGGCTAAGGATTAACTATGACTGACGATGTCTTGATCATTGGTGCTGGGCCTGCTGGGATTGCCACTGCAATCGCAATTAAAAAGCAAGCACCACATTTGACTGTTACACTCGTTGATGCCGCAACCAGTGCCAAAGCAAAGCTTGGTGAAACTATTCCTCCAGCTGCTAACGAGGTGCTTAGGCGAATACTTGGCGAGCATTCAGAGGAGCTTTTATCTAAGCACCTCATTTGTCCAGGGTCGATTTCGCGATGGCATAATGAACAAGTTGGCTTTAATGACTTTTTCTTTGCCCTGACAGGCCAAGGATATCATTTAGATCGACAGCTTTTTGAACATGACCTAAGTACTTATGCCTGCCAACTGGGTGTGACATTATTACGTGGTGCAAAAGTTAACGCTGTCGCTGCAAGTACCACTGGCTTTCGCTTGTCTGTACACTTAGGGAGTGACAAGAAAATATACCATGCCCGCTTTGTGGTGGATGCGAGCGCTCAGCAGCGCCGCCTGACCCGAACTTTAGAAGTTGCAGAAAACACCTTCGATGAAGTGCTCTATCTCAGTGCGCTTGTCTCAGTTAAGCAATCGCCTTCATGCAGTGAGCGTACTGTGGTTGAGGCACAGCCTTATGGATGGTGGTATGGCGCAGCCTTACCTGGTAAGCAGTTGATGCTAATGTTATGTACCGACCGCGATAATGTTGCTCAATATGGTCTTGATAACAGTTACGAATTTTTATGTCGGGCCTGCGAAAACGGATTATTTCAGTATGGGTTTAACCACTTACGTAATTACAGCGCTAATGAGATACATATAACAAAGCGGCGCGTAAGCTCTGGTATTCTTAGTAAGGTTATTGGTAACAACTGGCTGGCAGTAGGCGATAGCGCAAGTAACTACGATCCCATCTCCTCTGCCGGTATTACCAAAGCGCTCATACATGGTGAACTCGCAGGTAAAGCCATTGCTGAGTGTTTCCAATATGGCAGTGAAGAGGCTTTACTGGCTTATGAGCAGCGTGTTTTTGCCGATTTTAATCAATATATAGCGCTTCATGCACAGCATTACGGTTGCAATCAACGCTTTGCTGACGCCTCATTTTGGCAAGCAAGACGGGCCGTAACACAGGCTTAGTAACACATAGGTTATATAAACTTACCCATTATTAAGTCGGTTTGCTGGGCTCTGCCCTGTTAGCGCTATGAAGAGTGCAGCTAAGTAGAGCAATGAGCGCGGCAATACCGGCAAGCACCGCATATCCACAAAATAAATACACCCGCATAGTTAGCAGCGATACTCGCAACTAAAGCAAGCATGCGATAGCGTAAAATGAGGCGTTTGAACGACTTGAGCGCGCCGATGTGCATTACCGCTTTGTCATTGATATGCAAAAATCCACTTTTTAAAGTTCGGAGGGTCAAGTGGCAGCACTTGACCCTCATTATTATCGTCACGAACGTGTTATAATGGCGTTTTGTACTCAATAAGATGAACCTTGCCGTGACTGCATTGCCCTTTTCCTCCACTCCACTGTCCCCTGCGTTGTTAGATAACCTCGCATCATTGGGGTATCACTCGATGACCGATATTCAAGCGCAAACCTTGCCGCTTATTTTGGCCGGCAAAGATGTCATTGGTCAGGGCAAAACCGGTTCAGGTAAAACCGCAGCATTCGCTTTGGGGTTACTGCATAACCTCAATGTACAGCGCTTTCGAGTACAGTCTCTGGTTGTCTGCCCCACTCGTGAGCTGGCCGACCAAGTGGCGGTCGAAATCCGCAAGTTAGCACGCGCAATCCATAATATTAAGGTGTTAACCTTATGTGGTGGTGCGCCGATGGGCCCACAAATTGGGTCGTTGGAGCATGGTGCGCATATTGTTGTCGGTACCCCAGGGCGCATTGAAGAGCACTTGCGTAAGGGCCGCCTCAGTTTAAATGAGGTAAATACCTTTGTGCTTGATGAGGCCGATCGCATGCTGGAAATGGGCTTCGAACAGCCGCTGCAATACATTGTTGACCACTGCCCAGCGGTGCGACAGAACCTACTATTTAGCGCCACTTATCCCGCAAAAATAGAACAGCTCGCTCAACATGTTATGCACAATCCGGAAAAAATCACCGTTGAGTCCACCCATGATCATGCCACTATCGAGCAGTATTTCTACGAGGTGGACGACAATGCCATGCGTATGCAAGCAACGCAAAAGCTGTTATTGCACTTTGCTCCCAGTGCAGCGGTTATTTTCTGCAATACTAAGGCACAATGCCAAGAGCTCTGCGATAGCCTGCGCCAGTGTGGCTTTGATTGTGGTGCACTGCATGGCGATTTGGAACAAAAAGACCGTGACCGTACGTTAGTGCGCTTTGCTAACCAAAGCATGAGCGTGCTAGTTGCCACCGATGTCGCCGCTCGTGGCATTGATGTTGACCATGTTGATATGGTCATTAACTACCATATTGCGCACGACCCTGAGGTGCACGTGCATCGTATTGGCCGCACCGGTCGGGCTGGCAATAAAGGGGTTGCATGTTCATTGATGAGCTATAAAGAATCCCACAAGGTCAACGCTTTAGAAGATTATCTAAATACCACAGTGGAGCCAACAGACTTACCTAACGACAACGTGTTTGGTAATCCGGTTAAACGTGCGCCTATGGTCACAATTCAAATCGATGGTGGTAAAAAGTCTAAGCTGCGCCCCGGTGATATTCTTGGTGCCTTGACGGCAAAGGATGCGGTGAAAGGCGCACAAATAGGTAAAATCAAAGTCACGGCGATCAGCGCTTATGTCGCAGTGGAGCGAAAAGCAGCTAATACCGCCTTGAAGGTGATCAGCGAAGGCAAAATGAAAGGCCGACAATTTCGCGCTCGTAAACTCACTAAGTAACATTCCAATGGCCGCACATTGCTGCGGCCTGCTACCCACTTTGTCATTCAGTATCAATACACCTCGCTTTAGTTAGCGTTGCCTGTTCAGGAACTCTTTTTCACCTGCAATGGAGGCCTTCGGTGACATCTGACTACTTTGAGTTTTTAAGCATTATTGGCGTCGCATTTTTTGCCATTTCTGGTACTTTGCTAGGCCATGATAAAAACATCGGCGGTTTTGGTGTCGTCGTTGTTGCTTCAGTCACCGCGCTTGGCGGCGGCAGCCTGCGCGATGTGTTGCTAAATCAACCAGTATTCTGGATAGACAACCCCAACTACCTCTATGCCACCTACAGCGCTATTTTTATCACGGTGTTGTTTATCCGCCACCTTCCTAATGTATCGAGTTACTACATGCTGTTACTTGACGCCATTGGCATGGCTATTTTCAATATTGTCGGCATTGAGAAGTCGCTACTGCAAGGCACCGATATGATCGTGGCCATCACCATGGGGATGACCACAGGCATATTTGGCGGCTTACTGCGGGATGTGATTTGCGCCGAAGTCCCTCTCGTTATGCGCCAAGAGCTTTACTCTACAGCCTGTCTGTTGGGAGGGCTGACTTATGCCGTGCTATTTCATTTAGATATTGCTTACCTGTGGTGCATTATCGGGTCTGTGTTGGTCACTGTGCTGCTGCGCCTTGGCGCAATTCATTGGGGTTGGCAGCCGAATATATTCAAGAAAGGCCGAATACAGTAATGCCAACCATTTTATAATTTGGGGTTTAAATCATATGCTCCGCCCCAAGGTTTTAACTGTACACCTTTTTAAGCCGTGGGTGATGACCTCACCGGCACGGGAAAATAGCAGAACTTTAAGGAGCGCGATATGAAAACCCTGATCATCGGAGCCAGTGGTCAAATCGGCAAAATGACGACCGCGAAACTGTTAGCCCAAGGGCACGAAGTCGTGGCCTTAGTACGCGATAAAAGCAAGCTAAGTGACTTGCCCCAACAAGGGCTAACTATTATTGAGCAAGATTTGGAAAATGATTTTAGCGCTGCCTTTGATAATTGCACACAAGTGATCTTTGCTGCAGGCTCTGGGGCCAGTACCGGGGCTGATAAAACCTTACTCATTGATTTATGGGCTGCAAAGCGGGCCGTGGATTTTGCGAAAGATCATAATCTTGCACACTTTATTATGGTGAGCTCAATTGGTGCCGACGCACCTGATAATATTGAAAGCAGCATAAAGCCCTATTTGGTAGCCAAACACATGGCCGATGAGCAACTGATAAACAGTGGCCTTGATTACACCATCGTGCGCCCGGGTACTTTGCTCAATGAACCAGCGACCAAAAAATACCGCATCAAGCGCCCAGAGTCGCGCCAAGACGCGGTGATCTCTCGCGAGAACGTGGCAGAGGCGCTGGTGTATATCGCTGGCAAAGACAGTAAAACGAGCCAAGTGTTTGAGCTGTTTGATGGTCCCGAACCAATCACTTCGCTCATAGATTAAAGCCAATGCGCCTAGCCCCAAGCTGGGCGCTCATTTTTACGCCAATTAAAACAACCAGCTTACCGAGAGTCTCAACGTCCGTGGCTCAATGGGATGAAAGTGAATATCCGCAACACCCTCATCTGCCTCACCCGGCAAGCGAGAACTGTAGTAGTAGTCGATATCATGATCCTGACTGTTAAACATGTTGAGTACCTCGACATCCACTTTCCAGTGGGTTTGACGATAACTGAGCAACCCATTGACCACACTCAGAGGCTGCGAACGTCGCTCGCCGTCGGCACTGAGTATGCGCTTGCCAATATGACGAAAACGTAACGAGCTCAACCACAACTCATCGATATGCCAATTGACACCAGCACTTGCCACTACGGGTACTGCGCCCTCGACACGGTCATCCTTAGTGCCATTTCGTAAGCGCGAGCGCGTGAACGACGCTTCCATATCAACACTAAAGCGCTCATTGAGCCAATAATAAGCACTCAGCTCCAAACCATAGCGCCGCGAAGCATCACTGGCCTCGGTATTACCGGCATCACCAACAAATAGTAGCTCCGAGTCTAACTCTAACCACCATAGAGCGGTTGAAAAATTAAACTGCTGCTCATCGAAATAACGCACGCCTATTTCACCTCCTTCGCTGCGTACAAGTAGGTCGACCCGCTCTGTCGCCTCCAGGGTGATAGGGTCTAGATTTATCGTTGCTCCGCGAGCATCATTGGAATGAAACCCTTGAGCAAAATTAAAATAGCCGGCCCATTGCGGCGTAAAGAGGTAGTTTATGTTCGCCTTCACGCTGAATAAGTCATCGCTGGCATCGCCGGAGTTACTTGGGTTATCACTTTGCACATTGGCTTCTAGATAGTCATAACGCAGACCTAGATTGGCTTCGAGCTGTGAGCTAATGGTTATCTGCGAATGCCAATAAGCACTGTAACTACGCTCATCAATACTGTCTTCACGCACAGTACTTAAACGCTGACGCGCACGTGTATTATACAGCCCCACTTCACCGACATTATCGTTACGCAGGGTGATCCCGACGCGGTGCTCAATGGGCCAGGGCGTCTGTTGTGAAAAGGTATACCCTAGCGCTGCACCGCTGATCACCCGCTCATCATATTGCTGAAATTGATCGCCATTGATGGGGTCGTTTAGAAAGTAAGTAAAATTCGAAAACAAATCCAATTGATAGTCAATAAGATAGGCACTTGCGCTAAGGCGTTGCCCTTGCCAATTGGCCGATACACTGTAGCGACTGGAGTGTCCCCCTAAGGTTTTATCTAAAGAACCTAACTCTGTTATTATTCCTTGGCGTACCGCGCGACGTGGTATTTGGTCGGCGGCATTCCAGCGATTGTCGTAGGCCATTGCCGTTATAGACATATCGCCGTCCCAAGCGCGGCCTACATAACGTAGCAACGCATTTTTCTTGCTGATATCTTCATTGATATCTTGCCAAGGGCCGTCATAACCTTGCCATTGGGCAGCGCCAATAACCTTGCCTTGCCCCGCTGCAGCACTCGCCATCGCAACCGCTCGAGTATAGTTATCCTCACCAATACTTAACGTTAACTGCTGATGAGTGGGGTTATTAGCAAGGTGAAAATAGGCACTGCCGGCGCTGGAGAAATCTCCTTGCTCTGCGTGATAACTGCCCTTTTGATAGGTGATGGTGGCAATCGTTTCAGGAATAATAAAATTAAGATCGGTATAGCCTTGACCGTGCCCATGACTGCGCATATTAATGGGCATGCCATCGATATAGGTCGCAAAATCGGTGCCGTGATCTAAGTTAAAACCACGAATAAAATACTGATTCGCTTTACCCGAACCGCTGTGTTGTGTCACGGCCATACCCGGAATAAGCTCTAGCATTTCTGCGCTACGCAACATGGCTCGGCTATCAATTTCACCCTGACCTATCACGCCACTTGATGCGCTAATCGACTCACCAATAAGGCCACTACGGTGCCCATACACGGTGATCGTTTCTACATTAGCCGACAACGGATGAGCCGTAATCGCCCCGAGAGAAAGTAGTAATGTGTTAAACCTCATGGCTTGTTCCTTATTACCAGTTAATATCAAGGTTGATAACGGACAAGCACTGATTTTGGATGCAAAAAAGGAAAGTTATTTAGAAACGATAGCCCACACTGTCAGTGTCACTGATAATGCAGAGGTAAGCGAAAAGGGTAACTGCCAGGCGTGTGGCTAACGATAGCCGCCTGCAAACTGCGCCAGAGCAAGGGGGTGTGTAAAGTTCAGGCAAGCTCACAACGGCCTGCCCAACTGATTAACGGTAGAACACCTCAACCGTTCCTTTGCTTTTAATCAACAGAGGCTGACCGCGACGGTCGCGGGCTTTCGGATGGGCTACTTTAATCCAGCCTTCACTGATGCAGTACTCTTCTACATCATTACGCTCTTTATCATTGAAACGCACGCCAATATCGTGCTTTAGCACTTCTTCATTGTAATGCGGGCTGCGCGGGTTAATCGAAAGCATATTGGGAATATCAGGTTTGCTGTTGTCGGTCATGATGACGTATCTCTACAAATAAACGTAGGCGCTATTGTAGGTAATCCCATCCTTAGGCTCAATTATTAAAGTTGCAGATAGGAAAATAATCTCGTCTATATTGCTTTCGTTGGCCATGTACTACAAACAAGTGTGCTTAGCCTTATCGCCAATAGAGCTGAATTATTTGCGCTCAGCTCTCAGACGTAGGATAGTGATACGCGGTTTTAATGCTGTAACTACATAGGATAATCATGTTCAAACTATTGCTAGCTTCGAGTTTAGTCTTTTCTTGTGCCACCGCTTTGGCCGCCAACCTTACGGTAGAAGAGCAGCGTCTACCCGCAGCTGCTGAAGCAATGCCCAACGTAACCAGCGCCTTTGCCAGTGATGTAAGCGCGTTTGCACAACAGTGGCAAAAACTAAAGAGCTTCGAGCGTGCTCAGGATGTGGTTTATGATTACGCCAACCAGTTGTGGCGCAACGCCAAACAGCGTATCACTACGAAAAAAGATTACGATGACCGCGCATTGTATTGGGCACGGTTACAGTCGAGTAAGATTATTCGTGCCACTAACCCACACTTTGCGCTCAGCGATGCGCAGCGTCAAAGCTTACTCAACACCCTAGAGCGAGGCAGCCGAGGACAATACGACTTAGCGTACAGCCAGGGCACTGAGAAAAAGATTCTGATCACCGGCTTTGACCCTTTTTTGCTTGATGAACACATTGACCAAAGTAATCCTTCAGGGGTCGCTGCATTGTTATTAGATGGGCAGGTGCTCAGCCACCAAGGTATACGCGCAGAAATTAACACCGTGATGATCCCGGTGCGCTATAAAGACTTTGATGAAGGCCTGATTGAAGCATTGCTAGCGCCCTATTACGCGCTCAACAACGTTGATATGGTCGTCACTATCAGTATGGGCCGAGAGCACTTTGATTTAGAGCGCTTTCCAGGTAAGCGCCGCAGCGTGACCGCTCCCGATAACGCTAATATAGTTTATGGCGGCACGCAAACCGCACCGAAAATATCCAGCCTTAATGGCCGCCCTCTTCCCGGTGCAGAGTTTGTTGAATTCAGTTTGCCAGTCGCGCACATGCAAAAAGCGCAAGGCCCCTATGAAATCAATGATAATCATGAAGTAACCACTCTAGAGAAGACATTTAAGCCTAGTTCGTTGGCCGAGCTGGAAGGTGCAATCGCGGTCAATGGCGGTGGCGGTGGCTACTTATCGAATGAAATCTCTTACCGCAGTATTCGCTTGCGCAACGAGCTTAATTCAGATGTACCTACAGGGCATATTCACACTCCTCGCATTGCGCAGTTTGAGCCACAAACGGAAGCGAAAATCGTAGCGCAAATTAAAGCCATGCTAAAGCAAAGCTTAACAGCGCTATAACTGTGAAGAGAGGCTGCCTAGCTAAGCAGCCTCTGACCTCAGCGCGCCTTTAATGACGCTGCTGCGGTGCATTACGCACTAAATCTTTACCATTATCGTACACCTCTTGAGTCACCCAGCGCCCAAGTAGTAGCTGATGATTGTCATCGAGTACCGCAATAAAAGGTCGGCCATCGGCATTGTTAGTCGCCAGGGCAATGCCGGCCGCATTGTCTAAGCCTAATTTGCCGCTTTCCACCGAGCGCAGAAACGCCTCTAATTCCTCTAGCGTATCAATAATGTCATTATCGTTTATCATTTTAGGTTCTCAATTACCGCTTAAAGCGCAAAGGGTAGCAACTCTTGCCCGACAGATAAACATGGCTGTGTAAGCTACAAGCCCCGCCCAACTTGTTAACAATGCTACTCGCATCGCCATTGCGTTAATTGGCGTTTAATAAAGGCGTCTATTTGTGGATAAGCTGCGAGGTTTATAAAATCTACATCGTAAGTGAAAGACAAACCGTTTTGAGTCAGCTGCCGCATGCAACTATAGCCTTGTTTTGAGTCTCCGCTACCGTCTATCATGCAGCTTCCCCAGTATTCGTAACCGTTATCACCTCGCGTATAGGCATACCAGTCGTACTTACTTTGTTTATCAAAATATAGACTAGGAATTTCTTCGCTTTGCGTTAGGCTGTGCTCTTCGGAAAGCTGCTTTTCGATTGCTTGGGTCGAAGAAATAATTTGTAAATGATTATACACTCTGCCAAATAAGGGATCGGCAGTGGTGCCCTTAAAGCTATCTACCTGTTTAGCGATATACTCACCTTCAAAAAATACCGTCGGCCCGTAGTTGCTTGCGGAGTCGAAGTTACTGTCGTCGCTCTGGATATCGGGCGTCAAATAGGCTCGAGGGAAGCAGTATCCTTGCCACTGTTGTGGCGCTCCTCCACAGGCATTCAGTAAACAAATTACACCTAAAATTATCGTTAATCTCATCTGCTATTTCCCTAAAGATTCAATTTAAGTACAACTTTATAAAAATGAGTAATCACGAATAAAACGCAACTGGAATTCGGTGTTATCAAAGTCTGTGCACATGACATCGAACCCATAATGCAACACGGTATCAATATCAGCGCCAATAGCGCCTTCTTGCGTCAGCGAAGCCATCGCTGTGAGTAGCTCTTTGGCTCGAGTTTCATGACCCCCACACCCGTAGTCAACCACTGAGTAAAATTTTGCGTAGTTATCGCCCAAGCTTACAGCCTGTTGGAGATACTCACCTCGCATGGCTCCCTCACTCGTGCGAGCCAAGATAAACGCAGCGCGAGGCTGCTGACGATAGCGGAGCAAATAACGCAGGATCGTTTGCGCTTTAAACGGTGAGTGGGGATAGGCGCCGCGCATTTGCCCTTGAGGGCGCATATCACGACCAGTGTAATAACTGTAAGCGTAATAAAAAGCCTGCTCGGTAGATAAGCCCTGCAATGCCTGTGGTGTCACATCTATGCTTTTTTCACGATGCTGCGTTAATTGTTGCTGATAGTCCTGCGCCCACTGCTGCTGAAGCCTCGCTCCATGAACAACATGAATCGCTAGCGCAGTTGCGGCACAACAAAAGGAAGCGCCAAGCAGTAGCACGGGAAACGCAACATAACTACGATTCTTTAGCTGTTGGCGACTAGCGTGTGACTGCTGTTCACTGAGCAAGTAAAAAGCACGATTGTCTGTCAACGGCACACTTCTGCGAGCAAAAAAAGCGGCAGCCCACGCACCACTGACATACAATGCCAGCAATATAATTCCCCAAATTGTGCCTGAAAGGACAATGCCGATATTGATAGCAACGCCTACGACTATTATGTGCGCCAACAAAGCGAGCACGGCAAAACGCCGCATAAAGCCCTTGCCATGATAACGCACAGCAACGCCTAACAGAGCACCGCTGACAAATAACATCAAAGGAGATGCCTTAGGCAACACAGCAAACGTTCCATACCACAGCAGTAAAATAGGTATACACCACATGCTTGTGTACAAGGCGGCTTTTAATGCATGTTGGTTATTGAGTTGCGTGTGCACTCGCTTTGCCATGCTCGGCTCTAGATTCATGATAATGTGTCCGGCTTGAGAATATAAATAATGGCTGACTGTACCAAAGAACTATACCCAGCGCCGTATCATTTTCATACCGTGTAAATTCTATGTTAATAATAGGTTTTATACTCATGAAACATATTTTTGTCGCTATCGCTTTATTGGTCGGTTTAAGTCCATTCGCTTGGGCACAGTGTCGTGATAATGTCGTCTTGGTCCATGGCAACACATCATCCCCCTCGAGTTGGAACAACACCCGTGAGCAACTATATGCTCAAGGTTATACCGATACACAAATCTTTGCCCCAAATTGGGGCTCTAAAACATGCGCCAGCTGCAACGATCACAACGGCAGTGAAGAGCTTCCCGTGCGCGAAGCAATTCTTGATGCCATCAACCAATCGTGCAGTGGAAAAATAGACATTATTGGCCATTCGATGGGTGTCACCCTAGCTGCGCAGCAAGTTTACAAACTGGGGTTAAGTGCTGATGTCGATGCATTTGTCGGTATTGCCGGGGCGTTGCGCGGTTTATTAAGTTGCGGTGTTTATCCTTACAATGTGTGGAACAGTACCTGTGGGTATCACGGCCTATCAGTGAGTAGCCCGTTTCTTGACGGTCTATATGGACAGCAATTCGCAAACCGAGTGTATACCATTAAAAGCTATGCCGATCAGGTCATCTGCGCAACGGGGAGTTGCTACGTGTACGGCATTCACAGCAGTCGAATTTGGCATGAAACCGCTACTTTTACTTACGCTCTTGGCCATTTTGGCCTACAAACCGATACCGCTGTTAAACAGGTTAGTCTAATTCAATAACAACCTTGTCGTATATGGCACCCAATACTCACGCCTTATAACTAAATATACGCATTTATAGCCGGTAACATCATACCGGCTCGTGACTATTTCGTTGAACTTGTGGCTTCATTCGCTACTACCACGGCCTCAGCGGCGGTGTTAACCTGCGCACTGGTTTTTGCCAGACCGACCGCCTGAGCCCCTCCAATCAGCCAGGTTTGTGCGCCTACGGAAATCGCCCCTAGACCATGACGAGCCAAAGGCCACTGCCCTTGCACATGCCATTGCTGAGTACGAGTGTTGTAGCGCAGCACATCGGTATAGACTCCCTCGGCGTGTTCACCGCCAAAAACAGATACATAGTGATCATTGACTGTTGCAGCGTGCCCTGCCCTTGGCTGTGGCATAGAAGGCAAGTGTCGCCATGTATCTTGTTCGCTCTGATACTCCAACACATCCGTCATCGGCGGCATACCGACTTGGCGCCCGCCAAGGATGAGCCATCGTCCATCAATCTGAACGGTTGCGGCGCTGTTACGAGCACTGGGTAGCGGCGCTGCTTCAGTGACGCTAAATGTGTCAGGGTCGAACACAAAATGGCGTGCGGTATCATGGCTATGCTGCCACTGACCATTTTTATCGCTATGTGGTGTGCGCCCACCGGCGAGGTGTATCTTGCCATCGATAACCGCTGCAACCGTCTCACTTAATGGGATAGGTAAAGTGGCTACATGCTGCCACTGCGCCGCTGATTGAGACAACATTAAAATGTCACCAGTATTAAACCACTGGCCACTTTCGGAGTTGATAAAGCCACCCAATGCAAACAGCTTATCGCCAACCGCTTGTAGATAGGTATGATGACGCCCTTGGGGTAAATCAGGTGCGCTCTGCCAGTGCGAATCTCCAGGAGACCAGTAATGCACTTTCGCTGTCATTTGCCCTTGAGACACTGGCAGCTGGCTAGAAATTCCACCCGCTACCCATATCTCATCGCCTATCAATGTCGGGTATATCTCCTGTATAGGCTCCACAAGAGATGCACCCGAATGGTGTGGCTCAGCGTGTAAACCAGCGGCCCACAAAGCACTCAAAACCAGCATCAGAGGGAATTTTAACTGTCGCATAATAATTATTGGATGACTCCGAAGGGTGAATAAACAACCGTTAGCATAGACAGAACAGTGCTTTAAAAACAACTAACTAAAGGTCTTACAAATCCCCTATCAACACCCATGAGTGACAAAAAAGCGCCCGAAGGCGCTTAGTTAGAACTGATAATGAACACTGAGTTCGAGGTTCCTTTCCTCTCCGGGCAAGCCGCCTAGGAAAAGTGCCTTTTCGTAGTAACGCTCATTAAATAGGTTATCTAGGTTTAATTGGACTTTGTAGTTATCCGCCTCGTAGGCAAAGGCGGCATCCCAACGCACGTAGCTCGGGACCACAGATTTAGGCAAGCCAAATGCGGTGGAATTAATGGTGCGCTCATCAACATAAGTCACTCCAAGATTCACTGCCACAGGATGTGCAAGCTCAAAGGCGCTCATATCATAGCGTAACCAAGTGCTGGCAAAGCGCCTTGGCACCCCTTTTATTTGCCCAGAGCGCTCGCCTGCACGCACGGTCACTGCGTCCTGGTAAGTACCATTAACATTGACGGACATTACCTCGCTGAGCGCCAGATTCAGATCAAACTCCACCCCTTTGGTGGAGTCCTCATCGTCATAAAAATATTGTGGCACACTGATGTTGAACTCGGGGTCATTGGGATTGTCGTTAAACGCCTCATTGGCATAGCGTAAATTAGTGCGTCGGGTGTCAAATAGCACGAGTGAACCGAGTAAGTCTTCCTCTAAGGCAGTAAAGCGCACGCCAATATCCAATGACTCGGATTCAGAATCAGGGCGATTATCCGCTTGATTTTCACTTACTGACCCTAAAATACTATAGGCCGTGCGCCCTTTCGACACATTCACAAAGGTCGATAATTGCGATGACAGCTGATAGTTGAGGCCTAGGTTATAGGTCATACCGGCATCATCACTGTCGTTTTCTAGGCTGACTTCGGGTACTCGCGCTGTGCCTCGATGCTGATAACTTTGCTTAATGCGCGTATAGGCTACGCCCACACGCGCTGTAAGTGCATCACTTAAATAAAGAACTTCTTGGCCGCTTATCCCCACTGCTTCGACACTTTTATCATAGTGACTGCGCAGCACTGGACTGTAGTCTTCAAAATGCCCTGTTGGCCAGTTGGGGTTACGGATATCAAGAATATAATCAACGGCGTTGGCATCCGCAGCGGCGCCATCGGCATCGTAAATTGACCAGCTTTTAAGGCTAATATCGCGTTTTTCTGCATTCACACTCAGTAAGTGCTCACCAACTACCGAGCCCCAATCCCACGTATGCTGAAGATCGGCAAAGTACTGAAACATTTGCTCTTGCGCATGCTGCTTGCGATATTCTTGGCGTCGCGCTGCATAGGGGTAGAGTTCACCATCGACCATTAGCGGTGCACGCGGCGCTAGATTAATGGTGCCTCGACGCTTCCAATACACATAGTTGTAAGCTCCAGTTTGGCGCACGAAATCAGACTCATAATCGCGAAATTGCAGTTGTTGCGTAAGCTCTGTATTGGCACCGAGATACCAATCCCACCGCAGCTTCACACGTTGCTCAGTACCAGCATTAGGGCGACTTAACGGCGAAATTACATTGCCATCACCGAGATCAAAGGGCTCAAGCCCATCGTTTTGGTTAATGCTCAGCGCCAGTTGTTGACGTTGCTCGGCACTTAGCTGGAGCGCTTCGCTTGCAGCATCATTGGGGAGATCAGCGCCACTCAAAGGGTAGTCACCGTCAATGCTATCCCAGTTAACAATACGCACTGGAAAGCCTACGGAGTCTACCTGCACTTCATCGTCAATATAAGCCGTTGATAATAACAAACGATGGTTATCGCTTGCCTGATAGCGCAATGACCCATAAAACTCACTGCGCTCACTACCCAAATCGCGGTAACCATCACTCGATTGGTGATTGACGACTGCGCGGTAAGCCCAGTTCTCACTGAGTGCGCCAGTTGCATCAAACATCACCCCGTAGCTTTGCCATTGCCCAACATTAACCGCCACCTCATACTGGGCTTGGTCTTGTGGCTTCTTTTCAATTAGGTTAATGACGCCACCAGCGGCACCAATACCATATAACCCCGTAGCCGGGCCTTTAAGCACTTCAACACTGTCCACATTGGTCATCGACCGCGTTGGGTTAAAGGCGTTGCCTAAATCAGCGCCACCATACATACCATCATAGGTGTAGTTAACGCCTAGGCCACGAATAATAAGATTATCACCGACACCATAGTTATTGCCCGCTTGTGCTAATCCGGAGACATTACGCACCGCTTCTTGCAAAGTGTCAGCCGATTGCTGATCCAGCAAGGCTTTATCAACCACAACAATGGGTGCGGGGGTTTGCATCAAGGCCATATTCGACTTGGTTGCCGTGCCACTGTTGAGCACGAGTTCGTTATGGCGACCATAGACGCTAATGCGCTCAACCTTGTCTAGCTCTTGCGACGACGAGGTGTTGGCAGATGCATCAGACGACAGCAGCGCTGCGCCTACGGCAGCACTTACGAATGAAAACTGAAATACGTTCATTATCTCTTCCCTATATGAGATACAGCAAAAAACGCGCGCATTCTAGCACTACACATAAATGATAACAATTGTCATTTTTATTTGTAAAATTTATGTAAGCACTGCCATAGCTGAATAGCAAAAGTTGAAATCAGCTAGCAGTTTTCCAACGTTCTATAGCAGCCCAAAACCGACCCCCATATAAGCAACAAACTGATTTTTAATATAATAATTAACTGTTACCTAATGTAATAGTTAATATTCACACAGCGACTAATTTTATAGCGTGGATATCAAAACCACACAAATTAATCGAATTTAAAGTCATTAAAAGGAGATTATTATGTCAACATTTAAAGTAAACATTCCCGCAGGTCCAATTTGGGACCAAAAAGATGCTGAGGATAAAGCGCCCCTTGTAGCGGCAGCACACCAGGGCAAATGGACGGGACAGTGGAACACTGTCGTCCAAGGAGAGATGAGTGTTGTGGAAGTTGAATTGCAAGTGAAAAACACTGGCTCAGACTGCTTCAAAACAAACGTTCTTGCAGGGCCGCTATGGAGCAACGATGAAGCGCAAAAAGTGGGGGAAACCTTAGCAGCCTCTTACGGCGGCACCTTTACCGGTGAGTGGCACACCATTGTTGAAGGCAAAATGAGTGTGATTGAAGTTGAGTTCAAGTTCTAAGTTATTTTATATCACCTTTATTTTTTATAATAACGGCTAGCAACCCTAAAAAAGCCAGCCGTTATTATATATAAAGCAACATTCGAATTTGATGGGCTTTAATTAAACGTAAAGCTTGTACCAGACCAAAATATAGAGTCGTAATCACTACACTGCATGCACTTGTACCACCTCACAGCCTCACCATCATAAAAAAGGCTGCTGTATCCGGCACCTCCTTGGTGAGTAAAGACTTTTACTACGCTAGAGTTACGTAAAATCGCCAGAAATCGTCCTTGCTGAGCGGATTTCGTTTTATAAACACCCACGATAACATGCTCTTCACTAGGCTCGTCATCTAAGTTCGCTCGAATGGAGAACTTTAATGAGGAACTCTGAATATCCAGATATTGATACTCAAGCAACGTCTCTTCGAAATAGCTCTTATCGAAGACCGTAATATACTCCCAATCTGGATTTAGTTCCGATACCGGAATCTCCATGAAATTAGACGTTTCAGCACAAAACTCTTTCGCAGTCCACCATGCTTTATTAGGTTCTAGAGTTGAAGTTTCACCAGCTATTGAAGGGGAGTAAAAAAAAGCCCCCGCAACAAGGGAAAGAATCGATACCTTACCAATCAACATGTCAATGCCTCCCACCTGCCATTCTAGGCTCTGCAATTAATGACGTGCCTTATGAACCTCTCTTGTATTAAATTTTGAAGGGCTCCTATTTGCCAGCTAATTGGAAGTAATAACTAGCGAAAAAACCATTCAATTATAATAACATGATAACCTATAGCCGATTAGCTACTCAGTTATTTTTATATAATTCAAACTGTCTACTTCCCTTAAACTGAGACAGACATAATTGGAGTTTTCTGCAATGATTAACGTAGGAGACGACTATGAAAAAATCACGCTATACAGAATCTCAGATCATTGGGGTGTTAAAGGAAGTTGATGCTGGTATGAAGGTTGAGGAAGTCTGCCGTCAACACGGTATCAGCAGTGCAACCTATTACAATTGGAAGTCCAAGTACGGCGGTATGGAAGTCTCAGACGTCAAGCGATTAAAAGAGCTTGAAGAAGAAAATGCCAAGCTCAAAAAAATGTTTGCCGATGTTAGCTTAGAAAACAATGCCATTAAGGAACTTGTCGCAAAAAAGGGTTGGTGACAGCAGAGAAACGAGAATGCGTCAGCATACTGGTTGATGCGGGGCTAAGCGTCGTAAAAGCCTGCCTGTTTGTTGGTATTGGCCGTGCGACTTTTTACCGTCCTGAACGAGACTGGCGTAAAGCGGATGCTGCTGTCATTGATGCTATCAATGCGGTCTTGGAGAAGTCGCCACGAGCAGGCTTCTGGAAGTGCTTTGGTCGAATGCGGTTCAAAGCTTTCCCTTCAACCACAAGCGCGTCTATCGCGTTTACTGCCAGATGGGATTGAATCTGAGGCGCAGAACTAAACGGGTACTGCCCAAACGAATAGCCCAGCCATTAGAAGTGCTGGATCAGGCAAACTATCAATGGGCGTTGGACTTTATGTATGACACGTTATATTGCGGCAAACGGTTTAGAACACTGAATGTGGTGGATGAAGGCACGCGGGAGTGCCTTGCTATTGAAGTCGATACGTCTTTGCCAGCTGGCCGTGTCGTACGCGTGCTAGAACAACTTAAAGCTGAGCGTGGACTACCCACTCAGCTGCGTATGGATAATGGCCCAGAGCTAATTTCGGCGACGCTGACGGATTGGTGTGAAACCAATGATATAGAACTCGTATATATCCAGCCAGGTAAGCCACAGCAAAATGGCTTCGTTGAACGCTTTAACGGTTCATTCCGCAGAGAGTTCCTTGATGCTTACTTGTTTGAAAATCTCAATCAGGTAAGAGAAATGGCCTGGTTCTGGCGACTGGATTATAACGAAGAAAGAACACATGAAAGTCTGGGTAACCTGCCTCCGGCAGCTTACCGAGCAAAACTAGAAAACTCTAATTCAGCACTGTCTCATTAAAGGGGAAGTGGACAAAACCACTGATGTAAAACATTGGTTTTAAAGTAAAAAGTTTTGGCGATATGTATCCAACTCGAAGAAATAGTGAAGCTGATTTGCTGGAAAAAATAAAATGAAAAAGATAACACTTGTGTGCGCGCTTATCTCTTCATGTGCGAGTGCACAGTATAACTACCTAGATCAAAGCACTCTGGATAACCTCAATGACAGTGCATTTTTAGGCGCGCCTCGTCATCCTGTTTACTTCGATTCAGGCGACGTTGCACGTAACTGTGAAGACTACTTATCACTTATAAAAGCACATCACTTAAAAGAAACCAGCGACAATTACCTTGCTAAAACTGAGTATTTACCTTGTGAAGTACAAGGGTTAATCCAAAAAAGCGATAAACTGGTTAGTAATAAACTTGCCTTGCCAGATTTAACTCCCTTAGTAACTAAACTAGACTTACGTTCCATACCCTCCTCGTTTGGACCTCAGCTCAATGAGAGTAACTATACGCTATCAACTCTTGCTCAACAGGCAGTGCAATATAAAAACAATCAGCTGTTCATAAATACACCACAGCAATACTTTGAATTCAGACTGAAAGCCGTTTTAGACTTAAACAGTAACACTGTACCCGATTGGGTTATTTGGATGGTGGATGAGTCCAAGCAAGGCACCTACAAAGCTTATGCAACCCTTATCGTTATGGATGCACAGCCAGACGCACCAACGTGGCAAGCGCAAAAGTTTAGGCAAGTGTATCAAGGGCAAAGCTCTGATTAGTGAGCTTGTTTACTGATGAACTGTACAAGTCGGCAATGCCATACCTAGTTGTAATAAAGTAGCCTTTGGCGAATGGATGCCATCAGCTACCTTATACTTTCAAGCTTAGTTTAAGCCAGTTGGATAGCACTTAACTCTTTACGTACAATCTCGGCTCCGGCACTGAGCGCACTGAGTTTGGCTCTCGCTACCGAACGAGGCAACGGCGCCATGCCACAGTTAGTGCAAGGATAGAGCTTATCAGCATCCACATATTTCAGTGCCGCGCGCAACGTGCTGGCCACCTCTTCAGGGGTTTCAATGCTTTGGGTGGCCACATCAATGGCCCCCACCATCACTTTTTTGCCTCGGATCAGCGCCAGTAGTTCGATAGGCACATGGGAGTTGTGGCATTCCAAGGAAATTATGTCGATATTTGATGTTTGTAACTTCGGAAACACCTCTTCATATTGCCGCCACTGCGTGCCCAGAGTCTTCTTCCAATCGGTATTAGCTTTAATGCCATAGCCATAGCAGATATGCACAGCGGTTTCGCATTTCAGCCCTTCAATTGCTTTTTCTAAGCATGCGATGCCCCAATCGTTAACCTCGTCAAAGAACACATTAAATGCCGGCTCATCAAACTGAATAATATCAACGCCAGCGGCCTCAAGCTCTTTAGCCTCTTGGTTAAGTATTTTGGCAAACTCCCAGGCTAGCTTTTCGCGGCTTTGATAATGCTCGTCATACAAGGTGTCGACCATGGTCATCGGCCCCGGCAACGCCCATTTAATCGGTTGTGTGGTTTGCTGGCGAAGAAACTCAGCATCAGCGACAAAAACCGACTTGCTGCGAGAAACGGGGCCAACCACACAAGGCACACTGGCATCGTAACGGTCGCGAATTTTCACAGTTTTGCGGTTATTGAAGTCAACACCATTAAGATGCTCAATAAAGGTGGTCACAAAGTGTTGTCGTGTTTGCTCGCCATCGCTGACAATATCGGTCCCAGCGACTTGCTGCTCATGCAGTGCTACCCGCAGGGCATCTTGCTTACCATCAATCAACGCGTCACCGTGCAATTTCCACGGTGACCACAGTGTTTCCGGCTCAGCCAACCATACCGGTTTAGGTAGGCTGCCAGCGCTTGAGGTGGGTAATAACTTGTTCATTATCAGCACTCTTCTAGGTTGTTGTTATTTATAAAGCGGTGTTGGCAGACCACTGCTCAAGTACCGACTGATAGGGTTTAATAAAGTGCTGCTCGGCGAATTTACCTTGGGCAATCGCCAATCTGCTGCGCTCTTCGCGGTCATAAACAATTTGCGTGAGCGAGTGATCCGCATTTCTCAGGTTAGGTTGATAACAGCTGCCCGCTACTGCGTTGGCGTTGTAGATCTCTGGGCGATAGATTTTCTGAAAGGTTTCCATGGTGCTAATGGTGCTGATCAACTCCAAATTGGTGTAATCGTTTAACAAGTCACCAAAGAAGTAAAAGGCTAGCGGCGCAACACTGTTTGGCGGCATAAAGTAACGCACCTGAAGCCCCATCTTTTTAAAGTACTGCTCGGTTAATGATGACTCGTTGGGATGATACTCAACACCTAAGACTGGATGTTGATTCTCGCTGCGGCGATAAACTTTATTGTCTGACACGCTAAGGCATATAACAGGTGGCTTGGCAAAATGCTGTTTGTAAGTGTTGGACTCAACAAAATGCTTAAACAGCTTACCATGCAGTTCACCAAAATCACCGGGGACACTAAAGCCCTCTTTATCTTTGTTGTGCTCTAGCAGTAACACACTAAAGTCATAGTCGCGCACATATGAGGAGAAGTTATTGCCAACAATGCCCTCGATACGCTCATTGGTGCGATGATCGATAATGTTGGTTTTCAGCACTTCAATCGATGGAAAGGCTTGTTCATCGCCGTCGATGTGCATATCTACCGACACAATTTCTAGCTCTACGCCGTAACGGTTCCCTTCGGGGTTATCCCAATTGGCCAACGCATTAAAACGATTATCAATCATTCTTAAGGCGTTGCGTAAATTTTGTTGGCGGCTCTCGCCGCGAGCCAGGTTAGCAAAGTTGGTGGTAATACGCGTAGTGTCTGACGGCGTATAGTGCTCATCAAGACAAATGCTCTTAATGGTAAATGTGAAATCTTTTTTCATGACTCGTTGGTATCCAAATTCCTAAGGTGAAAGCAAACGTCTTCGTGCTGAGTATGCTGATGCAGCCAGGGTGATGACCGCTGTGGCTGTGTGAGCCAACTTACTCAGCAACATGGCTCAAGTTATACGTACATACTTGGATAAAGAAAAACGGTTTAATTTCAGGTAAAACATGAGCATGATTCATTTGCTGGCAAAGCCGTTGCTATTCCCTCAAAAAGTCCTGGCAAATCGTGAGCACATCGCCCCAAAAACACCTAGACTTCTAGCCACCTATATATAAAGATGTATTTCCCTCAAGTAAAAGCTGAGGAATATTCATGACTTAGCAGCACTAACTGCCGTAATGATATTGATATACTCACGCCTCAGGTGACAATCAAGTGACACAATAGGTGGATTGCTAGATAACGCGATACACCCCCTTGCAGGGGTCATTAGCCGTTTCAAGCAAATAACAAAGAGAATAATGAAATGAGTGAGTTAGTCGTACTATTTGTTTTCTGCGCAATACTGGGCAGTGCTGTGGGCTTTTTAGCGGGTTTACTTGGCATTGGTGGCGGACTCGTCATTGTGCCTATTCTGAGCGTGATTTTGCTGCACTTTGACGTGTTGCCCCCTGAGCAGGTTGTAGTTACCGCCATTGCCACCTCATTGGCATCGATTTTGTTTACATCTACGTCGTCAGCCATCGCTCATCATAAACATGGCAACGTTCCCTGGCAGTTAGCGCCTTGGGTGATGCTAGGTGTAGGTTTAGGCGCCCTGATCAGCGGCTTTATGGCAGCACTATTACCTGAGTACGTGGTGCGCTGGGTATTTGCAGTTAGCGTGTTTGCCATCGCTATAAAAATGCTGATGGGCAATAAAAGTACCAGCACCAATGCACGCTCCTTGCCTAATAAAGCAGTACTAACAACGTTAACAACTCTTACCGGTGGCTTATCGGCCATGATCGGTATCGGCGGCGGCGCAGTTTTAGTGCCGCTGTTGAATTTTTTCTCTGTGGATATGAAAAAAGCCATTGGCTGTGCATCTGCATGCGGCATTGTTATTGCCTTATTCGGCTCAATTGGTTACATCAGCGCAGGGGCGCAACATCTCGCCCTTACAGACGGTTTTGCTGGCTTTGTTTACCTGCCAGCGTTAGCGGGGATAGTTTGTACTTCATGGTTTAGCGCGCCTCTAGGGGCCAAGGCCACGCAATCCCTGCCTGTGACCACCATTAAGAAAATATTTGCACTGTTGTTGGTTATTATGGCGGTTAATATGCTCTTAAAGTAGCGAGCAAACCGGCCATAAAGTCTGGGCTGAACACCTACCTTGCTCTTGGTTTCTGGGCGTTTTTATACCGGCGTTATTGTTCTTCGTCCGCGCTGGCGTCAAGGACCAGTTCCTGCATTTGTTGTGGCGTGAATACAAAGAAATAGAGATTTTCAATTGTCGCCACTGCTCTGCCCTGCAACATGGGGTAATCCGAGGCATCAGTATCGAGCCAGTAGCCAGCTAACACTCCTTCCTTTATGGGGAAATAAACACTTTCACTGGTGGTAATGGCATCGGGAGAATCAAACACATAATCGCCATAGTGCTGGTGCACAATGTTAACCAGTTCGCTTTGCTGCTGTTTGCGCTGGCCCACTTGTGACATTAATTCAGACTCTTGCATACAGCCTCTTCGTTATTTAATTACAGGTTATTTATAAGCTGGCTTAATCACTCTTCTCGCACTTGAGTAAAGCAAAGCCAACACAGTAAGAATAAATATAACACGCCATATCTACAAGGCGACAACCTAGAGCTGGGCCCTTTAATTACGAACTTTATCCGCCCTGATAAAAATCCAAGCTTATATAGGTTGCCACGAAAGCTTAATGACCATTCTCTATTAGCTATTTCATAAGACAAAATTACAGTTTATTATTAATCAGTTAAGGACTTTTATAGTGCCGCCAGCACTATCACTTCAATCATTTAGGGAAATGAAAAACGATGAACAAACTCCATTGGCTGATCGCCTGCTTTTTTCTTCTTTTGCAATCACTACCCACCCGCGCCCAGTTAAGCTTCCAATTAGAAATGATACCTAACCCTTATCAAGCACCTAAAGGGACAAGAGCCATACTAGTCAATGGTGACGGCTCGCACGTGGTTGTGTACGGCAAAAAAGTGGATGAGCATGATAATAAAATCCCTATGGCATTTCATTGGAGTGAGCGCGACGGCCATACCCACCTTGGCCTGTTAAATAACCGCAACGTACTGCTCCCCATGGATATCTCTGATGATGGCAAGGTTATCGTCGGCCATAATGGAGGGGCCAGTTTTGTGTGGACCAAGCAGCAAAAAATGCGCACAGTGCCCAAACTAAAAAGCCATTACATCAACACCGCGATATCCATTTCGGCAGACGGTAAAACCGTGGTCGGCTATACCGGCTGGCAATCGGATATACGAGCCTTCCGATGGGAAATAGGTAAATCATTGCAAGAGATTGGTACAGGCAAAGACAAAGTAAAGTGGCGTAACGCAACATACAGCTCAGAAGACGCCAGCGTGATTGTTGGCAGCACACCTGGGCAAGTTTATGTGTGGAAAAGTGATAACACTATAACCCCTATCATCGCGCCAGAGGACTGCCACTTTATTGCCGAGGACGTCTCTCATGACGGACACACTATTGGTGGGCGCTGTAGCATCGATACGCCCATGGTATGGAACGAGTTTAATGGTTTTAGCACCTTGCCAATACCAGCTGAGGCGGCCACAGCCATGATCACAGCTATGTCAGGGGATGGCACAAAATTCCTCGGCTCAGCAAAGTATAAAGGTGAAAATTACATTGATACTTATCGCCCTATCTTATGGCATCAAAAGCACATTTACTTTCTTGATGACATTGTAAAACAGCTCAACCCAAATAAAGCGATGAAAAGAGTCACTATCAGTAACATCTCATCCAACGGCAAGGTGATTGTTGGTGGCTATAAAGACAGCATCGACCGCTACTATCCGTTTAAACTGATAATTAAAGAGTGATAAAACCCAATGAGCGCTGAAGATGAGAACCGGACGAGCTTGTATTTTCAGCGCTTAACCATTTATAAAGCTATTTTTTGCATTAAAACTCACCTAGGCATGCCAAAACACTGGAAAAATGCGCATAACTGCGGCAAGCTAACCTTTTAGGATGTAAATAAAGTGTAACTTATGCGCGCGTGCATTGCTCTTTTGGCGTGGTTATTAATGCTGGCTTTGCCCACCTTAGCGTGGTCATCAGCACCGCTAAGGTTTGTAGCTGAAGATTTATACCCGTTACACTTTGCAGACTCTGAAAAAAAACCACAAGGCTTCTTAGTCGATGTGGTCAATATTGTTTTAGTACAGTGCCGTTGCCAAGGACAGGTGGAAATTATGCCTCAAGCAAGAGCATTTAAAGAGCTGCGAACAACACCAAACACACTGATGATTTCGTTACTAAAAACTCCACAGCGAGAGACTGAATTCATCTTTTTAGGCTCTGTTTTTAATGCTCACGCCTATCTGGTTGGCCTTAAAGAGCGGCAATTTAAGTTAACTGACTTGCAAAGTGCTCGCGGGCTACGAGTAAGCACGGTGCGCGGTTATTATAGCCACCAATACTTACAAAAAGCTGGCTTTTCGTTGCAACATGACTTAGTGCTGGCCCCCGAGCCTGCCAGCTTAATGAAAATGCTCTACAAACAGCGCACCGACTTGGTACTTACCAACACTTTGTCGTTAGATAAAGAACTTCGCAGTATCGGCCTTGACCCCAACCGGCTTGAAAAGAAACTGCACCTCCCCGAGTTCCCCAGCGAGCTGCATATTACTGCCAACAAGAAGCTTCCAGCAGACCTTGCCATCCGACTTCGCCAGTCACTTAAAGCCATCAAAGCATCAGGGCAATATCAAGCCTTGCTAAACAAGTGGCAATTGACTCTCTCAGCTTATTAAGGTGCGTTACCGAGAAGATTCATGCGCCCTAGCTGAGCCTCGCAGCTAACCTTGATGAGTGACACTCAGCGCAATGCAGCTCTGGGCTAGGTAGTAGGTTGCAAGTAACATCGGCTGAGTCCATTGATAACTTTTAACAAAGCGACCGTAGGCTAGGATGGAATCCGACACCATAAACAGGAGTGCGCCAATAAAGGCGTAAACGCTGAGCGGGTAACCTGAGCTCTGCCAAAAGATATAACTTGCCAAAACCATGAGACTAAGCACAGCAGCATAGGCATAAACAGGCCCACGCAACGCATCTAGGTGCTTATCTAGTAGCCGGATAAGAACACTCGCGTATATGACTAGTGCCACCAGCAATAAGGGGCTCAGAACGAACTCGGTGTTGTAAATGAAAGCGATGATATAAGCTAAATGAGCGATAAAAAACGCGACCAACCCTTGTAAAAAGTAGTCTTTTTTCAACATTAAAAAAATGTCGCCCAAAAGGGAGAAGACTAACCCTGCAAATACCCAATACTCTATCAGAGTAAGCGCGCTTGTTTGGGTATATGCCAACACGGCAATTAGCACGGTCGTTAAGGGCTTAAACACATAGCACAGCGCGCTGCTATGGCGACTATCAGCAATAATATGAGTGCATGCAGAGACAAAAATTAACAGCAATAAAGTGTGAAATAACATAGTAATCGTTGTAGTTACCTTAGGCTCTAACTGCCGTGTGGGTAGATAAAGTACGATGACACTTAAGCTTTTTAGTGCCTCTTATCTCAGCGCTTCCCATAACCATGTATCCAAAATGCCTCTAGCTTAGCGTTATCACTTTGCTCTTGAATAGATTAGCAAGCTTATTAGCGTAGTCAGAGGCTGCACTTAAGCTATTACTTTCCAAAATATTGATGCGCTCGCCGCTGCGCGCTACAACGTTGAGCTGATAGTCAATGAGTAGTGGCTGGTTGCGCCTAGCATAGCGGATGATCTGCAAGCTATCGATGTCGCTGGTATCCATAATACAGGTGTCCTTTGACAAACACGCCTCGTTCGACAAATACACTCCCTGCTCGTCAAAGTAGAACGTGTTTTTAGGGGAACAGGTTTTATAGGCGACAAAAAGTAACAGCAATAAAAAGATGCCTCCTTCCAAGGTAGGTGAGCGAGTCAGTTCATATCCTGGAATAACCCCCTCCTCTGGCACGATAATAGCTGCGACGATTGCAACGAAAAACATAACCAAGCCAAGGATATTTAACGACACGACTTTATCTTTAAACGACAATGCTGACCTGTAGCCTTCCGCACAGGGCGCTAACGAGGTAAAAGAACTCACCGGTTCTACTTTGTGCCAATCGTAACCGCGTAGATGTTGGTTCTCTTTCTTAGCCACTTGCTCTTGTAGCGCATCGAGGCGTGTTGAATCAGTAAAAGCCCGTATTAGTTCTTGCCAGCTTTCCTTAAAGTTAGCCTTACTCAAAAAGTAAATATTAGACAGGCTTAAGAGCACACCGACAAGACATAAACCTGCGAATAGCTTGATATCTTCAACCAAACCAAAGGCAAAAATACAAAGAAAGAAATAAGCCGGTAACGACATGATCATAGGAAAGATAACACCCACGCTGACACCTCCATATACAGCAGATTGATGATATTCTCACTTTTTCAATCATTAGCAAAGCAAATCCCATAACAATATGGCACCCACTAAACCACAGAAGATCAGCCTTCAGTGTAGCCGTTGTAGGTCGGGCTTCAGCCTGACAAACACAGTGCAGCGTTGTAGGTCAGGCCCTAGCCTGAAAAGCATAGTGCAGCCGTTGTAGGTCAGGCCCTAGCCTGAAAAGCATAGTGCAGCCGTTGTAGGTCAGGCTTCAGCCTGACAAGCACAGTGCAGCCGTTGTAGGTCGGGCTTTAGCCTAACAATCATAGTGAAACCCTGGTAGGTCGGGCTTTAGCCTAACAAGCACAGTGCATCTTTGTAGGTTAGGCTTTAGCCTAACAATCATAATGAAACCCTGGTAGGTCGGGCTTTAGCCTGACGAACATATTACAACCCTTACAGGTCAAGTTTCATCGGTAATAGGGAATACAGGAGCAATTGACGATAGCACTAACAACACCAGTTTATTCAGTAAGATGTAGAGTTAGCGAACCCATCCGTGAAATCATGGTATCCGGTGTAACTGAACTTACCTCGCTGGCCCCAACAATACCGAGAGGCAGGGGCGAAATCACACGTTAACGCGTCACAACTGAGTTAAACCGTTTATATAGCTTTAATTGCCCATACATCACTGTAAGCTTTGTATTGAGCAAAGCCCTACCCCATGCTGAACTTGCTTTAATTTAGCTGATAGAGCTAGTGCCAGCGAATGCTGCCAAAAAGAAGGTTACCCCATGTAACTTCAGTGCCACAGTACGGCCCAATTAATATGGTACAGGTCGCCCCGTCTACTTTCGTTGTTACATACTCTGAATAAACTGTTTTTCCGTCAACAACCCATGACGTTGTGCCTGTTTGACCATAGGGTATGGTTAAAGGGATTGGAAGGGGAACAACGGGGCCAACAACAATACCTGCCCATTTGTAGTTGCCGTCGTGATGAAACACTTGCTCTGCATCTTCGGTGATTTTTGATTTATCCCCTATGGCATGGGTTTCGGTGTATACAATATCTGCGGAGACACACGCTTGTAGAGCTAGCATGGTGAAAATGATTAACGATACGTCCTTGCATATTTTCATTGTTAGTTGAATTTCTTATTATAAATATTAGGGACGCATTTAATCGCCAGCGTTGAACTTTGTCAACAAATAGACAAAGAACACGATAATTAGCCCCAACGCTCCCCACCTCGCATTGTTGACAGGCTTTATAGTGAGCCGTTGTTGGTCAGGCTAATGAATCATTGTAGGTTAGGCTTTAGCCTAACAATCATAGTGAAACTCTCGTAGGTCGGACTTTAGCCTAACAAGCACAGTGCAACCCTTGTAGGTCGGGCTAGTGAATCGTTGTAGGTTAGGCTTTAGCCTAACAAGCACAGTGCATCGTTGTAGGTTAGGCTTCAGCCTAACAATCATAATAAAACCCTTGTAGGCCAGGCTTTAGCTGCCCACTTCCCTAAAACCGAGTGAAAATATCTGCACTACACCTTATCTAATTAAAATAGTGCCTTATTAATTAAGAGCCGCTGTGAGGTGAAAATGCAAGACCTGCCCCAACACTCCTTCCCTAATACACCCCACATTCCATAGCGCCCTCTGCCCGGTTATAATCATGCTCTATTATCGTCAATCCTTATCTCGAATTTCCATGAAAAAACTCTCCAAAGTCCAGTTAAAACAACAGGCATTGGTGCTCAATGTGGCCGATGCACTCGAAGAACAAGCGCGTGCAGAAATACCCGGCATGTTGCAATGCTGGTTTGATGTGGAGTACCACTTGTTCCCCGGCTCCCTGCTCCTGTGTTTTCAATTCGAAAATAACCAAGCACTCAAGGCCGCCGAACCTCAACTACTCAAATGGCAAAAACGCTTAAGCGCCGCCATGCTGAAAAAAGGCGTGATCCTAAAAGATATGCGTAAGCACCTAACCTTTACCCTGAAAGGGCCAGAGGATTGAATTAGAAGATAAAAGAGGCAGGTGAATGTGATGGACTGCCCAGTGCGCGACCTACCCCATTTCTTTCATTTTAGAGTGTGGTCTAGTTAACTCATATGGAGTGCAAATCAGCTTTATTACAGCCGTCAAGCGGAGAGAAAATACCGACTCTGTAACTTATCAAAATAAAGTTGATATATTGTTGATTCTTATCTTCTTATAAATTTTTTGTAGAGTAATACCTTGAGGGCTTTATCATTTCTTATGTGAAAGTACTCAAATGTATTTATATCCTAGAACATCAGTAGAACACCCACCTTAACATTTCCTCTAAAACCGAAGACTAAAAGTGGGTGCCTTGTTTGCTCGTGACTCACCGCCGATTAGTCGACTACATCAAGCGCCCTGTTTTTTATAGCACTCTCAAGAATTGGACTAGCTCCTCTTCTTCTATCGCCGACAATAGCCACCGCTTTAGCAGCCCTTGTTATTGCTACATACAACCGATTGTGAGCAGTATAGTTTTGGAATAGCTGACTGGCAGTATTGTAAACATTATCTTCCCTAGGCATACGCCCTTTATCAACGCCAACTAAAACGACCGCTTCAAATTCAAGCCCTCCTACATAATCAGCCATTGCAATAACATAATCATTTTTTTCTTTAGCTAGTTCCAATAGCTCAATATCACCACGTTCTATCAGACAACTAACAGGCTTATTATATTTGATATGGTTTTCCTTGGCTTCTTCAAACATTAATCGATCAAAATAAATAATTGCTATTTTATGTCTTAAGCATCCCAGTTTATCTTTATAAACTTCTGCTACATCAAGTGCATGCATGTGAATATTTTGATTAAATTCATTTTCTAATATATATTCTGGTTGAAGCTCGTTAATATCTAGCTGAACTTCACAAGCACCAACTAGAGGATCAATAAAGTTTGTAAACAGTGAGGTTCCAGAACTTGTAATCATAGATGCTAGCCTTGTTACAGTTGCTGAGCACCTAAAAACAGCTTTGAGGTCGATCACTTCTTCCTCATTCGAAAATTCCCCAATCTGTAAATATTCCAGTACTGACGAGTTTTGCCAGGCGATGTCCCCGATGGCTTGGGTAGCATCCATTGCGAACGATATTGGAGCTGTTGCTGTTGTCTTAGTTAGGAAATGAATAATACAAAGTTCATTAAAGTTTAGTAGATGTAGCTCATCCGCAATAATTAAGTCATAACCCTCTTTACTTCTGCGTCTCCTCCACAATGGTGATTCTAGGCGTCCTATGGCTGATAAAGCTATATCATCAGGGTCAAACTGTGCAAGCTCATCGAGCTTGCATTGATACTTTTCAAATAAACTAAATACAAAGTACCTATCATCTTCAGATTTGGTTGGCAGGCTAAAATTTAATTCAGAATGTTTAGAATATATTTCCTTGTTGCTCCCACATCGGCCTTTTATTGCTACCCCAAACTCATGAATAAACAGCTCGGACAAAGAAAGTGAATCTTCGCTCTTTAACAATTCATATAATTCCTTGGATAGATACTTTTTGTATGCATCAACATTGTCTTTAACTTCTTCAAGCAAATCCATTATATAAAGAAGTTGGGTTTGTTTAGCCTCATAGCTATCTTCATCAAGTAACTCTGTAGTACTGATGTCTTGACCAAGAAACTCCATACAAACTTGTTGAATCGTTCTAACCTTTATATTTTGAAGTTTTTCAACATTACAGAATTCTGCTGATTCAGCTGTAACTTTTAATAAATATTCAACTGTATTTTTCACAGCTGTGCTAGGAACAATGAACAAAGCTCTGATATTATCGGTTTGTTCTGAAACTGCTTTAAGTGCTTTCAAGATAAGGCAAATGGTTTTACCTGTGCCTGCTGGCCCACTAATTCTGGCAGGGTGATTCCAATTTGACTCTACAAAAGCTTTTTGTTTATCAGAAAGCAACCCAATAGGGTTCTTCCGCCCTAGTAAATTTGTTGTGTTCAATAAATCATCTTTATCAAGATCAACTGCACCCGAAGATGAATCCCTGTCTTTTTCAACGGTTTTTTTATTTACAGCATAAGTTTCAACCTGAAAAATTATATCTAGCGCTTTACTGATAGATGATACTTCACACTCTTCCTTACTTTTAGCGCCTGCTTGCTTCGAGAATTTATAAGCTAATATATGCTTACCTTTATATTTATTATTTTTGTTTGATTTGTTTTTAAATGGCGCAAGTTCCATCACTATCTTGTAAGGATTTCCGCTATTAGTAGGAAAGGGAAAAACTACGCCTTTAGTTGAATCAAGTGGAATAATTTCAGAAGAATTATGCCCAAGATTTTCCCAAAACTTTATACAAAATCGAAGAGCCTTCTGAATACATGAAACTTTTAAAGGATCACTAATATCGTCAAAAGATATAGACTTAAAGTCAAAAGTAATTGAGTTCCTCTCGGTTTCATACTTATCATTATTATGTATTATAATAACCCCTTTACCTTCAGATCTAAACCTGATAGGTAAGCTCACCAATGACTCATCTGGCATCTCCCCATTTGCAATATTTATAACTAATGAGGATTCTTCGAAGTCTAAGCTTTGAAGCTTTCTAGATTGAACAATTTCCTTAGCGGCATTATGCGTAAGAGTAATATAGTTAAGCTTCATGTATATGTCCTTCAATTATCTCTAATGCATCACTGCAGATATCTTCAGTTCCTATTCGACTATAATATTGCGAAAATTTTTGTAAAAGGTGCTCAATATAAGGTGATTTCAAAGTTGATATATAAGAAATTCCAGCTTCTGGAATATTAAAAAAACCGAAAACTCCATCGCAGTCATTTTGTTTTTTAATCCCTTTTTTAAGCTTTTCCATAAAATCAATGGGAATTGATATAGGTTCACTAAGGTCTATAACATAAGGTTTAAGAGTATTATCCATATCAACTTGTTCAATGAAGTAAGTAGACGCCTCCTTGTTATTTATTACATTGGAAATCAAATTACTCCTAGCTTTTTTCACAAAATTCAATGAAAAATCGCACTTCTTCTCATAGTACATATTCAACATACTTATAAGATCTTCAACATCACTGGTTTCATAAGTGCTTTTTTTCTTATTGATTTCATCTAATACACGTTTCTGAGTAAATACTCTGTAGCAATCATTAGGTTCTTTGAACTTTGTCAGCGAATTCTGAATTTTGTTAATTAATTTTTTCTTTGTTTGCCTGAAGATGATTGTGTTCCCATGAACACTCATCCAATCGTTCATTTCATATATGGGTAAACACAATATATTTCTAGCCTTTTGGTTAGCAATATCACACCTTGCGGTTATTACGATTCCTTTCGTATCCCGCTCTTCCAGAACTTTTAACCCTTCAAAAATACTTCCTTGACTGAAGTAATTCCTGTCGGGATGTACTAACAACTCTCTCACCACAAATAACCATTCAGAACAGAAAATCCCAAATTAAATTATTTCTACCTTAAAATCAATTAGCTAACATGTTTTTGTAACTACCTAATAGGTATACGTACAGTGCTCTTTTGTGAAAGTTTTAGAGATACAATCTCATTATTCCATCGTTAAAATTCGCAATTTAGGGCTAACCTTTTGTTGCATAGCCTACTGCTGACAGCGAAGCACGGCTATGAGCTAGATTTACCAGCACAGGAAGGTGCTGTTAAATCGTGTCAGCAGCTAAGCGGAGCGTTTAACAAAAGACCTGAGTTCGGAAGCATTGGCGAATTACGGGCGCCCTAGGAGTTGTTAGAGGAAATGGGCGCGCATTTCCTCTGACCCGAAGTCGGCGGTCCGACAAGAAAGTAATTTGAAAAGCCTGAGTTTAGATTTATCAGGAATATCAAGTTGTCAGGCTGAAGCCTGACCTACAGGCAGACACGTTTTACATTCTTAAAGCCGCATCAAAACTTTCCACCATGCACCCAACTACCAGCACCCTATCACCCGTTTAAATTCGCGCTTTCGAGCACAGCTTTTGTTGCGAAGCGTGATACTGACAGCGAGGCAGGACGCCGAGCTAGATTTACCAGCACAGGGAAGTGCTGTTAAATCGTGTCAGCAGCTAAGCGCAGCGTTTAACAAAAGACCTGAGTTCGGAAGCAATTGCGGATTACGGGCGCCCTAGGTGTTGTTAGAGGAAATGGGCGCGCATTTCCTCTG
Source organism: Pseudoalteromonas sp. THAF3 (assembly GCF_009363775.1). Lineage (NCBI taxonomy): Bacteria > Pseudomonadati > Pseudomonadota > Gammaproteobacteria > Alteromonadales > Pseudoalteromonadaceae > Pseudoalteromonas > Pseudoalteromonas sp. THAF3. The sequence continues at coordinate 906,933 of NZ_CP045418.1, read as the reverse complement.
ACCCGAGGTCGGCGGCCCGACAAGAGAGTAATTTGAAAAGCCTGAGTTTAGATTTATCAGGAATATCAAGTTGTCAGGCTAAAGCCTGACCTACAGGCGGACACGTTTTACATTTTTAAAGCCGCATCAAAACTTTCCGACATGCATCCAACTGACAGCACCTTATCCCCCGTTTAAATTCGCGCTTTCGAGCACAGCTTTTGTTGCGGAGCGTGTTGTTGACAGCGAGGCACGACGCCGAGCTAGATTTACCAGCACAGGGAAGTGCTGTTAAATCGTGTCAGCAGCTAAGCGCAGCGTTTAACAAAAGACCTGAGTTCGAAAGCATGAGCGAATTACGGGCGCCCTAGGAGATCTAAGAGGGCGACGAGTGACCGAAGCATCGCTTCGCAGCGCTCGGAGGTGGAGGCATGGATGCCGACAGGAACACGGCTTCATGGATGAATTACTTGCACGTTGATGATGCATTTCCTCTGACCCGAAGTCGGCGGCCCGACAAGAGAGTAATTTGAAAAGCCTGAGTTTAGATTTATCAGGAATATCAAGTTGTCAGACTGAAGTCTGACCTACAAGGTTATCCTTGGCGTCAAATACCAAACTATATATCCTTCTTGTCAGGCTAAAGCCTGACCTACAAGGTTATCCTTGGCGTCAAATACCAAACTATATATCTTTCTTGTCAGGCTAAAGCCTGACCTACAAGGTTATCCTTGGCGGCAAATACCAAACTATATATCCTTCTTGTCAGGCTAAAGCCTGACCTACAAGAAAAGCAAAGCCGATCTACAGGCCGTCATTCGCCGTGTATCACCCACAAAAAAGCGCCCCTTGTTAGGGGCGCTTTCGAATTTAGTTAATTAGCCCTCGCTGTGTAGCAAGAATAACACCAATTACTCGTCGCGATAGGTCTCTACCGCTGGGCAAGAGCACAGTAAGTTACGGTCGCCGTATACGTCATCAATACGGGTCACCGTTGGCCAGAACTTGTCTTTTGCCACACTCGGTACTGGGAAGGCCGCTTCGAAGCGGTCATATGCACGGTTCCAGTCGCTGCTTAGTACATCGGCTTGGGTATGCGGTGCATTCACCAGTGGGTTATCTTCGATAGACCATTCACCCGAAGCGATCTTCTCGATTTCGCCTTTAATTGCCACCATCGCTTCAATAAAGCGATCAATCTCAACTTTTGATTCCGACTCTGTCGGCTCAACCATTAAGGTGCCGGCAACCGGGAACGACATAGTTGGTGAGTGGAAACCATAGTCCTGTAGGCGTTTGGCGACGTCCATTTCACTGATGCCCGTGGCGTCTTTTAAAGGACGCAGGTCAATAATACACTCGTGTGCAACACGGTCATTACGGCCACGGTATAAAATTGGGAAGTGCTCGCTAAGTGTCTGCGCAAGGTAGTTAGCATTAACAATGGCGGTTTCGGTCGCTTGGCGTAAGCCTTCGCTGCCCATCATAGCAATGTATGCCCATGAGATAGGTAAAATCGCCGCTGAGCCATAAGGCGCCGCTGATACCGCGCCATTATCAACACTCGTGCCAGGCACGTTGATCACGCTGTGATTCGGCATAAATGGCGCAAGGTGCGATTTAACACCGATTGGACCCACACCTGGGCCACCGCCGCCGTGTGGAATACAGAAGGTTTTATGCAGGTTTAGGTGCGATACATCAGAGCCGATTGAGCCCGGGCTTGTGACCCCTACCTGTGCATTCATGTTGGCGCCGTCCATATAGACTTGGCCGCCGTGCTGGTGCACGATATCACAAATATCACGAATGGTTTCTTCGTATACACCGTGCGTCGATGGGTAAGTGATCATGATGCAAGATAGATTTTCCGATACCTCGGCCGCTTTGGCCTTCAGGTCATCCATATCGACGTTACCTTGCTTATCGCAATCAACAACAACAATTTTCATGCTCGCCATTTGCGCTGAAGCAGGGTTAGTACCGTGGGCAGAGCTTGGGATCAAGCATACGTTACGGTGACCTTCGCCGCGTGACTCGTGGTATTTACGAATGGCGATAAGGCCTGCATACTCACCCTGAGCACCGGAGTTCGGCTGCATTGATACGGCATCGTAGCCAGTAATATCAACCAACCAGTCGTGCAGCTCACCAATCATGATCTGATAGCCTTCGGCTTGATCCAGCGGGCAGAATGGGTGCAAGTTTGCAAACTCCGGCCACGTAATCGGGATCATCTCGGCGGTTGCGTTTAGCTTCATGGTGCATGAACCTAATGAGATCATTGAGTGGTTAAGCGCTAAGTCTTTATTCTCTAGGCGCTTAATGTAGCGCAGCATTTCTGTTTCACTGTGGTACGAGTTGAAGTTCGGGTGCGTTAGCACTTCGTCATCACGTACTAGGCTAGCTGGGATAGACTGCGAACCATTGGCGCTGATTTGTGCGTCAAGGGCAGCCACATCAAGGCCATGACCTTCACCCAGAATGATATCGAATAGTTCAACAATGTCTTCACGAGTGGTGGTCTCAGACACCGATACCGAGTACTCGCCCGCGTGGTTGGTGGCAAAGTTCACTTCAGCAGCCACTGCACGAGCAACCACCTCTTCTTTGTTCTGTGCCACAACCGTGATGGTGTCGAACCAAGTGTCGTGCTTAAGCGTGACGCCTTTCTCCTTAAGGCCAGCAGCTAGAATGTCAGCAAAGCGGTGGATACGCTCGGCGATGGTTTTAAGGCCTTCTGGACCGTGGTAAACCGCGTAGAACGCTGCCATATTCGCCAGTAACACCTGTGCAGTACAAATGTTTGAGTTGGCTTTTTCACGGCGGATATGCTGCTCACGAGTTTGCATCGCCATGCGCAGTGCATCATTACCAAGGCGGTCTTTTGATACACCGATGATACGACCTGGCAATGAACGCTTGTATTTGTCACGTGTGGTAAAAAACGCGGCGTGAGGGCCACCATAACCCATTGGCACACCAAAGCGCTGCGCTGAACCAAGTACTACGTCGGCACCTAGTTTACCCGGCGCTTTAAGTAGCATCAGGGCCATGATGTCTGCTGCAACACAGGCCAGTGCTTTTTTGTCTTGTACCGCCGCGATAAGATCAGTTAAGTCAACCACTTCACCACTGGTTGTTGGATACTGGAATAAGGCACCAAAGATGTCGTGGTTGGCCGCTTCCTGAGCAGGGCCAATGATAATGTCAAAACCAAATTGCTCGGCACGAGTTTTAACCACATCGATGGTTTGTACGTGCACATCGTCGGCGATAAAGAAGCTGTTCGCTTTTTTCGCTTTGGCAACACGCTTAGCAAGCGCCATGGCCTCAGCTGCCGCCGTTGCTTCATCAAGCAAAGAAGCGCTCGCTAAATCTAGGCCAGTCAAATCCATCGACATAGTTTGGAAGTTTAATAGTGATTCCAAACGCCCTTGCGCAATCTCTGGCTGATAAGGTGTATAGGCTGTGTACCATCCTGGGTTTTCCAGAACGTTACGCAGGATCACATGAGGTACATGGGTGGGGTGATAGCCCTGACCAATGTAAGATTTAAATACTTTGTTTTTGCTCGCTACTGACTTTAAGTAGCTCAGCGTTTCAACCTCAGTGCGGCTTTCACCAATTTGCAGGCCGTTCTCAAGACGAATGCTGGCAGGAACGGTTTGTTCCATCAGCTGTTCAACACTCGATACTCCAAGAGCGCTTAGCATGTCGCTCATTTGCGCCGGGCTTGGGCCAATATGACGACGAATAAAATCTTGCTTTTGCTCTAACTGCTCAAGAGATTTGGCATTTGACATGTGTCCAGATTCCTATGATCCAAGAAATTAACGCGGCCTAGTGAGGGGTTATGGCCTACATGCAGGCACGTCACTAAACCTGTAAAGGTGCCGATATGGCGGCACAACTTAAAAAGCCCCGAAACGGGGCTTTTTGGGGCCGGGGCCCTACCGACGCTTATTCGTCGTCGATGCTATTTTGATACGCTTCGGCATCAAGCAGGTTGCTCAGCTCTGATTCGTCAGAGGCTTTAATGCGGAACAACCAGCCGTCACCGTAAGAGTCATTGTTGACCGTTTCTGGTGCGTCTTCTAACTCTTCGTTAATGGCAACAATTTCACCACCAATTGGCGCGTAAATGTCTGAAGCTGCTTTAACAGACTCTGCAACGGCACAGTCTTCGCCAGCGTCAACTTCATCGCCCACTTCAGGCAGCTCTACGAATACCATATCACCCAAAAGCTCTTGCGCGTGCTCGGTGATACCTACAGTGAAAGTGCCGTCGCCTTCAGGACGAACCCATTCGTGTGACGGGGCGTACTTTAACTCGCTTGGAATGTTGCTCATTATCTGTTCCTTTGGTGTTAAGTTTAAATTCTTATACTACGGCTTTACCTTGACGCACAAAGCAAGGTTTAACCACTTTAACATTGACTAATTTTTTACGCATTTCTACCTGCGCGGTCTCGCCGATGTCACGCGGTACGCGAGCAAGGGCAATACTGTGACCAAGCGTTGGTGAGAACGAACCCGAGGTGATCACCCCTTCGCCGGCATCGCTCACTACTTTTAAGCCACCACGTAACACGCCTTTTTCTTCCAGCACTAAGCCAACCAGCTTATGAGTGCTCTTTTCGGCGCGCTGCTGTTCAACGACCTCACGGCCTACGAATTGACGCTCAGCCGGTTCCCAAGCGATGGTCCAAGCCATGTTCGCAGCCAATGGCGAAACGCTCTCATCCATATCTTGACCGTATAGGTTCATACCAGCTTCTAGGCGCAAGGTATCACGAGCACCCAAGCCTGCTGGGGCAACACCGGCATCAAGCAGTTGCTGCCATAGCTCGGCTGCTTGCTCGTTAGGTACGACAATTTCGTAACCATCTTCGCCAGTATAGCCTGTTGTAGCGATAAATAAATCACCCGCTTGAACACCAAAAAACGGCTTCATATCAGCAACGGCTTGCTGCTGCTCGGCGCTTAAGATAGTGGCTGTTTTGGCTTTAGCATTCGGGCCCTGTACGGCAATCATGGCGTATTCTGGACGCTCGGTCACGGTCACACTGAAGCCGTCCGCTACTTTAGCCATGTGCGCCAAATCTTTGTCGCGAGTTGCTGAATTAACAACAAGGCGATATTCATTCTCGCTGAAGTAGTAAATGATTAGGTCATCCACTACACCGCCCTGCTCGTTAAGCATCCCGGTGTACAAAGCTTTACCAGCCACTGTCAGTTTAGCAACATCATTGGCAACCAGCTTTTGCAAAAATGCCTTGGCGTCATCGCCTTGCACGTCAACAATGGTCATATGTGATACGTCGAACATACCGGCATCAGTGCGCACCGCTTTGTGTTCTTCGATTTGCGAACCGTAGTTAATCGGCATATCCCAGCCGTGGAAATCGACCATTTTAGCACCGGCTTCAAGGTGCTTGGCGTGTAGAGGTGTTTTAGAAGACATAATATTCCTTCACGTTTTACAAACCCAGTATGGTGGGCGTGGCCTCGTTGTTCGAGGGGGAATAACATGGGCCGCGATTATACATAAGTTATGCGCCGCTGGCACCCAAATTAACATTTACTTTTCACACATTAAAACAGTAATGCGTACACTATGTTGTACTCGCACTAAGCTGCGTCAGCCTTGGGGTTAAAGTGTGCATCAACAAGTTGCTGCTTGAGTGTATCAAGCGCTGAACTGCGCGCAAATACGCGGTAAAACTGCTGCTCGGCGGCACTGGCAACAACAAAATAATCATCCCGTTGCACACCGTAATGTTGCTCAACACGGCCAAGGGCCATGCCGCTAAACAAACTAAACTGGTGTTGCAGAAAGTCGCAGGCTGCCGGGCCCTGAAAATGGAGGCTTTGTAACTCTGGGCGCGGTAATACGTCAACATCAAAACGCTCGCTGGCGCTATTGAGTATGGGCATCAATTTATCTGCTTCTGTAGTCACTAGACGCAATGCGCTGTCGCTAAAGAAAAAGGCATCAAAGCTCACTGTATCAAGCTGGTAACGAACTGCCATGCCTGGCTGCTTGGCCCAGTTAAGGGTACAGTCACGTAAACTTTTTAAGAATAACAGCACTTCACTGCCGCCTAAATCGATGACTTGTTCGTGAGCACTGACAAAGGTATTGCTCGAGGCACTGTTAACGCCTTGATGGCGAGCAAAGAATACCGACTGAATAGCCATAGCTGTTTCTACTTTCTAGCACTAAACTGAGGGCAGTATAGAGCTGGGCTAAATTAACAACAAATTGTAATTTTTTATCGATTGATAAATAATTATAATGTATAAAACCTTTTAAATTGGCTTTATTAATATGAAAAATATCCCTACCGACAGTTTGCGCACGCTAGTGACCGTAGTTGAAGTCGGCGGTTTCGCCAAAGCGGGTGAGCTGCTCGGGCTTTCGCAACCCGCCGTGAGTTTGCAAATAAAGCGCTTAGAGGAGCTGCTCGGGCGTAAGCTATTCAAAAAGCAAGGCCAACGGCAGATTCTTAACCATCAAGGCGAGCAACTGTTGCCGCTGGCAAAACAAATGCTCAAAGATAATGACGCCATTTTACAGTTGTTTAGTAACGAAACCATCACCGGTAAGGTGCGTTTGGGGATCCCCAGTGAATTTGCCGCCAGTATTTTACCGGCTATCATCGGTGACTTTGTGTCGTTGTACCCCGATGTTTCACTGGAAGTAAAATCTGAGCTCAGCAAGCAGTTGATGCATGTGAGTAATCGTGACGAATTTGATTTAGTGCTCACCCTAGTGGAACAACTGGACAACCCGCACTACCCAAGCTTTTTACAAGATGATTTGGTGTGGGTCGGCAATACCCCCGCTAAGCTTACCGAGCCGGTCACCTTGGTTGTGGCGCCACAGGGATGTATTTATCGCCGCCGCGCGATTGAAGCGCTGGAGCAAGCCGGTGTATCTTGGCGTATTGTTTACACCAATGCCGATTTAACCGGCCTCACAGCAGCCATAAAAGAGCAGCTTGGGGTTACCGTACTCGCTCGTAAAACCGTGCCCGAAGAGCTGCCCTACACCGCTAACTCCGATGTATTGCCGGCTCTGGGCCAGGTTGGGATCAGCCTTATCAAACGTGGTCAGGAATCTTTGCAAGCCATTGATAAGCTCGCCGAGTTTATCACTTTACGATTGAGCTAACGGCGTTGCCCTAGGGCTTGCTCAGCAAAAGCTTGCTTTAATGGCGCTATCTCGTTAACCGCGCTTAAGCCCAGGCCGCGCACTATTTTTTTCACTGGATTATCACCTGCGAACAGCCCTTTGAGTGCGCCCATGGTGGCAATGTGCTTTTGCGCATCGAGCTTACGCTCACGCTCATAGGTACGCAATGCCCGCGCTGTGGCGGTCATCGAATCAGTCAGTGCGTCATTAATTAGCGCACTCAGTCGTGCCGCATCTTGCAGGCCTAGGTTCATGCCGAGTCCTGCCAAAGGGTGAATGGTATGGGCGGCATCGCCAACCAACACAACACGTTCTTTCACCCATTGCCGGGCATAGCGCATAGTCAGCGGGAACACCGCTCGCGCTGATTGCACGGTGCATAATCCGCATTGACCATCAAACGCAGCAAACAAGGCTTTATTGAACTCTTGCTCACTCATGTTTTGGTAAGTGGCGGCCTGCTGTGGTGAGCAGGACCAAACAATAGAATGGTACTGGGGATCAGCCAGTGGTAAAAAGGCAAGCGGGCCGTCGCTTAAAAATACCTGTCGCGCACAGTTATCATGGGGCTGTGCCGTTTTTACTGTGGCTACCAGGGCATGATGACCATAATCTTTAAAGGTAATAGGCAGATTGAAGCGCTGGCGCACTCCCGAATTGGCCCCGTCGGCGGCAATTAACAGCTCACTCATCACCGGCGTGCCATCGGTTAAGGTAATAAGCACATTATTATCACCTTGATGGATGTCTTTGTAGGCGGTGTTAAAAAGCAGGGTAACGTTATCTTGGCGCTCTAGCTTTTCCACCAATGCCCGGTGGATCACATCATTTTCGATAATATGACCCAGATGGCTCACATCGTACTCCTCGCTGGCAAAGTGAATATGCGCAAAGCTATCTTTATCGCGCACGTCCATTTGCGTGTAAGGGGTCATGCGTTGTGCGGCTATACCCTGCCACACACCCAGCTCTCGAAATAGCGCTTCACTGGCGTGGTTAATGGCACTCACGCGCAACCCAAACTCCTCACTCAGCGGCTCACTACTACCTTTGGCGTCGATAACGGCCACAGAGATACCTTTTAAGCTGAGTGCCAGCGCCGTGCTTAGGCCTACACAACCACCGCCTATAATGGCTACTTTTGCTTGGTGCATATTAATTAAATCCCATCAATTGTTTTGCCAGAGGTTGGCGCAGCGAACTACATAATTGCATCGCACTGAGGCCAACACTACGCCCTAAAGCAAGGGTACGCGAGCCATTGGAAAACAGCCGCACTAACGAGTCGGTAAGCTGCATCACTCGGCGAACATCGTTTAGACGAGCACGGCTGTAACCTTGAGTAAAATGATAATTCCCCAAGCTATGTGCATCAGCATAGCGAATACGCTGCGCTAATTCTTTGATATCACGCAGGCCAAGGTTGAAACCCTGCCCAGCGATAGGGTGAATGGCGTGGGCAGCATTTCCTATTACCACGGTGCGATGGCTGCTCAGGCTTTGTGCTTGGCCAAAGCTTAACGGGTACACGCTACGCTCTCCCACTTGGGTAAAGAGCCCAGCTCGGTAGCCAAACTCCTGTTGCAAGGCAGCGGTAAACTCCGCCGCACTTAGTTGTTGCATGGTGTGTAGCTTGTGTGGATTATCGCACCATACTAATGAATAGCGGTTTTGTGACATAGGCAACAGCGCTATAGGGCCGTGCTCAGTAAAGCGTTCAAAAGCGTGGTGGTGGTGCCCACCTTGGACTTGGACGTTCGCGATCAGCGCGTGCTGCTCATACTGTGTGGTAGGAAAATCTATATGCACTAATGAGCGCGTTGGCGACTGCGCACCGTCCGCTATCACCACTAATTTAGCCCCTAACTGCGTGCCACAATCGAGAGTAACGCAGTTGTAGTCAGCATGCAGTGTTATATCACTCACGCGCGACGGGCAATGCCAAGCTAACTGGCTGTGCTCTTTTGCGGCATGCGTAAGTCGCTGACCCCAAGGGCGAACCTCAACAACATAGCCCAATGCATCGAGCTGATAGTCGTGATGATGGATTTGCGTTTTACCAAAGTGACCACGATCTGAGACCTGCACATGCTTGATCGCGCTGGCATAGTCCACAGCGATGTCAAACAGCTGATGTTGCTGCAAATACGCCACGGAATCCGCTGCCAAAGCGATACAGCGATCATCAAAGCTGGGGTGGTAGCTTTGTAACTCGTGGGCTTCAATAACAGCAATACTCAGCTTGGGGCATTGCTGCATAAGAATATTAGCCAGTGTGCTTCCAACAAGCCCACCGCCAACAATAACAACATCAGTGTGCTGCACCCTTTAACTCTCCTGCATTAATGCTTCTATAGCGGCAATGTCTTTTGGTACGCTGGCACTGAGGTTTTCGTGCCCTTTTTCTGTCACCAGAACATCGTCTTCGATACGGATACCAATACCGCGATATTGCTCCGCCACCGGCGCATCCTCGGCAATGTAGAGACCTGGCTCTATGGTCAGCACCATGCCAGGGGCAAACTCACGATCTTGCTCACCTTTTTTATATTCACCCACATCGTGCACGTCGAGCCCTAACCAGTGGCCGAGACCATGCATGTAAAACGCGCGAAACGCTTGGCTTTCCACAAGCTCATCGACATTGCCTTCAAGTAAACCTAGTTTCACCAGCCCTTCGGTCAACATGCGGTTCACCACTTTAGCTGCTTGCGCGAGGGTGTTTCCGGGTTTAACGATCTCCAAAGCGGCAAGCTGAGCATCCAGTACCACTTGATAGAGGGCTTTTTGCGCAGCATTAAAGCGACCATTAACCGGGAAGGTTCGGGTGATATCGGCTGCATAACCGTCGAGCTCGCATCCCGAGTCTATCAATATCAAGTCGCCATCTTTTAAGGTCGACTCATTTTCGGTGTAATGCAAAATAGTGGCATTGTCACCACTGCCGACAATAGTGCCGTAAGCGGGGTGACGAGCTCCATTCATAGCATAATGGTGGTGCAACTCCGCCTCTAATTGGTACTCGGTGGCACCAGGTTTTGCAAAACGCATAGCGCGCTCATGAGCCTCGGCACTAATTTTTGCAGCGCGGCGCATAATGGCTATTTCCGCGTCTGATTTAAACAGGCGCATTTCATGTACTAGAGTGCGAATATCACGGATCACTTCAGGGGCGCGATAGCCTTTTTTGGGGGCGCCACGTAAGGTGTTTAAAAGCGCGAGCACTTGGTTATCTACGTCACTGTAAACACCTTGACCGTAGTACAAGGTACTTTTTTGATTAACGGCATCAAGTAGGCCCTGCTCCAGCTCCGCTAAGGTATAAGCCTCATCCACTGGCAGCTGCTGTTTGGCGGCATCAGCGCCTAAGCGTCGGCCATGCCAAATTTCAGCGCTTTTATCTTTGGCGCGACAATAAAGTATCGATTTCTGCTGCTCGCCATTGACCAGCACCAACATGGCATCTGGTTCGTTGAACCCTGTTAAATAGAAAAAGTCGCTGTCTTGGCGAAACGGAAATTCAGTGTCGCGGCTGCGCGTGATTTCTTTGGCCGCCGGGATCACGGCTACCGAATTAGTTTTCATTTGCGCCAATAACCGCTGCTGACGCATTAGGTATTCGTTTTTGCTAATAGTCATTAGTGTAAAGTCTTTGATGTTTGTGCAGTGTTTTCGTGCTTGCCCAGTTCGGAGAAGCACAACATAGCCGATACGCGCACGTACTCAAGCACTTCGTGTAATGCTTGTTTATCTTCTTCTGTTTCATCAAAGTGGGTATCGAGGCGGCTGATTTCAGTAAAATCCTGGATCACTTCTTTGACATCGCCGGAGATCTTGCCGTAGTCCTGCTGTTTTAAGCCAAAACCAAGTAAAAAGCCATTGACCCAGGCAACCAAGGCATTCGCTTGGTCAATTAGGCTGTCTTCTTCATCGGGCAATAGCATCTCAAACTGTAACTGTTCATTTGTGAAACTCTCTACCACCTGGGTATAGAGTTCACTAAGCCAGTGTTTAAGGTTTTTCTCAAAACTGATACCGTCGTTCAGCACATCACACAACAGCCCTTGGTAGTCTTTCTCTTCAATATCGACACCACAGGCTAACAACCCAGTGATAATGCCATGGACTTCAGCCGGCATTACAAAAATATCATTACTCTCGAGAAGTTGCTGTGCTTGTTGGTAGGTACGTTGGTCGCTCATGATAGGCTCGCGTATGACGAAATATTTTAAATTACAGTTATTAATGCTACCACTGCTGCGAGGCCGACTCCACAGTATTGTATGACAGCGATCAAATATCCAGCACTTGATGAGGCTCTCGCTTACTTTAACAGCAAATGACGTGATAATTTGTAACTGAGGCTGTATCCCTAGGCCTGTGTCTTATATACTGAAAGAGTTCCCTAGCTTGTTGGCCAGCGAATGATGTCCCTGAGCCGATAAACTTTGATTAGGAACACATCTTGTGGGCTACTGTGCAAGCTCGGCATGTACCGAGAAGCCTACGGTCTACAGGTGTCTTCCGCCTTGAACCTTAGGGTTCAAGGGCTGATATTCGCAGCCGCAACGCCGGGGAACACTCCTCCTTTATTACTTCCTTATATTTAGAATTCCTATTTTAAGCCTTAGAGAGGCTGTGTTGTAGATCAGGGTTTATCCTGATTAAGGTTTTGCAAGGCTGAAGCCTTGCCTACAGATGCGATGACCGGTGATGCTGTGTTGTAGGTCAGGATTTATCCTGACAAAGGTGTTACAAGGCTAAAAGCCTTGCCTACAGGTAACAGGTTCCAACGGGTGTTTCGCTGTGTTGTAGGTCGGGATTTATCCTGACTAGAGTGCTACACGGCTAAAGCCTTGCCTACAGGTGTAATGACCGATGATGCTGTGTTGTAGGTCAGGATTTATCCTGACTGGGGTGATGCAAGGCTAAAGCCTTGCCTACGGGTGCAGTGACCGGTGTTTCGCTGTGTCGTGGGTCGGGGTTTACCCTGACTAGGGTGCTGCAAGGCTGAAGCCTGGCCTACACGCATAAAAAAACCCGCTGCATTGCTGCAACGGGTTTCTCTTAATAAGGCCCTGACGATGTTCTACTTTCACATGGGCGAACCCACACTATCATCGACGCTGTTTCGTTTCACTTCTGAGTTCGGCATGGAGTCAGGTGGTTCCAAAACGCTATGTTCGTCAGGAAAATCTTTAAAATTCTTTTTGCTCTAAAAAACCCGCTGCACTTCTGCAACGGGTCTCTCTAATTAGGAGCCTGGTGATGACCTACTTTCACATGGGCGAACCCACACTATCATCGGCGCAGTTCCGTTTCACTTCTGAGTTCGGCATGGGGTCAGGTGGGTCCAGAACGCTATTATCACCAAGCATAAACTTGGGCTAACACGGCGTGTTAGTCATTTGGAAAGCCGTACAAGTAAATCTACTTTAGTCTCTTAACTTCTGTGCTTAAACAGTCACATACAAACCACTTTGGCGTTGTATGGTTAAGCCTCACGGGTAATTAGTACAGGTTAGCTTAACGCCTTGCAGCGCTTCCACATCCTGCCTATCAACGTTGTCGTCTTCAACGGCCCTTTAGTGGAGTCGAACTCCAAGTGAGAACTCATCTCGAGGCTCGCTTCCCGCTTAGATGCTTTCAGCGGTTATCGATTCCGAACGTAGCTACCGGGCAATGCCTTTGGCAAAACAACCCGAACACCAGCGGTTCGTCCACTCCGGTCCTCTCGTACTAGGAGCAGCCCCTCTCAATTCTCAAACGCCCACGGCAGATAGGGACCGAACTGTCTCACGACGTTCTAAACCCAGCTCGCGTACCACTTTAAATGGCGAACAGCCATACCCTTGGGACCGACTTCAGCCCCAGGATGTGATGAGCCGACATCGAGGTGCCAAACACCGCCGTCGATATGAACTCTTGGGCGGTATCAGCCTGTTATCCCCGGAGTACCTTTTATCCGTTGAGCGATGGCCCTTCCATTCAGAACCACCGGATCACTATGACCTACTTTCGTACCTGCTCGACGTGTCTGTCTCGCAGTTAAGCTGGCTTCTACCATTACACTAACCGTACGATGTCCGACCGTACTTAGCCAACCTTCGTGCTCCTCCGTTACTCTTTGGGAGGAGACCGCCCCAGTCAAACTACCCACCAGGCACTGTCCGCAACCCCGATTCAGGGGCCAACGTTAGAACATCAAACATACAAGGGTGGTATTTCAAGGATGGCTCCATGATTACTGGCGTAACCACTTCAAAGCCTCCCACCTATCCTACACATGTAGGCTCAATGTTCAGTGCCAAGCTGTAGTAAAGGTTCACGGGGTCTTTCCGTCTAGCCGCGGGTACACAGCATCTTCACTGCGATTTCAATTTCACTGAGTCTCGGGTGGAGACAGCGTGGCCATGGTTACACCATTCGTGCAGGTCGGAACTTACCCGACAAGGAATTTCGCTACCTTAGGACCGTTATAGTTACGGCCGCCGTTTACCGGGGCTTCGATCAAGAGCTTCGACAAAGTCTAACCCCATCAATTAACCTTCCGGCACCGGGCAGGTGTCACACCGTATACGTCATCTCACGATTTAGCACAGTGCTGTGTTTTTAATAAACAGTCCCAGCCACCTGGTCACTGCGACCCACTTCAGCTCCAGACGCAGGTCCTTCACCTAATGTGGGCGTACCTTCTCCCGAAGTTACGGTACTATTTTGCCTAGTTCCTTCACCCGAGTTCTCTCAAGCGCCTTAGTATTCTCTACCTGACCACCTGTGTCGGTTTAGGGTACGATTCGATATAGACTGAAGCTTAGAGGCTTTTCCTGGAAGTATGGCACCAACAGCTTCCACTCCGTAGAGTGTCGTCTCGACTCTCAGCCTTAAAGAATCCCGGATTTACCTAAGATTCAAGCCTACTGCCTTTCACACGGACAACCAACGCCGTGCCTGCCTAGCCTTCTCCGTCCCCCCATCGCATCTATACCAAGTACGGGAATATTAACCCGTTTCCCATCGACTACGCCTTTCGGCCTCGCCTTAGGGGTCGACTCACCCTACCCTGATTAACATGGGATAGGAACCCTTGGTCTTCCGGCGTGCGGGTTTTTCACCCGCATTATCGTTACTCATGTCAGCATTCGCACTTGTGATATGTCCAGCATGCCTCCCGGCACACCTTCAGCCACTTACACAACGCTCCCCTACCCCGCAACATAAAGTTGCAGCCGCAGCTTCGGTGGTATGTTTAGCCCCGTTACATCTTCCGCGCAGGCCGACTCGACTAGTGAGCTATTACGCTTTCTTTAAAGGGTGGCTGCTTCTAAGCCAACCTCCTAGCTGTTTTAGCCTTCCCACATCGTTTCCCACTTAACATACACTTTGGGACCTTAGCTGGCGGTCTGGGTTGTTTCCCTCTCCACGATGGACGTTAGCACCCACCGTGTGTCTCCCGGATAGTACTCATTGGTATTCGGAGTTTGCATGGGGTTGGTAAGTCGGGATGACCCCCTAGCCCAAACAGTGCTCTACCCCCAATGGTATTCGTCCGAGGCTCTACCTAAATAGATTTCGGGGAGAACCAGCTATCTCCCGGTTTGATTAGCCTTTCACTCCAAGCCACAGGTCATCCCCTAACTTTTCAACGTTAGTGGGTTCGGTCCTCCAATTGATGTTACTCAATCTTCAACCTGCCCATGGCTAGATCACCGGGTTTCGGGTCTATACCTTGCAACTCAACGCGCAGTTAACGCTCGCTTTCACTACGGCTACCCTATTCGGTTAACCTCGCTACAAAATATAAGTCGCTGACCCATTATACAAAAGGTACGCAGTCACCCTCGAAGGGCTCCTACTGCTTGTACGTACACGGTTTCAGGTTCTATTTCACTCCCCTCACAGGGGTTCTTTTCGCCTTTCCCTCACGGTACTGGTTCACTATCGGTCAGTTGGGAGTATTTAGCCTTGGAGGATGGTCCCCCCATATTCAGTCAAAGTTTCACGTGCTCCGACCTACTCGATTTCACTTATTAGACGTTGTCGTGTACGGGACTATCACCCTGTATCGTGGCACTTTCCAGAGCCTTCCACTAACATCAAATAAGCTTAAGGGCTGCTCCGATTTCGCTCGCCGCTACTTTCGGAATCTCGGTTGATTTCTTTTCCTACGGGTACTTAGATGTTTCAGTTCTCCGCGTTCGCCTCTTACACCTATGTATTCAGTGCAAGATACCTGCAAGCAGGTGGGTTTCCCCATTCGGAAATCCTGGCCTCAAGCGCTTTTTACTAGCTTGACCAGGCTTATCGCAAGTTAATACGTCCTTCATCGCCTCCAACTGCCAAGGCATCCACCGTGTACGCTTAGTCACTTAACCATACAACCCAAAGTAGTTTGAGCTGTTTGGTGCGACTGTTTAACTTCGCCAGAAGTTATAGAATACTAAAGTAGACGCACAATTAATCTGTCGATTAACTGGCATTTTCTTTACTTATTGAGAACTCTAAATCACTTACGTGATTCAAAGTTTTTATCAGCTTTCCAAATTGTTAAAGAGCAAATATTACCTACCCGCCTTGGCAAGTAAGTAACAATCATCTGTGTGGACACTGCGAACAAATTCGTTCTAAATCGTATAAGGAGGTGATCCAGCCCCAGGTTCCCCTAGGGCTACCTTGTTACGACTTCACCCCAGTCATGAATCACTCCGTGGTGATCGCCCTCCCGAAGGTTAGGCTAACCACTTCTGGAGCAACCCACTCCCATGGTGTGACGGGCGGTGTGTACAAGGCCCGGGAACGTATTCACCGCGACATTCTGATTCGCGATTACTAGCGATTCCGACTTCATGGAGTCGAGTTGCAGACTCCAATCCGGACTACGACGCACTTTAAGTGATTCGCTCACCCTCGCAGGCTCGCAGCACTCTGTATGCGCCATTGTAGCACGTGTGTAGCCCTACACGTAAGGGCCATGATGACTTGACGTCGTCCCCACCTTCCTCCGGTTTATCACCGGCAGTCTCCTTAGAGTTCCCGACCGAATCGCTGGCAACTAAGGATAGGGGTTGCGCTCGTTGCGGGACTTAACCCAACATCTCACAACACGAGCTGACGACAGCCATGCAGCACCTGTCTCAGAGCTCCCGAAGGCACCAATCTATCTCTAGAAAGTTCTCTGGATGTCAAGTGTAGGTAAGGTTCTTCGCGTTGCATCGAATTAAACCACATGCTCCACCGCTTGTGCGGGCCCCCGTCAATTCATTTGAGTTTTAACCTTGCGGCCGTACTCCCCAGGCGGTCTACTTAATGCGTTTGCTTTGGAAAACAGCTCCGAAAAGCCGAGCTCCTAGTAGACATCGTTTACGGCGTGGACTACCAGGGTATCTAATCCTGTTTGCTCCCCACGCTTTCGTACATGAGCGTCAGTGTTGACCCAGGTGGCTGCCTTCGCCATCGGTATTCCTTCAGATCTCTACGCATTTCACCGCTACACCTGAAATTCTACCACCCTCTATCACACTCTAGCCTGCCAGTTCGAAATGCAGTTCCCAGGTTAAGCCCGGGGCTTTCACATCTCGCTTAACAAACCGCCTGCGTACGCTTTACGCCCAGTAATTCCGATTAACGCTCGCACCCTCCGTATTACCGCGGCTGCTGGCACGGAGTTAGCCGGTGCTTCTTCTGCAAGTAACGTCACAGCTAGCAGGTATTAACTACTAACCTTTCCTCCTTGCTGAAAGTGCTTTACAACCCGAAGGCCTTCTTCACACACGCGGCATGGCTGCATCAGGCTTGCGCCCATTGTGCAATATTCCCCACTGCTGCCTCCCGTAGGAGTCTGGGCCGTGTCTCAGTCCCAGTGTGGCTGATCATCCTCTCAAACCAGCTAGGGATCGTCGCCTTGGTGAGCCATTACCTCACCAACTAGCTAATCCCACTTGGGCCAATCTAAAGGCGAGAGCCGAAGCCCCCTTTGGTCCGTAGACATTATGCGGTATTAGCCGTCGTTTCCAACGGTTGTCCCCCACCTCAAGGCATGTTCCCAAGCATTACTCACCCGTCCGCCGCTCGACGCCAGAGGAGCAAGCTCCTCTTCGTTTCCGCTCGACTTGCATGTGTTAGGCCTGCCGCCAGCGTTCAATCTGAGCCATGATCAAACTCTTCAATTAAAAGTTTTTTATTCTCTACCTAATGAAAGGCGAAGAATCATGCTCAATGAATACTGATTTTGATATCTATTGATATCGAATTGACTGTGCGTTATTACTTTCACTTTTAAAAAAGTGAAATCAAAACAGCTCAAGGCTGAATCTTTTAATAACTTATGGTCACTCAGCTCAATTGAGACTCTAAATTTGTTTGCGTCATCTAGCGAACTAGAGTCGGCTGTTAGAACTCAATCTGTACGAGTGCCCACACAGATGATTGCTTCATATTTTTAAAGAACGTTTTAGGCTTTCGCCTCGGAAGCTTTGCTCCCGTTCAGGGCTGCGCATTCTACGCTTTCCTTACTTTGTGTCAACACTTAATTTTAAGTTTTTTAATTCGCTTTAAACTAAGTTTTATTTGACCCCCTAACACTGTGCGTTTAGCTCGTTATCCGTTGCTGTCTGCCGTGTCATTGGGAGCGCATTATAGGGAGAAACAAAATCAACGCAACCCCTTTTTTACTAAAAACCGCAAAAAAACGTTAATCCAAGCTCAAGCGTTCAAAATACCAACAAAACAAAGGCAAACGAACATCGATTAGGCTGTTTTTTTGTGCTCTTTCCTTAAGGCGGCCTATAAGTATTGAACAACTACAATAAAGATCAAGGTAGGGCTTATAAAAAAGTGCACTTAGCGTGCACTCCTTTATCTCGATTGCAACGTATGCATTTCTTAATACAAGATACTATATAGTTTACGGCGATATTGAGCTGCTAGGGCGTCGCCCTCAGGTAGGCTAGCAATGATATCAAGGTAGGACTTCTTCGCATCGCCAAAATTAAGATCTTTGTTAAGCACTTTAAACAGTGTCGCTAACGCGTCTTCTTTTTTACCCGCTTCATTGAGTGCCACAGCCAAATTTACTTTTGCCTCAAGGTTTTCAGGCTCGTTATCAACGGTCTGTTGCAAAGCTTGGATCTCTGGTGAGTCCTGCGCTTGTTCGGCAAGTTCTAGCTTGGCTTTAATATTGTTATAATATGCATCCTGCTCGACTAGGCCTATGGTTTCCAATAACGCTTTGGCGTCATCAAGCTTATGTATTTGGATGCAAACATCAGCCAACACCAGTTTGATACGACTATTATTGCTGTCTATGTCATACGCCTGTTTTGCCAGTTTAAAGGCCTCGTTATGATTTTGGACCATCAATGCATCTTTGGCTTGTTGCAGCAACATATCTTGTGGTTGTGGTAAGTGCTTTTGCAATGCTTCTTTAATTTGCACCTCGCTTTGTGGCCCTGGGAGCATATCGACTGGTGCTCCCTCTTTTAATAACACCAAAGTAGGCAACGCTTGTAAGCCAATTTGCTGCGCTAATTGACCCGCCAATGCTTGCTGTGTGTCACAATCTAAAGTTGCCACGACAAGATGCTGCTGATATTGCTGCGCTATGCCTTGTAAAATACTGGCCTGTTCCTGACATTCCGGGCTTTGGGCAGAGTAAAAGCTCAACGCCACCAACTTTTCTTGCGAAGTGTCGCCTAATACTTGCTGGATATTCTCTGCCGTCAATTGAATTTGATTCGTCATGCTTATGTTGCCATCTCACTATAATTACGCTTTGATATGGTGACTAACATAACAATTACAAGAGCAAGGATCACCCATGCAATTGCCTACTTCTTTCACCGCTCTCAGTGCTGCTTTACTACTTGCATGCACATCAACAGCAGCACACAGTATAGATGTTAAAGATAGACTCCCTGAGCTTGAAGCCTTCTATCTTGATTTACACCAATCACCAGAGCTGTCTTTACACGAACAGCAAACCGGTGAAAAACTGGCCAGTAAACTGCAAACCTTAGGGTTTGATGTGACCAAAGAAGTGGGTGGCTACGGCGTCGTTGGTCTGTATAAAAATGGCTCTGGGCCGACCGTTATGATCCGCACCGACACCGACGGTTTGCCAATCGTCGAACAAACCGGTGTGAACTACGCATCTAAAGTGACGGTGACAAAAGATGATGGCTCCAAAGTTGGGGTGATGCATGGCTGTGGTCACGATATTCATATGAGCAGTTTTATTGGCACTGCTGAACACCTCATGGCCCATAAAGATCAATGGCAAGGTACGCTGATGATGGTAGCTCAACCTGCTGAGGAAATAGGCGCGGGTGCCAAAGCAATGCTCAATGAGGGCTTGTTTAGTCGCTTCGCTAAACCAGATCATGTTTTAGCCTTGCATGTCAGTGCCAGTGTGCCTGCGGGCAAGGTTGCCTTAAAGCCGGAATATACCATGGCCAGTGTAGACTCGGTGGACATCATTGTGAAAGGTAAAGGTGGACATGGTGCCTACCCGCACACCACCATCGACCCTGTGGTCATTGCCTCACGTTTGGTGTTGGCGCTACAAACGATCACCAGCCGTGAGCTCTCACCTTTAGAACCTTCCGTTGTGACTGTCGGGTCTATTCATGGCGGCAGTAAACATAATGTCATCTCTAACGAAGTGACTCTGCAACTCACGCTACGCAGCTATAACCCGCAGGTACGTAATCAACAAATTGCCGCCATTAAACGCATAAGCGCAGGTATTGCTGCTAGCGCGGGCTTAGAGCAAGCCCTTTACCCTGAAGTCATTGTCCACGAACAAGAATCAATTCCTTCTACTTATAACGATCCAACGCAAACTACCTTAGTCACAGACGCCATTAAAAACGCTATCGGTGAGAATAATGTAGAATTAACCAAGCCAGTCATGGCCGGGGAAGATTTTGGCTTGTACGGACGCACCGACGACAACTTGCCTATTACCCTGTTTTGGCTCGGCGGAGTAAACCCAGAAACATATAACGCCGCTCAACAATCTGGGGCGCAACTGCCATCGCTGCACTCTAGTAAGTTTGCGCCTGATTATAAAAAGGCCATTCCAACGGGTGTCAAAGCGATGACCCACGCGGCGCTTAAGCTATTCAATACACCTTAAGCTTGCGCTTTAGACGCGCCCTTAGCTTTATAACTGCGGGCGCGCTTTCTTTTACCACCTCTCAAGGCTCGCTTGGCGGGCCCTTTAATATTGCTAAATACACCAGCATCACAGTTCTTTGCTTGATTGACCAAGTCGTTCAACTGTGTGGTTAATGGCTGCATGAAGTCTTGATATTTGAGCTCTTGCTCGGCAATTTTTGCTAATGCCATTTCCCAGTGCGCCGTCATATCCGGCGTTGCTAATTGCTCGGGCAACGCACTGATCAGAGCGCTTCCCGCTTCGCTAGCACAAATGGATTTTCCTTTACGAGTAAGAAAACCACGTGAGAAAAGCAATTCGATGATGCTTGCTCTGGTTGCCTCAGTGCCTAAGCCATCGGTATCGCGCAGCACTTTACGTAGTTGTGTGTCCTTGACGTAACGGCCAATGGATGTCATTGCGCTTAATAGAGTGGCATCACTAAAGTGTGCCGGGGGTGTGGTCTGCTTATCGTCAATACGTGCATCATCACACTGTAACAATTGCCCTAAGGTCAATGGTGGTAAACATTGCTCATCTTGCTTCGCCTTTTTGCCCATGAGCTCTTTAAAACCCAGCTCAATGTCTTCTCGGGCCTTTGTTGTGAACTTGCCTCCGGCTATGGTCACCTCGACATCACTTTGGTAATAGCGATATGCAGGCATAAATTGAATAAGGTATTGGCGACAGATCAGTTCATACACTTTGCGCTCATTATCATTCAACTGCGCTGCGGTGTGCTTGGCTGTAGGTACGATGGCATGGTGCGCTGCCACTTTGCTATCGTTAAAGCAACGGCTCTTTTTATTGCTATCTACAGCTGTGAGATGCTGGGCGGTGAAAACGCCATTATTAAGCACTGCGTTAATAATATTGCTGGCGTCAGCAAAATGCTCCTTAGGCAAATAGCGGTTATCTGAGCGCGGGTAAGTAATTAATTTATGCTTCTCATACAAGCTTTGACAACAATCTAATACCGCCTTCGCGGAGAGAGAAAAGCGCTTCGCTGCATCTATTTGCAGTGCCGATAGGTTATAAGGCAGAGGAGCTTGCTCTTGCTTTTGCTCTTTGCTTAAGTCGGTCACACTTGCCGGTTGGCCGACAATCCGGCCGACTACATTTTCTGCAAGCTTACGCAGCAATACTCGGCCCTGTTCATCTTGATAGGCCCGACACGCTTCGCTTGGTTGCCACTTCAGCCAAAATGACTCGCCTTGTGCTGTAGTCACTTGCGCGTGCACTTCATAAAACGGCTTACTAACGAACTCGGCAATTTCTTTATCTCTGGCGACCACCAGACCCAGCACCGGGGTTTGTACCCTTCCCACTGAGAGCACCCCTCGATAACCGCTTTTTTGTCCCGCCAAGGTATAAGCTCGTGTTAGGTTCATGCCAAACAACCAGTCGGCGCGCGAGCGGGCGAGTGCTGAAACACTCAAAGGCACAAACCGGGTATTGGGCTGCAGCTGGTTCAGGGCTTTTTTCACTGCAGGCAAGTTCAAATCACTGATCAGTAAACGCTCAACCGCTTGCTTTTTATGTTGCGACAAAGATACCTGATTAATCACTTCATCAACCAGCAATTGCCCTTCTCTATCGGGGTCGCCGGCATGCACTAAGATGTGAGCTTGCTTTATCAGCTTCTTAACTAAGGTGAGTTGTTTACGAGTTTTGCTTTTCGCTTTTAGCTGCCACTGCGTCGGAATAATAGGCAAGTGCGCCAATTGCCACTTTTTAAAAGCGGGGTCGTAGTCATCGGGCTCAGCCTGCTCAAGTAAATGACCGATACACCAGGTGACACAATCGCCATTGCCGAGCTCTATATAGCCTTCTTTTTTTTGCTGAGGTTTGGGCAAGGCTGCGGCTATGGCACGGCCAAGAGAGGGTTTTTCGGCAATATAAAGCTTCATGACAATAACTGGCTATTTATACAGTTATTACAGTGTAGAGTATAATTACGAGCTAGGAAAGAGTGCGCGCGGCTGTTTTGTTTCTTCTTGCCTGCAACCAAAACAGTATCGGTAAATAGCACAATATTAAAGTGACGCTGTTTATGATTGGTATTAGGGTTTTGTAAAGGTACGAGCTATTAAATGTTAGATCCCATAAATGGCGATCGGCGACACGCCAAAGCTGTAAAAAAGGCGCGGCAACGACAATAAGCTGACCAGCAATACTTTGCCACATATGCACTTTGCCACGAATGCCCCAGTAGGCAATAATCGCCATCCAGGTAATATCGTTGCTTGCCCATATGACATAACGCCAGATCATGTCTTTATCCCAATCGAGCAAAAAATCGTGTATCAGTGTTCCGTAGAGAAAGAAAGCGGCGGTTAGAAGGACAAACCGCAAGGCCTTGTACTCACGAGTAAGGACATAGAAAACAATAGCGGGCAGCAAAAATGCTGCCCAACTATTGTTTAGAAAGATTAACGTTTCCTCTAGCCAACTAGGCATAAGTACTTAGCCTAACGACTGTTCGGTGTCTTTGTTATCGTCTCCGCTTTTATCATCAGTGCCGCTACCATTTCCGGGTATACTGGCAAACTTATGCAAATCCAACATCCTGTGCTCCCTGTCTATTCAGCTTTAATTCAGTTGCTAAATTACCGTATTTTTGGCACAAAGCCAATAGTTACTGCACAACTTCAATGGGGTCAGATTCTTTGGCTTTACCCTGCATGATTGAAATCTCGACGCGGCGATTACGCTTACGATCTTCATCAGTTTCATTGGGCACTAACGGCCGTGTATCTGCGCGCCCCACCACGACCATTCTACTTTTATCAAAGTCATCAACCTTTTGCATTTCACTGGCAACCGCAACTGCGCGCATCGCGCTCAGGTCCCAGTTGTTGGTATAGAGCTCATTAGAGACTTGGAAGTCATCGGTGTGCCCCGAGACAGTGATTTCCCCGGGTACATCTTTTAGTAATTCAGCAATATCTTGAATAATAGGCTTAAATTTTGGCTGTAAGAAAGCACTGCCGGAGGGAAAAGAGCCGTTTTCACGGATGCGAATAATTATTTGCTGCCCTAGAGATTCCAGTTCTATGGCGCCGTCAATAATTTGCTGTTCTAGCTGTTGTGCAATTTTCTTCACCAGCTCATTGGTGCGCTCTTGGTCTGCTGCGGCGATGGCTTGCTGTTGTGACTGCTCATCGGCGGTACTGGCAGACTCCCCACCGCGTTGGTCCCCACGCTGCTCTTTACGACCGCCTGCGGAATCTTCTTCCCCTGCTTGGAACTCCAGCATTTGCTGTGTCATTTCAACAGTTTGCTGTTGAATTGTCTCGATGGGCGTGGGGTCTGGGCGCCCCGGTTTAAATTCCATGGCGATGACACTGGTTCCTTTAGGTATGTCTTTTACTTCCAGTTTATTTTGCACACCAAAAGCAAACTTCATGGAACCAGCAATTTGCTTAAACTTGAGCACATCCATCTCGGAGAACGCCAATAGCAATACGAAGAAACACATCAGTAGCGACATCAAGTCTGCGAACGTGCCCATCCAAGCCGGTAATCCGGGAGGGGGGCATTTGCAGGGTTTTTCATCCGACATACTTACTCCTCGGTATCAACTTGGCGCTTGGACTCTGCCAGATAATTTTTCAGAATGCCTTCGATAACTTTAGGGTTTTGTCCGTCTTGAATACCTAGGATAGCGTCTAAGATCAGCCGTTGATTGAGCTCTTCTTCGTCTTTGCGCAGTTCTAACTTGGATTGGATAGGAATAGCTATCACATTGGCGAGAAACGCACCGTACAATGTGGTTAGTAGCGCCACCGCCATCGCGGGACCAATCGCTTTGGGGTCATCCATGTTAGAGAGCATCGCCACCAACCCGATCAAGGTCCCGATCATACCCATTGCCGGGGCTATATCACCCAAGGCCTTAAACAGTCCAGCGCCTTGCTCATGGCGAGCGGTGGTTAACAAAATATCTTTTTGCAAAGTAGCACGAACCACATCGGCGTCATGGCCATCAACCAACATATCAATGCCTTTGCGCATAAACTTGTTGTTAATCTCTGCCTCTTCTAGCGCTAAAAAGCCCCCTTTACGAGCAGAGTCTGCCAGCTCTACAGCCTTCTCAATAAGCTCATCAGGTGATTCAATCTTAAACATGAAGGCCTTGCCGGCTACTTTCCCTATGGTGAAAAATTGCCCCATGGTGTAGTTAGCAAGCACAATAAAAAGAGAACCACCAAATACAATTAGCACCGAAGGAGTGTTATAGAACATGCCCACATCACCACCAAGCACCATAGACATGACAACGAAACCAATCGCGCCGAGAATACCTATTATGGTTGCTAAATCCACATGTCCTCCACCCACTTTTCTATTCAGCGCCTTCCCACTAAAGCCCTATATATGGCCAGGGAATATCAGACGTTATTATAATTACTCTTGAGATATCGGCAACTTGCTGAATTACTTGAATCATTTTTTTAAAATCGCGAAGCGACAATATTAAAACTAGCATGCCTACACAGCTTTGCCGTGAAAATCGCATCCATCTTTGACCTAGTCCACGATTCCCCCTAAAATTGGCGCTCTTATTAGGTGTAGTGAGTGACAAGGCCATGGCCCAAAAAAAACCAGAAAACCTAAGCTTTGAAGAAGCCATTAATGAATTGGGGCAAATTGTAACTGATATGGAGCAAGGAGAATTGTCTTTAGAGCAATCTTTAAAGCAATTTGAACGCGGTATTGGTCTGGCAAATGCATCGGCTCAAAAGCTTGATAACGCCCAGCAGAAAGTAAGCATGTTAATGAGCAACGACCTAAACGCTGAGCTCACCCCAATGGATGATCAAGAGTAGTCGCCCCTGTGAATTTAAAACATGCCTTAGCACAGGCACAACAGGATGTGCTACACACCCTACAGCGTTATTTTCAAACACAGCAACAAACACAGCCTCAATTATTGGCGGCAACGCAGTACTGTATTGAAAATGGTGGCAAGCGCTTGCGACCATTTTTAGTCTATGCTGTAGGTAATATGCTTGCAGCACATCAAGACGATCTTCACAAAGCCGCTGCAGCCATTGAGTGTATTCATAGTTACTCTCTGGTGCATGATGATTTACCGGCCATGGACGATGATGAATTACGGCGCGGTCGACCCACCTGCCATATCGCATTTGACGAGGCCCACGCTATTTTAGCTGGCGACACCTTGCAAACCATTGCCTTTGAGCTGCTCAGTAGCACTGACTTTGATATCGGCGCTAGCCAACAGTTAGCATTGGTAAGAAGTTTAAGCCAAGCTTCAGGACTATTGGGTATGGTAGGCGGCCAGGCACTAGATATCGCGGCCACCGATAAAGCGATTTCCTTAAATGAACTTGAGCATATTCATCGTCTAAAAACCGGGGCATTGCTAAGCTGCGCCATTAAGCTGGGCTATTTGTGCTCCCCGAACGTAGAAAACAGCACACGTGCTGCATTAGACGATTACGGCCGTGCCATCGGCCTGGCTTTTCAAGTGCAAGATGATATTTTGGATGTTGAAGGAGATACCGCCACGCTAGGAAAGCCGCAAGGCTCTGATGTGGCTGCAAATAAATCTACTTATCCTGCGCTTATGGGCCTTGATGGTGCCAAAGATAAGATGCAGCATTTGTATCAACAAGCTATTGATGCGGTGTGCCCGCTCCCATATGACACCCGTGTTCTCGAGCAACTCGCAGGCTATATCATCGCCAGAGATCATTAAAAATGACTACTGATGCGAAGGGCTGGTTTGATATACTTCAGCCATCGCAGTAAAGGATAAAACGACGCATGAATTTGGATAGTAGCAAGTATCCCTTATTACAACAGGTCAGCAAGCCTGAACAACTTCGCGAGCTACCGCAAGAGCGGTTAGGCGCGTTTAGCCACGAACTGCGGGACTACTTACTAAACTCCGTATCGCAAAGTAGCGGTCACTTTGCCTCCGGGCTCGGCACGGTTGAACTGACTGTTGCGCTGCACTATGTGTATAACACCCCGTTTGATCGCCTGATTTGGGATGTAGGCCACCAAGCCTATCCGCACAAACTGATCACCGGCCGCCGTGAGCAAATGCACACTATTCGCCAAAAAGATGGATTACATCCGTTCCCTTATCGCGGTGAGAGCGAGTACGACACCTTTAGTGTCGGTCATTCGAGTACCTCCATCTCCGCCGCTTTAGGTATGGCTATTGCTGCACAAAAAGAAGGCCAAGGCCGTAAAACCGTTGCCGTCATCGGCGATGGTGCTATCACTGCGGGCATGGCCTTTGAGGCGATGAACCACGCTGGCGATATCAATTCCGACATGTTAGTCATTTTAAATGACAACGAGATGTCTATTTCAGAAAATGTCGGCGCGTTAAATAATCATTTTGCGCGTATTCTCTCCGGTAGCTTTTATGCCAATATTCGTGAGGGCAGCAAAAAGCTCTTATCAGGGTTACCGCCTGTGAAAGAACTGGCTAGCCGTATGGAAGAGCATCTTAAAGGCATGGTTATACCGGGCACCTTCTTCGAAGAGCTTGGCTTTAATTATATCGGCCCAATCGATGGCCATGATGTCAACATGCTGGTCGACACCCTGCGCAATATGCGCAACCTCAAGGGTCCTCAGCTACTGCATATAAAAACCCAAAAGGGCAAGGGTTATAAGCCAGCTGAAGCCGATCCTATTGGTTACCATGCGGTGCCCAAGTTTGACCCGACCGTGACTAAATTACCCAAATCTAAGCCGGGCGCACCGACCTTTTCAAAAGTGTTCGGCGATTGGTTGTGTGATATGGCCAGCGTTGATGACAAACTGATGGCCATCACTCCGGCAATGCGCGAAGGCTCGGGCATGGTGCGCTTCTCTAAAGAGTATCCACAACAGTATTTTGATGTTGCCATTGCAGAGCAGCATGCGGTCACACTCGGTGCAGGGTTTGCGTGTGAAGGCCTAAATCCCGTAGTAGCAATTTATTCAACCTTCTTACAACGAGCCTACGATCAACTTATTCATGATGTAGCGCTACAGGAATTGCCTGTGCTCTTTGCCATTGATCGCGCTGGCGTGGTTGGCGCCGACGGGGAAACTCATCAGGGCACGTATGACTTAAGTTATTTACGCTGTATTCCTAATATGGTCATTATGGCGCCGGCTAACGCCAATGAATGCCGTAATATGCTCTATACTGGGCATCGGCTTAATAAACCCGCCGCTGTGCGTTACCCGCGTGGCAGTGCCGGCGACGGTGAGCTTGATAGCGAAATGCAACAATTACCCATTGGCAAGGGACGTGTTATTCGCAACGGCGAAAAAGTCGCAATACTGTCGTTTGGTACCTTGCTGGAGAATGCCCAACAAGCAGCAGAGCAGCTCAATGCCACCCTAGTTGATATGCGTTTTGTTAAACCTCTCGATCACCAGCTGATTGATAAGTTGGCAAGTGAGCATAATGCGCTTGTCACCTTGGAGGATAATGTTATCGCCGGTGGTGTAGGCTCAGCAGTAAGCGAGTACTTAGCGCAAAGCAAGCAGCTTAAGCCAGTTTTGCACCTTGGCCTACCCGATGTATTTATTAAGCATGGTACGCAGCAAGAAATGCATGCTGAGCTTGGCCTTGACGGCGATGGTATCACTCGCCAGATAAGTACGTGGTTAGATTAACAAGCTCGCGAGTTGGATATTCGGTAATAAAAAAGGAGCCTTTGGCTCCTTTTTTATTTATTCACTTTCTTAACGCATCCAAATTTTAATGTCGGCTAAGCCGGTGCTTTGTAAGGTGGCTATTTGCGCATCTAAGTTTTCACTTTGCTCAAACTCAAAGGCATCCAACTGATCATCAAACTCAATATGCGCACAGCCATCGCCGCCGCGCTTTTTCACCTGATGAAGGGCAATATCCGCTAAGTTCACCGATGTTTCCCAGCCGATCACTTGGCCGCCGAGCAAGGGCATCGGATAACAAGACCAGCCCAGCGACGCGCTAAGATTAATCTTTTTACCATTGGGTAGTTGAAAACTTTTCTCTGCGATGGATTTGCATAACTGGCGCGCAAACTGATTGACCTGATCAAGCTCGAAATCTCGCAGCAACAACAAGAACTCATCGCCGCTCCAGCGGGCCACATAGTCAGAGCCCTGCGTGCAGGAATTCAATAGGGTCGCCATTTGTTGTAAGCAACTATCGCCGCTCAACGGTCCGTAAGCATCATTAATACGCGAGAATTTGTCGATATTCACGATCAACAGCACCAGGGCCCTGCCCTGCTCTTGTAATGAAGACGAATTACGCTGGTAATGTTCAATATCTTTAGGCAGCTGATCGAATAAGAAACGCCGGCTACGCAGTCCTGTCAGCTCGTCAGAGTGACTCACTAACTTCAGCTGAGAGTTCACCTGGTTAAGCTTATCATTGGCATCACGCAGCTCCATAGTGCGCTCTTCCACCAAACTCTCCAAGGCTGCTTGCTTGCGGCGTTCCTGGGCTCTAAACACCCACAGCAATAAATAGATAATAAAAAATAACCCGGAAACAATCAGCAATCGGAAATACACCGTTTCATCGAAGCGTTTCGGTACCTGAAACGCATAGTGTGTGCTTGTGGCTTCTTCCCAACTGTCACTGGTGCGCTTGGCTTCAAGCTTAAAAGTAAATGGGCCAGGAGGTAAGTTAGTATAAATGGCTTCACGACGATTTTTAGCATAGCGCCAGTCGGTATCCAAGCCACTTAATTGGTAACGAAACTCCACCTCAGCCGGGGCGTAAAAATCAATCGCTGTATAATTAATCGTTAAATCGCGCTCATCGGTATCAAGCTCAGGGTTAACACCCAAGCCACCGGTATACAAAGTACGTCTGGGGGTGGCAATACTCTCCACTTGGGGCGCTAATTGGTCTTGGCCAAAGAGCTGCACATTTTTTGGGATTTCCACCACCCCTTGCAAACTCGGATACCAAATAGAGTCACCACTGTCAGCCACCGCGTCATGGCCTAAACCAGCACAACATTGACTGGCTTTACCATCGAGCTGGCGATCATACGAGGAAATCACCTGCTCTACTTGTAAGTTTCCAATTTCATCCGAGAATTGCTCCACCGGCATGCGGTAGACGCCTTTCATGGTGCTGACCCACACCCGCTGCAGGGCTTCATCATGATGCAGACTAAAAATGGAGCCATAGGGTAAGCCATTGGATACATCAAGCTGGTGCCAGCGCCCTTGGGTACTGCGATAGAATAAGCCGTCATTTAACGAACCAACTAACGTCCCAACATCATCAATTTCTAAAATACTGGTGACATAAGCGCTTTCCAGTGCTGTAGAGTCGCCGATGCGCTCAATGCCTTTATCTGAGAATAAGTAGCCGCCTTGGCTGGTACCAATTAAGCCATATTTGCCTTTATCCAGCACGTAAGTAATAAACTTACTATCGAGTACAGCATTGTAGGTAAAGGGTGTTAAGCCTCGATATCCCATGCGATACATACCCCGGCCAGTACCAAACCACAGTCCGCCGGCACTCGACTCACTGATAGCAAACACCGGGTTTTGCCGTAATTCTCGCGCATCAATGTTGTATAGCTGCTCGTCTTCGAAGTACAACACACCGCGATCCGTGGCGATATACAACCGCTCACCAACAAAATGCAAATCATGCACCGCACTGCGGCGTAATTTAGCCCGAGGCACGCGATTAATAAAATTATTATCTTGATCGAAATAACCAACACCACTGCGATTAGCCACCCATAGCTGACCACTGGGTGATAAGGTAATGGCCATCACCGCTTCGGTCATACTCGAGAGCGCATTATGGCGCTCAACCCGACCCGCGTGGGCAAGCCAAAGACCCTCGCTGAAGCTCGCCAGCCAAATATTGTTTTGTTCATCGCGATAAATATCGGAAAACCAGATGCTTTGATCCAGTGCTGCTGGCTCAACCCATTGCCACTCTTTAGAATTGTCGCGATACAGTAATCGCCCATAGGTTGAGATCCACAATGCGCCATCGGAGTCACTCATAAACTTATACACCGCCGCATTACTGGCGTTGGGTAAAGTAAATGGCCGTAGCTCATCATCTATGTCTAAGAAGTAAGCTCCTAATTCAGAGGCCAGGTACAGAGTGCCTTCTAGCCAAGCTAAGTCGTGGATAATAGTTTGTGCTAAACGATCAGGCAGGGTCACCCGCGCTGTTATTTTTAAACGCAAGCGCGATGACGACGACGACATATTGGTTAAGCGCAGTAAGTAGTTTTCACTGACTAACCACACGCCTTGCGGTGCCAGTGCCATTTTACTGACCGAAATTTGGTTGATGGCAGTCAGGCGTCCCTGAATACGGCCACTGCGTCGACGCTCGCTCTCGGGCAAATGAAAAGCGACCTGATTGCGCTCGATATAAAACAGTTCGTTGGCTGCCACCCAAATATTGCCTTTATCATCTTGCAATATATCGCGCACCGGGCCGCCAATACCAAACTCAAAGTAGTTCATTGAGTCAGGGTCAAGTACGGAAATGCCGCGCTTGGTGCCTATCCACAACAACCCTTCTTTATCAATCAATAACTTATTGATTGCATTACTATTGAGGAAGTTGCTATTTTGCTGGGTAAAGTTAGTGAAGTGGTCGCCATCAAAACGACTTAAACCAAATTGAGTGCCTACCCAAATATAGCCTTTGTTATCTTGGGTGACACTTTTGAGGGATTGTGAAGGCAGACCATTTCGGGTATTCCATTGCTTAACCACATAATCCGTGATTGATGCCGACGCCAAGTGCGAAGCAAAAACTGCCCACACCAATACTAGTGACTGAAAAAACCGCTGCAATGTCACACCCAGACTCAAATCTTATATTCCTGGCAAATAACCTACTTTAATTAACGCTTGGAGGCAAATTAGCGAGCATATGCCGGCGAGAATATCATCTGCCATAATCCCAAGCCCACCATGCAGACGTTTATCAAGCATACGGATTGGTCCAGGCTTGGCAATATCGAAAAAACGAAACAGGGCAAAGCCCACCACTAAGGTCTGCCAATTAATCGCCGCTCCTATCATGGTAATATAAAACCCTGCCACTTCGTCCCAAACAATAGCCGGATGGTCATGCACACCCAAGTCATCTGCGGTTTTACCACAGGCCCACACACCCACAGTGCATAGCATGAGCGCCATTGCTGCCTGCACCCACAGTGGCATACCCCAGGTCATAAAAATAAAAGGAATTGCCGCAAAGGTACCCACGGTACCTGGGGCTTTGGGACTTAAACCTAAGCCAAAGCCTAGGCCTAAAAACTGATGACCGCGACGTAGATTAAATAAGCTTGTAGTGATCACGCGTCACCCTGTATAAAATGTTCAAAGCCCACTTGGGCGACATCGAGTTTATCTTCACCGTTAAGTACCTCGACCTTCCCCTCGCCACCACGAATTTGGCCAATGCACACAGCCTCGATGCCATACTGACTCAAACGATTGTCCAGCATCGCTTTGTGGTTCTCGGGTACCGTGTAAAGCAACTCATAGTCATCACCATAGCCAAGCACATAAGGCCATTTCGCCTCGCCTTCAATACTCTGACGAAAGGCTTCTGACGTTGGAATTTTATCGGCATGAATGGTGGCACTGACCAAAGACATATCTAAAATATGTTGTAAATCGGCCAAAAGCCCATCGGAGATATCAATGGCAGAGCTGGCGTAGCCACGTAAGACCTGTCCCGCTGCCACCCGGGGCGTCGGATACTCCAATTTAGTGGTCAGCTTCTTCAGCCATTCAGGGGCAATATCTAGGTGTTGTTTGCGCGCTTCGATAGCCAGGCCCGCATCACCCAACGGTCCGGTAACATAAATCCAATCGCCGGGTTTAGCACCGCCGCGTGTTAACGCTTTGCCGGTAGGTACCGTGCCTTTGGCGCATACGGTAACAGTAAGTGGGCCTTGCGTAGTATCACCACCAATGATTTGCACGTTGAAATATTCTGCTATTTCATGCATGCCTGCTGTGAACTCTTCTAACCATTCTACTTCGGCTTTCGGTAAGGTAAGCGCCACAGATACCCACGCAGGCTCGGCGCCCATTGCAGCAAGGTCACTGAGGTTAACGGCGATAGCCCGGTGCCCCAAAGCGCGCGGTGACATATCTTCAAAAAAGTGCACACCAGCTACCATGGTGTCAGTGGTAATGGCTAATTGGCTGTTTTCCGGAATACTCACCAAGGCGCAGTCATCACCTATGCCAAGATTCACATCTCGGCGCGTGATCCCTCGGCCTTTAAAGTATCGGTTTATTAATTCAAATTCTTGCATACACAAAAAAGCCGGCCTCAGCCGGCTCTCCTTGTTAAAGGTGCTTAGCTATTACGTAGCTGCTTAATGGCTTTATCAAGCACACCATTAACGAATTTATGACTGTCATCGGCACCAAACATTTTCGCCAGCTCAATGCCTTCATTGATGGCCACTTTGTATGGCACGTCATCTCGGAATTTAAGCTCATACGCACAAAGTCGTAAAATGGCTTTTTCTACCATATCAATTTCTTCGTACGGACGCGTCAAATGCGGAGCTAAGACTTCGTCTAGTTGTTTTGAGTTAACGGCAACACCGCGCGCTAGGTCTTTAAAATACTCTACATCGACCTTAGTCACGTCATTCTCGATTAACATGTTTTGTTCGATATCAGCAATAGCGTTACCGCTCATTTGCCAAGAGTAAACGGCCTGTAAGGCCAATATGCGCGCTTTGCGTCTCGCTGCTGGTTTCACTGTGAACCCTTAAATTTTGTCTAAAACATTAACCATTTCTAGGGCACCTAATGCAGCTTCGCCGCCTTTGTTGCCCATTTTTGTACCGGCACGCTCAATGGCCTGCTCTATGCTTTCAGTCGTTAATACGCCAAAAGCAACCGGTACATCATACTCAAGCGATACCTGCGCCAAACCTTTATTCGACTCACCGGCAACTAAATCAAAGTGCGGAGTGCCGCCACGAATAATCACGCCCAAGGCGATGATAGCATCAAACTCACCTTTGGCGGCAATGCGCTTGGCAGCAAGAGGTAACTCAACCGCACCCGGCACATACACCACGGTAATATCATCATCGCTGACGTTACCTGTACGCTTTAGCTCATCGACTGCGCCGTCCAATAAACTGCGACCAATGTAGTCGTTAAAACGCGAAATCACGATGGCAAATTTTTTGCCCGGTGCAAACTTGTTACCTTCAATAATTTTCATCTGTAAACCTTAATTGATTCTGCCAAGGCGTGATGCCGGCGAAATGCGGGTATCGCAAAATTGCCGCGCATCATAGCATAATTGAAAAAAAATAGCTGCTTATTCTGGCTGTACGTAGTCAACCACCTCAAGGTGGAAACCTGACAGCGCATGATACTTCTTCGGCATGCTCATTAAGCGCATTTTGGTGATGCCTAAATCCGCTAAGATTTGCGAGCCGATGCCTACGGTGCGCGATGTTCCCTGGATTTTACGGTGGTTGGCACTTTCGCCAGCATCTTCCAAAGCAAAGGCCTTAACCATAGCTTCGATATCGTCACTGCGCTCTTGCTTACCAAGGATAACCAACACCCCATCATGTTCAGCGATATAGGCCATGGCGTTAGACAATGTCCAACTGCGGTCCGCGCCTCGATCGGAAAGTAAAATATCGTTAAAGGTGCTTTGTAAATGCACCCGCACTAAGGTTGGGTCGCTGATATCACCTTTGATCATCGCATAGTGCAGCTGACCATCGATGGTGTCTTTGTAGGTAACTAGATCAAACTCACCGTACTGTGTTGGTAGTTTACACTTCGCCACTTGCTCGATGGTGGTTTCGTTAAGATTACGGTACTCGATTAAATCGGCAATAGTGCCCATTTTTATACCATGCTCTTTAGCAAAGACTTCGAGTTGCGGACGACGCGCCATGGTGCCATCGGGGTTCAGGATTTCGACGATAACCGAGGACGGCTCAAGGCCCGCAAGGCGTGCTAAATCGCAGCCAGCCTCAGTATGCCCTGCACGTGTCAGTACGCCGCCAGGCTGTGCCATAATGGGGAAAATATGCCCCGGCTGGACGATGTCTTCTGGCACTGCTCCTTTGGCAACAGCGGCTTGTACCGTGCGGGCACGATCTGCGGCCGAAATACCGGTGGTCACCCCTTTGGCCGCTTCAATGGACAAGGTAAAGTTGGTTGAGAATTGCGCGCCATTATTACTGACCATTAAAGGCAGTGCTAATTGTTCACAACGCGCCTGGGTAAGCGTCAAGCAAATAAGGCCTCGGCCATAGGTGGCCATGAAATTAATGGCATCGGCGCTGATGTGTTCGGCGGCGATAATGAGATCGCCTTCGTTTTCACGATCTTCATCATCCATGAGGATAACCATCTTGCCATTTTTAATGTCGTCGATGATCTCCGCTGCGGTGTTTAAACTCATATCTTGCCCATTATCGTTTATTTTATAAATCCAGCTTGCGCCAGCAAGCTCTCGGAAACTGAGGATTGAGGCTGCTCAGCCTTGGCACCATTAATTAGGCGCTCTAAATAGCGAGCTATTTGGTCAACCTCAAGGTTAACCTGGGTGCCCACTTGAAAATCTGCAATCGTGGTTTGCTCTAAAGTATGCGGCACAATGGTCAACTTAAAGCGGCTACCGTGAACCTCGTTGACGGTCAAACTGGCACCATCAATACACACTGAACCTTTATAGGGAATATACTTCATCAGTTCGGCGTCGGTTTGCAGCCAATACTCAATAGCGCGGGCGTTGCTACGCACATCAACCACTTCGGCAATGCCGTCTACATGCCCAGAAACCAAATGACCCCCTAACCTTGATAATGGCTGCAGCGCCTTTTCAAGATTAACACGTTGGCCTTGCTGGTAATGCGCAAAGCGTGTGAGTGATAAGGTTTCGCGCGATACGTCGGCACTGAACCCATCACTGAATTTTTGTGTCACCGTAAGGCAAACGCCATTCGTGGCAATGCTATCACCCAAGGCGACATCGTCCATGTTGAGACTATCGCTGCTGACGCGCACTTTTAAATCGCCATCAACAAGAGTGAGTGAACTTAAGGTTCCGGTTGCTTCTATAATGCCTGTAAACATGGCTATTCCACTGCTCTTTTATCTAGGGTAAGGCGCACATCTTCGCCAATGGGGCGCATATCGCTGAATTGCATCTGTTCAATGTCGTTCATATCGGCAAATGGACCTATGTTCACCAGCCCTTTGGCATCTTGGCCCATAAGTTTAGGGGCCAAATAAACCACATAACGATCAATAAGCTGCTGCTTCGCAAAGGCCCCCGCTAGGGTCGCGCCTCCTTCAAGCCACAGCGAAATAATATCTTCTGCAGCCAGTTGCGTGAGTAACGCGTCTAAATCTACATGGCCATCGTTATCCCCGGCCACATACAACTCGGTTACATTGTTGGGCCATTGCTGCACTTTATCAAGCGCAGGTGCTGTGCGTGAGCGCACGATAATAATCTTACCGGGTGTCTGCATTAACGCTAAATCGGGTGTGAGCCGGTAGCGACTGTCGATAATCACCCGCACAGGTTGGCGCACTTGCGCCAGCGGGTAATCGGCAAGTTGCTGTTCGCTTAGGCGCACATTTAATTGCGCATTGTCGCTTATTACCGTATCGGCACCCGAGACAATGGCACAATGTTGCGCTCGCAAGCTATGCACATCAGCACGGGCGTCACTGCAAGTAATCCATTTACTTTGGCCATTGGCGAGCGCCGTTTTGCCATCAATGCTGGCTGCTAGTTTGCAGGTGACGAACGGGCGCTGAGTACGCATGCGTTTTAAAAAGCCCGTATTAAGCGCTTCGGCTTGGTCACCGAGCAAACCATACTCAACGTCGATGCCAGCGGCCTCAAGCATCGCCATGCCCCGGCCACTGACTTGCGGATTAGGGTCTTGCATAGCAC
Organism: Pseudoalteromonas sp. THAF3; assembly: GCF_009363775.1. NCBI lineage: Bacteria > Pseudomonadati > Pseudomonadota > Gammaproteobacteria > Alteromonadales > Pseudoalteromonadaceae > Pseudoalteromonas > Pseudoalteromonas sp. THAF3. Next base: position 870,642 of record NZ_CP045418.1, on the reverse strand, counting down.
ACACTACTTTAGCAACTTTGGCGGCTATCAAGGCGCCAGCACAAGGGCCGGTGCGGCCGGTATGGCTGCACGGCTCTAAAGTCACATATGCGGTGGCTCCCTCGGCATTTTCTGCAGCGGCATTTAAGGCATGAATTTCTGCGTGCGGCGTCCCCGCCTGAATATGAAAGCCTTCGCCAATCACCTTATCATCTTTAACCAACACGCAGCCCACATTCGGATTGGGGGTGGTGGTAAAACGCCCCTGCCAGGCTAAGGCAATAGCGCGGCGCATAAAGTGCTCATCTTGCGCACTGAAGCTCATATTAATCCCCTAGGCGGGCGATTTCTTCGCCAAATTCGCGGATATCTTCAAACGAGCGGTACACCGATGCAAAGCGCACATAGGCCACTTTATCCAGCCCTTTCAGCGCTTCCATAATACATTCGCCAATAAGCAAAGAGCTGACCTCTCGCTCACCGGTAGCTCGAATTTGCGATTTGATTTGATGCACCACCTCATCAACCTGCTCGGTTTTCACCGGCCGCCTTTCTAAGGCACGATGTAAGCCGTTAAGGAGCTTATCTTCGTTGAATGGTTCACGTGAGCCGTCCCGTTTAATCACGCGCGGCATTACCAACTCGGCGCCTTCAAAAGTAGTGAAACGTTCATGGCAATCAATGCATTCGCGACGGCGTCGAACCTGATGGCCGCCGCCCACTAATCGGGAGTCAATAACCTTAGTATCTTTGGCGCTGCAAAAAGGACAATGCATAGTGACTGGGGTTCCTGTAGAAAACAAAAAGGCCGCTATTTTTGCGGCCTTTATCATACACAAATGTTTGCCTAATGGCTATTTAGTGCAGCTTAGGCATACACTGGAAACTTAGCACAGATTGCTTTCACTTGCTCTTTCACTTTTGCCTGAACATCAGTGCTTTCGATGTTATCAAGTACATCGCAGATCCAGCCAGCAAGTTCTTTCGCTTCTGCTTCTTTGAAGCCACGGCGAGTAATCGCTGGTGAACCAAGACGTAAACCAGAAGTGACAAAGGGTGAACGTGGGTCATTCGGTACTGAGTTCTTATTCACCGTGATATTGGCGTTACCGAGTGCAGCATCAGCATCTTTACCGGTAATGTCTTTATCGATTAAATCAAGCAGGAATAGGTGGTTGTCTGTTTTTCCTGATACCACTTTATAACCGCGCTCTTGTAACACTGATACCATTGCTTGTGCGTTAGCCACAACCTGTTGCTGGTATGCTTTAAATTCTGGCTGTAGCGCTTCTTTGAAAGCCACCGCTTTGGCTGCAATAACGTGACACAATGGGCCACCTTGACCGCCTGGGAAAACCGCGCTGTTAAGCTTCTTATAGATATCTTCATCACCACAGTTAGAGATGATTAAACCGCCGCGTGGACCCGCTAGCGTTTTGTGCGTGGTGGTGGTGATCACATGTGCGTAAGGCACTGGGCTTGGGTACACACCGGCAGCGATAAGGCCGGCTACGTGTGCCATATCTACAAATAAGTAAGCACCGACTTTATCGGCAATCTCGCGGAAACGCTGCCAATCAACGATACCAGAATAAGCTGAGAAACCACCAATGATCATCTTTGGCTTGTGCTCAAGGGCAAGGGCTTCAACTTGATCGTAATCGATCTCGCCGGTTTGCTCATTCAAACCATATTGAATGGCATTGTAGGTTTTGCCTGAGAAGTTTACATGTGCACCATGAGTTAAGTGACCGCCATGGGCTAAGCTCATGCCTAGTACAGTGTCGTGTGGCTGAAGTAGCGCTTGAAACACTGCGGCGTTAGCTTGCGAGCCGGCATGCGGTTGCACGTTTGCATACTCAGTGCCAAACAGCTCGTTAGCACGGTCAATCGCCAGTTGCTCAACAACGTCGACGTGCTCACAACCACCGTAGTAGCGTTTGCCCGGATAGCCTTCGGCATATTTATTGGTAAGCTGTGAGCCCTGCGCTTCAAGTACGCGTGGACTACAGTAGTTTTCCGAGGCAATAAGCTCAATATGCTCTTCTTGACGAGAAACCTCATCGCCCATCGCTTTGGCAAGTTCTGGATCAAAGTCTGCAATGTTCATGCTACGTTCTAACATGCTGTCTCCTAGGTGCAACGTAATTGTCGATTTGAAAGGTGTTATTGTACGCGCAAACCGCGCATTTGCCTATCAAGGATGTGTGAGCTTATTTAAACAAGGATTGAATTTTTTTCACAGCCCTAAAAGAATGATATTTTTAAATCCAAAACATAATAAAAACAAATAAAAAATCACTATTTTATTTTTATTACTAATGGAAGAACCGGCTTTTCAGTATCAGTGCTGGTAACTTGTCACTATGATCAATAAGCCGTCCAGCAATCACGTGGATCACCCCTTGGTGGTTTTCTATTACCCCTTTCACTTCCAATAAACGTGCGGTTAGAAAGGCTTGTTGCTGGGCCTTCGCCGTTGCCTGCCACACCACGACATTGGTGTTGCCGGTTTCATCTTCCAAGGTTAGAAATGTCACTCCGGCGGCACTGCCTGGTGATTGCCGTCCCGTGACCAAGCCAGCAATAGTGACACTGGCGCCACTGCGACAAAGACGCAATTGCTGGGCGGTTTTTGCGTGCTGTAATCCCCCTTCGGCGCGTAAATAACACAGTGGGTGCGCGCCCATATTGACCCCCATACTGGCATAATCTTCTAGGGTATCCTGTAACTTACTTGGCGGTGCTAATGGCAATGCATCGCTCTGTTCACCAAAGAGCGGTAACCGCTGTTGTTTGTCGATAATCTGCCAGCGGCTATTAAAGCGGTCTTGCGCTATGCTCGCGAGTGCATTGCTGCTCGCTAACGCTTCTAATTCCATCTCGCGCAAGCCGCTTTGATACAGCTCACTGACGCTGCTGTATCCGGCTATTGGCCGTTGTTTAACGAGCTGTTGCGCACTTTGCTGACGAAACCCTTTAACGCAACGCAGCCCTAAGCGTATCGCGAAACTTTGCCCTTGGTGTACCAGCTGGTGCTCCCACACTGAGGTGTTGATATCAACGGGCAACACCGTAACCCGGTGACGTCGCGCGTCCTGCATGAGCTGGTCCAACGAATAAAAGCCCATGGGTAAGCTGTTTGCTAAGGCACAGAAAAACGCACTCGGGTAATAATATTTTAAGTAAGCAGAGACATAGGCCAGCACCGCAAAGCTCGCCGAATGCGACTCGGGAAAGCCATATTCGCCAAAACCACAAATTTGTTGATAGATACGCTCAGCAAATTGCTGCTCGTACCCGCGCGCTAACATGCCAGTGATGAGTTTACGTTTAAACTGAGTCAGCTCGCCATCACGTTTCCATTTAGCCATGGCCCGACGTAGCTGGTCGGCTTCACCGCCACTGAAGCCTGCAGCGACCATGGCAATTTTAATCACCTGCTCTTGAAATATCGGCACCCCTAAAGTGCGCTTAAGGACTTGCTCAACTTCTTTAGAGGGGTAAGCAATGGTCTCTGTGCCATCACGGCGTTTTAGAAACGGGTGTACCATATCCCCCTGAATGGGCCCAGGGCGTACAATGGCAATTTGAATCACTAAGTCGTAGTAACACCGTGGCTTGAGCCTTGGCAGCATGCTCATTTGTGCGCGCGATTCAATTTGGAATACCCCGACGGTATCGGCGCGTTGTAACATCGCAAACACCTGAGGATCATCGCCGAGGCGGGTAATATCGGCAATGCTGATACGGTGTTGGTAATGTTGCGCCAGTAGCTTGAAGCAGCGGTGAATAGCACTGAGCATACCCAAGGCAAGTACATCGACTTTTAATAAGGCGAGGCTTTCAAGGTCATCTTTATCCCACTGAATCACGGTGCGCTCGGCCATTGCCGCATTTTCCACTGGCACTAGCTCATGCAGCGGACCTTGCGAGATCACAAAGCCACCCACATGCTGGGATAAATGCCGAGGAAAACCGCGAATTTCATCCACTAAGCGGAAAAAATGTTGGTTAATGGCCACATCCGGGTCAAGGCCAAGCTTTATCAGTTGCGCCTGCCATTGCTCGCTGCCATGGCGATGATTCAGCTGCTTAATATAGTAATCCAGTTGTGTTTCACTGAACCCTAACGCCTTACCAACATCACGAATGGCACTTTTCAAACGATAGGTGATCACCGTTGCAGCTAAAGCAGCTCGCTGCCGCCCATATTTGCGGTAAATATATTGAAACACTTCTTCTCGGCGCTGGTGTTCGAAGTCGACGTCAATATCCGGGGGCTCATTGCGCTCCTTGGAAATAAAGCGTTCAAATAAGACATCAATTTGTCGAGGATCTACCGCCGTGATCTCCAAACAATAGCACACCACGGAGTTGGCCGCCGAGCCTCGCCCTTGATAAAGAATATCGCGACTTTTGGCAAAGCACACAATATCGTAGATAGTTAAAAAAAAGGGCTCATATTGCTGCTCGCTAATCAGCTTGAGTTCTTTATCTATTTGCGCTTGCAGGTGTGCCGGTGGGGGGCCGCCAAAGCGTTTGTTCACGCCTTCGGATACCAAGGCACGCAAGTGCTCGCTAGCACTTAATCCCTTAGGTACTAGCTCATGTGGGTATTGATAGCTGAGCTCATCGAGATTGAAAGTACAGGCTTGGCTAATATGCACTGTTGCTGCGAGTTGCGCTGGCGAAAACAGCTTGGCTAACTTAGCTTTTGGTCGCAGTGCGCGCTCCGCGTTGGTGAGTAAGGCCGCGCCTAGCTCGGGGACCGATTTCCCGGCGGCAATGGCGCTGAGCACATGCTGCAACGGCAAACGTTCGGCGCTATGCATCAGTGCCCCACCAACGGCCACAGTCGTTAGCTGATGGTGTTGCGCTAAGGCCTCGATATAAGTCAAATACTCGGGTTCAAAGCTGCTTAGATGACGCTGTACGCCAATGTAAAGGTGGTTGTTATAGTGGCGCTTAAGCCACTTTCCCCAGTGTAGGTCATGTTCACTCAACACCTGCCCCTGGCCTTGGGGCAGCCAAATAAGTATACAGCCTTGCAGAGTTTTTAAATCCCACTCACTAAGCTGATAATGACCTTTGGCAGTGCGCCGACGGGCGTTAGTGATCACCCGACATAGCTGGCTGTAGGCTTTTTTGGTTGGGCACAAGGCAATAAAATGTAAGTGTTGATAATGAAAAGAGCTACCCACGATTAAACACAGCGGCAGTTGCTGCTCTTTAATATGACTATGCGCCCGCACCACTGCGGCAACCGAGCACTCATCACACAAAGCCAAAGCCTGATACCCCAGCTCACATGCTTGCGCCACCAGCTCTTCGGGGTGCGAAGCACCACTGAGAAAGCTAAAGTTACTTTGACAAAAGAGTTCACTGTATTGCACGGCACTCATTAGGCGAAGTACCCCTGTACAAACCAACCCTGATGTTTGTCTTTGAACAACCAACATAATTGCCCTTGGGCATTTTCACCAATGTAATAGTCACGTTCAATTAATTGCTGTTGCCACCAATGGCTTTGTATCCGCTCTGGGCCGCGTAATAAACAAACCTGCTCGCTAAGCACTTGTGGTTCCAGTAAAAAATTAGGCCGCAGAGGGGCTGTTTTTTTACTGGAGCTAGAGGTGCTATAGCTGTGTAAAGGGCTTTCCTTCACTTGCGTATACTCAGGGATATGCGCATTGGTGCAATGCAAGTGATAACAATGTTGCGCCCCTAAGCGCGCGTGTAATACCCCTAGCAACTGCTGTTTTGCCAGCCCTTGTTGGCGCTTATCAAATAAATTTTGGCTTTCACCTAAGGCATCACTGAATTGCTCACATGTTAATTGCACGGCAATAACGGGGGCATCCAAGCTGAGGGTCTCAAGCTTAACTTGGACTAAAGTTAACCAAGGCACTAACTGCCCTTGTGGTGCCACACTATGAACCGTAAACAGCTGTGTGGGTAATTCGCGAAAATAAAAGCTAAACTGCAGCTTCTGGGTGTGTAATTGCATTTGCCGTAAATAAGCACATAAATGCTCACATAGGGTGGTCATCACCGGGAGTAAACGCGTGCTCTCGTCTATTTCAAAATTCAGCTCTTGCAAGCGCTGAAAGTACTGACTAGGTTGGTAAAAGCGATAGTAGCGCCCTTTTTTTGGTAAACGAACATGCCCTAGCTGCCCCTGCAAACGAGTGATGTAGTCCAATAATTCATAGGGAAAGCGTTGGCGTAGCTCGGCCTTAGGCAGTGCTAATAGCTGCCCAATTGTACCCAGCCCTAAGCGCGCCAATTGATGATGGTATTGGCTACTTATACGCATCGCACTCACTGGCAACTGTTCCAAGCGGTGCTGTGCCGTAGCGGGGCTGTCAGTGATCATCTCAGTGCCCGCACGCGCTAACACTTCCGCCGCTTCAATACTCGGTGCACAACCATAGCGATAGTGCTGCAACCACTGCCTAAATACCCCTTGCAGCGCCTCAAATAGCTGCTCAATGTCAGGATAGAGCACCCGCATACTGTGGGTCGCAAAAATTAAGCAGTCACTCCCACATAGAATAATATCGCCAGTACGCTGGTAACAATGCTGCGCTATTTGTTGTAATAGCTGGCGCTCAAGCTGTTCATCATAGGCAAACACAGCCAATGTATTACACAGGGCCGCCGCACTAGCGAGCCCCATCCCCGGCTTAATGCCGGCCTGTTGCGCTGGCGGGTTACTTTGCACCACCTTATCTTTGCACGCGAGAATAGCCGGCTCAGTCAGTGCCCGACATTGCAATTGCAAATCACAAAAGTGCACAGCCAAGAACATCAGCCTACCTCAACATGCTGTAACGGCTCATTATCGCCTCCCTTGAAAGCCTGATGAAGGTCGCTGTAATGTAAAAAAGGCCATAGCTGAGTGCGCCTTAGGTGTACTTCGCCACTGGCAAAACGCCCTTGTTGGCGCAATAAGCGCACGGTTAAACCGCAGTCAGAGGGCAAGATATGTACACTCAGCTGTACCGGCAGTGAGCAAGGCTGGGTGCTATAACTGAGCAAGACCAGCACCGCTTGCGATTGCTGACAGGCTAAGTTAAAACGCCGAACTTGGGTAAAGGATAGGCCTTCCTGCCATAACCATATTAAGGCACAACTGCTGCTACGAGCACATTGCTCTGCCGCCCACAGCGCCTCACTGTCACTTTTTGGTCGTAAAATAACGACGCGCTCGCTGGCTATCTGCAACTGGGCAAGCCAATGGGCACAAGGTTCTGCCGGGGGGTTAATAAGGATAATTAAACCCGATTGCTGCGCGCTTAGTAGCGCTTGCAGTAACCTAAATTCACCGATTGCCGGCTGGCTAAAAACACTGATCACTCCAGCATCAGGCCAACCGCCTTGCAATAAAGCATCAAGCTCAGAAAACCCTGTTGGTGTGTATGTTAACGGGCACGACTCTGCCTGTTCGCTCTGTGCTTTTGCATTGAAAATTAACCCTTGATGCTGCATTGAGGCTAATGTTGAATTCATAACCACCACCCAAAATACTGTTTATTTATACAGTATATACGATTTAAAAACAGCTCCCCAAGTTGTTTTCAATAAGTATTTATAACGGCTTGTAATAACGGAGTTTTTAGTTCAATTTCTAAGCGGGAAATGGCATAGTAGCTATTTACACGAAGGGCCATGCTCTCCATGATTGGCAACAGCTCGACAGCAATAGTAGTGAGTTCTGCTATCACCCTAGACTTACTGCGTGGCAGTGATGCAGCAGCGCTCTACCATGCGGTAGAGCAGAGCCGCGAACATCTATCGCGCTCAATGCCGTGGGAGCGCAATATCGTTGATAATGCCAGTGCCAAGCACTACATTACGCAGCGCCTTAACAGCCCGTTGCCAGGCGCCAAATGGTTCGCTATTTACTTTCATAGTGAATTTGCTGGGGTATTCGCTATCAAGCATATAGACCCTCATACCCAAGTCTGTGAATTAGGTTACTGGTTAGCGAATATAGCGCGGGGACACAGAGTCATAGACAGTATCCTGGCCTGCATCATTCCCTACTTGAGGGCGCGAGAAGATGTGCACTTCGTACACTTTCACTGCTTGGAAGACAACCTCGCCAGCATCAACATTGCGCAGCGCGCAGGGGCGGTATTAAAGACGAAAATAGCCAATCAACTGGGTGTCGCTAAGGACACCCAGTATATGTGCATTTATCAGCTCGCGCTAAAGGCCCGCACCTAATGTAATGCGTCGCGTTAGCGACTATGTGCTTGCTGTTCACTGTTATTCACCACAGTACAGAGCTGCTCGATACCATCGAGCAGGCGCAAGCTATAACGGTGCAGTAAATCAGCATTAATGCTATTGATATGATTATGTTTTACGGCGGGGATCGTGGTCCATTGCTGCCAATTAATGGCACTGTTATCAGCCCCTGTTTCGTCGGCCATAACAATGACATCCGGCGCACTTAGCAGCACATTTTCAACACTGATTTGTGGATAATCAGCGCGGCTATCGGCAAACACGTTGTCACCACCACACAGCTCGATTGCTTTACCGATCAGCGTATTATTATTCACCGTCATCATGGGTTTTGGCCACAACTGATAAAACACCTTTTTACGCTGTTGTGAAGCACTTTGGTATTGCTCTTTTAGTCGTTGATAGCGCTGCTCAAATTGAGCAGCAACTTGCTCTGCTTCTATTGCGTGGCCGGTAAGTTCGCCAATCGCACGGATCTCTTTGGCGATATCTAATGGCCCTTCCACTTGACTGACTAGCAGCGGCACACCTAGGCGCTTCAATGCTTCGATGTCTTTGGCTTTGTTACCACTTTGCCACACCACCACTAAGGTTGGTTGTAGTGCCAATACCTTTTCAATTTGAATGCCATAATAACCACCAATACGGGGGATATCCTGAGCCGCCTGCGGGTAGTCTGCGTGCTCAACGGTCGCGACGATGTGTTCGCCGGCGCCAATGGCATAAAGGTTTTCCACAATATGAGGAGCAAGAGCAATAATGCGCTGCTCACTGTGACCATAGCTATTAAGGCTGGCACACAGCATCAATAGCAACATTAAGATACGCATTAGTAATCAAACCCCGCACGCGCTTTAATGCCGGCCTCAAAGGCATGTTTTACATTACGAACCTCACTGACGGTATCGGCCAGTTCAGTTAAACGTCGATGAGCACCTCGCCCAGTAATAATCACTGATTGCATGGGTGGGCGGTTTTGTAGTGCAACGAGCACCTCATCAAGATCTAAATAATCATAGGTGATCATATAGGTAAGCTCGTCGAGCAACACCAAGTCGATGCTGCTATCTTGTAAATAAACCTTAGCTTGCTGCCAAGTTTGCTGTGCTGCCTGGGTATCCGCTTCACGGTTTTGCGTCTCCCACGTAAAGCCTGTTTCCATCACCGCAAAAGGCACCCCTACCTGAGCTAATAAGTTGCGCTCACCGCACTCCCACAAGCCTTTAATAAATTGTACCACCGCCGCTTTTTGGCCATGACCAACACAGCGGGCAACGGTACCAAAGCCAGATGTTGACTTCCCCTTCCCGTTGCCAGTGATCACTTGTAACACTCCCTGTTCGGTTTGCGCTTCGGCAATACGTGCATCCACTTCACTTTTCACTTTTTGCTGACGTTTTTTATGTTGTTCGTTTTTATCCGCCATTTACAACTCCATGATTGCATTAACCTTTATGGTCAAGTACGGGTTACTGAACACAGCCTCTAAGAGAGCGATATACTCAGTCTGTTACTCTATTCGTCGGCGCTTATGACCTATAACACAGCTTCTTGTTTACACCTTTTTGAGCCAAAAGCAGGTGAAATATATCACTGTATTACAAAAACGAGTAATCACTCATGCTCAGTATACGCTAGTGGTAGGGTAATAAAACAGGGACTTCGGTCATGCACGCTTTTGCACATCAACCACATACACCTAGCTGTAGCGATGACTCCGCTATGGATGGCAGTGTAGCTGGGCTATTTGCACACCAACAACAAAAAAGTTTACTCAAGCAACAACTTACAACGTCACCCATCCACCTAGAGAGTGATGCACTTAACGCCTTAGTCGTCGATACAGCACGCCAAGTTATCACTCCACATAGTTTTGACCGAGATGCTGTTAGTAAGCAGTTAAACTCGTTATTTACACACTTTAGTGCTTTATATGAGCAAGCGGAACTTACCGCCAATGAACGCCGGCAGCAGTTTATCCACCAGCATGGACTGGTGATGGCACCTAACTATTGTATTCATACTATCAAAGATACGCTGCGTGTTAGTCGCTATTTGCGTGCCATAGATAAAGCGGTAACCGCGCTTTTAGATGACGAGCAAGGACAATTGCATATCGCTTACCCTGCTTGCGGTCCTTTTGCTCCTTTATTAGTGCCCTTATTGAGTTATTACCAAAGCCAGGGGATTGATGGTCGTCGATTGCGCGTCACTTTTATCGATATACAACCCGGTGCTATCAAGGCTCTGCATCACCTACTTGCCCAGTTAGGGCTACAAGAATACGTGCACCAGCTATATTGCGGCGATGCCTGTCAATACAACGCGCCTATGTTATTTGATCTTGTGGTGGTTGAGGCAATGCAGCATGGCTTTAGCCGCGAGGGTCATCTAGCGATTGCTCGCCATTTTGCCAAGCAGCTGAGCCACACCGGCTACCTTATCCCCGAACGAATAGATATTCATGCCATGCTCAATGTAGCTCAACGGGAATATGTAGAGCAGTGGCAGCAGCACGGTTTGACGCCACAGGAACAGCATCAATTGCAAGCCGAGGTTGCCAGTGAGCGCACCGAGTTGGGACAAATCATGAGCCTAACCGCTGACAGTTTAAAAGCGATGACCCCCCAACAGATTAATGAGCAGCAACAACTCATTGAAGGAGCAACGCTGCGCATTCCTCATCTGCCTGATAAGGCCGATAAGCAAACCCTTAGTTTATACACCGATATCTCCCTATTCGCTGGAGAAACATTGAATTTGTATGAATCTGGGATCACTCACCCACTGCCTGACTTATCTGTTTGTATTAACTTTGAACCTCAAGACCGTCATCCCGATGATACCGTGGCGCAATCAGGCGATGAACTCAAATTTTATTATTGCCTCAATGGCTTACCTGGATTCCTAGTGACTAAGGTACATCACCATGACTAAGCCACGCATTGTCATCTACGCCAGCTCCTTGTTCGCTTGGCCTTGTATTGAGAAACTACAGCAAACGGGGCAACTGGTGGGCGTGATAACCCCAGATCCGAGTCAATATCAGCAAGGCAAAGAAGCACTTTTGTTATTGTTAAATACCCTAGCAACTAACAACATTGCTTTTGAAGCTGTGTGTAAAGAAAAGCTCCACCTGATCCCCAGCCATCTTTCGCATTTTACGGCAGACTTAGCGCTGGTCATGGGCTTTCGCTATCGCTTACCTTCTTCCGTGTTGAGCCATTATCCCCGTGGCATCATCAACTGCCACGCCTCCAAACTTCCAGAGTACGCTGGACGCGACCCTATCTATTGGCAAATACGTAATCAAGAAACACACAGCGCACTGACTTGGCACCATATGAGTGAACAGCTTGATAGCGGTCAAGTAGTACTGCAAGAGCCCGTGATGATTTCCGCTGAAGACACCTATGCCAGCCTAACCCAACGATTCGCATATTTAGCTTTACATTCATTAGACGCTCTTCTTAATGAGCTCGGAAATAGCCAGCAGCAGCATGTCAAATCAGTGTCGTCATTAGCGCTCCCCCCACCTCATATTGACCTTGATTTTAGCCAGTTTGGTGCGGGTCAAATTGATGCGCTTACGCGAGCAAGCAATGGTCATTTTGGTCGTGTGCTATGCAAAGCTAAAGGAATGCATATTGAAGTTATTCAAGCCACGGCTGTCGATTACCCAAATTACGGTGTCGCTCCTGGCACTGTGGTGATGATATCTCAAGAGCATGGACTCGTGGTAAGCAGTCAAAGTGGCTGTGTGCGTTTGGATATTCTCGCCTGCGAGCTTGGCGTCCTCAGCGGCGAACGTCTTGCGCACCTTATTCATTTAGATGCCGGTGAGCGTCTAAACAACTCAGAATTCTTACAACAGCAAGCATAAGGAATACCACAATGGAAGCATTTTTAGGACAAATTCAACCTTTTGGCTTTAATTTTGCCCCTCGCGGTTGGGCACTGTGTGCTGGGCAGCTCCTGTCTATCAGTTCAAACACCGCGTTATTTTCTTTACTCGGCACTAACTACGGTGGTGACGGCCGTACCACCTATGGTTTGCCAGATTTACGTGGGCGTACGGCTGTGGGCGAAGGCAATCACCCTGGAAGCCAGTTTAACTGGAAAATGGGCGATACCAGGGGCGCGGAAACCCATACTCTCACTCCTGTAGAGCTACCATCGCATAGTGCCACAGCATCACTGTCTGGGGTAACGGGCACCCTAGCTGCGACCACTGTAGAGGGCACTTCTGCATCACCGCAGGACGGCTTTATATTAGCAACCGCTCTGCCCGGTAGCTCTCCTGCGGACCAGCCTGAAAAAATCTATGCTCCCGCGAATAGCGGCAGTAACGTTAGCTTAGCGGGTGTGTCTTTAAACGGCACGGCTACTGTAATGAGCCCTGGTGGTGATCGAAGCTTTAATATTCTGCAACCTACCTTGGGAGTGAATTACTCTATCGCCGAAGTAGGCATTTTCCCATCTAGGAACTAAACTTGACAGAAAACAAGGACTATTCAGGCAATATTAAGCTAATATTGCCTTGATTTATAATGACAGGATTTATCATGCCGCAGTATCACTTTATCTCAGGACTGCCCCGCTCAGGTTCTACTTTATTAGCTGGTTTACTCAGGCAAAACCCGCAATTTCATGCCGCCATGAGTAGCCCTATTGCCCCACTTATGAGTAGCTGCTTAGAGCAAATAGGCGCTGGGAGTGAATTTTCCCCGTTTTTTAATGAGTCTAAGCGCCATGACCTTTGCCTAAGCTTAGCCAACAGTTATTACAGTGAGCACAGAGATAAAGACGTTATCTTTGATACTAACCGTATTTGGACTGCGCGTATGCACCAACTGGTAGAACTATTTGGTGATTTCAAAGTAATTTGTTGTGTACGCAACCCGGCTTGGGTGATGGATAGTTTCGAGTGTATTTACCGTAAAAACCCCTTCGACTATAGCCGTATGTACTCACCTCAGAGCCGACAAACGGTCTATACCCGCTGTGAATCTTTGGCCCACCATCAGGGTGCACTAGGTAGCGCGTGGACGGCTCTTAAAGAAGCTTACTACGGCGAGTTTTCAGAGCGTTTATTACTGCTAGATTACGATTTACTCACTCAGCACCCGGCTCGCTCCATGGAGCTTGTTTATCAATTTCTTGCTCTGCCCACATTCGACCATGACTTTAATCAGGTGGAATATGACGAGGGAGAGTTCGATGCCAACATCGGCGTGAAAGGCCTCCATACCGTGAAAAAGCAAGTGCAGTTCACCCCAAGGCACAGCATTTTACCACCAGAATTATTTAAGAAGTACAGCGAGATGGCCTTTTGGCAGGATACAACTGGCACACAAGCCAGCTTGATCTGCGCCACACCGAGCCAAGGAGACAACCATGATTCAATTTAAAGCCAACAAACTAGCAGGAATGCTTGTGCCCTTGGGCTTAAGTGCTCTTCCCTCTTTGGCGGGCGCCTATAGCGGCTATATACGCAATGAGACAACGCGCAGCACATCACAGTCAGTTACTTTGCAGGCAAGCAGCGCAACAGCAACACATTTACCACTAAAAGCAAAGCAATTTGAAAGCTCAGAGTTGGTAATGACCCAGGGCGCCCCCTCTGCACAGACTAACAACTCAACCTTGGCAGAGCCTAACCTTGTAAGTGGACAGAATATCCATGAAATCATGGTGATTGATGCAACGCTTAAAGATAAGTCAACCTTTTATAAGGCACTCAAGCCGGGCGTTGATATTATTGAAATCGATGATAGCAGTCCTGTTTTTGCGCAACTTAATAGAAAACTAGAAAGCTATCATAACCTCAACGCGATTCATTGGGTAAGCCATGGCTCAGAAGGACTTATTCATGTCGGTAAGCAGCAGGTAGGAGCGGCACAATTACACAACTACCTCGATGACTTAAAGCAACTAGGGGACAAACTTAGCTCGGACGCTGATATTCACTTTTACAATTGTAACCTTGGTAAAGGAGAGCTTGGTACAGAGTTTATTCAACTTATCGCTACATACACCCATGCCGATGTCGCCGCGTCGATTGACAACACAGGAAATGTTGATCAAGGCGGTAACTGGGAGTTAGAAATCAAGCATGGTGATATAAATACAGCGACTCCTTTTAGCGCTATTGCACTTGCCGACTTTTCCGATGTATTAGCCTATAGCGGAACTATCAATATGTCGGGTTTCCCCTCCGGGTATGCTGCGAGTAAGTCATATACAGTATCGGGTTATACCATACAATTAAGTACCGATGGCGGGGCATCCTCAATTTACACTGGAGCTGTGTACTCATCTCATGATGCCTATTTCTCCCCAGAGTTTGGGGGTAATACCAGTGAAACTAAAGGGGAGATTTACTTCTCTGGTGGTGAAACCTTTAACGTCACCTCGATTGACATGTTTAACTGTTCTGGCGTTAACCAAAACTTCAAAATCTACTCGGATAATGGCGACCAAGCAACAACAGGCTCTCTAGCTAATGGTATTGGCGGAACACAAAGCCTAAATTGGAATGGCGTGTCCAAGCTCACCATCGTAAACAATGCGGGTGGAGATCTCGAGTGTGTCAGAATCGATAATCTTGTGCTCGCTAATTTAGCACCTGCCAACACTCCCCCGTCAATTGGCAACCTCAATGGCGATAGTGTCAGCCTGTTCCCTGGTGCGCAAACACTCCTTGACCAAGGCACAGCCGCGACCATAACCGATGGCGACAGCGCTAACTTCAACGGTGGCGCTTTAACGGTTACGATCGTTTCAGGAAAAGATAGCGCTGAGGATTTACTTTCTGTAGATACCTCAGGCACGGTAGCCCTAGCGGGCACCACAGCAGGGAGTAATGTGTCCGTGTCTGGTACCACAATTGGTACCTTATTGAATAATATTGCTGTGGGGAACGACTTTGTCGTCAACCTCAACACTGACGCCACAGCGGCGCGAGTACAACCCCTGTTACAACAGCTCAGCTTTGAAAATATCGATACCGCCAACCCAACTACAGGTACGCGCACAGTGCGCGTTACCGTCAGTGATGGTGATGGCGGTACCTCAACAAACCAAGATGTCAGCGTTACTGTGCAAGCGCCGCTGAATAACGGCGATCTCATCCCTGCTGCGGGTGTCAGTGAGCCGGTGTTGAGGCCGACAACCTCGAACAGCCCGGCAACAGCCGTAGATGTGTTGGATTTTACGCTTGTTGATGGCGGTGGCGATAACCTACCAATGAATATATCAAGTATTCAAGTACAGGTTAATGGTACAGCCACAGAGTATGAGCGTAGCAGTACCACTTGGCGCCTCAACGGCCCTGACGCCAATAACATCGTCGGTAATTACATTGCCGATACGTTGACCTTCTCAGGGTTAAACATCAGCATTGCCGATGGCACCCAAGAGGATTATGTAATCAATGCCTATTACCATGTAAACACCAACATGGTGGATAAACGCACCTTTATACTAAGCGTTAATGGCTCAAGCAATGTTGTTGAGTCTTCCGGGACAACAATGGGGGCCACTACCCCGGTAGATAATGGCACCGGCTCGGTATTAGATATCACCGCCACAGGGCTTTATTTTAGAACCCAACCTTCGGGCAGTATCTCTGGCAACGTACTCTCAACCACCCCAGAAGTAAGAGCCGTAGATGATTTTGGTAATACCGATAAAGACTTTACCGAAATAGTGACCTTGACTGAGGCCTCTGCAGGCTCACTCAGCAATGCCAGTGTGAGCGCAACCCAAGGGGTTGCAAGCTTTAGTAGCTTGATTTACACCGCCACTGCCGACCAACAAAGCTTCACGTTAACCGCTGATGATGAGGCGACAGGTGCAGATTTTGTCAGTGTCGACGCTAATAGCATTACCTCTGATGTGGTTGCCACACGTTTGCGCTTTGATACAGAACCAGCGCCAACAGCCATTCCGGCTGGACAGAGCACTAGCTTCACGACCGTGCCACAAGTATCAGCGGTAGATGCTGCAGGCGTTGTCGACACTGGCTACAGCACCGATATACTATTAGCTGAGGTTAATGGCGCTGGCAGTGTGACCATGACAACCACAGGTGACAACGATGGCAATGGCGCGACCGTAACAGTTACCCCCTCTTCAGGGATGGCAACCTTTACCAATTTAGCCCTAAATTATACTCTCTCCGGGACCGCTGCTGAATCGTTCAACTTGCGAGCGTCATCTGGCGCATTGACCGCAGCCGACAGTGCTCAGTTGACCGCAGCAGATAATGTTCCTCCAAGTGTGACAAGTATTGCCCTTGCGGGAACTCCCGCTGCAAATGATAGTAGTATCACCTATACCATCACTTTCAGTAAAAATGCCAATAATATCAGCACCGATGATTTCACACTCACGACGGTGTCTGGGACCGCAAGTGGTGACATAGCTTCAGTGTCTGCATCCAGTGGCTCGAGCGTCAACATCACCGTCAACAACATCGCTGGTACCGGCAGCATCCGTCTAGATTTAAATGCCAATACCGACATCGTTGATGACTCTGGCAACGGCAATAATAACAATGGCTATGTACCTGCGTTTAATTCCGGCGAAACACACAATGTAGATGTAGTTGCACCACAAATCTCCAGCATATCTGTTCCTGCTGATGGCATATATAAAACAGGTGATACTTTAGACTTCACTCTAAATAGTAATGAAAACTTAACCGTCAATACAGCTGGCGGGACGCCAAGCTTAACTATTGATATCGGTGGTTCAACTGTCACTGCAAATTACCTGTCCGGCTCAGGAACAGCTGCGTTAAACTTTAGAACTGCCGCCCTAGCAGCCGGCCTTGAAGATACTAACGGTATTGGCTTAACCGCACTTACCCTAGCTGGGGGAACTATCAATGACAATGCAGGTAATGCCTTAGACGTGACTTTGAATAACGTTGGCGCTTTATCCGGAGTATTAGTAGATAGCATAGCCCCGACCGTGACCTCAGTCAGTGCAACAACAAGTGATGGCGCTTACGGCGCCGGCGAAGTAATTAATATCGGAGTCACCTTCAGCGAAGCCATTAATGTCACTGGCGGAGTACCTAGTCTAACACTGGAAACCGGTGCCACAGATAGAACGATTGCTTACAGTTCTGGCTCTGGCACAAATACCTTGATGTTCACCTATACGTTGCAAGCTGGTGATACCAGTGCCGACCTTGATTACACAACAACTTCTGCGTTGGCACTCAACGGGGCTCAGGTGAGTGATAGCGCCGGAAATAACGCGAGCTTAACCTTAGCGACTCCTGGCGCAGCGGGTAGTTTGGGCGCTAATAAAGCGTTGGTGATAGATACCACAGCTCCAGTAAGCCCAACTGTAACCACCCCAAGCGCACCTGAAAGCACCACCAGCACACAATTAGCAGTAGCTGGTACGCATAGCGAGAACGGTGTCAATGTCGCGCTTTACGCTGATGCTAATGATGATGGTACTGCTGATTCAACCAGTGTACTGGCTTCATCTGCAGTATCTGGGAATGCGTGGTCGCTGTCGGCACAGCTGACACTGGGCGATAATAACTTTGTGGTAGCTGCACTTGATGCTGCGGGCAATATCTCCACCTACGTTGATGTAGCCACTATTACACGTGACAATCCACCCAATGATCCACCGGTTATCTCTGGTACACCTGCCGGCACTGCTGTAGTGGATGATGTATATTTATTCACCCCAACAGCATCTGATAATGATGGCGACGCGCTTACATTTAGTGTAATAAACTTACCTGCATGGGCTACGTTTAACTCCAATAGCGGGCAATTAAGAGGGTTACCTAAAGAGGATGATATTGGTAACTATGAAAATATCATTATTTCTGTCTCAGATGGCTCAGCCACAGACGCTCTGCCCGCATTTTCTATTTCGGTAATAGCGTCTAACCAAGCCCCTATTATTAGTGGTACACCAGCAACAACTATAAAATCTGGGCAGAGCTATAGCTTCACCCCAACTGCATCAGATCCCGATGATGATGCCCTCACCTTTTCGATCGTCAACCAGCCCAGCTGGACAACCTTCGATACCGCGACTGGACAACTGCAAGGTACACCCAGTGAGAGCGATGTTGGCACCGTTAGCAATATTCAAATTACCGTCAGTGACGGCGACTTGAGTGCACAACTCCCGGCGTTTGCTATCGAAGTCACTGAGGCTAATCAGGCCCCACGTATCATCACTCGCACGTTCAGTGTTGAAGAAGATACGTCAAAAACGGTGACCCTAGAAGTAGATGATGAACAGGCAGAACAAGTCACTATTACAGTCGTTTCAGCGCCTGTGCAGGGTGAGCTACTCATCAATGGCTTAAGCCTCACTTACACACCGAATACTGACTTTCAAGGCACTGATAGTGCAACTTTGATAGCAAGTGACGGTGACTTACAAAGTGAACCTGTCGCTATTGAAATTACTGTCACCGGAGTCAATGACAAACCAATAGCCAATGATGATACTTTGAGCCTTACGCGCAATGACAGCGGCACATACATTCTTGAGGTACTTAGCAATGACAGCGATCCAGATCAAGGTGATACCTTACGCATAACAACAGCTAGTGCAGAATTAGGTGATGTCGCTATCGACAATGGCGCGCTGCTATATACGCCTCCTGGTGGTCTTAATGAAACCACGACACTGCGCTATCGCATCGCCGACGAGCAAGGTTTAGCAGATACAGCAACGGTCAGGTTCTCCCTTGATGGCCCTGTGGCCGACGATATCCCGGTACTCTCTCTGCCTGCAGATGTCAGTGTTGATGCCACAGGCTTGTACACGAAAGTAAATCTTGGTGTTGCCACTGCTGTCGATGCAACGGGTAAAGCCATTGCGGTTAGAATCCTAGACAATCCGGTGTATTTCAAACCAGGCGTGCATAAAATTTACTGGCAAGCTACAGATGATCAAGGTCGCAGTGCCTTGCAATCACAGCGTGTGGAAGTCAATCCACAGGTAAGCTTGAGTGCACAAAGTATCACCACTGAGGGGCGCAGTCATAGCATTACCGCTTACTTAAACGGTCCTGCGCCAAGCTACCCACTTATAGTGCCTTTTACCGTCAGTGGCAGTAGCAGCAGTGATGACCATTCACTTACCAATGCAGAACTACGCTTCACCTCTGAGCAAACAACCATCGACTTTGATGTGTTCGCTGATGCCCTTGATGAAGAAGATGAAACCATCACGATAACACTGGACGAGAGTATCAATAGAGGCCCAACGTGGCAGCACCAGGTAACGATTACACGGCGTAACCTTGCCCCACAAGTGAAGGTAACAGCGCAGCAAAACGCACAAGCGATGACGTTATTTGTTGCCGACCAAGATATTGAGCTCATCGCTCAGGTAACCGATGCCAATATCAATGACTCTCATACTTATCAGTGGCAAATAAACCCGACACTACCGTTGAACCAAACGAGTAGTGAGCGCGCTATTATCGAGGCCAGTGATCTAACTCCGGGTATCTATAATGTCAGTCTCGACGTCACTGATAGCGGCACTCCATCCGCAACGCAAAGCGTCAACCTCCTGTTAGACGTGCGCACTACGCTACCGCCTTTGAGCAATAATGATAGTGACGGCGATCTGATCCCTGATGATAGTGAAGGTTACCGTGATAGTGACGGTGACGGCGTCGCTGATTATTTGGACGCCATCGGCGTATGTCACTTACTTGCAGCGACACCAGCGCAAGAAGACAACTTTATCGTCGAGACTGAATATGGCAACTGTCTGCAAACCAGCATATTTGCTGATGCTGCAAGTGCAGGGGCTGAGCTGATGCCAGAGCAGGTCGCAAGTGATGAAGACACCCGTCATGTTGGCACACTTTATGGTGTTGTAGTCAGTGCCCTACCGATGCCTGGTGCTGCCGTTGATTTTGTACTTCCGCAGCGTCAGCCACTGCCGCAAAATGCACTCTATCGCAAGTATATCAATGACCAATGGCAAGATTTGAATACCCAAGGCGATGACGCTGTTGCTTCAGCGTTAGGTAGTAAAGGTTACTGCCCAGCACCAGGCAGTGAACTTTGGCAACCCGGGCTGACAGCCGGTCACTGGTGCGTACAATTAACATTGACAGATGGCGGCGCCAACGATGCTGATGGCATCATCAATGGCAGCATTGTTGACCCTGGTGTAGTGGCTATAGCTCTTGATGCCAACCAGCCACCGGTTGCAAACGATGATGTGTATACGGTAGCCGAGAACGCCATGCCGATGCTCGATGTGCTAAGTAATGATACTGATGCCGAGAGTGATGAAATCATGCTTACTGGCGTGGAGGCGGAGCTGGGTGATGCCAGTATTATTGATGGCAAAATCCAATACCAAACACCTAGCCAGTTCATTGGTAACGACCGTTTGATCTACAGCATTCGCGACGCTGCTGGCAATAGCCACAGTGCCGAGGTAAGTATTAGCATTGTCGCTAACCAAGCGCCGGTTGCAGTTGCTGATAGCGCATCGGTTGCCTACCAAGGCGCGGTTACAGTGGATGTACTCGCCAACGATAGCGACCCAGAGGGACAAGCGTTAACGGTAACCCAAGCAAGCAGCGAACATGGGGAGGTAGTAATTAACAGTGACTTCTCATTACGCTTTAGCGCCGCTGATGGCTTTAGCGGTGATGCGTTAGTACGCTATACCCTAAGCGATGAACTCGGAGCCACCGCAGAGGGAGAGCTTAATATCGAAGTGGCACAAAAGGTCACTCCGCCAGAGCCTGGTAAACCCGAACCTCCAGCTAAGAAAAGTGATAGCGGCACTCTAGCATGGCTAGTTATGTTACTTGCGTTAGTGGCTATTCGCCGACAAGCCAAGCAACTGAAATAGCCGCAACGTCATCAAGTTAATGCATAAAAGCCCCGCAGAGCGGGGCTTTTTTATTGTGTGCGATAACGGGAAAATAATAACAGTAAAAAGAATATGCTTCCGATAGCTGAGGTGATCACCCCAACTGGCAGTTCTTGATTATCTAACACTGTGCGTGCGGCCAAATCTACCCACACCATAAATAGCCCGCCGCTAAAAAAGCTCGCGGGATATAAATAACTACCTGCACGAGGGGCCAATATTCGCACCAAATGGGGGATCATCAGCCCGACAAAACCTATACCACCGCACACACTCACAAGCACTGCAGTGATCAGCGCACTTAATAGCAGCATCGCTAAGCGTAGTCGCTGCACATGAATACCTAGGGTATGGGCACTCTCATCCCCAAGCAGCAGGGCATTTAATGGCGCCCGTAACAGCCATACAATTGCGAGGCTGACGCCCATAAGCACACTCACCGGTAGCAACATGGCCATGGAAGCACCGGAAAAGCTACCCAAAGTCCAAAAGACCACCGCGCTTACAGCCTGGGGCTCGCCAAAATACAGCAACAAGCTGGTCAGTGCACTGAAACCAAAAGATAAGGCCACCCCTGCCAGCACCAAAATGGAGTTTTGCATATAACGAACACTGTAGGCCACAATCAGCAACAACACCACGGCCAGCATGGCGCCTGCAAAGGCACTGAGGCTCAGCAGCACAGGGGCGCTAACCCCAAAAAGCACCAGGGTCACGACCACGCCCAAAGCTGCCCCCGAGGAGATACCAAACAAGTAAGGATCCGCTAACGGGTTGCGTGTGACCGTTTGTAAAATCCCCCCCGCCAACGCCAACCCACCACCAGCAAGAAAGGCAATGCCAACACGAGGGCTGCGCAATTGCCAAATAATTTGCTGCCACAGCGACTCACTGTCCTCGCCACTGAGTACAGCTAACAGTTGCGGCCAACTTAGACTCACGGCGCCTTGCTTAAGTGCAAACAACCCACTAAGCACAAAAACCAAAAGTACTGCAATCAGAGATAAAACATATTTAACCGTCATGCTGATGCCTTTGATAGCCGTAAAAATATTGTACCAGCGGCCACTTATCGGGCTGCTGCGGATGACCACTGACTTTTGCGCAAACGCCAAAAACATCACTGAGCAGTTGCTCGGTCACCACCTTTTTTGGCGCGCCATCCGCGACCAGTTGACCGTGTTTAAGAATCAACAATCGGTCACACAGCGCACAGGCCAAGTTAAGGTCATGAAATGACGCCAACACCGTTAGCTTTAACGAACGCACCAGCTCCATCAATTCTATTTGATATTTAATATCTAAATGGCTGGTGGGCTCATCCATGATCAGCAAATGCGGCTGCTGCACTAAGGCCCGAGCAATATGAGCGCGCTGCTGCTCTCCTCCCGATAACTGGGCTAAGGGTTTATGCTGCAAGTTACACAGCCCTACATCCATCAAAGCCTGATGGACTCGCTGCTTTTGCTCCTGCGTTAATGCACGCCACATACCCCCCTGGGGCAATAAGCCAAGAGTCACCACCTCATAAACAGTGAGTGACATATCGCTTTCTGGCTGTTGCAGCACCACGGCTACGTTTTGTGCCAATGTGCGCTGTGACAGAGTCTGTAAGCACTCGCCATTAAGGGCAATAGTCTCAGCCGAAGTGCGGTAATAACGATAAATGCAGCGCAGCAGTGAGGATTTCCCAGCCCCGTTAGGTCCCAACAGGCCCACAAACTCCCCTTGCTCAAGCGAGAAACTAAGGCGTTCAAGTACCCGATGTTCGCCAAGCTGGTGCGATAAATTTTGAACCTGTAATAACGGGCGTTGCAACACGGTACTCACTTAGCTAGGTCAGAAAAGAGCTATTATGAAAGCATTATCGCACAAAGTAAATTTTGTCTATCCAGACGTCTGTGAAGCCATGGCAACATGGCGTGATAGTACGCACAACCTACTAGGGCAACTAAACGCACATAGACAACAAACCGCGTCACATTCTACTTTTTACTTTATTGGTGGCCTGCGCGGTACTCGGATCATCGGGCCAAAAGTGCTTTGGATAGCGACCCTTCATCTCTTTTTGCACTTCGCGGTAACTACTTTGCCAGAAATGCGCAAGATCTTGGGTTATTTGCAACGGTCGCCGCGCCGGCGAGAGTAATTCGAGTTGCAGCGGCAGCTTGCCTTGCGCCAACTCCGGGCTTGACTGCCAACCATAAACCTCTTGCATACGGACGCTGAGTTTGGCCGGACCATCGAGTTGATAATGAATGCGATGACTGGCACCCGAGGGCAGTGTCATTGACTTTGGTAAGAGCTGTTCCAAGCGCTGTTGGCTCGCATAATCTAACAGGCTGAGCAAAGCACTCCGATAGTCAAACTGCTGTAATTGCGATAATGACCCCACATGCTCTAAAAACGGCGCCAGCCATTGCTCTGCTTGGCGCAATAGCTGCGCCTCATCGGCGAGAGTAAACTCGCCACCAAGCAATTGACTAGCCAGTAACATACGCACTCGTAGTTGCTGCGACTGTGGATGTTGAAACAGCTCCCAGCCCCGCTGTTGTATTAACTCCAGCCACGCTTGTACTTTCATTTGGGTATCAATTTTTTTGCCACTGGGCTTAGTGGCAATAACGATTGCACCCAATTGCTGGCGCTGCTCATTAATGAAACGCCCTGATTTGATATCAAATTCGCACACCTGACGCTCACTAAACAAATGTGGCAAATGGGTTTGCAGCATGGCCGGGGAAAAGGCGGTGGCGCTAAAAATATGCTGGCCATCTTTGCCACCAACATCGGCGATGGCCACATACTGCTCATCCAACCACAACTGCGGATGCGCACTCACCCCCGCACCATTACTGAGCAGCATGCCCGAGCCACGCCGTTTGGCTAGACGGTCAGGATAGGCCAACGCCACGACCACAGGCAGCAATTGCATAGGTAAGTCTTTGTTCGCCGGCAAGGATAAACGCTGGCGCCAGTACTTCAGTTGTTGCGTAAATGCTGGGTGAGGACGATGCTGTTGCGCACTGATAGCGGTAGCAAGCTCAGCATCAATGCGCACCCGTGCCTCCATCAAGGCGACAAAATGCACCGCCAGGTGCACAAAACCAGGATGCTGAGATTCACGTTGCTGAGCTTGATACAGCAAATGGGCAAAACGTAAATCGCTGCCCATAGCATGTATTTCTCTTGCCTTAGCGGTGAGCTTGCCATCGGCAATCAGCTCTAACATCTGTAACAGTTCGCAGGCTTGGTGCTGCTGCGCCGCAGAAGGCGGGTCAAGCAGCTGTAATTGCTCGATATCGGCCCCCCACAGCTTCGCCTCTAGCATTAAAGGACTAATATCACTGGTTAATATTTCCGGTGCATCATGTTGCGCCCGTCGCTCTAATTGCTCTTTACTGCCTAAACGATAGACCACTCCAGGCTCTATGCGCCCCGCTCGCCCAGCCCGTTGCAGCGCTGAGGAGCGTGAGATATTCACGGTTTTCAGCTCACTCACACCGGTTTTTAGATTGAACTGCGCGGCGCGACGTTTACCGCTGTCGATAACAATGCGAATGCCCTCAATAGTCAGGCTGGTCTCGGCTACATTGGTGGTTAATACCACCTTGCGCTGACCTTGCGCCGCGGGTGCTATCGCTCGTTGCTGGGCGGCTTTGTCTTGCTCGCCAAATAAGGTGTGGACTTCAATACCGCTGGGCAGCCCGCTGAGCTGCGCGGCGACATAGTTTATTTCTTTTTGTCCTGGCAAAAACACCAAGGCGCTACCGCTTTGCTCTTGCAGCGCTGTGATTACGGTGGGCGCAATAGCCTCAAGCCACTGCGTTGGCTGCGCTAGCGGGCGGTAGATTTCCTCTATTGGGTAGCTGCGACCTGCTGAACTAATGAGTGGGCAATCAAAAAAGCGTTGGTAGCGCTCGCCATCGAGGGTGGCGGACATCAATAAGATCTTTAAATCATCACGCAACATCTGGCTTTCTAACGCAAAAGCTAATGCCGTATCAGCCGCCATGGAGCGTTCATGAAATTCATCAAAAATAACTAAGTCGACACCACTGAGCTCGGGGTCTTGCTGCAACATGCGCGTTAATACCCCTTCAGTGACAATTTCTAGGCGCGTCTCAGCGCTTACCTTAGTCTCTTGGCGCAATCTTAAGCCCACGCTTTGTCCTACCACTTCTTGTTGCTGAGCAGCCAAAAAGCGCGCGATGTTGCGCGCAGCTAAGCGCCGGGGCTCAAGCATGATAATGCGGCGAAAATGGCCTTCACGAAGCAACTGCAAGGGCAACCACGTTGACTTCCCTGCTCCAGGTGGTGCTTGCAGTAGGCACATAGGCACACGATGTAATTGCTCAACAAGTTGCGGGTAACTTTGCTCTATTGGTAAGGCCATAATCCCAAGGTATTCATACTCTTTGCCGCTATTGTACGTTATTCATTTTGCCTGTGCAGCTTAGCAAGCAACTGTCGGTTCATTTCCATAACTTGCTGTGGGCATAGTAATGCGGGGCAGCACTGTAGTAGCCGAGATTCAAAACTAGCCAGATCAGGGGCATTAAATAAGTGTGCAAACCATATATCTAAGGGGATACCTAACGCCTGCGTTAAAAACAGCTCACCTTGCCAATCACACGGTGAAAGTGATCTAGGTTGTTGGTTTTGCTTTGCCCATAAACACTGCGCAAACGCGCGCTTTATATAAATGAGCCCGAGATCTGCACAGTCATTAATGCTGGGTAAGGTGTGTGCGGCTAGGCGTTTATCGTGTGGAAAGTCGAATATGAAATCGGCCTGCCTGGGGTTGGCATAGTGAAAAGGAACGTGTGCGCCCGCAAAAAGGCAAGTTGCGTGCGGCGGTACTGAAAATGGCACGGTTAAGCTCGATTGCCCTTCGCTTAAAACGCAGTGATTATAAACTTGGATATCCGTGGTCAGCGTAAAATGATCGTCACTTTGATGCTGCGCTGGAATAACAAGCTCACCACGTATATCGGTAATATCATCACGCGCTAAGCGCTGTGCTGCCGCTTTATCGAGGCGAAAGTACTCATCAATCAAAACCCGCTCTTTAGCGCGCTCTAGCCAAGCTCGCAAAGAAACCACTTGAGGAATTAACACTCCCTGTGCTTGCAGATAACGCACGAGGCTTTTAAATATCCATACCTGGGGCTCACGACGAAGCAGTGCTGTCATCGTTTCAGAAATAACGATATCGAATCGACTTTGCGCGTCAGGTTGCCAGCAGGTCGCATCAGCAACCACATATTCGCTGATTAAGTGCCCAATATGCCAGCGTGCGACCAATTTTTTGACCGCCTCAATATTTTCCTGGTGAATATCCAACAATGTTACCCGCACCGGTAATTCGGGGTGGCATGCGAGGTAGGGCAATAATAAGGTGGCAAAAGGACCGGTGCCCGCATAGAGGATATGGACTACTTTATCACCGTGGACTTTATCGTTAATAGCCGCCGCTACCCCTTGCATAAACACTTGGGTGCGCAGTGGCTCCAAGGAGCAGCGTGCAGCTTGTACCGGAGAAATCGCCACCCCATGCTCGGTATATGTTCCGTGCGATGTATTCATATCTGCTTGCGACGAAACACCACTTTCTTGCTCTAACGCGTTAACCAAAGCATGAATAGGTTGCTTAACAACACCAGCGTCCACTGGCGCTGCAATAATGGTTGCGACTAGCGGTTGTAACTGCTTGAGGGTCATAAGTCAGACTCAAAGGGAAACATGCACTATTGTTATCAAATCCCCTCTTGGTGTGTCATTACAGCGCATTACACTGTGCTCGGCTAATAAGGGTTTTGCAACAAGCTGACAATTCAATAAAATTTCATATAAGACATGAGCTTGGCGATTGACTGTTCCGCAGCCTTGTATGAGAATAGCGATAAAAGGAACATAGCATGGAGGCCTCAATGCTCATCAATGCAAGAGAAGAATTAAGAAACAAGCAGCGAGATCAGCAACTCGCTCATCTATTAAAGTCCAACCAGCATAACTTTATCCATCTTAATGACAGGGAATTTTTTGATTACGCTGTGAACGTAAAACGCACCCAAGGTCATTCTAATGAGCGAATCGCCGCCTGGTTCGAATCAATTATGGAACGCGCCAATATTGTACCTGAGCTTTGGCGAGCACATCGCGATTGGGTTAAAAATGGTTCAGGGCTCGTCCCTTTAGGGCTGGATGTGGCCGCCTTAACAGCCATAGCGCTAGAGATGCAGCGTAGCGGTTCAGTCTTTGAGAAATTCAAAGTGAAGTCATATTCTGGGAAAAACTACATTATTTTCAAAGGCTACTCAGGCCTGAGAAGACACCTGACGGGAACCCGGTACTTAGCCAACAACCCTAAACTAGTGTCTTTCGGCATCGGTAAGCTGGGAGCGCAAAGCTCTATTAAGCAAGGGTTTGTGTTGACGATTCTTATCTCTGCAGGGTTTCATGCCTTGGAGCAACTGATTGATGATAGCAAAACATGGCATGACTTTATTGGTGGTTTGTCTGTTGATGTTGCCATCGCAGCAGCATCATCAGGCATTGCCTGGGGAGCGGTAACTGCCGTTGTGGGAACGGCTGCAACCGTCGCCGTTGGCCCTATGATTGCCGTTGTTGTGGTTGGTGCAGCTCTGGCTGGTTTGGCCTATACATTCATTGATACTGATGCAATAGCAGAAAAAATAGCGGCTAGTCTAAGAGCGGTTGAAAACGATTTAAAACAAAGCTTTCAGCAAGCACGGAGAGAAATAGACCGGGCGCAGCGGTGGTACGAACAAGACCCCATCGGGTTTATGCACCGTTTATTTGGGCTTCCTTACTCTGGCGGATATAGATAGCACAATGGATGACGTGCAAAGTACAACGATGGACAGAGTAAAGCTATTCTGCTTTTTTGCTTTATTCTGTGTACTTACTTTACTGCTCCCTTATGCAACGTTCAGTGAAGTGAGCCAAGTAAGTACAGCCCTAGGGGAGCATGTTCTGGCTTTTCGGGAACGCAGTTTTTCTCCTTCTTTGGTATTGGCCACTCCCGTTTTTGCCGTATTAACCTACTTACTGTGGTTACGAGCAACTCATACCCAAGTAAGTGATGGGCTACTCAGCGGTTGGTTTAAGCTGTGCGGCGTGACCTTGGTATTGATGTTAATTGCCACGCCAACCTACACCTATCTCATTGAACACCATATTAGTGCTCAGGGTTACACCCTATGCAGCGCCTACGGCCGGGGCACGATTGGCTCAGCCGATATCTGGGTGGCAAATGAGAGTCATTGTATAAAAGAAGGTTTCCCCGTACGCAACGAACTCGTTGACTGGCTATCTCAGCAACCATCCGATACCAGCGCGCAACAAGTAAAGCAGAAGTTGGCAGAGTTACTTGAAGCAGACTCTAAGCGTTAATGCACCGCAAACACTTTTAATAACGATTTTTCATAACTATCGGGATGAGTAAACAATGCAACAACTTCGTTGCGAATAGGATTTACCCTAATTTCAGTAGGTTCATCTAATATCGCAACCTGCTCACATTGGCCTTCAATAACTTTGAATATTCTTGCGTATGAAGTATTCGACTGAAAAACCTCTAACACCAACAAATCTTCATTTGCGTATACTGAATTCACATAAACATTTTCATCATCTAGCGGACACTCAAAACCACGAGTTATCTTTTGATCGCTGACGAGAATCTCACTAACCTTATCTGAAGTTACCTCAAGTAAAGTATTTTTTATCTGGTAAAGTCGATGACCTTTATAATCGCTCTGCTTATCCAAGATCTTATCTTTTTTAAAATTCCATAAAAAAAGCGAATCTATATTATTCACTAATAACAAAGCGTTTTTCTCATCAACAAAGTAAGGGGCAAAAATACGTCCACTGAACTCCTTTTTAGCGATTGGTTTGCCACTAGGTAAATCCCATAATTGTAGCTCTGAACTGTCAAAAAACATCCCTTGCTTATAAGCAACTGTTGCTGCTGTTTTTTCGCCTAAGCTATTATCTTTTCTTATACTAAAAGGCGCAGGCAACTCTTTCATCTTAAATGAGGGCTTCCGTTTCTCTTTATAATAAGTGCCAGCCATCAGATAATGATCATTAACCAATAACTTATCCCCTAGAAAGCTAAGTTCATAGCCCGATGCAACTTCAGATACTTCATTTTTTACATCGATTTTTACAACTTTTTCGTCGACAATCGCATACAAATTCTCTCCATCTTCGGCTAGTTGACTCACCTGATGGGAAAAATTTAGGCTATCTATATCACCTGTTTTTGTGTTTAGAAGAAAGGTAACATCCGCCGACAAAGTAAATACCAGCTGCTCCCCTGAAGGATGATACTCAACAGACTCATAATGATTTCCATCGAGCTCATATTGAGAGAGCAAGCTTACGCTAGCATTAACTTCGCTTTGAATTAAAAAAGCTATTAATAAATATAAAATACGCATTATTTTGCACAGATGTAACCATAAAAATAATTCAGAAAGTCTTTTACTGTAAGCTTATTACCTGCCCCCATTCCTCGAGGATAGAGCTGATGCACAGGTAGCTTCCCTTCCCTATATCCCCACGTAGCTAGAGTGAATTGCAGCTCTTCCTCCGATAATTCATCATAAGCCATATCAACTAGGTCGATAGGTTTTCCCGCGACTGTTATGTCTGAGCTCAAAATAGCCCAATGGTTTGCTAGTGCATTCACTTTCGCAGCTTTAGGTTGCACTTTCATACCCCAAATTCGGGCCTAGCCACTTTTCGGCTTGCTCTAGCGTCATTCCTTGGCGGTTAGCATAGTCCTCAACTTGGTCTTGTTGAATCCCTGCCACGGCAAAGTATTTCGAATCAGGGTGTGAGAAATACCAACCCGAGACGGCGGCACCCGGCCACATCGCATAGGAGCTCGTCAGTTTCATGCCGATGCGCTCTTCAACGCTCAGTAATTCCCAAATCTTAGCCTTTTCAGTGTGCTCTGGGCACGCTGGATAGCCCGGCGCAGGGCGAATGCCCTGATAGTTCTCACGAATGAGCTGATCATTGTTTAACGCTTCGTCTGCGGCATAGCCCCAGTACACTTTACGCACTTGCTCATGCAGG
Source organism: Pseudoalteromonas sp. THAF3 (assembly GCF_009363775.1). Taxonomy (NCBI): domain Bacteria; kingdom Pseudomonadati; phylum Pseudomonadota; class Gammaproteobacteria; order Alteromonadales; family Pseudoalteromonadaceae; genus Pseudoalteromonas; species Pseudoalteromonas sp. THAF3. Next base: position 840,384 of record NZ_CP045418.1, on the reverse strand, counting down.
TATTCTGCGAAGGCCTCTGCAAGGCGGTCAGCCACCGCTTTGACCATAATTTTATTATAATCATCACCTTGGTCATCAAAGGCCTGGGCTAAGTCATCTTCTTCTAACCCGCCGGTCACGGCAAAGGCGCCAAAGTAGTCGGCAACACCTTTAGGCGCGATATAGTCGGCTAAACAATAGTTAGCAAAGCCCTTTTTGTGCGTTTGCTGGCGTAACTGACACGAACGTAAAATCACTTCGTCACGCAGCTCGTCGCGGTATATTTCTATGTCATCGCCCACGCGGTTTGCTGGGAATAAGCCAATCACCCCTTTGGGTTGAATGCTGCCTTGGCGCGCAAACTCATCCAACATTGCATTAGCATCGGCAAACAATGAGCGCGCTTGCTCACCCACCACCTCGTCATTCATGATACGCGGGTATTTGCCGGCCAAAGACCAGGTCATAAAAAATGGCGTCCAATCGATATATTGCCGTAAGGTGCTCACTGGCACCGAGTGAAACTCTTGGACTCCTAGCTGTTTAGGCACAGGCGGAGTGTAGTTTTGCCAATCCAGCTGGGCATGATTAGCTCGCGCTTGTTGCAAACCTATGGGCTTGGAGCGGGGTTTCTTGCGTGCTTGTTGCTCTCGCACTCGCTCGTACTCTGCTTTAGTTTTACTCAAAAACTCACTTTTCGCGGTTTTACTTAGCAAACTAGATGCCACGCCCACCGCACGGCTGGCGTTATTAACATAAACCACGCCGTTATCATATTGGGGCTCAATTTTTACGGCGGTATGCGCCTTTGACGTCGTCGCGCCACCAATCAGCAACGGAATGGTAAAATCGCGGCGTTTCATTTCTTTGGCGACATGCACCATTTCATCTAACGAGGGAGTGATAAGCCCGGATAGACCTATAATATCGGCGTTTTCGTCTATAGCGGTTTGTAGGATTTTTTCAGCGGGCACCATCACCCCTAAGTCGATCACCTCGTAGTTATTACACTGTAACACCACGCCAACAATATTCTTGCCAATATCATGAACATCGCCTTTTACCGTAGCCATGACAATTTTACCGTTGGTTTCACCCTCTTGTTTCTCGGCTTCGATATAAGGGTCTAAATAGGCCACCGCGCGCTTCATTACCCGGGCGGATTTCACCACCTGCGGCAAAAACATTTTCCCGGCCCCGAACAGATCACCCACCACATTCATGCCATCCATTAGCGGCCCTTCAATGACCTCGATGGGTTTAGCAAACTGCTGTCGGCACTGCTCGGTGTCCTCATCAATATAATCTGTAATGCCTTTAACCAGAGCATGTTCTAAGCGCTTTGCCACCGGCCAACTACGCCACTGTAAATCCTCAACCTTCTCCGCTTGCGCCATGCCCGAATACTTAGGCGCTAATTCCACCAACCGCTCTCCGGCGCCGGCATCTTTATTTAAAATCACATCCTCAACGGCGTCTCTCAGCTCAGAGGGAATATCGTCATACACCGCTAATTGACCGGCATTGACGATACCCATATCCATTCCGGCTTGAATGGCGTGATACAAGAACACAGAGTGAATAGCCTCGCGCACCGGATTGTTGCCTCGAAACGAAAAAGAGACATTAGACACACCACCGGATACCTTGCAGTGCGGAAGATTCTCCTTGATGCGGCGAGTTCCTTCGATAAACTCCACGGCATAGTTGTCATGCTCTTCTATGCCGGTGGCCACGGCAAAGATATTGGGGTCAAAAATAATATCTTCTGGTGGGAAGCCCAATTCATCGACCAGGATGCGATAAGAGCGCGCGCAGATAGCAAACTTCCGCTCAGCGGTTTCTGCTTGGCCGGTTTCATCAAAGGCCATCACCACCACGGCGGCGCCGAAGCGCTTTAATACCTTGGCTTGGTGACGAAACGGCTGCTCCCCCTCCTTGAGGGAAATAGAGTTCACTATCGCCTTGCCTTGAATGCATTTTAGTCCCGCCTCGATTACTTCCCATTTCGACGAGTCCACCATAATGGGCACTTTCGAAATATCGGGCTCTGAGGCGATAAGGTTCAAAAAGGTGACCATGGCTGCTTTAGAGTCCAACATGGCTTCATCCATGTTGATATCGATAATCTGCGCGCCATTTTCAACTTGCTCACGTGCCACCTCTAACGCGGTTTCGTAATCTTCCTCGAGGATCAGCCGTTTAAAGCGCGCCGAGCCGGTCACATTGGTGCGCTCGCCGACATTGGTAAAAGTTGCAGTATTATTCATGTTATTGGCCCCTTAATTGAGATTACAGGCTTCAAGGCCACTTAAACGCATGCGCACCGGCAGCTCAGGCAAAGTACGTGGAGCGGTGTTTTTTAGCCCATCACTAAAGGCTTTAATGTGCTCGGGCGTGGTCCCACAACAGCCACCGACAATATTGATAAACCCTTGCTCCCCCCAGTCGATGATTTCTTGTGCCATTTCCTCGGCTTCTAAATCATATTCGCCAAATTCATTCGGCAGCCCTGCATTGGGGTGCACCGAGGTGTAGGTTTCACAAATACTGGCCAACTCTTCCACATACTGACGCAGCAAGTCTGGCCCTAGCGCACAGTTCAAGCCAATGGAGAGCGGTTTAATATGGCGAATGGAATTATAAAACGCCTCGGTGGTTTGCCCTGACAAGGTTCGACCCGAAGCATCGGTGATGGTGCCGGAGATCATCACCGGCAGAATCACTCCGGCCTGTTCGAACGCTTCTTCTACCGCAAAGGAAGCGGCTTTGGCATTGAGGGTATCGAAAATGGTTTCAATTAAAATCAGATCGGCACCACCTTCTATCAGCGCCAGGGTCGATTCGATATACGCGGCCACCAGCTTATCGAAGGTGATATTGCGATAGCCCGGATCATTAACATCCGGTGAGATCGAGCAGGTTTTTGATGTTGGCCCCAGTACGCCGGCCACGTAGCGCGGTTTGTGTGGCTCGCGAGCGGTAAATTCATCGGCCACCGCGCGTGCCAGTCGGGCCGATTCGAGGTTAATCTCACGGCTTAGGCTCGCCATGTCATAATCTTCCATGGAAATGGTCGTGGCGTTAAAGGTATTGGTCTCAATAATATCAGCGCCCGCTGCCAAATATTCACGGTGAATTTGTGCTATTAACTGCGGTTGAGTGAGACTCAATAAATCGTTATTCCCCTTGACCAACACATGCCAATCTTGAAACCGCTCACCACGATAATCATGCTCTTCGAGCTTATGCTGTTGGATCATCGTACCCATGGCGCCATCTAAAATTAAAATGCGCTCGTTGAGGGCCAGTGTTAATGCATCACGTTTATTCGGCATAGTTGTTAGTCCTTACATCCTGGCTAACCAGATTAATATCATAGGGAGTGGTTTGGTAAACGTAGTAATTGAGCCAATTCGAGAATAACAAAAAGGCATGGCTTTGCCAGGTTTTCGAGGGCTCTTGCGCTGGGTCGCCATGAGGGAAGTAGTTTTCTGGCATCGGTGCGTCAGCGCCTTTGTCGCAATCACGTAAATACTCTTTTTTCAGGGTATCGGCATCATATTCAGGGTGTCCTGTGATATACACCTGCGAACCGCTTTGATTCTTAAGTAAGTAAGCACCTACCTTGGGCGAACCTGCTACCACGACTAATTCTTTACAGGCGTTTATCGCAGCAATATCAATATGGCCATAACGCGAATGCGGGACTAAGAAGCGATCGTCAAAGCCTCGGGTTAACGCCGCGTGGTCAAAGTAACACTGATGCTCAAACACTCCGCACAACTTATTTTTCTGCAATTGACGCTTAAGTCCATGATGATGGAAAAGCCCAGCGTGCGCCGCCCAACAACTAAATAGCGTCGAGGTCACATGGTGCTCCGCCCAATCAAAGAACGCTTGTAGCTCCGACCAATACCCTACTTCATCATACTCTAAGTGGGCCAAGGGCGCGCCGGTGACAATCAAGGCATCGTAATTGTTGTCTTTAACATCTGAAAAATACTGATAAAACATATCCAGATGCTGCTCTGAGTTAGCGCTAGAGCGATGCGTATCTAAACGCAGCAAGTCAACATTGACCTGCAATGGCGTATTCGCCAGCAGACGAATAAATTGCACTTCGGTTTCCACCTTATTCGGCATCAGGTTCAAAATAGCCAAGCGCATGGGCCGGATTTCTTGAGTCCGAGCGCGACTTTTTGGCATCACGAATACGTTTTCTTGGCGCAGCTCCATAATCGCTGGCAAAGCGTCTTGAACCGTAATGGGCATGGCGGTACTCCGAATTAAAAGATAAGAGGCTATTATGAACGCCACACTGGAAATTTCAACCTCTAGATGTTTAGACGTCCAAAATAAAGTTGCAGTGAATGAGTTAACTGCAATAATGCCCGCGATTAACTAACAAAGAGTCGATGATGGGTATAGGTGAAATTGCAGCAATCAGTGCAGCCGTGGTTTGGGCCTTTTCTACCTTATTGTACAAAGGCTTCAGTCATCACCTTTCACCGCTGCAACTAAATGTAAGTAAAGGCTTACTCGCTTCTTTAATGATGGTAATTGCCATGGCGCTACTTGGCGATGGCGCCATACCAGTGCAGCTCACCTCATGGGGCTGGCTTATCGCCGGTGGGGTTATCGGTATTGCCATTGGCGATAGCGCCTACTTTAGCGCCCTGCGCAGTATTGGCCCAGCACGAACCTTAATAATTGAATCTCTCGCCCCAGCCTTAACTGGCATACTTAATGTTGTGCTGTTAGGTGTGTACTTACCGCTACTGGCCTGGTTGGGCATCGCCATCACTTCGGTGGGGGTGATCCTCGCGGTATTACCTCAACGCCACTTGCCCCCAGTTGATAAGAAGTTTTACTTTCAAGGCGTGGCTTTCGCATTACTTGCGGCTTTGTGCCAAGCCAGTGGCATGGTGATGTCAAAAGGGGCTATGAATACTGAGTCGATGAGTAGCCTATGGGCCGCCCTTATTCGCCTCCTTGCCGGCACATTGAGCGTGGCTTTACTGGTAATGATTATAAAACGCAGCGACCTATACCAAGCCATTCGACTGCACGGTATTGATAACAAACGCTGGCTGCTCGTGGCTGTTTTTTTTGGCACCTTCGTTGGCTTGTGGCTGCAATTGGCGGCGGTGCAGCATACCGACCCGGCTATCGCACAAACTATTTTTGCCACCGCCCCGCTGATGGTCATGACGATTGGCTTTTTTAAACGCGAGCCGGTGACTTGGCGTATGATAGCGGGCGGTTTACTGGCGCTGGCTGGAGTGGCTATATTATTGGCAAATTAACGGGCCATTCGTTGACGCTTTCACCATAGAGACTCTACAATAACGGCAGTTTAAATTAGTCACATTGTAAAGGCTCCTTTCATGGTTTTACCTGATAAGTTTATTTTCTCGATGAGTCGCGTGTCAAAGGTGGTGCCCCCTAAACGCACCATCTTAAAAGACATCTCTCTGCACTTTTTCCCTGGCGCTAAAATTGGTGTACTTGGCCTAAATGGCGCAGGTAAATCGACCTTACTACGCATTATGGCTGGCGTGGATAAAGATTTTGAGGGTGAGGCACATCCTCAACCTGGCATTAAAATTGGTTATCTTCCTCAGGAGCCTGAGCTTGATGAAAGCAAAACGGTGCGTGAAGTTGTAGAAGAAGCGGTCAGTGAAGTTAAAAATGCTCTTGATCGCCTTGACCAAGTATACGCTGAGTATGCCATGGAAGATGCCGATTTCGATGCGCTTGCCAAAGAGCAAGGCGAACTTGAAGCCATTATTCAAGCCCACGATGGCCACAACCTTGATAACGCCCTAGAGCGTGCCGCAGATGCATTACGACTGCCAGCTTGGGATGCCAAGATTGAGCATTTATCAGGGGGTGAGCGTCGCCGTGTAGCAATCTGCCGTTTATTGCTTGAAAAGCCGGATATGCTTATTCTCGATGAGCCTACCAACCACTTAGATGCTGAATCTGTCGCTTGGTTAGAGCGCTTCCTACATGATTATGAAGGCACTGTAGTGGCGGTAACCCACGACCGTTATTTCCTTGATAACGTGGCCGGCTGGATCCTCGAATTGGACCGTGGCGAAGGTATTCCGTGGGAAGGCAACTACTCTTCTTGGCTTGAGCAAAAAGACGCACGTCTGCAACAAGAGCAAAAAGCTGAGAAAGCAAGACAAAAATCCATCGCTCAAGAGCTTGAGTGGGTACGTTCAAACCCGAAAGGTCGCCAAGCAAAATCAAAAGCGCGTATGGCGCAATTTGCTGAACTACAACAAGGCGATTATCAAAAGCGTAACGAAACCAATGAGCTGTTTATTCCACCTGGCCCGCGCTTAGGTGATCAGGTCATTGATGTACAGGGCTTAAACAAAAGCTTTGGCGACCGTGTGCTTATTGATAACCTTGATTTTAGCGTTCCTAAGGGAGCGATTGTCGGCATTATTGGTGCCAACGGTGCTGGTAAATCGACCTTATTCAAAATGCTCAGCGGCGAGGAAAAGCCTGATAGTGGTGAAATCACTCTAGGTGAAACCGTTGAACTCGCCACCGTTGACCAATTCCGTGGCAACATGGACGAGAGTAAAACCGTATTTGATGAAATCGCAGACGGTCAAGATGTGTTGAAAGTGGGCAACTTTGAGTTCCCAAGCCGTGCCTATGTGGGACGCTTTAACTTTAAAGGTAATGATCAGCAAAAATACGTCAAAGACCTTTCCGGCGGTGAGCGCAACCGTTTGCACTTAGCCAAACTACTAAAAGCAGGCGGCAACGTATTACTTCTCGATGAGCCAACCAACGACTTAGACGTTGAAACCTTGCGGGCGTTAGAGAATGCAATTCTCGAGTTCCCTGGCTGTGTCATGGTGATCTCGCACGACCGCTGGTTCTTAGACCGTATCGCCACTCATATTCTTGATTATCGCGACGAAGGCCAAATTAACTTCTTCGATGGTAACTACACCGAATACGAACAGTGGTTGAAGAAAACCTTAGGTGCCGAGGCTGCACAACCGAAGCGCATTAAGTATAAAAAGATTGGTTAATTAACCACATAAAAAAGCCCCATCTCGATGGGGCTTTTTTGTGCCCTTGGCATCCACCTATGTATGGCACTGTGATTGCGCTAACGCGCCACTACTTAATGACCAAGGTGATATTTTTAGCTTATTGAAATAGCGAAAAAAGTCATTCACAGCCAAGGACAACCTCAAGGCTGGCTACTACACTGGAGGGAGACGCGCCAATACAGGAACTGTTATGGAAAATCGCAGAAACTTCACTCGTGTTATTTTTCAACGCCCCGCCCTAGTGGTATTTAATAACCAGCATCATGGCTGTCATTTACTTGATCTTTCCTTAAATGGCGCTTTGGTAAGCCACCCTGATGACTTCAACCCACAGTTAGGTCAAAGCGTAGAGCTTATTTTCCACCTATCTGGCAGTGATGTTGATATTGATATGCTTGCTGAAGTGGCTCACATTGAGCCGCAACACATTGGCTTACATTGTGTAAAAATGGATATTGACAGTGCCACTCATTTAAAACGCCTTATTGAACTTAACGTGGGTGATGATAAGCTACTGCACAGGGAGTTAGCGCAGCTTGCTGCGCCCGAACAATAATAACGATTGCAGTGAGAGCACAATAATGATCATGGAATCCATCCAGGGCTTTGTCCCTTTTATCATGTACTTTGGTTTAGGCTACCTACTTATCCTAGCCTTTCTATTCATTTACACCCTTATCACCCCGCATTGCGAATGGACCTTGATGAAGGAAAACAATGCCGCCGCTGCCACCGCGTTTAGTGGCGCGTTCATTGGCTTTACCCTTCCAGTTGCCAGTGCAGCGGTGAACTCGGTCTCGCTGCTAGACTTTGCCATCTGGGGCGTTATCGCCGGCATTATGCAATTAGTGACCTTCTTCTTAGTGCGCTTATACATGCCGAAGTTGTCTGAAAAAATTGCCCAGGGCCATATGAGCGCAGGGGCATTTTTAGGGGTTGCTTCACTGGCCACCGGTATTCTCAACGCTGCCTGTATCACCTACTAAGGAGGCGGCAATGAAACGTACTAACAAACTTAAACTGACACTTATGCTCGGTGCCAGTGCCGGACTCAGTGGCTGCACCGACCCTGAAGAACCAGCACTATTATTTACCGATGTAGATGATTGCACCGACTTTGGCGTCGAACGCGATGTATGCCAAGCACAATACCAACAGGCCTTGGCTAATCACGATATTGAAGCGCCAAAGTACGCCAATGAAAACCTCTGTGAAAATGACTTCGGGTTTGAGCGCTGTGAGCAAGAAGGCAGTATTTGGCGACCCATTATGGCAGGCTTTATGATCGCCGCCGTCGCTGAGGCGGTGGATGAAGGTTTAGACCTTATGAAGAAGAAAAAACGCAAAAAATACGCGTTTTTAGGGGGGAATTACTACTCAGGTGCGAAGCCCCTTTATCGCTCACGCGATGACTTTTTCAGCTTCCGCAATGCCAACAATGATTACATTGGCTCAGTCAACAATCGCGGCACCACTATGGTGAAAAAGTCTAAAGTTAAATACGCTTCTAAGCCCAAGCGCGTTACTCGTAGCCGAGGAGGCTTTGGCCGCCGTGCTTCATCACGTAGCTTTGGTGGGTAGATGTTTCGCCACCCTATTGCTGAGCGGCCGGATTTAGCCGCTCAGGCCGATTATTTCGGCTTTGATTTTTGCCGCATTGATGGTGAAAAGTACTGGGATGAAAGCGCTTATTACCAATTCACTCTAGAGCAAATTGAGAACGACTTAGAGCAACCGACCAATGAACTGGAGCAAATGTGCTTGCAGTTAGTCGACAAAGTTGTACGTGACGAGTATTGGCTGCGCAAGTTCGCTTTGCCCGAGCAGTATTGGGACTTTATCGCCACCAGTTGGCACAACAAAGAGCCTAGCCTATATGGCCGTATGGACTTTAGTTACCACGGCAACGGCCCTGCCAAATTACTGGAGTACAACGCCGATACCCCCACCTCCATCTATGAAGCGGGTTTTTTCCAATGGCTGTGGCTGGAACAGCAAGTAGATAGAGGCAAATTGCCACGGCAAAGTGATCAATTCAATAGTATTCAAGAGGCGCTCATTGAGCGTTTTAACTTCTTCTCTAACCGCGAATTGCTGCACTTTGTCCACAGTCGCGACTCAATTGAAGATAAAGGCACCGTCAGTTATTTACAGGACTGTGCCTATCAAGCAGGTATGCCCACGGCACGCATGGCCATTGAAGATATTGGCGTTGATGAGCACGGCCAGCTCACTGACCTAGAACATGCTCCTATCGCGCAACTCTTTAAACTTTACCCTTGGGAAGAGTTGCTGCATGACGACTTTGCCCCCCATGTGCTCAGCACCGACACCCTGTTTGTCGAGCCGCCTTGGAAGGCTGTGTTATCGAATAAAGCCATATTACCGCTGCTGTGGCAAATGTTTCCCGGCCACCCGAATCTCCTAGCCGCCTACTTTAGCGGTGAAGAAGGCGATGGGCTGGAGCAAGGCTTTGTGAATAAACCCCTGTTTAGCCGCGAAGGCGAGAATATCACTTGGGTGCATCCAGACAAGGGCCGTGTGCACCAAAGCGGTAGTTACGGTAGCGAAGGCTTTATTACTCAAGCGTTAGCACCCTTACCCGTGTTTGCCGGTAATCACACCTTGATCGGCTCTTGGGTCGTCGGGCACCAAAGTTGCGGCCTCACTATTCGCGAAGATGACGGCCCCATCACCAAAGATACCTCTCGGTTCGTCCCTCATACTATTTTAGGGTAATTACTCTTCACTTTATTTCTTATGTCGGTACAATCGGTGCCGATTTTATGAATACTAGATTAATAAAGGATATATCTTATGTACTCTCGAAAGGGAATTTTTGCTGCGGCTGCAGCGCTTACCCTATTTGGCTGTGGCGGCAGCGACGATAAACAGCCTGAAACTCCCACACCACCGGCTCCCCAAAACCAGGCCCCTATCATCGATCTTGTCACAAAAATGGATGTAAAAGAACGTGATATGGTGGAAATTGAGGCGACACTCTCAGACGATGGTGAAATTGCCAATATCGAGTGGCAACAAATTGCGGGCAATACGCTGCAATTAGAGGCCACCGATACAGCAACCCTTAGTGTCCAAATTCCTAATATTGCACAGACGCAAACCTACACATTTAGCATCACCGTTACCGATGATGAAGGAAGCACAACCACTCAACAAGTGGATGTAAATGCACAAGCATATGCGCCATTACAGACAGAAATGATCGCTGACAATGCTTTAATACAGTGCTTAGAAGATAACAACGTCGATACTGGTTTTACCTCAGTCTCATGTGATGGCTATACAATTAATAATATCACTGGTCTTGAGCAGCTCTCTGAACTTAGCGCATTAGCATTGACGAATGCTGGCTTAACAACTTTCCCTGATATGCAGGCGTTTACAGCGCTAGAAAAGGTGAACTTCAATGGCAACCCTATTGGCAATATCGCGAATCTTGTACCTTTAAACCAACTTACCTCATTATCGCTCGACTCCTTAGAAGCAGTAGAGCCGTCACTAAGCTCGGTTAACCTTTCATCTGTGAAAAGCCTCACTTTAGGGTGCACATCAAGATGCTACAATGCTTCGCTAGACTTAAGTCAACTCAACAAAGAATCCATGATAGCGCTTGATATATCTGGAGTAAGGGCAACCAACTTGAGTGAGCTTAAGTATTTTACATCTCTTGAGGCGTTGTCTTTAAATGCCCTAAGTTACGATGGTTCCAATTTAACAAGCTTAAGCTTCCTTCAGCACATGCCAGAGCTTAAAACTCTGGTACTGAACAACCATTATATTACCGATTTATCGGCGTTGTTCCATACACCCAAGTTAACTACTCTAAGGCTAGAAGGTAAGGTTATAGATAGCTTTAGCGCTCTCTCTCACCTAGCCGAATTACAGTCATTACATATTGAAAGCGACTACGGGCGGCAACTAGCCTCTGATGATATCGAGACAATCGCTGCACTAAATAACCTTACATCATTAACGATTAGCGGCTATCGCTTTGATGGTGCACGCTCGTTCAAGCACCTAACCGCGTTAGAAGAGCTTGCCCTGATTAGAACAAACACATCCTCGATTGGCTTTGTTCGTGAGTTCTCGAACCTAAAGTCGCTGACGTTGGAAGGCAACAGTGAGCTTAATGATATTAGTGCTATTGAAGGCTTAAACCTAACTGCGCTTACATTGATCGGTCTTGATGACTTAAGGTACTTCGACTATATTGAGTCACTAACACACTTGCGTAAACTCAATATAAGTGGGGGTTGGTCAACGTCATTTGATGTAGCAACTCTAAAGGGATTAAGCAATCTTGAAGAACTCAGTTTTTCTAATATTGATTTAGAAAATACAGGTGCTTTGAACCAACTAGTTACCTTGCAAAGCTTACAATTAAGTAGAACAGGCCTCGAGGTTATACCTCCACTTGATAACTTAGAGCAATTGCAGAGTTTCACAGTTCAAGACAACTATGAGCTAGTAGATGTTACTGCACTAGATGGCTTGGTAAACCTAGAAAACTTAATTATTTCTGATACCAAGTATATAAACGACGTATCGTTTTTAACTTCTCTTACCAAGTTGAAAACACTGCACCTTACTCGACTTCCACAGTTAGTTTATTTTCTTGATGCTGTAAGTGAATTAAATGCATTAGAAAAACTAAACTTAAGCGAGAGTAACAACCTCAAGTGCTCTGAATTAGAAACCTTAGAACAGCAACAAAATATAAACAGTATAGAGCGCTCTAGCTCATGTCTTGAAAAAGAAGTCAACATGAATGCTTTTTCAGATCCCGGTTTATATCAATGTATTGCCAACCACAAACAGAATTACCCTAATTTGCTTGATAGTAGTAAATTTAGTCGCATAAGTTGCCATGGTAACTATGAAGTGAAAAGCTTAAATGGTTTAGAACAGTTTGAAAATCTAAGACATCTTAATGCAAGTACTTTCGCCCGCTCTTTAAGCGGTTTTGACAAGCTTACCAAACTTACCCAGCTAACGCATGTTGATTTGTCAAGTTCAAATAACGTATTGCCTTTGACACTGATATTTAACGCACTGCCAAACTCTGTTGTTGGAATAGATATTGGCAATTCAACCATTATCGATTTCAATGGGTTTAAGCACATAAAGGAAAATGTAGCATACTTAGATGTTAGCAGAACTAACCTCAGCACAGTTGAACCTTTAATGGGTCTAGTACACCTAGACAACCTTGATTTATATTTTAATGATATATCATGCTCAGACATGGAATCACTTAAAGCCGCATTGCCAGACACATATATTGGCTATTTTGATTGTCAGCAATAAGTGAAAATAACAGGGCTATTCACCAGCATCGAATAGCCCTATTGCTCAGCCATTAGTAAGCGCCACATAGACTTTCAAGCAAATCGTTACTCTGTTTTTTAGCTCCTCTCCAGACGATTTAAAGCGCAGCGAATTACTCATTTATCAGCATAGCCGACCTTCGCTTTCACGTACTAATCGAGATAACTGCGTAAATCGCATTCCTAAAACGCCGCCCTCGTTCGTTAATAGATTTACAAAGCCAAAAACCATTGGTTTTGCTCATAATAAAAACGAAGGGGCCAAAATGAACCAGCACACACTTCAGTATAAAAAACACCTTATTGCGCTTGCTATAGGCAGTGTACTTTTCAGTAGCCAAGCGTTCGCCGCTACAGAACCACAACAACAATCCGATAAAAAGCAGTTGCTCGACCTTGAGCGCATAGTGGTCACAGGGAGTGGCGGACGTGGGCAAACCAAGCTTGAGTCATCGGTGTCTATCACCACCTTGAGCGCCGAAGATCTCGCCCGCGAAGCACCGCTGGGCACGGCTGACTTACTGGAAACCGTTCCCGGATTTTGGGTTGAAGACTCTGGTGGTGAAACCAACAATAACGTCGCTCCACGGGGTCTTCGCGGCGGCGAAGGATTTCGCTATATAGGCGTGGAAGAAGATGGGCTACCGGTGGTCTACGACGGCGTCTGGGTCGATTTTTATCAGCGCCAAGACATTACAATCGAGCATATGGAAGCGGTTCGCGGTGGCACCTCGGGCTTGCTAACCACCAATGGTCCGGCTGCCTTGGTGAACTTTATTACCCGCAAACCCGATAGCGTTGAAGAAGCCACCATTCGCTTAACCACCGCCGACTATGGCATGTACCGCAGTGAGTTCTTTTACGGCACCCCTATTAGCGATGATTGGAAAATGTCGTTGGGCGGTTTTTATCGACGCTCAAACGGAGTCAGAGATACCGAATTTACGGCAGACCATGGCGGCCAGCTGCGCATGAGTTTAGTTCGAGAGTTTGATAAAGGTCAGTTGACTTTATCTGCCAAGCATTTAAACGATCACACCACTTTCTTCGTGCCGATTCCCCTGCAAAACCAAGATGATCCCGAGGGCATCCCCGGTGTCGACCCGCAACATGGCACCTTAATAGGTAATGGCCAGCGGCTGTTACAGTACTTGCAACAAGATGGCAGCTATCAAACCCGAGACCTTAAAGATGGGCAGCATACTAAGTTTTCTACTTTAGGATATAACCTAGATTGGGAGCTCAACGATCGCTGGCTACTCGACACCGCCGGGCGTTACTCTCGCTTTGAGAATGACATGTATATCCTGCTGAACTTTGATAACTCAACGCTTATCAATGCCAACGAGCGCCTAGACCAGCAAGATGTCACCGCAATGTTGACACAATTCGCCGATGAGGGCGCTGTTGCAGCGCGATATCGTTACGTGGATAACGGTGAGCTACTGACAGATGTCAGTAACCTCAATGGTAATGGTTTGGTCACCACAAGCTACCCTTTGTACTCACAATACCAAGCCGAGCAGTTTGTAAATAAACTGAGCTTTACCTATGAAGGCGACCAACATACAGTGACTATGGGTTGGCTATTTGCTTATGTTGATGCCGATGCACTGCCGGTTGATCAGTGGCAATCACAGTTCCTTACAGAGGTAAAAGACAACGCCCGGTTGCTCGATATCGTTGCCGTAGACAATAACCAGCAGGTGATAGGTCAACTCACCGATAGAGGCTCTACAGGGTATGCACCCGGATGGGGTCAAGCGACCGCTTTTGGCACCAGTACCTCGCATTCTTTCTTTATCAATGAGCAGTTTCAGGTAACGGATAATCTGCGTATAGACGGCGGCCTTCGCCTCGAGTGGCTAGAGCTTGATAGTACTGCGTCGGGCACCGAGTTTGCACAGCCGGTAGACGGTGCATTTGACGACAATGGCAACGATACCGACAACAACCTAGCTAATAACTACGTTGATACACCTTCGCAGCAATTCTTATCGAAAACCCGCAGTGAAACCGAGACAGCCTGGACCCTGGGCTTTAATTACCGCCTCTCTGAGAGTGTATCGACCTTTGGTCGTTATGCAGATGCCTTTGAAATGCCACGCTTAATGAGCTTTGGTCAGAATATTCATGCCCAAAGCGAGGCAGACTTTAACGACAGTGTAAACCTGACCTTTGGCGAGCTTGGGGCCCGCTACTCGGGTGCGGACTTGGGCGCTTCTGTTACCTTGTTCCGCACTAAGTTTAATGACTTAGTTGAACGTAACTTTACCGGCAGTGATGGCCAAGTCGCTAATCAAGTAATTGATACTATTACCGATGGCGTCGAATTCGAGGCCGTATGGCAAGCCTTGGATGATGTACAGCTGACCTTAACCGGGGTGGTGCAAGATCCAAAAATGGAGGGCTTCACGGGTGCCTTTGCACATTGGCAGGGTAAGCAGGTTAAGCGTACACCGAAAGTGCAACTACGACTCACCCCAACCTATTATTTTGACGATGGCGATGTGTACTTAACCATCCACCACTTAGGTGAGCGTTACTCCGATGGCGAAAATAAGTTTGTTCTTCCCGACTATACCACCGTGGATATGGGCATTAACTACCGCTTTAACGACACCGCTGCGCTGCATGTTAAAGCCACAAACCTCACCGACGAGCTAGGTCTAACAGAGGGCAATCCACGTGCCGTGAACGATGTTCAAGCGGGCTATGACTATTACTACGCCAGACCTATTCTGGGGCGCACAGTGAGTGCCTCATTAACGCTTAACTTTTAATGTTCCCCGACTAATTAGCGCTTTGCCCAGTGCCAATTAGTACACCCAAGCCCGCTGTTGCGGGCTTTTCTCAGGAATTGACTATGAATGACAGTACCCTTTCTTACTACTTATCCAGCACCTTGGTGGCATTCGCGTTGTTTTTTAGCTGCCAACAGGCGTATGCCGAGATCACCCCAAAACCCCATCATATTGCCTATGCACAAGGCCAGTTTGAGCTCACTCAGGAGACCGAAATAAGCTTTAATCACCCCGATGCTAAGCCAGTCGCTGAGTATTTGGCAGAGTTTTTACGCCCGCCCACAGGCTATTTACTTCCTGTAACCAAGCAAACGCGTAGCAAAGGAAACGTCATCACGCTGCATCTCGTGGATAGTGCGCTTGCCGAGGAGCAATACCAGCTAGCAGTGAGTGCACAAAGCATAAAAATAAGTGCGCGAACGCCAACAGGACTATTTTGGGCGGTGCAATCATTGCGGCAATTGCTCCCTGCAGAGATAGAATCGCGCATGCCTATAAACCAAGCCAGTTGGGCTGTCCCCCAAGTGACCATTAACGATAAGCCGCGCTTTAAATACCGTGGTATGCACTTAGATGTAAGCCGCCATTTCTTCGATGTCGAATTTGTAAAGCGCTACATCGATTGGTTAGCTATGCATAAATTTAATGTCTTTCAATGGCATTTAACCGATGACCAAGGCTGGCGCATAGCCATTGATGCCTATCCGAAATTAACTGAAATTGGCGCCACCCGCCCTCATACTGTGGTGGGTCATACCTACGACTATCAACCACTGTTTGATCAGCAACCCGTTTCTGGCTTTTACACCCAAGCTCAGATAAAAGAAGTGATAGCCTATGCACAGGCCCGCCATATTGAGGTAATACCAGAGATTGATATTCCCGGGCACACCAGTGCCTTGCTGGCCGCTTACCCGGAGCTCTCTTGCCATCAACAGCCGGTCAAAGTACAACCCCAATTTGGTATTTTTGAGGACGTACTTTGCCCCCGAGAGGATGTATTTGCATTTTTAAGCACAGTGTATAAAGAGGTGGCCGAGCTTTTCCCTAGCCAATATATTCACATTGGCGGCGATGAAGTCATTAAAAAGCAATGGCTCGCTAGCCCCTTTGTAAAGCAGCTCATGCGTGAACACCAGCTCAGCACGCCTGAGCAAGTACAAAGCTACTTTATAAAGCGCGTCGCAAATATTGTTCAAGCGCAGGGCAAAACAGTAATTGGCTGGGACGAAATTTTAGAAGGGGGTGTCGCAGAGGGGGCTGTGGTGATGTCTTGGCGCGGGACGCAAGGAGGGATAGCCGCTGCAAAACTAGGTCATCAAGTGGTAATGAGCCCCTATCAGTATATATACTTTGACGCTTATCAATCGCGTAACCTCGATGAGCCCAAGGCCATTCATGGCCTTTCCACACTCAAAAACGTTTACCAGTATGAGCCCCAGCCCAGCCATTTGAGCCCCGAGCAGCAAGAGCTCATCATTGGTGCACAAGGTGCTTTATGGACGGAATATATAAAAACGCCGCGCCACGCCGAGTATATGGTTTTTCCGCGCTTAAGTGCGTTGGCCGAAACCTTATGGTCTGCAAAAGCACATAAATCGTGGTCTGAATATAGCCAAAAGCGCTTACCCAAACTAATGCAGCGCTACCAAAAAATGCATATAAATGCCGCCACCAGCGCCTACAAACCCACCATCAGCAGCGCTATAAAAGGCGAGCAACTACAGGTATCCATGCGCACTGATATCGAAGGCACTGAGATTTACTACACCCTCGATGGCAGCGAGCCGACACTCACCTCGTTACGTTATCAGCAACCTATTATTATCAGCGAGCGCACGCGCGTGCGGGCGCGCAGTTTTGCAAAGCCGCTCGGGCAACTAGTAGGAGACGCACAGCTTACCTTAGCGCCGCACCTCGCACTGGGGAAAGAAATAAGCTTTAGCTATCCGCCAGCAGAAGGCTCTGCCACTAAGCTGCAAGACGGTCAGTTCGCCTATGATCAATTTTATAGCGTCAATGACTACGCCATTTTTTATGATAGCGACCTTGAAGCGGTCATCGATTTAGACAGCTCAACCTTAGTCGAGCGCGTAGAAATAGGCTATAACAGCGGTCGTCATCGACAACTGCATCCGCCAACAAGCATCAAGATATGGGGTTCTAACGATAACAAAAACTGGCAACCGCTGGCCCACATTCAGCAACCTCCCGGGCCCATGTCGATTCTCTCTTTTGCGGCCACGCGTGTACGCTACCTCAAAGTGAGTGCCATCAATAGTAAGCAATCTCAGGATATACAAATCCCCAAATTGCCTTTATACATTGATGAAATAGCGGTGTATTAACCTTTTAAGCCCTAGTACTAAATACGTATTTAGGGCTTATTGCTATTTTTTATTCCCAAACCTTAACGCTAAGACGTTTATAGCACTAGAGCCACTTGCGGTACTCGCTCTCACTACACAATAACAACGTCTTAGGAGCCCTCATGGTTGCAAAACTATCTACATTCACACTCGCATTGGCAGGCTTGAGCTTATTGAGCGCGAGCCAGTTAGCCGTTGCTCAGCCCCATCCTGATAACCTCGATTTACACTGGCAAGTGGTCGATCACGGAATTGGCGAGAATATCTTTCTTGGCAGTTTAACCATTACTAATAACGGCACGGAGCCACTTTCAGAGTCTGGATGGGCACTGTATTTCAGCTCAGTGCGCCCCCCAGCCAGTGTGTTACCAAGCGGTGATGCTAATGGCGATTATGCGCGTCAGCATATAGCAGCGCAAAACCTCAGTTTGGATAATGCCGATGTCGCCAAAAGCGGCGATTACTTTGTGTTAAAGCCGCAACCTGGCTTTGAGCCCATACAACCAGGGCAGTCGCGAGAGATAGAGATAATCGCTCAGTACTGGCAAATGCTTAAAAACGACTCGCCTTCTGGCTTTCATATCAGTTATGACGGACAAACGCCTCTGGCTGTGCTGGTGAATGTCACCATGGACCCCAGCGATCCGAAGCAAACCACTCAAGCCAGCAATGACACCATGCCAGTGCAAACCACGGCACTGCGATTTACAGAGAACACCACAGCGCTCTCTCCCTTAGCCTTGCAACATCAGTTAGTGCCACAGCCTTATTCAGTCGAGCATAAAAACGATGAGTTTCTCACCCTAATGAGCCAATTAACCGGCATCTCGGCGCCCTCCGCCTTGGCCACGGAAGCGGCCTATTTACAAACGGCGCTCGGCGACATTCTCAGTGGCTCTTTTGCCATTAATGGCGCTGCGCAAAATGGCCCAAACCATATCACTTTGCAACTAGATGCTCAGCTCGATACCAACAACGATGGCCAACCGGATGCCGGCGGTTATCACCTTGAGATAGATGCATTTTCCGGTATTACTATCACCGGTCGCGATGCTCAAGGGGTGTTTTACGCCATCCAAACTTTGCGTCAATTAATTCCCACATCCGTATATAAAAATGCTGTTAATTCAAATACCTTGGCTGATAATGCAGTGCTGCCAGCAAGCACCATTTTGGATGCCCCTCGCTTTGCTTATCGAGGCATGATGCTCGATGTCTCGCGTAACTTTCAATCACTTGAAACTGTTTTTAAACTATTGGATTTAATGGCGTTTTATAAGCTCAATAAGTTTGAGATTAATGTTGCTAATGACGAGGGATGGCGCTTAGAAATACCTGGGCTGCCCGAGCTCACTGAGTTTGGTGCCAAGCGCGGGCACGACCTTGAAGAAACCACGATGTTGCATACCTTTATGGGCGCAGCCAATGAATTTGCGCCCGGTGACGGCATCGACAACAAACCAGCCGATAAAGTCGCGGCTAACTTAGGCACCGAGCCACAGTTCCAAGGGTTTGAAATCGCTCAGCAAAACTTCCTTGGTAAAGGCTGGGGTTATTATAGCGTTGCAGAGTTTCAAGAGATTCTACAATACGCGGCAGACCGCCATATTGATGTCATTATTGAGTATGACTTCCCCGCCCATGCCCGCGCCGCCATCAAAGCCATGGAATACAGATATAACAAATACAAAGACACCGATCCGGTTGCCGCCAATCAATACCGATTGATTGACCCACTCGATGAGTCTCAGTACTACACTCCGCAGTTTTACACCGACAATTTTGTCAACCCAGCGCTGGAGGGCACCTTCACATTTCTCAACCATGTGGTCAGAGAGACTCGCGCTATGTACGATGCGGTGCCCGATGCTAAGCGCACACGCTTACACGGCGGTGGCGATGAGCTGCCGCATTTAGGCGCAAATGAATGGTGGGCCAAATCCCCGGCCGTGCAGGCGAACCCAGCAACAGCAGGGAAAACCGACGCCGAACTATTTGACTACTTTTTCACGCGCTGGAAAGACATCATTAATAGCCATGGCTTTGATATGGCTACCTGGGGCGATGTGCTTTCTCATAACGGCACCGGCAACGTCGATTATGGCGACATATACCCGGTGTTCTGGAATAACGTTTGGGGCTGGGGCAATGAGCATCAAGCCTATAAATTTGCCAATCAAGGTTATAAAGTGGTGCTCGCGCATGCCACGAATATGTATCTCGATTTAGCCTACAATAAGCACCCGGACGAGGTGGGTTATCATTGGGCGGGCTATACGGATACCAAAAAGACCTTTACTTATCGCCCTTTTAATATCTATGCCAATGCCGAGTCTGATAAGCTCGGCAACCCGGTCCCCTGGGGAGAAAATTGGCTGCCATTGAGCGCCACGGGTAAGCAAAACATTGATGGCATTCAGGCGCAACTTTTTGGTGAAAATCAAAAATCCCCTGAGATCCTTGATTACATGACCTTTCCGAAGTTACTCGGAGCCGCCGAGCGCGCTTGGGTACAAACCATGCCCGCTGAAGGCTTAGCAACACAGCAGGCCTGGGACACTTTTGCGAACACCCTGGGGCAGCACGCTCTACCACTATTAGACTATTACCAAGTGGTCGACATTCATGGTCAAATACCCCATCAGCCTGGCGTAAACTACCGCATCCCCTTGCCCGGTGGCGCCATCGAAAACGGTCAGCTGGTGGTCAATACTCGCTTTGCAGGGATGAATACCGAGTACTCCTTAGATCAAGGTGCGACCTGGCATCACTACCAACAGCCAGTCCCACTTACCACCTCGGCGTCAGTACAATTACGCACTGTGAGTGACTCTGGACGAGTGAGTCGAGTGGCCACGTTGTCTGAGTAAATCAAGGCGGCGGGCCTGCACTTAAGGCTCGCCGTACGCTAAATAAAAGGAATAGCAGGATGCGTACCCATGCCATCTTTATTATCGTTTAAGCGCAAAGCGGCGAACAGCGAAAGCAATTATGAATCAGATAGACGCCAGCAAGTAGAGCAGCTTTTTTTAAAGCAGCAACGCAAACTCATCCGCCACATTATGGCCAAGGGGCTGGATAAGCGTGAAGCCGAAGACATTGCCCAAGAAGCTTTTGTTAAGCTGCTGGGCCTAGAGCAAGAGAAGGTAAGCAGCTATATAGCCGCTTACCTATATAAAATAGCCACTAACCTGGCCATTGATAAGCTCAGGCGTAAGGCTCGCAGCCCCTTTGATCACTATGTTAGTGACAGTGATGAATTACCTAAGCTGTGTGCGCCAACGGGGCCGGAGCAAAACCATCATAATCACGAATTACTCAAAGAAATGGAAAAAGCCCTCGCGAGCCTTCCAGACAAGTGCCGCTTGGCCTTTTTGTTATATAAGATGCGCGGGCAAAGCTATGAGGAGATCGCGTTGACCCTGCAAATATCGACCAGTATGGTGAGAAAATACGTTCTACGTGCAGTTCGTCATTGCTACCAACAACTTGAGCATGAGCTTTAAGCATGAGCAGAAAGGATATTGATATGACCCTTCCCGGTGATGATGAAACTGTCATCGAGCAACAAGCCACCCAGTGGCTACTGACGCTCCATGAGCAGCAACTGGATCATGACAACGACAGCCAATACCCTGAGGCGCTTACCCTGTGGCTCGCCCAAAGTGCCCGCCACCGTGAAACCTTTACTAAGGTAAGTAAACTGTGGGCATTGTCGGCACAACTCGACCCAGCGTTTGTTGACAGTCAGCTTGCTCACCTTAACGCCGAGCCCGCAACCAAGCGCAAGCCAAAAAAACCAGCAGCGCTTTGGTACGCAGCCTTAGCGGCGTCCTTTTTACTTGTGAGCACCCTGATGCTGTGGCCGCCCAGCTCACCGGCGCCACGACAACTCGTTAACAGTCCCGCCATACCCAGTAGCAAGGTGTACAGCGAATTTTTCCACACCCGGGTGAGCGAGCATAAAACCGTGACCTTGGATGATAATTCGCAGGTCACCTTAGGTGCCAACACCCAGCTTGCCGTGCGTTATAGCGATGGCACGAGAGAGCTATTGCTATATCAAGGGGAAGCGCTGTTCAATGTCAGCAAGGACCCGACGCGACCATTTATCGTACGCTATCAGCAAAGCCAGGTAGAGGCGTTAGGCACTATTTTTAACGTCCGCGCCAACCCTGACTCAGTGCGTGTTGATGTATTAGAAGGGCGAGTTGCCGTGGCGCAACAAAACGCCATTGAATTAACGGCAGGGCAAGCCGCAGAAGTGGCCACTGATGGTAATATTACTCGCAGCCAGGCACAGGGAAAAGGCACCCAAATGGCTTGGCAACAGGGTCATTTAATTTATCATAATGCTCGCTTAGGTGATGTACTTCATGATGTCGCCCGCTATAGCCAAATGGACATCACAATCAACGACGAAAAGTTAAAGCACTTAGTGTATACAGGCACTTTTTTAACGACTGAAATCGAAGCGTGGCTGACTAGTCTGCAACAGCTATACCCCGTTAAGGTATTGCGCAGCGGTGATAAAGTGACCTTGGTGGCGAATTAGCTAAAAGTGGCATAGTGACCACAGCCAAAGTGTGGTACAAAATTCAAACAATAAAAATAAAGCTGAACCCGCCATGTTATTAAGGTTATTAACCATCGCTCTGCCATGGTTAATATTATTTAGTAGCTGTACTTATGCCCAAAGCGAACATTCGTTTGCGCTGCCTGAAGCGACACTGCAGCAGCGCTTGCTCGATATTGCTGCGCAGAGCAACTGGCAGCTTAATGCCGCAGCAATTGAGCAATCGCCCCCCCTAGCGGCCCTTAATGGACGATACAGCCTAGAGCATGTTTTAAACCTCAGTCTCCGTGACACGCACTATGACTATGCCTTGGACGTGGGCGAGCGCCGTATTGTTATTACTGCGGCAAATGAAGCAACACCCAAAGGCGATTTTGAACGCATTATTGTCACCGGCGTCAGCGGTCAGCGCCGCAATATACTCAATTCATCCATCGCCATTACCCAGTTATCTAATTTAGAACTGAGGCAACGCACGCCGTACTCCAGTGCTGAAGTGCTCAAAAACGTCACCGGATTTTGGGTCGAGGACTCAGGCGGCGAAACCAATAACAATGTTTCGCCACGAGGGCTCAGGGGCGGCGAAGGGTTCCGCTTTATTAGCTTGATGGAAGATGGTCTGCCCATGACCTACGACGGCATATGGAGTGACTTTTTTTTACGTCCAGACTTAACCCATCAACGAATCGAAGCAGTGCGCGGTGGCAGTAGTGGGATCTTCACCCTGAATGGGCCAGCAGCGATGGTTAACTATATTGGCCGACGCGGCTCACACACGCCGTTGCAACTGCTCAAACTCAGCCAGGGTCTAAATTATGACTACTCGCGTCTGGATGGGGTTGCCAGTGGCCCCATCAACGAGCAATTATTTTATACTGTAGGTGGCTTTTACCGCTTCTCTGATGGCATTCGCGAACCGGGGTTTATCAGTGACTTAGGCGGGCAGTTAAGCGCCCGCCTAAGTTTGCGGACCGATGCCTTTGAGCTCGATGTTATTTACAAACACTTGCAAGACAATACCAGTTTTTACGCTCCCTTGGTGATGCAAAATCACCAAGGGATTGAGGCCTTATCGAGCCTGCCTCATGACTACGGCACCCTACTCAGTAAGGATATGCAATTACTGAACTTTTCTACCCCCGAAGGGACAACAACCCATGATTTAGAGGATGCGCAGCAAACGCGTATGAACAGCTACACCGTGCTGTTTAATGCACCGCTATCAACACACCTAGCCATCGACAACCGCACTCGTTATGCGAAGCTCAATAATAGCCTGTACACCTTAATGAATTTAGGCAACCAAACGATTAATAGTGCTGAGCAGCGTTTAACCTTGGCCGATGTCAGTCAGTTCAAGGATAACGCCGCAGATGACACCTTAAGCTTGGCCTATCAACGGGTCAGCGATGGCAGCCTAATCGCCGACCCTTCAACGCTTAATAACAATGGCCTTGTTACTGCAACCTTTCCACTGTACTCACGTTACCAACAAACACAATTAATCAATCACCTCAGCCTTAGTTACCAAGACACGGACTGGGCTGTGACGCTGGGTCATCTCTATGCCCATAGCGATTATGGCGCCCTACCCTTAGATCAGTGGCTCGGAGAGCTGCTAACTGATGTGCAACACCAGCCTCAGCGCCTAGATATAGTGCTTATTGATGAGCATAACCAGGTTGTAGATAAATTCACCGACAGTGGCTTTTTATCGCATGCGGGGCCGGTTTATTTAAAAGGTCATGGGGAGTCGCAATCACACTCCTTATACACCAATATTGACTGGCGCATCACCGAGCAGCTACGCCTTGATGCGGCGATACGCCACGAACACCTAACACTTGACAGCACCAGCGCCCAAGGCCAGCGCTCTCAAGCTGATAACGGCCAACTTTTTTACTCGCATTACGCACCCAGCACCTCTTTGCGTCAGCACTTTAGTGACAATGCCATTAGTGTGGGGGTGAACTATCAGGCTGCGGAGCATATGGCTGTGTTTGCCCGTTATGCCGATGCATTTGAAATGCCACGGCTTATTAATTTCGGCAATGCCCTAGGCTGGGCTGGCAATGCTCATCAGCGCGGCGAAGTTGATTACGGCAAACCTATTCGTCTCACGCTTAGTGAGGTAGGTTTGCGATACCAAACAGCCCACTCACACTTCAGTGGCGCGTTATTTACTACTCATTTTGATCCACTGCCATTCACCGTGTATCGCGGTGCAACGAGCCCGCAGCACGCCATTTTAATCAACACGCAAACAACCGGGGTCGAATTTGAATATGAATACCGCTACAACGCGAGCTGGCAGTTAAAAGCGATTGGGGTGTGGCAGGATGCAGGCTTTTACGGCATTCCTGCATCTTTGCCGCAAAGCCAATTTAACGGCAATCAAATTACCCGAACGCCAGAGTTACAACTGCGACTAACCCCTCAGTATAGTCAAGGGCCTATCACCGCTGCACTGACCTTTTCGTACATTGGCGAGCGCTATTCTGATGTCGCCAACCGTTTTGCTCTGCCTGCTTATCATACTTGGGATCTGTTTTCAGAAGTCGCTCTGAATGAGCACCTAAAGGTGCAATTAGAGATTAAAAACCTAACCAACACGCTAGGCCTTACCGAGGGCAACCCCCGCGATGATTTAAGCCATCAAGAAGCGCTATTTTACGCCAGACCCATTTTTGGCCGCACAATCACACTGTCGATGAGTTATGAGTTTTGAGGTGAGCCACGACACTTGGGGTTGCTAGAGCAACAAAAAAGCGAGCTAATAAGCTCGCTTTTTGGCCATTATAAAAGAACACTCGTTTAGATAATTTGGTTCTCTTTCCAGGCTTGCTCTTTGGCCATACGTTTTTTACGTTTGTCACACGGGTCGTCACAGTCACAGGCTTTGTCGATGCCGACAGAGCCAAGACCTCCGCAACTACTGGCCATGGCTTTACGTTGTACAATAACGCCAACGGCCATCGCCGCGACGACTAAGACGAGTAGGCCAAATGTAAGAAGAAATAGTTGCATTGTCTGTGCCCCTTTAAGTTGACAAGTTAAGGCGCAAAACGCCTTACCCGCTATTATACGCCGAGCAAAAACTAACTACAAATATGGCTTAAAAGCTGTGCTTGCATGGGTTTGCAAACCACTGTCAGTCTTGCTGATCAAGTACACAGGTAAATTATGCTGCTCAGCATAGGCTTTGGCCTGCTCTGTGCCCATAACGGTCAGTGCCGTTGCTAGGCCATCTGCAGTCATGGCGCTAGGGTGCAATACCGTTACCGAAACCAAATCATGTTTAATTGGCATGCCCGTTTGCGGGTCAATTAAATGGGTATAGATTTCGCCATCCATTTCATAGAAAATACGATAGTCTCCCGAAGTGGCAACGCCCATACTACCTGGCTCAACTACACGGTGAATTTTGCGCTGCCCCGGCGGTGCATCGGGCTGCTCAATAGCAATGCGCCACGGCTTGTTATCGGGCTTGTGCCCGGAGATACGCATCTCACCACCAATCTCTACCATGTAATTGGTGAGTCCATGGCTTTGCAATAATTCAGCAACCTTATCAATACCATAGCCTTTTGCGGTAGCAGAAAAACTCAGCTCTAAACCATCCACGGTTTTAGCCAAGCCTTGCTCGCTCAAGACCAGTTTATCAACGCCAATATTCGCCAGCATGGCATCGAGCTCAGCTTGCTCTGGGCGCTGTGTGGGTCGCTTATCGGGGCCGAATCCCCAAAGATCAATAAGCGGCCCCATGGTCACATCCAGCGCCTTGGTTGATTGTCCAAGACGAATTGACTCGCTCACCACAGCGCGAAAATCGCTGCTGATGGGCATCACTTCACCTGCAGGCAAGCGATTAAATTGATTAATCTCGGAGTCTTCAATGTACGTCGACATCGACTGATTCACTTTTTTAAGCTCCTCAGTAACATCAGCGTATAAATTAAGTTGAGGTAACTGTTGCTGTGGCACAAACACCTTAATATTAAAAGTGGTACCCATTGTTTTCCCTTGTAACAACACCTCTTGTTGGTCAGATTCCGGGGCGTTATCACACCCCGATAAGGCAAATAAAGAAAGGATGAATAACAAGCCAAATACGGCTTTTACGCTGCGTAACATTGCTAGCCTCAAGTTGGTGAACAGTAAACGAAAAAAGGCTTCCTAACTGGGTTAGGAAGCCTTTTATAAATCAATGACGAATGCGTGACATTCGTTTAGCCGCCGAAGTCATCCAATAGGATATTTTCGTCTTCAACACCTAAGTCTTTTAGCATGTTGATTACGGCTGCGTTCATCATCGGTGGCCCACACATGTAGTACTCACAGTCTTCAGGCGCTTCATGGTCCTTAAGATAGTTATCGTACAATACGTTGTGGATAAAGCCAGTATAGCCTTCCCAGTTGTCCTCTGGCTGAGGATCAGAAAGCGCCACGTGCCACACGAAGTTATCGTTTTCTGCAGCTAGACCGTCAAAGTCTTCAACGTAGAACATCTCACGCTTAGAGCGTGCACCGTACCAGAAGCTCATCTTACGATCTGAGTTCAAACGCTTCAGCTGGTCGAAGATGTGTGAACGCATCGGTGCCATACCTGCACCACCACCGACAAAGACCATTTCTGCGTCGGTTTCTTTAGCGAAGAATTCACCAAATGGACCAGAAATTGTCACCTTATCGCCTTCTTTAAGCGACCAGATGTACGATGACATCTTACCGCAAGGTAGGCTTAGGTTGTTTGGCGGCGGCGTAGCAATACGCACGTTCAACATGATGATGCCGTACTCTTCTGGGTAGTTCGCCATTGAGTAAGCACGAATAGTTTCTTCGTCTACTTTTGACTCTAGGTCAAAGAAGCCGAAACGCTCCCAGTCAGGACGATACTCTTCAGGAATATCAAAGTCCTTGTATTTAACGTGGTGAGCAGGTGCTTCAATTTGAATATAACCACCGGCGCGGAAAGGTACAACCTCACCGTCTGGGATCTTAAGCTTAAGCTCTTTGATGAAGGTTGCTTTGTTATCGTTAGAGATAACTTCACAATCCCACTTCTTGATCCCGAAGATAGACTCTTCTAGCTCAATCTCCATGTCGCTTTTAACAGCAACCTGACACGCAAGACGACAGCCCTGACGTGCTTCACCTTTAGAGATGTGGTCAAGTTCGGTCGGCAGGATATCACCACCGCCCTCTTTAACATCAACACGACACTGGCCACATGAGCCACCGCCACCACATGCAGAAGATACGAAAATACCTGCATCTGCTAGGGCACCCAGTAGCTTGCTACCTGGTGATGTTGTAATTGCTTTGTCAGGATCACCATTGATCCCGATGGTGACGTCACCTGTGGGTACTAGCTTTGACTTGGCCGCTATGATGACCAAAACCAGCATAACCACGATAGCGACGAATACACCTACGCCTAAATATACCTCAAGCATGATTTCTCCTCGCTACCTTATAGTGAAATACCAGAGAATGACATAAAGCCCAGACCCATCAGGCCTACTGTGATAAAGGTGATACCTAAACCACGCAAACCATCAGGAACGTCTGAGTACTTCATCTTCTCGCGAATACCCGCTAGCAACGTGATTGCCAGCGCCCAACCTACACCAGAACCAAGGCCAAAGACCACTGACTCACCGAAGTTGTAATTACGCTCTACCATGAACGATACCGCACCGAAAATCGCACAGTTTACCGTGATCAATGGTAGGAAGATGCCCAACGCGTTATAAAGCGGTGGGAAGAACTTATCCAATGCCATTTCTAGGATTTGTACTAGGGCAGCAATAACACCGATGAACGTCAAAAAGCGCAAGAAGCTTAAATCAGCGTCAGGGAAACCCAACCACTCCAGTGCGCCCGGCGCTAATACCGCGTGATAAACTAAGTTATTCACCGGTACGGCAATACCCAGTACGAAGATAACCGCTACACCTAGACCAATTGAAGTTTTTACTTTCTTTGATACCGCAAGGAAAGTACACATCCCCAAGAAGAAGGCAAGCGCCAGGTTTTCAATGAAAACCGCTTTAACAAATAAGTTAAGATATTGTTCCACGACTCGCCCCTTATTTCGCTTCTACTTGGTCTTTCTTATAAGTGCGTAGCACCCAAATGAATAGACCGATGATGAAGAATGCACTAGGCGGCAGGATCAATAGACCCATAGGCTGATACCAGCCACCGTCTTGTACTAATGGGATGATTTCTACGTCGAACAGCGACCCTTTACCGAATAGCTCACGAATGAAACCAACAGTCAGTAGTACTACTGAGTAGCCTAAGCCATTACCAATACCGTCTAGGAAAGACATAAACGGCGGTGACTTCATCGCGTACGCTTCAGCACGACCCATTACGATACAGTTGGTGATAATCAAACCAACGAATACCGACAGTTCTTTCGCTGTTGCATACGAGAAGGCTTGCAGTACCTGGTCCACCACGATTACCAATGAGGCAATGATGGTCATCTGTACGATGATCCGCACACTTGATGGGATCTGGTTACGAATCATAGAGATAAACAAACTTGAGAAGCCCGTTACTAGGGTCAATGCAATTGACATGATCAATGCATTTTTCAAGCTTGATGTTACTGCTAGCGCCGAACAAATACCGAGTACTTGCAGAGCGATAGGGTTATTTGCGAAGACTGGTCCAAATAGAACCGACTTCATTTCTTTAGTATCAGCCATTATTTCAACGCTCCTTCACGTACTTTCGCAAGGAAAGGACCAAAGCCGTTTTCACCTGTCCAATAATCAACCGTGTTATCAACACCGTTTGAGGTCAGGGTTGCGCCAGAGAGACCGTCTACTTCGTGCTCGTTGTCAGCACCGCTTTTCACTAAGTCTACCGGCAGCTCTTTGCCTTGCCACTGAGCCGTCCAAGCTGGGTTTTGGATTTCACCACCTAGACCTGGGGTTTCGTTGTGCTTGTAGAAGATGATGTTTTTAACAGTTTCGCCATCACTTTCAAGAGCTAAGAAGCCATACATAACACCCCAAAGGCCATAACCTTGGATTGGTAGAATGATTGACTTCACTGAGCCGTCGTCGGCACGGTTAATGTAAACCGGTGCTTCAGTAGTACGACGTTGAATGCCCGCTTTGTCTTGCTCTTTTGGCAACTTAATGCTCATATCGGCGTCAAACTTACTCTTCTCAAAGTCGTAAGATTTGATCCACTCGCTGCGAGCTTGCTCAGAGTCAAACTCAACTTGTTGGCCGTTATTAACATCAACAACGATGGTTTCAATGTTTTCGTCATACGTAGCTTGCACGTCTTTGACATCATTAAATCCAGCGGCTGAAAGAATATTGCTTTGAATATCCTTTAATTTATTTTCTTGCTGCAGCGGGCGCAATTGCACCGATGCGAACGATACGATAACCGCACACACCAAACATAGCGAAACAACTACACCGAGCGTTTTACCGATTGATTCGTTATTACTGGACACGTGCCAATCTCCTCTTGATGTTTGACTGCGCTACGAAGTGGTCGAATAGCGGTGCAAATAGGTTTGCAAACAAGATAGCGAGCATCATGCCTTCAGGGTATGCCGGGTTAACCACGCGGATCATCACCACCATAAAACCAATCAGTGCACCATAGGCCCACTTACCTCTATCGGTAAATGACGCTGATACCGGGTCGGTTGCCATAAAGAACATACCAAACGCAAAGCCACCAAGGACTAAGTGCCAGTGCCAAGGCATTGCAAACGCGGTGTTGGTGTCTGAACCGATAAAGTTAAGCAGCGTTGCAGTGACTACCATACCCAAGAAGGTACCTAGCACGATACGCCAAGAAGCAATACGCACATAGATTAGGAACAAACCACCTAATAAGATTGCTAGGGTTGATGTT
Organism: Pseudoalteromonas sp. THAF3; assembly: GCF_009363775.1. Taxonomy (NCBI): domain Bacteria; kingdom Pseudomonadati; phylum Pseudomonadota; class Gammaproteobacteria; order Alteromonadales; family Pseudoalteromonadaceae; genus Pseudoalteromonas; species Pseudoalteromonas sp. THAF3. The sequence continues at coordinate 810,318 of NZ_CP045418.1, read as the reverse complement.
TCACCCATAGAACCTTGAATGAAACCGTAAAACGCATTCCACCATAGCTCCATGTTGGCATAATCAAGCGCACCTGTTGCCGCTTGGCCTAGGTAAGTCGCGCCAGAGAAACCATCAACAGCTGTCCACACTGTGTCACCTGAAATCTGCGCCGGATAGGCGAAGAACAGGAACGCACGGCCAGCAAGCGCAGGGTTCAAGAAGTTACGACCTGTACCACCGAATACCTCTTTGGCGATAACCACACCGAAGGTAATACCTAGGGCAACTTGCCAAAGGGGAATGGTTGCAGGCAGGATCAATGCAAATAGCACAGAGGTAACGAAGAAACCTTCGTTTACTTCGTGCTTACGTATTGACGCGAATAGCACTTCCCAGAAGCCACCGACACCAAAGGTAACGGCATAGATTGGCAGGAAGAAACAGGCACCGTAGAACATTTTCGCGCCCCAGCCTGAATCAGCAGTGAGCTCACCGCCTAACAGTTGGAACAATCCTACTTGCCAAGAATCACCCAATGCAAAACCGTTTGCTAACGCTTCTGCCGCTTGGTGGCCAATGTTAAACATGCCAAAGAACATGGCAGGGAACGTTGCCATCCACACTAAAATCATAATACGTTTTAGGTCGATGTTATCGCGAACGTGAGTACCGCCTTTGTTGACATAGCCAGGGGTATAAAAAATAGTCGCAACTGCTTCATACAGTGCGTACCACTTTTCATGCTTACCACCCGCTTCAAAATGCGGTTCGATATCTTCTAAAAATTTCTTCAAGCCCATTTTAGCCTTCCTTCTCGATTGTTGTCAGGCAGTCACGAAGGATAGAACCGTATTCGTATTTACCTGGACAAACGAAGGTACACAACGCTAAATCTTCTTCGTCTAGCTCCAACGCGCCGAGTGAAATTGCCCCATCTAGGTCACGCGAGATTAAATCGCGCAGTAATAAGGTAGGCAAAATATCAAGCGGCATCACGCGCTCATAGTTACCGATTGGTACCATCGCACGTTTTGAACCACCGGTTGATGTGGTCATGTTGAACAAACGGCTTGGCGCTAAGTGGCCTAAGAAGGTACGCGTTACAGAGAACTTGTTGCTGCCTGGAGCAATCCAGCCGAACAACTCTTTCTCACGACCCTCTAGCAGCACCGACACTTGCGTGTGATAACGGCCAAGGAACGCATGTGGACCCGTTGCATTGGTACCAGAAAGTACTGAGCCTGAAATGATACGGTTGTCACCGTCTTCCAGTTCACCAGACACTAACTCATCCAAAGCAGCACCGATCTGTGTTTTCACCAAACGTGGGTTCTTAACACGTGGGCCGGCTAAAGAAATCACACGCGGAGTGTAAATTTCACCACTTAGGAAAAGATGACCGTAAGCGATCACATCTTGGTAGCCCAAGTGCCATACCTGCTTCGATGCAGACACTGCATCTAGGTGATGAATGTGAGTACCAACAAGACCTGCAGGGTGCTTACCGCCAAACTCATGAACTTCTACAGAAGCCACAGAAGAGCTAGGCACTTGAGCACCGGCTTGTTTACACACAAACACTTTGCCTTCTGTAAGACGAGAGACAACCGCTAAACCAGCTTCAAATGCTTCCGCATTCTCAGCAATAATTACAGCTGGATCAGCTGCAAGCGGATTAGTGTCCATCGCTGTTACAAAGATAGAGCTAGGTTTGGCATCAACAGCGGGTACTTTGCTGAATGGGCGGGTGCGAAGCGCAGTCCATTGACCTGAGTTAACTAACTGGTCAACCACCTTTTGGCGGTCAAGGTTAGCGAGCTCACCCTGGTCGAACTTTGCAAAGGTTTCCTGCTCGTTGCCATCGATTTCGATCACAACAGATTGCAGCACACGTTTTGCACCACGATTGATTTCTTTAACTACCCCGGCGGCCGGTGCAGTGTAGATAACGCCAGGATTCTTTTTGTCTTCAAAAAGAACTTGGCCTTTTTTCACTTGGTCATCCACACGAACTCGCATGGTAGGACGCATGCCGATATATTCTTCACCTAGCACGGCTACTCGTTTGACGGGTTGACCGTCGTGAATAACTTGCTGAGGTGCGCCCTCTATCGGTAGATCCAGACCTTTTTTTATGTTGATCATACGCACTTGCATTACATTAACGGAAAGAAACTTAAAATCTTACCAACCACGCTGCTAAGTTGGCCGAGTTGAGTGATGGCCGCGTAAAAGGCGGTTCGCTTATTGCTCGGTGCGCACTTACGCACTTGTGCAAGCAAAAGTCGTCCACACGATTAATACAAACGGTATAAAAGAGCACCCATTTCGGTTAGTGAGCAAAGCAACGCAGTGAACTTGTCACATATCTGCCGAATTTTAACATCAATCACGGCGACTATGCGAGTTAAAAAGTAAAAATTATCTAAGCAATCCGAGCTAAAATTAGTGAATAAACTTCAATATAGACCAAAGTCTTAATTTCACAGCCTGAGATTGTAAAAACACAAAAAAGCCAGTCTATTGACTGGCTTTCTATGTAAAACAGCGATACTTAAACGAGATTGTTGATTTCAACCTCAGGGTTAACATCACTTTCGTAGTCAACACCGTCTAGATCAAAACCGAACAGGTGTAAAAACTCACGATGATAACCAACATAATCGGTTAGCTCGTCAATACTGTCGGTATCCACCTGATCCCAAATATGCTGCACTCGTTGCTGCACATCGTCTTCAAGCTCTTTGTAGTTTTGGAATAAATGACCGCCTTCGTCAAAGCGCGGCGTTTCGCCGTACAAGTTCTCTTTAAACAACGCGGTAATTTGCTCGATAGTCCCCTCATAGGTGCCATCTTCTTTCATCACTTTGAACAGCGCAGAGATATACAAAGGCATAATCGGTATTGCCGAGCTGGCTTGCGTGACCACAGCATTAAGAGAGCTCACATAAGCCTCACCGGAAATATCAGCGGTAGATGCTTTGATTTCCTGAACGGCACGGTCCAAGTCTTCTTTGGCTTTGCCTATTGTGGCGTGACCGTAAATCGGCCAGGTCAGCTCTTTACCGATGTAGGTGTAAGCGGTGGTTTTGAAGTTATCGGCAAGCACGCCCGCTTCATTTAAGGCATCAATCCACAGCTGCCAATCTTCACCACCCATGACTTTCACGGTATTGGCAATTTCTTCATCACTGGCAGCCTCAACGCTTACTTCATCAATAATACGCTTTGAAGTATTGAGGTTCTTGGTGGTCACGCCTTCACCGATAGGCTTGAGTGTCGAAGAGAAGGTTTCACCGGTTTTTGGGTCGGTACGACGCGGCGAAGCAAGGGAATAGATAACTAAATCAATCTTGCCTAATTCATTTTTAATAACATCAATCGTTTTTTCTTTGATTTCATCAGAAAAGGCGTCACCATTAATATTTTTTGCCCACAAGCCCGCTTCATCGGCTGCATTTTGAAAAGCAGCGGTGTTGTACCATCCCGCAGAACCTGTTTTCTTTTCTGTACCTGGCTTTTCGAAAAACACGCCCAATGTTTTGGCGCCATGACCAAAGGCTGAAACAATACGTGAGGCCAAGCCATAGCCGGTTGACGAGCCAATGACCAGGACGTTTTTAGGGCCTTGCCCTAAATCACCTTGGCGTTTTACGTAATCTATTTGTTGTTGTACGTGCGCTGCACAGCCCGCAGGATGAGCGTTAGTGCAGATAAAACCACGAATTTTAGGCTTAATGACCATGATAAAATTCCATATCGTTGCCGAAAAATTTAGCGCTAGTGTAACGACTAAAGTCTGTTACACAGGTCTGATGACTTTACTTAATCGAATTTGGAGCCACCTAAACAATTAGGAGACTGCGGAGCTTGCCCCTGTCGCTCACTGAACTCTTCAGGTGTGTAAGCATGAATCGCAAGGGCATGAATGTGTTCGCGCAACTCATCGGCCAACACCTCATTAATCGCGCGGTGGCGCTGTAATAAGCGTTGGCCGCTGAATTGCTCACTGACCACAGTGACTTTGAAATGAGAATCTTCACCTCGGGCGTGCATATGGCTTTCGTTTTCCACATGTAAATGCTTGCACGCAATGGCAGCAGCGAGTTTTTGCTCTATCTGAGTTTGCATAGACATAAATTACTGACTCGTCAGCGTAAACTGGAGCATTACTATAACAAAGAAGCGTCAATGTGGCGAAACGTTAAGTTAATGCGCCCTTGGGTCACTTTACGCTGCTTCGGTAGACTGTGCTCGAAGTGTTGCTGGCTTTGGCCTTTCATGATCAGCAAACTACCGTGACGCAAAGGCACATCTGTCACCACCCGCGAGTGCTTATGGCGTAACTTGAACTTACGCAGCGCTCCTAAGGATAACGATGCAATGGTCGGCTGCGCTCCAAGCTCAGGCTCATCGTCAGCATGCCACCCCATACTATCGAGACCGTTGCGATAATAATTAACCAGTACCGCATTAAATTTGCACCCTAGCTGATTATTGAGGCGCTCCCGCATGCGCGCCAAAGGTTCAGGCCAAGGCATAGGCGAAAACACTTGCTTTGAGTATTCATACGCGCTCTCTGGATCGCCGATATAGGCCTGTAAACGAGGTATAGGATGCCATTTACCGAAAACGTGTATGCTTGGCTGTTGCCAAGCCAAATTATCACGCAAATAATGATAGAGCTGGGTGGCCTTATCAGCACTCAGCGCCTGCAGCTGATAGTGAAACATGTCTGCTGGTAGCTCATCGGGCAACAGGTTGCCGGTATCAGTGTTAAACACCTTCGAATTCCCATCCATCGTGGTAAACTAGCGCTACTATCCGTTACACATTGACCGTTATGATAACATCCGCCCTACTCGGTGGCACCCACTACACCCTACACCGCTTTCCTCTGGAGCAAAAAAACCGTAGCCTACAGGCGTGGGATGCCGCCGACGAGTACTTAATTGATTATGTCAAAGAGCATCATCCCAGTGCAAAAAAGCTGCTTATATTAAATGACGACTTTGGTGCCCTCGCCTGCGCTTTGCATCAATTTGATATTAGTGCGCTCAGTGACTCGTACGTGGCCCACCAAGCTTGGCATTATAACCTGGCGCAAAATGCCTTAGATGAAAGTAATTTCACTGCACTTAGCAGCATGGATAAACTGGGCGACTATGATTTAGTCATCGGCAGAATTCCTAAAAACAGTGGCTACCTGCAACATCAACTGGCCCAGTTATCACAGACATTAAGCCCAAACACGCCGGTGATCTTAGGGGGCAAAACTAAAGCTGTTCATACCTCAACAATAAATCTCGTATCGCGCTACATAGGCCCAGCAAGCACCACCTTGGCGGTGAAAAAAGCGCGACTTATTACCGCCTCTATGCATAATAAAGCGCAACAAAGCCCTTTTCCTAAGAGTTGGTCGCTCGAAGGCACTCCTTACACCCTGCATAATCACGCTAATGTATTTTCCCGCGATTCATTGGATATTGGCGCTCGCTTTTTCAGCAACTACCTACCGCAGTCCAAAAAAGCGCTGCGCATTGTAGATTTGGGTTGTGGCAATGGCGTCATTGGTCTACTTACTTTGGCTCAATGCCCACAAGCACACCTTACTTTCGTTGATGAATCATGCATGGCAGTGGCCTCGGCACGACTTAATGTTGAACAAAACCATGAACATGATTTGCACCGTTGCCAATTTGTGCAGTCAGATTGTTTAACAGGGTTTGCCGCTGCCAGCCAAGACCTGATCTTATGTAACCCGCCGTTTCATCAACAAAACGCGATTACCGACCATATTGCTTGGCAAATGTTTAATGACGCGAAAAAAGTATTGCGCCCCGGCGGCGAGCTTCGTATCGTAGGCAACCGACATTTACAATACCATGAGAAACTTAACCGTTTATTCGGTGGTCATAAGCTGCTGGGTTCGAATAAAAAGTTCGTCGTGTTAAGTGCAAAAAAATAGGTAGGATCATGAGCAACACAGTTATTCGTCTTTTTCTCTTGAGCGCCGCACTGGTTACTGTGAGCGGGTGCGCTAACCGCGCAGCCGAGGCTATTCTTGACCCACAATACCAAGGCGGTCAATATCATCAATTTAATCAAACAGTATCACTGCAAGTGAATGACCAGCGTGCTAATAAAGCCACGGTGATAGTGAGCGATGGCGAGCATTCACAACAGCAGCTCACTCAAGGGCTTAATAGCAAACTAACGCGGGTGTTTGAGCAAGGTTTACAACGCAATGGGGCTCAGGTCAGCGCCATGGGAGCCACCCATATCCGTATTGCTATTCATGATTTACACGCTCATGTTGAACAAAACACCGTCGATCATAACAGCACTGCGAAGATTGCCCTACAAGTGTTCGTGCAGCGTAATGGTAGTCAATTCAATAAAATGTATAATGGCCAAAGCCAGTTCAGCGGCCCATTTGGTTATGATCAAGCCAAAGTAGAAGCGCAGCTTAATAAGCAGATTGAGCAACTGGTAATTCGTATAATGAACGACCCTGAACTGAACAATTACATGCAAAAGGGAGCATCATGAACACTCGTTTTCTTGGCACACTTACCGCCGTATTCCTTACTTTCTTTATCAGCTTGCCCACACTCGCGGCTGTACAAGGTCAATTTGTGCAAAAGGACAACCTCTTCCCACGAGTAGAATTCGCCACCAGTGAAGGAAAGATTGTTGTTGAGCTAGACCGCTCACGAGCACCAATTACGGTCAATAATTTTCTGACATACGTACAAGACGGCAGTTATAAAGGGTCGGTGTTTCATCGGGTTGAACGCGACGAAGAAAACGACCGCGACTTTGTCATCCAAGGGGGTGGCTACGACAAGAATTATGACGGTCTGCATGAGAATGACCCTATTTTTAATGAAAGCGGCAGCGGCCTGGAAAACGATATGTATACCATTGCCATGGCTTACCAAGACCGCAAGCCGCATTCTGCAACGCGTCAGTTTTTCTTCAACATGGATAATAATGACCACCTAAATCCAGGCAGTGATTGGGGTTTTGCGGTGTTTGGCTCCGTCGTAGAGGGGTTTGAAACTTTAGATAAAATCATGCGTGTCGAGACCGACTACCAAGAGAAAATAGGCTATTCCTACGTTCCTAAACAACCGGTTATCATTTTCAATATTAAAGTACTTGAAGCGCAACCTTATTAGTTTTCAGCTGTGGGCGGTCGTCACCGCCCTTATCCTCCCAAAATCTCAAGTAAGCCGTCATCATGAGCCATAACCCCGTATCACTTCAGACGTTTATCAATTACTTTCGTGATCGCCGCTTACTCACTATTTTTATTTTTGGCATCAGTAGCGGCTTTCCTTGGGTGTTGATCGGCTCGGTGATGAGTGCGTGGCTTAAAGATGAGGGCTTAAGCCGCAGTATGATTGGCTTATTTGGCATGGTATTTGGTGCCTACTCTATTAACTTCCTGTGGTCACCTTTGGTTGATCGGGTCAAAATTCCTTATGTGACTGCCTGGCTTGGGCAACGCCGAAGCTGGTTGCTTTGCTGTCAGTGCGTGATATTGCTGGGCACGCTGGCTATGGCTTTTGTTGATATAGGCGCACAGCTGTATCTAGTGGCGCTGCTTGCCCTGGTAATTGCCACTGCTTCTGCCACTCAAGATATTGCAATTGATGCTTATCGTATTGATATTTTGGATGAAAATGAAAGTGAAAAGATGTCGGCGGCGGCGGCAATGGCAACCTGTGGTTGGTGGACAGGTTATGCTCTACTCGGTGCCATGCCTTTTTTCGCCGCTGATATCCCCGGCATTGAATGGCCAGATGTCTACCTCGCATTGGCGCTAATAGTTGCCGCTCTCATTGCCTATGTGTTTGTTGCTAACGAACCACTGTCAAACCGTGAGCATATTCATGAACAGTTGGAACATCAGTATCAGCAAAAGTTACAACAACATTCTAACGCTCTTCCGTTAGTATTGAAAAAAACCTTGGCTTGGTTAGGAGTCACCATCATCGAGCCGCTACGCAGCTTTTTTGCTAAAAATGGCGTGAAAACCGCTATTGCTCTGCTAGCGTTTATTTTCTTATTCAAAATTGGAGAGGCATTTTTAGCGCGAATGTCCATCGTTTTCTACAAAGAAGTGGGCTTTAGCAATTCCGATATCGCCACCTTTTCGAAACTAGGTACGGCAGTACTAACGATTATTTTCGCGTTCCTAGGGAGTTTATTCAATGCCCGCTTTGGTATTGTAAAAGGGCTATTTATCAGTGGCGTGGCAATGGCCGCATCGAATTTAATGTTTTCTTGGATAGCCGTTGCTGGTCCTAAGCTGCATTTATATGCGTTGGCCATCATTTTAGACGGTTTTACTCAAGCTTGGTCACTGGTTGCTATGGTTGCGTTTATTTCCATGCTGTGCGATCGCGCTTTCAGCGCTACGCACTACGCGCTGCTGGCTTCATTGGGCAACCTGGGGCGCACTTTGCTCTCTGGATACAGTGGTGTGGTGGTTGATGATTGGCTTCACGGCGACTGGTCCACGTTCTTTATACTGACTGCACTTATGGTGCTGCCATCACTACTATTTTTATATCTAATCAGAAAACGGTTATACCAGCTTGAACAACAGTATCATGCACGTTCAGCGAAGGTTAAAGAATAATTGGTAGGGTATAGGAAGAAGAACCTAGAGCCCTTCCTGGGCTCTGGTTTATCGGTATTACGCTTGTTCTTGAAGTAGTGACAGACCTTCATAAGGGTCAACTTCAAGGGCGTCGCAATAACGCATGAACTCAATAACATCTAAACGACGTTCTTGGTTTTCTATTTTACCGATAAAAGAGTGCGGCGTGCCCAAAACTTGAGCCAAGCTGCGCATAGTGTGGCCTTTTTCATGGCGTTTATCTTTTAGCCACTTTGTTAGTCTTCCGTTTTCTTCGGAAGAAACAGTTTTACCCATCATAATTACATCTCCTACTAGATGAATTGCTATACATATCAAGGTTGATAAATAGGATTGAATGAAATTTGCCCGTCTCATTCACGCGGTATTAAACCACATGTCCTATTTTAGGTATAGTTTATATACAAAAATTTACCTAATTCCGGCGCGAGAATTTTCACTGCAATTTTCGCAATAGATCACGCACCTGAGTTTAACAAGATATTAATTAATTTCACTCATAAAATCGATAGTTTATTTTTACCTTTAGCGTTAGGTACTTATAAGCTAATATGAAGGAAAACAGGGAATTTAGGGGAAAAAATGCTCAGATTGCTCTTTATCTTGCCAATTCTTTTGTGTTTGTTGTGGTGGCTTTTTCTCCATTACAACCGAATACCGCTAAAACAAGGTCGTAAAGGGTTTGTGTATATTGTTGCTTTCTCCACCTTAGTTTTAGGTTTCTTCACCTTGATGCTATTTGTTACCAATACACCACTAGAATAACGTTCAACCAAAAAAAAGCCGCGAATGCGGCATTTTTTCAATTTCTGATTCAACCTAATGCTTACACGCTAAAGCTAGCGCCACAGCCACAGGTTGTAGTGGCATTCGGGTTATTCACAAAAAAGCGTGACCCTTCAAGCCCTTCGGTATAATCGACTTCACCGTCAACTAGGTATTGAATACTCATTGGGTCGACCACTAAGGTGACACCATTTTTTTCTATCTGCATGTCGCCTGGATTGGCCTGCTCCGCAAACGTGAAGCCATACTGAAAGCCTGAACAGCCGCCACCAGTGACATAAACGCGCAGCATCAATGAAGGATTCTCTTCCTCTTCAATAAGCTGCTTTACACGCGCAGCAGCGGCATCACTGAATTTAATTGGTAATTGCTCGGACATACTATTTCTCTCACTGCTCATTTACTGCGAATTATCTAATACCCGACTAAGTTAATCAAGTATTGCCGCGCGAAAGCATCATAACATGACTTAAGTGCGACACCAGTGCAGCCTGCAACCATTGCTCTGACAAAGTGTGACGTTAAACAAGGATTTATATATAAACCTTTGGTAGACTTAAGCGCACTTCATAGTCATTAAGAACAAAGGAATAGGTATGCAACTAGAGGCGCTAAGACGACGCCTTGCTCGCCCTAAAACCTCAATCCAGCTTTGCCTTCTCGGTATTGCCGCAGGTTTGATTGCAGCGGGATTAATTATTCTATTTCGTTTGACTATTGTGTTAGTACAAAACATCTTTCTAGAGAATTTTGATGACTTTACCACCTTATCGGCATTAGAACGGTTTTTACTGCCTGTTGGCGCAGCCTGTATTATCGCACTGTTTGCCTACCTTACTGGCTTTAAGCACTATCGCCTTGGTATTCCCTTCGTTATTCACCGTATGAAAATGCACTACGGACAAATGCCTTTTTATAACACAGTAAACCAGTTTTTTGGCGGTGCTCTAGCATTGATTAGTGGTTTCTCGGTAGGTCGTGAAGGCCCCTCCGTTCATATGGGCGCAACAGGCGCAAGCATGCTTGCAAACCAGCTCCATCTGCCCTATAACGCCATGCGGACACTCAGCGGTTGTGGCGTAGCCGCAGGGATTGCAGCCTCCTTTAACACCCCTTTGGCAGCGGTAATTTTCGTTATGGAAGTGGTGCTACGTGAATACAAAGTGCATATCTTTGTTCCTATTATGCTCGCCGCCGTTACCGGGGCTTTAGCCACTCAGTTTGTTTTTGGTGATGACATAGAGTTAGCGCTCATCAGCGTTACTCCACTGAGCTTTTGGCATTATCCCTACTTAGTCATTTGCGGCATGACCTTAGGCGCCATCGCCTATGCCTTTAACAAAAACCTGATGCTCATTATTCGCACCTTTAAACCCTTATCAATGCTGCCACGATTGATTATTGCTGGCATTATTGCCGGTGGTATCGGTTACCTAGTGCCGCAAGCAATGGGCTCGGGAATGAGCGCCATTACTATCGCTACTCATTCACCGGATAATGTACAACTGCTGCTGACCATATTAATCGCTAAACTACTGGCGACATTGTTTGCCATCGGTTTAGGTATACCTGGCGGCCTGATTGGCCCGGTTATTGGTTTGGGAGTTATTATGGGCACCTTAATGTCATTTTTCGCCCACCTTGTTGCCCCGGGCACCGACGTTGCTGGCACTTATGGCGTATTGGGCATGGCCGGATTACTTGCCGCGACTCTGCATGCGCCACTGGCGTCGCTGACAGCGGTGATGGAGCTCACTTCCAGTCCGCAAATTATTGTTCCAGCAATGTTAGTGATTGTGACCGCTTACGTCACCGCCTTACAAGTGTTTGGCAACCGCTCTATTTTCCTACAGCAACTCGACTTTCAGGGGCTAACCTACCAAGTATCTCCAGCCACGGAGGCACTGCAAAAAGTCGGTATCATGGCAGAGATGAATGAGGACTTTAAGCTGCTATACGCCGAGGACAAAGAGCAAATCAAAGAGTCTTTGGATAATCTCGACGGACAAACGCCGCTGATTGTTTATGATGAAGAAAATGGCTACCGACTCGCGGAATATGATCTTAATTTAATGTCTGAGGAAAATATCAATATCCGCTACGTTACGCTCGAAGGGGTGAGCTCACAGGCCACCCTATCAGATGCCTTCGATGTGCTCAAAGACAAGCGTAGCGGCGCCGTGTATGTGTATGATATGCACGATCATAAAGAAATTCTGGGAATTATGCGCTGGGATCAAATCCGCCACATTCTCACTATTCGTAATGCCTTACTCTAACTGGGAAGTACAATGTCACTGATTTTGGTATATAAAGCTCTACACCTATTTTTCATGGTTGCCTGGTTCGCTGGTATTTTTTATTTACCACGCTTGTTTGTTTATCACGCGCTCAACGAAGAGAAATCATGCAGCTCTATGCTAAAAGTTATGGAGCGCCGGTTACTCCTGTTCGTTACCCCGTTTGCGATTTTAACTGCGGTGTTTGGGGTACTGATGATCGTCGAGTATGGCCGCGAGTGGTTTCGCGCTAGCATGTGGCTGCACTACAAACTCACTTTAGTGCTTATTTTGTACGCCTATCATGGCTACTGTTTTAAGCTATTAAGTGATTTTAAACACGATAGAAATACCCGTAGTGACCGGTTTTATCGTATTTTCAATGAACTTCCCGTGTTAGTACTGCTGGTAATCATCTTTTTGGCAGTATTAAAGCCGGCACTCTAAAAATTAGAAAAAATCTGCTATAGTGCGCCTCCAAACGCGGTGGCGTACTTGCGGCTTACACTCGATGGCGGTGTTAACCCCAACGTACCCTCATACTGTCTCACTTTAATGTTTGGGAAGACCTCCATGCTACGCTTCTTAGGTGAAAACATTCTGTCTGTAAATCAACTTGATAGAGAAAGTATCGAGCATATATTTGCAGTGGCTAAACGGATGGAACCTTATGCCAAAAAACAAAAACGCACAAAAGTGCTCGAAGGGGCGATTCTTGCGAATCTATTTTTTGAGCCTAGCACCCGTACACGGGTCAGCTTTGGCACCGCCTTTAACTTGCTAGGCGGATTAGTGCGCGAGACAACAGGCATGCAAAGCTCCGCTTTGGCCAAAGGGGAATCCCTCTACGATACCGCACGCGTCATTTCTGCTTATGCCGATGCTGTCGCTATGCGCCACCCCGATGCCGGCTCCGTGGCCGAGTTTGCCACCGGCTGTAGTGTCCCTGTACTTAATGGCGGTGATGGCCCCAACGAGCATCCCACTCAAGCACTACTCGACTTGTTAACCATCGACCGCGAGTTAAACCGCTTTGGCCAAAAAATTGATGGCATGCATATCGCTCTGGTCGGCGACCTAAAATATGGCCGTACCGTGCATTCGTTATCCAAGTTGCTATGTCATTATAAAGACGTGCGCTTTACCATGGTTGCCCCGGATGGCTTGCAAATGCCACAAACCATTCTAGACAGTGTCAGCGATGCCGGCCACCACATTGTCCTCGCCGATAAAATGGAAGGTAATCTGGCCGCTGATATCGTCTACCAAACTCGCATTCAAGAAGAGCGCTTTCCAAGCCAAGAAGAAGCCAATAAATACCGTGGTGGTTTTCGTATTTCCCAGTCCATCTACAACGCCCATTGCAAGCCCAGTTCAGTGCTGATGCACCCGTTGCCACGTGATAGTCGCAGCGATGCCAATGAATTAGATAATGATTTAAATGCCAATGATAATTTAGCGATTTTCCGCCAAGTTCAAAATGGTGTGTTAATTCGTATGGCGTTATTTGCATTAACCCTTGGGGTCGAAAACCAAGTAGAAAAGTATGAAACCACAGTACCGTGGTTCAGCCGTAAACGTGAAGACTAAAACCGACGTGTATGCATATCGCTAAGGGGCCCTGCCCCGTCTGGATACGCTGTTAAACTTACACAGGCTCAGATTCGTAAACATGCCAAGTGAGCTGCTACACACTTAAAAGGTCAACTGACCCGAATTTATAGGAAGCATTATGAGCAAAAGCCAAGACTTATATTCCCGCGCCCAAGCCTCTATTCCCGGTGGCGTTAACTCTCCCGTACGTGCTTTCAATGGTGTAGGTGGTACGCCATTGTTTATCACTCATGCCGAAGGTGCATACACCTATGATGCCGATGGCAAAAAATACATCGATTATGTGGGCTCTTGGGGACCAATGATTTTAGGCCACAACCACCCTGAAATTAAACAAGCAGTACATCAAGCGGTAGAGCGCGGCTTGAGCTATGGCGCACCTACCGAAGCCGAAATTGATATGGCTGAGAAGGTAAAAGAATTAGTGCCTTCCATTGATTCGGTGCGCATGGTTAACTCTGGTACAGAAGCCACCATGAGCGCGATTCGCTTGGCGCGTGGTTACACCGGTCGCGATAAGATTCTAAAATTTGAAGGCTGCTATCACGGCCACGCCGACTCTCTGCTGGTTAAAGCAGGCTCTGGGGCATTAACCATGGGTGTGCCAAACTCGCCAGGGATCCCAGGAGATTTTGCCAAACACACCCTCACTGTGTCGTTCAATAACCTTGACGAAGTGAAGGCTATTTTTGCCGAGTATCCACAAGACATCGCCTGTATTATTATCGAGCCGGTGGCTGGCAATATGAATTGCATTCCACCGCAACCTGGCTTTTTAGAGGGCCTGCGTGAAATTTGCGATGAACACGGCAGCGTACTGATCTTCGATGAAGTAATGACCGGCTTTCGCGTTGCACTAGGCGGTGCTCAAGCTTATTACAACATTACCCCTGACCTGACCTGTTTAGGTAAAGTGATCGGCGGCGGCATGCCGGTGGGCGCTTTTGGCGGTAAACAAGCAATCATGGACTATATCGCGCCAGTTGGGCCTGTTTATCAAGCCGGTACTCTCTCTGGGAACCCTATCGCCATGGCAGCTGGCTTAAAAGCCTTGCAGCTGCTCAGCGAGCCAGGTTTACATGAGCAGCTGGAAGCGAAGAGTAAAGCGCTGTGTAGCGGTTTCCAAGCGGCCGCTGACAAAGCAGGGATCGCCCTAACAACTAACTATGCAGGCGGTATGTTTGGCTTTTTCTTTACCGACGCCGAGCAGGTAAGCAGCTACCAGCAAGCTACCGAATGTGACCTTGAGCGTTTTAAGCGCTTTTTCCACCTAATGCTAGAAGAGGGGGTGTACCTCGCTCCATCAGCGTTTGAGGCTGGGTTTGTATGCGCCGCTCATGGCGATGAGCAAATAGCAGCAACGATTGCCGCCGCTGAGCGTGCATTTGCAAAGCTATAAGGCGGTGAAGCCATAAACCCATGGCTCATTAGCTGACAAAAAGCCGCCCTTGAGGCGGCTTTTTAATGCATATCGATTAACGGCTGTTACTGCCGACACGGAGGGCGTGGATTAAACTCGCGCTCGCGCACTGGGAGCTGGATAACCTTGCCACAACCAGGAGGCGCTTGCTCACCGGTGGCCTCGTTAACGAAAGCCCAACGAATACCTTCAGGACGAGTATCAGCGATAGATTGAGGGTTGAGCTGACGCAGATAACGAATATAGAGTTCCAATGCCCCCACCGAACCGGTTAATCCGGTACTTTGGTTGTCATCTCGGCCCACCCAAGCAACAGTGACGGTACTTTGGTCAAACCCAGCGTACCAGCTATCACGTAAGTTGTTACTGGTGCCTGTTTTGCCAGCCAATTGAATCGTTGGGAAGTGTTTATTTAAACGCTTACCCGTGCCATCTTTAGTCACCCGTTTCATACCATATTTGGTCATGTACATCGCATCTTTAGCAAAACGTTGCTGCGGGGAAAACTGATGGCGATACAGCACCCGGCCACTGTTATCAGTCAATGCCGAAATACTACTTAGCTGGCCATAAGCGCCATCATTCGCCAATGTGGTGTACATTTGCGCCACTTCAAAGCTCGACAACTCCAATGCCCCCAACAGCAGCGATGGATATTGATTGATACGCGACTGCACACCCAACCCCTGTAAAGTATTGGCAACCTTGTCGACACCCACGTCTAGCCCCAAATTGACCGCTGGAATATTAATACTTTGGCTAAAGGCACGGTATAAAGGCAACATCCCTCGGTGTTGATGATCGAAGTTGTCAGGTTGCCAAACCTCACCCTGCTCGTCAGTCACCTCCAGTGGTCTGTCATCCAACAAAGTCCCTAAGTTATATTGCGGTAACTGCAAGGCTGTTAAATACACCGCAGGTTTCACCAAAGAGCCGATATTGCGCTTAGTATCCAGTACCCGGTTAAAACCGGAATAACGGACATCGCGTCCAGCAACCAAGGCAGATACGCCCCCTACTTCACGATTAACTGACAGCATCGCCGCTTCCAACTGCTGTGTTTTCGGGCGCCGTTCTAAATAGGGGAGCGACTTTTCAATTGACGCTTCCATCGCTTCTTGCTTTTGTAAATCAAGGTATGTAAATACCCGCACTCCAGCATCCAATGTGGCTTTATTGGGAAGTAACTCTTTGAGCTCACGATTAACCAGCTCTAAATAGCCTGGGTAGGTTTTATTGATATCACGGCGCATCGCGACGATATCCAGAGGCCGTTTTAGGGCCCGACGATATTCGTTGGTTGTTAGCAAACCATTTTCGGCCATTAACCGCAGTACAAGGTCGCGTCGCTCCATGGCGCGCTCTTCATAACGTCGCGGGTTATAATACGACGGCCCCTTCACTAAGGCGACCAGTAGCGCAATTTGGTCAAACTCCAGCTCATCAACGGGCTTGGAAAAGTAAAACTCCGATGCCAGCCCCATACCATGCACGCCTTTAGTGTATGACTGACCTAGGTAAACCTCATTAAGGTAGGCCTCGAGTATGGCATCTTTGGAATAGCGATAATCCAAGATCAGCGCGATTAACGCCTCGTTGATCTTGCGAACTAAAGTGCGCTCTCGCGATAAGTAAAAGTTCTTCGCAAGCTGCTGTGTTAACGTACTGCCGCCTTGTACCGTGCGCCCAGCTCGAATATTGGCATACAAAGCGCGCATAATTGACCAAAGCGAGACACCGTGATGCTGATAAAAGTCCTGATCCTCCACCACCAACAAGGTCTCTTTTAATAATGGTGGGAACTTATCTAGGGGCAAAAATTCTCGGTCTTGGGTTTTGTCATTGCCGATACGAGCAATTTGCACCGGCTCCAGTCGCGCACGCTCTAAGCGCTGGCCAATATTATTTTGTACGCTGGCTAAGCGGTCACCTTTGAAACGCAGCTCAATAATATGTGCTTGCTCTGCACCATCGGCAAACTCAAAAGCACGACGATAAATGCGTAATCGAGTTCGACTTTGTTCGTATTGCCCTGTATGAGCAAGCTTAGTCACTTGCGTGTAGTTTAGGCGTTGCAGCTCCCACTCTACCTCCTCAAGAGATAGGTATTGCCCAGGATAAAAGTTCATTGCCCGCGCGTACACCTGCGCAGGTAACTGCCACTTATTACCCTCAAACTGCCTGGTTACCTTGGCATCAAGATAAATCATGTACAAAGCCACACTAATGAATGTGACTAAAGCCAGCTTCCAGGCAATGGAAAATAACCGCTTCATAACCCGCTTAAAGGTTGATGATGACTGCTTAGAGGCTGCTTTTTTGGAATTAGACTTCTTTTTGCTGGGAGATTTTTTCGACGCCATGTATGTGCAAATGCTAGCTAGGGTGAAATTGTTGGGAAGCTTAGCACACTCGTGATTGAAATTAACCGCCCACGAGCATGCCAAGCAGGGTGCGAGTGAACTCTAGCGTGGTAAAACTTAACTGTGACTGACTTATGCAGCAGCAAATAAGCATAAAAAACGCCAGCTCTGAGGCTGGCGTTCTATGGGAACGGGTGAGCTTAACTGGAACGTACAGACACGAACTCTGGATAAGCATCAATACCGCAATCGTGCTGGTCCATACCGTTGAGCTCTTCTTCCTCGCCGACACGGATGCCGATGGTTTTCTTCAAAATCGCCCAAACAATAAATGACGCTACGAACATAAAGCCAAAGATACACAATAAACCAATTAACTGTGTAACATAGCTGGCGTCAGCATTAGACAAGGGCACTAACATTAAGCCAATAGCACCGCACACCCCATGCACCGAGATAGCACCCACCGGGTCATCAATACGCGCCTTATCCAAAGCGACAATGCTGAAGACAACGGCAATGCCCCCTATCGCGCCAAGCAAAATAGCCAACAAGGGTGAAGGTGACGCCGGCTCGGCGGTGATCACCACTAGCCCAGCAAGAGCACCATTTAATACCATCGTTAAATCGGCTTTACCCCAATAAGTTTTACACACAAGTAAGGAAGCCACGGCACCGGCTGCTGCGGCAGCATTGGTGTTGAGCATGATTTTACCCACTGCGGTGGCATTCTCAGCATCGCTAATAAATAACTGGGAGCCGCCATTGAAACCAAACCAGCCCATCCACAAAATAAAGGTGCCCAGTGTTGCCAGTGGCAAGTTAGAACCAGGAATGGGGTAAATTTCACCGTTTTTACCGTATTTACCTCGGCGCGCACCGAGCAGTAACACACCGGCCAACGCTGCTGATGCACCCGCGCCGTGCACAATGCCTGAGCCGGCAAAATCAATAAAGCCCATTTCCGATAAAAAGCCTCCACCCCATGTCCAGTAGCCTTCAAGTGGGTATAGCACCCCAGTGAGAGCAACACAGAAGATTAAGAACGCCCACAGCTTCATACGCTCTGCGACAGCGCCAGAGACAATCGACATGGCGGTGGCAACAAAGACAACTTGGAAGAAAAAGTCAGACTCTAGCGCATGATCGGCATCACTGGCTTGGGTACCTATCAAGGCTCCAAAGCTAGGTATAAAGCCGCCCTCAGCGTTATCCACGTACATGATGTTATACCCAATCAGCAAGTACATGGTGCAAGCGATAGCATACAAAGCGATGTTTTTCGTTAAAATCTCGGTGGTGTTTTTAGAGCGCACGAGCCCTGCTTCGAGCATAGCAAAGCCTGCTGCCATCCACATCACCAGCACCCCGGAGATTAAAAAGTAAAAGGTATTGAGTGAAAACTGTAATTCTACAACCGTATTTTCCATGATGGCTCCCCTTAAATCGCTTCTTCGTCGAGCTCACCCGTACGGATGCGCACAATTTGGTCAAGGTCATAAACGAAAATCTTACCGTCGCCAATTTTGCCAGTGGAGGCCACCTGGGTAATGAGTTCAACCACTCTGTCGACGTTGTCGCTTAAGGTTGCGATTTCGATTTTAATTTTGGGAATAAAGTCCACCTGGTATTCGGCGCCGCGATAGAGTTCGGTGTGTCCGCGTTGCCGGCCAAAGCCTTTAACATCAACCACAGTCATCCCCTCTATACCCAGCTCAGCCAAGGCTTCGCGTACTTCATCAAGTTTGAATGGCTTGATGATGGCGCTGATCATTTTCATACGGCCCCCTTAGGCAATATTCATTATTATTGTCTAAGGACCAATCCAACCTTTATGCCAGTTTAAATTCCCTTTATTTAACAGTGTATTAACTTATCTAGGCATAAAAAAACGCACCATTGTGGTGCGCTTATCAGTCGCTCTGACCAAAGTTGTGCGTTAACTCATCACAGCGATGATGTTATTCACACACCAGCTGACATTTACCTTGCGCCTTGGCGCGATAAAGGGCTTTATCAGCAGCACTTAAGCAGGCATCGAAGTCATGATGATTCATCGCTGCTAAGCCAATGCTAACACTCAGTGTATGCGTGCTATCGGCTAGTTCAATTGGCTCATCGCGCAGCGAGTCGTTTACATTTTCCAGCTGCTGCTGCAATTGCGCACTGTCGTGGCAATGTGCCAACACGGCGAACTCTTCGCCACCAAAACGCGCAACAATGTGCTCATCAAGGTGCTGCTGTAGTCGCTGGGCAAGCTGTCGAAGCGCGCTGTCTCCGGCTTGGTGACCATACTGGTCGTTGATCTGTTTGAAGTTATCGGCGTCGATAAGCGCCACCGTGACAGCGTGTTTATCTTTTGCAAATAAGCGCCGACCATGCTCTTGTAAATAGCGACGATTAAACATGCCGGTGAGGTAATCACGCTCTGCCGTGGCTTTAATTTGTTCGATTAAATGCAGCTGCTCTACCGTTTGCAGCACGCGACAATGAAATTCTTCATTCATGAACGGCTTGGTCAAAAAGTCATTGGCGCCGTATTTGATAAACTTAGCCGATAAACCATTGTTGCCCGCCCCGGAAATACCAATAATGGCCAGATCATCACGGCCTCGGTGGTTACGTACCGCTCGTACTAATTCGAAGCCGTCCATTTTCGGCATAGCATAATCACATAGCAGCAGCTTGATACTGGTGTCTTCACGCAATATCGCCAGCGCTTGTTCACCGTCTTCAGCCTCAATAACATGATAAAGCTGACGCTGTAGTAACTGCTTAAGTACTTGTCGGCTTAATTGCGAATCATCAGCCACCAGCACTGGTAGACCTTTATTACGCAGTAGCTGCGTTAATAGACGCACGGCATAAAGGTAGGAGTCACGGTTATCTTTAATAACATAATCAACCACGCCGAGCTCCAGCATCTGTTGACGCTGAGACTCGTCCATACTCGAGGTTAGAATGACTGAAGCGACATTATGTTCAATCGTAAGGCGTGCAGCATCGCCACTGGCACAGTCTGGCAAGGTCATGTCAACCAATGCCAAATCATATGTGTGCTGCTCAAGTAGCTCTTGGGCTTGCTCATAATCCCAAGCAAAATCAACGTGCTTAATAAATTCACGGGCAAATTTTTGCGTTAGCAAATGGCGCAATACTTGCTGCACAACTTTACTATCTTCAACAATCAATACTCGGGCCATCGCCAACTCCAAGGTGAATATCTTTCATTAAGCGGACCAAATTTAACCACACTTTGACATTAAAGGACATCTTTGACTTTATAAACTTGTGCCGCTAGGGTGAGTTCCACCAATAGATGACCTTCGTTTTTATTATGTCTACTATCATGCTATCCGGCGCAACCGGGTTACTCGGCCGTGCGCTTTATCAGCGTCTTGCGCCACATCACCAAGTGATTGGATTAGGTTTTTCCCGTGCTCAGCCACCACTTGTTAAAGTCGACCTGACCGATGCCGAGGCATTGTCCGCGCTTTTTTCAAAGCATCGCCCCGAGGTGTTTATTCATGCAGCCGCTGAGCGCAACCCAGACCAATTTGATACCGACCCGCAACGTAGCATACAACTGAACTGCGAGGTTACCGAACATATCGCCCAGTTATGCACCGAGTACCAATGTCGACTCATCTTTATTAGTACTGATTACGTATTTGATGGCCAGCACCCGCCCTATGAAGAAGGCGCTGCCGTCAACCCACTGAACCTCTATGGTGAATCCAAAGCGCGCAGTGAAACACTATTACAAGCAAACTACCCCGACGCAGCCATCGTTCGTATCCCGGTACTTTACGGTGAAGTTTCTCACTTAAAAGAATCGGCTGTGACCACCATTGCGGCACAACTAAAAGCCGGACAACGGCAGTTTGATGATGAGGCGCAGCGCTTGCCAACGGATGTTAACGATATTGCTGATGTGCTCAGTAATACGCTGCACATGATGAACAACGACCTAAGCGGTATATTCCATATCAGTGCCAGCGAAAAGCTCACTAAGCTGGCAATGGCCCAAGCCATGGCACCGCTATTACATATTGACCCCAACAGTCTCAGTGCTGCCAGTGTGGATAGCAACGCTGCACCACGGCCCAAAGATTGTCAATTGCGTGATACTCGACTGGCGCCGATGGGGCTGACCATTGATAGTGATTTTAGTGCCCGTATTGCCACAGTGATTGCTCCCCACTTGTCGCATTAACTTGTACTTGTCACTTTGAACTCCTTTAATGGAGAAAACTACAGGAACTAAGGGTGAATCATGTTCGCAACACAATTAAAGGCATTGAGCCTAACTCTTGCAGTGGCACTTTCGCCACTGGCTATTGCCGAGGTCGATCAGCACGACGCCTCGCAGCACAGCCGCCAAATTGATATCGATAGTAAAGTTATTACCGAGCACAAAGCGCGCATCAATGGCGATCGCTTATCGTACACCGCCGAGACGGGCACACAGCCGGTGTGGGACGACCAAGGCCATGCTGTGGCCACACTGCACTACACCTACTATAAGCGTGATGGTGTTGATGATGACACCCAGCGTCCGCTGCTTATTTCATTCAATGGTGGGCCTGGCTCGGCATCGGTTTGGATGCACCTAGCTTATACCGGTCCCAAGGTATTAAAAATTGATGACGAGGGTTACCCAGTCCAACCCTACGGTGTTAAAGAAAACCCCTACTCGGTGCTAGATGTAGCGGATATTGTCTATGTGAACCCAGTCAATACCGGGTACTCTCGCGTACTGCCGGACGCTGATGGCAAAATGCCTAGCCGCGACAAGCAAAAGGACATGTTCTTTGGCGTTAACGCCGATATTCAATATTTAGCTGAGTGGCTCAATACCTTTGTACACCGTCATAATCGCTGGCGCTCGCCCAAATTCCTAATTGGTGAAAGCTATGGCACGACCCGGGTGTCCGGTTTGGCGTTAGAATTACAAAACAGCCAATGGATGTACCTCAACGGTGTGGTGCTGGTGTCGCCCACTGAGATCGGTATCAAACGTGAAGGCCCGGTGGAAGCCGCTAATCGCCTGCCTTACTTCGCTGCCACAGCGTGGTATCATAAGGCGCTAGATGAGCAGTACCAAAACATGGACCTCGAGCCGTTTTTAAGCGAAGTAGAAACTTTCACTGTCAATGAGCTGATCCCAGCATTGGCCAAAGGGGGCTTTATCTCTGACGATGAAAAACGTCGCATCGTTGCACAAATGGCCCGCTATGCAGGCGTCTCTGAAACCTATATTGAGCGCAACAACCTCGATGTGCCCACCATGTCTTTTTGGAAAGAGCTATTGCGTGAGCGCGGGCAAACAGTAGGACGTTTGGACTCGCGTTATTTGGGTATTGATAAGCGTGATACTGGCGAGCGTCCAGATTACTGGGCGGAACTGACTTCTTGGTTGCACTCGTTCACACCCGCTATCAACTACTACCTTAGTGAAGAGCTAAATTACAAAACCGATGTGAAATACAACATGTTTGGCTCGGTGCACCCTTGGGATCGTAGCAATAACAACACTGGTGAAAACCTACGCTTGGCGATGGCACAAAACCCCTACCTCAATGTGCTAATCCAATCAGGCTACTACGATGGTGCGACCAACTATTTTGATGCCAAGTACACGATGTGGCAGTTAGACCCAAGCGGTAAAATGAAAGAGCGCTTGAGCTTTAAAGGTTACCGCAGTGGCCATATGATGTATTTACGCCGAGCTGATTTAGAAAGCTCAAACAATGATTTGCGCGAGTTTATTTTGAACGCTCTGCCAGAACAAGGAGCAGCGGCTAAATACTAAGCCGGGTACTTACTGTATCTATTAAAGCCCACCCAATGGTGGGCTTTTTCTTTTTAAAAAAAAGGATTTATACTCACAACTACACAATCGTTGTAGCTGTATCAGCACAGCAGGATATCTATGAGTGAACAATATAGGTTAGTATTCGCCAGCCTCGATGAGGGCCTTGAGCAAACCGAAGTCGCACATGCGTTGCAGCAGAAACTCAAACTGTCACCCAAGCAGGCGCAAGCGTTTTTTACTGGGCGTAGTATTTTTGCTCCCAGTGATAAAGCCAAAGCATTAAAACAAGCTAAGGTGTTGGCTTCGCTAGGCATTCGTACACGACTGCAAAGCATGCAAAGTACGGCCAATGAGACCGCGAATACGGCACCGGCCGCGGCTAGAGACGAGCAAATTTTGGCGGCCCTTGATTATATTACCAGTAGCCTTATTCGCCTTGAGGAACGCCTTGATGATATGGATAACCGCCTCAATGATCAGCTGCAGCAAAATTCTAGCAATGAAGTGAATGATGATTTTGCCGTTGATCTCAGCCTCGACGAGGAGCTCGAGCTGGCGCCTCAGCCAAGTCGCAAACGTTGGCCTTTATTTACCTTAATCGCGCTGATTGTGCTTCTGCTTG
This sequence comes from Pseudoalteromonas sp. THAF3, assembly GCF_009363775.1. Taxonomy (NCBI): domain Bacteria; kingdom Pseudomonadati; phylum Pseudomonadota; class Gammaproteobacteria; order Alteromonadales; family Pseudoalteromonadaceae; genus Pseudoalteromonas; species Pseudoalteromonas sp. THAF3. Next base: position 786,760 of record NZ_CP045418.1, on the reverse strand, counting down.
GTGTGCTCGCGTTGGCTTTCATCTACCCCGAATTACTGACTTTTTAAGCTATGAGTGCGAATCAGTTTAATCAGCAACGTATTGACATCCGCAAGAAGATGCGGGAAATGAGAAAAAGCTTATCCACTTCTGAACAAAAACGTGCCGCCGATGACCTCATTATTAATTTTTTTCAAGTAGCAAAGATTACTAAAGGGACCCAAGTAGGCGGGTACTTGGCGAACGATGGAGAACCCAGCCTATCTCCCATATTTGAAGACTTATGGGCTAATCAAGCAGTGCCAAACCTGCCCATCATCCACCCCTTTTCAAGGACTCATTTACTCTTTCAGAGGTATGAAGAAAATTCACCCATGAGCACAAACCGCTATGGTATCTTGGAACCCAAGTTGAATTGCAGTCATGTGTGCCCGGTTGCGCAGTTAGATTATATTCTCACGCCACTGGTTGCATTTGATAGTCAAGGCAATCGGTTGGGTATGGGTGGCGGATATTATGACCGCACATTAGCACAAATCCCCGCCGATCGAAGTCAGCGCCCTCTGCTCATAGGCATTGCCCATCAATGCCAAGAGGTGGCGCAACTACCGGTCGCGAGTTGGGATGTGCCACTTGATTATATTGTGACACCGAAGACAATTTATCGCCCCGGTGCACAGTGATACACTAACCGAAACCCTTTGCTATTAACTCTTTAATGAGCACACCATGACTCAAGATGAAATGAAAAAAGCGGCTGCTTGGGCAGCGCTAGACTATGTAAAAAGCGACACGATTGTTGGTGTTGGCACCGGTTCTACTGTGAATCACTTTATTGATGCACTGGCGTCGATAAAAGACACGATTCGTGGCGCCGTTTCCAGCTCTGAAGCCTCAACACAACGGTTAAAAGCGTTGGGAATAGAGGTATTTGAGCTCAATGATGTCAGTAGCCTCGATATTTATGTTGATGGCGCCGATGAGATCAACGCCAACAATGAAATGATCAAAGGCGGCGGTGCGGCATTGACTCGTGAGAAGATTGTCGCGGCTGTGGCCAAGCGCTTTGTGTGTATCGTTGATGAGAGCAAAATCGTCGATACCTTGGGTGAGTTCCCACTGCCAGTGGAAGTGATCCCGATGGCGCGCAGCTATGTCGCCCGTGAAATTGTTAAACTCGGGGGCGACCCAGTTTATCGCCAAGGTGTCACCACCGATAACGGCAATGTCATTTTGGACGTGCATAATTTACATATTGTTGATGCCAAGTCGCTTGAGCAGACATTAAACCAAGTCGTCGGTGTTGTAACCAACGGCCTATTTGCCCATCGTGGTGCCGATGCTGTTGTCGTTGGTACTGCGCAGGGGCCTACTACACGTTAGAGGAATGAGGAACATGAGTAAGGTATCGTTAGCAAAAGACAAAATTAAAATTCTCTTGCTAGAGGGCGTACACCAAAGTGCGGTGGAAACGCTAAAACGCAACGGTTACAGCAATATCGATTACGTTAAAACCTCGCTACCTGAAAGTGAACTTATAGAGCGCATTAGCGACGTGCACTTCGTTGGCTTGCGCTCACGTACACAACTCACAGAACAGGTCTTAGATGCAGCGCAAAAGCTGGTCGCTGTCGGTTGCTTCTGTATTGGTACTAACCAAGTTGACCTCGACGCCGCGAAGCGCCGGGGGATAGCGGTCTTCAACGCGCCATTTTCCAATACTCGCTCGGTCGCGGAATTGGTGCTGGGTGAGATTTTATTGTTACTGCGCGGTATTCCTAAACGCAATGCCATGGCTCACCGAGGCCAGTGGTTGAAATCAGCAGAAGGTTCTTTCGAGGCTCGAGGCAAAACATTGGGTATCATAGGCTATGGCCACATCGGTACTCAGTTGGGCATTATGGCTGAGAACATTGGCATGCAAGTGCGTTATTACGATATCGAAGATAAGTTATCCTTAGGTAATGCCCAGCAAGTAGAAAATCTCACTAAATTACTGCAGCAGTCGGATGTAGTCAGTTTACACGTGCCGGAAACCCCGCAAACAAAGAACCTCATCGGCACTGCTGAGTTGGCGGTCATGAAAAAAGGCAGTATCTTGATTAACGCCTCACGCGGCACCGTTGTCGATATTGATGCCCTTGCCGAGGCACTTGAAGAACGCAGCCTATCCGGCGCGGCCATTGATGTGTTCCCTGTTGAACCGAAATCAAACGATGAAGAATTTGTCTCGCCACTGCGCCAATTTGACAACGTTATTTTAACCCCCCATGTTGGCGGCTCCACGCAAGAGGCGCAAGAAAGTATTGGTGTGGAAGTGGCCGGTAAGCTCGCTAAATATTCCGACAACGGCTCAACAATGACAGCCGTCAATTTCCCTGAAGTAGCCCTGCCAGAACTGGCGAATCGCAGTCGCCTGTTGCACATTCACCAAAACCGCCCTGGTGTGTTGACACAAATTAACCAAGCGTTTGCACAGCATGGCATTAATATAGCCGCGCAGTACCTGCAAACCGATGACAACATAGGTTATGTCGTTATTGATGTGGATAGCGACCACTCCGAAGTGGCATTGAAAGAACTCAGCGCCGTGGACGGCACCATACGTGCGCGAATTTTGCACTAAATGGTTTGTATAGGTAGACTAAAAAGCACAGCTTCGGCTGTGCTTTTTTGATCAACAATAACCAATAGGGATCACCTTATGGACTCTAACAATAATAACAAAGACAAAGCGAAAGAACGTCGCGGCCATATCACCCTCATTGCCTTTTTAGTGGCGGTAGGTATTTTTGCCTTGGGTATTAAAGTAGGCGAGCTTCTAGCGTAATACCCAGATTCTCGCCAATCCAAGCGGCTGTTGGTTTAGGTATCAAAGTCGCTACTGGCATGGCGCTCTTTGAGTTGCTCGCTCGGCTCACCCCATACGCGATTAACTCGTTGGCCCCGCTTTACTGCAGGCCGAGCGTCAATTCTCTTGGCCCACGCCAACACATGCTTATACTCGTGTACACTGAGAAACTCAGCGGCATCGTATAACCGTCCTAACACCAAGGCTCCATACCAAGGCCAAATAGCAATATCGGCAATAGAGTATTGCTCACCGGCCATATACTCGTTTTGCGCCAAGTGCTTATCTAACACATCCAACTGGCGCTTAGTTTCCATGGTAAAGCGATTGATGGGATATTCCATCGGCTCTGGCGCATAAGCATAAAAGTGACCAAAACCGCCACCTAGATAAGGCGCGCTGCCCATCTGCCAAAATAGCCAATTCATACACTGCGCCTTTGCATAAGGCTCTGAAGGGATAAGCGTGGCAAATTTCTGTGCTAAATAAAGCAGTATTGCTCCCGATTCAAAAACCGGTGTGGCAGGGGTGCTTGAGGTGTCTAGTAACGCCGGGATTTTTGAGTTCGGGTTAATGGCAACAAAGTCAGAACCAAACTGGTCGCCTTCGCTAATATCGATTAAAAAAGCATCGTATTCGGCGTCTTTAATTCCCTGCTCCAGCAACTCTTCAAACATAATCGTGGCCTTTTGGCCATTAGGAGTGGCCATAGAGTACAGCTGAAAGGGATGCTGCCCGCTTGGCAGATGCTGCTCGAACGTGGCCCCTGCTGTGGGTTTATTTAGGCTTGCCCATTTGCCGCCACTTTCGCTATCGAACTGCCAAACTTTTGGTGGAGTGTAGGTCGATTTACTCATTGTCGCTCCTGATGATGTAAAAACGTTTTGAGTATAGACCTGAGGGTGGATAATATAATTACAAGAGCAAAAAAGGCACCTTCAGGTGCCTTTTTGAATTTTACCGCCCACATCCGTGCGCGCTATGGGTCATCATTATTTACCTACAGCATGCAAGCTAAAGTAGTTAGCCAACTCTTCCGGCTTACCCATTAGTGTCATCATTTGCTGATTAATCTCTGCCACCGAGGTATTTTCGGGAACCTGCATAGAGACTTCAAACTGCTCCGTGCCCTCGATAAAATTCAGTGCCGCTTCTCGCAATACCACCGGCGCCGGTGACATGCTCAATTGTTGCTGGGCATTTTGTTGGAATTGCTCATAGGTCATGCCTTGCTCGCCAATTAGGCGCTCAAGAAGCGCCTTGAGCTTACCGTTGTTGGCTAATTTAAAGCTCACTTTCTTTGGCACCAACTCGGTCACAGCACTCATCATCTGGCTTTGCAGCGCCAGCTGTTGCTGTAAGTTCCCCTGCTCTTGTTGTGATTGCTGTTGCATCTCATTAAGTTGCTGCGACACTGCCATTAACGCCTGTGAATTGGTCATGGCAAAGCTAAACTCAACATCGGCCAATTTACCTGCATTGAGCTTGGTAAAAATATCCGCATCACCACTTTTTTCATCATAAGTGAACTCACTCAAGACATTGATATTCTCGCCTTTAAGCTCATCCATGCCTTGCACTGCGGCGCCTGAGAAAGTTAAGTCTTTGATTTCGACACGAGCATATTCAGAAACCTTATTCGGCTCATAGCCGGTCATTTCAACACGCTCAATCTGAGCAATTTGCTCGCCGAGGTGGTCATTGACAGAAATGTCGGCCAACGCCAACGCATTGTCCAATACATTGGCAGAAATCTCGTCGTAGCGGATATCAAGGCCTGTTTGCGTTTGAATTTGCATTAGCTGCTGATCAATGCCCTTGCGCGCTTCTTTCGACACATAATAATTGGCATAGCTATAACCGCCAATGGCGATGGCACCCACGGCACCGACAATGAGTAGTTTTTTCATGTTGACTTCCTTGGGAGTGTCCAGCTCCCTCCTAGTTTGGACATTACTTTAAAATAACGCTTCGAGTGCATCGCTTAAGCTTGCGACTGCTGTGACTTCCATGCCCTCGATTGCCTCTTTCGGTTTATTGTCAATGGGTACAATAGCACGTTTAAAGCCATGTTTCGCGGCTTCACGCAGTCGTTCTTGACCACTGGGCACTGGACGAATCTCCCCACCCAGGCCAACTTCACCAAATACCACCAGCTCACGGGCCAAGCTATAATTCTTAAAACTGGACACCAAAGCCACAATCAAAGCCAAATCAGCGCTGGTTTCCGTGACCTTGACACCACCGACGACGTTAACAAACACATCCTGATCGGCTACTTGTAAACCGCCATGGCGGTGTAGCACCGCCAATAACATCGCGAGGCGATTTTGCTCCAAACCCACCGTGACGCGACGAGGGTTTGCAAGCTGCGAATAATCGACTAGCGCCTGCACTTCCACCAGCAGCGGTCTGGTACCTTCCCATACCACCATAACTAACGAGCCCGGTGTTTGCTCTTGTGAGCGGTTCAGGAAAATAGCCGAGGGGTTTTTTACCTCGCGCAACCCTTGCCCAGTCATGGCGAACACCCCAAGCTCGTTTACTGCGCCAAAGCGGTTTTTGTGACCACGCAAAGTACGAAAACGGCTATCACTGCTACCTTCAAGTAAAATAGAACAATCAATGCAGTGTTCTAATACCTTGGGGCCGGCTAAGGAGCCGTCTTTGGTCACATGGCCCACCATGATCATGGCTATTTGATTTTGTTTAGCAAAACGGGTGAGGTACGCCGCACTTTCTCTCACTTGGGAAACGCTACCCGGTGCCGATTGCACATCGGCCATATGCATGACTTGAATGGAATCAATAACCATGATCCCGGGCTTTTCTCTTAGCGCCAACTGGCAAATGGTTTCGACATTGGTTTCGGCTAAGGTTTGCAGTTTATTGGTGGGCAACCCCAAACGCTTTGCCCGCATAGCCACTTGCTGCAGAGACTCTTCCCCGGTGACATACAGGGTTTTCATATTTTCTGCGAGACCACACATGGTTTGCAGCAAAATAGTACTTTTACCGGCTCCGGGCTCGCCACCGATAAGAATGGCACTCCCCGGCACCACACCGCCCCCTAACACGCGGTCAAACTCAACAAACCCGGTGGAGAAGCGCGGCAGGCTTTCAAGATTAACCTCATCCAGAGTTTGAATTTTGGCCTCAACCATGCCGGCATAGCCGCTCGCAGCACTATTGCGTGGCGCCGATTTAACCGAGGGCACGCGAAATTCGGTTACTGTATTCCATGCTTTGCACTCGCTACATTGGCCTTGCCAACGCGCAAACTCAGCACCACACTCATTACATACAAAAGCTGTTTTCTTTTTTACCATATTACGGGCATAATTTTTGCTGGATAAATCGTTTAAATAACGAATAAACAATAATTTGACACCCAGTATAACGGTTTTTGCCGACTGGGTAATGGTTTAATGCATGGCTGAAGACACCCTTTTAAAACACCAACCCTTAGTTGACGAACTCAAGCAAAGCCTCGGGCAGGCGAGCTTTAGCCACGATTTTGCCGCTAAAACGGCACAACTACCTAAGGGCGATCAATTTATTATAAAGATGGAGTTTAATCGTCTTCGTCAGCCGTGCAGTCGCACCATTGATTTACGCGGCACGGCTTCCGGTGAAGTGCAAAGCTACTCATACAAGAGTCAGCAGCATTTTATGGATGCTCAAGCCATCGCAACCTTTGAAAAAGGCGTCGCTCGCTTCGGCGACTACACCATGGCTGTCTATGAAATGGTGATGGAAGAGGTGAACAATCAGCGCCAATTACGCCAAGGTGCAACACCACAGCCGGAAAATACTGAAAAAAGTGCCCGTGTCATCCACTTTGCCTCCTATGATTTTCGTCAGCAAGAGCGCATGAATTACACCATCAAAGTCAGTGTTATGGTGAATGACAAAACCATAGAGGGTAAAAGCAGCGATATTTCTTTGGGGGGATGTAAGCTCAAGTTGCCTAGTCATGCCATGCTTGAGCGTGGGCAAAAAGTGCAGGTTCGCTTTACCGGTCTAGAGGAAGATTTCGAACTGGGCCTCAAAAACGGCTTAGAATATGAAATTGTGGGCATAGATCCTGCGAGCACCATCGACTTTTATTACGCCCGCATGAAGCGCACCGGTAGCGAGACAACCCCTGGATTCGATGAGTTTCTGGCGCGCTTTATTAACGGTAATAAACGCCGCTACAAGGTCAACCTTGATAACACCCTCGATGCGGTTTTAACCAAAGGTTATGAGCAGTATTACTTGCCACGAGTCAGTTCGCTGTTCAGTTTCATTTGCGTAAACGATAAAAAGCTCACCCCTAAACTGCTGCTTACCACCGAGAATAATGCCTACATTCACTATTATTTCAGTGATGAAGAGCGCCGCTCTGTGCTGCCGAGTATTCTTAATACGCAGCGCATAAGCAGTATTTTGGCACGCAAGGGGCAAGTCAAATCAACCCTACTTTACAGCTTTAGTCACACCCAAAATGGCAAGGTCTTCTTTTACAGTGCCACCGATATCGAACTGGCCACCTACCCTAAGTTACGCTCGTTATTTTTTTCCTATGCCAGTAGGAAGCCGTCTTGGCGGGTATTTAAGTTGCAATTGGTTCCCGTGCAAAGCGAAGACTCCCATATTCCACTCTCGCTCCCCGACAGTGCTGGCGAGGCGATTGCTAAACTTAATAAGCCTCCGAGCGCTCGCGTGCAAAGCTATTTAAAGGGTCTTAAGTACCTGTGTACCTTATCGGAGGTGAGCTCTGCTAATTTAACCGCACACAAGCGCCGCTACCGCCTCGATAAAAGCTTAGTCAACCAGCTCAAAGTATTTGGCCATCGTAAAGTGGCAGAGCCAGAGCTTGAAGTCGTTGCCTTGGAGTATGCTAACTTACGGGCTCACAAACGGTATCTGTACCAAACAGAAGTGATTGTTGAAAGTGGTTTGGCAGCGCCGATGTCAGCACAATCTCGTGATTTCAGTGTACTAGGAATGCAAATAGAGCTGAGCCAGCCAGCGCCTGAGACCAAAAAAGGCGATGTTATTTATCTGCGCTTACCGCAACTGCAAGAAATAACGAAAAAATTTGAGCTCACTCAGCTACCTTACGAGGTGATGGCTGTCAGTAAGACCGGCACTATCTTAAACTTAAAAGCCTACCAAAAGAGTAAGCAACCCCATGTTGGCGTACAGTTTTTCTCGCAATTAGTAGAGAACAACAAAGACAAACTGCAAGTGTGTGAAGAAGAGCCGAAAGTGCCGGGGTTATCCAAAGCCTTGCGCAATATTGTGGTCAAGAATCTAGCGCAAACACCGCTGTATATTACCAAAGAAGAAGCACACCTGGAGCTTGGTGCAATAGGTGAAGGACGTTATCAAAGCGCGATTCACCATATTTGGCGTCAGTTTGGTGAATTCTCTACGCAAATAAACTTAAAACCCTTACTGAGTATCAAGGAGTTCCAACAGCTCAGTGATACCCTACGCGATGGAAACCGCCAAGATAAGCCCAAAACTTTCGACCTGTTTATTCGCTTAAACCTTAAAAAAGACGACCTCAGTGGTGCAGTCACCAGCCGCTGTATTAGCACCGAAGAGGACTACAGCTCATTGCTGCCCTTTGTGAACAAGGCGCTTAAATCGGGCTTGTTGTTTGCGTTTCGCCTGCATTTATCGAAAACCGGCCGCCCAGACACGAAATACCTGATCAGTGAGCTAAAATACATCAGTCACTATGCGTTGCATAAAGCCAAGGAGTTAGAGCAAGCGCTATGGCGTGTTGAGGGCGTAATCGATGCTCTCGCTATTGATGAGTTGGTGCCAAAGCTCTGTGATATAGAAGTTCAGGATTACCAAAAAATGCTTAAACGCCGCAACCTGTGGCTACAGCGTTTAGGTTAGTTGTACGCGGGAATACTGAGTAGATACAGTATCTGCGCCAAACTGCCTGCATTGATGGCGGTAGGAGCCTGCGCCACCACTTTAGGCTTACCGTGGACAGCAACACCTAGCCCAGCTGCGTGCATCATCAGCAGGTCATTTGCACCATCACCGATGGCCACCGTTTGCTCTGCGCCCACGCCCAACTCATCGCGGTAAGCCAATAAAAAGCGTGCTTTTTCTTGCGCATCAACAATATCTCCATTGACCACTCCGGTTAGCACGTGGCCATCGTCTGCTAATTGATTGGCATGAATACGATCTAGTTTGAGTTGTTTTTGTACTTGCTCAGCAAATGGAATAAACCCTCCCGAGGCGATGGCCAAATGCCAATTATGGCGTTTTAGCGTTGCGCATAGGTGGTCGATCCCTGGCATCAATGGAAGCTGCTCTTTGAGCTCTGCAAGCAAAGACAACTCAACGCCCGCTAGTTTCGCGACGCGCTGACGCAGGCTGTCACTAAATTCCAACTGCCCACCCATCGCTTGTGCGGTGACCGCAGCGACCTCGTCGTACACCCCTGCTAAGCGCGCAATTTCATCAATACATTCGATGGTGATCGCCGTCGAGTCCATATCCATAACTAATAAGCCAGGTGTATGTAAACGTGGCGGGTTGCTCAGCAGCGCGCACTGCACTGCGTTTTCAGCTGCATATTGCTTGAGCTGAGAGTTAAGCTCAGCCTGGGGGTTAGCAATCACGAACGCAAACCCTGGAGGTAAATCGTCATCGGCGTGATACCGGACCACCGCCTGCACCTGACATTGCCAGTCACGCAGCTGCTGTGCCAGTTGCGCAACGTGCATGCCCAGTTGAAAACCAAACACACTGACATAAGCCAGTGGCTGTTCGCTCTGCTGACTTGCCACTAAAGGCGAATCGTCAAAAGAATACCAAGTATTTAAACTTAGGGTTTGCTGTAAAGACAAATCGTCTTGCTGTGCTAAAGTAGACAAGAGCATGCTTTGGTGCGACATTAAAACTCCAAAAAGGTGAACACGTTAGCTGATGACAACGGATGCTTAATTTAATCACCCTTAGCGATGAAAGTCAGTAAGTACACCCATGATATGAAAAATAAACAAGTGAAAAACCCGGTTCGAACATCGCAGTGGCAACGGCTACTGCGCTTGGTGTTTGCCGCTTTTTGCTTTGTATTACTGACTTGGATGGCCTTTAATACCAGCTTTCAAGGCCACCAAATGCTCTACCAGCAAAGCTATCAATATGCCAAAAGCCTCACCGAGCAGTTAGCCTTGACCGCAGCGGAACCTTTGGAGCAGAGCAATAAGCCACGTTTAGGAGATTTGGCCAATCAATTGAGCACAGACTCGAGTATCCAAAGTGCAGCCATTTATGATGCTCACGGCACTGCGATGGCGCTCAGTGAGGCGTTTAGTCCCTACCAACGTGAGTTCGGGGTGACGCAAGCAACCCCGGGGGTGAGTAAATTGAGTCAACCTATTGTCATCCCCATCACCTCATTGCAAAGCAATAAACCCATCGGTTTTGCTCGCGTTAATTACCTGCCCCAAGTCGCCATTGATGACAGTCACCGATATTTTCATGAGGTGGGTCGCCAAGTGCTTCTTATGCTATTGATCACCTGCGTGTTCACTTGGCAACTTGGACGAGGATTAAAACGTTGGCAGTTAAAGCGTTACTTTCGTAAAAAAGCTAAGCAGTTAAAATAGAGCTGCTCACTTAAGGCGCTGAGGTCTTGGCATTGCAATAGCCGTGCTAGAGCTATAAACACTTGAGGAATACGCTCTGGCGTATTGATTTGCCCTTGGTATCCGCAAAGCGGCATACTCGGTGCATCACTTTCCAATAGCAGATGCTCTATTGCGACACTACGCAGTGCTTGCTGGGTCTTGACCGATCGATCATAGGTAATGGTTCCGCCCACACCCAATTTAAAGCCTAACTTGATATAGTATTTAGCCACTTGTTCGGACCCAGAAAACGCATGGATCACGCCGCCATAACGCGGCCGACAACGCTTAAAGCTCGCAGCGATTAAGTCATGGCTCTGACGGTGATGAACAATGAGTGGCAACGCCAGTTCATTCGCTAAGGCAATCTGCGCTTCAAAGAGCGCCACTTGCTTGTCCATTTCTCCAATACTGCGATCAAGGCCACACTCTCCGATGGCGCACCAACGGTGCTTATGCGCTGTTGCCAGTTCGCCTAGGCCGACTATATGTTCACTCGCGTGTTGCGATAGAAAGTAGGGATGTAAACCAGCACCGATATGAGAGGGCCCATGGTGCTGGCTGAAGTCGAGCAACTGCTGGGATTGTGCCAAGCTAATGCCAGGCACAATAAACTGCTCCACGCCCAATGCTTGGGCATTCGCTATTATCGCCTCTCGCTGGCCATTAAACTCGCTAAAATCGAGGTGGCAATGAGAATCGATAAAACGCATTTAAGGGTTTAGACGCTCTACACGCCAGCTCCCATCTGGCTGACGACGATACATAAAGCGATCATGAAGGCGATGCGCTCCTCCTTGCCAAAACTCAACCTTAGTCGGCTCGACACAGTATCCTCCCCAAAAAACAGGCAACGGGATTTCACCTTTAGCAAACTTACTTTTCATTTGCGCAAACTTTTCCATAAGCGCCTGACGTGATGATACCGGCCGACTTTGGCTAGAAGCCCATGCCGCTAACTGGCTTTCTTTTGGCCGCGATAAGAAATATTTTGCCACTCGCGATGTTGGCAACGGTTTGGCCTCGCCGTAAACAATGACTTGACGCTCAAACATGTGCCACGGGAAGTGCAGGCTAATTTTGTTATTCTGGGCAAGTTCCTGCGCTTTGCGTGAGCCGGTATTAGTGAAGAACACAAACCCTTGCTCATCGACATGCTTAAGCAACACAATACGCTGCGAAGGCTGACCCTGCTCGTCAACGGTGGCTACGACCATGGCCGTCGGATCGGGGATTTGCGCATCAATGGCTTGTTGTAACCACTTTTCAAACTGTGCTACTGGCGTCGCATCGAGCATGGTTTCATCTAATCCACCTTGCAAATACTCACGACGAATATCTTCCAATTTCATATTCATTCCTTCTCACTAAGCGCCAAGAATACCCGACAATCAACTAAGCTATGTCACCTCCCAGTCACTCAGCCTGTTCTAAAACAAAGCCTATTGGGGGATGTGTGTAATCGACCTCCCCACCAGCCTACTGTGAATAAAGCGCGCGGTTCGGTCGATTAGAGGGTAAAATATCAGCAAACATTGAGCTGATTACATTTGCTCCATCACCTCAATGCCAAGCAGGTCTAACCCTTTGTGCAAGGTTTTTGCTACCAATGAACACAGCACCAAGCGGCTATTTTTATCTGCGTCGCTGACGCCCTCTTTAAGTACCGGACAAGCTTCATAGAAGCTCATATACAAGCTCGCCAGCTCATACAAGTACCCACATAGTACGTGTGGTGTGGCATCGCTGATCATTTGGTCCAGCACTTCTTCAAATTGCATCAGCTTGATAGCCAGCGCTTTTTCCTGCGGCGCAGTAATCACAACCGGAGCCTGATGAGTGGTGCTATCAATGCCGGCTTTACGGAAAATACTTTTCACTCGCGTATAGGCATATTGCAGATAAGGCGCCGTGGCTCCCTCAAAGCTCAACATGGTATCCCAGTTAAAGATGTAGTCACTGGTACGGTTTTTCGATAGGTCGGCGTATTTTACCGCGCCGATTCCCACTTTTCGGGCGATTTCTTCTTGCTCTTGCGCACTATGAGGAGAGTCGCTATCGGCGAGCTTTGCTTTGGCGCGGGTCACCGCTTCATCTAGTAAATCGGCAAGTTTAACGGTACCGCCAGTACGGGTCTTAAACGGTTTACCGTCCTCGCCCATCATGGTGCCAAAAGGACAGAACTCATAGCTGGTTTGTTCGCGTAAAAAGCCGGCCTTGCGTGCTGTCAGCTCAACTTGGCTAAAGTGCAGGCTTTGACGAGCATCAACGAAAATCAAGATACGGTCGGCTTGCAATTCATTAGAGCGATAATCACAAGCGGCAAGGTCTGTGGTTGAATATAAAAAGCCACCGCCGGATTTCTGCACGATGAACACCGATGGCTCACCGTCTTTGTTGGCTAACTCATCTAAAAAGACCACTTGCGCACCCTGGTCTTCCTGCGCCAGCCCTTTTTCTTTAAGCACCTCAATCATGCGCTGCAACTCACTGTTGTAGGCACTTTCCGCTTTAATGTCATCACGAGTCAGGGTGACATTCAGCTTTTTGTATACTTCTTCGGAGTGCTTGACCGAGGTATCAATGAAAAGTTGCCACAGCTTATTACAGTGCGCATCGCCTTGTTGTAGACGCACAACATACTCGCGCGCCTTATCAGCAAAACCGGCCTCATCGTCGAAACGCTTTTTGGCGTCACGATAGAATGTTTCTAAATCAGCAAGCGCTACGGACTCTAAATCAACGCCCTCATTAAGCATGTCTTCCAAATGCGCGATAAGCATACCAAATTGCGTACCCCAATCGCCCATGTGGTTTTGCCGTATTACTTTATCACCACGAAACTCCAAGGCACGTACCACAGCATCACCGATAATGGTGGAACGTAAATGGCCCACGTGCATTTCCTTGGCAAGGTTGGGCGATGAGTAATCCACCACCACTGTATCTGCTTGCGGGTGCTGCGCTACACCGAGTGTATCGTCTTGGCTTGCAGCTTCGACACCGGCGCCTAAAAACGCCGGTTTGAGGTGAATGTTAATAAAGCCTGGGCCTGCTATTTCGACCTCGGCGGCGATATCGCTCACATCCAGGTTATCGATAATTTTTTGCGCTAGTTCACGCGGATTAGTTTTTAGCTTTTTCGCGGCGCCCATCGCACCGTTAATTTGATAATCACCAAATTGCGGGCGCGTACTTTGCGTCACCGCTGGATTCGTGCCTTGCTCAAGTCCCGCAGCGATCATCGCAGCGTTGGCTTTTTCAATCAGAATTTGCTTAATGTTCATAGTTGCAGTTACCTTGCAATAAGGGCCAGCGAGGGCTGACCACGATTAATACAGTTGCTCAGTGGCGCTTTAGTGCTCGCGCGTTTCGCTAAAGGTTACCTCTGGGTAACGCTCCATGGATAAGTTCAAGTTTACGCGACTTGGGGCGATGTATGTCAGGTTATCTCCGCCATCTAAGGCTAGGTTTTGCTCACACTTGCGCTTGAACTCTTCAAATTTCTTCACATCATCACAGCTTACCCAGCGCGCCGTATTAACGTTGACACTTTCATAGATAGCATCCACTTTGTATTCGGCTTTTAAGCGTGCAACCACAACATCAAACTGCAGCACCCCAACGGCGCCAACAATTAAGTCGTTATTGGCAAGCGGTCTAAACACCTGCACCGCGCCCTCTTCCGATAGCTGTACTAGGCCTTTAAGCAACTGCTTTTGCTTAAGTGGATCTTTAAGGCGAATACGGCGGAATAGCTCTGGGGCAAAGTTAGGAATACCGCTGAACTTAAGCTTTTCACCGTCGGTAAAAGTATCACCAATTTGGATAGTGCCATGGTTATGCAAGCCAATAATATCACCGGCATAGGCGTGCTCAGCACGCTCGCGGTCACCAGCCATAAAGGTCACCGCATCAGAAATACTGATTTGCTTGCCTATACGCACGTGCTTCATCTTCATACCTTGGCTGTACTTGCCCGAGACAATGCGCATAAAGGCAATACGGTCACGGTGCTTGGGGTCCATGTTGGCCTGAATTTTAAACACAAAGCCTGTGAACTTTTCGTGCTCAGCACCCACTTTGTTGCCATCATCGGTGGCGCGCGGTAAGGGGGCCGGAGCCCACTCGGTCAAGCCATCAAGCATATGATCAACGCCAAAGTTGCCCAACGCAGTACCGAAGTAAACCGGGGTTAACTCACCACTCAAAAATAACTCTAAATCGAACTCGTTGGACGCTCCTTGCACCAGCTCAATTTCTTCGCGCAGTTGTTGCGCTAAGCTCTCACCCACCGCTTCATCTAATTCACTGTTATCCAGCCCTTTGACGATGCGTAGTTCTTGAATGGTGTGGCCTTGACCGCTTTGATACAAAATCGTCTCGTCACGATGCAAATGATAGACCCCCTTGAATTCCTTACCACAGCCAATGGGCCAGGTTACGGGGGCACACATCATATTGAGCTCAGTTTCCACCTCATCCAATAACTCCATTGGATCGCGGATATCACGGTCCAGTTTGTTCATAAAGGTGACGATAGGGGTGTCACGTAAACGGGTGACTTCCATTAACTTACGAGTTCGATCCTCAACACCCTTAGCGGCATCAATCACCATCAAACACGAATCCACGGCGGTCAAAGTACGGTAGGTATCCTCAGAGAAGTCTTCGTGCCCTGGGGTATCTAGCAGGTTAACTAAACGCTCGTTATAAGGGAACTGCATTACCGAGGTGGTCACCGAGATGCCACGTTCTTTTTCCATTTCCATCCAGTCTGACTTAGCGTGTTGGTTTGACCCTCGGCCTTTAACTGTGCCCGCTTTTTGAATGGCTTGTCCGAATAATAGAACTTTTTCGGTAATGGTGGTTTTACCCGCATCGGGGTGTGAAATAATCGCAAAAGTACGACGTTTACTAATTTGTTGTGTTAACTCTGACATGCGGTCACTTATGAATAGTCGACCCGGCACTAAACGCGAACCAAGCCGGGAATTAGTTTAGAGATTATTACGCGTGATTATACCGACTTTAGCATGCACACAAAAGCGCCTAATACCGACAAAAGTGACTTCTACGCATTGCCATGTGTATTATTGCTAAGCAATTTTGTATAATTTTTCGTTCGTTTGAGTTAGTAAGCTGTTTTTTACGTTGCAAGGAGCCGCACCCATACCATGAAAACCAGTAAGTTAAGTATACGATTACTATGGTATATCACTCCGGTGGTGATTTTGCCCTTGCTGTTTTTAGGTGGCTTTACCTTGACCAACGTAACTTCAAGCTCACAACAGCAAACACAGCTCATTGTAAGCCGCTTTGTCGAACAGCAGCAAAATAAGGTGTTTCACTCCCTTAATGTCTATCACTCAACCACCGAGCTGTTAACAAGTTCACCCGTACTGCAAGACTTCGTGCCGGAAATACATCAGAGCAGCGACCGCTACACCGAACGTTTAGCGGCGCTAATGGATGTGTTTGGCAGCTACACCCAAGCTTACCCAGATATACTCAGTATTAACTTAGTCTCGCCACAGCAAAAAAGTTACGCTTACTTTTCAACGAAATTAGAGTCCGCACCGCAGGCATACCCATTTTTTGAGAAACTCAGCGCCAGTTCCCTGCGCCGCCAGCAATTTATGGTGCAAAATGAACGCGGCGAAACCACACTGTACTTCGTGCAAAAGGTATTTACCCCAGATTACCACTTAGAGCGCCCTATTTTATTGGGCTACGTAATCATGCGCGTGCAGCCAACAGTACTTAATACAGCGATTTTAGAGTCTCCCTACAACAATACCCTCAACTTGATGCTCACTGAGCAAGGGAAAATTCTATTTAGCTCTAACCACGCCCTGCGAGGCCAGAGTATCGCTAGCGAAGAGCTGCGTAAAATTAGCTTATGGGCCGATAATGGTCGCCTCAACGAGCTCGCCTTACACAGTATTGATCACACACAACGCTTGGTGTATGCGGTGCAAATGGCCGGAGGCCACTATTTCATTACCAGTATTCCGAAGGAATTACTGTACGAGTCTGGCAAAGTCATTAGCTTGATCACCGCCTTAATTGTGATGATCTCTGTTATCACTTTACCAATTCTCATTTTTATTGTTGTACGTAACTTGCTGTTAAACCCTATCGAACAGTTGGGGGCGGCCAGTCACCGCGTTGGCGAGAATGACCTTGCCGTACGCCTACCCGATGATCGCAAGGACGAGGTAGGCCAACTCTTTAGTGATTTCAATCACATGGTTAATAAAATTTACCACACCCAGGGAGAGCTCGAAGAATACAAAAACACCTTGGAACAAAAGGTAGAAGCGCGCACCTTGGAGCTGGAAAAAACCAATAAGGCGTTAGAGCTCGCCATTGAACAAGCCGAGCAAGCCAACCAACTTAAAAGTCGCTTCCTAGCCAATATGAGTCATGAGATCCGCACTCCGCTGACGGCAATTATGGGTTTCACCGAGCAACTGCTTGATAACAACAAGATAAAAGAAGAAAAAGTGCACACCCAGCTCGCTACGGTACTGCGCAATTCACGCCACCTGCTGGAACTGATTAATAACATTCTCGACTTATCGAAAATCGAAGCTGAGAAATTGGATATGAATCATGAACCGGTGTCGCTATATGAATTACTGCATGATCTTGAGTCCATTGTCGAGCCTCAAGCGCAGCAAAAACAACTGCAATTCGATATCGACTATCACTTCCCGCTGCCCAAATATTTAAGCAGCGATCAAACGCGATTAAAGCAAATCCTTTTAAACATTCTCACTAATGCGGTGAAGTTCACCACCCAAGGTGGCGTGCATATGAGCATTCGCTATCAAAGTGGCATGCTGGAGTTTGTTGTTACCGACACGGGTATTGGTATTTCAGATAAAGAACTGGACCGTATATTTAAGCCCTTTGAGCAAGCTGATGCCACCACCACACGACGTTTTGGCGGCAGCGGCCTTGGCCTCTGTATTGCTAAAAACTTGGCGCAACTACTCGGCGGTGATATTTGGGCACAAAGCCAACAAGGGGTCGGCAGTCAATTCACTATTCATGTTGCTTGCTATCAACAATATACCGAACAGGATTATTACTACGACCACGCACAAATGCAGCCAGTTTACAGCGAACGCCCCGCCCTGAGCGAGCAGCGCTTTGATGGCGATATTCTTGTGGCGGAAGACAACAAAGATAACCAAGCGTTAATATCACTGCTACTTGAGCGCTGGGGGATTGAGCCTGACTTTGCTAACAACGGCGCAGAGGCGGTGGAAAAGGCCTTGGTTAAAGACTATCAGTTGATTCTTATGGATATGCAAATGCCCGTTATGGGCGGTGAAGAGGCCACCAAAATGCTCCGCCATGCCGCTTATGATGGCCCCATTATCGCCTTAACTGCCAACGTGATGAAACATGATATTGAGCGCTACCTCGGTGCTGGCTGTGATAAGACTTTAGGAAAGCCTATTGATAAGCAGGAGCTTGAGCATACGTTAGCCACCTACTTGAGCATTCAACAAGAAGCAGCCTCACAGTGGGACGATATTTTGCAAAGCGAGCGTTTTTTGCAAATTAATGCCAATTATAAAGAAAAGCTGCCAGAGTACCTTGATGAGATGCTTGGCCACCACCATGACGGGGATTGGGAACAGTTGCAGTCACTGGCTCACAGCATCAAAGGCAGCGCCAGTTGTTTTGGTTTCTTCGCCATTGCCGAAGCAGCGGGCGAGCTCGAGCAGGTCTTACGTCAAGGCCACCATGACAGCCATGACTACAGCGTACTTAAGCTCGAACACGCCATTCGCTATGTGCTTGAGCAAGATGTCGAGCCAAGCTAATCACTGCGCGTGTTTATATGTGCCAATAATTCCATGAATTGCCGCCATGGCCGGGTCATGAGCATTGAAGTACTGCTTTGATGACAGTGTCACCGGCACATGAGGAGCAATCCAAATACGGTGGTCCTCGGCCTTTGACGCTTGATGGAATTGCGATGAAATCAAGCCCCAAACGCCACTGTAAGGCAACTTAAACCAGCCACTTTCACCAAGATGATTAGGTCGACTGCCACTGGGTTCACCGACAATAATGGCATCACTTAAGCGATTTAGATCAGCCAGTAACAAGTGTGCTGCGGAAAAGGTATTGCGGCCAACAATTACAAACAGCTTATTTTGCTCACGCTCTTGTGCAAAGTGCAGCAACGCTCTGGTTAACGGTGGAATAATCGAGCCATTTCCGCCGCTATTATGACGCAAATCGAGCACTAGGTTCTGCACTTGGCGCTCGTTAGCTATGCGTGAAATGCGCTTACTAAAAGCAGCAAGTGATTCCGACTTTTTTTGCCCAACTCGATTAAATTGTACGTAAGCTAAGTTTTGTTCTGGGCTTATTTTGAGCCAGTAAGGTTGATGCTGCTGACTCAGATAAAGTGGATTATGTTGCTCTTCTAGCTTTGGTAACTTCGGAAACCCGGTGAAATTGAAAGACTCTGCCGTCAAGGTAACGTGCGTTGTCGCCCCCTGCGAGTCGGAGACCGTCAGCGCGGTTTTCTCTGTCTCTGTTGTCACTCCCACTCCCTGTAAGACCTGAGGTAAAGAGAGGTAAAATGGCGCAAGCCATAATTGTTGCATCTCATTATCACGGGCATTAACCATGGCTACCTTGTCCACCACTTGCGCAATCGGTGTATTGCCGATACGCAACACTTTTTGCCCCACCAAATGGCGATATTTAGCACTAGCGGAAACAATAAAATAACCATCATTAAAACGATAAAATTGTACCGGCAGTTGCGTAAATGCCCCTTTCAGTGAGTGCGTCGGCACAATAAAATTGTGACCATTGCCGAGGCTGCCCAGCAATGACATAAACTGGAACACGATTTGTTGGTCGCTCAGGTCCGGGATCGCCTCAGCTATTTGTTGTACTTTCGCGGTAAAGGCTTGTTGACTGATGTGGTGAAAGGCGTTGACGTGCAGGCGCTCAATCTCAGCCACCAGAAAATCGAGATCCTTAAGCCATTGTTGGTCGCGACTGAGGTTATCAGCTAACGCGGCCCCGGCAATGGCTTTAAACTGTGTGTTCGTAGCCAACGCAGTAAAGTGCTTGCTAGTTAGCAAGCTTTTGCGGTCATCCCAGCGATAAGCCAATGCTCGTTCTAACCACTGAAGCGCGGCTTGGCTTTCACCCAAAGCGCTGTAACAACGCGCTATTTTAACCATCATATCGTTGGCCGGTGACGAGGTGGAGGGCACTCCTGAGATAATAGTCCCTAGTGCAATTGCTCGCTCCAAAGCGGGTATCGCTTTCTCATACTGTTTATCTAGCATATAGCCATGCCCCAGTAGAAACCATGTATCACCATCATCACGGTATGTTTTTGTAACTGTCTCTAACAAGGGTAAAGCCAACTGCCACTGCTCTTGGCGAGCATACTGCACAGCCTGCTGACGTTGCTGCCAGTAACTTTTTGCGTCTTTGGGAAACGCATCGGAGGGAGCGTTTATAAAGGCATTGTTGGTCATTACATCGGCACGCGAGTTGGCCGCCACCGGCGCGCTCACTAACACACACGCCATCATAGAGCATAGTAAAGTTGTTCTCATTTATTATTCTTCTTTAGCCAGATAACATCATCACTTAACCTAACAAGCGAAGACAATGCGTTGCTAAAAAATAGGCGCCCTGCGCAGCAGCTACAATAGCGACACGTCGTTCTCATCGTGTTCGGTAAGTGTCATTTTTAGCTAATACTATCAAGGTGTTGAGATCGACACCTTATCTAAGTTGTAACAAATTATCTGGTTGCACTAGCTTAAATTCAAAGCCGGTAGCTTAAGATAACAAGAGATATATGCTTGAAGGGGGTGCGCTTAAGACTGCGCTACATCTAGCTCGCGCATCATTAACAGTGCATCTTCGCCGTCTGGGTAATACCCTTTGCGTCGACCATTAATTACAAAGCCACTGCGCTGATAAAGGCCGGTGGCAGCATCATTACTCGCCCGCACTTCTAAAAAGATGGCCTCGCATTGGCGCGCTGTTGCTTGGTTTATAAGGTGGTTCATTAGCGCTTTACTGAGCCCCTGCCCTTGCTTATTTGGGGTAATACAAATGTCTATGAGCGTGCAATCTGGGCCCGCTTGCTCGGCTATATAAAAGCCCACCAGCTCAGTCTCATCATAGAGCCCGGCGTTGAAATAACGCCCACCTAGGCATGAGCGTATCAGCTTTTCGCTCCACGGGTGGCTGTGACAGGCATTTTCAATAACGCATACCGCCTGGATATGATCCAACGACAGCTCACTCACTTGCATGGCTGTACTCGTCAATCACATTCGATAACTGCTGCCACAACGCCTGCTTTTGAGTGACCGCCAGCGTTGCTGCGGGCAAGTAGACGCTCAGTCCTTGCACTTGTGGGCTTGGTACATCACTAATATAAACGGCAGCGCCTTGTGGCAAGCAGCGTAAAATATCTTGTGCCACTGTGTTGTTTAGTGGCTCTGCATTGGCCGAATTGACATGTGCAACGGGCGCTGTTTCGTCGCTGCTGCGTAAACGCACAGGTTGAATCGCAAGTATATCGGCAATATCTGGATGCATAGTAATGATTAAGTCGTTTTGGCGAGAGCCAGTGTAGCGCAAAGCTAGAAAAGAAAGAAGTGGCAGGGGCGGAGAGATTCGAACTCCCAACCGTCGGTTTTGGAGACCGCTGTTCTACCAATTGGAACTACGCCCCTGCAATGTCGACGCATTATAATGAGGTTTTTAAAAAGGTAAAGAAAAAATCACGCTTACCCGGTTTAACTGCTTTTAAAATAAACAAACGGCATGCAATTACTTGCATGCCGCTTTAATATGGTTGTTCTTTCGCCGTGAGGCTAAACCACTATTCCCACTCTAATATCAACGAGAAGAAAATACATATAAATAACAGCTAGTTAGAATATCAACATTTCTCGATACCATCATCTATACCATGCTCAGAATTTTTTTGATTTTTTGCAGCTCGTCGACGTTTTAGTTCAGCTTTGGCCCAAGCTGACGATTCTGCCATGTCCTTACGCAGTTGTTCCAGCTCAACAGGATGAAGCCTGCGGACCATAGCCAAGCGGCCTTTGTGCTCCTCTGTAGTAGTGAGCTGCGGCACGTCTGCTGTACCCGATCCCCCAGGATGCTGACGCTTGCTCATGTCTCCCCCCTCAACCGTGACCTCCCCACTCCTCTACCTCTAATGAAGCAAAGCCTAAATACATAATACCAAAGTAGCATGTTTCATAAGGATTTTTCTGGGCTACATCAATATAGCCCCTCCTTTTTCTCCTACAATGGGATGAGCGGCAAGCATATAAAGAAAACTTCACAAATAATATACGGAGGGAAAATGATCGAGTCTATAACAATGCAAGGAGTAGCAAGCTTTAGTGAACTTACTCCAGTTACGATAAACACAAACAAAAAATTAGTAGTCATTTATGGTCATAACGGTACAGGAAAATCAACTCTAGCAAGATACTTACAGAACACATCAGACAGCAACTATAGTAGGTGTAATTTTACTCTACCAAACTCGCAAGACTATCAACTATTAGTTTACAACACTGATTTTGTGGAAAAAAACTTTTCGCAAGATAGTTTTGAGGGAGTATTCACCCTCGGTGAAGAAAATGTGGCAGCCGAACAAGCAATAACTGTTGCAGAACAGGAAATAACCAGCCTCGAAGGCCAGAGGCATCAAAAACAGCAAGCTAAATCGGAGTGTGGAACCAGAAAGGAGACTAAGATACGACAAATAAAAAACAAAGTATATGAAATCAAGAAAGAGCATGACAGAAAAGATCTAGACCACTGTTTAGTAGGCTTTAAAAATTCTGCTGACAAGTTTTATGAAGCGCTCTTAAGAACTCCTTTGCTAAATTCACCTGGGTATGATTTTAACGATCTTGCAAGAGAGTCAAGCGAACTAAACAGAAAAACTGCTGAGAAAAGAAGTCTATTACCAACACTACTCTCCAATTTGTCTGCCATAGAGACAAACAGCATTTTTAACGAAGTGATTATTGCATCAAGAGAAAGCTACCTATCCAATCTAGTGGAAAAATTAAAGAATTCCTCATGGATAGATCAAGGTAGAATTTACATAAATGATGCGGAAGGGAAATGTCCATTCTGTCAGCAGGCTTTAGGGGATGAATTGGCAAATAAAATCAACTCACTATTCGACTCATCATATGAGCAAAAGAAAAAAGAAATACAGGGGTTAAGAGACAATTACTTCAATAAAACCAACGAGCTAAAAACACAGCTTTCCGAAAATCATTTCAAATCACTAAACAATAGAGACCTTGATTTACAGAAAGAAAAGCTTATAAACTCTTTAGAAGCAAACCTGGAAAAAATAGATAAAAAGCTAAACGACCCTAGCATAAGAGTATCACTGAAAGAAACAGACGATTTTTTACAATCAATAAATCAAATAGTAGAAGACGAAAACTCTTCGAGAAGAACTTTTAACTCGAAACTAGAAAAGAAGAAAGATTCCCTAGACGAAATCAAGGGTAAATTCTGGTCATTGGTTCGCATTAAGTTTGATTCTGACATAAAGGAACACGACAAATTAATAGAGGAAATCAATTCTGAAATTTTGAAATATGAAGACGAAATAGCGGCGTTGACCAGGTCAATCGAAGAACAGAATGAAATAATCTCTGAGAACAGAGCAAAGATAACAAACATAGATACGTCAATAACCAACATTAACAGTCAGATCATAAGCATCGGCTTAGAAGGCTTTGAAATCAAACGAAAGCCAGGTGAAGACAACCACTATTATCTTTGCCGAGGCACGCACAACAGCGGAAATCATGTGTACAAATCTCTGAGTGAAGGTGAGAAAACTCTTATCACTTATCTTTATTTTTTGGAATTGTGCCAGGGAAGCGTACGCTTCGACTCGCCAACCCCTAAGAACAAGAAAATAATTGTTGTTGACGATCCAATTTCCAGTCTATCTCATAATTACATATATGAAATAGGCTCTCTTACTCATAAGAAAGTCATCAAGGGATATGAGTATTCACAAGTTATCCTGCTGACTCATAGCCTATATTTCCTACACGAAATGATAAAATACCTCCCTAAGAAACAAGAGGACTTCGATAAAAAGTGCAATGTATTCAGAGTCACAAAAAATACTCATAGCAACATATCGCCAATGAGAAGAGGCGATATAAAAAATGACTACCAGTCCTATTGGCAGATAATAAAAGACGCACAAGAAGGGAACACTAATAATATCGTACTCCCTAACATCATGAGAAACATTCTCGAATATTACTTTTCTTTCGTTCACAAAACCGACGAATTAAAAAAAGCTCTTGATGAATTAGAAGAAGATGACGCTGAATTTTCTTCTTTTTTCAGATTTATTAACAGAGAGTCTCATTCCGACTCAGTAAACATAAACGATCTTGGCGAAATAGATTCAGATCGCTTTATTAATAAATTCAGAGAAGTTTTCCTGCGGACAGATTTTGAAGAACATTACAACAAAATGATGTCTTAAACTAAAAATATAAATTTGAACTGAATAGGGAAAGTTCATTTTCAATCAATCCACTTAGTTGGCAGAATAATTAAAGGCGGCCCCGCGCCGCCTTTATACTACTATTTTCTCATCGTCATAATTCAGACCTAGGTATAACAATCTTGGTCATAACATTACCCATTTCCTCCTGTGTCGCCTCAATCTTGCTGAGAACAGCAAGGATTGTAGACTGGCCGAACTGGGCAGTTCGCACGTCATCGGTAAGCCATAGCTTCAATAGGCCCCCCAAACGGCCAAGGTCGCCGTTGATCCGGGCCAGCTCCCGAACCTGCTCATAATCCACCACACCTGAGATGTGATATCCCTGCCCGACCTCCCGCAGCTAACGCGCTGCACTCATACCGGCCCGCTTCGCTTGCGCTTCGATTTGTTCCTTTTCCTCGGGCAAGCAGTACACTTTGATAGGTGTACTGCCCTTTCTCGTTACTCGTTCTGTCTTATCGTTCATCATATCGTTTGTCTTAATTCCCTGTCGCCTGCCGGATGGTGGCTAAAGCCTCCTGGAAGTCCTCCGGCGTCGCCCGGCCAGTTTCAGCCTGGTAGTACAGGATCGTGAACATATTGGCGACCGCCTCTGCGACGGGAGAAACCTGCCGGGCGGTTTCCTGGTCGATGAACTCCAGGGCGGCCAGCTTGGTCGCAGCCTGATGAATTACTTGCTGAACTTCGTTATTATGCGTGGTTGTCATGTGTCACCTCTCTGTCAGGTGGTATGTGGAAATGCGGGCCGGTGCACCATCACCGGCCCGTGTGCTTTCTAACTACTTGCGTCGGCCAAACGGCCAGCGTCTCATTTTGTCGATTTGATCGACCGATCTCGTCATGTCCTTGTAGGCACGCCCGGCCAGCCTGTTTTGGAATACCTCCATTTTGTCGGCAATGGCTTTCATCTTCGGGCCGTGCCCGGTGTTGTGCAGCCACTGCCCCAAAAAATAGAAGGCCAGCATCACAATGAACATCACTGCGAAGAAACCAAATACCTCCGCAAGGTTTTGAGGTGGAAAGCTAAACTCCATAATCAGTAATCCTTATCTAGTTAGGCCATGCGACCCTTTTTAACAAAACTGGCAACCTCTTCGTTGCGCTCCTGCTGGCGTTCCTGGGCATACGACACGTAGCCCTCAACGTCGAAGGTGTGCTTTTCCGGGTCGCGCTCTTGCCATTCTACGTGTGCTTGGCGGGCTTCTTCCTGGTCCTCATTGGACAGGCCATCAAAGCCGCCTGTTTGATTCATCCAGCCAGTGCCGACACCGCCTAAGCTATCGTTGTCAAATGCAGGGGAAGCGTCGTCAGTCGCCCTCCTTGTCGTCGTCATCCCCGTCATCTTTCGTACTGTTTCGGATCGAGCTAGCTAAACGACCTCCAGCAGTGCGGCCAATTCGATCCCCGGCCATATCACTCATTCCCTTCATCAAATTCGCACCGGTATCCGCTGCAATACGACCCGCTTTTACAGCGCTGCCTTTAAAGCCGCCGCCAGAGGATTGGCCAGAGGCTTGGGAAAAGGAGCCAGCTTCATCAGAATCGCCGCCACCGCTAAATGCTCCGCCCAGGCTCGACATAACGTCAGTATTGTTCGCTACGTTCTCACCTGCTTTTGCAAATGCAGCCTGAATAGCAGACGCACCGCCGGCGGTAGCCATTGCTGCACCGGCAGCCATACCACCAGTGGCAACAGCCGCTCCGGCCATCGCTCCGGCACTGATACTGCCTGCACCTGCCGCCGCGCCGCCTCCAGGAACCAGGCTGGCGACCACATTGGGAACCGAGTGAATGAGCATCACGAGAACCAGTGAAACGACAAAGATCACCAGCAGTTCGCGCATAGGGGCATCATTGGATAGATCGGCATAGAAACCGTCCATGATCGACATGGCAATGCCAATGAGCAACGTCATTGTCATCAACTTCAAAGCAACGCCCAATACGCTTTTGAAGTAGTTGATTGCTATATCTGAAGTCCAGCGCGAACCACCAAAACCCAGCACGAAGACACCGGCATAGATCAATATCCAAGCCGTCACCAAGGCCAACAACACATTGGCCGCCACTACCGCCATACATGCCAAAATTGCCAGCGTGATTAAGAAGATAGACAAGTTATCTATCGGGCTTGTGATGCTGTAGGACTCACCAGCTTTCACAATAATGTCGAACGCAATACTAATAGGCTCTGATGGGGTTAGGTCTCTCGGAAGGCCACCGGCTTGAGCACCGATCATTCTCAACGAGTCGATGATTGACGTCGCAAAGTCTGGGCCGTTTCTGAGCAACCAGAGAAAGAAACCAAACGTCAGGATGAAGCGCACGAACTCGGCAAAGAACTCCCTTATATCCGCTTGTTTAAGGATTAAGGTCCCGCCAGTCCAAACAAGGGATATAGTACCCAGCGTCCAGAACAGCCAGGCGGCATAGTTTGTAATTACCGTGCCCCAAGTAGCACTGGCCGTCATGAAACGCACGGCCACTTCATCCAAGACACCATTAGGCTCAATGGCCGCTGACGCAGTTTGTGAAGTCAGTACAACTGCCAGGAGCATCACAAGTCGAATGAATATCTTGCTCATGATTAGAACCCCTTGTTCTTGGAGCGATCCGTGGGTTCGCCCATATCCCAAAGACAGTTCCCTTCTTCCCTCTGCTCTTTCGTTAGGTTCGGGTTATCACAGTTGATCGTTGCAGGCTTTGGCCCGTCATCTTCACCGCACCCCACCAGAACAAAAGAGGCCAACGCGCTAACGATAAAAACTCGGGTGATATTCTTCATGATTAAAACCCCCTGTTTTCCGAACGGTCGGTTGGCTCGCCCATATCGAACAACCTTTCACGAGACGCTTGATATTGAGCTTCGCGGTCAGCATCCGCCTGCATTCGAGTACCAACGGCATTCTGCTGGGCAATCAACAGGCTTCGGATTTGCAGGAGCTGGTTGGCCTGGTTGCTAGCGAGCTGGTTAGCGTAACCAATGGCGGCCAGTTGGCCGTCCGCGCCCTGGGCGGCAGATTGCAGACGCTGGAGCTGTCGAGCGTCGGCCTGCAAGTTGTCTTGCTGCTGCTCCAGGCCCTTAAACAGCGCGTCGTTGGCCTTCTTCTGCGATTCAGACGCCAGGCGGCGGTTCTCAGCCATCGCTGCCCGTTCGGCATCGCTGCACCCCGCCGAAGAGAAGCATGGCGAGCTGCGGTAATAGGCCACGTCCTGGAACTTGCCCAGGTAGGCATCGAGGCTACCAAGCTGATTTTGGTAATAGGCGAGCGTGTTAGTCGCCTGGTTAAGATCGTTGATTGTACGCTGTGCTTGGTCCCAAATATGGGCCGCCGGTGCCATCGTGTTTTGCAGTTGGTTTTCGTACTGCTGGAGTTGGGTTTGGTATTCCTGAATCTGCTTGAGCGTCTGCGCTACGGCTTCCATCGCGGACATGATGTTTTGCGATAGGTTGGTGCCATCAACTACTGGAATACCGGCGTAAACGGGCTGCAAGGTGCAGGTCGTCATAGCGACAGCCAGAGCAATTTTAGCGGCTAAATTTTTTCTTTTAACTTTTTGCATACGTTGATCTCCATTACCAATGAATGCTTTATCGTGCCTTTCAATGCATAACGTATAAGCTCAATAATTGGACATAAAAGTTGACATGGGGATATTTAAGCCAATAACTCCTACGGCGGTAGCCGGTAGCCTCGCAGAGCAGGATTCCCCGTTGAGCGCCCCGGCGCGAATAAGGGTAAGTGAAGATAGTTAATTGGCTCCGCCGATTAGCTAACTTCACCTATCCTGCCCGCCTTTCAGCGTTGTTTACGCCAAGGAAAGTGTTGCCGCGAAAATCTGTTTTTTAGTGCAAACCATATAAAATCGCTTGTTCACCTTCTTGCTAGAACAGAAGCACGAAATAAACACGTAATATCAGGCGATTACTACGCTAACGCGGGGGTTTACACAGCAAACAAACACAGAAATACACAGCTTTACCAATTCAGGAGGGATAGCGCCCCTCAAGTGTCAATGAAACGTACGAGTACTAGCAACTCATCGAATGTAGAGCGCTGTATTTCATGGGTTTTCTAACCCACTAGACGCTCTCGGCGGCTTTTTCTTTGACGGTTTCAGATTGATATCGATTGGGTCATGCAGTCAGGAAGGATTGCTATCCCCCCAGTGCGTGTCGAGCCACTAGCGCCCACCTTCGGACAGCTTTTCGGCACAACGTCAGTGCGGATAGGAAATGTAGTGTTGTAGTATGTTGTATAGTGCTACTACAACCTACAAACCACATACATCTTCAGCCGACTACCGCCTTGAGTGGCTATTCATCTTGATGTATGGAATACGGCCTTCTGAGCCGCCCAGAGAGGCGCTCAGGCATCGCCATACGGCAACCCCCTAGCAGGCCTCAGAGCGACGTTCCCGGGGCTTATGAGGTGCCTTTGGTCGTCCTTCGGACGGATTGAACGCCAAGAAAAGGTGATAGTCCTTGGCGAGGAAGCAGAATCAGCCACCCTCTTGGCGTTCAAACATCGGCCGGAGGCCGATAGACACTCAACCTCCAGCACCCAGCTGGAGGTTGCTGGATATCCTGAGATATCCTGAATATCCTGCCAAAACAGCCAAAAATCGGGCGGGTGTGAGTCACTACCGGGCGGATGTGAGTCGCCATCGGGCGGGTGTGGGACGCTATCGGGCGGGTGTGAGGCGCTTTATCCTATTCTCAGCATCTATCGTTATTCCAACTTCATGTAATTTTTCCGCATCTTCCCTAAGCCTGGAACGCCCATTTCGCATCTTCTTACTATTGATATTTTCACCACAGACTGCGCGAATGAGAGTATCAACATGCCACCCTCCGGCTGGGTCATTCTTGTGGGTCAATATGTGTCGAGCGACAGCCTGACTAATCCCATGCCGCAAGCGAGCAATGGGTGCGGGATCGTAGTACAGGCTAAGGTCATGCTCCAATAGCATGACCAAGGCGATACCAAGCCGAACTCTCCACAGATTCCGCACTCCTCCCGTCAAGGGATCAGGGCGTGTCATAGCTGAAGGGATAACATGATCGATCAAGCCGCCGATTATCGGAAAATCTAACTGTGGCGTTTCAATGGTTACGGTTGCTGCTCGTAGCTCTGTCAGCAGCTTCTCAAGCTGGGAGGAACTATACCGGCTGTCTGACAACGTTTTCCGTACTTTGGCAGGGTCTACCAAAAGCTCTACACCACCATCTGACACATCGCGGCGACGTTCAGCACAGTGCAAAATCGCCTCAACAACATCTGCGTGCCGCTGGCCAAGCCTTCCCTTAATGCGACAGCGGCCAAAGGATGTTTCCATCCAGTCGGCCTCCATCAGGCTAGGGCGCTGGCTGGCCTGGTAAAGCATCACTCGTGCCTGTGCACTGGTACTAGTTGGAGCGACCTTGTTACCAATTGTCATCAGCACCTTCCGTAACAGCTTTCGATTTCTTGAACGGTAAGACTCCTTTAGGCTTACGCTGCCTCTCCAACACGGCAGGTTTCAGCACTCCGCCCTCGTGACGCCTATACCACTGGTCAGAGATAGGGGCAGAGTGATTAAGCTTAGGGAAGGACCATCGCACAAAATGACGGCGACATTCTTCGTCTACTCCCCATGTTTCTGCTTCTGCCGCCCCCATGCCAATTAAATTCGCTTGAAAGCGGACGTTATCCGTGAGCACAGAACTGCCTCGGCTAGCCTGCTGAGCGTCACCACTGCTAAACGCACCGGCTTTGTTTGTATGGTGCAGGAATAAAACGCTAGTTCTATTTACGCTGCAAAGTTGTTCCATGTAGTCCAACACCCCTTTCATATGGCCTCCATCATTTTCGTCCAACTTATGAAATCGGCGTAACGTGTCAATTACTACGAGGCGAGCACCTCGAGTGACGTTCTCAATCCAATTCCGCCACTCTCTACTCATCATATCGGCACTGAAACCAACCAGAGGAGCAACCGCTAAGTTGTTATACATGGCCTCACATTGGCTGGTGTTAAGGTGTCGACCTATAGCGTGGAAACGCCCAGATAACACGTCTGCTGGGTCTTCTCCGGTTAAAAATACCACTGGACCGGTGACCAGCCGCCACGCACTGTCCATATCAGCTAAATTCAATAGATCAGCACCGGTAGCAACCGTTACGGCAACTTGTAGAGCAAGCATGGTTTTCCCTGTTCCACCAGGACTTACCAATGCTCCAACTGCTCCCGATTTGAAACCAGGAAATACAAAATCAAGGGGCTTCGGCTCGTTCTCAACAGCACTTCTTAAATCGAGCCACGGAATTTCGATAGCCATACTGTTAGGCCCCCACAGTGATGCCAGGTCGAGCAGCCTGGATTCCTGATGACTTGCGCTCTTCAATCCATTGCTCTACTTCCGACAAGTCCCACGCGACGTTTCTGCTGGTAAGTGCAATTCGGCGAGGGAACTCACCTCGCTTCTCCAAGTTGTAAATTGTCCGTGAGGAGAGCGGAATCATCTCTAAGAGCACTTTTCGATTGATTAGCGTCTTGTTTGCCATTGCTTGCATAGTTGTGCCTCCACTTACTTATGAAAGCTCTATGGTGCCCAGCAATGCCACTTGATTAAGCTTATAAATTGGCTAAAATGGTTGACATGAAAAATAAATCGAGCATCGTCATCTGGGAAGATTGCGCCCCAGTCGTCACAGAAGCTATCCAGCGGTTTGAAGAACGCTGGCATCCTTACTCCGCGTCCTCGAGACGCTACCCGATCGTGCGCTTGATAGAGGAAGTCATCGATCCTGCCCTAGCAACCTACATGGATACCCTTCCAGAAAGCTACGCTGGTTATGTTCCTGGAGCCGGCACTGGACTTGGATTCAGCGCGATCATTCGAATGGTAGGACTGGAGGCTATGGTGCGAATGCAGCGCCAGTTACTGCGCCAGTTCATTAAGACAATAGAAAAGAAGACTACGACGGACGAGCGCTTCATAGCGACTCTCGAATCCTTGATTGGACTGGTTTGGGATTGTACTTGCAAGCGCCCCAAAAGATCATCCTCTACGAACGGCGTCAACTTAAACGCACAACGTAAACACGATTTTTGCGAACTATGCGGAAACCAAACAGAGTTCGCAGCATTCATGACGACGGTGGCGGGTCAGCGTATCAATGACGTTGAGTTAGAGGATCGTAAGAAACTTGAGCTCAGCCACCAGTACTGCGAAGAGCATAGACCCAAGTTGGCGAATGGTCAGTGGAACCCTACTTATAGGCAGGCAAAACGCTCTCTAACGCAATTTAATATCGAACTAACACGACTGACCCATCAGTGTGCGAATAGGTCCAAGCCTCACGCCATGTCAGGCGATGAGTTGATTGACAGCTACTTCTTCCAATTAATGTTACGTCTAACTTTGCAGTCAGCAGACAAAGCAGAATTACGCAACCTTGCTCGCAGGATGGTGGACTCTAAACTATCGGACACCAAGAAAAAAATGCTGGTACTCAAGCGATCAGGGTTCAGCCAGGCTGAAATTGGAAAACGAATACTGAACGCCAAGCAGCAGCCCATGACACGCCAAGCCGTGTCTAAAGCGCTGGCATCGGTTCGAAAAGAATTCCTGTTGGGAGGCTAGAGGGATACCAACAGGAATTTTAGCCGCTAAAAAATCTGGACTCCTGAGCTGATTCTAGTCAGCCGTGAAAGCACATTTTACCGACCATGACACCTCTTGTATTTCATGCCACTGCCGCATGGACAAGGGACATTACGTCCAATTTTTTTGCTCTTGCGACTAGGGGAGAGTTGTTTTTCCCGGTTGAGATTGACTGTACGTGCAGGGTTAGCCATTCTCGCCGCGTCTTCGTAAATGTGGGCGTTTTCTTCCGTACGTTTTGTCGGTATGTAGACTTCGAAAGGCTGCGCCTGGAGATACGTGCCTTCAGCACTAACTTCAGCCACGACGCCAATGACGTTAGTAGCCTTGACACTCAACGCACCTGCGCTGGCCTTATTGTTCACCTTAGTCCAGTCAATTGGGTGGCCATGCCGTTGAAGCCAAACGAAGAGCGGCACACCATCCCCGCCCAGAACAAAGTAACGAGCGGGATGCTGAATCAGTGTTTTTCGAAGGTCGGACAGCATTTTGGCCAGATTATTCCGGCCCTCCTCTCCTAGGTCACGGATATGACTCTCCGCTGAAAGCCAGCCGCTAGCTCGGGTGCTATCGAGTGCTCCAAGCAGCTTCAGCACCTCCTCTGGGAACGCCTGACTTGGGAACGGTTTGCTTTCCCACTCTTCACCCTCGAAGCTCCTGTCGACGATGTCACTCATGCCATCCCAGATGAGCATGTTCGCTTTCTCTTCCTTCAGCTGCTCGACAATATCCTGATCAAAACGGTTCTTCTTCAGGTAAGCACCCAAGTGATCGAACTCGTCGAAGAGATGAGCCCCGCGTATCCCGGCCACAGCTTGCCGCACCTCCAAGTAATGGGCGAACTCCCCGGGTGTGGGCAAGAGTCGCTTGAGCACAAACAAATCGTCGATGGACAGTGAGATGAAAGCATGCTTTCCAAGTAAAGGCTCAACCTGCGGTAATTCTTTACAGTACGTGGAAAAGGGCGAGAACGACTCGACTGTCAACCCAATCGGCACCATCACCCGGTAGTCAGAGCGACGCACACGGCTACACTCTTCGTATTTGCCATCCACGAGGTGATAGAGTGACACTTCATCCGCCGAATTCACATAATTGAAGAAGCGCGCACATTGTTTATATGCCTTGAGTACCAAGTCCTGTACTGATTGAGCATGGCGGCCAAAATCAAGCGCTGGCGATGCGATGGTGGCAGCTGCACCAGCCTTGGCCTCAACTAGTAACAGCACATCATCGACTAGGATTAGAGTGTCGTTTTCGGACCACTGCTTGCTGTCAGGGTCCTTGTAGTAAACCTCCTGGAGCACTGTGGCTCCCGGAAGTTGGGCATCTAGAATGTCGGCAAAGGCTGCTTCGCTCATCATTTTCTGCCGATCTTTAAAGGCCTTCTTGTAATCCGGCTTTCGCTGAAGCAGGTTAAAGAGGAGCGCACGATACCCCGCATCGCGAGCGAAACAGGGGTCGACGGCGTAGTAGTCCGACCCAAGCTGAATTAGAGGTTTCTTACGTGCTGGTAGTGTCCGAAAGGGTGTCCCTTTAAAATCGCCCGCAGCGAAGAACTCAGTATCTTCTCCACGCTGGTATGACAAGTCCGCTAGCAATGTCGGTGGCAACTTCGTGTGACGGCTTACATTGGCAATACCACCGCGAAACATATCCTCCATCGCCCCCCGGGCCGCTTTGGACTGCTCCGCATTTTCTGCAACCCATGCTTCCATGGCGTCTTCCATAGACTTACCTTGCTCTATAGAAAAGGCCTTTGCCGCCTCAAACTGCTTCATCATCTCAAGGATTGCGTTGGCGTGCCCGGAACGAGTGGCGTCGGCCATAGCCTGAAAGCCTTCCGCAATATCGGTGGCACCAATGCCGTACACCTCCTCCAAAACATCATTGTGAGGCGCCAAAACGTAGCGATAGAACTCGCCCTCCAAAACTTGATAACGATTCCCGCGTATCATGACCCAAGTGGATTTCGCACGGAATTCAATGTCGGCCGTGTTAGGACCGAAGATGCCATCTTTGGTATCAACGGAGGTGGCCATAGCAAAGAACATGGCCTGCTCTCTCAGTTTTCGGCCAAGTTCAAACAGCTCAGCGCACAGCGCTTCGTCGAATTCCATATCCGCAGGTGCGGCATCAGATGCGAGAACCGCGTGCACATACTCCAGTAAGAACTGGTTTTCATTAACCACGTCATCTGGGCCATCTTCTTGGCCTTGCTTTTCGCCCCCAATTTGGTTTCCCATTGTTTTCATCATGTGCTGAGCGTAGATGTACCCGAGCAAATCATGCGGAGGCATTTTGACAATCAACTCACGCATTCGGTCAGCAATGGATTCCATATCCTCCAATAAAGAAGCAGCAGCCTTCTTTCGTTCTTCTTCCATATTCATTCTTATCTCTCTCCCGTTTCGACCTGCTGACCTTTCAAGCGCTATAATGTCCACTCGTCGATCATATCAGCCCAGTCCTGCAACATAGATGTACGCTGATCACGATACTCGGCTTTGTTATATATCGCCCTCACACCTTTTTGCTCATGTGCCAGGCATTTCTCTATCCAGTCGGTGTTATAACCGGCCTCATGGAGCAAGGTACTGGCTGTTCGTCTCAGGTCGTGCGGGCCGAATTTGGCAAGCGGTTGCCCCTCTTTCTGAGCCAGCTTGTAAGTCATCGTCATTACCCGATTCAGCGTGGCACTACTCATGGGGACGTCAGAATCGTAGCGTGACGGCAGAACATAGTCCGATCCTCCAGAGAACGTCTTCAAAGCGATGAGAATGTCCATGGCCTGCCTGGATAGAAACACCAGGTGAGGGTTTCGCCGTTTCATCCGTTCTTTGGGGATCGTCCAGAGCGCTTCGCTGAAATTGATCTCACTCCAGGTGGCATTCGTCAGCTCGCTTTTACGCACCATCGTCAACAGTAGCAGCTTTACCGCTGCCCGGATCGATGGTGATGTACCAATACGCCCCATGTACTGATACATGATCCTGATTTCTTCGGGGGTCAGGGTTCGATCTCTCGGCTCAAACCTGGCAATGCTTGCTGGCCGCACCAGGTTTGCCGGGTTCTCAACCTTCTGGCCTCGCTCAGTGGCCCAGCGGTATACCTGGAGTACAATCTCACGCGCATGAACCGCCGTAGCAGGCGCACCGCGCTCTACGATGGCGTCGGTTAGTGCACGCAAGTCCTCGTGGGTGATTTCGGTCAGCTTCTGATTGCCGAATTTCGTTTCCAGCTCTCTCGCATAAACCGAGCGGCGCATATCACGGGTAGAGTCGGCCATCTGGTAGCCACGTAGCCACTTTTCCGCCCAGGCACCAAAGGTTTCAGCCCCTTTAACACGTGCCTTGTCTCGGGCCTTCTCCTTCGCTGGTGACTTTCCATCGGCGACCATCCGCTTGGCTTCACCAAGTCGCTCACGGGCTTCAGCCAGCGTGATACCCCCGACGCCATAGCGGCCAAAGGTGATTGTCTCTTGCCTGCCATTGATCGAGTAGTTGTAACGGAATGAAATAGAACCGGCAGGAGTGACGGCCACGTAGAGGCCATCCCGGTCATTGACCTTGTAGAGTTTATCCCTCGGCTTGAGGTTGCGCAGCTTGGTATCGGTCAGCAAGAGTCTTATCCTTCTTCTATTCCAATACCATGCTGGAAGATCACCCAAAAATTAGGACATAAACCCAATAAAAACAGTTAGTTAAATAATTTCGATACCATGAGAACACAGGATCAAGCAGCATGGTATCGGCTTTCACTCATGACATCATGTCTCGATAATACCACCTTGAATGCCATGCTCAAGCGGTGCTTCCCGCTGCCATCAGTTGCCAAACACTGCCAGACAAAAAAATAAAAAAGCCCATGAAAACATGGGCTTAAGTGTAATTTAATGCCAGTTAGTACCAGCTAATGCCTAACGTGTGATCATTCCCACTCGATAGTCGCTGGCGGCTTACCTGAGATGTCGTACACCACGCGAGAAATACCATCGATTTCATTAATAATACGGTTAGACACCTTACCAAGGAATTCATAGGGTAAGTGTGACCAACGCGCGGTCATAAAGTCGATGGTTTCAACACAACGTAGGCTCACCACCCAGTCATATTTACGCGCATCGCCCATCACCCCGACCGAGCGCACTGGCAAGAACACCGTGAAGGCTTGGCTTACTTTGTGATAAAGCTCCGCTTTGTGCAGCTCTTCGATGAAAATAGCATCAGCGCGACGGAGCAAGTCGCAGTACTCTTTCTTAATTTCACCCAGTACCCGTACACCTAGGCCTGGGCCTGGGAATGGGTGGCGATACAACATGTCATAAGGAAGACCCAGTTCAAGGCCTATCTTGCGTACTTCGTCTTTGAACAATTCACGCAGCGGCTCAACAAGGCCCAGCTTCATGTCTTCTGGCAAACCGCCAACATTGTGGTGTGACTTGATGACATGGGCTTTACCCGTCGCCGAGGCGGCTGATTCAATTACATCTGGGTAGATAGTTCCTTGCGCCAACCACTGCGCATTCACACGTTTGCCCGCTTCTTCATTGAACACATCAACAAAGGTGTAGCCAATGGCTTTACGTTTAGCTTCTGGCTCATCAATCCCTTCTAAGGCTTTCAAAAAGCGCTCTTCGGCATCTATTTTGATAATATTGAGGCCAAAGTGGTCGCCGAACATATCCATCACCTGTTCGCCTTCGTTCAAGCGTAACAGGCCGTTGTCAACAAACACACAAGTTAGTTTATCACCAATGGCTTTATGAATAAGCATCGCCACGACAGACGAGTCTACACCACCGGATAGGCCTAAGATCACTTCTTCGTCACCGACTTTTTCACGAATACGCTCAACGGCATCTTCGATGATTTGCGCGGGTGTCCAAAGCTTTTCACAGCCACAGATATCAACCACAAAGCGCTCTAACAGACGCAGACCTTGAAGTGTATGAGTCACTTCTGGGTGGAACTGCACGCCATAAAAACGTTTTTCTTCCCATGACATCGCTGCATGAGGACAGGTGTCTGTTCTCGCTGTGGTAGCAAACTGAGGGGGAATTTCTTCTACTTTATCGCCGTGGCTCATCCATACATCAAGCAGACCGTTACCGTTGTCGCCAAGGTGATCTTCAATGGCTTCAAACAAGGCACAATTACCTACTTTTTCCACTTGCGCATAGCCAAACTCTTTCTTATCAGAGCCGTGTACTTTACCGCCAAGCTGCGCCGCCATGGTTTGCATGCCATAACACACACCCAGAACCGGAACACCCGCTTCAAATACGTAGTCAGGCGCACGCGGGCTGCCCTCTTCGACTGTAGATTCAGGGCCACCAGATAAAATGATGCCTTGCGGGTTAAATTCACGAATTTGCTCTTCCGTTACATCCCACGCCCATAATTCACAGTAAACGCCTATTTCACGCACGCGGCGGGCGATCAGCTGGGTGTACTGCGAACCAAAGTCGAGGATCAATATACGGGAATCATGGATGTCTTTGCTCATTGCTGTCTCATCTAAATTAAATGATGGCGGACCCAGTGCAACCAGGCCCTTTACGCTAACCGAAATTAAGCAGGGCTAGCAGTTGCTAGCCCTGAGTGCACCGTTTTCGCGCCTAGCCTAGGCGGTAGTTGGGCGCTTCTTTAGTAATTTGCACATCGTGTACGTGCGACTCGCCCATACCGGCCGAGGTAACGCGTACAAACTGTGGCTTAGTGTTCATCTCTTCAATGGAGGCCGAGCCAGTTAGGCCCATGGAGCTGCGCAGACCACCCATTTGTTGGTGGATGATATTGCCAATCGGGCCTTTGTAAGCCACGCGGCCTTCGATGCCTTCTGGTACCAATTTCTCGGCTTCTTTCGAAGTTTGGAAATAGCGATCTGACGACCCTTCTTTTTGGTCCATCGCACCTAATGAGCCCATGCCACGGTAAGATTTATAGTAGCGTCCTTGATACAGCTCAACCTCGCCTGGCGACTCTTCAGTACCCGCAAGCATTGACCCCACCATGACGCACGATGCACCGGCAACCAGTGCTTTAGCAATATCGCCTGAGAAGCGAATACCACCATCGGCAATAACAGGAATATCACGTCCTTTAAGGCCCTCAACAGCATCTGAAATAGCGGTAATTTGGGGTACGCCACAACCAGTCACGATACGCGTAGTACAGATAGAGCCTGGGCCGATGCCCACTTTCACGGCATCCACGCCAGCATCAGCAAGGGCAATAGCGCCTTCAGCTGTTGCTACGTTACCAGCAACGATTTGTAAATCTGGGTAAGCTGCACGCGTTTCTTTGACGCGGTCAATAACCCCTTGCGAGTGGCCATGTGAGGTATCGATGAGTAGCACATCAACACCGGCTTCAACCAATGCAGCGATGCGCTCGTCAGTACCAGCACCCACACCCACCGCAGCACCGACGCGTAAGCGACCTTGCTCGTCTTTACAGGCGTTTGGTTTGTCCATGGCTTTTTGGTAATCCTTCACTGTGATCATGCCTTTCAGTTTAAAAGCGTCATCAACAACTAGGATTTTCTCAATGCGGTGCTCGTGCATCAACCCGAGGATCTGGTCACGATCAGCATTTTCGCTTACCGTAACAAGGTCTTCTTTTTTGGTCATCACGCTAGAAACAGGCTTGCTCAGCTGAGTTTCAAAACGCATATCACGGCTGGTAACAATACCCTGAAGGTTATTGTCTTTGTCGGTCACCGGGAAACCAGAGAAGCCTTTCTCAATCGCCAGTGCTTGTGCATCAGCGATAGTCAGGTCCGCTGGTACGGTCACAGGTTGCGACACAACCCCTGCCTCGTACGTTTTTACTTTACGTACATTGGCCGCCTGTTCGGCGATGGTCATGTTTTTGTGAATAAAGCCCAGTCCACCTTCTTGCGCTAGAGCAATGGCTAAACGCGCTTCAGTCACTGTATCCATAGATGCAGAAACAAGCGGGAGGTTCAGCTTAATGCCGCGAGTAAGGCGAGTGGTAAGGTCCGCTGTGTGCGGTAGAACAGTAGAATGACCAGGTACTAAAAGTACGTCGTCAAAGGTAAGAGCTTCTTTAGCGATCCTAAGCATTGGCAACTTCTCACGAATTGGTGATTGGATGGAGTTGCGGCGGCATTTTATCAGCGATAATAGGGCGAGTAAATAAAATTCGCCGTTTATTTATGATAAAGTGGCGACAACTTTTTTCGCTCTCTTGGGTCGTTCTATGTATTCACAACCCCACGCTAATACGCCAGCTGCCGTATACACCGTATCGCGCCTAAACCGCGAAATCCGAACCGTGTTAGAACGTGGCTTTGCCAGTATAGTACTCAATGGTGAAATTTCTAACTTTGTTGCCCCCTCTTCTGGACATTGGTACTTCTCCTTAAAAGACGATAAATCCCAAGTGCGCGCAGCGATGTGGCGCGGCAACAACCGCTATGCACAAATTCGCCCAAAGAACGGCGACCAGGTGCAAGTACATGCACGAGTCTCATTGTATGAACCGCGCGGTGACTACCAAGTCATCGTCGAGCGCATGGAAGCCGCTGGCGAGGGGCTGCTTAAACAACAGTTCGAAGCCTTAAAAATGCGCTTGGCTAGTGAAGGGCTCTTTAACTCTAGTTACAAAAAGCCGTTGCCTAGCAGCATCAATAAAGTAGGTGTTGTCACTTCCAGCACTGGGGCCGCTATAAGGGATATTTTAACCGTATTAAAGCGCCGCGCACCGCAGCTGGAAGTGGTTATTTACCCTTGCCAAGTGCAAGGTGATAGTGCCCATCAAGGGATCATCGATAAAATTGCTCTAGCCAATGCCCGCAAAGAGGTTGATGTATTAATTGTCGGGCGCGGTGGCGGCAGCTTAGAAGACTTGTGGTGCTTTAATCACGAGCAATTGGCTCGCGCTATTTTTACCAGTGAATTACCTGTGATCAGTGCCGTGGGTCATGAAATAGATACCACTATCAGCGACTTTGTTGCTGATATACGTGCGGCGACCCCCTCTGCGGCGGCCGAGTTAGTGAGTCCCGATAGCGAACAAATTAAGCAGTTTTTAGCGCATAAAAAGCAGCAGCTACACAGCGCATGGCGACACCGCTTAGCGGCCTATCAACAGCAATTGCAGCAACTACAAAGCCGTTTATCACACCAGCATCCAGCTAATCAGTTGATGCAACAGCAGCAGCGTTTAGATGAGTTGCAAATGCGTCTACACCGCGCCATGGAGCAGCGTTTTAACCACCAGCAACAGCACCTTGGCGAGCTTAGTATGCGTTTGCAACGCGCCAACCCAGCACAACGGGTAGCCAGTGCCAAATATCAATTGCAGCAACTGTCGAGCCGTCTAGTGGCAAGCCAAAAAGAGCAACTCTATCGCGCCCAAAGCGAGCTGAGCCACCTCGCTACTCGCCTTGATAGCATTAGCCCTTTGGCCGTACTTGGGCGCGGCTACAGCATTACGCGCGCCGACACGGGAATTATTAAGTCAGTACAGCAAGTACAACCGGGCCAAACACTGCATACGCGCGTGGCCGATGGTGAGGTTACGACGACGGTGGTAGGCGTTCAACCCAAAGATTAAGACCCGCTTCGGAGCTGCGCGAATTGGTGCGGTGAAACTGCTGCCACCACGGCTGTTCCATAAGAGTATTTTGAATATTGTGCCAATCGTCACGCGGGTCGAGTTCTACGTCTTCCTGGGCTGAGAACTGCAGGCGACACACCGTTTGCTTACATTGGGCGGTATCGAGTTTAATCTTGTACGCCAACCCTTGACTGTAAACAAAGTCACTCACTTTGGTTTCAACTTCATAGGCCCAAGCTTCGTCCCGCTCTTGATTGGTAAATCGCTCTTTAAGTTCGGCTTCCATGTCACTGGGCGCGTCCAGAATATGCTTGTAGGTAGCAATAGTTTGCTTAGCGGCCGCCAATTCACGGCGTAAAGTATCAATGTCGCTGGTATTTTTAGCTGCATCCCGGGGTTGTTCGGGGGCGACCTCTAGCGTATCGGTAGCGGGTGGTGGCGGCTGTTTTTTTACTGCTGCTTGAGGTGATTCAGGCGACGCCGCGAGCTGAGGGGGATGAGTTACAAGTTGAGCATCACTTGATGATGCGGGCTGCGTTGCTGGCACTAATGGCGCGGGTGATGGCTCGAAGAACACTATATAACCGCCTCCGAAGCCCAACGCGAATGCCCCCAGTGCAGTTATAACAAGTTGTTTATTCATCCCTTTTCACTCTAGTGCCACTACAACATGGCACTAGTATGCGATTGATTCTCTTGTTCGTCATCTAAAAAGTTTTGATTCATGCTTTCCGCTGGACAAGGACAGTCCGGTTTGCCCACCAATTTAGCGGGAACGCCAACGGCGGTCATATGCGGCGGCACTGAGCTCAATACTACCGAGCCGGCACCAATACGCGCACCCTCACCCACTTCAATATTGCCCAGAACTTTCGCCCCGGCGCCAATAAGCACCCCGGCACGAATTTTAGGGTGGCGATCGCCAGACTCGTTACCTGTACCACCTAAAGTGACCGACTGCAAAATAGACACATTGTCTTCAATCACCGCTGTCTCGCCAATAACAATACCCGTCGCATGGTCAAACATGATGCCGTGACCAACACGGCACGCGGGGTGAATGTCAACACCAAACACCTCTGAGCAGCGGCTTTGTATAAAACGAGCTAGCTCGATGCGCCCTTGACGCCACAAGCAATGAGCCAACCTGTGCGCTTGAATGGCGTGAAAGCCTTTAAGGTTTAAGATCACCGTTAAATAAGTATCCACCGCTGGGTCACGATCGCGAACGGCTTTAATATCGTTTGCTACATGAGTAAGCATGGTATCGCAGTCCACAAACGCTTGGTCAAATAGCTCGCGAATGGTAAACGCTGACACCACCGCATCGGCGAGTTTGTTGGCCACGATAAAGCTTAGCGCCGAGCCAAGGCACTCATGATTAAGCACACACGAGTATACGTGCGAGGCCAATAATGGCTCTTTAGTTACAACTTGATTTGCTTCTTCTCTGAGCTGCTGCCAGATTTCATGACGCATGGGCATATCCACCAACTTACGAACAACGGACTTGTAATAGACTAAGTGTAACGGATCTGCCCACTATCACGCCATCCCGGGGGCAATTTAGGGTCGTTATCAGATATAACTAAAACAACTAAGGAAAGAGCTGTTGCCCTTAATGCAAAAATAAAGCTAGGCTAAAGTCATAGTCGCATTGGAGAAGAATATGCCCCAAGCAATTGATAAAGAGAACTTTAATAGCTTTAAAGCGTTTTACCCTTATTACTTACAAGAGCACGAAAACCCTGTGTGCCGACGTTTACATTTTATCGGCAGTTTAGTGGTGCTGGCGATATTAGGCTTTGCTGTGTTCAGCGGCAGCTACATTTGGTTGTGGGCGATGCCTGTGGCCGGTTACGGCTTTGCATGGGTGGGTCATTTCTTTTTCGAGAAAAATCGCCCTGCTACCTTTCGCCATCCAGTTTACAGCTTGATTGGCGACTGGGTCATGTTTAAAGATATGCTCATTGGCAAAGTGCCTTGGTAGCCCCAAGCTTTGCCACTGAGAGCTCTAATAGGAGGCTACACCCCCACACCAAGGGTTTTTAACAACGCCAACACACTTTTAGCATTATCTGCTAATGCCAACTGCTTATCATGCTCTGAAGTCGCCTGATGCACAGCCGCAATCATCTCATGCAGCTCTTTTAGTTCATCATCACTGAAGGCACTACGAAGTTGTGGCTTCGACATGGGTAAGGAATTGCTCAAATCAGCGGCAATCTGGGTGATATCGTCGGCGAACTCGCCTCTTAAATCGTTTAGGCTCATTATTCTATCCTGTTATTAAAGGCCTGCGCTTTGTAATGATTTATCGATAAAGGTGCTAATTGTTGGCGGGATCGGCAGCAAATCACCCACCTCCTTTATGGCGCTTTCCTGCAAACTCAATACCGAATTAGCGCTAATAAGTAACTCGGTGATGCTTTCATTCGCTTCAAGGGTTGCTTGCACATTGCCATGAATAGTGCGACGCATCCTATCGGCTTCATCGTGAATGCTGCCTCGTACTTGCGTGCGGATAAGGGCCGCCAAACCAGCCACATCTTCACGTTGCTGTGAGTTGAGATTATCATTATCAGCCAGCTGTCGTTTGCCACGATAACTTTGCTCTGCTTTGGCATACACCTTATGCCAGCGCTCATCAAGCATCGCATAAGCAGAGTGCTCCCACGCATCCACCATAGCCAAACCATTATCCCCAATCGCGGCGATGCCTTTCGAGACTTGCTGATTTGCGGTAATCGCCTGTTGTGGAACGCTAGTACAGCCACCGAGAGTGACCGTCGCCAATACCACCGCGCTAAACACCCGAGTCATTGTTATTGCTTCCTTTTTTATTATTTGTCCCGCTAATAGAGTAACTTAGTTCGGATGAATTGCCACCTTTAATCACCCTATTTGAGTTAAGTGCACCACTGTGTAGCAGCGCTTATTGCGGCGATAGGGATATGTTTTTCATAGCCCGTGCTGAATTAACTACTGCACAAAGCCCTTTATTTAGGGCGAACCACCAATTGGGAAGGTAGACGCATTGGTCAGGTTTTAATACCCATCGTAAAAGGAGAGTTACGAGAGAGGAAGCGCGCTAGATTTATACCGGAGTTATCAACGTAATTTTCAAATTTCAGGCATAAAAAAACCCTAGCCAATCGGCTAGGGTTATCAAAAGTGGTACCAGTGGGCGGACTTGAACCGCCACGCCCGAAGGCAACGGATTTTGAATCCGTCATGTCTACCAATTCCATCACACTGGCATCTTTTTTCTTTGACCTTCTCAACGAGAAGATAAAGAAAAACCACTTCAGAGCAAAGGCTTTGTTTATCTGCCTTCATCTCTATGCCGTGCATTATACAAAGAATGAAAAGCGCGGCAAGCGTTTTATGTTATTAATGTGTCAACTGCTGAATAAACAACCAAGCATGAGCATCGATGTTTAACAATATCAGCACTTAGGCATAAAGCGTTTAATAATTGCCTGCATATCAATATTTTCATTGAGTGTGCCATATTGATGG
Organism: Pseudoalteromonas sp. THAF3; assembly: GCF_009363775.1. Classification (NCBI taxonomy): domain Bacteria; kingdom Pseudomonadati; phylum Pseudomonadota; class Gammaproteobacteria; order Alteromonadales; family Pseudoalteromonadaceae; genus Pseudoalteromonas; species Pseudoalteromonas sp. THAF3. Next base: position 742,914 of record NZ_CP045418.1, on the reverse strand, counting down.
TGGCTTTGTGGCGCTAAGCGCGAGCGCACAAAGGCATCGGCAATTAAGGGGTCGCCGTAAATAAGCAAGGTTGCACCCTGCCAAAGTAGGGCTAAGCTTTCCATAATTTGCCGCGCATGTATTTCAATCGCCCCTTTATCACCAAGCTGGGCCTGTAACTGTTCTAACCGCTCATCGAATTGTGCATACTGCCCCTTAGCCTGCTCTAATTCCCGCAGTAAGGCCTTTAGTGTATCCGGCTCTTTATTCAGCACCCGCAATAAGTCTAAACACTGCACATTGCCCGAGCCCTCCCAAATGGCGTTCACCGGGGCCTCTTTATATAAACGGCTGAGCACATTGTCGTTTACATACCCCACCCCACCAACACACTCCATGGCCTCATAGGTATGTTGTACGGCGCGTTTACAAATCCAATACTTACCGATAGCGGTGGCGCTGCGTACTAACGCTCGATGGTGGTGATCATCTTGGTTATCTAATGCATTAGCGATACGCATAGAGATAGCCAAAGCAGCCTCGGCCTCAATGGCTAAATCGGCTAATACGTTGCGCATAAGCGGTTGCTGGTGCAGACCTTTGCCAAAGGCTTGGCGTTCATGGGTATGCCAAATCGCTTCTTTCGCTGCTTGTGCCATCAGTGCCGAAGAGCCCAGCATGCAGTCGTAGCGCGTTAAAGCCACCATTTGAATTATGGTGGCGATGCCGCGCCCTGGCTCACCCAATAGCCACCCATGGGCGCCGCGAAATTCCACCTCGGAGCTGGCGTTAGATTGATTCCCTAATTTATTTTTAAGGCGCTGGATATGCATTGGGTTCTTGCTGCCATCCTCGCGCCAACGGGGAACTAAAAAGCATGAAAGCTGTTGCTCTACCTGGGCTAACACCAAAAAGCCATCACACATCGGCGCCGAGCAAAACCACTTATGACCCACAATCTCATACAATTGCCCCGGCCCGCTCGCAGCTACTGGGGCGGCATAGGTGGTGTTTGCTCGCACATCACTGCCACCTTGTTTTTCGGTCATTGCCATCCCTATGGTCACGCCTTGCTTTTCATACCAAGGCTTATTGCTTTCATCATAGTGACGAGACAGAATCTTGGGCAGCCACCGATCAGCCACCTCTTTTTGTACCGCGATTGCCGGAACGCTGGCGAAAGTCATGGTTAACGGGCAGCCCGAGCCTGGGTCGGCGTGGCTGTGTAAAAAAGCCAGTGCCCCGCGCACCACATGTGCCCCGCTTTTGCTTTCCAACCATGGTAGCGCACAGTGACCACTTTGCACTGCATGGCGCATCAGTTGATGATAAGCGGGGTGATAATCGACTTGATCAATGCGCTCACCAAAACGGCTATGACTAACAAATTCGGGAAGGTGCTTATTAGCAAGGAAGCCGGCCTCTAATAGTGACCCACCTATGCCTTCACCAAAGTTGCAAAGCATGGGCGCGCCCCAACTGCCACCGAACCGCGTTAACCAGTATTGCAGCACCTCATCGGCGCTAAAGGCATTGTAATTCGCTAACGGCTTGGGTTGATTAAATACCGAGTGTGTATCTGCTAGGCTGTTGTTATTCATTTATTTTTCTCACAGTGCGGCAGTGGAGTTATGTCACTGACTATAGCAGGTCTGACCACCTTGTCGAGCGAGCACTAAGAGCGTCGCCTTTGTGCAGGGGGTTTGCTACACTGTCGCCGATTTTATCGCTTAGGAATGTTGTCATGTCTGCTGATTATGCACGCACTGGGTTTGCCCGACGTATCGCCTCATTAATTTATGATGGCCTTGTGGTTATCGCATTTGCCATGCTGACCACGGTGGTGTACTTGCTTGTTGTACAAGGCGCTATCTCGCTAGGTTGGTTAAGCTTAGGTGAGGCGGAAGATGTGGCGGCGTTGATTCAACAAAATACCGTTCTCTATGTGCTCCGTGATGTGCTTTTAGTCTTAGTAAGCCTAAGCTTTTTTGGCTACTTCTGGAGTAAGAGTGGGCAAACAATCGGTATGCGTGCATGGCGTATGCAAGTGCGCCGACTCGATGGCAGTCTTCCAGGCTTTTGGCAAAGCGCATGGCGTAGCCTGTGCGCGTTACTTGGCTTAGGCAATATCCTGGTCTTGGTTGATATAAAAAACAAACGCGCCCTGCAGGACTACTTATCGGGCTGTGAAGTGGTTACCTTAAGCAAAGAAGACAACAAGAAAATTTACCAAGCTCTAGATTGAGCACAGCAAGCGGCGTTTAATTGCGCCGCTTCAGTAGATAGCTTGAGAAGATAATAAACAACATGCTCGGTAGCACCGCACCCACAAACGCGGGGATCTGATACACCGTCACAATAGGGCCGAAGATACGGTCGGTCAGGTGGAAAGCAATACCTGTGACCACCCCCATCACGATACGCGCGCCCATGGTTACGGTGCGCAGCGGCCCAAAAATAAATGACAGCGCCACAAGCAGCATCACTGCCAAAGACACGGGCTGCATAATCTTGCGCCACAATGCCAACTCGTAAGCGGTGGTGTCTTGGTCGTTGTGCTGCAAATACTGCAAGTAAGACCACAGCCCTTTGAATGACAAGGTTTCAGGCTTCACCGATACCACTCCCAATTTTTCAGCGGTGAGCTGTGAGTCGTAAAATTGTTCTTCGGCGAAGCTTTCTCTAATTTGTGCCGCATCAACATGTAACTCTTTGACTTTACGCAGCATCCAGCCACCTTCGCGATAAAGCGCTCGATCAGCAAAGGTGATCTTTTCCAACTCTAAGTCTTTATCAAAATGATACATACGCACGCCATTGAGTTGCCCTTGTTGGTCAACATCCTCAATATTGACGAAAACATCACCATCTTTGGCCCACACGCCTTGCTTGGCGCTGTATACATCGCCGCCGTATATAGCATGTGAACGCAGTTGTTTGGCGGTTTGCTCGGCCTTGGGTACGCCCCACTCGGCCATGGCCATCATCAATAAGGCTAATACCACCGCCGTTTTCATCACCGAGGCAATGACCTGCAAGCGTGACATGCCCGCCGCTTGCATCACGACCAACTCGCTGTTTGAAGCCAAAGCCCCGAGCCCGGTGAGTCCGCCTATCAACGCCGCCATAGGGAAAAAGACCACCACATCGCCAGGCACCGTATACAGGGTATATAACAGCGCATCCATAATGTCGTAGCTGCCACGCCCCACTGATTTAAGCTGCTCAATAAACTTAATGAGGGTACTGATCCCCACCAGAACCAATAGGGCGAACCCCGTGGTTTGCATAATGCTGCGCCCTAAATACCAATCGAGTGTTTTCATACTGCGGCCTCTCGCTTAGTTAGGATGGAGCGCAGCCACACGCCGAGCGGTCGCCCTTTGATAATGAGAAATGCACCAATAAACAGCGCACTAAGATGCACCCACCATAGGCCAATCGAAGGCGGAATTTTGCCATCTTCCAAGGCAAACTTAGCGGCATTCAGTAAAATAAAATACCCTAGATACAGGCTGATCGCCGGCACTAGCTTGGCAAATTTACCTTGGCGCGGGTTCACGACGCTCAAAGGCACGGCGATAAGCGTTAATAACGGAATAGACAACGGAATGGCTAAGCGCCATTGAAACTGCGAGATAGCTTCATTGCTATCTTGCTCTAACAACTTGGCGGTGGGCACGGCTTCCAGCTTACGACGCTGGTGTTCAATGGCTTGCTCGCGGATTTGCACCTGATAGCTATCAAACTCGGTATGTTGCATGTTCAGTGCGCGGGCCTGAGTTTCGTAGCGCTGCCCCTGACGCAGGATCAATTGTTGTTCGCCGTTGTCACGTTCGATCACCTGCCCCTGCTCGGCATACACAACCTGAGACTGTTGCTGGCCTTCACCACGAGGCAACTGCGCCACAAACACCTTATTTAAAACGCGTCCGCCATCATCCATATCATGAATAAAAACCACGGCTTTTTCATTCCCTGTTTCCTGAAAGCGCCCGGCACGCAAGGCAGAAAGGCCGGCATCGGCTTGTGCCCGCTCCTTTAACTGGTATTCCTTTTCACTGGCCCATGGGGCCAAATACAAGGTCATGGCACCGGCTAAAATCGCCAAAGCGGTGCTTGAGATTAAGGTGATACGCACCACATACCATTCACTGACGCCACAGGCTTTAAGAACCGTCATTTCGCTGTCAGCATACACGCGGCTATAAGCGAGGATAATACCTAAAAAGATACTTAGCGGCAGAATCAACGAGGCTAATTGCGGCAGCTTTAGTGCCACCATAGAAAGCACTAATTTTGCAGGAATACTGCCCTCAGATGCATCGCCTAGAATTACGACGAATTTTTGGCTGATAAAAATGGTCATTAAGGTCAAGAAAACAGCAACCTGAGACTTGAAAACTTCAGCGGTTAAGTATCGAAAAATCAGCAATGTCCGCCCCTAAAAACGTCGTGTTTCACTGGCATAGTAGGAAAATTTGAGTAAACTAGTTGTTTTAGTCACTTTATTATATGTCAAGCGCATTAAATATCATACCTAAGGCATGTAATTGTCTACACTTTAGTTAGTGGATTGATAAATGCGTAAATAGTTCACGACAATAGTAAGTAGGTGAACAGCGCCTTGGCTGGCAAACGCCCCAAGGGCTGACTTTTCCTCTAATTAGGAGTCACAATGGAATTTAGCGTAAAAAGTGGTAGCCCAGAGAAGCAACGCAGCGCTTGTATTGTAGTGGGTGTTTACGAGCCACGCCGCTTATCCCCTATCGGCGAGCAACTGGATCAAATCAGTGAAGGTTACATCTCTAACCTTTTACGTCGCGGCGACTTAGAAGGTAAGCCGGGGCAAACGCTATTATTACACCATGTACCGAATGTGCTAAGTGAGCGCGTACTACTTGTAGGTTGTGGTAAAGAGCGCGAGCTAGACGACAAACAGTATAAGCAAATCATTTCCAAAACCATTAATACCCTGAACGAGACTGGGGCCATGGAAGCGGTGTGCTTTTTAACAGAGCAGCATGTAAAAAGCCGCGATACGTATTGGAAAGTACGCCAAGCTGTTGAGACCACACAAGATTGCTTATACACCTTTAACCAGCTGAAAAGTAAAAAAAGCGATCCACGCCGACCACTGCGTAAAATTGTTTTCAACGTACCAACGCGCCGCGAATTGCCGATTGGCGAAAGTGCTATTGAGCATGGTTTAGCTATCGCTTCAGGAGCCAAACTCTGTAAAGATGTCGCCAATATGCCGCCAAATATCTGTAACCCACGTTACTTAGGCGAGCAAGCGAAAAGCTTAGAAGAAGAGTTCGAGAACGTCACCGTTAACTTGGTCGGCGAGCAAGAAATGGAAGAACTCGGCATGCACTCGTACCTTGCCGTAGGCCGTGGCAGTGCTAACGAGTCAGTGATGTCGGTGATTCACTACAATGGCGGCGCAGAAGGCGCGGCACCGATAGTGCTGGTAGGTAAAGGCCTGACTTTCGACTCCGGCGGTATTTCAATTAAGCCAGGCGAAGCCATGGACGAGATGAAATACGACATGGGCGGCGCAGCTGGGGTTATCGGCACCATGCGCTCCATTGCCAAAATGCAACTTCCCATTAATGTGATTGGTGTGCTTGCAGGCTGTGAAAACATGCCCAGCTCCAATGCCTATCGCCCGGGTGATATTCTAACCACGATGTCGGGGCAGACCGTTGAAGTCCTTAATACCGACGCCGAGGGACGCTTAGTACTGTGTGATGCCCTCACCTATGTGGAGGCATTCGACCCCGATACCGTGATTGACGTAGCCACCCTTACTGGCGCGTGTATCATTGCCCTGGGTGCTCATGCAACCGGCATGCTCTCTAACCATAATCCTTTGGCACATGACCTTCTTAAAGCCTCTGAGCAAAGTGGCGATCGTGCCTGGCAGCTGCCGCTATGGGATGACTATCATGAGCAGTTAGAAAGCCCGTTTGCTGATTTCACTAACTTAGGCGGTCGCGCCGCAGGCACTATTACCGCTGCCTGCTTCTTATCTAAGTTCACCAAAAAGTATAACTGGGCGCACTTAGATATTGCCGGTACGGCATGGCGCAGCGGCGGCAAAACCAAAGGCGCCACGGGGCGTCCTGTGCCAATGCTAACGCAATATTTGATTAACCGCGCTGGGGTATTGGATAACCCGCAAGATTAATCACTGCGATATCACTTCAAGCCCCTTTTTTAAGGGGCTTATTCATTGATGCAGGGGCGTGATTGTGTCAAAATTGGCGGATTAACGAGCCGCGTAGAGGGCGCAATGCACGCGTTATTTTACCTGCTAGAACATGCCGATGAGCCGGGCAGCGACGTACCGGCTCATTTTGATCTTGGCGCTCGCTTGGCGTGCGAGCAATATCGCCAAGGACAACGGGTATTTATCTTTGTTGATAATCGCGACGATGCTCATCTTGTTGATCAGCACCTATGGGCATTTGACGCCGATAGCTTTGTGCCCCACAACCTCCAAGGTGAGGGGCCTCGCGCCGGTGCTGCTGTGGAGATAGGGCAAACCCCGCCCGTGTCACGGCGCAGTGTACTGATCAATTTAGCATCAAGCGTGCCCGATTTTATACGTCGCTTTGATATGGTGTTTGACTTTGTGCCAGCCGATGACACACGCAAACACCAAGCACGAGCAAGATATAAGCAGTTACGCGACTTAGGCGCGCAGCTGGCAACACAAAAAGTTTAAGTTAAGGTTCTGGGCAATGGATAAAACCTATAATCCGCAAGATATTGAACAATCCCTCTATCAGAAGTGGGAAGAGAACGGCTACTTTAAGCCAAGTGGTGAGGGCGACTCATACTCAATTATGATCCCACCACCAAATGTCACCGGCAGCCTACATATGGGCCACGCCTTCCAGGACACCATCATGGATACCTTAATCCGTTTCAAGCGGATGCAAGGGAATAATACATTGTGGCAGGTTGGTACCGACCATGCCGGGATCGCGACACAAATGGTGGTAGAGCGCAAACTCGCCGCCGAAGAGGATAAAACACGTCATGACCTAGGTCGTGATGCCTTTATCGATAAAATCTGGCAATGGAAGAATGAATCTGGCGGCACCATCACCAAACAGCTACGTCGTTTAGGCGCCTCGGTGGATTGGGACCGTGAACGCTTCACTATGGATGACGGCCTATCTGAAGCGGTTAAAGAAGTCTTTGTGCGCCTGTATAAAGACGACTTAATTTATCGTGGTAAGCGTCTGGTTAACTGGGATCCAAAACTACACACCGCGATTTCTGACCTTGAAGTTGAAAACAAAGACAAACAAGGGCATATGTGGAATATGCGCTATCCACTGGCCGATGGCGTCAAAACCCAGGATGGCAAAGATTACATCGTCGTCGCCACCACTCGCCCAGAAACCATGCTCGGCGATACTGGTGTGGCCGTGAACCCTGATGACGAGCGTTACCAAAACCTCATTGGCAAAGAAGTCTTGCTGCCTATCGTGAACCGCCGTATTCCTATCGTTGCTGATGAGCATGCCGATATGGAAAAAGGTACCGGCTGTGTGAAAATCACCCCAGCGCATGACTTCAACGATAATGAAGTCGGTAAACGCCACCAGTTGCCGATGATTAACGTATTCAACAAAGATGCGGCGATTCTAAGCGAAGGCGAAACTTTTACCTTTGATGGCAAACCACTGCAGCTAGACGCCCCTATCCCTGAGCGCTTCCACGGCTTAGACCGTTTTGATGCGCGTAAGCAAGTGGTTGCTGAGTTCGAGCAGGCTGGGTTATTAGAAAAGATTGATGATCACAGCTTAACCGTGCCCTACGGCGATCGCTCTGGGGTGGTGATTGAGCCCCTACTTACCGACCAATGGTATGTGCGCGTTGCGCCACTGGCCGAGCCAGCTATCAAAGCCGTTGAAGACGGTGATATTGAGTTCGTACCAAAGCAATACGAAAACATGTACTTTTCTTGGATGCGCGACATTCAAGACTGGTGTATTTCGCGTCAGCTATGGTGGGGCCACCGTATTCCAGCGTGGTACGACAATGACGGCAACGTGTATGTTGGACGCGATGAAGCAGAAGTACGCCGCGAGCATAACCTCGATGACGATGTCACGCTCAGCCAAGATGACGACGTACTCGATACTTGGTTCTCATCAGCATTGTGGACCTTCTCAACCCTTGGTTGGCCGAACAACGTTGAAGACTTAAAAGTATTCCATCCGTCTAACGTGTTGGTCACTGGTTTCGACATCATTTTCTTCTGGGTTGCCCGTATGATTATGATGACTCTGCATTTCATCAAAGATGACAACGGCAAGCCTCAGGTACCATTTAAAACCGTTTATGTGACTGGCCTGATTCGCGATGAGAATGGCGATAAAATGTCGAAGTCTAAGGGTAACGTGCTTGACCCACTGGACATGATTGACGGCATCGATTTGGAAAGCCTAGTGACTAAGCGCACCGGCAACATGATGCAGCCACAACTGGCGAAGAAAATCGAAAAGAACACCCGTAAAACCTTCGCTGAGGGCATTGAGCCGCATGGCACCGATGCCTTGCGTTTCACTCTTGCAGCCATGGCGTCAACCGGTCGTGATATCAACTGGGATATGAACCGCCTAGAAGGTTACCGTAACTTCTGTAATAAGCTGTGGAACGCCAGCCGCTACGTGCTTATGAACACCGAAGAGCAAGATTGTGGCTTCAACGATGCACAGCGCGAGTACTCGCTGGCGGATCGTTGGATTCAAGGACAGTTCCAACAAACCGTGAAAACCTTCACTGAGCACTTGGACAACTACCGTTTTGACCTTGCTGCTAACACGATTTACGAGTTCACCTGGAACCAGTTCTGTGACTGGTACCTCGAGCTAACTAAACCCGTGTTATTTAAAGGCACCGAGACCCAGCAACGAGGTACTCGCCATACCCTGATCACTGTGCTTGAAGGGCTACTGCGTTTGATGCACCCATTAATGCCATATATCACCGAAACCATTTGGCAGCGTGTAGCTCCGCTTGCAGGTATCCATGCCGATACCATTATGACCCAAGCGTTCCCTGCGTTTGAGCAAGATAAAGTCGATAGCACCGCGATGGCCGATTTGGAGTGGATGAAACAATTTATTGTCGCCATTCGTAATATTCGCGGTGAAATGGACATTAGCCCAAGCAAGCCACTGAACGTGTTGCTTGCTCAGGCTTCTGCCGAGGATACTCGTCGTTTACAAGAAAATCAGACGTTCCTAGCCGCCCTAGCCAAACTAGAAGATGTGACCGTGCTTGATAACGTCGACGACGCGCCAGCGTGTGCGACCGCCTATGTGGGTCAACTCGAGATCATGATCCCCATGGCCGGGCTGATTGATGTAGACGCTGAGTTAGCGCGTATTGCTAAGCAATTGGAAAAAGCTGAAAAAGGTCTGGCTCAAGTTGAGAAAAAGCTCGCTAATGAGAAGTTTGTCAACAATGCGCCTGAAGCCGTACTTGAAAAAGAAAAGTCGAAGCTGGCAGAGTACAGCGAAGCCAAGGCGAAATTGCTCGAGCAAAAAGCAAAAATCGAAAGCCTGTAAAACTATTAGGCAACAATCATAACGCGAGCTCAGGCTCGCGTTTTTTTATGTCCGCGCCCCATACAAACAAGCATAAAAAAGCCAAGCAGTTGCTTGGCTTTTTCATCTCAGTATTGCTTAGAAGCTGTAGTTATACTGTGCACCAACCAGGTAAGCATGGCCTTCTGACTCAAAGCCCCATTGCTGCCCTAGGTTGTCACCTTCAACAAAGTTTTGGGTTTTACCGCGTAAAATACTGGCACCTAAATCAACGCTAGACGCTTCATCGATAAACCATTCCGCACCAAAAGAGAGCCAGAAGCGGTCGGTATCTGGGATAGAGATAGACAAATGCTTCTGCGCCACTGGCGATTCATCAAAAGCTAAACCAGCACGCAATTTAATATCGTTTGTTAGCTGGTAGTCACCACCGATTGACACACGGATTGAATCCGAGAAGTCTTCGTTTTTGCTAAATACCGGTCCCTCACTCACTGGCACATAGGCTTCAAGCTTGTCAAAGCTACTCCAGCCTGTCCAAAGCACACTGTAGTGTAGGCCATAATCTTGGTTTAACTGATGTGAGCCTGAGAATTCAGCAATCGCTGGCAGGGTTAAATCAACCGTGCCAGGTAAAGTTTGCCCGTTAAGGCCACCCAATGCTGCCGGAAGCTGATTGGTGTAGTCACCTTCAAATGTAAGGTCTGTTTCGCTGCGATAGTGGAAGCCAAGGCGGTTGTCACTATCTAGGTCATAGGCCAGGCCTACATTCCAGCCAAAGCCATAGTCGTCGCCCTCAAGGTGAACCGCTTCTAAGCTTGCCGGTGCACCTAACGGGTTTGCGCCAAGGTTACGGACAATCTTTGCATCGGCGTACACGTGGTTAACACCCAGTGCCAAGGTAAGAGCTTCGTCCACCTTATAAGAAACCGATACATTAGAGTTAATAGTGACGATTTCAGTTTCACCAGCTAGCTGGCCTGCGGCATAATCACTGGCAAACTCAGTAGCTAAACCAAAGTTAGAGAAGGCACCAAAGCCTACTGCCACCTTATCGTTTACCGGGAGCACAAAGTAACCGGCAGGGATCACCGCGCTAGGGGCGATGCTATCGTCGTTTAACACGTTAGGGTTTAGGCCATTGTTGGTGCTTTCGCCTTTAAGGCTCACGTCTGGCTCGACATAAATTGCCGCCACGCTCAGCTGTGCCGTTTCAAATTGCGACATCAGTGCGGGGTTACGGGCAACCACAGATGCATCATCAGCAATGGCTGCTTCACCGGCGTAGGCACGGCCTAAGCCTGACGCATTTTGCTCTGCCAGCTGAAAAGCGGCAGCGAAAGATTCTGTTGATAATAGCGCCAATGAAGCCGCTAAAATTGTCTTTTTGAATTGCATACTTCTTTCTCATTGTTGTCATTTTAACTGGCATACACTAGCGTATTTCATGCAAAAAAACTGTTAAATATGGTTAACATAGCGTAATTTAAGGGCAATATTTACATAATTTTACGATTTTAAAGACTGATTAGACCTCAAACACTCAAATGATATAAATTCTCATTATCATTGACTATTTATCTAATATCGCTACACTGCGGGTATTAAAAAAGTGAACAGGAATGTCCTATGGTGCTCGTTATAATGCTTATTTTGGTTGCGCTGGTGTTTTGCGCTATCAGTGTATTTGCATTTTTACGTGCGAACTACTGCGCCTGCCACCATCAAGGCGAGTGCGACAACCCCGTAAGCCAATATTGGCTCGCTTCAATGCTGGCCTCGCTGGTAAGTTTGGGACTGTGTTGTATTGCCCTGCATACGACACAAGGCACTATGGTATGGTTTATACTAACGGGAAGTTGTTTTAGTGGCGCATTAATCGCCGCTAAGCGCCAAGGAAAAAAACAGTGTGAGCGTGCTAAGGCAGCAAGTGCTCCTTTAACAAACGAGACAAATTAAGGTCAAACTCTAAGGGAGAGGTGCTACCCAAGATTTTGATGTCGTCTTTGCTGACACTCAAGTCGACGTCTTTGGCGGTAATATGGTGACGGTGCTGAGTGTTATAAAACACCCGTACCTTAGGTTTGATAGGATTAGCCTCGTTGCCCTGCACTACTAATGCCAGACGCTCATTGGTAAGTTTGACCAAGGTTCCCACAGGATGGATCCCGACACATTTTATAAAGCGCTGTACTAGGGCTTGGTCAAACATCGCCTTTTGCGCTAATAAGAAACGCAGTGCCGTTAGCGGCTCCTCACCTTTTTTATAGGGCTTATCTGCCACCATCGCAGCATACACATCCACCAGCGCTAAAATACGTGCTTCACGAGATAATTTATCGGCTTTGATACCACGCGGGTAGCCGCTGCCGTCTAAACGCTCATGATGGTTAACAACCATTTCTAACATCATGCTGGAGATGTGCTTTTGCCCTTTAAGCATGGTTAGGCTCAGCGCCACGTGTTTACGTACCGCCTTGGTTTCGAGCTCAGTGAGTTTACCTGGCTTTGATAGAATTCCTTGCGGTACTTTGGCAAGACCAATGTCATGCAACAAGGCCGCTAACGCCATTTGCCGCACTTTATTGATTTCGAAACCTAAATATTTGGCAAAAATAGCGGTCAAAATGGCGCAATTCATCATATGACGCCAAGTGTAGCTATTTCTATCGCGCAGCAGTGTCAGCGCGGCCATAGCGTCTGGATTACGAAAAACTGAGTCAACAATATCATCAGCGATACCACTGAGTAGTGCCATATTGACTTGCATGCCTGAGGTCAGCTCGTTGTACATGGCACGCAGTTTACCCAAGCTTTGATCATAGCAAGTGCTAGCGATGAGGAACTCTTGCTCTAACGTCGCCTGACTGTGATCACGGTCACTAAGCTTCGGCTTTTCTGCTTGGCTTGCGATATCTTGCGACTCGCCAGTGTGTTCTTTCTTAGACTTGGGTTTTAAATGCGTGGGAATGGGGATATCGCTTTGTGCGAAATCGATGGTCAGCTCTTCCACTCCCTCACTCAGCAGGCGCTTAATGATGGAAGCATCTCTGACCATGCCCCGGGTTTTTATCTTTATTGACGCACCTTGGGCCTGCTTATTTACCCGGTCAACAAACATGCCGGGTTTTAGCTCGCTAATAGGTAAGGAGATCAACATAGGGGACTGTACGAAAGCTGAATAAACTCAGATAAAATTACCACTAAATGGTAAATAAAGTCCATAAAAGGTGGTTAAAACCACCCTTTAGTCTTGGAAGTAAGTGCCCCAGCCATCGTATTCCACGCCGTTATCGGCGGCAATGGCTACCAGCTTATCAACATCTTCCATAATAACGTCGGCATCGAGCTCAGACTCAACCACCACATCAAAGCCCCAGATAGTTCCCCCTTCTTCGAGCTCCAACTCAGCCAGTTCTTCCACATCAAAGCCAGCCTTAAAAGCAGCTAGCGCGGCGTTTTCTAAGGCATTAAAATCTTCACACACAAAGTGATGTTCTACCTCATATAAGATTTCCGGATTAGAGCCATCTTCAAGTAGGGATTCGACAATTTCTTCGCTAATTTCGCGCCAGTTTTCCATTATGTTCTCTCATTCAATTGCGCCAGTGTCTGAGCCATCAAGGCATGGAAATGATCCGCATATTCGCGCGGGCTCATCGAGGCATCCAATAATTGTGGCGCCAGCATTTTGATGTAAATAGTACCATTATCCCAGCGATTTAGCTTGATGGTTTTGTGGGTATCGCTCATTACTACCGGCACCACAGGGACCTTGGCATTGAGTGCGGTGTGGAACGCGCCGGTTTTAAATGGCAACAAGCCACGACCATAACTACGGGTGCCCTCTGGAAACATCCACAGTGACAACCCGCCTTTTTTGAGTTTTTCGGTGGTTTTAGCAATGGTGGCCATCGCCCGCGAACGATTTGCACGATCGATAAGAATATTGCCCGACAACCAATAAATTTGGCCAAAAAATGGGATCCATTTTAAGCTTTTTTTACCCAAACTTACGGTATTACGCTGCAGCGCACCGGGGAGTAAAAATAAATCATAGTTATTCTGATGGTTGGCAACATAGACCGCAGGCGAACCAGTTACAATGGCTGGGTCTTTCTCAATAACAACATTCACCCCCAGCAACTTAGGCATCTTAGCATACCAGCTACCAATCACCCGCACGTTGTCACCGTGAAACGGGCGTACCAAGCACAAGATAAACCCCGCGATAAAGCTTAAGGGGACAAACACAGCCATGGCTAACAAACGCAATAAAGCCAGCACGATAAACTCCACATAACCTGAATTGTCGGCATTATACATAGGCGAATAATTTTAAGCGAACACTTGTACGCTGTTATTGCTTTCTCACTAAGTGCGCTATACGTGTTGGAAAAAAGCGATGCCACGCATCGGTTTTTATCGTTTCCAATTTCGCTGTCATTAAGGCCTTATAGACTACACTTGTTTAATCTTAGTTCATCTCCACAGCTCTATAGTAAGTGAATGAATTTATTACCGTTAGATTCCTTAAGGAGGACGATATGGGTAAGTGTCCAGTGATGCATGGCAGCCAAACGACGCAAGCAAAACCTAATACTGATTGGTGGCCCAACGCACTCAACCTCGATATTTTGCATCAGCACGATAGCAAAACAAGCCCTTACGGCGAGCATTTTAATTACGCTGAGGAGTTCAAAAAGCTCGACCTCGAGGCGGTGAAAAACGATCTTAAAACACTGATGACTGACAGCCAGGCATGGTGGCCTGCCGACTGGGGCCATTATGGTGGGTTGATGATTCGTATGGCTTGGCACTCCGCAGGCTCATATCGTCTTGCTGATGGTCGCGGCGGGGGGGGTACCGGTAACCAACGCTTTGCTCCGCTTAATTCATGGCCTGATAATGCCAATTTGGATAAAGCACGGCGATTACTGTGGCCTATCAAGAAAAAGTACGGTAACAAACTCTCATGGGCCGATTTAATGATCCTTGCCGGCAACATGGCCTATGAGTCCATGGGACTAAAAACCTTTGGTTTCGCCGGTGGCCGCGAGGATATTTGGCACCCAGAAAAAGATGTTTACTGGGGCGCAGAAAAAGAGTGGCTAGCACCGAGCGATGAGCGCTACGACAATGTTGAGAAGCCGCAAAGTATGGAAAACCCTCTCGCCGCCGTGCAAATGGGGCTTATCTACGTCAACCCTGAAGGGGTTAATGGCGAACCAGACCCGCTCAAGACCGCTGCGCAAGTCAGAGAGACATTTGCCCGCATGGCCATGGATGACGAAGAAACCGCAGCCTTGACCGTCGGTGGTCATACTGTCGGCAAAACCCACGGTAATGGCGATGCCGAAATACTTGGCCCCGAGCCCGAAGCCGCCGATGTTTTCGAACAAGGGCTGGGTTGGAATAACCACCACCAGCGCGGGATCGGTCGCGATACGGTCACTTCAGGATTAGAAGGAGCATGGACCACCTACCCAACAAAATGGGATAACGGGTATTGCCACCTACTGCTTAACTACGAATGGCAGCTCAAGAAAAGCCCTGCGGGCGCTTGGCAGTGGGAGCCTATCGATATGAAAGAGGAAGATAAGCCCGTTGATGTCGAAGACCCATCTATTCGCTGCAACCCGATCATGACCGACGCCGATATGGCAATGAAGCTAGACCCCAGCTATCGCAAAATCATCGAGCGCTTTCACAACGACTTTGATTACTTTAGCGATGTCTTCGCCCGCGCTTGGTTTAAACTAACCCATCGTGATTTAGGCCCTAAATCTCGTTACCTCGGCGCCGATGTGCCAAGTGAAGATTTAATTTGGCAAGACCCTATCCCGAGTGTCGATTACGTACTTAGTAGTTCCGAGCAGGCTGAACTTAAACAGCAGATACTGGCATGCCCAGTGAGTGCCGCCGACCTTATCTGCACTGCATGGGACAGTGCTCGCACCTTTCGTAGCTCAGACTATCGTGGCGGCGCCAATGGCGCGCGCATCCGTTTGGCACCACAAAAGGATTGGCTTGGCAACGAACCTGAACGCTTAAATCGAGTACTTGATGCATTGGCGCAATTGCAAAGCACCTTAGACAAACCCATTAGCATGGCCGACCTCATTGTTCTCGGTGGCACTGCAGCCATTGAACAAGCGGCAAAAGCCGGGGGCGTAGATATCAATGTGCCCTTTAGCGCAGGGCGCGGCGATGCGACCGATGAGATGACCGATGGCGAGTCATTCGAGCCACTGGAACCTATTCATGATGGCTATCGCAACTGGTTAAAGCAAGACTACGCCGTTCCAGCGGAAGAGTTGTTACTTGAACGCACGCAGTTGATGGGCTTAACGGCACCGGAGATGACCGTGTTATTAGGCGGAATGCGTATGTTAGGCACTAATCATGGTGGCTCCAAGCACGGTGTGTTTACCGACCGTGAAGGGGTGCTGAGCAATGACTTCTTCGTCAACCTCACCGACATGGCATACCAGTGGCAGCCTAAAAAGAATGGTCTTTATGACATTGTTGAGCGCAGCACAGGCAAAGTGAAGTGGACCGCCACCCGCGTTGATCTGGTGTTTGGCTCAAACTCTATCCTGCGCAGTTATGCTGAGTTTTACGCTCAAGACGATAACAAAGAACGCTTTGTCCACGACTTTATCAAAGCCTGGGTTAAAGTAATGGACGCCGATCGCTTCGACTTGTAAGTGACAAAAGCCGTTAAAGTAAAAAGAGGGCCAAGGCCCTCTTTTTAATCTTCGCTAAGCATTTCCTCGTCGGGCGCTTCACTGGCTTTGGTGCTCAGCTCTATATCACAGCCATCGACTCGCTGTAGACCACGCGGAAGCTTATTGCCTCGGCGTCCGCGCTCTCCATAATAGTGTTCAAGGTCTGCGGGCTTAAGCGTTAGTTTGCGCTTGCCTGCATGCAAGGTCACGCTCGCACCCTCGGGAACTACGGTGAGCAACTTCACATACTCTTCGCGCGCCTGTACCTTGGCACTGGGTATAGAGATAATTTTATTCCCTTTCCCTTTGGCGAGCTTAGGCAAGTCTCGTAATGGGAACAGTAACATGCGACCTTCACTGGAAATAGCCATGCAGTAGTCTTTACTAACATCGTTTACAGCAATGGGCTGGAGCAATAACCCGCCTTTAGGCAAGCTTACCAGTGCCTTACCATTTTTGTTCTTACTGACCAAATCGGCAAATTCAGCAACGAAGCCGTAACCTGCATCACTGGCCATCAGTAACAGTTGCTCATTCTCTGCCATCACCGCGTGTTCAAGTGTGGCGCCCGCAGCGATATTAAAGCGCCCCGACATCGGTTCACCCTGGCTGCGCGCTGAGGGCAGACTGTGTGCGTCGGTGGCAAAGGCGCGGCCACTGGAGTCGAGGAATACCGCCGGCTGATTGCTCTTGCCTTTGGCGCTGGCTTTAAACTTATCGCCTGCGCGATAGTTTAAGCCCTCAGCATCCACTTCATGGCCTTTGGCCACCCGCGCCCAGCCTTTTTCGGAAAGCACCACAGTGACCGACTCTGAAGGGATCAGGTCTTTTTCGCTCAGAGCTTTGGCTTCTTCACGTTCAACTACAGGCGAGCGGCGATCATCACCGTATAACTCAGCCGCTTCTTGAATTTCTTTTTTCATTAGCGTCGACATACGGCGCTCTGAACCTAAGATCAGCTGCAGTTTGTCACGCTCTTGTTCCAACTCGTCTTGCTCGCCGCGAATTTTCATTTCTTCAAGCTTAGCAAGGTGGCGAAGTTTCAAATCGAGAATTGCTTCGGCTTGTTTTTCACTGAGGCCATAGCGCTCCATCAATACCGGCTTTGGTTCGTCTTCGCTGCGAATAATAGCTATGACTTCATCAATATTGAGATAGGCAATCATCAAGCCTTCGAGAATATGCAGTCGCGCGAGCACTTTATCTAGGCGGTACTGCAACCGTCGACGCACCGTATCACGACGGAAAGTCAGCCATTCGCTAAGGATACTGCGTAAGTCTTTCACTTGCGGTCGACCATCAAGGCCGATCATATTGAGGTTAACGCGGTAATTCTTTTCCAAATCCGTGGTGGCAAATAAATGCGCCATCAGCGGCTCGACTTTTACCCGGTTAGAACGCGGTACCACTACGATGCGGGTTGGGTTTTCATGATCCGACTCGTCGCGTAAATCGGCCACCATCGGCAGTTTCTTTGCCGTCATTTGGTTGGCGATTTGCTCTAACACCTTGGCGCCTGAACACTGATGTGGCAATGCAGTGATCACCACTTCACCCTGCTCAATATGGTATTTAGCCCGCATTTTTAGTGAGCCACGGCCACTGGTGTAGAGCTTTTCAATGTCCGTCTTGGGAGTAATGATTTCTGCTTCGGTGGGGTAATCGGGTGCCTTAACCAGCTCCAGTAACTCCGCCAATTCAGTCTTGGGTTTATCCAATAACAGACAACAGGCATTAGCCAATTCGCGCACATTGTGCGGTGGAATATCGGTTGCCATGCCCACAGCAATACCCGTTACTCCATTAAGTAAAATGTGCGGTAAGCGTGCAGGCAGTACCTCAGGCTCCTTCATGGTGCCATCGAAGTTGGGGATCCAATCAGCGGTGCCCTGGCCTAACTCTTTTAGCAGTACCTCAGAGAATTTTGACAACCGCGCTTCGGTATAACGCATCGCCGCAAAAGACTTAGGATCGTCGGCCGCCCCCCAGTTACCTTGACCATCAACTAACGGGTAACGATATGAAAAAGGCTGTGCCATCAGTACCATCGCTTCATAGCAAGCACTATCACCATGGGGGTGGTACTTACCGAGCACATCACCCACAGTACGGGCGGACTTTTTATATTTCGCCGCTGCAGAGAGCCCCAACTCACTCATTGCGTAGACAATGCGCCGTTGCACGGGCTTCAGACCATCACCAATATGAGGTAAAGCCCGGTCCATGATCACATACATGGAATAATTGAGGTAGGCGTCTTCGGTGAAGCGCCCCATGGTAAGTTGCTCTATGCCTTGTTGTGACAAGGTCGTTGTTTGTGTCATTGATACTTACCCAAACTTACTTCTTGTTATAGTGCACGCGGTAAATCGCGTTAGCGTAATCGTCGGAGACCAGCAAGCTGCCATCGGCCATTTGCACCATGGCAACGGGGCGGCCAAAGGTTTCTTCGTTTTCCATAAAACCGGTAATAAATGGCTCGTAGCCAGTCACTTGGCCACCTTCTACCTTAGCCACCATAACTCGGTAGCCCGCTTTTTTACTGCGGTTCCACGAACCATGCTCAGCCACAAAAAGCTGTTTGTCGTAGTCACTTGGAAATTGCTCACCAGTGTAAAAGTGAATACCTAGTGGCGCCACGTGAGCACCTAAATTTAGCGCTGGCTGAGTGTAATCGGCAGCATTTTTGCCTTTACCGAACTCCGGATCCGGGATTGTACCACCGTGGAAGTATGGAAAGCCAAAATGTTGCCCTACTTCATCGATACGGTTGATTTCACACGGCGGAATATCATCACCCATCATGTCACGACCGTTATCGCTAAACCACAGTTTGCCACTGTCTGGATGGTAATCGAAACCAACTGAATTACGCACCCCCTCTGCGAGGGTGGTAAGCTCTTTGCTCTCTAAGTTCAGGGAGAAAATACGGCCAAATTCAGGGTCTTCTGCGCAGACGTTACAAGGCACACCGACAGGCACAATAAGCTCACCGCTGGGAGCGAAGCGAATAAACTTCCAACCGTGGTGGCGCTTATCGGGAAACTTGTCATACACCACTTCTAGTTTGGCTTTATCAAGCTTGTTGTCGATATCATCAAAGCGAATAATGCGCTCTACTTCAGCAACGTACAGTGCTCCGTCTTTATAAGCTATGCCAGAGGGCATGTTAAGACCTTCAGCAATCAGCACCTGTTTATCGGCGCGGCCGTCTTGGTCTTTATCAATTAAGGCGTAAACATTACCGGCTTTACGCGAACCGGCATAGACCACACCATTTTCGGAAATGGCTAGTTGCCGCGCGTTATCAACATTCAGCGCGTACGGCTCGATGGTGAAACCTGCGGGAACCGACAGTCTGTCGGTGATATCTGTTGCCATCGCACTGCTGGCGAAAGTTAACCCAAGTAATGCACTAACAAGTTTGTTATTCATAAATCACCTTATTTCGACCGCTGTTTTTTGCTTGATAGAGTAGTTTGTCCACGGCGCTGAGCAGCGCTTTGGCAGAGTCATAATCATTACTGCGCTGCAGTACCCCAAAACTCGCCGTTACTCGTAACTCATGATTATTGCTTTTTACTGTATCCGAGCACAAACTATTGCGCAAACGCTCTGCGATCTCAACAGCTTGCTCAAGGTCGGTGTCTGGCAACACCACCAAAAACTCTTCCCCCCCTGTGCGCCCGAGCATATCGCTCTGGCGTACCATGTAGCTAAAACGCTTGGTCACACAGATTAATACATCGTCGCCAACGCTATGCCCAAACTCATCGTTAATACGTTTAAAATGATCAATATCGCAGGCGATCACAGAAAAAGGCTGATTGTCTTGCCACAAGCTATCGACTTTATCCATGATATGGCGACGATTTGCCACCGCCGTAAGGCTATCGGTGACCGCAAGCGCGCGAAAACGCTGTCGCAAACGATATTGTCGCCAAGAAAAAGCAAGCACGGTGATAAGCACTAAACTTCCGAGAAAAATAATTCCTTGCTGTAGTCGGTGCTGTCGCTCGGAAGCCTCGAGTTCTAGCTCTTGCAGTGACTGCTGCTGCGCCAAAATACGGTTATTAAGCTCTATTTGCTCGGTATCAAACTGCACTTTATGGCGCGCTTTGGCCACGGCTCCTACACTGTCGTAATGTTGTTCACTGGCCTGTATATACTGCTCTAACAAATCCACCGCACTTGGGTAATCTTGCTGGCGCTTGGCCAATTGCGCTTTTAATTCCAGCAACTCCAAATTGCGATGAATACTGCCTTGCTCTGCTTGTGATTGCTGCTGTTGTTCAATGTTGCGCAATATATGCTGAGCCTCTTCAAGGCGGTTTTGTTGCAAGCGAATACGCGCTTGCAAAAATTGATGGGCACGCTCATTAGCTGCATCTTCAACCACCCAAACCCAGTGCTCACTTTTATCTAATGCTTGGTCTGCTTGTTCGGTTTTCCCCATCTGCGCATAAGCAAGCGCCAACCCAAAGTAGGTAAAGTATTTACCTTGTGGGTCATCGCGTTTAGCCCCAAGCGGCAACATTGCTTGAAAGTATTCCAACGCTGTTTGGGGGTCATTGAGTTCGATGTAAATAGAACCAATATTAAACAGCGACACCATTTGATCGAAGTACAAACCATGCTCGCTAAAATAATTAAGCGCTTTTGTTTGCATAGCCAATGCTTGGTCGTAATCGAACAGGTATTCGTGGGTTTTCGCCATACTTGATTCAAGATACGCGATTTGCAGCTCTGAGCCGTGTTCAAGTAACAACCGATAAGCCCGAGAGAAATAGCCTAATGCTTTGATTTCTTGGTCGTTGTAAACGTAAAAAGTGCCGATGGCGCTGTACACTTCAGCTTGTAGAAGAGGAGCTAGGTCTTGGACTTGCTGCTCGGCTTGGCTGTAGAGTTCAGTAGCAGCGTCTAGCTTGCCTTGGCGGTCAAATAGTTGCGCACGGGCAAGCAACAGGAGTACTTGTTGTGAAGGCCTAAGTTCATCTGCTGTGGCGGTGAGCTTATCGGTTAAACGCTGTGCGTCGCTGTCGCGCCCTACAAGTAAGTAGTTGCTGACCAGCTCAAGTTCAAACGCTGCGCGTTGCAATGCACTGAGCCCGCTGTGGTTATCGAGTAGTTGTTCGGTAAAGTTAACAGCTTCTACAGGGTCTTGAACGCTGTATTCATCCAATTGCTTGAGCTGCTGATTCAGCCACGCGTCGGAGTACTGCTCTGGCTCGCTTGCCAGCGCCGAGCCGACAAACACAAGCAATAGTATATGCTGGCAAAGCAGTAATACGCGTTTCATAGCTATCCTTAATTTAATATGGTCTCGTTTAAATAGACCACACCGCAAGTAAAGGGAAGGTGAACGGCTAACACTCGGGTGTAATGTTAGCCGTGATAGTGATTCTAGTTACACCTCAACTTGCGCTTTATCGCCGTGATTCTCAAGCCATTGGCGGCGATCGCCAGAGCGTTTTTTCGCCAGCAGCATATCCATCACCTCAACGGTGTGCTCCATCTCTTCAAGGGTAAGCTGCACCAAACGGCGAGTATTCGGATCCATGGTTGTTTCACGCAGTTGCAACGGGTTCATTTCCCCCAGACCCTTGAATCGTTGCACATTGACCTTGCCGCGTTTCTTCTCTGCTTCGATGCGATCCAAAATACCGGTTTTTTCGCCCTCATCTAGGGCATAGAAAACCTCTTTACCCACATCAATGCGATACAGAGGCGGCATGGCAACATAAACATGACCCTGGCGCACCAAGGTGGGGAAGTGTTTAACAAACAAAGCACATAACAAGGTGGCAATATGCAGTCCATCGGAGTCAGCATCGGCGAGAATACAAATTTTGCCGTAACGCAAGCCACTTAAATCGTCGCTGTCGGGGTCTATACCTAATGCAACGGAGATATCATGCACTTCTTGCGATGCTAAAATTTGTCCGGATTCCACTTCCCAAGTATTCAGAATTTTCCCTCGTAGCGGCATAATCGCCTGGAAGTCTCTATCCCGAGCTTGTTTGGCTGAGCCGCCCGCTGAGTCCCCTTCCACTAAAAATAATTCAGTGCGCTCACTTTCGTTACTGCTGCAATCGGTTAACTTACCGGGCAAAGCGGGGCCTTGCGTAACCTTTTTACGCACCACTTTTTTGGCGGCGCGCATACGTTTTTGAGCGTTACTAATACATAGCTCAGCAAGGAGCTCGGCAATATCGGTGTGCTCATTTAGCCAAAGGCTAAAGGAGTCTTTAACCACCCCAGAGACAAACGCTGAGCACGAGCGTGACGACAGCTTTTCTTTAGTTTGTCCGGCGAATTGTGGGTCTTGCATTTTTACCGATAATACATAGGAGCACTTTTCCCAGATATCTTCTGGCGTCAGCCGTACACCACGGGGCAACAAGTTGCGGAATTCGCAGAACTCTCGCATTGCCTCGAGCAAGCCTTGGCGCAAGCCATTAACATGGGTGCCGCCTTGTGCGGTAGGAATGAGGTTAACGTAGCTTTCGGTGATCGACTCACCGCCCTCAGGCAGCCACAACAAGGCCCAATCCACTCCTTCCGTGGCACCACTAAACTCACCGGTAAATGGCTGTTTAGGCAGTGCTTCAAAGTCTTTGGTTGCGTCTTTAATGTAATCTTGCAGGCCCGCCTCGTAGTACCACTCCTGGGTTTCTTTATTTTGCTTGTTGATAAAGCGGATACGCAAGCCAGGACACAGTACCGCCTTGGCTTTAAGAATATGGTTGAGTTTAGAAAGCGAAAAATTCGCAGAATCGAAATACTTTGGGTCGGGCCAAAAGCGAACTGACGTACCGGTATTACGCTTACCCACAGTCCCGGTGACTTCTAAGTCTTTCACCTTATCGCCATCGGCGAAGGCAATCTCATACACTTGCCCGTCGCGACGCACAGTCACTTCAACACGTGTTGACAGCGCATTGACCACTGAAATACCCACGCCGTGCAAACCACCAGAGAACTG
The DNA here is from genome assembly GCF_009363775.1 of Pseudoalteromonas sp. THAF3. Classification (NCBI taxonomy): domain Bacteria; kingdom Pseudomonadati; phylum Pseudomonadota; class Gammaproteobacteria; order Alteromonadales; family Pseudoalteromonadaceae; genus Pseudoalteromonas; species Pseudoalteromonas sp. THAF3. Next base: position 719,644 of record NZ_CP045418.1, on the reverse strand, counting down.
GTAGCTTTTGTTAGAGAACTTACCACCGGCGTGAAGCTTAGTTAAAATCAGTTCAACCCCTGGGATCCCCTCTTCAGGGTGAATATCCACCGGCATACCACGACCATCATCAATGACCTCTAACGAGTTATCCTCATGTAAAATGACATCTACCTTACTGGCATGTCCGGCCAGCGCCTCATCAACACTGTTATCGATCACTTCTTGACTGAGGTGGTTAGGGCGCGTGGTGTCGGTGTACATCCCCGGGCGGCGTTGCACCGGCTCGAGACCATTTAATACTTCAATTGCTTCGGCGTTGTAATTCTGCTGGCTCATATTTTTATTCGTTAACGGCCTTAGTGGTTAGAGAGATATTCAGAAATTGCATTATATGGGCAAAGTAGCGCTCAAACCCAATAAAACTGTGGTTGCCACCCGCTTCTACTTGTTGTTTACAACCTTGATAGTAAGCGACAGCCTGCTCATAGGGTAGCACTTCGTCACCTTCTTGTTGTAACAAAAACAGCAGCTCGGGGGAAGTTAATTGCTGTAAATAAAGCCCCTGCAAGGCCTGCATGTGAGTGTTATTCAGCTCATAGCTATAATTTTGATAGGGGTTGTACTGCACCCCGCGATACTCATCGAGCAGCTCAAAAGGGCGTACGGCAGGGTTTATCACCACGCTTGGTAAATGATAACGCTGCGATAAATACGTAGCATAAAAACCACCAAGCGAACTGCCGATTAAGGCGGTGTCTTCATCCACCAACGCGCTTAAGTGGGCGATCGCCTGCTCTGGGTCATGGCTGAGGCGTGGCACAATATACTGCCCCTGCCAAGTACGTAAGTGCTCACCGAGCTGCACTGCTTTGTGGGAGCGCTCGGAACTATTGAAGCCATGAATATAAATTAATTTGCGAGCCATTTGACCTCTGTGATGGGCGCTTTATTGGCCACAAGACGCACGCGACGATACCCTGGGCCGAGATTTTCTTGCTGCCAACTCGCTGCATTTTTTACAAATTGTACCGAGGTGGCGGGGGTACCGAACACCTCGACACCTTGGTAATCATGGTGGTAATCATGATGTGTATGGCCATGTAGCACAGTTGCGCTGCGACTACGCGTCTCGATGCATTGCAATAACGCATCACCATTTTCGAGAATATGCTTATCTAAATAACCGTGAATAGGCAATGGATGGTGATGGGTAATAAACACCTGCTGAGAAGCGGCTGTATCAATGGCATCACCGAGCTCAGCCAAATGATTCTCTGCCACCCACCCTGCCGGTGTATCGCCTTTGCTATTAATCAGTAAAACCTGGCCACAAGCATGCTCAATGCGTTTTTCAGGACGAATTTGCCCCTCTGTCATCGCATTGAGTTGGCTAAGCTCGTCATGGTTTCCCGGTACCCAAAATACCGGGCACTGCAGCGCACTGTTGGCCACCAGCTCAGCAAACAGTTGATAAGATTCAGGGCTGTGGTCTTGGGTAAGATCGCCACCGAAAACAACAAAATCAAATGCCTCGGCGGCCATGGCCGCCAGCGTTTGTTGCAAATGCTGCCCTGTACGCACGCCAAAGTACTGCTCTTGCGGCTGCGCAAATAAATGCGCATCGGTAAAATGCGCGAAGTTTAGCTCAGTACTCGCAGGGCAAAAATAAGGGGGGTCAAACCAAGCCACTGTTACAATCCCAATCTAAAACCGCTTCGCCATGTGACATACAAAAACTCAACCAGTCATGCAAAAACGCATTAACTTGGTATTTTTCGTCTTTATGATGCATTTTCGGGTTTGGGTAACCATAAGATGGCTTAATGCGCGTATGGTAGTTTGGATGCACTACCTCTGCGACCTTGGCATCGTGATAAATACGGACATTCATTGGCGGTGTGAATAGGCCCTCCACCGCTCCTTGCACTTGAGTAATACAAATGTCAGTGGTGTATTTGGCAGCCTGCTCAATCACAACCTCATATTGCTCGTTGGCGATAGTGAGTAGCTGCGATGCGCCCGTTGTGCCAGCACTGGGCAAAATGCGCATCACGTTGGCATAGTTGCGCTCACACAAAGTGAGGTATTTAGGCAGGGATTGAATGTACCCTGCTTTTCTTTGTACTGTCACTCAGCGCCCCATTGCTGTTGAATTCGCTGCTCATTGAGTGCTAACCATTGTAGACTAATCACTGTTGCGGCGTTATCAATTTCCCCGTTGTTTAGGCGCGACATTGCCTCATCAACAGCCATCACATGTACTTTAATATCTTCACCTTCATCATCCAGCCCGTGCACCGTGCCGCCGATTCCTGATAAATCAGTTTGCGCTAAATACAAATACAACCGCTCTGTTGTCCCGCCGGGGCTCGAAAGGTATGACAGCATGAAGTCCAATTGCTGCAATTCCAAACCCGCTTCTTCTTGCGCTTCTTTACGCACTACCGCCGGGTAATCTTCACTGCCATCAGCCATGCCAGCAATACACTCTAATAACCAGGGGTTGTCTTTGGTTGCCAAGGCGCCTATGCGAATTTGCTCGACGAGTAACACCGAACGCGTTGCTGGATCATAAGGCAACACGGCCACAGCATGGCCGCGTTCAAATATTTCACGCTCAATGGTTGCACTGGTGCCACCAGCAAATAATGCGTGTTTGAAACGGTACTTATCGATTTTGAAAAAACCTTTAAACACTTCTTCGGTGCTCTCAATGATCACATCACCTTTATCGAACTGATTGATTTTATGCATTTTATAATCGCCACCCCACTTGGCCAAAAAGTTTATAAGTCAACGGTCGCGTTTACCCTTCCGCGAAAATTATATTCTGTTACACTTAAGCGCAGTCAATTTACGTTTTTGCTTTTCGCAAATCGCGAGAAACACGATAACATGCTCCTAATTCGCTGAATATTCTAAGGACTGTACTGATAATGAAAAAGACACTACTGACCACGCTGATTGCATTGAGCTGCAGCTTTAGCACCTACAGTCATGCTGAAGACCTAATGCAGGTGTACGAAATTGCACTTGAGAACGATCCCGTTGTTTTAAAAGCTAAAGCTAACGCCGAAGCACAAGAGCATAACACAGACCGTGCACTGAGCGCGTTGTTGCCTCAGCTTGGTTTCAGCATGGGCTACACTAAATCAGAAAGTGATAGCTACGAGTTTGATGACGACTTGCTACAACTGGTCAAGGTTGACAGCGAGCGCGATACCTTTTCTCGTGAGATTGGCTTAAGCCAAGCCATATTCGACCTCAACGCATGGCGCTCATTGGATATTGCCGAGAAGCAAGCTCTGCAACAAAAGACCGTATACGACCAAGCGCAACAAGCGCTGATTGTGCGTGTCGCACAGGGCTATTTTGAAGTATTAGCTGCCATTGATACCTTAGAATTTGTGCAAGCAGAAAAACGCGCTATCGAACGCCAGCTCGAGCAAACCAAGCAGCGTTTCGCGGTAGGCCTAACAGCCATTACCGATGTACACGAAGCGCAAGCGCAATTCGATAACTCAGTCGCCCGCGAAATCGTCGCTAAAAACGATGTTGAAACAGCGCGCGAAAAGCTCCGTGAAATCACCGGTAAGTACCACGCCAAACTCGACCAGCTTGATACTGAAACTTTCTCTACGGTGAAGCCGAATAAAGCCACCGAGGATTTTGTTACTCTGGCCAAAGCGAACAACTTAGAGCTACAAGTTGCTAAAGCATCGGTTGATATCGCCAAACAACAAATCGATTTGGCGCAAACAGGTCACTATCCGAAGTTGACCCTCAATGCAGCCTACGGCGATTCATTAGTTGATAGTGAGCGTACTATCATGGGCCAAACCGTTGTTAATGACCATGTTCCGCGTGGCGACACAGCGTCATTGGGCTTAAACTTCGAACTTCCGCTTTACTCTGGTGGAGCAACAGTGGCTTCAACTGACCAAGCACGTGCCCTTTATGTTGTTGCCAGTGAAGACTTAGAAGCGACCCTGCGCGGGGTAACGCGAACCACGATTACCTCTTATAACCAAGTGGTGTCTGATATCGCTACCTACAGAGCATTAGAGCAAGCTGTGGTTTCCGCAGAAAGCGCCTTACAGGCCACGGAAGCTGGTTTTGAGGTTGGTACGCGGACCATTGTTGATGTATTGATTAGCACCCAGAACCTTTACAATGCCAAACGTAACTTAGCCGATGTGCGTTACCGCTATGTGGTATCGACTCTGGCACTGAAACAAGCTGCGGGCACGCTTACCGCTGAGGACCTACAGGCAATAAACCAAGGCCTGAAGCCACAAAGCTAACGCGTCAAGATAAAGCCAGTGCCCAGCACTGGCTTTGTTATATGAATAACGTATACTGTCCGCCATCTACAACGGTGAATAACAACTACAGTGGTCAACAAAGCAACTTTCCAACTTGCCTTCTTAACCCCCAAGTATTGGCCAAGCTGGCTCTCCATTTTTTTACTTTACACCCTTAGCTGGCTACCACAATCCTGGCAATTAGCCTTAGGGCGTGCATTAGGTCGTTTAGTGCATCGGTTTGTAAAAAAACGCCGAAAAATTGCTGAAGTCAACATTGCCTTATGCTACCCAGAGTTAACAGAAGCCGAGCGCGCCGAGTTGGTGCTCAAGAATATGGAAAACACCGGCATGGCCATTTTTGAAAGTGCCATGGCATGGTGGTGGCCTGCATGGCGAGTAAAACGAGTGATGGGGTCCATCACCGGGTTAGAGCATGTAGATCAAGCCAATAAAGACGGTAAAGGTGTGCTGTTATTGGTGCCTCATATTCTGCATTTAGAAATGGCCTCTCGCGTAATGGGATTAGAGCGCCAAGGCGTGGCTTTTTATCGCCCCCATAACAATGCCTTAATGGATTACTTTACCGCCAAGGGACGTTTGCGTTCGAACGAGTATTTGGTTGGAAAGCGTGATGTTAAGTCTTTACTTAAAGCTCTAAAAGATAAAAAGTTTTGCTACTACCTGCCGGACCAAGATTATGGCCGCAATCGCAGTGTTTTTGCGCCTTTTTTTGCCGTCAAAGAAGCAGCAACCACCACCGGAACACTATTATTTGCAAATAGTCGCCATTGCCGAACACTGAGCATCATGACTCGCCGAGACGCACAGGGAAAATACCACCTCGCGGTGCAACCTCCGCTAGAGAACTTCCCCAGTGGCGATGATGTGCATGATGTCACGCAAGTAAACCAGCGTATGGAGCAAGCCATTAATAATGCACCTGAGCAATATATGTGGCTACATCGGCGCTTTAAGACGCGCCCTGACGAGCATGCACCGTCTTATTATCGCTAGTCAATAACAACAATGACCAACTATGCTTAACAATAACAACATCATCAGGAGTAGCTATGTGGTTTTGGATTAAACATTTATCACTGGCTTTTATTCTTATTTTAGCCGCCGCCTATTTTTTACTCGGCGATGGCCCTGTATTTCAAGTAAGGGAAGACAGCAACCCAGCCGCCAAGGGGTTGTCACAATTTTACGCTAACATCAAAAACACCGTACGCAATGCCACTGAGCGTGAAAAGTATGTTATCGAGCTGGGCGAGCCTAAAGACGACATCACGCGCATGCTGGAGCAACGTGTCGGTGTGGTGCAACCCACCGATATTCGCTGGCAAGGGCAAGTTAAAAGTCGTCGCTTTGCCGCTGGGGCTACACTGCGCAAGGTGATGTCTGACTTCGCCAAAGAAGAAGGTATCGCCTTTTACTGGTACTTAAATAAAGACTACGTAGTGAAGCACCCTTTTCGCGTGGACGACACTTTTGTATCAACGCTCTACCAAGTAGGCAAAGCGATTGACAGTGATTTTGAATACGAGGTACAGACCTTCTATTGTCATCGCGAGCGCGCGGCCGTGATCACCGAGCGCCCCTCACCTTATATTCGCGAAAACTGTAAAAAGATGTCTCGCGCTTAATGCCCCTCATTTGGGAGCAGCAAAAAGTTGCTCCCAGATTTGGCTGACCGAGGCGATTTCATCTTGCAGCTCTATTTTGGCAACCATTTTCTCTTGATTGCGTAAACTCAGTACATGATATAAGCCTCGATAATGGCAATAAGCGTGTATAAGCTGCTGCGTCTGACGTTCGCTGATACAGCCACAGTGCGCCGCCGCTTCTAAAATGCGGATATTATCTGAATACTCGAGTAATGCTGGATGGTGGTGCGCATGGGCCAAAACCAAAAATTGAGTGATGAATTCAATATCGGTCATCCCACCAACACCCTGCTTCAAATCAAGCATAAACTCGTTTTCTCGGTTTAAATGCCGCCGCATTTTTTCTCGCATGGCGATCACGTCGTCGCGAAGCGGTGCTATCTGCCGCGCTTGCGCTAATATCTCTATACGGATTTCACTAAATCGTTGGCGTAGCGCGCTGATTCCATAGACCATGCGGGCACGCACCAAGGCCTGATGCTCCCAAGTCCAAGCTTGAGTTTGCTGGTAGTGAAGAAAGCTCTCGATATTGATGGCTAACAAGCCTGATGACCCTTCAGGGCGCAAGCGAGTATCGAGTTCATATAAAATGCCGGAGCTGGTGCGCGTGTTAAACAGGTGCATCAAGCGCTGCGCTAGTTTTAAATAAAACTGCCGTGCGGAAATCGACTTATCACCGTCGGTGCTGCTGTCGCCATCGTGGTTGTGAACAAAAACTAAATCGAGGTCAGAGTCATAACCTAACTCCAATCCGCCCGCCTTACCGTAGGCGATTACGGCAAAGCCTTTATGTTGCTCATTGGTACCGGGGACTTTGCCAAAGCGCGCCACCATTTGCTGCCAGGCAAGGTTAACTGCCTGCTCTATAATCGCCTCCGCTAACGCGCTGAGGTGGTCGCTGACCTTCATTACTGGCAACGCACCGGTCGCATCCGCCGCAGCGATACGTAATTGCTGGGTTTGCTTAAACTGCCTGAGCGCCTCCATCTGCATTTCTAAGTCATGCTCATCAATGCGTAAAAAATATTGGCGGATCTCGTTACTATAGGCATCCAAAGGGAAAGGGTTATAGAGCTCCGCAGGGTCAATAAGCTCATCCAACAGAATCGGATAATGAGCAATATGTTCGCCAATCCAACGACTGTGCGCACATAAGCGTACTAATTGCTGGAGAGCCCCTGGGTTTTCAAGTAGTAACTCTAAATAGGCGGTGCGCGACATAATTTTATCGAGCACATTGGTGACCAAGGCCACGACTTCACCACATGCGTGAGCATGCTGCAGCTGTTGCAACACATGGGGCATTAATTTATCCAGTGTGTCTCTGCCACGTTTACCTATAGGCTGTTTGCTTACGCGCTCATGAAAGTGATTCAGGGGTCCCTGCCAGCTCATACGCTGCTGGGCATTGGCAATCACATCACTGAGGGCCTCGGTATCGTTATGCTCCCACGCCAGGGTATAGCTGTCATCCAAGTCATCACCCTGCTCTGGCTCAAAGCCAATGACTTGTTCAAACTCATCGCGTATGCGCCCCATCGCCACCTCAATAACTGCACGACTGTGTTCTTCGTTAGCTTGATTGAGCAATGTATTTAATCGCAGCCAATCACGTTGTGACTGCGGTAATTGCTGGGTCTGCTCATCATTAAAGGCTTGCAGATATTGTTCTACCTGGCGCAGCAACGCATAGTCTTGCCATAGTTGCTGCTGTTGCTCGTCAGTAAAAACCCCGAGCTCTGTCAGTGCTGCCAACGCTTTAGCTAAGCTTTGAGTTTGTAGTTGCGGCTCTCGACCTCCTCTGATCAGCTGTAGTGCCTGAACAATAAATTCCACTTCTCGAATACCACCAGCGCCCAACTTGATATTGTCTTGTAAGCCTTTACGGCGCACCTCTTGGGCAATCAGTGATTTCATCTTGCGCAATGACTCAATCACTGAGAAATCAATATATCGGCGATAAACGAACGGCCTTAGCATCTCGTTAAACTCGTGCACATAGTTACATGGCGCGTGAATGAGTCGGCCTTTGAGCATGGCGTAGCGTTCCCACTCTCGGCCTTGCTCTTGATAGTACGCCTCCATAGCCGAAAAGCTCATGACTAAAGGACCACTGTCCCCAAAGGGACGCAGACGCATATCGACGCGGAAAACTCGCCCATCTACGGTATGTTGGTCTAAGGCAGCAATCACTTTTTGCGCCACCTTAGTGTAAAAAACCTGCGCTTCAATACTGCGCCGCCCGCCTTGGGTGGGGGTGTTAAGGGGGTAAGTGAAGATAAGGTCGATATCGGACGAGTAATTAAGCTCCTTTCCGCCCAACTTGCCCATACCTAAAATCATCATGGCGATCGGGTGGCCGTGTTCGTCCACAGGCGCGCCATTAACTTTGGCTACCTGAGCGAAGGCCCATCGATTGGCTGCGTCTATCAGCGTATCACTTAAAGCAGACACGTAAGCCATGGAGTCAGCGATGTCGTTGCCGCATACCAAATCGAGATAAGCAACCTTTAGCCAATACTGCTGGCGGTAACGACGCAACATGGTCAATGCCTGAGTTTCTGACACATCGCCTAACTGCTGCGGCAAAGGATCCGGCACCGCACGACACTGCTGTTGCTCGGGGTCAACAAGCCACGCTCCCCACTGTTTATGGGTACTGAGTACATCGTAGGCAAAGTCGCTAAGCGCTAGCAGTTGCAACAAATCGTTATCTATTTCCGTGTCGCCATATATCTGCTCATAGCGATCTTTACCAAGTTGCTGTAATTGCGAATTAAAACCAGAAGGTGCAGTCATAGATACCGCTCTCTTTTAAGTTAGGGCCAACCGTACTAGAATGAAAACAAAGTTCCTTTTCGGCTGCCAGTATGACGTATTTTTCTTTGTCAAACGAGTCCTTATATACCTTTGCTATTAGCTTCGTAGCTATTGCTGCGGTGCTGTTTGCACTGCGTATTTACACCCAAGTCAGAGCGCGGCAGGCCTTAAAAGAAGAGCTCGCCCAGCGTGATAACTTTGCGCTGGGAATTAGCTATGCCAGTTACCTGCTCTCGTTAGTGCTGATTATCGGCTACCTAGTGGATGACTTTTCACTGACGGTGATGCGCGAAGAGCCGTGGAAAGTGCCGCTTTTGCTGATACTGATGCTACTTTTTACAAAAGTTGGTCAAGCTATTCATCGAAAATGGATTCTCAGTCGTTTTAATGAAGAGAAGGCTATTTTAAAGCAGAACGTGTGCGCCGCCCTAGTCGACTCGGGAATGTTATTAGGAAATAGCATTGTGGTTATAGGTTTGGTCAGTTGGTCTCAAACTAACAGCATGTATTCTTTGCTTGTGGTGTTTGTAAACTTCTTATTTTTGCAGGGCTTATTCGCCCTTGATAGCAAAGTGCGCGAAGCTCGCTTTGCTAAGGTAAACCAAGGCGCATCGCTGCAAAGTAACTTTAACTTGGAAAATACCTCAATCGGTATTCGTTACGCAGGCAAATCTGTAGGCATGGCTCTGGCCCTTTACGCAGGTCTAGCCAGCGCCAATTACTACAGCGGCAAGATGGTAGAAAATGTCTTTACATTGGCTGTGCACTGCGGTCTGATGTGGTTATTGGTCAATGCCATGGCTCGCGCCGTGTTGTTGATCGTACTTTATCGTGTCGACACCGGGGTCGAGGTTGATCACCAAGACAATGTTGGCATTGCTGCAGTGGTGTTTTCTGTATACTGTGCCATGGGCTATTTGCTGATTCAGTTTTTCGCCTAGTGGCAACGGAGAGAATGAATGGATAAGGATCTTAGCAACTATTTACTCATCGACAGCGATCCGCTGTTGAGCCGAGCCTTTTGCGCCAATCCCTATGCGCACGGAGTGATAGTTGCTGGAGCGAACACCCGTCATATGGTTAAGCTTATGTTTGACCAGCAGGTAAAGGATTATTGTTATTGTGACTTTGATAACGAAATCAGTGTAGCTGAATTATCAAGTTACGCCTCGCGACACCATAGCGTTGCTGGCGTGCTGGTGTTTACCTGCGCCTATGAAAGTGCTAGCAATTCCTTTAAATGGGTCATTGATTCGTTACATGAAAATCGGTTATTAATTAATAAGCAAGGCGCTGATTACCACCTTACACCGCTGACTACGCCCTATCACCAAAATCACCTCAGCTGTAATCAGGATCCTGATATACTTGCGCATTTAGGCGACTAGTTTAGACTGTCGCAAAATCCTGATGATGGACAGCGTAATGAGAATTCCGCATATTTTCGAGCCGACCATAGGCGCTTTAGGTACAGACTTTAATTTAAGTGATGATGCAGCTGGGCACGTAGGCCGTGTGTTGCGCATGCAAGTTGGCGATCAACTGCGGCTGTTTAACGGCCACGGTGGTGAGTATCACTGTGAAATCGTTGATAGCAGCAAAAAATACGTGACCGTTCGCTGTATAGAGTTTATCGATAGTGAATGTGAATCTCCCCTTGCTATCCATCTTGGGCAAGTGATCTCCCGTGGCGATAAGATGGACTTTACCATTCAAAAGTCGGTGGAGCTCGGGGTGAGCGAAATTACCCCGCTATTTAGTGAGCGCTGTGGGGTTAAGCTCAATGGCGAACGCTTAGCAAAGAAGCATCAACAGTGGCAGAAAATCGCTATCGCCGCAGCCGAGCAATGTGGTCGTAATCGTATTACCACCATTCACCCGCCAATCGCTCTGGAGCAATGGCTAACCCAGCCGAGCGACGCCACTAAGCTTACGTTACATCCTCGCGCGCAGCACAGTATTAAAACTATGCCGGCGCCAAGTGCGGGTGTGCGCTTTTTAGTTGGCCCTGAAGGCGGCTTTACCGATGCAGAGATCCACAGCAGTCATGAGCATGGCTTTATGGATATTCGCATAGGTCCACGCGTCTTGCGCACAGAAACGGCGGCTTTAACGGTCTTAAGTGCGTTACAGATGCAGTTTGGTGATTTAGCGAATTGAATTTACTGCGCGCCAACCCCATAAAATAATTAGATTGATTAAACGAGTAGAGCAATGGCAATTAAACTGGGCATTATCAGCGACCCAATTTCTGGGTTTAATATTAAAAAAGACACCGGCTTTGCAATGATGCTGGAAGCCGAAAAGCGCGGCTATGAATTGTATTATATGGAAATGGACGATCTGTTTCTGCGCCAAGGTGAAGCTTTTGCTCACGCTGCTCGCGCCCATGTGTTTGATAATGCCGAGAAGTGGTATGACTTAGCGCCGCAACAGGACATTGCCTTGGGCGATCTTGATATTATTTTAATGCGCAAAGACCCACCTTTTGATACCGAATACATCTACGCCACCTATATCTTAGAGCGCGCAGAACTGGCCGGCGCCTTAGTCGTTAATAAACCGCAAAGTCTGCGTGATGCCAACGAAAAGCTTTATACCGCCTGGTTTAGCGAATTTACCCCAGACACCTTAGTGACCCGCTCGGCGAAGCAGATCCGCGCCTTCTTGGCTGAACATGGTGATATCATTATGAAGCCACTCGATGGCATGGGCGGCGCCTCTATTTTTCGAGTCAAAGAAGACGACGCCAATATCGGTGTGATCATCGAGACCCTGACTGAGCATGGCAAGCGTTATGCTATGATCCAAAACTATATTCCCGCCATTAAAGACGGCGACAAACGAGTGCTAGTCGTTGATGGCGAAGTGGTTCCCTACTGCTTAGCGCGTATTCCTCAAAAAGGCGAAACCCGAGGCAATCTTGCCGCCGGTGGTCGCGGTGAGGTGCGCCCTCTCACCGATGATGAGCGCCGTATCGCTGAGACACTGGCGCCAACGCTAAAGGCCAAGGGACTATTATTTGTGGGTCTGGATATTATTGGTGACAAACTCACTGAAGTGAACGTTACCGCGCCAACATGCGTTAAAGAAATAGAGGCTGAGAGCAACTTTTCTGTCACCGCATTGTTTTTTGACGCGCTTGAGCGCAATTTAACAACCTCTTAATCGTGGAGATGTCTATGCAGTCATTAACCAACCACTTTTTGGTCGCCATGCCCTCGTTACAAGAGCCATTTTTCAAACACGCAGTGGCCTATATTTGCGAGCATAACGACGAAGGCGCCATGGGTTTGGTGATTAACCAACCTATTGATGTCACGGTGGGTGAGTTATTGGACAAAATAGACATCGACAACGATAAAAACCAACAAGCCGCTGGGCGCCAGGTGTTTGCTGGCGGACCGGTGAAAACTGACCGAGGCTTTGTGCTACACACGCCTAAGCCGGGCTACGCGTCATCGCAAAGTTTAAGCTCCGAGATAATGATCACCACCTCCAAAGACGTCCTTGCGAGTCTCACCACCGAGGATGCGCCAGAGCAATTTATCATCACCTTAGGTTATGCCGGTTGGTCTGAGGGTCAGTTAGAGCAAGAGCTATTGGAAAACTCGTGGCTAATTATGGAAGCCGACCCGGAGGTTATTTTCAATACCCCCATCAACGAGCGCTGGCATAAAGCCTTAGAACTTATGGGTATTGATGCTAATAAGCTTAGCTTGGAGGCGGGTCACGCATGAGTGAGTCCTCAAGCTCTAAAATGGGCCAGCGCAGTGTAATGGGCTTTGATTTTGGTACCAAGAGTATTGGCGCCGCCATCGGCCAAGAGTTAACAGGTACTGCTAATGGTCTGCGGGCTATCAAGGCTCGTGATGGTATTCCTAATTGGGATGATGTTCGTACCCTGGTCGATGAATGGCAGCCAGACTTGTTAGTGGTAGGTTTACCACTGAATATGGATGGCAGCGAGCAAGAGCTCACGCGCCGGGCACGGAAGTTTGCCAATCGCCTGCACAATCAAACGGGGTTACCAGTACAAACCCAAGATGAACGACTAACCACGGCCGCCGCCAAGGAGCAGCTATTCGCCGAGGGCGGCTACCGAAACCTAAGTAAAGGCAATATTGATAATGCCTCTGCGGTGCTTATTCTGGAGAGCTTTTTTGCCGCTCAAGGGGGCTATTAAGCACTGCCATCTGCGCTAAATCAGGTATAAACCCCGCTTGCTCGTAAGCTGCTCGAATTCGGCCCTGCTCGCGCAGTTTGGCCAGCCCTTTTTGGAGTGCTTCAAAGGCCTGCTGACCTTGGGGGTGATTACGAGACACTACGAAGTGACGACTGTCTTTTATTTGCACAACAAAGTGCGGATGCGCCTTCAGTGATATGTTATCCAGCTGGTAATGGTTATTATACTGAGGCATCAGTGGCATCAACATAAAGTCGACCCATTGCATCGACACCATGCGCGCTTGCGATAACCATTCATCTTCTTTAATGATGCGTTTTAACGGCAGTGCCTGCAAGGTGCGCCAATCACTGCGCCAGCGCGGCGTGGATACAGCGGTGAGTGCGGTCATATCGGCCAGCGATGTTATACTCTGCACCCGCGTGTTATCTGGGTGACTATAAATTCCCGCATAATACTCACCTTGACGGATCACCGCATCGCTGACAAAAACCGCCTCGCTGAGTATCAGCGCATCAGCACGCCAATAGGTATCAAAGCTAATTAATAATTTACCTTGTTCTAGCAACCGCGTATTACGAAAATTAATCTTGCCGACACGGTAGTTAAAGGTGTACTCGAAGCCGCCTAGACGCAGCGCTTGCTGCGCTACTATCATATCGACCACATCTCGACGCACACGCTTACCGCTAAAGTCGCTGACGGCTAAGGGCGAGCGCCCAGCCAGAAAGGCCACATAATCGGTATAAACATCATCACGCAAATAGATGTCAATGCTTTGCTCCCTGCCCTGAGCAGGCAGTAGCACGGTGAGTATCAGCGCGTAAAAGAACGCCCTGATACTTCTTACGCTTGAGCGTTTAGCTATCGCTATCGTCGCCAAGGCCGTCCACCGTTACCCCTTGTAGGAAGCCTGCACCTTGTTGTTCGTTGTTACGAAGCTTAATCATCAAACGAAGATCGTTCGGTGAGTCAGCGTGGTGCAGCGCATCGGCGTAGTTGATAAGGTTTTGCTTGTACAGATCAAACAGCGCTTGGTCGAAGGTTTGCATGCCCATTTCTTTGGACTTAGCCATCACCTCTTTGATGGAGCCGATTTCGCCTTTTTTGATCAGCTCGGCAATCATCGGTGAGTTTAGTAACACCTCAATCGCTGCCACACGACCATTACCATCTGTGGTAGGGATCAGCTGCTGAGCAATAATGGCGCGCAAGTTAAGGGCTAAATCATATTTGAGCTTGTCATGCTTTTCCTTGGGCACCAAGTGCATAATACGGTCAATGGCTTGGTTGGCGTTGTTGGCGTGCAAGGTAGCAACACACAGATGGCCAGTTTCAGCGAAGCTTAACGCATATTCCATGGTTTCTTGCGAGCGGATCTCACCAATGAGAATTACATCCGGCGCCTGACGCAGCGAGCTCTTCAGTGCAGCCTCAAAACTCTCGGTATCAAGTCCAACCTCACGTTGGGTAATGATACTTTTGTTATGCTCGTGTACGAATTCAATTGGATCCTCAATGGTAAGGATATGGCCTTTTTGGTTGCGGTTACGATAACCCAGTAGCGCCGCCAATGAGGTCGACTTACCGGTGCCGGTACCACCGACGAACAGCACTAGACCACGTTTTTTCATGATCACATCGGTAAGCACTGAAGGCAGACCGAGTTCATTAACGTCGGGTATGGTGGTAACGATACGACGAATAACCATCCCCGCCTGATCACGTTGCCAAAATGCCGAGATACGGAAACGTCCCTCATCGGTGGCAATGGCAAAGTTACATTCTTTAGAGTTATGAAACTCATTGATTTGTTTATCGGACATTGCCGATTCTACCAAGGTCAATGCCTCATCATCACTGAGCACATAGTCATCAAGGGGGGTGAGCTCGCCATTCACTTTGGCACTCACCGGCAAATGCGTAGAAACAAATAAATCCGATGCCTGCAAGGCGATCATCTTCTGCAAATAATGCGCTAAAGGTTGTATCATGGTGTTAATCCTACTACTGACCCGACATGCCGAATTGGGTCTTATCATGGGCTTTCGCCTGCGCTGCCTGTGTGCTGATAAGGCCACGGTTTAACAAGTTTTGTAAGCACTGGTCCATGGTCTGCATACCATGCGCAGCGCCAGTTTGAATCGACGAGTACATCTGCGCGATTTTATCTTCACGAATAAGGTTTCGTATCGCTGGGATACCTATCATAATCTCGTGCGCCGCAATTCGCCCGCCCGACACTTTTTTCAACAGTGTTTGCGAGATAACCGCGCGCAGTGATTCTGAAAGCATCGAACGTACCATGTCTTTTTCTTCACCGGGGAAGACGTCAATAATACGGTCAATGGTTTTTGGTGCTGAGGTGGTGTGCAAGGTGCCAAACACTAAGTGACCTGTTTCTGCTGCGGTCATCGCTAGGCGAATGGTTTCTAAGTCCCGCAGCTCACCGACCAAGATAACGTCGGGGTCTTCACGCAACGCACTGCGCAAGGCATTGTTAAAGCTGTGCGTATCACGGTGAACTTCCCGCTGGTTAATCAAGCTTAGCTTGTTTTGGTGTACGAATTCTATCGGGTCCTCAATGGTGAGGATATGGTCGTGGCGTGATTTATTGATGTAATCAATCATCGCCGCCAAGGTGGTTGATTTACCAGAACCTGTTGGCCCAGTCACCAATACCAGACCACGTGGGTTTTCCGAGATGGTTTTAAATATCTCCGGCGCGCCCAAATCATCCAAGGTCAGCACCTCATTGGGGATGGTACGAAACACCGCTGCTGGGCCTCGGTTAGAATTAAAGGCGTTAACACGAAAACGCGCTAAGTCAGGAACCTCGAACGAGAAATCCACTTCTAGGTTTTCTTCGTATTCTTTGCGCTGTTTATCGTTCATAATGTCGTAGACAAGGCCGCTGACTTCCTTGGCCTCAAGCACGGGAATGTTAATACGGCGCACGTCGCCGTCGACACGAATCATCGGCGATACACCGGCTGAAAGGTGTAAATCCGAGGCCTTGTGTTGCACACTAAAGGCCAATAATTCAGTAATATCCATAACAGGACTCCACAACTAACTGATAACTTTATGGTTACAATAGCAGAACGACTCGATGCCGCCTACGCCCGAATCGCTACGGCGGCAAAAAAATGCAATCGCGATGAAAAAGACATCACTTTAATCGCCGTTTCTAAGAAAAAACCCTTAGAAGATATTTTAGCGGCTTTTGATCATGGTCACCGAGAATTTGCTGAATCCTATGTCCAAGAAGGTGTTGAGAAGGTGCAGGCACTTGACGACCATAAGACAATAGTATGGCATTTTATAGGCCCCATTCAGAGTAATAAAACCAAAGCGATTGCCGAGCACTTCCACTGGGTGCAAAGCGTTGATAGGGAAAAAATTGCTCGGCGTTTAAATGAGCAGCGCCCGACGAATATGAAACCGCTCAATATTCTCATTCAAGTGAATATTGATAACGACGACAATAAGTCTGGCTGTTCAGTAGCACAATTGCCGCAGTTGGCTGAACTCGTTGGCAATAGTCGACAGCTGCACCTGCGTGGATTAATGGCAATCCCAGCAAAAACCGACAGTTTCGATGCGCAACTGCAATCTTTCGAGAAATTAAAGGCTTGCTTTGATAAACTACAGACCCAATATCCACAGCTAGATACCTTGTCCATGGGCATGAGTGCTGATGTGGATGCGGCCATCGCCGCCGGTTCAACCATGGTCCGAGTGGGCACTGCTATATTTGGAGAGCGCAGCTAGGACGTTGAATCGTATATTCTAATAACACAACAAGTTGAGGTTTATATGTCACAAAAAACCATCGCGTTTATTGGTACTGGAAACATGAGCTACGCCATTATTGGCGGCATGGTGAAAAACGGTTTTGCGAAAGAACGCATTATTGCTACCAACCGTAATCAGGAAAAACTCGCGAAGGTCGCCGCTGACTTTGGTGTACAAACCACCTCGGATAACGTTGAAGCGATTAAAAAGGCCGATGTCATCGTGTTGTCGGTTAAGCCACAAATGATGGCGGATTTAGCGCAAAGTTTTATTGATGCTGGTGTTGATTTTAGCGGCAAAGTGTTTATTTCCGTGGCGGCGGGCATTACTGTTGCGCGCTTACAAGAAATGCTCGGCCAACCAGTAAAAATGGTGCGCTGCATGCCAAACACGCCTTCATTATTGGGCCGTGGTGTATCAGGCCTGTATGCCGAAGGTATCAACGAGCAAGAACGCGACTTTATTCAAAGTGTATTTGAATGCACCGGTATCGCTGTATGGGTTGATGAAGAGACGCAAATTAACAACATTATTGCCGTTACTGGCTCTTCACCTGCATACTTCTTCTTGTTTATGGAAGCCATTGAAGAAAAAGCTAAGGCACTAGGCTTTGATGAGCAACAAGCTCGAGCACTAGTACAACAAACAGCTTTGGGTGCAGCGGAGATGGCCT
This sequence comes from Pseudoalteromonas sp. THAF3, assembly GCF_009363775.1. Taxonomy (NCBI): domain Bacteria; kingdom Pseudomonadati; phylum Pseudomonadota; class Gammaproteobacteria; order Alteromonadales; family Pseudoalteromonadaceae; genus Pseudoalteromonas; species Pseudoalteromonas sp. THAF3. The sequence goes on along the minus strand of NZ_CP045418.1, from coordinate 702,211 downwards.
TGTCGCAGGACGATATTAGCATTTCGCAACTGCGCGCTAACGTCACCTCTAAAGGCGGTACCACCCACGCTGCCGTTGAGCACCTAAAAGACCAAGGCCTAGTACAGACTGTTGCCGGAGCCATGGATGCCTGTATTGCCCGTGCCCAAGAGATGGAAAAAGAAATTTAACTTGCGAAGAGACTAAGCTCATGAATGCCATGCAATTTCTTGTTGGGATCGTATTCGATCTATTTTTAATGGTGGTGCTGTTGCGCTTTTGGCTGCAGGCTGTGCGAGCGGATTTCTATAATCCGCTGAGTCAATTTGTGGTGAAGGCCACCAGTTTTGCAGTGAACCCATTACGTAAAATCATCCCCGGTTTTGGCGGTTTGGATATCGCTTCACTGGTGCTGGCATTCATTGTTGCCTTTGCCAAGGTCAGTGTGCTTCTGATGATGTTCCACGGCGGCTGGAGTGCCCCTACGGTGCTTATCTCCGGCGCTCTAACGGTAGTTAAAGAAGGTCTTAACTTACTGTTCTGGGTACTCATTATTCGCGCCATTTTGAGCTGGGTCAGCCAAGGTTACAATCCCATAGAAGCGATTTTCCATCAACTTACTGAACCCATGCTAAGGCCGATACGCAAGGTGATCCCACCCCTTGGTGGCTTAGATCTTTCTATCCTTGTCTTGATTATCGCCTTACAGTTCTTACAAATTTTGTTTATGGACTTTATTGGCTAACCTGAACTCGCAGCAAGCCCCGGCTTTGCTGATCTCTGGTACACTTAAGGGTAAAGAGTGCGTTGGTCGAGCTAAGGCCAACGCCTAACCACAGGAGTCATATTATGAAAACCCTGTTCACTGCATTGCTGTTATGCATACTCAGCATCTCCCCCAGCTATGGCGAGCAAGCCGAAGTTCAAGGGGGTCAATTTAAAAACTTGGGTCACTGGCAAGTACACTATATTGCCTTTCCCTCAACATCCGTTCCCGCAGAAGTTGCGCGTAACTATGACCTAGAACGGGCTGGCGATAGAGCCCTAATCAATATTTCGGTATTACAAAATAACCAAGCCCAAGCCGTCGACATTCAAGGCAGCGCCAAAAACCTCATTGGTCAAACAGAACAGTTAACCTTTAAAGAAATTAAAGAAGGCGAGAGCATCTATTACATAGCCCAAATGCGCTTTGATAACGAAGAAGTTTATCGCTTTGAAATAACCTTAACGCAAGGAAACACAGTTGAAGTGCTGCGTTTCCATCAAAAACTGTACGAACATTAAGAGAGAATACATGACCACTTGGGTGCTAGCCACAGGTAACAAAGGCAAAGTTGCTGAGCTCAGTGCGCTGTTAAGCGAGCTAAATATTGAAATAAAACCACAAAGTGAGTTCCAGGTAAGCGATGTTGCAGAAACTGGCACTACCTTCGTTGAAAACGCCATTATTAAGGCTCGCCACGCCAGCGCCGAAACGGGTCTGCCTGCAATCGCCGATGACTCTGGATTGATTGTTGATGCCCTTGATGGTGCTCCCGGCGTGTATAGCGCTCGCTATGCTGGGGCGAATGCCAACGATGACGACAACATAGATAAATTACTCACGGCCATGCAGGGCAAAAACCAACGCAGTGCCCGCTTTTGCTGTGTGTTAGTGCTGGTGCGCCACCAACACGACCCATTGCCATTAATCTGCCAAGCCACTTGGGAAGGAGAAATCACCTCATCGCGCAGCGGTGCCCAAGGTTTTGGCTATGACCCGGTATTCAAAGTAAATGGTTTGGAAAAAACCAGCGCCGAGCTAAGCAAGGAAGAAAAAAATCGTCTGAGCCATCGTGGACAAGCACTACGCCACTTACTCAGCGCGTTAAAAGGCTAAACAGTGCAACACCTTCCACCTTTGAGCTTATATATTCACATCCCATGGTGTGTCCAAAAATGCCCTTATTGCGATTTCAACAGCCATGCGCAAAAAGGCCAACAAATCCCTGAGCAAGAATATGTCCAGCATCTGCTTGGCGACCTGCGCAATGACGCGCCGCTCGCCTGTGGACGTCCTATTCACAGTATTTTCATTGGTGGTGGTACGCCAAGCTTGCTCTCCGGCCGGGCCATGCAGCAATTACTTGACGGTGTAAGAGCGCTCATTCCCTTGCAGGACAATGCCGAAGTGACCTTGGAGGCAAACCCAGGCACAGTTGAGGCGGGGCGTTTCAGTGAGTATGTCCAAGCCGGCGTCAATCGCATCTCTATCGGGGTGCAATCAATGCAACAAGATAAGCTGAAAGCTTTGGGCCGCATTCATAGCCAAGAAGAAGCCATCAATGCGGCAAAACAAGCCCATGATGTTGGCCTTCGCAGCTTTAACCTCGATTTGATGCACGGCCTCCCCGGCCAGTCTATTGATGATGCATTGGCAGACTTAACACAAATCATCGCGCTGCAACCCCCGCACATTTCTTGGTATCAGCTTACTATTGAGCCTAACACGCAATTTTACTCCAAGCCCCCGACCCTGCCAGAGGACGACACCTTATGGCAAATCCAAGAAAGCGGGCAAGCACTGTTGGCCGAAGCGGGCTACCAGCAGTATGAAATTTCCGGCTACGCAAAGCCGGGGCATCAGTGCCAACACAACTTAAATTATTGGCGATTCGGCGATTATTTAGGCATAGGCTGTGGCGCTCATGGCAAAATAACCAAGCCTGATGGGCAGATCGTGCGCACCGAGAAGGTCAAGCACCCGCGCGGCTATATGGATTTAACCAAGCCATATTTGTATCGCGACTGGTCAGTCAGCGAACAAGAGCGGCCATTTGAGTTTATGATGAATCGCTTGCGGTTAATGGAGTCTTGCCCTATCACTGAATTTGCCCAGCTGACCGGCTTGGCGTTATCGCATATTGAGCCGCAGCTGCAACGAGCGCAGCAACTAGGGTTAATCGCATTAGATAATACCCAACTAACAGTCACAGCTCAGGGTCATCGTTACCTTAATGAGTTACTTGCGCTCTTTGTTGACGATTAAACTTCGGCTTATAGAGTAGCCACAAACACAGAAGGATAAGCACAATGAGGTGGGTGTTTTTGCTAATAACACTGTTGGCTGGTACGGCGCACAGCGCCACTAATGAGCCGGTCATTAAAGACTTTGGGCTCTTTTATCCGGTACCCGATAGTGACCCTATTGGCCAGGACATGCACTTTAAAATTGCCTTTGACGTGGCCTCTGGGGCACCGGTTGGTGAGCAAAATAACCACATCAACTCATTAGCCCGATTTATAAACATGCATGTGGCCCATGGCGTGAATCCAAAAAATATAGCATTGGCACTGGTGGTTCATGGCGATGCGACCCAAGATGTACTCAAGAGCAGTGAATACCAAGCGCGATTTGCCGCTGATAATGCCAACGCTTCGTTAATTCGCCAACTGCTCGCAAATAATACCCAAGTGTATGTGTGCGGCCAATCGGCAAAGCACAACAACATCAATGCTAAGCAGTTGTTGCCTGGGGTCCGCATGGCCCTTTCTGCCATGACCGCCCATGCACAATTACAACAACAAGGGTATACACTGAATCCATTTTAGCGATATAGCAGCCAATAGCGCAGTCCTGCATTTAGCCTAACGACTGTGATACTTGGCGCTATGTGCAATATTAAAACAACAAGTGAAATAGGTATCTAACTATGCGTAAGCTCACTCTAATCGCGGCCACTGTCAGTGCCGCACTACTGGCTGGCTGCCAAGGCACCCCAGCAAATAACAGCACTGCTAACAGTGCGCCAGTACAGCAGCAAGTGGTGCAATCGGAAGTAGCAAAGGCCAATGCATTTTTCGAAGAGGTCTTTAACCGTAATGTGATGCGCAGCCCTGTGTACCAAACCTACATGGGCATTAAAAAAGACTATGACAAGTGGGACGATGAAAGCGAAGCACGCGCGAAAGAAGATTTAGCGTTAGCGAAAAAAGATCTCGCCACGCTGGCGACCATAGATCGCGCTAAGCTCGATGCGAATACCCAGATCAGCTATGACCTAATGCAACAAAATTTAGAGCAAAGCATCGCTGATTACCAATGGCGCTACCACAACTACCCAGTTAACCAAATGTTTGGCACCCACTCTATGGTGGCGGCGTTCCTTATCAACCAACACCAAATCAGCACTGTCGAGGATGCCAAAGCCTACATTGCTCGTTTAAATGGGGTGCCTAAGCTATTTACACAGCTACAAACCAATTTACAAACTCGCGCAGACAAAGGCATCATTGCCCCGAAATTTGTATTCCCACACGTCATTGAAGCCAGCCAGAACATCATTAAAGGTGCCCCCTTCGGTGGTGATAAAGACTCTACCTTATTGGCCGACTTTAAACGCAAAGTCGACAAGCTAGATATCGACAATGGCGATAAGAGCGCCTTAATTGCCGAAGCCACCGAAGCGCTACAAGTCTCAGTCAAGCCAGCATATAACGGCTTAATCAGCTACCTACAACAGCTTGAAAAACGCGCCGATAACCGTGACGGTGCTTGGAAATTCCCTGATGGAAAAGCCTTCTATAACACCATGCTGGAGCGCACCACCACCACCGATTTAAGCGCGGAACAAATCCACGCCATCGGTCTTGCGGAAGTACAGCGCATTCATGATGAAATGCGCGCTATTAAAGAAAAAGTCGGCTTCGAGGGCGATTTAAAAGCGTTCATGGAGTTTATGAAAACCGATGAGCAATTCTATTACCCCGATACCGAAGCCGGTCGCGAAGCATACCTAAATGAAGCTATTCGTGTGATTGATGACATGAAGGGACGCCTCGATGAGCTGTTCTTAGTAAAACCTGAAGCCGGACTAAAAGTAAAACGTGTCGAGGCATTCCGCGAAAAGTCAGCGGGTAAAGCCTTCTATCAACAGCCGGCTCCCGATGGCTCACGCCCAGGTGTCTACTACGCTAACTTGTATGACATGGAAGCCATGCCCACCTATCAGTTGGAAGCCTTGGCTTATCACGAGGGGATCCCAGGTCACCACATGCAAATCGCCATTGCCCAAGAGCTCGAAGGCGTGCCTAACTTCCGTAAATACGGGCGTTTTACCGCTTACACCGAAGGCTGGGGACTGTACTCAGAGCTGCTGCCAAAAGAAATGGGGCTGTATCAAGACCCTTACTCTGACTTTGGCCGTTTAGCGATGGAACTTTGGCGCGCATGCCGCTTGGTTGTAGATACCGGTATCCACGCTAAACGTTGGACGCGTCAACAGGGTATAGACTACTACGTCAATAACACCCCTAATGCAACGTCAGACGCAGTGAAAATGGTTGAGCGTCATATCGTTATGCCATCACAAGCCACCGCTTATAAGATTGGTATGCTGAAAATCGTTGAGCTGCGCGAGCAAGCTAAACAGGCGCTCGGTGATAAATTCGATATTCGTGAATACCACAATATCGTGCTTAAGAATGGCCCAGTACCACTGAACCTACTTGAAGAAATGGTTGCCGAATGGGTCGCTAGCAAGCAGGCATAAGGCAAGAGAAACAGTAGCCGTAACAAGCAAAAAGTTTGTTACGGCTTTTTTATGTTCGCACTAAAGCCCGCTGTCTTAGGGCTAATCCACCAAGTAATACTCAATGGTGCTCACCACCCTGACCTTTTTTAAATGCGGCGAGTTGGAATCGCGGCTGCTAATGCTAAATTGGCCTTGGCGCGCCGACTTAATTTTGCCGAGCGTTGATTGCGAATCATGGGCAAATTTGGTCGCCACTTCACGGGCATTATGAGTTGCCTGTTCAATCATCTGCGGTTTTAAGTCATTCAAGCTCGTGAATAAATACTCAATACGATTGCTGTAGCTATCGCCACTGACAGCAATTCCTTGTTTTGCCAGTTCACTGATCTGACTGCTCGCATGACGAACTTTCTCGGGGTCTTGGCTGTACACCGACATATTCGCGGTCACCAGGTACCTTAACCCCACTTGCTCTGGACCATATTGTTGGGCTTTCTTGTCTACCACCGCGACCTGGCCGAGGGATATTTCTTCATCACTGAAACCATGCAGTTTTAAAAAGGCCACCACAGCAGCTTGCTTTTTCTCCACCGCCGCCATCACATCATCAAGTTTATCCCCCGCCTCGGTAAAGGCAATGGGCCAAATGGCGGTATCTGCATGCACTTGCTGCTCGGCCAAACCTTTAACCGTGACCGTTCTGTCCATGGCTTTAAATTGCACTATTGCGCTGTGTAGCAAAAAACCAATTGAGGCCAGCCCCAAAGCTAACAAAAATGCCGGTAATATATTGATGTGCGTTATACTTTTGTGCATTGATGCTTTCCTTTTACAGCAAGTGTGAGAGTATATTTCAGTGATCAGTGTACCAAAAAGAGTGAGCTATGAGCGTAAAACGCATTAGTCAGTTCTTCAACCCCCAATCGATTGCCGTTATTGGCGCCTCTAATAACCCCTCGCGCCCTGGTTACATCGTGATGCGTAACTTGCTACAAGGGGGCTTCAATGGCCCCATTATGCCAGTCACACCGAAATATGAAGCGGTACATGGGGTACTGGCCTATGCCGATATTGCCAGTCTGCCACAGACTCCTAGTCTCGCGGTGATCTGCACCAATAAGCAGACCATTGCGAGCTTACTTAGTGAATTAGCCGCTCGCCAATGCCACAATGTTATTGTTATCGCCGCCGGGCTTAGCAGCGAGCAAAAGCACAGCCTCACGCAGCATTGTAAGGCGCTGGGAATGAATTTACTGGGGCCCAATTGCTTGGGTTTGATGATCCCCCATTTAGGCGTTAATGGCAGCTTTTCACACACTGTCACCCGCCCAGGGAAGCTCGCTTTTATCTCTCAGTCGGCAGCGGTGTGCTCAACCATTTTAGACTGGGCCGACCATAAAGATATTGGCTTTTCTTATTTTGTCTCTGTCGGGGATTGCCTCGATATCGATTTTGGCGAGCTGCTTGATTTTCTCGGTCGCGACGCGCGCACTAAAGCGGTATTACTTTACATTGATAACCTCAAAGACATTCGTGGCTTTATTTCTGCGGCCCGTGCTGCTGCTTTTAGTAAACCGGTGATTGTTATCAAAACCGGACGTACCGAGGCCGGCGCCCAAGCTGCTTTCGCTCACACCGGCGGCAACACTAGTTCAGATGCGGTATATGATGCCCTCATTCAGCGTGCCGGTATGCTCAGAGTTGCTGATTTACACGAGCTATTTGCCGCCACGCAAACTCTGGCGCTGCACCCTAAACTGCTCAAAGTCGAACCGCTGTGTATTCTTACCAATGGCGGCGGCCCAGCGGTGATGGCTGTGGACAGCCTACTACAGAGCTCCGGTAAACTCTGTGAGCTCAGTGACGAGACCTTGGCGGCGCTCAATGCGGTGATCCCACAATCAGAAGCAGCCGCTAACCCGGTGGATATTTTCGGCGACTCCGACCCGGGACGCTATCAACAAGCCTTGGAAATATTGCTCGAAGCCAAAGAAGTGGAGAACTTATTAATTATTCACACTCCTTCTGCACTGGCGCCGAGTACCGAGTATGCAAAAATCATTGTCGATACCGTGGCCCAAGTCGATAGCCGTCGTCGTCCTTTTGTGATGACCAATTTTATGGGTGAAAATGCCGCTTATGAAGCGCGCAAGATATGCGCCCAAGGCGGCATTCCCACCTACCGCACACCAGAGGGCGCAGTAGGTGCATATATGCACTTAATTAACTATCGCCGTAACCAAAAGCACTTAACGCAAACCCCTGAGTCCATCGTTGATGAGTTAGCAATTAATGCCCAGGATACCCAAGGTGCTATTAATGCTCATTTAAGTCGCGGTGAAACCCACCTCAGTACCCACCAAGCGGCGCCCTTATTGGCCTATTATGGTATTGATACGGTGACTACCCATATCGCCACCACTCCCAGCGAAGCTGCTGAGGTGGCCAGCGAATGTGGCTTTCCGGTTGTGTTAAAGCTGATTAGCCCTGACATTGCTAGCAAATCTGAGGTCGGAGGCGTGCTGCTCAACCTCAATGATGCACATGAGGTAGAGCAAGCCGCGTTTGCTATCTTGCTGCGTATCAAGCAAACCTACCCACAGGCCAATATTCATGGCTTTTCCATCCAACCTATGGTGCCGCGCGCCGGTACTCATGAGCTGCGCATTGCCATTAAAACCGATCCCCAATTTGGGCCAGTGATCCTGCTGGGTGAGGCCGGGAGCGCCCTTGATTTTTCACAAGCGGCGGTCGCCCTGCCGCCGTTAAACATGAATTTGGCCAAGTACCTGATTGCCAGCGCCCAAGATAAGGGCGTACTCAAGGAGCGGACGCTACCAGAAAAAGTGGATAAATATCGACTCTGTGCACTACTGACCCGGGTGTCACAGCTGATAATCGATCAACCGGATATTCATCACTTGGAGCTAAACCCACTGCTTGCCACCCAAGGCCAGTTTTTGGTGCTCGATGCTTGTATTGAAATCAGTCACTACCAACGCCTAGCACATCGTAAGCGTTTGGCCATTCGCCCCTACCCTAAAGAATGGGAGCGTTCGGTGACACTCAAAGATGGCTCTCAAGCCTTACTGCGCCCTATCCGCCCCGAAGACGAGCAAGCACACCGTGAGTTTGATGAATCTTTGTCGAAAGAGGATCGTTATCGCCGTTTTTTTGGCGAAATGCCCCATTTTAGCCATGAACAATTAGCGAAAATGACTCAGATAGACTACGACAGAGAAATGGCGTTTATTGTCACCCGTAAACACCATGCTAAAGACTGCACCTTAGGTGTATCACGGGTACTTATGGACCCAGATAATGCCATAGCGGAGTTTGCCATTGTCATTGGCTCGCAGTATCAAGGTTTGGGCCTAGGCCGGCTGCTCCTACAGGCTGCCATTGACTACTGTAAAGAGCAAGGGGTTGCCAGCGTTCAAGGGACCACCTTGTGGGAGAACACCGGAATGATTGAGTTGGCACGCAAGCTCGGATTTACCGTGCATCGCGACTTTGAAGAAGGCACGATAGAGATGATCTTGGCGCTGAATAATGAATGAGAAACGATGATAAGAATAAGAAATACCTTAGCGCAAGTATTTGAATCACGAGGCCGCGTACGCCATTACGGCTACGCCTTTGACGCTATTTTAGTGGCACTGATCCTCGCCAATGTCATTGCCATTGTAATTGAGTCGGTGCCCAGTGTTGCTAAACAGCACATTGGCTTTTTCGCTTATTTTGAGCTTATATCGGTGAGCATTTTTACCCTTGAGTATTTGGCTCGGTTGTGGACCAGTGTTGATTTGGAGCGCTTTGAGAACAGCACTTTGAGTGATACGCAACGGCGCCTGCGCTACCTTTGCTCGCCCATGGCCATTATCGATTTGTTGGCTATTCTGCCCTCTCTACTGGTGTTCTTTGTGTCCTTCGACTTGCGCTTTTTGCGGGTCTTACGACTGCTGCGTATCTTCAAACTCACACGCTACTCGCGGGCCATGCAGTTGCTGCTGCAAACCATTCGAGAAGAAAGTGGCTCTTTGTTTGCGGCCTTCTCTATTATGGCGGTGATTTTAATCGTCGCCGCCAGTGGCATTTACTTACTGGAACATGATGTCCAACCCGATAAGTTTGGCTCTATTCCCAAGGCCATGTGGTGGGCATTGATCACCCTGACGACCGTAGGGTATGGCGATGTCGTGCCGATCACCGGGTTAGGCAAGGTATTCGGTGGCATCATTACCATTTTAAGTATGGGGATGGTGGCCATTCCCACTGGCTTATTGGCATCTAGCTTCTCCGACCAACTGCGCCAACGTCGTGATAGATACAGCGAAACAGCTTACCAACTGATGGAAGACGGAGTGATTTGTGTTGATGATCGTGAACATCTCGATGAACTAAGAGTAGAGCTGGGTCTGAGCAAGCAAGAGTGCGCGCAAATAGAGCAACAAGTACGGGAAAAACATCCTTTAAAGCGCTTTTGCCCACATTGTGGGCATCACCTAAATTAGCTGCGGTTACTTAAGCAAACTAGCAATGCTGTCGCCCAAGGCTGGGCGCTGCATGTGAAACCCTTGTATCGCAGCACAGCCGATGTCACGCATCAGCTGTGCTTGGCGCTCAGTTTCCACGCCAACGGCAATCACGGTCAGCTCCAAGGCGTTAACCACCTTGAGAAAACGAGTGACTTTAGCTTGCACCGACATATCCATACAAATTTCAGCAACTAACTGCGGACCCAACTTCACTGCGCTGAGCGTATCACCACACAGTTCAGGGACACAAAAGTCATCACCACGATTGACCTGCAGAGCTATTTTTACACCCTCTTGCTGAAGCATTTGCAATGCTTGTTTGGCTTGCTCGTCTAACTGCAGCCAATCATTCACATGTATTTCCAACATCAGCTGCGCGAGGGGAAAGTTAAAACTGCGCAGCAGGTGAGTGATATCGCCGGTACACCCCGGTTGGCTAAACTCGCGCCCGGACAGGTTCATGTTTATAGTCAAATCGTGGCGCTGGCGCAACCAAAGCTGACTCTCTAGTATCGCTCGCTCTAGGGTTTGTAAAAATAACCTAGACCATAGTTCGGGCTTGCGCACATGAACTAAAAATTCGTCAGGAGCAAGTAATTGCTGCTGCTTTTGCCAGCGTAATAACACCTCAAAGCCGATAACTTGCTGATTCTGCGCTGCAAAAATAGCTTGATACTGATTGACGAACTCACACTGCTCGTAAGCAGATGCCACTGCTTTTTCGGTGTCTATACGCCGTTGCACATAAGCGTTCATTTCCGGCTTAAAGAACTGACAGTGGCTCCCGGTTAGCCGCTTTGCCTGATACATCGCCAAATCAGCACACTTTAATAACTCGTCACTGCGTTGCGCGTCTTGTGGGAAAAGCGCGATCCCAAGGCTAACCTCAACCAGCGGTTCCATTACCCGCTGCTTGAACGGCTGAGTTAATACATCGCGTACTTTTTTACACACAGTGACGATATGTTCGACATCGTCCATATTCTCCAACAGCAATGCAAACTCATCGCCACTCACACGCCCTAGACTGTCTTGCGAACGCACCGTACGCTGTAGCCTATAAGCGAGGCTAAGTAACAGCTGATCACCACTTTCGAAGCCACGCGCACTATTGATTTTATTAAGATTGGCAATATTAATCAGTACTAATGCACACTGGTTTTGTTGCCGCGCTGATTGCTCCAGCGCATGCTCCACTCGGTCCATAAAAAGAGCCCGATTAGGCAAGCCCGTTAAACTATCGTAATGGGCATGCTCACGCTTACTGGCGAGAGCATTTTTAGGCGCGCTAATGTCGGTAAGGATAATGATATAGCTGGTGAGGTGGTGCTCAGCATCTGCCACCGCACTCATTTTCAATAGTACCGGTACCTGCTCACCATTTTTAATAATGACAACTTCCTCACTCTGATAATGCTCACCCACATTGAGGTCATTCAAGATACGTAAGTAGTTAATACGGGTATTTTTGCTCAACCCAAGAGTGAGGTGTCGACTTGAGCGTGTACTTGGTGAATAGTTAAAATGCTCCCGTAACGCTTGGTTAGTGGCACGGATACGCAATTTATGATCAAGAATAATCACCCAATCACTGGTTTGCTCAAACGCTGCACCAAATAGCCGTGCATTTTCTTCAAATACCAACTCCCGGGTCATATTGGTATAGGTACCAGCAACTTGCATAGGCAAATCGTCTTGCCACGCCATGACTTTGCCAAAGTCCTTATACCAGCGCCATAAACCGTTGCTGTGACGCAAGCGATACACACAGTTGAAGTAACCCTTATCTGTGGACAAGAACTCTAACCACTCAATACGGAATTTTTGCCGCTCATCAGGATGAATAAGTGCCAGATAATCATCTAAGTGGCAGCTATCGTAGTCATAACCAAGTTCCTCGCGCAGGCGCGGTTGGTATATTTGGCTCCCCTCTTGTCGCCAATCCCATACCCCAGAGTGACTGCCGTCCAAGGCGAGTTTCAGCCGAGCTTCTGACTCTTTACTCTCATTGTGGGCAGCAATAATCATGCGCTGAATCTGATTACGGCGGTACAGCCACAAGCCCACCAGGGTCGCCCCCAGCAGTACATATAAAGTCAGGTAAAAAGGTGAGCTCCAAGGCGGATAATCGACCTTGATTTGCAGCTGCGCGGGATCAGTAAATTCGCCTGTGAATGGGTCCTGTGCCCACACCTTGAGAGTATGCAAACCTGGGTTAAGCTTTGAAAATACCACCCGGTTATTATCTTTGGTATGTGCTTTGGGACTGTCGCCAAGCTGATATTGAAAAATAATACGGTCTTGATAGTTATATATCATTGCCGCAAAAGACACCTCTAAGCCGATATCATCATGCTCTAGATGCACTTGCTCTAACGGGCTAAGTTGTTTATCTAACTCCCGATAGGCGAGCTGCGCGGAAGTAATATTGACGCGCTTAAGTAACGCTCGCTGCGGCTGGTTCTGCTGTGGGTAAAAAAGTGTTGCGCCTTTAACGGAACCATACACCACTCGACCATCATCAAAACGGCTAAAAGAGCCGCCATTAAACTCATTCGTGGCCAACCCTTCTTCGGTGGTATATTGCTGAAAGTGCTCAGTTAATGGATTAAAACGCCAAACACCTTTGTGGCTACTCATCCAAATCATGCCATGCTCATCCAGCACCAAATCATACATTAAGGTCCCCAGCCCTAGTTTCTGTAAATCGATGCGTTTAATCAGCTCGAATGTGCGCGCATCCAGCGCCACTAGTCCAAAGTTAGAAAACGATAGCCACAAAACATTTTGATGGTCGACGACATAGCTGTTGAGATTCACCGCCAAGTTTTCATGGGACTGAGGTACTTCGTAGAGCAGCTGTAATTTTTGCTGCTCGCTATCAAGGCGTAACAACTGACCACCACTGTAAAATAAGGGTTGGTTCGGCTTATCAGGCAGTGGTTTGTTGAAGCCCAGCGCTAGGAACGGGTCAAACTCATCAAGGTCGCCGTGCAGCGGCGTGAGCACTTTCGTATCTAAGTCGAAATAGAAGAATCCTTGGTCTTGATTCACTCCATATACGCGGTTATCTGGGGTTTTGTATAGGCCATGTAACCAGCCTTGCAAATACTGTTGCTGGTCACTGTTGGTAGCAATAACACGATGTAGCTCAGTACTATCAATATCGAAATAGAATAAGCCTCGTGTAGTATTTAACAGTAACTGATCAGCAAAAGGAATGAGCCTGTAAATACTAAAAGCATTATCAAGCTGATCGCTCAAATAGTTTTTGTACAAAATTTGGCTGCTATTGTGCTGTGTATCGACAATAGTAAGGCCATTGTGAGTACCCAAATAAAGGGTATTATCGACCACAGTGGATGCCCAAATATTATGGTGCGACAGGCCCTCGCCACGTAAATTCTGTGCTGTTAGATTATCAAATTGAAAATGCTTTTTCGGTAAAAAGAAGGCGCCATCACTTTTGGTTCCCACCCACAAATCCCCTTGTGGCGTTTCTTGCATGGCGATAATACTGGCGTCTGACAAACTGTACTCGCTGTCGATAAGTTGGCGACGTTTACGCAGAGCTCGGGTGGAAATATTAAATTCAAATAAGCCTTTATCAGTGGCCAACAGTACGGTGTCTTCGCCTAACACCTGCATTTGCCATATGTTCAAGTCAGCTATTAACATTTCGCTAGCAGGCGAATGTGCATCAGCGGCGAGCGAACCATCGGCGTTAATATCAAGCTGATACAGACCTTTTACCGTGCCAACCAACAAATGTTCAGCGTCTATCACCGCGAAAGACTTCACATTATTACGGTGAATCCCACTGATGCCTGCGGGAAGGTGTGCCAAAGAACGGACTTTCTTAGTCTGCAAATCATAGATATAGGCACCCGAGCTAGTACCGACATAGACCTGCTCGCCGAATTTAAACATCTGCCTTACTAAAGAGCGCTCATCTTTACTCTCCAGCGTGAACAATGAGGTAACTTCGCCGGTCTCTATATTCAGGCTCGCCACATCCTCACCACGACCAAGCCAAAGCTCATTGGGGCCAATAGCCAGCATAGTAAATACCGCTTTAGCGAACGTAACGTCGTCGCTCTGTGGCGGCCCCAGCACTTGCTCAGTACGCCCGGTATCAGGGTCGAAACGATGTAACCCAGCGAGTAATGAGGCTATCCAAATATGACCTTGTTGGTCTTGATAGAGAGCGTCGATCATCGCCTCATCAAGCTCGCCGTTGTCTCCGGCCACAGCAATGACCTGATAACCATCGTAGCGATTCAAACCGCTTTCGGTGCCTAACCACAAATAGCCGTATTTATCGATCAACATATTACTGACATAGCTTTGCGACAGTCCTTCATTCGGCGACAGTCGTTGTACTTTGGCACTCACTGCACACGCTAAGAAGCAGCAACACACTAGCAAAGCCCTAAGCATGGTTTCCTCGATTCAGGCAATATGCCAAGATATCGCGTCCTTGGCGCTGATAGGCATTAAATCGCTGTTGTAATTCGTCGGGCAAATCGGGCTCGGGCTGAAACCCTAAGCTGAGGTAAAAAGCGGCTAAATGGGCGTAAATAAAACTAAAAACGGGCTGCTTTTGGTGTTGGCACACAGTACTGATTAACTCCCGAGCAACCCCTTGTTGCCGCCACTGTGGGGCAATAAACACGCCAACGAGTAGCAAGTTCTCCGACAAGTGCAGCAACCGTGCTGCACCAATGATGCCACTATCGGCTCTGGCTACCCAAACCTGGTCTGCCTTAGAGGCACGACCTCGAGCCCCATAAGCCTGATAAAACTTGTTAACTAATGGGGTGGCGATGTCAGCAAGGCGCTGCACATCAACGTCGCTCATCGCGATGCACTCATCAATGCCAAATAATGTTCAAACTGTTGCTTGAGATAATTTTGCTCAGAGACAGGCCGAATATTAATCGCCTCGTAAACTTTGTCGCGGGCATTTTTACCGCGCACTATTTGGTAAGCCCAAAATGAGGCCTCGTAGTCTAGCTGAATACGGTACTTTTCTTCGCGAGGCAGTAGGCACAAATTGAAACTCATCGCAGTTACACTCAGGTTGGTGTTCATATCCTGACTATACTATACCAAATCCGACCTAGGGCAAAAGTAGATAGTTTGTTGCTTAGTTGCGACAAGTGCTAGAAAAACCTAACTAACTTCCCTAGAATGGTGGCGAAATTTAACGCGTATTTTACATGGGTAACGGAGTAAGCCCAATTGCAAAACAAGGAAGTGCCACGCATAAACTATGGTATAGCATGCTTAACTCAACCTTGTTACAACGCACCATCCTCTATGTTACTTCGCTATGGCTGCTGAGTGCGTCTGTTGGCGCCTATGCATCGTCTAACATGACCTTTAACAAGCCTGTTGATACACCACAAGCTCGCTATGTTATTGAACTTATGGATTTAGCCTATGATCAGCTTGGATATCAGCTTGAGTTGATAGAGTTTGACCAGCCACAAGCATTACGCGCTGCCGACGAAGGAACTTTAGACGGGCAATTAGGGCGCATTGCTGCAATTGAATCTCGTTACGCTAATTTGGTTCGCGTTGATTTTCCATTGTTTAAGTTTGAGTTGATCATGCTTACGCGCTGCGCCGAGTGCCAACTGAACGATCTTAATAGCGTGGTGCTGCGTAGCGGTTACCCGGTAGCCGAACAATACCTCGACAGCCAAAATTACCAAGGCCGGCGGCTAAGCCTAAAAAGCGTGTCGGCGCAATTAAATCTCTTAGCTCAGCGACAAGTTGATGGCATTGCCATCTTAGACTTTCACCTCAAACAGGCTTTCGACAGCCATAGCAACCCCAGCTATCATCGCCAGCATCTTAACGATTACTACAGCTACCACTATGTGCATAAACGCCATGAGGCGTTGATCCCTGAGTTACTTGAGGTGTTAAACACCCTTAAACAAAATGGCGTTGTTGACTACCTGAAACAAAAGCACGGCTTATAAATCAAGCTCTCCCTGCCCCGCATCAGGTGTGTTGATATCACCCTGTTGTTGCTTACGCTGCATTGCTCGCTTATAGCGCTGATGACAAAGTAGGTTAACGTGACGTTTTTGCTCATCACTGAGTTGGTTCCACATAAAACGCTCATCACGAGAACGAAAGCAGCCTAGGCAATAACCACGGTTATTGACCTGGCATACCCCTTTGCAGGGGCTATCAATAGAAAAGATTTCCAGCTGCTGCATGTACGCTCTACCCAGTGTGATTAAGCCACGGTCCAATGCTGTTTGCAGCGCATGACGCTGAGCGCATTGACTACACTAGCCTTTATTACCCTTGGTGTGTATTAAAAACCAACCCTAGGTATAACGTTAATGCCAAAGACTCTGAATTACCAGCCTAGGTATCCATTTCTTCCTTGCGCAGTACTGGGCGCGCATACAAGGCCGTAACGAGATCGCGTAGCTCTTCGGGAATCGCACGCATACGCTCATCAAACTCTTTGACATCGACGGACTCGGAATCAACAACCGCATCACCGTGCTTAGCGGCAATGTAATTGCCTGGGTGCAAATAAAAAGATTCAACAATCTGCTTATCGATGGTTTTTGCAAGATCCTCTGGGGTATCACAGCCACTTTGCACCGGTTGACCAAAAGCGAGGTGGACATGGCCTTTATTGGTCGTAAAGCCCTCTACTATACTGCTGATATCCTCACCGGCAGATTTTATATACTCGCCGTGGTGCTTTTTATGATAGAGCTCCTTCGCTTTGGATATTGCACACGGTTCATACTGATAAGAAATGGACACCGGCACAATTTTTAGCTCACGTACATACTCAGCAAACTCTTTCTTTTGCTTGCGCCCATTCAATTGCAACATTTTTAATAACGCCGGATCGGTTTGATCAAAACCGTCTTTGGTACGCCCTTCGCGCTGGGCTATCCAAATACTGTGGCCATCCTGCAACGAGTCATAAATATAGGCTGAGAGCTGTGATAACGCTTTAAGCATTTCTTTGGGTGCTTTTGCCGAGCGTTTTACAATAAAACTTTTGTTTAAGCGCATCAGCTCAGTGATGTATGGGATCTGTAGCAGATTATCACCAATGGCAATGCGCACGGTATTCATATCATGTTGGTGCAAGCCAAAATTAACCAACGCGGGATCAAGCACGATATCACGGTGATTGGAGATAAACAGATATGCTTGGTTTTTATCGAGCTTGTCTAGCCCTGAATAGGTGACCTCTGAGGTGGTGTTGTGGATGATGCGCTCAAGATAATG
Organism: Pseudoalteromonas sp. THAF3; assembly: GCF_009363775.1. NCBI lineage: Bacteria > Pseudomonadati > Pseudomonadota > Gammaproteobacteria > Alteromonadales > Pseudoalteromonadaceae > Pseudoalteromonas > Pseudoalteromonas sp. THAF3. Next base: position 684,897 of record NZ_CP045418.1, on the reverse strand, counting down.
CACAACTTCAAGCTGGACTTGGCGCACTGAGTTTACTTGGCCCCACTTACGTTTCAGGCTCGCACGCACCAGCGGGCGAGATAGAAAGCGCATACCGGCAAGCCAACCGGGCAAATTATGCTTCGCTATCAAATCAACAAAGTCATTATCTGCTACCAACCGGGCAACAGCATCTGCTACTTCGTCGTCATTATAGGGTCTTATGTCTGCATACTTATCCACGATTACACCTTATTACCACAGGCAAAAAAACGGCGCTTATTGTATCGCGCCATTTACGTATTCGCTAAGTTTATCAACTCTTACCAGTAAGGGATACAACCCTTTATGCATTATCATGGTGCTGCGCAGGTGCTTGCCATGCGCGCAACTTAAGCCATACCAAGCGTAATAACAACAGCAGTAAAATCACGGCTAAGCTTTGCGATAACCACGGTGCCATAAGCTCGTGCTGATGCCCAACTAAAGGGCTCACTGCAAAGTCGAACCGTGCCACCAGCCAATCCGTTAAATATCCAAATGCTAAGGCTACACCAATGACAGCACTGAGATAGGCAACAATCGCGCGCTTGCCTAACTCCTTACCAACAACACCGAGCGTGGCAATGTTAGTCGCAGGTCCTGCTAGCATAAATACCAATACCGCGCCTGGCGATACTCCAGCAATGAGCAGTCCAGCGGCAACTGGCGTAGATGCCGTGGCACAAATGTACATTGGAATACTGATAAGCACCATCACCGTCATCGCCAATAATCCGCTGCCCCACTGGCTTAAGTAAGAAGCGGGCACATAAGTTTGCACTAACGCCGCGAAAAACAGACCTATCATTAACCACATGGCGGTATCGTTTAACAGTTTCGTGGTACTAAAGTGCACCGCTTGCTTAAACTTAGCCATGAAACGGGGCTCTTTTGTAGCTTTAGAACGGCTACTGCAGCATGAGGCCGGCGCTGTATTATCAGCCTGTTGTGCCTGCGTGGGAGCTTGGGATGCTGGCGCTTGTTGCTTATTGGTGCAACATGAAGTGCTCGGCTGTGGCGTTCTTTCGGCGCAGCAACTCGGCGACGATGTCTGTATTGGGGTTGCCTCGGGCTTAGACTCTTTACCTACTAGCACACCTGCGGTAATGGCACTGGTAATTGCGGCAATAGGACGAATAATAGCCATAAAAGGGCCCAGTAAGACATAGGATACGGACACTGAGTCGACACCAGTTTCAGGCGTGGAGACTAAAAAGGACGTAGTCGCACTTTTCGAAGCGCCTGCCCGTCTGAGCCCAACGGCAGCAGGGATCACGCCACAAGAGCATAGTGGCATGGGAGCGCCAATAAAAGCCGCTTTCACAGTTGTCCAAAAGCCTTCTTTACCAAGGTGGCGTTGCAAAAAGTTAGCAGGAAGGTATACATTGATAAGCCCAGCTAAAAGCAACCCCAACATCAGCCAAGGTGCAGATAGCACAAACAGTTGCCAAAAATTAGTTAGTAAGTCCATCAACGTCCTCCAATGCGGTCAAAATTGAACAATGCTCTGCCGGTAATTCTGTGCCACAACACTGCTCAGCCAATTGTGAAAGAGAGGCATAAAAGCGTTGCAACTCAGCGATACGCTCTGCCACGAGTGCCTTTTTCCGCAGCGTAAGTTGCTTCACTTCATGACAGCTATGCTGCTGTTTCTCAAAGTTAATCTTCAATAACTCAGAGATTTCTTGCAAACTAAATCCGACGTCTTTAGCACGACGAATAAAGTTTAATTGCGCTAAATGGGCGTGCGTATAATCCCGGTATCCTGCTGCAGTGCGATTAGGCGGTTGTAATAGCCCTTGCTGTTCGTAGTAACGAAGCGTATCGGGACTCATGTCCACCTTTTTTGCTAACTCTGAAATTCGCATTAGTTTTTCTCGCAGTTATTTAACTGTCACTGATTGTAGACCTTAGTGTTAACTCCAAGGTCAATATTTTTTTGCGTCCGCTAAGTCACCATGAAAGACTAGTGCTAAACCACCGTATTTTAACGCCTACTTTGTCTCACTGGCGAAACGAGAGAAGAGAGTTATGAACATAGTACTACTTGATGCAAAAACTTTAGGTGACAATAGCTTAGCCCCACTGGAGCAACTCGGAGACTTCCATTCTTACGAGCTAACTGAGCCACAGTCCGTTGTTACTCGTTGCCAAGATGCCGAGGTTATTATTAGCAATAAAGTAGTGATTAATGCTGAGCACATGCAATCGCTACCCAAGCTTAAATTGATTTGTGTTGCTGCCACCGGCACCAACAATATCGACTTACAAGGTGCAGCAGAGCAAGGCATCACAGTATGTAATGTTGCTGGCTACTCTACCGCATCAGTGGTGCAACACACCTTCGCCCTACTCAACGCCTTATTAGGTAACATTCATCGCTACATTAATGACTGCCATCACGGTGCGTGGCAACAAAGTGATATGTTTTGTCGCTTGGATTATGCCATTGAGGAGCTTGCCGATAAAACCCTTGCTATCATCGGCTATGGCGAGTTAGGTCAGGCGGTGGCGCGCGTTGCAGAAGCCTTCGCTATGAAGGTCATCATTGCGGAGCGTAAAGGACAGCCAGTACGAGAAGGACGGGTTAGCTTTGAACAAGCACTGCAAAACGCTGATGTGGTCTCTATCCATAGCCCTTTAACGCCACAAACTCAGCAACTATTTAACGCCGACGCATTCGTTTTAATGAAACCAAGTGCAGTGCTCATCAATACAGCTCGTGGCCCTATTATTGATGAACAAGCGCTCGTTGTGGCCCTAGAGCAAGGTGATATAGCCGGTGCGGCGTTAGATGTGCTTACACGTGAGCCTGCCACCACAGATAATCCATTAATTGCCTATCAAGGCCATAACTTATTGTTAACGCCACACATTGCCTGGGCCTCTCGCCAAGCCCGCGACCGCCTCATTGAACAATTGGCGAAGAATATTATTGGGTTTGCCAATGGTGAAATCCGCAATCAGGTTAGTTAGATTCACTAAACTATGGGTTTCTAGGCCTAAGAGACACCTTGAAAATTTCATAACCCACTGATAATAAATAAAAATAAATATTGGCACTAAATTTGTTATCTTACCTAGGTGTTAACAATACTTAATAACGGATATAACAATGAAAAAAACACTTATTGCCGCTTTAGTCGCCCTTCCTTTACTGGGAGGCTGTGTTGTTTCAGTGAATGATGGCGATGCTGATGCCCGTTGGGCTGGCAGTGATTGGCAGCAGCAACAAAAAGACAACCGCACATACATTGCTGACTTGCAGCTAGGTACCGGGTTTGCGCAAGTGAAAAATTCTTTGGGAACGCCAGATTTCAGTGAATCTTTCCGCCATCAACAAGACAACTACCAAGTGTTATTTTACGCCACGCAAAGTAAAAAGTCTGATGGCAAAATCTCAAAGGACGAATGCACCCCTTTGGTTTTTGCTGATGGCGCCTTAGTCAGTGTAGGTGACAGCGCCTACCAAGCGCTTATCAATAAGCTATAAACGTTCAGCCACCCACAGGGGTGGCTTTTTTATGCGAAAAATACAATGGTGTTACGCCCTTGTTGCTTCGCTTTGTAAAGCCCCCTGTCAGCGCGCTCAATAAGCTGTGATTCCGATTGCGCATCACCAAAACCAGGATAGGTGGATACCCCCATACTGATAGTGACATGGTCAGCAACAGGCGAGTCTATATGCGCCACGTTAAGCTCTTCTATAACGCGTTTTAGCTTTTGTGCCAACGCCATGGCTGTTCCCTCTTCACTCCCTGGCAGCACAGCAGCAAATTCTTCACCGCCATAGCGAGCGACGAAGTCACTACCACGTTGACAATTGGCCACCAAGGTTGAAGCCACTTTCTTCAAACACTCATCACCGCGTTGGTGGCCATAGTGATCGTTGTAACGTTTAAAAAAGTCAATATCGATGAGCACCACAGACAACGGCAGCCCAGCGCGGACACTACGCCGCCACTCCCGCGAGAGCTGTTCATCAAAATAGCGGCGATTGGGAATTTCGGTTAAGCCATCGATACTGGCCAGCATCTCTAACAGGTCGTTCTTTTGCTTGATAGTCAGCTGGTTTTTAACGCGCGCGCGCACTATGGCACTACCAAAGGGTTTGGTTATGTAGTCCATGGCTCCGAGCTCAAGGCCTTTAGCTTCATCAACAAGAGAATCATTGGCGGAAATGATAATGACAGGAATAGGCTGTGTGCGCTCATCATGCTTAAGCTTACGCAGCGCTTCGTAACCATCCATACCGGGCATGACGATGTCCAGCAAGATCAGATCAACACTGTTAGTCGCTAACCACTCAAACATGGCCTCAGCACTTTCGACACCAAACACTTTGTGCTTGGGGCTCAGCGTTTTCTCCAAAACCACCCGATTTAACTCGTCATCATCGACGACAAGAATACGTGCTGACCTCATTTATTTGCCCTAGTTTGTCTTAACTGCTTGCAGAACCAATACAAAAGAATGAATTAGGCTGCAATTTACCCGCTATTTAACGTATTTACCCAGTTTAGACATAAATACCTAACAATTCACTGAATATATGGCAGAAATTAGCCACATACACAGTGAATTAGCTTGTATGCTTAGAGGTTTTCTTCAGCAAATGAAGCAAGGCGACTGCGCACCACACCGTTTAGATTTACGGTGGCACTGCCCTCAAAATGCTTAAAGCGCTCAACGATATAGGTCAAACCCGATGTCACTGGGGTCAGATAGTTACTGTCTATTTGCGCCAGATTCCCCGAACAAATCAATTTAGTGCCCGCCCCGCAGCGCGTGATGATCGTTTTCAACTGTGAGGCTGTTAAATTCTGACTCTCATCAAGCAATACCACGGCATTTTGGATACTACGCCCACGCATGAAGTTCACCGATTTAAACTGAATATTGGCTTTTTCCATAATATAGTTGCGACTGGAAATCGGGTTCTCATCGCCTTTGTGCAACACCTCCAAAGAATCGGTGATCGCTGCCAGCCAAGGCGCCATTTTTTCTTCCTCTGTACCTGGCAAAAAACCTATAGACTCCGCTATTTCAGGGGTATTGCGGGTCACAATTAGTTTGTCGTATATACCTTTTTCGATGATCATTTCAAGGGCGGCCGCTAAGGCTAAAATCGTTTTGCCGCACCCTGCCGGACCAGTGAGTAACACCAGTTCGATATCTGGGTCGAGCAAGGCATCCATGGCCATGCCTTGGTAAATATTTTTTGGTTTAACGCCCCAGGCGCTGCGCGCCAATAGCCGTTCGACTCCTAGGTCTTTTAGGGTTATATGTGCTTCATCATAGCCAACTACACGAGCCGCGAAATGGCCACTGTCATCAAGCAAATATTCATTGGCAAATACATCAGGTACCAACTCTCTGGCAACGTGATGAAGCGCATCGCGCCCTTGCTGCTCGGTTTCACACTCCCCAACATGCTGCCAGAAATCACCCTCTATTTTTTTATACCCTGACGTCAGTAGTGTAATGTCATCAATCAGTTGGTCTGTACGGTAATCTTCAACATAATGCAGACCCGCACCTTTGGCTTTAAGACGCATGTTGATATCTTTGGTCACTAGCACCACTTTGGCGTCGCTGTACTGCTTTTGCAGATACACTGCGCAGTTAATGATGCGGTGATCGTTTTCATCCCCAGGCAGCCCAGAGATGCTATCTGCAAACAAATGATCATTAACAATAATGAGTTTACCCCGAGGCGCTTCTGGTGCACGTTTATTACTGGGCAATAGCACCCCCTGCAACATTTGCTCTGGGGTGGCATCGCGCAATACTTCATCGAGTGCACGAATAGCCACTCGTGCATCGCGACTCACATCACGTTTGCGGTCTTTTATGTGGTCGAGCTCTTCGAGGACTGTCATTGGAACAATTACATCGTGTTCTTGGAAAGAGAGGAAAGCAAGGGGTTCGTGGAGTAATACGTTGGTGTCGAGCACATACATTTTACTACTGGTAGCGTGGCGGTCTTGGTCCATAGCGCGTTCCTATTTGTCTTTTATTGTATGTATGCCGCCGCAGCTCAATAAACAGCCTGAATCAGTAACGGCATACTTCAAGTTTAGTCTATGGATTACAAAAGACGCTTTTATGACAGTAAAAAAGACGATGAAAATCACACTTTTTTGTTTGCAAAAATGCCCTTCTTTTGCTGCTGTATATAAAACACACAAGCGTAGAAACTTTTCTGCGTTTTGTGGTGATAATCAATCAAGAGCACGCTAATATAGCCGCCTTTTTTTGCTTGGGCCAACGCGCTCAAGCCTAGGTAAATCAAAGTCGAGTCGAGCAAGTAATGAATTTTTCCTTAGGTCAACGTTGGATCAGTGATACCGAGTCCGATTTAGGATTAGGTACCGTAGTTGCATTGGAAGGACGCCAAGTAAGCATTCTTTTTCCTGCAAGCGGGGAAAACCGGGTCTATGCACAAAGTGAAGCCCCCGTTACCCGTGTAAAGTTCAATCCTGGCGATACTATTCGCAGTGCTGATGAATGGGAACTTGAGGTCAGCGAAGTAACACAAAGCGATGGCTTATATACCTATGTAGGCAAACGTCTTGATAATGACGAACCGGTGGAACTCAAAGAAACTTTTCTCGATCATTTTATTAAGTTTAATAAGCCTCAAGACAGGCTTTTTGCTGGTCAAGTAGACCGTTTCGATCGTTACACGCTGCGCTACAACACGTGGCAACATCGCTACCAGCGCGCGCAGTCACCACTAAAAGGGTTAATTGGGCAACGCGCTAGCCTTATTGAGCACCAATTGCATATTGCCCGTGAGGTGGGACAACGTTTTGCCCCGCGCGTGTTACTCAGCGATGAAGTGGGTTTAGGTAAAACCATTGAAGCCGGTATGATTTTGCACCAACAGTTGCTTACCGGCCGCGCTGCGCGCGTGCTCATAGTCGTGCCGGAGAATTTACAACATCAATGGCTAGTAGAAATGCTGCGCCGCTTTAACTTACAGTTTGCCATTTTTGATGAAGAGCGCTGCGCCGAAGCCTATGCCGACAGCCCCAATGTGTTTGAGACCGAACAGTTGGTGCTCACTAGCTTAGAATTCCTAACCAAGAAAAAACGCTGGTTTGAACAAGCAACCTTGGCGGATTGGGACCTTATGGTGGTTGATGAAGCGCATCACCTAAGCTGGTCGGTGGATAAACCCAGCACCGAGTATCAGCGCATTGAAGAGCTCAGTCGCGATATTGCCGGTCTTATTTTGCTTACCGCCACCCCAGATCAGCTTGGCCACCAAAGTCACTTTGCCCGTTTGAAACTACTCGACCCTGACAGGTTCTATGACTACGACGCCTTTGTTGCCCAAGAGTCACATTATCAAGACATTGCTGACGCAGCCAATAGCGTACTCCAAGAACAAGCTCTGAGCACTGAACAACAGCAAGTACTTACCAACCTGCTAGGTAGCGAAGCGCAAGCACTACTTGCAGGTATTGCTAAGGGCGATGAGCAAGCGAAAGCCAGCATGCTAGAGCAGCTTCTGGACCGTCATGGCACAGGGCGCATTTTATTCCGTAACAGCCGCAGTGGCATAAGCGGCTACCCCGAGCGTATTTTACACACCTACCCAATGGCAATGCCGCCGCAATACCAAACCGCGATGAACGTAATGGGCAGTTTAGGCAGCTCAGGGCCGGCTGAGCTCAACGCCATGCGCGCGCTGTTCCCAGAGAAAATGTTCCAAGAATTCGAGGGTCAAGACAGCAGCTGGACACAGTTCGACCCTCGGGTACAGTGGCTTATCGACACCCTTAACGCCAATAAGCCGCAAAAGATGTTGGTGATTTGTGCTAAAGCCGAAACTGCGTTAAGCCTTGAGCAAGCACTGCGTGAACGCGAGGGGATCAAGGCCGCACTGTTCCATGAAGGCATGAGCATTATTGAACGTGACCGCGCCGCCGCATTCTTTGCCGACATTGAAGACAGTGCTCAGGTCCTTATTTGTTCTGAGATTGGCTCTGAGGGGCGCAACTTCCAGTTCGCTCACCACCTCGTGCTGTTCGACTTGCCGCTCAACCCAGACCTTTTAGAGCAGCGCATTGGCCGCTTAGATCGTATCGGCCAAAGCGAAGACATTAAAATTCACGTGCCTTATTTTCAACACACTGCGCAAGACACCCTGCTGCAGTGGTATCACCATGGTCTAAATGCCTTTGAACACACTGCCAGCACTGGGCATATTCTCAATCAAGAGTTTGGCGATGAGCTCATCGAGTTACTGGCTGATGGCAGCTACCAAGATGAACCGCTGCAAGCACTGGTACAGCGCGTTCATGCGCGTTACCTAGCGCTCAAAGCGCAAATGGAATCAGGACGTGACCGGTTATTAGAGCTGCACTCCAGCGGCCAAGGTCAGTCTGAGCACCTAGTGCAGGATATCAATGCCTTAGACCACAGCTTTGAGTTGCCCAGCTACATGATCAATGTGTTTGATATTTGGGGTGTAAACCAAGAAGACAAAGGCGAAAATAGCATTATCCTCAAACCCACGGAACACATGCTTGGTGCCACCTTCCCCTGCTTAAAAGAAGAAGGCATCAGTGTCACTTTTGATAGAGACACGGCGCTTGCGCAAGAAGATTTGCACTTTATCAGTTGGGATCACCCCATGGTCGAAGGGGCGATGGAGATGATCTGTGATGACGATTTTGGCACCGCTTCGGTGGCGCTGTTTAAAAACAAAAAACTGCCGGCCGGCACCTTCTTTGTTGAATTGGTCTACATCGCCGAAGCCATGGCTCCGAAATCATTACAATTAGGCCGCTATTTACCGCCGACTCCCATACGACTGCTACTGGATAAGGGCGGTAACGACCTCAGCGCCAATGTTGCCTTTGATACCTTTAATCAGCAATTAAATGCCGTTGGCAGACAAACGGCTTCGAAACTCGTGAACGCATTACAAAGTGCCATTCACCCGCTGATTGAGCAAGGTAATGAGCAGGCGCAGGTGCACATGGAGCAACTACGTGAGCAGGCCAAACAGAGCATGCATCAGGCTCTGGATACAGAGCTGACTCGCTTGCAAAAACTGAAAGAAATCAATCCGAATATTCGTGACGAGGAGCTCAGTTATTATCGTGATAACAAGCAGCAAATGGATGATTACATCGACAAAGCCAAGGTTAAACTCGATGCCATTCGCTTAATCGTTGTCAGCCACTAAGCATTTCTTTAAAATGGCCGGCCTTATCTAACGGGGCTGGCCATGCTGTTACACTATAATCCACCGCGCACTCCTTATCTGCGCATTCTTTACCAAGATGATGACTTATTAGTACTGGATAAACCCAGTGGTTTACTCAGCGTTCCCGGTAAAGACCCCAAGCATGCAGATTGTGTGATCCGCCGCGCTAACCTTGTTTTTCCTAGCGCCAAAATTGTGCACCGCCTGGATATGGCTACCTCCGGGGTTATTTGTCTGGCATTAAATAAAGCCGCACACCGCCACCTAAGTATGCAGTTCCAAGAGCGGCAAACGGCCAAGCGTTACCTTGCTCGGGTTGAGGGCCACCTAAAAGAGCAAAGTGGTAGCGTCGATTTGCCCCTTATTTGCGACTGGCCGAACCGGCCAAAGCAAATGGTCGATCATGACCGAGGAAAACCTTCACTCACGCATTATCAGGTGCTTGATTATGAGCAGGACGCCACCCGTGTTGAGCTCACCCCGATCACCGGGCGCAGTCACCAGTTACGTGTACATATGCTTAGCCTAGGACATGTGATCCTCGGCGATAGACTTTACGCCCACGAACACGCCAAAGCGCGAGCAGATAGACTACAACTACACGCCACTTGGCTACAGCTACGCCATCCTAGTAACGAAGAGATGATGGAGTTTACCGCTTCGTGCCCGTTCTAAACTTTTTATGGCGTTGGCCGATAGCTATGTAGATATAAAATAATAGAGGGTGTTTAACGTCTGTGCTGCGATTGATACTGATATTAATAGGGTTGCTCGTGCAATGGCCAACCAATGCCAGCCCGACCCTCGATAGGCATTACTTAGCTAGCCTCGATGAGACACAAACGCTACTCGCCAAAGGGGAAGAGTTTAGTGTGGTGTTTCGCCCACATATGGCGTCAGAGCATCGCGGTGTAGTGCTTATGATCCCAAGCATCGACGACCCCTATGGTAATCAACGTGGTTTTATATTTTTACGGGCACTGCTCAGTGAGCGTGGCTACAGCAGCTATCTCTTAGTTAACCACCCAGCAACACGTGACGATGAGCAACAGAGCGAAGCTGCCCAGCAAGACGCTAGCGAAGAGCAGCAACAAGACCAAACGCAGCAATCTCAGGAGCCGCCTCCACAATCTGCTGACGAAACCGAGCAGCCGCAACCCAGTTATATCCCAGGCTATCAACAAGCCATCTCCTCTGAGCTTTTGGATAAAGAACAACAACGCTTAAGCGCACAACTTGTTAGTCTGCTAGAGCGGGCACAGGAGCAAGGCAAAGCGGTTAGTGTGTTCGCTGCTGGGCGCAGCGCCGGCTTACTCAGTGAGTACTTTGTCGATAACCTACAGGTGGATATTAACGCGTTTATTGCTGTGGGCGCCTACTTGCCGGTCCCTGCGCGCCACCACCACATTAGCGCCAATTTATCAGTGATGCCCCCTGCGGTGCTCGACGTGTACACCCCTTTTGACCATAGCTGGGCCACACAGCAACGGCCACAGCGACGACTCTGGGCAGAGAAAAACAGAAAGTTTAATTACCGCCAACGTACATTGTTCGCTGAGCTTAGTGAGCAGCAGCAAATACACCGCCTAGCAACCGAAATCGACGGTTTTCTGCGGCGCTTATTCTAAGCCTTTAAGTACTCATACGCCGCTTGGATATCCTGACTTTTCTTTTGTGCTAATTTCATCATATGCTCAGGAAGGCCCTGAGAGACTAACTTATCTGGGTGGTGCTGCGCCATCAACTTGCGGTAGGCTTTTTTAACAGTGCGCGCATCCGCTCCCTCTTCCAAACCAAGAATATCCAACGCCTGACGACGATTCATACCCGTATCGCTGGTACTTGATGTACGCCCTTGATGATGCTGCTGTTGTTGCTGACGAAAACGTTGCTGCTGTTGGCGAAAAGCAAATTCGGCTTGGTAGCGTTTGAGGATAAAGTTAAAATGGGTTTTACTGACACCCAGCCCTTTGGCGACCTGCTCCAACAGCGCTTTTTCTTGCTCAGCTAAGTGACCATCACTGAAGGCCATCTGAATCTGGATTTCCAAAAATAACTGCAACATATCGAAGCGCCCGGCAAAATGCTCGCGGAACTCTCGCAGCGTCGCATTCATGGAGAAATCAGCCTCTTTACCCGCGCGAAATGCATGCTGAGCTTCGCGCTTGTCTTCACCACTTAAGCCCATTTCATCCATAAACTGAGTGGCTGCACGAATGTGCATCTCGTTGACGCGACCGTTGGATTTAGCAATGTGCCCCATGACAGCAAAGCAACTAGAGAAAAATAAGGCTTGGCGCTGAGATACATCTTCGTGGTTAAAAAAGCCACGAAAACCGCCAGCACGGTCAAAGTCCTGCTTTAAGCTTCTGTCGAACATATGCCCAACGAACAGCCCCAATAAGGCGCCAAGAAACTTACCAAACATAAAGCCAAAGCAGGCACCAAGAAGCTTGCCCCACATCACCTAAATACCTCTGAAAACCAATGTGCACCACATAGTGACGAAAAATCATCGAACTAACAAGCGAAAGCATGACCCAGTAGCGCAGCTAGTTGTATACCCTAGCGCTTTTATCGCTAACAATTTTTAACCCTTATCCGCTGACATCGCTTTGTCAGCGGATGTAATTACGGAAAAATTGCTTTATTATGTCATGCTTATTTCCAGTGCACTTGGCAAGCAACATTAAGTTTAAGGGAAGTCGATGAATAAATTGTGGGGCATGGTTATTCTCGCCCTGTATGGTGCCAGCGCAGGCGCCGTTTTTGCGCGCACAGCAGAGCTTGCGGCCAACACCGCTTCGGCGCAAGAGCACACAGATACCGATAAAAAACAGTTATCACAAAATATTAAGGTAGCGCACTGCTTAGCTGCTTCACGCCCTGCGCCTTGGCAAGCCCCTAACTTACCCTTGGGCCTAGTAGAAATTGTTTCCGACGATGTTGAATTAATAGGCCAAGATAGTGCTCAGTTTGATGGCAACGTCAACATCAATACGCGCACCATGAGCTTACAAGCGCAGTCAGCACTGATTGACAAACAACAAGGCTTATTAAATGCGACTGGGCCGCTAACTTACCGAGACGGTGTCTCTAAAATCACCAGTCGCGGCTTAAATGCAAGCTTAAACGACTCTAATATCAGCCTTCTTGGTGCCGATTATCAGCTCACTCAACAGCAAGGCCGTGGTGGCGCTGAACAATTACAGGTTAATGAGGACGCCTTAGAGCTGAGTAATGCCAGCTTCACGACCTGCCCGGTCGATAGCGAAACTTGGGCAATCAGCGCCGATAAAATCATTCTTTCGCAAAAAGAAGGTTGGGGTGAGACCTACGGTGCCACGCTGAAAATTTATGATACTCCGGTGTTGTATCTGCCCTACTTTACCTTTCCTATTGATGATAAACGCAAAACAGGGTTTTTAGCGCCACAGATTTCCAGCTCAAACCGATTTGGCGTGGAGACTATCACTCCTTACTACATCAACTTGGCTCCTAATTACGATCTCACATTAACGCCGCGCTATATGTCCAAAAAAGGCATTCAGCTGCAGTCTGAGTTTCGTTATTTAACCCCGAGCAGCCAAGGTTTGCTAGGGCTCGAATACTTAGATTCAGATAAAAGTGAGCGCGAACTTGGAAACCGTTATTTATTCCACTGGCAGCAGCAGAGCTACTTTAGTGATGTCTGGCGTGCAGGCGTAGATATTACGAATGTGAGTGACGATAACTACCTCACCGACCTGAATTCTAATTACGCCAATAAGACCGACACCCACTTAGCCCGTACGGGGATTCTTACCCATTTGGGTGAGCGTTGGCGCACCGATATACAATTGCAAGATTATGAAGTCCTGGGCGACCATCTTGAGTCCTACACAACCTTGCCTCGCATCGGTTTTACTCAGACAAATGCCTATAAATTGGGTTGGTTTGACGCCACAGTAAGCGGCGAGTTGAGCCATTTCCGTAACAGCACACGAACTATTGATGAAGCCACACGAGTGCACATAGAACCGCAACTGCGTTTTAGTGAAGAGCGTTATGCGTGGTCATTTCTCTCTGAGTTCAGTGTGCTGCACACTTATTATGACCAGCAAGGTAACCTTGAAGGGACGCAGTATGAGCAAACGGTAAACAGAACCCTACCGAAAGTTCGCCTATACAGCCAACTTAACTTCGAACGCGACACCAGTTTACTCGTCGAAGATGGTATTCAAACCCTGGAACCACAAATTCAATATTTGTACACCCCCAATAAAGACCAAAATAACATTGGCCTGTTTGATACCACCAAACTCCAAGACGACTTTTATGGCCTGTTCCGCGATCGTCGTTTCTCCGGTGTAGACCGCATCGCTGCGGCTAACCAAATTACCCTAGGGGCGACAACGCGTATTTTTGATAAACAAAATGAGGAATTATTTAACCTCAGTGTCGGGCAAATATTTTATCTCTCTGATTCTGCTAAACCCACAGAGCAAGACTTTGCCGGCGAAAACAATTACAACGCGTTATTCGCCGGTGAAGCCATGTGGCACTGGCACCGTCGTTGGTATCTCTCTGGCGGCATTCAGTACGACACCGATGGCAAGCAAATAATCCAATCCCATGTGACCCTAGATTATAAGGGCGACGATAATGAGTTGGTGCAGTTGAACCATCGCTATGCAAACGATGTCTCAGGGAATACAATTGAGCAAATAGGTATGTTTACCAGTGTCCCAATTGACGATAACTGGCAATTCGTGGCCAGCTACCACCGTGATATTGAAACCGGTCGTAGCATCGAAGTGTTCAGTGGTTTACAGTATGAGTCATGTTGTTGGGCAGTGCAGATCACTGGCCGCAGACAAATAGAAACGGACTTAAACCAAAGCATAAACCAAGAGCAAGCCATCTTCGACTCGGGGATCGGCATCAAATTTGTCCTTAAAGGACTTGGAGGCAAGAGCAGTTATGATGCACAAAAGTTACTTAGAGAAGGCATTTTTGGCTACCGTCGCCCCTATTTCCTTACCAATTAAAGCAATAAAAAGTATGAAATTCAGACGTTTTTTAGCAACAACTTTATTCGCCCTAGGGTTATCTCAGGGTGTACAAGCACAAGAACAACTTATTGACCAAGTCGTAGGTATCGTTAACGAAGGGGTGATCCTTGAAAGTGAAGTGGACGCCATTGTTAACCGAGTAAAAGCACAAGCCAAAGAAAGTGGTCAAGATCTTCCCACTGACAGTGCTTTACGTGTGCAAGCTATTGAGCGACTCGTCAATCAAACCTTACTGATGCAAATGGCCGACCGTATGGGCTTAGAAATCTCCGATGGCCAGCTTGATCAAACTCTTGCAACCATGGCTAAAGACCAAGGCGGTACCATTGCCGACATGCGTCGCTCTGTGGAAGCATCCGGTGAAAGCTTCGCCCAATTCCGTGAAGATATTCGTAAAGAGATCACCACTCAGCAGGTATTGCGCGCTAACGTCGATCGCCGTATCTACATTAGCTTGCAAGAGATTGAAAACCTTTTGCAAATTATGGAGCAGCAAGGCGGCAACAGTGAGGAATACGATATTGGCCACATTCTTATCGATATTCCCAGCTCTGCAACGCCAGAGGAAATTGCCAGTGCGCAAGACCGTGCAGCTAAAGTAATTGAATTACTTGAAGAAGGCCGAGAGTTTAAGCGTATCGCAATCGCCTCATCCAGTGGCTCTAAGGCGCTCGAAGGTGGACAGCTAGGGTGGATGAGCACCAATGAAATGCCTTCATTATTTGCCGAGGCAGTGAAAGGTAAGAAAAAAGACACGATTGTTGGCCCACTGCGCAGTGGCGCGGGCTTTCACATCATTAAAGTACAAGACGTGCGTGGCCGCCAAGTCGTAGAAACTGTCGAGATGCGCTCACGTCACATTCTTCTCAAGCCCTCAATTATATTGAGTGAAGAGAAAGCACGCTCAATGCTTGAAGGCTTTGTCAAAGACTTGCGTGCCGGTGATGCTGACTTTGCCGAATTGGCAAAAGAGTACTCTGAAGACCCGGGCTCAGCACTTAAAGGTGGTGAGTACGATTGGACCGACCCTACTACCTATGTGCCTGCGTTTCGCGATACGTTAATGTCGCTAGAAAAAGGCGAGATCAGTGAACCGTTCCGTTCCACTTTCGGCTGGCACATCGTGCAGCTGTTAGATAAACGCGTCGCCGATAAAACCGATTTAGCGAAGAAAAACCGTGCTCAGCAGCTGCTATATAATCGTAAGTTCAAAGAAGAGAGCTTTGCGTTCCAGCAGGAGATCCGCGAGCAAGCACACATTGAGATCTTCGCAGAGGATTAATGGTTATGACCTTACGTATCGCCATTACTCCAGGGGAGCCGGCTGGCATAGGCCCGGACTTATTGCTTGAATTAGCACAGCAGCAGTGGCCCGCACAACTGGTCGCTATTGCTGATGCTAAGCTATTGCAACAACGAGCCAAAGCCTTGGGTCTGCCGCTACGGTTAACGCCTTTTGATGAGCAAGCTCCTGCCCAGCCCAGCGCAGCGGGTGAGTTGTATATCCATCAAGTCGATTTAGCAACGCCTGTGGTGGCTGGTGAACTTGATGAGAAAAATGGCGAATACGTGCTTGATACTCTGCGTATCGCCTGTGAGAAAAACATGGATGGCACGTTCGATGCCATCGTCACAGGCCCAGTTCACAAAGGTATCATTAATAAAGCGGGAATTTCTTTCAGCGGGCACACCGAATATTTTGCACAACAATCAAATACCCCGGATGTCGTGATGCTGTTAGCAACACAAGGACTGCGAGTTGCGTTAGTCACCACGCACATCCCGTTGGCCTATGTAGCCAAAGCCATTACAGAAGAGCGCTTGAAAAAGGTAATTGGTATTCTTGAGCACGATTTACGTACTAAATTCGCAATTGCCAAACCCCGCATTTTAGTCTGTGGTTTAAACCCACACGCTGGCGAAGGCGGGCACCTTGGCCGTGAAGAAATTGAAGTGATCACTCCGACCTTGGAAGCGCTAAATCAACAAGGTATGAACTTAGTGGGCCCCCTTCCTGCAGACACCCTTTTCCAAGATAAATACCTCAATGAGGCGGATGCAGTACTAGCGATGTATCACGATCAGGGGTTGCCTGTGTTAAAATATAAGGGTTTTGGAAATTCCGTAAATATCACCCTTGGCCTTCCTTTTATTCGCACCTCAGTCGATCACGGCACTGCCCTTGACTTAGCTGCGAGTGGCCAAGCAGACGCTGGCAGTTTTCGCGTTGCTTTAAATGAAGCAATCAAAATGGCGAGCAAAAAAGCTAAGAGACAATGACAGATAAATTACACCTAGGCCACTATGCTCGAAAGCGATTCGGGCAAAACTTTCTTCATGACGAAACCGTCATTGATAAAATAGTCACCGCTATCGACCCGCGTCCGGGCGATAACCTAGTCGAGATTGGTCCAGGTTTGGGCGCAATCACCGAACCGGTGTGCGAATTGACCGACCACCTTAACGTGGTTGAGCTCGATAAAGACTTAGCCGAGCGCCTTATTCACCACCCTTTTATGGCACCGAAGCTAACGGTACATCAAGGCGATGCGATGAAATTCGATTTTTCCTCGCTGCTACGCAACGACGCCAAATTAAAAATATTTGGTAATCTGCCTTACAATGTTTCAACACCACTGCTATTCCACTTATTCAACTTTGTTGATGAGGTGGAGCATATGCACTTTATGCTGCAAAAAGAGGTGGTTAATCGTATGGTCGCAGGTCCTGGTAGCAAAGCCTTTGGCCGTTTGAGCGTAATGACACAATATTACTGCCATGCCATTCCTGTTATTGAAGTGCCGCCTAATTGCTTTAAACCAGCACCTAAGGTAGATTCGGCCGTGGTGCGCTTAGTGCCGAAAGACAAAGCACAACGCAGCGCTAAAGATACTAAGTTACTTAATACCGTGTGTTTAGAAGCGTTTAATCAGCGCCGTAAAACACTGCGAAATAGCTTGAGCAATTTATTGGATGAATCGCAGCTAAAAGGCCTAGGTATCGATCCAAGTTTGCGAGCAGAAAGCCTGAGTTTACAACAATTTATTGAGATTGCGAATTGGTTATATGACAACAAGCAGTAGTACAGATTCAGCGATTAAAGTGAATGTCGAGACCTTCTACGTTGAAGGTCAATCGGAGCCAGAGCAAGACAAATACGTATTTGCTTATAACATCACGATAAAGAATCACAGCCTGAGTAGCGCCAAGCTCGTCAGTCGTTATTGGCTTATCACCGACGCCAATGGCAAAGAAGTCGAGGTAGAAGGTGAAGGCGTGGTTGGCGAGCAGCCAACCATCGGCCCGGGTGAAAGTTACAGTTATACCAGTGGCGCAGTGTTGGAAACTCCCGTAGGCACCATGCAAGGCTACTACGTGATGCGCAGCGAATTTGGCAATGAGTTCCAGGCGCCCATTGATGTTTTCCGCCTAAACTGCCCCAACATTTTACACTAAGCTCATGGCGTTATACGCAATAGGTGATCTGCAAGGCTGTTATCATGAATTTGATGCACTGTTGCGGCGTGTTGATTTCAACCCCAGCCAAGATCATCTCTATTGTGTGGGTGATATCGTTGCGCGCGGTCCCGACTCGCTGTCATGTCTGCGCCGACTTGAGCAATTGCAAGGCAGTGTGAGTGTCACCTTAGGTAATCACGATTTACACCTACTGGCTTGTGCAGCATTAAATAAAGAACCCAACCCAAAAGATAAACTCGCCCCTTTATTTGCCGCCGATGATTTTGATTCCCTACTCGCGTTTTTACGTAACCAACCCTTAGCTCTTTGGTTAGCGCCGCTAAATACTCTGGTATGCCATGCTGGTTTGTCTCCACATTGGTCACTTGCGCAAGCTCTTGAGCAAGCGCAACAAGCGCAGCGCTGTTATCAAGGAAAAGACGCAGCCCATTATTTCGCGCACATGTACGAAAACAGACCTGTAAAATGGTGCGATTCTCTCAGCGAAATGGAAAAGTTTGTCTATACTATCAATAGTTTCACCCGCATGCGCTTTGTGGAACCCAGCGGTGCTTTAAACCTAAAAGAAAAAGGTAAACCAGGGTGTGATGATCAGCTTGTACCTTGGTTTGCTCACAGCCATCGTCAGCATGATGATTTTGACATTGTATTTGGGCATTGGGCGGCACTAGAAGGCAAAACCGGGCGAGATAATGTACATGCTTTGGACACAGGATGTGTTTGGGGTGGCAGCATGACTCTGATGGACTTGCAGAGTAAGAAAAAAGTTGTAAAGCAATGCGAATTTTTATCGCAATAAGCTGATAAAAACGCAAAAAGTTGTTACATTTTAGCAATAGTTACCTTAATTTATCCTTAATCCTGCCGATAAGTTAAGATATTTTATGTAGTTAGGAACATCTATGAAGCTTACTGTGAGTCAACGTATCTGGGGTGGATTCATCTTTATCACCCTCCTCCTTCTGGTTATAGGTGGCAACTCTCTTGTTCGCATTGCGAATATTGATAGCTCGACGCAAAGTGTTAACCAACTTTCTTTACCTGCTTTAGATAAAAGCTCTGAGCTACAAGTTGAATTTGTGCTCATGAGTAAAGCAGCACTGGGCGCCTACAATAGCGAGGATGAAAAGTCCCTTGCTGAGCTAAAACAAGCTTACAATAAAGAGCAAAAGCGCTTTGATAAGTCCATGGCGAGCCTTATGGATGTGGTTGCTAATGAGCCAGAATTAAAACAGCTCGCGCAAACCGTAGAAAAAACTTACACCCAGTTTGAGGGCCAAGTCACTCAGCTGTTTAGCAATAAAGCGAAAGCGCTGGCGCTTCGCAATACACTGCGCAGCCAGTTTGATGATATCGACTTAAACGCAGAAGATGCCATTTCTGTGGTTCTTGATATCTCTGACTTAGACGGCCTAGAAGAAGACTCACCTCGTGCTTACCAAGCAGTTACGCAATTGGAAAACAACCTCACCGCGATTGCCACCACAGGCAACGACATTCTGTCTGTTAAGAATAAGCAAACGCTGGAAATTATTAAGAACGACCAACTGTTTTACATGGACGAGCTTGAACGCTCAATGGGGCTGATTGAAGAAGCTGTAAGCGCTAAAGATGCGTCACTGTACAGTGATTTAAATACCTATGTGAGTACCATTAGCGATGCGGTTAAAGGCTCAAGTTCTCTTGCCGCAAACAAGTTGGAATTACTTAACACCTTAGATAAAACCACGGTTAATCTTGAAAACTCAGAAGTAACCACTGAGCAGGCGATCAAAAACCTGACCACCTTAGTGAAGCAAGTAAATAACCTTGCCTTCAAGCAACAAGAAGGTGTGCGTGCCGATGTCAGTGCCGCTAACCTGTGGACTTGGTTGGGCATGATCATAGCCACCATCATCGCAGTGATTGTTGCTTACTTCACCGTAAGCCGTATTACTAAACCATTGAGTGAAGTAAACAGCGTGCTTAATATTGTTGCCTCAGGAGATATGACGCAACGCTTAGACGACAGTGCACAAGATGAATTCGGTGAGCTGGCACGCAGTTGTAATACCCTAATTGACAGCTTGCGAGCTTTGATTCAAGGCATCATCTCGCGTTCTACGCAACTTGCTGCGGCATCAGAGCAGACGTCGACCATCACCTCTGAGTCAAGCCACGCAATTCAATCGCAGCGCGCTCAGGTAGAGCAAGCCGCGACTGCCACAACCGAAATGAGTAGTACTTCTCAGGCAGTGAACGACAGTGCTCAACAAGCATTAAGCGAGATTAAGAATGCCGACAGCGAAGCTAGTCGTGTTAAAGGGATCTCTAACCAAAACAAAGAAACTATCGAACAGTTGGCTATTGAAGTTGATAACGCCTCACAGGTTATTAATCAGCTGCATCAAGACAGCGCATCAATTGGCGGTATCTTGGATGTTATTCGTGGCATTGCCGAGCAAACTAACCTCCTAGCATTGAATGCTGCAATCGAAGCCGCACGAGCAGGCGAACAAGGGCGAGGCTTTGCCGTTGTAGCTGACGAAGTACGCTCGTTGGCAAGTAAGACACAAGAGTCGACGCAAGAGATTCAAAACATGATTGAATCGCTACAAACCGGAGCTCAAGCTGCTGTAGAAGCGATGTCGAAAGGCCGTCAACAAGCCGAGTCCTGTGTTGAGCAAAGTGAGCATGCGACCACTGCACTAGACTCAATCACTCACGCCGTTGCCACTGCACACGATGTGAGCGAGCAAATCTCATCGGCAGCGATGGAACAACAGCAAGTGTCGCAAGAAATAAGTGAGCGCTTGGAGCAAATTGTTTCTATCGCTGAGCAGACAGCTCAGGGGGCCGACCAGACTTCAGAGTCAAGTACTGAAGTGGCCAAGCTCGCTGAAGAGCTGCGCCAATCTGTAGACCGCTTTAAGGTTTAAACAGCCAAGTGCTGATGATAAGGGCCGCTTTAGCGGCCCTTTTTGTTGCTGCTTAATTATCCTCCCCTTCCTGGCTGTTCCCTTGCGTATAAATTTGCTACATTCACAAAGCTGCTAACAGAGGATAAAAATGATGAAAAACAAACTCGTTGCACTATTAATGATGTGCTCTATACCTTGCACAGTATTGGCACAAACCACAGTTATTCATAACATAAAAGGCTATACACCCACTCAAAAAGGCGAGCTTGAGACCTTTGCAACCTTAGTGATTAAAGATGGCCGAGTGATCAATCGCGGCAAAGCACAACTTAGTAAAAGCTACCCAGATGCAAAGCGCATCGACGGCCAAGGTAAGGTGCTACTTCCTGGCCTTATCGATGCACACGGTCATATCATTGGCTTAGGGCAAAACCTAATGCAGCTTGATTTACGCGGTGCAACCTCGGTTGCAGAGGTGGGAAAGCGTCTTCAAGCGTTCGCCGCACAGTCTGAACAGCCATGGATTATAGGTCGTGGCTGGAACCAGGAACTTTGGCCTGGAAAAACCTTCGCCAGTGCCGCAGATTTAGACAAGTTCGTAAGCGACAGACCCGTGGTATTAAGTCGCGTAGATGGTCATGCTATTTGGGTCAACTCCAAAGCCATGGAGTTAGCAGGTCTTGATAGTGAGGTAACAAGCCCAGCCGGGGGTGAGATAATACGCACTGCTCAAGGGAATCCGAGCGGCGTATTTATAGATAAAGCAGAGCAGTTGATCACAGCACACATTCCCAAGCGCAGCGAGAAAGCTCTCGCCACAGCCTTAGATAAAGCCGGTCAACATTTATTAAGCTTAGGTATTACCAGCGCCCATGATGCCGGCATCGACTTTGATACGTGGCAACTGTATAAACAACGCGCCAAAGACAACAATCTTCCGCTGCGCATTTACGCTATGCTCGGGGCCACTGATGACAAACTCGAGACCATGCTCAAAGCTGGTAAAGTCGATGATAATGAAGACATGTTGGCTATTCGCAGTGTGAAAGTGTACGCGGATGGCGCGCTAGGCTCTCGTGGCGCCGCCCTACTGCAAGACTATGCTGACAGAAAGGGGCATCGAGGCCTGATGCTTGAGGACCAACAACAGCTCGAGGATATTTTCAGTTTATGCTTTAAGCATGGTTTCTCCGCTCATACCCACGCTATAGGCGACAGAGCGAACCAAATAGTGCTTAACGCATACGAGAATGTCTTTAAACGCACAGGTGGTATTTTGCTACGTAACCGTATTGAGCATGCGCAAATTGTTGATACCGATGATATCCCGCGCTTTAAAGCACTTAAGATTATTCCTTCTATGCAGCCGGTTCATGCCACCTCTGATATGCATATGGCCGAGCAACGCTTGAGCGACTCACAACTAGCAGGCGCTTATGCGTGGCGCACATTTCTAGAGCAAGGCTCTCGTGTGGCAGCGGGTTCAGACTTTCCCGTGGAGCTTGCGAACCCTTTCCATGGTCTTTATAGCGCAATTACACGCCAAGACCACCAAGGCTTACCTGAGCAAGGTTGGCGCCCTAAAGAATTGCTCACGCGCGAGCAAGCTTTGCGAGCATTCACACTAGACGCTGCCTACAGCGCCTTCCAGGAGTTTAAGGTTGGCAGTTTAGAAAAAGGCAAGTGGGCAGATTTTATCCTTGTCGACACCGACATTATCCATGCCCCGGTGCAGCAGGTATGGCAAACCAAGGTGTTAGAAACTTGGTTGGCAGGCCAGCGTCGCTACCAGCGTCAGCCTGCGCTTTGACGTTTAGCCTGGGCTAATTTGTGCAAGTGATAGATGTTAACAACAGAGAGTAAGGCATTGGTCAGTGCCACTGGCCACGCCGCAATGGCGACCCCATAGGCAGTGAATGCGATACAGCCGGCGAGATTAAACCAACGCAGTTTCACGACATCGCTCATCGCCAGTGACGTTACTAATAAAGCAGAAGCGACATAGCCTAAATATTCCCAGGTCATTTGTTCTCTCCTCTGCTTTAAGTTAGCATAAACCTCGCTTGTTATAAGCCATTGTCGGCAACATCGCGAGAATAAGATAAAAAAGCCAATTCACACCACTGAGTAAAAACGAATAAGTAAACACGGGAATGATTAAACCTATGACGGACTCAGTCTCTGTGCGTAAATTGGCATAAAAAACGCTACATTTTCATCGTAGCGACATATTGGTGTAACAAAAAGGACAATTGTCCCAACGAGTTTTGACTATGTTTCAATATCATTTTTCTACCGACTTGGTAGAGCAGCTACTTCATTTCACTGGCAATCGCTACCAGCAGCAAAAAAAGGAAGTGCTATTACACCAAGATCAACCGCTTAAAAAGCTGGTACTGGTGCGCAGCGGTACCGTGTCTTTTAGCTACGATGTGGGCAATGGGCGACGTTTGCTCTTAGGTCAGCTTGATTGCAACAACACCCTGATTGGGGAAATAGAAGCGCTTAACAATCAGCCCTGTATCTATACCGTAACCTGCTTTAGCGATGTAAGTTATAACCTTATCGAGCTCAAGCATTGGCGCCAAGTATTATTAGAGAACCCCCAACTGAGCTTGTACACAGCGCAAACTATAGCCGCGAAGTTTCAGGAAAACCAAAAGGTTAACCTTGATAAACTGTTACTGCCGCTAAGCTATAATATTGCCAAAGATTGCTTAATGCGGGCACAAAACAACAACCCGACCTTGTTACGCGCCTATCCCACTGTGAGCGCCGAGGCTGAGCGCTTTGCTACCACGGAGCGGGCTTATCGACGCGTGGTTACCGAGCTGGTTGATAAAGGGCTTATTGTGCGCAGTAAAGAAGGCTTACAAACAATTGATGTGTCAGCTTTAGAGGAGTTTGTAGAAAGCTTCACGTAAGTGAGATCAGAGCATCAGCCTGCCCACTTGGGTTGTAAAAATGGGATAAAAAAAGCAGCTTACGCTGCTTTTTTTAATCGACTAATAAGTCTTTAATGTTGGCTAAATCCGATTTACCTTCAATCAATTCCTCGGGGGTTAACCCTGAAAGTTCATGAGGGAATACCAGCCACTCATCCGATTCATGGATGTAATAGTCAGGCTTCATAGGGACTTTGGTATTTTTCGGCTTATAGTATGGGCAAGCTACGCGAATATCTTTAGGCAGGTTCAAACGCATCAATTCTGCTAACTTTTCTTTTAATGCAAAAATACTGCGTCCTGAGTCGAAAACATCATCCACAATAAGGAGTGAATCACCCGCATTGGCATTTTCAATGATGTAATGCAAACCGTGTACTTTGATCTCTTTCGATTGCTTACCAATACCATAGTAAGAAGAGGTACGAACGGCGATATGATCGGTCTCTATCCCTTTATAATCATAAAACTCTTGTACAGCAATCCCAATAGGAGCACCACCGCGCCAAATACCAATAATAAAATCTGGACGGAAGCCGTCCTTATAGACTTGCGCAGCGACACGAAACGAATCTTCCAATAGTTGCTGTGCGGTAATATAAAGCTTATCTGACATAAGTTGCCCCTAGTTTGTGATAGCTGAAGTTGAACACTGTGCTTAGTGTGCCGCCACCAAACGATAACGTGTGGCGGCAAATTCTATCGCATTTTCAGAATAAATGCTCTAGCCTTGCACTGGCGATTGCTTTTTACTGGGTAAAACAAGATTGAGCACGATGCCAAATATGGCGCACAAGCTAACGCCTTGCAGGGCAAATTCATTACCACCTATTTGCATACCGCCAATACCCAACACCAAAATAAGTGCAATAATCACTAAGTTGCGTGGTTCACTCACATCTAAATCAGCCTTTAATAACGTTTTTAATCCAACCACAGCGATGGAGCCAAACAACAAAATCATAATGCCCCCCATTACTGGGACCGGAATAGTTTGCAAACCCGCCCCCATTTTGCCTATAAACGCCAGCAAAATCGCGATAACGGCGGTCCACGTCATAACCTTGGGATTGAAGTTCTTGGTCAGCATCACTGCACCGGTGACCTCTGAATAAGTAGTATTGGGCGGTCCGCCAATACTGGCAGCTAGGCTCGTCGCGACGCCATCTCCCATCAGTGTGCGGTGTAAGCCCGGTTTTTTTAGGTAGTCTTTACCGGTAACCTGACTAATAGCCATCATATCGCCAATATGTTCAATAGCAGGCGCAATGGCCACGGGGATCATAAACGCCACAGCCTGCCACTTAAATTCTGGCGCACTGAATGCGGGCACAGCGAGCCATTGAGCATTGTTGATCACCGCAAAATCGACTACGCCAAAGGCCAATGACAAGCCATAGCCAACAACAACCCCCGCTAAAATAGGCACTAAACGCCACACTCCTTTGCCAAACACAGCAAAAACCAGCGTTGCCACCAGAGCCGCCATGGATATCCACATTGCGTGATCATAGGCCACTAATTGGGCGCTGCCATCACCACTTTTGCCCATGGCCATATTCACTGCCACAGGTGCCAGCGCTAAACCGATGACCATGATCACCGGGCCGACAACCACCGGTGGAAGCACGCGGTGCAGCATGTCTGTGCCTTTCAAGCGAACAAGTACGCTCAGTAGCATGTAGGCGACACCTGCAGCCATTAACGCGCCCATGGTAGCGGCACTGCCATACAATTGGTTACAGGCAATGATAGGTGCGATAAAAGCAAAGGACGAAGCCAGAAATACCGGAACTTGCCCGCGAGTAATAAGCTGAAATGCCAATGTGCCAGCCCCGGCACTAAACAATGCGACGTTCGCATCAAGGCCTGTTAATAAAGGAACTAGAACCAAGGCGCCAAAGGCGACAAACAACATTTGCGCGCCGGTAAGGATGGTTTTAGGTGCAAATAAAGGCGTCATTAAACGGTACCAAAAATCTTGTCTCCGGCGTCTCCAAGCCCTGGCACAATGTATCCTTTTTCATTGAGGTGGTTATCAACTGATGCAGTATAAATATCAATATCTGGGTGTGCCGCCAGTGTCTTTTCTATCCCCTCTGGGGCAGCGACTAGCACGATCACTTTAATTTGTGTACAGCCTGCTTTTTTCAACATATCTAAGGTCGCAATCATTGAACCACCGGTGGCCAACATTGGATCGATAACTAGGCTCAGGCGCTCATCAATATTGCCGACCAGCTTTTCAAAGTAAGGCACCGGCTCTAAAGTTTCTTCATTGCGCTCAAGGCCAACAACACTTACTTTAGCTGCGGGGATCAGGTGCATCACCCCCTCTAGCATCCCCAAACCAGCGCGCAAAATAGGCACTACAGTAATCTTTTTACCTTTGATGCTTTGCACTGACAATTCATTTCCTTGCCATCCATCAATGGTTTTATCTTCTAACTCTAAGTTTTGAGTGGCCTCATACGTGAGTAAAGTACCCACTTCCGATGCTAACTCACGAAAACTTTTGGTACTAATGCCGTGTTCGCGCATTAAACCTAGCTTATGTTGAACAAGAGGATGATTGATTACATGAACTGCCATATTGATTTCCTGAAACGTTGTCGTAACTGCTATTTTATCTCAGTATAGGAAGAGAACTGAATGGCTATCGCCAATTATAGGCAAAAAAAAACCATGGACTTGGCCATGGTTTCTTTTTTGTAGACGGTGCTTAAAGACCGGCACGGTCCTTAATGGCTGCGATCAGCGGTGAACCTGCGTGATTGCTTGTTGCCCAATTTAAATCGGCGCCATCTTCTAGTGAACTTTTCGGTAAGCTTTTAATGATGTACTCGCCGGTGTCAACTGCGTTGCTCGCAACTGCGTGACGGACTAGGTTGTTGCCATTACACTTTACAGCATCGCTGATATCACGAATCTTAAGGCGTGCTGAGCGCAGCGTCTTACGTAAACGGTTTTTATCATCTGCAGCGATATACTCACAGATACTAATAGCTAGGCGATCATTCGCACTTGCAGGAGTGGTATACAGCGCACTTCCAGCTAATACGGCAGTAGCGATAAGCGTTGACATTAATTTCATTTGTAGCACCCTTTAATACTTTTTTCTTACAAAGTAGACTAATAGTTTACCAACAAGCACTAATTTTATCAATCAACTCACACTTCTTTATTAAGTGTAACAAACTCGTAGTTATGTGGATTCGTCGCATCTTTACTATGGCTAACCCGCTCTACACAGCGCCACCGGCCAACTTGCTCATAATCAGGGAAACGAGTGTCGCCTTCTACTTGCAAATCGATAAAGGTCAGATATAAGGATGAGGCTAAGGGTAAAAACTGCTCATAGATATGCCCGCCACCGATGACCATTACCTCTTCAACATCCTCAACTTGCGCTAGCGCTTGTTGCACCGACGTAACCACTTCGGCTCCTTCAAAAGCATAGTCTGAGTTGCGGGTGATGACAATATTGCGTCGTCCTGGAAGCGCTCGCCCAATAGACTCTAGCGTCTTACGACCCATAATAACGGGCTTACCTAAGGTCACTTGCTTAAAATGCTTTAAATCGGCTGGAAGATGCCATGGCATATCGTTGTCTTTGCCAATTATGCGGTCTTTGGCCATGGCCGCAATCATCGATATTTTCACTACAGATATCCTATATACAAAAGGGCGCAAGTGCGCCCTTCATAACAGTTGTTAACGTTCGTAAATGATCTCTACGTCGTAGTCGTCATCATCCCAATCGTCCCAATCATCGTCATCACTGTCTTTGGTGGCATGACGGTGGTAGGTGTCCCACTTAAACTCAACTTCTTCTTGTTCCTGCTCTTGCGCGAATTTTTCTTTCGGCATGGACTCAAGAAGTTGCATAATATCTTGGCATAATGCTTGGGTGTTCAAGCCGCTCGCCGCTGAGATTTTATAAATATCATGCTCGACACCCAGCTCATTAGCGATGCGGTTACATACCTCATCTACTTCGCTTTCATCGAGTAAATCAATCTTATTAAAGACTAACCAGCGCGGCTTGTCAGCCAACTTAGGGCTGTATTGGTGTAGCTCATTAATAATGGCAAACGCATTGTCTAAAGGGTCTGAGCCGTCAACAGGCAACACATCAATGATGTGTAATAACACTCGGCAACGCTCTAAGTGTTTCAAAAAGCGTATCCCTAAACCGGCACCATCAGACGCCCCTTCGATAAGCCCTGGAATATCAGCAATAACAAATGACTGCCCGGAGGCCGGGCGTACTACACCTAGGTTGGGTATCAAGGTCGTAAATGGATAATCAGCCACTTTCGGCTTGGCTGCGGAAACGCTGCGAATAAAGGTCGACTTACCGGCATTAGGTAAACCTAACAATCCCACATCAGCAAGCAACATCAATTCAAGCTTGAGATTACGTACTTCGCCAGGTGTTCCCAGGGTCTTTTGACGTGGTGCACGGTTGGTGCTTGATTTAAAGCGCGTGTTACCAAGGCCATGAAATCCACCTTTTGCTACCAGTAGTTTCTGTCCATGCTTGGTTAAATCCCCTAACCCCTCTTGCGTATCAACATCGGTGACTCGCGTGCCGACGGGCACTTTCAAGGTAAGGTCTTCACCTTTTTTACCTGTACAATTTCGGCTTTGGCCATTGGTACCACGTTGGGCCCGATGAAAACGCTCGAATTGGTAATCAATTAAGGTGTTAAGGTTTTCGTCTGCTTCTAAGTAGACGCTGCCACCATCACCGCCGTCGCCACCATCAGGGCCGCCGTCTGGGACATATTTTTCGCGTCGGAATGACACCACGCCGCTGCCGCCGTCGCCAGCTTCTGCACGGATTTCGACTTCATCAACAAATTTCATGATTTTTCACTTAGCGGATCTGCGATTGAATACCTGTATTATACAAGTTTATATGTATTGAAAACAAAAAACCCCGCAAAAGCGGGGTTTTTCTGTAAGCTGGGTTACTGATTATTCAGCAACGATGCTTACGTATTTGCGACCTAGGGGACCTTTTTGTTCGAATTGAACTTTACCATTTGATGTTGCAAATAGTGTGTGGTCTTTACCCATGCCTACGTTTGAACCCGCGTGGAAACGAGTACCACGTTGACGTACGATGATGTTACCCGCAAGAACTGATTCACCGCCAAAGCGCTTAACACCTAGACGTTTACTTTCTGAATCACGACCGTTACGAGTACTACCAGCTGCCTTCTTATGTGCCATCTTTCTGTACCTCTAAATTAAGCGCTAATGCCAGTGATTTTAACTTCAGTGAACCATTGACGATGGCCCATCTGCTTGCGAGAGTGCTTACGACGTCTAAACTTAACAATCTTCACTTTCTCGCCACGACCGTGAGAAACAACCTCAGCTGTTACTTTACCACCGTTTACGAACGGGGTACCGATCTCGATTTTCTCACCATCAGCAACTAAAAGTACTGTGTCAAATTCAACCGCTGCACCAGTTTCTACGTCTAGTTTCTCTAGACGAATTGTTTGACCTTCAGTCACACGGTGCTGTTTACCACCACTTTGGAAAACCGCGTACATAATTAACTCCGTCTGTGCGCCCTCAAATCGACGCAACTAAATATTCTTCAATAGGGCGCGAAGTCTACGCTAAAACGCCCGGCTTGACAAGCTGTTTTTTCAATAAAAACTTGAAAAAATGGCGTCGATGAGGACATGAAAAAAATTTTCCTTATTCTATCTGTTTTTAGCCCGTTGCCAAGCAGATTAAGCAGTTTTTAATCACTTTTTTTAGCTTTGGCTTATTTTTACTGCTAAAGCTTATAAAAATGATGCTTTGCTGGGAAAGTGTCGAGCAATGGCAAAAATTCATGTACAATTCATCGCGCATTTCCTTGAACAACCGACAGTGGGCACGGAGTTAAATGGATATAAAAGCTATCCAGACGCTTATCGCTGACGATATGAACAGCGTCAATCAGTTAATACATGCGCAGATGCAATCTGACGTCGCACTGGTTAACCAGCTTGGTTTATACATAGTAAATAGTGGCGGCAAACGCGTTCGCCCCATGTTAGCGCTGCTCGCAGCCCGGGCCTTAGGTTACCAAGGCGACAAACATGTCACCCTAGCGACTATCGTTGAGTTTATCCATACGGCGACCTTATTACATGATGACGTGGTAGATGAATCTGACTTACGTCGCGGCGAGCCTACCGCTAATGCCGAATTTGGTAACGCAGCCAGCGTGCTTGTGGGGGATTTTATCTATACCCGCTCTTTTCAGCTCATGGTCGGGTTAGGGCAAATGCGGATCATGGATATCTTGGCCGATGCCACCAATGTTATCGCCGAGGGCGAAGTTCTACAGCTAATGAACTGTAACGACCCAGATACCACTGAACAAAGCTATATGCAGGTCATCTATTCGAAGACCGCTAAACTGTTCGAAGCAGCCACTCAATTAGCAGCAGTGATCACCGAGCAAGACGCAAACGTTGAAGAGGCAATGCGCTTGTACGGTATGCACCTCGGTACGGCTTTCCAGCTCGTTGATGATGTGTTGGATTACAGTGCCGACGCCCACACGCTAGGCAAAAACATTGGTGATGACTTAGCTGAGGGTAAGCCGACGTTACCATTAATTTATGCTATGCAGCATGGCGAAGCGGCGCAGAAACAACAAATACGCGAAGCAATAGAGCAAGGAAATGGCTTAGATTACCTCGATGATATCTTGGCAACATTAACACAAACCAAAGCGCTTGATTTCACTATGCAGCGCGCTCAACAAGAAGCCGACAAAGCCATTTCGGCATTGGATTTTTTGCCTGAAAGCGCAGAGAAAGAGGCGCTTGTTGCCTTAGCGAATATCGCAGTCAAACGCGACCATTAATAGGTGCAAGTGAAAACACACTATAAGTAGTGCTTTGATAAAAGATTACTTAGATCGAAAAAGGCCAGCTAAGCTGGCCTTTTTTGAGCACGGTATAACTACTTATGCCATCGCATTTTGCAGCTTTTTCATCGCCGTTTTTTCTAGCTGGCGTACACGCTCTGCTGACACTTCATATTTTTGTGCCAACTCTTGTAGTGTCGCTTTCTCATCTGCAAGCCAACGCGATGTAACGATATCCTGCGAACGATCGTCCAGCGTTTTCAGTGCTGAGAATAAGCGTGCATGAGATTGCTCTTGCCATTGCTCCTGCTCTACACTTTCGGCTAAATCCGAAGCGTTGTCAGTTAAGTATTGCACTGGCGAATAGCTTTGCCCAACACTGTTATCATCTTCGTCAGCACTTAAATCGAAGCCCATATCTTGGCCGCTCATACGTGATTCCATTTCACGTACTTCTTTTTCACTAACGCCTAGCTCGCTGGCCACTGTGGCCACCTCTTCTTGGTTGAACCAACCTAGACGCTTTTTGTTTTTGCGTAGATTAAAGAACAGTTTACGCTGCGCTTTAGTGGTCGCAACTTTTACGATACGCCAGTTTTTAAGCACATATTCATGGATTTCAGCTTTGATCCAGTGTACGGCAAAAGACACCAAACGCACTCCCACACTGGGATCGAAACGTTTAACTGCTTTCATAAGGCCAATGTTACCCTCTTGGATTAGGTCTGATTGTGGCAAACCATAACCGCTGTAACTTTTGGCAATATGGGCGACAAAACGCAGATGCGACATAATCAGCTGCTTTGCAGCCTCTAGATCGCCTTCTTGTTGTAATCGAGTCGCTAACCGACGTTCTTCCTCGGCCTCGAGCATTGGGATGGTGCTAACAGCCTGCAAATATCCTTCGATGCTCGCGCTTTGTTGGCCAACCGTTAATGCCATTGCATTTAAATTCGTGCTCATTTTTCACCTCGGGTGATCAATCTGTCCATTTAATTTAGCACTCTTTAACGGAGAGTGCTAATCGCATTGTAACCTTTGACCTTATGCATATCAAGAAGTTCTACAAATCTTCTTAATGCGCTCTAACTTAATGATAAAAAAGGAAAATAAGTTGAGATATTCAATTGTAACTCACAAAAATGACAAAAGAATAACAACAACTTTTAAACTCAACCTAGCAAAGAAGCCCTGAATTAGAAGTGAACTATAGCACCGCTTCACGCACTTGCCACAAGCAAAGCTATGAGCATCACTTGATGAAACAACCGTGCTTACAAGCGGTGCCAGCCCATTAAACTTTATCCGGTTCAATTTCCTTGATATATCGACGCACAGATAAGTACGAACCACTAAAGCCCAAGATCACCGCTAAGCCAATAAGAATGAGGAATTCGTTCGCATCGAGCCCTTCTAGAATGAAGTTCGACTGGTATATTCCGGTCACTTGCACAACGGCCGATTCTAACCACCACATCATCAGCAGGTTGCAAATTAGCGCCACAAAGCCGCCAATAATGCCATACCAGATGCCTGTCCATAAGAATGGAGCTTGAATAAAGCCGTTGGTAGCACCAACTAACTTCATTACTTGAATTTCACTGCGCTTATCAATAATAGACAAGCGAATGGTATTGCCAATAATAAGAATGACAGAAGTGAGTAATAATAGGGCAATAGTGATTACGCTTTCCTTAAGAAGATTCAAAATTGCATTTAGACGCTCCAGCCACTCGATATCCAACTTGCCAAAGTCGACCTCTCGCTCTTGTTGTAATTTATCTAGTAGCGCATTAGCAGCATCTGCATTACGGAAGCGTTCACCCGGAGTGACCAGCACCACATCAGGCAAAGGGTTGTCATCCAAATAATCTAACGCATTAGCAAAGCCAGACACCTGTTTAAACTCTTTTAGCGCTTGGCGCTTGCTAATAAAGCGCACTTCTTCAACTTCTTTATAGAGCGCCAAACGTTTTACCAAACTTTGTGTTTGTTGCTCCGACATTTGTTCTTTAACAAATAAGGAAATCTCCGCTGCATTATCAAAGCCACTACTGACTTTCTGTACATTTTTAACGACTAAGTACAAAGTAGAAGGTAAGGTTAAGCTTAGTCCCAGTACGAGGATTGTCATCATTGATGCGGTTGGTGTACGCCACATCTCTCCTAAGCTCTGCACCCCTTGACGAATCGTATTAATAATACCGAAGTACATGCGTGCAACGGGCGAGTGGCCTTTGCGCTGATAATCAGTTTCCCGACCTTTAAATAATAGACTCATGAGAGCGCCTCCTGAGCCAGTGGATCACTGAGCAGACGGCCTTCTTTAAGCGTCAGGCTACGATATTTCATCCGCGCTATTAAACCAAGATCGTGAGTGGCGATAAGCACAGAAGTACCATGGCGGTTGAAGTCTTCAAATAATTGCAGAATTTCCATCGATAACTCTGGGTCTAAGTTACCTGTGGGCTCATCCGCGAGCAGCAAAGGTGGGGAGTTAACGATTGCGCGGGCTATGCCCACCCGTTGTTGTTCACCCCCAGAGAGAGTTGTTGGATTACAGCGGGCTTTATCACTGAGCCCCACTTTATCCAGCGCAGCATAGACACGCTTTTCTAATTGCTTGCGATGTGCCCCTTCAATAATCAGCGGTAACGCGACATTATCAAACACGGAGTAACGTTCAAGAAGTCGATGATTTTGAAAAATAATACCTATATCGCGGCGCACAAATGGAATTTGCTTTGCTTTGATAGCAGCGAGGTCTACGCCATTAATGGCGACTTTACCAGCTGAAGGGCGCTCCATTAAGCTAATAAGCTTAAGCAGCGTACTCTTACCAGCGCCACTGTGCCCGGTGAGAAAAGCCAACTCTCCTTTTTCGATATGAAAGCTGATTTTCTCTAAGGCTCGATGCCCCCCCGGGTAGGTTTTACTGACCTCTTGGAACTTTATCATTGTTATTATTTCCCAATGTTAGGGTAATTATTGTTCGTTGCTAAACAGCGCCTCTATAAAGTCATCACTTTTGAAAGTGCGCAAGTCATCGATGCTTTCACCCACACCAATATAGCGAATAGGTGTTTTAAACTGATCGGCTATGGCGAATATGACTCCCCCTTTCGCCGTGCCATCTAGTTTAGTCAAAGTGATACCGGTCAAACCAACGGCCTGATCAAATAGTTTTACTTGGCTTATCGCATTTTGACCTGTTCCCGCATCAATGGTCAACATCACTTCGTGGGGTGCTTCAGGGTCTATTTTTTTCATCACTCGCGCTATTTTTTCAAGCTCTTGCATTAGATTATCTTTATTTTGCAAGCGCCCGGCGGTGTCAGCAATCAGCACATCAACGTTGCGCGCTTTTGCAGCTTGGAAAGCATCAAAGACCACAGAAGCGCTATCAGCTCCGGTATGCTGCGCGATAACGGGAATATCATTACGCTCTCCCCACACCTGCAGTTGTTCTACCGCTGCTGCACGGAAGGTATCGCCCGCGGCAAGCATTACCGACTTCCCTTGTTGTTGATACTGTTTAGCAAGTTTACCTATGGTGGTGGTTTTACCGACACCATTAACACCGACCATAAGTATGACAAACGGTCCATCTTTGCCCTCAAGGTTTAATGGCTGCTCAGCACTTGCTAGCATTGTTGCCATCTCTTGCTTCAGTAGCTCATATAAAGCCTCGCCATCTTTGAGCTGCTTGCGATCTGCTGCATCGGTAAGGCTATCAATCAACTTCACGGTGGTATCAACACCGACATCGGCTGTTAGTAATTGTGTTTCTAACTCTTCGAATAATTCATCGTCAATTTTTTTGCCGCTAAATATAGACGCAAAGCCGGAGCCGATGTTTGATTTGGTTTTTAATAGCCCTTTTTTGAGTCGTGAGAAGAATCCTGGCTTTTTCTCAACTACGGCCGCTTTTTCTGCCTGTTCTTGGGCGAGGCGTTCTTGCTGTTCACGTTCTGCTTGTTCTTTAGCTAAACGCTCCTGCTCTTCACGCTCGGCTTGTTCTTTCGCTAAGCGCTCCTGCTGTTCGCGTTCTGCTTGTTCTTTCGCTAAACGCTCCTGCTGTTCACGCTCGGCTTGTTCTTTCGCTAAACGCTCCTGCTGTTCACGTTCTGCTTGTTCTTTAGCTAAGCGTTCCTGCTCTTCGCGTTCTGCTTGTTCTTTAGCTAAACGTTCCTGCTGTTCACGCTCTGCTTGTTCTTTAGCTAAGCGCTCCTGCTCTTCACGTTCTGCCTGTTCTTTAGCTAGGCGCTCCTGCTGTTCACGTTCTGCTTGTTCTTTCGCTAAACGTTCCTGCTGTTCACGTTCTGCCTGCCCTTTAGCTAGGCGCTCCTGCTCTTCACGCTCGGCTTGTTCTTTAACTAAACGCTCCTGCTCTTCACGTTCAGCTTGTTCTTTAGCTAAACGCTCCTGCTCTTCACGCTCGGCTTGTTCTTTCGCTAAGCGTTCCTGCTCTTCACGCTCAGCCTGCTCTTTTGCAAGGCGTTCCTGTTCTTCTTGTTTTGCTTGCTCTTCTTTTTTACCTAATCCAAACCAGGACAGAAACTTACTTTTTTTAGCCATTGTATGAAACCATATTTCCAGTCATGGCGATGCACTCGCCTTTTAAAGCGGCTGTCGTTAGCCACAAATATTATTTATAATTGTGCGTTATATTACCATTTTCCCAGCCTGTGGAAAAAGCATATAGTGAGTAAATGCATGTCCATCAATAGAAAAGCCGCAAAACCCGCGCATAAACGCACAACAAAA
The DNA here is from genome assembly GCF_009363775.1 of Pseudoalteromonas sp. THAF3. Lineage (NCBI taxonomy): Bacteria > Pseudomonadati > Pseudomonadota > Gammaproteobacteria > Alteromonadales > Pseudoalteromonadaceae > Pseudoalteromonas > Pseudoalteromonas sp. THAF3. Next base: position 649,615 of record NZ_CP045418.1, on the reverse strand, counting down.
ACAGGGCAAATACGCATTATTGGTGGTCAACATAGAGGCAGAAAGTTACCAGTACATGATATTGAAGGCCTAAGACCAACCACAGATCGCGTAAAAGAAACCGTTTTTAATTGGCTCATGATGGATATTCGTGATGCCCAGGTATTAGACTGCTTTGCAGGTGCCGGCAGTCTAGGGTTTGAAGCCCAATCGCGATTTGCCAAACAAGTGACTCTGTTTGAATTGGAGCCCAAAGCAGCACAGCAACTACACGACAACGCGGCACTCCTTAACATGCTAAACGTGAGTGTACAACAAGGGGATGCGTTATCTCTGTTAGCTCAACCAAGCAGTGCGGCTTATGATATTGCTTTTATTGACCCACCTTTTAATAAGGGACTCGCCTATAAATGTGCCCAAGCCTTGGAAGAAAATGGTTGGCTAGCTGACGATGCTTTAGTGTATGTGGAAGTGGAGGCGAATAACGCCGACTTCACTGCTCCTGATAACTGGCAGTTGCGAAAGGAAAAACGCGCTGGGCAAGCTTGGGGACGCTTATACCAGCGCATGTGATATGTGGCGTTGGGCTAAATTTCTACACCAATGTTAGTGTGCCCATCCTCTACAGCAAGATGGCGCAAGGCTTTAACATTGTCTTTATCAATGCGATTCAAGGCCGAGACAAAGTCAATTAACTCACTTAGCACCCCAACCTCGTATTCCATTAATGGGTGTTGGTTTACATCTTTGGCTTGATAAGGTTGCTCGTCCAGCTCAAACTGATACTCAATCAATCGTGCTACTGTACCTTGAGCAATCTTGCATACGTTGACGTACTCTTGCTCATCCTTACTTTGAATCCCATGCAAAAGCGTTAGCAGCGCGGTTGCCGCATCGATAGCTGGATATACACCAAAGACATCAAAATCAGACACTTCTGGCACATTCGGCTCAACTTTCTCGACTAACTTCTCGATACTAATCTTACTTTTTGGTAAAAGAATTTTTTCCCAACATAAAGCGAGTACATTTTTGAGTACTGCGGGATCTCCAAATTCAAGTGCATCACTGAATAGCGAGTAGTTAGGAAGCATACGTTCCATTAAGGCTGCCGCTAACGCAGCTTTTTGCACCGTATTCAACTCACGAATACGCTGAAAGTTATTGGGCTTGTTCATGTTTTTCTTTCATGCAGGACCAACACAGATCAAAGCTTGCAGGGTTCCACTGCTGACAATGGTGGCATTGCCACTTCTGCGCGGATGTTTTCGATTGTCGATATTCTAACAAGATTTGTTGGGCGGCGGACAGTTTTATATCGTACACCCACACAGCAACGCCAGCCTCAATGAAAGGGATCTCTCCCAAGGCCCCTTGCAGAGCCTCGCCGGTCAAACGACTTTCTATACCAGCATGTTGTAGGCGACCTTTAATGATATTGGCCTCGACGCCGTGTTCAGCGTCGAAGACCTTAACCCACTTGAAATCCACTACGAATCGCTTTGCAGCTGCTTCTGGGCGTAGTCAAATTTCAGTTTGTATTCCATCATTTTCTCTTGTGCTTGCTCTAGCTCATCTTTGAGTTCGATGTGCTCAGAACGTAAGCTATCAAAAGCTTGGCGAGCTTGTCGTGAATCATTATCAATACGTGAACGCAAGCTCTCATTACGCTCTCGCTCATCGCGATGGCGGTTGGTCAGCTCTTGAATTTGCTTCTTCAGCTCTTCAATTTCTTGCTCTTCTTGCTCACAACGAACTTTATGTTGCTCAAGCTCTTCAGCAAGCGATTGCTTCTGTTGATCCAGCTCTTCGGTTTGCGACTGCTTCTCAGCTAAGCCCTGCTCTAATTCCTCTAACCGCGCTTGCCACTGTTGCTGCTGCTGTTCAAATTGAGCTTGTTGCTGTTGCGCTTGTTCTTGCAGAGCTTGCTCATGCTGCTCGCTTTGCGCTTGCATTTGCTCCTTTAACTCATCAATGGTGCCCAGCTGTGCCGTAAGTTGCTCGATTTTCTGCTGCGACTGCTCAATTTGCTGAGCCATATCGCCGCTACTCGCATCTTGGCGCTCTAAACGCTCGATGAGTTGTTGGTTTTCTTCCTTATGTTGAGCAACCGCAGCTTGCTCCTCACTGAGCTGTTCACGTAGCTGCTCACCTAGTTGCTGTAAGCGCTCAACAGTAAGCTGGTGATTTTCACCTTGCTGCTCTGTTTCATTCAGCTTTTCAGACAGCTCCGAGAGTTGCTGATTCTGACGGCTAACAAGCTGTTCGTAGTGAGCCAGTTGCTCTGCAACAGCTTCATTTTCTTTTTGTAGATCAGTGAGCTGTTGTTCGAGCTGCTCGTTACCTTGCTGTTGCGAAGACACTTCTTGCAGTTTTTCTTGCCACGCCATATTGCTTTGACGTTGGCTCTCAAGCGCCTGCTTCAACGATTGGTTGTCTTGCTCCAACCGTGTTTTTTCCTCTCGCAACGCTGTTACGGCATCCAGTAACTCTTGGCGCTCACTTTGCGAATTGTAATTATCGCTCTCAAGCTCCGTTAAACGATGCTTCAATGCCGCCAGTTCATGTTGTTTTTGCTTAAGTTGAACATGCTCATCGGCATACTGCGCATTTTCTTGCTGCGCCTCTAGTAACTGACGATTCTGTTTGGCATAGCGCTCTTTAATAGCACTGAGTTCGTTACGCAACTCGTCTAGCTCTGCACTATCTCCACCACGACCCAGCTGCGCTGCAACGAGAGCGATGCTCAGCTGCTGACTTAATTGCGCGGCAAGTTGGTTTACTTGTTGATCACTGGATGAAGCCGCCAAGGCTTGATTTAACTGCTCTGGCTCAACATTGAACAAATCAGCACAACGTTGTGCGAAGTCACTTGCTAATTTATCCGTTACTTCATTGTGATGGTATTCACCACTGTTGATAGCCATCTCTCCCCCTTTGCATCAACGTGCGGCACCGTATCACCGACACGAGCCCTCTACGCATACGCATATTCTTGATTAATCTTGTCTTTTGCCTTAGCTTTTGAATTGGCGAGCGGCAAATTGTTAACATTAAGCCCGTTATTTGTAAAAATGTCTAGCCCATAGTTAACATTCCCTAATTATACACATAAAAATTGGAAAAAATGATGACATTAACCACCCCTGCACTGCTTTTTCCAGCGATTTCTCTTCTCCTGTTAGCCTATACCAATCGTTTTCTCGTACTGGCACAACTGATCCGCGAACTTAATGCCCGCGAAGGCGAGCAAATCCGGCCCTTCGTGATTGAGCAAATATTAAACTTAAAGAGGCGAATTCGACTTATCCGCAGTATGCAATTTTGGGGGGTGGCGTCGTTCTTACTGTGTACCCTAGCGATGTTTGCGTTATTTGTTGAGTTTACCCCTCTAGGCACGGCCTTATTTGGCATAAGCTTAGTGGCACTCATGGTCTCTTTGCTCACCTCTCTTTACGAAATACATATTTCCTGTGATGCGATTGCCATTGAATTAGAAAGCATAGGAAAACATTCTCACTCACCAGAGAAATAAAACTCACCTATACTCAGGTTACATTGACCTGAAATGGTGGAACCCAGTGTGAGTGAGTATCTTTTTTCCGAAGTCGATGACGCAGAAACACAAACAACAGAAACTAGTTTACCGCCTTGGCGTGTACTTGTTGTTGATGACGACCAAGATATTCACCATGTCACTCGGTTAGTGCTTTCTAACTTTGAGTTCGAGCATCGCTATGTAGAATTAACACACGTCTATTCAGCACAAGAAGCTATCGAATTACTGGAACAAGATAGCACTTTCGCTGTTGCGCTAGTCGATGTGGTTATGGAAACCAATCACGCCGGATTGATGCTCATAAAGCATATTCGCGAGCAAATTGATAACCATGATATCCGTCTTATTTTACGCACTGGGCAACCAGGAGAAGCTCCCGAAGAGTCGATTATCCGCGACTACGACATTAACGATTACAAAAATAAAACTGAGCTTACCGCTATAAAACTCAAAACGTTGGTTTATTCGGCGCTGCGCGGATATCGCGATATTCAATTAATTAACCGCCAGAAACAAGGGTTAGAACGCATCATCAACGCCTCTACGGTGTTTCTCAAGTGCGACAGCATCCACCAATTTGCGTCCGTTGTGCTCAATAACATTTCCCATATACTGGGCTTAGAAGATGCCGAGCTATACTGTGCTGCGGTGACCTACAGCAGCAACCAAGAAGATACTGAGTTTAAATTGCTCGCGGCTTCAGGACACCCTCCCGAGTCAGACATTAGTAAACTGCCACACAATGTGCGCCAAGATTTCCACAGTGCTCACCAGCGCAAACGTTCAATAAAAAATGATAGTAACTATGTCGGTTACTTCCCAGGTCAAAATGGCATGGAGACCATGCTATATGTAGATCGCGGCGCCCACTTGAATACTCATGAACACCAATTACTAGAGTTTTTCGCCAATAACGTGGCGCTGGCTTACAACAACTTAAAATTACGGGAAACGGTAAGAGAGTCGCAAAAAGAGCTGTCGTATATTCTCGGTGAAGCCGTGGAAAAACGCTCGAAAGAGACCGGTTCTCATGTAAAAAGGGTGGCTAATTACAGTTATCTATTGGCAACACTTTATGGCTTAAGTGATTATCAAGCTGAAGTACTTAAACTGGCATCGCCGTTACATGATATTGGCAAAATAAGCATCCCGGATCATATTTTAAATAAGCCCGGAAAGCTCAATGATCAAGAATGGGAAATAATGCAACAACATGCACAAGTGGGTTACGAAATACTCCACAGATCCAGTAACGAAATTTTACAATGTGGTGCAATAATCGCTGGCCAACACCATGAAAAATGGGATGGCTTTGGATACCCTAAAGGCCTTGCCAAAGAGGCCATTCACATTGTTGGCAGAATTACGGCTCTGGCAGACGTATTTGACGCATTAGGGAGCGAACGCTGTTATAAAAAGGCTTGGCCTATGGAGGATATAATAGACTTTATAGAACAACAAAAAGGGCATCATTTCGACCCGACTTTAGTCGAATTAATGATCAAAAATATTGATGAATTCATTGCTATAAAAAACCGCTACCCTGACTAATGATTATTATTAATTAACCCCACGATGAACTTGAAAAATTTGTTACAAAAGACATCTTTTTATTTCAGGTACAATGTACTAGTATTGAGGAGGATTAACCCCAATCCATACACCTAATAACTTACTTAAAAGGAATTAAAAGTGAGATTCGAACAACTTAAACAATTCCTCGCCCTTGGCTCTTTGCGCCATTTTCGCCAAGCGGCAGAAAAAACCAACATTAGTACCTCCGCATTAACACGAAGCATTCAAACTTTGGAAGAGGAAGTTGGTCATCAACTAGTATCACGCTCTACACGCTCAGTCATATTAACGAAGGAAGGCGAAGTTTTTTTACGTTTTTGCCAAAATACCCTGGATGAATATGCACGTACCAAACAATTACTCGACAAACTCAGTGGCAAAAGTGAAAACCGTGTTGTAATTGGCTATACCAGCTCAGCAAGCTCCATTGTGCCCATGTCTTGCGGTCAGTTTATGGCACAGCACCCTGAAGTGAAAATCGAGATGCAGCTACAAGATCAGCAAGAGCTACATTCTCGCCTGAAACGAGGCGAAATTGATATTTTTGTCAGTGAAGAAAACGCCTGCCTCGGTGGGAGCGATATCCATCTACCGGATCAGCTCGTACTCTTTGCAAGTCGCAACCACCCTTTAGCACACAAAGCCAGCGTCACCTTACATGACCTTGATGCCTACCCACTGTTTGGTTGTTTTTCGCAAAGCCAACATGTGCAAAGCATGATAAAAGAGGCTGCCGACGTACTGCGCAAGGGCAATGGCCTGCGTTTAGGTAGCCTAGAAGAGGTGATTAACGCGGTGACCAACGGGCAAAGCATTGCCATTGGCGGCATTGAACATACAAATGCCATCAACAACCACGATGACCTTATATGCCTACAAGCCAGTGATGAAGCGCACTCGCGTTTAATCGTCAAAACCCAAGAGCAATTGGAGCAACAACAGCACATTATTCAACTATTAGATGTGATTGAACAAGTTGCCAGCGCTCGGCACTTGAGTGCTTAACTCTTCGCAGCCTCTAAGTAAACACCTACCTACTCGCTCAAACTTGGGCGAGTATTACTACTACTCCTAAGTGGCAAGCCATTAAAAAAATAGCAGCTAAGACTAGGCGGGCGAGGCTTATCTATCAATGTGCCCACATTTACACCAATAAACAGTAGTGCTTTGTCATTTCGAGGGTATACTAAGCCACCTTTTAACTTGAATTTCCTCATGTGAATCAAGAACCATTATTTGCACAGATCATCGATGATGTGCATCAGCACGGTTATGCTGTGATTGAACAGGCATTACCGAGCTCTTTAACCAGCCAGCTCCTGAATACAGCGCAACAACAATACGATGCCTTTTCACCGGCTGGAATTGGCCGCCGCCAAGAGTTTCAACATAACGAGCAAATAAGAAAAGACAAAACTTTGTGGTTTAGCGGACACTCACAAGCAGAGCAAGACTACATAGCTTTAATGGAAGCATTGCGCCTGCACATTAACCGACACTTTTTCCTTGGCCTGTTCGATTATGAATGCCACTTTGCCCACTATCAGCCTGGGGACTTCTATAAAAAGCATTACGATGCTTTTAAGGGGCGCTCGAACCGTGTATTTACTACGGTTTGCTACCTAAACACCCCTGATGAGGGAGGCGAGTTAGTGATCTATCAACCGCGCTCCAAATTAGTTGCCCGGCGCGTAGCTCCCCGCTGTGGCACACTGGTTGTGTTTGAAAGTGAGCTATTTATGCATGAGGTATTGCCAGCAAAGCAGTCGCGCTTCTCTATCGCTGGCTGGTTTCGCAAGAATAATTCTGTCGCCGGCTTTGTTGACCCGCCGAATTAAAGCAAGCTAACGGCAATACCAATAAAAATGGCTAGGCCGACATAGTGGTTATTCAAAAATGCATTGAAACACGCGGCTCGCTCTCGGTGGCGACATAAGTATAGCTGTCGCACCAACAACATAGTCGCAATGCTGAGACCAAGCCAAAATGGCCAAAATAGTTGCATATCCAAGCCGATATAGGCCAACAGTGCAATAAAGGTGGCATCCAATAAAGCCACCGCCAGAAGGTCGTAACGACCAAATAAAATAGCGGTAGATTTGATACCTATTTTAACATCATCATCCCTATCCACCATCGCATATAAGGTGTCATACGCTACAGTCCACACTACATTGGCGAAAAACAGTAACCATGCATATATCGGCAGCGCTTCGATAGTGGCCATGTAAGCCATTGGAATTGCCCAGCTAAACGCAGCTCCTAACACCACTTGGGGTAAATGGGTATAACGTTTCATAAAGGGATAACACGCAGCCAAGGCAAGCGCCCCAAATGACAGTAATATCGTCTGCCAGTTAAGTAATAGCACTAACGCAAAAGCCATAACCACCAGCAAAGCGAATAAGCTCAGCGCCTCACCGGCACTCACGGTTCCTGCTGCCAGAGGGCGCTGTTGAGTGCGCTGCACCGCACCATCAACATTACGATCAGCAAAGTCATTGATCACGCACCCTGCGCTACGCATAACGAACACCCCCAAGGCAAAAATTACCGCGAGACTCACCGGCGGCCAATCTGCACCAGCAAGCCACAAAGCCCAAAAAGTGGGCCACAGCAGTAGCAAGGTGCCGATAGGCTTATCAATACGCATCAATTGCTTATAGTAAGGCCAATGCATCGCCTTAAGTGGTGCTAGTTTCATAGGTAAGGATAGGCTCCGGGTAAAAATATCTCGCACACCATTATTTGTTGGTTCGTTAAATTGAAGCAACTACGGCGTCCCCATAGCGGCCCACCAGGCAGCTTTAACGAGTGTGTAAGCTCAGCCAGACTCTGATTGTGAGCGAAATCAGCCACCTCCATACCTACTCGTTGGATTTGCGGGTCTTGGAAAATCACTTCGCCCAATGGATTATTGCCCAAATGGGCTAAATCAACCCCTTGCTGCGACTGCTGTTCAGGAAGCCAAGTTTGCGCATAGACCATAGGTTCATTATCGCAAAACAGCAACACTTCACGCACACGCACATTCGTACCGGGGGGCTTGAAAATAGCGTGGTCGCAAAAGCGACTGGCTACCACTTTTTCACTTAGAACTTCCACCGCAAATTGTTGGCACTGTGACTTTAAACGCTTCGTTAGCGAGCCAGACTCCAGTAGCCAATCGGCTAGTGTGTCAGTCACCTTAGCGTGCTCGATGCTTATCCACTGCGCGCGAAGAGGTATAGGGTGTGCAGGCAAAACATACTACCTTGATTCGACTATTGCTTCGATCATACCACTGCTACACTAATGGCAAAAGCTCTCACAGAGCACAGTAACCCCTTTACTAATAAATCTGGACGATAAATCGCTAAGCGCGCTAAAATATGGATAACTTGATGAAAACTAGCACACTAATTATTATGCCTCGAGCGCTCAAACTATTACTTGTCAGTGCCTTTACTCTGCTCATGTTCAGCCCCGCAAAGGCGGCGGGAGATGTTGGTTATTATGGCTTTGAGCCTGATATCGTTGCGAACTACATTAGCCAATCAAGTAAGAAGCTCGGCTATGTGCGAGTGACTGTCGATCTGATGTTAGAAGATGTTGGCAATATTTCAGTGGTTGAACATCACATGCCACTGCTGCGTGACGCCATTGTTGAAATCTTATCGCAAGAGCCAGAGGATAAAATCAAAAGTTTAACGGGCCGCGAAGAGATAAGACAGAAATGCATCGAACGGCTTAAAACCTTACTAAAGCAGGAAACCGGTAAAGATATTATTCGCGATGTACTGTTTACCAAATACCTTTATCACTAACATCACGAGTAATAAAAAAGCGGCTTAAGCCGCTTTTTTATTACTTCCAAAGGCCATCACCAGCGCTAACACGATACCGCTGACTAAACCGCCTAAATGCGCCCAGTTGGCCATAGGCATAAAGAAAGTATCGGTAAAACCAAAAACTAGCCACAGTAGCAGAAAACCAATCATCGCCTTGGTCATCATCGGTTTAGTTTTCGCTAGCAAAGGATAAATCCAACAAAACCCTACCTGCGCATACACAACACCTGAGAGACCACCGAAATTAGGGCCGACCATAGTATATTGCGCCCACGCGCTGGCCAAAGAGCCAAGTAAAAATACACTCAATAAAGTGAGTTTCGATGTCTGGCGTTCGATAGCGGGCCCTAACGTCAACCACCACAGCACATTAAATATCAAATGAATTGCAGAGAAATGAACGACTGCTGGCGTTATCCAAGAGAGCGGCTGCGATGCTTTAAACTGTAACAGTGGGAATATATGGCTAAACTGGCCCAATAAAAACAGCGCATAGATAATCACACTGATAATACTGACGCTTTTAACCAATAAACTTAGCCCGTTGAAGCGTTGCCACAAATTAAGCTTATTGCCGCTGTAAACCAAGCCTGAATCGGTGCGCCCGCTTTGCCATGCGGCATCACTGTATCGCGGATGATTCGGCTCTGTTTTAAACTCATTCCATAACGGCTGAACAGCATGAAAATGCTCCGGATCAACAGCAATAATTACATGCCCCTGCTGTGCAGGTTTGAGCTCGCCATGCAGCCCTTGAGTACTCAGGTAATCAATAAACCCTTGAGCAGCACGCACGTTATTAGTGCTCCCTAGTTCAATCATTTTTCAACCGACTGTGGAAATTGCTTCGCCCAGGCGTCAAAGCCGCCATCCATACTGTATACGTCATCAAACCCTTGCTCAGCTAGGTAACCAGCAGCGCCTTGCGAGCTAATACCGTGGTAACACACAATAATAATAGGTTGCTCATACTCCTTATGCAGCATGAACTCACCGATATTACTATTACTCAAATGCTCGGAACCAGGAATATGGCCGCTTGCGAAACTGTTCGGGTCACGTATATCAGCAATAACGACATTATCGTCGTTTAGTAATTCATGTGTCTGCGACACCGAGATATGTTTAAAAGCCATGGGACTCCAAATTTACTAAACACTGAAAAGGCGGCTTAGCCGCCTTCATAGGCTACTTACTGCCAATCGAGGATAACTTTACCCGACTGCCCCGACAACATCGTGTCGAAACCTTGCTGAAAGTCATCGATATTGAATTGATGAGTGATCACTGGGGAAATATCAAGACCTGACTGAATCAAGCTGGCCATTTTGTACCAGGTTTCAAACATCTCACGGCCATAAATACCCTTAATTACCAAGCCTTTGAAAATAACTTGGTTCCAGTCTACAGCCATATCTGAGGGCGGAATACCCAGCATGGCTATCTTGCCGCCATGGTTCATGTTATCAAGCATAGAGTTGAATGCCACCGGCACCCCTGACATCTCTAAGCCAACATCAAAGCCCTCTGTCATCCCCAACTCTGTCATCACGTCTTCGAGCTTTTCTTCACTGACGTTAACGGCCCGTGTGGCGCCCATCTTACGGGCCAAATCAAGGCGGTACTCGTTGATGTCGGTGATCACCACATTGCGTGCGCCAACGTGCTTAGCTACAGCTGCAGCCATAATACCAATAGGGCCTGCGCCGGTGATCAATACATCTTCACCGACCAAATCGAACGACAAAGCAGTGTGTACAGCGTTGCCAAACGGGTCAAAAATAGAGGCCAGCTCATCGGAGATATTATCGGGGATCTTAAAGGCATTGAACGCCGGAATAACCAAGTATTCTGCAAAGCTGCCTTCACGGTTAACGCCCACACCTGTGGTATTACGACACAAATGTACACGCCCGGCACGACAATTACGGCAATGACCACAGGTAATATGACCTTCACCAGAAACCCGGTCGCCGACTTCAAAGCCGCGTACTTCCTGGCCCATATCGACAACCTCACCGACATACTCATGACCTACCACCATAGGCACCGGAATGGTGTTTTGCGCCCACTCATCCCAGTTGTATATATGCACATCGGTGCCGCAAATAGCGGTTTTACGAATTTTAATCAATAAATCGTTGTGGCCCACTTCCGGTTTTGGCGCATCAGTCATCCAAATCCCGGTTTCAGCCTTTAATTTTGATAATGCTTTCATCACTGCGCTCCTAAATTACGCCCAACTCTTTGCCGATACGAATAAAGGCATCAATGGCTTTGTCGAGTTGCGCTTTGCTGTGTGCAGCAGAGATTTGGGTACGAATACGCGCCTGCCCTTTTGGCACCACTGGGAATGAGAACCCGGTGACATAAATGCCTTCAGCCAGTAGTTTATCGGCCATTTGCCCAGCGAGCTTGGCATCTCCTAGCATCACCGGAATAATGGCATGATCTTTACCAGCACAAGTGAAACCCGCCGCTTCCATTTGCTCACGGAAGTAAGCCGCATTGGACCATAAAGTATCGCGCAACTCTTTGCCATCAGCCAGCATATCCAGCACTTTTATTGACGCAGTCACAATGGATGGTGCCAGCGAGTTCGAGAATAAATAAGGACGTGAGCGTTGGCGTAGCCACTCGACGATTTCTTTCTTACCTGAGGTATAACCGCCTGATGCGCCGCCTAAGGCTTTACCTAAGGTGCCAGTGATAATATCGACACGGTCTAACACGCCACAGTACTCAGGCGTACCACGGCCATTTTCACCAACAAAGCCTACAGCATGAGAGTCATCGACCATAACGAGGGCATCGTACTTATCAGCCAAATCACACAGCGCTTCAAGGTTACAAATCACGCCATCCATCGAGAACACGCCGTCAGTGGCGATCAGCTTGGTTTTAGCGCCTGCTTCATCAGCGGCAATCAGTTGCTGCTCAAGGTCGGCCATATCATTGTTGGCATAGCGGAAACGCTTTGCTTTACATAGACGCACACCGTCGATAATTGAGGCATGGTTTAGGGCATCGGAAATAATGGCGTCTTCAGGGCCAAGAATAGTCTCAAAAAGACCCGCATTAGCGTCAAAACAAGAAGAGTAAAGAATGGTGTCTTCGGTTTGTAAAAAGTCACTGATTTTGCTTTCAAGGGTTTTATGAATGTCTTGCGTACCACAGATAAAACGCACGGAAGCAACACCGAAACCATGGTCGTTCAAGCCTTGTTGCGCTGCTTTAATAAGCTCTGGATGATTCGCTAAACCAAGGTAGTTATTGGCACAAAAGTTAATCACTTTATCGCCGCTGGCAACGTCAATTTCAGCCTGTTGCTGCGAGGTAATAATGCGCTCGCTTTTGTATAGGCCATCGGCTTTGACTTGCTCGATTTGCGCTTGCAGTTGAGTATAAAACGCAGAGGCTCTCATAGATTTCTCCAATACTTGAACGGGGGACCCATGCTACGTCAAAGACGTGGGTAGGTTCGCTTGTTAAACAAAGTTAGGGGTATTGTAAAAGGTTACACGTACAATTGCATTGTTTGTACACGCGGTTGGACCACAGCACAGCGTGGTAACCCATCCCGGATGTAAAGATTCCCTCACAGCAGTGCAGGCACATCAGCGAGCGCGTCGCAGGTGTAATCGGCATCACTTTGCGCCTTTTGGTCAAACTTTTGGCCGCTACGCACCAACACTTTAGTGCCAATGCCACAGCGCTGTGCAGCTTGGATATCGCCATGTTTGTCACCGACCATGACACAGTGCTCGGGGTCGAGGTTAAACGCAGCAATGCCGCGTTGCAACATGCCCGGTTCAGGCTTACGACAGCCACACTGCTGGCGGTAGTCGCCTATCCCCTTAGTGGGGTGATGAGGACAGTAATACACCTCATCAATGCGCACATCGTGCTGTAAAAACTGCTCTTTCATCCAGGTAGTAAGTTCAGCAAATTGTTGTTCGCTGTAATAGCCACGGGCAATACCCGATTGATTCGTGACAATTATCAGTCGATAGCCACGCTGTTGAAAACTGCGACAGGCGGCAAATACGCCATCAATAAATTCAAAGTCTTCGGGTTTGTGGACATAGGCATGGTCGACATTAATAACGCCATCGCGGTCTAAAAAAACGGCTTTATTACTCATAACCGATGCTCATGTACAACTTTATCAAACATTGCAGTCACCGCTTCAACGCTAATGCGATGCATTAGCTCACCTTTGACCCGCGTGCCCCAGGGCAGCTGCTCTGCGGGTTTACCATATTGATCTTTAACTGCGTCAAAATAGCTTTCCACTACGTACTGCTGCGACAGATAGGGGCCAGTGCGTTTCGGGTTTGAGTGCGCATATAAGCCAATAACGGGTGTGCCTTGGGTCGTTGCCATATGCGCCGGACCGGTATCGGGAGCCAGTACCACAGTGGCCAAAGCCAACACGCAGGTCAGCTCTTTAAGCGAAGTTTGCCCCACCAAATTCTTCACCTCAAAATCGCATTGGCTGATAATATCAGCGGCTAAAGCGCGCTCCATGTCGGTCGGGCCGCCGGTGAGTGCTACCTTGAAACCTTTACTCGCCGCATACTTGGCAACAGCAGCATAACGCTCGGGTAGCCAATTACGCTCCGCTTTACTTGCCGCAGGGCTGATCACCAATAACGGATCGCCATTGTCGCCCACCAACTCAACTGCTTTGGCTTTATCTGCCCCGCTCAACGGCAACTGCCAGTGCGGGGTAAAATCTTGCACCCCTAATTGCTCGGCAAATTGCATAAAGCCTTCGAGCACATGAGGTTCACTCTTAGCGTCGATGCGTTTATTAATAAATAGGCTGTGCAGCTCTTTTGAGCGTGCTTTATCAAAACCGATTTTCACCTTAGCTGGAATACAACGGCTAACCAAGCCCGCCCTAAAAGCCACCTGCATGTTCAGTAACACGTCAAAGCGCTGGCCTTTGAAGCGTTGCTTTAAAGCTTTCAAGGCCGCCCGTCCCTGCTTTTTATCAAACACCACCAACTCGACCCCAGGTAACCCTTGCAATAGCATGGCCTCAACCTTGCCAATCACCCAGGTAATTTTGGCATTGGGGTGCACTTTCTGAATAGCCTGCACGGCACTGACGGCATGACACACATCGCCAATCGCAGACAAACGAAGGATACAAATAGATTGCACGGACTCTAATGGCACGCGGTATTTCCTAGTAGCAATAAATCTTGGCAAATGGTAAAGCAACCCCAGCGCAATGCAAGCGTGAAGCGGTTTAACCTGACTCCAAAAGCAGCTACACTAGCGCCATTATTTTGTTTGCCTTGTAACACTCATGCATACTCGCCCACTTTCTTCCAAGCACACGCTATTAACGTACAAATACCCAGCGCAATCTGTGCAGGAAAATTGGTTCGAGCCAGCGTTTTGGTTGCGGCAAAATAAGGTCTATGCACAAAAAAGTGGCCGAGCAACCACCTATTTTTTCGAACATCAGGGTTTACGGGCAGTGCTTCGCCACTACTGGCGCGGCGGATTAATTGGTCAGGTGCTGAGCGATCAATATCTCTATACCGGACTCGCTAACACCCGAGTGTATAAAGAGTTTGCCCTCACCTGCCAGCTCCATGAGCAAGGCCTGCCTGTGGTGGAGCCCATTGCCGCGTTTGTTCGCCGCAGCGGCTTAATTTACCGAGGCGATATTATCACCCGGGCACTACCAGGGGCGCAAAGTTTGTGTGAAAAGCTAGTTGCCGCGCCCCTAGAAGATACACTGATAAGCCATATCGGCACCACCTTGGCTCGCTTCCATCAAGCCGGGGTGTATCATGCCGATTTAAATATTAATAATATTTTGTTTGGCGCTGACAACCAGGCCCATGTTATCGATTTTGATCGTGGCGAGCTGCGCATTCCCAAGCAACAATGGCAGCAGCAGAATATCGCCCGCTTACAACGTAGTTTCGCTAAAGAAGCCGCTCGACAGCCCAGTTTTCATTGGCAAGAACACCATTGGCAACGCTTAGAGCAAGCTTACCTCGATACCCTAAACGCTCTATAACGCCAACAACTCTTGAAATTGCTTGGCAATGAAATCTTGGCTATGCAATTGCGCACGCCCCTGCAAAGCGTTTTGTATGCTTGCCCACTGCTGTTCATCATTGAGCAGTGCTACCGCTTGTGCAGTCAGCGTGTTACGGTTTAACGGCGCAGCATGCACTAACCCCTGTGCAGAGCACATTGCTAGGCGCTTAGGCTGATCTTTAGAAACGGGCGCGGCAACACAAGGGAGCTGCAAAGCAATCGCTTGTAATAAAGCATCGCCGGCACTCAGCAGACCCATTTTGGCATTAGCCAGTAAAGCAATAAACTCAGCATTACTCAAGCCACCGACAACATGCACCAAGGGGTCGTTCGATACTGGCAAAGCGTCAGGGTAATTAGCCCCAAATACGACCACGGTCGGGATATTTAAGCGCTCACTTAACTCTTGTGCAGCCTTATAAAACACATCGGCACAGACCCCTTGCTCACTCAGGTGCCCGCCTGAGCCGGCGTTAACAACAACGTATTGGCCCGCTTGAACCCCTCTATCGGCCATTGCTTGTCGCGTTGATTGAGCATCAGGGAGCGCAAAGTAAGGGCCTATGTTGATTGGCTCAACTAAGTTGAAACAGCGAATTTTAAGGCGCTCCAACCAACTTAGTGGTTCGATGCAAAAGTCTGGCTGCACCACCCAGTGCTTATCAATACAATCAACGCGATTTAGCTTGAGCCCTTTGGCGCGCTTTTTAGCGTGCTGAGAAATAAACACAACCTGAGCTCCCGCTGCACGGGCACTGCGCATCTGCGAGGCTCTTCCAGCACAATCAAAAATCACGACATCAGGCTTATAATCTTGGATTAACGCACACACACGCGTATTTTCTTTTGTCGGCGACTGCGCCAGTAAGGTGGTATTGAAGGGACAGGTACTGGCGTACTTGGTGTGCTGATTAAGAGCAAAATGCACATCAATAGCATCCGCGTAGCGCTGCTTTAAACTCAGGGCTAGGGTTAGAGAACGTATATATTCGCCGATACCTTCAGTGGATGAGACCGGAATGAATAGCAGCCGTTTTACACTTGTTGGTGCTATTGGGCTAATGCGCTCGGAATGTTCCATTTACTCCACATTCTGGCTTGCGTTAATCGCCTCATTATATAGGGGGTTGATGTAGTTTTCGATACCCTCACGGTCGCTGTATTGAATATTTAATAAATTATCAAAGCGTATTTCAACTGCTGCAAACTCACTATTAGCTTGGTAGACTACCCGCTCGTTTTGTATTAGGGACTAATAACGTGCGCTTCTCTACTTCTTCATTATGCACTTTTTTGTGTTTAGTTAGTTCTTCAGTTTTTGCTGAGCCTTGGGTTAAGCCTGATGATTATGGTCTTCGTGCAGATATCCAACGCCTTGCCGATGCCGGTGTAATCTCAGCCCCGGTAACCACATTTCCACTTATGTGGAATAGCTTTATCGACGAGTTGCGCGCGGCACCGGTTGCATCATTAAGTGCTGAGCTTCAAGATGCGGCACTGCGCGTGCGTCACCGCTTTGAATCCGAAAATGGCCAACCTCACAACTTTCAAGTGCATAGCTTTAAAGCCACCGATCCCCGTGCAGTCACCAGTTTTGGGATGAGCCACTCTCAGCAAACAGAAATGCTTGCAAGTTACAGCTACTTGGGAGAGAACTTTGCGGCAAAACTAGCAGTTAATCACCGCGAAGACGGACGTAATTGTTATGTCAAAGATAAAGGCCAAGCGGATATCGTGGCCAATGAGCAAGCACTCGAGCAATGTGATGACACGACTTTGGATCACAGTTATATCGCTTATCGTTTAGGAAACTGGATATTTCGTGCCGGTGCGGTTGAGCAGTTTTGGGGGCCGGGTATTGATAACAGCTTGATTATGTCCACCAACGCCAAGCCGCTACCAGCGATTAGTGTGAGCCGTGAAAAGGCCACCGCGTTTGAGACGCCGTGGCTAAGTTGGATTGGTCCTTGGTCATTTACCGCACAGATGGCGCAACTTGAGTCAACACGGGTCGAACCTGATGCGATGCTATGGAGCACCCGCGTTAATTTCCGCCCGCTACAACAACTTGAAGTCGCTTTATCGTGGTCAGCGCAATGGGCAGGTGAAGGCCAGCCAAGCTCCTTAGGAGACTTTGTTGATATGATCTTAGGTAAAACCGAATGTGCAAATGGCGCTCACAGCTGTACCTCTGAGCAGGAGACCAAACTCGGTAACCAACTTGCGGGGCTCGATGTACGTTGGTCAGACACGCTTTTTTCTCAGCCTTATGCCTTGTATGTCAGCACAATTGGAGAAGATGCAAGCAGTTACTTTAAACCGGCAGACAGAGCCTATGTCTTTGGCGCCCAAACCAGCGCATATGCATTCGCGCAAAACCTGACTTTTAACCTGGAATATATCGATACTGGCGTCAGCTGTGCCGCCGAAGCACCGGATATTGAAAACTGCTATTATGAGCACTCAATTTATCTATCCGGCTATCGTTATCAGGGACGGACTATTGGCTCGGCTTACGATAACGACACGCAATCTTGGGTATTTACTGTTTTAGGCCAACAAAGTAATGGTCATGACTGGCAAGTCAAGTTGCGCCAAATCGACTTTAACAGTGACGACAGCGATCGCTACCCCAACAACCCTGACCTTGGTCATAGCATTACCAAAACACCGATTGATAGCCAGCAGCTGGAAGCTCGCTATCGCTTTTTAGCTATGAAAGGACGTTTCACTGTGGGTGGCGTTGTTGCTAACAATGATACCGTTGAGGGCTCAGAAACAGACACCAGCGCATACCTAAAGTTTGAATACAACTTTTAAACCTGACTCATCAAAAAAGGAGCCGTAGCTCCTTTTTTACTGTCCTTTTTTAATTCGCTCAATCACGTTGGAAGTTGAGCAACCATCGAGAAACTCCAGCACTTCAACATGGCCGCCATGGCGCAGCACATGTTCGGCTCCTGCAATTTCTTCTACTTTGTAGTCTCCGCCCTTGACTAAGATATCCGGGCTGATTTGCTCAATCAGTTTTGCTGGCGTGTCGCCCTCGTACTCTTTGCCGAAAGGGATCACCCAGTCCACAGAGTTCAGCGCACTCAATACCATGGCCCGCTCAGCTAAAGGATTGATAGGACGTGCAGGCCCTTTCAGCCGGGCAATAGAGTCATCGGTATTTAAGCCAACAACGAGCCTGTCTCCCATGGCTTTCGCTTGTGCCAAATAGCGCACATGACCGGCGTGGAGGATATCGAAGCAACCATTGGTGAATACAATTTTCTCACCATTTTGTTTCGCAAACTCAATATGCTGGATTACGGATTCAAAAGGCGTTTGGTAATGCTCGCCATTTGCACGCAGGTACTGCCCTAGCTTAGCACTGAGTTCCTCAGGCGACACGGTAGCCGCACCTAGCTTACTCACAGCAATACCCGCTGCTAAATTGGCCAGCTCTACCGCATCAGAATCTGGCATTCCTGCCCCGAGCATCACCGCTAAAGTTGCGATTACGGTATCGCCAGCACCTGTGACATCACTCACTTCTTGCACTTGTGCGGGATAGTCGTGTTTAGCGCTGGCACTAATCAACGACATACCTTGTTCTGAGCGAGTCAGCAACATCGCGCCAATTCCCGCCTCTTTTATTAATGCCCGCGCCGTATCAGTCAATGCCTGCTCGCTGCGGGCATCGCCACCGGCGAGCTTAAACTCATTTAAATTAGGCGTGATGTAGTCGGCACCACGGTATAAGCCTAACTGTGGCGACTTAGGATCTACCAATACGGTTTTTCCCGCGTCTTTGGCTACCCGGATCATGGCCTCAATGAGCGTCAATGAGCCTTTGTTGTAATCTGAGAAAACAATGAAATCATAGTCACCCACCACACGCTCTAAACGATTCAACAATAACTGCGAATGCTCTTTAGAAAACTGTTCTTCTTGGTCTAGGCGCACCACTTGCTGGTGTCGACTAATCACCCTGAGCTTGGCTATCGTCGGCAATTCCACAGCATGGACTAACTGTGAGTCAATGTGTTCATCAGCAAGAATGCGCTCTAGAATTTGACCACTTTCATCCTCACCAATAAGCCCTAGCAGGCCTACCTGACCATCAAGGCGCGCGATATTCTTGGCGACATTGGCAGCGCCACCGGCTTTGTCTTCAAGCTGGTTCACTTTGACCACCGGTACCGGCGCTTCAGGGGAAATACGCCCGGAGTCACCATGCCAGTATCGGTCAAGCATGACATCCCCAACCACCAAGACCTTGGCATTGTGCAGCTGTTTTAACAGACCTAAATCCATGTTGCTTACTCCGCCACTAGCATATCTAGGGCTTCACACAACCAGTGGCCGATAAACATATGGGCTTCTTGGATACGCGCGGTCTCATCATTACTGATGATAATGGGAAGTTTAGCAATATCTTTAACGGTGCCGCCTTCACGGCCAGTCAAAGCCACGGTATAAGCACCAATGTCGTTGGCCGCTTGGAGCGCAAGATTGATATTAGCGCTGGTTCCTGAAGTCGTCAGGCCAATAACCAAATCCTGTGGTTTACACAACGCCTGAACTTGACGCTCAAATACAGTATCAAAATGATAGTCGTTAGAGTGCGCGGTTAAAATGGAAGTATCCGTTGTCAGGGCAATGGATGCCAGTGGCCCGCGCTCTTTTTTATAGCGCACCACAAACTCTGCAGCGAGGTGCTGTGCATCTGCGGCGCTGCCACCATTACCGAACCAGATCACCTTACCACCAGCAGCTAGTGCCTGATGACAGGCGCTCAACAATTGCGATACTTGCGGTTGGTATTGTTCCATGGTGTCGAATAGTGCGCGGTGGCGCGCAAGGCTATCGAGGTAAGTGTTGGCGGCGTTGTCAATATTAGCCATAAAGCGTCCTCATTCACGGGTTTATCGGCATTATTCCAAAGAGTACTGATAAATGCACGTTTTTGTCAGCCAAGCTTTGGCTTGCCCTATTGCCTGCGGTACACTTTAGTCGAATTTCACAATTAGGCTTTATCGTGTTTGCCCGTTTTCTTTATTCGCTCGTTTTAGTACTACTGATCCCCATAGCCTGGGTATACCTATATTATTTGCGTGGTCGCAAAAACCCTGGTTATCGCCAACACTTTGGCGAGCGCTTTGGCTACACTCAGGCCACTGGCGATATTATTTTGCATTGCGCCTCAGTCGGTGAAGTACTTGCCAGCGCACCTCTGATAAAAGCCTTGCTCGGTGCCAAGTACCGCTTAATCATTACTTGCAACACCCCCACCGGGCGTGAGCAAATCACCACTTTATTCGCCGACGCCATAAGCCAAGAACGTTTAAGCTGCTGCTACTTACCGTTCGATTTGCCTTGGTGTCAACGGCGCTTTATCCGTCGTACACAAGCAAAAGTACTGTCTATAATAGAGACCGAGCTGTGGCCGAACTTATTAAAGCAGGCGAAACAAGCAGGTTTAGCGACCGTGATTATTAACGCGCGGCTGTCGGCGAAATCCGCCAACGGATATGCCAAAGTAGCTCCCCTCACTCGGGATATAATGCGCCATATTGATGTGCTTGCCTGCCACCATCATGATGACGCCGAGCGATTTGTAAAGCTGGGTCTGGCCCAACATAAAGTGCATGTTACCGGCTCCATCAAGTTCGATATCACCGTCAGCGAAAAGCACCAACAACAAGCTCAGCAATTGCGTCACAAGTTCAATAAACCCTTTGTTTGGATTGCCGGCTCCACTCACCCTTGCGAGCCGGAATTACTCCTTCAAGCACACCAGGAATTACTGAAGCAGCAGCCCTCGGCTTTACTGATCATTGCTCCGCGTCATCCGGAGCAATTTGACAATGTTGCCACCGTGCTTAAACAGCAGAATTATGATTTTTGTCGTCGTAGTCACAACGACTACCAAGGGCAGAGCGTCATGCTCGCAGATACCCTAGGAGAGCTGACCATGCTTTATGGCTGCGCTGACCTCGCTTTTATCGGCGGCAGTCTTATCGCGCGCGGCGGACACAATCCATTAGAGGCGTGCGCCCACGCCATTCCAGTTTTAACTGGCCCCCATACTTTCAACTTTGCCCACGTTTACCCAGAGCTCATCAACCAAGGCGGTGCGCAGCAAGTGCAAGCCGATAACTTAGCAGCACAACTGATTGCACTCAGCCATGACCCTCATAAGCGCCAACAAATGGGCGCCATAGGTCTTAATGTGGTGAAGAAAAACCAAGGGGCGATAGCGAAAACATTGGCGATTATAGAGGAATACACTGATGTCTAACTGTGTTGCAGCCATGCGTGAATGGGTCAGTGCGGTCATTGTTAAATACAACTTTTGCCCGTTTGCTCGCAAAGAAGTCGAAAGCCAACGCATTCATTATCATCCCAGTGATGCCGTTAGCGTTGATGAGGCGGTGCTTGACACCCTAGAGCAGTGTCGTGTGCTTGATAACGATAGCGACATTGAAACCACCTTGGTGATTTTTGCTAAGGGTTTTAACGACTTTGATGATTTTCTCGAGCTGATAGATTTAGCCAATGCCTTATTAGTCGCACAGGGATTTGAGGGCACCTATCAATTAGCCCACTTTCATCCTCACTATGTGTTTGCTGGCGCCGAGCCTGAGGATGCCGCAAATTACACTAATCGCGCGCCCTACCCGGCCTTACATATTATTCGCGAACACAGTATGGAGCAGGCACTCGCACAGTACGATGACCCTGAAAGTATTCCCGAAAACAACATTCGTTTGGCTCGGCGTAAAGGTAGCCGTTTTTGGCAGCAACTGTTGCAACACTGCACTAACGCAGCCGATAAGTAAAAAAGACCATTAACTGGTGCGTATAATGTGTCGATACTAAGGGACTGTGATAAATTTCATCGTCCCAGAATTCGCCTCGGTAAGCGGCCACTACCTGCCATTGCGGTGCGAATTGATAACTCAGGGCAATACGTGCAAAAGGGTTGATAGCGCCTTGGGAGTGATACTCCGTGCGCCCATACTGTGGGGCAGCTTGCACCTTACTTACACCATAAAAATGTTGGGTATAATCTTCACTGAGCAACCGAACTCCGAATCTTGTGTGTACCCGGAGCTTATCACTCAACGCCCAAGGAGACAGCGTGTAGGAAACGTTTGCCGCCAGCGAACTGGATTCATTGCTAATATCTTGGGCAAAACGGGCCGAAAAGCCATGATAGTTGAGCGCCATAGTTGCGACCAGCTCGCCACTAGGGTCGTCATAAGAGGTGAATACAGGGTCGTCAGAAAGGTCGCTTTTATATAACAAAACACTGTCGTAGCTGGGATCGCGAAAGTTAAGGCCCATATCAATACCGACTTGACTATCCAACACGCGGTAGCTCACCAACCCTTGGTCAACACCAAAGCGCCAACGTCCATATTGAGCACTTACAAACGGCAGTGACTGATGTTGTGTTGCCATTCCAGCCCAAGGGGTTGTGATAATGGCTCCGCCAGCACCGAGGGTGACCTGCCATTGAGTAGACTGCTCAGCCTGAGCCTGCACGGCGACTAACAAGAACCATGCCGCGTTCAATACTTTTTTCATTGTTCGTATCCTGTGATGTGGTTGAAATGTCACTGTAAAGAGCAACACCCCATTCGACCTGTGCCAAATGTCACTGGATGCGAAAAAAGACTCAAAAAAAGCGCCTTCAGGCGCTTTTCTATCTGTGCTTTATTACGGTTTCAATGCCGCTTTGCGTTCGTTATAACCGCGTATCAGTTCATCCACCGTGTCCTGACAATACTCACGAATCCCCGAGACCAGCATATGCTTTTCTCCACGACCCACGACTTCACCCTGAGCCAGTAAATCAAAGCGCAAAATAATCTTGCCGCGCTTACCTTCGTAGGTAAATACATGCTCGGCTTCGCGCAATTCAGGAGCCGTTACTGCTAGAGTATCCATATGAATACTCATTGATTCATAAATGATCATTGGCCGCGCAGGGTTAATCATTACACCTTGCTTTGCCATCAGTGGCACAACCACATGGGGAAAGGCCTTTCCCGAGAATTCAACATAGTTTTTGATCAACGCATTGGTCAGGGTTTTACATTGGCTGTTTTCGCCCTCACGCTGCACGCTTAGATAGCATTTGTCGCCGTCTTTAATATCGAACTGTGCTTCTCCTTGCGGCATGCTTAGCTTTACACCCTCATCGACCATATTGGCGAAGGTGAAGTGCATTTGCTCATTAATTCCATATTTATCGAGTACCACCGAGAACAGTAAATCCCCAGGCACGCAAAATTTCTTCGCCTCGACATCATGTAACGGGTTGAAGTCATCGGCGACCGCTTTAGCAAATCGACTGCCTTGCTCACGAGAAATGCACACATGGGTACCAAAGTCTTGATAAAACTGCTCTAACATACCTGCTCTGCTTTAGTTCAAAAAAACTGCGGCAGTGTAACAAAATTTACGCATGGAGAGGTCGAATCTGTTGCAATTTATGGAAAAAAGGCACAAAAAAGCCGCAGCATAACAGGCTGCGGCTGTCTTTTTGCCAATGCTTAGTTAAAATCGCGGTAGGCTTTTTCTAGTTTCTTCGCTTGCTTCTTAGATACACCAATGTGCCCTAGCGCTACACGCAACCGTGCTCGCGACATATCAGAGCCAAGAATTTCCATCGCATCGATCACCGATGTAGATGACTTCTTGCCCGTAATAGCAACAAAAATAGGCTCTAAAAAGTCTTTGATCTTCAATTCATGGAAGGTCGCCACTTTTTTCGCAATAGCAAAGATCGCTGACTTTTCCCAGGTGCGCAGTGTTTCCAACTCCCAAATAAAGAACTGCAGTGCTTGGCGCACCACATCTTCTGGCGCTTTACCATCGGTTAATAGCGCAGGGTCATATTCAGGCATCCCGGCGACAAAATGCCCGGCCAAGTCGACTAAGTCAGAGAGTGTATCAATACGAGTTTTCGCCTCAGGTAATATGCGCTTTAGCGTATTAGCGTTATATTTCCAGTCGACAAAACGCGTAATCAGTTGCTCATCGCTAAACTCTTCACGTAACCAAGTGCCATTCAGCCACTTTAGCTTTTCCACATCGAATACTGGACCACCCAAAGAAACACGTTTCATATCAAAGTGTTCAATCATCTCAGCGAGGGTAAACTTCTCTCGCTCATCAGGCATCGACCAACCCATACGACCCAAGTAATTCAATACGGCCTCAGGAAGGAAGCCCATTTCCTTGTAGTAATTAATAGACGTTGGGTTTTTGCGCTTTGAAAGCTTTGACTTATCAGGGTTACGCAGCAAAGGTAAATGCCCTAATACCGGCGCTTGCCAACCAAAATCCTCATACAGTTTCAGCAGTTTTGGTGCCGAGTTAATCCACTCTTCACCACGGAAAATATGGCTAATTTTCATGTGGTGGTCGTCCACCACGTTAGCTAAGAAGTAAGTAGGGAAACCATCTTGCTTCAATAACACCTGCATATCGACATTTTCCCATGGGATTTCAATCTCACCACGCAAATAGTCATTGAAAGTAAAGGTGCCTTGCTCCGGTATTTTCATGCGGATCACATAAGGCTTACCAGCATCCAGGTTGGCTTGAATTTCTTCTTCGCTCAAAAGTAACCCACGCCCATCGTACTTAGGACGCAAGCCTTCGGCCATTTGCTGCTCACGCATTTGCTCAAGCTCTTCGGCACTGGCAAAACAATAAAAAGCTTTGCCCTGCTCCACGAGCTGGTGCGCATACTTTTTATAAAGCTCTGAGCGCTCTGACTGACGGTATGGGCCAAACTCACCACCGACATCCGGTCCATGATCCCATTGCAGGCCTAGCCATTGTAGGCTGTCCATGATCGCCTGTTCTGATTCTGCGGTACTGCGCACTTGGTCAGTGTCTTCGATACGCAATACGAATTCACCGCCTTGCTGCTTGGCAAAACAGTAGTTAAACAGGGCAATATAGGCAGTGCCTAGGTGCGGGTCACCCGTAGGTGAAGGGGCAACACGGGTGCGAACACAGGTGTGGTCAGTCATGCTAGCTTCTCTTTCAATTAGCAACAAAAATTTGCTGCAAATGCTAGCACAAAGGGGCAAAACTTCGTAGTGGAAAACGCCGCAATTGCGGCGTTAACGATAAATAGAATGGTTGCTTAAGCAGCTAAATCATCAAGGTAGGCAACAATGTCGGATGATTCATACAACCAGCGCACCTGCTGGTCTTGTTCAATACGTAAACATGGCACTTTTACTTTGCCCCCTTGCTCAGCAAGCTCTTGGCGGTAAGTGTCATTGTTTTTAGCGTCCCGCGTTTGTATTTTTAGGCCGTTACGCTTAATCGCGCGGCGTACTTTTACACAAAAAGGACAGGCGTGAAACTGATACAATGCCATATTCGCGGTTTGCGCATCTAACTGCTGCTGCGCTTCAGCAGGACGTTTTTTACTGCGCGGAGTAAAGACAAAATTAAAGAACAAAATAATACGGCCTAGCAACCAACGTACAAACTTCATAAGCACTCGAACAGAAAAATTCGGCGCAGAGTTTAGCACGCTCTGAAAGTGGTTAAAATAGCTCCAACATATCGTCGTCTAGATCATCGTCGCCTGCACCCTTGGGATTATCAGGAATATTTAAGCTATGGAAATCGACCACTTGGTTGCGGCCATTATTTTTCGCACTGTAAAGAGCTAGGTCGGCTTTATGCACCAGCTCAGGGACCATTGAAGTATCATCAAAAGCACAAAAGCCAGTGCTAATAGTCAACCTTTTCACCTGCGGGAAGGTAAAATCTGCCACAGTTGCGCGCAGTCGCTCTAACACTTGCATCGCTTGGTCTTTATTATCGCATAGCAATAGTACGGCGAACTCTTCGCCTCCATAGCGAAACACATAATCCTCACTGCGAAAGCTCTGTTTTAAAATTCGCGCTACGAGAATAATAACTTCATCACCAATCACATGGCCGTAGGTATCATTAACGCGTTTAAAGTGGTCAATATCGAACATGGCAAGATACCATTGGCGCTCAAGTTCATTGTCACGGCGCTCAGCAAAGCCGTCGCCATTGATGATGTCCATCACCTGTGAGTCAAAAGTTTGCCGGTTAAGCAGTTCAGTGAGTGGGTCTAATCGCGAGCGATACAGTAAATACAGCTGGTTGGCGTAAATATTAAGAATATTAGTGATCACGAAGGGGGAATCATGCGTCAGCGCGAAGTCACTGCTGCTTTGCACAAAACCTATCACTGCACCAAGATGGTAGATAGGAAAGTACACATATTGTCCTTGGCTACCACTAATGCGCATGCGCTCAGCATCAATTTTTGCCACTAACTGCTGAGCTTGTTCATCATTGAGTATTGCGGCTGAGCCCCCTGAATAGCTACATCGTATGCGGCCCTGCGAAGTAAATTGTTTATTCATGTACAGAGCAAAATTGTTATCGGCAAACACCTGGCTAAGTATATCAATAAGCGCTGCATCCAACGCACGTTCACTTTGTTGCTGCGTTAGACGAATGATCCATTGATGACCACAGGAGTTACTTTGCATAGGCGCTTGTTTTGCAGCTTGATTCTCCTAAGTGTAGACGAACAAAAAGAGTTCTGTGCCCAGTGCACAATGACTGTGTGCAGGCTAAACACTGTCAGTGAAATTGATAAAATCATCGCGATGCACCAGCATAGCGCCATTACTGTAGCCCAAGGTTTCGACGATAGTTTGCTCTTTATGAGCCAGCAATTGGGCCACAGCCACACTGTCATATCTCGCCACGCCTTTGCCTAAGTTAAGCCCTTGCTCGTCACACAAAGTGATGACATCACCACGACTAAACGGCCCCCTTAATTGCGTTATACCAACCAGAAGCACACTGGCCCCACCTTTTGCAATCGCTGCTGCCGCACCGCCATCGAGTACCACCTTGGCTTTGCTCATCGGCCCTGCTAGCAACCACAGCTTGCGACTGCGCCGAGGTGCTTTTAAGCTCAATACCCGGGTGCCTGTTTGCTGCTGCAAACAATTTATAATGACATTCTGGCCGTGTCCTGCACTGATGACCACATCCACACCACCGTGACGGGCAATACTCGCAGCTTCCAGCTTAGTAGCCATCCCCCCTGTGCCCACGGTGCTGCCTGAACCTCCTGCTAACGCCTTTACCTGATCATCAATATGGCGGATTTCCGCAATCAGCTCGGCATCGGGGTGGCTGCGCGGATCGGCGGTAAATAATCCAGGCTGATCAGTTAGCAATAACAAGGTATCAGCGCAAGCTAATATGGCTACCTTAGCGGAGAGGTTGTCATTGTCGCCCACTTTAATTTGTGTGGTTGCGACGGCATCGTTCTCATTGATGATGGGCACCGCTCCCTCTTGCAATATAGCTAGCAACGCATCACGAGCATTGAGGTAGCGCTCGCGGTTTTCTAAATCCGCTTGTGTCAGTAACATTTGCCCCACGGCAATTGAATAAAGCGCAAATAGGCTTTGCCAGGTATGCAGCAGCTGGCTTTGCCCTATCGCAGCTAACATCTGTTTTTGGGCCAAGGTCTCAGTACCAGGCTGGCGGCCCAATAATTCTCGCCCCGCTGCAATCGCCCCGCTGGTGACGATAATTATACGATGGCCTTGTTGCTTCAATTGCGCGCACTGGCGCACTAAATCAACCATGTGCGCTTTATCTAGGCCTCGGCCATGATTGGTCAGCACGCTGGTGCCCAACTTAACGACAATAGTTTGCACTTCATTGCTTCACTTTGTGGAAATGATGACTAATTATTACCCTAGGACTAGGCGCACAAACAAGTTAAATTAATTCAAGTGTGCTAGCATCGCCGCAATTTTGCTTAACCCCACGTTTGTTTATGCCTGCAAGCTTATGTTTAATTATTGCCACCTTCTTATGGGGCAGTTCTTTTATCTCGCTAAAGTATGCCATTGGCGTGTACGACCCAGCTGTGGTTATTTTCTTGCGTATGCTCACCACTCTAGCCGTAAGCCTATGCTTGTGGCGTTTTATTACGCGTTTTGATTATCGCCAGGGTGACTGGAAGTACCTTGTGTCGATGAGTTTAGCCGAGCCTTGCCTGTATTTTCTATTCGAAGGCCACGCTATGGAGCACACCTCAGCATCACAGGCAGGGGTTATTGTGTCGTGTTTACCGCTGATTGTTGCTGTACTGGCATTTTTTATGCTCAAGGAGCGTATCAGCCGCGCCATTATTGTCGGCTTTACGCTGTGTATCGGTGGCAGTATTTTGCTCACCATGCTCTCTCCTGCCTCTGAGCATGCGCCCAACCCCATTGTTGGCAACACCTTGGAGCTACTGGCGATGCTCTGCGCCGCTTATTACACTGTGAGCGTAAAACACCTCGCGGCGCGCTACTCACCGCTGAGCTTGATTGCCTTGCAAGGGTTAGCAGGCTCGCTGTTCTTTGCGCCATTTTTGCTTTTTGTAGAAGTGCCGCAGAACCATGATCCCATTGCCTTTGCTCATATCCTCTATTTAGGCACCTTTGTAACCCTTGGCGGCTATGGCATGTATAACTATGCCATCAGTAAAGTGTCGGTGCTCACTGCTGCCGCCTACTCAAACTTGATCCCTATTTTTACCCTGTTGCTCTCTGCCATTGTGCTCAGCGAGGTACTGACCCTAGGACAATGGTTAAGCATTGCCGTGGTGTTCGCTGGGGTGATGATAAGCCAACGACATCAGGCGATTGTCGTTGACTTGGAAGAGGAAGAAACCAATGAGGCAGAAACCAACAAGCGCAAATCCGTGCCAGAGGCGGGCGAATTAAAAGGGTAGCACGTCACCAGATGCAAACCGGGAGCACTGGCCGCTGCGGTCTGCTCCTGGTGCACCACTTGTTTTTGCTCAATGCGATAACTTAATTGACGACCATCAGCGAGCGACAACACCAGTGTGTCGCCCACCTGCACATGGCGTAAAAAAGCAAAGTGGGTATCATTATGCGCAGCGATCACGCTGCTACCATCACTGCCTAATGGGCTCGAGGCCAAAGCATGAGCGGGGCCGAACGCCAAATTTCGGCCGCTGGCTCCGGCCAGCACATAGCGCTCAAGCGCTAAGTCCGGCACACTGAGCTTTGCCACCACATGGGTATCAGCGTAATACCAAGGCGCGACTGCGGCGCCTTGGCGTACCAGGCTTTGCTGCCAAGCTCGCTCAATAAGGTGCTGAGCCAACCATGCTTTGGCTTGTACATAGCCCCCTTGAGTAAAGAGCAACAACCCCAATGCAAACACCCCATAAAGGGCGTAACGCCCCTTCTGTTTACGCATGTTGACCTCGCACTTTAAGCCAAGCGGATGCAATCACCATCAGCACCATGCCCAGTAGTACATGCCACAATGACTGACCATCTGTTTGCGCAAAGCGCATAAGACGCTGCCCCTGGGCCACAGGGTTAGGCACTTGCTCATCATGCATTGCCGGGCTTTTAGCTGGTGTTTCATCAACCGCAATAAAGGCGGTGAATGGGCTTAATAGCTGATGCTTTAGCGCTAATTCCAAGACTTGCTCACGCACCGCTTGCTGTTCATTATAAAGTAACAGTGAAGCTATTTGTTGACGCGCCCAAACTCTCGCAATGGCTTCGCTACGCTCATAATTACGCGCACTCTCATGCATTGGCATACTCAGACGTAATGGACCATGTTGCGACGTGGCGTTAATGTGGATATCTTGCTGCTGACTGTCGAGCTTAATTGCAACCATTAACGGCTCGCCAAAATAAAGATCCGGTAACGGTTTGGGCCAGTAATCTAATTCACCACTGCGCGCCCCAGCGAGATGCAAGTCTCTCAGTGCAGGGTTGGCAAGGCGTGCTATCAATGCCTGCATTTGCGCTTGCACCTCAGAGCCATCACTAATAAAGGTGTAGCTACCACGACCCACTTGCGCAGCGCGGCGCATAAAGTAGCTATTGGGCGCACTGCCGATGCCCACCGTAAATAAACGGCTATCGCCTAATCGCGCTTTGATCAAATCAAACAGCGCTTGCTCATTACTCACGCTA
This sequence comes from Pseudoalteromonas sp. THAF3, assembly GCF_009363775.1. Taxonomy (NCBI): domain Bacteria; kingdom Pseudomonadati; phylum Pseudomonadota; class Gammaproteobacteria; order Alteromonadales; family Pseudoalteromonadaceae; genus Pseudoalteromonas; species Pseudoalteromonas sp. THAF3. The sequence goes on along the minus strand of NZ_CP045418.1, from coordinate 619,550 downwards.
CCGTCGGTCAAAAACACCACCTGACGAACAAACCCCGGGTGTTGCTTAGCGTCTAGCGCGTGATGCAGCGCACCAGCTATTTCGGTGCCGCCATCAGCGTCAAGGTTATAAACAAATCGCTCTGCCTCATTGCGGTTAAACTCATTAGCCGCCACGGCACTGGGTCGGAATAAACGCGCCGTAGAGTCAAAGTCGATGATATTAAAGCTGTCATTTTCATTCATGTTGTCCAGCGCGTAAAACAGTGCCTGTTTTGCCGCCTGCATGGAGCTGCCATGCATTGAGCCGGAACTGTCAATAACGAAAATGAGCTCTCGCGCTAAACGCTGCTGAGCGCTAAATTCGTCGCTCGGTGGGAGCAGCATTAACAGCCCATAATCACCACTTTGCGCTGTCTGCCTAAAGAAAGCGGCACGTGCTTTGTCGCTTTGCTCCACTTTGGCGCGCAGCACAAAATCGCGGTTCATACTTTCGTCACTTACTAAAAGCTGGTAACGACCAAAGCTAGGGTTGCGAATATCCGCCTTATAATGAGGGGTGCGAATGCTGTGCAGTGCGAGGCCAAAATCGATATCTACCTGCAGCTGCAACTTCGGCTGTGTATTGGTCAGTGGCTGTTGACCGGTGGCTTGTTGAGCAAAACGCGGACTCATCCAGCCTGACACTAACTCTGCTGCCACTCTTGCAGTCGCCCCTGCGGTCGCCCCTGCGGTCGCCCCTGCAGTCGTTTCTAGTTCAGGGCTGCTAAGCGTTGCAACCTTATCAGCCCCATCAAGACGATACTGCCTTGGATGATAACGCGGTGTGAAGGTCATCGGCAAACGCACGCTGAGCTGGGCATCGCGTAAAGACACCATTTCTTGATACTGCAAGGTAATGCGCACTTGCTCACCGGGGCCAAGATTGGCCAGTCGCGAGGTAAACATATTGGCACGTTGCTGGTTAACTAGAGCCGCACGCTTACCGGCACGTTTAGCCGCTTGATACTGACGCTCCGCCGCTTGTTTCTCCGCAATTTTACCGACAATTTTGCGCTCTCCCACAGTCATAACCATGGCGTGTACCGCACTCTCACTGGGTAGCGGAAACACATACTGGGCATTGACCGCAAACGGGTGACGATTGATAAAAGTTTGCGTTACCTCAACATGGTTAATTAACCCAGTAATACGCATTTTTGCTTGCGTATTCAGTAACACTCCGGGCGCTACATGGGTGCCATGCGCATCACTTAAGCGCAGCTGCGCTTTGTTGTTTGCATGACTATCATTACTGGCTAAAGCTGGCGAACATAGAAGTAGAGAAAAAAGGCCCACAGCGAGAGCTGTGAGCACTTTGCTAGGACTACTCAACATAATCGGGTCCTCGTGATGATTGGCAAACTTAGTTTTTAGCCATTTGGCTTTGCGTCGCACCACGGGCCGTTAATGTTACGCGACGATCGAAGAAGTTAGTTTCATATTCATTGCCGTTATCGACCAGTTTCTGCTCACCATAGCCTTGAGCATAAAGTTGCTCGCCACTCACGCCTTGGTCAACAAGGTAAGCCTGTACTGCATCAGCACGACGCTGCGATAAACTCAGGTTTGCGCTTTCATCACCCTGGACATCGGCATAGCCGTTCAAGTTCAGGCTCAATTCTGGTTTACGCTTAAGGATTAAAGCGAGCTGGTCGAGCTGCTCGGCGAAATGTGGCTCGATACGCGACGAACCCGAGCGAAATTGCACCGTCATTGCCAGTAAGTTATCAATGCGCGCTTGTTCTAAGCGGTTTTGTTCATTTTCTAATGCGTCGATTTGCGCCGTCAGTGAACGGTTACGGTCTAAGGTGCTACGTAGTTGTTGGTCAGTGTCTTTATATTGGCTGAGCATCACTTGTTGTGATTCAACGGTGTTCTCTGCAGCTTCTTTCTCGCCGATGATGCCGCCGATAAATGCGCCTGCGAAAGCGCCAATCGGGCCACCGACTACGGCACCAATGGTTGCGCCCGTGCCAAGTCCCCATGCAGTTTCTGAGGCCATTTCTTTTTGCTCTTTCGCCATCGCCGGTGCAGCCATTAGGGTCGAAATAAGTGCAGTTGCAAGTAATTGTTTTTTCATCGTCTTCATCCTTCAATACTTAATTTGGTTGGTGTATTGCAAGCAACAAAGTGGTTGGTGACTGTGCTGTCTTGCTTAGGAGTTATTAAAACAAGACACAGTGGCAACAAAGGGGAGCAAAAAAGGAAAAATGAAGGGCAATTATGGCAATAAAATGGCAAGTCTGAGCGCCAGCTTAAAATGGCAGTGAAATCACCTCTGTAGAGACGTTTTGCGGCCATAAACACCGCAGCTGATGATGAAAATAGTCGGGGCAAGCGGAAGTTGCGAAGCGTGCTTCCCCCACTTTAGAGGCCGGATTGATTGCTTGGCTGGGTAAGCACCGCTGCAGTTGCAGGGCCACCGCTTGCTCGGTGGTCAGCACATCAATGTGTGGGCCATATAGCTTGCGCAAAACAGGAGCAATAAAGGCATAGTGCGTGCAGCCCATCACCAAAACATCGGCGCCTTGGTCAATCAAGGGATGCGCGTAGCTGTGCAGCAGTTGCTCCACCTTTTTGCCACTCAGTTGCAATTGCTCTATGGTGCGTGCCAGCTCAGGGCAAGGTTGGAAAATAATACGCCCAGAGGCCTCGCCTTGGCGTTGACACAATTGAATGAATCGTGGCGAAGCCACGGTATTGGGCGTTGCCAACACCCCAACCACCTTGGTTTTGCTCAATGATAATGCCGGTTTCACGCCGGGCTCAACACCCACAATAGGCAGCGTGAATTGTGCTCGTAAGGTATCAATGGCTGCCATCGTCGCAGTATTGCAAGCCAAAACAATCGCACTGGCCCCATGCTCGCATAAGTAAGAAGTAATTCGCGAGCACCTTGATATCACTTGCTCGGGGCTTTTGTCGCCATAGGGCATAAAGCCACTGTCCGCAACATAGTGAATATCAAACTGGGGCAGCAATTGTCGCACTTGTTGGGCAATGGCAAGACCACCCACGCCAGAGTCGAAAATACCGATAGAAGAGTGGAACAAAATAGCGCGCTCAGGGTTACTAAGGCGGCCAAGTGTAGAGCCTTTATGACACAAAGCCAAGCAACAAAAAACGGCTTAGCCAGGCATTTAAAGGTTATAGTTGCTTGTCTATAAAGTACTCTTCGACATCATCTTTAATATCGAGGTAATCGTCATTTTCGAGGTCGAGCACGGCTAAGGCCGACGTCTCAAAGTACTGCCAATCCTGAGACGGTGAAAACCGCCGCTGTAAATGCACGAAGTTTTCCGCCATTTTCAACGTTGCCATAGTCATACGCAGAGTTTCATCTTGGCAGCTATTAAAAAAATGGTGATCATGGTGGCGTAAAATAAGCTGGCAGGTGTCTTTTGGTAAATTCCAGGCACTGGCCAAGTAATAGCCAATAACAGCATGATTAGTACGAGAAGCCGTTTCTTCGTAGGCCACTAAACTACGGCTATGATCGCTATTCGCTTGCTCTAACACATTGATATAGTCCGGATACTGAACGGCTAAAGCAGGGATCCCTGCATCATGGAATAAACCAAGCATATGTAGATTTTCGGTGGGCACTCTAGATTTAATCTTTTTGCCAATTAACACCGCCATATCAGCCACTTCCGTGGCGGTGTCCCAAAACCGCTCTAACTTGATGCAGCACTGATGCTGTGAGTAGGCTTGCTTTAGTAAAAACCCCGTCACTAACGTGGCAATACTGTCGAGACCAAGAAACATCACCGCTTGGCGAATATCAGTGATTGACCTTGCCAAGCCATAGCAAGGAGAGTTTATCACTTTTAACACCGCCGCAGAGGTGGCAACATCTTGGGATATGAGCCCAGCAATATCATGCAATTCAGGCTCTGGTTGTTCAAGGCTATGCTGTAGCTGGGTGAGCAGCTCGGGTTTAGGAGGTAAGCTAAAGCCGCGCTCAACATCTTGTAGCACGGAGCTGTCAATATTTATCATATTCAATGCACTCGTAAATGGGTTATCGCCATCCACTAGCTGAACCTTGCGTTAACGAGATAATAGTTTAGCTGGTTATTTTTTACTACTATTTTGTTAATTAAATTTTAAAAACCAATACAAAGTAACTATTATAAAATGCATAACATCTGGTCCTAGTTGCAGGGCACAAAAAAGCCGAGCATGGTGCTCGGCTTCGTTAAAAACATCCCAGTTTAAAGTTTAATTACCGCGTCAGTGCCTAGCCCAGGGCCGTAGACAATGGCATTGAGCAGTAACCGTGCGGTGCCTTTAGTAGCACCACGGAAGTTAGGCATATTGGCAAACATGATCACTTGGCCATTGCCCTTTTTCTCGCGCGTAAGGTAAGCGGCATTACTCATTCGCTGCGCCGCTTCAGGCCACAACAAACCACTCATACGCACGTACAGGTCCTGCCCTTGCGGAATAGTCGCCCAGCCAATCATGCGCTGCTCGGCCTTGCTGTTTTCTTGCAGTACACCGTAGCGTACCACCGCATCAACGCCTTGCTTAGCCATAAATAAGGGCACATCACCGGCCAATACCGGCAGCTGCTGCTCAACCCCATAGCTGAGCCAATGTTTTTGATCTGTGCGCCCAGCGACTATCGCCCCAGAAGGCATAAATGCAGCACTCCAATCATGCCAACGCTCAAGCTGCTCCTTGTTCAAAGGCTTCACATCGTCGCTTTTATCCCAAGGGAAACTCAATTGTGCAGAGACCTTATGAGCGTTAATCAAATCAGCATTGGCGATACGCTGCTGCTTGGCTTGCCACTCGCGCATCAGCGCCAGGTCATACTCACCGGCCCTCTCAAAACTCTGCTTCAGCAGCGCCACTTTTGAGAAGTCTTCTGCTGTGGCTAATTGCGCAGCCGAGTTACCATTAACGATTAAGGTGCCGCCCTGCGCAACCCACTTGTCCAAAGCGCTAATATGGCTTTTCGATAACTCACCATACCAACGACTAGGGACAATGATGACATTGTAGCCACGAAGATCGCTGTAAGAGAGCATCTCTTGGCTTAAATGGCTATGACGAATACCAAGCTCGGTATCAAGCATATGCCACATCGAGCCAATATCGCCCGGAGCAATGCCATTTTGGCTAATAAAGGCTATTTTTGGTGCTTTCAATAAGTTAAAGTTTTCGCCGCCAATATCGGGTAAGTCTCCTTTACCCAAACCTTGGTCTATAGCGATGGCAGACACGCCGACTTCCTTTGCCACCTTATCCAATAAGGTGCTCAGCTCGCCGCTCTCTAGGGTGTTATCATAATTATTGACCACCACTGAGCCTCGGTTGAAGCGAGTGTCGTTAAACACGCCCGGCTTAGCCAATACGCGCACTTTTACGCCTTGCTCAAGTAAGCGCGCGGCAAACGCCACAGAGGCATCGCTGGCGCCATCAACAACATAAGCAATGGCGTTATCACGAGGTTGCACACCGGCTTCGCTGGGGCGCTGATAGGTGGTGAGATCATCATCAAGGTGCTCAGGTACTTCCAATGCCGGCAGACCAAACATCATCGATACATTCCACGCGGTGGTGTCATACATAATTGAGCTGCCATCACGCAGGGTCTTTTGTCGCTCCTCCAATAGCACCGCATCATTTAACTCTGCGTCAAACTCCATGATGGTTGCCAGTAACGGCGCATCATACTGGCGATTGGGGATGACAATAGCGCCCTTAGGGATGGTCGCATCACGCACCTGCCCGAGGTGGTTTTTGGCCTTGCGTACCTTAAGCTCTTCAGTGGTTGCATAATAATCGATGCCCTGTAAATCAAGGATATCCATCAGCTTGTGCAGGCGCGCGGTATTATCGGTCGGGAGAATAACAAAACTGCGCTCACCATATTTTCCGTCGGGGTCAATATGCGCTAAGCGGTTACTGACAAAGTCACGATACATGGCCTTGCTGTGCTGTTGCAGGGTCTTAAGGTTAGCCAAAGAGCTAATATATTGATGGTCAACAGACTCTTTGTAACTACGCACATTGCCATTTTTTAAGCGCACGCCATCTTCTGCGGTACGTGCTTGTTCATATAGAATATGTACCGTTCCTTTGTACTCGGCATAGTTGGAGTAACCCGGGTAGAGGTTTTCAAACCACTCGCCGGTGTAATAAGGCCAGTTTTTATCGTCAAAAGCGCTGGCGTGATCGCCGGCAAATACCTTGCTCCATTTACGCGTACTGGTGGGAATATTCACGTTCAGCGGTTCACGCGGCGGGCCCATTAAAAAGGTGTCTAAGGCACCCATTTCATGGCCATCGATCATCAGTTGCGGAAACCATTCATTGATGGCTTGTATACGACCCTTTGATTCTGGATTTACGGCAAAGTAAAAGTCGCGATTGAGGTCGAAGTAATAATGGTTAGTCCGCCCAAATGGCCATGAACCGCTGTGCAGCAGTGATTGCGTGTCAAAGTTAGGCGCGGCACTGCGGCTTTCTTGCAGGCGTTTAGTAAATCGGGCGCGACCATCGGGGTTCATTAATGGGTCGACCAGTATCACCAAATCATCTAGGAGCGATTCTATCTCTGAGTCTTGTGAGGCAAGTAATTGGTAAATAAGCGCTAAAGAAGCATCCGCACCGGAAGATTCATTGCCATGGATACTGTAGGCCATCCATGCCGTCCCTGGAGTGGAATCAATGAGAGTATCTATTTGTGATGATGAGAGCGCGTCCGGTTCGCTGAGTTTGCTGATATTCGCTTTAATTTCATCAATATTGGCCAGATTCTTTGCTGAGCTAATCATTAAATAATGCAACGGGCGCCCTTCATAACTGCGGGCGTACTCAACGATTTGTGCTTTATCACTTTGCTCGGCCCACTTATTTACCAGCTCAGTAATTTGCGCTGGCGTGGCGGTGCGCTGACCCACGTCAAAACCAAGCACCTCTTTAGCCGGGGTGATATTTGCCGCATATTGCCCTTGATGTAACGCGGGATAGTCGCCACCGGGCACCGACGTGGGCTGCATTAGCACAGTGGCATGGGCACTGGCCGCAAACACTGCACAGCCCCATGCAGCACTTGCTAATATCCTGTTTAGCTTCATAAATTTACCTTTTTATTATGGTTTTACGTCGCCTTCACTATAGCAGCTGCAATCTAAGCCGAGCATTATTTGAGCTAAATAGCATTATGCTGCGATAACCATAAAGCGAGACAGCGCAACAGCAATTGCAGCAAACATTGGCATGATGTTTCTGTGCCACGTTATAATAAGGGCTATACACCATTGGTTTTTGTTACCCACCTAAGCGTGACAAAGGGCAATGAACCTTTGCTAAACGCGTAATTGGGGAAGCACAATCAATTTAACCAACACTAAATTCAACCGCCTCGGTGTCGACGCACCTCTATTTTTACTCAGCGCCGGATTCATCATCTGCTTTTGCCTTTTTGCCCTGTTCGACCTCAAGACCCTATCGCAGTGGGTTGATGCCAGCTTTGCTTGGTCGGCTAGGTATTTTGGCTTGTACTGGCAATTGTTGTTATTAGCCACCTTTATCATTGCCATCGCCACTGCGATGTTGCCCGCAGCCAAACAGCGTATTGGCAACTTAGTCGCTCCGGAATTTTCGTTATTCCAATGGGGAGCCATGATTATGTGCACTCTGCTCGCGGGCGGTGGCGTATTTTGGGCTGCTGGAGAGCCCATGGCTCACTTTTTATCCATGCCGCCCCAGTTTGACCACGTCGCGGCGGCAACCCAAGAGGCGGTGCCCTACGCTTTGGCCCAATCATACTTGCATTGGGGCTTTCTGGCTTGGGCCATACTCGGCAGTTTAACCACCATTATGCTGATGCATTATCACTATGATAAAGGCTTGCCTTTAGCACCACGTACTTTGCTCTACCCGGTATTTAAAGAAAAAGCCCTGAGTGGGCCCATTGCCGTTATCGCCGATGCCGTGTGTATTGTGGCTGTAGTAGCCGGTACCGTGGGGCCAATCGGCTTTTTAGGCTTACAGGTAAGCTATGGCTTGAATGCGTTATTTGCCATTCCCGATACCACGCTCACCCAAGTAAGCGTGATAGGCGTGCTGACTTTTATTTTCGTGATGTCGGCCGTCTCTGGGGTTACCAAAGGCATTCAGATACTCAGTCGTTTGAACATGTTACTTGCGCTGGTGTTACTGGCATTTATATTAGTTGCGGGAGCCACCTCATTCATTTTCACGAGCTTTTTTAGCGGCCTTATCACCCATTTAAGCCACTTTTTTGATATGGCTTTATACCGGGGCGAGGCAGGACTATTTAATGATGCCGGCTGGCTTGGTTGGTGGACAGTGTTCTTTTGGGGTTGGTTTTTAGGATACGGCCCGATGATGGCCATTTTTATCGCGCGCATTAGTCGTGGCCGCTCTATTCGCGCCATTATTATTATGCTGTGTATCGTGGCTCCGCTTATTACCATGTTCTGGTTTACCATCGTCGGTGGCACCGGGTTAAGCCTCGAACTAGAACAAGCCGATACTATTTCCAAAGCGTTTGCTGGTTTTAACCTTCCCGCAGCATTAATTGCCATCACTCAGGCCTTGCCGCTAGGCGGGTTAGTGTCTTTACTGTTTTTAATTCTAACCCTGACCTTTGTCGCCACCACCGGGGATTCGATGACCTATGTATTATCGGTATCGACCTCTCGTTCAGAGCACCCCGCCGTGCCTATTCGAGTATTTTGGGGGATAGCTATGGGCTTGATGGGTAGTATTTTAATCATCATAGGCTCTGGCGGTATCGACAAACTGCAAGCGTTTATAGTGGTCACCGCCGTGCCGGTCTCTATTATCTTACTGCCCTCGCTGTGGGATGCGCCGCGTATTGTGTTTGCTCGGGCAAAAAATCCGCCCACCCATACGTGAGGGCCCGTTTAAGGTTGGGGTGTAGCAGCGAGGCGTGAGTGAGAGTTATCAACACGCCTGGCCGCAGGCCCAGCCGCAGCTCCACGCATATTGGAAATTATAGCCGCCGAGCCAGCCGGTGACGTCGGTAACTTCGCCGATAAAGTAAAGCCCTGGGCTTTGCTTTGCTTCGAAGGTTTTCGAGCTAAGCTCATCGGTGTCCACTCCGCCTAGGGTCACTTCGGCGGTGCGATAACCTTCGGTGCCATTGGGCTTAATCTGCCAGCGGTGAAGGTAGTTGCCTAACTCGTTTATCTGGCTGTGGCTTAACTGGTTTACATTACAATCAGCAATGGCATTCGTCTCGTGTAACATCTCCACAAATCGCTTCGGTAAGATGGTGGCCAAGGCATTTTTTAGCGACTTCTGCGGGTTATCTTGACGCTGCTGATCTAACCATTGCTCAACACTCAGATCGGGTAAAAGGTTAATAGTCACCGCTTGGCCGGCACGCCAAAACGAGCTTATTTGTAAAATAGCGGGGCCCGACAAACCGCGATGGGTAAAGAGTATATTTTCTCGAAACTGCGTGTTGCACTCACTGCTCACTTCACACTCCACACTAATCCCAGAGAGACCATCAAAGCGGTCTTTATCGTGCTGGTGCAACGTAAAAGGCACTAAGGCTGCCATAGTCGGTAACACCTTTAAGCCGAATTGTTCAGCAATTTTATAGCCTATTGGTGTCGCGCCTAGTTTCGGCATGGTTAGGCCGCCAGATGCTACGACCAGAGATTCACACGCATAAGTTTGCGTACTGGTGGTGACCACATAGCCCTGCTGCGCTTTTTCGACACTGATGACTTCACTGCGCAGCTGCACATGAACGCCCGCCCACTGACATTCGGTCATAAGGATATCGACAATATCTTGCGCACTGTTATCGCAAAATAACTGCCCTAAGGTTTTATGGTGATATGCCAGGCCATGGCGCTCGACTAGGTCGATAAAATCATGCTGAGTGTAGCGACTGAGACAGGATTTAACGAAGTGGGGATTATTGCATAAATAGTTATGAGGACTGGCATGCTCGTTGGTAAAGTTGCAACGCCCGCCGCCGCTGATAAGAATCTTACGTCCGGGCTTTTTGCCCATGTCGACGACCACCACATTGCGCCCACGATACCCTGCTTGTGCAGCGCACATAAGCCCCGTAGCGCCAGCGCCTATAACCAGTACATCGACTTGTTGCATCACTTAAACCCACATCAACATAAAGCGGCATTATAACAGCTGAATACAACTCAGCGACAGCAACTTTACCCACTTATACGGCTTGATATAACTTTTTGTACCAGTTTTATTTCAAAATATTATTTTAACAATATTCACAGTATCTTTACGATTGTCCCCTCATTTGATCCAGATCAAATGTAAAAATTCAACAAAAGGGATACCTTATGACAACCACAAAAACCCCTCGCTCATTGAGCGTCAAGAAAACCGTTTTAGCCTTGGCAATTCCAATGGCGCTAAGCACCACTTCAGCCTTAGCAAATGATCTTCAAGAAGTTTCTGTACCAGCCCAAGCAACCATGGCGCAAACACAAGCCAAACTGCAAGGCCAATCGTCCCTAGGTACTCAATTCATCATAAAATACAAAAATGTACCTGAATTCGGTGTTAACAGCCCTGCTACAGCGGCAAATGCCAATCTTCGTGCGCAAAAGTTTGTAAACAACTTTAAGAATAAAGGCCTAGCTCGCGCTCAATACGTGCGTGAAATGGCCATGCAAGACCACCACGTTATTCGTGCAGACAAAAAGTTAAGCGCCCAAGAAGCTCAGCAGTTTATGCAAAGCATGGCGTCGAGCGGTGAAATCGAATACATCGAAATTGACCAAATGCTACAACCATTTGCTACGCCGAGCGATCCGCGCTACAGCGATCAGTGGCATTACTTCGAGCAAACAGCTGGCATTAACTTGCCTAGTGCATGGGATAGCGCAACAGGCGCGGGTGTCACTGTGGCCGTGCTTGATACAGGTTATCGCCCGCATGCCGATTTAGCTGCTAACCTTCTTGCTGGTTATGACATGATCTCCGACACCTTTGTTGCTAACGATGGCGGCGGTCGTGACAATGATGCACGCGATCCAGGTGATGCAATCACCGCAAACGAATGTGGCTACACTCATGGCGCGCAAGGTTCTAGTTGGCACGGTACACACGTGGCAGGAACGGTTGCAGCCGTTGCCAATAATGGTGAAGGTGTAACGGGTGTTGCTTATGACGCCAATATCGTTCCGGTTCGTGTTCTTGGTAAATGTGGTGGTTTAACGTCTGATATTGCTGATGCAATCGTATGGGCGTCTGGTGGCAGTGTATCGGGTGTGCCTGCAAACGCGAACCCCGCTGATGTTATCAACATGAGCTTAGGTGGTTCAGGCTCGTGTAGCTCAACTACGCAAAATGCGATTAACCAAGCACGCGCTAACGGCACGGCCATTGTAGTGGCAGCTGGTAACGATAACGATAACTCTGCCAACTACAACCCAGGTAACTGTAACGGCGTTATCAACGTCGCTGCGGTAGGCCGTGACGGTGGTCGTGCATACTATTCAAACTACGGCAGCAACATCGATGTTGCTGCTCCTGGTGGTGCACAAAGCTTTGCAAACGACCCTGAAGGGATTCTTTCAACCCTAAACAGCGGTTCAACTTCACCGGGTAGCGACAACTACGCCTACTCTCAAGGTACTTCAATGGCTGCGCCGCATGTTGCCGGTGTTGCTGCCTTGATCAAAGAAGCAAAACCTGCTGCTACGCCAGACGAAATTGAAAATATTCTTAAAGCAACCACCAAGTCTTTTGGTGCAACGTGTAATAACTGCGGTACCGGTATCATCGATGCAGCAGCAGCGGTTGCCGAAGCAGGTGGCACCACGACACCACCACCAAGTGGCGATAATGAGCTTACTCCTGGCCAAGCAGAAACAGGCCTAAGTGGTGCGCAAGGTTCTGAAACCACCTTCACAATGACCGTTCCTTCAGGCGCGTCGAACGTGACCTTCACCACCAGCGGTGGCAGCGGTGACCTCGACATGTATGTGAAAGCAGGTAGCGCCCCAACAACTTCAAGCTATGACTGTCGTCCATACGAAAGTGGTAACAACGAAGTATGTAGCATTGATAACCCTGCAGCAGGCACTTACTACGTGATGCTACGTGGTTATAGCAGCTACAACAATGCCAGCCTACTAGGTGAGCTAACTACCTCAGGTGGCAGCACTGGCGAAGGTGGCGGCGGCAGCGTTACAGACATCTCTGCAAGCTCTGGCCAATGGAAACATTACACCCTAGAAGTACCTGCAGGTATGAGCACACTTGACATTGATATGTCGGGTGGCACAGGTGACGGTGACCTTTTCGTGCGCTTTGGCTCACAACCAACAAGCAGCAGCTACGATTGCCGTCCTTATAAATCAGGAAACAATGAAAGCTGTAGTTTCAGCAACCCACAAGCAGGTACTTGGCACATTAGCATTAATGCGTACCAGACCTTCTCTGGAGTTACGCTAAACGCACAGTACAACCCGTAAACAACCCTACGAAAACACCAAGGGCCGCAATTGCGGCCCTTTTTTATGCATTCTCGCGTGTTTTACAGATTCGCCAGAACCTGCTCTGCACTTGAAACGCCAAATTGTTTATCTTGCTCAACAAATAACTGCGTCACGACCCCATCATCAACCACCATGGCATAACGTTTCGAGCGTATGCCACCAAAACCAGCGGTGTCTTTGTCCAAGCCAATGGCTTTGGTGAAACTGGCATCACCATCAGCTAGCATGGTGATCCCCTGCGCACCTTGCTGCTCACCCCAGGCTTTCATGACAAAGGCATCATTCACCGATAAACAGATGATGCTGTCTACACCTTTGCTGCTAAACTGCGCTTGATGAGCAATAAAGCCAGGAAGGTGCTTTGCCGAGCAAGTGGGGGTAAACGCGCCAGGCAGAGCAAAAAGCACAACCTTTTTGCCAGCAAAAAGCTGCTCTGTGCTGGGGTGGGTCATTCCTTGCTTATCAAGGAGGGAAAAAGTGGCAGAAGGGAGCGCTTGGCCTTGGGCTATCATTATTTATTTCCTCTTTTAAACGGGGTTAAACCGATTGATTATCAAGCCCTAGGCTAGCACGAATACTTTGCATTTGTTGCTGCAGGCTCAGGTGAATATCTTTAACCCGGGTATCCGATGCGCTAATTTGCGTTTGCATATCTTGCATGGAGCGCTCGAATTCAATCAGCATATCACGCTGGCGATGCGCATAGTCGGTTGCTTGTGCCGCCACTTGGTTAGCATGCTCTGCGCTTTGAGAGATATCTTCGGCGTTACGCTTAAGTTCTTCGGCGTTGTCTGTTTGTGCTTGCGCTTGCGTTGCCAACTCGCCAATGTGTTGTGACACGCGCTGCGAATTAGCACTTAAACTATTGAGTTGGGCGTGAATATCGCCCAAAGAAGCTTGTGTTTGCTGCGCCAGTTTACGCACCTCATCGGCCACGACAGCAAACCCTCGGCCATGTTCACCAGCACGAGCCGACTCGATAGCAGCATTAAGCGCCAGCAAATTGGTTTGCTCGGCAATGGTATTGATCACATCCAACACCTTGGAGACATCTTCAACACCAGCGAGTAACTGATTAAGACTTTGCATGCCTTGCTCAATACGTTGCTCGGTGGTCGACGAAGCCGCTAGCATAGCATCGGCGAACCCTAAGCTTTGCGCCATGGTGGTCAGCGTATGCTGGGCGTTATCAGCCACTTGGCTGTTCACCTCATTGACATCATCACCAATACGTTGCACTTCACCGAGTAAGGTTTGACTGTGCGACGCATGTGCTGAGGTTTGCTCAGCGCCACTGCGAATATGCTGCAGGTTATCACTCATGTCACTCATAAATTCATTAATGACCCGCAGCATCTCTTGGCGCTCACGCACTTCATTGCGTTGGCGCTCAATAAGCTGGTTAAAGTAATCTGCAATTTCGCCTACTTCCGTTTCGCTATTTTTACTTACTATGGGATTAAGTTCGTTGCTTTCTATGAGTGTGGCGAAGCCGTCGCGCAATTGGCGCAGTGGGTTCAGCACTTGCGAGCGCTGCAACCAATATACCGCTGCAGCCAAAATAAATAACAAACCAATGGCAATGCCAAATACCACTAAAAGGCGTTGCTTGAGAACATTCTGAGCCGCGCGCAGCTGCTGTTCAGCATCAATAACTACATCAACGACACTGCTTACTTCTGTACGCAGTTGCATTATGCCCTGCTGGTGAATTTGACCTTGTTCAATGGTACTTTGCAAATCGCGCGGATAACGTTTTGGCCAGCTGCGGATCTCCGCTTTGATATCGCCGGCGAGGTCTTCAGGCTCAGCACCAAAGAACAGCTCGTCTTCATCTACTTCACTCATCACCCCGAGGTTTTCGGTATTTTCAATCTCTGCCGCTAAAGCATTCAGCTGTTTTACTGCTTGTTCAACCGCTACCTGCTTGTCGGCGCTATAACCTTGGTACAACGCTTGAGTTGCAAGGCTTAAGTCAAGTACGCCTTGGTAATAATCTCCCGCCAACTCAATGTACCTTGAGGCACTGCCGCGCTTATCTTGCGGTGCTTGTTGGGCATAATTAATTAACGAGGTTGCCGAGCCCGCCATTTGCCGAAGTGCGTTATCTAATAACGCGGTTTCATTTCCAGAGAGCTTACCCAGAGCGCGGTAATCGCCGTCAATGCCATCGAGCAGTACTTGCAAACGGGTATTGAGCTGGTGCTGCAATTGCGCCGACAGTGAGGGTAAGTATTGATTTTGAATAGTTTCGATACGCTGTTTGGCGTCTACCAGATTTTGCGCATCTCCAGTGCTTAAGTAGTCTTCGATATCACCCGATAAGCCGATGATAATGTCATTTTTAAGAGCGCCATAGTGGGTGTTTTGTTGCTCCAAAGAGACTAAGGTTTTAGATGCCCACCAAAGTACAGCAACAAGCACCAAACTGGCTGTTGAGAGCAACAGTGCTACCAAACGAGTAAAAGTAGAAACACGCATAAAAAACCCCACCAATGCTAGTGGGGATAGCGTATTACTTATTTATGACAGTTGTATTAAAAAACACATATAGGGGCATTGAAGGCGCCACCGACTTGGTTTATTTCATGGCCGCATTCACATACACATCAAAGCGGTTTTTCTTGGTTTTTATTTGTGTGCTAGGCGTTTTACCTTCTAAAAACGGGGCGTAGTCAGGGCGCTTTACCACAACCCGTTTTGTCGCTAATGAAAGAGCCGGTGCTAATAACGCATCCGCGTCTTGATCATCCCCCACTAAGGTTTGAAATACGCGCATCTCCTTTTTTACCAAAGCCGACTTTTCTCGGTGCGGGAACATAGGATCAAGGTACACGACATCAACAGGCTGCTCACTACTGACAATGGATAATAACTGCTGCGACGCGCCATGCTCTAAGCGCATACGCTCACTCATCCAAGGGCCAATTTCGCTATCCATGTAAGCCCGCTCTAGGCCATCGGCAAGTAATGCAGCAACCACAGGGTGACGTTCAAATAGAGTCACCGTGCATCCAAGCGATGCCAGCACAAAAGCGTCTCTTCCTAGCCCTGCGGTGGCATCAAGAACATGGGGAATTGCGCCTTTGTTTAGCCCCACTGCTTTGGCAATCGCTTGGCCTTTGCCGCCACCGAATTTACGACGGTGCGCAGCGCCGCCGCTGACGAAATCAACACGAATAGGCGCGAGTTTTGGCTCATCCCGTTTCACCAAAGATAAGCCGTGTTCATCGTACTGAAGATAAAAAGTGTCGTTGTCGTTATACTCTGCTAGTTGAAAACGTGTTGCTAGGGTATCAACATAGCCTTGTGCCTGCGGAATTCGGCAATAGATTTGCACAGCTCGCTCCAAGAAATCACCAAGGCACCCATAATAACAAAAGTTCGTTATTCGCAGGGACTAAATTCCCGCCTAAAACAGCTCAACATCCGTTTGACTGCTGCACTGTTGTTCTGAAGGGGGTTGGGCGAACTGCTCAATATAATGAATTAGCTCATTGCGAATACTTTGTAACTGCGCTCCTTGAGTGGCAACCAGGCGCAATAACTCTTTTTCACCATGGGCCTCAAGCTTGTTCATTAACTGGCTTTCAAACGCCATAAACGCTTCACCAAATAATGCTGCGCAGCGCAGCGCTTGGTCACTGTTTTCCATATCCTGTAACTTCGCGTTCGTGGCCTCTAATAAGTGTGGGAATAAATCTTTATAGCGCCCATACAATGCACTGTCATCAATGGGCATATTTTTTATTAATAATGACACTTTGGGGTAATTGATAATGGTGTTGTCGTCAAAATCAACGAAGCGCTCGCCGTGGCGCTGTTGCAACAGTAGCTCCTGCTCTAGCGGACACTCTGCGCCATGGTTAGCAAAGAACTGATGCTCATCCTCGTGCCAAAACGCCACCACGACGTCGAGCCGCATTGGCTCAAAAAAGGCCAAAAAGTTGCGCGATAAGCTCGCTAAGTCATGGGTAGCAAACGACTGACTGACAAAGCGCATAACACGTCCCATATCTCCCGAGTCGGTCATGGCCATTTCAGCGGTACTTTGAGCGCGATTAACTTCGTGTTCTAACTCCTTAGAGCGCTGTTTGTATTGGTACAAGACATCAATACGCGCTGCCAGCTCGTCACTGGCAAAAGGTTTAATGATGTAGTCATCAGCACCGGCATTATAACCGCGAATGCGTTCTTCTAAATCTGCACGACCGGATAAAAATAGTATGGGAATGCCTTGCGTAAGCTCATTATTTTTAAGTTCTTTACATACCGCATAACCATCCATTTTGGGCATTTCAACATCAAGCAAAATGATATCAGGCTGGTGCTTTTGCGCTTGACGTATGCCTTGTTCGCCGTTTTTTGCGTGGATCACCTGAGCAACCCCAGATAACGCTTCTTCCACTAGATGGTGAATCACTTTGTCATCGTCGATGGTCAGCACTATTTTCGCCATTGGCCACTCGCATACTTAGAAAAGTTACTATTAGCATAGTATGAGTGACTGATTTTGCGAGAGAAAGTGAGAGTTTTATAGGGGAGGAAAAGCAAACAGCGCCCGCAGGCGCTGTCAGTTGTATGGCTTAAGCCGCGATGCCACTGTGCCTAAGCAATGCGTCAACGGTTGGCGCACGGCCACGAAAACGCTCAAACAGCACCGCTGGCTCTTCAGAGCCGCCTTTTTCCAAGATATTGGTTAAAAAGGCACGGCCGGTATCGCTATTAAAAATGCCCTCTTCTTCAAATTTAGAAAAGGCATCGGCCGAGAGCACTTCTGCCCACTTATAAGAATAGTAACCCGCGCTGTAACCGCCGGCAAAAATATGCGCAAAACCATGCTGGAAACGGTTGAAACTCGGCGGCTGAATAACGGCCACCTGCTGGCGCACCTTATCGAGTATGATTTGAATTTCACTGCCCGCAGTGGGGTTGTAATCGGCGTGAATATGAAAATCAAATAACGAAAACTCGAGCTGGCGAACCATCTGCATAGCGGATTGGTAGTTCTTTGCCGCGAGTAGTTTTGATAGCAGCTCTTGCGGTAAGGGCTCGCCACTTTCATAGTGGCCAGAGATAAAGGCAAGTGCCTCTTTCTCATAGCACCAGTTTTCTAAGAACTGGCTTGGTAATTCCACCGCATCCCAAGCCACGCCGTTTATACCGGCAACGGCAGCGGCATCCACTTGAGTCAACATATGGTGCAGACCATGGCCAAACTCATGGAACAAGGTGACCACTTCATCATGGGTAAACAGTGCCGGCTTATCCCCTATTGGGCGATTAAAGTTACACACTAAATAGGCGACTGGGGTTTGCAATTGCCCACCCAAGCGTACTTTTCGGCCCATGCAGTCGTCCATCCAAGCGCCACCACGCTTGTGCTCACGGGCATACAAATCAAGGTAAAAACGCCCGCGCAGCGTGTTATTGCCATCATAAATGGCGAAGAAACGCACATCGTCATGATATGTATCGATATCTTGCTGCTCTTCAACACGCACACCAAACAGTTGCTCAACTGTTTTAAATAGACCACTAAGGACTTTATCTTCAGGGAAGTATGGGCGTAATTGTTCGTCGCTGATGGCGTACTTTTCTTGCTTTAGCTTTTCACTGTAGTAGGCATAGTCCCACGCTTCGAGCTGATCAATATCGTGTTTTTCTTTGGCATAGGCACACAGCTCCTCTAGCTCTTTTTGCGCTTGTGGTCTCGACTTTTCCGCCAAGTCATTTAAGAAGCCAAACACTTGCTCAGTGGAGTCTGCCATTTTAGTGGCTAACGACATTTGCGCATAGTTTTCAAAACCCAATAACTGCGCCAATTCATGACGCAGTGCCAATTCCTCATCCATGATAGCGCTGTTGTCGTATTCACCGGCATTAGGGCCCTGATCGGACGCACGAGTAACGAACGCGGTGTAGGCCTCTTGGCGAAGTTCACGGTTATCGGCGTGGGTCATAATTGGCAAGTAAGAAGGAATATCTAATGTAAACAACCACCCTTCTAACTCTTTGCTCTGCGCTGTTTGCGCCGCCAAAGCCTTTGCTGATTCAGGTAAGCCCGCGAGCTCTTGCTCATCGGTAATATGTTTTTGCCATGCCAGTGTGGCATCCATCACATTATTACCAAACTTAGCGGCAAGCTCACTTAAGCGGCTGGATATTTCGCCATAGCGCTTTTTATCACTGGCATTCAACGCGATGCCAGAGAGCTTAAAATCTCGTAAGGCATTATCAATGACTTTTTGTTGTGCCCTTGACAGCTGCGCGTATTCATCGCTTTGCGCTAAAGCAGTGTATGCATCAAACAACCCTTGGTGCTGACCCACATAGGTGCTGTATTCACTTAATTTAGGTAATACTTGGTCATACACCTCACGCAGAGCTTGAGAGTTTACCACCGAGTGCATATGAGACACGGGCGAGAACAGTCGGCTTAGCTTGTCATCCGCTTCCTCCAGCGGCATCACTAACCCTTGCCAAGTAAAGTCTTTGCCAGCAAGCACTTGTTCAATGGTTTTCTTGCACTGCTCAATACCGTGCTCCACGGCTGGCACCACATGCTCGGGTTTGATCTTTGAAAATGGCGGTAAGCCCTCGAGGCCAATCAACGGGTTGGTCATAGTAATCTCTCATTATTCATTTAATACCTACATTCTTGGGGCGATGATGGAAAATGCAAGTGCAGATCCACCGCCTTATTTCTGCTAAGGTATGGCAATATAGTGATGACAACATCAGTTCATAGGAATAAAGAAATTATGGCTCAACATTTTGATTATATTTGTATTGGCGGTGGTAGTGGCGGCATTGGCTCGGCAAATAGAGCGGCCATGCGTGGTGCTAACGTCGCGTTAATTGAGGCGACTCACTTAGGTGGCACTTGTGTGAATGTAGGATGCGTGCCTAAAAAAGCGATGTGGCATGGTGCCCAAGTTGCAGAAGCAATTAAGCTATACGCCCCAGATTATGGTTTTGATGTTGAACTAAAGAGTTTCAGTTGGAGTAAGCTGGTAGAAAGCCGTGAGGCCTATATTGGCCGTATTCACCAAGGCTACAACAAGTACTTAGCCAGCAACGGGGTAACCGTGATTAATGGTTTTGCTAAGTTTGTTGATAGCAATACCGTAGAGGTGAATGGCGAGCACTACAGTGCCGATCATATCCTCATTGCCGTGGGCGGACGCCCTATTATTCCAAATATTCCTGGTGCTGAGTATGGCATTGATTCGAACGGCTTCTTTGAACTCACCGAGCAGCCCAAACGCGTTGCGGTTGTGGGTGCTGGTTACATTGCCGTAGAAATTGCCGGTGTACTGCATGCCCTAGGCACAGAAACGCACCTATTTGTGCGCCGTCATGCGCCGCTGCGCAATTTCGACAACATGCTGGTAGAGACGTTGGTGGAGGTCATGGAAAAAGAAGGGCCAACCCTACATACCGAATGCTCACCTAAAGAGGTGGTGAAAGAAAGCGATGGCAGCCTCACCATTCACTTTGAAAATGGCCACAGTCAAAATGTCGATGAAGTGATTTGGGCCATTGGCCGCACGCCTACCACCGATGCTATTAACGTTGCTGCTGCGGGTGTAGAGGTGAACGAAAGTGGTTATGTGAAGGTCGATGAGTACCAAAATACCACTGCCAAAAACGTTTATGCCGTTGGCGACATTATCGAAAATGGCATTGAACTCACACCGGTTGCAGTTAAAGCAGGCCGCTTACTCTCTGAGCGCCTTTTCAACCCAGAAATGCCCAATGCGAAAATGGATTATGACCTGGTTCCGACCGTGGTATTTAGCCACCCACCTATCGGTACTATTGGTCTCACCGAGCAAGAGGCCATCAACCAATATGGCGAAGAAAATATCAAAGTGTACAGCTCTACATTTGCAGCAATGTATACCGCCGTCACCCAACACCGCCAACCATGCGCAATGAAATTAGTATGCGCTGGCAGTGACGAAAAAGTGGTCGGCTTGCATGGTATTGGCTTCACCGTTGATGAGATGATCCAAGGTTTTGCGGTAGCAATGAAAATGGGCGCGACCAAAGCCGATTTTGATGCTGTGGTTGCTATTCACCCCACCGGCTCAGAAGAGTTTGTTACTATGCGCTAACACGCTGAGTCACTGATAACCTCTGGCAGGCTGCTCAAAGCAGCCTGCTGCCTTGTTTATTACCCTTAACTAAGTTCAATCGCTCCTGCGATATATAGCGACCAACCTCTCACCCTTTAGTAGCAAAAGTACTTATCAAGCTACTCCAATTTTTGTTCTATCTACTACCAATAAAACACTTGTCGCTTGTTATTTGTTTGCACAAGCTGTCGTGCTAGTCTGAGTAAAAACTCTAAGGATTTACTCATGCCAGATAAACAACAGTTTTTAGAACGCTTTCCGCACGCCTGTGAAATTAAAGTGGCCTGGGGTGATATGGATGCGCTACAGCACGTCAATAACAGTATGTATTTTAAGTACTTTGAGATAGCGCGTATTGATTTCTTTGCGCAAGCGGGGCTGTTTGATCGCCTCGAGGCAGAGAAGATAGGCCCCGTACTGGCTGACAACTATTGTAAATACAAGCGCCCGGTTACCTTCCCCGACACCTTACTCATTGGAGTCAGCGTTAGCGAGATTGCCGAAGCGGGCTTTATGACTCACTACACGGTGTTTTCTTGTGCCCAGAAAGCCATTGTTACCGAGGGTCAAGCTCGAGTGGTGATGTTCGATTTCAAGACATCGCAAAAAGCACCATTGAGTGATACCTTACGTACATTCCTGCATGCGAATGAAAAAGGATAACTCAATGCACTATACAAAACTTGGTCACAGTGGTTTAAACGTATCGCGAGTGTGCCTAGGGAGTATGACGTGGGGTAGGCAAAACACTCAGCAAGATGCCGATGAGCAACTCAACTACGCACTGGCTCAAGGCGTTAACTTTATTGATACTGCAGAGATGTATGCAGTTCCCCCGACGCCGGAAACCTATGGTAAAACCGAGGCCATTATTGGTGATTGGCTAAGCCGCCATAGCGACAAGCGTAAGGATGTGGTTATTGCGACCAAAGTGGCCGGGAATGGCCTAGCTTGGGTCCGTGACGGTGGTGACATCACCAAAGAGTCAGTCATCAGTGCCGTTGATGGTTCGTTGCAACGTTTACAGAGCGACCATATCGATCTGTATCAAATTCATTGGCCTAACCGCACCTCGCCACATTTTGGTAAACAGTGGCCAGGCATGGTGGATTTGCAGCAAATAGATAAAAGTTCGCAGCGGGCGCAAATGCACGCTATTTTAGAGGGTTTAGATGCGTGTGTTCGTGCCGGTAAAATTCGCCACTGCGGGCTTTCAAATGAAACGCCTTGGGGCTTAAATCAGTACCTTGATTTAGCGAAACAGTATTCGCTTCCGGCCATGGTATCGATGCAAAATGAGTTCAGTTTAGTGCATGCCAAAGATTGGCCTTATCTGCTTGAGCAGTGTCACCATGAGGACATCGCTTATTTGCCTTGGTCACCTTTAGCGGGCGGCATGCTCAGTGGTAAATACTTAGGAGGAGCCCGGCCACAAGGCTCACGTTGGACCATTGCCCAGCGTAACGGCTTGTTCCGCGATACTCACCTTGCGCAAGAAGCCGTTGCTAAATATCAGGCTATCGCGAAAGAGCACAATATGACGGCGGCACAACTGGCCCTGGCGTGGTGTAACCAAGTGCAAGGGGTTACCTCCACAATCATTGGTGCAACCACTGTGGCGCAACTTGAGGAAAACATTGCTGCATTTGATATCCAGCTTGAGGACGAAGCACTGGCGCAAATCGACTCAGTGTTAAAAGCCTATCCCGCTCCCTTTTAATGTGGAAGTAGCCTGTAATAGGCTACTTTTCTGATTTCACATCTATTTGCGTGCGCTTTTTCACATTGGCTACGCTGAGCCAGTAATACACTTTCTCTAACAGCTGGTCAGCATCAACAGGTTTGGTGATGTAATCACTCATACCGGCTTGCAAGCAGCGTTCACGATCCCCTGCCATGGCGTTGGCAGTCATCGCGACAATCGCAATGCCGGTGTACTGCTCACCCGCATCCCCTCGACGAATCGCTAAACTGGCACTGTAGCCATCCATCACCGGCATTTGGCAATCCATTAAAATGACGTCAAAGTGCGGATCAGCATTGAGAATATCCAACGCTTGTTTGCCATCCCCACAACTGACTAGGGTAATGGGTAAATCTTTAAAGACACCGGTCACAACCACTTGGTTAATAGCGTTATCGTCTACCACTAGCACTTTTGCACCTGAAACCGAATGAAAGTCGAGTGCGGTGACCGGTGGGCTATCACACAGTGGCTGCTCCGCTCCTTCGGCTGAAAACAAAATATGGGCCAACACCACAGCAGAAATGGGTGGTGAGAGGCACTCAACATTGTCATATTGTTCAGCAAATGCCGTATTCATTTGATACTGACTACAATTGACGATGACTTTAAGTTTTTCACTGTGCTGGGCATGTAATAAGGTATGTAAATGCGCTTGCACCTCTCGACCTTGTTTCGTAGCGTCGACAAACAATAACAACTGATGAAAATCACCAGAAGCTGCGAGTTGGTCAACATCATGCCAGTCGGCGTCGATTACTTCAGCGCCCCACTGGCGCAAATGATTCGTGAGC
The DNA here is from genome assembly GCF_009363775.1 of Pseudoalteromonas sp. THAF3. NCBI lineage: Bacteria > Pseudomonadati > Pseudomonadota > Gammaproteobacteria > Alteromonadales > Pseudoalteromonadaceae > Pseudoalteromonas > Pseudoalteromonas sp. THAF3. Next base: position 596,339 of record NZ_CP045418.1, on the reverse strand, counting down.
ACCTGTTTACGTATGGCTACTTCATCGATGATAACTGCGCAGGACCCAGCCAAAGGCTTAGCAGTAACCGCACGACTTTTTGCACTACGTAGCATAATATGACCTACAAAGCGCGACCCTTTCCCAAGCTCACTCTCTACGTGAATCTCTCCTCCCATCAACATTACCAGTTGTTTGGTGATGGCAAGCCCCAGCCCTGTACCACCATATTTTCTGGTGATACTATTATCGGCTTGAGTGAACGCGTTGAACAGGCCGTCAATCTTATCAGGTTCAATGCCCACCCCCGAATCTTCAACTACGAAGTCAATTCTGCAGTCAGCTCCATCTTTCTTGCTTTTGACGCAGACTAACACATAACCATTGTGCGTAAACTTAATCGCATTACCAATTAGATTAGTAAAAATCTGTCGAATACGGGTGACATCGCCCAAGAAGTTGGGCTGAGTAAGACCACTACTATCTAGTAGCAGCATTAGTCCCTTCTCTTTCGGGCGAATAGAGTTGGATTGTAGTAACTCACTAAGCACAACCTCTAAATTGACACTTTGTACTTCAAGCTCCATCTTCCCTGCTTCAATTTTAGAGATATCAAGCACGCTATTAATCAAACCCGTTAGATTCGTAGCACTGGCCTGCGCTAATTGCAGATAATGGTTTTGTTGCTCGCTTAACGGCTCTTTTTTGATCAGATTGAGCATGCCAAATACGCCATTCATGGGGGTGCGCAGCTCGTGGCTCATATTGGCTACAAATAGGCTTTTCGCTTCGTTAGCTAGCTCAGCCTCCTTGCGAGCAACGTCTAGCTCTTCGGTGCGCTCTGCCACTTTAGCCTCTAACGATGTGTTAGCTTGTTCAAGCTGCTGCCGTAGAGTTTGTTCTTTGGTAATATCATACAAAATTAAGGCTACAGAAGCGTGCTTACTATTACGTCGTCCGCTAATAGGAACTAAACTAATGTTAATTGAGCGTTCACGGTTATCAAACTCCACCATCCTGACACTCAGCTCCATTGCTTGGCCTTGACGGATGCCCTGTTCTAAGGCTTCATTAGTTTCTTTATCAAGCCTTAATAGTGTCATTACACTTTGACATTTGGCAGTGCGTTGTGAGCACTTTACAAGCTCCAATGCGGGGGAGTTACAGTTCGTGACGAAGCCTTCATGATTTACCAGCAAAATAGGCATTTTTGTACGCTGGAAAATAGTAAAGTACTCATGGTTTGACCGAGACAAACGAACCTGTCTATTTAAGTACTGATAGTAAGCCAACATAAAAATTAAGGAACAAGCGTATAAGAAGAGCAGAATACCCAACCGCGCAAACCATTTATCGTGAATCACTGTTTCGAAGTAGCTCACCGGTGTAAATAAATGCAATGAGATGACTATTGGCTCTATTTCACTACCTAGAAACACCTCTCCTGATTGCGAGTAAACTTTCTCAGAGCTAGCCTTATCCAAATAGATAGGCATCTCATAAAACCGTTTATTGGTATCTGCAAACTGCCGCTTAGCCGCTACATAGAGCGGATCAAACTCATTAGCGAATACCCAATTATCTTTGGGGTGAATAAAGAATTGTTCTTGAGCGCCAACGCCTATTAGAGTAAGGTAATTTGGTAGATCGCTTTGTAACGAATCAATTAAAGGCTTTGCATCATAGTTGATTATTATCATTCCCTGTGCGACGCCATCGGGACCGAAAACAAGCTGACTGATTCGATACGTCGGTTGATAAGGCTGTTGTAGTTTTCCAAATTCCCGGTTCAGACCTATTTCAGAGACAAAAGTGTCTCCTTTTTGTAACTCCATGGTACGGTGTATATAGTCCCTACCAGCTTTAGATTGTAATTGAGAGTCTGAGACTCGAACTATATTTTTTCCCTCTAACTGTACTTTTAATAACTCAGAATGGTTTGGATCAGTCAAAACAAAACGCATTTGTAAGATGTGCTTATGCTCTTGCATGTAAGCTTTAAAATTGCTGGCGAGTATAGCTTTCCAATCAAGTAAACTTATCTTCGTTTTAGGGTCTACCTGTTGATTGTTCAAGGCTCTAACAATCCCCAATGTACTTGGTAACTGGGCAAAGTACTCCACTTCGTCCCGGCCCAACGCTATGGACTCATTGACCATGTTTACTTTATCGGAAAGCTCTTCATCAAGGACTCGCTTTAAGTTTTGAGCTTCTTCAGTTGTAACAAGATAATGCGTGTAAAACCCCGCCCCTGTAAACAGCAAGGAGAGGACCAGCGTCATAGTGATAAGCCCGGAGCGTTCAAGCCTCATCGCTGTAACCTCTTTGTAGGTTAAAACTTTAACTATCTTTAAAGTTTAGGTGAGTTTTAGTACTTAACAAGTTCCACTGATTTTTCTACCAGATTATGTAGATAATTGGCGAGATGCGTACAAATTTCTATACTCAGCTAGAACACCTTATAAATACCATTACCGCACAGGGAGAGACTATGCTTAAGCCACGACAACTACTTGTTGCCACTTTGGTTTTATGTACAGCTTGGAGTACCAAGGCACAAACGGTAGAGAAAATCATTTGGCTGCAAAGCAAGACTCCGCCCTTCCATTTACCTCGTACTACAGAGTATCCCTTTGCAGGACTATGTGATGAGTTGCTCAACCAGCTCATCACCAATATGCCAGGTATTGAACATGAAAAGCTGCTATTGCCGCAAAAGCGTATTCACCGCTATATGAATGAAGGCGAAAAGGTGTGCTTCCCGTGTATGATCCACCGAAATAAAGATACACATACTGCAAAGCTCAGTATCCCCACAGCGGTGTATCCTCCCTTTGCACTTATCACTACGGTAGACAAGCGCGATCAACTCACACAAGTCCATGGTCAGCCTATTAACTTGGCGAGTTTGTTTGCCGATGACTCTTTTACTTACGGCCAAGTGGCTGCGCGACGTTTTAATGGCGAACTGCAAGCGTTACTGCAGAAGACCTCCCACTCCCGCCCTGCGGTATTGAGTTATCGCGCCGATGGCGAAAGCGGTGCAATTGCCGAAATGCTACAACATGGCATCATCGACTACACCCTTGATTACCCGTATATGGCTCGCTATTTCGCTAAGAAATACGGCAATATCCGCGCCTTAGAAACCAACCTCACACAAGACTTAGTCAGAGGCGCAGTAGGCTGCTCCGCGAGCGCTGCAGACGGCTTCGCTGAGCAAGCTATTTCGGCCATCAACAAAGCGCTCAAACAAGTCGTTTTGGAAAATACCAATTACGTGCTGTCACAGCGTTTTTGGTTAGCCCCTTATTTCACTGATTTTGATGCGGTTTATAAAACTCACGTGCTCAAAGCCACTGACGAGCAACCACCATCAACGCAAGACCCATAAAGGCAACACTGAGTAAGCGGTTGATCAACACTTGATTGCGCTCCAATACAGGTAAAAATCGACCGTGGCTACACAATAGTGCCACTATCACATACCAACTCGCATCAATGACGGTAGGCGTTGCCACCATAACAGCGCCTTGCACGGTACTGACTTGCTCTGCGGGGATGAATTGAGAAAATAACGCGATAAAGAAAATGGCTAATTTAGGATTCAAAAAAGCGATAGCAAAGCCATCTGTGGCGGCTTTTTTATAGCTCCCTCGGGTTGTCTCAATGGTCAGCTTTCCTGCGCTACTACGCCAACTGTTAATAGCGAGGTATACGAGATAAGCCGCCCCTCCATAAATGAGCGCGGTGTACAACATCGGCCACTGATGAATAAGTGCGCCCAACCCTAACACCGCTGTTAAGGCATACACACCCACACCAAAACCATGGCTCAATGCGGTGATAATACCCGCCGTGCGGCCACTGGCTAGACAATGCTTCAGCACCACAGCCAAGCTAGGCCCGGGAGACATCGCCCCCATTAAGCATATTCCTACCAGCGCTAACCACATTGATAATTCCATTGTTATTCTTGCCTTTGTTGTTGTATTAAATTAAAAATAGCCACCGTTGCTTCTGCGTCACTCATGGCGCGGTGATGCCGCGACAATACGATATCTAAATCGGCACTTAAACGTGCTAAAGAGTATGATGCATGTCCGGGCAAGTAACTGCGACCCAAGCGCACCGTACATAGCTTCGCCATACTTAAGTGGCGTTCGGTACGGGCAAATTCTGCTTTTAAAAAGCCATAATCAAAGTTAACGTTATGGGCGACAAAAATACAGCCTTGCATAAATTGCCACAGCGATTCTGCCAACTCTGCGAATACAGGGGCATCGGCCACCATCACATTATCTATGCCGGTAAGCTCGGTAATTGCTCGCGGTATGTGACGCTGTGGGTTAACTAACGAATGCCAACGCGCAACTTCCTTACCAGCCACCACCTTGATAGCGGCGACTTCGGTGATCCGATGGCTGTGATGGCGCCCACCGGTGGTTTCTATATCAACAATCACATAAGGCTGTTCACTGTTCACCTGCCAGCGTACGGTTTGCACACTGACATCAAACCCGGCACGCTGCAATTGTTTTAACGCCACCAGCTGGTTACGGCGCAAGCTATCACCCGGCGCTTTTATTTCCTCAAAACGCACTTTGCCAGATGTGATCACCATCAAATCTGGATAACCGTCCTTGGCGCTGCGGAAGTCTTTCGCCATGGTTTCAAGTTGCGTATAAACCGCGCTTAGGGGGGCATGATTGATGAGAGCCACCAATGGCGCTAATACTTCTTCGTGCCACCGAATAAATGCGTTGGGCTGTTGGTAGTAGCGACTGGCCGCCGCGCTGATGTGATTGATTAGCGCCCCTTTACTGTTATGTTCTGCGAACAGTTCACGTATTTGCTGCTGATAATAGTGATAAAACTGGCCGTCACGTAAGCTTGCAGGAAAAACATCAAACTCACTCCCCCTGCCAGTCTGCTCGCCATCAAACAGTAAGTGCCAAAAACAGAGCGCAAATAAGTGTTGCCACAACTGATTTTCGCTATGCAGCGCTTGTTCGCCGCGTTGGGTATATAAATCTATCACCCCCTGCTCGACTCGATGGCGATACGCCTCATCTATAGCCAACGGTTCTTTCTCAGCCAGCAGGTCGCTCAGTACGCTGGTGCGTTTACCTTGATATTTTAAAGCGTAAAAATCCTCGGCGAATACAAATACCTCATCGCTAGGCGGATCGTCAATCAATGCGCATAAACGCTGCTCAACCCATTGCCTGTGCCCTTTTTTAAAGCGCTGACGCAGCAGCAATTCAATGGCGCGATTATCCTCACTGTGTGCTAGCACTGATAATGCTAAATCTTGATGTGGCGGTTCCGCGAGTAAGGCTTTACCTAAACGATAGAGATACTCATGCGAATAGCGCTCTGCCAGCGCACCTATAGCGCTTGGTAGCTGCGTTACTTGCTCGCCATAATGCACCAGCTGCTGCTCGCTCAACTCGCTAACCTGGGCCCGTAATTGCGCATAAGTGAACGCACTTTTAGCCCCTTCTAAGGTGTCAAAGCGCGGGATGACCTTGCCTTGTTGGGTGCGCATAATCCCTAAATCACGCAACGAAAAATGACCCAGCCCAGCTTGTAGGCGACCAAAAAAGATAAAACATAAATAAGCTAAAACCGGGTTATAGGCATGGACTACATAACTGAGAAATACATGGCTGTGGCAAGCTTTGGCAAAGCTCACGTGGGTTTGGCAATAGCCCAACCATTGCTCTTTACGCTTAGACAACGCCACCCCGGGTAGTCCCAGTTCACGACAAAGTGCGACTAGCTCAGCTTTGGTTAATGCCACCAACCATTGTTCAAACTCCCCCTCGTGTACATGACGCAACCAACCTCGACGCTTGAGTAAGGCGAGCGCCAGTGGCGCTTGCTCTATCTCGTCATAATGCAAGCTGCTTTGTTCAAGAAAATCAGACTTGCGATTAAAGCCACGCACCAAAACACACTGGGCATTTTTTGGTAAGGCTAAAAAGTTATCAATAAAGCGCTGTTCATGGGCACCGCATAAATGCCAGCCTTGATGCTGGAAAAAATGCAGCAACTCCAAGAAGTGATCATGATAATAGGTTGGGGGTAAAGACTTGTTGTACATAAACTCGGTAATTCCGACTTGGTGGCACAAGCCTAATACTGTTTATTTATACAGTCAAGTTATCTCTTGCGCGCCAGCTCTGGCTCACTATCACCTCTTGGGAGAGCAGCAGCTGCGCCGTAAACTCAGCCCCTGCGTGCACTTCCCCAACGCCTTTAGGGGTGCCAGTCATCAGCCAATCGCCCGGCTGCAAAGCCATAAATGTAGCCAGCTCTTGCACCGCCATAAGAGGCGGGTACATCATATGCTTTACTTCACCGTGCTGTACTTGCTTGCCATCAATCAGTAAACGCACACCCAATTGCGAAATCTGTGCTTCGCTAATATCAATAAAGTCGCTCATCACCACGGCACCATCAAAGGCTTTAGCACGCTCCCAAGGCAGTCCTGCTTGCTTGAGTTGGCTTTGCAGCATGCGCTTAGTTAAATCAAGCCCCACCGCTGCTTGAGTGAGACCTTGCTCGGTCATACGCAAGCAGATCTCAGCTTCGTAATGTAACCTATCGCCTTGATGCTGAGCATAAAGATGCTGGCTAAGACTACTGCTAGGCTTGTTAAATACCACCATCTGCTCTGGAATAGCATTGCCCAACTCGTGAATATGCTCAACATAATTACGGCCAATACATACAATTTTTCCCGGTAAGCTCATGGGCGTTATCTCTTTTTTCTTTATTTGCCGCTCAGTGTAACTGCCTTTATAAAGAGCGCCAAGCTAGACACCATAGCGTCGACGATAGTGCTGCGCGGCGTACATCAAGCCCGCGCTACCTACCAAAGTGGGTAGCAGCCAACCAATTAACTGGGCATCACTTCCTAATACCGCATTAAATAGACGGCGTCCGCCAAAGGCACCAAAAGCGGTATACACACCAATACCGGAGCCTAACATGGCGCTCAGGTGCTCAATAACCCAGCTACGAGGCCGCACAGAGGGTCGGTAAATATAATGCGCCATAGTGACTGCGATAACCATGGCTAACACCGAAAACGCCAGCAATAACACTTGTTGCTGTTGCCACCCTAGGTAAAAGGTATAACAAGCACATAGAGCCAGTGCTGCAATAAGCCCAAGGTGAGCTGGCGTGCGTAATAAGGAACGCTGCTCCTTGGCCACCAACACTCGCCGGCCATGATAAACCGACACCCACACCAACATTGATAACATGCTTAAAAACCATGCCATACGATGGTTAACCTGTAGATAGCGGCGCAACTCTTCTGCCGTGCTCAAGGTATCGATATTGCGCGCGCCCAACGGGTCTAATAGCACTAGTGCACAGCAAAAAAGGCCACTGCCTGCAATTGCGTACATCACATACGCATAGACCTTACCACTTTGACTGTGCAGCCGGGAGCCTTTGGCCGCACACACTGGCAGCCAAAATAACACTAAAGCAATGCATCCTAATACAATATGTATATAAAGCGCCCCTTGATGTAACCAATACATAACTCTTCTCACTGTGTTGCCAATTAACAGTGTTAGAGTACAAACGCCATGCTGACACGGTAAGTCACATTCGTCATTTTGGTGCATGACATCTGTCACAACATGCGTTGCACTGCTGGTGTTAGATGCGTGCTGTGGATATAGTTAAGGAATGAAAAAATACTTTCGTTATCAGTTATCTTGGTTAGTAGTCGTGCTCGTAACTTGGGCCGTTATCGCGATACCGCGCATCATGGTCAACACTGAGCATGGGTTTACTGCATTAGCCACCATAGAAGTGGTGATACACACACTCATGTTGCTTTGCTTACTACTGGTCATAAACGAGCAAGAGCAAAGTTACGGCTACCCGGTACGCTATGTACTACTGGTAGTTATTGGTGCGGGCATTATCGGCCTGCAACTGCTCACTAGCGCAACACTGATTCTCATCTACATGGTGATGTTTAGCGCCATTTTGGTTTATTACTTGCCGCTGCGTTACTGTTACCTCAGCATTGCTGTTAACGCGGTACTCTTTTTACTCCTACAGCGATTTTATTGGCATCACCCATGGCCTGTTTTGAATACCCTTTCTACCAGCGCCTTTTGCTTATTCGCGTTAGTGGTGAGCCAACGCACAATGGCCGAACAGCAAGCCAAAGAAGCACTGCAAATCAGTAATGCCTCCTTGCAAACCACTCAAGCCTTATTAATCCAAGCAGGAGCAAGTGAAGAGCGCTTACACCTTGCGCGTGAACTGCATGATGATGTAGGCCATCAATTAACGAGCCTTATAATGCAACTAGATATTGCTCGGCGTACCGCCTCGGATACGCTTAAACCACAACTTGAACACTGTTATCAACATGCTCGGCAAACGCTTGCTAGTGTCCGCTCTGTGGTCAGTGGTAAACGCAACCACAGCCCGATTGATTTACAGCCTACCTTAATGCAGTTAGCTGAAAACACGCCACGCATTGCGGTGGTTGTACACTACCAAGCTCACCCACTGCTGGCACAACTTAATTATGCCCAATGTGTGCTGCGCTGTGCTCAAGAGGGAATTAGCAATGCTTTAAAGCATTCGCTTGCTACGGAGCTACATATACATTTGTATAACCATAACCCACTGCGGTTGACGATAAGTGACAATGGTGGTCACTTACATAATCCAGTGCCTGGCAATGGCCTGTTGGGGCTAAAGGAGCGCGTTGAAACCTTGGGCGGCACGTTTACGTTCACCCCCAATAGCAAAGGCATGGTGTTAAATGCGGAGTTTCCCTATGCAAACGACAACCATTAAAGTTCACCTGGTTGACGACCAACACTTAGTTCGTGCAGGGTTGGCGAGTTTGCTGGCGCTCGATAAGCGCATCCAGGTCAGTGGTGAGTCTGTGGACGGCCAAGCCTTTTTAGAGTGTTATCAACAGGGAAACGTGGATGCGGATGTAATTCTACTGGATGTACGCATGCCACGATTAGACGGCATAGGCGTGCTACAGGCACTTGCGAAGTACCACGCGCCGCCCTGCCTTATCCTAACCACCTTCAACGACAGCGACATTTTGTTTCGGGCTATTGAGCACAACGCCAAAGGGTTCATGCTTAAGGATGCATCACTGGAAGAGTTGGTTGCAGGGATCATAGCACTCTCACAAGGCGGTAGCGTATTACAACAAGCACTAAAAGAGGCGGTGATGGCTAAGCAGCGCAGTGTAGTAACGCCACAAGTACAGGGCTTAACAGCGCGCGAACAGCAAATTTTACAGCTTATTTGTGCAGGCTATGCCAATAAAGAAATCGCCGCTAAATTACACAAAGCACCAGGCACTATTCGCAACGCGGTATCGACGATATTAACTAAACTTGAAGTGCGCGATCGCACCCAAGCCACCATTAAAGCCATCGAATTAGGCCTGTACTGCGCTGCGAATACACCTAGTGATTAATACACACTTGATTACGACCCTGCTGCTTTGCCTTGTAGAGGCTTCCATCCGCACGACTGAGCGCAGAACCGATATCTTCACCTTGGTTAACGTGAGTAACACCGATGCTGCACGTCACGCGAAGTTCGGGGTAGTCATCAAAAGTAAGTTCACTAATGGCGATGCGAATTCGCTCGACAATGCCACAGCCTTGCTCAAGGTGGGCACTGAGTAACAATACAAACTCTTCACCACCAAAACGAGCGGCTAAGTCATGCTCACGTAATTGCTTGGTGAGGCAATAGGCCACGCATTCCAACACTTCATCACCAGCCTGATGACCAAAGCGGTCATTCACCTTCTTAAATAAATCTAAATCGACGACCGCAATGCTGCTACTTTTTCCCTTTAGCCCACCGCAGCGTAAGCTGTGTTCAGCGGCATCCATAAAGGCATTTCGCTGCATTAACTGCGTCAAGTCGTCAAACCGAGCTTGATGCTGCCAATAGTGTTTTGAATCGGTCTCATTGAGTAATTGCGACTGCAATAGTCGCCCGCCTATAGTTAACATGGAAAGGGTCACAATAAACGATTGCAGCATAAACAATGACTGCATGGGGGTATCTTGAATAAAAGGGCCAAAGTCATGACCAAAAAGCACCACCAGCGCCGCCACAACGGCTAACAATACCGAATAAACAAAGACACTGGCGCAGACAAAGATCATCACTAGTACGCAAGGCAAAACAGCGAAAATAAAGCCACCGAGCCAAAGTTTGCCTGTGAGCATCGCCGCCAAAGCCAGTACAATCGCCGCACATGCCAGCGCAGATTGACGCAATGGCCATTGCTGTTGCTTCACAAAAGCATCAAAAAATGCGTAGACCAGCAAAGCACCTAAAATGTCGGAAAACAGCAATTGCAGCACATACTGAGCAAAGAGTTCGCTACCAATATACCCACCTAAAATAAGGTTGACCGTTAGCATCACCACAGACAACGCAATAGGCAGCAGATAAACTCGCACAACCAAGGTGACCAAGTCTTGAAAGCGGCTTAAGCCACTTTGTAAATGGCGTTTAACAAGCCCCGCCATCACCCAAGGCGCAAGTGTATCAATCAAAGCCGCGATACTGGTATGCACTACCCCATGGGCCATGTCCGCCACCTGCATACCAGGATAATTAGCAGCGAAACTTGCAATAAAAACCACAATGGCCGATGCCTTGCCCAATCGCAAATACATCACTAGCGCTACACCAACACTGAGCCAAATCAAGGTGATATTAGCAGGCTGAGTCGCCATAAAGGTCATACCGAACTGCGCTAAAGCGTAGTACAACAGGCCGCCAATCAATAGCTTAGGAAACGTATTGAGATGAGGTAAGCGCGCGCTTGCATGAGATTGTGCTTTTACTGTCGGTGTCACAGCGAACCTGTCTAATGATTATTTATTATTTTGGGACGAAATATACCTTGTATGAGGTAGATCAATCCAATAAAAATTTACATTTGCTTAAATAATAGTCGCAAAATGTGACTAAAAGTGATTACCCCATGCAAAAAGCCACCCAACTCACCCTATTAAAATGCATCATAGTATTGGGACTGTTGCTCATTTTGAGTGGTCATAGCCTGCTTGTCGTGGATGGCTTCCGCCAGTATTTTGGTATGTACAGCTATATGTTTGGCGCTATGTGTATTGCTATTGGGCTTATTCTCTCACTCCCCACAAAAATTTATCTGACCATTTTATTAATGCGCCATGAGGGCCATGATTCCAAGCTTTAAGTTAATTTTAGGCATAAAAAAAGCGGCGCAAGGCCGCTTTCTATCGAATTGTTAAAGTTACGACTTTTCTTGTAGCGTACGTGCAACCGTACGCATACCTTGTGTCGTTGCCCCAGCTGCCCACATGCCCGTAGCGGATGTTTGAAACGCTGCGGCTAAATCGATATGCACCCAGCCTTGGCCTTCATCACGAACAAAGCGAGACAAGAATCCGGCGGCGTTTGAGGCGCCACCAAAACCACCACCTTTTTGTGGACGACTATTAGCGGTGTCAGCATAAGGTGATGGACAGTTGTGCTGGTGGAACTTCTCCAATGGCAACGGCCATGCACCTTCAAATTCTTCTTTAGCGAAGCCTTCAACATCGCGTACCATGTCTTTGTCTAGGCCAAATAGGGCGTTATATTCCTGACCCACAGCCACTAACGCTGCGCCCGTTAAGGTGGCTGCATTAATAATGGTTTTTGCCCCAGACTCACTGGCGGCCATCAAACCATCAGCTAGCACTAGGCGGCCTTCGGCGTCGGTATTCACAATTTCCACTGTGGTGCCGTTTTTATAGGTCAGGATGTCACCAAGTTTATATGCGTGCCCTGAAATCAGGTTCTCGGCACAACAAAGGTATAATTTAACTCGCTTATCTAAACCACGACTAATTGCTAGGGCCAAGCCTGCGGTGACGGTTGCTGCACCGCCCATATCGCACTTCATGCCCAGCATCCCTTCGCTCGGCTTGATTGAATAACCGCCAGAATCAAAGGTGATCCCTTTACCAACAAGTGCAGAAGCCACTTCAGCGGCATCATCACCTGTGGGGTTAAAATCAAGCTCTAGTAGCACCGGTGGGCGCTCACTACCGCGACCGACTTCGTAAATACCAATCCACTGCTGCTCTTTTAGTGCTTCACCTTTGATAATTTGATAGCTGACATGCTCAGGCGCCAGAGACTGAATAAATTCACCCGCCTTTTCCGCCAGGCTTTCTGGGTAAATTTCTTCTGCCGTGCCGTTGATCATCTGGCGCATCCAAGTCGCTGCTTGCTTAAGCGCTTGCAGCTCCTTAATGTCGCTTTGGTCGTTATCAACAAAGCTCACCCCATCGAGTACCTTAGGGCTAACAAAGCCTTGGTAGAATGCCCACTGACTTTCAGTGCACCAAGTATCGCCGCTTAACTGCACCGCTTTTACGCCTTGATTAGCTATGGCGCGGCCCGCCTTTTGTACGTTTTTAAGGGTTTCATCTTCACTTAAGTGCACCGTGGCACCTTGTTCATTGAAAGACACTGATGCAGATTCGCCCCAATGACTAGGCGCAGCTTGTTCACTTAGGTGTACTAAAAATTGTTGACTCATGTGGGTCCTCTTGGACTGTGATTACAATTACTCGCAGTTTACACTAGGGCTATGCAGTTCTAAAGCGAAGTGAGATTAATGTTATTTCCTGCCCCGTTACAAAGCGCCACCCTGCTAAAGCGCTATAAACGTTTCTTAGTGGATTTGCGCGACGAAGATGGTAATGAGTTCACCGTGCACTGTGCTAACACCGGTAAAATGACCGGCTGTGCCGAGCCTGGCGTGCACGCCTACTACTCCACCAGCGACAACGCCAAACGCAAATACCCGCATAGTTTGGAGCTCAGTAGTAACGCCCAAGGGGATTTAATTTGTGTTAATACCGCCGTGGCTAATAAAGTCGCCATTGAGGCCATCAACAACGATGTGATCGAAGAACTGCAAGGCTATGAACAACTACACAGTGAAGTAAAATACGGTGCAGAAAATAGCCGTATCGACATACTGTTGCGCGATGCCGACAAAGCAGATTGCTATATCGAAGTAAAATCAGTGACCTTACTTGAGCACTCAGGACAGGGTTACTTCCCCGACGCGCAAACGCTACGTGGGCAAAAACACCTGCGCGAGTTAACCGCCATGCGCCAACAAGGAAAGCGGGCGGTGTTACTGTTCGCTGTGCTGCACAGCGGCATCAACCAAGTCAGCGCCGCCGCCCATATTGATCCGGTTTACGCCGACCTCCTGCGCCAAGCGCAGCAAGCCGGCGTTGAAGTGTTAGCCTATAAAGCCCGTATCAGTGCCGAGGAGGTCACCCTCACTCAGCGCTTGGCTTTTCAAGACTAATACTCATCTCGGCAATCAAGTTGTTGCTAATGTCGCCCTCAGAAAAATACAGCGGGCGCAAAGCGGCTTGTTGCGAGTAATAACGGCTTTGGTCGTCGAAGTGTGGTGAGTCTGAGTGTGCGCTCTGAGACATGGTCAGCAACCCTTTGGCAACCGGGCCGTTCTCGGTAAAGTTCATCACAAACATCCAGCTTGAACCATAGTTGATGGGGTAACCAGATGCACTGAGATTGGAAGCCAGTGGTGCGCCGCTAAGCGCATCATTGAGCGCGGGGAAGCTAACATAGGGGATCACCGTCGAATCGGAAAGCCCACGGCGGTCAAAGCGAAATACGTTAAAGCCGCCTTCGACATGCATAGGGCCCGCCCAGGGGAGTTTTTCTCCTGAGGCCATGCCCCCGGCCAGTGTTTTTTCAACGAACTGCAACTCACCCAAGGTCGCATCCAGGGCAAAACCATTGTCGGTCACATTTAGTACCGCATGTGCCAGAGTTTGTAATGCTGAGCCATCGGGGCGCAACGTGTTCGGAGTATTTGCAGCATCGATGCTGGAGAAGTTATCAAACAAATGCACTGCTGGGTCAAATAAGTGCGCAAACTCACGGATCAGCGCAGCGCCTTTGGTCTGCAAGGTCATCTTGCCGTCAAACTGAGCCAACAGCGCGCAGGCATCACTTAAGTCAACCGCCCGACCATCAAGGTTAATAGGCTCGTTGCCCTGAGCCTGACATTGATTTACCAGCTCCGGAAAGACCAAGTCATAAAGGTAAATATCATTGCCAATTAACGCTTGCTCGAGCTCAGCTAATGAGAACTTACCGTCTTCGCCACCGCCTTCACGCAGTAGCTTTAGTCCCATGCGCGTGCGCAGTGATTGCGGGTATTGCACGTCTCCATATTGCGCAGCAAATCCTGACAGCGGTTGCTCGGGGTTGGTGAGCCAATAACTGTCATTGGAATTTTGCACATAATCGCTGCGCTCTAACTTCGGCGCCTCGGCATAAGGCACCACGCCATCAGCGGCAAATAATGAGGTATCGCCAGGGACTAAATCGAACCCTGTTTGCTCACGTAATGCCACTAATTGTGGCTCTAATCGCAGCGCCAGGTTAGCGGTTTCCCCCACTTTTAGAACGGTGGAGTCATCAATAAAAAAGGCATTGCCGTGCTTGTCCGCTGCCATGGTATTGTTAAAGGATACGCCATCAAATTCGGCAAATGCTGCTTTCATGTCGTCCAAGCTACTGGCGGCATTCATACGCGACCAAAAGCCCACCACATCCATATTAAATTCGTTGGCATCTTTAATGGTAAATGCGTGACTGTCACTCCACCCTAATCCTTGCGCGGCTGGGGTCTCGATCATCAAGCCTTGATGTGAGTAATAGTAGTCTTTCGTCAAGGTAATACTCTGCCCTGGTGCAATGGCAACATCGACATTGATGGTTTTGCTGTTAATGGCCATAGGCTCACCATCTAAGGTGTAACTTAAGCGGTCATTGTCACTGAGCGCTAACTGGTAAATAATGAAATGCCGAGCCTTGGAGAAGGTATGAGTCCAAGCGACATGCTCATTAAAGCCGATATTGACCACACCCGGCATGCCCTGCAAGCTGCCGCCCATGACATTGAGTGATTCAGGGATGGTCAAATGCGATTGCCAGAACCTGAGGTTACCGCGATGCGGAAAATGCGGGTTCGCTAACAAGCCACCCATGCCATTTTCCATTTTATCTTTACCTAACCCCCAACCGTTCGAGCCCAAGTGCTCATACTTCTTTTCTAGCTTTAAGGTTTTCGTACGGGCATTCAAATTGGCAGCAAAACTCTGCGCCACCGCCCCGCTTTGGGCCATAACTGGCAGGTATTCATCGCCCTCACCAGGGTTGGCATAAAAGGCTAAATCAAGAAAGTTGGCAGAGCTGGCTAATTGCACTGTGGCCATAGAGTAGGCCAGCATATCTTCAGGGGTGAGCGTAATCACCCAAGGTTGTGAGGCGCACTCGGGGGCGAGATTAGCAGCCCCGGTGTCACTGACATACTTATTAAACCCAGCAACAAAGCCTTGATAATGGGCGCGACTTTGCGCATCGAGCTGGTCGTAATTTTCTGCAGCATAGTCATTAACGCCCAAGGCCTTATAGCCAAAGTCTGAAATCAAATGAGCGGAGTCGCCGCTGCCAGGGACTTCATCTGGGCCAAAGTAACGGCTACGGTGGCCTCGCACTTTGACGATTTGGTCCATCAATACACAGGCATTGTCTTTGGCATAGGCGTAGCCACTACCAAATGCCAAGCTCTCAACATTGTCTGCTTTAATATGGGGGACGCCGTAAGTGGTCCAACGTATATCAGCGTTTAACGTACCATCGTCATCAAACAGCACCAGAGGTTTAGGTTCAGGGTCCGGTTGTACTGGGTCCGGGGTTTCGACCACAGGCGAGGTATTGTCATCGGAGTCAGAGCCGCAACCATTTAAGGTTAGTGCGCTGATGACGGCAAGGCACAGCGGCGTAAACGATGTTTTCATAGGGTGTCCTTCTCTATTGTTATTCTACTTGCTCTGCTTCACCTTGCCCTAAGCTCAGGTGTAAATCTTGACCTATAACGCCAAAAATTGACTTTACGCGCCAATTAGCGCAGCGTGGATAAAGAACAATAAAATAATAACAAATAGCACTATGAGTCCCTCTTTTGTCAGCCATCAAGTACTGCGCTCTTTGGTTTTGTTTTTAGAAACAAAGGGGCTGAAACGAGCCGACGCCTTGCACCAGCTGCGCTGCGATGAGCAGGCACTACACCAGCCTAGTGAAAGCTTTCACCTTGGCCATTACCACCGCCTAATGCTTTGGGCGCATCAGCAACTCAATTGCGCACATATCGGCTTATACTTTGGTGTGCAATTGGACCTTGAGCGCTGGGGCGTGCTTGGTCATCTTGCTGCCGTGAGCCCTAATTTACACCGGGTCATTGACTACGGACGTCGATTCCACCCATTAGTGCGCCACACCCAAAGCCTCACCTTTCATCAGCGAGCGCAAACGCTAACTTTAGATTTAGGGCCCACGCAGTCGCACTGTTACTACGTAATTGATGAGCTTTTTGCTAGCTGGCTAAGCTTTGCTCGCATGTATGTCTTGCAAGCTGAGCAGCTGACGCCGGTTGCCGTGCACCTAATGCGCTCGCCACCTAATAACACCAAGGAACAGCGTATTTACGAAAACGTGTTTAAATGTCCAGTGTATTTCAATAGCAGCACTAACAGCATGACCATCGCACGGGGGTTGCTTAGCCAACCTCTCAAGCAGCCCGATACCACCCTAGAGCAGCTGTTACTGCATCAGGCTCAACAACAACTGGATGCGCGCTTTGATTTACGCGAAAAAGTAAAACAGCAACTGGTAGCGCATTTGCCACAGCGGCTCAATGTAGAGCAAGCGGCGCAACTGTGCGCTGTGCCAACACGCACATTGCAGCGTCATCTGGCGCAGCAGCAAACAAGCTTTTCGCAATTATTGGATGAAGCCCGTGCGCGTCTGGCTTTACAGCTCTTTGAATCTGGCTATAAAGCCATTGATATTGCAACAAAACTTGGTTTTTCTGAGCAGAGTGCGTTGCAACGAGCTTTCAAGCGTTGGTACGGCAAATCACCAAAACGTTATCTTATTACAAAAAACAACTTGAAATAGTGGCCAAGGACACCATATAAAGCTGAATTAAGAAAAGAATAAACGCCACACTTTATCGTTCCTTTTTACCAGTCATGATGGATTCAGTCGCCATCGGGTTAAGAAAAAAGTGTTTGCTAAGGGGGTGGTATTCTGCTATTTATAGCCGCCGGTTATTTCCGGGGACTGTATATTAAGGATTTAGGAGAGTGTTATGCCAGAGCAGCGTAAACTAGGGTTAATCGCTCAGGCGGGGTTAGAACCGTATCAAGAACAGCCAGGCGAAGAGTATATGAATGAGCAGCAACGTGCTCACTTTCGCAAAATTCTGGAATCATGGCGTAACGAACTGAGAAATGAAGTTGACCGCACCAAGACCCATATGGCGGATGAAGCGGCTAACTTTCCAGACCCAGTCGATCGTGCCGCGCAAGAGGAAGAGTTCTCTTTGGAACTTCGCACTCGTGACCGCGAACGTAAGCTAATTAAAAAGATTGAAAAAACCCTCACACTTATCGATGAAGACGAGTTTGGTTATTGCGAATCTTGTGGTATTGAAATCGGTATTCGCCGCTTAGAAGCGCGACCAACTGCAGATTTGTGTGTGGACTGTAAATCACTCGCTGAGATTAAAGAGAAGCAAGCCGGTCGCGGTTAATCAACCATGACAACTACGGGTTTGGGCACGAGCACACCTGCCGCGCGCCATTACGTTGGCCGTTTTGCCCCTTCCCCATCCGGTCCCCTGCATTTCGGCTCTCTGGTAGCTGCTCTTGGTAGCTACCTAGATGCCCGCTGCCATCATGGCCGCTGGCTCGTTCGCATTGAAGATATTGACACTCCACGCGTCAAAGCTGGCGCTGATACCGACATTCTAAAAACCCTCGAAGCCTATGCACTGCATTGGCATGGTGACGTCGTTTACCAAAGCCAACGTTTAGAGCGCTATCAAGCAATCACCGATGAACTTTATGACCGAGGTTTAATTTACCGCTGTCAATGCACCCGCAAACAAATTAAAGCCATGGGCGGCGTCTATGACAATCGCTGCCGCAACTTGACGGTGAGCGGTGATGAATATGCCCTCAGATTAGTTCAAAACCAGATTGTCGAGCGTTTTCAAGACCGCCTTCAAGGCGAGGTAAAAGTGTTGGCGCAACAAGCACGCGAAGACTACATTATTAAGCGCCGGGACGGCTTGTTCGCATACCAACTGGTCGTGGTCATCGATGACATTGACCAAGGCATTACTGATGTTGTCCGTGGTGCCGACATACTTATCCCCAGCGCACGGCAAATCGGCTTATTTACTGAATTAGGGGCCACTCCACCGAGCTATATGCACCTGCCGTTAGCTGTGGCCAGCCCAGGCTTTAAGCTGTCGAAGCAAAATTACGCGCCAGCTATCGAGCGCGCACACCCTCAACCAGCTCTATTAGATGCACTACGCTTTTTAGGTTTTCAACCTGACCCTGAACTGCTCCATGAGCGCGCTGCAACCATTGTTGATTGGGCTGTTAGCCAATACCCTAAAATACAGCTGCGTCAGGCCCTAGAAGTGCAAGTAAGTGAAAATGAAGCGGGCAACACCGAATTAACCACCCTATAAAGCCGTGATTTTTTGCTCCCTCGCTTAATTTTTCCGCCGCGCTGGTATATTATAAGCCACTTCTAAAATCGCCATAAATGCAGCCTAGGAGAGCGATTATCATTTCCAAATTGTTTCATTTTTGCCGACAAGCACTGTCCGCAAAAGAGCACATTGACGCCCACTCAGCAACCGTAGGGACGCTCGACGAGCCGGTGATTATCCCCCGCAGCGAGCACGGGATTTCGCGCAGCCAGTTTAGCCCCAACGCGTTAAAAGTATTATACCGGCTCAAAGACGGTGGTTTTGAAGCCTACCTGGTCGGTGGTTGTGTGCGCGATTTGCTACTGGGTCTGCAACCAAAAGACTTTGATGTCGTCACTAATGCGACGCCAGAGCAGGTTAAGAAGCTGTTTCGCAACTGTCGTTTAATTGGTCGTCGCTTTCGTCTCGCGCATATCGTATTTGGCCGCGAGATCATTGAAGTGGCGACCATGCGTGGTCACCACGAGGCGCAAGACTCAAAAAATAACGTCAGTCAGTCATCTGAGCATGGTCAACTGCTCCGCGACAACGTCTACGGTACTATCGACGAAGATGCCGAGCGCCGTGATTTCACTATCAATGCGCTGTACTACTCAATTAAAGATTTCTGCATTTATGATTACGCTAATGGCGTCGCAGCCATTAAAGGCCGCCGCATAGAGCTTATTGGCGATCCAGAGACACGCTACCGCGAAGACCCTGTGCGGATGTTGCGTGCCATTCGCTTTGCCACCAAGTTAGACATGAGCATTAGCAGCGCTACAGCAAAACCCATTACTGAATTGGCTGACTTACTTGCGCATATCCCGCCGGCTCGTTTGTTTGAAGAGTGTTTGAAGTTGTTTTTGGGCGGCAAAGCCGAAGCTAATTTCCATGCTTTGCGCCAATATGGGTTATTTAAGTATTTATTTCCCGCATTGGACAAGCTGCTTGATGCCAACCCAGGTGGTCAAGAAGAGCGTTTTATAGCGCAGATGTTTGCCAATACCGATGTGCGGATTAACGGCGACAAGAAAGTCACCCCGGCGTTTATTTTTGCCGCACTGCTGTGGTTCCCGCTGTTAGAGCGTTGTCAGTTGTTGATGCAACGCGATCAATTGCCACATTTTGAAGCCTTGGCTGCGGCCATGAACCAAATTTTATCGGAAAACGCCCAACATGTGGCAGTGCCTAAGCGTTTCACGCTAGGAGCACGAGACATTTGGCACATTCAACACCGCTTTGATAAACGCGGTGGCCAACGCGCCTATCGCCTGAGCCAGCAGCCACGCTTTAAAGCCGCTTACGACTTTATGTTGCTACTGGTAGATAGCGGTCAAGAGGACCTAAAAGAGCTGGCTGATTGGTGGAGTGCCTACCTTAATGCCGATGTGAACGGTCAAAAGATGATGGTCAAAGCCCTAGGAGGCAATAACCGCCCTCGTCGGCGTCGTCGTAGCGGCGGCTCACGCAACCGCAACAAACCTAAGGGTGAGTCACAATAATGACCCAGGTGTACTTAGGATTAGGTGCAAACCAAGGCGACCCTATCGCCCAATTACACCATGCCATTACTGAACTCAAGGCTCTGGCGGGCACCACAGCACACCGCTGCTCGGCGCTGTACGCTAGTAAACCTATGGGACCGCAAGATCAGCCCGACTATGTGAATGCGGTGCTCGCAATGCAATGCACCTTAGGCGCACACCAACTTCTCGATGCCACTCAAGCGATTGAACAACGACTCGGTCGAGTGCGCAAGGCCGAGCGCTGGGGGCCACGTACTTTAGATATCGATATCCTCTTGTTTGGCGAGCAATGCATTGATGATGCCCGCCTCACAGTGCCACATTACGGTATGAAAGAGCGTGAATTTGTGCTCTACCCACTTCATGAGCTAGCTCCTGATTTACAACTACCAGATGGCAGCTCGCTGCAACGCCTCGTGGCCAATACCCCACGCAATGGCTTAGAACAACTCTAATAAGGACAGCATATGGCGAAGATCTCAGTTTCTACTCTGGCAAAGAAAAAACAAGTAGGTGAAAAAATAACCTCGCTTACAGCCTATGATGCCAGTTTTGCCAAACTTTTTGCCGACAATGGCGTTGATGCCGTATTGGTCGGTGACTCCCTCGGCATGGTGCTGCAAGGCAGTGATGATACGCTCGCAGTCAGCATAGAGGATATTGCATATCACACGCGTTGCGTTCGCGCTGGCAGCCGCGATTTGTTTGTCATCGCTGATATGCCATTTATGACTTACAACACCGTTGCTGCAAGCTGCGAGAATGCTGCCAAGCTGATGCGTGCCGGTGCCAACATGGTTAAGGTGGAGGGCGGCGAGTGGCTGCATGACAGTATCCAAGCCCTCACTCAGCAAGGCGTGCCGGTTTGTGGACATTTGGGGCTAACGCCGCAATCGGTCCATGTGTTTGGCGGCTTTAAAATTCAAGGCCGTGACCAAGCGCAGGCGCAGAAAATGATTGCCGATGCGCAAGCATTAGAGCAGGCTGGAGCGCAGCTTTTGGTACTTGAATGCATTCCAAGCGCCTTAGCCAAAGCCATCACCGATGCGGTGAGTATTCCCACTATAGGCATTGGCGCGGGCAACCAGACCGATGGACAGATTCTGGTTATGCATGATTTAGTCGGTATTTCCGCAGGGTATATTCCTAAATTCTCGAAAAACTTTCTTGCCGAAACCGGTAACATGCCTGCGGCGGTGCAGAAGTTTTGTGAAGATGTAAAAAGTGGTGCCTTTCCTGGCCCTGACCATGAATTCAATTAGACGAAGATAGCTATGCAGACTACCAGCGAAATTCGCTCACTACGCAGCCAAATTAAGTCTTGGCGCCAAGCGGGGTTGAGCATCGCCTTTGTTCCAACTATGGGCAACTTACATGAGGGGCACTACTCACTTGTTGATAAAGCGAAAACGTTAGCAGATAAGGTAGTCGTCAGTATTTTTGTTAATCCCATGCAATTTGGTGCCAATGA
Source organism: Pseudoalteromonas sp. THAF3 (assembly GCF_009363775.1). NCBI lineage: Bacteria > Pseudomonadati > Pseudomonadota > Gammaproteobacteria > Alteromonadales > Pseudoalteromonadaceae > Pseudoalteromonas > Pseudoalteromonas sp. THAF3. Next base: position 574,678 of record NZ_CP045418.1, on the reverse strand, counting down.
GGATTTAGATGCGTACCCGCGTACCTTAAAAGCTGATCAACAGGGGTTAAGTGAGCGCGGTGCCGATTACTTATTTACTCCCACAGTACAAACCATCTACCCCAATGGCTTAGAAAGTCAAAGCTATGTTGACGTCCCTGGCGTATCATTGGGTTATTGCGGCGGTGCCCGGCCAGGACACTTTCGCGGTGTTGCCACTGTGGTCACTAAGCTGTTCAATTTAGTACAGCCTGACTTCGCCTGTTTTGGCGAGAAGGACTTTCAGCAGCTACAAGTTATAAAAACCATGGTGCGCGACCTGTCCATGCCGATAGAGGTCATCGGTGTGCCAACCCAACGAGATGTGAATGGTTTAGCACTAAGCTCTCGGAATAACTATCTTAATGAAGCGCAAAAGCAGCAAGCGAGCACCTTGTTTACTACCTTGCAGTGGGTCAAAGAACAAATACAGGCCGGTAATAACGACTTTGCCGACTTGGAGCATCAAGCTATCGCCCGCATAGAACAGCAAGGACTGCGTATTGATTACTTTAATGTGGCTGAGCGCAATCGACTGACAGCAGCGACAACCAAAGACTCTGAGCTGGTGTTATTAGTGGCCGCCTACTTGGATAAAGTGAGACTTATCGATAATTTAACGCTAGACTGCAGCTAAGTAACAGAAAAATAAAAGGGATGAATACCATGAAAGCGATTTTCGCGTTAGCTTTAGTCGCCGCTCTAAGTGGCTGTCAGAATAGTGTGGAAAACCCTGAGCTTAACCAGTGTGCACAGCAAAATTTTCAGTGTGAAACCAACTGTAGCAACAGCACCGTTGAAGAGAGTATGACCAACACCGTGTGCGTGGCCCAGTGCCAAGAAATCTACAACCGCTGTAAAGAGCAAGCCGAAAAGCTCGGCGAAATTCAATAACCAAACAAGCCGCCTAGAGCGGCTTTTTTATGGTTCATTGCTGAGCACAACTAAAGTCCCCTCCAGGGTGCGCACATAGGCGTAGGTGAGCCCTTGATGAGTTGCCGGTGGCGACAGTGGTTCAGCCCCAGCGGCCACCGCTTTAGCAAAGCTCTGGGCAACATTATCGCAGCATAAACTCAACTCAAAGCCCAGTGCCGGTTGCTTTGGCTGAGTACGGATATATTCTTGGCGAAAGCGTGATTGCGCAAATGGATGGCTGGCAAAGGCGATTTTGGCGACCCCGCAGGCTAGTTCGCCGTAAGTGCCTTGCTCGTCAATGTAGTGTGTCGATAAACCAAAAGCTTGGTAATAAAAATCCAGCACTTCTTCGACATTATCAACGAAGATAGTCGTCCCTACGCACTTCATAGCCACTCGTTTTATTTCTGAACAATAGCTTAAGAATAGCGCTAAGGGCGTATAAAATAAACAAAAACGGCGCTCTAATTGCGCCGCTTTCATTACTTACCTTTAGACTCTTGGCTGATTTTTTTCAGCTTCCGTCGCTGTGATAAGGTCATTTTATTACTGCGTCCTGCATAAGGGTTATCCCCTTCACGGAATTCAATTTTGATCGGCGTCCCCATGATGTCTAGGGCTTTGCGATAATAGTTCATTAAGTAACGCTTATAGCTATCCGGCAACTCATGCACTTGGTTACCATGAATAACGATACGCGGTGGGTTATAGCCACCGGCGTGCGCATACTTTAACTTCACTCGACGACCACGCACCAAAGGTGGTTGGTGATCCGCCTGTGCCATATCCATGATCCGCCGTAACATCGCCGTACTAATTCGTTTAGTGGCGCTATCAAAGGCTTCTTCCACCGACTCAAATAAATGCCCTACCCCAGTGCCGTGCAGCGCTGAGATAAAGTGAATACGCGCAAAGTCAACAAAGCCAAGACGGCGGTCTAACTCAGACTTAATACGGTCTTTGACATCGGTATCCAGTCCGTCCCATTTATTTACCGCCAATACCAAGGAGCGTCCGGCATTGAGGGCAAAGCCAAGCAAGCTTAGGTCTTGATCGGAAATGCCTGTGCGCGCATCAATCACCAACAGCACAACGTTCGCATCTTCTATGGCCTTGAGCGTTTTAATCACAGAAAACTTCTCAACCACATCACTGACTTTCTTGCGCTTTCGAACACCGGCAGTGTCTATCAACACATACTCGCGCTCATTGCGGGTCATAGGAATATAAATGGAGTCTCGTGTGGTACCTGGCATATCATAAACAATCACCCTTTCCTCGCCAAGGATACGGTTAGTGAGTGTTGACTTACCAACATTAGGGCGACCAATAATAGCCAATTTTATGGCTTGATTCTCCAGCTCTTGCTGAGCTTCGTCACTCAGCTCACCGTCGTGATCAAACGCAGCAAAGGCTTCTTCCTCAGTGTCAGCCTCTAATGCGCTGAGCTCTTCGATAACCGGGTGCAATGCTGTAGTAAGTAGCCCAGCTATACCACGACCGTGGGCAGCTGCAATCTGGTATACCTCACCGAGGGCTAACTGATAAAACTCCGCACAGTTAGAATCGGCATCGATGCCGTCGGTTTTATTTGCTACCAAGAACACCTTTTTTTCCTGCTTACGCAGGTGGTGGGCAATGGCCTGATCAGCCACCGTCATGCCAGCACGAGCATCGACTAAAAACAGCACCACATCGGCTTCATCAATCGCCAACAGCGATTGCTCTGCCATTTCTGTTTCTATGCCCTCTTCAGAGCCATCGATACCACCGGTGTCGACCACAATAAAGTCATAGCCATCATAGCTCGCTTGACCATATTTACGATCACGAGTGAGCCCGGGAAAATCAGCAACGAGCGCATCTCGAGTGCGAGTTAAGCGGTTAAACAATGTCGACTTACCAACATTAGGTCGCCCCACTAAGGCGATCACAGGAAGCATAATATACCTCTTAAACAACAAAAAAGCTCCGCCATGACCAATTGGCCTGAAGGCGAAGCCTATTTTAGGGCAAAGCCCAATTAATCTAACTTACGGCGCTTTAACGGCGCTTACTTCGCCATCGCGCGTGACAATGATCAAGCGATCATCAGCAACCACAGATTCAACGTAAAACCCTGAGCCATCAAACTCGTGACGAGCGACTAACTCACCGCTGTTGCGGTCTAGCCAGTGCAAGTTACCTTCTTGGTCACCCACAGCGAGGTAATCACCTAGTACCGCAGGGCCTGTGATATACCAGCCGCGCAGTGCTGGCTGTGACCAGCGTTCGATCCCCGAACTCTTATCTAAAGCATAGATAACACCATCAGAATCGACCACATAAATCGTAGTACCAACAATACTGAATTCGCGGTAGCTGCTGTATTCACGCTTCCAGACCACGTTACCAGAGCGAATATCAACAGCAGCCAAGTTGCCGTTATAAGCTAAGGTGTACACCATAGAGCCGCTTACTTTGGGCTCAGTGTCAACGTCGACTAAACGTTCGAACTCAGAAGCACCTTTAGGCTGGGCAATATCTGCCTGCCACGCGGCAAATCCACTGTCAGAAATAAGCACAGATAACTTACCCGTCTCTTCACCCACTAAGACTCCGCCATTCGCGACAGTGGGAGCACTTAGGCCACGCAAGGTCAACGGCGGCACTTCTTGCTCATAGCGCCAGCGCTCTTCCCCGCTATCAGGGTGTAACGCCAGTAACTTACCCGAGCCTAAGTTAACGTAAACCAGGCCATCTCCGGCGGCGGGCTTTGATAGCGCTTCACCGGGAACACTTTTTCGCCAAATGACCTCACCAGTTTCTCGGTCAAGAGCAACCACTTGGCCATGCTCCGAGCCGATAAATAGCTTGCCATAGGCTTGCAAGATACCACCTGAGAGTTTGGCGCTGTCTGTGCTTTCCCATGGCCAAAACGAGGCGTCTGCGCGCACATCGTTCTCCCACAAGACGTCGCCATCAGTTAATGACAATGCTTGTACTTCACCAAAACGCGAGGCAACAAAGACGCGGTCTTTATAAACAGCGGGCTGTAAACGAGAAAAATAATGCTCTACACCATCTCCCACAGTTTCTTGCCACAACACTTGCGTTTCAAACTGGTTGGCAATCTCTGGTAACACCAACTCATCTTCATCACTGGAAGAGCAACCGGTGAGCGACGCCATACACAGTGCTAAGCCTGCCAGGGTTAACTTTTTCATACTACCCACTCCTTAAGCTGCTGGAGTCTGCTCGGCTAAATCGTCTAACTTCACTTGTAGTAAAGGGTTACTCTCTAAACCGCCATTGTCTGCTGCCGCTTGGTACGACGCCCGCGCTTGTGCTTTATCGCCTTGAGCTAGGTAAATATCACCCTTGAGCTCGGCAACATTGGCCTTATAGCTTTCAGGTAACTGCGTATCAAGCGTTGCGAGTGCCGCATCATAGTCTTTCTGAGCTAGTTGAATACGCGCTAAGCGCGTGGTAGCAATCGCTTGCAATTCTGCTTTGCCAGCATTTTTTTGTGCCCACGTTAGCTTCTCAGCAGCCAGAGCTAAGTCGTCATTATCAACCGCTTCTTTCGCTGCAACGAAAGCCGCCAGCACGGCATAGCTCGAGCCATTGTACTGCTCAATAAAGGCATCACTTTTAGCAACTACATCACTGTCTTGTGACCCAGCACCTTCAATCACCTTGTTAAAGGCATCAGATGCTTGCTCGGCGCTGCTTAACTGGTTTTGGTTATAGGCTTTCCAGCCATATAAGCCACCTAGACCGATAACAATACCTAGGCCTAGCGTAATACCATTTTCTTTGAAAAAGCGCTTAATCGCTTCTGCTTGTTGTTCTTCTGTTGAATAAATTTCCATTATTACCTCGTAGACTCAGGTCTAAATCATCTCAGCCAATAGCTGGGTAATTTCATTCAAGGAGTGGGTTGCTTGTGGTTTTTCTTCACGCAGGTATTTCACTGTCACCACTCCTTGCTCAAGTTCGTCTTCACCGAGGATCAGCGCCACTTCAGCACCGCTCTTATCGGCTCGTTTTAATTGTTTTTTAAAGTTACCACCACCGGCGTGTACTAGCACTCGTAAACCTGGCACTTGCGCACGTAACTGGGCAGCAATAACGGGGGCTTGAATACTGGCTTTGTCACCCATTGCTGCAACGTATACATCGGCGTCACGGCGAATGTCGCCGACGCTCTCTAATGCTTGCAACAACAACACCAAACGTTCCATACCCATGGCAAAGCCAACAGCAGGCGTCGCTTTACCACCAAGTTGCTCAACTAAACCATCGTAACGGCCGCCCGCACAAACTGTGCCTTGGGCCCCCAAACTATCGGTCACCCACTCAAACACAGTGCGGTTGTAGTAATCAAGACCACGCACGAGTTTTTCGTTAACCTGATATTCGATACCCGCTGCGTCTAAACGTTCACATAAATCTGCAAAATGTGCTTTAGATTCATCATCTAAGTGCTCAGATAACTTAGGTGCGTCGGCCAGAACAGCTTGTACATCAGGGTTTTTACTATCAAGCACTCGCAGTGGGTTTGAGTGCATGCGGCGCTTTGAATCTTCATCGAGCTTGTCTTCGTGCTGCGCTAGGTAAGCAATAAGTGCATCACGATATTGTGCACGCGCTTCATTGGAGCCTAACGAATTAAGCTCGAGGCGTACATGCTCGCTAATACCAAATTGTTGCCAAAGCTGCGCAGTAAGCATGATCACTTCGGCATCAATATCAGCACTGGCAATACCAAACACTTCCAAACCGAACTGATGAAATTGGCGATAACGACCTTTTTGAGGGCGCTCATGGCGGAACATAGGCCCCATATACCACAGACGCTGTTCTTGATTATACAGTAAACCATTTTGGTTTCCGGCACGCACACACACCGCAGTGCCCTCAGGACGTAAGGTGAGGCTATCACCGTTACGATCGGCAAAGGTATACATTTCCTTTTCTACGATATCAGTCACTTCGCCAATAGAGCGTTTGAAAAGATCGGTTGATTCAACGATCGGGAAGCGGATTTCTTGATAACCGAAAGAGGCCACACACTGGCGTAAGGTATCTTCCACTTTCTGCCAAACTTGTGTATCACCCGGTAGGATGTCATTCATCCCACGGACTGCTTGAATTTGTTTTGCCACTGATAATCCCAAAAATTCTGTTTAGGCGCTCAAGCGCCGATGTCAAAGCGTCGATAAATTAAGCGCGCCATTATAGCCTTTTGCGCCGCTACCACCAAGTAGCAGAGCAAGGCTTAATCAACTAATTTAACGTCGATTGGCGTTTGTTGTTCTTGTTTAGCGAGGTAATCGCGCACTTGCTCTTCAAGTTGATCGACAATGTTATCGTTATCGATACGCAGCTTTTGTCGCTGACCGTTGATATACAGGCCTGAACGGCGATTTGCCCCGGCTAAGCCAATATCACTGACCAAGGCTTCACCCGGGCCATTGACTACGCAGCCGATCACAGAAACGGTCATCGGCTTGACCACGTCTTCGAGGCGCTCTTCAAGCTGGTTCATGGTGCCGACCACATCAAACTCTTGACGCGAACAGCTTGGGCAGGCAATAAAGTTAATACCGCGCGAACGTATGCGCAACGATTTAAGGATATCAAAGCCGACTTTAATTTCTTGCACAGGATCGGCCGCCAACGACACCCGTAAAGTATCACCAATCCCCTCGGCTAGGAGCATGCCTAACCCGACTGCTGACTTCACCGAGCCAGAACGAAAACCACCTGCTTCGGTGATCCCTAAATGCAACGGCTGATCAATTTCTTGTGCTAACAATCGGTATGCGCCGACAGCCAAAAATACATCTGAGGCTTTGACAGACACTTTAAACTGGTCGAAGTTGAGACGCTGTAAAATTTCCACATGACGCATCGCCGACTCAAGCAGAGCTTGAGGCGTTGGCTCGCCGTACTTTTCCTGTAAGTCACGCTCTAGTGAGCCGCCATTAACGCCGATACGAATCGGAATATTACGTTCACCAGCGGCATCGACTACTGCTCGAATTCGCTCTTCATTACCGATATTCCCGGGGTTAATACGTAGGCAATCAGCGCCGTACTCAGCCACTTTAAGCGCGATACGATAGTCAAAGTGGATATCCGTAACTAGCGGAATATCCACTTGTTCTTTAATGCTTTTAAACGCCTCAGCCGCCGCCATAGTGGGCACTGAGACACGCACCAAGTCTGCGCCTGCTTGCTCAATAGCTTGAATTTGCTTGACTGTGGCATCGACGTCCATGGTGTCGGTATTGGTCATGGACTGCACCGCAATTGGCGCGCCGTCGCCAATAGGCACATCACCTACATAAATACGCGTCGATTTGCGGCGTTTGATCGGTGACTCTGAAAACATACTACTTACTCTGTTAACGGTAATGAAAATTTAGCGAGGCGGTTTTTCGGAAACTGTGAAATATCAACCGCTTCACCATTTAATTCGATATCAACAACATCGTGTTTGCCAAGCGTGACAGCAAAAGGCGCTTTGCCAATGAGTTCAAGCTCTTGTCCTGCATTTTTTATATCGTAAACTAGGCGTTTACCATCAGCATCTTCTACCGCCACCCAGCACTCACCGCTAAAACGCATATATACACGCTGCTGACCACTTTTTAAGGGCTCGCTTTGCACTGCAGTATTTGCTGTAGGTGCTGCATCAGCAGTCTCTTCACGCTCTTCTGTCGCAGTGTTAGAGATTGGCTCTTGCGCGCTCAGCGTCGTCGCTGATTGCTGTGCTTCGGGAGCAGGTGTTTGTTGACTTTGTTCTTGGGATTCGCCACCTGGTTGCACTGGCTGTTGCTCAGCGCTTTCAGGCCCCTCACTGGATATTGGGTTCGAGCTCACAGTGCTGGACTCTGGGGTAGACAAACTCAGCGGGTCATCACTATTTTGCCACCACCAAATAGCGGAAGAGCCTAAGATGATAGCCAGGATAATATAGCTTACCAGCATCAAGCGGCTGTCATGGGCTTCTTTTTCAGTTCTTCGCGAGAAGCTTTGCATGGCCGCGATTTGTTCACTGTCATCTTGTGGGTCATAACCCTCAAGCAATTCTTTATGATCTAGGCCTACCACTTTGCAGTAAGCCTTCACATAGCCTTTAACAAAGATCGGCGGGCCGAGCTTTTCGAGGCGGTCATGCTCTAAATCATCAAGCTTTTGCACTGTCAGGTTCAGCCTTTTCGCCATTTGTTCTTGGCTTAACCTGTGTTGCTCCCTCGCTTGTACTAAATATTTCCCTATTTCTAATGGAGCACTTTCCTCTGTTATTTCACTATTTTCGCTCATATTTAATAGTTTTGAGGATCAACTAAATACAGTTTCTCGCCGGGTACTAGGCGAGCGCCCTCATCTAGCTGATTCCATTCCATTAGTCGTTGCAGAAGAATGTTATACTGGGTGGAGATACTAAACAGCGTATCTCCTTCTTGCACAGTATGATAAATGTTCGGCTCTTTTAAGTAAATTTTACTACCACTGAGCACGTGATCTGCGCTCTTAAGGTTATTCCATTCACGCAAAGTGCTTAAGCGAATATTATAGCGTGCTGAAACACTGAATAAGGTCTCCCCTTTTTTCATTACGTGATAGGGCAGCGCCAGTGGGTCATCACTATCGACCTGTGCGCCTTGAGCGATAAACTCGCTGACCCCTTCACTGAGCTCAGTATTACTTTGCTGTACCACCACATCTTCACTTGCGAGGGCCTGTGCATCGGACGCTTGCGTACTGTCTACGGGCGTGGTGTCATCGCTCTCACTTTGTGCAGGGACATCACTCACCTGTGCCATTGCTTGTTCATCGGTGGATAAAGATGGCGGCTCGGCGCCGTCATTGCTTTCGGCCACTACGTCAGATGCACTGTCAGCCCCTTCGCTTTGGGTCGCTACTTCAGCATTTTGTTGCTCAGCAACCGTGTCGACTTCATCGGTGACGGCTGTGGTTGCAGGCTCATCTTGTACAGCGGAGTCATGCTCTGGCAAATCGGCCGATGACGTTGATTGTTCATCAATTTCGGCGCTTGCTTGCAGCGCTTCAGCAGGCTGTTGCGGTGCGCTCTGCGCGCCATCGCTATTATCATCACTCGGCTGTGCTGCAGGTTGTGCAGCTGACGGCTCTGGATTCGAGGTCGTTGTCTCGTCACTGGTATCGGTGGTCGTGACCATCGCAATGTCCTGAGAGTCTGCATTAACCTGCTCGGTAGCACTTTGTTCGGTTTGAGTCGCTTCAGTATCTGGGGTTTGTGCTTTAACAGCTTCTGCGGCTGTATCCACCTCAGTATTTGCTGCTTCTACCTTGTCATTTGTGGTTGCTGCATCGTCATTTGCAACTAGGTCGCTATTTTCATGAGCACTGTCGACCATTTCTTGAGTCTGCTCGGCACTGCTGGTTGCGGCCTGTTGCTGCGCTGGTGAAGTGATGACTACCGGCGCTGTGGTAGGCGTTGTCGAAGTGCTCGACTTTTTCTTCATCACCTTGATTTTTGGCTTGGCAACGATGCGGTCATCTTGCATCACCCCTTGCAACTCAGAAAGTTGGTGTTTGCGATACTGCTCTCGCAACTGTTCAAACTCACTGGCGCTATAGCGCTGCTCGCGAACAATACGCGCTTCAATCGACGACGGGTACGTCAGCTCAATGGTTTCTGCTAATTTACGCGCATCTTCCACATGACCCATACGATCCTGAATCAGATAACCAAGTAACAATGACCGCGATGAAACTCGTCCAGTGCGCTCATAACGCTGGAGCACCTGCTGTGCTTTATAAAAATCGCTTTTAGCATAGTGCACTGCAGCTAAATTAATAAGGCTGGATGCACGTAAAGAACTGTGATTCAACGCTTCTTCAAGGTAGGACTCAGCGGCATCAAATTTATCAAATTCGAGTGCGCACAAAGCTAAGTTTTCGTAGCTTTCCGCAACCCGTAAATAGCTTGGAATTTCAATTGCTGACATAAACTTGTCAACCGCGCCTTCATAATCGCCAATATCACATAAAAACACCCCATAATTATTCAAGGTGTTTGGATCATTAGGCTCGAGCTCAATCGCACGTTCGTAAGCATCTTGGGCACGCTGATGCTCACCGACTCGTTGATAGTAGTAAGCCATCGAGTAATGTACTTCAGGAAGCTCTGGTGCAAACTTAGCTGCGCGTTCGAGGTTATATTTAGCTTGTGTGCTGTTGCCCTGCGAGAGATAGTTGAGGGCTAAAGAGATGCGCGTACGCGCGGCGTCGACATTATTTATTCGTTTTTCTACTACAGGCCGGTCGCTGCCCACATAGGTGCTTTCGGTTACACACCCGCCTAAGGCGAGTAAACTGACACTGGTCACTAAAAGCTTGCGCATGGCGTCGCCTCGTTAATTCCGTTATTGCACCTATATTACCGAAAAGCCCTTTTGTTTCATCTATTTTTTAACAAAAGGGCGATATTTTCTGTTATTGAGCCACATTTATAGCGATAGCGCTCTTTTCTCGCTCTTTTCTCTTGGCCAAACGTTTGGTTCTATCAACTACATCGCCCACCAGCTGACCACATGCGGCGTCGATATCATCGCCTCGGGTACGACGCACTATGGTGGTAATACCGGCCCCTTGCAGTACCTTAGAGAAGCGGTCGATGCGACTGTTGCTTGAGCGCCCGTAATCATTGCCAGGGAAAGGGTTAAAAGGAATCAAGTTAACCTTCGATGGCGTGCCTTTAAGTACTTTCACTAATTCATGGGCATGATCGGTGCTGTCATTGACTTCTTGCAGCATCACATATTCAATGGTGATGTCTTTATTCGCTTTTGAACCGTCAATATAACGGCGACACGCCGCTAAGAATTCTTCAATAGGGTACTTTTTATTAATCGGCACTAGCTCATCACGCAATTCGTTATTCGGAGCGTGTAAGGAGATAGCCAAGGCCACGTCTATTTGCTCTTTTAACAAATCAAGCGCTGGAACCACACCTGAAGTACTCAAGGTAACGCGACGCTTCGATAAACCAAACGCCCAATCATCCATCATCAATTCCATCGCCGGAACCACGTTTTTCAAATTCAACAGAGGCTCTCCCATGCCCATCATCACCACATTGGTGATAGGACGGCGGGTGCTGTCACCGTGCAGACCAATGTCACGAGCCACACGCCATACCTGACCGATGATTTCAGAAACCTTGAGGTTACGGTTAAAGCCCTGTTGTGCGGTCGAGCAGAAAGTACATTCCAATGCACAACCCACTTGGGACGATACGCACAAGGTGGCGCGATCTTTTTCCGGGATCCAAACAGTTTCTACCTCTTGGCCACCATCGAGTAGCAAGGCATATTTGATAGTGCCATCGCTGGATGGCTGCTTTACCGAAATTTCCGGGGCGCGAATCTCACACTCAGCACTCAGTCGCGCTTTGAGTTTTTTATTGAGATTGGTCATGTCGTCGAAATTGTCGATGCCGAAATGGTAAATCCACTTCATCACCTGATCGGCGCGGAACGGCTTTTCACCAATGGATGCGAAATACTCGCGCATTCCTTGGCGATTAAAATCGAGTAAATTGATTTTTTTCTCAGTCGTGGCCATGAACAAACCTCTATCAGGTGACGGATAAAACGAAGGTGGCAAATTGTACACAATTTAACCATTATAGCAATTCCTTAGCACACTGGCTGCAGTGCCAATAAACTAAGGAATTACAAGGACAAGAAAAGGGCCCGAAAGCCCTTCCCGCGACTGTTGTCGTAGCTCGAAATTAACGAGTACGAGGACAGATTTCTTCTTCAGCGAAGAAGTAAGCGATTTCGCGAGCCGCAGACTCTGGCGCGTCAGAACCGTGTACTGCGTTTTCGTCGATGCTTTCTGCGTAGTCAGCACGTAGTGTGCCAGCAGCCGCTTCCGCAGGGTTAGTCGCACCCATGATTTCGCGGTTTTTACGGATTGCATCTTCACCTTCAAGAACTTGCACCATTACTGGGCCAGAAGTCATGAAAGAAACAAGGGCACCGAAGAAAGGACGCTCTTTGTGTTCAGCGTAGAAGCCTTCAGCTTGCTCTTGTGATAGGTGAACCATTTTTGATGCAACGATCTTAAGACCTGCAGTTTCGAAACGGTTGTAGATTGCACCGATGTGGTTTTTAGCTACCGCATCAGGCTTAACGATAGAGAAAGTGCGCTCTAAAGCCATGTTTTGCTCCAAATAACGTTAAATTTTAAGTGTTAAACTTTACCGGGCGCGAATTATACGCGCTTTAGCGTGAAAATCCTACTACATTGTTACGCCCGTGAGCTTAGTGAATAAACAAGTCAGGGCGATGACAATCCCGTTTCGGTGATGATGTGCTCTACCGCCCTACTGTGCTTAGTGGGCTGACGCAATAGCAAAAGCTGATCCATATCAAACCATCCTAGCGCCCTCACCGCTACACTGCCGAGCTATTTTTTCACTGACCTGGACTCAGTTAAGGAATCATTATGTCTGTATTTTCACCAGAGCTGCTCAGCCCTGCGGGTAGTTTAAAAAATATGCGCTACGCCTTTGCTTATGGCGCGGATGCCGTCTATGCGGGACAGCCTCGCTATAGTTTGCGCGTTCGAAACAACGAGTTTAACCTCGCTAACCTCGAGCTTGGTATAAATGAAGCCCACCAGCAAAATAAAAAACTTTATGTGGTTTCTAATATTGCGCCGCACAACGCCAAAATAAAAACCTATTTGCGCGATATAGAGCCGGTTATCGCCATGAAGCCCGATGCCCTGATCATGTCTGACCCGGGGCTTATTATGTTGGTGAGAGAAAAATGGCCTGATATGCCCATTCACTTGAGTGTTCAAGCCAACGCCGTGAATTATGCCAGCGTGCTGTTTTGGGCCAAACAGGGGGTTGAGCGGGTGATTCTATCGCGTGAGTTATCACTGCAAGAGATTGCAGAGATCCGCGAACTGTGTCCTAACACCGAATTAGAAGTGTTTGTCCATGGCGCGTTATGCATGGCGTATTCCGGGCGCTGCTTACTCAGTGGCTACATCAACAAACGCGACCCCAACCAAGGTACCTGCACGAATGCCTGTCGCTGGAGCTACGATGTGCAACCGGCCACCGAAACGCCGACCGGTGATGTGGTACATAAGGTGGACCCAACACTTGGGTTGGGTGCGCCTACCAATGAGGTATTTATGCTTGAAGAGCAAGGCCGCCCGGGGGAGTATATGCCAGCATTTGAGGATGAACACGGCACCTACATCATGAACTCCAAAGACCTGCGCGCCGTGCAGTATGTGGATGCGCTGACACGTATGGGCGTTCATAGTCTTAAAATAGAAGGCCGTACTAAGTCGTTCTATTACGTTGCACGCACGGCTCAGGTGTACCGCCAAGCCATAGATGATGCCGTCGCTGGCAAGCCATTCGATGCCAACTTACTGCGCAGTCTCGAGCATCTCGCCCACCGAGGCTATACCGAAGGCTTTTTAAAACGCCATGCGCACCAAGAGTATCAAAATTATGACTATGGCCACTCTATTTCTGATTCACAGCAGTTCGTTGGTGAGGTGCTTGGTCGAACCGCAAATGGCTTGGCGGAAATAGACGTTAAAAATAAATTTTGTACCGGCCACTCATTGGAGTTAATGACACCTAAAGGCAACGTGCATTTTAACTTACAGCACATGGAAAACACTAAGGGCGAGCGTATTAGCGATGCGAAAGGCTCTGGCCATCAAGTGCGTATTCCCATCCCCGAGGATATCAATCTTGAACACGCCATTTTGATGCGTAATTTAGAAAGTGGTCAAGATACACGCAACCCATTTAAGTCGTCGTGTTCGTAAGCCATATAGCTTGATAAGGGCGCATGCTCAGGCATGTGCTCATGTCTTTATAGACAATGTCACTGAGCAAATCGCACCACGGCTGGGTGTTCACCAAGTTTAAATCTTCCAGTGACAAGGTTTGTGGCTGGTTGCTAATGTTAAACAGACAAAAAATACTTTGTTGGCGGTCGGCGCTTTGCCGCCAAAAGCCGAAAATTTCTTGGCCAAGGTGCAAAGTAAACTGCGTTGCATTGGGGTGAAAGGCTTTTTGCTTCCCGCGTATCTTAAGCAAATTCAACATACCACGATGCACCTTTTGGTGATGGCTATGTGGATCGGCCAATTTGGCCTCTAAGTCATGCCAGTGCCAACGATGGCGATTAATGGCACGATTATGCTGGGTATTATTAAAACGCTCATAGTCGTTTTCGGTCCCCGTGAGCGAGTGAATATACACACCGGGAATTCCCTCCAGTGCCAACATAATGGCATGAGCACATAGAAATCGCGCCACAGCAAAGTTATCTGGCCCCTGCTGCGCTCCCTGTAAGGCATCAAACAACGCGATGTTGATTTCATAAGGCGCTAACGTACCGTCATTTTGTGTGCGCCAACTCACCTTGGCACCAAAGCGCTGCATACAGGCCACCAGAGCATTAATTTGCACGGTATCTAACAGGCCCTCTGCTGGGCGCAAGCCAATGCCGTCATGGGAGGCTATAAAGTTAAAATAGGCCGTACCATCTTGGGCGGGGGGCATGCGCATCATCCACTTTTTCAGTGCTGTGCAGTCACCGGTAGTCAAGGTGTGTAATAACAAAGGAGGTAAAGAGAAGTTATAAATACAATGCGCTTCATTGGCATTACCAAAATAGGAGAGGTTTTGCTCATTGGGAATATTGGTTTCAGTAATGATAATGGCCTGTGGCTGCACATGTTCTATCAAAGTGCGAAGCAGACGCACCACTTCATGTGTTTGCGGCAAGTTAATGCAGGAAGTTCCGGGGACTTTCCACAAAAAGGCCACCGCATCGAGGCGAAATAAACGTACCCCGTTGTCGAGATAAAAGCGGATAATCGCCACAAACTCTCGCAACACCTGCGGGTTAGCGAAGTCAAAGTCCACTTGATCATGACTAAAAGTGCACCACACATGTTGCTCACCCGCTGCCGTACGCACCTTGTTGAGTAGCTCAGATGTGCGTGGACGCACCACACCCTCTAGATTGTCTCTGATATTGGCCGTTTTAAAGTAGCCCTTTCCGGGGGCAACGTTAGCAATAAAGTTACTAAACCACAGGCTCTTACTGGAACAATGATTGATCACTAAATCGGCCATCAGCCGGTAATCTTTACTGATATCGTTTATATGCTGCCAACTGCCAAGGGCCTCATTGACTTGCACGTAATTCATCACCGCAAATCCCTCGTCTGACGAGTAAGGGTAAAACGGCAAAATATGCACCGAGTTAATGGCGCCTTCGGTGTAGGTATCGAGAAATTGTTTCAGTGTATACAAAGGCGGTTCAGTGGGCAGCGTATGGGGTTCATGAGCCTGAGTTTTATTCACCGAGTCGCCATAACAAATCAACACCGCATCCCGTTCATCCCAGCGACTTTTATGTGGTGTGGGCTGGCGAACCACATCACCTTGAAGCATCGATTCTAGCAACTGTGCCGCGAGCTCCTGACATTGCGCATCATCAAGAATACCGGCGTAAATGATCGCTAAATGGTGGGTGACACGTTGCTCAAACTGACGCTGGCGAGAAGTCATACTACCCCGCCTTGCGTATGTGTGCGCTGAACTGCTGATTATCAAGCTCAACCGCTTCACGTAATCGGGCAAACACGTCAGGCATTGCCGACACTACGCGGTTCCAGCTAGGTACGAAAGGCGCTTCCATCGGGTGCTCTAAAAAATGTTGCCCGGCATGCATAATATTTTGCGCGAACATTTCCACCGCCTTTTCTTCTTGGTGAATATCGAGGCTTAAACCATTCATAAGCGCATCATTATGATAGGTTTCGACAAAATCCAAGGCAATGCGGTAGTAAGTTGCTTTCAGTGAGCGAATGGTTTCGGTAGTAAAGGTTTCGCCTTGGGTGGCAAGCTTGCGAAATAGCGCTTTGGTAATATCCACCGACATTTTTGATAGTCCAGCGTTTCTATCCTCCAAGGAAAGATCTTGGTGTTTGTGGTCATAGGTTTGGGCAATATCGACTTGGCATAAACGGTTATGAGCGTAGTTGCGGTACATCTCCGACAGCACACCAATCTCTAAGCCCCAATCACTGGGGATACGAATATCATTGAGCACATCGCGGCGAAACGAAAATTCCCCCGCTAAGGGGTAGCGAAATGAGTCCATGTACTCGAGGTAATCGGTGCTACCTAAAACCGTTTTGAATGAGCGCAGCAGTGGCGTCACCAATAAACGCGAAACTCGACCATTGATTTTTCCTGCCGCAGTACGGGCATAAAAGCCCTTACAGAACTCATAGTTAAAGCGTGGGTGGGCCACAGGATAGATAAGCCGAGCCAGCAGTGCACGGTCATAGGTGAGAATGTCGCAATCATGCAAAGCGATAGATTCAACTTTTGATGCAGCAAGGGTATAGCCCATGCAATACCACACATTACGCCCCTTCCCTAACTCCTTAGGGGCCACACCAAGGGCCTGTAGCTCACTATCCAAGGCACGTAAACGCGGGCCATCATTCCATAGTACCCGGTGTTTTTGCGGCAATTTATCGAAGAATGTCAGCGCATGACGGTACTGTTGCTCGTCTGCTCGGTCCAGGCCTATGATGACTTCATCGAGATAAGGCACTTGCTGCAGGTGATTCACTATGTTTCCTAACGCGGGGCCTTCGAGTTCGGAAAAAAGCGATGGCAGAATAAGACCCATGGGCCGTTCTTGGGCAAATTGCACCAACTCCCCTTCAAGTTCAGCGACCGAACGCTGAGAAATATTGTGGAGTGTTGTGACAATGCCATTTTGATGAAAATCAGCCATGGTTACGCACCTCATCTGCTGCTAGTTGCTCTTTGATCAGCGCTAAACTACTGAGCGTTTCCTGCCAACCTCGCGGCCCGGCATGAACACTGAATAACGCGCTGCGTTTTTTTAAAATCGGGGCTGTGTTTTCGCTGTTCGCAATAACTATCGCAGTGTCTGCCGCCTCTAGCATTGCCACATCATTATGGCTGTCGCCCAGGGCGATGCTGTGCAGTGGGCAACTATATTGCGGTGCCAGCATTTGCATCACATAGTGCAGCGCTTTGCCCTTGTTCACTCCCAGACTCAGGTGCACAAAGCGCCCACCGCGCAACACTTCACATCCTAATTTCTGCGCCGCCAGCGTGAATTGGTGTAACACCTCGTCACTACCTTGCCAGTAAAGCGGATCGCTGTAATGGCGTGTTTGCGCTTGTGTTAATGCCTCGCCAGTGAGGCCAGTTAAGGCACTTAAGCGCTTAGACGATAATTGACTAAAAGAACGAAAGCTGTCACCGAATTGCTCTGCCAAAGCAGATATGCACTGTTGCAATGTCCCTAAAGGCGGGGCAAAGGGCATGATCCAGTAGTTATCGCACTGCTGAGCAGCTTTAGGTGGTGTAATAAAGTGCCCTTTGGGCACATACAGAGCGGCGCCATTTTCGCAAATAAAGGGCAAGTCAAGGTGTAAAACCTGGCACAGCGCACGGATTTCCGCCGCTGTTTTACTGGAATTAACGATCACTGGCACCTGCGC
This sequence comes from Pseudoalteromonas sp. THAF3, assembly GCF_009363775.1. Classification (NCBI taxonomy): domain Bacteria; kingdom Pseudomonadati; phylum Pseudomonadota; class Gammaproteobacteria; order Alteromonadales; family Pseudoalteromonadaceae; genus Pseudoalteromonas; species Pseudoalteromonas sp. THAF3. The sequence goes on along the minus strand of NZ_CP045418.1, from coordinate 557,155 downwards.
CTGATTCAAAGCATTGAGTAAGGGCTTCGCCTCATCACACTGATAGCTGTGATGATCTAATAAAGTGCCATCCAAATCGGTAAAGATCACCGGAAATGCCGACCCCTGAGTGGCTAGTTTATTATCGCATTGGTAAATGTGTCGTGTGTTATCAAGGTGATAAACTACATCACAGTGCGCGGGTAAGTGAGCTAAACAATGGCGGGTTAAGCGCTCAAAATAGCTAATAAAGGATTTGACTCCTTGCTCGTCGAGAGTGTGCTCACTGGCTCCATGGCGGGCAATAAGATGCTGCTCTTGCTGCCAACGCCACGCTTGCACAGTATCAAAGCTGGGCGCTTTCAACATGATGCGAATATCAGCGGCGTTGAAAACCGCTTGATACTCGTTGGCCAAACGGGAATTCACACAACGCCGCCAGCGGCCATCTGGATCTTGGTTCTGCTCTAGACTATTAACCGCGACGTTAAGCTCACACGGGCTTTGTGGCTGCGCACCAACACACCAGCCTTCAAGAATAAACACATCGATGGGGCGCTCAAAGCAAGGCCAATTCACTAACGGCTCGCGGTCATCGGTGGCTTTATTGAATCGCGGCACTCGGATACCACGAGCTCCGTCTTGAATTCGTGCGATCACTTTATTGAGCAGTGCAATATCATGGGTGCCCGGCACACCTCGGGTGGCAAAGAGCGGGTGCACTGACTGCGCTAACTGTTCACGTACAGCCCTTGGGAAGTAGAAATCATCTATAGAGCACGCGCAGGTATGCAAAGCAAAGCGCTGTTGTAATGCTTGCGCCAAGAACGCTGCTAAGGTGCTTTTACCCGACCCTTGTGCACCATTTATGGTGATAAACAACGCCTGTCCAGGTTGCTTATTATTTGCTAACTGCTGCGCCAGCGGCATGAAGTGGTGCTGAATTTGCAATTTATAACTCGACTGCAACTGTTGCGCTGATATAAATTTTTCAATATCCATGCCGTGCTCACACAAGGTTCGATTGTAACTATGAAGGTAATTTGCAGGACTTAGGCCAAATTGTAAAAGGCGGCCTTTTCATAAGGTTAGTAAATAAGCGAAGAGTAAGCGCACCAAAAAAGTGCAAAAAGGAGGGATTATGCGCTGCTATCGCACTTTGTTTTAGATCAAGCAAAGTAGTAAAACGATAACTAAAAGGCTGTGCTTGAACCACGTTTTTTGTACTATCGCGTCCGCGCTGAAACAAGGGGAGTCGTGATGGCTTTATTAATCAACGATAAGTGTATTAACTGCGATATGTGTGAGCCCGAGTGCCCTAATGGCGCTATTTTTATGGGCGAAGAAATCTATCAAATCGAGGCGAGTAAATGCACTGAGTGTGTTGGTCACTATGATCAACCAACCTGCGTGCAAGTATGCCCTATTGATTGCATAAAACCAGACCCTGCACATCAAGAGAGTGTGGAGCAGCTTGCCGATAAGTATGTACGCTTAACCGAACAAACTGCCCACTACGGCAACACATAAATTACGACCGAGGCGCAGATGTATTGCTTTTCTCTGCGGTATTCACATCATCATCAAGTGCATGCTCTAGCAAATTAGAGACACTCGCTCGCAGTGCTTCACGTTGCGCTTGTACAAAGTTTTCAAGTGCTTGCTCAGCCGCTTGTTTAACGGCTAATTCCACCTCTTCGGCTAGACTGGCCGCTTGAGTAGAAAAGCTCAATGTCATTACAGTAGTGATAAGTGCGATACGTGCGAATTTCATAGTTGTATTCCTTTTTCAGTTTAATTAAAGCATCTTTTGATGCGCTTACTGTAGGAATATCAAGGTCCGTGCCAAAAATTTAAATGTTTAATTATCAATAACTTAAATATTTAACACGCATTTTATTCGTAGCTAAGCTGTCCGTCTGTGGACACGTATGCGTCCGCAATCGGACACTTTTGTTGTATCAGCTTGCTTATCACCGCAACCAAAAACAGCCATTGCTCGATAGACTCACCCCAACAGGCTCAGTATCAAGCTATCGAATTTAAAGAGGGGTTAAGCGCCAACAATCCCCAATGGTGTGGCGCTTTTCCAGGCACCACGAGTAAAGTCAGGAATACTCAAGGACTCACTGCGATTAGCCACCGACTGCGCAGATAAGGGAGAGATCACTGACCACGCGGCGCCATCGTATACATCTTGATCCAATGGTTCACCATTGCGCAGACAGTAGATCATGCGCCAAAACATCAAGAAATCCATACCACCATGGCCACCATTATGCTCTGCTTGCGCACCCATTTTTTGCCATAAGGGATGATCGTATTTGTCATACCATGGCTGCATGTCGTACTCCCACTCATGGAAGCTTTTGTCGCCCCCTTGCTCCAGAGCGATGCGATTAGGGAAGCCGGCAAACACGCCGTTAGTTCCTTGGATAAGATTATGACGACTATAAGGGCGAGGAGTGGTGGTATCGTGCTGAACCATAATACTGCGCCCTTTAACGGTTTTTATCAGCGTGGTATTCATATCGCCAGTTATGAATTCCATTTGATTACGCGAGTGTTCGGGGGGAAATTCGCGCTGTGCATACGCAGCACGTCCTAATGCTGGGGAACTCATAGAGGTGAGGTAATCGAAACGATCGCCACGATTGATATTCATGTATTGCGACACCGGACCTAAACCATGTGTTGGATACAAGTTACCATTACGTTTGGTGTGCCATGCAGTACGCCAAGAGCCGGTCTTATGGGTGATTTCTTTCATTTGCCAACGCAGCTCATGAATGTACGCAGCTTCACCATGGAGTAACTCACCAAATACGCCCTGGCGCACCATATTTAACACCATAAGCTCATCGCGACCGTAATTGACGTTTTCCATCATCATACAGTTCATTTGCGTGCGCTCAGCGGTATCTACCAGCTCCCACATTTCTTCTACAGTCAACGCCAGTGGCACTTCAACAAACGCGTGCTTGCCGCTTGTCATGGTATCGATAGCCATCGGCGCATGCCATTGCCAGGGCGTAGAAATAATAACAATATCAATGTCATCGCGTGCGAGCATATCGCGATAAGCATAGTCACTATCGCCGTAGGCAGTGGGCTTGGGTTGACCGTTATTAACAACGAACTGGACGCTGCGCTCCAGCACTTCTTGGTGGGTATCGCAGATGGCTTTGATTTCGGTGCCTGCAATGGCACTCATACGCTTTACATGGCCGTAGCCTCGTTGACCAACGCCGATAAAGCCGACCCGAACAACCTCCATTTTAGGTGCCACCAAACCGATCACTGAGCTGCCTTGGCGTGCAGGCGTCACTGCTTGTTGTGAACTGGCACAGCCAGCCAAAGAGGCGGTTGCCGCCCCAGCGGCAACCGCGCCTGCGGCCTTAATGAAATCGCGTCGATTAAACTGCTTCATAATCTATTCCTTGGTAAATGCGTCACTAGCACGCTATCGCAAAGCGGTTGGCTAGGCAAAAGGAACAGGATGAATAACGCGCTGGTTGGAGCTGTCGTCAGCTGAGATAACGCGACAACAGCAAAAAGCTAAGCGTGGTCGATCAGTGTTTTCAGAGTGTCGGTGTTATTGATGAGATCGCGGTACAAGGCAAACTGATTGTTTGCTCTGTCCAAATTATGCTCGGGGTACTTAGTGGCAAAGTACTTATCGCCATTAATATAATCAGTTAAAAAGCGAACACCAATCATAAATGGCATCACTTGCGCACCGAGCCAAAAACTGCGTTTTTCCTGTACCGTGATCAGCCCTTTTAATGGCTCAATATAACCCTCAACAATAGCGGCAAATATATCTTTACGCACCCGCACATTACTAAGCTCGGTACTGTCTTCGGGTTCAGGCGAGCAAAAGGTACGGACCATATCACCGAAATCAAATAACCAATAACCTGGCATACAAGTATCTAGGTCAATGACCGCCTTGGCCTGATCGGTTTTGTTGCTAAAGAGCATGTTATTTATCTTGGTGTCGTTATGACATGGACGCACTGGAACACAGGTCACAAGTTCTGCCAATTGGTGCACAAGATGGGTTTGCTGTTGGCAAAAGGCTAATTGCTCATCCACCTTTGCTACACGCCCTTGGCTATCCGCTTGCACCGCTTGCTCGAGCATGTCCAAGCGCATTGCTAAGTTATGAAAGTCCTTAATCACCGGATAAAGCTGCTCGGCGTCGAAATCCTCAAGCGCTGCTGCAAATTGACCGAACGCATTAGCCGCGACCCTCGCTTGGCTTGGTGAGCGCACCACTTCCTCGCTGTAACTACCACCGATAAACTCCAATGCACGCCATTTCTCACCGTTGATATCGAGTAGGTAGCGCTGATCTGTAGTGGCTACATGTTTAATAATATCAAGCTGATATTGTTGTTTATGATGCTTCTTAAGCAAGTGCTGTTCGATTTTACGGGCATTCGCGACCAGCTTATCAGGCTTAGGAAACACATCGGTATTGAGGCGTTGTACCACGACCGCGCCGTGAGCATGTTTCAATAACATGGTGGTATTAATGTGACCATTACCAATGGGATTTAAACTAAGCTGGGTCGGCTCAAAGCCGAACTGGTGCGCCAATAACTGCGCATGAGAGTCTGTATTCATAGGTTCAATCTTGAGTGCCGCTTCGCTCATTGCTTAATCCCTTGAGCTGTTTTATTTTTTTTGCGATTACAGCGAGTTCATCTTTATAAGTCATGCCGAGCCAGGGCTGTGTGGCAGGGTAAACATCAACGGTCGCCAAATGATGGTCAATGCAATATTGTATTTGATCGGGAAGATAATACTCTTTTTTGACACCGTTGTCAGTGCGCACCAAAAAGCGCTCGAAATTATCCGCTAACACATCAAATAATGCTCGCCCTATACCCCAAAAGGTCATTGACGCGAGCGCTCCTGAATCAATTTGTAACCTTTCATCCTTATCATTATAGCCGACAAGCTCGTCATCAACGTTTTGAATATTAAGCACTTCATCAACACGTTGAAGTTGGTTATGGCTGTTAAGCTGACAAATACCCCGATTCACGCCGCCCTGCTCACTACAGGTACTCGCCACTGGGTAAGCAACACAGGCCCAGTGCTCACTGTGCTCAAAGTGTGCCACCATTTGCTGATAGGCGTGCTTACCATAATAGTCATCGGCGGTGATCACGATAGCTTTATCCCTCACCTTGTCTCTCGCACATAGCAAAGCATGGCCTGTTCCCCAAGGCTTATTGCGCTCATGTACTAAGTGAGCATAAGCCGCTGGTACATCACTGATATGTTGCTCGACCAAGTCAACACTCATGTCCTTTGGTAATTGCGGTAATATATGCTCGCACAGCGTCGCCCGCACTTGTTGGTTAATGACCAATACTACATGGCGCACCCCCGCCCTATAAGCGTCTTCAATACTCAATTGCATTATGGTCTTTTGCAAACCCGGCAATACCGCCACCTGCTTGGCGCCACCAAAACGGCTCCCTAAGCCGCCAGCAAGAATAACTAAACTTAGCGTTGCTGCACTCATATTCGTCCAATTACTACGACAAAAGGTAGAGTGTACAGATAACTGAGGGAGTTGAGCAAATAGTTGGGAGGGAATCCAGATGAGGCGCGTTTGCACGCGCCCCCACTTAAGCTGTTAATCAAGGTTGAGACACAAATACTTCTCTTCGAGGTACTCTTCTAACCCTTGGTGCCCCCCTTCACGGCCAAGACCAGACTGTTTCACCCCGCCAAAGGGTGCTACAGGATTAGAAATGAGTCCTTCATTGATACCTACCATGCCATATTCAAGCGCCTCTGCGACCCGGTGTATCTGGGCTACATCTTGACTGTAAAAATACGCAGCTAAGCCGTAGGGAGTGTCATTGGCCTGTTGTAGTGCCTGTTGCTCGTCTTTAAAAGTGGCAACCGTGAGCACTGGGCCAAAAATTTCCTCACAACTGATACGCATCTCACTGGTGACATTACTCAATAACACTGGCGCCACAAAATTTCCTTCAAGACTTTGGCGCTCGCCCACTAAGGTCGCGCCTTCTTGCAGCGCCGAGTCGATAAGCTCATTCACTTTATTTTTGGCTTGTGGGTAAATAAGCGGGCCAATATCAACACCCTCTTCGGTGCCTGGCCCCACCTTTAATTTGGCCACTCGCTGCTGTAACTTGGCAAGCAACTTGTCGGCAATGCGCTCGTCAGCTAATACTCGGTTAACGCACACGCAGGTCTGCCCAGCATTGCGAAACTTACTGGCAATGATGCCATCAGCCGCCTTATCTAAGTCGGCACTGGCGAACACCAATAAAGGCGCGTTGCCTCCCAGCTCCATAGAGGTGCGCTTAATGGTACTCGCACATTGTTTTAGCAGCTGGCTGCCGACCTGGGTTGAACCAGTAAAGGTGAATTTACGCACCGTTTCGCTGGCCGTAAGTTGTTCCCCAACCGCTTTAGCATCATCACTAAGCAGAACATTAAAGGCGCCCCGAGTGAACCCCGCTTGATGTGCCAAGTGAGCCAGAGCTAACGCACACAATGGTGTGTGTTCTGAGGGTTTAAGCACAAAGCTACAGCCCGCCGCATAAGCAGGTGCAACCTTACGAGTGATCATGGCAATGGGAAAGTTCCACGGGGTAATGCCAGCAACTACACCAACGCCTTGCTTGACAACACTAATGCGATGTTCAGGCTTGCTAGCTGGAATAATTTCACCATAGCTACGCTTGGCTTGCTCAGCAAACCATTTTACAAACCCGGCACCATACGCGACCTCACCTTGCGATTCGGCTAACGGCTTACCCTGCTCCAGCGTCATCAGCTCAGCAAGGCTGTGTTGATGCTTCATAATCAACTCATACCAACGGTAGAGTACTTCGCTGCGCTGCTCAGCAGTGGTTGTTTTAAGATCTTTAAAAGCACGTTGTGCACTCGTTATTGCCTGCTCTACCTGAGAAGGGCTCACCCTTGAGGCACGCACTATCTCGCTCCCATCGGCGGGGTTAGTTACGGCAAACTCCCCCTCTCCTTTTAGCCATTGCCCATCAATAAATGAGTGTTGAAATATCCAAGCTGAATCCATAACGCGCCTCCAAAACAAAAAAGCCGCTGAAGATAAATTACAGCGGCTTTTTGCATAAATTAAGTTCGAACCAAATTAATGCTCTTCATTAACGATGTTGAGGTTGTATTTGGGAATTTCAACCACTAAGTCCTCGTCATGAATTTTGGCTTGGCACCCAAGGCGTGATTCGGCCTCAAGTCCCCAAGCTTTATCAAGCATGTCATCTTCAAGTTCATCACTTTCTTCTAAAGAATCAAACCCTTCGCGGATCACCACGTGACATGTAGTGCAGGCACAAGATTTTTCGCAAGCATGGGGAATACTGATGCCATTTTTCAGTGCCACATCAAGGACTGTTTCGCCCTCTTTTGCCTCTAAAGCCGCGCCATCGGGGCACAATTCATCATGGGGTAAAAAGATAATTTGTGGCATTGCTTATACCTCGTCTACTGACTGGCCCGTAAGAGCCTTTTTAATGGATGCATCCATACGACGCGCAGCAAACTCGCTGCTGGCCGCATCAACTTTCTCAATTGCTTGTTTAATTTGCTGTGGCTCATTGGCCTGACTGCTAATTTCCGTGAGCTCCGCCATGGCTGCTCGCAGCGCATTCAACTCTTGCTCATCAAGCAAGTGACTGTCGGTTGCCAATGAAGCTTCTAGTGCCTCTACAACCCGTAGCGCCTCTACTTGCTGCTCTTTAAGCATACGCGCTTGCATGTCCTCTTTAGCGTTGCTCATTGACGATGTAAGCATCTCGGCAACTTGGTCATCAGATAGACCATAAGAAGGTTTTACCTGAATCTCTGCTTGCACACCGGTGGATTTTTCCATCGCCGTCACACTGAGTAGGCCATCAGCATCAACATTAAAGGTAACCCGAATGTGCGCTGCACCAGCGGCCATGGGCGGGATCCCTTTTAAGCTAAATTTCGCCAGAGAGCGACAATCGTCAACTAGCTCTCGCTCGCCCTGCAAAACATGCAACGACATGGCTGTTTGCCCATCTTTAAAAGTGGTGAACTCTTGCGCCCGTGCAACCGGAATTGTGGTATTGCGGGGAATGATTTTCTCCACCAAGCCACCCATGGTTTCTAACCCTAAAGACAGCGGCAACACATCAAGCAATAACATATCAGAGTCAGGCTTATTACCGACTAAAATATCGGCTTGAATCGCGGCGCCGACGGCAACAACACGATCTGGGTCAATGCTGGTTAATGGCTGTTTGGCAAAAAACTCGGCCACTTGTTCACGCACCACTGGCATTCGAGTCGAGCCACCGACCATCACCACTTCGAGCACTTCTTCATTGCTGATCTGGGCATCTTTTAACGCCCGGCGACAGCTGCGTAAGGTTTTCTTAACCAGCGGCTGTGCCAGTTCGGCAAACTGTTCGCGGGTCACGGTGACGGTGTGAGATTGACCATCAAATTCCAATACCACATTCACTTTGCCATAGCTTGTCAGTGCTTCCTTACAGGCTTTGGCTTTATTGATAAATAACCGTAAGGTATTGGCCGTTAATTGCGCAACGCCGGTTTGCTGTTTAAAGTAATCCACCAACAAGGAATCAAAGTCATCGCCGCCCAGAGCGGAATCGCCACCGGTTGCCAGCACTTCAAACACGCCTTTGTTCAAGCGCAAAATAGAGATATCAAAGGTACCGCCACCGAGATCATAAACGGCAATCACCCCTTCTTGGCCCGAATCTAAACCGTATGCCACCGCTGCTGCGGTTGGTTCATTCAGTAAGCGCAACACTTTTAGCCCTGCTAATTGGGCCGCATCTTTGGTGCTTTGGCGCTGGGCATCATCAAAATAGGCAGGCACGGTGATCACCGCCCCGGTGATGTCCTCACCGCCGAAGCTTTGCTCGGCGCGGTTACGCAATGCTTTGAGAATCTCACTGGAAGCTTGTACTGGGCTAACGTCGCCTTGACGAGTGTGAATGTGCAGACTGTTATTGGTATCAGTGAACTGATACGGCAGCTGGCCGTAACTGGCCTCGATTTCCGCTTGGGTTTTACCTAAAAAGCGTTTAACCGAGATCAGCGTATTATGAGGGTCATCTGCAGCGTGCTGCTGCGCGTCAGTGCCGACGACCACGTCTTGCTCTAAATAACGCACAACAGAGGGTAAAATAGCCTCACCTTGCTCATTAGCTAAGGTTTTTGCCTCACCGCTTTGCACCGTGGCAACAAGCGAGTTGGTGGTGCCTAAATCAATTCCCACAGCGAGTTTGTGTTCATGTGGTGCCGCGCTTTGCCCCGGCTCAGCGATTTGCAATAATGCCATGTAATCTAAAAAACCTTTTCGTTTAATGCGCTAATCAAATAACTCATCTTCAATGCGTTCTAGTTCGTCTCGTAACTTGTAGACAAACTTCAGTTTGCGCACGTCATCTGCAGCCTTGTGCCATTGTGCTGAATCGTCGCTCGCTAACAGCGTCGCGAGTTCATTGCTGTATTGCTTATCTAAGGCAGCAATGTGCTTTTCAAACTCAGCGATGGCCGCATCCGGATCGCTGGCTGATTGCAATTCTTCAAGCTCTTCACGCAGCTCCATTTGCTGCATTAAAAATTCAGGGTCTTGCAGCGTCTGCTGTTCGCCGCGTAGGTCCACCCCAAGCTCAGCCAGCATATACTCTGCGCGCTTTACTGGGTGCTTAAGCGTTTGCAACGCATCATTGATTTCCGCTGTTTTTTGCACGGCGACGAGTTTATCCCGCTCACTGCCACCACTGTGTCTGTCTGGGTGAGCAGCACGTTGCAACTCTAAATAGCGCTCATTAATTAAGGTTAAATCAACCGTAAAGCTGACTGGAATAGAAAATAGTTCAAAATAACGCATTGGTTAAACCCTATAATGAAAAGCCCTACATTGGGTAGGGCTTAAAAACGTGCGATGCACACCGCTTCGGCGTACTCACTGCTGGTTATTAAACAGTGAAGCTCTCGCCGCAGCCACATTCACCACTTTGGTTCGGGTTATTAAACTTAAACCCTTCATTCAACCCTTCTTTGGTGAAGTCCAATTCAGTGCCATCAATATACACCAGGCTTTTTGCATCAATGATCAGGGTTACGCCCTTGTCTTCGAAGGTTTGATCTCCTTCGCTGAGCTCGTCGACAAACTCTAGCACATAGGCAAGCCCCGAACAGCCGGTGGTTTTGATCCCCACGCGCAAACCTATGCCCTTGCCACGGTTTGCGAGGAAGGATTTAACTCGGTCTGCTGCTGAGTCTGTTAAGGTGATTGCCATATACTGCCGCCTTATTTGTCTTGCTTGCTCTTGTAATCTTTGATTGCTGCTTGGATTGCATCTTCCGCTAGGATTGAACAGTGAATTTTCACTGGTGGTAATTCTAGCTCTGCACTGATGTCGGTATTTTTGATAGTCGCCGCTTCATCTAAGGTTTTGCCTTTCACCCACTCAGTGACCAGCGATGATGATGCGATTGCACTACCACAGCCATAGGTTTTGAACTTAGCGTCTTCGATGACACCTGTATCAGATACCTTGATTTGCAGCTTCATAACGTCGCCACACGCAGGTGCGCCGACCATACCGGTTGCAACGCTGGGATCGTTTTTGTCTAGAACGCCCACGTTACGTGGATTTTCAACATGATCAATTACTTTATCACTGTATGCCATAACTTTTACCTCGCTACCTTGTCATTCGCCAAGGCTTAATGATGTGCCCATTCAACCGATTCTAAATCAATCCCTTCTTGGTGCATCTCCCACAATGGAGACATTTCACGCAAGCGGCCAATGGACTCTTTAATAAGTTTTACGGTGTAATCGATTTCCTCTTCAGTGGTGAAACGACCAATACTGAAGCGAATCGAGCTGTGTGCTAGCTCATCGTTACGACCTAGTGCACGCAGCACGTAAGACGGCTCCAAGCTTGCTGATGTACAGGCTGAGCCAGAAGATACGGCAATGTCTTTCACTGCCATTAACAGCGACTCACCCTCAACAAAGTTGAAGCTAATGTTGGTAATACCAGGAACCGATTGCTCCGGTGCACCATTAAAATACACTTCGTCCATGTCATTCATAATGCCGTCAATTAAGCGCTGACGCAGGGCACTGATGTGTGCATGGTCTTTATCAAAATCCTGTTTGGCATAGCGGAATGCCGCGCCCATGCCAACGATTTGATGCGTTGCCAGCGTGCCCGAGCGCATACCACGCTCATGACCACCACCGTGCATTTGCGCTTCTAAACGCGCACGTGGCTTACGGCGCACATACAAGGCACCAATGCCTTTAGGGCCATATACTTTGTGGCCAGAAAATGACATGAAGTCGACTTTCAACTCTTGTAAGTCAATTTTCACCTTACCGGCGCTTTGAGCGGCATCGACATGGAACATAATTTTACGTTCGCGACACATCTCACCGATGGTGGCGATATCTTGAATGACACCAAGTTCGTTATTTACGTGCATCACGCTCACTAAAATGGTGTCGTCACGCATTGCTGCTTCCAGCTTTTTCAAATCAAGTAGGCCGTTTTCTTCAACGTCCATATAAGTCACTTCAAAGCCCTGACGCTCAAGCTCACGACAGGTATCGATCACCGCTTTGTGCTCGGTACGCACGGTAATCACGTGCTTACCTTTTTTCTTATAAAAGTTAGCGGCGCCTTTAATAGCTAGGTTATTCGATTCAGTCGCACCTGAAGTAAATACAATTTCACGGGCATCGGCGTTGATTAAATCGGCAATGTCGTGACGCGCCTGATCGACCGCTTCTTCCGCTTGCCAACCGAAGCGGTGTGAACGCGATGCGGGGTTACCAAAATTACCTTCCATTGTCAGGCATTGCATCATTTCTTCGGCAACGCGCGGGTCCACCGGCGTTGTTGCTGCATAATCTAAATAAATCGGTAACTTCATTACTTTCTCCGCTTACGGCAACCTAGTTGCTTACAGTTGACAGCTGACTTGAATATTTTCTAACTTGCTAATGGCATCATTAAGCTGTTTATCTTGGCGATCGGCCACTTCTTTAATGTCAGATTTGCTGACTAACTCAGATAAACTAATACCATGTAAAAACTCTTCTATGCGCTGACTTAAGTCAGACCACAAAGTGTGGGTCAAACAGCGCATGCCGCTTTGACACCCACCATCAGCGCCATGACAACGAGTGGCATCCACCGACTCATTAACCGCACTGATAACATCGCCGACCGAAATAGCACCGGCTTCTTTACCTAGTAAATAACCGCCGCCTGGACCGCGCACTGAGGTCACTAACCCTTGCTTACGTAGGCGAGCGAATAATTGTTCAAGATAAGATAATGAGATTTCCTGCCGCTGTGAAATATCGGCAAGGGGAACGGGCCCTGCATCGGTGTGCAGCGCAACATCGAGCATCGCGGTAACCGCATATCTGCCTTTGGATGTTAACTTCATATCGCCCCCATACTCTTCAAGAGTGTGAATTTTAATTACCTGAGTATTAGAGTCAAGTATTTACTGGAAGTACTTGAGTAAAATACTCGGGTATTGACTGCCATTGTAATTACCTGAGTAAAATAGTCAAGTATTAACCTGCAGTGTATAGAGGGATCACGAGCGCCCCTTCATAGTAGCGCTCTAGTGACGTTTCTGAGTATCAGTCTTGGTTGTTTTGCTGTTTATCTACAGAAGTCAGCATACCGCGCAGAATATTGAGCTCTTGTTGCTCTGGGCGGGCACGGTTAAACAAACGTTTGAGTTTTGTCATCACCTGACCAGGGTGCTGTTTGATGATAAATCCGGTGTTGCTAAAGGTATTTTGCAAGTGTTCATAGAAGCGCTGCATTTGTTCATTGGTAGGGTATTCGTTGTCGTCTTGTTCGACCGCTTGCTCTTGGGTATCTAAAAACTGCATGCGCGTCTCATAACACAGAGTTTGTACCGCCATGGCTAGGTTCAATGAGCTATAATCTGGGTTCGCCGGAATACACACATGGAAATTACATAGCTGCAACTCTTCATTGGTTAAGCCGCTGTTTTCACGACCAAAAACCAATGCCACAGGGCTGCTCTCGCCCTCTTTAACAAGTTTTTCACCGCATTGACGAGGGTCTACCATCGGCCAGCTCAAAGTGCGAGAACGGGCGCTAGTGCCTATGGCCAATACACAGCCTTCAAGTGCTTGCTCTAGCGTATCGACCACCTGAGCCTGCCCTAAAACATCCGTAGCACCAGCTGCGAGTGCGCTGGCATGACTATCAATTTCACAGGCTGGGTCAACAAGATAAAGGTTACTAAAACCCATGGTTTTCATTGCTCGAGCCGCCGAGCCAATATTACCTGAATGCGAGGTGTTAACCAAAACGATGCGAATGTTCTCAAGTGCCATAGTACGGTGTTTATTCTTTAGTAAATTACAATACGCCGTAGTTTATCATAACCCTAGGTAGAGAGCCGCTGAAAAATTTTTCTAATCAAAACAGCGCTGCACAAAAAATCACCAGGTTATTTTTACTCGCGTATTTACTTTAGTTGAAAAACCGCTAGAATACGCCGGCTCGAAATATTGTTCTTTTACAACCCAAAGGTAATGCTATGCATCCGATGTTAAACATTGCGATTCGCGCTGCGCGAAACGCAAGCAAGGTGATTTTGCGCGCCTGTGAAGATTTATCAAAAGTAGAAGCCAGCCAAAAAGGCAGCAACGACTTTGTAACCAGCGTTGATAAAGAGGCGGAAGCCGTTATTCGCGAAACCATCTTAAAATCTTACCCTAACCACAGTATTATAGGGGAAGAGTTAGGCCAACATAATGGCACTGATGCTGACTACCTTTGGGTGATCGATCCCCTCGATGGCACCACTAACTTCATTAAAGATATTCCGCACTTCTGCGTCTCTATTGCCTTAAAGGTCAAAGGCCGTATCGAACAGGCCGTTGTTTATGATCCTATCCGTGGTGAGCTTTTCACTGCAAGTCGAGGTCAAGGCGCGCAACTTAACAGCAAGCGTATTCGTGTTAGTAACGCTAAAGAGCTTTCTGGCACAGTGCTAGCCACAGGCTTCCCATTTAAGCAAAAGCATCACATGGATGCATACATGGAAGCGTTTAAATCGCTATTTGTATACACTGCCGATATTCGTCGCGCGGGCTCTGCCGCGTTAGATATGGCGTATGTGGCGGCAGGCCGTGTTGATGGCTTCTTTGAGATTGGTTTGAAACCTTGGGATACCGCTGCAGGTCAACTATTGGTAAAAGAAGCCGGTGGTTTGGTCATGGATTTTGCTGGCGGTGCTAACCACGAGAAAAGCGGTAACGTGATCTGCGGTTCACCAAAACTCGCTAAAGCTATTGTAAAAGAAATTCGCCCGGTATTAACAGAGTCATTACTGAAGTAATGTCGTGACCGGCGCTTGAACTATCAAGCATAATAGAAAAAACGCGAGCTTAGGCTCGCGTTTTTTATTGCTCTCTAAAAACCGTAGTTAAAGCTGACGCCCGCAACTCTTGGCTCGGCATATTGCACGTAAGTTTGCGCGATGTAACCATTCACTGGGTTATTGCCGAATTTAAAGCCGCGATTGTAGTAGTCTTTATCTAGGGCATTGCGCACCCAGAAGTTCACTCCCCAATATTCGGCTTGGTAGCCAACACTGGCATTAACAAGGTTGTAGCTCGGCGACTTCGAATTATGGCTATTTGAGAAATAGTATTCGTCTTTGCCTTCTACCCCTAAGTTCACGAATAGCGCGTCGGTGATGTCAAAACGGGCGTTCAATGCATACTGATAATGGGGCGCTTGCGCTTGATCGCGGTCACTTTGATCAACGCCCTCAGCGGTAACAAAACCATCGATTTCACTGTCCAGTGCACCGACACTGCCCGTTAAGGTTAAGCGCTTAGAAACAGCATACTCGCCTTCAATTTCAAGGCCGTAGTTTTCGCCGCTGTTGCCGTTATCAAAGTAGCCTGCGAACTGCTGGTCTTCGGTTTTCCAGGCCTTTAGCTGGATATTATCGCGATACATATAAAACGCGGTGATGCGCAAATTAAGGCGCTTATCGGCTGAGCTGCCCTTCACGCCGAACTCAGCATTCCATAAGTACTCTGGGTCGAAAGTGCGATGGTTTAAGAAAAAATCAGCATCTTGGCTTAACCCTTCATCATTGGCCTTGGCGATGGCTTCGGCATTGATACCACCGGCTTTGTAGCCTCGGCTGATACTGGTATAAATCATCGTTCTCGGCACTACTTGATACTCAAGCGCCACTTTTGCACCGACCATGGTGTCGTCGACATTCTCGACGACCGCAGCGGAGTCACTGTATTGGCCCTCATTGCGCTCTACGCGAAGTCCCGTGACCAACCGCGTTTTGTCGCTGATAGGCGTTTCTATTTGCCCATATAAGGCAATATTTTCACTGTCATAGGTCGATGTGAAATCACCGGCATTCCAAGTGTACTGGCGCAATAAGTCAACATCTCGAGATTGGTAATATAGCCCAGTGACCCAATTCCCCGCTTTACCGCTAAGTTGTAGCTCTGCGGTGTAATCTTGACGGTCACGTTGATAACTGTCAGTGGAGCTGTAAGCATAGGGATGCAAGCCCTCTAAACACAACGCTGGCTGCTCGGGGTCATTACACACCCAATCTTCATCGTAACTATATAAAAGGTCAGCGTCTAAACCGGTTAAGTTAAATTGCACATCGGCAAAGTTAAAGCCACTGTAGATGTTGCTCAGCCCCACAGCAACACTCTCTTGAGTATCTTTACCGGGCTCATCGGCCACACTGATACGGGAATTATCTAAGGTGAACGCATCATAGCCGTTATCAATATCCATATAATGAGCAACGAGTTCCGTACGCCAATGCTCTGTAATTTGCGAGTGCAGCTTTATGCGGGCGACTTGTTCATCAATATTTTGACTGTTGCTATCAAGGTATTGGTTATCAACATAGCCGTCTGACTTATTTTGATAGAAGCTCGCGCGCACACTGCTTTTTTCACCAAACCCGGTGCCTGCAGCAATACCAGCATCCCACGCATTGTAGTTACCCGCACCGAGCTTCACCTTAACACTAGGCTCCAAGGTTGGCTCAGCGCTTTCCATGTGGATCATCCCCGCGAGCGCATCGGCGCCAAAACGCGTGCCTTGTGGGCCTCGATAAATCTCTACTTGGTCAACATCAAACAGCATTGCGGCGCCGCCAAGGCCGGAATAATTAATACCATCAATCACCACTCCGACCGATGGATTAACAGGGTCAACAAACTGCGAACGCAAGCCGATACCACGAATTTGCACAAACTTACCGCGCGACGCGCCGGCAGTAAAATTCACATTGGCAGCTTGGTTAAGTAGCTCATCTAAATATTTGGCTTCGCGGGAGGCAATATCGGCCTCGGAGAACAAGCTTGCGCTAGCGCTAAGCTCTTGGATTGATTCGCTTTTAAAGTCACCCGTTACAATGATCTTTTCAATATCACTTTCATCAGCGTGTGCACTGAGACTCAAACTTTGAGCCACGGCACAGGCCAGCAAACATAGACGTGCATTCATGCGCAGCTTGGCATCCCTAGTGGATTAAAAAAGGAACACCGAGTCTAGCAAAATCAGGCCATTAAATGAATATCTGTGGGGGCTAAAGCTTAGAACGTTTACCTTTAAGATAAGCGTTGCGAAAGTCAATAAAATGCTCGGCGAGCTTGCTTGCAGCTTGGTGCTGTTCAGCTAACTCTAAAACCATAATAGCCACTTCAGCAGTCCCTAACTGATGCTCATGTGGGGCAATACGTAAGCGATAGTCCGACACCTGCTCTGGGGCAATGGATAGCACCGGAAAACCATCTAAATAAGGAGATTTACGCATCATTTTTTTCGCCTCACGCCAAGTGCCGTCAAGGAAAATAAACAAAGGCGTTTTGCCCTCAATAGGCTGTACCTCAGTACAGACTCGTTGTGGTTCAACGCCTTGCTCCGGGAACACCACCCACGGCTGATAACGACTATCTTCTAATAGCGCTAATAATGCAGGGTCTGGATCGGTTCTATCCCAGCGAAAAGCAAAGTTCTGCGGCACGATATCGGCAATGAGCCGACCGGTATTAGAGGGTTTAAAACTCTCGTTATGATACATCAACAAACACACGGCAACATCACAAGGCACCGTTTCAACCCCGGCACAAATACATAATGACTGCGCTAACAAGCAATGTTCACAACGGCTGAGCTTACTGCCTCGGGCTTTGTATTCGCGTTTGGCATCAGCAATTTGCTGCGCACGAAGTTTTAATACAGAATTAGTCACCACATACCTCAGGTCGACGATAGCCGCTTATTGTAAGCGAATTAAGGATGCAAGAACATGGTTAACCTAACCAATAGCGCGCGACTACGCTTTCGCCTTATGGATCTTAGCGACGCCGAGCTATTGTACGAACTAGACCAAGACCCCAAGGTGATGCGCTACATTAATGGCGGAACGCCCACCTCCAGAGCAAGCATCAACGAAGTTTTTCTGCCTCGCCTTCGCGCATACCTTAATCCTGCAAAGGGCTGGGGCATTTGGCAAGTCAACCGTATCGCAGATGATGCCTATCTCGGCTGGATACTCGTGCGCCCTTTTGATTTTTTCAGTGACGCACCAAAATGGCACGATATTGAGCTCGGTTGGCGCTTTAAACACTCAGCATGGGGCCAAGGTTATGCCACTGAAGCGGCTCATGCGGTGCTTCATGGTCTTGCTGAACAGCAACCAGAAGTACGTTACTTCAGCGCCATCGCAATGGCCGAAAATCTTGGTTCCATCGCCGTCATGAAGCGCCTAGGCATGCGCTTTCAGCGCCAGTATGTGCACCATGATCCACTGGGGGACTGGCCCGTTGTCCACTATCAGTTAGCGGTGTAACCCACTGTAATGTGAAGTCCCAGCGTTTGAATCTACATTGGTTAGTACACCTAACAGGCACTGAGTGCGTGTTAACCGTCATTACCCTATTGATTCAAGGAGCTGAATATGAGGCTACCCCTCATTGCTGTTGCCACTGTTGGCGCACTCAGTACGTTTGCTAACGGCCATGCGCAAACAACGCCCACACAACAGTTAACCCCCCATCTACCCAAAGACATCAGCGTCACCGAGCCGGTCACGTTGCAATCTTTACAGCACGACTTTGATGTATTCTCTTGGCAGTCCTTTATTGCTCTGAATTGGCCTGCAAACGCAGACGGTCTGCCGGATACCAGTAAAACCATAGGCCAACAAGGCAACGCTGTGGTATGGCAGCACTATAAGGGAAGTCGCGATATATTTTTAGCTAACGGTGCCAAACCGCCCGGCTGGAAAGAGCACAACCCGCCGCCAACCCAGTGCGATGCACCTAATAATGCGTTAGTGCTGTCGCAAGTGGGAAAAACTCCGAATGTGCTTGATGAAAGCGGAGAGCCGTTTCAAACCGGGCCACTGATAGACCAAAATGGCCAGTACACGCGCTTTGAAATTCTCACCAATAAAATGATGTTCGATTACATCGTTGATAACGAACTCTACAACCAGCAAGGGCAACATAAATTCAAAGGCGACGCTGACTTCCCGTCTACCGATAACAGTAAGAATAAAGACGGCGCAATTATGATAAAGGCCGCTTGGAAAGTGATGGGCCCAGGCGATGATCGCAGCCGTTTTTATACCGTAGATGCCTATGTGTATAACAATCCCGACGAAAACCAGGGAGTTCAAGCTGCGTGCCAATTGCAGCGAGTTGGCTTAGTTGGCTTTCACATCGCCACAAAAGTAGCAGGCAACCCACAATGGATTTGGTCTACCTTCGAGCATATTAATAATGCACCCACGCAAGGCCAACCGGCGACTAAGCAGAGCTACAACTATTACCGGCCCAACTGCGATGATTGCACTGCGGTGAATACCCCACCGCCACGCCCGTGGGACCCAAGTACACCCCATACGCAACCCTCGCAGGTTGAACGCGTAATTGCAATTGACGAGGCAACCAACAAGCTGAACCAGAAATATCATGCCCAACTCAAGCACGCCTTTGCCGAAAGCGTTTGGGTAAACTATGAGCTAGTGAGCACTCAGTGGCCCACAGACGCTCAAAGTAAAACCGACCCAACCGGCGTCCCAGCCCCCAGCTTTCTTGCCAATACCACCTTGGAGACCTACATACAAGGCGAGGTTAAACAAACGTCATCAAGCTGTATTGGCTGTCACAACAATGCCGCCATGACCAATGGCCGCTTTGCTGATTTCACCTACCTACTACAACGTGCACAAGCCAAAGGAGAAAAGTAATGAGTAAAATGGATAATTTCATCGGCTTGAGTGCCGTTTTAACAGGCTTTGCCGAGAGCAAACTCGCGCCGCAAATCGACCCTATTGATATCAAATCTGAGTACCTGCCGCTGTGGCAAGAAAAGGTTGATGAACAAAGTAACGGCTTAAGCAGCAAAATTCTCGCCACTTACAGTGACCTAAAAAGCGTTCAACCGCCCTTGTCAGATCAAAAAATTGGTGAGGCCATGCTCAGCGAGCGCAACGGCGCTGACTTCACCATGGCCTGCCGACAACTGATTTACCTTTGGTATATGGGGGCCTGGCCCAGTGTCCCAAAGGACAATAGCCGTACCGACTTCACCATAGTGTCAAGTAAAGCTTACTCTGCAGGGCTGGTGTGGCAGGTCATGCAAGCCCACCCTATGGGCGATTCGAATGAACGCTACGGCTATTGGGCGGAGAAACCCAGCGCCACATTAAGTGACTTTACCGGCCACAGCAGCGAGCAATAAGGAGTAGCATGATGAATAGCAAAACCGAATATGATGTGGTGATTGTCGGCGCGGGAATCGCAGGTGCCATTGTCGCCTACGAGCTTGGCAAAGCAGGTAAAAAGGTACTTATTTTAGAGGCCGGACCTGCCGTGCCCGCTGATCGCTCCAAATATATGGATACTTTTTTTAAAGCTGCCGCAAAAACACCTGAAAGCCCGTACCCACCGGCAACACAGAATGCGGTGGCAAATAGCCTAAACAATCCCCTTGGCTTACCCGATCCCAGTACCGAAAACACACCAAGATACACAGTATTACAAGTGGATGCTTGGCGTAAGCCGACACAATGTTACTTTGATTATCCACCGCAAGATGCCAATGTCAGCGGCACGAGTTTAAATGCTAAGTTTGCTTTTGCCAGCTCCTACGAACGCATCGGTGGCGGTACCACATGGCATTGGTTAGGTACCTGCTTGCGCTTGTTACCACAAGATTTTGAGCTTAAAACCTTGTATGGCCAAGGGGTTGATTGGCCCGGTGGTGAGCAGTTTTATCAGGACTTAGTGCCGTTTTATGAAAAAGCGGACCAAGAGATAAACGTCGCTGGCGATAAACAGCGGATGCAGCGCCTGTATGAGCAGTTTGGCGTCGACCCCAGCGGCACCTACGGCGCTGATTATGATTTCCCCATGCCGGGGATCGTTCCTGCCCTACAAGACAGAGTCTACGAGCATGCCACCTTGGGCATGAAATATGAGGGCAATGAAGTCTATGTATCGCCAACGCCACAGGGACGAAACTCTCGCCCCGGTGAGCGCCGCCAATGCGCCGGTAACACCAACTGCATACCTATTTGCCCTATTCAGGCTAAATATGATGCCACCGTGACCTTGGCTCGAGCACTGCAAACCGGCAACGTTGAGATCCGCTATCAACATGTGGCAAGCAATATCCAGCTCGATAGCACGACCCAACAGGTATGCGCCATTGATTACATCAGCTATACCCATGCTAACGGCATTGCCACAGGTCAGGGTTCGGTCACTGGTAAACGCTTTGTGCTTGCCGCGCATGCTATTGAAACTCCGAAACTACTGCTTATGTCGAATGAAAACCCTGGCTTCGAGAATGGGGTTGCTAACAGCAGCGATCAGGTGGGCCGCAACCTCATGGACCATATTATGTATTTAGGCTGGGGACTAGCGGAGAAGCCAATTTACCCGTATCGCGGTCCACTTTCCACAGGTGGCATTGAATCGCTGCGCGATGGAGACTTTCGTAAACAGCGCTCAGCTTATCGCATCGAGATTGGTAACGAGGGCTGGCAATGGGCTGCTAATGATCCCGGCACGACGCTCGCTGATTTCATATTTGGGCAGAACAATAGTCAGTTGAACGGCAACTCGGTGAATCAACAAGGACAAGAGCTACGCTTAGATGATAACTTACCGGCGAATAGTAAGTTGTTCGGTCAACAACTGGTGCAGACCTTGAATCAGGCCTACACCCGCCAACTGCGTTTAGGTTACCTAATTGAGCAACTCCCCGATGCCAATAACCGAGTCGAGCTATCTTCGACGCTGAAGGACAACCTTGGCTTGCCAAGACCCAAGGTCACCTACCGCTTGGCATCCGATTACGAGCGTAAGGCGTTTGTTTCGGCGAAACAAATTACCACAGAGCTGTTCACTCAATTAGGTGCCACCGAATATACTCAAGACCCCGGCGAGCCCAACCTCAATAATGCCGAGGATGCCTCGGCGACAAAATTCCAATACCAGGATGACAGTGGCACCTTGCATAATTTTAAGTTTTATGGCGCAGGGCATATCGTTGGCACCTATCGCATGGGTGATGACCCAGCGACCTCGGTGCTTAACCACCGCCAACAATCATGGGACCATGCTAACCTGTATATGGTAGGAAGCGGTGTGTTTCCAACCATTGGTACGGGTAACCCTACATTGACGATCGCCGCCTTGGCATTTCAAGGTGCTGGCCACATACTCGACGATTTAGCAGGAGCTTAATGCCATGCACTTTTTATCTTTGACTTACTATGCCTTACTTACAGGCATCGCCACCATGACTCTGAGCCCCCATGTGTATGCTGAGTCAGCAGAGAGCATTTTAACCACCGATTCGTTTGCTTCGCTAGAGCAGCAAGTAATGCAGTGGGGGGAGCCAGAAAACACTCTGGTAGTGATGGATAACGACGATACGCTGACGATGATCGCCTGCGCTGATGACCAATCCCCGAGTGAGTGCCAGTATCTCGGTGGGGCCGCTTGGTATGCGTGGCAAAGTGAGTTAGTCACTGCACAATCAGCTCCGCGTGTCGCCGACACAAGTCTGGAGCTTATTGAAGCCTCAGACCTATTATTTGCGCTTAACACCATGGTTTACACTCGAGATAACGTCCCCGCCATATTGGCACGGTTAAGCAGTCAAGGGGTGAGGCTAATGGTTGAGACGGCACGTGGTAACCAAACGATTTCTGCTACAGAAGACCAGTTTACCGACTTAACACTACCAGATGGCGGCAATTTACTGAGCTTTTTTGCCACCCATGCGCCCAAGTTTGCAGGACTTGCTAGTAAAGCCAGCCCCTACTCATCGTGTGATAGTGACAGCCAGCGTCGCATTTCCTATCGCCAAGGAGTGATGTATTTGGCAGGCCAAGATAAAGGCAAAAACCTACTGTGCTTTGTGATCCAGTACAACGACACGCTATCACCCGATAAGCAAATTCGTAATATCGCCTTTATTGATGACACACTGGAGAATGTCGAAAGTATAAACCACGCATTTGCAACTCAAGCGCAGTTCAACGTTGCCGCCTACCACTACACAGCGCTGGCGGCGCATAAAGCGGCACTGACCCAAGGGCCAATGGCGAAAAAGCACCAAGCAAAAGCCACCGAACGCTGGTGTAGGGTAATAAAAACCATGACCAAGGAGCTGATAAAACCAAGCTACACCCGCGAGTGCCACTGAAAAAAGAATATTCCTCCTAGCTTATTTGAGCTAGGGGGAAGTACTTGCCAAAACGAAAGCGTTTGCGAACATAGTCAAAAGCACTTAAATTAGTTTTTCATCAATACTAATGAGTAAAGAACTACTTCGGACAAAGCAACTACCCACTTTACATAACAACAGATGCTAAGTTTTTTATAAGACAATAACTCGCCTTAACTGAAAACAATGGCCACATTCAGTTCTAATGCTATTTAACAAATAAGAAGTGTTTGAAAATTATGGTTTTTACTACCTAGTAATCGGAAGCATATTTCGCCTTATGAGAAAAAAGTTTGAAAAATAGAAAGAAGATAAAACAAGCTAAATTGAGCGAAACAAGGCTATTTATAAATAAAGCAATATTTTCATTGTTTTGCTGGCTTAGCGGTTTAGCAGGGCTCACAGTACCTATAGTTGCGCTTTTTACTGGCCATATCAGTAGCCTTAGGAAGTATGGGCCGCCTGAAGAGACCTACTTCTTCACATCTTCTCCTTTGACCTTCATATTTATTGTACTGCTTTATTTTGGCTCTTCTCTATTTATACTGCTAGCACCGACACTATTCAATGAAACATTTTTCCCGAAGAAAATAAAAAGAAAGAATAAAAAGTGATTACTTTTAAGTTACTTTATTTTCCTATAGCACCCCAATTACATTGCTGAATTCAACTTTTATGTTCCTGTCACAGTTAAACAATTAAGTATAAATATCAAACATAAAAAAACCCGGCACTAAGCCGGGTTTTTAAATTCAGTTAAAGAAGCTTACTTCTTCTTTTTCGCAGCCTTTTTGTTCGGTAGGTCAGTGATTGACCCCTCGAAAATTTCAGCCGCGAGACCGATTGACTCATTGAGCGTTGGGTGCGCGTGGATGGTTAAAGCGATGTCTTCAGCATCGGCACCCATTTCCACACCTAGACCAATCTCACCCAGCATCTCGCCAGCGTTGATACCGATCATTGCACCACCGATAAGACGATCTGTGTCTTTATCGAAGATAAGTTTAGTTTGACCTTCGGTGCGTGATGAAGCAATCGCACGACCTGAAGCAGCCCATGGGAATACCGCTGTTTCAATATTCAGCCCTTGCTCTTTTGCTTCTTTCTCAGTGACACCAACCCATGCAATTTCAGGGTCTGTGTAGGCAATTGAAGGAATGCACTTAGGATCAAAGTAGTGCTTCTTGCCAGAAATTACTTCAGCGGCAACATGGCCTTCATGAACGGCTTTGTGAGCAAGCATAGGCTGGCCAACGATGTCACCAATGGCATAGATATGCTCAACATTGGTCTTCATTTGCTTATCAGTGTTGATAAAGCCGCGCTCATCAACGTTAACACCGGCTTTGTCGGCATCAACCAACTTACCATTTGGTGTACGACCAACAGCAACTAATACTTTGTCGTAACGCACAGGCTCCGCCGGCGCATTTTTGCCTTCAAAAGTAACGTATAGACCGTCGTCTTTCGCTTCAACACCGGTTACCTTAGTCGATAGCATAACGTTGAACTTGTCTTTAACGTACTTCTGGTAAATCTTGATAACGTCTTTGTCCGCTGCCGGAACTAGCTGATCAGCAAATTCGACAACGTCGATTTGTGAGCCAAGAGCGCGGTATACAGTGCCCATTTCAAGACCGATAATACCACCACCTAGTACCAATAGTTTTTCTGGTACGTCTTTAAGCTCAAGCGCACCAGTCGAGTCAATAACACGCTCGTCTTCTGGAATGAAAGGTAGGTTCACCGGCTGAGAACCAGCCGCGATAATAGCATTATCAAAAGTGATGGTGGTTTTGCCGTCATCGCCTTCTACGTCAATGGTGTTGCTGCCAGTGAATTTACCGTAGCCGCTCACGACTTTCACTTTACGCATTTTTGCCATGCCGTCTAGGCCGCCAGTTAGCTGACCAATAACAGAGTCCTTCCAATCGCGGA
This sequence comes from Pseudoalteromonas sp. THAF3, assembly GCF_009363775.1. Classification (NCBI taxonomy): domain Bacteria; kingdom Pseudomonadati; phylum Pseudomonadota; class Gammaproteobacteria; order Alteromonadales; family Pseudoalteromonadaceae; genus Pseudoalteromonas; species Pseudoalteromonas sp. THAF3. The sequence continues at coordinate 532,373 of NZ_CP045418.1, read as the reverse complement.
TCTTGTCTAGGTCAATTTCAGGCTTGCCAAAAGAAACACCGTGTGACGCCATTTCGCTCGCGTCATCAATCACTTTAGCAACGTGTAGAAGTGCTTTTGAAGGGATACAACCGACATTCAAGCACACACCACCTAGGGTCGCGCGTGACTCAACGAGGGTCACTTCCAAACCTAAATCCGCAGCACGGAATGCCGCAGAGTAACCACCAGGACCACCGCCTAGTACAACGACTTGTGTTTTGATTTCGTTGCTCATGCTATTACCTTATTTTGTCCGAACGGGAAGCAATGACACGGTTTGCTGTCAACATGCCATCGCTCACAAAAATTGTGCAAAGATTGTATCATTGCAATTTAAAAAAATCCCAGTAAAAACCGATTACTGGGATTAAAGTTCATTATCTGTATGGCTTACATTACCAAGTGGCGAATATCGCTTAGGTAATTTGCCAGAGTCACAGTAAAGCGTGCTGCCAGCGCACCGTCAATAACACGGTGGTCGTAAGAGCAGCTTAGCGGCACCATTAAGCGCGGCTCAAACTCTTTACCATTCCATTTCGGTTTAAAGTCTGACTTAGAGACACCCAAAATAGCCACCTCAGGCGCATTGACGATAGGCGTAAACGCAGTGCCACCGATGCCACCGAGGCTAGAGATGGTGAAGCAACCGCCCTGCATATCGGCCGAGGTTAGCTTACCATCGCGGGCCTTTTTGGAGATATCCATCAGCTCGCGTGATAACTCCATAATGCCTTTTTTGTTGACATCACGAACCACAGGAACAACGAGGCCATTTGGGGTATCAACCGCAATACCGATATGTACATACTTCTTCAGAATCAAGCTCTCGCCGTCTTCTGAAAGTGATGAGTTAAAGGTTGGGAACTCTTCCAACGCCTTGGCTGCCGCTTTCATCACAAACACTAATGGAGTGATTTTAACGCCCAGCTTTTTCTTCTCAGCCAGCGCGTTTTGCTCTTTACGGAATGCCTCTAAGCTGGTGATATCGGCTTCGTCGTATTGGGTTACATGAGGAATATGTACCCAGTTACGGTGTAAGTTAGCACCAGACAGCTTTTGAATGCGCGATAGCTTCTTCTCTTCGACTTCACCAAACTTGCTGAAGTCGACTTTTGGCCATGGGATCAAGTCGACACCGGCACCGCTGCCGCCTTTACCTGCGCTACCGGATTCAACTTGCTTCACTAAGTCTTTAACATAGTTTTGCACGTCTTCTTTTAACACCCGGTTTTTACGGCCTGTGCCTTTGACTTTCGCCAGGTTAATACCAAACTCACGGGCCAAACGGCGCACTACCGGTGAAGCATGGGCATAATCAGCATTTTCGACGAAGTCTTCACGCTTCGCTGGCGCTGGGCCACTGACCTTGTGCTCTTGCGGTTGCGCGTCGCTTGCCGTTGTTGATTGTTGCTTAGCCGGAGCCTGTTGCTGTGCAGGGGCACTGCCTTGCACCTCAAAGGTAAAGATTAAGCTGCCCGTTTTCACGGTATCGCCCACGGCAACTTTCACTTCTTTTACTTTGCCGGCAAAAGGAGCAGGCACTTCCATAGAAGCTTTATCGCCTTCAACGTTAAGAATCGACTGCTCTTCATCAACGGTGTCGCCAGCACTGACCATCACTTCGGTCACTTCCACTTCGTCGCCGCCAATATCCGGCACCGTCACTTCTTTAACTTCAACACTGCCGCTGTCTTTGTCTGCTTTCGCTTCTTGCTTGTCGCTATCGCTCGAGCTTGGGCTCTCGGTACTGCCACCGCCTGCGGTTTCAAAGATAAATACCAGCGACCCTGTCTTTACGGTGTCGCCGACATTGATTTTGATTTCTTTAACTTTACCAGCTTGTGGCGCAGGCACTTCCATAGAAGCTTTATCGCCTTCAACGTTAAGAATTGATTGTTCTTCTTCAACGCTATCACCGACACTGACCATAATTTCGGTGACTTCAACTTCGTCATCACCAATATCAGGCACAGTAATTTCCACCTCGGCGCCGGCTTCATTGCTAGCACCGCTGTTGTCCTCACTGCTGTCTGCAACCTCGCTTTGCTCGGCATCGGCATTGCCTTGCTCGCCTTCGAAAATCATAATCAAAGTGCCAGTAGAGACGGTATCGCCCTCTTTCACTTTGATTTCTTTTACTACGCCCGCTTCGCTGGCAGGCACTTCCATAGAGGCTTTATCGCCTTCTACGGTAATCAAAGATTGCTCAACTTCAACCTTGTCGCCTACCGAGACAAGCACTTCGGTGACTTCAACTTCATCGCCACCAATATCAGGTACGTTAATTTCAATGCTCATTTGCAAACCCCTTAAGCGTGCAGCGGGTTAATCTTGTCGGCATCAATGTCGAACTTCTTGATTGCTTCTGCAATCACAGATTTTTCTACATCGCCACGTTTCGCTAATTCTGTTAGTGCAGCAACCACCACGTAACCTGCATTCACCTCGAAGTGACGGCGCAGATTCTCGCGGCTGTCGGAGCGGCCATAGCCATCGGTACCCAGTACGCGATATGACTCAGCCGGGATGAAAGCACGAATTTGTTCGGCGTAGTTCTTCATGTAGTCGGTAGCCGCAATCGCAGGCTCTTCACCTAATACAGTTTGCAGATACGGCACTTTCGCCTCTGCCTCTGGGTGCAGCATGTTATAGCGGTCGGCTTCTTGACCATCACGGGTGATCTCATTAAACGAGGTTACCGAGAATATATCTGAGCTAACGCCGTAGTCATCACTTAGAATTTGCGCGGCTTTGCGCACTTCGTTCATGATCGTACCCGAGCTTAATAACTGTACTTTGCCCTTGTTGCCTTCGTAGCTTTCAAGCTTATAAATACCCTTACGGATCCCTTCTTCCGCACCTTCCGGCATGGCTGGCTGATGATAGTTTTCGTTCATCAACGTCAGGTAGTAGTAGATATTTTCTTGGTCTTCACCATACATACGGCGAATACCATCTTGAACGATAACCGCGACTTCATAGCCGAAGGTTGGGTCATAAGAAATACAGTTCGGCACGGTGTTCGCTAGAATATGGCTGTGGCCATCTTCGTGCTGCAACCCTTCTCCGTTAAGCGTTGTTCGCCCTGCGGTGGCACCGAGCAAGAAGCCACGTGCTTGTTGGTCACCGGCCATCCACGCCATATCACCTACACGTTGGAAACCAAACATCGAGTAGTAGATGTAGAACGGGATCATCGGTAGGTCGTTAGTGCTGTATGAGGTCGCCGCAGCAACCCATGAGGACATCGCACCGAGCTCGTTAATACCTTCTTGCAACACCTGACCTTTTTGGTCTTCTTTATAGTAAGCAACGATATCACGGTCTTCCGGGCTGTAATTTTGGCCCCGTGGATTATAAATACCAATTTGACGGAACAAGCCTTCCATACCGAAGGTGCGTGCTTCATCGGCAATAATTGGCACAATGTTTTTGCCAATGCCTTTGTCTTTTAGCAATACATTAAGAGTACGCACAAATGCCATGGTGGTGGAAATATCACGCTTTTGCTCTTCAAGTAATTGCTTGAACGCATCCATCTGCGGCAACTGCAACTGTTCGCTGAAATTAGGCAAACGCGTTGGCGTGTAACCATGCAGCTCTTTACGACGGGCGTGCATATACTCGTACTCTTTTGAGCCTTCTTCTAAGGTCAGGTACGGTAAGTCTTTAAGCTCATCTTCGGAAACAAGATCTTCTAACCCTAAGCGCTTACGTAAGTGAGCCACGTGGGTCATGTCCATTTTCTTCACTTGGTGAGCAATGTTTTTACCTTCGGCGGCATCGCCCATACCATAACCTTTAACGGTTTTAGCTAAGATCACCGTAGGACGGCCCTTGGTATCTTGCGCCGATTTAAAGGCTGCGAATAGCTTCGATGGCTCGTGACCACCGCGCTTTAAGGCAAAGATTTCGTCGTCGGTCATATCGGCAACAAGAGCTGCTGTTTCTGGGTAACGACCGAAGAAGTGCTCGCGCACATAGGCACCGTCTTTTGACTTATAGGTTTGGTAATCGCCGTCAACCGTTTCGTTCATCAGCTGTAGCAATTTACCTGTGGTGTCTTTAGCCAGTAATTTATCCCAGCCACTGCCCCACACGACTTTGATGACGTTCCAACCAGCCCCTTTGAACAGGCCTTCAAGCTCTTGGATAATCTTGCCATTACCCATAACTGGGCCATCAAGACGCTGCAGGTTACAGTTAATTAGGTAGCATAAGTTGTCCAAGCCTTCACGAGCAGCAAAGGAAATTGCGCCCCGTGATTCTGGCTCATCCATTTCACCATCACCTAGGAAGGCATAAACGCGTTGGTTGCTGGTGTCTTTCAGGCCACGACCTTCAAGATACTTAAGGAAGCGAGCTTGATAGATTGAAGCGATAGGGCCTAGACCCATAGACACAGTTGGGAACTGCCAAAACTCAGGCATCAACTTAGGGTGTGGGTATGAAGGTAACCCTTTTCCATCTACTTCTTGGCGGAAATTATCAAGCTGCTCTGCGCTCAGGCGCCCTTCGACGAAGGCACGTGCATAAATACCCGGTGAAATGTGACCTTGGTAATACACCAAATCACCACCGTCTTGCTCATTTGGCGCGCGGAAGAAGTGGTTGAAGCAAACTTCATAAAATGCCGCTGATGATTGGAAAGACGCCATGTGTCCACCCAAGTCAAGATCCTTTTTCGAGGCACGCAGAACAATCATAATCGCATTCCAGCGAATGATAGAGCGGATACGACGCTCAACGTTCACATCACCTGGGTACGCTGGCTCTTGGTCAGCGGGGATGGTATTGACGTAGTTTGTGGTAGTGCCAGTTGGCATATCTACGCCATCAAGACGTGCTTGCTCTAGCACTTGTTCAAGGATGTATTGAGCTCGCTCAACGCCCTCTTCACGCACAACCGACTCAAGGGCTTGTAGCCATTCCTGGGTTTCGAGTGCGTCTACGTCAACGTTATTGACTTCAGACATATGGAGTTTTCCTTATGTTTAAAATACGAATTTAAAATGCCAAAAAGCCCCAGCTTAAGCGCGATGCTCAACTGAGGCTTACAGCGAATTTATTGTGCTCTGGTACGTCGCAAAGAGCGCTCAATACGCGAATGCTCTTTCGTTGCTTCCAGTAAGGCTTCTTCGATAAAGGCTAAGTGCGCATTACTGGCCAGGCGTGCCTCTTCTGGGCGGCCTTCAATGACGGCGTCCATCAACACTTTGCGGTGCTGCGCTAATTGCTGCGACACGGCGGTTTTCTTCATCAATACCTGCAAGTTTTGCAGTACGTTTTGCTCTAGTAAAGCTTGCATGCCACGCACCAAGTGCAGTAACACCACGTTATGAGACGCTTCAGCGATACAAAAGTGAAAAGCATTAATAGCTTTCGCTTTGGCACTCAGGTCATCACTTACTTGCGCTATTTTTTCAAAGCTATGCTTTACCTTTACAAAGTCATTTTGAGTCCCGCGCAATGCCGCATAATAGGCGGCGATACCTTCGAGGGCGTGGCGAAACTCAAGCAAATCAAACTGCGACTCTGGGTGCTTACTGATCAACTCAAACAGTGGATCACTTAAGCCCTCTTCCAATTGATTCTTTACAAAGGTGCCACCACCTTGGCGGCGCGTAACCAACCCCTTGGCTTCGAGTTTTTGAATTGCCTCACGCAGCGATGGGCGTGATACTTCAAACTGCTTAGCCAGCTCACGCTCAGGCGGAAGCTTTTCCCCCGGCGCCAGCGATCCCTCAAGAATCATATTCTCAAGCTGGGCCAAGATCACGTCCGATAATTTCGCTGCTTTTACTTTCAATGACATCGTTGATTTATGCTTTGGGTAAATTGGTCATACCAAAAAGTGCGGTTAAGGTATCAAATTCACCGCAAGCTGTCAAAATTGACCCAGTTCACATCAATTTTTATTCAGCCAATTATGGTGGATATGCGCGCAAATTAAAGTAATTTACGCTTAGCGACAAATGGTCAGACCAGTGGAAGGAAAGGAAATAAATGCACAAAAAAGCCCCTATAGCAGAACTATAGGGGCTTTTAGCATGATATCGCTATTAGCCAATATCATGAAGTAACGGCCATAGCGGCTATTACTTATTCATGAAGTCGATGCCTTCTTGAATATCTTTATTCAAGGTGCCTAGCATGTCTTCTTTGGCTTGTTGTTCAAAGGCGCTTAGTTCACCGTAAGAAAGCAACTCTTCGACACCATTTTTACCAAGACGTACTGGCTGAGCGAAGAACTGTGCGTCTTCACCATTGCCTTCAACATAGGCGTATTCAACAACATCTTCACCTTGCATGCCTTTGACTAGTGACAAGCAGAAGCGCGCTGCAGCTGCGCCCATAGAAAGTGTAGCACTACCGCCACCCGCTTTTGCTTCAACAACTTCGGTACCGGCGTTTTGGATACGCTTAGTTAGCGCAGCAACTTCCTCATCAGAGAAGCTCGCACCTTCTACTTGAGACAGTAGAGGTAGAATAGTCGTCCCTGAGTGACCACCAATTACTGGCACTTTCACGTCGTTCACGTTCAAGCCTTTTAGCTCAGCAATGAAAGTTTCTGCACGGATGACGTCAAGTGTTGTTACACCAAATACGCGTGCAGGGTCATAAGTGCCCGCTTTTTTGAATACTTCAGCCACGATTGGCACTGTGCCATTGACTGGGTTAGTGATAACACCGACCATGGCTTTCGGGCAGTTTTTAACAATGCCTTCAGCTAGCGTCTGGACAATGCTGGCGTTTACATTGAACAAATCAGCGCGGTCCATGCCCGGCTTACGCGGCATACCCGCTGGGATTAAAACAATGTCACAACCGTTTAGTGCTGCGTCTAAGTCTTCTTTACCGAAGCCCTTTACATCAACCGCAGTTGGGATGTGTGACAGGTCAACAGCAACACCAGGAACCACAGGGGCTACGTCGTATAGAGCAAGCTCAGAACCAGCAGGAAGGCTATTTTTTAGTAGCAAAGAGAGCGCTTGACCGATACCACCGGCAGCACCTAAAACGGCAACTTTCATTTTAATTCTCCGTAAAATAACGAGATTGGGTTATCAAGATTTGGGTCATCTGACCTTTTGGTGGCCTTAAAGATAATGAAAAGCGCCGATAAAGACAAATTTATCCGCGTTATTTTGACGATAATCTCGACCATAGTCGTAAACTTCACTGTAAACCCCAGTGCCTTGGATGAAATAACCCCGGTTCTTGGGTAGAATGATAAGACTTTAAGCTACAAAGACCATTATTATGCACGCGCAAGAAAAACAAGAAGCCTTGGTAAAAGCCTTTAAAGCCCTCCTAAAAGAAGAAAATTTCGGCTCACAAGGAGAGATTGTTGATGCCTTAAAAGAACAAGGCTTCGATAACATCAGCCAAAGCAAAGTTTCGCGCATGCTCAGCAAGTTTGGTGCGGTGCGTACACGCAACGCCAAACAAGAAATGGTCTATTGCTTACCCGCAGAATTAGCCGTTCCCACAGCGAAGTCGCCACTGCGCCAATTAGTGCTGGATATTGTTCACAATGAGATGATGATCATCATCACCACCAGCCCGGGTGCAGCACAATTAATCGCGCGTTTGCTCGATTCTCTCGGTAAGGCCGATGGCGTGCTAGGAACCATAGCCGGGGATGACACCATCTTTATTGCCCCCGCCAAAGTCTCTGAAATTGATATTACTCTGGAGCGGGTGCGTAAGCTGTTTGAGAACGTGTAGCCAACGACTTTAGAAAATCCACCGAGGGGGCAAAAAACGCTGAGCCCATGTCAGCTTGGGTAAAGTCCAGCCAAGCATCATAATGATGATGATCCCCTAGCTGACTTTTCAGCATTTGCGTAAACGCGTCGCCACTGGCGGCGCAGGTCACCGACAGCAAGCCTTGCTTGGTCATGGTGCCAAAAGGCATGCCCTGGTGCAGTAACAGCGGCTCGCCTTTTTCATCTTTCAACTCTGAGCGCGCCGCGTGACTGTTGGCATTAATCGGCATTAGCAGCTCGGCATCCAGACGAGTACGGCCAATCACCAACTCTTGTTCTTCAATACTGAGCGCTTGCCAGGCATTGAGGTTGTGGGTAAAGCGCTGGACGTGCACATAACTGCCTTTTACAAAATCATTGCTGGGGTCATTAATGAGCGCCGTGAGATTTTTTTGCCGTCCATGAGGTGTATCTGGAGCGTAAAGAAAGCCATTAAAATCACGCCCGTCTAAAAAGCGATAACAGGTGATTTCCTCAACAAGCTCCACATCACTGCCTAACAGTTTCAATACTCGCTGGCCAAATAGATGATTGACATCTTCCCGGTCCGAGCGAATTTGTATAAACAAATCGAACGGCTGTGCTAGCACGTGGTGGTCACGGTTGGGGATACTCGGAAAGCTCGCTAATTCTGCAGGCATGGCATCGGGATGAAAATGCGGCCAGTACTGCGCACCTATGGCGACAAAGCTGGAAACCATAGCCTCAGAGAAGCGATCATCGTATTCGCTTTGCAGGTCCACTAACTGTGCGAGCTTACTTTTAACTGCGTGATCATGGCCATCAAGGACATTGAGAAACAAGTGCAAGCCGTGCAAATTGGCCTGCGCGCACACACCGGATTGCGCTCTGGGCATTAAGTTACCATTCCTTTCGTTGTTATTGTTAGCAGCGCCTATTACGGGCGCTAAGCCGCCCGCGCGGCTACATACAGGCTATGAATTCGCGCTTAATCAGCGAAGAAATTCACAGAGTGTGGGGTAATTGTAAGCGATAGCTTCTGACTCGGCAAAAACTCTTGTTCAGCTTTAGCAGGAATTTCAACTTCTTGAGCAAACACGCTGACGCGATAAACGTATTCTGTGCCGACAAAACGCTGTGATAGTAACGTCACTTCACCGTGTTCATCACCAATCAACTGCATATCGTGAGGACGAACATACACTTGCCCCTTTCCCGATGATGGCAAAGGCTGTAAAGAGCGCACAATACCAAAGGGCGTTTGTACATGCTCGGCATCAACGATAGTGGCATCAATATACACACCCGTGCCTAAAAACTCTGCCACGACTTTAGAGTTAGGGTGCTGGAATAATTGTTTCGCCGTACCTTGCTGCGCAATTTGTCCGTTGTGCATGACCGCTAATGTGTCGGCAAAGGCAAATGCTTCTTCTTTGGAGTGGGTCACAAAAATAGCAGAGACGCGCTGGTCTTTAATAATGCGGCGAATGTCAGCAATTAGTTGAAAACGCACCTGATGGTCAATATTCGAAAACGGCTCATCAAGTAGCAATAGGCTAGGTTTGTATGCCAGCGCTCTAGCTATGGCAACACGTTGCTGTTGGCCGCCTGAAAGCTGGTGTGGATAACGCCCTCCACACTCATCTAGATGCACCAGTGCGAGCATTTCCGCGACCCGCTGCTGTTTGTTTGCTTTGCTCATGCCCTTTAAACCAAAGGCTATGTTTTGCGCCACGGTTAAGTGTGGAAACAGCGCGTAATCCTGAAACATCATACCCATGTTGCGGTGCTGTGGGGGCACACAATGCTGGTCACTACACAGGACCTCTTTCCCTAAGCGGATCACCCCTCGATGTGGACGTATAAGCCCAGCAATGGCTTTTAGTGTGGTTGTTTTGCCGCAACCGCTGGCGCCTAGCAAACACAAAATCTCATCGTCTGCTAAGGTCAGGCTTAAATTGTTGACCACTGCCCGCTCAGCGTATTCGAAACTAATGTTGTCTAATTCTAGTTGCGCTGTCATGACCGAGAATGCTCCATTGAGCGGTTAATAAAATACAAGGGCAGTAGCCCCACTAATACAATAAATAGTGCCGACACTGAAGCCAGCTCTAATTGCTCATCGCTCACATACTGAAACACATGGGTCGCCAATGTTTCAAAGTTAAATGGCCGCAACAGTAATGCTGCTGGCAACTCTTTCATACACTCGATAAACACTAATAAGGCAGCGGTTAAGATACCGCGTTTAAGAATGGGAATATGCACGCCAAGTAAGGTTTGTCGCTCATTGCGGCCCATTGAGTGGCTGGCCATATCCAAGCTCGGGCTAATGCGGCTAAAGCTTGATTCTATGGCGCCATGGGCAATGGCGTAAAATCGCACCAAGTAACCAAACACGATGGCAAATATAGTACCGCTTAAGAATAACCCTGGTTGATAGTCATATTGGGCGAGCCAATCATTAATGCCGACTTCTAAACTAGTCAGTGGTAACAGCACCGCAATGGCTAAAACGGTGCCAGGTAAGGCGTATCCAGTGCTGGCTAAGCGCCCAGGCCACAGTGTATATCGTGCTGTACTCAAGCGTTGGTAGTACACCACAAGAATACTCAGGGTAATGGCGAGGATGCTGACCATAGTGGCAATTTTTAGGCTTTGCCAAGCATAGAGGAAAAACTCATCATTCCACGCTTGGTCAAAATAATTAAACGCGTAGCTAACCAGCACCGCCGTCGGAATAGCGAAAGCAAGCGCCAAAATAACTAAGGCAAAGCCTGTAGCTGCCAACGCTTTAGCTCCTTTGAGAGTATAAAGAGGCTCACCGCTTAGCTGGGTTTGGCGCTCAAATACGGCGCGGTTGCGGCGCGAATAACGCTCAATAATGATAGCCAAAAACAAAATGAGCAGCATGATCCCTGAGATTTTCGCAGCGGCGGTTAATGAATAATACCCAAACCAAGTATCGTACACCGCTGTCGTTAGGGTGCTTACAGCAAAGTAATTGACGGTGGCAAAATCCGCCATCGCCTCCATGCTAATTAAGGTTATAGCGGCGACAATCGCCCCTCGAGCTAAAGGAAGACTGACTTTAAAAAAGCCTGCAACTGGGCCGTGTCCCATAATATGGGCGGCTTGAACCAGCTTATGAGACTGCTCCTTCAGCGCGGTTTTAAAAATTAAGAATAAGTAGGGGTACAGCACTAACGCAATCATCACGATTGCGCCACCGAGCGTACGAATATCAAAAAACCAGTAATCATCCGGCGATTGCCAGCCAAACCACTGCCGTAACTGAATTTGCACCGGACCAGCATAATCCAGTAAGTCGGTATAAACATAGGCAATAAGATAGGTAGGCATGGCTAAGGGCAGCATCAAAGCCCATTCAAAGTGTTTTCGCCCCGGAAAGTCGCAGCAGGCGACCAACCACCCTAAAGGCAACGCAATCAAGCAACTCAATAGCGCTACACCGAGGATCAACACTAAGGTATTACGGGTATAATCCCACAGCACCGTATCCCAGAGGTGGTTAAACACGTTGGGATCACTTTGCAAGGACTCAAAAATAAGGAAAGCTAACGGCAACGACAGGCCTAAGCCTGTCGTCCACGCAATAAGCTGCCACGATGACAGCGAGAATTTAAAGCGCATCAATACCCAGTAATTAAAGGTCGAATTTTACCTCATCGAGCAGCTTCAACGCCGTTTGACGATGTTTACTGATTTCCGATAAAGGCAGAGAGTCCTCTTTAAAGTCACCCCAAGAGGCAACTAACTCAGACAATGGCACACCCTTTTTCACTGGGTATTCCATATTCACAGAGGCATACATATTTTGCGCTGTATTGTCGGTCATAAACTCGATCAGTTTCAAGGCGTTATCCTTGTTTTTAGCATACTTTGTTAAGGCAACGCCGGAGACATTAACGTGCGCTCCTCGGTCTTGTTGGTTAGGAAAGTTAATATAAACGGCATCAGCCCAAGTACGTTGTTGCTCGTCTTGCATCATTTTTCCAAAGTAATAGCTGTTACCGATGGCCACATCGCACAGCCCTTCTTTTACGGCCTTAACCTGCGCTCGATCGTTGCCCTGCGGTTTACGGGCAAGGTTCTGCTTTAACGCTGTTAACCACTGCTTGGTTTGTGCTTCACCGTGATGGGCAATCATAGATGCGACCAACGCCAAGTTATAAGGGTGCTTGCCTGAGCGCATGCACACCTTACCTGCAAATTGCTCGCTCCCCAGGTCTTCATAGCGCACGCTGCTTAACTGGCCCACACGTTCTTTTGACGAGTAGACATTGCGCACCCGTTTGGTTAATGCCACCCATTGCCCATTGGGGTCGCGGAAGCTAGCAGGAATATTGTCGGCCACCGCGTCGCTATTAATGCTTTGCGTTAGCTCCATATCGTCTAGTTGCATTAAGGCACTAAAATTAGAGGTAAGTACTAAATCAGCGCGAGTATGCTTGCCTTCACGCTTTAAGCGCTCAATAAGCCCTTTTTTCGCAAACACCACGTTGGTCTCTATTCCCGTTTGTGCTGTAAACTTCTCTAGTATGGGCTCAATAAGAAAAGGCTGACGAAACGAGTAAATATTGACGCTGTCTTGCGCCAAGGTGGGAGCGGCTGTTAACGTAGTGAGTAACGATGCCAAGCCCAAAGCCAATGCTTTTTTCATAAAGCCTCCAATAGATAAAAATAATTCTCAAGCGCATCATATCTTTTGCACCGCAAAAGTACAGCACCATCATCACAACATAAACACCAGCTGAACAACTTCCATCTTTGCCCGAGTTACTGTGAGATATATCTCACATAGCATCAGGTTATTGCGTCATTTGCGATAAAGAACAGCACGCAAAAATACACAAAACACTGATAAATAATAGATTTTTAATTATTTCGTTTATTTTACTAAATCAGTGTTTGTTACCACTACCTGACCTGTACCTAATTCATCCTTATACTGTCTCCATCGCTTGTAAGGGCATATGGGCGATAAAGTTAAGGAAAGCCAACCTCAAAGGACGGACCGGAAGTTCAAGGACAGGCGCAGGACGCGTAACGCAACGGACACGCAGACAGGACGGTAGGATTTGGCAAGATGCCATAGAAGGACAGGTGCAGGACGCATAACACAAGGGAATTGTTATTCTAAGGATAGTCAAGGGAAAACGGCAAGATGCCAATATGGACAGATGCAGGATGCATAACGCAAAGGAGTTGCTACTTTAAGGACAGCAAAGGAAAAATAGGCAGGATGCCGAGCACACCGGACGTGATACTCAAGGTTGAGTATAGGACAGGCGAGTGAACGCAGCTCACAAAGGAAATGTGAATAAGGACAGCGAAGGATTTGTCAGTGATAGCTCCACTGAGGATTATGTGCAGGATGTACATATCACAGGAAGTACAGGATGAGCTAAACAATCATAGCAGTCATAATGCGAACCACATGCGACTGACTTGGATGTGTATCACAGGTTTATACAGGAAGTGGACAAGGATGAACCTACAAAGCGATTTGTAGCGCTCACTACGGTGAGTAAAGGAACATTGGACTTGCTCCAATCCCGGCAGGAAGCTGGAAATTATTCCGTCAGCGCGGCCCTCAACGGCCGCGTATTTTTTTGCCTATCGCACACGCCTAGTGGTGATACTCAGATACCACGAAAACACCGCAATACTCAGATAGACAACTGTAACGGTGCTGTGCACTGAAGCACCGTATTCCACTACTTTCACACATCAGTCGTTATTGTAAAAAAGCCTGCTTAGAGTTTACCTCACACTGCTCTACAGGACGGGCTTGAAGCGAGCGACTCACCACCCAACAGTCGTCATAAATTGAGCAGTAACACAGCTCGATTTCGAGGCGTTTATCTATCTTTAAGATATTTTCTACAGCCTCCCCTTTGTATACCAAGGGCTTTATCATTTCGCCTGCAGGAAGCGTGGTTGAACTTATATGGGATTGGTAAATGGAGTTGAACTCAGGTAAATCCGACCACTGCTGCAAATACCGCTTATCGATACTGACTTTTACATACTTAATAATGGCCGGGCCCGTGCCTCTATTCGCCACGCCATAACTAAAGCGATCCTTTCCTTTGCTTCTGAAAACCTCTACTTTTGGCCACACAGAAGCTTTCGCGTAGGCGCGATCTATGTACGCAGAATAAATAGAGATAAAGGCCGTAATTAAGCCAATAAAAAGCGCGGTCAGCGCAATGAGCATTTCTGGATTTTTATACCACTTCTGTTTTTCCAACAACTTAGTCCTTTAATACGCGAAGCCGCTGTATTGTGTTCGCTCCGTAAACTTGGGCCCTACCCCAATACAGCATCGATAATGGTTATTTCCGTGGCTCAAGGGAGAGAGAAAACCACGACATACCTGATCAACTTTAAGCATTTACATTTTAGTAAGCTATCGAGTCATAGCTCAACGTTATTATTGATAGCAAAATTTGCTATCGCTTACTAGCACTTAAGCGCAAGTCACTGAAAATGTCCGCACAAAAAAACGACCCAATGGGCCGTTTACGTGCACTAACATAAAATTTTAATGATCACGCTTATGATGGCCGCGCGACTGACGCTTTTCCTTGAGTTCCTGCAACTTTTGTTGCTGCTGCTCGGTGAGTAAGTTCCATATTTGATGCTGGGTGTGTAACCGTGCAACCTTACGTTCAAGCTGTTTAGCTTGCTGCTCTTGGATTAACGCTCGCGCAGCCTGCTCATCGAAGCTCGCATTGGTGTGCGTTAAGGCATTTAGCTGCTGTTTCATGTCACCACGCTGGTCTCGCTGCGGCTGCAGTTGCTTTTGCGCATCTAAAATAGCCTCGATTTGGCTCTGTTGCTGCTCGCTAAGCTGTAAATAATTGGCCATACGCTTGTTAAACATACCACGCTCACCATGGTTGTGGTGAGCGCCTTGACCAGCAAACACGGCGCTGGATGCCAAGGCTAAAGAAAGCAACGTTGCGCTGATACTCTTACCTAGTTTCATTGTGGACTCCTTGTTTGTCCTGATTGAAAACAATTCACAGTGCCTAGCATAGCGCCGTCAACGCAAAGCACTGTCAGGGCGGTGTAAAGGTTATGTAAAGGATTCACACTGCTGGCAAGGGATAAGGTAGTATAGCGTTGTCGCTGTATACGTACTGGGAATGACATGCATATTTTACTAACCGACGATGATACTGAACTAGCGCAAATGCTCAGCGAATACCTACAGAGCCAGCATTTCCAAGTGACCTGTGCGCATGATGGAAAAACAGGCTTGGAGCTTGCCGAAACTGGCAATTTTGATCTGTTATTACTGGATGTCATGCTGCCAGAGTTAGATGGCTTCGAGGTCTTAAAAAGGCTCAGAGCTCAATCGCTGATGCCAGTCATCATGCTGACCGCTAAAGGCGATGATTTTGATCGTATTTTTGGCCTAGAGCTCGGTGCCGATGACTATATCCCCAAGCCTTTCAACCACCGAGAGCTGCTCGCCCGCGTCAAGGCTATTACTCGACGCATCGAGCATATCAATGCCACTAAGCCTCGTCAGGACTTACAGTTTGCCGGTCTGGATATGTGTATGCATAGCCGCAGCGTCAGCGCCAATACACAGCCTTTGGCACTCACCGGCACTGAGTTTGCTATTTTGCACTTATTACTACAACAACCGGGCACCGTGATCAGTAAAGAGCAAATAAGTGAACAAGTGTTGGGCCGCCGCTTAGCGCCATATGACCGCTCTATTGACATGCATGTCAGTAACTTGCGCAAGAAAATAGCCGAACACATTGAGGCCGAGCGTATTCGCACGCTACGCGGTGCCGGTTACGTCTTGGTGGGAGATGCGTAAATGCGGCCATTGTTTAGCAAACTTTATGTGAAAATATTCTTGTGGTTTTGGCTCACCCTAGCCGCGACCTTCGCGTTGCTTGCCGGGCTAAGCTCGATGAGCTTCAGTGAACTGTCTTATGAGCCTTTACGCGGTGGCGATGCGCACTACTTAAAGCGCTTAGGGCATGCCATTGAGCGCAGTGCTAATAAACACGATATCAGCGCTGAGCAGCTCATCAACCATGGCCGCTTTGCCAAAAGAAAGCAGCTTTATCTGTATTCTGTTGACCAAGATAAAGCGCTACAGAACTTCACCCCACCCCACGACATTGGCCTCAATGAGCTTAATTTTCGCCAGAGCATGGCTCCACAAATGATTTTCCACGAGCACTTTCAAGCATTAGGCCCTTTGCTGATCACCCTACCGGACGGGCAATATCAGCTGTATGAGCTGCGCCCCGGGCGCAAGCTACCTTGGTTATTGCGGCTCAAACTCATGCCTACTTGGCTTAAGGTAGTTGTGGCTTTGGGTGCCTCTTTGTTGTTGAGTTTGCTGTTTACCCGCACCTTGATCACACCGGTCAATGCGCTACGAAGCGCCGCGAAAGACATCGCCGCAGGTAATTTACAAAGTCGTGCGCCGAGTAACGTTCGCCATGATGAGCTTGGCGTTCTCACCGACGAGTTCAATGCCATGGCGGCGCGTCTAGAAACCCTTGTGAATAGTCAACGTTCGTTGTTGGGTGATATTTCTCATGAGCTACGTTCGCCATTAACGCGACTCTCGCTCGCCTGTGCATTAGCCCAAGACAGTGCCGATAGCGCAACCTTATTACAACTGCAGCGCATAGAAAAAGAAACCAAGCAGCTTGATACACTTATTGCCCGTATTTTGATGCTCTCACGGCTAGAAAATCGTCAACAAAGTATTGCGCGCCAGCGCATCAGTGTGCGTGAGTTACTGGCTCCGGTATTTGCCGACGCCAAGTTCGAGGCCGACTCTGAGCATAAGCAGCTCTCTCTTGCTGAGCTCAGTGATAGCCATTTCCTCAACATTGACCCCCAAGTGGTAGCCAGTGCCTGCGATAACTTACTGCGTAACGCAATCAAATATGCCAATCAGCATATTGAAGTGAGCTTGCAGTGGATAGACACGATAATGCTACTGTCTATTAGCGACGATGGTCCTGGCGTTGCTGAGCATGAGCTTGCTCATCTCAAGGAACCCTTTTACCGCGTTGGCTCTGCGCGCAGCCGCGATAGTGGCGGCACCGGTTTAGGCTTAGCGATTGCCAACAAGGCTATAGCGGCCCACAATGGGGAACTTGTATTGCAAAATAACCCTCAAGGTGGTTTAGTAGCGACCATAAAACTCCCTACGACCTGATACTGAATGTTCTACTCCAGCGAAGCACTACTGCATAAAAATGATGACGCCATCGCGCAATTTTGGCAGCAAGATATGCATAAGGGCTTTGTGGACACACGCCAAGGTAAGTTATTTTACGCCTACCATTTACCCTACCAAGCTGACTTTGCGTTAGTGATCAGCTCAGGGCGCATTGAAGCGGCACAGAAATACCAAGAGCTGCTGTGGGAATTTGCGCGTAATAACATTGCCGTGTTTATTGTTGACCATCAAGGTCAAGGGCGCTCTTATCGCCATCTTGAAGATAGCCACAAAGGGTATGTAGGGCACTTTGATGATTACAGCCGAGACCTTGCGCAATTTGTAAACGAGGTGGTTGAACGCCACTGGCAAGGGAAAAAAATACTCCTTGGCCACTCCATGGGGGGAGCAATCGCTTTAGACTATCTTTGTCACCACCGCCATTCGTTCAGCGGCGCGTTTTTAAGCGCCCCGATGCTGCAACTGGATACCGGTAATATCAAAGCTTGGCAAGCACGCTTATGGGCATGGCTAATGACCTTAGTCGGTCAAGGCGGGCGTTATGTCCCTGGACACGGCCCTTATCGTAATATCCCCTTTGCAGAAAATGAACTCACCCACAGTGAAGCCCGGTATACGCGCTTTCGCCAGTTATATGAGCAGCACAGCGATATGCAATTAGGGGGGGTGACTTACGCCTGGCTTAACGCCGCTTTTGCCGCTATCAAGAAGCTACGGACCTGCCAATGTCCTGTGCCGTTATTTGTCGCTGCAGCACAATGCGATACCGTGGTTGACCCAAGTCCTTATAACGACTTTATCCATGGTCAACGCCAAGCTGTATTAAAAACCTATCAAGGGGCTAAGCATGAGCTGTTATGCGAGCACGATACGGTGCGTAAGCCACTCATTCGCGACTTACTCACCTTCTGTCAGGGCTTGTAGTTTAAGGCAGGCTTAAAGGTACTTAGACAAGTACTTTTTGTACATCGGATCTGAGGCGGCTAATTCACGCTGCTCTGCAAGAATGTCCTTAAGTATCGCTTTCGAGGTGAGTGGGTTCGCCAATACCACACGAAATACCACCGTAGGCTGATAACCGTAGGCAGCTGGAGTCAACCGGGTACGCGATACAAATGAACGCCCCGCCTCACGCTGGCGCTTTTGCATGCTAGCGGTGAAACGATTCAATGCGGCGTAAATATCCAGCTTGGTTTGCTCATCCGCCTGCTGCAACCGTGCCTTTATTTTCTCTGGCACATAACGGTAGGTTAATAAGCACAGTTCAGGCTCGGAGATCAGTTCAAAATCCGCTTCCGATTTAATTAAATCAGCGAAAAAGCGCGCTTTCTCTAAGCTTTTATCGATCAGCATCTCATAGCCTTTACGACCGATAATACGTAAGCAGGCATGCACCAACATCGCCATTCCCGGGCGGCTCCCCTCTAAAGTATGACTGCCTAAATCTTTTGAACCTTTACGCAGTATATATTCAGCGTGGTGCTCTATGGCGTCGGTCGCGCTGGGGTCTTTAAATAACACGATTCCCGCGCCCATAGGCACATACATTTGTTTGTGCGCATCAATGGTGATGGAGTCTGCACGCTCAATGCCACTGAGCAGATGACGGTGATTATTCGATAACAAGGTGGCTCCACCCCAAGCCGCATCGACATGGAAGTGACAGCCTAGCTCCTCGGCCAGATCAGCCATGTCATTCAACGGGTCGATATTGCCGGTTTCGGTGGTCCCAGCGACTCCCACCAAGGCCATCACTTTGATGCCTTGGGCTTCGAGGGCACGTGCCTCTTTGCGCATCGCCGCAACATCGACTTTATTATCTTCATCGGTAGGAATCGCGATAAAGTTATCGCGGCCAATACCGAGCACATCGGCGGCCTTACCAAGGGAATAATGGCCTCGCTCGGAAACCAATACCGCCAAACCTTTATAACCGTAGTGGAACATCGCCGACACCAATCCTTGAGCGCCAATGCCTTTAAAATCACCTTCAGCCTTGAGCAAGCAGTTGCGCGCTATCCACAAGGCAGTAATGTTCGCCACCGTGCCCCCGGAGCAAAACGCACCGAGCGAGGTTTTGGCGCTATGCATCCACTTGTCGTAGAACTTTTGCTCGCGACCATACGCCATATGATGCAGCATGCCGACCACTTGGCGCTCTAATGGAGTAAAGGCTTTGGAGGTTTCGATCTTTACCAGGTTTTGGTTAAGACCCACCATGAGTTTGGACAGTGGCAGCACAAAATGAGGTAACGCCGAGGTCATATGACCAATAAAGCTCGGGGCAGCGGTATGCACGGAATGCGCTACCAGCTTTTCCATGATGTCCTGAGCATGGGCACTGACAAACATCGGCTCTTCGGGAACCTGAGCTGATTCGAAGTCGCGCTCGATTTCATGCAGCGGCTTTTCAACCGCAGCAATGTTCTCATTTAAAAAGCCAGCTAGATTACTAGAAATCTCGGCTTCTATTTTACTGAGCGTTGAGTCCGGTGCCTCTGGCACCGTAAAGACGCGCATCAAGCTCTGCTCTGATGCGACGGCAAAACGCTTATCACTCATGACATACCTAAATGCATTGGCTTTAAGGCGGTGACGGGTTGCTTAAAGCAGTTCAATTTAATTGCGCTCACTTTATAGCAATCACCTTAGAAAGTCTTGCAGCTTTGGTCAAATTTAAGAAAGTTAGGTGAATTTTTTACGACATTACCAGCATAAGCGGCACTTATACTGGTACAAAAGAATGAATTAACAACGCCTCATCTAAGGCTGCGCGCATGGGTTGAACATGCGCACACGACCCTTAAGCAATGCTCGGTAAACTATCTATTGGCCAGCGCGGCATAACTTGCGTGCTCACATCACCAGTTTGCCCTGCTTTTAGGCGCTGCATGCCGGCGTAGGCGATCATCGCACCATTATCTGTACAAAAAGCTGGGCGCGGATAGTACACCTCACCTTGCATGCCTTGCATCACCTTCGCCAACTGTTCACGTAAATAAGTATTGGCACTGACTCCACCGGCGATCACTAAGCGGTTTATACCGGTTTGCTTAAGTGCTCGCTTACACTTAATCGCCAAGGTATCGATCACGGCGGTTTGGAAGGCATGGGCAATATCAGCCTTCGTTTGTGAGTCGTCCCCTTCATTACGAATGGTATTCGCCGCAGAGGTCTTCAACCCGCTAAAGCTAAAATCCAAGCCAGGTCTGTCGGTCATTGGTCGGGGGAACTTAAAGCGCCCCGGCGTGCCTTGCTCTGCCAACTTCGCCAATAAGGGCCCGCCAGGATAATCTAACCCAAGTAATTTTGCGGTTTTATCGAAGGCTTCACCGGCAGCATCATCCACCGACTCACCAAGTACTTGGTATTCACCGATATTGCTAACCTTCACCAACAGCGTGTGCCCTCCGGATACCAACAGAGCCACAAAAGGAAACTCTGGGACTCGCTCTTCCAACATCGGTGCCAGCAAATGTCCTTCCATATGGTGAACCGCCACAGTAGGGAGCTGCCACCCATAGGCTAAGGAGCGTGCAATGGATGAGCCTACTAATAAAGCCCCGACAAGGCCTGGGCCTGCGGTATAGGCCACACCATCTAAATCCTCAGGGCTACACTTTGCTTCGGCAAACGCAGCTTCAATTAAAGGCAATGTCTTACGCACATGATCGCGCGATGCTAATTCAGGCACCACGCCGCCATAATCGGCATGCATTTTCACTTGGCTATATAATTGATGCGCAAGCAAACCTTGTTCATCGTCATAAATAGCAATCCCGGTCTCGTCACAGGAAGATTCTATTCCCAAAATGCGCAATGTGAGTCTCCTACATGGGCTTAGGTGGCACGGATAAGGCCGCATATTCTACTTGGTTGCTGCAATTTTACCAGTATTGTGATATTTATTCTTTACACACGGGGGTAAGTCGGATTACAATGCCGCACCATTTTTGAACCACTTGATCATAATTTGATCAGATGAGTGAAGCTCATTTAGTTAGGTAGGTGAATTTTTAATGCCAGTAGTTAAAGTAAGAGAAAACGAGCCGTTTGACGTAGCTCTACGCCGCTTCAAGCGTTCATGTGAAAAAGCAGGTATCCTTTCAGAAGTTCGTCGTCGCGAGCACTATGAAAAGCCAACCGCTGCGCGTAAGCGTAAAAAAGCGGCTGCTGTTAAGCGTCACATGAAAAAGCTTTCTCGCGAAAACGCACGTCGCGTTCGTTTATACTAATCGCTTCTCGGTCTTGATGTCATGAGTCTTTTAGTTACCTTAAAAGATGCACAAAAAGACGCGATGCGTGCCAAGGACAAAATGCGCCTTGGTGCTGTGCGTTCAGTATTAGCAGCCATTAAACAGCGTGAGATCGACGAGCGCATTACCTTAGACGAAGCCGCGATTACCTCGGTTATCGTTAAGCTCGTTAAGCAACGCCGTGATTCTTATACTCAGTATAAAGACGCCGGTCGTGACGATCTCGCTGATGTGGAAGCTGCCGAAATTGCGGTTTTAGAAGAGTTTCTTCCAAAACCACTGAACGAGGATGAAATCAATCAACTGATTGATAACGCCATCGCCGACACCGGTGCCCAAGGCATGCAAGACATGGGTAAAGTGATGGGCGTAATTAAGAGTCAAGCTGAAGGCCGTGCCGATATGGGCAAATTATCAGGCCTTATTAAACAGCGACTCAGCGCCTAGATTGCGAAAGCAAATTCAAGCAAACCGAGCCTTGTGCTCGGTTTCTTCGTTTGTGCACGATTGAAAAATAAAGTCACTGTGGCAGCTCCATTTCTTCGTGGCGATTGATATACTACTGAGATTCTCTATTCCCAATTAGGTGTTAGCAAATGGCAGGCAAGATCCCACGACAATTTATCGATGATCTTTTAGCTCGCACCGATATTGTAGAGTTAATAGACGCGCGCGTTAATCTTAAAAAAGCAGGCAAAGACTACCAAGCCTGTTGCCCTTTCCATAACGAAAAAACACCGTCGTTTACCGTCTCTCAAGACAAACAGTTTTATCACTGCTTTGGTTGTGGCGCCAATGGCAACGCCATCAGTTTTGTCATGGAATACGATAAACTCGACTTTGTTGACGCTATCGAAGAGCTCGCCAGTTTATTGCACCTCGAAGTGCCAAGAGAGCAAGGCCATAATAATTCCGAGCGCCCTCCTGTCAGTCAAGAACAAAAGCGCTCAGACTATGAATTGATGGAACAAGCAGCACGGTATTATCAGCAGCAGTTGCGCCATCATGCTAACTCACAGTTGGTGATTGATTACCTTAAAGGGCGAGGCCTCAGCGGCCAAACGGTCAAAGACTATCAAATTGGCTATGCCCCGAGTGAGTGGGAAGCCTTGTGCCAGACTCTGGGGAAAAACCCCAAGCAAAAGCAGCAGTTGATCGAGCTTAAACTGGCCACCCAAAAAGACAATGGCCGCACCTTTGATTTCTTCCGTGACCGACTGATGTTCCCTATCCGCGACCGTCGCGGTCGGGTCATTGCTTTTGGCGGACGTATTATGGGCAGCGATGATAACGGCCCTAAATACCTAAACTCACCTGAGACCCGGGTATTCCATAAAGGATTTGAGCTGTACGGTTTTTATGAGGCTAAGCAAGCGCACAAAAAGCTTGAGCAGTTACTTATTGTTGAAGGCTATATGGATGTGGTGGCCTTGGCTGAGCATGATATTAAATATGCCGTTGCCGCCTTGGGCACTGCGACCACCGCCGAACACATGCAATTACTGCTGCGGGCCACCGACAAAGTTATTTGTTGTTATGATGGCGACCGCGCGGGTCGCGACGCGGCTTGGCGCGCACTTGAAAACGCTCTGCCCTATTTAAAAGACGGCAAGGCACTGAAGTTCGTGTTTTTACCGGACGGTGAAGACCCCGATTCATTGGTACAGCAAGAGGGCAAAGCGGCCTTTGAACAACGCTTGGATGACGCCAAAGATTTTATCGAGGTGTTTTTTGCTCGTTTGAGCGAACATTTAGATCTTACTCAGGATGCAGGCAAGGCCAAGTTACTAAGCGAAGCCTTACCACTGATTGAAAAAATTCCCAGTGAGTTTTACCAAGAAAGCCTATTAGAACGTTTAGCACGGTTTATTGGCCGCACTCGGGAACAACTCAATGCCAAGCTCAAAACCCCAAAACAACAAAAACGGGTTGAGAGCCAATTTAAAATGACGCCCATGCGCACCGCGATTGCGCTCATGGTGCAACACCCACAACTGGCACCTACGGTTGAGTACATGCCAGAGCTTGCCAGTTTAGGTTTACCGGGTTTGGAATTGTTTTTAGCCATTCAAAAGCAATGTTTAGACAACCCACAAATTACCACCGCGCAGTTGTTAGAAAGTTACCGTGAACGCCCTGAATACGGCGCACTTACTAAGCTTGCAGCGTGGCCACACCAAATAAACGACGAGGTTTTGGAACCTCATTTCCAACAAACGGTCAAATTCATTGAAGATCAGTGTTTAAATCATCGCCTCGAGACCTTATTAATAAAGGACAAGACGCAAGGTTTAAGCTTTGAAGAACGACGTGAATACGCGCTACTAACGCAAGCACTAAAAGGCAGTGAAGTGCTCGAAAGCTAGCCAGAAAAAACTCGGTCTGTTATAATACGCAATTCACTGCGTCAAACCGGCTTGGGGCTCCCAGCTTAGGTTCTTAAGCTGACGCCTGTTGTATCAACTTATCAGGGTGGAAGAGCAAATCTCTATGGATCCAACTCCTCAGTCACAACTAAAACTTCTGATTCAGAAAGGTAAAGAGCAAGGTTATCTTACATTCGCGGAAGTGAACGATCACCTTCCACAAGACATCATTGACTCGGATCAGGTCGAAGACATTATCAGCATGATTAATGACATGGGTATTAAGGTCAGCGAGTCTGCGCCTGATGCCGATGAATTAATGATGGCTGAAACGACCACGGATGAGGACGCAGCAGAGGCTGCGGCTGCAGCCCTGGCAACGGTAGAAAAAGAGATCGGTCGTACTACGGACCCTGTGCGCATGTATATGCGTGAAATGGGGACGGTTGAGCTACTTACTCGTGAGGGCGAAATTGATATCGCCAAGCGTATTGAGGAAGGTATCAACCAAGTACAGATTTCTGTTGCTGAATATCCAGAGGCTATCTCGCACCTACTTGAACAGTGGGACATGTTCGAAGCCGAAGAAATTCGCTTGAGCGACATCATCACTGGCTTTTTCGATCCCAACGAGGACGAAACACAAATCTCTGCCACACACATTGGTTCTGAATTGAGCGAAGAAGAGCTCGATGACGAAGACGATGATGCTGACAGCGATGACGATGATGAAGAAGAAACCGATAACGGTCCAGATCCGGAAGAAGCGCGCGAGCACTTTGAAAAGCTTCGTGCCTTGTACACTGGCGCACGCGAGATTTTCGAGCAAAAAGGCCGTTCGCATCCCGATGCTAAAGCCGCGATTATTGAGATCGGCGAGCTATTTCGTACCTTCAAACTAGTACCGAAGCAATTTGATCGCATGGTTAACAACATGCGTGCAATGATGGATAAAGTGCGTGTGCAAGAACGCATCATCATGAAGCAAGCGGTACAAGTTGCTAAAATGCCAAAGAAAACGTTCGTTAAGCATTTTGCTAACAACGAAACCGATGCCTCTTGGCTTGATGCCGAAATCGCTAAAGGCGAGAGCTACTCAGCGAAATTAAGCGAGCTAAAACCGGAAATTGAACGTTGCATCAATAAGCTAAAACAGATTGAGCAAAGCACCGGTTTATCCATTGAGCGTATTAAAGACATCAACCGTCGTATGAGTATTGGTGAGGCGAAAGCTCGCCGTGCGAAAAAAGAGATGGTTGAAGCAAACTTACGTCTGGTTATTTCAATTGCCAAGAAATACACCAACCGAGGTCTGCAGTTCTTGGATCTGATCCAAGAAGGTAACATCGGCTTGATGAAAGCGGTCGACAAATTTGAATATCGCCGTGGTTATAAGTTCTCAACTTATGCAACTTGGTGGATCCGTCAGGCAATCACTCGCTCGATTGCTGACCAAGCGCGTACTATTCGTATTCCGGTACATATGATTGAGACCATTAATAAGCTCAATCGTATCTCGCGTCAGATGCTTCAGGAAATGGGCCGCGAGCCAAACCCTGAAGAACTGGCTGAGCGCATGCTAATGCCTGAAGATAAGATTCGTAAGGTATTAAAAATCGCTAAAGAGCCGATTTCAATGGAGACGCCTATCGGTGACGATGAAGATTCGCACTTAGGTGATTTCATTGAGGATACCACCATTGATTCGCCAATCGATTCAGCGACCATGGAAAGCCTTAAAGGCGCGACTCACGAAGTACTGGCAGGCCTGACAGCCCGCGAAGCAAAAGTACTACGTATGCGTTTTGGTATCGACATGAATACCGACCACACCCTAGAGGAAGTGGGTAAGCAGTTTGACGTTACTCGAGAGCGTATCCGTCAAATCGAAGCGAAGGCACTGCGTAAGTTACGCCATCCATCGCGCTCTGACCTGCTGAAGAGTTTCTTAGACGCCAGCAAATAAGCCGCGTCTTACACACTACATCAAGGCCGCTTTTTAGCGGCCTTTTTTAACGAGGATTTACAATGGCTTGGATCCAAATCCGCATTCGTGCCACCGAGTCAACGGCTGATGCCATTAGTGATCACCTTATGGACATCGGTTGTCCATCGGTGACCTTCATGGACACTAAAGACACGCCTATTTTTGAACCCCAGCCCGGGGAAGTAAAATACTGGGCAGAAACCACTGTGATTGGCCTGTTTGAGGCCAACCACGATATGCAAGCCGTGGTTGACTACCTAAAAGTACAGCCTGAGCTTAAAGAGCAATTTCATTATAAAATTGAGCAACTTGAAGACAAAGATTGGGAACGAGAGTGGATGAAAAACTTCCACCCTATCCGCTTTGGCGAGCGTTTGTGGATTTGCCCGAGCTGGCTCGATGTGCCAGACCCTAGTGCGGTTAATGTTATGCTCGACCCGGGTCTGGCCTTTGGCACCGGCACCCATGCTACTACCGCGCTGTGCTTAAAGTGGTTAGAAGGCCTCGATTTAAGCGGCAAAACTGTGGTCGATTTTGGCTGTGGTTCCGGTATTTTGGGGATTGCGGCCATCAAGTTAGGTGCTGCCCGCGTTATCGGTATAGATATCGACCAGCAAGCCCTCGATGCCAGTCAAGACAACGCCGCACGTAATGGTGTTGCTGAACAGCTAGAGGTGTATTTGCCACAAAACCAACCTCACCTTGAAGCTGATGTGGTGGTTGCTAATATTCTTGCCCAACCCTTGCGTGAGCTTAATGAAGTGATTCTCAGCTTGCTAAAGTCCGGCGGTGACATTGCTCTATCTGGAGTGCTGGCTGAGCAAGCGCAATCGGTAGCCAGTCATTATGACCAGCAAGTAAACCTCGCCCCTATCGAACAGGAAGGGGATTGGGTGCGCATCAGTGGGGTTAAAAAGTAACCACAGCTGACACTATTTGCGCAGCGGACAATTGTCCCTGCGCGACTTTTTTACACTTTTTACGCATCATCAACACCCCGCAGAGTAAGCTTTCACGGGCCTGTGTTCATAAAACAAACAAAAAAATCACTCCCTCAGCTCGTTACCAAATGTCAATACGAAAAGTTTAAAAAAAAAGCACTTTTGTTCAATTTATAGCCTTTGATTTTGCCGCAAAAAACCGTAAACTTAGCGCCCCTTGAAACGAGGTGAATTGAGTCGCTGTGCAAATTGGTCCGTACCAGTTAGAAAACAACTTAATGGTCGCCCCCATGGCTGGGATAACCGACCGCCCTTTTCGACAACTCTGTCGTCGCTTAGGTGCAGGCCTCGCGGTCTCCGAGATGTTGTCTTCCAACCCAAAGGTTTGGCGTACAGCTAAATCCATGGGCCGTATGGATCACAGCGGTGAGTCAGGTATTCGTTCCGTGCAAATTGCCGGTGCCGACCCTGAACTTATGGCGCAAGCCGCACAATTTAACGTTTCCAATGGCGCGCAGATCATAGATATCAATATGGGCTGCCCGGCAAAAAAAGTGAATAAAAAGCTTGCAGGCTCTGCGTTGCTGCAATATCCAGAGTTGGTCGAAGCCATCGTTAAAGCGGTGGTTAATGCGGTGGATGTGCCCGTCACATTGAAAATCCGTACTGGCTGGGATGTGGATAATCGCAACGGCGTCGAGATTGCAGCTATCGCTGAGCACAATGGTATTCAGTCACTTGCCGTCCATGGACGCACTCGTGCGTGCATGTATAAAGGCAATGCTGAATACGACACGATTAGAGCCGTGAAACGCTCAGTGTCGATTCCTGTGGTGGCTAATGGTGATATTACATCGCCACATAAGGCACAACAGGTTTTAGAGTATACGGGCGCAGATGCCATCATGGTTGGCCGAGCCGCCCAAGGTCGCCCCTGGATTTTCCGGGAAATCGATCATTATTTAAAAACCGGAACGCTGCTAGCGCCGCCTGAATTAGGCGAAGTACGCAGCATATTGATGGAGCATTTAACTAATCTGCATCAATTTTACGGTGAGCCCATGGGGGCGCGGATTGCTCGCAAGCATGTTGGATGGTATTTGCACGCTCATGACGAAAACGGTCAGTTTAGGCGAGTATTCAATGCGCTAGAAACACCTCAACAGCAGGTGGAAGCGCTTAATGAGTACTTTGAAACTTATTGCTAATCCAGAAAGAAAGAGACAATACAACGATGTTTGAACAAAATGTGACTTCTCCTTTTATTACTAACGCTCACGTTCAGTCACAAGAGAAACCACAGCCTCTTCGCGACGCTGTTAAAAAAGCTGTTCACCACTACTTAAAGCAGCTTAACGGTCAGGACGTACAAGATGTATACGAGCTTGTTCTTTCTGAACTAGAAGCACCGCTTCTAGAAGAAGTAATGACTTACACACGTGGCAACCAAACGCGTGCGGCCATCTTGCTAGGTATCAACCGTGGTACTTTACGCAAGAAGCTGAAAAAGTACGGCATGAACTAATGAATACGCAGCGCTAAGCTGCACCTAAAAGCACCTTCGGGTGCTTTTTTATTTTCGTCCATACGCGAAAATGACCAGCGCTACACCTGGTCTGGTGTTATACAAAAGCACCATCATTGTTTAAAATAAGGGATTCTAAGCAAGTCCCCTTGCCTAACCCCAAGGCGTAAGCCTAGGCAAGCTTTCACTCATTGAGGTAATCAAAACAACCATGGATACACATCGTCCAATTCGTCGCGCACTTATCAGTGTGTCTGACAAAACGGGTATCGTTGAATTCGCTCGCGAACTAGCCGCTCAAGGCGTTGACATTCTTTCTACCGGTGGCACCTGCAAACTGCTTGCTGACAACGGCATTAAGGTCACTGAAGTATCTGACCACACCGGTCATCCAGAAATTATGGACGGTCGCGTAAAAACCCTACACCCGAAAATCCACGGCGGCATATTAGCGCGTCGCGGCCAAGATGAAGGGGTGATGAGCGACAACGACATCGATGCCATCGATATGGTTGTAGTGAACCTATATCCTTTTGCACAAACCGTTGCCAAAGCGGATTGCAGCCTTGAAGACGCCATTGAGAATATCGATATCGGCGGCCCAACTATGGTGCGCGCGGCAGCGAAAAATCACAAAGACGTGACCATCGTAGTAAATGCGGGTGATTACACACGCGTAATTGACGAAATGAAAGCCAACCAAGGCTCAACCACCCACGCCACACGTTTTGATTTAGCTATTGCGGCTTTTGAGCACACCGCTCAGTACGATGGCATGATCGCCAACTACTTCGGTAAAATGGTGCCAGATTACACCGAGGAAGCGGCGGCTGAGACTAAATTTCCACGCACTTTCAACATGCAATTCACCAAGAAGCAGGACATGCGCTATGGTGAAAACTCGCACCAAGATGCGGCGTTTTACGTTGAAAATGACCTTAGCGAAGCCTCAGTGGCCACCGCTAAGCAGCTACAAGGCAAGGCGCTATCATACAACAACATTGCTGATACCGACGCAGCCCTTGAGTGCGTAAAGGAATTCGATGCGCCAGCGTGTGTGATCGTCAAACACGCCAACCCATGTGGCGTATCGGTCGGTGAAAACATCCTTAGCGCCTATGACCGCGCCTTTAAAACCGACCCAACTTCCGCTTTCGGCGGCATTATTGCCTTTAACCGTGAACTTGATGGTGATACCGCAGAAGCCATCGTCGCGCGCCAGTTTGTGGAAGTGATTATTGCGCCTAGCATCAGCGAAGAAGCGGCGCAAATCGTTTCGGCAAAACAAAATGTACGCCTACTAGAGTGTGGCCAGTGGCAAGATAAAACCACCGCTGTGGATATTAAGCGCGTTAATGGCGGTATTTTAGTGCAAGACCGCGACCAAGGCATGGTGGCCAAAGAAGAGCTAAAAGTCGTGTCTAAGCGCCAACCTACCGAGCAAGAGCTAAACGATTTAATGTTCTGCTGGAAGGTGGCTAAGTTTGTTAAATCGAACGCCATCGTATACGCCAAAGACGGCATGACCATTGGTGTGGGCGCCGGACAAATGAGCCGCGTTTATTCAGCGAAAATCGCCGGTATTAAAGCTGCTGACGAAAACCTCGTGGTTGAGGGTTCGGTCATGGCCTCGGATGCCTTCTTCCCGTTCCGTGATGGCATCGACGCCGCAGCAGCGGCTGGTATCACGGCCGTGATTCAGCCCGGTGGCTCAATGCGCGATGAAGAAGTTATCGCCGCTGCAGACGAAGCAGGCATGGCCATGGTATTCACCGGCATGCGCCACTTCCGCCACTAAAACCGCTAACCACGCCAGTGCATAATTTGTACTGGCGTGTTTTCGTAGACTATTCAAATCAATCTGTTATGTTGGCACTAAATACCAAAAACAACAGCAAGGATTAGATTATGAAACTAGGCTTGAAAACCGCGCTCAGCGCTGCTTTAGCTGTCTCTTTAAGTGCTTGTGCTGCAACCAGTGGCACCGAAGCACTCACCGATGCCGCGCAAAACGATTTGCGTAGCGAGCAAGCAAAAAGTCGCGACCAATATCGCCACCCGGTGGAAACCTTGGCGTTTTTTGGCTTCGAACCGTCGATGACCGTAGTTGAGATCTGGCCTGGTGGCGGCTGGTACAGCGATATTATCGCCCCTGCGATGAAAGGTGAAGGCACCTTTTACGCCGCCCACTTCCCTGCTGATAGCGATGTTGAGTATTACCAACGCTCACTAACCCGTTTCCAAGATAAACTTGCCAGCGACGGTGCTTACAGCGACGTTAAACTCAGTGAGTTTGCGCCTGGCACACATCATAGCATCGCTCCTGAAGGAAGCGCCGACATGGTGCTGACGTTCAGAAACCTGCACAACTGGTATATGCAAAAAGACGAACAAGGCGTTAAAGATGCCTTTAAAGCCTTTTATGCAGCCTTAAAGCCCGGTGGCGTACTTGGTGTAGTTGATCACCGCTTACCCGAAAGCCGCGATGCAGGTAAAGCGAAACGCTCAGGCTATGTTAAAGAAAGTTGGGTGATTGAGCTGGCTAAACAGGCCGGATTTGAACTCGCTGCGAAAAGTGAAATCAATGCAAACCCGAATGATTTTGCCGACCACCCTCGTGGCGTATGGACATTGCCACCGCGTTTAGCGCTAGGCGATGAAGACCGCGCTAAATATGAGGCGATTGGTGAAAGCGATCGGATGACGCTGAAATTCATCAAACCGCAATAGGATTTTTACGCCATGAATGTACTTGTCATTGGCAGTGGCGGCCGCGAACACGCACTTGCGTTTAAGGCCGCTCAATCAAGCAAAGTAGAAAAAGTATTTGTCGCGCCAGGTAATGCTGGCACCGCTCTAGAGCCAAAACTAGAAAACGTCGCCATTGGTGTCGAAGACATCGATGCGCTTATCGCTTTCGTCAAAGAAAACCAAGTTGAACTGACCATTGTCGGCCCTGAAGCACCGCTAGTGATTGGTGTGGTCGATGCCTTTCGCGAACAAGGCTTGGCTATTTTCGGACCGACACAAGGCGCCGCCCAACTCGAAGGCTCTAAGTCATTCACTAAAGACTTTTTAGCACGCCACAATATCCCAACGGCGTTCTACAAGACCTTTGAGCAAATCGAGCCCGCGCTTGCTTACATTAAAGAGCAAGGCGCTCCCATCGTGGTCAAAGCCGATGGCTTGGCCGCAGGTAAAGGCGTTATTGTGGCCATGACCGAAGCCGAAGCCGAGGCTGCTGTACGCGATATGCTCGCAGGCAATGCCTTTGGTGAGGCGGGTAGCCGCGTGGTTATCGAGGAGTTCTTAGAAGGCGAGGAAGCCTCGTTTATCGTTATGGTTGACGGTAAGAACGTACTACCTTTTGCCACCAGCCAAGACCATAAGCGTGCCTATGATGGTGATAAAGGCCCGAACACCGGTGGCATGGGAGCCTACTCTCCAGCCCCCGTGGTCAGTGAAGAAATTCACAACCGCATTATGGATGAAGTGATCAACCCGACCGTAGCAGGTATGGCAGCAGAGGGTCATCCGTATACCGGCTTTTTGTATGCAGGGCTGATGATTGCCGCCGATGGCACGCCTAAGGTCATTGAATACAACTGCCGCTTTGGCGACCCAGAAACGCAACCGATTATGCTGCGTCTGCAATCAGACCTAGTGTCGTTGATTGAAGCTGCGAATCGTCAAGAACTGGATCGCACAGAAATTAACTTCGACCCACGCGCCGCCGTTGGCGTGGTGCTGGCAGCGAAAGGGTATCCAGGTTCTTACCCTAAAGGTGATGCTATCTCCGGTCTAAAGGTAAATTACCCACAGGGCGAAAAAGTCTTCCATGCAGGCACCAAGCAGCAAGGTGAAGACATCGTCACTGCCGGGGGCCGGGTTCTGTGTGCGACAGCGCTAGGCGATACCGTAACAGCGGCGCAACAACGTGCGTATGATTTGGTGAAAGAGATTAACTGGGACGGTGTTGAATACCGCACCGATATCGCTCACCACGCCATTCGTCGCGAGCGTACTTAACCCCCACGAGAACATTCGTTCCGAGAACCTTCGTTCCGAGAACATTCGTTCAAAACAGGGTTAAGAGCTAATAACCGTACATATCAAGCGAGGCTAAATGCCTCGCTTTTTTATGAAGTCCTAAGAAATGGACACAAAATGCTCGACTTGCACTCGTTCTTCACCAGTTTGATTGTCTCCTCACTAGACGCTTCCCTATTCACTTACTTCACTGTAACTAGTATCAAGCGTTATCGTAGCCCAGTGTAAACACCTCTACCTTTGCATCTACCTAAACTCCTGGTACCGCAAAGTAACCGGGCGTTAATCCGTCCATTTTTCTGTGCTTTGCTACACTTTGACCATCTAAACTAGAAGAAAGTATTGCATTTTGTTGCCACGGCTGGATTTATTTAACGTACTTGCTGCTTGTTTGCTCGCCACTCTAGTGCTTATCGCCGGTGTGTTAGCCGCCAATATTACTCAGTCTTCACCCCACAGTCTGGGCAATGAACCAGGGTTAACAGTGGAGCCAAGTTTTATGGTGCTCCCGCAAGCGGTCACATTTTCAGCGCTTCATGAAAAGCATTTTGATGACTTCACTGCAGGGTCATGGCAACAGGTTCCTTGGCAATTTGGTACACAGCAATATTGGCTACGTTTAACTATTACCAATAACCAAACTGAGCCAAGATCGCTTATTGCCCGCTTTGATAACCCCATGGTCGATAATTTGCTCGTGTATCACCTTGATGAAGCAGGCCAAGTGCAACATAGCGTGCAATTGGGCGACCACCGCCGCGATTTAAGCCAGCTTGAATACGCCCTGCCCCACTATGCATTTACTCTGCAAGCGCAACAGCAACATACTCTAGTTATTGGTATACACACCACGGGCATAAGCAAAACCCCAGTCAACCTTTACTCCGAACAGACCTTTTTTGAGCTTAGCCGCAGTACTTTCTCGTTGTGGAGCGTATATGTTGGCGTGTTATTAATGACCGCGCTGTATAACTTGATTCTATACTTCAGCATTCGCGATCGCGTGTATTTGCTCTATGTGGGCTATATTCTTGCGGTGATGACCTTGCTCGGCATCGTGCTCGGCTATGGCTTTTATTTATGGCCCACGTCATGGCAGCAATGGTTTCACCACCAAGTCATTTTATTTAACTACGCCATTGCCATTACCACGCTGGGGTTTTGCGTTATGTTTTTGCGTTATCACAAAGACCGAGGCAAGCCGTATCGCGTGGCGATAAGTTATTTGCAGCTTTTGCTGTTGTTGTGCGCGCTCAGCCTGTTTTTACCGGAATTTTATAGCGCACCGATATTTTTTATGACCATGCCGGGGCTGTATATCATTTGCTTCTGGCTAATTTTCAAAAAGCTCATCAGTGGTTTTCGGTGGGCTAAATATTACGTACTTTCGTGGTTTCCGTTGTTATGTGCCGCCGCCATCCAGCCGTTAGAATTGACCGGTGTTATTGAATACAGCTATCTAACCCGTCATGCTTTTTTATTCGGCAGCTTAATTGAAATTACCCTGATGGCCCTAGCACTGGCCGATAGAGTACGCTATCAACGTAAGAAATCACTGTATTACGCCATTCATAATAGCCACAGTGGCTTACTGACCTACACCACGTTGATGCGCCGGATTGCGCAACTACAAAATCAACGTCGCAGTTTCACACTGTGTATCGTGCATATGGCGAACTTTCAAAACCTACAGAAGACCATTGGCATCGAAAGTAGCTCGCAACTGCTCAAAAGTATTGCAGCAACGCTCAGTGAACACGCTAAGGCGCTTCGCTGTTATCGCATTCACTCAAGCAGCAAAGAAACCGTGGCTGAGCTTAACAACGGCTGCTTAGCAGTGCTCAGCGCAGAGCCTGCGGCAACACTCGAGCATCAGCGACTGCCGCACTTGCTTAGCCAGTTACAGGCCGAGTTGAGTGTCGCCGATTTACGTCTTAAGCCTAGTTACATTCTCGCTACTGTCGCTGCTGAGCAAAGCTCGCAACCTTTTAAACAGCTGATAGAGCAAGCTTGCCAGCGCGTACAAAAAGCCCCTGCTGGCCGGCATCGTATATTCTCAGTGGATGACAACAGCGATGTCAGCCAGTTACAACGGGCCACTGCACTGCAGCAAGCCATGCACAACAATGAATTGTGTCTTTATTACCAGCCGCAGCTTAATCTGCAAACTCTGCAAGTATGCGGCGCTGAAGCGCTGCTGCGCTGGCCCCAACAACAAAGCCGTGATTTTACCGTTGAAGATATTATTCATTTGGCAGAGCAAACGGGGTTGATCAATCAGCTGACCCTGTGGATTCTTAATTGCGCCTGCAGAGATATCGCTGCGCAAGGAGAGCTGTGGCAAGGGCAGCATATATCTGTCAACCTCAGTGCCCGAGACATACATATTGCAGATTTTACCCACAAGCTTGCTGATATCCTTAATGAGCATGGGGTGGCCCCGACACAGCTGAAACTGGAACTGACAGAGTCAGCCCTTGTTGATGATCCAGAAGCGCTTAAAGCCCTTATCGCTAGGCTTGCTGAGTTGGGGGTCAAGGTCGTGTTAGATGATTATGGTACTGGCTACTCATCGCTCGAGTATCTCGTTAAATACGCCTTCGCGGAGCTTAAAATTGATAAATACTTTGTAATGTCATTGGCGCATTCTCAACACCATCAAGCGATTGTAAACACGACTATTATGATGGCCCATAACCTTGGTTTAAAGGTCACTGCTGAGGGCGTTGAAACGCAAGAAATCGCTCACTTGCTACGCCATTATGGTGCGGATACGGCACAAGGCTATTTGTATGCTAAACCCATGAATATTGCCGATTACAACGCATGGCTGCAGCAGCAAAAGCAATGGAGCAACGACAGTCTAGCCTAGGTTTGCTACCATACGCGCTGACTTTTAACATTGGGGCGTTAAATGCTAGGCACACTAAATAAAATGAAAGCCGCGCTAAGTGATAGCGACGGCGTACATTACCAGCTACCTGTCGGTGACGAACTGCTGTCATTGAATGAGCTAATGGGTCAGCCCATTACCTTAACTCACACCGGCAATATCTTTTGTAAAAACTGCGGCAAAAAAACCAAGAAGAGCTACTCACAAGGCCACTGCTTCGTATGTATGCGCAAGCTCGCTAGCTGCGACATGTGTATTATGAAGCCGGAAACCTGCCACTATGACCAAGGCACCTGCCGCGAGCCTCAGTGGGGTGAGGAAAACTGTATGATCCCGCACTATGTCTACTTGGCTAACACTTCAGGCCTTAAAGTGGGTATTACTCGCCATACACAAATCCCCACTCGCTGGATAGATCAAGGTGCGACCGCTGCGCTGCCTATTTTTAAGGTGCAAACCCGCCTACAGTCTGGCTTAGTCGAGGTTGCTCTCGCTGACTTTATTGCCGATAAAACCAATTGGCGCAATATGCTAAAAGGCACGAGCGTCGATGTTGACTTGAAAGCGGCGCGCGATGAGTTAGTGCCACAAATTCAGCACAAATTAGATGAGCTGGCTGAGCTCTTCGGAGCCACCGCAGTGGAACTGCTCGACGAAGAGGTGGTAGAAATTAACTACCCAGTACAAGATTATCCGAGCAAAGTCAGTTCCTTTAACTTTGATAAGAACCCTCAGGTCAGTGGTGTACTACAAGGAATTAAAGGCCAGTACTTAATTTTAGATACGGGTGTAATTAATATTCGCAAATTTGGCGCTTACGAAGTAGAAGTAGCGCACGGATAAACATAGCGGTTATTAAAGTCTGTGATACTGCAAGGTTCGCCAAGTAAAAAACCTTGCACGTAATCACAGGCTAAGCCCTGTAAAAACTGGTGTTGGCAAGGCTTCTCCACCCCTTCGGCAACCACCAACAAGTTCAGACTAGAGGCCATAGCAATAATGGCACTGACAATTTCGCTATTGCCGTATTCATCCGGCACTTTAGCAATAAAGCTAGAATCAACCTTCAGCTTATCAATCGGTAACTTGGTCAAATAACTAAGCGCCGAATAGCCGGTGCCGAAGTCATCCAAAGCCACTTTTACTCCTAGTAATTTGAGCGCTAACAATACTTCCCGTGCTTGGCTAAATGAGCTAATGAAGCTACTTTCGGTAATTTCAATTTCCAGTTGCTCGGCACTCACTCCATGCTCATTGATAGCCGCTGTCACGGTATCGACTAAATCATGGTGACATAAGTGCGCCGCTGACAAGTTAATTGATAAAGTGCCACTAAAGTGTGTGTGCTGTTGCCACTGGGCAAGCAGCGCGCAACTTCGAGTGATCACCCATTTATCAATATCAATGATCAATCCAAGCTCCTCGGCCAGTGGAATGAACTGCCCCGGTGCCACCATGCCCAGTTGCGGGTCTTGCCATCGCAGTAAAGCCTCAGCACCACACAACTGCGTTGTTTGGCAATCGACAATAGGCTGTAAAAACAATTCAAACTCATCATTGACCAGCGCCTGTTTAATTCGACTGCTCATGGTTAGGCGCTCCAAAGAGCGGGCATTCATGGTCGCTTTAAACAGCTGATAAGAGTTTCTACCTAAGTCTTTAGAGCGGTACATCGCGACATCAGCATGCTTTAGCAAGGTTTCCATGCTCTCACCATCATCAGGGTAAATAGCAATACCTATTGATGTAGTAATGGTGATGGCTTGGCCTGCCAACGAAAAGGAGGGCTTAAATTGAGCCAACACTTTCTCTGCACAGGCGATCACCTCATCGATATCCGCCACCTCGTTAAGCAGTAAGGTAAACTCATCGCCCCCCAAACGTGCTAGGGTATCGCCACTGCGCACACAGCGTTGTAATCGCTTCGCCACTTGCTTTAGCAGCTCATCGCCAACACTGTGACCAAGGCTGTCATTGACGCCTTTAAAGTGGTCTAAGTCGATAAACATAATGGCTAAGCGCTGATGTTGCCGCTGACCGTGCGCGAGGGCGACACTGAGCCGGTCTTTAAACAAGCGTCGATTCGGCAGCCCAGTCAGGTCATCAAAGTAAGCAAGCTTAGTGATTTTGCGCTCCGATGCTTTGCGCTCAGTTATATCGGTAAAGATCCCCGCATAGACTAAATCGCTGTCTTGCTTATCTTTAATCTCAATGATGGTGAGCCATTCGACATAGGTGTCACCGTCTTTACGGCGATTACAAATCTCGCCTTGCCATACCCCCTGCTGCGATAAACTCTGCCACATCGCCTGGTAAAAACTGTGGTCATGAGTGCCAGAGCTCAATATTCGCGGGGTCTTGCCTAGTACTTCTTCAGCACTGTAACCAGTTAGTCGAGTAAAAGCAGGGTTAACTTGTAAAATCGTTCCCTGAGCATCGGTGATCATGATGCCATCTAGGGAAGCGGCAATAATTTTATTTGCTAAATACAAATCTTTTTGCGAGGCCTGCAACGCACAATCGCGCTCAGCCAATACCGCTTCCAATTCACTTAAATAAGCAGACTCAATTTCGGTATTGATATGCTTGAGGGTGAGCACCCCCTTTACTCGCTGCGACTCTTTGCTCGCTGTGACAAGCAAATGACGAATACCATGTTGGTGCAATAACCGATAAGCATGCAGCAAGGTATCTTCACAACTCACAGTGACTAGTTCTTTACTGGCAAAGGGCCAACAGCATTGC
Organism: Pseudoalteromonas sp. THAF3; assembly: GCF_009363775.1. Taxonomy (NCBI): domain Bacteria; kingdom Pseudomonadati; phylum Pseudomonadota; class Gammaproteobacteria; order Alteromonadales; family Pseudoalteromonadaceae; genus Pseudoalteromonas; species Pseudoalteromonas sp. THAF3. Next base: position 494,597 of record NZ_CP045418.1, on the reverse strand, counting down.
CCCTGTGCCGCGAGCATCATTTCCAGCACATCCGTAGCAGTAATAATACCCACGTGCTGTTGCTGCTCCACCAGCACCGCATGGGTATTCGATTTCGCCATGTGTTGGGCTACGACCCGAGCATTGTCGCCGCCTTGCACTTTGGGCACACGGTGATCAAAATGATCGCCAATCAATTTTAGATTAAGGTAATGATCCAACCCCTGATTGCCGACAATATCAGCCAATGACAACAGCCCTAAGGGGGTATCGTCGTCAGCGACCACAATTAAGTGACGAATCGCCAAGGTTGCACATTTATTGGCGGCGTCATTAAGCGCACTATCATCACTAATCGTATGCACTGGGGTCGACATTAAGGTACGAATGGGTTGGCGCAAAACATCACCATTGTGCGCTTGCGCACGAACACAATCCGACTCGGTCCAAATCCCGATCACCTTATTTTTCTCACGAATGGCAATTGCACTGACATTGTGGGTGCGCATGAGCTTGATAACAGCAATGGCTGGCTGGTGAGGCATACAAAAGTGCAACGCCGATAGCTTGGCGTCTTTTACTTTGTAGTCCCGAGTGCTCAGTTGCATAGCCATTCCTAGAGGTTGTAACATGGCTATACTAGACAATCACTGCATTGCACAATTTGACATAAAACAAAAAATGACCAACTTTCACTTTCCCGTACTGGCCGTTGAAGCCGCTCACCTAACCCGTTGTGATAGCGCCAGCGAACTGGCACACCTTTGCAACAGTGCTCAGGTGCTGTTTATTGTTGATGCTCACCAGCAATATTTTGATGTGTCCGGGCAGCGCATTGAGCGCCAGTGGCCGATGTTACAGCAGGCGTTAAAAGCTTACCTGATTGGCGAAGGCGAATGTTGTGTTAGCAAGCTAAGACTTGGTGATGAAGGCCAAGTGTGGAAGTTCGTCGATTAACCCAGCTGGCCTCGTAGATAATGCTCAACGCTGCGAGATAAAGCAGAGAGGTGATAACCCCCTTCTAAAAAAGACACCACCCCTTTCACGTCATGACTTTGTGCAAACTCACTAATGCATTGACTAAACCAGCCGTAATCTTGCTCGACAAATTTCAGCGCCGACATATCATCTTCTAAATGCGCATCAAAGCCCGCAGAGACGAAGATAAGCTGGGGTTTAAATTCTTGCAGCCTTGGCAGCCACTGCTGCGCAACCACTTCGCGCAATGCTTGGCCATCACTGGCAGGCGGCAGTGGTGATTGCACTAGGTTATCGCGCGCGATGAGTTCGGGGTCTGGGTATAAAGGGCGTTGGAACAGCGAGCACAACAACACCGAATCGTCGTCGCTAAAAATACTCTGAGTACCATCACCATGATGAACATCAATATCCAACACCGCTATACGTTCAATACCCAGTGACTGCGCATAGCGTACAGCGATTGCCAGGTTATTGAAAATACAAAACCCGGCGCTGCGGTCTTCGCTGGCATGGTGCCCTGGTGGACGCACCGCACAAAAACCAGCATCGATATGCCCGGCAAGAATTTCGTCTACCGCCGTGAGTCCAGCGCCGACGGCTCGCTCAATAGCATGAAGGGTTTGTGGACACAGACGCGTATCACCATCTAAATCGGCGTAGCCAATATCAGGTATGCGCTGCTCTACCTCATGCACTAAGCGCTCACTGTGAACACGCAGGTAATCTTGACGTTGCGCCCCACGTGCTTGCAGCTGCCGCACTTCTAAGTCCAGGCTGCTAGCAAGTAAACGATCAGAGATAACATCAAGGCGCTCCGGTGACTCAGGATGTTCACTGCCCATTTCGTGGCGGCGACATGCGGGGTGAGTAATAACAGCGATTCGAGACATAAGCGGTTTAGGCAATTACATTGAGCCTATATAGTAAACAAGCTCGCATCAATGCGCTTTTCTCCTTTAGTCTTATAATGAACAAGGCACCCTTAGGTGCCTTATTATCACGGTTTTACTACTCTGTGGCTCGTAAATCTAAATTACGGAAGTCGAAGCTAAAGTCTGTCACCTGTGGTGCCACCGCACGCATAGAGGCTGACTTTAGCGTATTATCGCTACCCATGGTAAATTCGATAAAAGCATCGGCTTCAAGCAATGGCTCGTCCCACTTAACGATAAAGGTGTTGCCACTGTGATGCTTGAGCTGCCCTTTTAAGCGTTTAGTATGGGTAAAATCGATACGCAACGTGCCGCTCACTTCTTCGATAATCACATCGCCGTACCAAGCATCGTGCAAAGTGCCGGTATAATAATGATTAGGCAATGCCTGTTGGTAATCCTCCACCATGGCTGGTTTAGCTGAAGCATAGGCTTTTTCCTTGCGGCTAAAGTGCTGTTCAGCGTAAATTTCGACCCAGTCTTTATCTTCTAGCTCCAGCGCTTGCTCAAAAATTTCCTCGGTCACCGCTGATAAAGCCGAAAACGCCTGCTGGTTTGATAACACCACAACACCGAGCTTTTCTTCAGGGATCAAAGAAACCTGAGAGACCATGCCAAGAATGCCGCCACCATGGCCAACACGCTTGTAACCGTGATAGTCAACAATCGACCACCCTAAACCATAGCCACTGAATTGACGGCGCGAGTCGGCAAAAGCTTTTTTCGACACGGCGCGGTTAATATGCGGTAACCACATCTCACGTTGCTGCTTTTCACTGAAAAGTTGCTCGCCATTAGCCATTGTGCCGCCATTGAGCTGAGTATTTAACCACGAGCTCATCTCTTCAACATTGGAAGCTATTGCGCCGGCTCCACGAAAGTCTTCAAGGTAGTTGACGAAAAACGGGTGCAGCTTGCCATCTAAAGGAATGTGCCCGGTAGCATAGTTAGTATTATCTGGTGCAATACGCGAGAACCCGGCGCGTGAGCGGGTCATCTCAAGCGGTGTGAGAATCTTCTGTTCAATATAATCTTGCCAACTCATACCACTGACTCGCGCCACCACTTCACCGGCGGTAACGAACATTAAGTTGTTGTAGGCATATTGACTACGAAAGCTCGACTTTGGTTTTAAATGCTTTAGCCCGGCGAGAATATCCGCCACCGATTTATTGGTGTCTGGCCAAATCATTAAGTCGCCCTGCCCAAGCCCCAATCCGCTACGGTGACTCAACAGGTCGCGAATAGTCATATGCGCCGATGCATACGGATCGTGCAAACGAAACTCCGGCAGATGTGTCTGCACTTTATCATCCCAGTCCAACTTGCCTTCATCTACCAGCATTGCGAGCGCCGCACTGGTAAAAGCTTTGGTATTGGAGGCAATGCCAAACAAGGTCTCACTAGTCACTGGCTCTTGGCTTTGAATATGGCGCACACCAAAACCCTGGGCATACACCACTTCGCCATCTTCGACGACGGCCACAGCCATACCCGGCACATCAAATCGGGCCATAGAGTGCTCAATAGCGGCGGTTATTTTATCTTTATCAAGTGCTGCCGAGGCCGAATTAGGTAGGTGCAGAGCGGCGAATAGCGCACTCGAAGCTAACAATGTTTTCAGTTTCATTTTTGTTCCTTGTTATACATCTGTGTTTCCCGTAAATGCCGTTCGCGATTTAAATCCTCTACGCTGGCCCTGGTTTTAATAGCGTTCACATAATGCTCCGGTAGCTGAGCTTCACGGGCGCCGTAATACACATGCTGAACATACCAATCAAACGGCAGCGCAACTTTATCTAAGGTATTGGCAATGTAACAAAACACCTGCACGTGTTCATTGCTGTCGATAAGAGTGACCGTGCGAGTTTCAATGTCATAACGCGGCCCTTCGATATCGTGCAAAATACCTTGTTCGTGATCACTTAATTGCCACACTACCCCATACACGGATTCATCGTCACTGGGATGAATTGTACATTTTCCAGAACCATCCAGACTGAGCATATCAAAATCAAGACGGTGGCCTTTGAGTTCTGCTACGCCAATGCGCTCAGCCCCTGGCAGGCGAGCGCGAATACGGTGAAGTGACATATTTGAGCCAAAGGCAAAATAAAACTGTGTCATAAAAGCACCACTTGTGTCGCTAATAGTAGAAGTACTACGCCGATGGCACGGTCAAACCAAAACCCCTTAGCAAGGAAGAATGTGCGCACTCGTGCTCGTGTCAGCATAATGGATAAAAAAGAAAACCACGCCCAAGTCGCCAGTGCCATATAGAGCCCGTAGCCAAGTTGCACCCATTTGGGCGTGTCGATTGAGATCACTAGGGTAAATAACGATAAAAAAAACAGCGTTGCCTTGGGGTTTAACGCATTGGTTAAAAAACCACGGCGAAAGGCCACTATAAATGACTCTGTAGGCTGCGTGGTAGTAGGGTGAACTTGCTCAACTTGCCCCGGTTTCGCGTGACGTAAAGCCTGAATACCCATGTATGCCAAATAGGCGGCTGCCATGTATTTAAGTAAATTAAATAAATCAGGTGCCTGCGAGATAAGTAATGCCACACCTACGAGGCAGTAAATAATGTGTACGAGAATACCCGCGCCCACCCCAGCGCTGGTAATAAGTGCATTATCGCGACCAAAACGCACACTTTGACGCAGTACTACGGCAAAGTCAGGACCGGGACTGGCAACGGCAAAGAAGTGGGCACTGGCAATCGCTAAAAATTCCGGCCAATAGCTCATACTTGCTCCTTGCTCAGCAAGGATAGCAACATCGGGTTCGGACTATGATTGGCCAGTGTGCTGATAATCTTATGCGCTTTTTTATAATAACTGCGCAAATGTCCTTTCAAGTGTGCGGTGCCTTGCTTTTCCCCTTTGATAAAACAAAATAACGCCAGTAAAAACACATGTTGCTGCTCAGAAAGCTCACTGGCGCGATTAGCGTAGGGGTTATAACACTTGCCACAGCCGCCACGGAACTGATAGACGGTGTTGCTAAGCATCACGCCAAAACCAAAGAAGCTGGCCACTACCTCAGTAGCGGCACCTATCATGGCTTCGCCACCTGGTGGCAATACCCCACGCTGATAAATCATAATGCGTGCAAATGCTTGTGCATAACTGGCGATTAAGTCTTGAGGTTGATTAATTTGCTGCGGGTTATAAGACACAAAGATCGCATGACTGTGCTCAACACAGTGCGCTTGCTCGCCTCGTAAAGTACCACTGAAACGCATCAGCGGAAATTGCTGCTCTGGCATCTGCCCTGGACCGAGTAATTGAATAGGCCAATTTTGCAAGCCACTGTGCGCTTTGACTTGGGCAAACACTTGCGCCGCCATTTGCTCTGTACTGCTACTTTGCCCCTGGAAAAATTCATTACTAGGCTGCACCAAGCGACTGTGATTGCGAAAGTAATCCGCATCAAAATGTTCGAAGGCCCATAAAAAGGCATCAAGCAGCCACTGCTGTTCGCTCTCGGTCAGTAACGGCGAGGGTTTTAACCAACTTAACATGTAATTTTTTATTGCAACTTATGTCGTTAACTGCAAGCATATCAACTTGGGTAAAAAATGATAGCCATCAGCGATATGGCTCAGCTATCGATGTCACACTAACGCTCAAGGAGAGCCCTTATGATCACACGCTCGTTGTTGTTAGCCACGACCCTATTTAGCAGCGTTGCTGCCGCCGATGTAGCCGTGACCCTTTATGGCGGTCAATCATTTAGTCAAAGCTTAGAAACCAAAGAAGGCGCCGATATCGATCTTGAAGATGCCAACCACTTTGCTTTTAGTATCGATAGGACCATTACCGATGCCCGCTATGGCTTTTATTACTCAACCAACAAGAGCGATATTCAAGGGAATAATGAGCGCCAAGTAAATATTCAACACTATATGTTTCAAAGTGCCGTAGAGTATCCCCTAGCGAGCTCGACAACGGGTTACTTTGGGGCCCAAATTGGCGCCGCGAATGTCGACCCCGAATGGTTAAGCAGCGATACCTACTTTGCCACCGGGTTATTCACTGGCGCTGGCTATCATGTCACCGACAACGCTCAGCTTATGTTCGAGGTGCGCTGGTTAGCGACCATTATTAATAATGACAGCGACTTTAATTGCACCATTAGCAATGATCCAAATGATCAATGCCTCTGGCATTTTGATGGAGATGTGCTAAACCAATTCAATACCAGCTTGGCATTTAGTATGCGATTTTAACGAGTTCAGCCATGCCACACATTGTTGTAGAACACTCAGAAGATTTGCCTGTACTCCCCCAGGTACTGGTAGAAAAAGTACACCAAGCCACCTTTTCCAGTGGCCTCTTTGAATTAGATGCGATTAAGACGCGAGCCATCGCCTATCGCCATTATCAACTTGGCGAAAACAAAGAAGGCTTCATTCACATCTGTGCTTACATTATGGCGGGACGCTCGCCCATGCAGAAACAGCAACTCAGCAATCACTTATTAGAGTGTCTGCGCACTTATTGTCGCGAATCAGATTGTCTCAGCGTCGATGTGCGTGATCTTGAGCCAGATATATACTGTAAAGGATAATACGGACCAAGACAGGTGAGGCGAGTATTCGATTCTCGCCTCAGCTTTGGCCGTTAGCGATATACCATAATGTCAATTTGCGGGTCTTTATAGGCACTGTACAGCAGCCAGTTCTTGTGCGGCACAAAGCTCATTCCCAAATTACGAGAGAAGCCGCGCTCTTGCACCCTGATCACATCGGTCACCTTATTCGTGGCCATATCATAGCGACTAATACGATAATCGGCGCGATTAACTTTAAAGAAGTACACCTTTTCATTGTGATAATGCCATCCGTAGGCGCCCGACAAGAGCACCTCCTTGGTCAGCGGTGCCGAAGTGCCATCGCTTAAGTTAAGTAAGTACAATCGCTTACCTTGAGGTTTGGCGTATATCAAGGTCTGCTCATCCATCGCCATAGCATAAGCGCCGCCATCTTGAGTCAGCGCCTGCACGCTCAGGGTGTTCAAATCAATACTATAAAGTTGCTTCTGGTCAGAAACATAAAGGTGATGGTTGTCTAAAGACCACGTAGGACGCCCAAAATAATTAAGCGACACTTCTAGCTGCTGAGCGCGGCCACTGTGCATATCATAGATATACAAATGATTACTGTGTTCACTGAAAGCATTGAAGGCAATATAGCGGCCATCATGAGACCAGCTCGGGTCCTCTGCGGTCATCTGCAAATGCGTGAGTTGGCGGCGATTGCTGCCGTCGACATCGGCACTCCATAGCTCATCAAAGCCTGACTCATTGGAGACAAACACTATTTTTTTGGCTTGTTCGCTGTATGCGGGGTAGCGCACACTGTGCTCACCTAGCAGCAAGGGGAAAGGAGTTGAGGCCACATCGGCGTCTAGACTTAATCTCACAATCGATTTAGGAATGCGCCAACGGTGGTAATACAAGGCACCATCTGGCCCATAATGCGGATAGCTAAAGCCAGGCAAATCGAGGGCTTGTAACTGTCCACTGGGCAAATGCAAGTGATAACCTTGACGACGCCCTTGTTCAATAACAGAAAATGTAAGCCGAGATAATAAAGGATGCCATGCCACACCACGCACATCGAGAAAGCCTGATGTAAGTTGCTGTTGCTCGCCGCTGGTGGCATTGATCAAGACTAACTCTTCATGGCCTGAGTCATAGTTGCGGCTAACCACCAAATGCGAGGCATCCGGCGATAAAGCTAATGCTTCATCTCGAAACTGGCAAGGCTCATGGGTGCAGCTCAAAGGCCGTTTGCTACCGGTGCGCAAATCACGCAAATAAGCAATGTTAGTAGTACCGTCGGCACTCAAGCCGATATACGCCAATGTGTGACCATCTTTCGAGATAGCAACATCAGCACTGCCTTTACTTAAACACTCATCCAGTATCTGCACCTTATTATTAAGCAAAGAATGTTGCACCACTTGGCAGCCGATATCCTTACCCTTACGGTAGTAAAATAATGAATGCATATCAGCGCTAAATACCCCACGACTTTCACGATACGGGCTTTGCGTAATTGCCTGCGCACTTTGCTCCGGTGCTAATAAGCTTTGTTTGTAAAGGTTGGTGGGTTGGCCAAGGCGGCGCCACGAGTACAACAGCCATTGACCATCGGGCGATACACTGGGGAAGAGTTCACGCCCTAACTCATCGGTGATTTTAGTGCTACTCGCCTGCGCTATTTTGGTTGCCGGTTGCGGCCACCAGAGAAAAATGATCGCAGACAGAGCCATAATCCCCAAGAAAATCAAAGCGAACGAGCGTTTAAGCGGTTTTGTCTGTGCTTGCTTAGGCTCTTGTGCCTGCGGCGAAATACATAAGCGATAACCCGTTTTGCGCAATGTTTCAATGTATTCATGCTGCGCATCGCATTGTTTAAAGGCACTACGCAGGTGCCAGATAGCATTAGTGAGTGCTTTTTTGCCTACATAGGCGTTGCCTTGCCAAATATGCGCAATTAACTCGTCACGACTGACAGGCTCAGGATAGTGCTGGGCTAGAGAGCATAATAATTCCATGAATTTGGGCTGCAATGCATGACTATTCTGCCCACATGTAATAATGCAACGGCTTACATCTATATGACACGCACCTATTAAAAATTCCTTGCCAAACTGCACTAATTCTATACAACCCAAAAAGCCAACATATCCACTTTTGCAGTCTACAGTGATTCACTTTAGTTAACCAAGCCGTTTGCGATAAAGGGTCGAGAAATTAAATTAAGCACATGATTTTTAAGGAATAGATATTTAATAGATATAAAAAAGGTTGATAAAAGAGGCTCCCTTGTTTGCTAGTTGTCAGCAATCAAATTACAACGGTTACATGTAATTAACCACTGTAATATTACACATAATTAAAGACCCATCGCTGCCGCGCAGGCAAACTGATTTCCCCCCAGTTATTGGTTTAAAACGCTGCGGCAGCACCTCGAATATAATAATAAAGGGAACAATCGTGTCTTACTCCAAAACCCCACTTAAAAAGTGTCTAGTCGCGGCAGCAATTAGCGCCTGTTTTAGCAGCTATGCAGTGGCTAACGAGCAACAAGTAGCGCGACAAAATAACGCTGCGCCCGCCACCGTTGAACAGCCAGAAGAAGTTGAAAAAATCATCGTCACTGGGTCACGACTACGTCGTACCAATTTTGACACGCCTTCACCCATTGTCAGCGTCGGTAAAGACGAACTAAACGACACTGGGCTAGGCTCATTATCTGAGATATTAGTCGATCAAATACCCGCGATCAGTGAATCATTCAGTAACACCAACAGCCAATCTAGTGTACAAAATACCGGGTTATCCACCATAAACCTACGAGACTTAGGCACTGACCGCACCTTAACCCTGATCGATGGCCGTCGCGTTGTCTCCAACAGCTACAGTGGCAACTATATCAGCCTTGGCACCATCCCCTCCGGTATGGTGCAACGTGTTGAAGTCATTTCCGGTGGTGCTTCAGCTGTCTACGGCTCTGATGCCATAGCCGGGGTGGTTAACATCATCACCCAAACAGATAAAGTCGGCAGCGAAATTAAAGTGCGCGGCGGCACCACGCCTGAAGGCGGTGGCGACGAATTTACCCTAGATGCCGAGCATGGCTTTACCTTTGCTGATGGCCAAGGCTACGGCTTTTTTAGCGCCACATGGGATCGTCAATTTGGCATTAATTGGGAGGACCGTGACCGAGCAGCGATTGAGGCCAGTTATGATTACCTCGCCAGTAAAATGTGTAATGCCATGAACACCATCGATGGTGACCAATGTATGCGTGATATCACCCAAGCCGATTGGCGAGAGCGCAGCGATGGTACCTATGGCGGGGTATTCGAAGAAGGGTTAGATGCCGCTGACGGAGGCTACTACTACACCGCTGATGGCTTACAAAGTGGCTGGAATGAAGAGCGCGATGGTATCAACTATGAGATGTTCGATAAGATTAAGGTCCCCAATGATCGCTTCGCTGCCGCCTTTAAACTTGATTACGATTTGAATGACAGTGTTCGCGGCTATGCACAAGTGCAATACAGCAAAACTGGTTCCCGCAATGTGAAGTCGCCAGAGGACGAATACGAAGGCGCAGATGCACTCATTCTCGACCCATTAACGGGCGCTGCGGGTGAAATTAGCCCAGGATATATTGAGCTTGATAACCCCTTCTTGCCCGATGAAATTCGCGATAATGCGAAAGGCCGTGTCAACTGGGACCGCCGCTTTGCCGAAGTCGGCCCTGTGACCACAGATAATAGCCGAGAAACGATTCGTAGCTGGGCAGGCTTAAAAGGCACGGCCTTTAATGATGAGTGGGACTGGGATGTTTCGGTAGGCTATGGCACCTTTGAGCAAAAACAAAAGCGCCTTAATGAGCTAAATACCGTGCGTGTACGCCAAGCCCTCGCCTCTGAGCGTCTGGCTGATGGCACGGTGCAATGTAAAGATGCCGATGCACGAGCCGAGGGCTGTGTACCGCTGAATATTTTCGGTATTGGCTCGATTACACCAGAGATGGCAGATTGGATCCGGGCCACTCCCGTGATCACCACAGATATTACTCAGCTTAACGTGCAAGGCTATATGACGGGCGATCTATTCGAGATGCCAGCTGGCCCAGTGGCGACTGCTTTTGGCTTTGAGTATCGCCGCGATACCCAAGATGTGATCACCAATAAGGAACAGCGATATGGCGGCGTAACCTTTAACGTTGTGCCGACCTTCTCAGGTGATATGGATATTTATGAAGCCTTTGCCGAGGCCTCCATACCCGTGTTAAAAGGCGCAACTTTAGCGAAATCTTTGGATTTAGAAACCTCGCTACGCATTGCCAACTATAGCCCAGAAGGCATAGATACCATGGCGAGTTACCGCGCAGGGTTTAGCTGGGTGCCAGCCTCAGGTTATATGGTTCGTGCCAACTACTCTCGAGCACAACGAGCTCCGAACATTACTGAGCTAATGTCGCCACCACGCGGTGACTTTGACAGCTTCAGCGATATTTGTGATGGCGTAACAGCAACCTCCACAGAGCTTGGTCATGATGCCTGTCGCCAAGAAGCGGGAATTGCCCAAGCGATTGCAAACGAAGGCGTGTTTGAAGATGAAAACAGCGGCTACTCACCTAACACCGGTAACGAACTGCTCAAAGAAGAAACCGCCGACACCTACACGTTAGGATTAACCATTCAGCCCGATTTCGCTCCTAATTTAGGCATGTCGTTCGATTATTATGATATCCAAATCAGTGACTCCATCGAACAAATTGGCAATGAAGATATTCTTGAAGAGTGCTACGCTTCTGCTGCTGTGCCCTTTGGTGAAAATAATAGTTTCTGTGGTGACATTACCCGTGACAGTGATGGTCAAATCACACAAATTTTGCAGCGTGTATTTAACCTTAGCGAAACCCGTACTCGGGGCTATGACATTGCCATCAACTACCGTTACGACTTGCCCGAGTACGGTAGTCTGCGCTTAAAGCTCGATTGGAACCACGTCACGGAGTACAGCATTACCTATGAAGGTAACGACGGCACCGTGGTCAATCGCTACGATGGTGAGCTAGATTCTGGCATTTTCACCGACAAAGCCCGCGCTTCACTCACTTGGTCTTATGAAGACTTACGAGTACGTTGGACCACCAAGTACAAAAGCGACATCGTTGATAGCCATGACCGCGTTGAAGACATGCGCGAACTCTTTGCCGAGAATGCCGCAAGTTGTGCCGCCGGCGATGATAGCTGTGTCGAAAACCCAGAGCAGCCAAAATATTTATATTACCCCTCTTATATCACTCATGATATCTCGCTTTCTTATAACCTCGCATTGCAAGGGGATCAGGACGTGCGCCTATTTGCTGGGGTAAATAATATTTTTGACGACCAAGGCCCGTTTATTCCTTACACAGGCGATAATGTCGAGCATGGCGTCGGCAACTTTGATAGTGAATATGGCGGTGGTGTTGGCCGGTTTGTCTATCTTGGAGCCCAATACAGCTTCTAAACGAGTAGGCTCATCCCCTACCTTGTTGACTAAAGCCTCTCAATGAGAGGCTTTTTTATGGCTGGCGATAAAGCTGCCAAGCATTATCATGCATAAGTTTGTGCTTTTGCGGCAACACCATATCGGCGTACCCCTGCCACACCTGATGATAACTTTGCTGCATTAAACACAGGGGAAAGTTACTGGCGAGCATCACCCGTTCAGCGCCCAGCGCGTTAATACAACACCTAATAACCTGCTGCTGCCACTGCACTGACTTATGCGGATACAACATTTCCCAGCCACTGCATTTGATCAAGATGTTGTCACAGCTGCGCAATAACGCTAGGTTGTCTTGCCATAATGACCACCCATCCACACTCACTAAGCCACAATGGTTAATGATTATGTTGATAGTCGGCACAGCAGTGGCCAACTCAATAAGGCGTTTACACAATTGGCTATCAGCAAGTGTAAATTGCGCCTCAAAAAGAAGCCCTTGCTCTGCTAATAGCGCGGCGTTGTCGATGCAATGGGGGTTAAGTAATCGCGCTCCATCTGCGCCTTCGGTGATATCACGAATACCACGCAATAGGGGGTGTTGTAACTTAGCTAATGCCTCAGCAAAATCAGCAGGGGCTAGGTCAATCGCGGCATGACTGATGGCGGCCCCAGTAAATCCCGTGGCAGCCAACCACTGTAGCTCTCGAGCGGGTTCAGCATTGTCAAAACCGGATTCAATATGCACCGCGCCGCAGTGTTGCAACGGCTCCTTAAGGTGCAAATCCTGTTGCTTAAAATTGCGCGTAATAGCCTGTTTTTGCGGCCAAAATGGCGGTCCTTTGCGCCTTAACCAGTGATAGTCACCCCGGCTAAGGTCAAACAAGTGCACATGAGGGTCAAACAGGCGCTGCGACATTTACTGGGCCGTGTAACCACCGTCGATCACCTGCAGTGATCCGGTGATAAACCCAGCTTCATCGCTGGCTAAAAATGCCACTAGGCTCGCCACTTCATGGGCTTGCCCGAGTCGCCCCAACGGCTGCATCGCTGACTCCTGTGCCACCACTTCTTCTTTGTTAGCGCCACTGCGCTGGCAGTAGTTGTCGATGGCATTGTGGAATAACGGCGTTTCTATGGTACCTGGACACACCGCATTGGCCCGAATGCCAAACTCGGCGTAATCCAGTGCTGTGGTTTTCGCCATCGAAGCCAATGCAGATTTCGATAGGCTGTAGGCGAAGGAGTTGCGCTTACCCACCAGTGCTTGGTCAGAAGAGATATAAACAATCGCTCCTTTATTAGCGCTGCGCATACTGGGCAGCACGGCTTGGGTCGCCGCATAAGCACCTTTTATGTTGAGCGCGATAACTTCATCCAGCAGCGCTTCATCGGTCTGCTCTATGGTGGCGCTGCGATGAATTCCCGCATTGCATACCAACACATCAACCCCTTGCTCACGCTCGCATATCTCTGCAATGATCGCTTTTACGCTAGGCACATCGCGCATATCACAATGGCGATACTCGCCTTGCTCCGACGTGACAATATCCAAGTTATAGACGCGATACCCTTGCGCTAATAACTTTTCGACAATGGCCAGACCAATTCCTTTACTACCACCGGTTACAATAGCGATTTCACTCATATTCATTTACGCCTTGATGTACTGTAATCCCCATACTAGCATCAGCGCCAAATAAAAATATAGGAATTGAGATTATGACCTTTCGTATTGATATGAAAGTACGCGATTACGAATGTGATATTCAAGGAATTGTTAACAACAGTGTTTATTTCAACTACTTAGAGCATGCTCGTCACGAGTTTTTACTCGCTCAAGGGGTTGATTTTGCTGCGCTTGCGAGAGATAAAATCAACTTGGTGGTGCTGCGTAGCGAGCTGGATTACAAAGCATCGCTTATGCCAGGGGATCATTTCTACGTTACCGTAGAGGTTGTGCGCGAAAGCCGCTTGAAATTTGCGTTTGTGCAAAATGTTTATCGCAGCGCTGATGACAAAGTGGCCCTACAAGCCAAAGTGATAGGGACGGCGGTGAATGCCAAAGGGCGCCCTTTTGTTGCCAAAGAACTGGAAACGCTAATCGCTTAAGGTGTGGTGCGCTTGAAGGTGAGCACATGCTCGCCGCTCAGCGTCATTTGACGCTCACCAAGGCGCACAATCGGCGCTGACTTCAACGTCGCCAATAGTGCTTGCTCTGTGCCTGTCAGTGCGGCGTTACATTGTTTATAGGTCATTCCCAGATTAGTGACTTCTAAGCGTTGCTCGCGAATATTGCTGGCGGCAAAGAAGTCATTACAACCGGAAAAGCCATTTAGCTGCAAAGCATCAATAAAGCTGAGTGAGGCTTGATGATGGCGCACATCTTGACCATCAACGGACATAAGCTGCCAGTCATGGTACTTCGCTGCATCCGCTAGCTGCTCGTCAGTTGATGCACAACCGCTCAACGCTAAAACCATAGCCATCGCAAAGACTTGTTTTGCTCTCACCTATTACACCTTACGCTTATTCTTAGCCACGTCCGTAGTGGGTATTAACTATCGCGCTAATGCTAATGCAAAGCAACGTATAATGCACTGCTTTAACTAAAAGAAAGCGATATAAATCATAAGAGTTAACTTTCTTTTTACAGTCTTACACGCTTTGATATAAAGTTACTTACAGGCTAACACTAAGGCGAAACTCCATGATCATTAAACATTCTTTTCGAACGACTTTATGTGCCGCTATCATAGCTACCTTAAATGGCTGTGGGGGTGGCAGTGACGATACTACATCCCCAGGTCCTAGCCCCGATACAGGTTGGGTAGCCGGTGTTTTTGCTGACTCCGAACAATTTAAAGGCCAATGCGCTGCGCTAGACCAAAAGTACTGGCTGCGCTCATGGAGTAATGAAACTTACCTTTGGTACGATGAAATTGAAGACCGCGATCCCGCGTCCATCACCGATGTCATTGACTACTTCAATGTACTGAAAACGAATGACGTCACCGCGTCCGGTGCGCCCAAAGATAACTTTCATTTTAGCCTGCCCACCGATGAATGGGAGCAACAACAGCAAAGTGGCAGTGTGTTAGGCTATGGTTTTAACTTTCGCGTTGTCAAGGCGACTCCTCCGCGCGAGGTCGTGGTGACCTACAGCGAGCCGAATACTGATGCGAGCACCCAAGGCATTGAACGAGGTTGGCAAATCGCCGCTGTAAATGGCGTGGATGTTGTCAATAGCGACAATGTCGACGCCATTAACGCCGCCTTATTCCCCACGCAAACAGGAGTTGAAACACAGTTTACCTTCACCCTGCGCGGCTCCAACCAGCAACAGCGTATTACCTTAGATTCAGCGCAATTCATCCAAGACCCAGTAATGAAGGTGGGCACACTCAGTACCGGCACTGGCAATGTTGGTTATATGCAGTTTAATGATCACAATGCACCTGCCGAGCGTCAGCTGGTTGATGCGGTTAATCAACTCGCCAGCGCCAATATTTCTGACTTGGTGGTTGATATGCGCTACAACGGTGGTGGCTTTCTCGCCATGGCGGCTCAGCTTGGGTATATGATTGCAGGTAGCAATAACACCAATGGGGTGATATTCGAGCAAACTATTTTTAATGATAAAAACCCAGACACAAACCCGGTAACTGGCGATCCCTTAACCCCCTTTCCTTTTATTGACGAATACATTGGCTTCGATCCCGACTCCGGGATCAGCGCGGGCACAGCCTTGCCAAGTCTTAGTTTGAACCGTGTATTTGTGCTCACCACCGGCAATACGTGCTCCGCCAGCGAAGCGTTAATTAACGGCTTACGGGGTATCCCCGATAGCCGTAACTTTGAAGTGGTGCTCATTGGCGATGGCACCTGTGGCAAGCCTTATGGCTTTTACCCTACCGATAATTGCGATACCACCTTTTTCACCATTCAATTTACTGGCGTCAATGACAAAGGGTTTGGTGAATATGCCGATGGCTTTGCGCCGCAGAATATTACTAATACCGAGCGCGCGCCTGTGCTTGTACAAGGCTGCGCTGTAGCCGATGACTTTAATCATTTACTCGGCGATCGTAATGAGGCCTTGCTCAGTGCAGCTCTTGGCTACCGCGCGACCGGTAACTGCCCTGCAGCAAGCACTTTAGCTGGCTTAAAAGGTTATGCTGTTAGCAATGCTGCGGCTAATTCAGGAGCAGCCGCCATCGGCGACAACCGCACGCACAGCAAGTTGCAAAACAACCGGATAATGACGCCAGTGATAAAGGACTAACGGCTATGACTCTTAAAAAAATCACAACCCTGTTGGCGTCAATGCTGTTTATCACCAGTACCGGTTGCAATAGCACCAGCGACTCGCAGCTCAAGCAAACCCTACTGGTCAATGCCGCAGACGAGCAAGTCGCTGAGATTATCAGTCGCATCCTTGAGGCTGATAAGGTGCGCCTCAGTGGCGGCGTGTTCACCCAGCAAAGCTCATTGGTACTAAGCCATCCCAATGTGGTCGATAGCCAAGGCAACCCGATCATGGGCAAACAAATCACCATGCCCGATCGCTTTATGCTGCTGCGCGATAACGAGCAGTGTTATATCCACCACCTTAATAGCGACACCCTAGTCGCGGCACCACAGCTGCAATGCCAGTAAAAACAAAAAAGGCCAGCGCATAGGCTGGCCTTTTTTGTATCCAGTGAAGCTACTTCACTTCAACTCTTGATGAGCGCATCACGACCTCATCATTAAGCTCTATGCCAATACCTGGCACTTCACTGACCTTAAACTTGCCATTCACTGGCTGCGGGTCTTGAATACACAGCTCGCGGTTCCACTTTTTAATGGCATAGGTGTGATGCTCGTGAATTAAAAAGTTCGGAATCGCACTTTCTAGATGCAAGGACGCCGCCGTAGCTACTGGCCCGCCACACACATGCGCTTGAATACGCACATCGAAGATATCGGCATAGTCACAGACTTTTTTAGTCTCGGTAAAGCCACCGCACAAACCAATATCCGGTTGCAGTACGTCAATACTTTGATCTTCAAGATAAGGGCGTACACCCCAGCGGTTATATAAACGCTCACCACCGGCGATGGGCACGGCGACTTTGTCTGCCACCTTTGCATGCAAAGAATGGTTGAGGTAATTCACCGGCTCTTCGTAGTACATACAATCGAATTCTTCAGCGATTTCACCAATCTGAATTGCCGATGTTGCTCCTGGCAGGCTATGACATTCAAAAATAATATCCACCTCGTCCCCCACCGCTTCACGAATGGCTTGCATCCGCGCGCGGTACAGTTTCATCTCGCCACGGTCGATGATCTTAGTGCGATCGTAGTAAGTGTTCCCTTGTTTATCGTATTGAATTGGGTCCACTTTCACAGCATCGTAGCCTTGCGCCACCGCCTTATGTGCGGCTTCAGCATACTCTTGCGGCTGCACTAAGGCCTTAAATTCGCTGTCCCAGTCAAACTGTAACTGCGACGCATAAGTACGCAGTTCATCATTCACCTTGCCGCCCAATAATTGGTATACAGGTAAGCCCAAAGCTTTACCCTTGATATCCCAAAGCGCGGTATCTATCGCACTCATGGCGGCGTAGACCACCGGCCCGCCACCGAGCCCCCAAAAGCTCTCACGCAGCATCCGCGACCATAACAGTTCCGTTTGGAATGGGTCATGACCTATTAAAAATGCATCCGCCATTTCTTTAATCATCGCTGCTGCAGCGCTGTGCCCCAAGTCATAAGCCAAGCCTGCTTCACCTACACCACTGATCCCCTCATCGGTGTGAATACGCACAAATACGGGTGTCCAAGCTGGGCGCTCTGGGCAGTGAATATCAAATATTTCTACACGATTTACTTTCATGGCTTATCCTTGTTATTCAGCAAAGCTAGGGTCAAGACGATATGCTTTACGAAGCATAGCTGGCCACGCTTTTTGCCCGCCAGTGCTGCCGCTGTGGACCACATTCGCTTGATTATAAATATTATCGATAATAGCCTGAGGCACAGGCGTAGGTGGCTGATTCATACTTTGAATGGCTACTTGAATTTCACACGCCCGCTGCAAGTCATAGAAACGCATAAAGGCATCGCCCACCGTTGGCCCGACGGTTAACCCGCCATGATTCACTAACAACATATGGTTAGTAGTGCCTAAGTCTTGTTGTAAGCGCTGCTTTTCCTCGTCATTCACTGCCAACCCCTCGTATTCGTGGTACGACAATGATGGCAATGAGAACATAGAGTGCTGGCTGTATGGCTGCAAGCCACCCTTAACACTGGCTACAGCGATGGTTTCTTTGGTATGCAAGTGGATTACACAGTGGGCATCATCGCGCACTTCGTGAATGGCGCTATGAATAGTAAAACCCGCTGGGTTTATTTGATGGGGCGTGTCGTCAAGAATATCGCCTTGCAGATTCACCTTCACTAAATTAGAGGCAGTCACCTCATCGAAGCTCAGGCCAAATGCATTCACCAAGTACTCATCAGTGCCGGGAATACGCGCCGACATATGGGTGTAAATTAAATCGCCCCAACGCATATGCTCAACCAAGCGATAACACGCCGCCAAATCAATGCGTAAACGCCACTCTTGATCACTGACCTTATCGCGTACGCTTAACGGGGGTAATGTCGGGATCACACTCATGAGTTACTCCACTTAAAATAGATGTATAGAAGTCTAAACACTTCTAGGGTGTCATTCAATAAAAAAAGCCACCGCAGGCAAACCTACGATGGCTTTTTTAAAATAATGACCTTACTTTACGTTGGCAAGGTATTCGGCAATGGCTTCAAACTCCGCATCACTGATGTTCATTACCATGGCTTTCATCGCCGCCGACATGCCGTTGTTGCGCTTGCCAGACTTAATATCTTTCATTTGCGCTACCATATACTCTTTGTTCTGCCCTGCTAGTTTAGGATACAAAGGCATGATCGGTGCTTTACCATCGGCACCGTGGCAAGTGTGGCAGTTTTTCTCGGTGTAAAGCGCTTTGCCATCGGCAGCATGAACATTCATAGTTAATGCCGATAATGCTAAGGCACCAGTTCCCACAAGGACTTTTGTTAGTTTTTTCATAGTAGTTACTCTTATGTTGACGGTAGATAAAATATTAACAATGAGTGTAGACCCATGTTCTTAAACCTAGCAACTAAGAATTAACCTACACTGAGTGCCACCGACCACTGTGCTCGTGCCGTCGCCTTTGACTACCAGATTAGATCATCAGGTACTTCGTAGTCTGCGTACGGATCGTCCTCGTCTTTTTGGTCGTCCTCATTTTCCACATGGAAAACAATATATTTTTCATCGACCTCGGCTATTTTACGAGCTGGCTCATCTTGCAGCACATAAAACTGGCCTTCTAATACGCAAATGGCTAAGCGCCCTTTTGCCAGCGCCTGCTGGGTTTGTGCATTAACATCGATTTCTTTAATTTTATTGTCGTAGGTGAAGTTGAAAGTAAGCTCACCGCGAATCTCATCTTGATTGTGATGTTCAAGAATTTGTTTTACCCGTGCAACCTGCTCTCGCTCTTTAAGCTCCTGTTGGCGTTGCTCGTTCAGCTGATTAGCTTTTTCTTGCTGCGCTTGTTTGGTTTGCTCAATGTGCTTTTGCAAATCACTTTGGTCGCTAGTGGCGCCTTTTTTCTTCTTTTTCTTTTGTGCTTTACGCTTTTCCGACTTGGCCAGTTTAGCTTTGTGCTCGTTGGTTAGCCCGGCTTTAAGAAGCTGATCTTGTAATGACCCCATAACTATCACTTGTAAAATACGAACTGAATAAGGTTATTTTACTCATCATTTTCGGAAATGACAGTAACAGAAGTGATTGCGAGAAACTTTGACTAAGCGCAAGCCAAGGTTTGCCCCTGAACTTATGATACACTGACGCTGCAGCTACTCATTTTATGTACTTGGGTTTATGTCTTATTGGTTGTTACTGACCTGCTCGGTCTTTACTTTTTTTATTCTTTACGCCGTACAACCCCTTTTGGCGCTGTTCGCACAGCATTATCAAGTATCCCCGGCCACTGCTGGCTCGCTCATGACCTTGACCATGGCCCCTTTGGCCATTGCTCCTTTACTTTATGGGGTCATTCTCAACCGTCGCAATCTATACCGGGTGCTCCAAGTAGTGATGGTCACGCTCGCCTTAACCAATGCCTTGGTACCACTCACCGAGCAATTTTGGCAGTTGCAAGCGCTGCGATTAATTCAAGGTTTGGCACTGCCCGCCGCACTCACCGCGATGACGGCCAGTATTGCGATACGCTACCAAGGCGCAGATGTGAGCAAAAAAATGAGTGGTTATATTGGCAGTACCATTGCTGGTGGCTTTCTAGGTCGCGCCTTAGCAGCTGGATTCGCTGAGTATCTCAGCTGGCAAAGCTTTTTTTGGCTTAATTCACTGTTATTGATGGCACTCGCTGCATGCATTCGCGCCCATCGGGCGCCCATACGCCAAGCCCATACACCACTGCGGGGTAACCTTAGCGCACTGTTAAATACGCGCATACTTACGCTTTACGCCAGTGTTTTTTGTATGTTTTTCTGTTTTGCAGCGCTGTTGAATTATTTGCCCTTTATTTTGCGCAGTACCTACGCCATGACCAATACCAAAAATATTGGTTTAGTTTATAGCGGTTACCTATTAGGAGCGTTAACGACCTTTGTTACTCCCTATTTGCAAAAACGCTGTGCGAATATTTTCAGTTTATTGGCCACGGTATTTTTAGGCTACAGCGCCACCATTGCGCTGATGTTTTGGCATAGTTTGCCGGTTTTCCTCGTTGCCTTTACCTGTTTTTGTGCATCGATGTTTATTATTCATGCAACCGCGGCTCCGCTAGTAAACCGCCTCAGCAGCGCCAGCGCCAGCCTCACCAATGGAGTGTATGTGTCTTTTTACTACAGCGGCGGCGCACTGGGCTCGTTTATTCCTGGGTTGTTATATCAAGCCTATGGCGAGCGTGCTTTTTTAGGGTGTTTACTGCTTGTGTGTTTATGTGGCTACTTACTCATCGCCGTGCCACAACGTTTGGGGACCGACAAAACCTGCACTTGATGCTGCCAATGCCTGAACAGACGCAGTAAGTCCTGCTTGGCCACCAGCCAAGTATAACGATTGTCAAAAGGATGGCAGTGATAAAGCGTACCAGGTGGAGTGTTCTGCCAAATGGCCTCATCTAGCCATAATTCAACCTGATTTTCAGGGTCATTCATCAATGCCAGCATTGATACACACCCGGGGTGTACGCCTAAATAACGCTGTAACCGCTCATTCGATGCAAAGCCAAGACGCGATACTTGCTGCGCTTTAGAAAGCGCTTTGAGATCCACCTGTGCGTCATGGGCGGTGATCAGTAAAAAATGCCGGCGGCCATAGTTGTCTCGTAAAAATAGATTTTTTAGCCTCACTCCGGGGCGCTCTAAGGCAATGTTGTCGGCCGCTTGTGCCGTCGCTAAGGGCGGGTGAGAGAGCTTCTCACAAGTAATATCCAAAGCCGTAAAAAGCGCCTCCAGCGCTGCAATAGCACGACTCATTACAGGCACTCACCGCGCAACTGCACACTTAAATCGCGCCATAGCACTTGTGTTATTTCATAGTCACCGGGGCAATACTGGCGCTCATCGAGCTCTTTTTTTAGGGCTGCGGCACCTTGATCTTCAAGTTGCAGCTTCAGCACCCGCGATTCTTCGAAGTACTCTTTTTCAGCATAACGTTCAAACTCACGGCGAGTGATGGGTTCATCCGGGTCGAGCATTTCTCTGCGGCTGGCTTTGACGGTAATAACATAGGCAAATATTTTCTGCCCTTGCTCTGTGGTTTTGCCGTAAAACTGCTGTGACTGCACCTCATATTCGGGTTCATCATAAGATGATGAGCAGGCCGTTAAAGCGCAATAAAACAAGGCCACCGTGATTAATTTATACATGATAAAGACATTCTTATTATTAACTTTCCCTACTGTATCAAAGCCCCCGCGCTTTGGGGAGCGTATTGTCACGAAGCGACAGCCCGCACCTTAGTGCGTGCATCTGATAAAGATAATGTTTAGGTTTGCGTGATTTTTTTTGATGCGGTACTTGACCTTGAAAGTAAAATTAATAAAATACCAAACGTCTTAACGGACAAGCCACTTTTTAGTGGGGCTATAGCTCAGCTGGGAGAGCGCCTGCCTTGCACGCAGGAGGTCAGCAGTTCGATCCTGCTTAGCTCCACCATTTCCTTCTTGTTTTATTATTTTCTTAGTCTGGCATCCAAGCCTATCCCCCGGCTCGGTATCCCTACCTCGCGTTCAAAACTAAAAAAGCAGTGCTTTTTTCGAGCGTTTTTCACCCTGCTTAGCTCCACCATTTCCTTCTTGTTTTGTTATTTTCTTAGTCTGGCATCCAAGCCCACTGGCCAGGCAGCCGTAAGTGTTATTATTTACAACCACCCTTTTTGCCTGGCGATACGCGCTGCATCACTGCGATTGGAGGCATTTAACTTACTAATGGCTTCACTGAGATAATTGCGTACCGTGCCTTCGCTTAAATAGAGCTGCGCGGCGATATCACTGGTTTTTAGCCCCTCTTCGGTGAGCTTAAGTGCGGCACTCTCTTTACGACTTAGGGGGTTATTATCCTCCAGCGCTAACAATGCCAACTCTGGGTCGATAACTTTTTGCCCTTGATGGACTTTCTTTAATGCATCGATTAGATAATCACTGGACGCTTCTTTGAGAATAAATCCGCGTACACCCGCATCCAATGCGCGGCGAATATAACCAGATTTAGAAAATGTTGTCATAATCACGATTTGGATACCTTCATGGGTGACTTGCTCGGCCAGCTCCAAGCCACTCATATTGGGCATTTCGATATCGCTGAGTAGTAAATCAGCCTGTACTTCAGTCAATAATGTCAGCGCTGATTGGCCGTCACTGGCTTCACCAACCACTTCAATAAAAGGGTCTAAATTTAGTAAAGCAACAATAGCATTACGCACTAGCGCCTGATCTTCTATAACAACAACGCGTATCATCGCCGCCCCCTTATTTTAAAAATGTGCATGTTAAACGCACGCCTTGCTCAGTGTTGATATCGAGCTCACCACCTAACTGCTCACAGCGTGTTTGAATGCCCTTAAGTCCATTGCCAAAAGAGACGTTCGTTTCTTTGCCATTATCGAACATACTCGCTTGCCAATAGCTATCAGTCTCTTTGAACTCAACCCCAAAGTGAGTCGCCTTGCTATGGCGTATAACATTAGTTGCCGCCTCTTTGCAGATAAAGCACAGTGCACTCTCAATCGTGCTCGGCAAACGTGGCACCGGCCCAACATGGCATTGAATGTTCTGGCTTTGCAAATTTTTAGTAATGGTCTCTAACACTCCACCCAGGCCCATTTGCTTCATCCCCGCCACCGCCTGGCGCACTTCGCTGAGTAAGTCCCGAGCCAACTGACTTACCTCGTTGATCTCGACGCGGGCTCGCTCACTTTCTGTGGCATCAAGCATTTTTTGCGCGAGCTCTGATTTTAAGGCAATACTTGATAGCGAATGCCCTAGCAAATCATGGAGATCGCGAGCGATGCGCTCACGCTCAGCCACCGCGCCAATATGCTCAATTTGTTGCTCGCTACGTGCTTTAGCTCGTGCATGCTGACGCTCGCGGCGCTCAAAGACACCAAAAAAGAAAATACCAATACTGACTACCACCGCCGGAAGCAAGTAATAACCGAGCTGCACCGGGGCAAAGACCACGCCACTTAGGGTCGCGCCCAGTAAAATAATCACTAACGCAGCTTTCCCTTGCCAGCCAATAAAGTGAAAACCACATAAAAACGCGATAAAACCAAATAATGCCTGGCTTCCAGGGGTGATAGCCGTTGCTGCAATACACAGCACCAGCATGGCAATCACACAGACAACCAGCTTGCTCCCTTTAACCCGAAGAGCGAAGCCATACAGCCCGACAAAAACAATGTAAGCGACGATGGCTAACGCGATCTGTGCCGACGAAAAATAATCGCTCGCCATGATTAAAGGTAAAAAGTAAAAACTTGAGAAAATCAGTGGCATCCAGTTCCAAAAAGGCTTCTGGTTTTGTGCGATAGTGTAGGAGTAAAGCATATAACGGTTTTCCTGTGGCCTTTAACTCATAGAGCGACCATGACGCTGTATGAGCTAGTAAATAACAAGCGGCGGTGGTTATCAATACCACCGCGCTGATGGGCTTGTGCTCATAATCTACTGATTTTTAGCGATGAGCATTTTCGCCCAGCCATAATCAGGGTTCACTTGCAGCGCCTGCTGCCAGTCGGCTAAGGCTTGCTCGCCATGGCCAAGCTCCTTTTGTGTTAGCCCACGCCATGTGTAGGTTTCTGCCTCTCCCCACCCATAGCGAGTGTCCTGTTGCTGAGAGAACAATAACACTGCTTTATTAAAATCACGCAAGGCCTGTTGTTTTGAACCGCCAAACATGGACGGGGTGTTATAAGCACTAACACCTTTTATAAGGTGTACACGCGGACTATTAGGTGCAAGACGCTCTGCTTGGGACAATAACTTACCAGCTTTAGGCCCGTAGTACGCCCCTTTGAGAGGGTTAAAGGTGATTTTGAAGCCATACACTTGGGCTAGCAAAGCTTTGGCCTCGCCTAATTCGGTATCTGACAAAGGCTCAGCGAGAAGTTGTTCTAAGCTCTGCTGCGCCATCTCCAGGCTTTGCTGCGCCGCCTGCTGTTGTGCTTGCAAATACTGACTCATACTCAAGCGGTAATAGGCCAAGCCTTGCTCGTAACCCTGGGCTGATTGACTATGTAAGCGTAACTCTTTTATATCTAGAGTGGCTGCTGCTTGCTCAATGTGTTGCACATCAGTTGAGCTGGCAAAGGTCGAGGTGGTCACGGCGCTGGTAAGTGCCAAAGCGATAATGGTTATTTTCATGATGTCTCTCCTGTTGTTTGGACATCTTTATCATTGCTTATTTACCATCCGCTGCGCAGTCACCTTTGTCATCAATAGCAGATGACATTTGTCAGCACCTGCTTTGTTATATAGCTCATGGTATGCTGGCAAAAAAACAGCCTTTGACACGCTATGAGCTCTCACAAACAAAGCTTATTCTTTTTGCATACAGCGGTTCTACTGTTTGGTGGCACCGCCTTATTCGCCAAGTTAATTCACCTGCCAGCGTTAGATATCACTGTATATCGCACCGCAATCGCAGCCTTTGCCTTAGTTATCATGCTCGGTGCAATGCGCCAGCCCATCGGCCTAAGAAGCACCAAAGACTACCTTATTGCACTGGCACTCGGTGCCATCGTTGGCGTGCACTGGGTAACCTATTTTGCTGGAATGCAGCTTGCGGGAATCACCATCGGCATTATCGCGTTTTTTAGTTATCCGGTTCTAACCGTTATGATTGAACCGCTTTTTCATCGCGCTTTGCCCAAGCTTAAGGACATGTTCAGTGCCATTGCCGTCAGTGTCGGAATTTACTTACTCATACCAGAAGCAACACTGGGAAATGATGTCACTTTGGGCATAGCGACCGGGGTGTTTTCTGCATTATGCTTTGCCCTTCGTAATATTTTGCAGCGCCAGTACTTCAACCACTATGGCGGCCCGCAAACCATGTTTTATCAAACCTTGGTCGCCAGTATAATGCTATGTGCCTTTGTTGAGGTTCCCCCCATGGCCGTTACGCAGCGTGATATTGCTCTGCTGTTTTTGGTCGCCATAGTATTTACAGCCACTCCCCATGCATTGTTTGCCGCCTCATTGCGCCAACTCAGTGCAACAACGGCTGGGCTCATCTCTTGCTTACAACCTCTCTATGCCACCATTTTGGCCTTTATTTTATTACAAGAGCGTCCAGACATCGCCACGCTGATAGGCGGTATGCTGGTTGTCAGTGCTGCATTTTTTGAGACTTGGTCAGTATCTCGACAATCGCGATAAATGCCCTTGATAAATTGATTACCATCAACAAAGATAGCAATGACCCTGCTAGACGGACTGATAAGAAATGAAAGTATTTGCTCATCGCGGTGCCAGCGGTAACCACCCGGAAAATACGCAAATCGCCATAGAAAGTGCCCTTTCTGTGGGCGTCGATGGTATAGAAGTCGACCTACAAAGCTGTCTTGATGACTATGTCATCATTCATGACACCTGGCTTGATAGGACCACCTCAGGTCAAGGCAAGGTCAATAAAACCCCTTTAGCAGAAATTCAACGTTATGATGCCGGCCAAGGACAGCGCGTGCCGGGGCTGCAAGACATGATCGACTGGATAGGGAATAAGACCCTACTGAACCTAGAACTTAAACACACATTCTCACTCGATAAACTCGTTGCTACCCTTGAGCACAATGTACAACAGGGTTTATTACAGCGAGAGCAGCTTATTGTCTCTTCTTTTGATCACCATCAACTCGTATGGTTGAAGCAACATCTACCTTGGGTGAAAATTGGGGCGCTGACTTCCTCTATCCCGCTCAACTATGCTGAGTTTGCTCAACGCTTGCATGCGTATAGCTTGCACTTAGACAAAAACTTCGTAAACCACGAGTTTGTCGCCGATGCGAAACAGCGCGGGCTCGAGGTCTATGCTTATACTGTAGATAAGAAAGAAGATATTCTTGATATGCGAGCACTGGGAGTTGATGGTATTTTCACCAATTACCCATGCAATACTAAGATGATTTTAGCGAATGATGCCTAACTAGGCGCTTACTTCATCGCTAAACACTTGAAAATCTTTTGCTTTATACAATACTGAGCATGTATACATTGACGTCTACTCAGGCAAACGGAGCCCTCATCAATGAGTTGGTTTATGCGCATGTACAATTATATTGAAGAAACATTTTTTTATACGCTAACTCGGAAGATTGTTGGCAACCTTAGCTTTTTGTTTGCTTTACAGTTACTTACTTTAGTTTGGCTGTATCGCGAACTGAGCGCTCAAGAACAAGGTTTGGCGCTGTTTGCGGTGATCTCGCTATTAGTCGTCGGTGGTTTTATTTTTACGGTGTTCTATATGCGCCATTTAATCGTGCGCCCAGTGCAAGCGATGCGCGATACGTTAGAGCAAGTCAATCAGCAAGATGCCAACTTAAATGCGCGATTACCACAATTCACGTATGATGAATTTCGTGACTTATCAGAGCAATATAATAAGTTTGTACACCATCTAAGCGCCCTTTTAAATACCACCTATGAAGGTGCAGCCCAAGCTGCTGATAGCAATCAGCAGGTCAATTTATCCATGCAAAACACAGCTGAATTGGGAGCTCGACAATTACAATTTAGTAGTGAGATTGCAGCGAGCACCACGCAAGTCACGCATAGCCTAGAGCAAATCGTTGCCAATACGGATGCAGTGTTCAGCGACAACAGTGAGAACCTCACCTTTGTACGCACTTCATCTGAAGAGCTTAGCCAATTAGTATCGCAAATTCATAAGATCACGCAGCTATTAGGGCGATTTGCCGACACCGTTGCAGGCTTGAAAGAAAACTCAGAGAACATTCGCAGTATTTTGCAAATGGTCGAAGGGTTTGCCGATCAAACTAACCTGCTCGCCCTTAATGCAGCCATTGAAGCTGCTCGCGCCGGTGAAGCAGGCAGAGGCTTCGCTGTCGTTGCTGATGAGGTTCGCTCACTGTCACTTAAAGTCAGTGATGCGACCCAGCAAATTAGCGACTTTATTAATAAAATGGGCACGCTGGTAAGCGATACTAACCAAGAGTCAGAGCAACTTATTGAGCACTCTTCAAGCGCTGAACAAGCAATCGGTAACACGGCTTCAGGCTTTAGTGAACTAGTGCAAGACTTTGAGAAAAACCAACAACAATTGCAGGATATTGTCGCAGCAGTGCATGAACTGGAGCAAACCCAGGCCAATACTCAGCAATCGGTGGAGCAAATTAAAACCTTAGGTGAAGACGCAAAAGCGCAAATAGACCAAGCCGCAGAGCAATGCGCACGCTCAGAGCACCTAACCCGCACCACTCAAAGCGAGCTAGAGCGCTTCGTAAAATAACCTTTAGAGCACAAAAAAGCCCAGCACTAAGCTGGGCTTTTTAAATCTTAGTCGTGATTAGCTACGAATTTGTCCTTCACCATTCACTAAGTATTTTTCTGTGGTCAATGACTCTAGGCCCATAGGCCCGTAAGCGTGCAACTTAGTGGTTGCGATGCCGATTTCAGCGCCTAGACCTAGCTGCGAACCATCAGAGAAACGTGAGGAGGCATTTACCATCACGACTGACGCATCAACACTGCGCTGGAACAAGTTGGCAGTTTGCTCGTCTTTGGTACAAATAACTTCGGTGTGGAAGCTACCAAAGCGATCAATATGCGCCACTGCTGCATCAAAGTCAGCAACGATACATACCGCGATTTCAAGATCAAGGTACTCTTCACCAAATTCATCATCGCCAATGACATTCGCATTGCTGAAGAATTTCGCTGCTTGAGCATCAGCATTAACACGTACACCTTTTGCTTCAAGCTCTTTTGCCGCACGAGCTAAAAATGCCTCTGCCATCTCTTGGTGCACAACCAAGCCCTCTAGCGCGTTACATACACCGGTACGCTGAGTTTTACCGTTCAGCAACAGGTTCATCGCCACATCAAGGTCTGCATCTTTATCAACATACAGGTGACACACCCCTTTAAAGTGCTGAATAACCGGTACGGTACTGTTTTCAGTCACAAAATTAATCAGCCCTTCGCCACCGCGAGGAATAATCAAGTCAATGGTGTCACGCTGCTGCATAAGATCCATCAACAGGCCACGGTCTGGATCAGGGATCACTGAGATAAGCGCCGTCGGCAAGTTGTGTTTCTCCAGCACACTGTGCAGTACACTGGCAATGGCTTTACTTGACGCTAAAGCCTCTTTACCGCCACGCAAAATAACCGCATTACCTGATTTGAAGCACAGTGCGCCAGCATCGGCTGTTACGTTTGGACGGGCTTCATAAATCATGCAAATCACCCCAAGAGGCACTCGCATTTTATTGATTTTGATACCATTGGGGCGCTCACCCAATGAACGCAACTGACCTACTGGATCATCGAGATCGGCAATGGTTTCAATGCCCACGGCCATATCTTCAATACGCTCATCGGTCAGCGTCAAACGGTCAACCATGGCTGCAGCTAAGTTGTTGTCTCGCGCATTGGCAAGATCTGATTCGTTTTCCGCCTTAATATGCTCTTTATTGGCACGCAGTGCCTCAGCCATTTCTTTAAGTACGTTGTTTTTACTCTCTGTATCAAGCAGAGCAAGCACCTTAGCGGCTTTTGCTGCTTGAGCTGAAATATCCTTAACTAAACTCATGATTTCTCCAATACTGCAATGTCTTCGTCTGAAATAATCGGGCCGATGGAATCTTGTGCTTCATCGCTAAACTCACTGGTTTCATTCTCGGCAATAAAGTTCAGCAAACAGCTACTGTAGTTTGCTCGTGCCTTAGCCAGCTTCGTGCCGTCGTCGCTGCGCACCAAAATAGTGTCGCCAACGGAGAACTCGCCCCGAACCTCGATAATGCCTTGCGGGTTAATCTGCTCGGCGTTTTCATCTAATGGCTCGCTGAAGTCACCTTCAACAATCACCTCACCCTGCTCACTGGCGGTATGTGTACGCCAATGGACTGCCTCTTGCATTGGTTTTTCATACGGCAAGAAGATAGTGCCCGGGTTTTTACCTTCTAACAACAAGTTAAAGGTCTGCTCTTTAAAGCCATTTAGAATAAATGTAGTAATACCATGGGAAGTGGCTTTTTCTGCCGCCTCGATTTTGGTTTTCATGCCGCCGGTGCCTACGGCACTGGTAGCACACCCAGCCATGGCGTAAATAGATTCATCAATTTCACTGATCTCAGGTAACAGTACAGCGTCGGTATGCAAGTTAGGATTCTTGTCATAAAGGCCGTCCACATCTGAGAAAATCATTAATGCGTCAGCATCAGCGGCCGCTGCTACCATAGCTGATAAGTTGTCATTATCACCTACTTTCAAATCATCAGTAGTCACCGTGTCATTTTCGTTGATGACAGGAAGAACACCGTGATCAAGCAAGGTAAAAATGGTGTCGCGTACACTGGTGTAACGCTCACGGTCACGTAAATCACCGTGCGTTAGCAGAATCTGTGCCGATGGGAAATCAAAAAAGCGATCCCATGTTGCCATCATCTCCATTTGCCCAGCGGCTGCCATTGCTTTTTTAAGTGCTACAGAGCGCGGCTTATCCTCTGGGAATAAGTGTGAGCCCGCAGCCACAGAGCCTGATGACACCAAAATAACTTCAATACCTTGGGCGCGGCAACGAACAATAAACTGAGCTATGGTGAGTAAATAGCGTGAACTACAGCCATTTTGCTCGGGTGCAATTAAGGCACTGCCTACTTTGAGTACGATGCGTTGCCATTTAAAATTTTGCATTGCGATTACTTTCCTTACTAGCTTTAGCTAAGTTGCTCAAGTTTTTGCTCAGTTGCATGAAAAGTTTCTTTCACCTCGGCTGACGGTGCCTGAGAAAGCTTACTCACCACAACGATTGCAAGTGAACTTGCGATAAATCCGGGAACAATTTCGTAAATAACACTGCTTAGCGTGCCCCCGTCACTAAGCACTGGTGCAAATATCCAGAATAAAACAGTTGCTGCGCCGACAACGATTCCGGCGAGCGCGCCTTGATGGGTTATTTTCGACCAACACAGGCTAAATAATACTAATGGGCCAAATGCGGCACCGAAACCAGCCCAGGCATTACTGACCAATGACAAAATGCTATTAGATTTGTCCAGTGCCAGTAAGGTAGCAACGAGTGCCACGGCGAAAACCCCTATCCGGCCGATTTTTACTAAGGTTTTTTGCTCTACCTCAGTTTTTGAAAAAGCACGGTATACGTCCTCGGTCAGCGAGCTTGATGACACCAACAGCTGTGATGAGATGGTGCTCATGATCGCCGCTAAAATCGCGGCGAGTAAAAAGCCGCTAATCAGAGGGTGGAACAAAATTTCCGAGAAAATAACGAAAATTGTCTCTGGGTCGGCCACTTGCAAACCAAATTTGTTGGCATAAGCAACCCCAACTAAGCCTGTTCCTAGCGAACCTAAAATGGTGACTGTCATCCAGCTCATACCAATATTACGCGCCGTTTTAATATCTTTTACCGAGCGAATCGCCATAAAGCGCACAATAATATGAGGCTGGCCAAAATAACCTAACCCCCAAGCCAAGCTTGATACTATGCCCAGCAAGGTGATGCTCTGCCAAGATTCACTAAAACTTGGAATCGATTGCTGCGCGAAATTAAGCATATCGGCACTGCCATTGAACTGCATGTAAGCCACAATCGGCACGAGTATTAATGCCACAAACATAATGCAGCCTTGGACAAAGTCGGTCATGCTCACAGCTAAAAAGCCACCTAATAAAGTGTAGGCCACAACCACCGAAACGGTAATGATTAAGCCAAGGTGGTAGCTTAAACCGAACGCCGATTCAAACAGCTTCCCGCCTGCAACTAACCCTGCCGAGGTATAGAGCGTAAAGAACAAGATGATCACTGCCGCTGAAATCACGCGAATCGGCCCTTTGCTCATATTAAAACGCTTATCGAAGAAGTCCGGTAACGTCAGTGCATCATCGGCCATTTCTGTGTACACCCGCAGACGCGGTGCAACTAATAAATAATTGGCCAGTGCACCTAAAACCAAGCCCAGTGCAATCCATACGGTGTCGAAACCAGTTAAGAACATGGCTCCTGGCAAGCCCATTAGCATCCAACCACTCATATCCGATGCTCCTGCAGACAAGGCAGTCACATGAGAGCTCACTTGACGGCCACCTAGAATGTAGCCAGAAATATCACTTGTGGAATTGCGATAAGCGAACAAGCCAATGCCAAGCATGGCTAAAAAATACAATGCGAGAGAGAGATATGTATAAAAATGCATTCCTTATCCTGTTTGGCCACCCTAGGTGGACTTTGTTTTGGGCAATAAAAAGCGTCGCGATATAACAACTGGGGCGACGCTAAATTTTGCTTACGGCTTTACCTACCCAACGCTAACAAGCACAGGCATCAAGCTGTTCCAAAACCAATTAAAAGGAAAGCACTAACAGTTGTGGTTTACGCTGTGATAACAGCGGTTGCATACGACGAGGCAGGCTAAAAACCACAATTAATTAGCACTCTAATAATTTGTCTACGAACGTTATTATGCGGATTTAGATATAAAAATCAAGGTCAAAACTTAGCCATAGCCAGTATTCATGCTATTTATAGCGCATTGAAATAGCTCCTAAGCGCGTAAAGATGCACTCTAGCGATGAATACATAAAATTTTGACCTATTATGAATTTTTAGTGATCTAAGGCTCTTTTTTACTTAAAGAGTAATCAGCTTCGCTATATCACACGTTAAAAGATGGGTAGTTATGCGTGTTTGACTGATGTAGCAAAACGTTGTCATCACGCTCTGCTTATCTCATACTGAGTTTTCATGGACAGATAATAAGGGTCTTTATGTCAGCAATTTATATTGCAGGAATTGCTTTATGTAGTGTTATTGCGCAATGGCTCGCCTGGGCCTTCCGTGTTCCCGCTATTTTATTTCTTTTACTCACTGGCTTATTACTTGGGCCAACCACCTCGTTACTCGAGCCCGACGAACTCCTTGGCGACTTACTGTTTCCAGTGGTGTCCTTATCGGTGGCGATTATTCTTTTTGAGGGCGCGCTCACGCTCCACTTTAGGGAGCTAAAGGGCATTGGTAAGGTGGTGCGCAACCTGTGCTCCATAGGCATGCTCATAACCTGTCTGGTCGTCAGCTTAAGTGCTTATTGGTTGCTTGAGCTCGATTGGCGTGTCGCAGCAGTGCTAGGCGCAGTATTGGTCGTTACCGGGCCCACGGTTATCGCGCCCCTACTTAACGCCATGCGCCCCACTCAAGACATTGACCGAGTACTACGCTGGGAAGGCATTGTGATTGACCCCATCGGTGCGCTCTTCGCTGTGTTAGTGTTCGAGGCGGTGATGTTAGTGGGGCAAAGCGATGTGTTTAGTCACACCCTGGGGGCATTGGTCACCACGCTGAGTGTGGGCTTTTCGCTCGGCGCTGCCGCAGGATGGTTAACAACGCAATTGATTCGTCGCGAGTGGCTCCCTTATGAGCTGCATAAGTTTGGTATTCTTGCGCTAGTGCTTATCAGCTTTACCGTCTCGAACCATCTCAGTCACGAGTCTGGGCTGCTAGCGGTGACGGTATTCGGTATTTGGCTTGCGAACCAAGACGATTTGGAAATTGACTCGGTGCTTGAATTTAAAGAAGACCTGTCGATGATTCTTATCTCTAGCTTGTTTATTTTGCTGGCAGCACGCCTCAAGCTTGAAGATTTACTGGCTCTGGATGCACAAGTCTTCATCTTTTTAGCCATTGTGCTGTTTGTCGCTCGACCACTGAATATTTTAATTTCTACTTATGGCAGTGACTTGCCCGTCAAATCGCGGCTGATACTGGCATGGATTGCGCCTCGCGGTATTGTTGCCGCCGCTGTCGGCTCGGTGTTTGCGCTCAGTATGGCCGATGCCGGTATTGTGGATGCCAATAAAATGGTGCCCTTAATCTTCACGGTGATAATTGTCACTGTGGTTTTAAATAGCCTCACCGCCATCCCATTAGCCAAAATGCTCGGGGTCCGTCAACCTGCTCCCTCGACCTTACTCATCATTGGTGCGAACCACGTTGCCAGAGCTATAGCCTGTGGCCTAAAAGAGCAAGATATCGATGTGCACCTCTCCGATCCGGCATGGGAAAACTGTAAAATGGCCCGTATGGATGGTTTGCCCTGCTATTATGGTAATCCGCAATCGGAACATGCCGAGCGGTATCTGCCACTAACAAGCATCAGTAAGGTGTTGGCACTGTCACCTAACCGCCATCACAACGCATTAGGGGTGCAATACTTTAGCCACCTATTTAGCGAAAACCGAGTGTTCTCACTCAAGTCATCACAAAACCACGCGAAAGCCAATAAAGACAGTGCTACTTTCCTCTCTCGACAAATTCTATTTGGCGAGAATGGTTCTTATGCCAAGCTCAGTAGCCTGATAGCCAAAGGCGGTAAGGTCAGTGCGACTCGATTAAGTGATGAATTTGACTGGCAACAATATCAAGAAGTAAATAGCGAAGCGATTCCGCTGTTTATTATTGGTAACGAAAAAGTAGTGCGTATTATTACCGCGCAAATGGAGAATCCACCAGCCAGTGGTGAGAAGGTTGTTGCTCTGCAGCCACCAAAAATGTCGATGGTGAAAGATGCACAGCAAAACCCACCGACCAAGAATCCGCAATTACAGCCAACAAAAAACCCGACATAAAGTCGGGTTTTCAAATTTGGAAGCGTACGCTTAAAATCAGATTACTTGATTTTTGCTTCTTTGAAAATCACGTGCTTACGAGCTTTAGGATCGTATTTTTTGATTTCCATTTTTTCAGGCATGTTACGCTTGTTTTTGTCGGTAGTGTAGAAAAAACCAGTACCGGCAGTTGAAACTAGACGAATCTTATCGCGCATGACTCAGGCTCCTTAAACTTTTTCGCCGCGAGCACGGATATCAGTCAGTACCGCGTCGATGCCTTTTTTGTCGATGATACGCATACCTTTAGTAGTAGTGCGTAGTGATACAAAGCGTTTTTCGCTTTCAACCCAAAAACGGTGAGTTTGTAGGTTAGGTAGGAAACGACGCTTAGTCGCGTTGCGCGCGTGTGAGCGGTGGTTACCTACCACTGGGCGCTTACCTGTAACTTGACAGACTTTAGACATGTCTATTTATCTCCAATAACTTCGCTCGAGCTTAATTTTCCCTTACGGCCTTTTTGTATACTGCCCCGGGATAAATCGAAGGGCGCTCTTTATACAGCATAGACAGGCAAAGATCAAGAAACCTGATCTCAGAATCAGCTCATATGTAAATTTGATAGCGGCTAATTATAAAGATCAACGCAGCAAAGGGAAAGCAAAAACTGCATTTAAATTGCACAAATAGCTACAGTAGGCCGCGCTCGGCAAAAGAGACCGCGTGGCAACCGCCTATCACTAAATGATCGAGCACACGAATATCGACCAAACCAAGAGCTTGTATTAGCTTGCGGGTAATGACTTCATCGGCCTGGCTCGGCTCGGCGATACCACTGGGATGATTATGCGCAAAAATAACGGCAGCGGCATTATGCTTGAGTGCTGCTTTAACAACTTCTCTGGGGTATACCGACGCTGCATCTATGGTGCCTTGAAACAACGTTTCTGTGCTTATTAAACGGTGTTGGGCATCAACAAACAACACTAAAAAGACTTCCCGTTGCAGCCCTTTTAATTCTAACTTGAGATAATCTTGCACCGCTTGTGGTGAGTCAAAGCTGAGCGCTCGTTCCAAACTTGTTTGTAAATATCGCCGCGCCAACTCAATTGCCGCCTGCAATTGCGTATACTTAGCGGTGCCCATACCTTTAAAACGGCAGAAATGGTCATGTTCAGCAGCCAACAAAGTATGCAGCCCTTGGCTTTGGCTGAGTATCTGTTGGGCTAGGTCAATAGCATTGCAACCGGCAATGCCCGTTCTAAAAAAGATAGCGAGTAATTCGGCATCACTCAGTGCCCCGGCACCCTGAGTAAGTAATTTTTCCCTAGGCCGTTGCTGGGCTGGCAAGTCAGTGAGTCGCATGGGCATTCCTTGGCTTTTGCGCTTATGAACCTTTCTCAACTATAGTGCAATAGCGGCACATCTGGTATCTTCTAAGCTGTCACACAAGCGATATTGTCTATTGTTATGCAAAATAAAAAGGTGGTCCTTGGGATCAGTGGCGGCATCGCCGCATACAAATGTGCAGAGCTAACCCGACGGCTGAAAGAACGCGGTTGTGAGGTCAAAGTGGTTATGACCGACAGCGCTAAGCATTTTATCACTCCGCTCACGATACAAGCGGTATCAGGAGAAATTGTTTCTGATTCACTGCTCGATCCTCAGGCCGAAGCAGCGATGGGCCATATTGAATTTGCTAAATGGGCCGACTTGATTCTCGTTGCCCCTGCGACAGCCAATATCATTGCCAAAATGGCGGCCGGTATTGCCGATGATCTACTCACTACTTTGTTGCTGGCCACCCCAGCTAAAGTTGCTATCGCTCCTGCCATGAACCAGCAAATGTATGCTCATGCGGCAACGCAAGCGAACTTAGCCACCTTAGCACAGCGAGATATTGCTATTTGGGGCCCAGGTGCGGGCGAACAAGCCTGTGGCGACGTAGGAGCCGGACGTATGCTCGAGCCCAACGAGCTTGTTGAGTTAGTGTGTGCCCCTACAGTACAGCCGTTATTAGCGGGTAAAACCCTCACCATCACCGCTGGCCCCACCCGTGAAGCGCTCGACCCTGTACGTTACATCTCTAACCACAGCTCAGGCAAAATGGGCTATGCCTTAGCCGCTGCAGGGGTAGCAATGGGAGCAACAGTGAACCTGATTTCCGGCCCGGTTAATTTACCAACGCCTGTCGGAGTCACGCGCATTGATGTGCAAAGCGCACAACAAATGCACCAACAAGCACTCGCTTTGGCGCCAAGCTCCGATATTTTCATTGGCTGCGCTGCCGTGGCCGATTATCGTGCTGCTGATATCGCCGAGCAGAAAATGAAAAAGCAAGGCGATGAACTCACCCTCACACTAGTGAAAAACCCGGATATTATTGCTGATGTTGCTGCGCTGTCTGAGAATAGGCCGTTTACTGTTGGTTTTGCTGCGGAAACACAAGATGTCGCCGCCTATGCACAGGGCAAATTAAAGAATAAAAAGCTAGATATGATTTGCGCTAATGATGTGTCGGTACAAGGGCAAGGGTTTAACAGCGATAATAATGCCCTGACCTTATTTAGTCATGACAGCACACAAAGCATTGCGCTTATGAAAAAAGATAAGTTAGCACTTACTGTCATCGAAGCAATTGCTACAAAGTTAGTGTAAAGGTCGCAAAAGACTGGAAAGGGACCTCACAAAGCATTAATATGGCGTTCATAATAAAGGTCAGTGACCACCAAAGTTGTTAAAAAGGAACGCCATGGCTGCCTCACGTCGCACTAACCGTAAAGAGCAGATTTTACAATCACTCGCGCAAATGCTGGAAACTAGTCCCGGTCAGCGTATCACTACCGCCAAATTGGCCGCCGAAGTAGGCGTTTCAGAAGCAGCTCTCTATCGCCACTTTCCTAGCAAAGCGCGTATGTTCGAGGGGTTAATTGAGTTTATTGAAGACACCTTGCTGTCTCGCATTAACTTAATCTTAGAGAACGAGAAAGAAACGCAAAGCCGTGTCTACAACATTTTGATGCTACTGCTAGCGTTTGCAGAAAAGAACCCTGGGATTACTCGAATTCTCACTGGTGATGCACTGCAAGGCGAAAACGAACGATTACGTGAACGCATTCAGAGTCTATTTGAAAAGCTAGAAACCCAGTTCAAACAGGTTTTACGTGAACGTAAATTGCGTGAGGGTAAGGCCTTTGCAAGTGACGAGGGAACCCTAGCGAACCTTTTCCTAGCGTTTGTTGAAGGGAAAATGAACCAGTTTGTACGCTCTAATTTCACGATTAAACCCAGTGGCCAATTTGATAAGCAGTGGCAAGAGCTACAGAAAATTTGGTTGTAGGTCAGGCTTTAGCCTGATAATCGAAATCGACCTAATACCCACGCAAGGCTAAAGGCCTTGCCGACAACAACCGACTACAGACCCGTTGTAGGTCGGGCTTTAGCCTGACAATCGACATCGACTTCACACCCGTTGTAGGTCGGGCTTTAGCCTGACAATGGAAATCGGCCTTACACCCACACAAGGCTAAAAGCCTTGCCTACAACATCAAACTGCACACCCGTTGTAGGTCGGGCTTAGCCTGACAATGGAAACCGGCCTCAAACCCGCGCAAGGCTAAAAGCCTTGCCTACAACAAACTACACACCCGTTGTAGGTCAGGCTTTAGCCTGACAATCGAAATCGGCTTCACAGCTGCGCAAGGCTAAAAGCCTTGCCTACAACAACAAGCTACACACCCGTTGTAGGTCGGGCTTTAGCCCGACAATCGAAATCGACCTAATACCTGAGCAAGGCTACAAGCCTTGCCTACAAAAACAAACTACACAGCCGTTGTGGGTCGGGCTTTAGCCTGACAATCGAAATCAGCCTAACACCCGCGCAAGGCTACAAGCCTTGCCTACAACATAAAACAACCTACCCGTTGTAGGTCGGGCTTTAGCCTGACAATGGACATCAATCTAACAGCTGTGCAAGGCTAAAAGCCTTGCCTACAACAACCAACTACACACACGTTGTGGGTCGGGCTTTAGCCTGACAATCGACATCAGCCTAACACCTGCGCAAGGCTAAAGCCTTGCCTACAAAATCAAACTACACACCCGTTGTGGGTCAGGCTTGAGCCTGACAATGGAAATCGACCTAATACCTGAGCAAGGCTAAAAGCCTTGCCTACAACAACCAACTACAGACCCGTTGTAGGTCGGGCTTTAGCCTGACAACCGAAATCAACCTTACACCCGCGCAAGGCTAAAAGCCTTGCCTACAACATCAAACTGCACACCCGTTGTAGGTCGGGCTTTAGCCTGACAATGGAAACCGGCCTCACACCTGCGCAAGGCTAAAGCCTTGCCTACAACAACAAACTACACATCCGTTGTAGGTCAGGCTTTAGCCTGACAATCGACATCAACCTAACAGCTGCGCAAGGCTAAAAGCCTTGCCTACCTCTGCCCTACAACATTAGTGGCTTGGTAAAGACCAACGTTGCATTTCAATTAAGCGCGACTGGGTTCGTGCAAACTCAAAAGCTAAACGCTCTCCTTGATAAAGCGACTCTAGCTCCACCTCTGCAGTGATAACTAGCAACTTATGGTTATCATAAAACTCATCAACCAAAGCAATAAAGCGCCGCGCTTCATCGTCATACTGAGCCTGGCGCTGTGGGGCCTGATCGCGGATGTAACCATCTTCTGTGCCTTGGGCTACATGTGCGCTGTGCATAGCGACTCCCATAGCCGGGACTTTGTCCACATAAAGCACCTGCAGTTGCTGGGCCAGCTCCATATAATCTGCACTGGCGCGACCATCGCCACACAAGGCAAAGAAATCAATCATGGCCGCATCGCTGGCATAAGCCATAAAATGCATGCTTCGTCGGTTTATCTCTCGTATGCAAGGCTTAATAGAACAGCGTTGTTGCTGCTTAAACAGCTCACTCAACACCTCTGGGCCATAGGCGAGGTAGTAACGAAAGCCAGCAAACCCTTGCAGCCGATAATCTAGCTCACCGCTGACATCACAGAGATGGCAATGCGCTTCAAGTAAGGCGATGGTAGGTTCAAAGCGCGCTCGCTGTAACCCATTGCGATACAACTGCTGCGGATGGCAATTACTGGTTGCTACCAAGACCATACCTTGGGCAAACAAAGCCTCGAATAGCCGGGCCATAATCATGGCGTCACCGATATCGCTTACGAAGAACTCATCAAAACACAGCACATCGATACTTCTGGCATACTCTTTTGCCAACTGACGCATAGGATTCTTCACCCCCTGCAACTGCCCCAAGCGTTGATGCACAAAAGCCATAAAGTGATGAAAGTGTAAACGTTGCTTTTTATCACTATTGAGATGCTGGAAGAATAAGTCCATCAGCATTGATTTGCCCCGCCCTACCGGGCCATATAAATATACCCCGGTGGTGACTTCAGGACGACGCCAAAAGCACTGAGACGATGAGCGCTGCTCAAGCTCCTGCGCTAAACGGGCAAGCTCCTCGACCGCCCGTTGTTGCGCATCATCAACGGCAAGTATTTGCGCATCAATTTGCTGTTGGTACTGTGAGAGGATTTTATTCACGGTGGCTGTTTTCGCTGAGACGCATAAGCTATACTCGCGCCATTGTAGCGAAATTAAAGCCCCGACCCAATGAAGTTTCCTTGCCGTTTAGATAAGTTCATTAGCCACGTTACCCAGTTACCACGTACCAAAACCAAGGCCGTGATCAAAGCCAAGCGGGTATGTGTGGGTGGTGAGATGACCACACAGCAAAACACCGCTATTGATGAGAACACCGTGGTTACTCTAGACGGTGAACAGTTGCATTATTTGGGCAAGCGCTACTTTATGCTTAATAAGCCCGAAGGCTATGTATGTGCTAATAGTGACGATTTACATGCAACGGTGCTCGATTTAATGGATGAGCCCAACTTGCAGGAATTGCATGTTGCTGGGCGTTTGGATATAGATACCACTGGCCTAGTGCTGCTGAGTAACGATGGTCAGTGGACACATCAAATAACTAGCCCAAAGAAGCAGAAATACAAAACCTATGTGGTGGAGTTAGGGCAACCTATTACCGAACACGCGGTGCATGAACTTGAACAAGGGGTGCAGCTACATGGCGAACGTGAACTCACTCGCCCAGCCAAAGTTGAGGTATTAGCCCCCTATCAAATTCGCTTGCATATTGTTGAGGGTAAATATCATCAGGTGAAGCGTATGCTAGCCGCCGTTGGCAATGAGGTGGTCGCCCTGCACCGAGAGGCCATAGCCGGTGTGACTCTTGATGACGCGCTTGCCCCAGGGGAGTACCGAGCCTTAAGCGAAGATGAAATAAACCTTTGTTGAGCGTACCTACCAAACATACACTCAAAAAAAATTCAACAGAAAAAAGTCTGTTTTTGCGGCTTTTGCCTTAA
Organism: Pseudoalteromonas sp. THAF3; assembly: GCF_009363775.1. NCBI lineage: Bacteria > Pseudomonadati > Pseudomonadota > Gammaproteobacteria > Alteromonadales > Pseudoalteromonadaceae > Pseudoalteromonas > Pseudoalteromonas sp. THAF3. Next base: position 453,853 of record NZ_CP045418.1, on the reverse strand, counting down.
AAAGCCGCTGAAAAAGTGATAAGTGTAACAAACCGCTTATCGATTTGGAGCTTGCTGTGTTCGCAACGTTCTCTTTACGAAGCAAAATTATTGCTTTTGCTGTCACCCTATTTATTGCCCTTATTGCCGTCGCTTTGCTAGGTTTGCAAGCCTTGCGTCATGCTAGTGAAAACGACAATATTGCCCGTATTAATCAATTGATGAAAAGTACCGTCAATGTGGTTGAGGAGCTCGAAACCTTAGCGGCTCAGGGTGAGCTTAGTGACGCGCAAGCACAAGCTTACGCCAGCACCATATTACAAAATAATACTTACCATGACTCTGAGTATGTGTATGTAGTCAGCAGCGATCTCAACTTTGTTGCCGCACCGCATGATCCGCAATTGCACGGTACCAGCTTTAATGACTTCAAAGATGCCCAAGGCAACAGCATTGGTGCCATGGTGGAGCGCTTAGTTGGTAGCAAAACGGGTGAGATCATCACCTACCACTGGACTTCTGAGCGCGATGGTGAAGTCGTTGATTTAACCTCAGTTGTACAAAAAACGCCTCGTTGGGGTTGGTATATTGGTACCGGCATCAGCTACAAAGAAGTCGATCAGCGTTACTGGAGCACCGCCAGCTGGTTACTCGGTTTATCGCTTATCATCGCGGTATTACTCACACTCGCCTTAGCTAAGTTTGGTTTAGCACTGACCAATGCCTTAGGCGCTGAATTAAGCTCAGTGAGAGATATCGTAACGCAAGTATCACGCGGGCGTTTGAACAATACTATCGCCCATCAAGAACACAACAAAGATAGCATTATCGGTAGCATGGCCTACATGCAACAAGGATTGCAGGGAGTGGTAACAGGCATAAAAGAAGCCGCAGACACCTTACAGCAACAAAGCGTAGACTCCGACAAACGCTCGGTTGAGCTGGAGCGCTTAACGCAATCGTTACAGCAAGATACGGCCATTGTGGCCTCAGCGATTACTCAGCTTACGGCCTCAGCGCAAAGTGTGGTCGACCTTGCCGAGCAATCAGCTTACGCCGTTGGTGAAGCTGAGCAGCAAGGCCAAGCAGCGAACGCGTTGACAGAGGAGGCTGTTGACACCATTTCCCTTTTAGAGAAACAAATTGACAGCGCTGGTAATAATATTCAGCTACTCGATGACGAAGTCAATAATATCGCCAATGTGCTCGGGGTTATTCAAGGTATTGCCGAACAAACAAACCTACTGGCGCTGAATGCGGCCATTGAAGCTGCTCGCGCGGGCGAGCAAGGCCGAGGTTTTGCAGTGGTCGCGGATGAAGTGAGGCAACTCGCGCAGCGCACCCAAAGTAGCACCGAAGAAATCCACAGCATGATCACTAATCTACAAAGTGCCACCAGCGAGGCTAAACAGTCGGTACAAATGAGCATTGAGACCAGTGAACAAACCGTGAGTAAATCGCAACGAGTGCGCACCGAGTTAGTGCATATCGCCCAGTCGTTGAGTACCCTAGCCGGTATGAGCCAAGAAATAGCCAGTGCCGCGAGAGAGCAGCTCGGGGCAGGTGAAGATACGGCAAATCGCGTGGTGGTGATCTCTGATACCGCCACGAACACAGCGCAGGTATCAAAACAGGCGCATGAGGCCAGCGAAAGCATGCGTGCACTTACTGAGCAACTAGAGCAACAAACGCAAAAATTTGAAACCTAAAACCTTGTACCTCGAAGGGCTGATGTTCTCCGCACTTAAGTGCTACAGTGAAAGCATAAGCAGCGAATAAAAGCGATATGATCAACAATGGATGAGGTGCAAATACGCCATCATGGCGCGGTAAACGGTGTTACGGGCTCTTGCCATGAACTTCAGGTGAGTAAGGCACAGTCGGTGCTGGTAGATTGTGGGTTGTTTCAGGGTGCCGAGGCCAAGCCAAGTTTGGCCATCGACTTTGATATAAGTGCCGTGACTGCGGTTATCATCACGCACTGTCATATTGATCATGTCGGCCGCTTACCTTATTTACTTGCAGCGGGATTCACAGGCCCCATTTATGCTTCACAGGCGACATCGGCATTATTGCCTTTGGTCATTGAAGATGCGCTTAAACTTGGTGTCACTAAAGAGCAAGAGTTAGTGGCCACCTGTATTCGTTTGCTTAAACGCCAATTGGTGAGCGTTGATTTTAAGCACTGGTATGATTTACCCAACACCGATTGTCGCTTTCGACTGCAACGCGCGGGTCATATTCTTGGTTCAGCCTATGTGGAAATTGATTTGCCGCATAACGAGACCCGTCATCGCGTGGTGTTCTCGGGCGATCTTGGAGCCCCTTACACTCCATTACTACCAGCGCCGAAAGCGCCCTACAAGGCCGATACTTTGGTTATTGAGTCCACCTATGGCGATAGCCTCCATCATGGCCGTAAACAACGTACACAGCAACTTAAAGCCGTGATTGAACGCGCGGTGTCAGATAACGGCGTGGTGCTCATTCCAGCCTTTAGCATTGGCCGCACACAGGAATTACTATACGAGCTTGAGCAGATTATACACAGCGCTAAAAAGTACTCTTTCTGGCAAGATATCGAAGTGATTATTGACTCTCCCATGGCAGCAAATTTCACCCGAGAATATCGGCGCTTTAAGTCATTATGGGATAAAGAAGCCAAAGCAAGAGTGGCTAGAGGTCGCCACCCTCTCGATTTCGATAATATAGTGACGATAGATACTCACCAACAGCATGTGCAGCTACTGCAATATCTTCAGAAAAGACAAAAGCCCGCGATTGTCATTGCTGCTAGCGGCATGTGCAGTGGCGGGCGTATAGTTAACTATCTCGTTGAGTTTTTACCGGAGCCCACGACCGATGTCATTTTTGTTGGCTACCAAGGTGCAGGCACGCCAGGGCGAGCTATTCAAAAATATGGCCCGCGAGGAGGCTATGTTGAACTAAATGAGCAACGCATTGATATCAATGCACATATCCACACCATCAGTGGTTACAGTGCACACGCCGATCAGGCTGGGCTGATACGCTTTGTTACCGGCATGCGTAAAAAACCTCAGCATATTAAAATTGTTCATGGCGATAATGAGGCCAAACAAGCGCTGGCAGAACAGCTCAGAAGTAAGCTTGCGCAGCAAACCAAGGTAGAAATAGCCACCTGATGCCTGCGCAAGGCTGAAGCCTTGCCTACAAAAACCAAGCTATACACCCGTTGTAGGTCAGGCTTTAGCCTGACTGTCTGGATACACCTAATACCTGCGCAAGGCTGAAGCTTTGCCTACAACAAACCACACACCGGTTGTGGGTCAGGCTTTAGCCTGACTGTCTAGCTACACCTGATACCTATGCAAGGCTAGAAGCCTTGCCTACAACAACCAAGCTACACAGCCGTTGTGGGTCAGGCTTTAGCCTGACTGTCTAGATAAACCTAATACCTATGCAAGGCTGAAGCCTTGCCTACAACAACCAAACCACACATCGGTTGTAGGTCAGGCTTTAAGCCTGACTATCTGGGTACACCTGATACCTGTGCAAGGCTGAAGCCTTGCCTACAAAAACCACACATTGGTTGTAGGTCAGGCTTTAGCCTGACTGTCTGGATACACCTCTCACCTGTGCAAGGCTGAATCCTTGCCTACAATAACCAAGCTACACATCCGTTGTAGGTCAGGCTTTAGCCTGACTGTCTAGCTACACCTGATACCTGTGCAAGGCTAGAAGCCTTGCCTACAACAAACTACAATCGGTTGTGGGTCGGGCTTTAGCCTGACTGTCTAGCTACACCTCTCACCTGAGCAAGGCTGAAGCCTTGCCTACAACACCCTAGCTACACCTGATACCTGTGCAAGGCTGAAGCCTTGCCTACAAAAAATCACACACCGGTTGTGGGTGTCGATAAAAAAAAGGAGCTAAACGCTCCTTCTTTAATTAATCTTGATACCCATCCGGGTTTTTGCTTTGCCAGCGCCACGTATCTTGCATCATCTGCTCAATACCTCGCTGTGCATGCCAGCCAAGCTCATCAGCGGCTTTTTGAGCGCTGGCGTAACAGGCAGCAATATCACCGTCACGGCGTGGTGCAATTTCGTATGGCACGGCTTTATCGGCGGCTTGCTCAAACGCTTTGACCATTTCCAGAACCGAGTAGCCATTCCCTGTACCCAAGTTATAGATGTGCACACCGCTATGCAGGCTAAGCCAATCCAAAGCTTTTAGGTGGCCAATAGCAAGATCAACAACATGGATATAATCACGCACTCCGGTGCCATCTTTGGTGTTGTAGTCATCACCAAAAACTGCCAGTTGCTTGAGCTTACCTACCGCCACTTGAGAAATATAAGGCAGCAAATTGTTTGGAATACCATTGGGATCTTCGCCTATTTGCCCACTATGGTGCGCACCCACCGGATTAAAATAACGTAAAATAGCGAAACGCCAACGCTCATCCGATTGCGCCACATCCTGCATGATTTGTTCAACCATTAACTTTGACGTGCCGTATGGGTTGGTCGTCCCTCCCACAGGTGCCGACTCCTTAATGGGCAGAGCCTCAGGGTCACCATAAACGGTCGCCGATGAGCTGAACACTAAAGAAAACACACCAGCATCGCGCATGGCCGAAATTAACGTCAATGAACCTTGTACGTTATTTTGGTAATACAGCGTAGGCTTAGCAACAGATTCACCCACGGCTTTCAAACCCGCGAAGTGCACAACGCTATCAATATCATGGTTCTTAAATACACTATCAAGTGCGCCTTTATCACACACATCACCTTTCACAAAGGTGACAGGCTTATCGGCAAGCGCCTCAACGCGACGTAGCGACTCTCTGGAGGCGTTACTCAGGTTATCAAAAACCACCACCTCACTTCCTTGATTTAGCAGTTCCAACACGGTGTGAGAACCAATGTAGCCGGCACCACCTGTCACTAAAATTGCCATTTTAACTCCTTCGCTTTAAATACTCTTGAGGTGTTCCGAGAAGTCCGCACCTAACTCAGGGTGTTGCTGGGCATAGCGTACAAACGCCTTTAAGTACCCCAACTTGTCGCCGCAGTCATGAGAAATGCCACTCATGCGAAATGCCTCGACCGCCTCTTGAGCTATCAGCATATCAATGGCATCGGTCAATTGTATTTCACCACCGGCACCAATAGGTGTTTTTCTTAGCAGTGGCCAAATATTGTGAGACAGTACATAGCGACCGACAACCGCGAGGTTAGACGGTGCGTCTTCGACTTTAGGCTTTTCTACCATAGACTTGATGACTGCACTCTGACCTGGTTCAATTTGCTCGCCATTAATATCAGCAATACCGTACTTACTAACGTCCTGTTGCGCTACGGCCTCAAGCATAATTTGACTGGTTTGCGTATCCTTAAAACGGGCAATCATTGCCGCCAAGTTTTCACTGGTTTGGTCGGCACTGTATTCGTCTAAGATGACATCCGGAAGAATAACAGTAAAAGGCGCATCACCTACGACTGGCTCAGCACACATAATGGCATGGCCTAAGCCTTTGGCCTCGCCCTGGCGTACGCCAATAATGGTCACGTCGTCGGGGCAAATAGAGCGTACTTCTTCAAGCAATTGGCGCTTAACCCGTTTCTCCAAGGTCACTTCCAGTTCAAAGCTGGTATCAAAGTGATTTTCCACCGAGTTTTTCGATGAGTGAGTCACTAAAATAATTTCTTTGATCCCCGCTCGCACACACTCATTGACAACGTATTGAATAAGCGGCTTATCAACAAGAGGAAGCATTTCTTTAGGGATAGCTTTGGTCGCGGGAAGCATGCGGGTGCCCAAGCCCGCAACGGGGATAACGGCTTTCATAAAAGTCCTTGAAATAAAAATGGCTAGCAATTGCTAACCATTCTAATATCTTTTTAGGGCTAAACACCAGTGAGAAACAGCTTGCTAATCGGTGCCAAAAATATCTCGTGTATACACTTTATCTGTTACATCGTTTAAAGACGCAAACATCCGGTTGGCAACAATCACATCAGCATGAGCTTTAAAATGCTCTTCGTCTCTAAAGACTTGAGAATTAAAGAAGCTATCTTCTTCGAGTGTTGGTTCAAAGATAATTACTTCGACCCCTTTAGCCTTAATACGCTTCATCACTCCTTGAATCGCTGAGGCCCTGAAATTGTCGGAGCCCGCTTTCATGACTAAGCGGTAAAGCCCAACTACTCTGGGTTTTTTAGCCAAAATAGACTCAGCAATAAAGTCTTTACGGGTGCGGTTCGCTTCAACTATCGCTGAAATCAAGTTATTCGGCACATCCTGATAATTAGCTAAAAGTTGCTTGGTGTCTTTCGGCAAGCAATAACCGCCATAACCAAACGACGGGTTATTATAATGATCACCTATACGCGGGTCTAAGCCAACGCCCTCGATGATCTGACGGGTATTCAAGCCATGCGTCTCTGCGTAGGTGTCCAGCTCATTAAAATAAGCAACCCGCATCGCCAAATAGGTATTTGAGAATAGCTTGATAGCCTCGGCTTCGGTGGAGTCAGTTAGCAGCACCTGAATATCCTGCTTTTTTGCCCCTTCAACAAGCAAATCAGCAAACGATTGCGCGGTTTGTGAGCGCTCACCCACAATCACCCTTGAGGGGTACAAATTGTCGTGAAGCGCTTTGCCTTCACGCAGAAACTCAGGAGAGAAAATGACATGTAAGCCGGGAAATTGCTCAGCCACACTTTGCGTGTACCCCACCGGCACGGTCGACTTAATCACCACGACCGCATTCGCAGCATAAAGCTGAACATCGGCTAATACCGACTCCACAGAGCTCGTATCAAAATAGTTGGTTTGCGGGTCATAGTCCGTTGGTGTTGCTATCAAAACAAAGTGCGCGTCGGCATAAGCCGCTTGCTTGTCCGTAGTCGCGTGGAAGCGAATATTGGCATCACCTAGGTATGCATCAATATCGGCATCAACAATGGGAGAGACGCCCTTGTTAAGGGCCTCTACCCGGCCTTGGTCTATATCCAACGCCACTACCTCATTGTGTTTGGCCAACAACATGGCGTTAGACAAACCTACATACCCTGTGCCAACGACAGTAATCTTAGTCAAAACGACAACCTTTCCTTACGCCGACTGGTTTTCTAATAAACTAGGTAGGTGCTCTAGTGACATAATCATTGCGTAGCAGTGATACAACACACCCAGTTTTTTAAGTTCGATGTACTTACGCTGTGATAGACCTTCGAGCTTTTTCTGGTTAAGTACGAAGAAGCTTTGCAGTTCTTTTTTCTCACCTAGCGACTCAACCACCAACTGACGAGGCTCAATTAACTCATATTCCACTAATAGCTTAGTAAATTCACGAGTTTGATGTTGCTGCTGGGTGAAGTGTATCAAATGCTGTTTACGGCCTTTAAGCGCCTCGGTCTCAGAGCCATCATCATTAAACATGGCGACGGTAGACTCATCTTCAGCACCGGCGATCAGCTCGCTTTGCATATCAACCGCAACAATATAATCATTGCCCTTAGTTTGGCTGAGTATCAACGGTTGATTAAACAGCGCTAATGGAGTGTGCTTTGCTAGCCACTTGCCCTGCTCAACGAAGTTGTTGCGCTGTGGCTCAAGCGAAAACAATGCAAAAGGGGCCAACTCACCATTACTTTGGCGTAAAAATACTAAAGGAAACTCGGCTGCTAGCTTTGGCATCTCCGATAATACAACCGGCACAGCCTGCTGCTTCTCTAGTGAATTCAGTGGTAAGTCTTTTTTAATTCGTAAATTTTTATGCGTTTGGGCATTTAATCCCTGAAATTGACGAGCCATTGAATGCTCCTACTTGTCGTCAAATGATAAAGAATAACCGTAGTGAGCGGCTATTGATTCTAATTGTGGCGCGTATGGCAACAATTTATCTGCATAATTATGCCATGTATTGATAGATCCTTTATAGAGCTTTTGCGTTACTTGGTCTTTTGAAGCTGAGGTCACATGCTTTTTCTCGCGTGCAAACTTATCAAACTCTTTGTAACTGTCATCGGCCTCAATACCAATAAAGTCGAACACCTGCTGCATTTGATTGTCGAAATCTTGCACCAAGTCTTCGTATTTTATTTCTAAGAAGCTTTGCTGGGCGTGCTCTTTAAACTCTAACCATAATGCAAAGACTGAAGAGTAAAGTTGTACTGCACTATCCAAGGTTAATAGCAAGTTATTCATGCGGTTAGCTGCAAAATTTTGCTTAAAGCAACTTAACAGCACATCGAAAGGATGGCGTATCGGAGTGATAAACTTAGCTCTGGGGAATACAACAATGATAAAAGGTATCAGCAACGTATGATAAGGCGATTTATCTACTATCTGCTCTAGTTGAATATTCTCATCGCCAAAATAACGACGGGCAAAATCTAAATAGACACCACGCAATTCGTCAATTTGCTCAGCAGTCAGCTTATGAAGATCTGTTTCGCAACTTAACCCTAGCGTATTTTCCATGTAATTAATCGTTTGTGCCAACGCATGGGATTCGCTAAGCACATATAATTGCTGCTGGGTATCGAGCACTGTGTCTAGCAATGTCGTACCAGAGCGAGGGAAACCGCCGATAAAAACAGGGGATTTGCTCGTCTCCGGGCCATGTTGACGACTGAGACTTGCTTTTAACTGTTTTAAAGCATCATTGAATTGAACAGGTTTTTGAACTCTACTTTGCAAATGAAGTTTAGCCGCTCCCTGAATCAACTCATAAGCGCGTTGAAAATCACCTAACTTATCGTAAACCCGGGCCATATCATAATTCACCATGGCGTGATCGCCACGTCGAATCTTTTCATACTTGCTTTTACACTGGGCATAATCGCCTTTGTGAGCCAAGAACAAAAGCTCTGCAACCCTATCTTCTAAAGTAAAAGGCATATTCAGCTGATAAAGCAATATCTCCGCTTTATCTAAATACCCTTGATGCAAGAACAGCTCTACTAGCTCCGCGCGATTTATCGCACTGGGGTCCAACCTTATACGTTGTAGCATCTGCTCAGCCAGCATATTGGCGTTGTCTTTTTGCCCTAACTCCAAGTAAGCTTCAATTAACAGCTTCGCAGCGGAAAAATATGACCCTTGTTCATTGAGTGCAGGCTTAGCCAATTCGATGACCTTATCGTACCACGCGCCTTTTTTATGAAGCTCTGCGAGGGCCAAGCGTGATGCATTGGCTGCGCTGCCACCACTGAGTGCAATTGCTTTTTCATAAAGTTCAATCGCTTTTACTTCATTAAACTGTGCGAGGGCTATCCGAGCCTGCAAGTTTAACTCTATCGACGTTGGACTTTTGAAAACATGCAACAACCGGTGCAAAGTCTGAGTTGCCTCGGTGTAACGCCCTAACTGAAACTGCGCTTCAGCTAGCAGGTAATATACTTCACGAATAACATTCGGGTTTAGTTTTAGAATTTTTTTAATGGTCGCGGTACAGGGCTTATAATTTTTGCTATTAAACTCTTGCTGAGCTTTGCCCCATAGCTTATCTATTTTTTGTTGTTTAATTGACATAGTTTGATTCGTATTTCTTTGATGATGTCCACAGCAAGTCGACTAAATTACTTTGTGGTTGGTACTCCAACGGCGCCGCTAATAATATGGCTCTTACTTGCTCACAATCAAATTGATTGCATGCTAAGCGCAGCTGCTCTAAAGTCACACGCAATTGTGAATAAGGCAAGAACTGCTCCTGAGCGGTCATAATACGCTCATGAGTTGTGCCTTGTACATTATCCCCAATCAAAAGCTCTTCATACAGTTTCTCGCCCGGGCGCAACCCAGTGCATTGAATCTCAATATCCCCATAAGGGTTGGCGTCATCACGCACTTCTAACCCAGACAGGTGTACCATCTTGGTTGCTAAATCTTTGATTTTGACTGGCTCACCCATGTCTAATACAAACACATCACCGCCTTGTCCCATCGCGCCCGCTTGTATCACTAACTGTGCCGCTTCTGGGATGGTCATAAAATAGCGGGTAATATCGTAGTGGGTCAGGGTTATAGGCCCGCCACTGGCGATTTGCTTGCGAAATAAAGGCACTACAGAGCCGGAAGAGCCCAGCACATTGCCAAAGCGCACCATACAGAAGCGCGTTCCCTTTTGGTGCTTGGCAAGGGCTTGCAGGATCATCTCTGACATGCGTTTACTGGCGCCCATGGTATTAGTGGGGCGAACCGCTTTGTCGGTCGAAATTAACACAAAGGTTTCTACTTTGTGCGTTATAGCGGCTTGCGCGGTATTGAGGGTTCCGAATACGTTATTCTCCACCCCTTCTATGGTGTTGTATTCAACCAAAGGCACATGCTTATACGCTGCTGCATGGTACAGGGTTTGTACATTGAAGTGATGCAACACTGAGCCGATGCGCTCGGCATTTTGCACTGAGCCGAGAACAGGGGTAATAGTACAATTAAGGTTTTGCGCTTTCTTAATACCGTTTAACTCTTTATCTATGCTGTAAAGGTTAAACTCTGAGGCTTCAAATAAAATTAGCTGTGTGGGTTGCTGAGCAATAATTTGACGGCACAGCTCAGCGCCAATAGAGCCGCCAGCGCCGGTAACCAGCACCACCTTGTCACGAATATTGGCCTGCATCAGCTCAGGGACTGGATCAACGGCGTCGCGACCCAGTAAATCGGCGACATCAACCTCGTTAAGCTCGTCAATGCGGTGCTTACCGGCAACAATATCGGCAATACAGGGAATGGTCAGCACTTTAATACTGAGTGGCTCAAGCCCTGAGAGAATCTGTTTACGTTTAGCGCGAGTGGCGCTGGGAACCGCTAACAGTAATTTGGTTGCACCCTTACTTTTTATTAGCTCTGGGAGCTGATCACGGCGATAAACGTTAATGCCCATGATCATCTGCCCCTGTAGGCTGGCATCATCATCAATAAAAGCGGCGGCATGGTACTCACCACTATTTATCAGTCCGGTGGCCACTTGGCGTCCGGCAGACCCAGCGCCATAAATAATCACCGGTTCAGCCCCTTGTAATTGCTTGGCAGAGATTAGCGCGCGAATAAAAACCCGGCTCCCACCAACGCCTAACAACAAATAACAGGCATAAATTAACACCGATGGCCAGGTAATGGTCGAAGGTAGAATATGGGAGAACACATATAAACTCAGGGTGCTGGCTAGGCTTGCGCTGAGCACTACGCCCACAGCACGGCTACTGATATAGCGCAGTACCGCACGGTATAAACCAATGCGAATAAAAATAGCTAAACTGGTCAGTGATACTGCAGCAAGCACAACCCAGTTCGCCGGGGTTGCCAACGCCGTGGTAATCGGCGATATCAGTGCAACAGCGCCCCAAAATGCGGCAACGATAAAACTTAAATCAACAGCAAGTGTAAATAAACGTTTGTGGGATTGGTGTGCACCCAGTAATGGTTCAAGAAAAGACATAACGGTTATTTGATTGGCCTCGAAATCCATTTATGCGGCGGCAAGTTTAGCGCCTGCGTCATGAATTTGCAATGAAGGCAATAAAAAAGGCACCCGGGGGTGCCTTTTTTTCTAAGTTAGTTACCTAACTTAAATTACTGCCATTGACGGCCATCAACTGTACGTGAAGTACAAGTTTCTGTTTGAAGTGTGTCGTCGAACGTATTTGGAGATACGCTGCCGTCACGAGTGTCGCTGTACTTACAGCTAACTTCTTCAGTTTGGTTGATGAAGTAAAGAACTGGTGAATCGGCACGGCCGTTCGGGTTCTTGTTCTGTGCAGCAACGTGTACTTTGTTCTGCGCAGCTTCAACAAGTAGCTCGATTTCGATGTGATAGTTAGTCGCAGCATCTAGGCCTAGGCTCTCGATGATGTGCTTACCGTCGAACGTTAGGTGACCTTCAGCAGGAACGTGACCTAGTGATTCGATATCGAACGTGTAACCGCCTTCTAGACGACCAGTTGTTGCATCAACAGCAGTTTGGTAATCACCAGACTCAAGTACTGCAGACGCTTTGTTACCTAGCTCACCAAGGATAACTTTAGCAGAAACGTTTGCTTCGTTTGCGCTTTCGTTAACAATCTTAACTACTGAAGACCAATCGTCAGCATTGATGTTGTATAGGTAAGGGATTTTCGCCTGTAGACCGTTGATAGTCCAAGTGTGCGTTTTACCTTCAGCGTTTTCGCCTACTGGTACTACATAAGTACCTGAAGTTACTTCACCAGCGTCTGCGCCGTCGTCAGTAACAACTAGCTCAGCCATCCAGTCAACTGCGCTGTCAACGTTAGGGTAAAGAATAGTTTCACCGTCTACGTTGATTTCGAAGTCTTGGTTAGTAAGAAGGTTTAGACCTGAACCGAAGTCTTGGTCACCAGTAGTCCAAGAACCGTCAGCATTCTGAGTTAGTGAAACTGAACCAAGAGTTACAGATTCAACAGCGTCAGAGTTCTCTTCGTCTAGACGCTTAAGTACTAGTTCGAAAGAGTCACCAGCGTCAAGCGTGATACCGTAGTCAGCTTCGTTTTCTAGTACAACGTCTGCACGAGAAACTTCTAGGTCAGTATCACCAAGGCCAGCGCCACCTTCAGCTACGAACTGAAGACGTGAACCAGCGTCAGCTTCTACGTCGATTTGTGAAGTTGCTTCATCTACAGTTAGTGCAAGGCCTGAACCGATAGTTACAGCAGGAGCTTGACCAGCGATTGCAGCAGCGATATCAACACCTGCGGTGTTTTTCGCTTCTGGGATTGAAACGTTAATTTCATCACCAATTGCTGAACCTTCAGTTACTACGAACTCAACTGGCTCGTACTCTGTGCCTGAAGGAAGCGCTAGGTATAACTGAGTGCGACGTGGAAGTGCTTCACCAGAGTTGAAAGATAGTGAAACATCTTGAGTAGACGCAGTGAAGCTATCGCCATCAGCGTTAAGTACTTCGTTAGCACCGTCAGTGTAAGCTAGACGCCATACGTCATCAGCTGTTTGAGCAACACCGTCAGTACCTGGACCTACGTATACGAATTCAACAGCAGTTGCACCGCCAGCGATTGCGCTGCGTGAAGTGCGGTAACCGTCAAGAGCAAAACGTGTGCCGTTAGCTACTGATACAGTGTCTAGCTGTACAGTTACGTAGTCTACGTCGCCATCATTGTCTTCGTCAGCATAGTCGAAAGACTGACCTACTTCTACGAAGCTACCAGTGTCAGCGTTAGCAGTAACGAATGCACCAACACCTAGGATAGTAGTAGTGTTAGCCGCGTCGTCAAAAAGTGCTGCAGGAGCTGGAGCACCAGCATTTGAACCTACTGTAGGAGCAGCTGTAGCCGCACCGTATGCAATTTTACCAATTGCATTTGCAGTTTGAACGTTGTTCGCGTCGAAGTAAGTGTAGCCGATAGTGTCTACGTTCTGCGCCAACAATTTGATTGAGTTAGCAGTGCTAGGATCGAAACCACCCGCAGTGCCATCAAGTTGGAAGCGAAGTGTGCCTTCATCCGGAAGCTGTACGTCTGTTGCGTAAGCAATTGATACAGAAGGGCGTGCTGAAGCAGGCATAGGACCAGCGAAAGTAATATCGCGCTGTGAAATAGTCGCATTGCCGTCATCACGTACATACACTTGGTCAACAGTTACATCGTCGCTTGGGATGTAAGAACCACCATTAGTTTGGATACCACGCGCTACTGGCACAGAGTTAGCAGTAGTTGGGTAAGTTACGCCGTTAACGTCATCGGCAGGAAGACCTACGCGAGAGTCGTTAACAACGATTTTAGCTGCAGCGTTAACAGCAAGAGGTGTCGCTAGCGCACCTGCAACTGCTAAAGAAAGCAGAGCTTTATTAAATTTCATTATATTCTCCTTGAATATTCGGAATATTTTGGTTAACCAAAATGCCCTTTGATCAAATTAAGGCAACTATATTTAAGCCAGTTCTGACAAAGGTGTCAAACACTTTTTCGTTATGGTGATAACTTAAATACAGGCCCGTACAGTAAAACAATCGATTGTGAAATACAATCTATTAACAGTAGAAAACGTTTGTTTGCCGTTTTTTTAAGCAAAAAATTTCCTAAACCTTAATCACAACTTAATAACCCATTGAATTCAAAAGACTTATTCAACTACCAAACTTTTGAATTCTTGTGTCATCACGTCGAGTAATTCGTTAATGTGGTCATCGCTGCGAATAATACGCGGCGTCAACATAACAATCAGCTCGACCCGGTTCGAACTATCACCTTGGCTCTTAAAAAGATTACCCAACAAAGGTAAATCACCTAGCAGTGGCACTTGCGTGGAGCTGTCCGAGTTATTTTCACTGATTAAGCCCCCGAGTACGATGGTTTGGCCATCACGAGCTAATAGCTCGGTACTGAAGCTACGGTTAAGAATGATGGGTGAGTCGACCCCAGATAATTTGTTTTCGCCGGCCTCGGACACAGACTGATTGACCTTTACACTGATCACCCCTTGGGCATTAATGGTGGGGGTCACACTCAAGGTTACACCGGTATTACGGTATTGAACATTTTGCACTACCCGGTCTTGAGATGAATCTAAATCAGACGAGGTCTGTGTTAATAACGGGATCTCAGTACCCACGTTAAGGTTTGCCGACGAGCCATCTTTTACCAAGATACGCGGCTTCGATAAAATATTAACCCGAGACTGGCCCTGCAAAAAGTTAAGCGTTGCCGAGTAATCCACCCCTGAGAGCGTGTAACTCAAGCCGCCACCACTGAAATTGAGCAAACTGCCCTTACCTGGGCTGTCTTCATTTACTAATGCACCATCGGCCAATGACCAATCAACGCCATAGCTAAAGTTCCCTTCCAAGGTCACCTCGGTGATTGCGGCTTCGATAAGTACCTGCCCCGGTAGAATGTCTATTTGCTCTATAAGCTCAACAACATCGTGATACTTTGACGGTGTGGTATAAAACATTAACACGTTTTGATTTTTATCTACCGCCATGGAAATATCATCAGACACATAACCTTCTTGACCACCGCGACCCCGGTTGCGGTTTTGTGTCTGTTCAGGTTCTGCAGACTCCTCTAGCCCAAATAACTGCTTTAAGCTCTCGCCTAAATCTTCGGCACGAATATTTTTAGGGAAATAAGTAAAGTAGCGGCGACCATCACTGGATGTCGGTACATCCAGTTGCTCAGCCCAAAACTCAATACGCTCTAACAATTTTTGCGAGGAGGTATGCACTAATATTGAGCGCATACGTGGCATAGGTGTAACCACGATACTGCCGGATGTAGCTAAGCCCTCGGCATCCATTACGGTGGCTAATTGTTCTTTGAAGTCTTCAGGCTTAGTATACACCAGCTCAATCAAGCGAATGTATTTACCACGCGATGATGGCTTATCAAAAGCGTTGACTATTTTTATAACCTGCTCAACCTCTTTATATGTACCTGTTATTGATAACGCGTTTTGGGTATTGTTATATCTAAAGTCTGCATTAGTCAGGGTTTTGATGATACGCGTAAGCGAACCATAATCGACATATTCTAAGGGTACAAATTGTAAAATTTGACCATCTGTTTTTGGAATATCAGAGAGTTGACGCCCAGCGCCTAGTGCCAATCTGCTTTGCGCATCACGTGGGCGCGGCATCACGAACAGCACTTCATTACGCGGCTCGATAATCATATCTTTATCAAGCAGTAGGTTCACCGTAATTTCATACAGCTTTTCTTTGCTTACCCCTTGCGGCAAATTTAAGGTGATGGTGTCGCGCGACTTTTGCAATTGGTCATCAATCACATAGTTCAGGCCTAAATTTTCGCCCATGACTAGGTGTAAAAAGTCAGGCAGTGCGAGCTGGTTAGCTGACACATTTACAACGGTATCCTTGTCCTCAATAGGTGGCACAAATACCGATGTATCATTATTGAACTCTTTCGCATCGTAGGGAACTGGCTGTAAAGACTTAACTTGGCGCTGCCTATCTGAATCTTGATACTTTACTGTTTGCTCTTGTCGCTGTTGCTGCTGTTTGGCCAACGCTGACTTCGTAATCTTCACAGGCTCATGCTGCTGCTCTGTCATTGCACAGGCACTTAACATTGCGAGAGTCATCACGCTTAATGCAAGACTTCGAACTCTAACCATTATTTTCACCATCAAAAATTTTAATTTCTGCCTGTTGCTCACCTTGGGTGAATACAACCTTATTCAGGGTAATTGCGCTTACATCAAACCCAGCAATTTTTTGCCCTTGGTTGATTTTCTTTAAGCTCCCTACTTGCGTCAGTGGCTCTTCTAAATTTTGCACATCGATAAGCGCGATTAATTGCTGCTCTTCGAGGGAAATAGCCTTAAGTACCACTTTATATTTACCTAGCAAGGTTTCACTTGGGCCTTGTACAACCGGGGCTTGCTCTTGCTCTTCAAGCTCTTTGCCAAAGATATCATATTCAAATTGATGCTCGGCAAGCGCCTGCTCGGCGGGTTGCTGCGGAGCACTGAGCTCGTAACTATATTCTTTCGGAGCATGCTTTACCGTTAATACATTTGAATATAAGTCAAAGCCTATCAATGCAACCGCAAGGCCAGCTAATACAAACTTGAGATTCATGACTGCTCCCGGTAATAGGCGACAATACCTATATTGATACTCAGCTTGTCATTGCGACCCATTGAACGGACAAAGAAATCTGTTACCAATAGCTTGGGCGTGTTTTGCTCTAACTTAGACACTAAGTCCATAAAGCCTTGCGAGCGACCATCCAAGGACAGCGATAACTTGACCGCTTTAATATCACCTTTCAAGGCAATAGGTTGCCAATTCGCCCGCTCTTGATCCAATTCGAGTTCATCGAGAATAGGCTCAAGTTTACGTTGTAGGTCTAGCTGTAAAGATTGAATGCTTTTAGTTTTAAAAATATGCTTATCAACAGCGCTAATAATCGATTTTAAATCTTCCGTAGACTGCTGATAGTCATCTTTAGCCTGCGACACTGAAGCGATGTCTCTCAATTGCAAAGATTGAGACTCAACCTCCTGCGCCAACTCCGCTCGCCACTCAAATAAAGGCTGCACAATAAACTTTGCCGAAGCTAATAGCAACACTAGATATAAGTACATAGCTTGCTTGCTGGGTACCTGCTTTTTCTCTTTCAGGTAATCGATAAATGACGGCACCATATTACAGCCCCTCTCCTGGTGTGGTGGTAAAGGAGATATTAAACGTGGCGAGCTTACCGCGCTTAACCGTTGGGGTAATATACGCCACATTATGCATATTCGGGTGTTGGTTAAAGGCTTCAAAAACGGCTACCGGATCTTGCGCTTTCCCCATCACTCTGAAAATATCCTTAGAGTAATTGACGCGCTCGATATCAAATTCTGCTTGTTTGTAAGCATCACTAAGTGCAGCCATAGCTGAAGCTACTTGCGGTGGCGTTTGAAATGGTGCCCGGATAGAGTCGTAGGTATCAAGCTGATTTTGATATTCACTTTGCGCTGTTATCAGCTGTTGCTGTTGCTCCTTTTGCGCTTGCATATGGGCCTCTATATCGTATTGCTGATAGATAAGAAACCCCGCACTGGCAGCGCCGTATAAGCACACCCCAAGTAATGTCAAAGTGAGCGCTTGTTCATATTTTTCGATAAAGTTTTTATTTTGCTTTACCAGTTGGCACTGACCCAGCAGTAACACATGCTTAGGTTGAGCAAACTCGACCAGCATTTGCAGCCACTGCTGGACACTATTGATGACTTGGTACTGTTGCTGGCTAACCAACTCACCTAGCTCAAGTGGGTTATCTGTCTGGGTCATGCCTAGTTGCGCACTACTTAAACGATAACCATTAAATGCTAATTCGTAGGCACCCTGCTGTTGGTGCTGTAAAAGTAATTCTTCAGGGATAATAAAGCAGCTGCTTTGCAACTTTTGCTGCAACGTGGCAACAGCTGACTCGGTCAGGTAGAAAAAGTTAACAAGTGAGCTTGTTTCCTTTTTTTGTTGCTTGTCGGCAACAACTAGCGGTGAAGGAAATGGCTTTTGATGCTCTTTATACAGCTTAATAGCTTTACCTAACTCTTTACCCGTTCCAGGTAGTTGACGCTGATCTGCTAAATAGCATTGGCTTGTCACAAACACCACGGCGTAGGCCGGAATATGAGTGGCTTCACTTCCTTTGCTATCATAAACACTTTGTCCATCAAAGTAATAGCAACGCGCTAATAACTTTGCTCGCCAATCAAATTGCATATTAATTTACTACCCAATGCCACGTGCTTATAGGGGGTTCGTTCTTATACTTGAAATTAGTGTCAAGTACAAGCTCCCGGGAGGCCGAAACCTTACCAACATGCGCCTCGACACGCAAGCGATACGCGCCTGAGAGAGTGTACCGTACGCCCAATGCGTTGGGGGATTCCAGTTGTTTTGCTATTTCTGTAGGTGCCATGCGAGAGCGCATATCTAATACTTTTTCAGCCGCACTTTGGTCTTGGTAAAAGGCTTCAACTAACACAGGGTCAGCCATGACTGGATAGAAATCAAAGTAATTATACGGCGTTAGATAAGGTGACACTTTATCGACTAAGGCTTTATCCCAACCACAGATAAGTTGTAGCTCAGCTTTAGACATCAACATCGCATTGCGCGGTGGCACTTT
Organism: Pseudoalteromonas sp. THAF3; assembly: GCF_009363775.1. Lineage (NCBI taxonomy): Bacteria > Pseudomonadati > Pseudomonadota > Gammaproteobacteria > Alteromonadales > Pseudoalteromonadaceae > Pseudoalteromonas > Pseudoalteromonas sp. THAF3. The sequence continues at coordinate 435,254 of NZ_CP045418.1, read as the reverse complement.
GCTCATCGAAGTGTAGCTGTATGACTCGCCGCCGTTTAGGCGCTTTAAATCGTCCCAGTCGGTCCAATCTTGCAGACATTCAGAGGCACGCGTTGCGGTTTCTTCACTTTCCCCTAACTGCATTAGCAACCTTTCGATAATGCTCGCTTTTGGATTGTTGTAGGGGATCAACGAAGCGACATCTAAGACACTCGCTTGAACATTATCGCTAAGGGTAAAGGGAGCACCATAGTAATTAAATGTGGTTGTTTGCGCATCAAGCTCTTGCTGATTGGTGAATGAATTTAATGACTCAACACTGATATCTGCGCTACGAGCGGTGCCTTTTATAATGTCCATTTTTAACTGTGCCATCGCAGAGTCGGCCTTTAGTTCTGCCCGCATTCGATTTTGAATGCGCTCTAACAGCAGCTGGTTTTGCTTGGTCACCGTTAAATAATAAGCAGAAAACGCAGCTAGAGAGGCAACCACTAACAATACAGAAAAAAGGGCAATCCCTGTTTGACGCTTGAGCATGTTAAATCCCCACCTGATGAAACTCGACGACCTGTCGCTTGTACTTTGGTAAGTTTCTAATGTGGGTTCGAAACACACTTTGGTATTGGGTCTCTTGGTATGTGTATGAAACCTTTATCGCTCGCGGCAATAGGTGCTGCGCCTCTGCTTCAACGTATGATTCACTGATATCATCAAAGGTTATTATCGGCTTTGCCTCTATGGCAGTGATGGTAAAGTCACTAACAGGCTGCTGCAGAACTTCACTGCGGCATGAGCTTTGCTCGATCTGCTGAGAAATACTTAATATTAAATTTTGGGCTAAGTCACACTCAGTAATAACAAGCTCGTTTGGCTGCTGCTCGTTCATTGCCAGTGTAGTCACTACCTCATTGCCAAAGCCGAGTACAGAGTAATTCGAGGCGTAGCGAAGGGTATTGTTTTGCGTACTTAACAGCAGCATAGTCTCACCGCTGCCATCATCAACATAGTAATCCATCATGCTGGCTATGGAGTAGCGTAGCTTAAGTTGCGTCTTTAAGTTTGTTTGTGCACCACTTATCAGGGATTTAGTGCTGCCAAAATTTTTCAAGTACAGACCAAAAGCTTGATAGCTCAACGTTAGCACCATAGCTAAGATGGTGACTGAGATAAGCATTTCAATTAATGTGAAGCCGTTATTGTTGCTGCGCATCTTTCAACCATAACAGGTGAGTAAATTTAAACGTTTGTGAACTTACATCATCTTTGACGCATGAAAATTCAACATCAATCAGTTGATATGAATAGCGGCTGTTAATATACCCACCCGCGTCTATATCAAAGCGGCTTGGGGTGTATTGCTCTCGCTTTTCGCTGTTCCAATTACATTGCTTGCCTAGTAACTCTATGGTGCCGGAGCGTTGCTCGTCTTCGAGCGCAATAATAATTTCGTCACGTAGAGTCAATACACTTTCAAGCTCATTGATCCGCTTACTCGCTTTAATCTCGAAGTTAACGAAGTTGCTGTATATTAATTGTGTCAATGCTATCGCCATGGTGGCAATGGTTACCGCTACGAGCAACTCAACTAAGCTGAAGCCTTTAATATTGTTCACTGCACAGCTCCAAGCTCGTTAATGCTTGCTGCAAAAATTGCAAACGCTCACTTTCGATACACCCAGTAATTTCGCCACTGGGGCTGATAGTGAACTCTTCTTTGCGCTGCACCTGAGTATTTAACTCCAGCGTTCGGACTGTCTCGGAATTTTGCGCTAGCATCACGGTGTTGTTGTCAAAAGTGAGTGTTTGCGCTTGGTTTGTCCAAAAAGCGTAATCAACCGCCGCTCGCGCTAGGCTGAGAGTGGTTTTTTCATCGCTTTTTTGTCTAATTTTATCAAGCTGGTCAATTCCTAGCGGCACAACAAACGACAGCGCTAAGCCAAGCAACGAAAAAACAATAAGCAGCTCTATTAAGGTAAATCCCAGATTAGAGCGTGACATCTTGAACACTCAAAATACTCAGCATCATAATGATTACAACGCCCCCGACTAAGACCCCCATGACTAAAATCAGCATCGGCTCTAGAATCTTTAGCAAGCTATTGAGCTTTAAATTAAATTGCTCAATTTTTCGTGTTCTGACCTCATCAAAGGCACCGGCTAAGTCGCCCGTTTCTTCGCCAATCTCCAAATAGCCAATATCCATACTCTCGAGAACGTTAGCCTCTTCTATGGCGTTAGAGAAACGCTCTCCCCCTTGGATGACTTTAGAGGCCATCTGCACTCGAGCTCGGTGAGATAAGCTACTTAACGTGTTCGAAGCTAGTTTCATTGCGCTGGTTAAGTTCAACCCACTACGTAAAGACACATACATCGCCGAAGTGAAGCGCGACTGCTCAGCCAAAGTGTGCAACCCTTTGATGAGCGGCGCTTTAAGCCATACTTTTAGCAACCTAGAGCGGAACGCTTTGGCGAATGCTTGGCTTGACGTAAACAGCATAGTGATAAGAGCTGCAATGACAGCAAGGCTAATAAGCCCATATGAGGAATTAATCCAATTGCTGGCAACTAACAAGGCTTCGGTATACACAGGAAGCTCTTTACTGCCGTCAAGCATTGACGAAAGCTGCGGGACGACGACTTTTAAAATAAACGCCAAAGATGCAATACACACAAACACAATAACCATCGGATATGACATGGCTTGTTTTATTTGGTTTTGCATTTGGTTTTTAAATTTCAGCTGTTCACTCAGGCCTTTCATGACCTCACCAATTGTGCCGGTGGCTTCACCTAACTCAACCAGTTTAATGTACAGCTCATCAAAGTGCTTAGGGTGCTTCTTTAGCGCACTCGAAAGGGCTGCACCGCCACGCACGGAAATTTGTAATGATTGTAAAAGCTCTTCAACTTGTTCATTGTCGGCGGATTTCATCAACAAGCCCAAGGCTTTATCTAGATTGACGCCGTTCCCCAGTAGCGAGGCTAAGTTTGTAGTTAACGTCTCAATGTCGGTGGATTTCACCTTGGGCGCGAACAAGCTGCTGCTGGACTTTTTGCGTAGAGGCTTAATATCAGTAGGTGAGAAACCAATATCCGTAAGGGATTTGTAAGCAAGCGCTTCTGACTCAGCCTGAATGATTTTCTGGTGTTTGTGCCCCTGCTTATCTAGATAAGTCGCCTTGAACTTTGTCGCCATTAGCCCGCAACCCTCATGACTTCTTCAATGGTGGTTTGCCCTTGTAGTACTTTTAATAGGCCATCTTGCTTAAGGCTACGATAGCCTTGCTTACGCATGAATTGCTCGGCACTGAGAGCGAAATTACTGTCTTTCGGCAATGACTTAATATGATCGACATTCGGCAGATACTCTAATATCGCTAAACGCCCTTGATATCCCGTTCCTTTACAGTGTTCGCAACCAACAGCACGGTTTATGGTTATATCTTCGATACCACATTGCTGCGCTAGTTTATCAAGTTCTAACTTTGCAATATGCTCTGTGGCATGAGGGTCTGGCTCTTTACAGTGCTCGCATAGTTTACGAGTTAGTCGCTGCGCTAAAATGGCAACCACCGCCGAATTTAGCAAGAACTCATCAACACCTAAATCTATCAATCGGACATATGCACTGGGTGCATCGTTGGTGTGCACGGTACTGAATACAAGGTGGCCGGTTAGCGCTGACTGCATGGCGATACGCGCCGTTTCACTGTCTCGAATTTCACCGACCATGATCACATCAGGGTCTTGGCGAACAATACTACGAATACCCGCAGCGAAGTCGAACCCAATATCAGGTTTTACTTGAATTTGGTTAATCCCTTCGATTTCATACTCAACAGGATCCTCGAGAGTAATTATTTTCTCATGAATGTCGTTCAGTGAATCAAGGAATGAATACAGCGTCGTCGTCTTACCTGAACCGGTAGGCCCGGTCATGAGGATCACCCCTGAGGTGCGATCTAAGTCTTGTTGTATGTGCTCAACTAAGTCATGGTGAAAACCAAGATCATTTAAATCCAGTTTCAACGAACCTTTAACAAGGAAACGCATTACCACACTTTCACCGTTATTAAGCGGCAAGCAAGACACACGAATATCAATGTTCTTGTGTTTTAGCGCAATTTTACCGTCTTGTGGACGGCGCTTTTCAGCAATATCCATGTCAGCGAGTATTTTTAAGCGCGATACAACCGCCAAAACAAGGGAGGCTGGGATAGTATCAAGCTTGTGTAACAAGCCATCTACCCGGACTCTGACAATTCCGCCTTCTTTCGTTGGTTCTACGTGCATATCCGAGGCCCCCATATCAAGAGCCCGAGATATGAGTGAATTAACCAAGTTCACAACAGGGGTTTCTGATGCAAGCGCTCTGATTTTTTCTAGCTCTTCACTTGCTTCTTTAGCTTCGTTTTCGAGCCCTTCAACAATAGAAACAACCCTTTGTAACAGAGTTTTGTCGGTCACTATGAGCGTGTACTGCACATCGGCTAGGCGCAAAAAGTTTTTCGCGGCATTGCACAGTGGTCGGTTAGTGAGAATGTGAAGATTGTCGTCTTCCCTACTTAATGGGTACCAGTTTTTACCTTTAAGAAACGTCCATTCTATATCCGAGTTATGTAATGCATCTTGCACTTTAAACTCATCTATAAAATCTATCGCATTCCCGTAATCAATAAGCTGAAGGTTAAAATGCTCAGCAATTGCGGCAATGACCTCCTCCTCACTTAAACCGGAAAAACCAACTAATACCTCTTCAGCATTAGTTAGCTTATTGAATCCACTAGGGTATTCTGATTGGAAAGCAGGGTTTTGTGATACCGAGCTTACGATACTGCTTAAATCGCGCATAAACGTCACTTAGTAAATTATATCAGCGTCAATATCAGTGCCGCCTTCTTTACCATCACGGCCTAAAGAAGAAAGTTCGAACCCTTCACTGGTACGCTTATATTCATAAGGGTTATCCCATGGGTCCATAGGCACATCTTTAGGCAAATAAGGACCATCCCAGCGTTTATCATCACTCACCCTTAGACCTTGCAGGCTTTCTGGGTACTGCCCCACATCGAGGCGATATGTATCTAACGCAGTGGCTAACAAATCCATTTGCGCTTCGGCAGTATTTACTTTTGAGGAATCTAATTTGCCAAACATAGCCGGGCCGACTAGTGATGCCAAAAGACCAATAATAACCATCACTATCAATAGCTCAACCAAAGAAAAGCCTTGCTGACGTTTGCTAACGCTGTTTTTAAATTTATTCATGTTAATTCACCACACTATTATTGTGCTTCGTTAGGTACCAGTTTAAATGTATGACCATGCAACTTGATATAAGGCTGATATTGACGAAAACTCACCGCCCTAACCCGTCGTTGGACTTCATCCGCATCCATTTGCGGAGTGATGATAAATAACTCTTCAAACTCTTTTCGGGTATACGGCTTTCGTGCCCATTGCTTGTTTGCAACCGCAAATTTGCCGTCTTTTACAAAGGTATCTATCACTTCTTGGAAAAGAGCTAGCTGCGCATCATATGCTCTCTTCAATATACTTTCAACATTGTCTGATGCATCTAAGTCGAACTCTTTGGTGGCGATAATTTCACCTGTATCAACTGCGGCTTTCATGTGATGACAGGTTACGCCGAAGGTTTTCTCGTTGTTATACAGAGCAAAGTTATTACAACCAATACCTGGGTATTCTGGCGGTGCCGGGTGAAAATTGATGGCGGCTATGTTAGCCCTATCAAGCAAAGCTTGTGGCACTATCCAGCGTGAAAGGTAGGAAATAATAATATCTCCCCGCCATTGGGCTGCGCTATGAGGTAATTTATCACCCCACTCGCCAAAATGATGTTCAACATCAAAGCCTTTATCATGTAGGTAACTCAGTGCCGAGCTACTTGCGTCGTCGCCTTTTTTGGCAAGGAATAGTACTTTCATAAACTGCTAGCTCGAGAAAAAGTATGTTTTTGCATCTGCAGGTAAGGGGTGTATCGAGTTAAAAACAAAGGGCTGCTCTAAAGTAGGTTTTAGGCTCTGTTGTAACTCACGCCACTGCTGTGACCAAATATTGATATGTAAACTAAGACGCAATGCAGCCTGTTGCGCGGGCTCATCCAGCTGGTGCCCAAGCTCCATAATAAGCGTATTGAGTTGCTGGTTATAAGAATACAGCGCATGAGCGTAAGCATAGGCCTTGTTATGCTGCAAATATTCGCGATATGCATGGTCGCAGCCATGTAGTAAAAAACGAATTCGTTGTTGAACCTGTTCTGCGTCCATTACTTATCATTACCCTCAAAAAACTTAGTTGTTGCTTGCCCTTCAGCCACAACGCCCTCGCTTTTAATGACCTTACCTAAGGTTTGGTACATAATTTTGATATCCAATGCTAGGCTTTGGTTTTCCACGTACCACACATCATGTTCAAACTTATCCTGCCAAGACATATCATTGCGACCGTTTATTTGCGCCCACCCTGTTAGTCCAGGACGCACATTATGGCGCTTACTTTGCCTCTCGTTATACAAAGGCAGGTATTGCATCAACAAAGGCCGTGGGCCAACAAAGCTCATATCTCCTTTTAAGATATTAAAAAGCTCAGGAAGTTCATCCAATGATGTGGCTCTTAGTTTTGCGCCAAATGGAGTCAACCGCTGCTCATCACTGAGTAACTCCCCATGCTCATCTTTACCGTCAGTCATGGAGCGAAACTTGAACATCTTGAATGGTTTGCCGTGCAACCCTGGACGAACCTGAGAAAAAATGACTGGTCGACCAAGTTTCAACGCCACTAAAGCCGCCGTAATGAATAATATCGGCGCTAGCAGCAATATAAGCAGTGCGGAAAAAACGATATCAAAAACTCTTTTCACTCTTTACCCCATAGCCTCGGTTAACACCGACTTTAAAGCCGCCACTGTGGTTTCAATTTCCTGTGATGTGAGCGTGGGATGCACCAATAGCATTAAGCTTCGCTCTCCAAGTGCTTTCGTATTAGGTAATCGATGTGCCGGGGCGAGACCTGCATCGTCAAAGCATTTCTCCAAATATATCTCTGAACAACTGCCTTGATAACAAGGGACACCACGGGCATTTATTTCAGCGACGATACGGTCACGATGCCAATGCTGTGAGAGGCGCTCAGGTTTGATATAAAGATACAGTTTGTACTGAGCGTGAATTATATTCGCTGGATAGACTGGTACTTCAATTGCTTCTATACCTTGCAGAGCCTCACGGATCGTATCTGCATTGTCGTTGCGCTGCGCTGTCCATTGCGACATTTTCTTTAATTGGATGCGACCAATCGCAGCCTGCATTTCGGTCATACGATAGTTCGTACCAAAGCTTTCATGGAGCCACCTGAATCCGGGTGGATGCTGACGATGGTAGACCGCGTCGTAACTTTTCCCATGGTCTTTAAAAGACCACATTCGGCTCCACAGCTGTTGCTCATTGGTAGTGACCATGCCACCTTCACCGCCCGTGGTCATAATCTTATCCTGACAAAAAGACCAGCAACCAACATCACCAATAGACCCGACCGAGCGGCCGTTATATTTGGCACCATGTGCTTGCGCGCAGTCCTCTATTACAAAAAGCTTGTGTTGCGCTGCGATGGCCATAATCCGATCCATATCACAAGGCCACCCAGCAAGATGTACACAAACAATCGCTCTAGTTCGCTCAGTTATGAGCGAAGCGATAGAGTCGGGGTCAATATTACCGGAATCGCTGAGTACATCAGCAAATATAGGGACACCACCGGCAGTAATGACTGCTGTTGCAGTCGCAAGGAAGGTACGAGAGGGAACGATCACCTCGTCACCAGCTTGGATATCGATTCCGTGCAATGCTAATTCAAGCGCGTTGGTACCATTACTCACAGCGATGGCGAATTGACTGTCAGCGAAGTCCGCAAACTCCCTTTCAAATGAGCGACACTGGTCTCCTGTCCAGTAATTCACTTTGTTACTCAACAGGACTTGTTTTGCCTTTTCAGCTTCCTCTTCTGAGTAAGAGGGCCAAGGACTAAAAGCAGTATTTAACATGTGCGGTTCTGTCTGTGGGAAGTCCCTATAGTTTACATCAAGCCCACACGCTTTTTAACCTAAAACTCGGTGTTAACTTCTAGCTTTGCTATGGTTTCGCAGTTTTTTGATACCACATTCAGCCCACCTTTGAGATTGCCGACATTAATACAACCAAGTAAACTACAGAGGCTCAAAAAAACTCCACTTTAAGATCGCGAAACAAGCAAAGGCTCTCAATGCTTTCACCTTTTATTAAACGAGTTCTAACGCTGCTATCAGGCAGTGTTTTAGCTCAGGTTATAACGCTAGCACTCACTCCACTTTTGGCTCGCCTTTATTCTAAAGAAGCCTTTGGAGAATTAGGCATACTTATGAGCTGCAGCGCAGTTTTAGCGATTCTCTTCACAGGCAAGCTGGAGCTGTCCTTTTTCAATTTACGCTCTCAAGTCCAAAGACAGAGAATGAAGCTGGGGGTGGTGTTTATTGCTTTATTGATGAGCTTGCTGTTTTTGCCAGTTTTTTTCATATTTAAAAGTGATATTGCCAATACCCTAAATATAAGTGTTGTTGCGGCGTTATTGATTCCTGTAGCGGCGCTGTTTCTAGCTTATTTTAACTTATTCACTAACTTTGCCATTTCAGTACAAGATTTTAGCTCGGCATCACGCGCAAAGGTTGCTCGAGCAATTACCCAAGGTGCGGCTCAATCTGCTGCCTTTGTTTTGCCTCTTGGGCTAATAATCGGTGAAGTGTTTGGGCGCATTTACGCGTGTGGATACCTCCTATATAAAACCAAGATAGAAAATATTGCATTTAGTAAACGCAAGGTTTTGGCGACCTTACGCAAGGGCAAACCTTTTGTTAAATACACAACCCCAGCGAGCCTTTTAAATACCTTTAGTATGCAAATGCCCACTATCTTTATTGGTATTAACTATGACGCAGCTAGTGCAGGACTCTTTCTCATGACTCAGCGAATTCTGGCGGCGCCAACAGCTCTCATAGGGCAAGCGCTATCTCAAGTGTATAATAGCGAATTTGCACACAGCGATTTGAACACCGCAAAATGGCGACTATTTAGAGCGACTTTGGTCAAATCCTCGGCTTTATCTCTACTCTTTTTCTCGACCCTAGCTATAACAGCTCCATATTTAGTCACTACATTCCTCGGCGATAAGTGGCTTAGTGTCGCTGATTTTATCCTGTTGCTGACACCCATGTTTTTTTGCCAACTTTCTATTGGTGTTATTTCCAACACCCTTAATATGCTTGAAAAGAACAAAGTAATGATGTTTTGGGATGCATTTAGGGGCTCAGGTATCATTCTTTTCGCCATTGCCACCACGACCCAGCACTTCACTATCAGTACGTTTTTGCTAGGATACAGTGCAATAATGGTATTTAACTATTTAGTATTGCTTGCTCTCACCCTAACGCCCATGAAGGCCTTAAAGGATTTATAATGCGTCTTTCACTCTTGCTTACTTCATCTTTATTAATTTCAGCCTGTGGAGGCTCTGACCCAACAACAGAGCCACCTACCAAACCTGAGCCCCCGATAGAGCCCACCACCCTACACAGTGATAAGGTGCAGCAATTGTGGCAAGAAAATATAACCGACTTAATTACATCGGAGCCGCTTTGGCAAAGTGACTATGCATATGATACGGCCAATGTATTAATGCTACCCATGCATTACGCGTATCAACATAAAGAGCGTTTTAACGATGACCCTCGCCATAACTTTGAGCAATTCTTCGCCAATGTGGAAAGTGCTTTCTATCCACAGGATATTGAAAACCGAGTTATAAAAACTCAGTTTCTGTATTTCGTTAGTCAATATCTAAAACTACAAATTGAGTCATCACGCTGGTCAGAGAATGAGACTGTAAACCTACTGTTGCTAGAGCGAATAGAAAGCGCTTTAAATGAGCTATGGTATAACCTTGATGCGGTTCATTGGGACGCTTCTTTGCAGTTCACAGGCATTAAGCAACGACTAGAGTGGAAACTTAGCTCGCCCGCATATGATTACGCCTACTATGGCGCCATTATTGATGAAGAAATGTTTTCTTTGGCAATAATGAATGATTTAGCTTTCATCAAGAGCGCTTTAGGTCAGGAGTATGGACCTGCAGACGAAATTAAAGCGGTGACAAGGCAAGTGATCACCACTCAAGGTAGCTTTGATGGCACTGCTTGGTTTTTTCAAAAGGGTCAATGGCATGATCACCGAGATTACGCTTACGCAGGTCACGCCACTCTAGGTTCAGCTTTAGAGCGCTCAGAAGTCAGCGATATAGCAATAGACTCCTCTCACTCTCACAGAATGCCTCTTTGGCTTAAATCATTTGCTGATGCGGCCGGTTCAAATAATGACAGTCTTTATGTAGATGCATTAGCAGGGTTCAGGCACACATTTGAAACATATGCGCTACAAACACGCGAGTCAGAGGGAGAGTTTCAACTACTGCAAACTAATTATTTGGATGGCAGAAATGGCTTATACCGTTACTCATACTCGACTCTAGGAGATGACAACGGCTATGGTCCATTTGAGTTATCAGGAACCTTATTAGTTGGTTATTACGCATTTTCTGGCTCACAGAAGTATGCTCAGGGAATGCGACGTCTAGCAAACAGCTTCCCATTGTCACATGCTTTAATAGAGACTTACACTGGACCAGCCTCGAGTCGCTATAGACACCCTAGCTTTCAATGGCCAGAGTATTTTAGCAACGGTTTTGCACAGACTTTCTCGTTTCTTGCATCATGTTATCAAAGAGATATAGAAAGTTGTGAGGGGGAGTAAGTAATAAGCTGTGGCGATTGATATCGCCACAGCCTAGTCGGGCTTAATAGTAGTCGCGTTGAGCCAATGCTAAATAGGCTGAGTTCGCACGAATCAACGATACAGCACCAATAAGCGAATTAGCCTCTCTATCCAAAAAGGCCTCATTAGTTTGTAGCCAATTCGTGGCATCAAAATCAAAAGCGTACTTTGCGTACAGCAAAGCTTCTACGTTATTAGCATAGTAGGGACCATAATTAACCACAGCTTCATCAAGCATGCTTTGAAACACGCTGCTAAAGCCTAAGTTCTGCTTAGTTTGCCACTCCAATTTGGCTACTAGCATCATGTCATAAGTATGGTACGTTTTTTTGAAGTTTGGATAGCTCGCAGAGGACTCTTTCATAACGTAAGGAATGAGCCCGCTAAAGTTCTCTATTTGTGCCAATAGCGACGGCGAGTTATCAGCTATTACCTGCTTGGCAAACGAATCTTGTGGTTGAGTTACCCGTTCCGCGTAAAGTAAGCCAATAACTGAGTTAGTCCAATGATTCCACACGCCTTCAGTCGTATGCTCAAAAGCATTGCTCAACTGCTCCAATTTGACTTGGAAGACATGATCATTAGTGTACTTACTAAGAAGATACAATGTTTCCACAATGATGCCGTTATCCATTCCTGTTGGCAAAGGCGCACTTTCTGTAAGAAACCTTCTTGCATACTGACCTTCCCCTGCTAAAACGCGGTTAGCTAGATACAGGCCATTTTGCCTTGCTAGTTCTAGATACTCCGCCTTGCCACTCATCACATAGGCACGAATTAACGAGTTAATGAAGTATGCATTACTATGCAAGTAAGCTAAGCGGACCTCGACTCCCTGAGAGTTTGCTTGGGCGACATAAAACTCTGGGTAATCAGGCAGAAACTCACCTGTTTGAATGGGTTTCTTTTGCTCAAACCCACCTGTGGTCAGGTAAACATTGTTGCCGTCAAATATGAAGTCAATTTCATGGAGTGAACTTGCTCCTACTAGCCACCCCTCAGGAACATCAACACCGTTGCTATGTGATGCAAATGTAGTGGTAAAACGATGTGAGTTAACATCGTTATCACTCACCAAATAACCATTCACTAGCAAGTGAGGCTCACTTTTAATGAAAGCAAGTTGCTTATCCAAGTTATTCAAGTAGGCTTGCGTTTGCTGTGACAACTCTTTCGGTTCGTACGATGAGCTAAGGGCAAACGTTATATTGCCTAGTGTAATACTTTCTTCGAGCCTGACACCAGGCTTGCTTGGCGCTGTAGCAGTAAATCGAACACTATCACCCATAGAATAGCTGGTGCTTTCACTAACGATATTATCGTTAAGCAAAATTGTGAAAGCGCTGCTTGTTGGCGGAGATATGCTGACAGCTGAATCGAACTCAAAAGAAAAAGCTTGAGAGCTTATCGCAGTATCTGGAAGATCACTTATCAGGTCTACGTCAATGGTTACTTTTTGTGACGGAGGTTGGGGAGTTGTTTCATCACTCTTTTGGTTACTTCCACATCCAAATAATAAACTTACGAATAATGAAACAATAAACAACTGCTTTGGCATTAAAAATCCTTTTAAAATATTAAAAATCAAATAACTACAAATATCCATGCATGGGCAGACTAAACACCGACTGCGCCAATTTAGTGGCGACAGGAAAGTCTTTATCTTCATAGCCTAATTCAGCAAAAGCACTCTGCTGGTGCATGCAGGTACCGTAGTAAATCATAGTCGGGACACCTTGTGCTTTATAAGCTTGCATATCTGACTCTCGGTTATCACTCACTAACGTATACTGAGCCCAAGAGCTGAGGTAACCTGAGGGCACTTTAGGAGTTTTAAACTTACCGCTCAATTGCTCCTCATAGCGCTGTGCTGCTTTATTTCTGTTCTCTAACTCTTCTGGGAATGCTGCCAGCTTTTCCAGTAGTATGGCCGCTTGGATGGTATCTAACCGGCTATTCATTCCTATACGCACATTGTCATACTTGTCTTTTCCCTTACCATGAACACGGTAGGATCTTAACAACTCTGCGTATTCGTCACTATTTGTAAAAATAGCACCGCCATCGCCATAGCAACCTAAAGGTTTAGCAGGGAAAAAGCTTGTTGTAGCAATATCACCAAAGCTACCAGCTCGGCGTGAGTTTATAGCGCCTCCAAACCCTTGAGCCGCATCCTCGATGAGTTTGAGCCCATACTTTTCAGCGATACGCTCTAACTCAGGATAGTTTGCTGGCAGGCCAAATAAGTCGACAGCTATAATTGCCCTCGGTGTATAAAGACCCTGTTCAACTACGCTTTTTATCTGCTTCTCAAGATGGACGGGGCAGATATTGAATGTGTCCTCATCAGAGTCCACTAAAACAGGTGTCGCACCAGCGTAAGATATAACTTCGGCGGTGGCGAAAAAGGTAAACGTTGGACAAAAAACCGCGTCATTCTCTTCGATCCCCAATGTCATTAAAGACAGTGTTAATGCGTCGGTTCCATTCGCACATGAAATCACATGTTTAACACCGACATAATCGGCTAGCTGTTGCTCTAACTCGCGTACTTCAGGACCCATGATGTACTGACCATGTTCAAGAACCGTTTTTATACGCGCATCAATTTTATTTTGTAAATGCTTATATTGTGCTTCAAGGTCAATAAAGTGCATTTATTCTTCCTTTATCGATAGGTTACCATTCACTAATGAATACAGCTCGTTAGTGTGTACACAACGAGCTTCTGCGCTTCCCTCAAGGGGTAAATCTAGCTGCTCACCATACTTACTGATCCAGCCAACTTGACGTGCAGGTACGCCAACCATCAAAGCGAAAGCTTTTACATCTTTGTTGACCACAGCACCTGCACCTACTAGCGCATATTCACCAATGGTTACACCGCACACAATTGTGCAGTTGGCTCCCAACGTGGCGCCTTTTCGGACAAACGTATCTCTGTACTCAGACTTTCGTTCAATGAATGAGCGAGGATTGTAAACATTCGTGAAAACCATACTCGGTCCACAAAACACATCATCCTCAAGAAAAACGTTGTCATAGACTGAAACATTGTTCTGTACTTTAACGTTATTACCAATCGTAACTTTGTTACCGACAAAAACATTTTGCCCTAGCGAGCAGCCTTTACCTATTTGAGCTTGCCCACATACATGAGCAAAGTGCCAAACTCTGGAACCTTCTCCTATTTCGGCTCCCTCGTCGACTATTGCGCTTTCGTGAATCATAACCGTCATCAGAGCACCTTCGCTAGCAGAGCATGAGCGCGATCACCGGCATCTACTAGAGGCTGTTTACGAATTGCTTCGACTGTCTCTATGGCGACCCGGTTTTCATCAACACCAAAGCCTTCCCCTTTCAAGATATACTCATAGCTTTGTGTGTGAAGGTCCGTAAACCCGCCAGAGAACTCTAGCTCTTCATCACCTATGGTGATGCTACGGTAGGTGAGCTTTTCACCTTTTACGGCATTTTCAGGTAAGTTATTCGCATCAATGGATAAAAACCACCTCACACGTGCTTTTTCATACTCGAGGTAGCCACTTGCTGTTTTTTCATCACGGTAATGCACTTCATTACTCAGCAACTTACCAAATACAAAATGCAACATGTCGTAAAAATGTACGCCTATATTCGTTGCCACCCCGCCAGACTTATGGTCGAACCCTTTCCATGACTTCATGTACCACTTACCACGAGAGGTCATATAGGTAAGGTCAACATCAAAGATATGATCAGCGGGTGCGGCTGCGACTTTCTCTTTTAACGCGATAATCGCAGGGTGCAACCTTAGCTGAAGTATCGAGTTAACTTGTGCACTGTATTTCTCCTCATACTCTTTCAAGATATCCATATCCGCAGAATTAAGTACTAAAGGCTTTTCACAAATAACGTCTATACCATTTTTTAAGGCATACTTCATGTGTGGCGCGTGGAGGTAATTAGGGCTACAAATAGCAATATAATCAAGCTTTTTGCCCTGCATACTTTGATCTTCAACGAAGGCGGTAAAGTCCTCAAATTCAGTAAAGAACTCGGCCTCGGGAAAGTGGCTATCCATTATGCCCACAGAGTCATTAGTATCCATGGCAACAACCAATTCGTTACCGGTTTCTTTGATAGCCTTGAGATGGCGAGGAGCAATGTATCCGGCAGCTCCGATTAGTGCGAATCTTTTCATGGTTTAGGCCTTTATAACTTTCTGCGAGGCACTTCTATATTTGCCACGTGTGTCAACGATTAAAGGAGCGTGTTCGAGGATCAATTCATAATCGAACTTATCGTGATCGGTTGCCAATACGACAGCATCAACCTCACTCAACGACTCAGCTGTTAGTTCTTCAGAGCGTAAATCAAAATCATGCTCACGCATTCGTGGAAATTCATGAACATGAGGATCGCTGTAAGATACATCGCACCCTTTTGCTCTTAGGAGCTCCATGATTTCCACGGAAGGAGATTCACGCATGTCATCAACATTCTTCTTATATGCGATCCCTAAGACCAGTACTTTGCTCCCTTTGAGCGCTTTACCGGAGTCATTTAGACCATCCATCAGTTTACTAACAACGTACTCTGGCATGGCCTGATTCACTTCACCAGAGAGCTCAATAAAGCGGGTATGTAAACCATACTCTCTGGCTTTCCAAGTCAGGTAGAATGGGTCTATAGGGATACAATGGCCGCCTAAACCTGGTCCTGGATAATAAGGAGTAAAGCCAAAAGGTTTTGTCGCTGCAGCGTCAACCACCTCAAAAATGTCTACTCCCATACGATCAGCGACTACTTTCATTTCATTGACTAAGCCAATATTCACTGCTCGGTGAATATTCTCGAGTAGCTTCGTCATTTCAGCCACTTTAGTGGAGCTAACAGGCACCACACTATCAATAGCAGGTGAGTACAACGATATACCGACTTCTGTGCATTCTTTGGTATGACCGCCACAAATTTTTGGGATTGTATTAGTTTGAAAATCGGGGTTGCCTGGGTCTTCGCGCTCTGGTGAGTATATTAAGAAATAGTTGTCTCCCACTGTAAACCCACACTTTTCAATCCGAGGAAGCAACTCTTCCTCGGTAGTTCCAGGATAAGTGGTGCTCTCAAGAGATAACACCTGTCCCGATATAAGGTGTGGCAGTAATGAGTCCATCGTCGATGTGACGTAACTTAAATCCGGCTCTCGGTATTTATTAAGCGGAGTAGGAACACATAAAATAATGGCATCACACTTCGCAGCTTGAGCAAAGTCTGAAGTAGCGACAGCTCCGCCAGTGACCGCTGCTGCTATCGCATCTGAAGCGATGTGCTCTATGTAGCTTTTACCGGAGTTTATCTGCTCGACTTTATTGGGGTCTATATCGATACCGATCACATTAAAGCCTATGGAGCTATACCTCAAAAGTAGAGGCAAACCAACATAACCCAGGCCAACAATACCTATTGTTGCTGAACGTGACTCAAAACGAGAGATTAATTGCTCTTTATTATTCATGGTTACCTGCTAAAAACTTTGCTATTTCCTTTGCGCTTGAGCCATTTCCATAAAGCTGGCCTTGATTGTCTATTCCTGCGCTATTGATAATCTGGGATGCCTTTTTGATCATTGCTTGAGTATCAGAGCCGACCAGAGTGTTTATACCTGCTTCAACAAGCTCAACCCACTCAGTCTCTTCCCGTGCAGTAATACACTCACGCCCTAAAAAATACGCTTCTTTTTGTAGGCCACCGCTGTCGGTTACAACAAAGCTACTTGCATTAATGAGCTTTAACATTTCGACGTAACCAACAGGAGCAATCAGATCAATATTGGTGCTGATATTATGCTCGGCTAATTTCTGCTTTGTTCTCGGGTGAATAGGCATAACAATTGGAATTTGCTGGTTTATTTCCTCTAACCCAGAAAATATGCTGCGCAGCTTCTCTTCACTATCTGTGTTTTCAGCGCGATGTATGGTAGCCAGTACAAACTTACTGTGCTTTGCCAAAGTATCCTTTAAAACTTCATTATCAGAGGGTTTATCCTTGAAATGAAGCACAGCATCATACATGACATCACCGGTTTCAATGACTTGGGCCGGCTTTTGGGCATACCCCTCCAGCTCGAGGTTTGCCATTGCCGTTTTAGTTGGACAAAACAGCACATCACTAATATTGTCTGTCAGTATCCGGTTCACTTCTTCTGGCATTTTTTTGTTAAAACTTCTTAAGCCAGCTTCAACATGAGCAACTTTGACATGAAGTTTTACCGCAGCCAAAGCCCCTGCTAAGGTAGAATTTGTATCGCCATAAACAAGGACCCAATCTGGTTTTTCGCGTTGTATAACAGACTCTATTTCTGCCAACATTGTACCTGTCATCACGCCATGAGAACCAGAGTTGATATCCAAATTATAATCTGGTTTAGGTATCTCCATTTGCGTAAAGAAGATATCACTCATATTCTCATCAAAGTGTTGTCCCGTATGAACGATGATCTCTTTAACACCAGGTATTTCTCTAAGAGCTTTAGAAACTACAGCGGCCTTAACAAACTGCGGCCGCGCCCCTATCACGGTAAGAACTTTCATTGTGAAACCTTTTCATAAAATGCTTTAAGCTTGGCAAACTCAGGTTGCCAACTATACTTGCTCTCAACGGCTGCGACCCCGTTTTTTCCCATTTGTTTCGCTTTTTCAGGGTTGTCCACCAGAAACTGCATCGCGTCCGCTATTTGCTGGGGATCTGTTGGGTCAACACAAATACCACATTCATGTTTTTCAACAACATTACGCCACAGAGGGAAGTTTGACGCGATAACCGGCAAACCAGCAGACATATACTCAAACAATTTGTTAGGTTGAGCTTCAACATGATTCGGCTCTGGTAGGAAGGTAACCAGCCCTGCAATTGCCTTTTCCAACAGGAGTTGAACACCTTTACGGTCTACAGAACCAAGAAATTCGATATTTCCAGCTCCTAGGGATTCATTTACCTGTCGCAGAGTCTCTTGCTCTTGACACTTACCTGCCACTTTCAGCGTGAGACTAGTATTAATCGACAAAGCCTGTGCCAGTTCAACAATTCCCCTAATTTTACTAAATGCACCTACATAGGCAAAGTAACTTTCTCTCTCAACATTGCCTGAGCGCTTAAGCTCGCCAAGAATAGGATAGTTGTTAATGTCTATCACATTGCTATTCATATTCTTAAACTTGTCGCGAATGACCGGGGTCGCGGCGATTATGCCATCTAGTTTTGGCACCTTATACTTCTCATAACTATCAGCAGCAAAAGAGAGAATCTTGGCTACTGGTTTTGATAAATAAGGCTTTGATAATAGTTGCTTAGGGAAATCTTCATGAGCATCAAAAATAACTCTTTTGCCATTTTTCTTCAGTAAGTTTGCTACTGTGAGTAACTCAGGGTCATGCATATGGTAAACGTGTGCATTGAGTTCAAGACCTTTAACAGCCACTTCTTTTGGCATTTTAAGTATGCGGCTAAAGCGAGATGAAGCTGTGCCAACATCAAAAATATTGACACCATCTTTGGTTTCATCTCCTTGGCCATCGGCAACAACCAAAGATACCTTATATCCGGCAGACTTTAAGCTCTCACACATTTTCAAATAAACGCGGGTATCTGAGCGGTTGTGAACGGATGTAAGGTGACAAATATGCATGTCATTTGTTTGCAAAATAAATTCTCTTTAAAGCTTCTTAGTATTAATGAAACGCGTTTCTTTTTATTAGCATCGTAATTAAGAGAAACGCTACTAGCCCGTGAGTGAGTATTACGGTAGTTAAATCTGCTGACAGTATTATGGTTATCATTAAAATGAAGGTGGCACTGAAAATGAATCGTTCACCACATCTTTCCCCCAAAGAGGAAAAGTAGGAAATAATAACACCAACTAGTAGTGAGTAAAATGCGACCCCAAATAATCCTGCATTAGCATATCCAGAACCGACCCAACCAGTGTTTGCTGATAGCTCAGGGTCTGAAAAAATCTCTTGGCCCATCAAAAATGCTGCTGTCACTGGGTAGGGAGATTCGATTAACCCAAAGCTTAGGCGACTGTCAGCCCAGTAATAATGAAGGTTATTGCTAAAAAACTCGAGATAAAGCATGTTTAAGTGAGAAGGAATTAAAATAGCCCGGCGCGATATTAATGAGCCAAACCAACCTAATAATGGGCTGTCTAACTCTTGCTTAAGAGTAAAGTCCAGAATCGATATTGCGACCAGGCTAATAGCGCCAACAGCTAATAACCGCGCGATCAATCTCTTGGGGATAGTATAAACAGCTAATATCAGTATTGGGTAAATAAGTGGCGATTTATGAGCCGTTAAGCCAAATACCATTATCGAACTTGCAACCCCTAAAGCCGCATACAAATACTGCTTCTGAATTACCGACATCACGATGACAAGAGGTATGAATATTTTCCCTACAATGGGGCTTAAATAAGCAAACACTGGATGCAAACTACTGTTTGCTTCATCTCTAATCTCATACACTTTAGAAAGGTTAAAGTTTAGATAAGATAAACCACCCTGAGCAATAATCCCCAACAGATAGAGCGCTATCATCAGCAGGAGCAACCTTGACAGTACAATGGTATTTATTTGGTGGGATACAATTACTTTGGGTCTAAACAGCTTTGATGCCAGTAACATCAGAAGACACGCCATCATGGTAGTCAAGTAAAAATCATACCCGCCACCTCCAAACGCAAATAGCACAAGCGATGGAATTAACAGCAGACAATAGACTAGCTGAAGATACGTATACTTTAAGCGGTTAGAGTAAGAGACAATATAGATTAAAACTATAGAAATAATGCTTACAAACACCTTAAGAAGGTCAAGCTCAGAATTAAACTTCATGTAATCAAAAAGCTTGCCTACAAATTCATAATGGCAGTAGCCTAATAGCAAGAAGTAGAGAATAGCTAAGACTAAGCTTTGATAAAGGGGCTTGGGCAAAACTTACCCCTTATTTCTTCGGTGAGTATCGAAATACAGAGGTCACAGCCCCTATAAAGCCACCCAAAAATAGCCCTAATAACAACAGCCCAAAGCGATTGGGATAAGCTGGCTCTTCTGGCGCAATAGGTGGGTCGATAACTCTAAGGGAGTACTCTTCTCGAGTATTCGCTAGCATCTTCTTTTGCTCTTGCTGCTGAATAAGCTCATAAAAAACGTTTTCTAAGTCTTTCAAACGAGTGTCCGCGATCACCTCATTGAGATAATCGATACTTTTCTGAGCTTCCTTAATATCCTTCTCACGCGTTCGGTCATTTAAAAAAGCGACGAGTTTTTTCAATGTTTCTTTGGCAAAGTATGGCGAGTAATGGGAAAAACTTACTTCCACTAAGCCTGAGTTTTGATCAAAATCTACTTTTAAATATTCATCCTTCATGAACTTGCGAAGCTCAATTAAGCTCGGTTCTTGTTTCTTTGGCGGCTCCACTTCCCGAACCCAAGCTTGCTTATCCGCGTCATATAGCTCCGAGTCATATAGAAAACTATCGGAGGCATAGTCCCATCCTGATACCGCGAATATAGGTACAGCTAATTGATGTTTATCTATGAATTGCATTTGAAAATCCCTACTTTTAAGGATTTCAACTGTTAAAGCGATATCTGTGCCTTGCGCACCTCCGAGGTTAACCCCAGCCAAAGATGCTAGTCCGCCAAACTTGTTCGCTAGGGAAGAGAGGTCCCCTCCCTCCCCCGTATCAGCTGCTGCAAGCAACATTGAAGATTTATACATGTTAGGGGTATTGATAGCTACGACCGCGAAGATAGCACCGAATAAAAATGCAGCTCCAACAACAATCAGCTTTCCTTTCCATATGCGAGACAGCAAATCAAGGAGATGTATTTCCTCTGGCTCGTAAGTCTTATTCACACTTTCTGACATTACAAGCTCCCTACTGCTGCTACTGCAACACCTAACTGATAAACGATCTGAGTTACTTGTGTCCACAGCGTCAAGTTATCTTTGTAAGCGCTATCTAAAGGCACCACGATGGTATCGCCTGCAGCTATTTGTTCTTCAGCTCCACCCTTCGAGAACCAAGACTTTTGCTCAGGTACTACCACCTGACCGTTGGCCTTAATTACATAAACTTTTTCCATAGCAGCTTTGTCTTTATAACCACCGCTGAGGTTGATGTATTCATCTATTCCATACCCCGGCTTAAAGAGGTGAGAAGTAGCCACGTAGACTTCACCAATCACATTCACAGATTGACGCTCTGTTGGAACATATAAGGTGTCCATATTCTCAAGGACGAGACGAGTATCCCCGCTCATCACTTCATCTAAATCGATTATCAGACGGCCAACAGCTTCTGTTTCTGATAGTTGTTGGATTAGGTCATTTAGCCCCTCGCTACCGGTAGAGAGTATGCTATCACTTGTATTTAGGTTATTAGTAATCACCTCGCGGCGAAGGGCCTCAGATAAGTCCTGAAGATACTTTTGCTCTTGCTCTTTGAGTGATTCTCGAGTAAACACTGCGGCATTAGGTTGCGCATATTCTGTAAATCCGCCCGCTCTCTCAATGACACTCTTAAGAGTTTCCCCGCGCTTTATAGTATATTTACCCGGTAGTAAAACCTCTCCGACTAGTTCTACAACTTGGTTTTCTTGCCAGTTTGGCGCTTTGAAAATGTTGATATAATCTCGTCCCTGAAGCTCATAGTCTGAAGCTTTAGACGACAATGCGTTTTTCAGCGAAAAGGTTACGTTTTCAACATTGACTTTGCCTGCGGTTTGAATTCTTGTGATCTCGGCTTGCTCAAGGTACGTCCCCTCTAGTAACCCCCCAGCTGCCTTCACAACATCTTTTACTGTGGCGCTTTCAGAAATAGGGTATAAACCTGGGTACTTCACACTACCCGAGATTTCGACGATGCTTGCAGGTTGTCCTTGACCCCCCTGTGTAGCTAGCTTGTCTAAAATAGGAGAAAGCAGCTTAGAACGGCTGAACACAGTCAGCTCATTTTCTATAAATTCCTTTGCTTCATCGACAGAATTGAATTCATTTACGTCTTCTTGCAACGAGCTTAAATAGATAGGATATTTGTTGGTTACAAATACTTCTAAATCTTGTTTTGATAGTTTTTTAGAAGTAACTTCTAGCTCTTCGCCAAAAGTCGCCTGCTCTTTCTTAGCAGTGTATTGTTCAAACTTGTATTGCTTATACTCATCCCAACGCAGTCGATTCTGTAAATTCTTGAGTTCTTGTTTTGTTAACGCCTTTTTGCGTAACTGTGCAAGTTCTTGCTGCTTCAACTCAAAGCTACTAAATATAACAACTTGATCATGGGGTTTCAGTTCGTGATTCTGCTCGTCACTATCTAATATATTGATAGGTGAGAACTGCTTAATAACGACATTGCCATTGTCTTGAGAACGCACAACCAAACCATAATTGAGGTCAGCATTGGGAAGAAGACTAATATTAGGGTCTCCTAGCAAGTCTGATAATCTGATTCCCTCATACCATTGATATTGACCGGGTCTTGAAGATGCACCGATGAGATAGATAGAATTTGACGCTTTATCTGTTTTCTCTGGGACAAAAACCTGATCTCCATCAGCTAGTTCAAATTTCCCTAAGTTTTTTCTGGCTACATTTTTAATCACCTTTGAACCAGAACCACTAGAACTATGTATGCGTATTGAGTCAGTATAGGCTTGGTGAGAGAAGCCACCAGCATAAGCGATTGCATCAGCCAAGGTTTCACCCGAGCTAAGCTCATATATCGCCTCTCTTTTGATACTCCCCTCAACGTTTACAAGTTTCTTAACCGTTGGTACTAAAACCACGTCGCCTGTACGTAAAGTGATATCGTCTGCATTCGAGCCTTCAACCAATAAGTCATACAAGTCAAACTCAGCGACTAATTCGCCGTTACGTTTTACCGATACTTCTCTGTAGGAGCCAACTTCACTGATGCCGCCAGCAAAACTAATTGCTGTACTAATTGTCGATAACGGAGGCAAAACGTAGGGACCGGGTTTTACAACTTCACCGGAGATGTATACCTTGATGGGTTGTAACTGAGATATTGAAACAAGAGACTTAACACCGATAAGCTGGGTTTCAACCTGCTGTGCCACCAACTCTTTAACTTCAGCTAACGATAACCCGATTACGTTAATCGGCTCTAAGCTAGGAACAACCACTGAACCATTGTTGTCAACAACGACGGAGTGTTGCTCATTCTGTTTACCAAAAAGCGTAATAGAGAGCTCATCACCTATAGAGATAAGGTAATCGTTAGGAGAAGATTGTACGGTGGCCGTTGTAATATTAGAAATATCCGGCTGAAAGAACTCTTCTCCAAATCGCTTAAGTTCTAACTCTTCCGGTTTGTAATAATCGTCTTCAGGGAAGAGGCTGGTTTCCGATTCTTGCTCTGTCTGTTTTTGGTGAGGCGTATAATCGAATTCTTTGGTGCCTTGATCTTTGTTTTGCCCAGGAGAAAGTATGGTGTCTATATCAACACCGTACTTTTTTGCTAGTGCTTCTTGCTGAGACTTTGGCAGCTTTTTAAACATCTCCAATTGAGACTGACTGATCTGAGGCGCTGCCTGAGAAACATTAAAAGAACTCAGAACGAGGAAAACTACAAAAAAGCTACTTAACAATCGATACACATTACTCTCCCATCATGTGTGGCGCAAAACCGGCAAAGGATTGTATCTAAAGTTATGTAATTTTGAAAACCTTAATTGTTACCTAAGGTAGAGACTTTTCACCGTTAGGGTATAATCCCCCGTTATTCTTGTAAATTCCCCTCTAAATTATGCACATTTTATATCTTCACCAATACTTCGCTACTCCAAAAAGTAACGGTGGAACACGATCTTATGAGATGGCTCGTAGGTTAGTTCAAGATGGCTATACCGTAGAGTTTGTTACTTCCTCGGCCTTCTTAAATGAGGTATACGAATTTAAGCGAGGATGGAACGAGTTACATATAGAGGGTATTAAATTACATGTTTATCACTTGCCTTACTCCAATACAGACAGTTTTGTAGCGCGAATTCTCAAATTTTTACGCTTTTCCAGCGTTTCAATTTTTAAGAGTTTTTCTATAAAAACTGATCTCGTTTTTGCTACTAGCACTCCACTCACCATAGGCTTACCTGCACTTCTTTTGAAAAAGCTCAAAAAGCTCCCTTTGGTTTTTGAGGTCAGAGACTTGTGGCCTGAGCTACCAGTTGCCGTAGGTGTTATTAAAAATCCACTACTTATTAAGCTACTTAAGTGGTTTGAAGCTTGTATTTATCGAAACTCTAGAAGAGTCGTCGCGCTTTCTCCTGGTATGCAAGCAGGCATAGTGCGAACTGGCTACCCAGAATCAAAAACGACCTGCATTCCAAATAGTTGCGACGTTTCATTATTTAATATTCCCAATCAAGAAGGTGTAGCTTATAAGCAGCAAAAGTTAAGTTTTGTTGGTGAACGCAAGCTTATCATCTACGCAGGCACCTTTGGTCTTATAAATGATGTTGAATATATCGCCCATTTAGCCCATGCGGCTCGTTCCTATGATGATTTATGCTTTGTTGCCATTGGCAACGGGATGTGTAAAGCCGATGTTATTGCAAAAGCTAAAGAGCTGGGAGTTTATGAAAATAACTTATACATCTTAGACCCTATCGCGAAACAAGAAGTGATAAAGCTATATTCTGCGGCGGATCTGAGCTTGAGCTTGTTTGGCCCTGTACCTGAGATGTGGAACAACTCAGCGAACAAGCTCTTTGATGCTTTAGCTTCGCAGACTCCTATTGCCATTAATTATGCAGGTTGGCAAAAAGACTTCATAGAGGAGTCTGGTTGTGGTTTAGTACTGAACAATGATTTGAAAGACTCAGTGGATAAAATTGAATCCTTCTTAGCCAACTCAGAAAAATACACAAGCGCGGTGAAAGCTTGTCAAGATCTGAGTCACGGACAGTTTTCTCGGGATAACCTATACGAGAAGTTCAAGAAAACGATTGAAGATGCATACAGTGAACATGATTAAGTGCTCACTGTATGTATGTGAACTCACGCCTTGTTAAAAGTTATACACCAAGGTTAACGCGGTTTCGGTGTCAGTGTTTTCTTTGTCATCCGCCACATCGGAGTTATGAGTGACGTTAAAGCCCACTTTCATTTGCAAAGAGCCATTAATTTTAGTTAATAGCGCTGTTTCTGAACGGGTTTTAGTGTTGGTACTACCGTATTCCATCGCAACTAGCTGAGTAAATTTGGCACCCTCGGAGATTTGCCAAGTGTAATCAGCCTTTGCTAGGGCGATCACTTCACCTTCCCACTCGTCAGCCAGTAACTCACCGTCATCGCCTACTTCGGTGCTATCGTCTGGGTATTGGAAATACTTATAACCCGGACCAATTTCCGCATTGAGCACCATGGTGTCGGTATCGAGCAAACGCAAACCGTAACCGCCAGAGACCACTGCTTCTTGGCGGTAAGCGCCAAAGTAGTCACTTAAGTAGGAGCCGTACACGAATAAGTGCGCGTTTTCCTCGTTGAGCTTGTAGTTACCCTGCGCCGATGCAAAATACTTTTCGTTAGTGCGCTCAGTTACTTTAGTACCGTTGTCTTTCTCGACTTCGTCTTCTTTATAGATGCCGTCGAGCTTGTACTCGTTATTCCAGTTTTCAAGGTTGTGCTTTACGTTTAAAGCGCCCTTGAATGTAGTTGTTTCGGTATTACCACTGGTGATAATGGCACCTAGCTCAGCGTTGGCTTCCCAAGTCTTTTTTTCGCTAGCCACAGCGCTCGTTGCTACGCCTGCAGCAACGAGAACAGATAAATACTTCAATTTCATGTCAGCGCGGTTCCCCTAGTTTATTCGCTGGTTTTATGTAAATGCACATCCATTTGTGGATATGGAATACCGATGTCGTTGTCATCTAATGCAATTTTGATGTTTTCCATCAAATCAAAATACGTTGGCCAATAGTCAACGGTGTTTACCCAAGGGCGAACCACAAAGTTCACACTTGAATCAGCCAGTTCGTTCACGGCCACCGTGTATTCTGGCTCTTTTAACAGCCTTGATTCAGCATCAAGCACTGATTTTAAAACTTCTTTGGTCTTTTTAAGGTCGGCATCGTAGCTCACGCCAATAACCAAGTCGATACGACGCGTTTTCTCACGTGAGTAGTTTACTATGGCGCCAGACATAATCGATGAATTAGGCATCACGATAATTTTATTGTCTGGTGTATTGAGCTCGGTAGAGAAGATTTCAATTTTACGAACGCTTCCTGCTTTACCGCCTGCTTCGATGTAGTCACCTGATTTAAATGGACGCAAAATAATGATCAGCACACCCGAGGCAAAATTAGAAAGCGACCCTTGCAATGCCAGACCTACGGCCAAGCCCGCCGCACCTAGAATAGCAATAAAGGAAGTGGTCTCAACACCTACTTGTGATAGCGCCATTAAAATAGTAGCGATGAACACCAAGGCATAAATGATGTTGCCACAGAATGAGCCAACCGCTTTGTCTACCTTACGCTTGGCAAAACCTTTTTCAGTCAGCTTGCTACACCACTTAGCAAGGCGCATACCGACCAAAAAGACAATCAGTGCCAAAACAAATTGAATGGCGTAGTGAGTGAGCAGTCCGGAGTTTTCCGACAGCCAGTTTGTTATTGCTTCCATTAGCGCTCCTAATTATATGCTGATAGCCCATGACACCTTACAACTTTATGCTTTGTACCTATGCGCCGTAAAGTACCTAATCTATTATTTTCTCAAGCCGAACCTAAACGCCAACTGAACATTAGTGCAACTCAAGCAACAATAAGCCTAGCATATGCTTTTCGTGCTGTAATACTCCGTGGTTAAGCGGCTTTCATTGTGTTCACTGAACAAATTTGCAGCGAACGAATAATTATCTTAAATTTACACTTCACAAGGTGGCGGAAACTATGTATTATGCGCGCCACACATCACGAGGTGGTGTATCCCCTTTGTGGCGGCTGTAGCTCAGTTGGTAGAGCCCTGGATTGTGATTCCGGTTGTCGTGGGTTCAAGTCCCATCAGTCGCCCCATTCTTTTCTTTCTCATTTGTATTCCTTATTTAAATCAAACAGCTATCAGCGCTTTTTTATTCCGTATTACGCCAATATTGTGCCCAATAGCTTGCAAGGCTAAAGTCTTGCCTACAACACACCTACCCTGAAACTGTAGGTTGGGCTTTAGCCCAATCCCGTGCTTTGCAAGGCTAAAGCCTTGCCTACAATACACCGACCCTGAACTTGTAGGTTGAGCTTTAGCCCAATCCCGAGCTTTGCAAGGCTGAAGCCTTGCCTACAACACACCGACCCTGAACCTGTGGGTTGGGCTTTAGCCCAATCCCGAGCTTTGCAAGGCTGAAGCCTTGCCTACAACACACCAACCTACACCTGTAGGTTGGGCTTTAGCCCAATCCCTTGCTTTGCAAGGCTGAAGCCTTGTCTACAACACACCGACCCTGAACTTGTAGGTTGGGCTTTAGCCCAATCACGCGTTTTGCAAGGCTAGAGCCTTGCCTACAACACACCGACCCTGAACTTGTAGGTTGGGCTTTAGCCCAATCCTTAGCTTTGCAAGGCTGAAACCTTGCCTACAACACACCGATCCTGAACCTGTAGGTTGGGCTTTAGCCCAATAGCACCTTCATCCCAACACAGGCAACCTTGTAACTCTCGAGCTATAATTGAATGTCCACCATATTCAAAGGAGCTGAATATGCCTTATAGTGATTTATTAAAAGGACGTTATTCGCAAATTCACCGCGAGTATTTTATTACTTTTTGTTGTTACAAACGCACACCATTTTTTGCCTCTGCGAAACTAGCACAGCTATTTTGCACCACGATTACAACGAATGAGCAGGCTTGCGGCTGCCAATGGTTAACCTGGGTCTTAATGCCAGACCACTTTCATGGGCTTGTGTTACTGCACCATAGCGATCTTAGCGCTTGTATACGGCACCTAAAAGGTTGCACCGCAGCCATGGTTAATCGTCAATTACAGCGTCGCGGTAAAGTTTGGCAAAGCGGGTTTTATGACCACGCTTTGCGTGAGGATGAGCAGCGCATTCACATAGCCAGGTACATCGTTGCCAACCCATTGCGAAAAGGGATTGTCTCTAGTGTGCGATTATATCCGTACTGGAATTCGGTTTATTTATAGATTGCAAGGCTGAAGCCTTGCCTACAACAAACCAGTGGAACTTTGTGGGTTGGGCTTTAGTCCAATCCCGTGCTTTGCAAGGCTAAAGCCTTGCCTACAACACACCTACCCTGAGCCTGTAGGTTAGGCTTTTAGCCCAATCCCGTGCTTTGCAAGGCTGAAGCCTTGCCTACAACGAACCTGTTGAAACTTTGTGGGTTGGGCTTTAGCCCAATCCCGTGCTTTGCGAGGCTGAAGCCTTGCCTACAACACATCGACCCTGAACCTGTGGGTTGGGCTTTAGCCCAATCCCGAGCTTTGCAAGGCTAGAGCCTTGCCTACAACACACCGACCCTGAACCTGTGGGTTGGGCTTTAGCCCAATCACGAGCTTTGCAAGGCTGAAGCCTTGCCGACAACAATTTGAGGTTAGGCGCGTTCAATGTCGAAACTAAGCACTTCGCGAATATGCTTTTTGCCGCAGGCAATCATCACGAGACGATCCACTCCGAGGGCGACTCCGGCACATTGTGGTAGGCCAGCATCCAGTGCTGCTAATAAGTTTTCATCCAAGGCTACGGGCTCAAGACCTTTGGCAATACGTTTGTTGTTGTCATTGGCAAAACGCTGGCGCTGTTCATTGGCGTCGGTCAGCTCATTAAAGCCATTAGCGAGCTCTTGCCCTTGGTAATACAGCTCAAAACGCCCGGCAACGCGTGGGTCTTGCTCATGAAGACGCGCTAGTGCCGCTTGCGAGGCCGGAAAGTGATACACAAAACACGGCTGTTGCTGGCCAATCGTCGGCTCTATCACCATGCAAAATAGCAGCTGTAATAAAGTGTCAGCCTCTTCTTCATTCGCGGCGATATCGGCAAAGCCATGAGTGCTTGCAAGCTGCTTTAATTCACGCAAACTTGCCGTTAACGGATCCACACCCAGCACCTGTATAAACACCTGCTGGTAGCTTATATATTGGGCTTTTTCACAATCCAGTAGCTGTTGCATCAATTCGTCGATTTCAGCCATAAGGTCAAACTCATCAAAGCCTGGACGATACCACTCAAGCATAGTGAACTCAGGGTTATGATGACGGCCATTTTCCTCGTTACGAAAGGCTTTACAGATTTGGAAAATAGCCCCACTGCCTGCTGCAAGAAGGCGCTTCATCGCATATTCGGGAGAGGTTTGTAAATACAGTGGCAAGCCCTCGGCATAGCCTTGGCCCACAAACCGTGTGGCAAAGCTATGTAAGTGTTCATCACTCACTGACGCCTTGCTTAGCGACGGGGTATCCACCTCCATCACATCACGTTGATAAAAGAAATGCCTAATCTGCTGAATGAGCTTAGCGCGCTGCTGCAAAGTATGAATATCGGCACTGGGCTGCCACATCACAAAAATCTCCCATAAAAAATCCCAGCGCGGCTGCCCGGGCTGGGATATACACGTATAAGGTGCTTATTTTACGCGACCCACGTACTCAGCTGAGCGGGTATCAACCTTGATCACTTCACCAATTTGGATGAACAAAGGAACACGTACCACGGCACCGGTACTTAAAGTAGCAGGCTTGCCACCGGTACCAGCCGTGTCGCCTTTTAGGCCTGGATCGGTTTCAGTTACTTCAAGTTCAACGAAGTTGGGTGGTGTTACAGCAATCGGGTTGCCGTCCCATAAAGTAATGGTGCACACATCGTTTTCTACAAGCCATTTTACGTTGTCGCCTACAGCTTTTTCATCAGCAGCGATTTGCTCAAAGGTCTCGTTGTTCATGAAGTGCCAGAATTCGCCATCTGTGTATAGATAAGCTAGGTCGGTATCCATTACATCAGCCGCTTCCACACTTTCGCCTGACTTAAAGGTTTTCTCTAATACCTTACCTGAGATCAGTTTGCGGATACGAACGCGGTTAAATGCCTGGCCTTTACCCGGCTTAACCACTTCGTTTTCTAGGATGCTGCAAGGCTCGCCATCCAACATAAATTTTAGGCCACCCTTGAATTCGTTGGTGCTATAATTCGCCATCTTGTCCTCTAATAACCGTTTTTCGAGTAATTAATCCGTCAATGATACAAAGAATCGAAGTAAATTTGCATAAAAACTGGCAAAAAGAATTAGCCGATGTAGTCACTCGCCCCGAAGAACTGCTGAGTATGTTGGATTTACCCCCCGATGCGTATCAACCAGATAGTGAGGCCAAAAGCTTATTTAATCTACGAGTACCGCGCCCCTTTATCGCCAAAATGGCCAAGGGTGACGCCCGCGACCCCTTGTTATTACAAGTGCTGCCACGACGACAAGAGTTTCAGCAACACTCGCAGTACAGTGTCGACCCGTTGCAAGAACAAGATAACAACGAGCCAGGTTTATTACACAAATACCGCTCCCGTGTCTTGTTGATGTTTAAAACCGCGTGCGCAATCAACTGCCGATATTGTTTTCGTCGTCATTTCCCGTACCAAGATAACCAACTCAATAAAGCCGCTTTGGCCGATAAACTAACCTACATTGGTAATCATTCAGAGATCAATGAAGTGATCCTCAGCGGTGGCGACCCGCTCATGGCAAAAGACGAAGCACTGGCATGGTTTTTAGATAAGCTAGAGCAACTCCCCAACATTAAGCGTTTACGCATTCACTCGCGCTTGCCGGTGACCATCCCGGCACGCATTACCGAGCAGTTATGTCAGCGTTTTGCCCAATCGCCCTTACAAATAGTCTTTGTGCACCATATTAATCATGCCAACGAGGTCGATGAGGTTTTTAGCCACGCCTGTAAAAAGCTGACCCAAGCGGGAGTAACGCAGTTGAATCAAGCGGTGTTATTGAAAGAGGTCAATGCCAATGCGGCTGCGCAAATCGCCTTAAGTGAGAGCTTATTTGCCGCCGGGATACTCCCCTACTACCTGCACCAATTAGACAAAGTGCAAGGCGCCGCACATTTTGAGGTAAGCGATGATGAAGCCCGCACTATCATGACAGAGGTACTTAGCGAACTGCCTGGCTTTTTAGTGCCAAAGTTGGTGCGTGAGGTCGGTGGCGAACGCAGTAAAACCCCCATTGATCTGCATTTAGAGCCATAAAAAAACCCGCTTAACGCGGGTTGCTTGGGGTTCATTTACGACGCGCTGCCTTGCTATTACACGTGGATATTAATGTTATTACCCAAGGTTGCCGTAGTCGAGGCGGCTGGGCTCTGCGCTGCTTTGGTCACATTACCTGCTGACTCAATCAACGCCAATGCAGCCTGGCCATCGGCTTGCTGTCGTTTCTTAGCAAGGGCCGCGCTATAAACCTCGGCGCCTTGATCGGCTCCACTCATGGCGGGAAGTGAACTTCCTGATATATTCATAACGCTACCTGACATTTTAAATGAATCCACGTACCATATCGGCCATCTGCTCTAAAGCTTTAGAAAAAAATGCACGCAATTATCGAAAAGTTAAACGAAAACCTTAAACTCGCCTATCGTCAGGCCTTAGACGCCGATCAAAAACTGGATCAGCTACAAAAAGAAGGCCATGGTAAGTTTCAAGCCTTGTTCAATCGCGACGCGGGATTCGACTTTGAAGCAAAGCGCTTTAAACCCTATGTATTAGACGTGGCCGCCGATGTCGAGGCACTTTCCCAAGCCGAGCAACTTGATGAACAAAAGTTGAAACAAACCGTGGTTAAACTGCAACATATACTCACTTTGCTGGCGACTTTTAAAGACCAGTAAAGTCCTGTTTAAAACAAGGATGTTAAAATGCAATTACCTCACTCGCTGACTTGGGTTGGCTTTGATTTAGACGGCACCTTAGTCAATACCGCTGCCGATATCTGCGCTGCCATTAATACCACGCTGGAGCATTACCATGTCGGTCAAGTCGCCGTGGACGACGTGCAAACTTGGATAGGCAACGGTATTGATAAAGCCACCGAGCGCGCCTTAGCAAAAGTGGGCGCCACACATATTGATGTTAGCGCAGCGGCGGCGAAAGTCAGTGCTGCTTACAACCAATGTGTGACCGATTCCTCGACTTTATATGTTGATGCCAAAGCGACCCTACAAGCACTGCAGCAGCAAGGGTTAAAGTTATTACTTGTCACTAATAAAAATGAAAGCCACACTCATGCTCTGGTAAATGCATTGGGCATTGCCGATTACTTTGATGCCATTGTCTGTGGTGACACTCTGCCCCAGCGCAAGCCAGACCCAGCCATGCTGTTTAGTGCCTTAAATAATCTCAGTCTTGATATTAGCGAAGGCATATATGTGGGAGATTCAAAAAATGATGTGGCAACCGCCAGAAACGCCGGCTGCCCGGTGATCTGCGTTAATTATGGCTACAACCACGGGTTGGATATCGCCGATGCTAATCCGGATAAAATCATCACCCACCTTGGAGAGGTCGAGACATTGCTCGCGGCGCGTTAAGCGCCTTTTGCCTTCACCCACCGCTCAGGGAGAATGCCCCCGCGTTGGCGCAATGCAAGTACAACCACCGCGAGCGTTGCCGCCACCAATAGCACCTTCAATACCAGCGAAAATTGTAATATCACCACCGTTGAGCACACTTCAATGAATATCAACGCATAAATAAAGCGTAATACGTACTTTTCGTTGATTTTACTCATTACATACCCTCCTAGCGGTGCGCCTATGGCGACCACGGGAGCGGCGAAAAACCACGGTTCAAAGGCCACATGAGCGCCGCTTAGCTGCCCTTGTAAAATGAGCAGTACACTGCCAGTCACAGAAAGTATCGCCATAAAACACACTGTGGTTGGGATCAGTGCTTTAGCATCGAACTTTTGCCGCAATACCAGGTAGAAAAACAGCAAGGTATCAGCTCCGGCGCCAATATATGCCGAGAGTAACCCGCCCAGTGTGGCGATAAGATACAGCGACCAGCTGTTTCGCCACTGCAGCAACCGCGTATCACAGCGCTGCATCAATAAGTAACTACAAGCCAATAGCAAGAAACTAAAGGTGATCTTAAGAGGTTCACCGTCAACCGATAATGAAAACCCACACGCTAAACCAAATAACGCAAAGGGCATTAATCGCGCCAGCAGTGACCAATATATGCGGACCCCGCGAGAAACAAAAAAAATGGTGGCAAAGGTCATTCCCACAGACTGAATCGCCAATGAGAAGACCTTTGCGCTGTGTGCTTCAAACCCGAATAACTTAGTGAAGACCGGAAAAGCAACAGCTCCGCCACCTAAGGGCGTCGCACCTGCGACAAAGGATCCTAATACCATAGTCAACGATGTTCCCCAGTTATGCACAGCATCAGTGACACTGAACTGCGTCGCAAATGCTGAACTCCACGCTATAAAAAATAGCGTCAGTAAAGTGGGGTAAAGATAAGCTCTTTTCATCGTTATTGGTTGCTCGTTACAAAATATGAACACGCTTAAGGTGTCGCGTTAACCCTTCACCTTGAAAGCGGTGGCGACCATGCAACATGGCATGGTTATCCACCAGCAAGTAATCGCCTTGTGTCCACTGATGGGCGTAGAAGCTATCGCTGCCATATAGGTGAGCTATCAGCTCACGCAAAAAAGCGTCACCTTGCGACGAGGACATGCCCTGCACCTGGGTCTCCACTGGATTAACGGCCATATTATCCTCATTGAAGGGTTCAATAAAGCGCATTCGCTGACGTTTAGTCGCTGGATGCGGGCTAATCAGTGGCTCCTCAATAGCCCCACCATAATGCGCTTTTTTCTCAGCAAAATAGCGGATCACCTTATCTTGATACTGCTGCAACTGCTGGGATGAACAGCTCTCAAGCAACCTACAGGTATTCACAAAGGTGGTTTCACCGCCACCACTCATGGCACTACTTTGTAGACACTGAAAGAAGTTAAATCGCGGCGTTGCCCCTGCAAAGGCACCATCCCAATGCAGCTCAACCTTTCCTTGACTAAAAATATGATTTTGCGGCTGTTGGTTTATTTTTAAATCCAGCACATAGCCAAAATCCCACGCCAGCAGCGGCCCCAGCTTTTTCGCAAAGGCCACCATTTGCTCATCGCTGCTGGGGTCAAAGCCACGCAGCAGCACCATACCTTGGTTCAAGATCACTTGCTCAAGTTCGGCAATGTTTAAATGTGCTAGTTTCTTAGCACCGCTTTCTCGTGCGTCAATCGTGAAGCACGCCGGTGAGACCTGTTCGCTGATCATAACTGTGGCTCTCTGTGCATACGCTCATAGTGGCTGGCTTGGCCATTAATGAACACTAAGACACAACCCAGCTGCTCGGCTTGCTCCCGAGGC
Organism: Pseudoalteromonas sp. THAF3; assembly: GCF_009363775.1. NCBI lineage: Bacteria > Pseudomonadati > Pseudomonadota > Gammaproteobacteria > Alteromonadales > Pseudoalteromonadaceae > Pseudoalteromonas > Pseudoalteromonas sp. THAF3. The sequence goes on along the minus strand of NZ_CP045418.1, from coordinate 400,941 downwards.
ATCAAACTGTGCTCGTCGCCATCTTTAACGAGTACTGAGTGCCAAGGCGTTGTCCACACGTCGTTTTGTGATACCAGTGAAATGCCGATTTTCTCAGAAACCAGATACTGCGGGTGAATCGATAATCGCAGCGCCTGAGGCAACTCCTGTTTCAACAATCGCCCCCACGCATTACTGCGCTGAATAACACGGTAAGCGGCGGTTTTAGCAACCTTTTGCAGCGCTGTGCGGCTATGTTGAGAAAACTTTTCGATACCCGAGAAATCTTCTAACATGAAACGGGTAATGCCCTTGTACATGGTGCTGGCTTCTTTCTCTGTTTTAATGCGCTGACGCAGAGATTTTAGCGTTTCACCGTATTCAATCATCAGCTCCTCACGCAATACCGCAAAGTCATTGACCTTGTCATATACATCTTCGAGGTTAAAGAAGTCGAAATAATCTGGATAATGTTGATTGGCAAAACGACGCAAGCCGTTTACATACTCACTGACATGGGCGTCGCTGACATGGATAATATCGGCGAAAACGCGCCCATCCGAGCAAATTGTTACTTTTGCACCCGGCTCATAAACCTCCTCAATTTGCTGACATAATTGCACCAGCCGCTCAAATGCAAAAAACTCTCCTTTATCTGGCAGATAGCCCAAGGTTTTGTTGCGATTGGGTGATTTTGCCGGAAAGGCTGGCAGCACCATATTGATGGGCTGCTGGCGGTGAACAAAATCCAACACCTTTTCATAATGACCGGCTATTTGCTCGTCAAACGCCACATCTTGCTCAATCGGTAGCAGCCGCCGCTGGGCAAAAATGAGTTCTAAAATAGCCCGCGCAGTGGCATCCGCCGTGTGTGCATTAACCCTGTTGTTGTTTGCTAAATTTTCCATTTTTGTGCTCTTTGTTCTGTCAGTATCAGTGTTTAAATAATTCCATCGCGTGGGTAAGCGATAGCTTGTCATTAATTGCTGCTTCGACCACTAGCGGCATTTTTTCTTCATCAAAGTCCATACGCTGAATTTCACACAGACTGCGTAAGAACCCTAAATAAGTGACTTCCAATAAGGCCTTATCGAGTTCGGCTATGGCCATCTCGTCTAACATGACGCCTCGGCTATGGGCGTGTTTCATGCGGCACTTGGTGAGCTCTATATCAAAGAAGTGACCGCGATTAAGGCGATACTCTTGACCTTGGATCAGCTGGATAAACTCATCTTTAAGTTCATGAATGCGGGAAATCGCCGCCCCTTGCACCATGGCCAGCGCTTTTTCATTCAGCTGCTCTTGGCTCATTTCACTCATGCTCGGGCAATAACCAAAATGGCGCGCCATGGACGAAGGTAAAATAAAGCCGAACCAATGCATTAATAAGGCTTCAAAATGCGTGCGGTGCACCTCGTAGCTGCCGTGGTAGTTCCCGGTAATATGCAGCATAAAGCTCTCAAACCAGCCTAAAAGGTAGGCATTGAAGGCCTTGGTTTTGCCTGCAAACATGGCCTCGTTACCGGCTAAATCTGCCTCTATAAGTTCACCAATCATGCGATTAGCGTCGGTTAAATAGGCCGAGCCCGGTGACAATAAGGGGTCTAAAAAGGCCGATGACATGCCGGTGAGGAACCAACGATCGGTTGAGAACGACTGCTTGGCCCGCCGTGATAGCCGCTTCATGGCTTTGTAATCCTGCAATTCGAAGTGGCTGCCCAGAATTTCCTGCATACATTTATGCGAGCGTAAAAATTCCACGAAGTCGTCACTGGTTCTCACATTTAAGCTGACATCGGTATTTTTAGCGGTTACACCGATACTGACAGTGTGCTCATCCAATGGAATGAGCCATAACCAATACCCTTTATACATAAAGTGGTTGGTCGCTAATGCGCGGGTGGTAAAGTTGGTACGTGCACGCCACTGCTCACTGCCCAGGCTATCGAGTGGCGTGGTAAACTTAAACCTCGCCCAAGCTGAGCTCACAGAGTGGCGATGATCTTGCGACTCGATTAAATCCAGCTTTTTACCCAGCGGCGCAGCAAACCCGGCGGCATCGACTAAATAACGACAGCGAAAGGATTTGTCTGCGGTTTTCACGCTGTGACCATGCTCGCCATCGAGTTCGATATCGCTGACCGTCTCACCCAGTAAAACGTCCACACCAATATCTCGGTTAAAGCGCACTAGGTCGTTATCAAACTTAGCACGATCAATTTGGTGCGCCGGAATACCGTGATACCAGGTGCGCCCAAGCTCACTCATTTCCTCGACATTGAGATCACGGTCGACGCTGTCGAAGAAAAATCGCAAACCATGTTTGTACAAATGGTTGGTGTCTAGGTAAAAGCCCAGTTGTAGATCACTGGCGGCATAATCCCAAAACGATTCTAGGGTTGATTCCCCGACCCAAGAATTAAATGACTTTTTGCGCTCTAACACGGTGACCGATAGCTCGGGGTGTTTTAGTTTTAATTGTCGTGCTAAGCAACCACCAGCCATTGAACCACCGATGATCACAACATCACTATACTGACTTACCATACATGCTCCTTACAGGTAATAGGTCAATCTTACTTCTATAAAGTCATCATCTCGGTAGAGGTAAAGCGGCTGCTGTGGCTGTTGATCAACAAACATCCGGGCCTCAATATCAAGACTCAACTGACTATGAATACGGGTTTCGAATTCGCCCTTAATAGCGATGGAATCGCCGCCATTATCGATAAGGGCTCCCAATAACAAGGTGGTGGCATCGGTGTCGTTCCAAGCGAGGCGAGAGCCTACAAAGCTGCTATTACGATATATTTGATTTTCCCGAGCCTCGGCGTCGGTGTCGCGGTGCAGCTCCAGCAACAGACTGAGATCTTTACTGCTGCCCGCCACCCCATAAAAGTAATATTCTCCCCCTAAGGTGTAAGCCCAGCTATTACCACCGTAATCATGATTGCGGTGCACCGCTTCGAGCTTACCGAGCCACCGCTCACTGGTGTATTGCGCATCAAGGCCCCATTGCTGCAAGGCGCTGTAAATGGCTTGCCCTTGGCCTTGCTCGGTGATCTCAAAGGCTGGGGTTTTATCTAAACCGTGGAAGAAATAAGCACCGACATCCCAATCATCGAGCACCGTGGCATAGCGCAGCGCCAGTGATTCCCGAGTGTGCTCAGATAAACCGACAAAGCGCTCTTGGCTAATGGCCACTGGCAATGAAAAGCGCTCATCGGGTTGGCTGTAATCGCGGGAGCGAAACCAAGGCATAGATAACAGCGATAAGGTGCCGTTTTCGGTAAAGTAGTCAACCTGCACCAATAGTTCGCCAAGTTTCTCTTCGCCTTCAAAATTACGTGCAGGAATACGCTGATTGACAATATCCACCAAATGACGAGACTCTGCGACGCCCCAAAATACCGTGTTCATACCGGCGCTTAGCTGCCAGTTATAAAAGGTTTTCTGTAAGTAAGCCTCTTGTAAATCCCATTCAGGCAGGGCGCTATTGGTCGCGGCCACAGTCACCACCGGCTTTATATGTGCTTGTATACCCGAGGCGCGGGAGCGGTAATCAAGCTCAAGCCATAGCCTTGGGTCCCAAGCAAAGTTATGCGTTTGCTGAGCCCGAGCGCTATCACTATTGTATTGCCGGGCGCCGAGCTCTACCGCAGGCGTTATTTGCCATTGACCATATACGCAAGGCGCAAACACACAGAGCAATAGCCACCCCTTCCTGAACATCACTACATCCTTACTTCAATGACGATTTAACAAAATCGCGATTACTTAAGCGCACAGAGAAATCGTAATCAGAGAACACCAAGGTGGTTTTTTTACCGCTTTGATGGTTTTCCATATGCATAGTTTGTGGTCGCCAGAATTTGTCTTGATAGTACTGATAATCAGACAATGTCAGGGTTTTAAGATGGGCTTCTTTACGGTCATAAAAGTCGATTTTGCGCACCTGGTAATGACTTAAATCGATTAAGGCGCGCTGGCGGGTATAACCAGAATTTTCATACTTGGGAATACGGTCGACCACCGCACAGGTGAACTCACCGCATTGCTGCTCATCAATATAGCGATATTCGTACTTATTGAGCTCTTGGGCGGTAAAATCTTCAAAAGCAAACTCACTGCCCACAAAGGGGCCCGATTTATTCGCCGAAGAAATGCGCTTTACGCGTTTTAGCGCTGGAAGATAAAGCCATTGATCGTCTGGCTCCAGTATTTGCGCATGCGATAACAGCTTGGTGTCTTGTACATCGGCTGGGGAGTTAAAGACAATAAGGCTTTTATCGCCTTTATCTTCGTCGGCCACTTCTTTGGTGAGCATGCTTAAGCTGCGACTCGATTTACGCCCGCTGGCATCTTCAAGGTGCATCATGACATCGACACGACTGACGCCAAAGCCGCGATCGGAGCGGTCACTTTGTGCCGCGATTTCATAGCCTCGTTGTTGCGCATCACTGGAAGCAGTTGCAGCCCAAACAGGGGTGATAAATGTGACTGCCGATAGCATGGCAAAAGCACTAGGAATTAATGGCTTCATGCGGGTTCTCCTTAATAGCTGAAAGACTCGGTTGAGATGAGGTAGACGGGCGTGCAACAAGTATGAGCAGCGCCGGGAGTAATAAGAAATCAATGATCAGTGCCATAACAATGGCCAGCGCCGTTAACATGCCCATTTGCGCGTTGATCATAAAGGTGGAGTAAGCCAGCACCATAAAGCCGCCCGCTAAAATTAAGGTGGTCACGAAGATGGCCTCTCCGACAGTGGTAAACGCATATTCAATGGCCGCTTGCGGTGTGAGGTCGCGCTCTCGCCGAGCTCTTAGGTACTTGCTGAGGAAGTGCACGGTGTTATCGACAATGATCCCTAACGAAGTGGAGGTCACTGTGGCTGCCGCAACCCCCACTTGCCCCACTAACAGTGCCCACACGCCAAAGGTGAACAACATCGGAATGGTATTGGGGATCAAGCTTAAGAAACCGTACTTAAGGCTACGTAAGGTGAGGATCATAATCAGGCAAATCGCGATGATGGCAATGGCATTACCACTGAGCATGCTTTGTGCGTTACGTTGGAAAATATGTGAAAACATCACCGTAGCGCCAGTGGCTTTGGCATGCATCGCCGCTGGCGTGTTGCTTTGCAGCCAGCCTTCAGCGCGCTCAATAAAGGCCTGAATTTCTGCAGTAGACAGGTTATCTAACGTCAGGCTTAACCGTGAAGCCGATTTATCCATACTGACGCGGTCGGTTAAATCGAGGCCAAAGGGCAGTGACATCTCGTACAGCAACAGATACTGCGCCGCTAACTGGCGATTATCAGGCAAGCGATATAGCGCCTCGTTATCCTGATGCATATTCTTATTTAAGCGTTTAATGATGTCGGTGTAGCTATACACATGGACTACTTCTGGCTGTTGACGTAACCACGTGGTGAAATCTGCCAGTCCCTGCTGGTACTCGGGTTTACTGACGCCGCCACTTTCACCACTTTGAATGTCAAACTCCACTACATAAATGCCTGTTAAGTGCTCCATGGTGAAGTCGGTATCGCGACGAAACTCAACGCGCTGATCAAAGTAGTTTACGAACTCGTCATTGAGCTCAATTTGCGGAATAGCCAAGCCACAGCCAATGCTCAGTAGCACTGTCGCAGCAATAATCATTCGATACTTTTTCGCGACCTGATTACCAAAGCGCCCTAACCACACATTCAGCCCGTTGCGCTTTTTCTTATAGGTTTTTTTATCCGGCAAAATAGTCAGTAAACAAGGCAGGAATACCAGTGAGAGCAACCAAGCTGCGGCGATACCCATCGCGGTGATGTTCCCTAAATCAGCAAATGGCGGCGCATCAGACATATTTAAGGTTAAAAAACCAACGATGGTGGTGATGCTGGTAATGGACACGGCAACAAAATTGACCCGTAAGCTCTCTTTAATTGCAGCGAGCTTGTCCATGCCCTCTCTTCGCGCGCTTGCGTAAGACAACAGCACGTGGATGCTATCGGCAATGGCCAAGGTGAGAATTATGGTCGGTGCGGTAATGGAGATAGGCGTAAGCTCTATGCCGATATAGCCAGTTAGGCCCATGGCCGCAGCACTGGCAAGGATCACTACGCCCACCGCAGCAATGGTACCGGGAATACTGCGCAGGCTCATATACATCACCACGATGAGCACTAGGTACATAATCGGCGTGAGGGTTTGCGCATCGGTTTGCCCAGCCTCACTAAAGGCGTTGTTGAGCATAGAGATGCCACTAATAGCAAAGGTAAGCTCAGGGTGCTGCTTCTTCATTTGCGCCACTAAATCGCGCACATAATTCACCGCTTTTGGCACTTCCGCCAAAGACTCCCCTGGATATTGCACGGTAATATTAATACCCGAGGTGCGGCCATTGTTGGCAATCAACCGGTTGGCCAGTAGCGGCTCATCAAGGGCTATGCGTGCTTTTTCTTGCAACGCTGGCCAAGATAATTGCTCGGCATTTTTGATCAGATCGGCGACGATAAGGTCGTCTTGCTCAGCATAGGTATGTTGGAAATTAGTGATAGAATCGACACGACTCGCAAAAGGGGTTTTCCACGCCTGTTCGGTGAGCTGCTCCACCACCTTCGCATGATTAGGCGTTAACCCTTGGCTTTGCTCGTCGTGCACGACGATCAGAATGTTGTCATTTTTACTGTATTTGTCTTGGAAGTTCTCAAAGGCAACGAGCTCTGGGTTCTCAGGGCTGAAAAACGCCCGGTAGTCGTTCGAGAAAGTGAGCCCTTTAGCTCCTATTGCCAGTGCGATGCAAATCAGCACACTGACAATAAGCAATAGCCAAGGGTAGCGTGTCACGCACTGCCCCCACCGCAGGGCTAAGTTGCTAATAAAGTGGTTCATTATCACTCCTTATAACAGAACGCACATTCTGATAATAGTAAAAAATAACGCCTCAAGTGAGGCTCTTTATTTTCATAATAGCACAGTACCTTATTCGGGTTCAGCCATCATGTCGAATATAGTCGTCAAATATTGCCGTAATGTGTCACGATGAAAATCACTGCGAGCCATCACTGCTACGCCTTGCAACACACCGAGTAAGCACACGCTTAAATCAAATGCACTGAGCTCCTGGCGTACTTCGCTACGTGCTTGAGCTCGCTCAATAAAATGCTGAAACTGTGCGGTTAGCTTGGCATAAATATCACGCACAATGCTGTTCACATCCATATCTGTTTCACCAATCTCGGTAGCTGTATTGCAAATAAGACAGCCATTAGCGCCATGCTCTGCAATGTTCTCGCTGTACATGGAGAAAAAACAGCGTAGGTCTTCAAGCTCACCATCACTCTGCGCAATGCGCTTTAACCCCGGGCTAATTTTGCTGAGGGAATACTCTTGCAAACACCGTTTGAACAGTTCTTTCTTGTTACCAAATTCTTGGTAAAAACCATACCTACTCACACCTGTTGCTTTAACCAACTGCTCCATTGATGTATCGCGGTAACCTTGGCGCCAAAACATAATAGTTGCCTTGCGCAGGGCTTCACTTACATCAAATTCTCTGGTTCGTGCCATAGGTTGTTCTCTGCTTAGCGTTTTTAAGAATGTACATTCTTAAATAAAAAAGATCAAGTTAAGATCAAAAAGAAAAAGCGCCCATTGGGCGCCTAACTTTGCCTTAATTAAAGAGTGCTAGTCGCTAGCGATAGGCTTTCTTCGGCTCGATACCCAGCTCAGGCAGCAATGTTTTCTCAAACCACGAGCTTATCAAGCGAAAATCATAATAGTTGGCTTCGTTGGCTCGAGGTGAGCGAATGCGATCCATAAACTGCATGTCTTTTAAATCCGCTTCCCCTTCACTGACCACGTTACCCTCGGCATCGGTGACCGAGTAAGTAAAGTTAATCTTAGGCATGTAAATAGGTTTAATCACGCGGATCTCATTCATCCCAAAGCGCACATCGCCGGCCAAATCGAGGTTGGTGATCTCAGCGTTAAACACATACCCTTCAGGCAGATTTTCTGCTTCTCTACTAAAGTGCTTATTAAAGTTTTTAACCAGTCGCTTATGAAACGGTCCTTTTACTTCATTAGCTGGACGCGCATCGGTGTAGTCGTCTAAGTCATGCCATTTGATTTTTGCTTCGCCAGCATAGCTACTAAGGGATGTAACTAATGCCGCGATTGCCAAACTGTAGCTCAGTGATTTCATCATACTCTCCAATTGCGTACGTCTATCTACTATAGACCGCTTGTTGTGTTGTTTGATTACTAAAACACCGCCAAGTTCGTAACAATTAGTAATCATTAATAACTATTTGTAGCCTGTGTACCCAATCGAGTCAACGCCCAGCAACTAACCCCTCTGAGTTTAACAGTTTGCCTCGTCGAATCTCTCATTTAGCAGCAGCGACTTTTTATTGCTTGAGTCTAACGTTCGCTACTTTTTGAGCGCCCAACCAATAGGTGTTACTAAGCCAATAATCGTTGCCGCCTTCAACTTTCTCTCAGTACGTCAGAAGAATATTGCTGTCAGGGCCAGGTTAGGGATTAAATTCAGCAGCCATAAAAAAACCCAGCCGAAGCTGGGTTTTTATAAAGCGAGATAGCTTGAGGGATGATTACATCATGCCGCCCATGCCACCCATTCCGCCCATGCCACCCATATCTGGTGCAGCTGGTGCGTCTTCTTTAGGTAGTTCAGCAACCATCGCTTCTGTGGTGATCATTAGACCGGCTACCGAAGCTGCGAACTGCAATGCAGAGCGTGTTACTTTCGTTGGGTCAAGGATACCCATCTCTAGCATGTCGCTGTACTCGCCTGTTGCCGCGTTGTAACCGTAGTTACCTTCGCCACCTTTGACTGCGTTAACAACCACAGATGCTTCATCACCAGCGTTAGAAACGATTTGACGAAGTGGCGCTTCCATAGCGCGAAGGGCTACGTTGATACCATGATTTTGGTCTTCGTTGTCAGCGGTAAGTGAAGCAATCTTAGTTGCTACACGAACCAGCGCTACACCACCACCAGGTACAACACCCTCTTCAACCGCAGCACGCGTTGCGTGTAACGCATCTTCTACGCGGTCTTTCTTCTCTTTCATTTCAACTTCGGTCGCAGCGCCGACTTTGATTACTGCAACACCGCCAGCTAGTTTCGCCATGCGCTCTTGTAGTTTCTCTTTATCGTAATCAGACGTCGCTTCTTCGATTTGCGCTTTGATTTGACCCACACGGCCATCAATCGCTTCTTGCTCACCAGCACCATCAATAATGGTGGTGTCATCTTTGGTGATTACTACGCGCTTCGCTGTACCTAAGTCTTCTAGTGTCGCTTTTTCAAGCTCAAGACCGATTTCTTCAGAAATCACTGTACCACCGGTTAGGATGGCGATGTCTTGTAACATCGCTTTACGACGGTCACCAAAACCAGGCGCTTTAACCGCAGCTACTTTAACGATGCCACGCATGTTGTTAACAACCAATGTTGCCAGTGCCTCACCTTCTAGGTCTTCAGCAACAATCAGCAATGGCTTGCTAGTTTTCGCTACCGCTTCTAGCGTAGGTAGAAGCTCACGGATGTTTGATACTTTTTTGTCAACCAATAGGATGTGTGGGTTATCTAGTTCAACAACACCTTTTTCTGAGTTGTTGATGAAGTAAGGAGAAAGGTAACCACGGTCGAACTGCATACCTTCAACAACATCCAGTTCATTCTGTAGTGATTGACCTTCTTCAACAGTGATAACACCAGACTCACGGCCTACTTTTTCCATTGCTTCAGCAATGATTTCACCAATTTCTTTGTCAGAGTTGGCTGAGATAGTACCCACCTGAGCAATGGCTTTGTTATCTGCACAAGGCACAGAAAGGTTTTTCAATTCCTCTACTGCAGCGGTAACGGCTTTGTCGATACCGCGCTTAAGATCCATTGGATTCATACCCGCAGCAACAGCTTTAAGGCCTTCGTTAACAATTGACTGTGCTAGTACGGTTGCAGTAGTGGTACCGTCACCGGCAGCGTCATTCGCTTTTGAGGCTACTTCTTTAACCATCTGCGCGCCCATGTTCTCGAACTTGTCTTCAAGCTCAATTTCTTTCGCTACAGAAACACCATCTTTAGTGATTGTGGGTGAGCCAAAAGACTTATCTAGAACAACGTTACGGCCTTTAGGACCTAAAGTTACTTTTACTGCATCTGCTAATACATTTACGCCTTTAAGCATTTTAGTGCGGGCGTCATTTGCAAAACGTACTTCTTTTGCTGCCATTGTTTCTTTCCTCTAAATTCTGTTTAAACCAAGTGTGTCAACATCAAGGGGTGAGTTAGCTCACGATACCTAGGATGTTGTCTTCACGCATAATTAGGTACTCTTGACCGTCGATTTTTTCAGTCTTCTCAACGTAAGAGCCGAACAACACAGTGTCGCCCGCTTTTACTTCCAATGCGCGTACTTCGCCGCTATCCAATACTCGGCCGTTACCTACTGCCACTACTTCACCTCGCGATGATTTTTCAGCCGCAGAACCAGTCAGCACGATACCGCCAGCAGACTTGGTCTCTTCTTCTAGACGCTTAACGATCACGCGATCATGTAAAGGACGAATGTTCATTTGTTTGTTTCTCCTAACAGTTTCTGAACAACTACAGAAAAGTCATTAAAATTTAGTTGCCATATCTAATGGGGGTCGAGGTTTTAAAACCCAAGAGTAAAAATTAAAATTTTTTACTCTTTTCGTTCATATTCACCTTCGATGGTGGTGTGCTCTTCGCGACGCTCACTGTGTTGATGCTGTTGATGGCTGTGAAATTCAGCACTGAAGGTGCTTTGCCCCATACCTTGGCTCATGCGCACTTGCGCCTGAGAAGCAAAGGTTGCGGCCATTTTATTGCGCACTGCTGGCGTCAGTAATAAGAAGCCGAATACGTCGGTCACTATACCGGGCGTCAACAACAGAACGCCAGCAATGATGACACAGATACCAGTAAACATTTGTTTTGCAGGCATTTGCCCTTGTGCCATTTGCACCTGCGCCTCACGCATTGCGCCAACGCCTTGTTGCTTCACCAGCTTAGCGCCCAAAATCGCGGTAACGATAATTAAGGCAATGGTGGCAACGCCGCCAATCACCTCGCTTAATTGAATCAATAGCGCGATTTCGATGATTGGAACAATGATAAATAGTAAAAAAAGTGCTCTGAACATAACGGCTCTCATAAAAGTCGATGAAATAGAATTGAGGTTGATAAGGTCAGATTTCAAGTCATCTGTTGTCGCTCTATGGGCTTTGCCCTTGCTATCAGCTAGTATGGGGGTTAGAAACGGGACTCACAAAAAGGTTCAGTATGACTACTCACTACCGGCTTATCTTTACAACTTGTGCAAATAAACAAGAAGCACGCGCGATGGCAGAACAATTGGTGCAGTTAAAACTCGCCGCCTGTGTCAACATTCTTCCCGAAGTAGAGTCAATCTACATGTGGCAAGGAGAAGTGGCCAGCGAAAACGAGACCAAACTGCTAATTAAAACCAAGTCTGAGAAAATGAACCAGGTGATCCAAACCATTAAACAGCTACATAGTTATGAAGTGCCTGAAATTCAGGTTGTTGATGTGGCCACCGGAAACCTGGCGTATTTTAATTGGATGGATGAGGTATTAAATTAATGCGTTATGTGCTGTTTTTGCTCACCTTAGCCTTTAGCTCGCTAAGTTGGGCGAACAACTCCGTTTTAAATAGCTTATTAGAGCCCTCTAAAAGCACTTTTCTCCCCGTTGAGCAGGCATTTAAGCTCGACTTTGACCAACAAGGCGACACCTTATTTGTAGGCTGGGATATTGAGCCAGGTTATTATCTCTACAAACACAAGTTAGAGTTTGTCGGTAAGGGCGCCACCATCACCCCACCCAGTGACCTTCCCCAAGGGGACATGATTGAAGACGAGTTTTTCGGTCGCACTGAGGTCTATTTTGATAGTGTGAGTATTATCTCCAAACTCAGTGATGTGGGTGATAATGCCAGTGTCAAAGTGCGTTATCAGGGCTGCGCCGAAGCAGGCCTTTGCTACCCCCCTGAAGTGGTGGAAATTCCGCTTACGGCTCTTGCTGCCAGCACTGCGACAGCCGAGACGCCAACCAGTGAGGCTCCGGCTAACAAGGCCACCAGTGATGAGGGTGAACAATCACTCACTGAGCGTTTAGCCAGCCAAAGCTTAGTCACTAATTTAGTATTCTTTTTTGTTGTCGGTATCGGCCTGGCGTTTACACCTTGTGTGTTCCCCATGTTCCCGATTCTTTCTAGCTTAATCGCTGGGCAGAAAAACCTCTCTACGAAAAAAGCCTTTAGCCTGTCGTTTGTTTATGTACAAGGCATGGCCGTTACCTACGCGCTACTAGGTTTAGTGGTTGCCTATTTCGGCGGGCATATTCAAGGCTATTTACAGCACCCCTATGTATTAATCAGCTTTAGTTTGCTGTTTGTATTGCTGGCGCTATCGATGTTTGGGCTTTACGAAATTCGTTTACCCCAAAGTTTGATGAGCCGCCTAACAGAAGTCAGTAATAAGCAAAAAGGCGGAAACTACACCGGCGTATTCTTGATGGGCGTGCTCAGCGGCCTGATTGCCTCGCCGTGCACCACAGCACCACTTTCTGCAGCGCTACTTTATGTGGCTCAAAGCGGCGATTTTGTGGTTGGTGGCTTGACCTTGTATGCCCTAAGCCTAGGTATGGGCCTACCGCTGCTGCTATTAGGCACCTCGGGCGGGAAATTACTCCCCAAGGCCGGTGGTTGGATGGAGCAAGTAAAAACCTTGTTTGGCTTTTTAATGTTGTTTGTGCCACTTATCTTATTAGAGCGTATTTTACCTTTCGAGGTGATCCTGCTAATGGCCGGCTTGTTGGCAATTGCTACCGCTATCTACTTACATTATTGGCAAAGCGGGCAAAGCCAAGGGAAAGGAAAAACGACTCTATGGAGCTTTGCCATGCTGCTGTTTGTTGGTGGCTTAATGCTGGTACAAAACTATATTTGGCCTAAGTCACAAAGTAACAGCACGGCTGCGACAGTTTCCTCTAACGAAAAGTATGGTGAATTTGTACATGTAGCCAATTTAGCAGAGCTGGAAACCTTGATTGCCCAAACCGATGGCTTGGTGATGGTTGATCTCTATGCCGAGTGGTGTGTGGCATGTAAAGAGTTTGAGAAGTACACATTCCCGAAAGACAACGTGCAACAGCAGTTTGAGCATTTCACCTTAGTACAGGTCGACCTCACCGAAAGTAACGACACCACCATTGAATTAATGGAGCACTACACCGTGTTTGGTCTACCAAGTATTTTGTTTTTTGATAACAGCAACGAAGAATTACCTGAGCTGAGAGTCACCGGTTTTATGGGGGCAGATGAGTTTGCTTCCCACCTACAAGCAGTACGTGACGCAGCACAGTAATCCTTTTTACTGATTAATGCAGGGTGAGCCTCATCACCCTGCTCACTTTCCATGCACTAGTAAACCCCACCTAACCAACCCTGGTTAACAAGGTCATTAGACCAGTATTTTGCTGCTATTTACGTCGAACTCTCTATAATAGTCGGCAAACGTGAGAAAAGTTTGCTATTTGCTACTTTTGCCCTTAAGTTAAATACTATTATTTGTACAATCACTTAAAACTCACACGATAAAGGATTTTAGTCGCATTATGGCTGCAAAGTTTAAGATTTTAGTTATTAACGGTCCTAACCTAAACATGTTAGGTAAGCGTGAGCCGGATAAATATGGCGTAAAAACACTGGCGCAGATCACCGGTGAACTAAATGATGCAGCAGCGGCCTTAAATGTTGAGCTGGCGCACTTTCAAAGTAACAGCGAAGCAGCATTAATAGAGCACATTCACGACGCGTGGCAGCAATTTGATAGCATTATTATAAACCCTGCCGCATTCACCCACACCAGTGTGGCTCTGCGTGATGCTCTACTCAGTGTTGATATTCCCTTCTTTGAAGTTCACCTCAGCAACATTCATCAACGCGAACCCTTCCGTCACCACTCTTACTTTTCTGACGTGGCACAAGGGGTTATCTGCGGTTTTGGTGCAATGGGTTACCACTTCGCGCTTCAAGCAGCGGTCAACCGGTTGCAGAATTCGAATTAAAAACTAACTAACAGGCGGGTTTTTCATGGACATTCGCAAAATAAAGAAATTAATTGAACTAGTTGAAGAGTCTGGCATTGCTGAGCTTGAGATCACCGAAGGTGAAGAGTCGGTACGTATTAACCGTCATAGCCAAGCTCCTGCGATGCCACAGCATTACGCCTTGGCGCCACAAGCAGCTCCTGCTCCTGCAGCCCCGGCGGCTGCTCCAGCAAGTGATGCACCAGCAGCGAGCGATGCACCTGCTCGCCCTAGCGGCCATGAAGTAACCTCACCTATGGTTGGTACATTCTACGCGGCCTCTTCACCAGAAGCCGCTGCTTATGTTGAGGTAGGTAGTAAAGTTAACGTAGGCGACACTTTGTGCATCGTTGAAGCGATGAAGATGATGAACCAGATTGAAGCTGACAAAGCCGGTACGGTTAAAGCAATCTTGGTTGAGAATGGCGAGCCCGTTGAGTTCGACCAACCTCTTTTCATCATCGAATAATCGCGCAACTCAAACAAGGCACTAACTATGTTAGATAAAGTTGTTATCGCAAACCGAGGTGAAATTGCACTTCGTGTTCTGCGCGCCTGTAAAGAGCTAGGTATAAAAACGGTTGCCGTGCATTCTACCGCCGACCGTGACCTGAAACACGTGCTCCTTGCAGATGAAACTATTTGTATTGGTAAGCCACCTGCTACCGAAAGCTACTTAGATATCCCCCGCATTATTGCTGCGGCGGAAGTCACCGATGCAGTCGCTATTCACCCAGGTTATGGTTTCCTATCGGAAAACGCTGATTTTGCCGACCAAGTTGAGCAAAGTGGCTTTGTATTTATTGGTCCTAAAGGCGACACCATTCGTCTTATGGGTGACAAAGTATCGGCCATTGAAGCGATGCGTAAAGCCGGCGTTCCTTGTGTACCCGGTTCTGATGGTCCGCTCACTAACGACACCGAACGTAATATGCAAATTGCTAAGCGCATCGGTTACCCAGTGATCATCAAAGCCGCTGGCGGCGGTGGTGGCCGTGGTATGCGCGTAGTACGCAGCGAGAAAGAGCTGGTCGACTCCATCGCCCTTACTCAGCAAGAAGCCAAGCAGTTCTTTGGTAACGGCATGGTTTATATGGAAAAATTCCTAGAAAACCCACGCCATATCGAAGTGCAAGTATTGGCAGACGGCCAAGGCAACGCAATTCACCTAGGTGAGCGTGATTGCTCGATGCAACGCCGCCACCAAAAAGTAGTTGAAGAAGCACCTGCTCCGGGTATCACCGCAGAAATGCGTAAGTACATTGGCGATCGCTGTACTCGCGCGTGTATTGAAATTGGTTATCGCGGCGCGGGCACCTTCGAATTCCTATATGAAAACGGTGAGTTCTACTTTATAGAGATGAATACCCGTATTCAGGTAGAGCACCCTGTAACAGAAATGGTAACAGGCATTGACCTAATCAAAGAGCAGTTAAAAATTGCTGCTGGTCAGCCATTATCAATCACTCAGGAAGATGTGCAAATCCGTGGTCACGCTATTGAGTGCCGTATTAATGCGGAAGACCCAAAAACCTTTATCCCGTCTCCGGGTAAGATCACCCGCTTCCACCCAGCCGGTGGTTTGGGGATTCGCTGGGATAGCCACATTTATGCGGACTACACTGTACCGCCACATTATGACTCAATGATTGGTAAGCTTATTTGTTACGGTGAGAACCGTGACGTTGCCATTGCTCGCTCGCGCAACGCGCTCAACGAGTTGGTTATCGACGGCATTAAAACCAATACCGAGCTTCATAAACTGATTTTATCGGACGAGAACTTCAAAAATGGTGGCACTAATATCCACTATTTAGAGAAGAAACTTGGCCTATAGAGCTAAATGTTAAGCAAAGCCAAAGCCGACCTACGTCGGCTTTTTTTGTGCCTGCAAACCCTAAATCGCTTTTTGTAAGTAGCGCGCACTCACCCACCGTCTTAAAAAAAGCCCAGAGCAAGTCGTTTACGAGGTTACAGCCCAAACTATGCCCTTAGGTTAATTAGTAAGCGATTGATTTCGAGCGGCAAAATAATCACCCCACAGCTAGTGACAAGGCCCACAAAAGTTTTTATACTGCTCGGCGCTTGTCAGGATACTGATACCTTTATCAGTGGCACGCAAATGGCCCTATAGCTCTGTTGGGCGAATCAAGACCGAAGTACCGCTTCGCAGCTTGATGAGGTGGAGGCTGGAAGCCGACAGGATACCGCTTCATGGATGAATTCAATGAGCACTTACAAAACAAAATGGCCCTATAGCTCAGTTGGTTAGAGCGCACGACTCATAATCGTTAGGTCCCTGGTTCGAGTCCAGGTGGGGCCACCATTTTTCCTACTCTTCCACGTTATTAACTGATAACCGAATCCCTTCGGTGCTACCTCTGTGCTACTTTGCAGTATAGTTATTTTCTTGGCTGAGTTTCACAATGCGCAAACCGTCATTTGGAATTAAGTGTGCTCTTTTCCCATCGTAAACGGCTAAATACCTGTGTGAAAAGCGAATTAACCCTCCTTCAAGAATTTTCTCATCACCTTTGAAGATAAACACACAGTCAGAGTCTGTGACCGGCCCCCAATAAATAGATCCACAACTTCGATGAATTTGGGCATGATGAATACCATAAAAGGGGCTTATCATGAAATCAAAACGCTTTTCAGTTGAACAAATTGTGTCTGCTATCAAGCAACAAGAAGCAGGGTTGAGTATTGCGGATATATCTCGAAAAATGGGGATTGCCGAAGGCACATTTTACGCATGGAAGAAGAAGTATGCAGGCCTTGAGTCTGACCAGGTACGTGAACTTAAGCAGCTTCGTGAGGAAAACGAAAAACTCAAGCGTATTGTTGCTGATTTAACGCTCGACAAAGTGATGTTACAGGATCTGAACACACGAAAGTTCTGAGCGTGTCGCAGCGCCGTAAGGCGACACGCCATTTGATGAACCTATATGACGTGAGTGAACGTCGAGCCTGTCGATTGACGGGATTGAGTTGTACCGCTTGCCGTTACAAACCTTGCCGCGAGCCTCAGGAGGCTCTGAGGCAGCGCATTGTCGAAATAGCTCAATCTCGTGTTCGCTATGGTTACAAACGTATCCATGTGATGTTGAAACGAGAAGGTATTCACGTGAACAAGAAGCGAGTACATCGCTTGTACTGTTTAGAAGGGCTTCAGCTAAGGCCAAAGCGTCCTAGGCGTAACGTCAGCGGGGCACGCCGCAAGCGAGACTATGTAGCCAGTAGTCACCCAAACGAAGTCTGGGCAATGGACTTCGTTTCTGATCAACTGACGACGGGGAACAAGTTTCGTATTCTCACCGTGGTAGATACATTCACTCGTGAATGTTTAGCAGCAGATATCGGCGCTCGCTTGCGTTCTGAAAATGTTGTCTCAACGCTCACACGGCTGTGTCGAACAAGAGGTACCCCTAAGCGTATTCATTGCGATAACGGGAGTGAATTTGCCGGACAAATGACAGATTTATGGGCTTACACGAATAAAGTAACACTGGCCTTCTCTCGTCCAGGAAAGCCATCTGACAATGCGTTTATCGAGTCACTAAACGGCAGCTTCAGAGACGAATGCTTGAATTGCCATTGGTTCGAATCGTTATCTGATGCTAAATTGAAAATCGACGCTTGGCGAAATGACTATAATCAAAGTCGACCTCACCAGGCTTTAAATAACCTGTCGCCAACGCAGTTTGCGGCATCCATTGAAAACTAACATGCCTATTTCATTGAGCAAGTGGTACTAAATATGGGGGCCGGTCATAATATGAATTATCTCATCGAATGAATGGTACTAATTCAGGGGAAAGGTCAGCTTCAGACATAGATTCTAATAATCTTTGCTGCCAGAATGAAAATAACTACTAGCCTGTTTTTAAAAAGCTTTCACATAATATTCAAAGGAGCTAAAAATTATGGGACGGTTGATTATCAGCTTATTGATGCTTTTAAAATTTCTTTCCATCAACCTCGATGGAGTTAAAACTACACGGACGAATAGATGATAAGATCAAAACTCGGTACTAAGTTGACATTATCGTTATTCCACATATCATCCTTTTTATTTTTCAACCCCGCCTATGAATGAGATTGATGTACGACAGGCCGTTCATAAAAAACTGCTTAAGAAGTATCGCAATGATGGCACAACTTTAATTGTTGATGAGTTGGGCGTACGTCAAGGCAGTGCCCGAGTAGATATCGCGGTTGTAAATGGTGTGCTACATGGCTTTGAACTAAAAAGTGCGAAAGACAATTTAAATAGGTTACCAGCACAAGTAGAGCACTTTTCCTCAGTCATGGACAAAATGACTCTTGTCGTTGCTGATAATCATCTCCAAGAAGCTATGGAAATAATTCCCAGTTGGTGGGGAGTGAAAGTAGTTGCTCAAGGTCAACGAGGCGCAATACATATCAGCACTGCGCGTAGAGAGAAAACAAATAAATATGTTGATCCATGGGCTTTATCACAACTTCTCTGGCATGAGGAAATATTGGACGGTTTGGCTATGTGTGGAATAACCAAAGGAGTTAAATCCAGGCCGCGCTGGGTACTTTGGGAAAAGCTGGCAAAAGAAATGCCTCTTGACCAGCTTAAGGATTTTGTTCGTTCAACTCTCAGAGCGCGTTCAGATTGGAGAGATACCTAGCGATCACTGAAGCATGATGATTAATTCCCACATCCTTCCAAGTAAAGCCCGCACCACAACGAACGTCATTTGTCGCCCTATCTGCAATATAGCGATCTCCGGGGCTAAATTCTGGACCATATTGTTTATAAAAAGGGCTCTCCACGAGAATTTGGCATAGGCGCTGTGTTTGTCCCCAGCCAGGTCCTTTAATCCCCCCTTTTCCTTTTACTTGCTCACCTTTTACGAAGATCCAATGATTCTCATCTGAATATCGAATTGTAGCTGCGGGATTCATAAACTCTACTGGCGTTGAATAATCTAACTCCGCCGGCGCAAGTGCGTAATCACCATACGCTGGTAGCCGTGGTAAGCCTGCAATTCGCATGAGTTCTTTCCATAGCTCAAACTCAAGCATTGGCCTTGTGATTACTTTATCTTTTTCAATACCCGACATCGAAGCCAGATAAGAAGTGGAAGCCATTGATAAAGATCTCCATGCCGTTAGACCATTCAACTGCATAAGGGCCAACACCAAGCGCTCTTTCAATGCACCTTTGTTCTCGAACGATACAGTTTTTATATCTAGTAATAGATCTGTATCCTCAAACACTGTGGAAATACACTCATATAGCTCTTCACATGCTTCAACAATAGCATCTGAGTTTAAGTTGCTTACATCTAGCCTTAAACAAATACCATGGCCTGAATGGCGGTTCGCCGCCTCAATGTAGTCTCGGCTTGACTCTAAGGTGACTACCGGTACAAAGTTTATGTTAGCTTCTTTAGCAAGTGCTGCGATACAGTCTAAAGAATGTAGCTCTTCTCCATCTTCAGTAACGATATACTGATCAAACATGATGGCATCTAACCTCAGGACCCGATCTCCCGACATTGCAGGTATAAGCTTTTCCAAGCAAAGTCGGATATGCTCTTCTACTGAGTATTTATCTCCCCCACCATCTTTTCTCGAGAGCTTTGGAATTGGCGGAATTTCCCATATAGGATTGACCCCCCCAGCTACATCAATTGGTAGCTTGGAGATGGCATCACACTCACCTCTTTGAATTCTTAGTACAGGATAATAATGGTAGTCCATAAGGCTGATTCCTTTTATAAGCCAAAATGTTGGGTGTTCTAAGTATATGGAGGCAGTATAATTATCATTCAAGTCCGGTATGATAAACGAGCTATTCAGTATGCTATAAATAGCTAAATATGACCCCCCTCAAAACTGTGAAACGAAAACCCCTTTAAAGTCACCGGGGTTTTTCAAAGATTTTTTGGTCTCTACCTATTTACACTTCCCTTGAGCTAACAGTAAAGGCTTGGAGTTAACCATTTACCTTCAATGCCAAAGGTTATTAAACAAGGGCATTTTTCATGAATAAGTTTTTTTATCGTTCAGAAGAAATCGCTGAATTTCTTTTTATCAGCAAACAGTTTCTGTTCAATCAGATCTCGAAGAATAAACAAGGCCATGGGAATTACCCTTTACCTCCACATATAAAAATCGGTGGGCGCCTTCTTTTTCCCGTTGAAGACTTCCATACCTGGTTAGACTCGCAACCACGCCAGTAAAGTACTTTGTGGCGATGTGTAGTATGAAGTGTTCAATGGGACGAGTTAGCCTCAAATCAGACATGTTTTCTATGGTTTGGCCTGTTTTTGCACTTGATGGTAAATCAAAAGGTGCAATGGAGTTTGAGTACAAGGGAGTAAAGATAAAAGTTATCCCAAGCGTATTGGGGCGTGCAACAATCAAAGACAAAGAGATTCTGGTTTTCTGCTTAAGCCATGTCATGGCATCAAAAAATGCGGATTTACCAGTTAGCAACACTGTCAGCTTCAATAGCTATGACTTACTCAAAGCAACAAAGCGTGGAACATCTGGCAAAGAGTACAAGCAACTTGAAAAAGCGCTTCATCGATTAGCTGGCACACAGATTACCACTGATCATAAATTCAATGGAAAGCGCTTTTTGGAAACTATGGGCCTCATTGACCACTTTAGGTTAATTGAAGGCGACGGACTTAGTTATTGGCAAATAACCTTACCTGACTGGATTATGGAATCCATCAATAGTAACGATGTACTAACACTTGATGATGCCTACTTCCAATTGAAAACACCATTTGAGCGCCGCCTATACGAAATCTGCCGTAAACGCTGCGGCAAGCAACCATCACACAAAATTAAACTTGATAACCTACGCGAAAGAATTGGTATCCGGCTACCGCTCGCAGCTTTCAGAGGACGAGTTATCAAGAGCAATAAAATCTTGGATTACAGAATTAGAGTCGAGCGTGATGATATTCTTATATTCCGCGACTCAGATAAGGGAAGGCAATTGCTTGGTGAGTTCGAGATTAAGCGTCTAAAGGCAACGAAAAACCTCTAACCCCCTATGGATAGTATCGTACTTTTGATTATTATTCTTTGCTGCCCCCCAATAGATATGAGCCCTTCCACCAACTTAACGCAGAGCTCCCTAAACTTATATTCGAAAAAACAATAAACGAAACTGTCCTTAATTTTGCCTTCATAACCACATCGTATACAGTTCAAAAAAAGAACATCAATGTTGATTTCTTACTCAATATGCTGGTAGCATACGCTCCCTAGAGCGCGAAAGTGGATTTTTGTGGGCTTTTGTTGGTTCATTTATTGCTCTAGTCAGTAGTTCCGACTAATTTTAGTAGTGAACAATGATAAGGATAAACTATGTATATTCTCTATATTCTGATTGCTCTGGTTGGTTTAACACTCACTTTGAACCAAGTTTTTTCTATAGTTGCAGATGAGCGCCAGAGAAACAAAATGAAAGCAGTTGAAGATAAGCTCGACAAAGCCGGAGTTACCCCTTCTGGTTCAACTTTGTCGCATGGCATGTACGTGAACAAAAGCAATGGTGAACTGGTAGCTGACCAGAAACCTTCTGCCGTATGGTATAAGCGCCTCATATAAAAATAAGTAAAAATAATTGACTAGAAAGCTCACTAAAAGTGGGCTTTTTTGTATTTGGAGAAAAAAGAATGGAGTTCACTCATATTGGCTGGATCCCCTGTATTAACGGCCACTTAGATTACGGACTAATGGCTCCGGGTATTTCAGGTAGCTTCACCACAAAAAAATTACGAGACAACAAAACTACCAGAGTTAACTTCGGCCATAGAAAACAATATGACCACCATTCCCGTAGGATAATTCTCCAATCCAAATTAGACTGGAAAGATACCAATACCCCTGACTTCGACGGAGAGTTCAGGATAGTCGTCGTTGGGGAAACTAATGAGTCAGAAAATTTAGATAATCGTATTCTTAGTGGCAAGTTGTTTATTTACCCATTGTCTGAAGAGCCTGAACTCACCAGTGAAGGCAAAAGTGAATTACCTTGGTTTGAACACATTCATCAAGCCAAATCCTTTCAGGATAAGATAAATAGTAAGTTAAGTAGCGAAGCTTGGGAAAAGCTACAACAGCAGTTAAATACCCACTTCCTCGGCGTAAAAAGTTCACTAGAAAGTGACTTCAAAAAACATATTTCATCTCACTTTTATGAAATATGCTTTCAAGTCGACCCCCATGGATTCACCAAATTAAAACTAACCAATTCTTCTACCACACTAAGTGATGAAAAAAAGTACTTAACTCTAAGACAAGCGTTTTATTACATCAAGTACTCTCTTCATTCACACAAGCACCACTACATAGAAGAGGACTCATTAACAACTATCGTTCCTCTTGGGAATTCAACTTCAAGCCACAAGCGGCAAGTAGCCTTAAAACTTCTTGGTCAACTTAAACGAGAGCTAACTAGTATAAAGCGAACATACTCTAGCGGTGGACAAAAAGCTTTTGGCGAAGAGCAAGGTATAATTTCCTATATGAACTCGCTATGCGCTTCTCTAAAGTCAGCTAGGTACATAGATGAAAGCACATATACAAGAGAGAAAGAGTATTTAAATTCTTTATCTAGCTCTTTTTCCGTCCAATCAGGAAAGCGAGAGAAAAAAGACCGAAGTGAAGGAGACATACGCTCTAAATATCGAGTGTATGTCGCTTGGGTACTTTCTCTGATCAGCATCATATGGCTTGTTATCGTAAAAGGGTTTATTAACTACTCAGATACAAACAAGATCGATGCTCCAGGTGGTCTAATAACGCAACTAAGCGCTGTCATCTTAACCCTAATTTGCGGTAGTTTCTTGTACAAAAAGCTTGTAGATAGGGAAATAGAAAATACATTGAATACCGAAGGCCTAATTGCATGGGTTGAAAGAAACTACATAATCGAGAATCAGGTTTTCCGAAAAAAACAATATATTAGAATTCTTAAGGCAGCCCTCACACTTATTTTAACAGTTGGTGTTATTTGGGGCCTGCATGCAACGATTAGCTTCTAAGGTCGGAGACCATGCTTTTCTGGGTGTTACAACACTTAGAAAAGCGCCTAAATAAGTTCAGACAACAACATTAATTTACCCTCTTTTCCAAATTTGCTAATAGCAGTTCTCAAGTTTGCTATAAGATCATACGTGTCACAATCAGGCGAACCGTTTGAAAGTACTTGTCTCCTATTTACAACATCTTCTGCCGGCTCCCTGAGCTCCTCAGCTGTTAATATTGTATACCCAGCAGCTACATCACTTTGATCGGTTAAGTGGTTTAGCAAGCGTTTTTTAGGTCCAGTTAACCAGCCTCTGCTCGTTACTTTACCAAACACATGAGGCGATACCTTGTATTTTTTACGGCGTTCAAAGGTTTCAACTAGTTTAGTAGTCATAGGGAATTCAACGTCTCACCATTATTGGTGTCTTTCAGAAGGTATAGCTTGTCCTACATAAACACCTGCGACCAAGACAATTGCAATAGCTCCATCTCCCGTAAACCGGTAAACGTTGCAAACTCGCTGTAATCGCAAAACGCCTCTCGGCCATGTGGCGAGTATGGCCTTGCGTCTGGTGAGCATAAAGCCGCCATGAACCACTTAGTGCCGCATCTGAAAACGGTGGCGCATTATCTAGGTGTAGAGCGCTTTATTGATGTGCAAATACAAGGACAAGAATTTGCTGATGAGCGCCACCAGCAATCTCGAGAGCAGGCATTTTCGCGCCTTAGTGAGCTTGCTCAGCAGCTCACTGCGCAATGACTTAAAACCGCGTAAGGTCGGCTGCTAGCGATTTTTTGGGCTTTTCAACCACACGGTGAATTTCTTGCCCCTCATCTAGAACAATAAACGTGGGTGTGTACTTAAGATTAAAACGTTGAGCCACACCCGCCTTATCCTGCTTTTGGTAGTCCACGGCAACGAACGACACCTGGGCGAGCTCAACTTCGCTGTGCTTTAGCAATTTAAGCAGTTTAGGGACTTCCCGCTCACTGTCGTGACACCAGGTGCCTAACAACACCACTAACTCCTTACCAGCTAACTTAGCCATTGCTTGTAAGTCTTGCTCTGTGGGTTGGTAGTCTTGGTAATGCTGTTGAAAAGCGGGGTAATCGCTTAGCAACTGCTCGCCGCTCATCGCTCCTTGCTGCACCTGCTGGGCTTGCAGGGGTGTTACCATCAACAAAGCACACAACAGGGCGCAACTAACACTTAGAAATACTTTCATTTATCCTCCGGCGTCATGGTAAAACATTAAATGATAATGATTTACATTTATTCACCTTTCTTTATAATGGCTCGCGTATCTAATTCAGTTCCAAAGCGTCTAGCAGTTTCACAATCCTGTAAGCGCTTCTTTATTCATCAAAATAACGGATTTATTTTATGTGCTCTTTTAGATTTTCCCTACCTTTTTTAAGTCTTTTACTTTCGTTCAGCTCCATCAATTGCGCCTTAGCCAGCGCTAAAGACGATACCCGTCATATCGAGGTTCTCACGGTAACCGGACAAAAGCTCAATAACAGAGACTATCGCGTTGAGTCTTTAAATTCGGCCACCGGGCTGGATTTGAACCACCTTGATACCCCACAATCTGCCATTGCTATTAACCAGCAGCGTATGCAAGACCAACAGCTGACCAGCCCTGTCGAGGCGATTGGTGCTGTCACCGGGATCAGTATTCGCGAGGCGGATAATGGCAAGTTTTCCATTCGAGCGCGCGGTATTGGCGTCAACAGTATTTTATACGATGGTATTGCAACCACCTACGACACCCGCTTCAACTACGGAGATAACTTAACCGATACAGCAATTTATGAACGCGTTGATGTGGTACGCGGTGCCACTGGATTAATGTTAGGAGCCGGTAACCCTTCTGCAGCTATCAACCTTATCCGCAAACGCCCAACCGAGGTCGCTCAGGTTAATGTCTCTGCTTCACTGGGCTCATGGGACTATCAACGAGCAACCGTTGATGCCTCTGGAGCACTGAGCCAACAAGGGGGAGTTCGTGGTCGAGTTGTTGCTGCCTACAGCGACCGTGAATCTTTCCAATCGCGCTTTGCACAGAGCCAAACCACTTTATACGGCGCAGTTGAAACCGATATTGGTCGCGCTAGCTTATTACGAGTAAGTGCGGACTATCAATACACCGACCCAGAAGGAACCATGTCTGGAGGGATGCCGATATTTTATAGTGATGGTAGTCGCACGCAGTACGACCGTGGCACCTCAACGGCACAACCTTGGTCATCATCAAAAACCCAAGCGCTTAATTCGGTGGTGACGTTTGAGCATCACTTCAATTCACATTGGCAACTCTCAGCCAGCTATATATATGGCGATAACGACTTAGAGTACGATGTCTGGTGGGTACGCGGAAACCCCGATCGGGAAAGCAATGAGGGCATGCTCCCCGGCTCAGTTAACTTTATTGACGCCGAACGAACGCAGCACACAGGCGATATCGAGCTACTGGGCCAGTTTGACTGGCTAGGCCAATCGCATCAGCTGCTTGTGGGTTGGAATCAGCAAAAGCAAGAATTTGCCACGCCTTACTACCCAGCAATCAACGCTCCAACCCAGGTCGGTGATTTTCGCCAAGATGATTATGCATTCCCTGCGCCGCAGTGGGCTGACACCGCCGCTTACGGCTCGTATGGTGAGACCGAGCAACAGTCAGCCTATGTGGCTGCACAGTTGAAACCAACGGCATCATTGTCGGTAATTAGCGGTGTGCGCTTAAATCAATGGCAAACCGATACCGATAATTTCGGCCGGGCGCATGATTACTCACTAAACGACGAACTCACTTACTATTTAGGGTTGTCTTACGCGCTCACCGATAACTGGGTTGTTTATGCCAACAGCGCTGATATTTTCTCACCACAAAGCTTAATTGGCGAACAAGGCCAATATCTCGACCCAGTGCAAGGAGAAAACCTCGAGTTGGGTATTAAAGCCACCTTGTTTAACGACAAGCTCGATGTTGCTTTTTCAGCCTTTCAAATCGACCAAGATAATGTTGGTGAATACACTGGCGAGACCATTCCAGGCACCACGCAGCGTATTTATAAAGGCATTGACGGCACCCGCACTAAAGGCGTAGAGCTCGAACTTAACGGTGCTATCACCGAAAATTGGCAAGTGTATCTGGGTTATACTCATGCCGAGGGCGAAACACCAGAAGGCGAGATATTAAACTCAACCAACCCAGAAGATCAGATTAAAGTCTTTTCTACCTATGATTTTTCTGGCGCCCTAGCTGGCTTAACCCTCGGTGGTGGCATTAACTGGCAAAGCGAAACCTTTGATGAAGTTTCCAACCCAGTGACCGGCCCAGTAGAAGTAGGTCAAGGTGGCTACGGTATCGCCAATATCATGGCTCGTTATGCTGTTTCTGAGCACCTTACGCTCAGCATTAACCTCGATAATCTCTTTGATAAACGCTACTACAATCAAATAGGTTTCTACGATCAATACCGCTACGGCGCGCCACGCAACTTTAAAGCCTCAGTGCGCTATCAGTTCTAAACCCTTATCGAATGTTCTTGGTGCGCTGCCCTGCAGTGCACCACTTCCTTTGCTCACTGCCCTACTCCCTACACCACTGTGGTGATAACACGTTGCAAGTGCACGACTTTTCGGGTCACGACCGTGAATTTACGCTAAACTTAGGCGTGATAGTGACTGTACTTGGTGTATAACAACTAAACCCTAGAGGCTCAGCACGGGTGCATCCTTTTTTTGATGCGCGCCAACTAACTTTGGGAGAGGCAATGCAAGGTATTGACGAAACATTACTGTCACAGCTAGAAGCTGGATTTAAGCTGCCTGTTAAGCCCGCCGCATTAGAGCAGCTGCAAGCGGAGTTAAACCGCAACGATCCCAGTATTGATGTTGTTAGTGAGCTTATTGCCACCGACGTGGCGATGTCAGCTACCGTGCTTCGCGTGGTAAATTCACCCAATTTTGGTAAAGAAAAGGAAATCACCGATATTAACTACGCGGTGATTCTCTTAGGCCTCAATACTATTAGCCATATTGTCTCCCGCTATTTGCTCAAACAAGTATTTCGGCAACAAGGGTGCTGTATTTCCCTGGCGCGGTTTTGGGATACCTCAACCGAGATCTCACGCTTATGCGTTTACATCGGCCAAAGCTTAACGCGAAGCTTGCCTGCTGATAATTTACAAACATTGGGGTTATTTCATGATATCGGCATTCCCGTGATGGCGATGAATTATCCTGATTACGTGAACGTACTAAACGAAGCCAACGACAACGTCCATGCATCGTTGACTCAGCTTGAAGATAAACGCTATCCCTGTAATCACGCCATCCTTGGTTTTTACATGGCCCATTCTTGGCATTTACCGAAAGTGCTGTGCAATACCGTGCTTCGCCATCATGATTTAGACTTTTTAGATGAACACCAAAGCAGTGAAGAAGAGCGCTTGTACTACGCGATTTTAAAGGTGGCAGAAAACATTGCTCATACCCACAAACGCTTTCGTAGCATCAATAATTGGTCCAGCATTGAAAGCCAAGTATTAGTCACTCTGGGGTGGCAACAAAATGAATATCAAGCCCGTTTGGAAGCTGGAGAGTCACTACTGATATTTAATGCCAATTGAGCATGCTACACTTTGGGCAAACAGCACAATAAGGACGACACATGCTTGAATGCCACAGCGACAAACCCATTACGCTGATTGTGGGCTCTAAAAACCCAGTAAAGATCAATGCCGCCAAAGCCGCCCTTGCCACCTATTTCCCGGATAGAGACATTATTTGCCAAGGTGTGGACGCTCCCTCAGGAGTTGCCGATCAACCTTTAGGTGAGGCGCAAACCCTGCTTGGTGCGCACAACCGCATTCGTTATTGCCAAGCGCATTATCAAGGTGATTATTACATGGCTATGGAAGGCGGCGCCGCGCAGTTCGACTACGGGGCGGCCACTTTTGCCTTTGTGGTTATCGCTCATGGCGACGAGCACAGTGTCGGACGTAGCTGCAATTTGCCGCTGCCAAAGCACTTATACCAAAAACTAGAGCAAGGCCAAGAGCTTGGCAATGTGATGGATGAAGCTTTTGCAACCAAGAATATTAAACAGCAAGGCGGTGCTATTGGCTTGTTAACCCAAGGCCACGCCACCCGTCAAAGCAGTTACCAACAGGCCTTGTTACTGGCAATGGCACCTTTTAATCACAGTGAGTTATTTGCGAGTACACGTTAATTATGCGCTACCCTTGGATTCTTTTTGATGCCGATGAAACCCTGTTCCACTTTGATGCTAAAGCGGGCTTAACACACATGTTTGCCCGCTATGAAGTGGACTTTGCTGACGCTGATTACCGCACCTTCGAAGCCGTAAATCGGCCATTATGGGTGGCATATCAGGACAACACCATCACTGCGCAGCAGTTACAGGAACGCCGTTTCGAGCACTGGTCCGAGCGCCTAGGCGTGAGTGCTCGAGAGCTAAACTTACGCTTTATGGAAGCGATGGCAGAAATTTGCCAACCCCTGCCCGGTGCAATCGAGCTGCTTAACGCGCTACAAGGTAAAGCGAAGCTGGGCATTATCACCAACGGTTTTACTGAACTACAAAGCGCACGATTAGAAAAAACCGGCTTAAAAGGCGCTTTTGAGTGGTTGGTTATTTCTGAGCAAGTCGGCTATGCCAAACCTCATATGGCGGTATTTGACCATGCCTTCGCGCTAATGGGCCACCCACCAAAAGAGCAGATACTGATGGTTGGCGATACACTGGAATCGGACATTGTTGGCGGCATCAATGCGGGCATTGATACTTGCTGGCTAAATCGCCATGAGAAACAGGCCCCTGAGCATATGACCCCAACATATGAAGTAAAGTCGCTGTGCCAGCTAAGAACGTTGCTACTGTAACGCCGAGCCTACCAATATAAAAAATGCCAGCACATGGCTGGCATTCACACACGGGAATATTTCTAATGGAATAGAAATTAGTTACTTCCAAGAGGTCATCTTGTGACCTTTGAGGGCATAGAACAGGAAGAATACATAGCTAGGTAACATCACCCAATACGCATTTTGCTGTCCTTCTGCGGAAATCGTTGAACCGGTCGCTAAACTCAAAAACACTGGGCCGAACGCCCCACCAGCAATCCCCATCACTAATAGGCCTGAGCCGACGCTAGTCAGTTTGCCTAAGCCCGATAATGCCAGTGGCCAAATTGCTGGCCATACCACAGCGTTAGCTAGACCACACAAAGCGAGCATCAGTACCGTGTCTGGTAGTGCAGGCCCACCAAAAGGCACTAACAATGCTTGCGCTAACACCGTAGAGTCGCGACTCACTGTGGTAATACCAATCACCAAGGCAAAGCCGAGAATTGCTGAGCCACTGAGTGCGGCTTGCTGGGAAATAACGCGCGGAATAAGAATAATCCCAAGAATATAACCCGCCACCATGCACACCATAGTGTAAGAGGTCATGACCCCGTAGTTTTCCACGCCGAGAGCGAGTGCATAAGAGCCAATAGTATCACCGGCGATCACCTCAACTGCGACGTACAAGAACAGGGCCATCACGCCCAGAGCCAAGTTCGGGTGCGCTAATGCGGCTTTAACCTGACCCTTACCACCTGCTTGCTCTTCATCATCGACCAACTCAGGCAGCGGAGAATATTTAACAGCTAACGCCAACGCACCGATAAACAGTGCCATGCCCACATAAGGCCATACTAAGCTGTTAGCCATGGCATCAATATCATCTTGGCTGAGCTCTTTGCCCACTAAACCGGTAAAGTTGCTAATAATCAGTGCGGTAAACACCATAGGCGCAAACACCCCTGCACCTTTATTTAAAATGCCCATAATACTTACACGTGCTGCCGCTGACTCTTCAGGGCCAATGCGCACGACATAAGGGTTAACGGCTGTTTGCAGCAAGGTTTGCCCTATCCCCATCACCAATTGGGCAAATAAGAACAATGCAAACACTTGGGTTTTGGCGGCCGGAATGTATAAGAACCCCGCGACCATCATAGTTGCCATACCCAGTGCCATGCCATTTTTATAGCCGATTTTCTTAATCACTAGTGCTGAGGGCACAGCCGTAAAAGTAACCGCAATATAGAAAGAAAATAGAATAAGCGAGGCCTGAAACGGCGTCAGCTTCAAAATTTGTTGGAGGTAAGGCATCAATGAGCCATTGAGCCATGTTGCGAACCCTAGAATAAAAAACAGGGTTGCGACAATGGCCATAGGCACAAAGTTGCTTTGCTTTTTAGTTGTTGACACTGTTGCTTCCATAAACTCTTCTCGTTGTCGATATAGATAACACCAAAACTAAGCAGATCATATAGTTATCTCTACCGTTTCGATGGAAGCTGACTTCAAAGCCAGCATATAAGTAAGCGCACAAGCTCACCGAATATAAATATTATTGTTATAGCCGCGCTTTTTTCACAGCACGTTAGGATAAAACTAACGCCTAGTTCACAAAAATGACAGCGCTGCCATAAACTGTACGTCAAAAGCGTTTATTTTACCAGCAAGAATTTTATCAGCCTGATAAAGGGCCATATAACAAAGAGTTGGCTTAATTATGCCGGGTTACAAAGGTTATTAACCGGCGCTTTGCGCTGTCTATATGCAATGAGTGGAGGGATACAAAAAAGGCATCGCCTCACAGCCATGCCTTTTTATGTATGCGGTGATTAACGCACGCTAGTGGTGCGACTGATTTGATTATTCACCCGTGAGCGCAGTAACACCTCAGCGTTCGCACTGACAGTGACCGACTGCTTATAAGGCTGCCAAGTACTGCCGTTATCTAGGCTGTATTCGATACTTAGCCCAGGGTAGGCGCTGTTAGCCACCAACTTACCCTGCTCGATCACACCGCCAGGCACCGGTAAGTGCAAGGTAATGCCATCACGATCGAGCTTGTACAGCTCCTTTATTGCTAAGGCACTGGCAAAGCGCTGCCAATCCTGCTGGCGTGCGCGAGAATCGGGTTGCTCTCCTTCCCACTTCGCTTTGTGCCATGCACGCTCAGCGACCGCAAGCATACGGGGGAAAACCATAGCTAAGACTTGTTCTTCGGTACGAATCGTTTCAGACCATACCTGCCCTTGCATTCCCAACACATTTTCAGGCTTTTCCAAGGCTGGCATTGGTCGACCCACCAAGGCTTCGAGGTTATCTATTTTATCGCGAGCGCGGGTATAATCAGCATTGGCATATAGGTCGTCAGGCATATAACCAAACACTTTCTCGGTATCAGTGTAGCGCGTTGCCCAGTAATATCCGCGCTCTTGTGGGTGCGCTTCATAAGGGTGGTCAAAATACAAGTGTGTGCCATGGGAGAGGATCACTTGATAACCGGCGTTAGCCAAGCGATAGGCGCGATCGGCGACGCCCCATTCCCAAATATTGTCCCAGGCGTTGGTAAAGAACACCTCGTTGGGGTATTCATCGCGGTTAAACGGGTTGACCTTGTCGTACATAATGCCGTCTTCCCACACCCCAGGGGCAATGCCGCGCTTATGCAGCAACTGCGCCACCCGCTGAGTAAAGTAGGGTTTTAAATCAGCCACTCCAGCCACCCCATTGTTGGCTTCGGCAAATAGCGCTTGGCATGCGGGAGAGCCAACCCAAGAGCCAGCTCCAACTTCATCACCGCCGATGTGCAAGTAGCGAAGTTTAGTCCCTGCTTCACGGTACATTTGCTGTAACTCATAAGTGACTTTATCCATAAATGCATAGGTTGAGTCCAAGCACACATTCATTGAGTTATCGGTGTAATTTTGCACCGTGATATAGCTGGACGTGTCTTTTGGGTCACTGAGCAGATAGCGAGTGGCGGCACTTAAATCAACCTGACTAAATTCTTGAGTATCGGGTTGTGGGTTAGTTAAAGAGCCTTGAGCATATTGCTCAGCCTGCTGCTTAAGACGACGATAACGAGCTTCCATCGCTTTAATAGAGGCACGAGCATGGCCGGGCCCCTCAATTTCTGGGATGATCTCAATATGGCGGGCTTTGGCAAACTGCAATAGCTCGATAAAGTCGGCGCGACTTAAGTAGCCATTGCCGGAACCTGACTTAAATGGCCCCGTGCCCAACTGCGTAAGCAAACAGCGATTTTCTTGTAGGTCGAAACAACGATACGCGCCAATTTCAGTAAGCTCGGGTAAACCAGGAATTTCTAAGCGCCATCCCTCATCTTCGGAAAAATGCCAATGTAAGCGGTTCATTTTATAGCGCGCCATTTGCTCTACGAGCTTGAACATCGCTGCCTTACCATGATAATTACGGCCATTGTCGTAGTGCATGCCACGCCAGCCATAACGGGGATTATCGCGCACTTCAAGGTTCGGTAATGTTGCCTCTCCAGTCGCTGGTAACAGCGCCAACAAACTCTGCATACCATAAAAAGCACCGGCATTATCGTGGCCCACGATGCGGATAATGTCGTCATCAATTTCCAGGTAATACCCTTCAGGCTCACCGACCTGAGCATCCACACTGAGCTTAATGACTTTATCTTCGCCAGTATTAAGGTGGTCGGCCTGAGCGCTGAGATTCAAGCCATATTTGGCTTTAAGATCCGCAGTGAAGAGCGCAACTTCTGAGCTTAACTGCCCGGCAAAGCTGATACTCCAGCTCTCGTCTAACACCGCACTGCCACGATGGTAATCCACCTCTTGTGGCCTAGGAATAATCCGTTTAACTGCTTGTTCAGCATCGACCTTGGTTAAACCTTGGTTACGCTCAAAACGCACCTTTGCATCAACCAAGATGGTTTTATCTTCGGGGTTGTTGTAACGGCGGAGCTGCTTGGGCTCACTAAAAGGGGTAACGAAGTCACTAAAGTCCTCGCTGTCGGTATTAGCAAAAATAGCAGGCTTAGTATCCTTAGCTACAACAAAGGCACGGGGCATAAAGTCACTGTAAGCGACTATCCATACACTGGCTTCAAATGGGATCACTAGGGTTTCACCACTGGCTAAACCGGCAAAGTCACTGGTGGGGATTAATCGATGTAAGTCGCCATTAACATGCTCGATACGCAGCCCTTTAACGCTTTGCTCCTTCATTTTGCGCACGTTATGCAAGTAGATTTGCCAATCTCCCTGGCCTGCCGGCAGCGCCACATCGGAGCGGTTAGTCAGGGTAATGCTGCCAAGAAAGCTGCTGTCTTTGTTGTGGAAGTTGTCTTCTACCGCGAACATAAACTCGGTATTCGCGGCAAACTGGTTAACTTGCTCTTGGCTCAGCTGAGCCTGAGCCGCAATGGGGAGCATTAAGGCGGCGATAAAGCGTTTTCTAAACATGGTGACTCATTCCTTCCCTTGTTGGTGTTATTGTTTTTTTTGGCTGATTATCGACCATCATATAAAATTCACAATGACAGCGCTATCATTTATCGACTATTTACATCCGCTGATAAAACACAAAGGCGGCCGAAGCCGCCTTTATCAATTAATACAATCTGCCTGCTAGGGTATCAATATCCCGCCGCATGACCGTCTTTTCTGGTTTCAGAGGCGCCGTAATAAACTCCGTTTTCCAGGTCACGCATAATCGCTTGATACCCTCCGAATGGCCCCACTGCGCCTTGCAGGGTATGACCTTTTTTCATTAGCTGACGCTGCGTTTCCATACTAAAGCCAGTTTCGAGTGATACATAGCCGCCGTCGGTCATCACTTCATCAGTAGGCTGGCTGGAGCCCGTATGTAAGATCCGAGGCGCATCGCCCGCTTCTTGCAAGTTCATACCAAAATCAATCATATTGATGAGGATTTGCGCGTGCATTTGTGGCTGTGTTGCTCCTCCCATCACCCCATAACTCATGTACGGTTCGCCATCTTTGGTCACAAAGGCAGGAATAATGGTATGGAACGGACGCTTGCCGGGTTGGTACTGATTAAAATGCCCGGGCTGCAACGAGAATAACTCTCCTCGGTTTTGCAGTACAAAACCCAGCTTTTCGGGGGTCATGCCTGAGCCCATACCGCGATAATTACTTTGAATGAGCGACACCATGTTACCGTCTTTGTCTGCGGTCGTGAGGTAAATGGTATCCCCTTCTACCGGTCCGGCTTGATCGCGCTTCGCCGCTTTATTGGGGTCAATCAACTTGCGTCGCTCGTCGGCATAGTCTTTAGAGATCAGCCGTTGCACAGGAATGTCATTAAACGCAGGGTCAGCATAATATTTAGCGCGATCAGCAAAGGCTAACTTCTTCGCCTCGACAAAAGTATGAATATACTGCGCACTATCAAAGCCCATGGCGGCAATATCATAGTCTTCAAGAATATTAAGGATTTGCTGTGCCGCGATCCCCTGACCATTCGGCGGCAACTCCCATAGCGTATGACCACGATAGGTGCTGGCCACCGGCTCGACCCATTCGCTAGTATGGTTCGCTAAATCTTCATAGCGCAGATAACCACCGTGGGCTTGCATATAACGGTCTATTTCTTTGGCGATTTTGCCCTTATAAAACGCATCACGCCCGCCCATGGCTAGCTGTTTATAGGTATTAGCCAATGCCGGGTTTTTAAATATCTCGCCTTTTTTCGGCATTTCACCATCAGCCATAAAGACTTCTTGGAAACCCGGGTATTGAGCCCGCGCTGACACACTGCGCTGCATGTAATAGGCAATCAATTCACTGACCGGAAAGCCGTTTTCCGCATACTCTATACTCGGCTTTAGAATTTTTGCCATGCTCAACGAGCCAAACTTTTTATGCAGCTCAAACCAGCCATCGACAGCACCGGGCACAGAAACCGGTAAAGGCCCATAGCTGGGGATTTTACCTTCCTCAGCGGTGAGTTTCTTTAGTTCCTCGAAACTCAAGCCTTGGGGCGAGCGCCCTGAGGCATTCAAACCATAAAGTTTGTCATCCTCAGCTGAGTACACAATGGCAAATAAGTCGCCGCCAACTCCGCACCCTGTGGGCTCGACCAGGCCAAGCGTGGCATTGGCGGCAATCGCAGCATCAATGGCATTCCCGCCTTGTTTGAGAATATCTAAGGCCACCTGTGTGGCCAGCGGTTGGGAAGTTGCTGCCATTCCTTGCGTTGCAATCACTTCCGAACGGCTGGCAAAGCTATGGCCGGTAATACGATCATAAGCCTGGGCCACCCCAGATAATACACTGAGCGAAATCCCTGCTGCGCATAGTCCTAATGTTATTCGCTTCATACTCTACTCTGTTGTTTTTTTAGTCGCCTAATTAACTTAGTGATAAATCGACAGTGAAGCAATGTCTTTGCGGTCGCCAACATAAAAAAGCCCAGCAATTGCTGGGCCTTGTAGCGATTAATGGAAATTACCAAATCTTAACGCGATCTTCGGGTTTGATGTACATCTCATCCCCTTCCTTGACGTCAAAGGCCTCATAGAATTCAGGCATGTTTGGCAATACACCAATCACACGGTAGTGACTTGGGGCGTGAGGGTCAGTCATCAAACGGTTGCGTAGCTCTTCATCACGATACTTACGACGCCAAATTTGTGCCCAGCCCATGAAGAAACGCTGCTCACCCGTGAAACCATCCAACTCTGGCGCTGGTTGGCCATTTAATGACAGCTGATAAGCCTTGTAGGCCACGGTTAGGCCGCCTAGGTCACCAATGTTTTCGCCCAGTGTTAGCTCGCCGTTGACGCTGGCATCTTCAAACGGAGCGAAACCGTTAAACTGCTCCACTAATTTCTTACCGCGCTGTTCAAACTGCGCTAAATCCTGCTCACTCCACCAGTTACGTAGGTTTCC
The DNA here is from genome assembly GCF_009363775.1 of Pseudoalteromonas sp. THAF3. NCBI lineage: Bacteria > Pseudomonadati > Pseudomonadota > Gammaproteobacteria > Alteromonadales > Pseudoalteromonadaceae > Pseudoalteromonas > Pseudoalteromonas sp. THAF3. The sequence goes on along the minus strand of NZ_CP045418.1, from coordinate 364,977 downwards.
ATCACCATCATACTTAGCACCTTGGTCATCAAAGCCATGGCCTAGTTCGTGGCCGATCACCGCACCAATCGCACCGTAGTTGACGGCGTCATCCGCTTCTAGGTTGAAAAATGGCGGTTGTAAAATAGCTGCTGGGAACACAATTTCGTTATTCACCGGGTTGTAATAGGCATTAACGGTCTGTGGCGTCATGTGCCACTCAGAACGATCAACCGGCTTACCTAGTTTCTCGCGCATTTCGTTATACGCCCACTCGCTGTAGCGAATAAAGTTACCCGCTAGGTCATCTGCTTTAATTTCCAGTGCCGAGTAATCTTTCCACTTATCTGGGTAACCGATTTTCGGAGTGAATTTATTTAGTTTTTCTTTGGCGGCCACTTTGGTTTCAGCGCTCATCCACTCAAGGCCGTCAATCGCTTGGTCAAAGCCTTTGATCAGGTTCTCTACCAGCTCCTCCATACGCGCTTTCGCTTCTGGCGGGAAGTTGTCTTTGACATAGACCTTGCCGAGCATCTCGCCTAACACGGCATTGGCAGAGTCCACCGCCTTTTTCCAGCGCGGTTTTTGCTCTTCTACGCCACGTAATGTGGTGCTGTAGAAAGCGAATTTACGATCGACAAAGTCTTTACTTAGCTCATCGGCATAGTTGCTCACGAAGTGGAAAGTCAGGTAATCCTGCCAAGTATCCAGCTCAGTTTCTGCGAAGATGCTGCCAAAGTCCTCAAAGTAAGACGGTTGGCGAATGATCACTTCTTTGCTGTCGATGTCCGATTGCGCTAAGAACTGCGCAAAGTCGAATTCACCCGTTAATTCACTGGCCTCGGCTACAGTCATCTTATTATATGATTTGGTTGCATCACGGCTTTGCACTCGGCTCCACTGGGCTTTGGCAAGCTTACTCTCTAATGCAACGATATTCTGGGCCGCTTGCTGAGCATCTTCAACACCCGCTTTAGTCAGCATATCAGTGATGTAAGTAATATATTCATCACGAATAGTGGCGAACTTTTCTTCATCTTTTAAGTAATAATCACGATCTGGTAGACCTAGGCCTGATTGCGATACATAAAGCGCATATTGGCTAGAGTTTTTGGCATCATTGTTAACATACCAAGCAAATGGCGTGGTACCACCTTGAATGCGAATGTCGGCCATCAGCGATACTAACTCTGACTTATCGCTCACGGCGGCAATGTTCTCTAAGTACGGCTTTAATGGCGTAATACCTTTTTCTTCAAGCGCATCAGTATTCATGTAGCTGGTATAAAATGCGCCTAGCTTTTGCTCATCACTGCCCGCTTTAGCGTCGCTATTTTTAGCTGCTGCTTCAATCACTTCTTTAAGCGCTGCTTGCGACTGATCATATAAAGCGGTGAATGAGCCGTAGTTAGATTTATCACCGGGAATCTCGGTGCGCTCAAGCCATTGGCCGTTAACGTGATAGTAGAAGTCATCTTGTGCACGCACGTTACTATCGATATTTTCAATCTCAATACCTGAACCCAGCTGCTGCGATTTTTTTGTTTCTTGTTTTGCAACTGTTTCTGCTTGTTGATTGTTACTGCTTGACTGTGTTGGCTGCTCATTGCAACCAGTCAAACCTAATGCTAAGGCCGTAGCCGCAGCAACTAAGGTTACTTTATACATGTTGTTGTCCCGATTAGATTAATAGAGTTATTATTCCGACTACGCCATATTAACCTGAACATTTGCTAAACACAGGCGCAGTTTGTAACAATTTATGACTGTTCCAGTAGCTTGTTGATGATCGCTACATTCGCCTCAGGAAAGGCGTAGTCGTTTAAGGCTGCGATATCCACCCAAGCCCCTTGCTGCCCTTCGGCACCATGTGGTTCGCCACTGAAATCGGCGACGGTATGAATATGCAGACACACATGCTTATCGCCGTAGTCATGCTCGATGCGCATAAACTCTTCGGTGCTATGCACACGGATTGCCACTTCCTCGTGTAGTTCCCGGCTCAGCGCTTGGGCAACTGATTCACCCACTTCAATTTTACCCCCAGGAAACTCCCACAGCCCGCCCTGGTGCTTATCTTCTGGACGCTTACAAATATAGGTTTGCGATTCGCGTTTAATAATACCTACGGCAACGTCAACCTGCTTCATAGTACAACTCCATAAACAAAAAGCGGCAATATGCCGCTTTTTAAAACCATTATTTTAACTGTGCTATTAGCTTAATTTGCCACAGCACTGCTTATACTTTTTACCTGAACCACAAGGACAGGGAGAGTTACGGCCCACCTTAGGCTCACTACGAGAAGCCACAGCTGCCTGCGGCGCATCGCCACCGACTTGCTCAGCATCAGCATGTTGATACTGACGAGGAACTTCTTCCGATTTACGGTGCTGCTCTTCGACTTTCTCTACGTCTTCTTCGGCACGCACTTGTACCTTGCTTAGAATATTAACTACATCAATCTTGAGGTTCTCTAACATAGCAGAGAACAACTCAAACGATTCACGCTTGTATTCTTGCTTCGGATTTTTCTGCGCGTAGCCACGTAAATGAATGCCTTGGCGTAAGTGGTCCATCGCGGCAAGGTGATCTTTCCAGTGCTGATCCAGGCTTTGTAGCATGACCGCTTTTTCAAATTGGCGAAGCACTTGTGCGCCGACCATTTCTTCTTTCGCTTTATAAGCGTTGGCCGCCTCATCAACAATACGATCACGCAGCTTTTCTTCAAACAGCTTGTTATCGTCGGCCAGCCACTGCTGGATAGGTAACTCGAGCAGGAAGTCAGCTTTTAGACGCTCTTCCAGACCGGGTACATCCCACATTTCTGCCAATGATTGCGGCGGAATGTATTGATCAATCACGCCATTAACCACGTCATGGCGGATGGCGGTAATTGTCTCTGAGATATCCCCTTCTTCAAGCAACTCGTTACGCTGTGCGTAAACGACGCGACGTTGGTCATTGGCCACATCATCGTACTCAAGTAGTTGCTTACGAATATCAAAGTTACGGGCCTCAACTTTACGCTGCGCATTTTCAATTGCACGGTTAACCCATGGGTGCTCGATAGCTTCGCCACGCTGCATACCTAGCTTGCGCATCATGTTAGTCATGCGTTCGCCGGCAAAGATACGCATCAGTGCATCTTCCATTGATAGGTAGAAACGGCTTGAACCCGCATCCCCCTGACGACCAGAACGACCACGTAGCTGGTTATCGATACGGCGAGACTCATGGCGCTCAGTACCAATAATATGCAAGCCACCGGCAGCGATAACGGCATCATGGCGCTCTTGCCACTTAGCCTTGATGTCGGCGATTTGCTCTTCACTTGGGTTATCAAGCTTATCGATATCACTTTGCCAGTTACCGCCGAGCACGATATCGGTACCACGACCGGCCATGTTAGTCGCAATTGTTACTGTGCCAGGCAGACCTGCATCAGCAACGATATCCGCTTCTTGGGCGTGGAATTTGGCATTCAATACGTTGTGCTGAATTTTCTCTTTACGCAAGTATTGCGACAGATACTCAGAACTCTCAATTGAAATGGTCCCCACGAGTACCGGTTGGCCGCGCTCTTGGCAGTCTTTAATATCTGCTAAGATAGCTTCGTACTTTTCGTCTTGCGTCAGGTAAACCAAATCAGCACGATCGTCGCGGATCATCGGTTTGTTGGTAGGGATAACAACCGTATCTAGGCCATAGATTTGTTGGAATTCGAACGCTTCGGTATCAGCGGTACCCGTCATACCGGCCAAGGTTTCATAAATGCGGAAGTAGTTCTGGAAGGTGATCGATGCCAGCGTCTGGTTCTCGTTTTGGATTTTCACCCCTTCTTTGGCTTCAACCGCTTGGTGTAAGCCCTCAGACCAGCGACGCCCTTCCATAGTACGACCGGTGTGCTCATCAACAATAATAACCTCATTGTCTTTGACCACGTAATCAACATCTTTCTGATACAGCTTATGAGCTCTAAGAGCCGCATAAACATGGCTCAGTAGGGTGATGCTACCAGCTGAGTACAACGAGTCACCTTCTTCGATTAGACCCCGTTGCGTTAATAGTTCTTCAACTTTAACTTGGCCGCGCTCGGTCAGGTGAACTTGCTTGCCTTTTTCGTCGATAGTGAAATCACCATCGCCTTCAACACCCTCTTCGTCTTCTTTTTCTTGCAGTTCAAGCTCAGGCACAATCTTATTGATTTGCGTATATAGCTCTGAGCTATCCTCTGCTGGGCCAGAAATAATCAGCGGGGTACGCGCTTCGTCAATAAGGATTGAATCCACTTCATCGACAACAGCGAAGTTGAGTGGTCGTTGCACACGCTCATCAATGCTGAAAGCCATGTTGTCGCGCAAATAGTCGAAACCAAACTCATTGTTAGTACCGTAGGTAATATCTGCACTGTAGGCTTCTTTTTTCTGCATCGGCATCATGCCAGGCACGTTACAGCCAACCGATAAACCTAAGAACTCGAACAGCGGGCGGTTGGTTTCCGCGTCTCGCTTGGCAAGGTAATCATTCACGGTAATAACGTGCACACCTTTGCCGGTCAAGCCATTTAAGTAGGCTGGCAACGTTGCCGTCAGGGTTTTACCTTCACCGGTACGCATTTCTGCGATACGGCCCTGATGTAATACCATGCCGCCAATTAGCTGCACGTCGAAGTGGCGCATGCCATAAACACGCTTAGAAGCCTCGCGCACAACAGCAAAGGCTTCTGGAAGAAGGTCATCTAGACTGGTGCCATTATCGTAACGTTCGCGAAACTCGGCGGTTTTCGCCTTTAACTCGTCATCACTGAGCGACTCTAGTTGGCTCTCTAACGCATTTATTAAAGCGACCGTTTTGCGTAGGTTTTTTATTGTGCGGTCATTGCGGCTACCAAAAACCTTGGTAAATAATTTAGTGATCATGATTTAACCGTTACATTCTCATCTGCATTAAGCGCTCTGGGTCAAACCCGAGTCACTTGCTTACTTAATATCATCCATTTATACAGCACCAGCGTGACATTAGAAGCACTTGGCGTGGACAAACTAAAATGTGACTGCTTGAGCGGTGTACTTTTGAGCGACATCATAACAAACTCAATGAATTGCAGCACCTAATAATACCAATTCCATTTATCCTGTTGGCCGCAGTAGTTTACAGCATTAGAAATTAATGGCATTGGTATTATCGCTGGCCTATCATAGCGTTCATAGAGATCTTTGCAATCATCCGAATGACTGGCTGCCCACCGCTTGCAATAAAGAAGTGATTCTCAGGGCTCAAGCATTCTCTAGAGGTGGTGACGATTTAGGCGAATTCAAGAGGCACCTTAGATTTATGGCGAAAGATAGGTATGCACCCAAACAACTTGACGAAGTTTTGGGACAGCTGAGCCCGCGTATGGGGTCACGTATTGCCAGCTATAGCGCTAAAAGCCAACAGCTCAGTCAGCAACAGACCGTGCTGCGTGAAGTGATCGGTGAGAATCTAGCGAAGAAATGCCGTGTTGCTAATATTCGTGATGATGCACTCATCATTGAAGCACAAAGCGCCACCATTGCGTTAAAACTCAATTACGTAAAGATGGATATCCTTTCCGCCTTTCGCCAACAAGGCTTAGCGCAACTTTGCCAAGTAAAAATTCAAACCTCTCCCGATGCCGCGAGACGTTTAACTCCTCAGTCGCAGACCGGCAGCAACAAAACAACCGCGCCGAAGAAGCGGGCCATGAGCGAGCAAAGCGCTGAGTATTTGGAACATGTGGCCGAGAATGCTCCTCCCTCGTTACAGGAGAAATTACGGCGCTTGGCGCTACACGGCAGACAAAAAAAATGACGCTCAACGGCGTCATTTTTTTATCAGTATTTTTTAAGCTGTTTGCAGCTCGAGTGCCGGAGCAGGCATCGATACGGTGTCTTCGAATGTTGCCCATTCCCATGCAGACTCAGTAGCCATAATCTTACGCAGTAGCTTATTATTCAGGTCATGCCCTGATTTATAAGCTGTCAGCTTACCGAGAATGTTGTGGCCGGTCATAAACATATCACCCACACAATCGAGGATCTTATGTTTTACGAACTCATCGTCATAACGCAAGCCATTCGGATTCAATACTTTAAAATCATCCAATACCACTGCATTATCCATACTACCGCCAAGGGCTAGGTTGTTGGCATGCATGTATTCAATGTCTTTCATAAATCCGAAAGTACGCGCGCGGCTGATTTGTTCAATGAAGTTTTGCGCCGTAATATCAAGACCGATACGCTGACGGCTTTCATTGATAGCTGGGTGGTCGAAAGCAATTTCAAAGTCGATATGGAAACCATCATAAGGCTCAATCTCGGCCCATTTGTCGCCCTCTTCAACGCGTACCTTTTCTTTCACGCGAATAAAGCGCTTAGCAACATTTTGCTCGGCTAACCCACCTTTTTGTAGTAGATAGATGAACGGCAACGCACTGCCGTCCATAATAGGTACTTCTGCACTATCTAACTCAACAATTAAGTTGTCGATACCTAACGCCGCAACCGCAGCGATAAGGTGTTCAGTAGTCGATAAACGAACGCCGTCTTTGTTTGTTAAACAGGTACACAATTGCGTATCACCCACCGCTTCCGGGGTTGTCTCGAAATCCACAACCGGATCAAGGTCCACGCGACGAAACACTATCCCAGTATTTGCGCTCGCAGGTCGGAGAGTTAAGGAAACCTTCTCACCTTTGTGAAGCCCAACACCCGTGGCTTTGACTACTTCTGCAATCGTACGCTGTTTAATCATAGGCTTTCGCTCACTCTTTAAACTAAAGTCAGACGGCGGATTCTACCACACATCACTGTTGTTAACAAATCAGTTTGTTTTCTGTACTAATCAGCCTGCTTACGCAAGAACGCTGGGATGTCGAAGTAATCGCCACCGTCTTCTTGTTTCTTGCTGCCAGCGCTATTGCCGCTGCCTTTGTGGCTTTCTTGGCTCGGCGTTGCCGCCGGGCTAGCACTGCTATTATCGACTTTAGGCTGCTCTTCTACCGGCTTGGACTCTTCGCTAGCGCTTTGAGTTCCCTGCGAAGCAAAACTTGGCACAAACATAGACGTGCTCTGGTTGTTGCTCGTGCTAGAAGTTACATCTGAGCCTGAAGCTCGCTTGAAACCATTGTCGACAACACCGAACTGTGGACGACGATCACCACCGAGACCCGTTGCAACAACGGTTACGCGCAGTTCATCGCTCATTTCCATATCAATTGCGGTACCAACGACCACGGTGGCATTTTCAGATGCCAAGGCTTTAACGTGATTACCAACGATTTCGAATTCTTCGATTGATAAGTCCATACCGGCAGTAATATTGACCAAGATGCCTTTTGCACCCGTTAGATCCACATCTTCAAGGAGCGGGCTTGAAATCGCCGCTTCGGCAGCTTCTTGTGCTCGATCAGGACCTGACGCTGAGGCTGAGCCCATCATCGCCGTGCCCATGGCTGACATAACCGTACGTACGTCAGCAAAGTCGACGTTGATCAATCCAGCGCGGGTGATCAGCTCGGCAATACCTTGTACCGCACCATAAAGTACGTCATTTGCCTTAGCGAAAGCGTCCAATAAGGTTGTGCCTTTACCGAGCACTTTAAGCAATTTGTTATTTGGAATAGTAATCAATGAATCAACAATTTCCGCCAATTCACCGATGCCATGTTCCGCTGCTGCTGCACGCTTCTTGCCTTCAAAATCAAACGGGCGGGTAACCACAGCTACAGTTAGAATACCGAGCTCTTTAGCTAAACGTGCCACCACTGGGGCTGCACCCGTGCCCGTACCGCCGCCCATACCGGCTGCGATAAATACCATATCAGCGCCTTCTAGTGCGCTTTTAATGGTTTCTGCATCTTCTTCGGCGCTTTTCTTTCCAATATCTGGATTGGCACCAGCACCTAAACCTGAGGTGATCTGCGTACCTAGCTGAACCGTAACGTCAGCTGATGATTTACGCAGTGCTTGCGCATCGGTGTTCGCGGTAATAAATTTTACCCCTTCGATGTGCTGTTGCACCATGTGTTCAACAGCGTTACCACCGCCGCCACCGACACCTATTACTTTGATAACAGCTTCTTCGCTGTGTTCTTCCATCATATCAAACATGTTAACTCTCCGACTTGAGCACTAAAACTCGCCTTGGAACCACTTCGTGATTCGGTTCCACCAGTTACCCTCGTCTGCTTTCGCTTTTGTTGCGTTGATCGACTGCATGGTCCGACCATATTGTAACAAACCTACAGCGGTTGCAAATGAGGGATCGTTTACATAGTCGGTCAATCCGCTTATCCCTATCGGACTGCCGATACGTACCGGCATCTGGAAAATGTCTTCAGCCACTTCCAGGGCACCGGCCATCTTCGAACTACCGCCGGTAATAACCAATCCTGCGGCAATTTGATCTTCTAAGCCTGAGCGCCGAATTTCTTCAAGCGCCAGTTCAAATAATTCTCTAAAACGCGGCTCCACCACCTCTGATAAGGTGTGGCGCGACATAATGCGTGCTGGGCGACCGCCTACGCTAGGTACCTCGATTTGCTCTTCGTTGCTGGCCATTTGGCTACTCGCGCAGGCGTGTTGCACTTTAATCGCTTCCGCATGCGAAATCGGCGTACGGAAAATTTTCGCGATATCACCAGTCACCTGGTTTCCAGCGACAGGGATCACTGCGGAGTGGCGTAGCGCGCCATTAATGTAGATAGTGATATCCATGGTGCCACCACCGATATCTAACACCGCAACACCCAGTTCTTTCTCATCATCAGTGAGTACTGAGTAGCATGATGCAAGGGCATTAAAGATAAGCTGATCGACTTGTAAGCCACAGCGCTCAACACATTTCTCAATGTTTTTGGCCATGTCATTTGAGCAAGTAATAATATGCGCCTTAGCTTCCATGCGCACACCGCTCATACCCAACGGGTTTTTAATGCCTTCTTGCATATCAATGCTGTATTCCTGCGGCAATGCATGCAACATTTTGCGCTCCGCAGAAATAGGCACTGAACGGGCAATATGAATGACGTTATCGATGTCCTCGTCGGTGACCTCGGTGTTATTAATCGCCACAACACCGGTTTCATTCTGACATTGAATATGCTTACCAGAAATACCTAAATACACTGAGCTGATACGGCAATCAGCCATGAGCTCAGCTTCATCGATGGCACGACGAATAGACTCGGAAACAAGGTTGAGGTCGTTCACCCCCCCTTTATCCATGCCATGCGAAACCTGGCGGCCGACGCCGACTATGCTGAGCTTATTGTCATCGGTGATCTCACCGACGGTGGCAACTACTTTTGCAGTGCCCACATCTAAACCGATCACAAGGTTACGTTCTACTGACTTGGTCATGCCTTACTCTTTTGTTCTTCTTCCGTTACATCCAGCGGCTTAAACTGCACCGCAAGGCCGGTATCATATCGTAAATCGACAACATCTACTCGCACATCTTGACGTTTTTTCAAGTGTGGATAGACATCAATAAATCGCTGCACCCGCTTAGCTTTCTCTTCGCGCCCTAAGTTCAAGCGAATGCCGTTATCTAACCATAATTGCCAAGCAAAGCGCTCCGAAAGCGCCAAGCTCGTTAGGTTAAGGCCATTAACAGCAAACAACTCTTTAAAGCGCACAAACGTTTGCCACGCCTCTCCTTCGCTGCCCTCGGGGCCAAATAGGCTAGGCAATTGAGTATTCACCTTGTTGGTGGGGGCAGAAAAAACCTGCCCTTTAGTATTGAGCAGCATGTCATCGTTCCAATAAGCAACGGGATGATGTTCAACCACATACACCTGCAAAGTGTCTGGCCATTGCTTGCGCACCGAGGCGCTGGCTACCCAGGGCAGTTCAGTCACTAATTGCTGAACATGCTTTACATCAAGCTCAAAAAAGCTATCCAGATCGGCTTGCTTAATGGCGGTAATAATATCTCGCTCTTCGGTGTAATGTGGCTCACCCAGTACCTGCAGTTGCTTGAGTCGCGCGTCTTTATCTTGGACCAACCAATCGGAGAAATTAAAGGTCAGTTTAATCACCACAAATAGCACCAACAGAAAGAAACTCACACCAAAGAGTAGCGACCAGTTGGTACGCTCTTTTAAGTTGGTAAGCTTCTCTCTCAGTTCACTCATTTACAGGGTCTGCTCCAAAATGCGTTGTACTAACTCTGAAAATTCAATACCTTGCGCTTTGGCGGCCATGGGTACTAAAGATTTCTCTGTCATCCCTGGCACGGTATTCACTTCTAGCAAATAAAACTCGCCGTCATCACCTTGCATTGCATCAACCCGTCCCCATCCTTTGGCACCAACAAGATTAAATGCATGAAGCGCCATCTCTTGTAACTGTGCCGTTTGCTCAGCACTGATATCAGCAGGGCAAAAGTATTCAGTGGTGCTGGATTGATATTTGGCTTGGTAGTCGTAAAAGCCACTGGGAGTGCGCATTTCAATCACAGGTAAGGCCTTATCAGCCAAAATCGACACTGTGAATTCGCGGCCACTTAGCCATTGCTCCACCAGCACTTGATCATCAAACTGAAAAGCGTCTTGCAATGCTTGCTTTAGCTGCTGTGCGGTATGCGCTTCAGCCATGCCAATACTGGACCCTTCATGAGAGGGCTTAACCATCACATGACCAAGCTGTGCCATTATCGCCTGGCTGTCGTAGGCACTGTTTTTATCGACCACAACATAAGGAGAGGTACGCAGTCCCGCTACCTGGAATAAGTGTTTGCAGCGCACTTTATCCATAGCCAACGCGGAGCCCAATACTCCCGACCCGGTGTAAGGCAAGCCCATAAATTCCAGAGCGCCTTGTAAGGTGCCATCTTCTCCGCCGCGACCATGCAGGGCAATAAACACCCGTGCGAATTGGCCTTGCATGAGTTCGTGTAGAGGTTGATGTGCGGGGTCAAACTGGTGAGCATCAACACCCGCTTGGACAAGCGCGTTGTGCACTGCATTACCTGATTTTAGCGATACTTCGCGCTCAGCCGACGAGCCCCCAAGTAGAACGGCTACCTTACCGAAATCTCGACTCATGACGACACCTGCTCAAGTTGGTTTATTTGTAGCTCAGTGGCCGCCAGCTTCTTCACTAGCTGACCAATATTGCCTGCTCCTTGAGTGATCACTAAGTCATCATCAGCCAAAGTGGTCGCCAAAACACGGGCCAACTCGTTGTGATCAGCCACATGCAATGGCTCTTTACCACGCTGGCGCAAACTGCGACACAAACTCTTAGAATCAGCACCCACAATAGGCTCTTCACCGGCGGCATAAACATCGAGCAAAATCAGCTGATCGACATCACTCAATACCTTAACAAAATCTTCGTACAAATCGCGGGTACGGCTATAACGGTGTGGTTGGTAAATCATCACCAAGCGTTTTTGCGACCAGCCGTCACGCGCCGCTTTAATAGTGGCTGCGACTTCACTCGGGTGATGGCCATAATCGTCAATAAGCATGACTTTGCCACGCTCGTTAGTGAACTCACCATAATGCTGAAAGCGACGACCGATGCCCTCAAACTTCTGCAAAGCACTGAGAATAGCGCTATCACTAATGCCTTCATCCTTTGCTACAGCAATCGCGGCGGTGGCGTTTAAGGCATTGTGTTTGCCGGGCATATTTAAGGTCACGTCGAGACGCTCACCCTGTTTTGACAGTACCGTGAACGAGCAGGTGCTGGCATTTTGGCTAAAGTCAGTGAGCCGATAGTCAGCATCACAGTGTTCGCCATAGGTTGTCACCTGACGAGAAAAGCGGGGAATCAGCTCTTTAGCGACTTCAGAATCAATACACACCACGGCAAGACCATAAAATGGCAAGTTGTGTATGAAATCCACATAGGTGTCTTTCATTTTTTCGAGGCTGCCATCATAGGTATCCATGTGATCTTCTTCCACATTGGTGATCACCGATACCATCGGCTGCAAATGTAAAAATGAAGCGTCACTTTCATCGGCTTCGGCAATTAAATAACGACTGTCACCGACCTTTGCGTTACTGCCGGCACTATTGAGTAAGCCGCCGATTATAAAGGTGGGATCGAGCTTGGCCTCAGCAAAAATACTGGCTACTAAGCTCGTAGTGGTAGTTTTGCCATGAGTACCAGCAATGGCAATACCATGGCGAAAACGCATCAACTCAGCGAGCATCTCAGCGCGACGCACAATCGGAATACGGGCACTTCGAGCAGCGATAATTTCAGGGTTTTGCTCATCAATAGCACTGGAAACCACCACTACCGACGCATCTTTAACATTGTTTTGGTCGTGCCCAATAAACACTTCTGCGCCGACTTTAATCAGCCGCTCAGTCATTGCACTTTGGGCTATATCCGAACCGGTAATACGATATCCTTCGTAAGCCAGCACTTCGGCGATACCGCCCATACCAGCACCGCCTATGCCAATAAAGTGAATTGTCTCAACGCGGCGCATCGCTGGTCGTTGGCCGTTATCTTGTTGCTTGCCCAATTTCGGGGCTGTGCTCATTGCCTGTGTCATTAACTATACTGCTCACATTGTTTGGCAACCTGTGCGGTTGCATCGAGCTTGGCGAGCGCTTTCGCGCGTTTGCCCATCTCGGTCATTAATTCTGGTTGCTGCAAAAATGGCATCAACAGCTGTTGCACAGAGCTGTGATTAAAGTCGCTCTGTTGCATACATAATGCTGCTTCACCTTGCACCAAATACTCTGCATTGGCGGTTTGATGGTCATCCACAGCATGTGGAAACGGCACAAATAGCGCCATCCGCCCAGCGGCTGCAACTTCACTGACTGTCAGCGCTCCAGCGCGACAAACAATCACATCAGCCCACGCCAGTGCTGCGTCCATATCATCAATAAATTCAGTTACTTTCGCTTCAAGCCCTAGCTCATCATATTGCTGCTGTACATGCGCTGAGCGCGCCTTACCGGTTTGGTGCCACACAGCAAGAGGATGACTCTGGTTAAGCTCAGCAAAAGCACCAGGCAACACGTCATTCAACACTTTCGCTCCCAAAGAGCCGCCCACGACTAACATGTTAACTGGTGAGTCAACCTGCTTAGGTTCAATATGCATCAATGACTGGCGCACCGGATTACCCAGCACTTTGAAATCATCATTGGCTAAAGCCCCGGGGAAGGCCCCAAGCGTTTGTGTGGCAATTTTAGCGAGCAGTTTATTGCTCATGCCAGCGACCGCATTTTGCTCATGGATAATTAAAGGGATGCCTAAACTTTTTGCCGCCAAACCGACGGGGCCAGTTACATAGCCGCCCATAGTCAGCACCACATTAGGGCGACGCTGCTTGAGAATATGACGCGCTTTAAAAAACGCTTTCAAAATCATCAGTGGCGCTTTGAACAGTCGCATTAAGCCGTTCCCGCGCACGCCTTGAACATCGATAAAATCAATCTCGATGCCGTGTTTAGGGACTACTTCGGCTTCCATGCGGTCGTCGGTTCCGACCCAAGATACCTGCCAACCGCGCGCTATTAAGTATTGGGCTACGGCAATGCCCGGAAAGATATGTCCACCAGTTCCACCTGCAGCCACTACCATACGTTTACTCATGCTGCCCCCTGAACTGCTGAAGTTGAGCCACTGACACTTCGGCGATTACCACGCGGTGTTGCTTGCTTAGTAGCCATTTTCGTTTCAAAATCCACTCGCAGTAACACGCCCGCCGCAATGGCCATCACTAAAAAACTAGACCCCCCGTACGAGATAAAGGGTAAGGTAAGGCCTTTGGTTGGCAAAATTCCGGCGCTGGCACCAACGTTCACCATGCTTTGAAAAGCAAACCAAATACCAATTCCTAAAGCTAAATAACCCTCATATTCCTTATTCGCTTTGAGGGCGCGCTGGCCGATAAGCAGAGCGCGAAATACCAAGGTTCCCAACAGTACGAGAATGGTTAATACACCTATAAAGCCTAATTCTTCCGCTACCACGGCGAATATAAAATCATTGTGAGCGTGTGGCATGTATTGCAGTTTTTGCACGCTGTTGCCTAGCCCTTGGCCTAGCCATCCACCCTGCCCATAGGCCATCAACGACTGAACCAGTTGATAACCTTTGCCAAAGGGATCTTCCCACGGCTCCAAGAAACCCACCACACGAGCCCAGCGGTATGGCTCAAAAACAATAAGAGCGATGACTAAACCTATGCCAGAGAGCATAAGCGCGAAAAACTGCCATAGTTTCGCGCCGGCAAGGAAAAGTAGCCCGACCGTGGTGACAAACATCACCACCACAGTGCCTAAATCCGGCTGCAACAAAATCAACCCGGCGTAGACAATGAACACACTAATGGGTTTAACAAAGCCTTTTAAATTTTCCTGTACTTCATCGCGTTTACGCACGAGGTAGCCAGCTAAGTAGCTAAAAAAGAATAGCTTCGCTACTTCGGAGGCTTGGATATTAATCGGCCCCATGGGGATCCACCGCTTCGATCCATTGATTTCATTGCCGACAATTAATACCAGTACTAATAAACCCAAACCTAACAGCAGCAAATAAGGGTTGGCCACTTTCCACCATTGCATTTTTACGCTGATGGCGACAATAAATAGCACAAAGCCTAAGGCCACAAACACTGCTTGGCGGATCATGATATGGTAAGGGTTATCGTACAGGCGCTCCGCTTCCGGCATCGAGGCACTGGTCACCATCACAAAGCCTACGCCAATAAGGCACAGCAACGCGTAGATAAGTGGCACATCATAAAGTTGCCCTGAAGGTTTTAGATGGAATAAGTCTTTAATCTTTTCCCAACTCATGAAGACTCCTCCAACACCTGTTGAATAAAGTCATTACCCCGGGCCATGTAATTGCTGTACATATCTAAACTGGCGCAAGCCGGTGCAAGCAACACAATATCGCCAGCCTGCGCGCAGGCTTTTGCCTTTTGCACCGCTTCACCCATGCCGCTAACGCGATGACTGCCTGGTTTGAGCGCGGCAATAGCATCACCGTCTTTACCGAAGCAGATGAGTTCAGCGACTTGTTCGGCCAAGATTTCTTTCAGTGGCATCAGATCCGCGCCTTTGGCATCACCACCAGCAAGTAAAATCAATCGCCCGGGCTCAGTGGCTAACCCCTTAATTGCAGCCAATGTAGCTCCGACATTGGTGGCTTTTGAGTCGTTGAAATAGCGCACATCATTTAAGGTAGTAACATACTGACAGCGGTGGTCTAAGCCTTTGAATTCTGACAATGCACGTTCAAACACACCGATATCAAAGTGAAAATCATGACACAACGCCATCACTGCAAGCACATTGAGTTGGTTATGGCTGCCCGGTAACACCGTTTTACGGCAAGGCAATAAAGGCGAGTTACGGTATGCGAAATAGCTCTCGCCCTGATGTTGCATGATATGGTAGTCAGCATCATGCAACGCAAAGCTCAGCTGTTGTGATGCATGCTCTGGGTAGGTATCTGTGTCACCACGATTGTACACAGCTAACTGACAATCTTGATAAATACGCTGCTTGGCGCAGATGTAATCAGCCATGCCTGCGTAGCGGTCAAGATGATCTTCACACAAATTCAAGATGCATGCTGACTTCGCAGCTAAGCTGGTTGTTGTCTCTAACTGAAAGCTCGACAGCTCTAATACATACGCATCCATATCTTGCGCTAGCAAATCAAGTACTGCGGTGCCAATGTTGCCACCTAAGCCCACCTGTAAGCCGCCGCATTCAAGCACTTTAGCTAACAGCGAAACCACCGTGGACTTACCATTTGAACCTGTCACTGCAAGCACAGGTTTGTTATTAAGACGAGCAAAAAGCTCGACATCGCCGATCATTTCAACACCTTCGGCAATTGCTTGGCGCACTTGTGGTGTACTGAGAGCTATGCCTGGGGCGATAATAATGACATCAAACTGCGTCAGTTCGGCTTTGTCAAAATCGCCAAAGCGACGTTCTAAGTGCGGCACGTGAGAGTCGAGCCACAATTGTGTTGGTACCTGCTGACGGGAATCAATAAGCACAGGGTGAAGATTATGAGCATGCAGAAAACGCACCGTGCCCAGACCAGATATACCCAGTCCGAGCACCGCGATACGTTTATTTTTAAGCGTGTCTAAATAGCTCATTACCTAATCTTCAATGTCGCCAAACCGGCCAAAACTAATACAATGGAAATTATCCAAAAGCGCACGATGACGCGCGGTTCTGGCCAACCTTTTAATTCATAATGATGATGAATGGGGGCCATACGGAAAATACGCTCACCGCGCAGCTTGTAGGAGCCCACCTGTAAGATCACTGACAACGCCTCCATCACAAAGACCCCGCCCATAATTACCAGTACCAGCTCTTGGCGTACCAACACGGCAATAATGCCCAGTGCTCCGCCTAGCGCCAAGGAGCCAACATCGCCCATAAAGACTTGAGCTGGATAGGTGTTGAACCATAAAAAGCCTAACCCAGCACCAACAATGGCGGTGCACACCACCACCAGCTCACTGGTCAGCGGTAAATGAGGGATATGCAGGTAGCTGGAAAAGTTCGCATGACCGGTAACATAAGCGATGATTGCCAACGCTGAGGCGACCAGAATAGTCGGTACGATGGCTAACCCATCAAGGCCGTCGGTGAGGTTGACCGCATTAGATGTACCGACTAAAACGAAGTAGGTCATTACAATGTAGAACAGCCCTAGCTGAGGCATCACTTCTTTGAAAAACGGCACTATCAGCGCGGTTTCCGCTGCTTGCTGAGAGCTGGCATAGAGCGCAAACGCGACGACTAAAGCAATAACTGATTGCCAAAAATACTTCCACTTAGCGATTAACCCTTTAGGGTCTTTGCGAATCACTTTACGGTAATCATCAATAAACCCAACGATCCCCAACGAGCCAATGACAAACAACGTTGCCCACACGTATTTATTGCTTAAATCGGCCCACAGCAAAGTGCTGGTAAAAATAGCACCCAGAATGAGTAGTCCACCCATGGTGGGTGTGCCGGATTTACTTAGATGAGATTGTGGACCGTCATCACGTACGGTTTGACCGATTTGCATACGCTGGAGCGCCACGATCAATTTCGGCCCAAAGTACAACGACATCAACAACGCCGTTAAAATTCCTAAAATGGCTCGCAACGTCAAATATGAAAAGACATTAAATCCACTATAAAATTGGGTCAGGTATTCAGCCAGCCACACTAACATTACTTCTCTCCCTCGCTGGCTAACTGCTTGCCATGCGCCACTAAATCTTCCACTAAAAGCTCCATGCGTGAACTGCGCGATCCTTTCACGACTACCGTTGTTTTTTGTTGTGTCTGTCGTAAGTCTTTGAGCATTTGCTCAAGGAGTTGATCACGCCCAGAAAAGTGGCGTTCGGCTTGTTCATAGACATCACTGGCGTAACGGCTCAATACGCCCAGAGAATAAACGGCTTCAATACCGCGTTGTTTTGCATACTCACCCACTTGTTGATGATAATCACGGGCATCTTCACCGAGCTCATTCATATCACCCAAAGCCAGTACACGGTGGCCTTGAACGTCAGCGAGTAGGTCAATAGCGGCTTGCACCGATTTGACGTTGGCATTGTAACTATCATCAATGACTGTGAGCTGACTTGATACCTCGATCAGATTAACGCGGCCATGGGCTTGATGCATGGTCTTAAGACCGCTGGCAACCTCTTGTAAGGAGCAGCCGACACTGGTCGTTAATGCTGCAGCAATCAAGACATTAGTGACATTATGTTTACCGGGAATAGCAAGCTCAACAGCGACTTTTTCTTTGCTGTTACACAGCGTAAACGACGCCCGGGCCAAAGCATCAAGATGAATATCTTCTGCCCATACATCCAGTTGCTGACTCATGGAAAACTGCTTCACTTTGCGTGAGCCCAAATCATCTAGCCACTGCTGTTTAAATTCGCTATCAGCATTAATGACTGCTACGCCATGCTCGCCGAGGCCAGAAAAAATTTCGCCTTTCGCGGTGGCCACTCCTTGTAACGAGCCAAAGCCCTCAAGGTGTGCCTCAGCGACATTACACACTACAGCCACATCGGGTTTAGTTAATGATGTGGTGTAGGCAATTTCGCCGAGATGATTCGCGCCCAACTCAATAACGGCGTACTGATGTTTTGGCGCTAGACGCATTAAGGTTAATGGCACACCAATATCGTTGTTAAAATTGCCTTTTGTCGCCAGCACTTCACCTTTTTGTGCCAATATTGCCGCACACATTTCTTTCACTGTGGTTTTACCCACGCTCCCTGTGATAGCGATAGTTTTAGGGGCGACTTGGGCTTTTACCGCAGCACCGATTTGCCCTAAAGCTAATCGTGTATCAGCCACAATCAGTTGCGGCAAAGTACTATCTACTGGGTGTTCAACAATGAGCGCAACGGCCCCTTGTTGCTCAGCCACATCAATAAACTGATGGCCGTCAAAATTCGGCCCTTTAAGTGCTAAAAACACTTCCCCTGCACATAAGCTACGCGTATCGGTATTAATATTTTCGACAGCACAATTCTCGCCCTGGTAGGCACACCCTAAGGTGTCGCTAAGCCAGTTTAAATCCATGGCAATCATTATTTACCTCCTTGTTGATGCAATAACTGCTGCACCACAGTGCGGTCGCAAAACGCGAGTGTCTGCTCGCCAATGATTTGATAGTCTTCATGGCCTTTGCCGGCGATGAGCACAATGTCCTCACTGCCCGCTTGTGTAATCGCCAAGGCGATTGCCTTCGCTCTGTCCACTTCATAATGAGCTTCAATATTGGCACTGAAACCGCTTTTAATATCATCGAGTATGGTGTGTGGGTCTTCGCTGCGTGGATTATCGCTGGTCACCACAACACGGTCAGCGTACTTTTGTGCCGCCTTGGCCATTAATGGCCGCTTACCTTTATCGCGGTCACCGCCACAACCAAACACACAGGTCACTTTACCAGGTGCGTGTTGACGCAAGGCTTGTAATGCGAGCTCTAAAGCATCTGGAGTATGGGCATAATCCACCACACAGGTTGGCTGCTGTGGTGCACTATATGCTTGCATACGCCCAGCGATAGGCATCAAAGTTTTACAGCCAGCTAGTAACTCAGGCAGCGGATAACCTAGGCCAAGCAATGTTGCCAGTGCAGCGCACACATTATAAAGGTTAAACTCACCGAACAGTGGCAGCTCTATTTGCCCTTCTCCCCAACTACTGCTGATCTGCGCGCGTAAACCGCTAGGTAAAAACTGAACATTGCTAAAATACACATAGCGACCGAGCTCAGGGGGCAAGGTTTTACGGCCGTATACAACCAAGTCATCAAATGGATATTTTTCTAGCCACCCCTGGGCAACCGCATCGTCTTGGTTAAGCACCACCATTTTCGCATTACAATCACGCATAAGGATCAGCTTGGCATCAGCGTAACTTTGCATATCGCCATGGTAATCTAGGTGATCGCGAGACAAGTTGGTAAACACAGCAGCGCGAAAATGGCTATTGGCAACACGGCCTTGAATAAGGCCATGCGAAGAGACTTCCATTGCCACTAACTGTTTTTGTTGTTGTTTTAACTTGGCAAAAATCTGTTGTAGCTCAACACTGCTCGGCGTGGTGTTGCTCAACGCATTCATCTGCTGGGCATCGCCCCAGCCCAACGTGCCGATTATGGCACTGCTGCGCTCACAGTACTGCGCTAAAGTAGCAATAAATGAGGTGGTAGACGATTTCCCATTGGTGCCAGTTACGCCAACCAGATCAAAGGCATTACTTGGCTCGCCGTAAAATTGCGCCGCCAACTGCGAAAGACGCAGGCTCAGCTCATCCACGACAATAATGCGCTCATCATCACTGTTAAGTTGACAACGGCTGTCGGCAATAACCGCATTCGCTCCTGCGGCAATGGCTTGTTTAGCAAATTGTCCGCCATCCAGTTGATGGCCTTTAATAGCTACAAAGACATCGCCGCGATTGACGCGGCGGCTATCGAGCTGCAACTCATTGACCAACTCAATGTCGGTATCTATGCCCCAAGGTGCGAGTACTTCGCGAAGATTACGCATCTCCACCTCCTTCTTCTGCAAGGTTAGCGACGGGCTCTAAATCAGGTGCTACATTCAAAATACGCAGCGCATTGGACATGATCTCAGCAAATACAGGGCCAGCTGTAGCACCGCCATAGTAAACATCGCCGCCGGGTTCGTTAACCATTACCACAACCGCTAATCGCGGGTCGCTGACCGGACCAAGGCCGGCAAAATACCCCACGTATTCATCGCCATAGCCACCCGCAACCGCTTTTTTAGAAGTTCCTGTTTTAGCCGCTACACGATAACCATCCACTTTCACTTTCGAGGCCGTGCCGCCTTTTTCAAAGACGCTTTCCATCATCTCAACTACCGCATTCACGTCTTTTTCTTTAAAGACGCGTTCACCTTGCAAAGGTTGTGGTTGTTTTAAAATCGTCAGTGGCCGAGAAATACCGCCCGAACCCAAGGTGGCATAGAAGCGCGCGAGCTGCGCGGTACTAACGGAAATGGCATAACCAAAGGATAAGGTCGCGATTTCGAAATCTGACCAGCGGCGATTTGGGTAGAATAAGCCGCTGCTCTCACCCACCATGCCAGTGCCGGTATCACTGCCAAAACCAACACGCTCAAATAAACCGACAAAATAGTCTTTAGGGAGATCTTGGGTGATCTTCGCCACCCCCATATTGCTTGATACTTTGAGTATTTCTCGCAGTGACATCTCACCCCGGTTATGGGTATCTTGCACTAGACTGCCACCCACACGCATCCACCCTGGATAAGTATCTATAGTGTCGTTCGCTTGGATGTTGCCATAGTCTAAACCAGCTAACACTGACAAAGGTTTAATGGTTGAACCCGGCTCAAATAAATCGGTAATAGCGCGGTTACGGCGCTTATGTGGTGCTGCATCTTCTAAATTATTGGGATTGAACGAGGGACTGTTAACCATGGCTAAAATTTCGCCGGTTTTTACATCCACCACCATAGCCGAACCTGATGTTGCTTTGTAGGTGAGCACGGCTGATTTCAGTGCCTTATATGCGATAACTTGAATACGCTGATCAATCGATAGCTCGATATTTTCTGGCTCCACGCGCTGACGCTCGTCAAGCACCGCCACTTCGCGGCCACGTGCATCCTTACGAATAGTGCGTCGTCCTTCAGTGCCCGTCAGTGCTTCATCATAGAGTTTCTCAATGCCCTCGATGCCATGACCGTCAATATTGGTAAAGCCCAATACATGAGCGGTGATCTCTCCCGCTGGGTAATAACGTTTAGACTCGTCTAGCAGATGCACGCCTGGCAGATTGAGTTCATCAATATAATTGGCAACCGCAGGGGTTACTTGGCGTTTTAAATAGACGAAGCGGCGGTCTTTATCACCGGTAAGGCGCTTATCGACATGGGCACGTCCTAAACGCAATACATCGGCCAGTTCACGCCAGCGCATATCTTGTTTGTAGAACGCTTGTTTTAAATCTTTTAAGTGGGCGGGTCTATCCAAGACATCTTGCGGGTCTTGGCCCTGCTTTTTGGTATGACTCACTACCTTCTTGCGCAGGTACTTATCAATCGCCTTAGGGTCAGCGTAAACACTCACAACAGGTACGCTGACCGCCAACTCTTTGCCTTGACGGTCAAAAATCATACCGCGTTGCACTTGAAGCTTCTCTACTCGCACGGTGCGTTTGGCGTTCTCGCTACGCGCTTTATCCGGCTCTATCACTTGCAAATAAGCGGCACGTGCAACTAAGGTGACAAACACCATAAGCACAGCACCGCAGACCAGCATAAACCGCCAGGTGATAAGGTTGTTACCATTGTTTTTACGCTTTGCAGCTCTCATGGGACTATTACCACTTCCTCGTCTTCACTGGTGGGGCGCTTCATATCCAACTGCTCTTTCGCTATTTGCTCGATGCGGGCATGTTGAGAATAAAACTCTTCTTCAACTAATAAGTAACGCCAGTTCAAATCTAATTCGTCCCGCTCTTGTAATAAGCGGTCTTGAGCGATCAATTTTGCTCGCGACAAATGAGTGACTTGTACTATAGCCAAGGCACTGATAAGAATAAGAAAAAGCAGCCCCAATGTGATCTTATTGTCAAATAGTCCCCGCAAGATCTCTAACAAGAGATTTGGATGGCGATTTAGTTGTTGTTGGCTCATCCCAATCTCTCAGCTACACGAAGGACGGAGCTGCGCGCACGGCTGTTGCGAGCGATTTCTTCCTCGCTCGGCTTAATGGCTTTGCCTACTGCCTTGAGCGTTAACTGTTGTTTTAATTGCTCATCGGTTAACGGCAGACCTCTAGGCATTGCCTCTCCCTTGCTCTGCTTTTTAATAAACTGTTTTACAATGCGATCCTCTAAGGAGTGGAAAGAAATCACCACTAATCGCCCACCTGGTTTCAGTACTTTCAGAGCAGCTTGTAATGCCGTCTGAATTTCCTCTAACTCACTATTGATATAAATGCGAATAGCTTGAAATGTACGCGTTGCTGGGTGCTTATGTTTGTCTTTAACAGGCACCGCCTCATCAATCAGCTTGGCTAATTGCGCGGTTGAATTAATGTCAGTGTGGGCGCGAGTCTCGATTATTTTGGTTGCGATACGCCGAGCAAACTTTTCCTCACCGTACTTTTTAAACACGAAGACCATGTCCTCTAACTCTGCTTCTGCCAGCCACTGCGCAGCACTTCGCCCTTGAGAGGGGTCCATACGCATATCTAAGGGGCCGTCTTTCATAAAGCTAAAGCCACGTCCGGCATCATCTAGCTGAGGTGAGGACACGCCAATATCGAGCAAAATACCATCAACCTTGCCGGTAAGTCCCTGTGCTTCGGCGACTTCATCAAGACGAGAGAAACGAC
The DNA here is from genome assembly GCF_009363775.1 of Pseudoalteromonas sp. THAF3. Lineage (NCBI taxonomy): Bacteria > Pseudomonadati > Pseudomonadota > Gammaproteobacteria > Alteromonadales > Pseudoalteromonadaceae > Pseudoalteromonas > Pseudoalteromonas sp. THAF3. Next base: position 342,083 of record NZ_CP045418.1, on the reverse strand, counting down.
TGTGGGCAATATTAAAACGCGGGTCATCAGCAAAGCGTTGTGCCGCAGCGATAGCACTCGGGTCTTGATCGATGGCTTGCAAGCGCCCCTGCTCACCAAGACGAGCGAGTATTTCGCCAGAGTGCCCACCACGGCCAAAAGTCCCGTCGATATAAATACCATCAGGTTTAATGGCCAGGGCCTCTATTGTCTCCGTCATTAACACGGATATATGTTGAAAGTCTTCGCTCATGCGTGTGTTCGCGCCTTTTAGAGTTAGAATGAAAAATCAGCGAGATCTTCATCCTGTTCAAATTCTTGTCCTAGTTCGATAGCAATGTCATCTTGCATTTGCTGCTGCCAACGCGCCTCATCCCAAATTTCAAACTTATTCAGTTGCCCCACGAGTACGATTTTCTTACCTAGTTGCGCATAGTCGCGTAGATGAGGAGCTAATAGCACACGGCCATTTTTATCAACTTGGTAATCCATCGCGTTCCCTAGTAGCAAGCGCTGCATGCGTTTCGCTCTGGGCTTAATGTTCGACAAACTCGCTAAGCGTTGCTCGATGACTTGCCATTCACTCAGGGGATACAGCAATAAACAGGGATCACTTAAATTGATAGTGCAGATAATTTCGCCGCCATTATCCGCAAGCAGCTGATTCCGATACTTTGTTGGTATCGCAAATCGGCCCTTGTCATCAAGGCTGAGTGTGCTGGCGCCGCGAAACATAAATAAAATGCCGTCCAAGTGTTGCTGTTTTGGTTTTCGGTAATAGTGCAGATCCACATTGATCCACTAAAACCCACATTTTCCCACTGAACTACAGTCTAGGGCTTGACAAGCCTTTTTGTCAAGCAATGAAAAATCCAACAACCTCTTGCAAAGCTAGATAATATGCGGGTTTTAAGGAAGTCTATGAATTCGGTGGGAAAATGTGGATCATACTTTTACCTAGGGAATAAATGTTCATTTTTTATTCATTCCACGTGATACCGTGATCTTCACTTTGTAAATTTTACTGCCTGAGTGCGTAAGTATTTAGTCTTACCCTCTCAATTTTATCTGCGTATGTTTTTAAGCTACTGATTTTGTTGACTTCTAATACTTGGAATGAGAGTTGCGTTAAAAACTGTGAACTGTCAGATAAAGGAGATACACCATGGCAAATGCTAATACTAAGACTGCTGAACAAACGCAAAGCAATTCAGCTCACACACCCACAGCTCCAACTACTGAAAGCGCCTCTAAAGCCGCCCACGCTGCGGTAGACCAAGTGGCTCAGAAAGCGGCCACGGCGGAAGACTATGTGCGCAAACATGCTAGTGAGTCTGCCGAGACTCTACACGAGAAACGCGAAGCGTTAGAAGCGAGTTTGAAAAGCTCTGTGAGTCGCAGTCGCCGCTTTGCGCAAGAAAATCCATTGCTGTGTGCGGGACTGGCATTCGCGGCAGGCATGGCCGTTACCGCTCTTATTCGCCGTAAATAATCATGGCTGAAGAGCATCATGACTCGGCTGCTGAGAACGAGCAGCATGATGAGCAATCTGCGTCTTTGACGCGGGTTGCTCAATTATTTCAAGATTACGCGCAGCGCTGGGGTGAACAAATACAGTGCATCTTTGAGCTCGCTGCCACTGAAGCAAAAATCAGTGCCAAAGCGCTGTTATTAACTTTGGGTTTGATTGTCGCCATTGCTATGACCGCATTGGTAATTTGGTTAACTGTTGTTGGCGCCGCCGCCACGGTGCTGTACTGGTTAACACAATCGATGGCTCTGAGTATCTGTGGCTCATTAGCGGCGCAATTACTGCTGCTGTGGTGGCTAATCCGGCAAATGAAGCTTGCCTTGGCGCAAGTGAGCTTTGAACGCACCATTGCAGTAAGCAAGAAACCTTCATCTTCACAGGAGCAAACCGATGCTGACCCGTCTGATCCTGAAAAAACAGACTGAATATGCTGATTTACTGGCCGAGCAAGGGCAGATTCGTAAGCAGCTTATCGCTTTGGACAAACAGCAGCTACATTATCAAGGTGGTAAGTTGATGAGCCACCCCAAAGGTGTGGCTACGGCATTTTCTGCTGGCAGTCTTACAGAGCTGCTAACCAGCCGCCCTTCTTTAAAATGGCTGCGACTGGCTCAGCTTTTAATTTAGCCCATAAAGCGACGGTTGTGCGGACGACTAAAATCTAAATCAGGCCCTTTAGGCACTACTTGAGTCGGATTAATCATGGTGTGACTAAAGTAATAATGACGTTTAATGTGCGCCATATTGAGTGTTTCAGCCACGCCCTTAACTTGGTATAAGTCACGCAAATAATTCGCTAAATTATCATAGCTCTCTATGGTGCGCTTATTACACTTAAAGTGGCCAAAGTAAACGGCATCGAATCGTATCAAGGTCGTGAATAACCGCCAATCTGCTTCAGTGAGCTCGCTGCCCACCAGGTAACGCTGACCTGCCAGTCTTCTTTCTACTTTTTCCAGAGCGCTAAATAGCGTATCAAAGGCTTGTTCGTAGGCTTGCTGTGTAGTGGCAAACCCCGTTCGATAGACGCCGTTATTGATACCGTGGTAAACCAGCTCGTTAATCGCGTCGATATCCTTGCGTAAGTGCTCAGGATAAAAGTCCAGCGTGTTGCCAGTCAGATGGTTGAAGGCCTCATTAAACATCCGGATAATTTCCGCTGATTCATTACTCACGATACAGTTTTGTTGCTTATCCCACAGCACAGGAACAGTGACACGACCGCTGTATGTAGGATTATTGCGCGTGTACAACTGATGCATATAGTGGTAGCCGAATAATGAGTCACCCGAGCTACCCTTAGCTTGATCGAAAGTCCATCCTTGCGACAGCATATCTGGGCTCACTACCGACACATCAATATAGTCTTCAAGGCCTTTTAAGGTGCGGAAAATAAGCGTTCGATGCGCCCATGGACAGGCTAAACTCACATATAAATGATAACGCCCCTTCTGCGCTTTAAACCCTTCCCGGCCACTTGGTCCAGCACTGCCATCAGCGGTGACCCAGTTACGTAACTGCGCACTTTCTCGCTGAAATTCACCTTTGCTACTATCAGTGTCGTACCACTTGTCTTGCCACTTTCCATTTACGAGTAAACCCATAAAGGTAGCCTCCTATTGTGATAATTGTCCGAATTGCCCGTTTTGATAATCGCGGATAGCATCCTGTAACTGGGCTTGTGTATTCATAACGAATGGACCCATGTGTGCGATCGGTTGGTGCAACGGTTCGCCCCGCAGCAGTAGTAACCCACTGGGTTGATCCGTTCTCGCAATGATGGCACTGTCGCCATCAAGCACCAGCAACTGTCCCGCCTGATACCTTTGTCCTACCGCAGTAATTGAACCAGTGTGTATATAGGCTAGCACCCGCTCACAGCCCATCGCCGGCATCTCTAGTTGCGCCTTTGATTCGATGTTGATATCAGCAATGGCGCCGTTGCAAGCTAGGTTGCTCAGAGGTGACTGCACTTGTTCAGCGTTAAGAGTCCAAGCTCCTGCCAAGGCTTTTAAATGCACTCCTTGGCTACTTATTTGCGGCAAGCCACTTTGCGCTGAGTCCTGATATTGTGGCGCATTCATTTTGTCTTTGGCATCCATATTGAGCCAAATCTGAAAACCGTGCAGGCCTTCACTATCAGCGAGGGGCATTTCACTATGGATGACTCCTTTACCTGTACTCATCCATTGCACATCACCGGCGCGAACAGCTTTACGGTTGCCAAGATGATCGCGATGTTCAAAACCACCTTTAATAAGATAAGTAAACGTTTCAATGCCGCGATGGGGATGCGCGGGAAACCCTGCCATGTAATCGTCACTATGGTCTGATTTAAGCTCATCAAGCATTAAAAAGGGATCTAGATAACGACCGTCGAAACCTGGTACGCGGCGGATCTTAACGCCCGCCCCATCTTCAGCAGGCTGGGCATTGAGTACTTTAATAACATTCATGGTGCACCTTTAGACTTACGCTGATAACTCGCGTTATGAAACGACATAGGTTCAGTGTAGTGTGCGTTTATGGATAGAGTAACCGGAAATATTAGCGTGCTAGATGCTAATTTTTAGCATACTGAAAATAAAGAGCGGTAAGAAATAAGAAGGGAAAGCAAATGGTTACTACTTTTATTTAATTGCAAATAAAATTAATTCAATTACAACAACAAATAGTCAGTCCCACTTTTCTGAATGAGGCTCATTTTAAAAAGGATTTCGGAGTAACGCAGAAACCATTGCTGCAAAAAACAAAACAAGCAATAGAACACATACCTATGACTTCATTTAAAGCACTATTAACCTTTCAAAAAAGATATATTATAACATACTCAAAACAGTGAAATCTTATTTGTCTCCCCCTTTGTAGTTGGAACTAAAATGACTCGAATATTAACTATTATATTGGCCTTTTTGGGCACCCTCACCTACCCAACTTTTGCAAGTCAAGAAATTGAAAAAATTGAAGTTTCAGGTTCTCGCGCGCCTTTGTATAGTACCCGGGATGTCAATGCGTCAGCGTTGGGCATCAAAGACCCGCAACTGCTTCCTATTTCCATCCAATCATTTTCTGAAGAGCTGATCAGCAATCAAAGAGTAAGAACGCTAGGCGAAGTGCTTGCAAACGATGCTTCGGTTCAAAATACCTCAATTGGTACCGTGTTTGACTTTGTGAGTCTGCGTGGCTTTCAACTAGATTGGACCAATGGCCTAAGACGCGACGGTTTAGCGCTTGCCCCCTATCAAGATGTACCGCTAGAGAATATTCAACGCATTGATATCGTTAAAGGCCCGTCAAGTCTCGTATCAGGCTTTAACAACCCCGGCGGTACAATCAACTATGTGACAAAACGCCCTACCATGGACGCCTTTTTGGATGTCACAACAGAAGTACGTAGCCGTGCAGGCAAGTATTTACACATCGACCTCGGTGGACCAATTTCCGAAGAGCGAACACTTGGCTATCGTATTAATGCCGCAGCAGAGAAAAACGGTGACTTTACCGGTGGTGATGACTTAGAGCGCTATTTTTTTAGTGCAGCACTGGATTGGCAAGCCTCAGACCGCCTATTTATCCGATTAGACGGCGATTACCAAGACAAAAGCACCGTATCACAGCCTTTGATAGGACTTGCCAGCGACCCCAATGATCCTGAGCGTAAAATATTACCGCCGTATGTCGACACCAGTGATGTATTGCTTGGACAACCGTGGGCAAAGTATCAAACCGAGTCATATAACCTTGCCGCACGTGCTGATTTTTGGTTGAACGACACGTGGCAATGGGTAAATCAAGCTGCGCTTTCTGGTAATGATAGGTTTACTGTTTTTCCCGATATCTACTCGGTTGACACACAAGGCAATGTGCTCTCTGCAGCTATCCACATTACCCCAGACGAAACGTATGACACACTCTCGGCACATAGTTTTATTAGTGGTCAGCTTGCCACTGCAGCAATTGAACATGAGCTAGTTATCGGCGTTAGTATTCGTGATTATGAGTCTAAGGATGGGCGTTGGTTTGAGTTAACCAACCCCGTTGGCAATATTTTCAATCCAATTCACAGCAGTAAACCGCAATTCCCTGATTATCCAGAACCAACCAAAACTGAAGCCTCTGAAAGCGCGTTGTTCATCACAGATACCTTGCACTTTAACGATGTATTCTATGCCACCTTAGGGCTGCGCCATATTCAATACAAAAAAGAGCAAACTCTACCTGGCCAAACTAAAACCACGCTAGACGACCGAACTTTTAATACTCCCATCATAGGTCTTAACTACAACCCAAGCGATCAACTCGCGTTTTACGCCAGTTACTCAGAAGGAGCGGGGGAAGGCGGCGTTGCTGTCATCGGCAGCGGTGCAATAAATGAGGGCGAATCACTCGGCCCACAAGAAAGCGAGCAAGTTGAAGCTGGTATAAAATACCAAACGGACACCATGAACTACTCGATAGCCGTCTTCGAAATAGAAAAGATGTTGGAGTATCACAATCACATTACTAACTATTTCGTGCAAGACGGTGTCCAATCACATAAAGGTATTGAGCTCAATGCCAGTGGTTCATTGGCTCAGGGCCTTGCAACCGTAACATCTATCACCTTGATGGACCCAAGCTTAGATAAACTTGACGGCGAGCCCGCGCTTAATGGCAACACCCCAGCCAATGTGCCTGAATTTCAAGCAAATATCTACGTCGACTATCAGCTGCCATTTTGGGAGGCGATAAGCATCAATGCGGGTATTTTCCATGTTGGTGAGCGCGAACAAAACGTCAATAACACGCTAAAGCTACCAGCCTACACGCGCTTCGATTTAGGTGCGAAATACCACTTTACTGATATTAACACCACGCTGCGACTCAAGGCCGAAAACCTGTTCGACAAAGAATATTGGCTATCTGGCGGTGCCAAAGGCATAGATTGGGGGGTCGCTCCCGGTCGTGGGCGCACCTTTATCGCCTCATTAAGCGTGAGCTTTTAAGGATAAGTTATGACTACACCTGTTATTCAAATCAATAACCTGCAAAAGCGCTTTGGTGAATACCAAGCGCTACAGGGACTAAGCTTGAGCGTACATCAAGGTGAAATCCTAGCGCTGCTAGGCCCAAATGGGGCAGGCAAAACCACCACGATTAATTGCTTACTGGGCTTTTTACAACCGGATGCCGGGGAGATCACCATCGCCGGAATTAATCCACAGCATGACGTAGTCACGGCAAGGCAGCAGCTGGCTTATATTCCTGAACAAATCGCGCTCTATCCGCGACTTAGCGGACTTGAGAATCTCGCATATTTCAGCAAAATGGCCAGCATAGAAAAGACCGACGAGGCCTTTCGCACACTGCTCAGTGAAGTAAAACTGCCAAGTCACGCTGTAGACAAACCCGTTGCAACCTATTCAAAAGGGATGCGACAAAAAGTGGGCATAGCCATTGCCCTCGCAAAACAAGCCAAGGCGTTGATCTTAGATGAGCCTACATCAGGTCTTGATCCTTCAGCCAGCCATGAATTTAGCCAGCTCATCCAGTCTTTAGCAAAGCAAGGCGTCGCGACTTTAATGGCGACCCACGACTTATACCGCGCTCAAGAAGATGCTCATCGCGTGGCAATTATTAATCAAGGGCAACTAGTCGATACCTTAGTCTATGAACAACTGCAAGAAGTCCAACTTGAATCCGTTTACCTCAAACATATCAAGGTGGGTGTCTGATGTTTCAAACGACATTAAAAAAGGAATGGCTCGATACCAAGCGGCAGGGACAAGCGCTTTGGCTTGGGGGCATTGCAATATTACTACTCTTGCTTGCCTGCTTGACTGGTTTTAAAAGCCACCAAAGCTATCAGCAAGCCGTTACTGAGGTGTCTCAGTCAGAGCAATTACGCTGGCTAAATCAAGGTGAAAAAGGCCCTCACTCCGCCGCCCACTACGGTATTTATGTGGTCAAACCCACCACCCCATTGGCTGCACTTGACGCAGGGTTACAAGCATACCAAGGGAATGTGTTGAGGCTTGAGGCTCATATTCGCAACGATAGTATGTTTAGAAGTGCGCAAGATAACTTGCCGATGTCACGTTTTGGCAGCTTATCACCCGCCTTTGTACTGCAAGTGTTACTGCCGCTGTTAATTATATTAATAGGCTACCCACTACTTGCCCGAGAGCGTGAGCAAGGCACCTTAAAACAACTGCTCGCATCAGGCGCAAGCCCAGCTAAGTTGTTTATCGCCAAATGTGCGCTGCTTTTTGCTATTTCTTGCTTATTTTTATTACCTGTTGCGCTTTTTTTACTTTATAACCAAGTAACAAGCACAGAGCCTCACACACTTAGAAGCGGGCTATTTTTACTATTTTATTTAGTTTACTTACTACTTTGGTCGTTACTCACCACTACGCTTTCAAGTTTATTTCCAACGGCAAGGCGCGCATTAATCACGCTATTAACCATTTGGGCCTTCACCACGCTTTTACTGCCAAAACTGGCGATGAATATCGCGACCACGATTCATCCGCAAGGTTCAGGTCAAGCGTTTCAAGCTAAGCTTGAAAGTGAGGTTTATACCGAAGCACGAGTTGAAGCAATAGCAAAGTTCAAACAGCAAACATTGACTCAGTATGGCGTTAGCAATGTAGAAGACTTGCCCTTTGATTATGCCGGAGCACAACTCCAATTTGGTGAACAATACGCAGATAAAGTCTTTGACCGCCTATTTTCGGCGCGTTTAGCTCAACTGGAAGCGCAATCACAAAGTTATCAACTTGCAGGGATGTTAACACCGTTTATCGCGATACAAACGCTGTCGATGGCCACCGCCGCCAGCGACTTTACCCACCATCAAGCATTTGAGAATGCGGCAGAGCAGCACCGTCGTATGATGCAAGAAGTACTTAACTTTAATCAAAGAGATCACGGTCACAAGGCCAATGGTCATTACACGGCAGGCGAGGAATTATGGCAACAGATCCCGAAGTTCGCATTCCGATATCCCAATTTCATTCATTACCTGCCTCACTACGTTATCAGCCTGTTTAGCCTGATCTTTTGGCTGGTTGTGCTGGGGTTATTGAGTTTCTTCGCGATTAAAAAACTGCGTTTGGAGGAGCAAAGATGAAACGCTTAATGTTAGCTACTGAGTTTAAAAACCTCTGGCGAGAAAAGCTCGTACTCGCGCTGTTTTTAACCACCTCCGTGCTTGCACTAGTAGCATTTTTTAACGCCCATTACTTTGCTAAAAAACAGCATGGTGTGGTGCTTGCCGCGCAGCAAATGCAGCAACAGGCCATCCAAGATGCCAAAGCGGGATTACCCGAAAGACTCGCCAGTACAGCAGATTATAAGTGGTGGGAAGACCCATACGACCTGCGTGGGCAGGCTTTTTACTTGATGCAAAATTACGCCACCAAAACCCCGCTTGCAACGTCGCCAATCGCGACAGGGCAAGCCGACGTATTACCTTACTATTTTAAGATGCTAATCAAAGAGAAGCAGCATATTGTTCATCAATATGACTATGTGCACCCGCTATCACTGTTGTTAGGCCAGTTCGATTTAAGCTTTGTGATTATCTACTTATTGCCACTGCTCATTATTGGTATTTGCTTTAATGCCTTGGCAAGTGAGCGCCAAGGTGGGCAGCTAAGATTACTAATGCTTCAAGGAGGCAGTGCGACCCGCCTTCTGACTTATCAATTATTGCTACGAAGCGCGTTAATTGTGCTGCCATTTTTAAGTATTAGTAGCCTGCTTTTAATAACAATACGAGAGCAGCTAGGGGTGATTGAACTGCTGAGTTATAACCTTATCGCACTATGTTATTGTGGCTTTTGGATTGCCTTAACCGCTTGGGTAAATAGCAGAGCTAAAAGTGCGGCAAATAACGCAGCTACCTTAGTCACCTGTTGGCTTGCCTTGGTGATTGTGGTTCCAGCTTTGGTCAATACCAGCATTGCCTTACTCGACCCAACGCCTTCACGCATTCACTATATAGATAGCCTGCGTGCCGCCAGTGACGATGCTCAAAAAGCGAGTGAAAAGACCTTGGCTCAGTATTTTCAAGATCATCCAGAGCTTGCAAAAAATGACAGTGGTGCCAGCGATTACGCCACCAAAAAAATTGCTACGATTAATTCTGTTGAACGCGCAATGGCAGCCCAAGATGTACGATTTTTAAAGGCGCAACAAGCACAGCAACATAACGCGCAAAAGCTACAATATCTCTCCCCCGCACTCATCGTACAAACACTGTTGGTTGATTTAGCGGGCAATGGATTAGCACGTCATCACGCCTTTATGGAAGAAGTTGAAGCTCATCATCAAGCACTACAACGCTTCTTTGCCAGCGAAATTGCCAAAGCCAATCAAAGAGGCGATTTTGCACCTTGTGAGGGTTGTAGCGCAAAGCCAACGCTCACGGACCTTGCGGATATTCCCCAATTTAGTAGTAACTTTGCCACACCAGTGAACAATTACACGCCTTTAATCTGGTTGCTGCTTCTAGCCATTGGCCTGCTCCTTATAGCAAAACGCCGCGTTAACATGCTAGACAGTGCAAACAACAAAGAGGTGTTAGTCGTATGATTGGCGCCTTCACTGCAAAATTGTATCTGCAAACGCAGAGCCTGCTAACGGAGAACTAAGCCAAGTTTCTAGAATAGACTGTGGCTTTAGACAATTCACTACAATTAAAAGTATTAAGAAAAAGCATGTCTCTTCAATTAACAAGAGGTCTGGGTAAGAGATGTGCTCTTAAAGGGGTGATTAAAAATAACGCAGTTAGGTTTGAGTCACCTATAAGGCAACACAGTCTCTCGCGTTGGAGGGATTTGAGGATACTTTGAGTCAGCCTCTTTAACATTACGCGGTCAAACAGCATTGGCTACTTAGGGTATAAACACTATAAGAAAGCTGCTGTTACTTTAGCTTTTTCTCTATAAAATTACGAATAGCAACCATCAGTTTACAAAATACCAAGCGGGCTTGCTGGTTTGCAACCGCCGTAGTTTCTAATCTGAGAGCGATTTTAATAACTGAGAACAAAGCATGATTCTATCAGAGAAAATTATAAAATTAAGAAAGCAGCTTGGCTGGTCGCAGGAAGAGCTGGCGGAAAAGATGGACGTTTCCAGACAGTCCGTATCCAAATGGGAAAGCACCAATAGCATTCCAGACCTTAATAAAATTATCAGGCTGGCCGGATTATTTAATGTATCAACCGACTTTTTACTGAAAGATGATATCGACACCACTGAGTACTTGAATGAAAGCGCTGATGCCGACACCGTTCAGGTAAGCCTAGAACAAGCGCTGAGTTATATCGACAACAAAAAAGCACAAGCCAAATTAACTGCTAAGGGCGTCGCATTTTTTGTCTGCTCGTCAGCTCCTTTGTTTTTCTTCCTGGCGTTGTCGAATATGAAAAATCTAGATTTTGATGTGAATATGGCGGTTGCTTTGGGCTTAGTGTCTATTTTTCTAATGATCCCAGCCGGAATTAGACTCGTGATCTCAACCAATCAATATAACCGCGCCTTAATCCCTTTTGAAAAGACGCCTTTTGAACTAGCCTATGGTGTACACAGTGCTTGCAGTGAAAAGTTGGAAGCCTTTACTCCAAGCTATAACAATAGGTTATCCCTAGCAATTGCTTTGTTTATTACCAGCTCGGTGCCGATGTTATTGGTTAATATATTTATTGGTCGAGTCGATTTAGTGTTGCTGATGTTAGCCGCCCTACTGTTTATAGTAACGGCAGGGCTGTGGATTATCATTCCGGCGTCAGCCCAATATGAAGCCTATAAACACATATTGAATGAAGGTGATAAAGGCCGCGAGCTGACTAGAAGTGAGCGACATGCATTGAAACTCGCGCCATTTTACTGGCCACTAACTGTTGCCATATATCTAGGCTGGAGCTTATGGACCATGAATTGGGGAGTAACCTGGATCATTTGGCCAGTGGCCAGCGTTTTATTTGCCGCTATGGTAGGGCTCATGGGCTTACTTGAAAAAGACAGGAGTTAATCTTTCTGGAAGTAAGGCGTGAAGGAAATAAAAAACCCGCTTATCGCTAAGCAGGTCTTCTTTTGAATTGTTTGAGTCAGCCTATAAGCCGGGTTCTGTTCTCTCCCGAAGGAGATCGATAATCATTCGTCTAGGCCATAAATTGCTCTATGGCTCAAGCAACCTACCCGGTTCCGATGTGGGCCACACCATAAGGAACCCTATTTGGTCTTGCTCCGGGTGGAGTTTACCTTGCAACCAACTGTTACCAGTGGCCCGGTGCGCTCTTACCGCACCCTTTCACCCTTACCGGTCCCGAAGGACTTAGGCGGTTTTCTCTCTGCTGCACTTGTCGTAGGCTCGCGCCCCCCAGCCGTTAGCTGGCACCCTGCCCTGTGGAGCCCGGACTTTCCTCCCCCTGATCATTTTCGTCACAGGCAGCGATTATCCGGCTGACTCAGGGGCGCCATTATACGCATGCCAAGTGATTTGCCCAGCACTTTATTGTTTTTGCGCTATCACGGCCTTATACAGTGCATTTTTCTTTTGTCCGAGATAATCAGCAGCCACACCGCAAGCTTGCTTCAGTGGCATGTGCTCTTCCAGTAAGGCAATCAAACGCAGTGCTTCTTCACTTACGGCACTGGCCTTATTCGGTTTCCCTGGTAACATCAACACGATTTCACCCTTTTGTCGCGCGGGGTCCTGCTGTAAAAACTGTTGTAACTCAGTGACCGTACCACTGAAGAAGGTCTCGAAGCTTTTCGTTAACTCTTTAGCAAGCACGACTTGAGCTTGCTCTCCTAGCGCGGCACTTAAATCCTCTAAGCTCGCCATAATACGGTGCGTACTTTCGTAAATAATGCTAGTCATGCCTGAGTTATACGCGTCACTGAAAAAGCTTTGTCTGGCTTTGGATTTTGCTGGAGCAAAACCAATAAATTGGAATTGGTCGGTGGGTAATCCGGAGCAACTCAGCGCTGCAATAGCTGCGCATGCGCCGGGAATTGGGGTTACTTGAGCCCCTTGTTCACGGCATAAACTCACTAAGGCATAACCAGGATCGCTTATCAGTGGTGTTCCGGCGTCGCTCACCAGCGCTACGTTTTGCCCCTGTTGTAGCCAAGTGAGTACCTGCTGTGCCTTTTGTTTTTCGTTATGATCATGCAAGGCAAAGGTACGCTTACTGAGTCCCAGGTGCGACAGCAGCTTGGCAGTGTGGCGCGTGTCTTCAGCAGCGATTAAGTCGACGTCACTTAGGGTTTTGATAGCACGCTGGCTGATGTCATCCAAGTTACCAATGGGTGTGGCAACAATAAACAAGGTACCTTGGTCTTGGGGGTCGGTTGAAATATCCGCATTGGACATTGAGCTCTCCTGCATCAGTCAGTAAGATAAGCGAATCACACTAAGGCCAATTGGAATACAAAGACTGTGCGACTCAAATCGATTGCTTTTATGCTGTTATTGTCAGGCTTATCGGCCTGCAGCACAACACAAAAGCCACAAGAAAGTGAAAATCTTACAACTAACGTGAGTGAGCCTGAGCCGATTCAGACACTCAGTGCACAGCAGTTATACCAACAAGCTCAAAATAGCGAAGGCGCCACTCGCGTACAGTTACTTAACCGCACTCAAAATCAGGCTATTAGTGAGCAAAATTGGTCGCTACTATTGCAAGCCAGCGACACCCTGTTACGCAGCCACCCTGAGCAACAAATTCAAGCGGTGTTATTAAAGTCTTACGCGCAAGCGCAAATGGGCGAACCACAACGTGCTTTGCAAACCTCACGCTCAGTGCAATCGCAATTGCAAACGCCAGAGCATTTCTACTGGCATCAGTTAGTGCAAGGCACCGCCTACATGCGAATGCAAATGCCACAACAAAGCGCACCATTTTTATTACGTGCTTCAGAAACCGCAAACCGCTATCAAATAGAAGCATCACAGTTAAACCCCATTTTGTGGCGGTCTTTACAATCTTTGAGCCCGCAACAGCTAACAAAGTATGACTCTGGCTCAGCTATCGCTAAAGGCTGGGTACAACTTGCTAAAATAAAACAACTTTATTTGGGCTCTCCAGTTGAGTTACACCAAGCTTCCAATAACTGGCAACGCCGCTATCCAGGACACCCCGCGAGCTTTGCCCTAGACGAAAAAGTGGCTGAGCTGATGAAAGTTGAGCCCTATAACGCCACTAAATTAGCTGTTATTTTACCTTTAAGTGGCGCTAATAAGGGCCTGGGTGAAGCCGTGAAGTCAGGTGTATTGGCGGCCCTAGATAACTATCAATTCGAAGACATTTATTTCATTGATGCAAATTCAGAAAATCAGCAACTAACGCAGCAGCTCAATGACAAGCAAATCGATTTCGCCGTAGGGCCATTACTGAAAAGCAACATTAACCGCTTTGAACAGCACAACCTGCTAGAGGGAATACCCAGCATATACCTAAACCGCAGCGACATCGAACGCCAGTCTTTACAGCATTATTATTTTGCTCTAGCCCCGGAGCACGAATTAGATCAGGCCTTAGCACACTTCATGGCTAAAGGCTTTGAAAAGCCGCTGATCTTGGCCCCAAATGAGCGCTCAGGACAAAGATTGAGTGAGCACTTTAGCAGTCAGTGGCAACGTTATAATGAGCAGCCACCACTTGTGGGGTTATTCGATGACAATAAAGAAATGGAAAAAGTCATCACTGAGTTACTTGAAGTCGACGATAGCGAAGCACGCATAGACGCCATCGAGGGCATTTTTAAGCGCAACGTAAAGAGTGAAACCCGTTCTCGTCGCGACATAGATGTGGTTTATCTACTCGCTAATGCCACGCAAACTCGGCTATTAAAGCCCTATCTTGATGTTAACGTGAGCACCTTCGTTGAGCGCATTCCCCTGTATGCAAGCTCCAAAAGCCACAGCACGCGCATTGATAGCACCGATAAACGTGATTTAAATGGCTTATACTTCACTGAGTTACCGTGGATGCTACCGACAAAGGGGTTAGCTAACCTGAACACTCGGCAGCTCAGAGAGCGCTTTGATAGCCTCTGGCCTGACGTTGCCGACATTGAGCAGCGTCTATTTGCCATGGGCTATGATGCGATTTCACTGATCCCGCAATTGCGACAGCTCAGTATGCTGCCAGGAAAAAGCCAAACCGGTCTTACTGGAGAGCTAAGTGTAATAAGTAACGGCGAGATTGTTCGCCATTTAGCGTGGGCACGCTATCAGTCAAGAAGCATTAACAAAGTGAGTCTTGAGCACCTCGATCCCACACCGCTTTTCATGAAGAAGCAATTTGAGGAATCGAGTAATGTCATGGCTCCCGAAAGCGTGGCGCAATAACCGAGAAAAAGGCCAGCACTTTGAGTTGCTGGCACAGAAATACCTAACTCAGCAAGGGCTGACGCCGGTGGCGCGCAATTACCATTGTCGCTATGGCGAACTGGACCTGATAATGAAAGAAGGTCAAGTGTGGGTATTTGTTGAAGTAAAGTTTCGTCGCCACAGTAGTTATGGCGGGGCTCTGCATGCGCTTAGCCACACCAAACAACAGCGACTACAAAGAACCATTGCACACTATGTGCAACAAAAGGGCTTAGCAGGCTGCGTATTGCGTGCTGATTTTGTCGCAATACAAGGTGAGAAAGAGCCAGAGTTTCACTGGATAAAGAACGTATTATAAATGCAGGAACAAGTTAAAGCACTTTTTACCGAAAGCATTCAGGCGCAAATTGCCGCAGGGGAAGTTTTACCTAGCGTGCTTGAAACCGCTTCGTTGAGTATTGCACAGACATTGATTAACGGCCGCAAATTATTATGTTGTGGCGCTGCGAGCTGCCATATGCTCAGCGACCATTTTGCTGCTCTGTTGGTGAACCATTTTGAGACCGAGCGCCCGTGTTTACCTGCGGTATCACTGTCATCGCATGCACTGAATTTAAGCCCGGCTGGCTCATCACAACCCAGCCGCGATATCTTTGCTAGGCAGATTAAAGCGCTCGGCGAGCAAGGGGATTTATTACTTGCCATTGCTATTAATGGCAATGAAAAGAATGTCGTCAGCGCCGTAGAAGCCGCTTTGACTAAAGACATGACCGTTATCGTGTTAGTCGGCGATGATGGCGGCGAGCTGGCGGGACTGCTCAGTGCAAGTGACGTCGAGATTCGCGTACCAGCTAAGCGTCCAAGTCGTATTTTGGAATCTCATTTAGTCAACATACACTGTTTGACAGAACTTGTTGATATGACCTTATTCCCACAGGAAGAAAGCTAATGAATAAGAACCTTATAGCTATTTTGGTTGGTACTGTGCTCTTGCAAGGCTGCGCCGCAGCCGTAGTGGCCGGCACTGCTGGTGCAGTCACAGCAGCCAACGACCGCCGCACTATAGGCAGTCAGATAGATGACAATAATATTGAAATAAAAACCACCATGGCGATTAAAGAGGCGTTAGGCGAAAATGCCAACGCCAACGTGTCTGTCGTCAGCTATAACGGTATTGTATTACTGCTAGGGCAAGTGCCTAGTGAACAGTATAAAACCACTGTACAACGCGCAGCAGAGCGCATCGATGGCACGCGAAAGCTTCATAACCAATTACGTATTGGCTCTCCTACCAGCATCACCACACAAAGCCACGATACCTGGCTAACATCTAAGGTAAAAACCCAATTGTTGGCAGCTGAGGATGTCAGTGGCAACAATATTAAAGTAGTCACGGAAAATGGTGAGGTCTTTTTAATGGGGTTGGTAGCAGACGTGGAAGCAAACAAAGCGGTCAATATCGCTCGCAATATTT
Organism: Pseudoalteromonas sp. THAF3; assembly: GCF_009363775.1. NCBI lineage: Bacteria > Pseudomonadati > Pseudomonadota > Gammaproteobacteria > Alteromonadales > Pseudoalteromonadaceae > Pseudoalteromonas > Pseudoalteromonas sp. THAF3. The sequence continues at coordinate 325,767 of NZ_CP045418.1, read as the reverse complement.
CAGGCGTGGAGCGCGTCGTTAAGGTATTCGAATACATGTAAAAACGTGAGCACCTATTATCGGGTTACTTAACTCGCATTTTCGTTATCAACGCGCACAAAAAAGCCACTTCGTTTGAAGTGGCTTTTTGCTATCTAACTCGTGCTTAAATCGAGTCTTCTACCATGATCTTCGGAGTAACAAAGATCAGTAGCTCTCGTTTCTCATTACGCTCACTGGTTGAGCGGAATAAGTAACCTAGGTAAGGAATGTCACCCAACAAAGGTACTTTACTGGCAGAGTTAATAATCTGCTGCTGGTAAATACCACCAAGCACCACTGTTTGACCATTTTCTACTAACACCTGCGTCTCAATACGTTGTGTATCGATTGCTGTCGCAGGGCCAGTTGGCGTGTCTACGGTGTCGCCTCGTGTATCCTGGGTAATAGCAAGATCGAGAATCACTTTGTTATCTGGCGTGATATGAGGCGTCACCTCTAAGCTCAACACCGCTTTTTTGAAGGTTACGGTAGTGGCACCACTTGAGGCGGCCTGAACATAAGGAATTTCCGTACCTTGTTCAATTCGTGCCTTTTTCTGGTTAGCCGTTGTGATTCGCGGGCTAGCAATGATTTCACCTTTGTTCTCTTGCTCTAGCGCTGTAAGCTCGAGGTCAATTAAAGTACCATCAGCTAATTTCGCTACATGCATACCAATGCTTCCCGCAGGGTTAGCGATAGGCAAGTTAACATTTAAACGATCGCCAATACTTGGGCGCTGACCGTTAGCAATAGCATTGGCACCATCAAGATTACCAGAAATACCGTCACTGTCTTGCTGGTCACTGAAACCCCAGCGAATACCTAAGTCTTCTTGAACATTGTCACGAACGGTGACCATGCGCGACTCAATCACAACCTGCTTAACTGGCACATCGAGGTTTTCAATCATACGACGCACGTTTTCAATACTCTTCGCCGTATCTTTGATAAGCAAAGTATTTGTACGTTCATCAACAGACACACTACCACGCTGAGAAATAATGCTGTTTACATCCGTTTTCAGTAGGTCTGCAAAGGTCTGCGCCTTAGCATAGTTAAGCTGAATATACTCACTGTAAAGCGGCTCCAGGTCTTCAACTTGCTGTTTGGCCTTAAGCTCTTTTGCTTCTCGCGCAGCAAGCTCTTCGGTCGGTGCAACCATTAAAATGGAACCATCCATACGCTTATCTAAGCCTTTAACTCGCAGCACAATGTCTAACGCTTGGTCCCAAGGTACACCATCTAAACGAAGAGTAATGTTACCTGCTACTGAGTCACTAACAACTAGGTTAAAGCCGTTATAGTCAGCGATGATTTGCAATACTGCTCGAATTGAGATGTCCTGGAAGTTCAAAGACATTGGGCGACCTTGGTATTCTTTACCATTACCCAAGAAGCTACGCTTCGACTCATCTTTTTCAACAGTGATAGTAAAGATGTTGTCTAGCTGCTGATAGTTGTAATCAAAGGCATCTGTGGTATCGATAACGATACGACTGTTGGAACCATCTTTGAAGGTTTCAATCATGCTCACGACAGTGCCAAAGTCCATAACATCGAGTTGATACAACAGATCATCGATAATGTCCGTATTATGGAATTCAACAACAATCTTACCCGCTTGCTCTCTTACGTCGATAGCCGCCATATTCTCTTGCAAGAATACCAGCACCCGAGCTTCGCCTTTCTCGCCACGACGAAAATCTAACGCTTGGATACGGTTGATGTAGCTTGTGCCTTCATCTTCTTCTGCAATTGTTTGTGCAGCATCTTGCGTAGGGTTGTCAGAAACGTGCAAGTAGAACAGGTTTTTATCGATACGGGTTTGATAAATCTTTAAGTGATCAAGATAAACCGTCACTTTAAAGCCGTCGTTTACGAACTCACTGGTGACTTTTTCAACACCCGCCTTATTGATTAAGACCTCTTCAAGGCTCTGTTCATAATCGGCTTCGTCAAAAAACAGTTCAATTCGCGCTGGCTCACTAAATACCTGAATCTGCGGTTCGATGTAGATCTCTTCGTCAAAAACGAACTCGATCTCAGTTTCACCTTCCAGCAAAGGGTTATAGCGAACGTCGTACAACAGCGGCACTGCGGTCGCAAAGCTCGACATAAATAGGGTCGCAAAAGCGAGTACCAAAGAGTAAATACGATTCATATTGAATCCGTGTTTTTGCATTGTGCTTTTACCTTGATTTTTATGAACTGGAATCATCGCCTGCCTCCAACATCTCTAGCTTGGTCAGGCGTTCTTTCCAACATCCTGCTCCATCAGGGATTAACTCTAATAATTCTATATAGTTACTGCGTACTTGTGTCACTTTACCGTGATACAAGCCAACATAGTTGCCGCGTGATACACGGTGCAATGTTGCATCCGACGCTTTCACTAACGCCCACGTTTGCTCACCTGAGCCTAAAGTTCCCTTCATTGATAAGTTATCCAACGGATAACGCTCCAGCGGTTCCTTTTTACGCTGTGGATCGGGGTGCAAACAGTTTTGCACTTGTATCAATTTATCTTGAATAACTTCCGGGCGGGGTGCCACAAACGGGCTACGCAAGCTCGAAGCATCATAAGCAAAGTGTTCAAACTGCGCGACTTCGGGGATAGGCTCAACATTAGGTTGAGTGCTGGCTTTTACCCGGTTAATAAATTCGCGCTGTTCGGTTGTATCATCAAAACAACCACTCAATAACACCGCCACGGTGGTAATTGTGAGGAGTTTTTTCATTATTCTGCCCCCTCATAGCGATAAGTTTTAGCAACCACACTGAATACCAGCTGGTCATCACCCGTCGCTTCAATTTCAAAGTCATGCAAGCTGATAATACGAGGTAGCTGAGCCACTTTGCCAACAAACTCGCCAAACTCGTGATAACTTCCCTCTACTTCGATTTTGATCGGAAGCTCGGTGTAGAACTCTTTCTTAATCTCGGGAAGCCAACCGATTTTTACGAAGGTCAGGCCACTTGTTGTCCCTACATAAGAAAGGTCATCAAGTAACCCTGGGGTTTCGTTCGACGTTGGTAGCTTCTTCAACAACTGCGAGAACTTTTCTTCCATTTCCTGCATTTGTTGCTTGTAGATTTCTAATCTACTTGCCACGGCGTACTTGGTACGGTAAGTGCTGCGTAACTCAGACTCTTTTTGCTGAGCTTGCTCGTAAGAGGTTATTTCGTCAGCAACCAATAGTTTATAGCTGAAAAACAACACCAATGCTGCAGCAATCACACAAACAATTGCTTTTACGGCTACCGGCCAATCCCCGATATTATCTAGTTCCAGCTCATTCCAATCGATATCGTTGAGGGATTTAAGATCTATACTCATTCTTGTGCCTCGCCAATTTCATCGAAAGACTTCACATTGAATTGCATATTGAAATCGCTAAGTAATCGTGACTGCTCTTCACCGGCTACAATGCCTTGCAATGAGGCATTTTCAAGCAGGTATGAACTCTCTACCTGACGGATCATAGTCGATAAACGGTTGTTTGACTCACTTTTACCCGTTACTTGAATCGCATCGCCGCGACGCTCTAAGGTCGTGAAGTAAACACCTGAAGGTACAATTTTCGCCACTTCATCCATTATTTGGGTACCGAGGTTTCGGTTACTTTGCAGCTCTTCAATTAGACGCATGCGCTGTTGCAAGCTTTCTTTCTTCTTATCTAGCTCACGAATTTCTGCGATGCGCCTATCTAAGATCTGAATTTCCCGGCTCAGGAAGTTGTTACGAACGTTCTGCCCATCTTTGAGTGCGCTGTAGAATGAACTTAAAGCAAACATTGACGCAAAAGCGGCGACTAAAACAACAACTAGAATAGTTACAAAACGTTGTTGCGCTTCTTTACGCGCGGCCTCACGCCAGGGCAATAAATTTATATGTGGCATGCTGAGAAACTCCTCAATGCAAGACCCGCAGCAACAGCGAACTGTGCCTTATGCTTTTGCATTAGCTCTTGGTCCACTTTGGAACCAATCTCCATGCTCGCAAATGGGTCAACGACAACAGTGTGGATCCCTAACTCGTCGATTAATAGTCTATCTAATCCTTCGATCATTGCCGTTCCACCAGAGAGAACAATGTAATCCACTTGGTCTTTCCCGCTGGTCGTAAGGAACATCTGCACGGCCCGACGCACTTGCTGTAGCAATGAGGTCTGGAACGGCGCAAGTACCTCAAACGTGTAGTTTGGCGGCAAATCGCTGGTGCACTTGGCGCGCTCAGCTTCGTCAAAGTTTTTATTGTAGTAGGAGACAATAGTGTTAGTGTACTGCTCGCCACCGAATACTTGGTCCCGGGTGTAGATAGTTTCACCCTTTTGCACCACACTCACTAGCGTCATCACCGCGCCGATATCCACAAGCGCCACAACTTTGTCTTTCGCATCTTCTGGCAGTGCAGCATAGCTCACATCCAAGCTACGTGATAATGCGTACGTTTCAACATCAACCACCTTAGTATCAAAGCCACCGGCCTCAACGGCGCCGGAACGAGCTTCAACACTCTCAGTGCGCGCAGCAGAGAGTAAAACATTAACCTTGGATGGATCAGCTTCATTTATTTCCAACTTTTCAAAGTCGATACTGACTTCATCAAGTGGATAAGGAATTAAGCTGTCAGCCTCAATTTCGATTTGTGATTCTAGTTCAGAGTCACTCAGAGACACATCCATGTAGATCATCTTAGTGATCACTGTTTGACCGGAAACTGCAACAATGGCATGGCTAACAGACTTTGGAATGCGCCGTCTAAGTTTTGCAATAACTCGTCCAATCGCCTCAATGTCTTGAATGTTACGCTCGGCCATAGCCCCTTTAGGCATGGGCTCTATAGCAACAGCATCAAGGCGATAACCCTGCTCATGCTGTGTTAATAACACCGCTTTTACAGAGTGCGAGCCAATATCTATACCGACCATAGCAGGCACAGACTTTTTAAGAAGTCGATTTAACATAAGAGCAACGTGAAACCTTTTTTTATAATTATAATAGACTTATAAATTATCGATGAAAAAATTTTATTCACTATTCAATCAAGATATACTACCAATCTCTTCGCTCAATTGGGAGTCCAAACAGGGAAATATCCGTGAAAATATTCAAAAAATTTTTACAAATCCTTTGCATATGTGTCCTCTTGGGCTGCATCGTACTAGCTGGGCTGTACCTTTACGTCAGATCTGACATCCCCAGTGTGGCGGTGCTAAAGGACGTAAAATTGCAGACTCCAATGCAAGTATTTACCCGAGATGGAAAACTTATCAACCAGTTTGGTGAAAAACGGCGAATTCCCGTAAAAATCAGCGAAGTACCTCAGCCTATGCTGAATGCATTCCTGGCCACTGAAGATAATCGTTTCTACGATCACTACGGTATCGACCCTATCGGTATTGTCCGTAGTGCAATCGTTCTTATCTCGACCGGTGAAAAGCGCCAAGGCGCAAGTACCATCACCATGCAGCTGGCACGAAACTTCTTTCTTACTCGGGAAAAAGCATACATCCGAAAAGTGAAAGAAATATTTATTGCATTGCATATTGAGCAATTATTAACCAAAGACGAAATTTTCGAGCTCTATCTCAACAAAATTGAGCTTGGTAATCGTGCCTTTGGCATCGGTGCTGCAGCACAAGTGTACTATGGAAAGCCTCTACAAGAGCTTGATTTAGCGCAAATGGCTATGATTGCAGGCCTACCTAAGGCACCTTCTGCACTTAACCCTATCCGCAACCCTGAGCGTGCTAAAAATCGTCGTAACGTGGTGTTAGGCCGGATGTTAGATGAGGGCTATATCACTCAGGCTGAGTTTGATGAGGCAACTAACAAACCAATTACCGCCCGTTTCCATGGCGCCGAGATAGAGCTTTATGCTCCTTATATTTCTGAGATGGTGCGCGCCGAGTTAGTTGCTCAGTATGGCGAGGAGCAAGCCTATAATTCAGGTATGCGAGTCTACACCTCGGTAGAGTCAAGAGTGCAGCAAGCAGCTCAGCAAGCATTGCGTGATAATCTATATGCTTACGATATGCGCCATGGTTATCGCGGCCCCGAAGCCGTGCTATGGGATAGCGAAACCGAAGCTCCTCTTGACGAACCACAGTTAATTGCCCACTTACAGGGCCTTAACCCACTCGCCGACTTACATGGTGCAGTGGTGATGAGTGTGGACGAACAATCCGTTGAAGTACTTAATGAATTAGGTGAACGGTTCACCATAGAGTGGGACGGATTAAAATGGGCGCGCAAATTTATTACCCAGTCTCGTCAAAGTTACGCTCCGAAGAGCGCAGCCGATATTCTCTCTGCAGGTGCACAGATTTGGTATCGTTTCGACAATGACGGCCGCCCGCTGTTAGCGCAAGTTCCCGAAGCATCCAGTGCACTGGTCTCTATTGACCCTAAAGATGGCCGCATAAAGGCGATTGTCGGCGGCTACAGCTTTGAACAAAGCCAGTACAATCGAGCGGTTCAAGCAAAGCGCCAAGTTGGCTCTAACATCAAGCCCTTCATTTACTCAGCGGCGTTAGAGCACGGTTACTCCTTAGCAACCATTATTAACGATGCGCCGATAAACCACTGGGATAAAAGCCAAGGTGTTGCTTGGCGACCCAAGAATAGCCCAGCTAAATATGTCGGCCCGATCCGTGTTAGACGTGCCTTAGCGCAGTCAAAAAACGTGGTTTCAGTCAGGTTGCTGCGCGGCGTAGGTGTTGACCCTGCCGCTGAACATTTACTCAAGTTTGGCTTTCATGATGAAGATATTCCGCGCAATGAAACCCTGGCGCTGGGGAGTGCTTCATTAACACCTTTAGAATTAGCTCGCGGTATGAGTGCTTTCGCAAATGGTGGACATTTAGTTGAGCCTTACTTTATTACCGAAATACAAAGCGCCGAAGGCGAAGTGCTAATGCAAGCTCACCCCTATAAGGCCTGCTCTGAAGAGCAAAAGCGCAGTAATGAAATGTTTGCAGAGCTGGCAATGCTTGAGCCCAGCGGCGCCAGTGAGGGTAACCCCGACAACACTGACAGCACAGAGACTACTGATACCCAGTTACCGCAATGCGCACCACGGGTTATTTCTAAACAGAATGCCTTCTTAATTGCCGATGCGATGACCAGTGCAATTTGGGGTGGTGGCAGCTGGAAGCATGGCACCGGCTGGAATGGCACTGGCTGGCGCGCGACGCGGTTAAAGCGCCGTGATTTATCAGGTAAAACCGGCACCACTAACAACTCGGTCGATACCTGGTTTAGTGGCTTTAACGCCAATGTTATGACCACAGTGTGGGTTGGCTTCGATAACCCAGGTAACCCACTAGGGCGCACCAGTTACAACAACAACTTAGGGAAAGGACAAACCTTTGGTGCCGAGTCTGGTGCAAAAACAGCGCAACCGGCTTGGATTGATTACATGCGTGTGGCCCTTGAAGATGAGCCTGCGGCCCCTATCGAGCCACCCGAAGGACTGGAATCAGTACGAATTGATCTAAAATCAGGATTATTGAGTCATCAAAATGACCACACCAGCCGCTTCGAATACTTTATAAAAGGGACTGCCCCCACTAAATATGTGGAAAAAGCGCCGCCGGTGATCTTCGAAACTCAAGGGCAGGATGAACCTGAGCTGCCCACTGAAGACGAACTCTTCTAAATAAAAAAGCCAAGCAATAATGCTTGGCTTTTTTATTACCCTGTTACCGCATTAACTAAGACTCTCAATAAGCCAGTAGAGATCTGAGTGGACACCTGCAGCGGTGACCTCTTTCCCTGCACCAGGGCCTTGAATAACCAAGGCATTCTGCGCATACCAGCGACTGTTAACGACAAAGATATTGTCGCCCGGACTTAATCCAGCTAAGGGGTTGGATTGTGCTACTGCAACAAGACCCACTTGGGCTTTTACCTTGTCATCAACAATGCGTAAGTCAGCGTTGTACCTCAGTACCTTTTGCTCTTTTTGCGCCTGCTGTGCGTGGGTGCCAACAAAGTCATCAAGTAAGGCAATGTTATCCAGAAAATCTTGCCAGCTCCCTTGTGCTAAAGACTCTGGCATCAGCGGGCTTAGCTCAATATCGTCAATGTCCAACTGCAAACCCAACTCGCGTGCGAGGATCAACAGCTTACGTTGTACATCTCGGCCGGATAAATCTTCACGCGGATCGGGCTCGGTAAAGCCTAACTTTTGCGCCGCAAAAAGCAGCTCAGAAAAAGCTTGGCTGCCATCATAGTGACTGCATAGCCATGATAGCGTCCCAGAAAACACACCTTGAATACGGGTGATCTCATCGCCACTGCGCTGCAAATCGGCTAATGCAAAGTTAATGGGTAGCCCAGCGCCAACACTGGTGTTATAACGCCATTTGAGATTGCGCTCTGCCAGCTCGTTACGTAACGACTGATACCAACTATGTGGCGCTGTTCCGGCATACTTGTTGGCACTGATCAAATGACAGTTAGCACGCACAAAATCAGGGTATAAACCACTGAATGACTCACTGGCGGTTATATCAATGACCACCTTGTGTTCGTAATCAAGCTCATTGAGGCGTTCGCACAACTGCTCGCTTTGATAGGGAACTGCTTGTTCTAACCATTGACCTTGCCAGTTCTGCGGGTCTAACCCACAGGGGTCAAATAACATGCTGCGACTTCGCAGTAGACCAACCAGTTTTACCTCAAAGTGCTGCTCTAAACGCGCTAACTGCTGCGTAAACTGTTGTAAAAACACACTGCCCACATTTCCAAGGCCGGCGACAATCACGGCAATTTGCTGGTGTGCACCAATTAAAGTGCGGTGTACCTTCCCTAAGCTATCGGCATCAATGATTTGATCGGTCAGTACCAAGGCGTAGTCTTGATCGCAGTGGCTAAAGCGGATAGTTAAGTTAAGTTGCTCTAAGCATGCCAGCATTTCTTGGTAGCCTTGCTGAGTATACTGGTTTGGGCTGACTAAGGCGCACCCATTGAGGTTTGACTCAACGAGTTGTCCACGCTCTCCCAGCTCACGGGAGATAAGAGTGCTATGGGCGCTGGGTACAATCAAAAAGTCTACCCCCTGCTGCTGAAAGTGGCCTATGGTGTGCTGTATAAGCTGGCTTAAGGTTGCCAGTTCATCCACTTTAAGGCTCGACACACGATATAGGTCAACGCCCTCTATGGTGGTCAAAAAACGTTTATGCTTACAGTAACCTTCGCGGACAATCTCAGTGCCACTGGCATCGCTGTCATAGGAGCTGCGCACCGATAGCTTGATGGCGCTACCTTGCAAAGGCGACAGCGTTTTCGCATGCAATACCGGATTACCTAACTGGGCCAGGCGGTTGGCTTGGCCACGGCAAATTTTTTGATACTTTAAGGCATCGGCTACTTTACGTGGGTCGGTGCTGAAAACCCCCTGCGTGTCGGTCCATATGCAAACTTGTTTGGCGTTGACATAACGGGCCAATAAGGTGGCGCTGTAGTCACTGCCATTGCGTCCCAAGGTGACTGTTTGCTGGTTGCTATCGGCGGCAATAAACCCCGTTACAACGTTGATTTTATCCCTGGCAATATGGCGCTCGCAGAGCTTTTCGTTATCCAAATGCAGTAGTTGCCCTTGGTGCACACACAGTAGCTGCCGCGCATCAAGATCTTGCGCAGCATAGCCTAATTGCTGCAAATAGGTCGCGAGCAAGCGGGCCGACCACAGTTCACCATGGGCTAATAAGGACGCCTCATCTAAGGTGTTGGTCTGCAACTGCTCGGCTATGCGCTGAAGCTCGCTATTAAGCTGTGACTGCAGAGCGTTTGCCGGGGGCGCAGCTAATAGCTCATCAATAAGCTCATGCTGATGGGTGCGTAGCAACTGCAAGACATCATGATAGCCATGGCTATCGTGCTGTTGGTAGGCCTGCCACAACTTCACTAGCGTATCCGTGGTTTTGCCCGCCGCAGAGACCACCACCACGTCACCGAGTTGGCTGTTGCCGATAACAATATTGGCGACCGCATGGTAACGCGCCGCGTTGCTGAGACTCGAACCACCAAACTTATGTACAACCTGAGTCATAGTATCCTCTTATTTTCTTGCTAACGCGTTAAAAGCGGCTTCTAAGTCATCGATAAGATCTTGTTTATCTTCAATACCTACAGAAATCCGGATAAGCGTGTCGCCGACCCCGGCTTCAAGTCGCGCGGCTTTATCCATGCCCGCATGAGTCATGGTCGCGGGATGACAAATAAGGCTTTCCACCCCGCCCAACGACTCCGCTAAGGTAAACTGCGTTACTGAAGTAAGGAATTTTGCACTGTCTTGCAGCTGACCTTTAATATCAAAGCTCACCATACCGCCAAAGCCCTGTTGCTGCGCTTTTGCCAAGTCGTGTTGTGGGTGCGAACTCAACCCTGGGTAGTAAACTGACTGCACACTAGGATGCTGTTCAAGGTATTGAGCAATCGCCAAGGCATTTTCTTCATGCTGCTTAAGGCGCACTTTCAAGGTACGCAAACCACGCAGGGTGAGATAGCTATCGAAAGCGGCACCGGTAATGCCAATATTATTAGCCCACCATGCCAGCTCTTCACCCAATTCTTTGGTTTTGGTGATCACCGCACCACCGACCACATCGGAGTGACCATTGATATATTTAGTGGTCGAGTGCACCACCACATCACAACCCAATAACAACGGGTTCTGTAAGGCGGGAGATAAAAACGTGTTGTCGGCTGCAACCAGCGCACCGATGCTCTGCGCGGCATCGCACACTGCGCGGATATCCGTGAGTCGCAAAATGGGATTACTGGGCGTTTCAATCCACACCAGTTTGGGTTTGGCGGCCACTAAGCGTTGGTAACAGTTTGATTGAGTGAAATCGATAACCTCGACCTTGAGCAACCCCCGCTTGGCTAAAGAGGTAAATAAGCGATAACTGCCGCCATAACAATCATGGGGGATCACTAGGGTGTCATTGGGTGTCAGTAGCTGCGTCACTAGATGCACTGCGGCCATACCTGTCGCGGTGATAATTCCGTGCTCACCTCCCTCTAGTTGCGCTAAGGTCTGCGCCAAAATATCCCGATTGGGATTACCACTACGACCATAATCATATTCGCGTTTGCTATCAAAATCGGCAAAGGAATAAGTGGTCGATAAATGAATGGGTGGCACCACCGCACCATGGTGCTTATCAGCATCAATACCATGGCGCACGGCGATGGTGTCTTTTTTTAGTTGTGACATATTTGCCCCCAATCAAGAAAATGGATGTTTAGACGTCCAAAAGGTTAAATTAACACAATTTAGAAGTCAAAACATTTATACGTCTAAATAGCTAATTTATGAATATTTGACTATCCTTACCAACGCGATAAAATTTCGCCCTTATTGATGCCTAAGTGACCAAAAATAAGACGCAAATTATGGCCAAGTGGAATGGTGAATACATTCACCCTTATGCGGAGCATGGAAAAAAAGCCCAACAGGTAAAGAAAATTACCGTTTCCATCCCGCTCAATGTTTTAAAAGTATTAACCGATGAACGTACTCGCCGCCAGGTGAATAATCTTCGTCATGCCACCAACAGTGAGTTGCTGTGTGAAGCATTTCTACATGCCTTTACTGGTCAACCGCTGCCAAATGACGAAGATCTCCGAAAAGATAATCCGGAGAAGGTACCGGAAGAGGTGAGAAAAATTATGGAAGAAATGGGTGTGGAAGTGCCTGTTATCGGAGAGGACTAACAAAGACAAGCAAGTTTAACTAACCCCTGAGCATTAGGCCTCATTGCAGGAGCTAGCTTAGTGTTGTTCATACATGTCGCAAGTCGGCCTGTATGAAAAGCGGTTAGTGAAGCAATTGCTCTTTGCAAGCCATAAAAAACCCAAGCACTAAGCTTGGGTTTTCTTTTTTCTGGCGCTGAGTAGTAAAGTGATTACTCAGCCATATAATTCGCTGGCATATCAATTTGCGCAACACCTGATTCCACAGCCGCCTGCGCCACGGCTTTCGCTACGCGTGGCAATAATCGTGGGTCCATGGGCTTGGGAATAATGTATTGCGCGCCAAACTCTAATTCGCTCACTCCAGATGCCGTTAACACTGACTCAGGTACTGGCTCCTTGGCGATGCTGCGAATAGCCTCTACAGCGGCAATTTTCATCTCATCATTGATAGCGGTGGCACGCACGTCCAGTGCACCACGGAAAATAAATGGGAAACACAGTACGTTATTCACCTGGTTCGGGTAGTCAGAGCGCCCAGTGGCCATAATTAAGTCTTTGCGCGCACTGTGTGCCACATCCGGCTTAATTTCTGGGTCTGGGTTAGAACAGGCAAAAATGACTGGCTTGTCGGCCATCAATTTAAGGTCTTCAGCTGAGAGCAAATCTGGGCCAGAAACACCAACGAACACATCAGCATCAGCAATAACGTCTTGCAAGGTGCGCTTATCGGTGTTGTTAGCAAATAATTGCTTATATTCATTTAAGTCATCCCGACGCGTGTGGATCACCCCTTTACGGTCAAGCATGTAAATATGCTCGCGCTGGGCGCCACACTTAATAAGCAGTTCCATACATGCAACTGCCGCTGCGCCAGCCCCCAAACACACGATCAGAGCATCACGAATATCTTTACCTTGAATTTCTAAAGCGTTTAGCATGCCTGCGGCCGTGACGATAGCAGTGCCATGTTGATCATCATGAAATACTGGCACATTACAGCGTTCAATGAGCGCTTGCTCGATTTCGAAGCACTCTGGGGCTTTAATATCTTCGAGGTTAATACCGCCAAAGGTATCGGCAATATTTTCTACAGTGTTAATAAAGTCTTCCGTGGTGCGATGCTTCACCTCGATATCGATGGAATCAAGATTAGCAAAACGCTTAAACAGTAGTGCCTTGCCTTCCATGACCGGCTTAGACGCTAACGGCCCTAAGTTACCCAACCCTAAAATGGCACTGCCATTAGAGATCACAGCAACCATATTGCCTTTGGCCGTGTATTTATAAGCATTGTTAGCATCGGCAGCGATTTCACGCACCGGCTCTGCAACACCTGGGCTGTAGGCTAAAGCGAGATCGTTAACGGTCTCGGCGCTTTTGGTGAGTTCAATGCTAATTTTTCCTGGAACGGGGTTAGCGTGGTAATCGAGGGCTTTTTCACGAAAGTCAGACATGAACGAGTATCCTGCTAGAAATGTATGTGAGAGTTCAGCTAGTTAAGGCAAACCATACCGCTTTTCTAAATATATTCAAGCAATATCAGGTCTATCCTGTTGTACGAAATTACAGGGTTTTAAGCCCAAATTCATGCACATTATCTAAAGCTTTATGTGTAAATTTTGATATTCCATGCACTATAGGGACTTATGCATGCATAAAAAACCACCTAAAGCCATGCATAATGCTATATCCGAATAACTTAATATAACTAAAAAGAATACCGATCGGATAACGAATCTTATTGTTCGCTAATAACAAAGTAAGTGAATTTTAGTGAACTTTAGCGTCATTATTGTGCTTTTTTGTCACTTTAAATGAGCTAGAGCTTAAGGTGAAATGGCTAGTATGAATAATGGGGATGGATAAAAATCATAGACACAAAAAAAGCACCCGAAGGTGCTTTTCTCGACAAGCAAAGATTACTTCTTGCTGCTAAGCGCACCGAAGCGCTTATTGAAGCGATCTACACGACCACCTGTATCAAGGATCTTTTGCTTACCAGTGTAGAAAGGGTGACACTCTGAACATACGTCTAGGTGAATGTCTTTACACAGGGTAGAGCTTGTCTGGAATTTGTTGCCACAAGAGCACGTTGCGTTGATTGCTTCGTACTTAGGGTGGATACCTTCTTTCATGGGGGTTACCTCTAAATAGGCCGTATCGCTCTCCAAACCCGAAGTTTGGCACCATACGCGTTAGTTTCAATGTGCCAAAGCATGGATATAACCCGCTCAGCACCCTTAAGGCCGCGTATTTTATTTGACTCCTGATTAATGTTCAAGCTTTAATTGCGGCTATTCACTGCGCCATGAATTTAGTACATTAGCGCTATATTCTAGTTCTTGGGGCCTGATTTTTGTTGCCATCATCTCGCGATTCCAACAGCCACAGTAGCAACGCGACCCCGTGCTACGTTGAAGTAGCACTTAAGGTGCCCTTACACCGTAGCTTCGACTATTTATTGCCCACCGAGTTGTGCTCTCGCGCCGTGACTGTAGGGGTGAGGGTCAGTGTTCCTTTTGGTTCGCGTGTCCTGACCGGTATGGTATTAAAGGTAAAAGCCAGCACAGAGATGCCGGAAGAGAAAGTCAAAGCCGTTAAGGCCGTGCTCGATAGCACTGCCATTATTGATGACAGTCACCTACAATTATTGCAATTTACTGCTCGCTATTATCATTATCCATTAGGTGAAACCGTCTTTACCGCTTTGCCAAAAGCGCTGCGTGAAGGCGCCGATATTGATAAAACCAGCATTAATTACCTGCAACTCACCGAGCAAGGGCAACAGCAGCCGACACTGCGGGCGAAAAAGCAACAAGCCTTGCTTAAGCAGCTGGCTGAATCAGGGAAATCGCCCACCACGGAAATTAAAGCTCTAGGCTACTCCAAAGCCACCATTGATGCCCTCATTAATAAAGAACTAATAACCCAAGCAGTTGAATTTGATAGTCAATGGCGCGAGCAGCCATTGCAGGTGGCCAACAAACCAAGGTTAAACAGCGAACAAGCCATCGCCTGCACTGCCATTAACCAATCCCCTGGCTTTGCCGCTTTTTTACTTGAGGGGGTCACAGGCAGCGGCAAAACCGAGGTGTATCTGCAGTGCTTAGAGGAGGTTTTGCAACAGGGCAAACAAGCCTTAGTCTTGGTCCCTGAAATAGGCCTAACACCACAGACGGTAAACCGCTTTCGCCGCCGCTTCCCCAATACGCCAATTATGCTTTGGCACTCAGCGTTGACAGATAATGAGCGTTTGCAAACCTGGCGGTTTTGCCAAAAAGGTAGCTGTGCCATAGTGATCGGCACACGTTCGGCGATTTTTATGCCGTTTTTACGCTTAGGCATGATTATTGTTGATGAGGAGCATGACGCCTCATTCAAACAGCAAGACACCCTACGCTATCACGCCCGTGATTTGGCCGCTTACCGTGCGCAACAGCAAAACATTCCCTTAGTTCTAGGCAGCGCGACCCCTGCCCTGGAAACACTCAACCGTGCATTGTCCGATAAGTACCAATTGCTCAGTCTCACTCAACGGGCACAAACCAGCAGTGATAATCAATTTGAACTCATAGACATTAAAGGTCAGCACCTTGAGGCTGGACTCAGCCATAGCGCCCTAGCCTATATCAAGCGTGAGCTGGCGAGACAAAAGCAAGTGATGGTGTTTTTGAATCGTCGCGGCTTTTCCCCTTCGCTCATTTGCCATGAGTGCGGCTGGCTCAGCGACTGCTCGCGTTGTAGCACCAGCGCGACCTACCACAAGGCCATGCGTCGTTTGGTGTGCCATCATTGTGGCGAGCAAAGTGCACCGCCCATGCAATGCCCGGATTGTGGTAGCACACAAATAAACCCGGTGGGGCTGGGGACCGAGCAATTGCAAGAAGCACTAAGCGAGCAATTTCCCGACACACCCATCAGCCGTATCGACCGAGATTCAACACGACGTAAAGGCAGTTTGGAGGAAGAACTGGCTGCCATCAATCGCGGCGGCGCACGCTTATTGGTGGGCACACAAATGCTAGCCAAAGGCCACCACTTTGCCGATGTCAGCCTAGTCATTATTCTTGATGTCGACGCCGGGTTATACTCATGTGATTTCCGTGCCACCGAACACTTAGCACAACTAGTGACTCAAGTAGCAGGACGCGCGGGGCGCAGTGGCGAACCAGGCACCGTGTTGCTGCAAACTCACTTCCCAGAGCACCCACTATTGCAAGATTTAGTCAATAATGGTTACCAACACTTTGCCCGTTATGCTTTGCAAGAGCGCCATGAAACAGAAATGCCACCGTTTTCGCACTTAGCCCTGCTAAGGGCGGAAGCGCATGATTTATCGCTACTGTTGCGCTTTTTATCGGATTTAGTTCCCGCAGCCCCCGTGCCTAAGATACAATTGCTGGGTCCGATTCCCGCACCGCTCGAACGAGTCGCTGGCAAATACCGTTATCAATTGCATATTCAAGGGCAAGATAGAGGCGCGCTACACGGCTTTTTGGTGCAACTAATGAACTACCTCGGTAGTAATAAGCTGGCGCAAAAAGTACGCTGGAATTTGGACGTTGATCCCATAGACATGATGTAAAGAGAACACAAAAACAATTATGGCGCAGCACGACTATATAAATCGCAAACGACCTCAGCGTGGTAAGAACAAAAAAGCCCCAGCAAAAAAGCCTCTGCCGCTTGTGCTTATTACTTTGGCCATTTTGTTACTCGCCGGCTTCGCTTACGGCCTCTGGTATATAAAAACCAATGCTGATCCTGAGGCTGTTGAGCAAGTTAAGCAGAAACCAAGCGCCTCCAAGCCAGAAATTAAAAAACCGCAAACGCCCGAATTTATCAACGAAATAAAGCAAGCCGAGATAGAGGTTGAGGTCAAAGAAATTGAGCAAAAAGGCCCTTATCAAATGCAATGCGGGTCATTTAGAACCTATGCACAGGCGGAAACGCTCAAGGCCAAAATAGCCTTTGTCGGGCTAGTATCAGAAATCAGGCGCACTGAAGGCAGCAATGGCGTCTGGTTTAGAGTACGGTTAGGCCCCTATCCGACCAAGCGCGGCGCAGAGAGCGATAAGAACAAGCTTAAGCGTCAGGCAAAAATCATGGGCTGTGGCATCTGGTTGTGGAATTAGGCAAAGCGAAAGCCGTTATCGCCATGTAAATAACCAAGCAGGCACAGCAAATCACATAAAGGGATTGCAAGTTTACCTTGAAATCCCTTTTTCATGCCCATATTTCCTCGCTATTAGACAGTTACAAACACCCAGACTGGGTATAAGGACACACATGACCACAATCGTTTCTGTACGCCGTGAAGGCAAGGTTGTTATTGGCGGCGATGGCCAAGTTTCGCTCGGCAACACGGTAATGAAGGGCAACGCGCGTAAAGTGCGTCGTCTTTTCAACGGTAAAGTGATCGCCGGGTTTGCAGGCGGTACAGCCGATGCGTTTACCCTTTTTGAGCGTTTTGAAAGTAAATTAGAGATGCACCAAGGGCATTTAACCAAAGCCGCTGTAGAGATGGCCAAAGATTGGCGCAGTGACAGAGCCTTAAGGCGACTCGAAGCCATTCTTGCTGTTGCTGATGAAACCACCTCACTGATTATTACTGGTAATGGCGATGTGGTACAGCCTGAACATGACCTAATTGCGATTGGTAGCGGCGGCAACTTTGCCCAATCAGCCGCAATTGCATTACTAGAAAACACCGAGCTTGGTGCGCGTGAAATCGTTGAACGCAGCTTAAAAATCGCTGGCGATATCTGCGTATTTACCAACAACCACCAAACTATCGAAGAATTGTAAAAGGAGCTGCCATGTCAGCTATGACTCCCAGAGAAATCGTTCACGAGCTTGATCAACACATTATTGGTCAGAGCAATGCTAAGAAAGCGGTGGCTATCGCCCTGCGCAACCGTTGGCGCCGTATGCAGCTTGACGAAAGCCTGCGCCCGGAAGTAACACCGAAAAATATCCTTATGATCGGCCCAACCGGTGTGGGTAAAACTGAAATAGCACGCCGATTAGCCAAACTTGCTAATGCTCCTTTTTTGAAAGTAGAAGCGACTAAGTTCACTGAAGTTGGCTATGTTGGCAAAGAAGTAGAGACTATTATCCGCGATCTCGTCGACATTGCCATTAAGATGGTTCGTGAGCAGCAGGCGAAGAAACACCACTTCCGTGCTGAGGAAGCTGCAGAAGAACGTATTTTAGACGCATTATTGCCACCAGCTAAAGACACCTGGGGCGAGTCACAACCGAGTGAAAATAGCAGTACCCGCCAAAGTTTCCGTAAGAAATTACGTGAAGGTCAGCTCGATGATAAAGAAATTGAAATCGATGTTGCTGAGCAAGCGCCTAATGTTGAAATCATGTCACCGCCCGGCATGGAAGAAATGACCAACCAGCTACAGAGCATGTTCCAAAACATGTCCGGCGGCAAAACCAAAAAGCGCAAGTTGAAGATTAAAGAAGCCTTTAAACTGCTTGTTGAGGAAGAAGCCGCCAAATTGGTTAACCCTGAAGATGTTAAAGAGCTCGCTATTGAAGCCGTTGAGCAACACGGTATTGTGTTCTTGGATGAAGTAGACAAAATTTGTAAGCGCGGTGAAGCAAATGGCCCAGATGTAAGCCGTGAAGGGGTACAACGTGACCTGCTGCCGCTTATTGAAGGTTCAAGTGTGAGCACCAAGCACGGTATGGTGAAAACTGACCATATTCTATTTATCGCTTCTGGCGCGTTCCAAATGGCCAAACCCTCGGATTTAATCCCTGAACTACAAGGTCGTTTACCGATCCGAGTTGAGTTAGACGCCCTCAGCGCCGATGACTTTAAGCGTATTTTGACTGAACCGCATGCTTCGTTAACGGAGCAACAAATCGCACTCATGAATACCGAAGAAGTGACTATTGAGTTCACCGACGATGCCATTGACAGCATCGCTCAAGCAGCGTGGCAAGTGAATGAAAAGACAGAAAATATTGGTGCTCGTCGACTACACACAGTTATGGAGCGATTGATGGAAGAAATATCCTTCGATGCTTCCGATAAGGCAGGCTCACGTCTTACCATTGACGGCGAGTACGTCAATCACCACTTGGGTAACTTGGTGCAAGACGAAGATCTAAGCCGCTTTATTTTATAACGGCATGGGCTTGGGCAACTCCACCCAAGCCCTTTTTACTGAGGCTGGTTTATGTTGATAACAACCTTACACTATCATCAGCGTTCAAAAACCTTAGACATTCACTTTGACAATGGCGATAGCGCCGAGCTCAGTGCTGAATTCCTGCGTGTACACTCCCCTTCTGCCGAAGTACAAGGCCACCATCAAAGCGAGCCAAACCTCGTTACCAACAAACGGGACGTTGGTATCAACAAAATCGAACCTGTTGGCCACTATGCCGTGCGCTTAATTTTTGATGATGGCCATCTCAGTGGCTTATACAGCTTTCGCTACTTAGCCGAACTGACCAGCAACAAAGATAATCTCTGGCAGAGTTATTTGGCGCGACTTAAAGCTGCGAATGCCCAGCGTGATGCAAGTATTGCGATTAAGGTGACGCCTTAAGCTAAGTGCATTGCCATCACCACCTAGGGTGGGTGAGTAAAGAAAAGGGGGCTCTCGCCCCCTTTTATTATGTTACTGTCTTCGGCTTTTTCTAAACCTTGTATTTAGCCACGGCATCGTGCAACACCCGAGCCTGCTCTGCTACTTCCTCACTGGTATGGGCATTATTACTTGCATGGCCGCTGGCTTGCTCAGCAATATCACGAATACGCACCACGTTTTGATTCACTTCAGAGGCAACCTGTGATTGCTGTTCAATGGCCACCGCGATTTGCGTACTCATTTCCATTATGGTTTCAATTTCTTGGGTAATCGAGCTCAGTAGGTCGCCGGCACGAGAAGCTTGCTCTGCACTCTCACCTCCTTGGTCGCGACACTGTTGCATAATACTCACAACTTGTTGGGTCCGCTGTTGCAGGCCGGAAATAATATTTTCTATCTCTTGTGTGGAATCTTGTGTACGTTGCGCCAATGAACGTACTTCATCCGCAACCACCGCAAAGCCACGGCCTTGCTCACCTGCCCGTGCAGCTTCTATGGCAGCGTTCAACGCTAGGAGGTTGGTTTGCTCAGCGATACCGCGAATAACATCCAGTACTGAACCAATGGTGTCAGCATCTTTTTCTAAATCACCAACCACCCCAGAGGCATTGCCAAGCGAGTCTGAGAGCTGGGCAATACGAGATACGGTGGCATCCACTTCCTGACGCCCTTGAGAAGCACTTTCATTAGTTGTTTGCGCTCGTTTTGCAGCTTCCTCTGTGTTGCCAGAGATATCATGAATGGTTGCCTGCATCTCGGTGGCCGCTGTGGCCACCATATCAGCTTCTTGCAACTGCTCTTGTACGCCAGTACTGGTTGATGCGGTGGTGCTAGCTAAGTCTTCTGTTGCGGCGTTCAATGTCGCTAGGGCGTTATTCACATCAAAAATCAGCCCTCTAAAACCGGCGGTGAGGTTATTGATATTACTGGTCAGCGTAGCAATTTCGTCATTGCCATGGGTGTCAATTTGAATACTTAAATCATTGGTCTCACGAATACGGGTAATAGCACTGACCGCTCTATCAATTGGCTGAATAATAGCGCGACTGGTCATTGTCAGCAGCGCCGCCACCAAGATTGCAGCAATCACTAAAATTGTCAGAGCGGTGATCTGAGTCACTCGCATCTCTTGCTCTATCATCTCTTTCGTGGCGCCCAGCACTTGGCGAGCATACTTGTCACTTTGCTCAACAGACTGGCGTAATTGCCCCAGCGCGCCAGACTCTAAATCAACGCCCAAGCGTTGTTGCGCATCAACCAAGCTTTTAAATTTACTGCGATAGTCATCAAGGAGGGTGATTAACTTGGTGCGATAAGGCGCATCAAACCCCGCGCTTTGCACTTTGTTTTTCAGCGCGCTGAAATGGGTGTCAAACTTCCCTAGATACTTCACATCAAGGCGCAACATAAAATCTTTTTCAGCCCGGCGAAGTTGTAACATCAGCGCCAGCATTTCAAAGTTTTGTCGCTCTTTAAGAAGAGTTTCGACTTCATGTACGGCGCTGCGTAGAGCGCCGTAAAGTGCATCTTTCGGGTGCAAACCGATTTCGCGCTGTAAAGCCTGGACATTGTTAAAGTCATCACGATACTGCTGCGCCTGTGAAGCGAAATTATCAATAAGCTGAGTATCACCATCGAGGGTCACAAACTGCCTGCGCAGCTTCGCTACCCGCGCTTCAAGCGCTTGATATTCACTGGCGAACTCATCCAATGATTGTTCTTGCTTGTAAAATACAAAGTTTTTCTCATGCTTACGTAAGGTAAGCTCATGAACATTGAGCTCTTCAGCATTTTCCAGTGTGGAGTTAAGTAACCCCATTATGCGGGCTTCATAGATAATTACAGCGAATAACACCAGCAAAGCTGTTGCTACGACTGCGCCATTTAACTGTAAACGACGTTTAATCGTGAGCTTTTTCATAAAGTTCATGGTTTTGACCTTCTAAGTAACTGCAGCGCCATTATCTTCAAATTTTAGCCGTCATATATGATATGTCGCAAAAAATTTGTCGATTTTTCTTAAAATCAAGGCAGTTATATCTTAATCAAGCGACCAGAACCAACAAAAATTACAACACGTTGTGCCACAACTGCTCATTTAAGCCTTTACGCTGATGCCACTGCCCCTGTACTAACCAATCGACCAAAGGCGCAGGATCTTGAGGATAGTTAATTCGAGAGTGGGTCGCAATATTGACCCAGTCTTCGAGCGCATCTTGGTCAAGGTAGTGCATCACTTGCGCCCGCTGCATTTGCTGCAACGTCAACGCATTTGAGTATTGCTCGAATTGACCGTTCAGAGGTTTAAGCAAGAGCTTCTTACCCAATGTAAGCGCTTCACTGGCAAGTTCAAAACCGGCATTGGCTATAACTCCGCTCGCACTTGCCAAATCACGCAGGAAGTTTGCCCGAGACGGGCGGCGCAAATGAATATGAGCAAGTGACTGGTCTTGCGCCTGTGGGTGATAACAGTAAAACTCTTTGCCAGGGAAATCTTTGAGATAATGTATGACCTCCTCCAGCTCCTCAAAAGGCAGGTACACCAATACCTTGTTATCAACATACTCACTATCAACCGCAGTGCCATGCTCAATAAACGGAGGAATAATAGAATCGTCAAAAGGCTGCCAATGCACTCCGAGATAAACATCCGCTGGAGCGAAGTTGCGGATCATTGCTTTGGTAAAGAGGTTATCGCCAGTCACTGGTACGTGGGGTGATAAAAATGCAGCTTGATGGCTCATGCCAATGACAGGAATTTTTTGCCGACGCCCAGCCCACGCGGTAACGGGCTCAAAGTCATTAAAGATTAAATCATAATGGCGTAAGTTGAGTTCACGAATATCACTGATAAATTCTCGTATTTTCGCTTGTTTAACCGTTTTAAAACCATTGACTCGCCCCCGCTCGGTGACAAAGGTAAGCCCTGTTCGCGTCTGAAAGTCGGCAAACTCCTGCATATCAAAATAGTCAGCTTTGCTGCGCCCAGAAAATAAGTAATCCACTTCAATACCTGCCTTGGCAAATGCCTTGGCCATGACCCGAGCGCGTGTGGTGTGGCCATTCCCTGTGCCCTGAACGCCATAAAGAATTCTCATAAAGTCCCTGTAATAATAAGTGCTAACAGTGCACAGCCGTAACCCATCAACGAGCCGATGACGACATCAAGGGGATAATGCACCCCGAGCAACACCCGCGATAACGCTACCAAGCTTGCCCACGCATAAAGAAATATAGCTAGTGGTGGATAGAAGTGGCTGACTACAGTCGCAAAGACCCACGCCGCTGCGCTGTGCCCTGAAGGCAAGCTAAATTTGTCGCTTGGGCGAATATGCGCATGGCTTATAACGCCATCACAGGGCCTTACACGCTGAAACAGGTTTTTCGTAGCGTAGTACACTGGTCTCTCTATTAGGTAAGCCACCAGCAGTACCATCACTAACGTCTGTTGCTGCGCGGTACTAAATGCCACTAAATACAGTGCAAAGGCCCCATATAAAATGCCGTCTCCTGAACGTGAAGTCATGCGAATGCAGTGATGTAACCAGCGTCGGTAACGCGGGCGAAATATCACCTTAAACAGTGCCCTGTCTATGCGATCTATGTGCGATAAGATCATTCGCTTTCACCTAACTAGCTGACTTACTTTGACTATAGTGAGCGAAAATAACAATTACATGACGTTTTTTAGACACTAATATGTCGTCTCACGATGACCTTGCGCTTCGCTTGCTAAGCCCCATAACCTAGGTATACTTGATGCAAAAGTGCCCGTAGGAGAGCCCAATGGAATACAGTACTTCTGAACTTTGCGACCATTTTGCCGATGTAGTTGATGTGCTTGAACCCATGTTTATTAATTTTGGTGGTCAAAGTGCATTTTGCGGCCGTATAAGAACGGTGAAATGTTTTGAGAGTAGCCAACTGCTGCGTGAGGTACTGCAACAAGATGGTACTGACTGTGTGCTGCTTGTTGATGGTGGCGGTTCTACTCGCCGCGCGCTGGTAGACATCGAGCTTGCAGAACTGGCCGTCGAGAATAATTGGGAAGGGATCATCGTATATGGTGCGGTACGCCATGTTGATGAGCTTGAAGAACTGGAGCTAGGCATCCAAGCGATTGCCTCAATTCCTGTGGGCGCAGACAACCTCGCTCCGGGTGAAGAAGGAATTCCAGTTAACTTTGCCGGGGTCTCTTTCTACGAAGATGATTATATTTATGCCGATAGTACCGGCATTATATTGTCCGCCGAGGAGCTAGAGCTGGAGTACGTCGAAGACGAAGAGCTTGATGTATTAGAGGATTAATCCACTATATGAACCATGCAGTCACTATTTATGATGAGCAGAGCTTACAAGGCATAGTGGCTGCTCGCTCCGGCGAACAGCGTGTGTGGCAAGCGATGGCCTTGCTCGATACGCGTTTGGAGTTCAGTCAAGCCCTCAAAGATGCTTATGCCTTTGGCATACGTTACGTTATTCTCGGTATTCCAGAAGATATAGGCCCTCGGGCAAACTTAGGTAAAGGCGGTGCTCAACAAGGTTTTCGCGCTTTTTTATCAAAGTTTTTAAACCTTCCTGTCAATGAATTTACCCCCGTACAAGACACACTCCTGCTAGGAGAAATAGACTGCCAAGCGCTGCAGCTGCAAAGCCAAGCTTTGGACAATCTTAATCCAGACGACACGGTGCGCCTACGGGCTTTGTGTGAGAATATAGATCAGTTAGTCGAGCCTGTAGTGGCAGCTATTCTAGCGGCCGGACTAACCCCGATAGTGATAGGTGGCGGTCACAATAATTGTTACCCGTTACTGAGCGCAAGCAGCAAGCATTTCGGCTGCGCCATCAATGCGCTCAATCTAGACCCACACGGTGATTTTCGTGCACTTGAGGGACGCCACAGTGGCAATGGTTTTCACTACGCTGCACGCCGGGGATATTTACAGGGCTACCATGTTATCGCTCTGGATGAACAGAAAAATAACCAAGATATATTAGCCGCACTGCATGAACATCACGCCAGCTATACCAGTTATCATGCTCTTAAAGTAGCCACGACCACATCAATAGCAGAGTCGGTGAATAGCGCCCTACACAGCTTTACTCTTAATAGCCCACTGGCCATAGAGTTGGATGTCGATGCCATTACCTGCGCGCCAGCCAGTGCGTTTAATCACCGAGGTGTAAGCCTTAGCGAAGCTGAGCAATATGTCTTTTGCGCTGCGCGCACTTCGGCGCTGGCGTACATTCATTTGTGCGAAGCGGCTCCAGAGCAAGACCCTAATGGTTATGACGCTGGTGCGAATGCCGCTGGGCAAATTCTCACTGCCTTAGTTATTGCTTTTTTACGTGCAAGATACCAACGCTAGCTGAAAGATTGCTGGTGACGCCACTGTCGCCCCCACCCTAATAACCCTTCTAATGGTAAAGGCTGGGTAAAAATGAACCCTTGCGCGCCTTGCACATTGAACTCTTTGATATAGCTAAGCTGGGCTTCGGTTTCAATACCTTGGCAAATCACTTGCGCCTTTAGGTGGCGATGCATGTCAATAAGGCCATTGAGTAGCGCTTTGTTGGCGCTGGTGTAATCAACATCTTCGGTCAATGCGGGGTCTACTTTGACGTAACTTAGCTTAAGCTTCGGCAATTTCGCTAAAAATAGCGGCGTTTCGCCAAGGCCATCCAAACAAACGTGAACCCCCACCTGGTGTAACCGAGTTAACAATGATAAAGCGCGATTATCCAGCGACATAAGCACTGGCAGAGGACATTCAACAATTAAATCGCCATGAGCAAGATTATGCTCTCGTACCATACGCTCAGCAAAATCAACAAACTCATCGTGCAAGACTTCTTCACCATACAAGTTAATGCTTATCGGGGTCGGCTGCCCGTCCATTTTCAATGCCAAGGCCATTTCCGCTGCACGTTCAAGCACATGAAATGCCAGCTTATAACCACGTCCGACGGCGCGCAGATCAGCAATAAATTCTTCGGCTTTTAATAACCCTTTTTCTGGGTGCTGCCATCGTAGTAATAATTCTACATACAAGAGCTCTTGTTTGGGCAATCCAATTACAGGCTGAAAATAAAGCACAAAATCTTGCTCAAAATCGACCTTTTCTAACTCTTTCAGTTGTACTTCGTGGGCTTGCACCTGTTGCTCTAGCTCAGCACTGTAATGACTAATACGTTGCTCGGGATAAAAGTCACGCGTTTTAAACGCGCACTGCAACATGTCATCAAGGCTTGATGCTGAACTCGCCCCTTGTACGATAGCGATATGCGGTTTTAGCTCGACGATACCTTGCTGAGAATTGAACGGCCGCTGAGCGGCATCGGCTAGCTGCTGAGCAACTTGCTCATGTACGTGTCGCTCTTGGTCAAAGACCACCACGGTGCCGTAACACAGCGGAGCAACTTGGAAAAGTTGCGCGCTCTGTTGCACTTGTCGTCGCGGCACATTGAGATTTAACACTTGCGGGTGGTCGATGACTTGATTCATCCGCGTTAACGCTTGCATCAATAATAGCTCAGCGAACTCTTGCCCGAGCTGACGGTTAAGAGGCTCATAGCCTTCTATTTGCACTAAGATCAAGGCGATATCAGCACGATTATTGGCGCTCCAATCTTGATATTGCGCTAACGCTTGCGGCCAAGAAATAATAGGGAGAGAGTGGTTATCAAGTGTATTAGCTTGTTGGTTGGATGCAACTTCCGGCTCATTAAAGCTCAGCTCCATATAAGCGCTAAGCTGCAACAACAAAGGGACGATGCATAACCAAGCGCTGTGCAGCTCAAAAGAGAGGTGCGTTGCTATCAGCAAGCTCTGCAATAGCACTAACCCACCCTTGCCAAGCAGTAATCGTTTATTTTGATGCCGGTATACAAGCCAACAACGAACGCCATAAGCGCCTAACAAAATGACGCTGGCGACTTGCCAATAGCCACTGATATAGGCCAGCCCAGCGATTGAGTAGAACATCGCACTTAAGCCATCACGGCGCTCGCTGACAAGAACAACGCTGACGATTAGCGCCATCATAAACAGTCCGCTAATAAAGGCGCTCAAATGAATGCTGGTGATCATGATTATTATCGTTATTGTTGACGCGGCTGACGCTTGTTAATAAGCCAAGTATAGCCGCTTATAATTTAGCCGCCCATGATCAGAAAGTTTTGCTTAACACTCCCTGAATCCACAGTTGTTTCAAGGGCTTGGTTCCAAATTCGTAACTTAATTGTGCGGGGTGCTCAATGTCCCACAAAGCCACATCGGCACGCTGCCCTGGTGCAAGCGTACCTCTATCTGCAAGCCCTAACGCTCGTGCCGCATGACATGTCACACCTTGTAACGCTTGCGCTGGTGTTAGTCGAAACAAAGTACAGGCCATATTCATCATTAGCTGCAATGAGCACAACGGGGATGTGCCGGGATTAAAATCAGTGGCAATCGCGATAGGCACATTAAAACGGTGCAACAACTCTATTGGTGGATACTGACTCTCTCTAAGGTAATAGAACGCCCCCGGGAGCAATACCGCGACCATGCCGCTTTGTGCCATTGCCTTAACCCCTTGTTCGTCAAGGTATTCAAGATGATCACTCGATAACGCCTGATATTTCGCAGCCAAGGCAGTACCGCCCATATTAGAGAGCTGCTCGGCATGGAGCTTAAGTTTGAAGCCTAAATCCTGCGCCGCCTTAAGCACCCGCTCCGTTTGCGCATGGGAAAAACCAACATGCTCACAAAAAACATCTACCGCACTGGCCAGTTTCTTGGCCGCCACTTCAGGGAGCATCTGCTCACATACCTGGTCGATATAACCATCACTGTCACCTTGATACTCTTTCGGCAATGCATGGGCACCTAAAAATGTGCTCTGAATTGATACTGGATGATGGCTATCAAGTAACTTGGCGACCTCCAGCAGTTTTAGCTCAGCAGCTAGGTTTAAACCATACCCTGATTTTGTCTCTACTGTGGTCACTCCTTCAGCGTAGAGCGCATCAAGGCGCTGTTTGGCGCTAACATACAACTGTTCCGGCTCTGCCGCGCGGGTTGCGCTCACGGTGGTCGCAATCCCTCCCCCTTGCTCAGCAATAGCTTGGTAACTTTCTCCTTGTAAACGGCGCTCAAATTCTCGTGCACGATTACCGGCAAACACCAAGTGAGTATGGCAATCGATGAGCCCTGGAGTCACCCACGCCCCTTTTGCCGAGGTCACAGGAATACTTAATAAATCCAGTTCTGGGAGCTCACTCATCGGCCCAAGCCATTGAATAACCCCCTCACCCATGACCACGGCTCCTTGCTCGATAACACCATAAAGGTCATCACCTTGAGGCTCCATAGTGGCGATATTTACATCTACTATAATGTGATCCGCGTGCATTAGACGTGCTCCTAATGAGTAATTTGCTAAGCTTGTATATACAAGATATTTATGCCATGTTTACATAATAACCAAGGCAGTGCAAAGTGCCGCGATGGTATTGATTAGGAGCCCCCATGTCGTCAGCTAAGTATCATCAAATTAAAGATCATATTTTAACCCAGATCCGCAGCGGACAATGGCAAGAGTTCCAACGTGTGCCATCAGAAAACCAGCTCGCGCAGCAGTTTGCAGTCAGCCGCATGACCGCACGCCGCGCTCTAAGTGAGCTTACCGATGCCGGCATACTCACTCGCACTCAAGGCTTAGGAAGCTTCGTTGCCAGTTTTAAATCACAGTCATCACTGCTGGAGATCCGTAACATCGCCGATGAGGTGCGTGAACGTAACCATAGTTACAGTTGTGCGCCGGTAACCCTAGAGTCCATTGATGCCGTTGCTCCCATCGCTATTGCGCTAGGCGTGGAGCCCGGCGATCAGGTGTATCACTCAGTATTAGTGCACTTTGAAAACGATGCGCCCCTGCAAGTAGAAGAGCGCTTTGTTAACCCGGAGCTGGCACCTAACTACCTGCAGCAGGATTTTCATACCCTGACGCCACATGAGTATTTGTCTCAAGTTGCCCCTCTAACCGAGGCGCGACATACGGTCGAGGCTATTACTCCAAACCAACAAATGTGTACGTGGTTAAATCTCTATAACGAAGAGCCTTGCTTACAAGTGATCCGTCGTACCTGGTCACAAAGAGGCATTGTTAGCTTCGCTAGGCTTGTATCTCCGGGCAGCAAATATCGCTTGGGTGGCCATTTAACATTCACTAAACGCAGTTAAAAAATTTTATAAAAACCAATTGTATATACAACCTATCAACAGGTGACATTATGACAACACACAGATTAGATAATAGCCGCGTTATTCGCGCCCCGCACGGTGATAAAATCGCCGCTAAAAGCTGGCAAACTGAAGCTGCTAAACGCATGCTAATGAATAACCTCGACCCAGAGGTTGCCGAGCACCCTGAAGCACTGGTTGTGTACGGCGGGATAGGCCGCGCAGCTCGTGACTGGCCTTGTTTTGATGAGATCATTCGCACCCTAGACCGCCTTGAGGACGACCAAACCTTATTGGTGCAATCAGGAAAGCCTGTTGGCGTTTTTACAACCCACAGCAATGCTCCCCGAGTGCTCATCGCGAATTCAAATTTGGTGCCTCATTGGGCTAATTGGGAGCACTTTAACGAGCTCGATAAACAGGGTCTGATGATGTACGGACAAATGACTGCTGGCTCATGGATTTACATTGGCTCTCAGGGCATAGTGCAAGGAACCTATGAAACCTTTGTGGCAATGGCCAAACAGCATTTTGAAGGTCAAGCAAAGGGCCGTTGGATCCTCACCGGCGGCCTAGGAGGCATGGGCGGAGCCCAGCCGTTAGCAGCAACCATGGCAGGCTTTAGTGCCTTAGTCGTTGAGTGTGACCCAAGCCGAATTGAGTTTCGTCTAAAAACCCGCTACCTGGATAAACAAGCCAGTAGCTTAGACGAAGCCTTAGCAATGATTAACAGCGCCTGCGCTCAAGGTGAAGCAGTCTCAGTGGGGTTATTAGGTAACGCCGCCGATGTTTACAGCGAGCTGGTTGAGCGCCGGGTTACACCCGATGTGGTCACCGACCAAACCTCCGCTCATGATCCATTAAATGGCTATTTGCCACAGGGATGGACTCTGGAGCAAGCTCATGAGCTGCGCCAGCAAGACCCAGAGCGGGTGGTACGCGAAGCGAAGCAATCCATGGCGGTGCAGGTACGTGCCATGCTCGCCATGCAACACGCAGGCGCCGCTGCCACAGATTATGGCAACAATATTCGCCAAATGGCACAAGATATGGGCGTCAATAACGCCTTCGATTTCCCTGGTTTTGTGCCTGCTTATATTCGCCCACTCTTTTGCCAAGGTATTGGTCCCTTCCGCTGGGTGGCTTTATCGGGCGACCCAGAAGACATTTATAAAACCGATGCCAAGGTGAAAGAGCTTATTGCCGATGATCCGCATCTGCATAATTGGCTCGATATGGCCCGTGAGCGTATTCAATTCCAAGGCCTACCGGCTCGTATTTGTTGGGTAGGGCTCAAAGATCGCGCCCGCTTAGCGCAAGCCTTTAACACCATGGTTAAAAACGGTGAACTAAAAGCCCCGGTTGTCATTGGCCGCGATCACCTTGATTCTGGCTCAGTTGCAAGCCCTAACCGCGAAACAGAAGCGATGCGCGATGGCTCAGATGCGGTATCGGATTGGCCGTTATTAAACGCGTTACTGAACACCGCTGGCGGCGCCACTTGGGTGTCACTACACCATGGTGGTGGCGTAGGCATGGGCTTTAGCCAACATGCAGGGGTAGTCATTGTTGCCGATGGCAGCGATGAAGCACACGACAAACTGGGGAAAGTGCTGTGGAACGACCCCGCTACCGGAGTGATGCGCCATGCTGATGCCGGCTACGATATCGCCATAGACTGCGCTGCTGAGCAAGGCTTAGATTTACCTATGGTCAATAAGGAGCAGCGCCATGATTAATGTTCACTTGCACCCTGGTCAGCTCGATTTAGCCACTTTGCGCCAAGCGCAGCAACAACCTATCAATATCACCTTAGACGAGCGTGCTCTGAGCGCTATCGCCGCAAGCGCCGCCTGCGTGCAACAAGTGATTAAGGATAAGCGAACCGTTTATGGCATTAATACTGGCTTTGGCTTACTTGCGAACACCAAAATTGCTGAACCAGAATTAGAACTGCTACAGCGCTCTATTGTGCTCTCACATGCCGCCGGTATTGGTGAGTTGATGCAAGATAGTACAGTTCGCTTAATGATGTTGTTGAAAATCAACTCGTTATCACGCGGTTTTTCCGGGGTGCGACAATGCGTTATCGATCTCTTAATTGCCCAAGTTAATGCTGGTATTTACCCGTGCATTCCCATTAAGGGCTCAGTGGGCGCATCCGGAGACTTAGCGCCCTTAGCACATATGTGCCTACCGCTATTAGGCGAAGGAGAAGTGCGCTATCAAGGTAATATCTTGCCAGCAGCGCAAGCCTTCGCCAAAGCTAACCTGACCCCCATCACCCTTGCCGCGAAAGAAGGCTTGGCACTACTCAACGGCACCCAAGCGTCGACGGCATTAGCCTTAGAGGGGCTATTTCAGGGCGAAGATTTATGGGCACAAAGTGCGGTTATCGGCGCCATGAGCATTGAGGCGGCGATGGGCTCACGGGCACCTTTTGACGAGCGTATTCACCTCGCCCGAGGCCAACAAGGGCAAATCGACAGCGCCCAAGTTTTTCGGCAACTGCTAGATAAAGAATCAGCCATTAGCCGCGCCCATATCGACTGTGAAAAAGTGCAAGACCCTTACTGCTTACGCTGCCAGCCACAAGTACTAGGGGCCTGCTTAACGCAAATTCGCCAAGCCAGTGAAGTAATTCTAGTCGAGGCCAATGGCGTCACCGATAATCCGCTGGTCTTTGCCGAGCAAGGTGAAATCATTTCCGGGGGCAACTTTCATGCCGAGCCCATCGCCATGGCGGCGGACAACCTCGCCTTAGCGATCAGCGAAATCAGCGCGCTGTCCGAGCGCCGTATCGCCCTACTCATAGATTCGAACTTATCTAAACTACCGCCATTTTTGGTGGAAAACGGCGGCGTAAATTCGGGGTTTATGATAGCTCAAGTCACCGCAGCAGCTTTGGCCTCGGAGAATAAATCCTTAGCTCACCCTGCATCGGTCGATAGCCTACCCACCTCAGCCAACCAAGAAGATCATGTGTCGATGGCCACCTTTGCTGCGCGACGACTGCAAGATATGGCGGAGAATTCTCGCGGTGTACTCGCAGTAGAGTATTTAGCTAGTGCGCAAGGGCTTGATTTTCGCGCTCCGCTAACAGCGGCCGCCAGTGTTGAGCAAGCCAAGGCCACTTTGCGAGAGCGCGTCGCTTACTATGACAAGGACCGGTATTTCGCCCCCGATATTGAGCGCGCTAATCAATTGCTCAAAGAGCGCGCACTATGTGCTCTGATTGACGGGGTGTTGCCGTCGGCCTAAATGGGTTGCTGATAACTAAACCCTAATTGTTCGATGGCGCTCCCATCGATACGCCGTTTAATGGGCCTCTGATTGGTAAAGGTCGGAGGCTCATTGCCCAAACGCTGACAGTGATCACGGTAATATTGCTGTTTCGTAGGGTGCCGTGGATGAACCAAATTGTAAACGCTTTGCGTTTGCTCATAGTGCGACAGTAGCTGCAAAATGCCGTCAATCACATCGTCACGGTGCACCATGTTCACCACATCATCGCCATGTGATGATAGCGCTTTACCACTAACAAAACGCCCCGGTTCCCGCTTCGGGCCTATAAGACCTCCTAGACGCAGTGCCCGACCACCCTGTTGTAACACACGCTGTTCGGCAGCAAACAAACGCTGCTGACGTTCACTGCTTAGCGTCAATTCACTGCTTTCTTTGTAGTCGCCACTCTGTTGAGGGTAGATACCCGAACTTGAGCACAATACGAATCCTCGGCCATGCAATGTTTGATAGAGCGCCAGCGCCGCCTCGAGGCTTTGTAGGTAGTTGCTATTGGGGTTTCGACTCCCCGGAGTCATTGCGCATAGCCAAAACGCATCGGTTAAGTCGAGGTCATGCACAAGTTCACCACGCTCGTTAATAACAAATTGACGTTCGTGACTTTGCTCACCACGACGACGGTGCGTTGCTTGTACCTGCCACCCTGACGATAAACAGCGCTGTGCCAGCGCTTCACCAAGCCAACCGGCTCCAATAATCACGATTTTTTTTGTCATATTTTCTCCCAAACTAACTCAGCGCCATCTACACTTTGCACAGTACAACACCAAGGAATTCAACTTACTATGTTTTTAGTTCGTTTAGTTTACGCTTCCCGTGTCAGTGATTCTCTCAGCACTGACGATGTGGCACAAATTTTAGAGCACTCGCGCAGCAACAACCGAAGTCACGATATATCAGGATTACTCTGTTTCAACCATGAATACTTTTTACAGTGTTTAGAAGGCTCAAGAGCCAGAGTGAATGCTTTGTACCAGCGCATACTAAGCGATACACGGCATCAAGATATACTGCTACTGAGCTATGGTGAGATCACTGAACGTAATTTTGGCCGTTGGAGTATGGGTTATATCCCCGCTTCAAGCATTATTCGCGAAACCACCATGCGCTTTAGCGGCAAAAGTGAGTTTAATCCGTATGAAATGACCGGCGATAGTGCCCATGCTCTACTGGTTGAACTGGCACGCAATACCCCGACTTTGGAATAGTTCACGCTCAATTGCTGTAGATCAAAGCACCGCTGTGCAAGTTAAGTAAACTAGCCGCACTTCCACCTGTGTGAGAGAGCGTCGTGATAGCACAAGTACAATGGCACAATGAGCTAATAAACAAATACAACGTTTCTGGCCCGAGATATACCTCTTATCCTACGGCTTTACAATTAACCGATGGGGCCGATGGCAATACGCTAATAAACGCACTAAATCAGTGTCAGGGCGATGAATTATCGTTGTATATTCATATCCCCTTCTGTCACCAACTTTGCTATTACTGCGGCTGCAATAAAATTGTCACCCGCCACCAACATAAAGCGGATTTATACCTGGATTATCTAGGCCAGGAAATGGCGCTATTAAGTGAGCATAGCCGCCACTTAAAAGTTAAACAGCTGCACTTGGGCGGCGGCACGCCAACATTTTTAGATAGCGCACAGATGCACCGCTTAATGGCACTCATTAATGAGCACTTTAATATTGCCAGCGACAGTGAACGCAGCATTGAAGTTGATCCCCGCGCTTTACCGCTAGAGCGCATTGATGAGCTTAAGGCGCTCGGTTTTAATCGTATTTCTTTTGGTGTTCAAGACTTCAATGATGAGGTACAAAACGCCGTTAATCGGCCACAGTGCGCACAGGATGTAGAACAACTGGTTCGTCGCGCGCAAGCGGTAGGCTTTACCTCGGTCAATGTTGATATGATCTACGGATTACCGAAACAATCAACGGCTTCCTTTGCGCGCTCCATTGCCAGACTGATTGATATTGGCCCAGATCGCGTCTCGGTATTTAATTATGCCCATCTGCCAGAACGTTTTGCCGCGCAGCGCAAAATTAAAGACGCCGATTTGCCCAGTGCCCAAGCCAAGCTGACGATGTTTAAAGAAACCCTCTCTGCCATGCTCGCGGCTGGATACCAATTCATTGGTATGGACCACTTTGCCAAGCCGGAAGATGAACTGGCTGTCGCTCAGCGTCAAGGTCATCTGCACCGGAACTTTCAAGGATACACTCTCGGCGGTGACCTTCCCCTACTGGGTTTAGGCGTGTCCGCCATTTCGCAACTGGGCAATCACATTATTCAAAACCACAAAGAGTTGAAGCTGTATTATCAAGCGTTAGAACATCATACTCTGAGTGCCTGTAAAGCACTGACACTCAACGATGAAGACCATATTCGCGCGGCGGTAATAAAGCAGCTTATTTGCCACTTTGAGCTAGATATGGACGCATTCTCAAATCACTACCATATCGACTTTAAAGCGCACTTTGCCAACGAGCTAGCGCAGTTACAGGGGTTTATTAACGATGACATGCTTAGCGTTAGTGGGCAGCATATTCGCGTAACTGCAAAAGGTATTCTCTTCATTCGCATTATCTGTATGTGTTTTGATCAATACTTACAACAAAAACTCAACCAACAACGCTTTTCGCGAGTAATCTAGAAGTGATAAAAAAAGCCGCTGTACAGCGGCTTTTCTTACATAAACACATGCTTACTGTTGGGGTCAGCTGTAAATTCACTGAGAATCTTCTCTGCATCCGCAAGAATATCCGCTTCCAACTCTTTTTCTTTACGCCAACGCGCACTATCTTGCTTGAAGATTTCCTTCTTCGAATATTTTTTACGCGCCTCGTGAGTAGGTAAGTCCTTGACCGCATCGTACATGGCATAGACACCCGGATAGTGCACCTGCAAATCGCGCTCTTGATCGAAGCTGTACTGACTCATAAGTACCCACACTCGTAAACACCCTTCCGAGTATTCACACTGACCTTCTTTCATCGCTTTCGCGAGCAGGTGGATACTATCACTCAATTTTGCATTACGGGCTAAGCGCTTTTCGGCGAGCTCCGCTCGTTTAGCTGCAATCGCCTGATTTTGCTCCTTCACTTGCCAAATCAAGCGCCCTGCGTAAAAAGCCAACCCGGCAATGATCAGCGCCCCAATTACGATGGCAATGATCCACATGGAATTCATTTTTTACCCTCTTCGTCTAGCCACTCATCCGCCAACGAGTCATTCATATAACTATCAAGCAAATCTTCGTCATCCGCAAAGTCTTCATCATCAATGCCAAGTATTTCACACAGTTGCTCATGACGTGCGACCTTGGCATTAAAATATTTTGCATCTTTGCCTGTTAAAACTTCGCCCTGATCGTGACGCTCAATAAGCGCTAGCAGGCGTTCATCCGCTTCAATCTGTGCCAACTCTTGTTGCGGACTCAGTTCTGGCTCATGCGCTTGGCGCAGAGTCGCTTGTGGTTGAAGGTTGCGCCGAGGCTTAGACTCAGGCTTGCTCTGTTTAGGTGCCTGTGGTGTTAAGCTCACAGGCTTTTTGCTGCCCACCCGCTTATCTGTTTTGCCGCTCTCACTGCTCTCGCTACCCTCAACTTTTAAAAGTTGTGAATTACGGTTACCGGGCTCGGCACCTTTTTTCTTTTTCTTGCTGCGTTGCTCTTTCATCGCTCGCAGCTCTCTGAGCTTATCTTTACTTAAACGCGCAGTGCCGTTGTTGATGACCTTGCGGGACTTTTTCTTTCTCGTCATAGTTAATCTCTATCGCGCGGCCGTGTTAAGAAGATCACATCAGCCGCAATAAATTCCACATTAAATCCAAACTGCTCGGCGATATAAGCAAAGGTATCTTTGCTATAAAAGGCAATGTGTGTTGGATCATTTTTATAGTGCCAGGTGGCAAAACGCTCAGCATTGATAACTAACTTGGTCATCAAAGCCAAAGTGCCCCCTGGGCGTAATAATTCGTACCATTGTCCAAGGACAATATTAGGTTCGGCCAAATGCTCTATTACTTCGGTGCTGCATATAAAGTCATAACGATCATTAAGCACACATTGATCAGGGTAGTAATAGAGATCATACAATGCCACTGTATGTTCTTGCTCTTGCAACATAGCAGCGAGTAAGGGCGCTGGCCCACAGCCAAAATCTAAGCCTTTACTTCGAGCAACTAAACGCTGCTGCAACGGATTAAAGACCCTGCTTAGGAAACGACGGTACCCTGGGTCATCAAGGTCATTCTCATGATGATCATAGATGGCCTTCTCTTGTGCTGCCGTTACGTATTGGCACGCCGCCACAAACACCAATGCACAACGCTGGCATTGCCAGTAGTCGCGTACTTTGTCGCGGTAGTAGTGATTTGGGTTTGAGCTTTGACACAGCGGGCAGGTATTCGCTTTCATAGCGACTATTGTAACAGGACAAATAAAAAGGCGGTAGAGCTAACCTCTACCGCCTCGCAACTCGAGCGCCAAAATGAATTTGGACACTTCTCCCTTCGACTTGATTTTAAGTCTTATTTTATTATTTTTGTTATCACTTTCCGTATTGTTTTTATTATCTTCCGTGTGGTGTTTTATTTTTCTCGGTCTTCCTAACTCTTTGTTATTCTTCCTTGGTTGTGCATCTTTCGATGCTCCCCTAGCGCACAAACTTGCCGCGATTCCGTTACGAATTTCCCTGTTGTTATTGTTTGTTGCGACAGCAACTAATTTACTGATTCATAACTTAGTTACAACTGGTTTAACTATTTTTTGTAGTTTTGTTGCCGTACCAAAATAGGTAATTTTTTTAATTTCATTAAGTTAAGGTTTATTTAGTGATTTAAAATGAGCAATAGATTACATTCACATATGGTCAATGTCTCACAAGCAGGTGGAGATATCGTCAACTTAATTAACATGCACAAAAAAAGCAGCTAATGCTGCTTTCTTAGTCACTTTTCAAAACCTCATCCATTTGGACGAGGCTGAATATTAGTGTAGACCACCTAGGTACTTTGATAAGACCTCGATATCTTCATCGGTCAATTTTTTAGCGATGTCACGCATCATGCCATTGTGGTCATTTGCACGTGCACCATCACGGAATTTCTCTAGCTGCGCCTTAAGGTATTCCGCATGCTGGAACGAGATTTTTGGGAATCCAGCTAAAGAAGTACCGTTACCACGAGGACCATGGCACGCAGCACAAGCAGGAATTCCACGTTCAGCGTCACCTGCTTTGTAAAGCATTTCGCCCTGCTCGACAACATCTTCAGGGGTTGTGCCCTCAGACATATTGAGCGAGGCAAAATAAGCAGACAAGTCTTTCATATCTTGATCGCTCAAAGGCATTGCCATGCCACCCATGACTGGATCCGCGCGACCTTCTTCGCCCCCAGAGGTCATGCCTAATTTAAATTCTTTAAGCTGCTTATATAGATACTCAGCGTGCTGACCTGCGATCTTAGGGTACATGGTGACAGGCGCGTTACCATCAGCGCCATGACACGCAGCACATGTCGCCGATTTGTCTTTACCTGCGCTGGCGTCGCCATCAAATGCTGCTGCGTTGTTTGCACTCAACACACCAACTAACATAGTTAAGGATAGTGCTAATTTCTTCATGGTAAATTCTCTGTTTCGGACCCTGTATTCGTTTACAATCTTTTCGATGCAATGGCTCTATTCTACACGATAAAAATTTCTCTGGCACGTTTTCTGCCCACATTAAGCTTATAAAATGCGGGGTTTTAAGGAAAATTTGTCTCAGCGCATAGTTTTGCCGAGCTTTCCTGACCCATTGCTTGCACCTTTAGCTTAGCCGCTTTCTGATATAAACTAGCGGTTAATCTAATTTTGGTGCCTCACTGAGGAGTTCATGTGGCCAAATCCCGCGTTGATTATACGCAAGCTAAGTTTATAACAAGTGCCCCGGATATCAGTAAATTACCGGAGGACACAGGTATTGAGATCGCGTTTGCTGGGCGCTCCAATGCCGGTAAATCCAGTTCACTAAATACGCTGACCGAACAAAAACTCGCTCGTACTAGTAAAACGCCTGGACGCACACAATTGATCAATACTTTTGCGTTGCAAGAGGATCAGCGGCTAATTGACTTACCTGGATATGGTTTTGCCAAAGTGCCAATGGAGATGAAATTAAAATGGCAACGCTCTTTAGGTGAGTATTTACAAAAGCGCGAGAGTCTAAAAGGCTTGGTAGTGTTGATGGACATACGTCATCCCCTAAAAGATCTCGACCGTCAACTTATCGAGTGGGCCAGCTCCAGCGACATTCCTGTGTTGGCGCTACTGACTAAGGCTGATAAGTTCAAGCAAGGCAAACGTAAGTCTGAGGTGCTAAAGGTGCGCCGCGAGCTTGCTGAGGTAGCAGAAAACATCACTGTACACGCATTCTCGTCGCTTAAAGGTACCGGCTTGAATGAGTTAAGAAAGCAGCTAGATGAGTGGTTTTTAGGGCCGGTTGTCACTCAGCCGCCGAGTGAAAACGACTCTCCTGCCGAATAGATTATAAACTCCTCACCCTGGGGCTGAGCGAGCTGCTCGGCCCACGCATAATACACCGTACGCGCTAATTTCGCTTGCACCCCATAAGGCAGCTGCAGATAAGGCAGCTTCTGCCCTTGCGGATCGGCATGTATAAGCAGCGGATGCTGTGCGCCGAGCACAAATTCACGGCCAATATTATCGATACAAATAACCGCTGGATGCGCTGCGTTTTGCGCTGTAGCTAGACGCCAATCAACAATTAATAGCGGCGCATCGTCCACCCTGATAGCCATCTGTTCAACAGGGGTTTTTAGGTAATACTGCCCTTGCTCACGCCACAACACCGAAGCAAACAACTTAACTAAACGAGCACGTTTAATTTCGGTGCCGTGATGGAACCAACGACCATCTGCAGTAATATGAATGTCGATGGTGCCGCATTGCTGCGGCGACCATTGATCTAAAGGCGCAATTTGCCCCTCAAGTTGCTGCGACAGAGCCGCTAGCGCTTGCTCATTACTGCTCATTTAAGGTCAGTACAAAAGAGACAGGAACGGCGCGAGTTATAGAGTCTAACCCGGCTAATGACTTCAACTTGTCGATCCCCGATTGCAACGCAAAGTCAGCAGGACTTACTAATACAGGCATCATAGAACTAACCACCAGGTCACCGGCACGACTTGCCACCACGCTCACAGCTATTTGCTGAGCTTTAGTTTTACCGTGTAACGCGAGCTGTGCTTGAACAGTTCCTTGAGCCACGCCGGTATCTTTCGCTTGTGCGATTAACTCACTGACATTCGCAGTAACTTCCATCGCGGGGAACTCGACGGTGTTAAAGAGAAATTTCTGCATGCGCTCGTTACGAATCGGGATCTGCGTCTCAACACTGTTGAGATCGATCGCTAGCTTAAACATGCCGCTCTCATCAACGCTGCCTGAAACGTCTTTGAAGAAGTGGTTCTCCGCAATAGCGTTATTCTTTACTGAGACAAAATTTACGCGGCTGTGATTATTATCTACCTGCCACGCAGCTAATGCACTGGTACTGCCAACAAGCAGCGCACCACACATTAAAGTACGAACAAAACTATTAAACATTACGCTTTCCTTCGATAAGAATGATTATCACCATGCTAGCAATAAAGTATCTACAGGTGAACTAACTACTCAGGGATACTTAAAAAAATGAGTAAGGGATCAGCCAGTGGAATGCTAGGAAAGAGAATAAAAAACATAACAGAGAAGGAGTAGAAAAAGCCGGCCTACCAAAACGGTAAGCCGGTATAGCAATCTGGGGAGAAGCTATCAATACGCTGTACCATCGCAAAGCGAGTGGCACATCATCAACAGGATGTCCTACAGGATGAGGACGCGCGGACTGTAGCAAATCAATATCGAGAAATAAACGCAAAGCGCGCGCAACAGCGCTTATTTAATCCTATATAAACCAAATAAAACTATTTCTTATACTCTTTTACAGGGTTTTAACTAAGTGCTGCTTGATGCTAGTGTGCCTGCTGCCAATTATCTCCGCTATCCGCCTCGGCGATTAACGGCACATCTAAACTAGCGGCTTTGGCCATAAGATTGCAGATTTCTTTGGTGTAGGCATCAACATGTTGCTCAGCAATTTCAAACACCAACTCATCGTGTACCTGCATCAATAGTTTGACCGTGCCTTGTGGTTGTTGTTGCACCCATTGGTGTACGGTGATCATCGCTTTTTTGATAATATCCGCAGCAGTTCCCTGCATCGGTGCATTAATTGCGGCCCGCTCTGCGGCCTTACGCCGTGCTCCATTGCGAGCATTGATCTCCGGTAAATGTAAACGGCGACCAAATAGCGTTTCGACATAGCCTTTATCTGCGGCTCCTTCGCGAGTGCGTTCCATATATTCTAAAACGCCAGGGAAGCGTTCAAAGTATTTATCCATATAATGCTGGGCCTCATGGCGCGGAATATCGAGTTGCCGCGAGAGGCCAAATGCCGACATACCATAGATCAAACCAAAGTTAACGGCTTTGGCTTTACGGCGCATATCACTGGTCACTTCCTCCAATGGCACAGAGAAAACCTCGCTGGCAGTGGCACTGTGCACATCTAAGCCGTCAGCGAAGGCGCTGAGCAGGCCCTTATCCTGTGAAAGATGAGCCATGATGCGCAGCTCTATCTGACTGTAATCGGCAGCGACAATTTTATAGCCAGAAGCGGCAACAAAGGCCTCACGGATGCGGCGACCTTCTTCTGAACGAATAGGAATATTCTGCAGGTTAGGATCGGTCGAGCTTAAACGTCCGGTGGCGGTGACCGCTTGATGATAAGAGGTGTGCACACGTTGAGTTTTCTCGTTCACCATCAGCGGTAGCTTGTCGGTGTAAGTTGACTTCAGTTTAGCCAGCCCTCGGTGCTCAATAATGACTTTAGGCAGTGGATAATCATGCGCCAACTCTTGCAAGACTTCTTCTGCGGTTGAAGGAGCTCCCTTAGGAGTCTTTTTGATCACCGGCAGTTCTAGCTTCTCAAACAAAATCGCTTGTAGCTGTTTTGGCGAGCCTAGATTAAACTCCTCGCCAGCTATGTCGAAGGCTTCTTTTTCCAACTCCTGCAAACGCTCACCAAGGCGTTGCGAGTGCTTTGCCAGCATCGTTGAATCAATGGCAACGCCAGTGCGTTCAATATCAGAGAGCACATTAACCAAAGGCAGTTCTATATCGCTAAACACGGTTTTTAAACTGCTATCCGCCTCAACTTTTGGCCACAAATGCTGGTGCAAACGCAGGGTAATATCAGCATCTTCGGCAGCATAAGGAGCCGCCTTTTCTAACTCAATCTGATTGAAGGTCAGCTGCTTTTTACCCTTGCCGGCAATATCCTCAAAACTAATGGTTTTATGGCCCAGATATTTCAATGCGAGGGAATCCATGTCATGGCGAGTACCCACGCTATTAAACACATAGGACTCGAGCATGGTATCGAAGGCAATACCATTAAACTCGATACCAGCATTGGCTAACACACTTTTATCGTATTTAAGGTTTTGTCCTACTTTCGCCTTGTTAGCGTCGGCCAAAATCGGCCCAATTTTTGCCAATACAAGGTCTAGCGGCAGTTGCTCCGGTGCTCCAGGGTAGTCATGGGTAAGCGGCAGATAAGCAGCCTCACCTATGGTCACAGCAAAGCTCATACCGACTAGCTGCGCTTCCATGTAGTTCACGCTTGTGGTTTCAGTATCAAAGGCAATGAGCTCAGCTTGATTAAGCTTATCCACCCAAGTATCCAGCTGCTGCTCGGTTAAAATGGTTTCGTAATGAGCATCGCGGGTTGGCACTTCTTGAGTATCGGTGGGGGCATCAAGATGGGTGTCGGTGTTGCTGCCTTTATCCAGCACTTCGGCCAACCAACGACGGAACTCACACTCACCATAGAGCTCAATCAGGGCATCGGTATCAGGTTGCTGCAGTTTTAACTGCTCCAAATCGCTGTCGAGTTCAACATCAAGCTTGATCGTTGCTAATTCATAGCTCAGTGGCAGGTGCTCCACGGCATTGCGCAATTTGTCGCCTATTTTGCCCTTTACTTCATCGGCATGGGCAATCACTTCATCGAGAGAGCCGTACTTGTCGAGCCACTTAACTGCGGTTTTAGGACCACATCCCTCTACACCTGGGATATTGTCGACTTTATCACCCATCAAGGCTAAATAATCGATGATACGATCGGGCCCTACGCCGAACTTTTCTTTTACACTATCGGGATCGGAAATACTGCCCGTCATGGTATTGATCAAGGTCACGTGTTCGTTGACCAACTGCGCCATATCTTTATCGCCTGTGGATATCAAAACGTGACGCTGCTGCTCACTGGCAATACGTGCATAGGTGCCAATCACATCATCCGCTTCCACCCCTTCAATACTAATCAAAGGAAAACCCATGGCACGAATAATGTTATGCAACGGCTCTACCTGAGTACGTAAGTCATCCGGCATGGGTGGGCGATTAGCCTTGTACTCACTGTACATATCGTTGCGAAAGGTTTTTCCTTTGGCATCAAAAATCACCACCATGTGCGTAGGGTCATACTGCTTGACCAGGCTTTTCAGCATGTTGACTACGCCATAAATAGCCCCCGTAGCTTCCCCTTTAGAATTAGTTAGGTGTGGTGGCGCATGATATGCACGGAATAAATAAGAGGAACCATCAACGAGGATAAGCGGATTTTCTGCGATCTGCGCCATTTTTCAACACTCAAACATGTCAGTTTTTTAATAACGCAAGGATGCCATAAGGCGCTTAAGAAAACGAGTTGCAATTGCTGTTAAGCGCTGTAAATAGAGTAAAAGTAATGAACTAAAAACCTGTGGATAACTTT
This sequence comes from Pseudoalteromonas sp. THAF3, assembly GCF_009363775.1. NCBI lineage: Bacteria > Pseudomonadati > Pseudomonadota > Gammaproteobacteria > Alteromonadales > Pseudoalteromonadaceae > Pseudoalteromonas > Pseudoalteromonas sp. THAF3. The sequence goes on along the minus strand of NZ_CP045418.1, from coordinate 282,997 downwards.
GTAGATAAAAACCATGACTTACCCTCCAGGTTCATTTTTCGAATCCAGATAGGTTTATAACTCATTGTTTTAGTTAGAAAAAGAAAAGACTGCGTAATTCGGTTTTCTTTTTTATTTTATTTATCCGATGTGGAAAGTGGCTTTCTAAGGGGCGCTAAGAATGCGTGTACAACGTCCTTTTCGATAACCAGCTACGCATTCTAGCATAAAGGATCAAAGATCCTAGTGATCCTTTATAACTTTTTTCTCTTAGTGGCATGAGAGCTGAGCATAAATCAGCGTTGACGGGAGCTACCTAGGATCGTTACCTTACTAGGGCAGAGAATATTATCTTTCATCTGATCAAGGAGCAAAACAATGGCGAATGTGGCGATAATTTTAAGTGGCTGTGGGGTCTTTGATGGCGCCGAAATTCATGAATCAGTACTGACTTTACTTTATCTTGAGCAAGCGGGCGCGCAGTATCAATGTTTTGCCCCCAATATAGACCAGCACCATGTGATTAATCACTTAACTGGGGAAGAGCAGCAGCAAACACGCAATGTATTGGAAGAAGCGGCGCGTATTGCCCGAGGGGAGATTCTTGATCTCAAAGAGCTTAATGTTAGCGACTACGACGCCCTTATTTTGCCTGGAGGCTTTGGCGCCGCAAAAAATTTATGCGACTTCGCTCTAAAAGGTGCCGATAGCTCATTAAATTCAGAGGTAGAGCGGGTCTGTAAAAGCTTTGCCGAACAAGGCAAGCCAGCGGCTTATTTATGTATCGCGCCAGCAATGATTGCGCACATCTACCCACAAGGCACAAAAGCGACCATAGGCAACGACAACGATACTGCCTCAGCGATGAATGCACTTGGCGCCGAGCATGTGGACTGTGCCGTTGATGACATCGTCGCTGATGAAAAAGCGAAGGTCGTTTCCACGCCTGCATACATGCTTGCGGGTTCCGTCAAAGAGGCAGCCAGCGGTATCGAAAAAGCCGTGAATAAGCTGTTGAGCTGGGTTTAACGCGATGTGCAACGGCGAGAATATTTTGCGCTAGCGCATAAAATGGCTACTTTTTAACGCATTAATGAAATCTAGGCATTTTATAAATCGCTCGCTGCGGTTATAATTTGCCGATATTTCGTCACCAGGTCGTATAGACCGTTAGCACCCGAATGAGCAAAGAAACATGAAGAAACTATCAGCTGCACTGTTACTGTTATCCACTGCTGTTTACGCGCAACCTTACGACAACTCACTCACCGAGGAAGCTATCAAAAAGCGCCTGCAACCTGTTGGTGATGTTTACCTTGCCGGTGAAACTGCTGCTGCCGATGCGGCGCCAAGCGGCCCTCGCAGTGGCGAACAAGTATATCAAGCGGCCTGTTTCGCATGTCATGGTTCAGGTGCACTCGGCGCTCCAAAAACAGCAGCTGACTGGGAACCTCGCCTAGCAAAAGGCATGGATACATTGCTTGATCACGCGATTAATGGTTTCAATGCAATGCCTCCGCGCGGTACTTGTATGGATTGTTCGGATGAGGAAATCCAAGCTGCTATCGACTTTATGGTTAAGCAGTAACAACGACTTGTTAAAGAGTTAAAAAAGGGAGGCAATAGCCTCCCTTTTTCGTTCCTAGTATAGAGGTCGATACTCCTTGACCTGAACCAAAAAAGATGGAATATTTGGCGGTTAATAAATAAACAAAAATAACAAATGGCACGTTCAGTGGATGAGTGGTCCCCGCAAGAGCTCAATAAGCTCCAGAAAAAGAATAAACGCCTGAAGGCGTTGCTGCAAAAATACAAGCAGCAACACCACCTCCAACATGCCCTTATTTTACTGTCAGAACAAGCCAGTACCATTCCTGAGCTGTGCTCTTTTTACCCTGCAATTCAACGTCTGCTAGCCGATTACGTACCGAGTAAAAATTTTTATGTGGTCCTGCGTAACCCAGATACAGGGCTACTGGAGCTTTCCTACTTCGTTGATCAGAAAGACGGAATACAAACTCCCTTAGTCACCGATCAGCATTTTGAGCAAGGTGTGACTGGCTACGTATTTCGTTCACGGGCAACCGCCTACTTCACTCGTGAAACCATGACGGCAGCGCAGCAACAAGGCAAGTTCAAAATTTTAGGGGCGCAAGCCGAACATTGGCTTGGTGTGCCTATTTATCAAGATACCGATGTGATTGGTGTCATGGTGTCGCAAAGCTATGATGCCAAACAAGGCTATAGCCAAGAGCAAATTGAGCTATTTGAGGTCATCGCGCTGTATCTAGCAACGGCCATTGAGCGGGTGAAAAAACGCGAATTACTTGAAAGCCAAGTAAAGCAACGTACTCAAGCATTAACGCTTAGCAACCAAGCGCTTAATGACGAAATTAGCCAACGTAAAAAAGCTTTAGAACGACAGCAAACGTTATTCCAAATATCGGAACTGGCGAGCCAGTCGATCAATATTGATGATGTCTACTACCATGTTCACCAGATCATGAAGTCCATCACCTATGCGGAAAACCTTTATATTGCGCTGTATGATAAAGACAATAATTGGCTTACCTTCCCTTACGCCGTCGATGAGTGCAGCGAAGACTTTGGTCCGCGACCCTTTGCAAAAGGCTTTAGTGAGTTAGTACTAACATCCAAGCAGTGCCAATTAATAGATAGGGCTCGCAGCGAGCAGTTGATTGCCGAGGGCATCATTGAGCGCCAAGGTAAATTAGACCCAAGCTGTCGCTGTACTAGCTGGCTAGGAGCTCCCCTAAAAACAGCGCAAGGAGTGATTGGACTCATTGTTTGCCAGGCATACAACAACAAGTACGACTTCGTGCAAGAGGATGTTGAGCTCATCGCTTACGTCTCCAACCAAATTGCCAACGTGCTGCAAAACCATTTATCGCAGCAAGCGCTGCGACAGAGCCACCAAGAATTAGAGTTACGTGTGGCTGAAAAAACGCGGGAGCTACGTCAAGCCAACTTACATTTACAACTACAAATTGACGAGCGCCGTAAAATAGAGCAGCAGCTTTATCATGATGCTCATCATGACTCACTAACAGGGTTACCCAATCGCAGTTTGTTCTTATCTCAGCTTGAGCGCACATTGGGGCAATATCAGCGCTTTCCTGAAAAAGACTTTGCCGTATTGTTCATCGACCTGGATAAGTTTAAAGATATCAATGATAAGCTGGGTCATCAGTGTGGCGACCAATTCCTCATTGAAGTGGCGGATAAGCTTAAGCAATGTATTCGCGATCATGATTTGATCGCCCGCCTTGGTGGCGACGAATTTGTCATTCTGCTCACCCAACTCAACGAGCGTCAACAAGCCGAAGATGTTGCCAAGCGCATTATTGCAGTGATGCAGCAACCCTTCTGCAACCAAGGGATTTGTATTCAAAGCGGTGCCAGTATTGGCATTACTTACAGTAAACGCGACTACAGCCATACCGATGAAATCATTCGTGATGCCGATGCCGCCATGTATTATGCCAAACAAACTGGCAAAGGCCGCTTTGAGTTTTATCACCCGCTGCTAGGCTATGGCAACGATCAGCAAGAGCCACATCAACGTCATCATCTAATGGATTTGCACACCCATTTTCGTGCTAGCGACATCGTAAACTTCGACCAGCAGCAGCCTCACGCGCAATTACTCGATGCTTATGGCGAGCATCCGGTGCTCGGGAGTACCAGTTTTGAACAACTTAAGCGTTTTGCCAGTGATAATTACGAGCTCGCTAAGGTAGAGCTCAAACTGCTCAAATATGGCTTTAATCAACACCAGAGCGACATTATGAGTTTACTCAATTGCTCAAGTTTGTTGCTGGATGATAAACACTTTGAGGGGCTTAGTCATTGGGTCGGTCAACTGACGAATAAAGATAAACTTTGCCTGTTATTCAGTGAAGCCGAGCTGCGCTTTTGTAGCGCTAACCAAATGAAAAATTTAGACAAGCTCTACCAGCAGGGATTGCATATTGGGCTCAATGAGTTTGGTAAAGATCGCTGCGAGTTAAGCTTACTGACCCAGCTGCCTTACTTCTGTGTATTACTCAATGCCACCTTTAGCCGTCGAGTATTACAGGACCCACGTTACGATCATATGCTGCAAGGCGTGTTGGCAGTCACACAACTAAATGACTGCATGGTGATCGCTAAAGGGCCCTGTATTCTTAATTATCGCTCGCTGCTTGAGCATCACGGTGTACACCACTTTATTGGTCAGCAACACGCTATTGCCGAGCAACAACCTCTGCACGCTATTCCTTCTTAAGCATGGCCCTTAAATTAGCCACTCGGGCCTGCCCTTGCTCCATGCGTTGTTGCTGATTTTGTGGGGCTTTTCGTGCTTCGAAAGCCAAATCTTGCTGCGGGAGTTCTTCCACAAAACGGCTAATTTCTGGGGTTATGGTTTCACCAAATTGACGACGGCTCTTGGCATACGTCATCACTAACTCTTGTTGCGCTCGGGTGATCCCCACATAGGCCAAGCGACGCTCCTCTTCAACATTGTCCTCATCAATACTGGTTTGGTGTGGCAACAGCCCCTCTTCCATACCTACCATAAATACATAAGGGTACTCCAAGCCCTTAGAGGCATGCAGTGTCAGTAGTTGCACTGCATCACTGTCATCTTCCTCTTCATTACGCTCCATCATATCGCGCAGGGTGAGCTTCATCACCACCTCAGGTAGGGTGAGGGCTGGATTGTCAGCATCACCAGTGAGCATGTCAGTGATCCAACGATATAACTCAGAGACATTCTTCATGCGCATCTCAGCGGCTTTAGCGCTAGTCGAAGTCTCATATAAATAGGCTTCATAATTAATTTGTCGCACTAAATCTTTCACCGCCTCAAGGGTGTCACTACGTTGGCAGTTATCGGCTAACTCCACGACCCACCGAGCAAACCCCATTAACGCGTTAAAACCTCGCCCTTGTAAACGCTGTGCAAGCTCGGGCTCAAAACATGCAGCAAATAAGCTAATGTGCTTGTCATTCGCCAACGAACCCAGCTTCTCCAAGGTCATAGGACCAATTTCACGCTTGGGAGTGTTTACGATGCGCAAAAACGCATTATCGTCATCTTGGTTTACCAGCAATCGCAGGTAAGCCATCATGTCCTTGATCTCAGCACGCGCAAAGAAGGACATCCCACCACTGATTTTATAGGGTATACGGTTACTCATCAGCGCCTTTTCAAACACTCGCGCTTGGTGATTACCGCGATATAAAATAGCGTAGTCGCGGTAGCTGGTGCGCTTGGTAAACTTATGAGAAATAATCTCTGCTACCACACGTTCGGCTTCGTGCTCCTCATCGCGAGTACCAATGACTTTAATCTGATCACCAAAGCCCAGCTCACTAAACAGTTTTTTATCAAAAACATGCGGATTATTGGCAATGAGAATATTAGCCGCTTTAAGAATGCGTCCAGCACTACGGTAATTTTGCTCTAGCTTGATAAGACGCAGATGCGGGTAGTCTTTACTCAATTGTACGAGGTTTTGTGGCTTTGCCCCGCGCCACGAATAAATAGATTGGTCATCATCACCTACAACAGTAAAGCGCGCCCGCTGCCCGACCAATAGCTTAACCAATTGGTATTGGCTGGTATTGGTATCTTGATATTCATCCACCAGCATATAACGAAAGCGATTTTGCCAACGCTCACGCACCTCGGCATGACTATTAAGCAATAACGTCGGGATCATAATCAGATCGTCAAAGTCGAGCGCATTGTAAGCACGCAACTGGGTTTGATAGCGGGCATAAAGTTGTGCAAAAAGGGCTTTTTGCTGCTCTCGAGCAGCCGCAATAGCCTGTTGTGGCAAGATCAGCTCGTTTTTCCAGTCGCTGATTTGCATTTTCAACAACTTAAGTAAGTCTTTGTCACCATCGAGCTCGTCTGCGGTCAGCTCATTGAGAAGCTGATTCGTATCTTGGTCGTCAAAGAGTGAAAAGCCTGCTTTGAAACCTAAGGTTTTCAACTCTTTTTTAATTATCTCTAAGCCGAGGGTATGAAAGGTGGATACCCACAGCCCTTTGGCCTCTTGCTTACCTAAAGTTTGCGCAACGCGCTCACGCATTTCCTTGGCAGCCTTGTTGGTGAAGGTAACCGCCGCGATGTTACGGGCCCGATACTCACACTGCTGAACCAAATAAGCTATCTTATTAGTGATCACGCGGGTTTTACCAGAGCCCGCACCAGCGAGGACGAGACAAGGCCCGCTAATGTATTTCACTGCTTCGTTTTGTTGAGGGTTGAGCTTCATAAAACCTAATCTGAGTATCCGTGGGCTACGTATTTTATCTTATTAGCGCAAGTGATACAGCCGCGATATTAGGGCCGTGAGAAATAAATAAGTATGCACTAACGCAAACTGTATTGTGACTTGGGTTAGATACAGCGTATATAAACGCTGCCCTAAGGCAAACAAGTTGTTATTTGTGCTTGAGGTTAGTTACACTTAAGTATGTGAGAAAAGGAGCTGTGCAATGATAAACCCTGCAAAAATTGAAGAAATTGCTCGCCAGATTGGCAGTAACATGCCTAAAGGCATGCGCGATATGGCCGAAAACTTTGAAAGTAAGACTAAACAAGTACTGCAAAATAAACTCTCAGAGATGGACTTCGTGAGCCGCGAAGAGTTCGATATTCAAAGCCAAGTGCTAGTAAGAACACGTGAAAAGCTGACGGCACTAGAGCAAAAAGTGGCGCTTTTAGAAGCGCAAATTCAGGGTAACCAAGAAAACCAAGACGAAGGTTAATTCGAGGCTAGATTGGCTGCCCAACTATTCGTCATTGCGCATTAGCTCTCACGCGCAATGCAACGTTGTGCAGCGCCTCTCTGTAGCTGCTGTGTAGCTCTTGATGACAGCGAACCACGGCATCGAGGTCATGTAAACGGCCGTTTTCAAGCCCATACACCCAACCATGCACCGTCAACGGCTGCTCTCTAGCCCATGCATCTTGTACTATGTTGGTACGGCAAACATTACGTACTTGTTCAATCACATTAAGCTCAATTAAGCGAGCCAGACGCTGAGCCTCAGGTGCGCTATTTAACAGTGATAAATGCTGGGCTTTAACGTCATCAACATGGCGTAACCAATTATCAATTAACCCCAGCTTGGCCTCATCGAGCACTGCCTTAACGCCGCCACAGCCATAATGACCCACCACCATAATATGCTGAACTTTCAAAACTTCTACTGCATATTGCATCACCGACAAACAGTTATGATCAGTGTGCACCACAACGTTCGCGACGTTGCGATGAACAAATAACTCGCCGGGCATAAGATCTACTATTTGGTTTGCAGGGACGCGAGAATCTGAACAACCAATCCACAAATATTTAGGGCTTTGCTGCTGCGATAACTTTTGAAAAAATTCCGGGTCATGGTCCGTAGTTCGTTCAGCCCATTGCCTATTACTTTCAAAAAGGTGACCTAGATTCTTCATTGCATCTCACTGTTTATGCTGGCTTCAATTAAGATATTACGAGGTGTGATTTCAGTTTCGCAAAACTCACTGAGGTCCACCTGATAATTGTGTTGCTGCAAATATAAAGCACGATCTAAAACCAGCCAAACTTCTATTGCCCTTCTAAAGAGATGTCTTACCAGTTCGATTCGCTCCGTCATGCGCTTCCTTTGCTCTGCGAGCTTCAAATAGCGAGTAAAATCGCACTTTTCTGGCAGAGTTAAGCCCTTTTCTCGTGCCGCCCACAAGCAAAAATCTGAGAATTCACCGCTGAATATTTGCTTACCAACCGAAGGCACGGGCGTGTACTGTGAGCGCTTAAATTGCTCACGCACCAACTGATCAAACCCGAGTCGCCATAACACCTCTTTTTGCCGCACACGCCGCACTCGCTGTGGTGCTGTCACAGTTTGTTGCAGCGCAAGTTTTAGATCACTGCTGGTCAACCGCAATGAGCTTGCCTGTGCAGCTGCGCTCATTGGTTGGTAATAGTCGCCATCGATAAACAGATGATAGCAACAGGGAGAAATTGAAATACGAGGTGTTTGCTGCTGACAGGCCTGACGTAACAAGGATTGATGCAAGCCTCCGCAAGCATGCAGAGCAACAGCGTGATCACACTGCTCAATTAGGGCACTAAAATCATCTGTCAGTACATTGCCTTGGTGAAAGTGAATCGGTAAGTTTAGCTTATCCGCTAGCTGTTCACCTTGCTCACATAGGTGCTGCTGAATTTCCACACTGTGCACGGGCACCTGATGTTGGTGCGCGAGGAGGCGCCCGAGATGACCTTTACCCGCACACCACTCTAAGACAGTACTGCCTTCCTGCGCAGGAGCAAGTCCATCAACAAAGCACTGTAGCTGGGTCAATTTACGGCCTTTAATACCATTACTTAGCCAAAATGGTAGCGCTTGAGGCTGTGCTTGTGTGCTGGTAGGCAAATCGGTTAATTCTGGCAACTGCGAAAGCTGGTCAATATGAGCACTGAAGTAGTCTATTAACTGTGATGGCTGAGCATCAAGCTCAGCCACTTGCTCATCGCTGAGATTCTCCAGCACCGTTGTCAGTTCAGGCCAAGGGTAGTGCTCGCATGAAAATGCCACACATTGCCAGTAATCTCGAGTGTCATTAAGCAATTGGTCTAGGCGTTGAAAGTGCGATGTTAACGATGGCATGAGAAAGACTAACGGACTGCAATTGTTAGATTATATCAAATCGCTTGGCTCAAGCGCAGAAAACTTTATCTCGCCACTATACTATTTAGATTTTCGCGCTTGCACCACGAGTCGAACATAAGTCGGGACGGCAACTAAGATGATGGCAATAGCCAAAATGAACATCCACGACATGCGCATACCACTTTGTTGCATTGGCTGATACATAAAACCGCGAAAGTGCTCCTGCATAGGCTTATCATCCAGTGCATAAAGCTCTGCAATCAGTCGCCATCGCGCATCAGACATTGCACCTAGCGTACTGCCAGTTCGCATCATCAAAGGTTTGAGTTGGTCTGCTTCAAAAGCCAGCTCTTGTAGGCTTTTATCAACGGCATAATGACGCTTAGTGAGGGCAATACTGTGCTGTAGGTTGAGTAACGCGTAACGCCAACCGCGCATGCTCGCTTGATAAAAACGCGCTACCACTTCAGGCTGAGCATCAAGGAAGGTCTGTGATGTAAACAACACGTCACCATATACATTGAAGCCATGTTGCTTTGGGCATACGAGACGATAATCAATACCTTGCTGCGCCAAGGTATAGGGCTCGTTGGTAATGTACACCTGAATAGCATCGAGGCGCCCTTCAATCCATGCAGCTAATGGCTCCTGAGCACCAATATCAACAACCTTTGGCTGTATGCCTTCATTGGCAAGCATAGTGATAAGCTCAGCATTCTCACTAGCGCTAAGCGAGCTGATTTTCTTACTATCGAAATCTTGCGGAGCGAATATTGGTGAGTGTTTCTTTACTAGCCAGCAATAGGGGGAGGATTGCATCAGTGCGGCCATTGCGACTACAGGCTGACCCTGCAGACGATGCTTAAGCAAACCGGAGTGACTGATACCAAACTGAGCATGATTATCGAGCACCTTGGCCACGCTGTCAGTGTCGTTACCAACAGCCTCGACAATGTCGACCTCTAAGCCCAGATCACTGTAATAACCCAGCTCTTTGGCAACATAATAACCTGCAAATTGAAATTGATGTCGCCATTTTAACTGTAAGGTCACTTTAGTAGGGCTGGCCATTACTAAAAAAGGGCCACAAAGCAAAAATAAACTCAGTAGGCCCTTTTTCCATTCCATGCGCTGCTTCACTGTACTTCCTTGTGCTAATGCTGTTAATACTATATTAAAGCTTAGGCTTAAATACCAGCTTGTTGGGCAATTTTACCCTCCTCTTCGCGGCCGTTGTGTGCGAGAAACTGCTGATAACATGAGTTACCTGTTTCTTCTACAAACCCATATCCAAGGCGTTTCAAGTGCTCATCAAAGGCATTGTAATCTTGCCTGGGTACTTCAAATGCCGCCAACACATTACCCAGCGCAGCCCCATGATTACGATAGTGGAATAAGCTAATATTCCATTTGCTCCCCAAAGTATCGAGAAACCGCGCTAGCGCACCAGGGTATTCGGGAAATTCAAAGCGCAGTACCCGCTCTTGTAGCTGCTGTGTTGGCTTGCCGCCAACCATATAACGCACATGTAATTTAGCAAGCTCGTTGTCAGACATATCAACATAGTGATAGCCCTGATGTTCAAGCTCACCGAGTAGTTCTTCAAGCTCACTAACACCTTGACGCAACCCGATACCGACAAAGATTTGTGCTTCACCTGGGCCGGCATAACGGTAATTAAACTCAGTGATCGCACGCCCGCCTAAACATTGGCAAAAGCGCTTAAAGCTGCCTTTCTCTTCTTTAATGGTCACCGCCAATAACGCCTCGTTCTTCTCACCGAGCGCTGTTCTCTCGGCGATGTGACGAAGACGGTCAAAATTTAAGTTCGCCCCGGAGAGCACCGCCGCTAAATTAGCTCCTTGCTGAGCCTGTGTTGTCGCCCATTTTTTTAGCCCTGCCAAAGACAGCGCGCCAGAGGGCTCCGCTACAGCCCGCGTGCTGACAAAAATATCTTGTACCGCAGCACAAATTTCATCACCACTGACGGTCACGACTTCGTCGCAAAACTGCTGCGCCAGACGAAAGGTTTCACTGCCGATGGTCTTCACCGCGACGCCATCGGCAAAACTGCCCACCCGCTCTAACTCCACAGGTTTGCCGGCTGCCATAGCTGCTTGCAAACAGGCGCTTTCCTCGGCCTCTACAGCAATGATGCGGATATCAGGGCGCAGCGATTTAATATACACCGCCATACCGGCTAACAAACCGCCGCCGCCAACCGGGACAAACACCGCATCCAATTGCGGTAGTTGTTGCATGAGCTCACGGGCAATCGTGCCTTGGCCAATGATCACATCGGGATCGTCGAATGGCGGCACAAATACCGCCTGCAGTTGCTCGGCCAGTTTTAAGGCATGGGCTTTTGCAGCATCAAAGTGATGGCCGTGTAAAATCACCTCACCGCCGAAGCCACGTACTGCATTGACCTTGATCTGCGGTGTGGTAAGGGGCATCACGATAATTGCCTGATGCCCTAGCTCGGTGGCACTTAACGCCACTCCTTGCGCGTGATTACCGGCTGACGCGGTGATCACCTTGCTGCCTTTTTCCAGCTGCCTTAACTTGTTATAAGCGCCCCGCAACTTAAAGGAGTAAACGGGTTGTTGGTCCTCACGCTTAAGCCACACCTTGCACCCTAGTTTTTGCTCTAACGCAGTCAGTTCACTGACCTCTGTGAACTTAACCAAAGGCTCCATATTGGCTTGGATAATTGCGCGAAAATAGTCAAGCTCGGAGGCGGCCATCAGCTTAGCTCCTCAAGCTTTTCAAGGTCGCGAACAGCGCCTTTATCCGCACTGGTTGCCAACAGCGCATACGCCTTGAGCGCGGCTGTTACAGGACGATTACGGTTGAGTGGCTTATATGCATCTTTGCCACGTTGCTGCTGTTTTTGCGCCCGCGCCTCAAGCTGCTGCTGCGATAAACTCAGATTGATACCCCGATTGGGGATATCGAGTACCACTTCATCCCCATCTTCGACTAAAGCAATCGCACCGCCACTGGCAGCCTCAGGAGAAACATGACCCACAGAAAAGCCCGATGTACCACCGGAAAAGCGGCCATCGGTAATAAGCGCACAGTCCTTGTCTAAAGCCATGGATTTTAGATAACTAGTCGGGTACAGCATTTCCTGCATGCCTGGGCCGCCCTTGGGACCCTCATAGCGGATCACCACCACATCGCCTTTTTGTACTTGGCCGCCTAAAATGCCTTCCACTGCATCGTCTTGTGATTCAAACACTCTAGCAGTGCCTTTAAACACTAACATGTCATCACTGACCCCCGCGCTTTTCACAATACAGCCGTTGGGAGCCAAGTTGCCATAAAGCACCGCCAGCCCACCATCTTGGCGAAAGGCATGTTCGACACTACGAATACAGCCCTGCTCACGGTCCAAGTCCATCTCTTGCCAACGGTAATCCTGACTCATAGCTTTGGTAGTGCGGATGCCAGCAGGACCAGCACGGTAAAATGTGCGCGCCGCCGTGTTCTCTTCTTTGCTGGCATCATAGCGAGCGATCACCTCGCCAAGGTTGGCCCCCCCGACGTGGCCAACGGATAAATCCAGCTTATCCGCTTTCGCCAATTCGTTGAGAATAGCCATAATCCCGCCAGCGCGATGCACATCCTCAATATGGTATTGCTGCGTCGCAGGAGCGACTTTACATAAAAATGGGGTGCTGCGTGAAAGCCTATCAATGTCATTCATATCAAAATCCACCCCTGCCTCTTGGGCGGCGGCTAATAAATGCAGCACCGTATTGGATGAACCGCCCATGGCGATATCCAACGTCATCGAGTTCATAAAGGCAGCCTGATTGGCGATATTACGCGGCAGCACCGAATCGTCTTCTTGGCCATAGTAACGCTGACATAAATCAACGATGCGTTGACCGGCTTCAACATATAGCTGCATCCGATCCTTATGCGTTGCTAAGGTGGTGCCGTTTCCTGGAAGAGCCAAGCCTAGGGCTTCCAATAAACAATTCATCGAGTTGGCGGTAAACATACCCGAGCATGAGCCGCAGGTTGGACACGCAGAGCGCTCTACTTGTTCTGAGTCTTCATCGCTGACGCTAGGGTCGGCGCCTTTGACCATGGCATCAACCAAATCTAATTTAATGTCGATATCCGCAAGGCGAGTTTTGCCCGCTTCCATCGGCCCGCCAGAAACGAAGATCACCGGAATATTTAATCGCAATGCAGCTAACATCATCCCTGGGGTGATTTTGTCACAGTTAGAGATACATACCATGGCATCGGCACAGTGAGCATTAACCATATACTCCACCGAATCGGCAATGAGGTCTCGTGACGGCAGAGAATACAGCATGCCGCCGTGACCCATGGCGATACCGTCATCAATGGCGATGGTATTAAATTCACGTGGCACCCCACCGGCATCACGAATGGTGTGTGCCATTAGCTCGCTGAGCTGGTTCAAATGCACGTGCCCCGGCACGAACTGAGTGTATGAATTAACCACCGCGATAATCGGTTTTTTAAAATCGCTGTCGTTCATGCCGGTCGCTCGCCAAAGCGCCCGAGCCCCTGCTCTTTTGCGTCCTTCGGTGGTTGTTGCGCTGCGCAGTTTTGCCATGTTTACCTCTATATATTTGCAAGCGCAGCCGTGGCTGCCTTGACTTACCTCATTCCCAAAATAGTGGTGCTAGTGGCACCTCGTCGTTAGTCGTTTACGTACTCTAGCCAGCCGCGCGGGTCTTCACTGCGCCCTTTGACCAAATCAAAATAGGCGGTTTGCAGCTCTTCGGTGATAGCGCCACGCTGACCTTCGCCAACCTGAATTTGGTCGACACTGCGCACCGGAACGACCTCGGCGGCCGTACCGGTCATAAAGAATTCGTCGGCAAGGTACAATGCCTCACGGGCTATTGACTCTTCACGCACTTCATAACCGCGCTCTTTGGCAAGCGTCATAATGGTGTCGCGGGTCAGGCCAGGTAAAATACAGGCGGTGGTCGGTGGCGTGTATAGCACACCATTTTTAATCACAAAGAGGTTTTCGCCTGCTCCTTCACTCAAACACCCATTGGTGTCTAAGGCAATGCCTTCAACATAGCCGTTACGCTTGGCTTCACCAGATATAAGCTGCGAAGACAAATAGTTGCCGCCCGCTTTTGCCGCCGTGGGCATGGTATTAGGCGCCAGGCGATTCCATGAAGAGATACATACATCAACGCCTTGAGCGAGACTGTCCTCACCGAGATAGGCGCCCCATTCCATGGCCGCTACGGTGACATCGGCTAGGTGTGATTTGGGGTTTAACCCCAAGCCAACGTGACCTAAAAAGGCAAACGGGCGCAGATAAGCATCGCTAAAGCCATTTTGTTTCACCGCTTCTTTACACGCCTGATTTAACTCTTCCAGTGAAAACGGGATTTCCATGCGGTAGATTTTTGCCGAATCAAAGAGCCGCTTCATATGGTCAGTTAAACGAAAAATAGCCGGCCCATTAGCGGTGTCATAGGCACGGATCCCCTCAAATACCGAGCTACCATAATGTAAGGCATGGCTTAATACGTGCGTGGTGGCTTGCTGGTAAGGGATCATCTCACCGTTGTGCCAGATTAATTCGGATGTTTGTGTCATGTGTTAATACCTTCTTATAAATCCGTGTTGCTGTGCGCCTTGCTGGTCGCAGCGCTAAATCGCTTGTTGTTGTAGTTGTTGCAAAGTCACGCTTTGCACATCTACCAGCTTATTCAGTTGTTGCGTTAAAAGATAGATGGGTTTGTCGCTGTCGACAGTCATATTGATAGCATAATGCTCTTCACTGCTGGCTAATTCCAACGCCGTTAACTTGAAACCACGGTGGCGAGCAACTCGTAAAAAGCGTTCAACGGCGACGGTTTGATTGGCAAGATGTAAGGTTAAGCGATGTTTCATGGTTGCCCCTGTTGGTTTGTTTGCGTCAGCATTTGATCGTTCGCGGCACCTGGCGGTACCAATGGCCAGACGTTATCGGCATCGTCAATGCACACATGCAGCAAATACGGGCCGTCACTGCTATGCAACTCGCTAAGCGCAGCCTGTACTTGCTCCTGAGAAGTGATGCAGCGCCCTGCGATGCCAAAAACGCGCGCTAAGGCGACAAAATCTGGATTGTCAGAAAGGGTCGTTTCACTGTAGCGTTCAGCGAAAAATAGCTGCTGCCATTGGCGCACCATACCCAACCTTTGGTTATCAATAACCACGATTTTGATATCTAAATTATTACGGCGGATGGTGGCCAGCTCTTGAATATTCATCATGATGGAGCCATCACCAGAGACCACCACCACGGTATCTTCGGGGCGGGCGATTTTCGCGCCAATGGCAGCAGGTAAACCAAACCCCATGGTCCCAGCGCCGCCGCTACTTAAATGGTTGCTCGGGTGGCTAAATTGCATGTGCTGCGCGACCCACATTTGGTGCTGACCAACGTCACAACATACCACTGCATCGGCACTTAGCTGCTGCGACAGTTGATTAAGTAAAGCTGGTGCATACACAGTTTCACCGGGGTAGTCGTAGCGCCACGCATGCTCTTGGTTTAGCTTCTCAACATAGTTACACCACTGCGGCTCGCTGACAAAACATTGCAATTGCGGCAGTGATATTTTTAAATCCGCCACCAGCGATGCATCTGTAGGCTTTCGCTTGCCAACTTCAGCAGCATCGATATCAAGGTGCACAACTTTCGCGTTCGCCGCGAACTTAGTTAGGTTGCCGGTCACGCGATCGTCAAAACGGGCACCAATACACAACAGCAGGTCACATTCTTGTACCGCCAAGTTAGCGGCCTTCGTGCCATGCATACCTAACATGCCCAAATTAAGTGGATAATCCGGTGTGACGCTACCTAACGCCTTAAGTGTTTGTACCGCTGGCATATTGGTCTTGTATAGAAACTGCATGAGTTGTTGCTGGGCTCCAGCACTTTGAACCCCACCACCGATATAGGCCACTGGCCGCTGAGCTTCGCTTAGCAACTGATTAGCCAATTGTACTTGTTGCTGGCAAGGTTGCGACGTCGGCTCTGATTCGGCTAGCCAAGGCTGGTAATGCGCCTCATTCATTTGAATATCTTTTGGAATATCAACAAGCACTGGGCCTGGACGACCACTTTGAGCTAAGTGGATGGCTTGTTGCAGGGTATGCGCTAAATCTTCACTGCGCTCAACCATAAAGCTATGTTTAGTGCATGAAAGAGACATTCCCAAGACGTCAACTTCTTGGAATGCATCCGAGCCGATTGCCGCTGTGGGTACCTGCCCGGTGATGGCTAATAACGGCACGGAGTCCATCATGGCATCGGCAAGGGCGGTGATCAGGTTTGTGGCTCCCGGCCCACTAGTGGCCATGCACACACCCAGTTTGCCACTACTGCGTGCATAACCCACAGCGGCGAAGCCAGCTCCTTGCTCATGGCGAGTTAAGTAATGAGTGACTGGAGATTCATAAAGGGCATCGTAAATGGGCATGATGGCCCCACCAGGGTAACCAAATACCTCGTTTATGCCCTCTTTGGCTAATATGTCGATCACTAATTCTGCGCCAGTCATTTTTCCTCATTCCTCAATGTGTTGGCCCATAAACGAAGAAGCCCCCCGAACTTTTCAGTGCGGGGGGCTTCTTTGCGAAATTACTTTTTTAACGCACTACAAAGCCCCCGTGGTAATAATAATCACCACGACGTTAATCACTAGGACTAGGCTAAGTTGCGTATTCAACATGTACTTTTCGCTTCGCTTTTTTAAGTTTGTTACCGCATTTCTGCGCTCTTTTTCTATTAGTACCTTGGCAGCCCTCCTAAGTCAACCATAAAAACAATGCGAAACAACTAAAAATGACGACACTAATCACATAAAAAAACCTCGAAAGCCAGTTAAGTGAAAAATAATTCCAACTTTTTCATTGCGACATTAAAACGTATTTAACATAGCGTGCTGTAACAGCTGAATATTTTTAGTAAAAACGGTCAGCCAATAGGCTAAATTACCGAACTCAGTTACACTGGCTAAAAACAACTACCTCTGGATACCATTATGAAAAAAACCTTCTGGTCACTGCTGTACATTTGTTTTGCATTTTTCACTCAGCTCTGCCTCGCAAACACCACTCCGGCACTGTGGCAAGTGGAGAAAAATGGCGTTACTTCCTATTTGTTTGGCACTGTGCATGTTGGTGATGAAGCAATGAAAGGCCTCCCCTCTTATGTTGAGCAAGCAATTAGCCGCAGTGATAAAGTGGTCGTTGAAGTAGATATTAGCGCGCTCTCACCTATGCAAATTCAACAACGCTCCATGCCGCTAATGATGCTGCGTAACGGCCGCACGCTAGAAACTGAACTGAGCAGTAAAAATTATCAACGCCTCAGTGACTATTTTGCACAAAAGAGTATTAATATTGCCATGTTCTCGGGCTTAAAGCCTTGGGCCGTTTTACTCACTATGGTGCAAATCGAGTATCAAAATGCAGGCTATTCAGAGCAAAACGGAATCGACAAGCAAGTGTTAGCTAAGGCAAACGCAATAGGTAAGCCGATAATGGAACTCGAGTCGCTAGAGCAGCAACTAGAAATGTTCAGCGCCTTAGATAATTACGCTGATGAAATGGTCAACGATACTTTTCGCCAACTCAAAGACCTCGACCACTATTTTGCTCGATTGATCAGCGCGTGGAAGCAAGGAGATACTGACATACTGAGGCAGTACTACCACGATGCTTTTGATGACTCTGAATTCGGCCAACTTAACGAGCATATTTTACTTATTGAGCGTAATCAAAACTGGGTCGCACAACTTAACCAGCCAATGCAGCAGCAGTCACTGTTTATCGCCGTAGGTGCGCTCCATTTACCGGAAAAAAATGGGCTCGTTAACCTACTGCGCGAACAAGGATTCACGGTTACGAAAAGGCAGCCCTCTCAATAACGTGTTTTTTCAATAACGCGCTCAACTGCTGAGTATTGACCGGCTTGTTAAGTACGGCATTGGCGCCGACAGTGATACTCTGCGCGATGCGATGCTCATCTTGACTGGCAGTCACCAAAAAAATAGGCACGCTGAGCGCTAAGCGCTCACGAATCTCAATAATGGTACTTATGCCGTCTTTGTTTGGCATATTTAAATCCATTAATACACATTGATAGTGATGTTCTAGTAATTTATTGAGTGCTTGCTCACCATCATCAACAATGGTGGTGTTAAAGCCTATTTGCTGAGCTTGTTTAGCAAGCACTAACTGATTTATTGGGTTATCTTCAACAATCAGAATATCGCCATGCTGGCTGCTTGGCTCTAACCGGGCTTTGTCGATAGTAAGTACGGGCCAAGTTAGCTTGGCCTCAGTGCCTGTTGTGGTACTACGAATCGTAAGGCTTCCACCCACCTCTTGAGCCAACGCATACACGAGGCTGAGACCTAATTTCGCGCCCTGAAAGTGCTGTACCTGCTCGGTGTTGTAATACACAGCATGTTGCTGAGCAGCCTCAATATAAGCAGTAGCAATGCCATCGCCGTTATCTTTAACGACAACACTCAGCAGCCCAGCTGGTTCATGGTATTCAAATTGCACATGCACCGCAGCGCGCGTATGTATAAAGGCGTTGCTCAATAGCTGATTAACTGCTTGGATTAAATGCAGATGATCAGTTTGTGCTTGAACAGGTAGGCTATCTTCACCCTCGACACTCAATCGCTGCAGGGTTTCAGACTTAAGCTGCCAAGGCGCCAATATTGCACTCACCGTTTGCTTTAATGACTGTTCGGTCACTAAAGTAGTAAACGCTCCCGACTTAAGCTTCTGTAATTCCAGCATTTCTTGCACTAATGCCTGCAAATGTCGGGCGCAGCCCAATGCCGTTTGCTGTTCTTCGCGACCAGCCGCAGTATGAGAGTCCAATAGGCCAATAATCCCCGTAATTGGCGTCATTAGCTCATGACTCATATTAGCTAAAAAGTCAGATTTTACCCGATGCGCATGCGCGGCTTGACGCCGTTGGTAACGAAGCCGATAAAGAATGGCTGACACTCGACGTGTCAAAGGATTAAAGATGAGCCACCACTCACATAAAATAGTAGCAATGGCTGCCAGCGTTAAAAGGGGAATAACAAGCTGTAAATGTTCTATTTTTTGCTTAGATTTTGACTCTAATACGGTGACAACAGCATCTAAGTCCTGCAATAACGACAGCAGTTTTTGACCCTGAAAAGCACTTAAAGGTGCATCGCTGCGACTCGCTAACTGCACATACTGGCGCACCCGACCATCCAAGCCCTGCTGGTGATAAAGCGCCAGCACCTGAGGGCTTTGCTGCACCAACTGTGAGCCTAATAAAAACTCATGGTTATTGTAAAAGCGCATAGTGGCACGAGCGAGTTGCTGCTGCTCAAAACTTACAGCACGGTCATTGACGGCCAATTTATGCAATGCAATCTTCTGCGAAAGCATCCGCTGCATACCTGCAATATTTATTACTTTTGCGTCATTTCGCTGCATATTGATACTTTTCATCACATAAACCGTAGAGCTAAGTATGACAACAACAAGCACACTGGCTGCCCAGAAATAACGTTTTTGTAAGTGTTTGGTAAGACGTTGCATAAGAGGGGCCTTTGCAATAACCCCTTAATACTGACACAAAATCAGCCTTTGTAAAATTTGTTCTCGCTTTAGCGTTGACAGCGTTAAGCATAAAGTGATTGAATAAAAAGGCACCCTTATTGAGTCGGCCGCATGTGCTGTGGTCGCAAGGGCTAGAAGAGGAGCGTCATTCAGGTAGTTATGGGAAGGAGAGCAAACTCCAAAGCACCATAACGAGGGGAATGTACGCCGAGAGACCAGTAAAGTTTGCTACTTACTGTCTCGGGCGCATGGGTTGAATCCCAGCGACTGTCACCATTAGCGCTTAGCGCTATGTTTTTGGTGGAGAGCTTCTGGTCTTAGTAACGCTGGGCCCATTTGGCTCTGTGTTTTAAGCCCATTCGCTCTTCGAATTTAACCAGTTCGATGCGAGGCGGGCAACCCCTTCCTAATTCAATCGAACTCGCACTAAGTTCGTGAGAGATGACTACAACTCATTCTTTAGCAGATACCATTGTCTGGACAGCATTGATCACTCCGATGCATGCTGACGGCAGTATTGATTTTAACACCTTAACCCTACTTGTGCGCGAGCAAGAGCAAGCGGGAAATGGCATTCTTATTCTTGGCTCTACTGGTGAAGCTCTGGCTCTCAGTATAGATGAGCAACAAGCCGTAGTTCGTCACGTTACGGCGCTCACCTTGCGTGTGCCACTGATGGTTGGCGTGGGGGGTTTTAATCTTAGCCAGCAACTACAATGGCTTAGTTTTTGTAACCAACACCCCATAGATGCCTACCTTCTGGGAGCGCCCCTATATGCTAAACCGGGTATTCAAGGGCAGCTACATTGGTACTCGGCACTGCTGGATGCCAGCAAAAAGCCGTGCATGTTGTACAACGTGCCCGGACGCGCCGCAGTTAGTATTCCCCCCACAGTCTTAGCTCAGCTACAACAGCACCCACTGTGCTGGGCACTTAAAGAAGCCAGCGGTGATATTGCACAATTTGAGGCTTACCGCGAAGCCGCGCCTGAGTTAGCGATTTTCAGTGGCGACGACGCGCTGATGCCTTATTTTGCTCAGGCCGGTGCAGCGGGCCTTGTATCTGTGGCCGCCAACGTCTGGCCACAGCAGACACAGCACCTGGTACAACAATGCCTTCAAGGGCAAAGCGTCAATGCCTTTGTAACCTGGCGCAGTGCAATTGATGCGCTGTTCAGTGCAGCCAATCCAGTACCCGTTAAGTGCCTTTTGCATGCTCTTGAACGCCTCAACAGCCCGGTGTTACGACCACCATTAAGCCACCTTGAGCTTAATGACACACAACCACTTCTTAATGCCCATGAACGCATTGTTGCGTGGGCACATTGATAAAATTAGTTAACAAGGTACCTCAGTTATGAGTTGGTTAGACTTACTAAATGACCTCGAAAGCGGCCACGTACGCGCCGCAACACAAGACGAACACGGCCAATGGCACGCCAATATAGACGTAAAGAAAGGCATTCTCGAAGCCTTCAAAAATGGTAATAACACCGAGTTTGCGGGCGGCTTTGTTGATAAGCACAATCTAGCTCCTCGCGGTTTTAGCGCCCAAGATAATGTTCGCATGGTGCCTGGCGGTAGTGCTGTGCGTCGAGGTGCTTACGTTGCCCCTGGCACCATCATTATGCCACCCGCATATGTCAATATTGGTGCCTTCATTGATAGTGGAACTATGGTCGACAGTCATGCCTTGGTAGGGTCATGTGCGCAAGTGGGCAAAAACGTTCACCTTAGCGCCGCCGTGCAATTAGGTGGCGTGCTCGAGCCAATTGGCGCTAACCCTGTGGTGATTGAAGATGATGCCTTTATCGGCGCGGGCTGTGTCATTGTCGAAGGGGTGGTAGTTCGCCAAGGTGCGGTACTCGCCCCTGGTGTACGTTTAAGCGCCACTATCCCAGTATATGACTGCGTTAACGAGCGACAACTCGATAAGGGCGAAGCGATTCCGGCCAACGCCATTGTTATACCTGGCTCGCGCCCAAGCTCTAGCGCTTGGGGACGCGAACAAGGGCTCAGTATGAGCTGTGCGCTTATCGTAAAGTATCGCGATCAGCACAGCGATGCATCGCTGGAGTTAGAAGAGGTATTACGCTAATGCCTGTCTCTGGCGCATTGTTAAACGCTTTTGATACCCTCACTCAGGAGCGCCACGAGCCTTGCTTTGTCTACGATCTTGACAGTCTACGTAAGCACCTTGATGAGCTGATGGCGCAAGATGTGGTGAAGTTATGGTATGCGGTAAAAGCGAATCCTTTATCTGCGGTTATCGATACTCTGGCAGCTGCTGGCTTTGACTTTGATGTCGCCAGCAGCGGTGAGCTCAACCAGGTGCTTTCACAACCTGTTGGTGCACAACGCATCCTCAACACTGGGCCGGCAAAATCGCGCCAGCAGCTAGGCGAATTTTTAGACGCTGGGGTGCGTACCTTTGTGTTGGAGAGTATCAATCAAGTTCGCTGGCTTAATGAGCTGGCGTACAACCAAGGTATTGAAGTGGATGTGTTACTCAGAGTGCAGTTGCGCTGGCCAGAGGGTGAGCGCAATCCGCTCGGTGGCAATACCCTGACTCCGTTTGGCTTAGCGCCAGAGCAGTGGCAAGGGCTCTACTTAGCCGACTACCCTGCGCTGAATTGCATTGGCCTTCATATTTTTCAGTGGGGCAACATGCTTGATGCGGCCCAACTTCTTCACCTATGGCAAAGCATGTTGGCGCCATTACAAGCACTCTGTGAACGCCTTGGTTTTGCCATGCAAGTGCTGGATTTGGGTGGCGGTTTAGGCGTTCCTTATGACAGCGAAAGCAGCCCGCTAAAGTGGCATGATGTGCTCGGCGCACTGCGCGATATTAAGCGTCAAAGCGGCGTAAAAGAGTTGTGGATGGAGCTGGGCCGTTACGCCGTCGCACAATGTGGTTACTATTTAGACCCCGTCATTGAACAAAAAACAAATTATGGCGAGCGCCAACTGATCGTCGCAGGTGGTATTAACCACCTTTTACGCCCTGCAGTGGCAGGGCAAAACTTCCCCGCGCAGTTATTACGCCGAAGTACAGCCGAACAGGTAAACTATCGTATCCATGGACCTTTGTGTACGGCGCTGGATAGCCTAGGACAACACTCGCTGCCTGAGGATATTGATGAACATGATTGGCTCGTGTTTATGCAGGCCGGAGCCTATGGCTTCACCGAGAGTATGCCGTTTTTTCTGTGTCACTCATTGGCTGGTGAATACGTGTTTGAGCACGGCACTTTGCGCGTGATTCGTGAGCCACAACCGGCCAGTTTTTATCTGAGGTAAATATGCATCCTGTCAGTCAAGAAAACATTTATGTGGGTGAGGTAGCCAATGGCCTGCCGTTAACCATTCCAGTTTACCGTTTAAAGGGGAATGGCACAGGTAAAAGTGTGTATATTCAGGCCAATATGCATGGCGCAGAGGTGCAAGGCAATGCTGTCATTTACCAACTATTGGAGCAGTTACAGACCCTAGAGCTTAACGGCGACATCACCCTTGTCCCCTATGCGAACCCCATTGGTTGCAACCAAAAATCAGGCGAGTTCACGCTGGGTCGCTTTGACCCTATTACCGGTGTTAACTGGAATCGTATGTATCATTACGATAGCCAGTTGCCAAAGACAATGGCCGAGCAATGCGCACACCTGTCTAGCGGCGAAATTCGCGATACATTTCAGCACGCGCTAATTGCAAGTATCGACGCTCAACTTGAGGCCCCTGCGCACACGCTGTCAACGGGTAAGCGCATCGCTTTGCAACTTCAACAGCTCGCACATCAAGCCGATATCGTTTTAGATTTACACACCGGGCCGATATCTACTCAGCATTTGTATTGTCCTGAATATGCCCGTGCTAGCGCTAAGTATTTTAATATCGCTAACGTTTTACTTATACCCAATGAGTTCGACGGTGCCCTAGATGAAGCGGCGTTTTGCCCTTGGTGGCAACTTAAGGCTCAGCTCAATGCATTGGACTGTGCTTTTGATGTGCCTGTGGAAGCATTTACCGTTGAGCTTGGCTCACAAGAGCGTATCGACCTCAGTGCCGCCAAAGACGATGCCGACAATATTTTAACTTATCTTAACTACCAAGGCGTGTTGCAAGACGCACCCTTCTACCCAAAAGAAATGACGCGCTATGGTTGTATGCTCAGCGATTATAAAACCTATTATGCCCCGATGGGGGGAATGGTGGAATATTTAGCCCCACTGGGGGAGCCGATTGCAGCGGGAACTCCAATCGCCAACATATTGCGTATGGAGCGATATTTAAGTGAAACGCCGCTGCACACTTTATGTGCTGACAGCGATGCGATTGCCATTCTTCATTTTGCCTCTGCGAGTGTAAATCAGGGCACCGAACTCTATAAATTCTTTACCAACACCTTCGAGTTGTAAACCATTGCGTGAGAGTCAGTGAGTAAACTCACTGCCAGTGGGCGACTTTGTCGCCCACTTTTTCAGCCTAAATTCACCCGCTTGTTGCTAAAAAGGTGTACTATTGATTTCATCTTCTGTCCCTTTTATTCAGCACACGGATTTTTATGAATTGGCGATACACTTTATTGGCTTTGACCCTGAGCGGCCATGCGTGGGCGGATGAGCCTGCAACAAATGCAAATAACGAACAAGACAATGAGCTAAGTATTGTCAAACAGTGCATTCTTAATGAAGCGATTGCCGGTGACGGTGAACAAACCTTGGATGAGCTTCGTAAAAAGTGCTCTGATTTAGAAGAAAGTAAACAGCTTACAGCCATCGATAAGCGCAAGGCTCGTGAAGAGGTGACGGAGAAAAACCGCAACGTGATCACGCCGCACAAGCGCAACTATATTTTGCCCGTGACCTACATGAAGCACCCTAATGAAGAACCCTTTGGGGATATCAGTGCTTTAGGCGACACCAATACCGGCGAAAACTTAGATAATGTTGAGATTAAGTATCAGCTGTCGCTAAAAGTTCCGCTTTACGACAACTTCAGTGACGAGGACCAAGCCGTCTATTTCGGCTTTACCTTGCAATCTTATTGGCAGTATTACAACAAAGATATTTCTGCGCCATTTAGAGAAACCAATTATGAGCCGGAAATTTTTTGGATTAATTATCTAGACCCTGAAAACGTGCTTTGGGGCGACGAAATGGCCATTGCAGTGGGTGCTGTGCATCAATCCAACGGCCGTAGCCAACCTTACTCGCGTTCCTGGAACCGCTTATACGTCGACTTTATTTGGGAAAAAGACGGCTATGTATTTAGCTTTAAGCCGTGGTACCGCATCCCTGAAGATGAAAAAGAAGATCCTATGGTTGCCGATGGTGATGACAATCCAGATATTTATAAATACATGGGTTACTTTGAGCTCAAAGGCGTACGCCGTTTCGAAGAGCATGAGTTTAGCTTTATGCTGCGCAACAATCTAAACTCGGATAATCGCGGTGCCATTCAACTAGATTGGTCTTTCCCTGTGTGGGGCCGTCTTCGTGGCTATGCTCAGTACTTTAATGGTTATGGTGAAAGCTTGATTGACTACAACCAAGATACCGAGCGCTTTGGTGTCGGTATTCTACTCACCGACCTTCTATAGTATAAAAGAAAGCCCCGTCAGGGGCTTTTTTAATCTTACTCACTTTTAACGATAACAAAGCGGCCGGTAAACTCCCCGACCAAAATATCGCCATCATAAATGTGTACTGGCACCTGATAACGTGCTTTCCCTTGGGTTGTTAAATCGCCAACATTCCCCTCACACTGGGTTAAATCAACCTGGGCTCTAGGCTCTTTGTTGATAGGTTTAAGGTACTTTATCTGCGCATCAGCAAGCACAATGTCCCCCATAAGTTGGGACTCTTGAAGTGCCAAATAAGTTGCCCCCCACCCTGCCAGCGTTGCCATAGAATAAACAGAGCCAGCAAACATGGTGTTGTGCACATTAACATTAGCATCCAGATCAGCACTGACACTAAACTGCCAGTCAGTATACGTTTCTACTTTAATTCCCATCTTATCGCTGATAGGAATCGATTCGCGCCAAGTGTCTTGCAAGACCTGAGTCCAATCTGGATGACGAAACCAACCTGGCTCGCTAGGGCGTTGCTTTACCATTTTCCAATGCTGCACATCACCAAAGGCAAGATGCGCTTTTTCTTTAAGCTCGTAGCCATGGCGTTGATAAAACTTCAAAGCTCGCTCGCGAGCAAACAAAACCAGTTCACTCGCATCCTGATTCCAAGCTATTTTCTCCAGCTCATGTAATAGCCGGCTACCCAGATGTTGGCCTCGATGAGCGTCATCCACAGCCATATAACGCACTTGGGCTTGTTGCGAGTTATTAAAGTGCAAACGTGCCACGGCGATCACCTCACCGTCCTTATTCTTAATAAACCGATGCTCCGACTCTTGTTCTAAATCATCCTGCTCACTGCCTCTAGGCTGCTCCCAAGGTGCACGCAAAACTTGCCAACGTAAATGATAATAGGCCTGCCAATCATCGCTACTTTGCGGAATAGTTACTTCGAACATGCCAACTCCAGATAAAAAGTGATGCCTCACCTTACAAGATTTACCAACGGGATAAAATAAGACCAAAGCACTGCGGTTTCTCGCACCGTAAAATTTAGTGCACAATTAGGTAAAATGTCACAAGGTGTCTATGCTGTTGTTATGGAAACAGTAATCGAACATAGCGGAGCCGTCTCCGAGCACTTTGTTGCTGATTGTGCAAATATCGGCCAACTTTTGTATTGGCACAAATTCGGCTGCACAAGTATTCAGGTACGCCAACATAAACAGTTTCGCTGGTTGCTGATAAACCAAACACTGCAATCCATTATTGAGCGCAGTCGCCCTAACCACCTACTTTTTCCGCACCTACAAATTTTTGCTCAGTATTGGCACACCTTGCCCACCCCGGACAGAGTTCTGGAATTGGGGCTAGGAGGAGGGGCGATACGCAACTATGTACACCACAGCTACCCTGATACCGAGCTTATTTCCGTGGAGCAAAACCCCGATATTATTCATTGCTATAAACGCTACTTCGGTGGTCGCCATGACACCACTTTACGCTGTGCCGATGCCGAGCAAGTACTGAGTGAGCCAGGGTGTTACGACTGGATAATCATTGATTTATTCAGTGAGCTCGATGCTCCAATGTTCCTCTACAAACATCGGTTTTACGACAAAATACGCGCTGCGTTGAACCATGATGGGCACCTATTTATCAACTTCTTGGCCCACCATGAGTCACAGTTGCAGCAACTTAAACATTTGTTGATCACTTGTTTTGGCAAGCCACCCGATATGGTTAAAGTAAAAGGTTACTCCAATCATTTAGTGTTTTTGTCCCGTTAAACGGCTAAATTGAACGTCACCGGGCCATCATTGACTAATGATACTTGCATATCTGCAGCAAATTGTCCGGTCGCCACAGTGATGCCTAATGCTTTAGCTTTATCAACAAACAGGTCATATAGCTGTCTAGCTTGTTGTGGCGTTGCCGCACTGGAAAAGCTAGGACGCATTCCTTTGCGAGTATCGGCGGCAAGCGTGAACTGCGACACCACCAAAAGCTCACCACCGATGTCTTTTAGGCTTAAATTCATCTTACCTTGCTCATCGGTAAAAATACGATAGTTACTCACTTTATGGAGTAGTTTATCGACCTGTTGTTCACTATCGGCCTTTTCTACTCCCAATAACAGCACAATCCCTTGGTCTATTTTCCCTACTACATGCCCTTCAACTGTGACTTCGGCGCGACTAACGCGCTGTATTAATCCTTGCACTGCTGCCTCTTTAACTTCAAATACATATGGTCGGTTGCCCGACATTGGGCTTGGCAATATACCTCATCAGCCAAGCTGTGACCAAGGCCTTCAAAAATATCTAAATGTGCTTGTGCGGCCGTGGCAAATGCTTGGGCTCGCGCGTATGAACACACCAAGTCGTGGCGCCCGTGAACCATCCATACCGGCAGGCCTGCGAATTCCTTGGCATGGTCCATGAGCATATCGTCACGTAGAAAAAACTGGTGTTTGAAGTAGTGCAGCTGTAGCTGTGCTCGGTTGATAAGAGCAGCGGGTTCTAGCAGTTTAATACTTGGTGCCGTGCCGCAACACAAGGTTTCCTCCCAGGCCACCCATGCTTTGGCGGCTTTGAGCTGTGTGGGCTCGCTGTCACTAAAAAGTTGCTGATGGAAACCTTCGATCAATGCTGACGTTGGCTGGTTTTGCGGGTTAAATTGGCGATAATATTCAGGGTAAAATTGTGCTCCCGCGCCACTTTTCCCCAAACACCAGTCGTAATCCTGTTGGCTTGCAAAAAAGCTGGCCCAAAGCATCAAGGCGCTTACGTGCTCACGGTGTTGCAAAGCATACACCATCGCTAGGGTAGCCCCGAAAGACTCACCACACACAACCCAGCGGCCAACTCCCAAATGACGGCGAATGCATTCGAGGTCGCCAATCAAGTGTTCCAGGGTATTATGCTCGCAACTATGAGGGGTGGAATTACCACACCCTCGTTGACTGAAAAGTAAAATTCGGTAGTGCTCGGGATTAAAGTGTGCGCATTCAAAGCGACTGAGCCCTCCACCAGGTCCCCCGTGACAGACAATCACCGGCAAGCCATCCCCGCTGCCATGTTCCTCAATTTCTAGTTGGTGCCCTTGTCCGACCAAGACATGGTGGGTTTTCCGTGGCGCACTAACGGGGTAGCTCAATGCCATTGTTACTCCTTAAGTGCGCGTTTCTCCTCGGCGACAATATCATCGATAGGAGGCTTGCTCACACTGATACACACAGTGAACTCTGCACCGAGTAGTACCACAGCCCACGACAGATACACCCACACAAATAAAATAGGTACTGTCGCTAGCGCCCCATAAATCACTTCATATGAGGGGAAATGGCTGATGTACATAGCAAACCCCTTTTTTGTCAGCTCAAATAACAGTGCTGCAAAAATAGCCCCGGGAACCGCTGCTCTAAATGGAACTCGTGTATTTGGTACTAGAGTATAGAGCATCACAAAGCCAACAGTAGAAATAACGTAAGGAAGCGACTTTAAAACAAAACCACTAAAACCAGGAATGCCACCATCAGCAAAAGACACCAAAGACACAATGTAAGACGTGGCACCAATACTTAATCCAAGCAATACCGGCCCTAAACTCAGCACCATCCAATAAATAGCGAAAGAAATAACCGCAGGGCGTTTCTTTTTGATGCGCCAAATCCGGTTTAAGGTGAGATCGATGTTGCGTATTAAAAATAACGCCACAACAGCCAAGAAAGAGACCCCCACGGCGGTCATTTTATTCGCATTCCCTGTAAATGCGCCGATATGCTCTTTAATTACATCCGTTGAGGTGGGCACCATGTTATTAAAAATAAAGCTTTCGATAGCAATACGGGTATCTTCAAAGCCGGGGAAAGCAGAGAAAATGGCCACACCTACAGCAATTAAAGGCACTAAGGAAAGCAGGGTTACATAGGCTAGATAGCCTGCGTTAACAGTGATTTGATCTTCCATACACCGAGTAAAAAAATACCGCCACCAGCGCGGCTGTGCTTTTACCCAGATGGAGAGTTGCGCTTTGATTTTCTCACCGTTGAACTGCATGAGTTACCTAAAATATGAAAAACCTTTTGCTTATCATAGCAATCGACCACATAATTTACAGTATCAAGTATCCATACAAGGGTTGAAAATGATTAAAAAAATCGCGCTAGCCACTGCATTTATGACGCTCACAGCGTGTCAGTCCGCTTACTATTCGGCAATGGAATCAGTCGGCGTACATAAACGAGATATCCTTGTTGATCGCGTTGAGGAAACTAAAGAGTCACAGCAGGATTCACAACAGGAATTTCAGTCAGCATTGGAGCGTTTAAGTACGTTAATTAACTTCGATGGCGGTGATTTACAAGACGCTTATGAGCAGCTCAATGATGACTATGAGTCAAGTCTCGCGGCGGCTGATGAGGTCTCAACTAACATTGATAAAGTAGAAGATGTGGCAGAAGCTCTATTTGACGAATGGGCCGATGAACTAGAAGAGTACCAAAGCGCCGCTCTAAAACGCGAAAGCAGTAAAAAGCTGCGTGCCACTGAGCGCCAATTTGAGCAGCTCCTGCGCTCTATGCGCGCCAGCGAGGCGAAGATGCAACCCGTGTTAGAGTCTTTACAAGACAACGTGCTCTACCTTAAGCACAACCTCAACGCGCAAGCAATCGCCGCGATAAAAGGTGAATTCACGAATCTTAAGCGCGATATTCAAGTACTTATTGATGATATGAATCGTTCAATCGAAGACTCTAACCGCTTTATTGAGCAAATGAATCAAAGCTAACTCTCTTTGATAACCCACTGCCCGCTTGATAGCGGGCACGTTTTATTTGTTGTACTACAGTAAATTGCCCCACCCCACTATCTAACTTTTCAATAGTCATGGTGAATGGCCATGCCCCTTGGCCATCGACATGTGTTCACCGCATATCCAACACTAAATGTTCTTGCCTATCTAGAAAAAGAGTGAAATGAGCAAGACTTTATTCCAACGATTTCGCACAGGTAACAACACCCAGAGCATTTGCTTTAGGCATAAAAAAACCCGCAACACAGTGCGGGTTTTTCAAATTAAGGGCTAATTAGCTCTTCTTTGACTCACGAGATGCGCGCTTACGCTCGCTCTCAGTCAATAATTTCTTACGGATACGGATGCTTTCCGGAGTCACTTCTACCAGCTCATCATCATCAATGAACTCAAGCGCTTGCTCAAGAGTCATCTTGATAGGTGGCACAAGTGTTTGCGCTTCATCAGTACCTGAAGCACGCACGTTGGTTAACTGTTTACCTTTTAGGGCATTAACCGTAAGGTCATTGTCACGGCTGTGAATACCGATAACCATACCTTCGTATACTTCAACACCATGGCCGATAAATAGCTTACCACGCTCTTGCAGGTTAAATAACGCGTTAGTCAGCGCCTTACCTTGGGCATTCGCTATCAATACACCGTTCATACGCTGGCCGATCTTACCGCCTTTGTGTGGGCCGTAATGATCAAACGTGTGGTACATCAAACCAGAACCTGAGGTTAAGGTCATGAAATCAGTCTGGAAACCAATCAAGCCACGGCTTGGGATCATAAAGTCCATACGAATACGGCCTTTACCATCTGGAGACATATCAGTCATTTCTGCTTTACGTAAACCCAGCTGCTCCATGATAGAGCCTTGGTGCTCGTCTTCACAGTCGATAGTCACTGTTTCGTAAGGTTCTTGGATTTCACCATCAACTTCACGCAAGATAACTTCTGGACGAGACACGGCAAGTTCATAGCCTTCACGACGCATGTTTTCGATAAGTACGCCCAAGTGTAGTTCACCACGGCCTGATACACGGAAGCTATCAGGGTTATCGGTCTCTTCTACGCGTAATGCCACATTATGAACTAGCTCGGCTTGCAAACGTTCAAGGATATTACGTGAGGTGACGTATTTACCTTCTTGGCCAGCAAAAGGTGAGGTATTTACAGAGAACGTCATGGTAACAGTAGGCTCATCAACACTCAGTGCTGGTAACGCTTCAACCGTGTTGACATCACAAATGGTATCGGAGATTTTCAACTCGCCAAGGCCACTCACCGCGATGATGTCGCCGGCAGTTGCCTCTGTCGCATCATGACGGTCAAGACCTAAGTAAGTAAGCACTTGGCCCACTTTGCCGTTACGTTTACTGCCATCAGCACCGACAATAGTAACCTGCTGATTTACTTTCACAGTACCACGCTTAATACGGCCTACGCCGATAACGCCAACGTACGAGTTGTAATCAAGCTGTGAGATTTGCATTTGTAGCGGCCCTTCTGGATCCGCATCTGGTGCTTCAACTTCTTTCACGATGGCTTCAAACATTGGTTCCATGTTGTCAGAAGGCTCATCTAAATCGAGCGTTGCCCAACCATTAATCGCTGATGCATAAATAACTTTAAAGTCTAACTGTTCGTCAGTTGCACCTAAGTTATCGAACAAGTCAAATACTTGGTCCATAACCCAATCAGGGCGTGCACCCGGCTTATCAACCTTGTTAATAACAACGATTGGCTTCAACCCTTGCGCGAACGCTTTTTGCGTTACAAAGCGCGTCTGCGGCATTGGCCCTTCTTGTGCGTCAACAAGTAATAGTACGGAGTCAGCCATCGAAAGTACGCGCTCTACCTCGCCACCAAAGTCGGCGTGCCCAGGGGTATCGACGATATTGATATGGTAGTCTTTCCAGTTGATTGCCGTGTTTTTAGCTAGGATGGTAATACCACGTTCTTTTTCAAGATCGTTCGAGTCCATCACTCGCTCTTCGTTGCCACCACGGGTTTGTAGTGTGCCCGATTGCTCAAGCAATTTATCAACCAAAGTCGTTTTACCATGGTCAACGTGTGCGATAATCGCGATATTTCTTAACTTTTCGATGCTCATATATTTACTTAGAGGCTAACCCCATATTTCCTAAATGATCCACACCCAGCGGCGCGGGCCACCTGTGTCGAGTTTAAAAGGTCGCGTATTATCCCTTATAACGCCACTAGATGAAAGTTTATCCAGCTAATTAATTTACTTCCGTGCCTAACATAGCCTAGTCGCTTGACATAAAAATGACACCGAGACTGTGCTATCAGTGTTTTTTGGTGCGCTCACATCCTTATTTGAGTCATCCCTTGATACATGACAATGCAGCCTGAAAAATTTGCACTACAATGTAGCAAGTTCGCACCCTATTGGTGCAAAAAATAAGTTTGAGATTACCAAATAGAAAGTAACCCCCTACTAAACAGACACTTATACTTTTGGCATGGTTTAAGCTTACCCATGCACAAATGCAGTAAGTTGCAGCAAATAATAATCCATAGTTGGAGGACACATGTCACAATCGGTATTAGATTTTATTAAAGAGCACGACGTAAAATTCGTTGACCTTCGTTTCACCGACACCAAAGGTAAAGAGCAGCATGTCTCTATCCCTCATCACCAGGCTGATGAAGATTTCTTTGAAGACGGTAAAATGTTTGACGGCTCTTCAATTGCAGGCTGGAAAGGCATTAACGAGTCAGACATGGTGCTGATGCCTGATGCTGAAAGCGCTAAGCTTGATCCCTTCGCCGAAGAAACCACACTTATCGTACGTTGTGACGTTGTTGAACCTTCAACTCTTCAAGGCTATGAGCGCGATCCTCGCTCTGTGGCCAAGCGTGCTGAAGAATATATGCGCTCAACAGGTATTGCCGATACGATTCTGTTTGGCCCTGAACCAGAATTTTTCCTTTTTGACGATGTTAAGTACAAAACAGATATGTCTGGGTCAATGTATAAAATCGACGCTGAAGAAGCATGCTGGAATTCAGATAAAGATTACGAAGGCGGTAACACCGGTCACCGTCCTGGCGTCAAAGGTGGTTACTTCCCTGTTGCTCCAGTGGACTCATCACAAGATTGGCGTAGTGCCACTTGCATGGTGCTTGAAGAACTCGGCCAAGTCGTTGAAGCTCATCACCACGAAGTAGCAACAGCTGGCCAAAACGAAATCGCCACCCGCTTTAACACCATGGTTTTGAAAGCGGACGAAATTCAAGAGATGAAGTATGTTATTCACAACATGGCGCATCTATATGGTAAAACCGCTACTTTCATGCCTAAGCCTGTGGTTGGCGACAACGGTTCAGGCATGCATTGTCACCAATCTCTAGGTAAAGATGGTAAAAACATCTTTGCAGGCGACAAGTATGGTGGCCTATCAGAAGAAGCGCTTTACTACATCGGTGGTATCATCAAGCACGCCAAAGCTATTAACGCCTTTGCCAACGCTTCGACAAACTCATACAAGCGCCTTGTTCCGGGTTTCGAAGCACCTGTTATGCTTGCTTATTCTGCACGTAACCGCTCAGCGTCTATTCGTATCCCTGTAGTTCCATCAGAGAAAGCTCGCCGTATTGAGGTACGCTTCCCAGACCCTACAGCGAACCCATACCTTGCCTTCTCAGCGATGCTAATGGCGGGTCTTGATGGCATTAAGAACAAGATCCACCCTGGCGACGCCATGGATAAAGATCTATATGACTTACCTGCAGAAGAGGCAGCAGAGATTCCAACAGTGGCAGCGTCATTGCAAGAAGCCCTTGATTCACTTGATGCGGATCGTGAATTCTTGACGCAAGGCGGCGTATTCACTGACGACCTGATTGATGCATACATCGGCTTGAAATCAGCTGAAGTAGAAAAGCTCAACATGACTACACACCCTGTAGAATTTGAAATGTACTACAGCGTGTAAACCGCATAACTACCACTTAGTTATATCATGTGTGTTCTCAAAGCCTGCTTAGCAGGCTTTTTTTATGGTAAAAAAGTTGTAAATAGACTAAAGTTAGGGTTTAACCAAGTAATTGGTTAAATTTCAGCTAACTATAAGAATAATAAACGTAAAATAGGAAGTAGCGTGACAACGAAGTGGTCTATCTTATGCGTTTTCATGGTTCTGGGTTTGAGTGCCTTTAACGCCAACGCAACCAATAAAAGCATCTATGTATGGAAGGATGAGAACGGTGTATTAGTTTTTTCTGACTCTCCAAGAAAAGGAGCTGAGAAGGTAAAGTTAAACTCCCCAGCGATGAGTATGCCCTCAACTGACACGCAAATTCTTGAGCAAGATAATAGCGCTGACCAAGGAGTTAATTTCTCAGTCGCTATTACCACTCCAAATCAAGAAGAAACAATTCGTGATAACACAGGCTCTGTACATGTTACCGGCCAAGTGTCACCGCGCTTTATGCAAGGCCACCGCGTGCAACTTATGCTCGATGGAAAGCCTTACGATAAACCACAATCATCAACGGTGTTTGTTATGCGTAATGTTGATAGAGGGGCGCATCAAGTACGGTTGCGCCTAGTGGATGGCAATGGTAAACAGCTGGCCACTTCTGAACCTGTGACATTTTATCTGCATCGCCGTTCAGTGATCACAGGCCCTTAAACTGCATACCACTCCGGGTTGCGCACCGATTGGGCAACCCGGCTAAATACTGCTAAGATAATTCGCACCAAATTGGTGCAACACCGAAATTGATAATGAAGCTTCCTCGTGATTTTTTCCAACAAATGTGGGAAAACCTACATACCGCTATTTTAGTCTTAGACCAAGATTTCAATCTGGTGTATGCCAATACCAGCTGTACCGAACTCCTTGGGCTAGGCTTAAAGCGCATCGTGGGCCAGCCTTTCAAAGCATTATTTAATTACCACTCGGTAGAATTAGAGCGCATCGCTGACTATACCCTTAAACAAGGGGTAGATTGCCACCAACACAGAGCTGACGTGGTATTCGTAGACTCTCGCCATGCCAATTTGGCGCTCAACTGTCGGCGTTTAAGCCACCAAGATCAGTATTTTCTGCTGTTTGAAATTCGCCAAACCGACGAAGAAATTCGCCTTGATCAGGCGTCTAACCAAATGCATCAACACCAAGCGGCGCGTACCTTAATTCGTAACCTTGCTCATGAAATTAAAAATCCTTTAGGAGGAATACGCGGAGCGGCGCAATTATTGCAATATGAGGTTGATCAGCAGGAGCGGGATGAATGTGCACAGCTTATTATTGATGAGGCTGACCGTTTACGCCATTTAGTAGACAAGTTACTCGGCCCGAATCAGCGTTTACAAAAACAGGCTATTAATATTCACCAAACACTGGAGAATGTTTTACGCCTTTGCACTTTGGATAGCAGCAAGGCAATTACCTTGCACAAAGATTATGATCCGAGCATTCCAGATGTAAAAGCTGATGGTGATAAGTTGCAACAAGTGCTTCTCAATATCGTGCGCAATGCTATGCAAGCACTCAGTGAAGGGGGTCATATTAATGTTAAAACCCGAGTGCGATACCATGTACGCCGACACGATACGACACTAAAGAAAGCCCTGCAGATCAAAATAACTGATAACGGCCCGGGCATTGCTCCCGAGGTTAGAGAGACCTTGTTCTACCCCATGGTGACCAATAAAGAGGGGGGCTCAGGGTTAGGGTTATCTATCGCCCAAACTCTCATAGACCAACACCAAGGGTTTATCGAATGCGATAGCTGGCCGGGCCATACCGAGTTTACACTATACTTGCCACTGTAATTGGGCCACGAGGTATACGATGAAATCTGTTTGGCTAGTCGATGATGATGCGTCAATTCGCTTTGTATTACAAAAAGCACTCTCCCGTGCAGGCTATGAGGTAGAAAGTTTCGCCAACGCTCATGATGTACTCAGTGCCTTGGAGTTTTCAAAACCGGCCGTATTGCTCTCGGATGTGCGCATGCCGGGTATGGATGGCATGCGCTTGTTGGAGCAGATCAGCGAAGATAACCCCAACCTGCCGGTGATCATTATGACAGCCCACTCAGATTTAGACTCTGCAGTGCAGGCATTCCAAAAAGGCGCCTTTGAATACCTAGCTAAGCCCTTCGACCTAGAAGAAGCTGTTAGTGTTGTTGAGCGAGCCATGCGTGCGCATTCGCAGAAAAAAGCGAAAAAGGCCAATAGTGAACAAAAGCGTTCAGTTATTATCGGGGAAGCCCCCGCCATGCAAGAGGTGTTTCGCGCCATTGGCAAGTTGAGCGCATCAAGCATGAGCGTACTTATCAATGGCGAGTCTGGCACCGGTAAAGAGCTGGTTGCCAGTGCCTTACACCAGCACAGCCCACGTAAAGACAATCCGTTTATCGCCTTAAATATGGCGGCCATCCCTAAGGATTTGGTGGAGTCAGAGTTATTTGGTCACGAGAAAGGCGCGTTTACTGGGGCTGACAGCGTTCGTAAAGGGCGCTTTGAACAAGCAAATGGCGGAACGCTCTTCCTTGATGAAATTGGCGATATGCCACTTGATGTGCAAACTCGCCTACTGCGTGTACTCGCCGATGGCGAATTCTACCGTGTGGGCGGCCATCAAAGTATAAAAGTTGATGTGCGCATCATCGCTGCCACTCACCAGGATTTAGAGCGTTTAGCTCAACAAGGTAAGTTTCGAGAAGACTTGTTCCACCGCTTAAATGTGGTTCGCTTAAAGCTGCCAGCTTTGCGAGAACGTCCAGAGGACATAGAGCAACTGGCAGAGTACTTCCTCAATAAAAGCGCACAAGAGTTAAAAATTGATAGCAAGACGCTAAGCCCTCAAGCATGCGATCAAATGCGCTTGTTCAATTGGCCTGGAAATGTGCGGCAACTTGAAAACACCTGTCGCTGGCTAACGGTAATGGCTCCCGGTGAGTACGTAACCGCAGAAGACTTGCCGCCAGAAATACTCAATGCGCAAACGTCTCAAGTTGATGCCGATTGGTTGGACTTATTCCAACAATGGCTAAACAATGAGTTTAAGCAAGGCAAAGACAATGTCTGGCCAGAAATTCAGGCACAGCTGGAAACAAGGCTGATTAAATCGGCCCTTGCAAGCTGTGGAGGGCATAAACAGGATGCTGCTCAACGCATCGGTTGGGGCCGCAACACGTTGACGCGTAAGCTAAAAGAGCGCAATATAAACGCCAATTAACGCACCGACGAAGAGGATAGGCATGAAGCTGATTGAACATATAGCCATGTATAAACGCATGGAGATTATCAATCGCGTGCCTTTCTTCCGTAGCTTTGAGTTAGCCGAGCGGCAAATGCTCTTAGAGTCATTCTCGCAGCTGTATTTATGCCAACAAGGGCGCTACGTATTCAAGTTGCACGAACAAAGCCAGCAGTTATATATCGTGTTAAGCGGCGAGCTGGTAGTGTTCCGCCAATCTGACCATAAAGAACTGGGCCATATTCGACCTGGCGACTTTGTCGGTGAAGGTGCATTTATTGCCCACCGCGAGCGCAGCACCAATGCCAAAGCGCTCACCGACACCATAGTGTTAGCCATTGAGCCACTGGCTTTAACTAAATTACCTGTGGTGGTGCGTGAGAAAATAAAAGATCAATTGATACTCGGTATGAGCGAGCGCATCGCCCGCCTCAGTAGCCTGTTAGAGCGCCATACTCCTTAGCGAAAATGCCGCCACGCACTCGCTAACGCACGTAAATCCTCGACTCCGCACCATGCTTGCAGCTCCGATTCATCAAGTGCGAGGTCATCCCCACTATAAAGCGCCAATGTCTGCTCGTCGTCATGAAATAAGCCATGACTTTGAAAACACGCCTCACCATCACCGAGTAGCAACCTCATTTCTCGTCCCTGCACGAGCTGCTCTGCAGTGCTATCAAGAGCGGTAAAAAACGCTTCAATGAGCTCATCGTTTTCATAGAGCTCGTCATTGAACCAACGGGCAATAAGCCGGTGTTCGTCAGATATTTTTACCCGCTTACCCCATGTTGGGTCTGAGTAGAGTTGGTATTCCATAATAGTGCTGCCAAAAAGATGCGGCGCGCATAATAGCAATATCGATACGCTAAATCGAGCTGCTCATTGTACTGCGATATCAGCACTAACGGCATCATGTTAGTATACGCCTACCCTGTCGGCTTCCTATATCGATTATGTTCAACACCCTAGCAATAATTTTCCCACTCATTTTCGTGGCGACAGCCGGTTACATTAGTGCAGCACGCTCGTTTTTAACAGCCGAGCATCTTAGTGGTATAAGCCGCTTTGTATTTTACATCAGCATTCCGGCTTTTTTGTTTGTTAATATGTCCCAAGCTGAGCTCAGCAAAGCAGTCAGCCTCGATGTCATGCTTAGCTTCTATCTTCCCGTTATCGGCCTGTATCTACTGGTACTGGGGTTTTATCGGTGCCGCTGTGGGCAGTGGAGTATAAGCGCCATTCGCGCGCTTGGGGCGTGTTATTCCAATACTGTACTTATCGGTTTACCTATCGCGATGCAAGCACTCGGTAAGCACGTAGCCGCAACGGTTTTCGTCATCATTACCTTTCATAGTGCGTTATTGTTTTTGCTAACTTACAGCTTCGCCGGTAAAGAGCAGCGCGTTACTTGGCCAAACATCATCCGGCAATTAGTTATCAACCCGGTAATACTGGCAATTGCCCTAGGGCTGTTAGCGAATGCAGTCAATTTAGCGCTACCCAAGGTAATCAATGAAGGACTGACATTATTGGCAGAGCCAGCCATCGCCGGCGCCTTATTTGTGCTTGGGGCAAACCTGCACCATTATCAGATCAAGCCAGGCATCAAATCGGCTCTTACGTTAACCTTGTTAAAGCTCGCAGTATTGCCGACGCTTGTGTACCTAACCGCGACCTACGGATTTGCTTTAGCCCAAGAGCAAATCTTGCTTTTGGTGCTACTTAGCGCCTCTCCTTTAGGGGTTAATGCGTATTTGGTGAGCAAACAATTGCAACGAGAGTCAGCCACCTTAGCCAGTGCGGTTGTGCTCAGCACGCTATTAAGTGTGGTGAGCTTTGTTTTATGGCTGGCTGTATTAAGCTCATAAAAAAGCCCCTCTGCGAGGGGCTTAATAATGCACTTTAACAGTAATAATTAGAACTTAGCTCTAATACCAACATAGAAGCGCTGACCGATAGGGTCATAAGTACCCGCATCAGTTTCTGTGCCAGTGTCATTACCTGATATACCCGTTAAGATACGTGGTGCTTCGTTATCAAGTAAGTTATCAACACCACCATATAGCTCGTATTGCTCAGTGATGTAGTAAGATAGCTGAATATCGTGATACACCTCACTGCCAATACCGATATAACCTGCAGGTAAACCATCTGGCGCACTGTCGCTTACAAGGCCAGCTAAGAATTGATCATCAAAGTCAGCTGCGCCAATATAGGTCATTGACCAGTTGAAACTGAAATCATCGACATCATAGCCAAACGTCCAGTTTGCTTTGTGCTCAGAGTAACCAATTTCTCCCGCCCAGTTGTCCTTATCAGCACCTGGTAATGGAATATCGTAACCATCAATTAGGTAAGTATAAGCTAGACGCGACTTGAACATACCTGGACCTAGGTCAGTTGAGTAAGTTGCAGTTAAGTCGACACCCTCAGTTGCGGTACCACCACTGTTTGATTGGCCTGAATCGATAAACTCAATAGAGCCCGCACTGTTATTACCAGCATTCGTTGGACGACGTGTTATGAAATCACAGAAGCTTGTATCACCACCGCCATAACATTGATCAAGAATGAATTGACGAGGAGTTGATACGATTGCATCTTCGATTTCAATATCGAAATAATCGATAGTGATATCTAGGCCTGAGATAATGTTCTCAGGAGTTAACACGATACCGACCGTGAAAGAGTCACCCACTTCCTCGGTAAGCTCAGTGTTACCACGGTCGAAACCACTGATACCTTGAATATCAGATTGATTCAGTGTGAACTCACCGTTTTCAGCGATGTTCGCAGCTACGCCAGCATCAGCACGACATGCATCTGCTGCAGCGCCGCTTGAAGAAGCAGTGACACCATTACAAGGGTCGATAAGATCACTTGGGAAAGTCTGGCTAGGTGGTGAGTACAACTCGTCGATGTTAGGAGCACGAGTTGAACGAGCGCGCGTTGCACGAACACGCACACCATCAACGACTGTCCAATCTAAGCCCACGTTCCAGCTTTCAGTATTGCCTACTGTAGAATAGTCAGAAAGGCGCACTGCTGCTTTGAGTGACAAGCTATCTAATACAGGGACGTTCGCTTCAACATAATATTCGGTAACGTCAAACTCACCCTCTGTAGCAGGAATAGCATTACCTGCGTTCAAGCCAGCTTGCTGCAGGGCATCAAACTCACTGCGTGAGAACTCTTCACGGTACTCTGCACCGAACGCCACACCAACATAACCAGCAGGCAGTTCAAATAGCTCACCAGTGAAGTTAGCACCAATAATTTCCTGCTCTACTCGCGTTGACAACATACTTGGCGCTTTAACATAGTCGAATGCGTCGCTAGTGATTGAGTTAAAACCAAATACATTAATTGGTGTACACCCGAAACCACGTGCTGTCTCATCAAGACAGATTGCTTCGTCTGTAATGCCATCGCCATCCAGATCTTGGGTATCTGTAACCGCTTCTAATGCATAGCGGAAGTTCTGCACGTTAACTAGGCCATTAGAAACTTGGTTTTCTTTCGTTTTGCCGTAGATGTAATAAGCATCATAATACCAGTTATCACTGATTTGGCCTTCAAAACCAGTGGTAAAGCGGAAGGTATCACGATCAGCCTGATAGCCTCGGTTACCAATGTCAGCTAGACGCTTAGCGAAGAAAATATCCCTCATACCATCGCCATCAGTGTCTGTAGCGCTGTTATAAATGGCATCTGGAACATATGGGTTACGCAGAAGCTCACCGTTTCGCATAAACTCAATAGGTACCCGACCATTGCTGTAAATATCATCTGATGCGAACGGGAAAGGCTCGAGTTCAGTTACCGATGTTGTCGCTGCATAGGTCGCTTCGTAAAAGAACTTATGGTTATCATCAAGCTCATAACTACCATTGGATGCGAAAAGGTAACGTTCGGTTGGGATCGCAATAGTACGACGTCCAGAACGGTTAAAGCCATCGGCAGGACCGTTATCACCGTTGGTGTCAAAACCTTCTTTTAAGTTGTTGTTTTCATCAAAAGTGAAACGTGTATCGCCAGCATCAAAGCGACCCTGAGGTGAGAAGCTTGAGTAGTAAGGGCGGACATATTCAAAAATTGAACCTGGGTTTTCATACGGGTCGTTGAAATAGATAGCCGAAATTTGGTCAACAGCTGAGATATCACGGTCACGTGAATATACTGCACCCTGGTCAGAATAGCCGAGGTGGAACATAACTTGACCTGCACCATCAGAGGTTGTTGTTCCGGTTGTTACAGAAAACTGCTTCTCAGTGTTGTCACCCTCTGCAGATTCCCCATACTAACCTTCAAACTCTATACCTTCAAAATCATCTTTGAGCACAAAGTTAACAACACCAGCCACAGCATCTGAACCATATACCGAAGACGCACCACCGGTCATAATTTCTACGCGTTCAACAAATTGCGCTGGGATAGTATTTAAATCGACAGCCGAGCTGCCAGGAACACCTGAAACGTAGCGACGACCATTAACTAGCACTAGGGTACGCGCTGTACCCAAGTTACGTAGATCGACAGTAGCAACACCGCCACTGGATGTAGAGAAGTTAGAGTTAGTTCGACTTATTGCTGGAGTACCAAAGGTTGGATTTTCCATTAATAAGTCTTGTAGGTTTAGAGTACCAGACTTATCAATACTGGCACCGTCAAGTACTTGAATCGGTGAAGCTGACATTGCTTCGGCTGAACGAATCCGCGATCCGGTAACCTGAATACGCTCTACTTCTTCAACACCTTCCTCAGCCGCATGGGATAAACCGGAGTATGCACCTAAGCTAGCCGCACAGAGCGCCAACTTTATACCTGTTGATAATTTGCTATAGTTTTTCATTTTGTCTTTCCCTGTAAGGTTTCCATTATAGATATATAATAAAAACAAACCTAATATTATGTTCACCTTGAGATAACAAGGTGAACATAATATTAATCACAAAGAATAAAAACTCAACATTCACATGGCGTTACGAGCCATATCAAAGTACCAAAAGCAGAACAATAAAAGCCAAAAATGTTAAATTAATGAGAATAGAACTTATATTTTCGATATTTATTTACAAATAAAAGGAGTTTATAAGTAGAACGCGTGAATAGGTGTTTTTTAAGCAACAATAAAATTTTTAACCTTACCATGTTGCTAAATTGATAACAAAATAAACACCCCTCATTATTGAGGGGTATATTATCGCGGCTATTCTAATAATCTCGGCGATACTTCGCAGCGTCGATAATGGCCCACACATAAGCAATTGCGGCGATGATACCCGGTACAATCAACCACCACAGTGCCGCACCACCGAAAACAAAAATCGCAAAAAGCAGCGCGGCTAAGATGCGACCTTGAACAAGTTGTCCTAACCCAGGGAAAAACACGTTACATAGCGCCGCAATGACATTACCACCAGAGCCTTGTCCTGACATAATTACCTCAATATATAGTTAGTTTCTCTTTTACTTATCAAGTTTCAGGCCAAGTAAAAATAGCCTTATTTTCAATAGGTTAAAAATAAACGCTTGGATAACAAAAGCATAATTTAGTTGTTCATGCTAAAAGTTAGCCTTTTTTGCTGACCATGAAATATGTTAATACAGGTTCATACAGAATAAAAATACATCATCAGGCTATGTTAACAACATTATCTCGCCCACTCGCAGCGCTAGTAGAAAAGTACTTACCCGACCCTCTTGTTATAGTAATCTTGCTTACATTCTTAGCGATGTTCAGTGCTTTGTTGTCTACACCTCACTCGCCAACTGCCATATTGACTATGTGGGGAAGTGGCTTAAGCAACCTACTGAGCTTTGCAATGCAGATGTTATTGGTGTTAGTCAGCGGCTACCTATTGGCCACAACGCCCGTTGTATCACGGTACTTACATGCCGTGGCGCGGCGATTAAAATCACCTGCTTTAGCAGTCATAGTAACAACCTTTGTAGCTATGCTAGCAAGTTGGATTAACTGGGGCTTTGGCTTGGTCGCTGGTGCATTATTTGCCAAAGCCGTGGCACAATACTGCCGTATCGACTATCGCGTCTTAGTGGCCAGCGCTTACTCAGGGTTTATTGTTTGGCATGGTGGGCTCTCTGGTTCTGTGCCATTGACTATAGCGACACCGGGACACTTCAGCGAAAGTGAAATTGGTCTTCTACCCACGAGTGATACGCTATTTTCAATCCTGAACCTGTCTTTATTGCTAGGGTTATCTATCTTACTACCTACTATCAATTATTTATTATTACCTAAGCCTCAGCACAGCGTTTATGTAGACCGTACACGTTTACAATCCAAGGATACAACTGTAAAGCCGCCAGCTAAAGGAATAGACCACGCTCGTTGGCCGTGTGTTGTAGTTGGCTTACTGGGTCTCAGCTACCTAGCTCATTTCTTTGTGCAACAGCAGGGCGGGCTTAATCTTAACGTCGTTATTGCGCTGTTTTTATTTTGCGCTTTTTTACTACATCACAGCACACACTCTCTGCTTGAGCATCTGTATGAGGCTGTTCGCAGTGGCAGTGGCATTGTTATCCAGTTTCCTTTCTATGCAGGGCTGATGGCCATAATGAGTGAGAGCGGACTTGCTGAGAATATATCGGCCGCACTGATGTCTTTAGCGAATAGTCAAACGTTGCCTCTTTTAAGTTTCTTGAGCGCTGGATTGGTCAACATATTTGTCCCCTCAGGAGGAGGCCAG
Organism: Pseudoalteromonas sp. THAF3; assembly: GCF_009363775.1. Lineage (NCBI taxonomy): Bacteria > Pseudomonadati > Pseudomonadota > Gammaproteobacteria > Alteromonadales > Pseudoalteromonadaceae > Pseudoalteromonas > Pseudoalteromonas sp. THAF3. Next base: position 239,372 of record NZ_CP045418.1, on the reverse strand, counting down.
TGGGCGCTTCAAGCACCTCTTGTTATTCCTGCCGCACAAGCGTTGGAAGTCCCTATCGCTTCGGTTGCTATGGCTGTCGCTTGGGGAGACGCTTGGACTAACCTTATTCAACCTTTTTGGGCTATCCCTGTACTGGCGATTGCTGGGTTAAAAGCAAAAGACATTATGGGCTTTTGTATCATTCAATTACTAATCACTGGTGGCTACATCAGTGTTATTTTGCTAACAGTGGCATAAAGCAATACAAAAGGATGGGTTTTTAGATAATTACCAATAATTCTCGTGTCATTTAGTTGCAGGGCTTAGCAACCACTTCTACATTACAATAAGGGATTAGAGGGAGAATGGATGAAAACCTACACGCAAGCCAATCTGCAACATAAATACCGTGTTGCCATCGTCGACGACTCACCAGCCATTTTAGTGGTGCTGCGGGCGGTGTTTAATGAGCTAGGTATTGAGGAAGTGTCTACATTCGATGACGCTGAGTCGGCCTATGCGGCGATCGAAAAAGCACCTAGTCTTTACGATATTGTGTTAACAGATCTGAACATGCCCGGCATGGACGGTATGGCTTTTATGCGTAAACTCGGAGAGCTCAAATACGGAGGAGCTGTTGTCATTGTATCCGAGATGCATCCAGAGATCATAGCCCTTGCAGCACGCGTAGCTAGGCAGCACCAAGTGCATTTGTTGGGAAATATAGAAAAACCCGTGCACTTGCATTATGTTGAGCACCTAATTCAGAAACTTGAATGTTTACATGCTTCTTCTAGAGACCCTTTGCGCACCGTTTCTGAAATCGCTCTTTTAGACGCCATTAGTCACAGCCGTGTCCTTCCTCTTTACCAGCCCAAGCGACACATTAGTAACGGTAAAGTGGTGAGCCTAGAAGTGATGTCACGCATACTTCCCCGCTATCAAGATAGTGATTCCATGCCTGAGTGCTTCGTTGACGTTGCTCGTGACAATGAGTTACTTAACTTATTGACCTTTCAGCTAATTGAGAAGGCTGCCAAAGATTTAAGTTCTTTTCGGCACGCTTATGGCTCGCACCTAAAATTGGCAATTAACCTCCACCCTTGCCAGCTCGCAGACCTTAGTTGTCCTGACAAGTTAGCGTTAATATTATCACTTAATCAGCTTGCTCCAGCAGACATCTTAATTGAAATGACAGAGCATCAGCCACTTAATGATAAGCATATTCTAGAGACCATTAGCCGCTTGAAGATGCGTGGATTTGAGCTTTCTTTAGACGACTTCGGCAGTGGTTTTACTGAGGAGGAGCAACTGAGGAGTTTGCCACTTGATGAAATCAAAGTGGGACAACCTCTCATTTCTCATATTGAACGCGACAATTTTGCGCAACAGATAGTCTATCGCTTGGATGATTTGGCCACTGACCGCAAGTTACGCTTATGTGCCGTTGGATTAAGCAGCACGCAGGAGTTAGACTACTTAGCTCAACGCTTTCCACATATGTATGTTCAGGGGCCACTGGTGTGCAAGCCGCTTTCTCGAGAGGATTTACTCGTCTGGCTTGAACAACAAACAACACAAGCTAGCAACTGAGTGAACCCACCTTTGAAACAGTTGTTAACAATCTAAGCGTGCCAACTACTGTTTATTGAACCAACATTCAGATATTCTTCTTTCCTAGGCTGCCCCCATGCAGCCAGAGAATAATGCAAAAACTTCAACTTTATCGTAAAGTATGGTTGAAATTTGTTCCCATTGAGCAAGCTGATAATATTGAATGCAGTCGCTGCTGTCTGTTTGATTCTAGGTGTATTTGAATGTCGATTAATGTATTACTTGTTGAAGATGATGAGTTGCTGGTAAAGCGCATAGAGAATCACTTCACGGGCACTGAGTTTACTATCCACGTAGATACTACGGGTAGTAATGCTTTGCCTATGGTTCAAGCCTCACAAGCAACTGGCCAGCAGCCGATTCAACTGGCCATTGTCGATATTGTACTACCAGAGCAGGACGGCCTGATGTTGGCTAGAGAGCTGACTACCTTGACAGAAATCGGCGTTATCGTGCTCTCAAGCCGAGACTCACAATCCGATCGTATTGCCGGACTTGCACAAGGCGCAGACGACTATATTTGTAAGCCTGTCGATTTGTTAGAGCTCGAGTTAAGAATGCGTGCGGTTTATAAGCGCTTAAACGGCTCGGCAAGTCAAGAAGACTCTACCGAGTACATTGAATATGCAGATTTCAAGCTTCATCCAGATAATCGCACTCTCGTTACCGCAACAGGTGAGGAGATGCGCCTAACCGAAGCCGAGCACAAGGTGCTTATTTGCCTAATTGCCAATGCTGGCAAGGCCACATCACGGGAAAAAGTATCGGAAGAAATAGGCCAGCCAGATTGGAGCCCAACCGATAGAACGGTAGATGTTCTTATCGGCAGGTTACGCAAAAAGCTAGGGGATGAAAAAGAGCAAAAACGTATTGTCACTGTTCGTGGCAAGGGTTATATGCTCTCTTCTAGCTAAAAAATGAGCTGCCCTTTTTGATAAGCCGCTAGAGTTTGCTCAAAAGGCTGTTGCGCATAAGACTGATCTTCTGCTTCACTCAAAGCCTGTTCTTGGTAGTCGATCGCCTCATCAAAATTACCTAACTTCGCGTGGGCGGCCGCTAAATAGGCGTACGCTAAAGGATGGTCGGTCTCATCACTGACCTGCTCCGCAAGGGCAATAGCATTTTTGAGCTGTGCGCCATTATCCGAGTAACGAACATACCACCCCGCTAACTCTCGCATTGCGATTAACTCACCCTGCTTAGCGGCCTCATTAAGCCAGTAGCGAGCTAGCTCTAATTGCTCTCGTTGCCCTGATGCTTGCGTAAGTAAACAGCGACCAAGCTGGAGCTGGGCACGACTATGCTGGCGCTCGGCGGCTTCGAGTAGCAATCGTTGGTTACAGTTAATTCCGAGCTGATAAAGCATATCGCTATGCCCAGCTGCCGCTGCTTTGAGCTGCCAATAGCGCCATTGCTGCTCCTTCTCTTTATTAACCAAAGGTTTTACATCAGCGTAAGCTACTACGCTGTGGTTCTCATAGCTCGCCTGTTGTTCTTGGTTGTTGTAAAAAAACCGTGCTAAATACCAGTTACTATCACCCAACAATCCCTGCTCTGCACCCAGTGACCACTGACTCATCACTTCCCGCGCATGCTCGTCTAATTGACTGGGGATATCAATATGCTCCAAAGCCGACACTTCTTGAACACGCCCCTGATTATCAACGTTCACTAGGTAGTTGAAATTATAGTAACTGGGGTCAATCGTTTTTGTAGGAGTGAAATCAGGCTGTATAATCGAATTAAAACGAACCATTGGCGCTTGCTTTGCCACAACTTGCACGTCGCTATCCACTGGCCATAACTCAGGTTGATAATCGAGTACTCTTAGCAGTTCAGCCAACTCAGCTTGAGCATCAACATCTCCACGCCGGGCTTGCTGTAATAAGTGTTGCTGCTTTGTGCGTAACTGCTGCATCACCTCGCTATCAGGTGAGCCACTAAACACCCCTCGTATAACCGCATTATGAAATACTTCACCTGAATAACTAAATCGTGTCTCATCCAGCTTTTCGGCAATACTTTGTGCGAACTCTGGTGCAGGGTAGCTGTGCAGTAAAATATAATCCCTCGGAATACCTTGACTATCTATATCAAAAATATAGCTCGCGACACCAGGGACCCCATCGCTCTTTAGTCCGCTAGGGTATTCAGTGGGTGGATTAATGCGTTTGCTTGGTGCGGGGTTATATGTCAGTGCACGGCTTAGTTCATAGCGCACAGTGGCGCTACCTTGACGACCAATCTCGGCAATCAGCTGCTGAGCTAGGCGCTGTGCCCGTTGTAATTCATCACTGCTTAGACGCTTAATAACAGACTTTCGGGCCTGTTGCGCCATTTTGAAATCGTTGGCCATGGCCACGGAGAAATATGCATACGCTTTAACGGGGTCGGCCTTAACACCTTGACCACGTAGGTACTGTACAGCTAAGTTAAATTGGCTGCGACCATCGCCTAACTCGGCCGTCTTTTCAAAAAGAGTAAAGGCGCGTTGATAATCTTGATTTAAATACAGGTCCATCGCTTCATTGGCATTACCCCAGCTTAACATGGGGGCAAGCGCTACGGTTAAAATCCACGCTTTCATTGTTCACTCCTAGCAGTTCTAAGCGCCAATGTTAACAGCTGGTAAATAACCGCGCAATGGCTATTCCCCAAGCCGAGCCAGTAGACGTTCAAAGGCACGGTAGCTTAGCGCTTCTTTAATGTGCTCTACTTGGATATTCGTCATCGTATTCAAATCGGCAATAGTTCGGGCTACTTTTATCACACGATGGTGCGAGCGCGGAGATAACTGTAAGCGCTCACTGGCTAGCGCCAAATATTCATGACTTTTCGCATCTAACCGACAGTGTTGGCTGAGCTCTTTATTGGATAATAAGGCATTCACAACCCCTTGGCGCTGCAGCTGGAATTCATAAGCTTGCTCAACGCGCTTCCTGACCGTAGCACTTGACTCTTGTTTACTGTCTTTCAATAACTCAGTGCTGGGGATTCTAGATAACTCTATCTGTAAGTCTATGCGGTCAACAAATGGCCCAGAAATACGAGACAAATAGCGGAGCACTTGCTCAGGGTTGGCTCTTTTGTCGGTATGATGTCCTGTTGGGCTTGGGTTTAACGCTGCAATAAGTTGAAAGCGCGCAGGGAACTCAACTTGAATCGCGGCTCTAGAGATAGTGACGACACCTGTTTCCATGGGCTCACGCAGACTATCAATAACTTTGCGCTCAAACTCTGGCAACTCATCAAGAAACAACACACCGTTGTGTGCCAGTGATATTTCTCCGGGCTTTGGCTTTGATGAGCCGCCAACAAGGGCTACTGCTGAGCAGGTATGATGTGGAGAACGAAAAGGTCGCTGCCGCCAACTCGCCAAATCAATATCGTGCCCTGAAACCGAATATACGGCTGCGGTCTGTAATGCCTGCTCCGTCGTCATCCGTGGCATAATCGTTGCCATGCGCTGCGCTAACATTGATTTTCCAGTACCAGGAGGGCCTGTAAACAAGACATTGTGTCCGCCGGCAGCAGCTATCTCGAGTACACGTTTCGCCAACTCTTGGCCCTTCACCTCACTAAAATCAACTGGCAGTTCAGGGCTGGCATTAACCATCTCGGACTGTGGCAGGAGCAAAGGTAGCGACTGCTGATTATTGAGGTCTAGCCAAACTTGGTGCAGTGAACTTGCACATTTACACTGCGCATCAGCGACAAGTTCAGCTTCCCTTTCATTTTCTGAACTCAAATATGCTGTACGCTGCGCATTTTTCACCGCCATCATTGCCGGTAACACCCCACGTACAGGCCTTAACTTACCATCTAACCCAAGCTCTGCTAAAAACTCACAAGCCAAGGGTTGCGACACCGTTAGCTGCCCAGAGGCGATAAGTATGCCTATAGCGATAGCCAAGTCATAACGGCCACCCTCCTTAGGTAAGTCAGCGGGGGCTAAATTCACCGTTATTCTTTGACTGGGGAACACAAAGTGACTGTTCTCCAATGCGCTGCGTACCCGATCTTTGGCTTCTTTAACCGAAGTCTCAGGAAGCCCAACTATATTAAATGCGGGCAACCCAGAGCCAAGATAAACCTCAACCGTCACCTGTGGTGTTTCTATACCGACTTGAGCACGAGTAAATACATGAGCCAGTGACACATCCTTGTTCCTACACTAGTTAGTTCTCTATACAGTTTAGTTGTGATAGCGGAAAACATGTAAGCTTAATTGCCACCTTATAGCGGCAAGGCGCACCATCAGTGTCGTCAGCCCACCAACCCACATAGCAAGCTGTTGATTTATTTCCATACTAACTAGTTGTGCATACAAGCCAGCCCCAATAGCACAGGCAATAGCATAAAGCGGCCCTTTAAGCAGCATAGGGACTTCTCTTGCTAACACATCACGGATCATACCGCCAAAACAGCCAGTCAAGACTCCCATGATCACCGCCGTCATCACTGGCACCCCTGCTCCCAATGCCTTTTGCGCCCCCATGATTGCAAAGAAAGCTATCCCCAGCGCATCTGCCAATTGCAGTAAGAAATGAGGAAAGCTTTGGCGGATGTTTAACCACACTATAGTTATCGCCACTGTCACTAATATGGTTATAAAGTAACTGGTGTCATGCACCCAAAACACTGGCATATCGAGAATGAGATCTCGCAGTGTACCGCCGCCTATTGCTGTGACCGAAGCGAGTACAATAACACCAAAGCCATCCATTGATTTTTCGTGCGCCAACAAAGTGCCGGAAATAGCGAAGACTGCGACTCCTAGCAAGTCAAACCAATGATAGAGTTCTCCCATTTCTCAATACTCAATTGCTCTATAGTAAACAGTAAGATAGCACCCATGAGGCACTCTGCGAAGGGAGAGTGGCATATTGCCAAGTGAGCGCCTAGCCTGAGGGTGCGATGACCGGTGACACTGTGTTGTGGGTCAGGGTTTTACCCTGACTAAGATGTTGCAAGGCTGAGGCCTGGCCTACAGGCATAAAAAAACCCGCTGCACTGGTGCAACGGGTCTCTCTAATTAGGAGCCTGGTGATGACCTACTTTCACATGGGCGAACCCACACTATCATCGGCGCAGTTCCGTTTCACTTCTGAGTTCGGCATGGGGTCAGGTGGGTCCAGAACGCTATTATCACCAAGCATAAACTTGGGCTAACACGGCGTGTTAGTCATTTGGAAAGCTGTATAAGTAACTCTACTTTAGTCTCTTAACTTCTGTGCTTAAACAGTCACATACAAACCACTTTGGCGTTGTATGGTTAAGCCTCACGGGTAATTAGTACAGGTTAGCTTAACGCCTTGCAGCGCTTCCACATCCTGCCTATCAACGTTGTCGTCTTCAACGGCCCTTTAGTGGCGTTAAACGCCAAGTGAGAACTCATCTCGAGGCTCGCTTCCCGCTTAGATGCTTTCAGCGGTTATCGATTCCGAACGTAGCTACCGGGCAATGCCTTTGGCAAAACAACCCGAACACCAGCGGTTCGTCCACTCCGGTCCTCTCGTACTAGGAGCAGCCCCTCTCAATTCTCAAACGCCCACGGCAGATAGGGACCGAACTGTCTCACGACGTTCTAAACCCAGCTCGCGTACCACTTTAAATGGCGAACAGCCATACCCTTGGGACCGACTTCAGCCCCAGGATGTGATGAGCCGACATCGAGGTGCCAAACACCGCCGTCGATATGAACTCTTGGGCGGTATCAGCCTGTTATCCCCGGAGTACCTTTTATCCGTTGAGCGATGGCCCTTCCATTCAGAACCACCGGATCACTATGACCTACTTTCGTACCTGCTCGACGTGTCTGTCTCGCAGTTAAGCTGGCTTCTACCATTACACTAACCGTACGATGTCCGACCGTACTTAGCCAACCTTCGTGCTCCTCCGTTACTCTTTGGGAGGAGACCGCCCCAGTCAAACTACCCACCAGGCACTGTCCGCAACCCCGATTCAGGGGCCAACGTTAGAACATCAAACATACAAGGGTGGTATTTCAAGGATGGCTCCATGATTACTGGCGTAACCACTTCAAAGCCTCCCACCTATCCTACACATGTAGGCTCAATGTTCAGTGCCAAGCTGTAGTAAAGGTTCACGGGGTCTTTCCGTCTAGCCGCGGGTACACAGCATCTTCACTGCGATTTCAATTTCACTGAGTCTCGGGTGGAGACAGCGTGGCCATGGTTACACCATTCGTGCAGGTCGGAACTTACCCGACAAGGAATTTCGCTACCTTAGGACCGTTATAGTTACGGCCGCCGTTTACCGGGGCTTCGATCAAGAGCTTCGACAAAGTCTAACCCCATCAATTAACCTTCCGGCACCGGGCAGGTGTCACACCGTATACGTCATCTCACGATTTAGCACAGTGCTGTGTTTTTAATAAACAGTCCCAGCCACCTGGTCACTGCGACCCACTTCAGCTCCAGACGCAGGTCCTTCACCTAATGTGGGCGTACCTTCTCCCGAAGTTACGGTACTATTTTGCCTAGTTCCTTCACCCGAGTTCTCTCAAGCGCCTTAGTATTCTCTACCTGACCACCTGTGTCGGTTTAGGGTACGATTCGATATAGACTGAAGCTTAGAGGCTTTTCCTGGAAGTATGGCACCAACAGCTTCCACTCCGTAGAGTGTCGTCTCGACTCTCAGCCTTAAAGAATCCCGGATTTACCTAAGATTCAAGCCTACTGCCTTTCACACGGACAACCAACGCCGTGCCTGCCTAGCCTTCTCCGTCCCCCCATCGCATCTATACCAAGTACGGGAATATTAACCCGTTTCCCATCGACTACGCCTTTCGGCCTCGCCTTAGGGGTCGACTCACCCTACCCTGATTAACATGGGATAGGAACCCTTGGTCTTCCGGCGTGCGGGTTTTTCACCCGCATTATCGTTACTCATGTCAGCATTCGCACTTGTGATATGTCCAGCATGCCTCCCGGCACACCTTCAGCCACTTACACAACGCTCCCCTACCCCGCAACATAAAGTTGCAGCCGCAGCTTCGGTGGTATGTTTAGCCCCGTTACATCTTCCGCGCAGGCCGACTCGACTAGTGAGCTATTACGCTTTCTTTAAAGGGTGGCTGCTTCTAAGCCAACCTCCTAGCTGTTTTAGCCTTCCCACATCGTTTCCCACTTAACATACACTTTGGGACCTTAGCTGGCGGTCTGGGTTGTTTCCCTCTCCACGATGGACGTTAGCACCCACCGTGTGTCTCCCGGATAGTACTCATTGGTATTCGGAGTTTGCATGGGGTTGGTAAGTCGGGATGACCCCCTAGCCCAAACAGTGCTCTACCCCCAATGGTATTCGTCCGAGGCTCTACCTAAATAGATTTCGGGGAGAACCAGCTATCTCCCGGTTTGATTAGCCTTTCACTCCAAGCCACAGGTCATCCCCTAACTTTTCAACGTTAGTGGGTTCGGTCCTCCAATTGATGTTACTCAATCTTCAACCTGCCCATGGCTAGATCACCGGGTTTCGGGTCTATACCTTGCAACTCAACGCGCAGTTAACGCTCGCTTTCACTACGGCTACCCTATTCGGTTAACCTCGCTACAAAATATAAGTCGCTGACCCATTATACAAAAGGTACGCAGTCACCCTCGAAGGGCTCCTACTGCTTGTACGTACACGGTTTCAGGTTCTATTTCACTCCCCTCACAGGGGTTCTTTTCGCCTTTCCCTCACGGTACTGGTTCACTATCGGTCAGTTGGGAGTATTTAGCCTTGGAGGATGGTCCCCCCATATTCAGTCAAAGT